>JAEPQB010000001.1 GCA_017640725.1 Kordiimonadaceae bacterium | reverse complement strand
ATTCCGGTTAAGGAAACCGAAATAGCTGATGATTAACCTACCCGTAAAAGCAGGCGAACCATCTCGGAAATATAGATGATGATCAACCAGACCACCGTCCACATCTCCCTTCCAATATCACAATGTCAAAGAGCAAAAAACACCCGAACCGGCAATGCCAGTCTTGCTAGTCTTATCAATTCAGGCTGCGCCGGACCGGACATTTCGTCAGCGTGCGGCAAGGCGACCTGTATATGATGTCTCCCATCATAATGTCAAGACAGCAAATGCTACTTAACCAGGTCTTTTTGGTGACCAACACGACCGCTCAGCAGGCTGGCTTCGCGCCAGATGCCGAGCGGCTGACCGCGTCGGTGGAGCGGTTTCTAGAGCCGGCCCGAGATAAACGCAAGGGCTTTTTTTGAGAAAATGTCGTTTTTTTCCTGAGCCCGCCGCAAACCCGCAGAAACCCTATATTTCCTTGAGCCCAAATTTTAGAAACACTGACGGCTTGGGCCGAGAAACATGTCAAAGTTGCCCTTTATAATATAAACAGGTAAACAACCGTTAGGCAGAGATGACATTAAAAGAATCATCCGGGGCCGGGGCGGCCGTTGTTATTAGTGAGAGGTAGGATGCGCTCCTTTGTTTTTTTTATAAAAGAGATCTCTGAGAAGGTCTGGCGCTCAGCAAAACAGCTGCCGCTGCTGGATGTAATCAGAAAAAGCGAATCACCTGCGGGCTTTATGGCCCTGGCAGGGCTGGGCCTCACCGCCGTCATCGGCCTTAATGTCAGCAATCACGCGGGGTATGAAACACCCTCGCCCATGATAGAGACTGAAGTGGCGGCGTCTGCACAGCAGTCCGCACCACAATCGCAACCTGCACCCCCGCCACCTGCTGAGCCTCCCCTCGAAGATTATCGACTACAACGCAACGAAACGCTTATCGGCCTTCTACAGCGCGCAAAAATTGCCCGTGGCAATGCTCATGCTGCAGTGAACGCTTTGGGTGGGTTGACCGATCTACGCAAACTCCAGCGCGGACAACTGATTCAACTCAAAAGAAATGCCATTGACGGCAACCAAATTGAACGCCTGCAGCTTCGGGACAACTTTGCAGACCAGGCAACGGTCATCCGGCGCAGCGAAGCCTATGAAGCCAAGCGCACTGCGGTAGAGACCATTGCCCTTACGCACCTTGTTGAAGGCACGATAACTGACAATCTCTATTTGTCGGCAAAGCGAGAAGGTTTACCAGACAGCGTCATTATTGAACTCATCCGCATGATGAGTTTCAACGTCGATTTCGAACGCGAAATCCGCCAAGGCGATACCTTTCAAGTCTATTTTGAACGTCGTTATGCGCCAGATTTTGATGACATGGAAAATGGTCGCATTCTGCATGTTGACCTTGGCCTCAAACGCCGCCCCTTGAAGGCCACCTGGTTCCAGGCTGATGACGGCGAAGGTGGTTACTTTGATGAATCGGGCGAGAGTACCCGACGGGCTTTGATGAAAACGCCGCTTGACGTGGCCGTGGTCACGTCTCGGTATGGCAAGCGCAAGCACCCGGTGCTTGGTTATACGCGCATGCACAAAGGTGTTGATTTCCGCGCTCCGACTGGCACGCCCATCATGGCGGCTGGAGACGGTGTCATCGAGATGGCTGCCAGAAACGGCAGCTACGGCAATTATGTCCGTATCAAACACAACGGAAGCTACAAAACCGCCTATGGGCACCTTAGCAAGTTTGGCCGCGGCATTAAACGCGGCCAGCGGGTAAAACAAGGTCAGATAATCGGATATTCCGGAGCCACTGGCAGGGTTACAGCCGCACACCTACACTATGAGGTTCTTGTGGGCGGCAAACAAACCAACCCGCTTACGCTGAAGCTGCCTACAGGACGAACACTGAAAGGAAGAGATTTAGAATCCTTCCGCGCAAACCGCGCCTCAATTGTCCATGATATTGACCGAATTTTGACACTGGACGCTGTGCTGGCTCAGACCAGCCAGCCGATTGAATTTGCTGAGCAATCCACAGCAGATTAGATGAACACTGCCTACTTGCTGCCAAAAACTCGAATTATGGTTGAAATTGCTTTCATTCAATGAACAGTATGTGCGCGAGTTTATTTGGCCGCTTTAGTAAAAAGGCTTAACAAGTTTCGGGTTTGATGATGACACAAGGTTTTACGAACACAGCAGCAGCAACTTCAATTTTATTGTTGGCAGGCCTGGCTACCGCACCAGCAGTTTCTGCGCAAAGCGAAGATCAAATCAGAGACCTGTTGGCGTGCGAGAAAATCAAAAATTCTGCTGACAAATTAGAGTGCTACGACGCGGTCATTGCTATTTTGAAACAGCGAGAAGCCAACCGACCAGAGGGCAGTGCCCGCAGTCAAGAGGGCGGCCAACGCCAAAGCTCAGTTGATGTTCGCACCTCCGATTTTGGCCTGAACAGACAGCAGATTGAAGAGCGCGACGAGCAGCGCAACAAGAAGAAGGCGCCCAAGGAACAGACTTTCCAGTTCACTCACAAATGGCGCGACGCAGCTGGCAGATACTATTTCCTTATGACCAATGGCCAAGTTTGGAAAGAGGTCAAAGGATCGCATCTCATCGTGCCCAAGCGATCAAAATCCATTCGCATTAAGCGCAACATCATGGGCGGTTTCATCGCTTACATTGAAGGCATGCGCGGTCGCCCAGGTCGGGTGAAGCGTATCCGTTAAGGCTCAAAATTCAGCACTGGTACAGCGCTTGCCAGCATGCTCTGAAGCAACAATGTGAACATTTGATGTGCTGAATCGAGGAGCGCAAGTGGCTCTCTGCAGCCAAGAAAATGGCTAAACCATAGGTACAAAAAGCGCGCATCTTGGCGCTTTAGCGGCAACAACTTGGCGCACGACTCGACAAATGTGGCTGAATCGCAACAGTGCGGTTCGCGTTTTAAACTTTTGTGAACGTTTTGGCCCATCTCACCTTTACTTACGTGTGAAACTTTTCATTCTCTAGCGTGGGCTCAGTGGGATTTAGGGCGTTTCGGCGCACCACCATGATTTTGCTGAGACTTTCTTTAAATCTATTGGGTAGTTTCTCGAAACATCCTTGGGAGGAGTTAATATGGCTCATACAGATGAGTTTAAGCGCAAGTTGCGATTGGGCACAGCTTGCACTCTGCTGAGCGCTATGGGCGTAGCTGGTGTTAACCCAGCATACGCGCAAGACGCCGCGGCAGACGACGAGGACTTCGAAGTTGAAGAAGTTGTCGTAACGGGTTCCCGTATTAAGCGTACTGGCTTTGATACAGTAAACCCGGCAACAGTTGTGGACAGCGAGTTCCTTGAACTGCGTGCCTTCAACAACGTTGCACAGGCCCTCAACCAACTTCCATCATTCGGTATTCCGGGTGCTTCTGAAAACGGTGGCCAGGCTGGCCAGAACGTTGGTCAGAACTTCGTGAACGCCTTTGGTCTGGGTTCACAGCGTACGCTGACCCTGGTCAATGGTCGCCGCGTTGTATCACAAAGCTCCGTATCTGTGACAGGCATCGGTGTTGCCGGTTCTGGTATTCAGGTTGACTTGAACACCATCCCAACTGCACTGATCGACCGCATTGAAACCATCTACACTGGTGGTGCTCCGATTTACGGTTCTGATGCGATTGCCGGTACAGTTAACGTTATCTTGAAAGATGACTTCGAAGGTCTGAACGTTGACCTCGAATACGGTATCTCTGATAACAACGACGCTGAAAACTACCGTTATCGTACACTGGTTGGCGGCAATTTCGCCGACGGTCGTGGTAACGTGGTTGTTTCCATGGAATACGCTCGTCAAGACGGTTTGATCACGCGTGAGCGTCCATTCCTGGCACGCGGTGCTGGCTTCGTTGCAAACGAGCCAAACACAGGTGCTGCGGACGGTATTCCTGATACGCGTTTCGTAACTGACCACATCGGTGTATTCCAGGTTCTTGAATCTGGTGTTCCACTTGCTGGTCCATTCCACCAACTTGGTGCGTCTGACTTTGGTCTGCTGTTCAGCGGTGGCCGTGATGCAGACGGTAACGGCGTTGGTGTTCCACTGATCTTTGGCCTGAATGGTGGCCTTGTTGACGCTGCGGTTGCCAACATTGGTACTCGCCCAACTGACCAAGCTGGTAACAACAGCATCTTCTTCTCAGTTGGTTCTAACGCGATCAACAACCCATACGTTCTGTCAACAAACGAAGCAAACACTCTCGTTTCACCACTTGAGCGTTACACTTTCACTCAGCTGTCGCACTTTGACATCACGGACAACATTCGTTGGTTCTCTGAAGCTGCTTACTCTCGTTCAGAATCTACTGATGAGATCAACCAGCCTTCTTGGTCAACGTTCTTCTTCCGTCCGGGTGCAAACGGTACACTCGCTGTAAACATCCGTGACAACCCGTTTGTTACTGATGAAATGCGCGACGTATTTGAGCTGAACGGCATCTACGATCCAACAGATGATTCTGATCAGTTCCTGAACATCACGCGTACCAACACTGACATTCAGGAAGGTAACCGCAACAGCCGTGACCAAGACAGCTTCCGTTTCGTAACCGGATTTGAAGGTGACTTTGAAGCCTTCGGTCGTTCTTGGAACTGGGACTTGTCTTACAGCTACGGTGAAACCAATGCGACGACTTCTAACGCTAACATCAACGGTGTTCGTTATGGTCTCGCAGTGGACGCGATTGCTGACCCTGTAACTGGTCGCCCGGTTTGTCGTTCTTCTGTTGAAGGTTTCGGCGACGGTGTTCCAGATCAGCCAGGTGGCATCACTACGCCAGCTACTCCGTCTGACATCACAGAGTGTGTGCCGATCAACATTCTTGGTTACGCACAGTTCGGTGATGACGTTCGTGATTACCTGATCCAGAACAACATCTCTACTTTGGCTCTGCAGCAAACAGTGATTGAAGGCAGCATTGCTGGCGACATCATTGATTTGCCAGCTGGTCCACTTGCACTTGCGGTTGGTGTAACTCACCGTCGTGAGCGTGGTCGCTTTGACGTTGACCAAGGTCTTGAGATTGGTATCGATCCAACAGCACCAACTGGTGCGGTTGCCGGTGGCTTCGACACTGACGAAGTTTACGGTGAGGCACTGCTTCCAATCGTAACGAACGGTGAAGGCCTTGGCGATGCGATCGGTTCTGTAGTTAACAACTTCCAGATCGACGCTGCTGTCCGCTTCGTGGACAACTCTGTTGCCGGTGGTGACTACACTTGGACTGTTGGTGGTCGTTTGAACCTGAACCTGCCAGGAATTGGTGATGCATTCACCTTCCGTGGTGCTTACACTGAAGCAATTCGCTCACCTTCTATCACTGAGCTGTTTGCGCCTCAGGTACAAACTTTCAACTTCGCACAAGACCCTTGTGAAAACCGCTTTATCGGTGCGGGCCCGAACCCTGCTGTTCGTCGCGCAAACTGTGAAGCTCAATTCGCATCGCTTGCTGGCTCGCTGGACCCAAGTGTTGATTTCGATACTTATATCTCAATCATCACAAACGCGTCTCAGCCTGGCTTCACTGGCGGTAACCCAACCCTGCAGAACGAACTGTCAGAATCATACACTCTTGGTTTCGTGTTTGAGCCTGACTTCATTCCAGGCCTGACGATTTCATCTGACTACACCAACATTGAGGTGACAGATGTGATCCAAAGCTTGACTGCAACTCAGGTTGCCAACGCTTGTTACGACAGCTCGAACTTCCCGAATGAGCCTTCTTGTTCGCAGTTCACGCGTAACGCGACTACCTTCCAGCTTGAAAACTTCATCACTGGTCAGGTAAACGCTGCACGTCGCCGTCTTGAAGCGATCATCACTGATGCTAGCTATACATTCGACCTGGCTGACATCTCTGAGAGCCTTGGCGGTACAATGAACCTGACAGCTAACTACTTCTTGCTTCTGAAATCAGACCTGAAAGTTGGTTCAGCTGACCTTGACGTTCTTGACCGCGAGCGTAACCACCTTCGTCACCGTTGGCAGGTTAACGCTAGCTACCAGCTCGATCGTTGGTCTGGTTTGCTGCAGTGGCGTCACGAGTCTGGCGGTCTGTTCTCTAACGAGAACTCCGACGAGCGGACTACGTTCCCACGCTTCAAAGACTTCAACACTTACAACGCGACAATTCGTTATGCGATCACGGATAACGTGTCTGCTCGCTTCGTAGTGAACAACATCTTTGACAACCTCGGCAACGCAACTCGCCTTGCTGCGGCAGGTGGTAACAACCTGAACTTCTCAGACTTCGTTGGCCGTGCATTCCTGTTCGGTATCAACGCAAACTTCTAAGAAGTAGCGTCATAGACTTATGCAGAACGGGGCCTTCGGGCCCCGTTTTCTTTTGCCAGATAGTTGATTGGGGCGCGGTTGGAAAACCGCTTAAATAGTGCGTTGGTTTCTTTAGATATTGCGGCGACGCGCTAGTGTATCAACTGCACTGAATAGGGTGAATTCACCGACAGGCAGGTTGAGATGTTCCACCAACCCACCCTGAGGCGTGGCACTTTCTGCAATGATACAATCCTGAACGTTTGCATGAATCACAACGCCAGCCGCAGTTTCAACGTGGGAAGCGGCTTCTGCAATCAGTTCATTGCCAGTCATGTCAGCCAATTCGGCCTCAGTAACCAGAACATCAATCGGCTTGTCATTCATGATGTGGAGCGCTTTGCATCCGCATTCTACGGCGGTGAGCGAATAGCGCTGACTCAGACGATCATAAAACGGCATCTGCTCCGCCTGAGCCGCCACAAGCAAAATATTGAGCTCTTTCGACATGCGCTTCATCCCCTACCCCCGGGTATATGTGTCCCAAGAATGGTTAGCGTACAGGCACAGCCTCGCTGAAGCCTAGTTATTGTTATTTGTACGCTATAATTTGTAGTTGAGAATGTAGTACAGCTCAGCTGTAAATCAAACCTTAAAGTTCAAATTTCCCTGACTCCGAACCAAACTTGCGTTTAGTTCACCGCACCGGGATGTGAGCCATTGCTGTGTTGTGTATGTCACAGTAGTGCCCTATTTCCGTCCACCGCGCGCAAGTTTGGTATAGTTTTGCACGGGGAATACGAAATATCTCGTTAGCATAGCCTCAGCAAAGGCAGACATCCGTCGATTTTGGGGGCTACAAGCCAGGATCTGTCTTTCAAGGGTAAAAACCAAAAAAGGATTACAACGTGGTTCAGGAACTTAAAAAATTCCGTCGCGCTGCTCTTATGGGTAGTGCGGCAACACTCGTTGCTAGTTTCGCACTCGGCACCGGCGCATATGCGCAAGACGCCGCAGCTGACGAAGAGGAAAGCATCGAAGAGGTTGTGGTGACCGGTTCACGGATTATTCGCCGTGATATCAATGCACCCAGCCCAGTGGTTGTTATCGGTGCAGTAGATATTCGGGACTCTGGTGAAACAGATGTATCGAAACTGCTCCGCGAAATTCCGGCCTTGAATGGCTCGCTGACAGCAACAGGCTCAACGCAAACAGGTTTTGCAAGTGACCTTAACGATGACGTTGGTGTTGGTCGTTTGAATCTGCGGAACCTCGGCACAAACCGGACGCTGGTTCTCGTCAACAACCGTCGACACGTTTCTGCTATTCAAGGTAGTGCAGACGTAAACGTTTCCACCATTCCAGTAGCGTTGATCGAAAACGTTGAAACCACCACTGGTGGTGGCTCAGCCGTTTATGGTGCTGACGCGGTTTCTGGTGTTGTTAACTTCATTTTGAAAGACGATTTCGAAGGTCTTGACTACCGTGCGCAATACTCGCTTTCTGATGAAGGCGATGCGGACAACGTATTCGTAGCATTGACCGGTGGTGTTAACTTCGATGACGATCGCGGTAATGCGGTTCTCAGCGTAGAATATACGCGCCAGTCTCGCATTAACCGGAATGACCGTCCTAATGCGTTCGGCGAAGGCTTCTTCGACCTGATCGCCAACTCACCAGAATTGACAGCGGCTCTCGGCCGTGATGGAAACGCTGACAACGTCTTTGTTCCTGACTTCCGGATCAACTTCTCAAGTGCTGACGGAATTATTGCCCTGTACGATGCTGCTGTTGGCGGCTCTGTGTTTGGTGGTATCGTTGGCTTGGGCGGCGAAGGCTCGATCCCGGGCGTTCCAGCGGTGCAAGTATTCAATAACGGTACACTTCGCGCATTCGACTTTGGCGTGATCTCCAACCCGTTTGAATCATCCGGCGGTGACGGTATCCAGGCAGCCAACCCTAACGCTGCAATTGTTCCTTACATCGACCGTATTAACGTAAACGGCTTGTTCCGCTACGAACTGACTGATGGCATCGAAATGTATGCTGAAACAAAGTATGTTCGCGAGCAAACCGGCGATGCGGACGGTATCCCATTCAACGATGACATTCCAATTGCGCTTGATAACGCGTTTATTCCTACTGCTCTTCGGGCACAGATTGACGCTGCAATTGCTAGTGGTATTACACCTGAAATCACATTGAGCCGTGATATTCTGGACCGCGAAGTAATTGGCCGCTTCAACACAGACCGCCAAACTTTGCGTTTGGTTGGTGGTTTTCGCGGTGAATTTGAAAATGGCTGGCGCTGGGATTTGTCCTACAACTATGGCCGTACGGACATTGACACTGTAAACCGCAACAGTCGCGTTGAAGACCGCTTCTTCGCAGGTGTTGACGCAGTTGTTGATCCAACCACAGGCAACATCGTTTGTCGCTCTGACATCGATCCAACTGCACTGCCACCAGGTTCACCTTTCCCATCAAACCGTCCAGGCTTCCTGACGTTTGATCCAGGTGATGGCCAATGTATTCCGATCAACCTGTTTGGTCGTGACAGCATTACGGCTGAGTCTGGCGCGTTCGCATTCATCGATACACTCGAGAATGCTGAAATCGAACAGCGTCAATTCCTTGCTACTTTGGCTGGCGACAGCACGGACTTCTTCGAACTTCCTGCTGGCCCGGTTGATTTCGCGATCGGTTATGAATACCGCCAAGAGAAATCAAGCTTCATTCCACCTGAGCTTGAGCGCGCAGGCCTGCTGTACAACACCGTTGGTGAGGCACGTGACATCGTGTCTGGTACGTATGATGTGAATGAGGTGTTTGGTGAGGTTAGTATTCCAATCCTGGAAGGCGTGGAATTCTTCGAGTCAGTACGTCTTGATGGTTCTTTCCGCTACACTGACCACAGCACAGCTGGTTCGATTGAAACTTACGGTACTGCACTTCAGTGGCAGGTAGACTCAAACGTCCGCTTCCGCGCAGCCTATAACCGTGCGGTTCGTGCCCCGAACATCTTCGAACTGTTCTCTCCTGCACAGCCAGCCTTCATTGGCGTGACACAAGACCCTTGTGCACCGCAAAACATCAATGCAGGTACTGACAACCGTGCAACTAACTGTGCTCAGTTCGTTGATCCGGGCTTTGACCCAGCTGACTTCCTGTCAGCTCGTGTTGCTGGTTCAACTGGTGGTAACCCGAACCTGAGCGAAGAAACTGCCGATACCTACACAATCGGTGTGGTTTTGACGCCTGAGTTCATTCCGGGTCTGACGATCACGGCAGACTATTACAACATTGAGATTGAAGACGCGATTGACGCCCTTTCTGGTCGTGAAATTGCCGAGCTCTGTGTTGACTTGCCTGATATCAACAACCCGTTCTGTGGCCAAGTAACACGTGACCCGAACAACGGTAACGCGATCTCAGACTTCGAGTCTGGTAACGTTAACCTGGGTGCCTTCTCTACCGAAGGTATCGACTTCCTGGTTAACTACCAAGCCGATCTCGCTGACTGGTTTGATGGTGACTATGGTACGTTTGACCAAACGATCACAGCAACTCACGTGTTCAACAACATCGAGTTTCCAGATCCGCTGGACCCAACTTTCGGTCTTGATGACAATGGTCAATCTGCGTTGCCTGAGTGGATCCTGAACTATCAGGCCCGCTGGACATACGGCGACTTCAGCCTGACATGGCAAACTCGCTACCAAAGCAGCCAGCTGAACATTGGCATCAACAACGAAGACGTTGCTGATAACCCAACGTTTGCTGATCCGCTGAAGACTGGCGACGCGTTTGTACACGATGTGTCTGCGACATATCAGGTGAACGACTATGCAAACATCACGTTTGGTATCAACAACCTGTCTGACCGCAAGCCATTCATTGGCTCACTGGTTCGCCCGGTTGATCCAATCGGTCGTACATTCTTCCTGACTATTGGCGGCAACTTCTAAGCCTCCTGCACAGGAACCAATAAAAAAGCCGCGGTTCGCCGCGGCTTTTCTTTTTTTGAGCTAAAACCAGTTCGCTCAGTGTACGACCGCCTGAGATATTTCCAGGCCATTGGCCCCAGCATCAAACACAATATTGTCCCCGGACTTCACGTCGCCAGCCAGTATTTGCTCTGCCAGTACATCCTGCACACTGCGCTGGATGGTGCGCTTCAACGGCCGCGCGCCATACACAGGGTCATAGCCCGCATCAGCCAGCCATTCCCGTGCCTTGGGGGTAAGGTCAATATTGATCTTGCGGTCCGCCAGCAAACTGCGAAGGCGTTCCATTTGAATATCAACAATGCCCGCCATGTGCCCGCGTGCCAGCCGATGGAACAAAATCGTCTCATCAAGCCTGTTCAGGAATTCGGGGCGGAAGGCCGCCTTCACCACGTCCATTACCGGGTCTCGCACTTGTTCAACGTCGGCATCATCCGCAAGTTCAGCAATAAGGTGTGACCCCAAGTTCGACGTAAGAATGATCAAGGTGTTGGAAAAATCCACAGTCCGGCCCTGACCATCTGTCAGTCGGCCATCATCGAGAACCTGCAGCAGCACATTAAAGACATCCGCATGGGCCTTCTCGACCTCATCGAACAAGATCACCTGGTAAGGACGCCGCCGCACAGCCTCTGTCAGAACACCACCTTCCTCGTAACCAACATAGCCCGGAGGGGCACCAATCAGTCGTGCCACGGCATGCTTTTCCATAAATTCAGACATGTCGATCCGCACCATGGCAGTGTCATCGTTAAACAGAAAAGCCGCCAGCGCTTTGGTGAGCTCTGTTTTGCCAACGCCAGTCGGCCCCAAAAACAGGAAGCTGCCAAGCGGGCGGTTCGGGTCCTGAAGGCCGGCGCGTGCACGCCTCACTGACTTGGAAACCGCCTCCAATGCCTCTTGCTGACCAATCACGCGTTTAGCAAGCTCACTTTCCATGCGCAAAAGTTTGTCACGCTCGCCTTCAAGCATGCGGTCCACAGGCACGCCGGTCCAGCGTGAAACAACAGCCGCAATGTCTTGGTCTGTCACTTCCTCGCGCAGCAATGTATCGCTTTCACCGTCAGATGATGAAGCTGCAGCGAGCTTGCGTTCAAGGTCCGGTATCACACCGTGCTGCAATTCTCCTGCCCGTGCATAATCACCGTTGCGTTCTGCCTGCTCGAGTTCCATGCGTGCACGGTCAAGTTGCTCAATGGAGGTTTTTTCTCCCGCAATGCGATCTCGCTCAAGCTGCCAGCGCGCCGTCAGTTCAGCCGCGGACTGCTCGAGGTCCGCAAGTTCCTTCTCCAAGTCCTTCAAACGCGCCTTCGAACCATCGTCCTTTTCTTTCTTCAACGCTTCGCGTTCGATCTTCAACTGAATGATTCGTCGATCCAACTCATCGATTTCTTCTGGCTTGCTTTCCGTTTCCATGCGCAACCGGCTGGCTGCTTCATCCATCAAATCAATGGCCTTATCCGGCAAAAACCGATCTGTGATATAGCGGTTGGACAGGGTTGCCGCAGATACAAGCGCATTATCAGTGATACGAACACCGTGGTGGACTTCGTATTTCTCCTTCAGGCCCCGCAGGATGGAGATTGTGTCTTCAACTGTTGGCTCCAGCACCATCACAGGCTGGAACCGGCGCTCAAGTGCTGCATCTTTTTCCACATGTTTTCGATATTCATTGAGCGTGGTTGCGCCAATGCAATGCAGCTCACCTCGGGCAAGCGCAGGCTTTAACAGATTGGACGCATCCATGGCGCCTTCTGTTTTCCCGGCGCCCACCAACGTGTGCATTTCATCAATAAACAGGATTACGTCGCCTTCACCATGTGCCACTTCCTGCAACACACCTTTCAGGCGTTCTTCGAATTCGCCGCGATACTTGGCGCCAGCAACCAATGCGCCCATATCCAGAGACATGATGCGTTTGTGCTTCAAGCTATCTGGTACGTCGCCATTGGCAATCCGGAGGGCCAGGCCCTCAGCAATAGCTGTTTTACCCACACCGGGTTCACCGATCAGAACCGGGTTATTTTTTGTGCGCCGCGAGAGCACTTGAACCGTGCGCCGAATTTCTTCATCGCGCCCAATAACGGGATCCAGCTTACCTTCACGAGCCTGTTCTGTTAGGTCTTGCGCAAACCGCTTAAGCGCATCGTATGCGTCTTCTGCAGACGCGCTATTGGCGGCACGCCCTTTACGAATTTGATTGATGGCTTTGTTGAGTTTATCCGCACTCAAACCAGCACCCTTGAGGATATCGCCTGCAACACATTTGGGCGTCAACAGATAGGCGAGCAACAGACGCTCGGCCGTAACAAATTGGTCGCCAGCTTTGTCGGAAACTTCTTCTGCCTTGGCAAAGACCTGTGCTGTGACCGGGTCCAAATGCAGTTGCCCTGCACCACCGCCCTCAACTTTCGGCAATTTATCAAGCGCAGCTTCCGCATCAGCCAAAGCCTTGCCGGCGTCGGCGCCCGCTGCCTTTAGCAAGTTGGCCGCAAGGCCTTCCTTGTCATCAAGCTGAACTTTGAGAAGGTGCTCAGGCGTAAACCGTTGGTGGCTTTCTCTGACAGCCAAGTCCTGAGCAGACTGGATGAAACCGCGACTGCGGTCTGTAAATCGTTCAATATTCATGTGTTTTCAACCCCATGATCTGACCCGTCCCAATAGCGGCGACGCGGCCTATTACTGTACACAAAGCGCCCCAATTGGGCACGCTTTCCTATACAGATGTAGTCATCAATGACAGATTCTCAAGGGGGGAGCGGAGACAACAAACCTGGTGGACCAAACACAAAAAAAGCGCCGAAAAAGGCGCTTTTCTCTCATCATTCAGGGTGACTAGGCCACGTCGCTTTCAGCCACGTCGCCTGCAGGTGCCGTGGGTGCCGCAGCCTCTGCATCAGGTTTTTTACGTGGCGCCCTACGCCTGCGCGCGGGTTTGGGGGCTTCGTCCTGCAGGCTTAACTCCGGGTGAACTTCGGCCGGCTGGTCAGTGGCTGCAGGGTCTGAACCATTGGAAGCGGCTGGCGTTTCTTGGCTCTCGCCTTCGTTTTCGACTGCACTGTTTTGCGCTTCGTTCTGCGCTTCCGGTTGCTGGTCGTCCTGTTGGCCACGTCCGCGCCTGCGGCGGCGATTGTTTTGGGTATTGTCCCCATCCTGGCCCGCCGGTCCACGCATCTCGCTCATCACGCGGTAATAGTGATCGGCAAACTGGAAGAAATATTCAGCTTGCGTACGATCACCGGCTTGCAATGCTTCGCGTGCTTGGTTTTTGTATTTTTCAATCAGCTGTTTGGGATTGCCCCGAACTTTTTGCTCTGACCGATTGCCCTGGTTTCCGGACCTGTTGTTCTGGCGGGCGTTGGATCTGCCACGCTGTTTTCGCGCGTTCTGAGCCTGTTTCATGCTTTCTCAGTACCAAAATGAAAAGAAGTCAAAATTTTTGGTGGGTTGTTCCACCAAGTTTCCGAGGTTGCTTTATTGCCTTTGTCGGAATTCCCAGTGCAGCGGCCAACTCGGCATCTTCAATACTGCTGGGACGCTGTCAGCCTAGCGAGTAATGAGAACCATTCCAACCCAAAAATCAGGATTCTGCTGCTTTTTTCGCCGCAACCACCCGCATTACGCCTGCCAAGTCTGCATGTGTCGATACTGCTTCCAATCCTGACATCACAAATAAGTCTGCGACGTCCTCGTGTTGGCCTATGCCGACCTCAACAGCAATAGTTCCGCCCCGGCATAGAAAAAACGCAGCATCCGATGCGATTCGCCGGTAACAGTCCAAGCCGTCTACACCGCCATCCAGTGCCGAATGTGGTTCATGCTCACGTACATCTGGCATGAGGGCCAGCATATCAGAGGATTGAATATATGGCGGATTGGAAACGATCAGATCAAACTGCTCTCCCTCACGCAGAGCCTCATACCAATCACCTTCACGAAGCTCGCACCGGCTCAACAGGCCAAGCTGATCAGCGTTCATCTTGGCAATAGCAAGCGCATTTGAAGACTTGTCCACGCCCACACCGGACGCCTCAGCACGCTCATGCAGCAGCGACAGCAAAATGCAGCCAGAGCCTGTGCCAAGGTCGAGGATGCGGGTCGGTTTACCGGGAGTAAGGTGTCGCAACCCAACTTCAACCAATGTTTCTGTATCCGGGCGAGGCACTAACGTGTGCTCATTCACCTTGAAGGTGAGCGACCAGAATTCCTGTTCGCCAATAATGTAGGCAACTGGTTCGCCGGCCTGTCGGCGCCTGACACACCTTTCAAACTGGTCAATGTGCAGTGGCGGTATGCGTTGCTCATATATTGGAAGACGCGCAAGACTAGTATCCAAAACATGGGCAAGCATGATTTCTGCATCACGACGAGCCAGGTCATGACTAACAGACGACAGCTTATCTTCAGCTTTTCTAAGTAAGCTCAGAACCGTCTGGCCTTCAGGCATCAAAAGCCAGCTTCCATCGCAGATAGTTTCTCTGCCTGATCCTCAGCAATGAGGGTATCAACGACTTCACTCAACCCCTCGCCAGCGAGAATTTGATCAAGCTTATGAAGCGTCAGACCAATTCGGTGATCCGTCACGCGGCCCTGCGGGAAATTATATGTGCGAATGCGTTCCGAACGGTCGCCCGATCCCACCTGGGATTTCCTGTCTTCTGACCGCTCTGCAGCGACTTTCTCGCGCTCAAGCTCAAACAGTTTTGCATGCATGATCTTCCACGCTTTTTCGCGGTTCTTGTGCTGCGACTTTTCGCTTTGCACCACCATGATGCCGGTTGGAATATGGGTAATGCGAACGGCTGAATCGGTCGTGTTTACGTGCTGTCCGCCTGAGCCAGAGGCCCGCATCGTGTCCACCCGAAAGTCCTCAGATTTGATATCCAAATCCACTTCTTCCGCCTCTGGCAGCACGGCAACGGTCGCGGCGCTGGTGTGGATGCGGCCACCCGATTCTGTCGTCGGAACGCGCTGCACTCGGTGCACGCCGGACTCAAACTTCATTTTCGCGAACACACCTTTACCAGCCACATTCGCGACCACTTCCTTGAAGCCGCCAACATCAGAAGCGGACGCCGAAATCAATTCAACTTTCCAGCCCTGGGTTTCAGCGAAACGCTCGTACATTCGGTACAAGTCGCCGGCAAAAAGCGCCGCCTCGTCGCCCCCCGTGCCAGCGCGAATTTCCAGAATAGCAGACCGTTCGTCTGCAGCATCTTTCGGCAACAACTGGATGGACAATTCGCGTTCCATCACTGGCAGCTTTTCTTTCAGCTCCTGAAACTCTTCCTGCGCGAGTTCTTTCATTTCCGGGTCATCCCCAGATGTCATCATCTCAGCAAGGTCCGCAAGTTCCGTCCGGCCGTCCTTCAAGGCATTCGCCGCTTCGACAATCGGACCAAGGTCCGCATACTCTTTGCTGAGCGAAACAAATTCTTCGTTGGAGAATTGGTCTGGCGTACCAAGGGAATGCTCGAGGTAACTGTAGCGCTCCATCAATTGTTGGATGCGTTCGTCAGTGATCATGCCTCACCTCCGCCTGATGTAACAGCCGCCGCGAGAGCACTGAACGGCACTTCCGTTTGCGATCCTTCATCGAGGTTTTTTACCGTAACAACCGAGTTTTCCAACTCGTTTTCACCAAGGATGACCGCGTACCGTGCGTCAGCTTTGTTCGCCCTGTTCATACGCTTTTTCAAATTGCCTGTTCGGTCTGAAATAACAGTGGCACCGGCGCTGCGCATGTCTTCCGCAAGCTCAAACGCCTTGATGGTTGCGGCCTCGCCCATTGGCATCAACATAACTGGTCGGTCCGGTTGAGTGCCTTGCATGGAAAGCATAGCGAGCCGTTCAATGCCGCCGGCCCAGCCGATGCCCGGTGTTGCTGGACCGCCAAGCTGTTCAATCAATCCATCATAACGACCACCGGCAAGCACAGTACCCTGGGCACCCAACTCGGTCGTAATAAACTCAAAGGCTGTGTGGCAGTAGTAATCCATCCCGCGCACCAGGCGCTCGTCATGCTTGAAGGGCACGCCAATAGCAGACAAACCGGCTTGAACAGTCTCAAAGAATGCTTTCGATTCATCATTCATCGATGCCGACATAAGCGGCGCGTTGGCGACAATCGCCCGGTCACCTTCATCTTTGCTATCGAGGATGCGAAGCGGATTGCTCTCCAACCGACGAATACTGTCCTCAGATAGTTCGTCTTTGTGTTCGCTAAAGTAAGTTACCAAGTCATCACGGTACTGCGCACGGCTTTCTTGATCGCCAAGCGAATTCAAATGCAGAACAACTTTATCTCCGAGGCCAAGCTCGTTGAGCAAACGCCACGCCATTGCGATGATATCAACATCAGCTTCTGGGTTGGCCTGTCCCAAAAGCTCCGCATTAATCTGATGGAATTGCCTGTACCGACCCTTCTGCGGGCGCTCACGCCGAAACGCCGGCCCCCAACTCATGAAGCGGCATGGCAGATTTTGTTGCATGCCATTTGAGATGAAAGACCGACAAACACCGGCGGTAAACTCAGGTCGCAAAGTCAGTTCTTCTGGTTCTTTATCCCCAGCTTCGCGCGCCGAGCTTTCGAAGCTGTACATTTCCTTAGAAACGATGTCAGACGTTTCCCCCAGTGGACGTTTGTACACCTCGGTGAATTCAAAAATCGGCGTCGCCAATTCTTCAAAACCATAAGATGCAGCAACGCGCTGGAAGGCGTCGGTCACCGCTCGCATGTGACGTGCGTCATCGCCATAAATGTCGCGCGTGCCCCGCGCAGGTTGCAGTTTGGACACGGAGGTCTTCCTTCAAAAATTTCGCTAACTAGCGGCTTTTACGTCTGCTGCTGCAGCGGCTTTAGCTTCCGCATCCAATTCAGCCGCTTTGGCCTCAACGAGATCAACAATATGATCCACCAGCTTGTCATCTTCAATCTTGTGGTCCGTCATGCCTGACAGATAAACCATGTGATTGCCGTTGCCGCCACCTGTAAGGCCGATGTCCGTTTCTCTTGCTTCACCTGGTCCATTCACAACACAGCCAATGATAGACAAGCTCATAGGGGTATGAATATGCGCCAAACGTTCTTCAAGCGTTTCAACGGTCTTAATCACCGGGAATGCCTGCCGCGCACAGGAAGGGCAAGAAACGATGCGAACACCGCGGTGGCGCAGTCCAAGCGACTTCAGGATCTCAAATCCGGCTTTGATTTCTTCTACAGGGTCCGCCGATAGTGAAACACGTACGGTGTCGCCAATACCTGCCCACAAAAGCGAGCCAATACCGATCGCGGATTTTACGGTACCACCGCGCAGGCCACCCGCCTCTGTAATGCCAAGGTGCAATGGATAATCGCAGGCGTCCGCCAATCCGTGATATGCCGCCACAGCCAGAAACACGTCAGATGCTTTCACGCTGATTTTGAATTCGTAAAAATCATTGTCTTCAAGAATACGGGCGTGCTCCAGGGCACTTTCAACCAACGCTTCTGGGCAGGGCTCTGCATATTTCTCGAGCAGATGCTTTTCAAGCGAGCCAGCGTTTACGCCGATACGCATGGAGCAACCGTTAGCTTTGGCGGCACGAACCACTTCTTTAACGCGCTCTTCAGAACCGATGTTGCCAGGGTTGATCCGCAGGCAAGCTGCACCCGCATCTGCCGCTTCAAGCGCGCGCTTGTAATGGAAGTGAATATCCGCAACCACCGGCACACCAGCCTCGCGGCAGATTTCAGGCATGGCCGCCGTTGATGCTTCATCAGGGCAGGACACACGCACAATATCTGCACCGGCTTCAACGGCCTGATGAATTTGTTTGATCGTCGCTGCAGCGTCAGACGTGAGGGTGTTGGTCATGGTCTGTACACTAATGGGGGCGTCACCGCCTACAGGAACGGAGCCAACCATTATCTGCCGGGATTTGCGCCGAATTACATCACGCCAGGGACGAATACTCATGTTGAAACTGCTTTTCGCTCATTAACCTAAATCAGGCCAGAAGCCTGTTTCAGGCGTTATACATGAGTGATGTTATCAGTAAAAGGAAAGAAGTGACGCAGCGATACTGGTTTACTCGCCCGCCACATTGTCGGCTTCGACGCTTGAACGGCTCTTGCGCTGTGCATTGGCCGCAAATATGAGATTGGTCAGGTCCAGCCCATCAACCACTTCCCCGCGAGCACCAAGGGGTCCGCGCGACCGGTCATGCTGCTTCAGCAAAATGCCTCCCGCGTTGCTGGTTGTGAGAAACACATCACCAATCAATTTCGGTTGATAGGTCTGACCGGCACGCAGCACACCAGACCAAAGCTCGGTACCGTCGCTGTAGGACAACTGAAGCCAACTGTCTTCTGACGCCTCGATAACCACGGAGTCTTTCGCTGGGCCCACTGGCTCCGACGTGGATGCATTTGCTGCCGGAATAAAATAAGAGCCAGAGGACTGCGGAGTTTCGTCAGCTTGCTCAATTGACGCCAAGGCTGGTTCGACGGTGTCAACGGTAGGCTCGGCCAGGGCAGCCAGAACCCTGGCGTCAGTGGCAGGATCAATCGATGCTGTCGTAGTCAGCGTCGCACTACTGGCGCCAAGCCACATCCAGGACAGTCCTGCACCGGCCAATCCAATGATCGGTGAAGCCCAGGCAGGCCAACGCCGGCGTGGTTTGACCGAAAACTTATAGTCTCGGTTCAGCGCAGCATGTTTGCTGCTTGGTTCGGTAACACTGGGGGCTGATACTGTGTCGTTGGCATCTTTGTGCACCGCCAAATACTCCGACTTGAACTGGTCCGCAATCTGCCGCTCGTCCAATCTTAGAAGTTTGGCGTAGGCTTTAACGAAGCCCAAAGCAAAAGTGAGTTCGGGCAGGTCATCAAAGCGACCTTCTTCAAGCGCTTCCAGAAAGCAACTTCTCACACAAATGTCTTTCGAAACTGAGTTAACTGTCAGCTTCTGTCTTTTGCGCTGTTGTTTCAGATATTCAGAAACAGTCTGAAGTTCTGTATTGGCTGCTTGAGCCATAGTCCCGTCCTTCGGGGTATTGGCATTTGATGCCGGGCTTTTTGCCCCTTCCCCATTTTGATTTTGGCTGCGACCCAAGATTAAGAATCAGGGTCAGTGCTTCATCTTAGCCCCCACCAGTCAAGAAACACTTAACGGATAGTGTCAATTCGACTCAATTTTTCAAGTGAAAAATCACTGATTCGCACCCAGAACCCCCGAAAAACACTCAAGAATTCCGAATCACACCTTAATTTGGTGGTCACGGGCAAACATTAACAGGCTTTCCCGAACTGAGTGTTCTGGGGACTGTATGTGTTCTATTAGAAAGGCGCGCAATTGATTCATATCGACGGACCGCAGCAACCGTTTGACGGTGCCAATGGAAGATGGGGATACCGAAAGTCGCCTTAACCCAATCGCAACCAACGCCATGGCTTCCACGGCTCTGCCGCCCATTTCACCACAAAGCGTGACCGGAACATTGGCGTTATGGCATGCCTGGATCACCATACGCAAAAATGAAAGCACGGAAGGTGCTAGTAAGTCATACCGGTCGGCAAGTTTTGGGTTAGACCGGTCACAAGCAAAGAAGAATTGCATCAGGTCGTTGGTGCCAATCGACAAGAAATCAACTTCCTCAAGCAGGCTATCAAGCTGCCAGCTTAATGAAGGCACCTCAAACATGCAGCCAACATGAATTTTTTTTGGGCGTTCTTTGCCAAAGCGATCCAGTCGTTCAAGCTCTTTACCCAAAATGGCCTTGCATTTTTTCAGCTCTGCCACTTCAGCAATCATGGGGAACATCACATGTAAGTCGCGGCCAGCCGCGGCATACAACAAAGCGCGCAACTGATACCGAAGGAGCGCGGGGCGTTCCAGTGCAACCCTGATCGCGCGCCAGCCCATCGCCGGGTTTTCTTCGGGCTCTCGCGGCAGGAATGGTACCGGTTTATCACCGCCAATATCGAGTGTGCGAAACACAACGGGTTTGTCTCCCGCGGCATCCAAAACCGCCGAATAGACTTTGGTCTGCTCATCCACGCGCGGCAGGGCCGGAGACACCATGAACTGGAATTCCGTCCTAAAGAGGCCAATGCCTTCCGCACCCGTAGACTCCAGACTGGGCAGGTCCGCAAGCAAACCCGCATTCATCAACAAATCAACGCGTTCGCCGTCCAATGTTTCGGCAGGCAGCGAACGTTCGGCCGCATATTCAGCAAATAGTTCTTCCTGGACCTTCGCTGCTTCGCGGTAGCTCTCGATAACTTCTTCATTGGGCCGCACATAAACATGATCATGCGCCGTATCGACGACAATCTCGTCACCCGGGTCCACATGGTTCATAAGGTCAGAAATCTGACCCATCACCGGAATACCCATCGCCCGGGCAATGATGGTGACATGTGCGGTGGAAGACCCTTCTTCCAGAATGACCGCCTTCAAAAACTCGCGGTCAAAGTCCATTAGCTCCGCAGGCCCGACTGAGCGAGCCACCAAAACACTATTTTCCGTTAGCTCTGGGTGAGCGTCTGCAGACTCGCCTTGAATAATGCGAATGAGGCGACCAGCCAAATCTTCGAAATCAAGGATGCGCTCACGCAAATACGGGTCACGGATTTTGGCCATGCGGGCCCGGTTTTCCTGTTGCACCCGCTCCACCGCAGCCTCAGCTGTTAGCCCGGAGCCAACAGCTTCACGCATCTTTTCCTGCCAGCCGCGGTCATAGGCAAACAGACGGTATGTTTCCAGCACTTCGCGGTGCTCCCCGCCGTGAGCCAGATCCGGGTGCTCCAGCATTTCTTCAAGCTGGAAACGCATTTGCGCGATCGCATCTTCCAGGCGCTTGCGTTCTTCCTGAACACTATCGGCAACCGTTTTGGTGATTCTGATCTGTGGCTTTGAGAAGACAGCAACACCCGCCGCGATACCGGACACGAGCGAAAGCCCGTTCAGGGTGACCGACTGCCCCAACTCGATCGCGTCTTCACTCAGTTCATCACTGCTAACCAGGTCGCCGGAGCCAACAAGTTCAGCGAGCACCATGGCGATCGTTTGCAGGGCTTCTACTTCTTCAGGGCTATAAAGGCGCGCAGTAACATTTTGAACGACAAGAACACCAGTCACTTTACCAGTCCGAAGGATCGGCACACCCAGGAAGCTGTGATAAATGTCCTCACCTGTTTCAGGTCGGTAAGCAAACCTTGGGTGCTTCGGCGCTTCAGAGAGATTAAGCGGCAAGCCACGCTCTGCGACCAAGCCAACAAGGCCTTCACCGACATGCAGGCGCGTCAGGTGAACCGCCTCTTCCTTAAGGCCTTCTGTCGAAAAGAGCTCAAGCACACCGCCAGCACGCGCCAGATAAACGGAGCAAACTTCCGCAACCATGTTTTGCGCAATGACGCGCACCACACGGTCGAGACGCTCCTGCGCGCTGCCGTCACCGCCCATCACGCTATGGAGGCGGCGCAGCAATAGTCTTGGCTGGCTTACGGTGTCAGGCAAGAATCATCCCTCTGGTTCGTGGTTTCTGCCGCCCCCAAACGTCGGCAGAGCGAGAAACTGGCAACAGTTATGTATGATCTGGTGCCAAGTACGCAACCGCTTGGCCCAATAATTCATCAATAATATTCTGTGTCGGCTCGATTTTCTTAACCATTCCAACACTTTGGCCCGCCATTACAGACCCGGTTTCGACGTCACCATCTACAACCGCCCGGCGCAGCGCACCGCCCCAGAACTGTTCGATCTGCATCTGCGCGTCATCCTGGTTCACATGACCGGCATGAAAGTCAGCGACCACTTCACGTTGCTTTTCCATGAATTTCTCAGTGCCTTCGTTTTTCAAGGCTCGCACAGGAATAACAGGGAACTGCGGGTCAATCTGCACACTGGCGATCGCGTCGCGGGCGTTCCCGCGAATGAAGGCTTTTTTGAATTTCTCATGGGCCACACACTCTTCGGCAACCACAAAACGCGTGCCAAGCTGCGCACCCGACGCGCCCATCTCCAGGTAAGATGCCAGAACATCTCCGCGACCAATGCCGCCCGCAACAAATACAGGCACGTCGCGCACTACCGGCAAAATTTCTTGTGCCAAAACACTCGTGGAAACAGGGCCAATATGCCCGCCCGCTTCCATGCCTTCGATGACAATTGCATCAACGCCAGAGCGAACCAGCTTTTTAGCGAGCGTGGCTGTGGGGGCAAAACACATAAGTTTTGCACCAAAGTCTTTAATGGTTGCAATTGACTGTCCGCTCGGCAGGCCGCCCGCCAAAACGACGTGGGATACCTCTTGCTCCCGGCAGACCGCGATGAGGTTATCAATATCAGGGTGCAGGGTGATGAGGTTTACGCCAAATGGCTTATCCGTCATCGCGCGGGTCGCTTCAATTTCCGCTGCCAGGAGTTTGGTGTCCATGCCACCGCAGGCGATAACACCAAATCCACCCGCATTCGAAATAGCTGACACCAGGTTGCGCTCCGATACCCAGGTCATGGCCCCGCCCAAAATCGCATACTCACTGCCCAAAAAATCAGTGCCACGCTGCCAAAGCTTATGCAGTCTCTCAAGGCCGAGCGGATTCAGTTCAGCCGATTCCTCTTGGTGTGCCGTTGCAGCCATGTCATCCCCCTGTTTATTATTTTTATGCGTCGTCGCGGTCTAAGCCGTAGGCTGTATGCAGTGCACGAACAGCGAGCTCAGTATATTCTGCGGCAATAACAACACTCACTTTGATCTCTGATGTTGAGATTACCTGAATATTGATGCCCTTTTCTGCGAGCGTATCAAACATTTTGCTGGCCACACCAGCGTGGCTGCGCATGCCAACTCCGACAATGGAAACCTTAACCACGTCACCCGTATAAACCAGATCGCGGAAGCCCAGGGTATCGCGGTTTTCTTGAATGATTTTTACGGTTTTTTTGAGGTCGTCTTCTGGCACGGTGAACGTTACGTCTGTGGACGTGCCGTCCTCGGATGCACTTTGCACAATCATGTCCACATTGATGCTGTTTGCGGCCAGTGGTGCGAATACGCCGCTCACTTTACCGGGCGTGTCATCAAGGCCAACAATAGTGACTTTGGCTTCTCCGCGTGAATACGCGATACCGCTAACAACTTCCTGTTCCACGATTTCATCCTCCCCTACAACAAGGGTTCCAGGTAATTCTTCAAATGACGACAGCACCTGCGTGCGCACACCGTGCTTCATTGCCAGCGCAACGGAACGGGTTTGCAGCACCTTGGCACCAAGGGATGCCATCTCCAGCATCTCTTCATAAGTAATTTTATCAAGCTTGCGCGCTTTTGGCACAACGCGCGGATCGGTTGTGTAAACCCCGTCCACATCAGTGTATATGTCGCACCGGTCCGCCTTAACGGCAGCCGCTAGCGCAACAGCAGAGGTGTCACTACCTCCGCGGCCCAGCGTGGTGATGCGATTGTCATCACCAATGCCTTGAAAACCCGCAACAACTGCAACCCGGCCTTCTTTGAAGCAACCTTCAAGCACATCAGGCTCGATTTCTTCAATGCGCGCTGCACCATGTACACTGTTGGTCTTCAGCGGAATTTGCCAGCCCAGAAAAGAACGAGCCGGCACGCCCATTTCTTGCAGCGTAATTGCCAAAAGGCCGGCGGTGATTTGCTCGCCTGCCGCAACAACCGTGTCGTACTCGCGCGCGTCGTGAAACACGGATGCAGACTGGCAATAACCAATGAGTTGGTTGGTAACGCCCGCCATTGCAGAAACAACGACAGCTACTTCATTACCTTCTTCAACGGCTTTTGCAACACGTCTGGCAACGTTTTGGATGCGGTCCATGTCACCCACAGAGGTGCCGCCAAACTTCTTTACAATTCTTGCCATAGTCACTGGGTCCTGAACATTTTTGCTCTGCCATTATGACGCAAGCCTTGACCCGGTGGGGGCATGACCGCGTATAGAAGGCGAACGCGCCTTTTTAAAGGCTGCATTGCGGGCACGCAAGCGCGATACGCGCAATAAACTTGCTAATTTGGGACAAATACACAGATGACCAGCCAAGCTAACCCTGATTCTGTTGGCACTGCCGCCGAGGGTAAAACTGTAGATGCGGATGAAGTCGCCTTCTTCGCCAAAATTGCGGATAGCTGGTGGGATCCCAAAGGCCCATTTAAACCCCTGCATATGTTGAACCCAACCCGGCTCCTCTACATCAGGCAAAATGTAGAACAGCATTTTGGACTTGAGGCCGGTGCAAGAGAACCTTTCAAAGGCTTGCGCCTTCTGGACATTGGCTGCGGCGGGGGCCTGATTTCAGAACCTATGGCTCGGCTGGGCGCTGATGTTGTGGCGGTTGACGCGTCAGACAAAAACATCAAAACCGCCAGCC
Source organism: Kordiimonadaceae bacterium (assembly GCA_017640725.1). Lineage (GTDB taxonomy): Bacteria > Pseudomonadota > Alphaproteobacteria > Sphingomonadales > Kordiimonadaceae > Kordiimonas. Next base: position 2,043,476 of record JAEPQB010000001.1, on the reverse strand, counting down.
TGCATGCGGGACAAAGTGGCCTTGACATTGATTTCCGCCACACAACAGCCGAAGCGCTAGCGGAAGCTGGTGAAAAGTTTGACATAATCGTCAATATGGAAGTGGTGGAGCATGTGGCCGATGTGGGGGCTTACCTTGGCGCCTGCAAAAACCTGATGAAGCCGGGCGGTATCATGCTGTTGTCGACCATTAACCGCACACCAAAAGCCTATCTGTTCGCTATCATCGGTGCAGAGCACGTCTTGAGGTGGCTCCCCGTCGGGGCACATGACTGGAATAAATTCTTGAAGCCTCTCGAGCTCGCGGATTACGTTCAAAAGACCGGATTGCAAGCGAGTGCGCCAACTGGCTATGTGTTCAACCCACTAAGTCAAAAATGGCGATTGGACGACCGGGATGTGTCAGTGAACTACGCGATGGCGGCTTACAACACGGAAGGTTGATTAACCCAAAGTTATGCGTCCGTGCGTCGTGTGCCCGGCAGAGGCATTACATCAATGCCCTCTTCCAAAAGCTCCTGCGCCTCCTCCAGCGAGCTTTCACCGTAGATACCGCGCTCTTCGGTTTCGCCGTAATGGATTTTGCGGGCTTCTTCGGCGAATTCCTTGCCCACGTCCTCGCAGTTTTTCTCAACGTGACTCTGAAGCTCGGCCATCGCGGACGCGGCTTTTTCAGCCAATTCCTTCAGTTCAGGCGAGAGTTTTGGCGCCGGCGCAACGGCCTTGGCAGGGGTTTCTTCGGGCTGTGGCTGAGCCGCGATATTCACTGGCTCGCTACGCTGGTTACCTTTGGCCGCAACATTGGGGGCCATCGGCGCTTTTTCAACTTCCACCGAACCACAATAGGGACATTCAACAAGTCCTGCAGTTTTTTGCTCCTCATACGCCGAAGACGAACGAAACCAGCTTTCGAACAAGTGCCCGTCGCTACATTTGAGGTCAAATACGATCATGAGTGTGTCTTCATCCAGCAGTTAGTTGGGTCACCGTGACAGCCTTATCATGGCTCAGCGCCGGTATCTTGCGGCGCGCTTTGTCCACCAACTTCATGTCCAAGTCAACGATTGTTACGCCTGTCCTGGTACCGGCATCCGCCAGAACATTACCCCACGGGTCTATGGCAAGACTATGACCATAGGTTTGCCGACCAGTTGCATGCAGGCCCGTTTGCGCTGCTGCCAGAACAAAACAACCGGTTTCAATCGCACGGGCGCGCAACAGGGTGTGCCAGTGCGCTTCACCTGTTGGCTGTGTGAATGCTGCAGGCACAAGCAATATATTTGCACCGGCATGAGCAAGCGAGCGATATAGATATGGAAAGCGCAGGTCGTAGCAGATGCTAAGCCCAAAATGCCCGATTGGCGTTGCGATCACGGATGATTCGTTGCCCGCCTGATACAGGGACGATTCCCGGTAACTTTCACCGTTACCCAGTTCCACATCAAACAGGTGCGCCTTGTCGTAGCGCGCGACCACCTCCCCTGCTGGAGAGATGAGGAAAGCCCGGTTCGCCAACCGTTCTTCCCCCACTCGTATGATCAATGACCCAAGGTGCAGCCAAATTTCCAGCTCTCGCGCCAGCGAACAGAATGCCTTCAGGCCGGGGTCTTCAGATTCAGCGTAGGTTTTAGCGAGGACACGCTTGCGGTTCATTTCCATCAAGTGTGTCGTTTCTGGTGTTGAGACAAACTTTGCCCCCGCTTCGGCTGCTGCCAGTATCAACTGCGCTGCGACATCCACATTGGCGTCAATGTCGTCGCTTGAATTCAGTTGTATGAGGGCGGCGCGCACTGTCGTTTCTTAGGATGCTGCCAGCAGCGGATCCAGGCCGCCACGTGCATCAAGTGCGTATAAGTCGTCTGAGCCACCCACATGCGTATCACCAACCCATATCTGAGGAACGCTGTTGGCACCACCCGCTTTTGCTCGCATTTCAGCGCGCACGGCTGGCTTCATATCGACAGAAATTTCTTTGAAGTTCACGCCCTTCTGTTTGAGAAGCGCTTTTGCCCGGTGGCAAAAGGGACAAAATGCTGAACTGTAAACTGTTACATTCGCCACGGCGGTTTCCTTTCTCGCGGATCATTCAATGACCCGCATTTTGGTCTGTATACGGCATTCCAAGTGGTGCCGGATGATAAGTCAACTGCTGCGGGATGTGGTATCAGACTTTGCAAAAGTAAAGGCACGGCCAGTCACCTATTTGTGACCTACATATTATTGCTTTAGTTTCAACCTGATAGAGGTCCACCCACCCGCGCAAACGCTGCAACAATTATTTTACCAGCACCTGCTTTTTTGAGGGCTACAGCACAGGCACTGGCCGTGGCGCCGGTAGTTAGCACATCGTCTACCAACAGAATCGTTTTATCCTCTATGGCAGGTTGGTGCTGTTCCGCAACTTCGAATGCGCCACTTACATTTTTCAGTCTGCCGGCTTTTTTGAAGCCACCCTGACTTGGTGTAGCGCGTTTGCGGCGCAGCGCCAGGGCATTCATCGGCAAGTTCATTTGATCGGAAAGGGCTTCTGCAACTAACTGCGACTGATTAAACCTGCGCGCTATCAACCGGGTTGGATGCAACGGCACTGGCACTAGAAGGCAGTTTTTTTCCTCCGTCAAACTGCGGCTCAAATGGCCGGCCATCAGTCTTGCCATCGCGAGGGCTGCGGAAAACAACCGCCCGTGTTTGAGGCCCAGAACCAAATCGCGCCCTTTGTCTTCATAGAGAACCGGAGCAATGGCTCTGTCATAACTTGGCGGCGCAGCGAGACATGCCCCGCAGGTCAGGTCTTCTTGCTCATGGGTAAACGGCAAACCGCAAACCTTGCATTTTGGGTCCGCGATCAGGCTAAGAGTTGCCCAACACTCAGCGCAGATATGTCCATTCTCTTCAATACGTACACGGCACGAAGGGCAGCGCGGCGGTAGGAGCATATTTAAGCCGGCATGGAAAATTGACTGTAAGCGCTTTGCGACAATAAGCATATCTGAGCACTAGCAGCCAATGGTGGCTGGGGCCACAGTTGAATTCACCGCCGATTCCTCTTGCGCCGCTGCTTGGGCCGCACTATGTCGGGCCCATGGATAACACACCGCCAAAACTGTTCAGCCCAGAAGCCGTAGCCCGCAACAGAGCGCGTGCCGCAAAAATGGACGAGCGCTTTCAGTTCCTTCAGGCTGAAATTGCAGACCGTATGTTTGAGCGGCTGCAAGAAATCAACCGCAGTTTTGAACAAAAAATTGACCTTGGCGGGCGCTTTTCGGCATTTGTGCCAACAAAGGACGGGCAAGCATTTGACGCGCCAAATTTTGATGGTGCTGTCATTGCGAAAATTGTGGATGGCGCAGACCTTATCGTTAGCAATCTTGACCTGCACTGGGTCAACGATCTTCCCGGCGTGCTGGTGCAGATAAAGCAAGCCCTTCGTCCCGACGGCCTGATGATGGTGTCCATGTTTGGCGGCGAAACCCTCCATGAATTGCGACACTCTCTGCTGGCGGCCGAGTCTGAGATCACAGGCGGCGTCAGCCAACGCATCATTCCGTTTGCTGATGTAAAGGATCTGGGCAGTTTGCTGCAGCGGGCAGGCCTCGCCCTGCCGGTAACAGACGTGGATACCCTTACGCTTACATACGAGCATCCGGTGCAATTAATGCAGGAACTTCGCGGCATGGGGGAAGTGAATGCCCTCATCGGCCGCAGCAAGAACTTCCTACGCCGTGATGTTTTGTTCCGCGCCGCAGAGATTTATCAGCGTGACTTTAGCCGGGAAGATGGACGAATTTTGGCCACCTTCGAAGTTATGTATTTGACGGGTTGGCATCCACATGAAAGCCAGCAAAAACCTCTGAAACCTGGCAGTGGCAAGGTCAGCCTCGCCGATGCCCTTAAGGCCGGAAAGCCGCCGGCTAAAGACTAGTCTCGAACGACTTTCAATTTTGGCCACCGCGTGAGCCAACCCTTGCGCTCAAGCCGGTTATCGAACCCAACTGGGTCTGTTTGCTTCATAATGGGCGTGATGCGCAGAACATGATCCCAAAGGTCATCAAATCCAAATGGTGCGATGAATTCCAGGTCCCGGTTTGCGTCAAGCCTGGCGCCGACTGTCGTTGCAGTTTCGGCCCAGTGCGTAAGCCCGTGTATCAGGCTTTCAAACGGTGCATGCCCACCAAAAGAATGCATGCGTGCCTGATTGCGAACCTGCCAGATGCCAGTAGGTAAGACACGGTCCAAGCGCTCTTCAAAGTTGCGTTCCGTGTTTTTGTCTGTGCGTTCATTGTCGAAGTAAACAACATCTATATCAAGGTCAGATGCGGCTTTATTATCAGGATAAAAACTGTCCCACACCCTGTTCCTGATAAACCCCGCTGCAACAAAAGCGCCGTCCGGCCCAGCCTGCTGAACGGCTGCAAGTACCTTCGTGACAATTGGGTCGGCACGCAGCAGAGATGCGAGCCGGTCGGACACTAGAGAAAATCCCTGAGCATCGCGACAAGTGGCACATCTGCGGGCGGCATTGGATATTTGTTCAGGTCCTTGATTTTCACCCATTTTGTGCGCTGGCCTTCCTGCGGGCTAATGAGCCCCTCCCATTTGCGGCACAAGTAAAGCGGCATCAAAAGGTGAAATTTTTCATAAGAATGGGACGCAAAGGCGAATGAAGATAAGCAGGCTGCTGTAATATCGATGTCCAGTTCCTCTTTGCACTCACGAATGAGGGCAGCTTCCGGAATTTCACCTTCTTCGACTTTACCGCCAGGAAACTCCCACAGCCCGGCCATGGACTTTCCTTCTGGACGTTGGGCAATCAAAATATTGCCATCAATATCAATGAGGGCAATTGCAGCCACCAGGACGGTTGGCAAATTCGCGTCAACACGAACATTCGGTTCTGGGCATTCATAATCAGTCATGGGTGTGAGGTAGCGCTAACTTTAGGCAAATACAAGCTTTAACACCTTGTTTAGATTTGCGGCTCACTGTGGGTAGACCCGGGACCAAACCGAGCATCAGGCAATCAAGGAATAGACTCAATGTCAGGCACAATTGAGCACTCTGCAGACAGGCGGCGGCCCTTCGCTGTTGTCCGAAACATAGGTTTCAAACTGCGGGTTAGTCTGTGCGCTTTTTGCAAAAACACTTCCGGTGCAACCGCCGTCGAATACGGGCTTCTGGCAGGGCTTGTGGCGATTGGTCTGGCTGGGGGCCTTGGCGCTCTTGCAGATCTGGTGAGCTTGTTGTTCGATACAATCGGAGATGAAGCTGCAGAAGTGAGCGCCGCGATGAATGATGGCGGCGGATAACAGCCCACAAGAGACGCAGGCTGCTGGACTAGATTTTTGGAGAAACCGCTGAGCGGGTCTTAGCTGAACGCGACCTCCTGATACCCTTCAGCTGGGTAGCGGCGGCGCGGCTGATCGTCGCTGTCAATGCGTTCGGAAATCACACGCTTGGCGCGGCGGACTTCTTTTTGCATGTACGCGAGCTCGGCAAGTTTCTCATCACTTTCGTCTGCGTAGCGACCCAGCGCGTCTGTTAGCGCTGATTCGAGTTCACTCAAAAACTTGAGCTGCAGATCCAGATTTACCTTTGGCATAACACTCTCCAAATTGGCTAAGCGGGCGAACCCACGCTTACTCATTCAAGAGATGTGCCACATATTTATTGTATTATTTTCAATGAGTTAAGTGGCGCGCAGCTTTGGTATGGGCAATAATTGCTTGATGCCAAAACGAACAGGCGGAATCTTTGACCGGAAGCCGGCATGGCGGGCGTCAGCTGCGATAATCCGCGTTGATATCGATGTAACCATGGGTCAGGTCGCAGGTCCAAACCGTTGCGCTTCCCGTTCCAATCGCACAGTCAACTTTCAAGCGAATATTATCTGTGGCCATATGGTCCGCAGCGAGCGCCTCTGTATATTTCCGGCTCAGCATGCCGTTTTCCGCCACCAATTGCTCGCCAATCCAAACAGAAAGACCGTCACGGTCTGCGCGCTCACCCGATTTGCCAACGGCCATCACTAGCCTGCCCCAGTTTGGATCTTCGCCGGCAATCGCCGTTTTGACGAGCGGACTGTTGGCAATTGAAAAAGCAATGCGCTTTGCCGCTGCGTCATTTTCTGCGCCTGTTACGTCCACCGTCACAAATTTCTGTGCCCCTTCACCGTCCCGAACAATTTGGTGCGCCAGATCGGTGGCCACTTCCCTGAATTTAGCGACAAAATCTTCAAGGCGCGGGTCGGCAGGGTCGGTGATCAGCTCTGTATTAGCATTCTTGCCCGTAGCAAAAGCGATCACACAGTCGTTTGTGGAAGTATCGCCATCCACAGTAATGCTGTTGAAACTGTCATCAACAGTGTTAGCGAGCACAGCATGCAGAACAGCTTGGCTGATATTTGCATTCGTAAACATGAAACCAAGCATGGTCGCCATGTCAGGGGCAATCATGCCGGAGCCCTTGGAAATGCCCGATATTACAACAGGCCTACCCTCCACGGTTGCTACGCGACAACTGCCCTTGGGGAATGTGTCCGTGGTCGTGATTGCATGCGCCACTTCTTTCCACATCGACCCTGACAGACCATCATGAATACGGGCCAAAAATTTGGGAAACTGAGAAACGTCCAGTGGCTCACCAATCACCCCTGTCGAGGCAAGCATCACTTCCTCAGGCTCACACCCAATAATTTCCGCAGTTGCTTCCGCGGTTTTCGCAGCAGCTTTTGCTCCTTTTGATCCCGTGAAAGCGTTAGCGTTGCCTGCATTCACCACCAACGCACGTGCACGCCCGTGAGAGTTTTTCAGCGCCTGCTGGCACCAGTCCACAGGAGCAGCGGGCATTTTGCTTTTGGTAAACACACCGGCAGCAACAGTGCCGTCGGTAAACCGAGCCAGCATCAGGTCAGGCCTGTCTTTGTACCTCAAGCCAGCAGCCGCAGCACCAATTTCAACACCCGCGACCGGCAGCAAATTAGGGAAGGTATCTGGAGCCAACGGGCTTTTGGTCGTGATACTCATTTAAGCCTCTAAAAATAACGCCCACATGCTTCCTGGAACCGTTGCGGGGCAATCGTTTTCGGCGCGCAGTGTGAGGTGCGCTAGCATGCATTGCAAGCCGAATAGGCAAAAGCACTCGTTTGAACACCGAAATTTGTTTAAGCCAAAGCACACCGCAGGTTGACAGAAGCCTTGGGGATACTTATCTGTGCCTGCATTCTTTGAGGGATTTTTGACCTATAATTTCCGGTCTTTGCACACACACAATTGTGCAGCTTGCCGGATTTACATTCGACTGAATAATCGCATGGTCGAGCGACACGAAATTAGGAAATGATATATGTTGGGTTTAGGCTCGATCGCGAAAAAAATCTTCGGCTCTGCCAATGACCGATATCTGGCCAAACTCGAGCCGCGTATCGCCGCCATCAATGCACTTGAAGCGGAGATGGAAGCCCTGTCTGACGAAGCTCTGAAAGGAAAAACTCAGGAGTTTCGAACTCGCCTTGATGACGGCACCAAGCTTGATGATCTTCTCGCTGAAGCATTTGCTGTTGTCCGCGAAGCTGCAAAACGCTCCCTTGGTCTGCGCCACTATGATGTCCAGCTAATCGGCGGCATGGTCCTCAATGACACCAGCATCGCCGAAATGAAAACCGGTGAAGGTAAAACGCTGGTTGCAACGCTTGCCGCATACCTGAATGCCCTACCTGGCAAAGGTGTGCATGTTGTTACCGTGAACGACTATCTGGCAGAGCGTGATGCCGCCTGGATGGGACAAGTCTACGCCTTCCTCGGCATGACAACCGGTGTCATCATTCCAGGCAAAACCGATGACGAGCGTCAAGAAGCCTACGCCTGCGACATTACTTATGGCACCAACAATGAATTCGGCTTTGACTATTTGCGCGACAATATGAAAAACCGCCGTGAAGAGATGGTGCAACGGGATTTTGCTTTTGCAATTGTGGATGAGGTTGATTCGATCCTGGTTGATGAGGCGCGCACGCCGCTCATCATTTCCGGGCCAACAGAAGACAAATCAGAGCTCTATATCGCCATCGACAAAATCCTTGCCGAGATTGGTGAAGACGACTTCGAGAAAGACGAAAAGTCTAAAAACGTTTCGCTTACGGAAGAAGGCACCGAGCGCATTGAGCAAATCCTGGCTGACGCCGGACTTTTGAAGTCCGACAATCTGTATGATTACGAAAACACACAGATCGTTCACCATGTGGATCAGGCGCTGAAAGCGCGCACCATGTTTGAGCGCGACACCGATTACATCGTCAAAGACAATAAAGTTATCATTATTGACGAGTTTACCGGTCGTATGATGGACGGGCGCCGTTATTCTGGCGGCCTGCACCAAGCACTGGAAGCCAAAGAAGGCGTCACCATCCAGCCTGAAAACCAGACGATGGCATCCATCACGTTCCAGAATTACTTCCGCATGTACCCCAAGCTGGCTGGTATGACCGGTACGGCAGCTACCGAGGCTGAGGAATTTGCGGACATTTACGGTCTTGGTGTGGTGGAAATCCCAACCAACGTTCCGGTTGCCCGCGTTGACGAACATGACGAGTTTTACCGTACGTCGAAAGAAAAATTCGACGCTATCCTCGCAGAAATCACGGAAGTTCAGAAGAAGGGCCAACCGATCCTTGTTGGCACAGTTTCGATTGAGAAGTCTGAGCTCCTTTCGGACTTCTTGAAGAAAAAGAAGATCAAGCACCAGGTTTTGAATGCCCGCTTCCATGAGCAAGAAGCCGGGATTATTGCGCAGGCTGGACGATTAAGCGCTGTGACCATTGCAACAAACATGGCGGGCCGCGGCACAGACATCCAGCTGGGTGGTAACGCCGAAATGCGGATCGAAGATGAAACCGCTGGCATCGAAGACGAAGCCAAAATCCAAAAAGTTTCTGAAAAAATTCGCCAAGAGGTCGAAGAAGAAAAAGCTAAGGTTCTCGAGGCAGGTGGCCTCTATGTAATGGCGACCGAGAGGCATGAAAGCCGTCGGATTGACAATCAGCTGCGTGGTCGCTCGGGCCGACAAGGGGACCCTGGCCGCACGAAATTCTTCCTGTCACTGCAGGATGATTTAATGCGCATCTTTGGCCCCGAACGCATGGACGGCATGCTGGTGCGCCTTGGCATTGAAGAAGGTGAAGCCATCATTCACCCCTGGATTAACAAGGCGATCGAAAAAGCTCAGCAAAAAGTTGAAGCCAGAAATTACGATATTCGGAAAAATCTAGTTAAATATGATGATGTGATGAACGACCAGCGCAGTGTCATTTATGATCAGCGCCGTGAGATCATGGATGCAGAAGTTGTCACCGACACGATCAAAAACATGCGCGACGACGTTGTTCAGCACATTGTTGAAAAACACATACCGCCCAAGTCATACCCAGAGCAGTGGGACATTGAAGCGCTGCAGGAAGATGTTCACAACATCCTTGGCCTTCAGGAAGTATCTGTGACCGATTGGGCGGAAGAAGAAGGTGTGGATGACGACATCATCATCGACCGTCTTGAAGCCGCCGCCGACAAGATGATCGACGAAAAAGCCGAAGCCACAAACCAATTTGTCGCCCGCCCAGACGGCGAAAATGAAGATGGCCCTGGTTATTGGCAGGCGATGATCGAACGCAATATCTTGCTGCAAGTGCTGGATCAGGAATGGAAAGACCACCTGCAAAACCTTGATCACCTTCGACAAGGTGTTGGCCTGCGTGCGTACGGTCAACGCGACCCGCTGAACGAATATAAAACGGAAGCTTTCACCCTGTTTGAAGGCATGTTGTATCAGATCCGTGAGACCACGACCCAGATTCTCTCGCGCATTGAACTCGCCAGCCAATCTGCACAGATGAATGTGACGGCACCGCCGCCGCCTGCTGACTTGCAAGCAAGTCACCCCAACCCAGATGGCGGTATCGTTTCAGGTGGTGCCGGGGGTGCATCAGACGTGTTTGAAGGCCCGGACCCGAACGACACATCAACATGGAGCGATGTGCCACGCAATGCGCCTTGCCCATGCGGTTCCGGTAAAAAATTCAAGCATTGCCACGGCGAAATGGCGGGTGTGACCCAAGGCCCTGCTCCGGCCAGTAACCCTTTTGCCAATGTAGGGCGCAATGATCCGTGCCCGTGCGGGTCTGGCAAAAAGTTCAAGCATTGTCACGGCCAGCTGTAGTCGGATTCGGCGCCTGAACGGCACATGAACATTCGCATCAGCTAATAATCAGTTGTCCTTCGCTAGGTTTGTCTCAGACAAGCGGAGGACAAATAATGCTAAAGCAACTCATAGCGAACTCACCTGGCCCCAAAAAGGCTTTCATCGCGCTGTTGATGGCTTCCAGCCTGACAGCAGGTGCTTCGGCGCACGGCTATGTGCAGCCAGTTGCAGACCCGATCAGCCACGAGTTTCGTTCAAGCCACCCATTCAAAGTTTATGTCGATTTGCAGAAAGGCCGCGAGCGCCTTGGCCGCAACAGCGGCTTTGAAGCGGCTGACAATTATATTCGCAACCGCATGCAACATTTGTTGCCAGGCAACATTGTGATTGTGTCGAACCGCAGAGACGCAGACATGCTGGTTCGCGCACAGCTCACGGGCTATGACCTGTCATTCCACATCACAGATGTGGACCGTCGAAACAAAAAATACAAAAAGCGCTATCGCTATACGCCCGGGCAATGTGGCTACCACAAACGCGCTTATTACACCCGCGTAACAGAAAAGGGCGTAGCGCGCGCTGATTATCAGCTTTCGTTTCGTTTGCGCGGCGAAGGGTCGTTTCATGATGCAGTGCAAATCAGCGCCAGCGATAGCTATCGCTACGGCGAAAACCTGCAGGCACTGACAAACTGCGGCGTTGCTCCTTCGGCGAATTACCCTAACAGCACTGTTGCGCGCCTGTTTTCGCAGGCTGGCGGCCATTACCGCGACGTGCTTGCAGAGGAAATCCACACGAACGGCCTGCGCAAGCTTGCTTATATTCTTGCTGGAAAAGTGAATGCCCGTGCTGACCAGTTTTATGTGGCGCTGGCCCAGCAACACCTGGAACAGGAGCGTCCACGCAACCGCTATTCAGAAGGTGCAGGCATCTACGACTTTGATCATGTCGACAGACCGGCCCGCAGGCAGCCAGCTTTCTGGAAGTTCAGTAGTGATTGGTAAGGTCACTTGGCTGGTGGCGTACTCGGCGGCATGTCCTCGCTAGCCTCACGAGTTACGCCACACAAGAAGACGCCCGGACTGTTTTGAGTATTCAAGTCCGGGCGTCTGTCAATTTTCAAATAGTGATTGCTTAGGCGAATGCTTCGTCCCAGCTGCCTTGAGTCGCAGCTTTGGAATATTCCGTAGCACGGTTTTCAAAGAAGTTGGTGTGCTCTACCGCATTCAACATGCTGTCGAGCCAGGGCAGTGGGTTCGCTTCCACATGATATTCTTCTTCAAGGCCAAGCTGAAGCAAACGACGGTCCGCGATGTAGCGGATGTATTGCTTCACTTCTTCTGCTTCCAAGCCTTCAACCGGGCCAAGGCCAAACGCGAGGTCGATGAAGGCGTCCTCGTGCTCCACGATCGTCTGGCACGCTTCAAGCAGCTCTTTTTCAAGGCTGTCATCCCAGAGGTGCGGGTTTTCGTTAATGAGCGTGCGGAACAGTTTGATCATATTGTCACAGTGCAAGCTTTCATCACGCACGGACCAGCTGACAATTTGGCCCATGCCCTTCATTTTATTGAAGCGCGGGAAGTTTAGCAGCATGGCAAAACTTGCAAACAGTTGCAGGCCCTCTGTGAACGCACCAAACACAGCAAGAGTGATCGCAGTTGAGCGCAGATCGTCGGAGTTGAATTGCTGCATGAAATCATACTTGTCCTTCATCTCCTTGTAGCGCAGGAAGGCAGAATATTCAGTTTCAGGCATGCCAATTGTGTCCAGCAAATGGCTGTAGGCCGCGATATGGATTGTTTCCATATTGGAAAAGGCCGACAGCATCATTTGCACTTCAGTTGGCTTAAACACCTTGGTGTAGTGCTTCATATAGCAGTTGTTCACTTCAATATCGCTTTGCGTAAAGAAGCGGAAAATTTGCGTAAGCAGGTTCTTTTCAGATTCGTTCAGGTTGCGTGCCCAGTCGCGTACGTCTTCGGCAAGCGGCACTTCCTCTGGCAACCAATGCACCTGTTGCTGCGTGAGCCACGCCTCATACGCCCAAGGGTATTTGAACGGTTTGTAAACATGGCGTTCGGTCAGCAAGTTACTGTTTTCAAGTGCGTCAGTTGTTTCCATCGGCGAGCCCCTCTCAATCAAAACACCATGGGCCCCCTGCCGCCCAGGCATGCAAAATTCTGGAATTGCGCATGTGCGCTGAATCACACGACTATACTACTGCACTTGGTAGTTGGGAATTGCTGAAACACTATATTTTGCGTTTTTCCACAGATATTTTATCCCACGCCAGAGTGTCTTTCCAAGACCACAAGCAGTTTCAAACGCTTAGCCCGAATGGCGTTTTCAATTGGCGTTGAAGCGATTAGACTGAGCGCAATCGGGATATGGGCAAGGGATGAAATCATGAGCAAACTTTCACCCACTCAGGTGGCAAAATCTGCACAAAATGCACATGAGCGAATCAAAGATCGCATTATCCACACACCACTTTTTCCCAGTCGGCAAAACCCCGATTTCCTGTTTTTCAAGGCAGACAATTTCCAGAGAACCGGATCATTTAAAATTCGCGGTGCCATGAACAAACTCAGCAAAGCGATGGCAAATGGCGAGGGCACTAGTACTCGTTTCATCACGGCGTCGTCGGGGAACCATGGCATTGGTGCTGCAACGGCAGCGGTTGATCTTGGTGCCGATTTGACAGTCGTTCTGCCAGAGAATGTTGCGCCCTTGAAACTCGAGCGCATCAAAGCAATTGGCGCGAATGTGGTGGTAGCTGGCGCAGAGGCAGGTGCCTCTGAAATGGAGGCGCAAAAGCTGGCTGACAGTGAAGGCTATGTTTACATTTCGCCCTACAATGACCCAGACATCATTGCGGGCCAGGGCACCATCGGTGTCGAATTACTCGATGATTTTGGAGGCGGGCAAATCGACAATATCTTCATTTCCCTTGGGGGTGGCGGGCTCGTCAGTGGCATCGCCTCGGTACTGAAAATAGCAAATTCCAAGACTAAAGTTTGGGGCGTGTCCGCCAAAAATTCAGCGGCCTTAGATGCCTCAATCAAAGCAGGACGGGTTGTCGAGACTGAGCATTTGCCAACAGTTGCTGATGCCGTGGCGGGCGGCATTGATGAAACAACGGTTACCTTGCCTCTTGCCTGTGAAACCGTTGATCACCTGCTTCAATGCACCGAAGAGGAAATTGAAGCCTGCATGGGTGAACTCGCTTTTGATGAGGGTATGGTCGTGGAGGGGTCAGCTGCCCTCGCGCTCGCGGGGTATCATCAGGTTGCCTCCACGATTGAGGGCGAGACATCTGTCGTACTGCTGTGCGGTGGCAACATCAGCCGCGAACAGGTGCAGCAAATCCTGAGCAAAGAAGAGTAACTTCGATGGCAGCAAAGGTATTCACGCGTGATCAGATTATGGCGGTATTGCCAGACGTGGATTTGGTATCCGAAATCGCCAGCGGGTTTGCGGCCTATTCTGCTGGCAAAGTTGACGTGCCGCCCGTTGGTGAACTGTTGTTCCCGGAAAACCGGGGCGAACTGCATATCAAATACGGCGCAATCAAGGGCGAAGACCGCTTTGTCATCAAAGTGGCAACAGGTTTCTTTGATAACCCAACCCTTGGCCTACCGCCCTTTGGTGGCTGCATGTTGGTGATGTCGCAAAAAACCGGCGCGGTGGAGGCTGTGCTTCTTGAGGAAGGCGAACTGACGAACCACCGCACGGCCGCTGCCGGTGCGCTGGCAGCAAAATACCTTGCCCCTAAAACTGTTTCGGCGATTGGCATCATAGGTTCTGGCGTTCAGGCACGATTGCAGGCCGACTATTTGCGGCAGGTCACCGATTGCCGCACGGCATATCTTTGGGCGCGAGACGCGGGAAAAGCCAAAGCAGCAGCCGCAGACATCACTGAGTTTGGCTTCAATGTTACTGTCACTTCTTCAGTCAGAGAGGTATGCGAAAACAGCAATTTGATCGTGACAACAACGCCAGCCAATTCGCCGCTTGTCATGAAAAACATGGTCAAACCAGGCACGCACATCACGGCGATGGGGTCAGACTCGCCGGCAAAAGGTGAGCTTGACCCTGCCCTGCTCGCATCGGCTGACGTAGTGGCTGTCGACAGCCTGTCGCAATGCAAGAGTTCTGGCGAACTCCATCACGCGTTGACGGCAGGTCTGATGACTGAGACAGATGCATTGGAACTGGGCACGATCATCAACGGACAAACTGCAGGACGCAAAACCGAAAATGACATCACAATCGCTGATCTCACCGGTGTTGCCGTACAAGACATCATCATCGCCTGCGTGGTGCTGGAAAAACTTGAGTAAACCTGAATGTTGTCTCTGCCCAAATAAAAAGGCCCGCAGTGCGGGCCTTTTCGGTACTCAAAACGAAACTTTTGCGTCTATTGGCAGGCCAGACATTCTTCATAGTCTGTGGTGTTGGCCGCCATGAGCTCAAGCTGACGCTCTTGCTCTTCTTTACTGGCTTTTGTTGATCCGGTCGCCACAACTTCGGCGCGCTGGATCGACTTGGACCGGCAGTAATAAAGGCTCTTCAAACCCTTCTTCCAGGCCTGATAATGGATCTGGTGCAGGTCGCGCTTATGCACATCTGCTGGCAAGAAGATGTTGACCGACTGCGCCTGGCTTACGTGCGGCGCACGGTCAGCTGCAAGCTCAACCACCCAGCGCTGATCCAGCTCAAACGCGGTTTTAAACACGTCTTTTTCATGCTGGTCCAGGAAGTCCAGATGCTGGACAGATCCTTCATTCACAGTGATAGAGGTCCAAACCTCTTCTGTGTTCTGGCCCTTCTCTTCAAGAAGGCGGGTCAGTGCACGGTTACGCACGATGAAGTTTCCAGACAGGGTTTTCTGGTTGTAGCTATTGGCTGCAATCGGCTCAATGCCTGGGCTTGCACCACCGCAAATGGTGGAAATTGATGCCGTCGGCGCAATCGCTGTTTTGTTGGAGAAACGCTCCATCATGCCATAATCGGCCGCGTCCGGACATGGGCCGCGCTCAAACGCGAGCGCCTCAGAGGCACGGTTCACTTCTTTTTCAATATGTTTGAAGATATTGAAGTTCCAAGATTTGGCCATGCTGCTTTCAAACGGGATCATATTATCCTGCAAGAAACTGTGGAAACCCATCACGCCCAGGCCAACAGACCGCTCACGCATTGCCGAATAGCGCGCCTTTGCCATTTCGTTTGGCGCCCGGTCGATAAAGTCCTGAAGCACATTATCAAGGAAGCGCATAACGTCAGGGATGAAATCCTTGTCGTCTTTCCATTCTTTATAGTGCTCAAGGTTCAGGCTTGAGAGACAGCACACCGCTGTGCGCTCGTTACCCAAATGATCGAGACCAGTTGGCAGGGTGATTTCTGCACACAGGTTTGATGTTTTAACCGTCAGGCCAGCCAGCTTGTGATGCTCCGGCATCTGGTTGTTTACAGTGTCTGAGAAGATGAAATATGGCTCACCCGTTTCAACACGCGCGGTCAGCAGGCGTATCCAAAGCGCACGAGCTGACACTGTACGCACAACATGGTTGTCTTTCGGGCTTGTTAGCGCCCAATCTTCGTCTGCTTCCACGGCACGCATGAAGGCGTCAGAGATCAATACACCATGGTGAAGGTTTGGTGTTTTGCGGTTTGGGTCACCACCAGTTGGGCGGCGAAGCTCTGCAAATTCCTCGATTTCCGGGTGGCTCACTGGCAGATAAATCGCCGCAGACCCACGACGCAAAGAGCCTTGAGAGATCGCGAGCGTCAAACTGTCCATCACCCGCACAAAAGGAATGATGCCGCTGGTTTTACCAACACCGCCAACAGTCTCACCAATAGAGCGCAAGTTGCCCCAATAGGAACCAATGCCACCACCTTTGGACGCGAGCCAAACATTCTCGGTCCACAGGTCAACAATGGAATTCAGTTTGTCTTGTGCTTCGTTCAAAAAGCAGCTGATCGGCAAACCGCGATTGGTGCCACCGTTCGACAAAACTGGTGTCGCCGGCATAAACCACAATTTTGAAATATAATCATACAGCCGCTGAGAGTGTGCAGCGTCATCGCCGTAAAAAGCGGCTACACGCGCAAACAAATCCTGGTAGCTCTCACCAGGCATCAAATAGCGATCCGTGAGTGTCTCTTTACCAAATTCAGTGAGCAGGTCGTCTTTACTGCGGTCAATTTCTACCGCGCCACCACGTTCGAAATGGGTTACTTCAAACATTTTTGCCTCTTACTCCCTAGTCCGCCCCGATTTCCAGACCCTGATTTACTGACCTTGTTCATGCGGTTAAACACCCCGAAAACCTGAACCGCAGACTCCTTCTCCGTTTCGGGAAACTCATCAATGTAGCCCGATTGGAGAACAAAAGTCGAACAAAATCAACTTTTTCTTTATTTTCAATAGTTTACGAAGCTGCCCTCCCGATGTCCCCCGTTTGGTACTTGCTTCGTTTGTTGTGTGAAACAGGATAAGGGCGAATGACGCTTCTCGTCAAGATAAAGTGGAGAAACTTTTAAAGGCCCACAATATATGGTGTTACATGGTTAACGAATCAAAGACTCGAATTCCATTAACCATGGGATATTTGAGACTGCGAGCAAAAAGCCCTGAAAAAGCGGCGATTCGCAGTCTCGGCCCGTCCGATAACCGACAAGCTAGCAGAAAAATGTGTCAAGAGTTTTACACAAATAAAAAGAGCGGCAGATGCCGCTCTTGAGGAGATCATTAGGAGATCAATTTAGGCGATGCCTTTGTCACCAATCGCCAGGAATTTTTCGCGTCGCAGCTCTTTAAGACGGGCACCATCAAGACCTGCCATATCGCGCAGCGCACCTTCCATATTATCACCAAGAACATTCATAGCCCGCTCCCGGTCGCGGTGGGCACCACCCAGTGGCTCCGGCACAATGCCATCAATCACACCAAGCTTCAGCAGGTCCTGAGCCGTAATCTTGAGCGCATTCGCGGCATCTTCCGCCTTTTCATTGGTCCGCCAAAGAATGGAGGCACAGCCTTCTGGCGAAATCACTGAATAGATCGCGTGTTCCATCATCATAACGTGATTAGCCGCTGCAATAGCAACGGCGCCACCCGAACCGCCTTCACCTACAATGCAAGTCACAATCGGCGTTTCCACCGCCAGGCACTTGTCTGTAGAGCGTGCAATAGCTTCCGCCTGACCGCGTTCCTCGGCCCCCACACCCGGGTAGGCACCGGACGTATCAACAAGCGTCAGAACAGGCAGGCCGAACCGATCGGCCATATCCATGAGGCGAATGGCTTTACGGTAGCCTTCTGGTCGAGCCATGCCAAAATTGTGCTTCAAGCGGCTTTCTGTGTCGGAGCCCTTTTCATGGCCCATAACGACACAGGCTTCACCGCGAAAACGAGCCAGCCCACCGAGCAGCGCAGCATCTTCCCCAAAAGCGCGATCACCGCCAAGGGGTGTAAAATCTTCAAACAGATGGTCCACTATGTCGCCAAAATGTGGGCGCTCTGGATGACGGGCAACCTGAATCTTCTGGCTTGGCGACAGACCTGCGTAAGTGTCTTTCAGCAGCTTGCCGAGCTTTGTCTCCAGTTGCCCAACCTCTACAGAAATATCAACATCGCCACTACCACCGGAGAAACTTCTGAGTTCCCTGATCTTGCCTTCAAGCTCAGCGATTGGTTTCTCAAACTCAAGAAATGTCATCATGGGCGTCTCTTTCTGCGTGACTTGTTCATCCGCCATTGGTCAACAAACCATGGCATTCTTTGGCGCGCAAATTCATCATTTGGCGCTGGCTTGTCAAGCCAAACTGTATGCTGCGTTTAAATGCGGGTCCCAATCTTTCCATCATAGGAAAGATGTAAGCCTTGAGACCTGTTTTTGCAAGAAAAGCCGTCAGAAGCGACTTAACCCTTGGCTAAAGGATGCTTTTCAAGAACCAGTGATTTCAAGCGTTCATCGAGCACATGCGTATAGATTTGCGTGGTTGAAATATCTGCATGACCCAACATTTGCTGGACAGCGCGCAGGTCGGCCCCGTTAGACAAAAGGTGGGTCGCAAAGGCATGTCTGAGTTTGTGAGGGCTCACAGTTTTTGGATCGAGGCCCGCGTCAACGGCAAGTTTCTTGATAAGTTGCCCAGCCCGTCGCCTAGTCAAATGGCCCTTTGCACCACGAGAAGGGAATAAATAATGCGCGCCGGCCGGGCTTTTTGTGCCCTTTTGCGCTTCCTTGACATGGAGCGCCTGCAAATATGCGGTCAGTGCCATGCGCGCTTTGTCACCAAGGGGCACCATGCGTTCTCGTCCGCCTTTACCGCGCACCAATATCATGTTGGTGTCCGGGCCGACAGACCGGCGCGGAAGACTGACAAGTTCGCTGATCCGCAGGCCCGTTGCATAAAGGGTTTCCAAAAGGGCGTGAGCGCGCAGCGCTTTTAGTTTTCCGCGCTGCGTTTTCATCTCGGCAGTATCGAGCAATTGCTCGACCTCGGAGTCAGACAGTGTTTTTGGCAATTTCACTGGCTGGCGAGGACTTTCGATGTTTTTCGCGGGGTTGTCGTCGCGTAATCCTTCCCGGTAAAGGAAAAGAAACATCTGCCTGATTGCGGAAAGGCGGCGGGCCACTGTTGACGCCTTCAGTCCTTCTTTATGAAGGGCTGCCAAATAGGATCGGATTGTTTCCGACGTTGTCGCCAACAAACCTGCATCCGAATTGGCAAGAAAGTGCTCAATATCACGGCGATACGCGGCCAGGCTGTTTTCAGCCCTGCCTCGCTCGGCGGCCAGCATTTCCAGAAACTGATCGACGAGCTGTTGGTCTTTCATGACACCTAAATCTTCTGACTGATAAGAATTTCGAGTGCAAAGGCGCGCGCGGTTTCTTCAAAACCCAGCTGGCGCAAACCTGCAACCAGTGTGCCCGCCATAGCTGGTGGGAGATCACCCGGCGCAACCTCAGACATAATACGGTAAAAACTTGTCAACGCACCAACAGGATCTTGCTCGTTCATGTTGGTAAGAAATTCTCGCCAAACGGCTGGCGAGACAGACCCACCTTCCAGCAAAACAGGGCCAGACCCAACAGCGGCCCATAAACCATCACCGACCGGTTTGTCGAAGGCCTCTTGGATCGTAAACAGCAAATTTGCCTGTCTGAATCCCTCAGGCGAAGAAGACCGAACTGACCACCAGAGCGGCAGGTTGGATAAACTTGTTTCTGATTGGCTCCACTTTTCGGCTTCGATGAGAGGAATGAGTCCAACCAGTGCGGCGTCAACATCAGCGTCTTCCCCAGCAACACTGATGCGCAATTTCCGCGCCCACGCTGCTGCAAGATCCAGGTCGCCAGAAAGGTAAGCCGCTCTGGCCACAATCGCCGCAGAAGTCGCGCCCTTCAGATAGGCCTCAACATTGGGCAGGGTTGCCACTTTACTGACAACGGAGGCCACCGCAGGCCTAAGGTTTCTCTGTCCTGCAATCTGCCAATACTGCTGGAGCGCCAAAGCGGCTGTGTCCGCGTTGGTGGCGGTAGTCTGAAGCAGCAGTGACTGCAGCAAATCACTCTCTATTGGCATGGCTTGTTCAATGGAAGCGGTCAGTGTTGCATCACCGTCACCTTTTTGTTCTTCGTTACCTTGTGATTTCAGCCAAGCGTCCAAGGAGGCTTTTTCATCATCCGAAAATTCAGCGGCAGAAATAAACCGGGCCACACTGTCAGGGTTGGCAACACCCCGCGCCATTAAATATGCGACGAGCGTGCTGTGCGGAGCGCGAGGCAGCAACGCATTTTCAAGCAGCAACGGCACCGCGAGCGGATTAACTCCGGATACGTCAATACTGCCGGCTGTCACGCGAGCCAACCGCGCCATGGAGGCAGTCAGGATATCTGCTGAAAGCGGGTCCTCAAGCTCTACCACCGGCGGCAAAACTGTTCCTGGAGGCTGCTCGGCTTCAACCAAAATTTGGTCAATCAACTGGTAAAACACCTGATCAACCTCAGTGGTTTCTTCTAAGATGCCCAGCTGAAAGTCCACACCGCTGCGATTGCCAGAGGCCGCCATGCAGAATGTGGACAGGCGTGCCCAGTAAGGGTCAAGATCATTAGCGCGGCGTGCGTTAGCAATCTGACAAGCGTCAGTGAGTTCGCCCTTCAACAGATTGGCACGGGCGAAATGGTGGGCAAGCGCAGACCAGTCAAAATCTTCTGGCAACAGCTCAATCAACCCGACGTAGGCTTCCCGATTGGCTTGCGCTTCAAATACGCCGAGGCGGGCTGCGATGAACTGGTGGACTGACTGATCATTGGCCGGCTCCGGGACATCAAAGCGCGACGCCGCAATCGAAGAAGCAAACCGGGCCAATGTCGGCGAAAGGCTGGGCTGGCTCAACTGATTTAGAAACGCGATTATGTCGCTGCGGTCATAACCTTGCCATACAGTCTCTATCGAGCCATCACCCAATTCAACGGCGATGCCGGACGGGTCGATCTGCTCCAGAACGCCTTCATCAAATGCGTCTGTATTGATATTGGGCGCGTACGGGTCAAATGGCTGGACATCAGAGGGTTCGCTCTGAGAATCGTCGCCATCAGGGGTTTGTTCCAGATTGGTATCGCCAGGCAGTTCCTGAAGCTCAGCCAAGCTTTGAGCTTGCTCATCCAACAGGTCTTCAACCGGGTTTACTTCCTCGGCTTGAGGTTCGGGAATTTCCACTGACCCAGGGCGAATAAGGGGTCGAGGCAATATGGATTGCGGCTGACCAATGCTTGGACCTTGCTGGCGCTCCAAAGCGACTTTTGGACCAACAAAATATATCGTCCTGCGAGCAGGTTTTTCGGTTGCTGGAGCCGAAGAAGACTCAACCACCGCCTCGGTTTCTTCGGCTGTCTGCTCAGGCTGCTGCTCTTCTTCCTGTGCCGCGTGTGCACCAAAACTGGCAGCCAATATTAGACTGAGAAACGCGGTAAATTGCAGGCGGCTAAATTGCATAATTAAGAAGGAAAGCGATCGTTGCTCAATGTCTTTGTTACTTTTTCAGATGGCGCCGGAATATCCCACGTCATCAAAAACACGCCACCCCCTACGATTGCGAGGGCAGCAGCGGCAATAATAATCTGTGTCACTTTTGACATTCAGGATGTTCCTTGACGACTCTGTTACATACTCTCAAAGCTAATGAGGTTATAGGCGGCGCAGACATCCAAGTCCAGCAAGCAAAAAGCTTATTCTGTCGCCGCACATGGATAATATCTCCTCAATTGGTGTCCAAATTGTGGTGCAATGAGCTGTAATTCTTAGATTGCTGTCGAAAAAGCTTTTAAGCGCACCACACTCTGCTAGTAAGTGAGCGTATGTCCATGACCGCACACGAAAATGAAGCAGGCCTGAAAGCGGATACCGCCAGCCCCAAATCTGACAAGACAATTGTGCTTGTTGGTTTGATGGGAGCTGGCAAAACCACTGTAGGGCGTCGACTAGCCAAAAAGCTGGGACTGGAGTTTGCTGACTCTGATTTCGAGATAGAAAAGGCTGCTCAAATGTCCGTGGGTGAAATATTTGAAACCTACGGCGAAGAGTATTTTCGTGCTGGCGAGCGCCGTGTCATTGCAAGGCTTATGGGCGGACCTTCCCGCGTGCTGGCAACCGGTGGTGGTGCATTCATAAATGACGAAACCAGAGAATTGATGAAGAGCGAAGCCATCACGATATGGCTGGACGCTACGCTTCAAGTCCTTGTTGAGCGCACCGGCCGACGCGACACACGTCCGCTTCTCAAAAACGGTGACCCGGAAGATATTTTGAAGAAATTGCTTCAAGAGCGGGGTCCAATCTATGCGGAGGCCGACATTCATATTCAGTCATCTGATGGTCCGCACGATGAAGTTGTTGACGCCATCATTGCAGCCTTAGAACAAAGAGACTTAGTCAATGTCTGATGCCACGCCAGCCAGTAAAGTGGCCGTCGCGCTGGGCGAGCGCGCTTATGATATTCACATTGGCGCTGGCTTGCTTGATCGCGCTGGCGAAATTCTGCTTCCTTTTATCAAGAACAGACGTGTTTTTGTCGTCAGCGAGAAAAATGTCATCGCGCATCACGGCGACACACTGAAAACAGCTCTGGCGGCGAGTAACATAGAAAGCCACTGGTTCGTTCAGGAACCAGGCGAGACCAGCAAGAGCTTCTCCGTTCTGGAGCGCCTGGTTGGTGATATTCTGGGAACCGGCATCGAACGTTCTGACGTCCTTGTTGCGTTTGGCGGGGGTGTCATCGGCGACTTGGCCGGCTTTGCCGCATCCACCATTTTGCGCGGTATTGATTTTGTGCAGATCCCAACCACCCTGCTTTCGCAGGTGGACAGTTCGGTTGGCGGCAAAACAGGTATCAACACAGCGCATGGCAAAAACCTGGTCGGCGCATTCTACCAGCCCAAAGCCGTGCTGATTGACACCAACACCCTGAATACTCTGCCTCGACGGGAACTACTCGCCGGTTATGCGGAAGTCGTAAAATACGGTGTCATAGATGACCCTGAGTTTTTCGCATGGTTGGAAGATAATGGCGCAGACATTGTTTCAGACGCCAACAGCGAAGAAACCCAGGTTTTGCGTACAAACGCAATTGCACATTCCTGCCGCGCCAAAGCCCGTGTCGTTGCAGAAGATGAGCGCGAAGCGGGAAAGCGGGCACTTCTCAATCTGGGTCATACATTTGGGCACGCGCTTGAGGCTGAATGTGGCTATTCAGGCAAACTGTTGCACGGTGAAGCCGTCGCGATAGGCATGGTCATAGCGCTTGATGCGTCAGTCCGGCTGGGGCTAGCGTCGCCAAACGAACATGTGCGAGTTAAAGAGCATTTTGACAGTGTCGGCATGAGAACATCCGCTGGCGATATTGGCCTCGCTTGCTCAGCAGAAGACCTTCTTGCGCATATGGGGAAAGACAAAAAAGTCGAAGCTGGCACCATTGGTTTCATTTTGGGTGGTATCGGCACTGCGGCAATGCATAGAGGTGTAGACCTTGAAATTATCAAGGCCGTTCTCCAAGATTCCCTGGACGCCTAGCAGTTAATGAGAGAGGACATCGCGGTCATGGAAGCCGCCGAAATATTCAACACCGAATTTTGGGTAACCACTGGCATCATCTTTTTCCTGCTTTTGTTGTCGGGGCTTTTTTCAGGCTCTGAAACAGCGCTCACTGCCGCCTCCAAGGCACGTATTCACCATATGGCGAAGCATGGTGATAAAAGAGCAAAGCGCGTTTCAAACCTGATCGATGACAAAGAGCGGCTGATCGGCGCCATCTTGCTTGGCAACAACCTCGTTAATATCCTGGCGTCTGCGCTGGCAACCAGCCTGTTCCTGTCGATCATGGGGGACGAAGGCGTGTTTATTGCCACCGCGGTTATGACCGCTTTGGTCCTGATTTTTGCCGAAGTGCTGCCAAAGTCCTATGCCATTGCCAACACGGAGCGCATGGCCCTGGGTGTCTCGTCAGTTATCCGGTTTGTGGTGTTTTTGTTTGCCCCGATAGTGGCACTGGTGCAGCAGATTGTGCGCATGACCCTGAAGCTTTTTGGCGTTGATATTTCTTCCATCGACAATGCGCTGTCCGCACAGGAAGAAATTCGCGGCGCGATTGACCTGCATCGCCAGGAAGGCGGGATCGTCAAGGAAGAGCAGCATATGCTCGGCTCCATCCTCGACCTCGAGGAAGTCACCATTGAAGATGTGATGCTGCACCGCAAAAGCATGCAGATGCTGGATGTGAACGCCCCAACCGACGAAATCATTGCAGCCGTTGTGCGCAGCCCCTATACGCGGCTGCCACTTTTTGAAGATGAGCCGGAGAACATTGTTGGCGTTTTGCACGCAAAAGATGTCTTGCGCGCACTTCGGCGGGCTGGTGGGCAGATGCACCGCTTCAATGTCAAACGCATTATGAACAAACCCTGGTTTGTGCCAGAGACCACAAGCCTGAAGGAGCAATTAAACGCATTTCTGGAGCGCAAGTCACACTTCGCGCTGGTCGTGGACGAATACGGCGACATTCAGGGTCTGGTGACGCTTGAGGATATACTTGAAGAAATCGTTGGCGACATTGCGGACGAGCATGACTTCGACCTGCCTGGCGTGCGCAGCTTCAATGATGGTACGGTGATGGCGGAAGGATCGGTCACCATTCGCGACGTCAATCGCATGTTCGACTGGCACTTGCCCGATGAACACGCGACGACGGTGGCGGGTCTTTTGATTTATGAGGCAGAAACCATCCCGATTGTTGGCAGTCGCTATGAGTTTCACGGGTTTCGCTTTGAGGTAACCTCGCGCAGCAAAAACCAGATAACCGGTGTGAAAATCCGGAAACTGAAAAGTTGAAGTATTTGCCCTAATCTGCGCGCAAAAAAGGCGGCAACCAAAGTCACCGCCCTTTCAGTTTCCGAAATTCGAAATTTTTTACGCCAGACCGCGTTCCATCGCTGACGACAACCGGCGCGCAAAGGCGCTGGCATCTTCGAGCGCATCACCTTCCAGAATTTTGGCCTGATCAAGGATCAGCAGCACGGGGTCAGCGAGCGCATCAATCGCGCCTTTTTCGTTCGACTTTTCTGCAAGCCTGCGAATAAGCGGGTGCGACGGGTTCACCTCCAGCACTTTGGCCGTGACCTGATCCAACTGATTGTGCGCCTTCAGAATGCGTTCCAGGTGCATGTCCATGCCAGCGTCGCTCGCCACCAAACAGGCGGATGTGTCGGTCAGACGGTCGGTCGTGCGCACATCAGATACGCGCTCACCCAGCACTTCTTTCATCAAAGTGGTTAGGGTCACCAAATCGCCTTCGCTCGCACTTTCTTTTTTCTCGTCGTCCGACTTTTCTTCAGCGATGTCCTTCAGATCACTGTCACCGCGCGTGATGGACTTGAACGGCTTGCCGTCAAAGTCTGGTGCCATCTGGATCCAGAACTCGTCCACCGGGTCGGAGAGCAGCAGTACCTCGATGCCGCGCGAGCGGAACCCTTCAAGCTGCGGACTGCGCGCTACAGCATCAGCGTCCGTGCCGGTGATATAATAAATGGCAGACTGTTTGTCTTTCATGCGCTCGACATAGTCGGTCAGTGTTGTCCAACCGTCTGTACCCGTAGAGCGGAAGTGCGCAAGCTTGAGGAGCGCGTCACGGCGCTCATGATCCTCATAGATGCCTTCTTTAATGACGGGGCCGAACTCCGACCAGAGCGACAGGAATTTTTCGTTGTCTTTCTTGGCAAGCTTCTCGAATTCACTGATCACCCGTTTGGTGATCGCTTTCGACATGCGTGCCATGGTTGGGTTGTTCTGCAGCATTTCGCGGCTGATGTTCAGCGGCAGGTCCTGACTGTCGACAACACCCCGCATAAAGCGCAGCCAGCCCGGCAGCAAATCGGCGCTATCGTCAGAGATGAACACGCGCTTCACATACAGTTTCACGCGGTTTTTGCGGGCCGGGTCAAACAGATCCATTGGTTGTTTGGTTGGCACAAACAGCAGTACCGTATATTCCTGCATGCCCTCAGCTTTATAGTGCAGGGTCATAGCAGGGTCATCAAATGCGTGGCCCGCGCTGCGGTAAAACTCCGCATATTGCTCTTCAGTGATATCAGACTTGTTGCGCGTCCAGATCGCAGAGCCCTCATTCACGATCTTGGGCTCAGCGTCCGCTTCTTCTTTGCCTTTGATCGCAAGCGTAATTGGTACCGCAATATGGTCGCTATATTTGGTCACGATCGACTGCAGGCGGTGCTGCTCGGTAAATTCTTCGGCGTCATCCTTCAGGTGCAGGCGAATTTCAGTGCCGGAGTTTACTTTCTCAGCTGGTGTTATTTCATAAGAGCCTTCGCCCTTACTGGTCCAGCTCCACGCATCTGCCTCGCCCGCCCTGCGGGTGATAACCTCAACATTATCAGCAACCATAAACACCGAATAAAAACCAACACCGAACTGCCCAATGAGCTGCATATCGGTTTTGCTGTCACCCGTGAGCTGGTCAACAAATTTAGCTGTGCCAGAGCGCGCGATGGTGCCTAGGTTTTCAATGAGGTCTTCTTTGCTCATGCCAATGCCGTTGTCGGCAACCACCAGCGTCTTGGCGTTAGCGTCCACGGTGATTGAAATGCCGAACTCGCCATTATCTTTCAGGAGCTCCGCCTGCGTCAGGCCCGCATACCGCAGTTTGTCACACGCATCAGACGCATTGGAAATCAATTCCCGCAAGAAGATTTCGCGGTCTGAATAGACCGAATGAACCATCATGTGCAGCAGGCGCGAAACCTCTGCCTCAAACCCCCGCGTTTCGCCAGCTTGCGTTTCTTTTTGCTCGCTCATAACTGATATCTCTCACTACTCTTGGCTGCGCCCATTACTGCAGCCAGATTGGACGGGTTGAATACCCGCCAGCCCTATTGTTGACCCTGATTTAGGGAAGGAATCGTGCCCGTCAAGAGGCAGCTGCGTCTGACACGTCAGATTCAATAAAATCGCTGCGTTTTTGTTTCAATATATCTGCATCAAAGCTGGATAATTTGAACAACCATCCACGAAACTTCTTATTCAATGCCGCTGCCTCTGCAACACCGTCTGCCGGTGCTTGGGGCAATTCGCCCGCTTCACCGTCTTCTGCACGCGCTGCGTCATAGTCAGCTTCCAGCTGTGCCCAAATGGCGTCGTTATGATCAAACAGTGTGAAGCTGACGCGTAAACCGTCGTGAGTTTGAAGCGCGCCGTTGCCCGATGGTTCCATCAAAGGATTGGCGGTTTGCTCCACATCTGAAAGGTCAAGTCCAGCAAACGTGCGCGCAGGCTCTGACCGTTTGTAACCTGCAACCGCTGTTTCACCCTCTGTCAAACCGACAACTTCATAGTCTTGCCCACCAAGTCCACGCGACAGGGTCACATCATTCAGCGTCACAGACTGCACCCGCTGTTCAGCAATATCGAGAAGGTCTGAGCTCAGCCATTTGGCCGCGTCGACCGCGACATCTTCAATGCCGCTGACCAGCCATGCCCGGGTGTCCGTTTCCTGAAAAACAAATGTGAGGGAGCGACCGCTACCACCTTCTTTGCGTTTGCCCACGCGAACCGACAAAAGCGTGCCCCCGGTTTCGTCGACGAGGGTCACGGCTGTCGCAGCTTCGCCGAGCTCAAGCGTATCAAATCTTGCAGGATTTGCGGTTTTGGGTTCCCTGCGCTCAGAGCGCGCAAAACCACGAAGCAACGCACGCACTTTGTCTGCGTCAGCCGGGTAACCGCCTCGGTTATCCACCTGCCAGGCATCATCGTTTCGCGACACAACCAACTGCTCATCGCCTTGGCTTAGTGTAATGCCGGCCGTCTCGTTCACGCGCTCGGCCAGTCCTGCGAACGTTCGCTCACCGCGCGCACCCTGCTCGCGCGCTGGGTCTTCGCCAAATAGGATCCAAATAGCTGCCAAAATCGCAGCAAGTGTGAGATAGCCAAGAATATTGGTCATGCGTTCAGACATGAGGTTCGTTACCTACTATAGGAATCTGTGGGTCCGTTTGCTGCGACGTAACATAAGTCGAACCAACACATAAAGCACAATCAGCAGCGGCATGAATGCGATATTGATGAAGGCCAACCAGTCACCCAGGTTTTCAATATCCTGGCGCAGATTCCGTTTCACTTCACGCAGCGCTTTCCGCGTTTCCAGAAGCTGCGTGCGAAAGAGCTCGATCTCGGCCTCTTGTTCCACAGACAGCACGGCAGATCCATCCGGGTTTTGGTTTTCAAGCGCTGCGATCCGAGCTTCGGTCTCGGTTAACTGGTTTTGCAACTCTTCCTCTTCTACGAGGTATTTGGCCTCGGCTTCCCGCCGCAATTCGTCCACTTTGTCAAAAGGCCGTTTTGAAATACCGCGGCCACGAAGACCTAACAATGCGTCGGAGCCAGAGATATGGTCCGCAAGGTTCAAGACAAAACTGCCATTGCCTGCAAGGGGAACAGCAATACGCTGACCGAGCATATCCTGAAGCTGAACCCAAAAACGATCGTCGAACAGGTCTGTGTCCGTGGTGACGACGATATTGATGTTGCCCGACGCCACAGGTGCGTTTGCTGTATCCGTTCCAGCAGCAACAACAGCCTCAGCGACCCGGTCACGGAAGGCTGATTGGGCTGTGCCCTGCACGCGGCCAGAAAGAATATATGTTTCACCTGTCGGCACCATATCACGCAGCAAGCTGTCTGGGTCCGGGATACCAACAGCCCGCGACGCTTCATACAAAGCGGATGCCGCACTGGTGGTCACAAGTGGATCAAGGCTGGTGGTTGCGTCTTCAGTTTGTCTCAAGACACCGGCACTCGCGAAGTTCAGATTGTTGATGGCGCCGGTCACGACGTCCGAAGAAGATAGAAAACTGTCGTTTACAGAGAGCCAGAAAACATAATCTTTGATCGAGTCAGGCCCAAAGCCACCCATTTGCACGCGCTGGGCGAGGGAGGCATCGCCAACCACCTGACCTTCAGGCATGTCGACACCCCATGCGTTCAATAGCGGCCCCAATGAGCTGGGCGACGCGACAGTCGCGCGTGGGTTCATCGCCTCTGAGTGCGGGTCAAGGAATACCAGCGTTTTTCCGCCCTTAAGCACATATTGGTCAATGGCGAACAGTTGGTCTTCATTCAGTTCAGGTGGGTGCACGATCATCAGTACATCGGTTTCCGCCGGAATTTCGGTGAAATCAGGCGCCAGATCCTGAACATCAAAAAAGTCAAAAAGCTGCTCATACAGCACATAGGGCTGCGCTTGCCCCGCCATCATCGCTTGCGGACCGCCGGGCCCAAATTGCATGGGCAGCGTTGTTAAAAGCGAGAGCGTGCGACGACTTTCAGTATCAAGCGTCGCCAGCAATTTCACGAGGTCATACTCGAGAAATTTCTCCCGTTCTTCTGCGAAGAAAGGAATGATCGCTTCACCATCAAGCGCGTTGGTGGCAGACAGTCCCATATACAGCGTAGAGCCGTCCGATAGCGGAATACCGCGAAGGCCTAACACCACCGCCTCGTCCTCTTCCTCAGAAAAGGCTTCTGGGTCAATGATGGAGAGCTGCACATTGGCCGGGTTCACCGCCTCGAACGCACGCAGCAAATCTTCGACGCGCTTGCCGTAAGCTAGAAGCTGAGGGAAGGGTGTTGCCAGTGACTTGGAAAAGTAAAAATCAAGCGTAATGGGCTCGTCATAGTCACCCAGCAAATCCTTGGTGCCAGTCGAGAGGCTGTAAAGTCTGTCTTCTGTCAGATCAAGCCGGGCACCGCGGAAGAAACGATCCTCAATGACCGTGACAGACAGAAACACCAGCGCCGCAATCAAAATTTGCACGGTCGACCGCTTGGAGAGAAACTCAGCAATTTTCTGCATTATCCTGCCTCCCTCTTACTCTCGATAACGATACGGTTTACCCAAAGCCAGAAGACAATCACAGCAACGAAATAAATAACATCCCCGAGCGTCACCACGCCTTTTTGAAGACTGTCAAAGTGGCTTAGGAATGAGAGGTTAGCGACAGCCAGAACCAACGCTTCTGGCGCCCATCCACTGACGGTATCAAGCACCATTGGAAGCCCGGCCACCAAAAACAGGAAACAAACTGTTACCGCCAGAATAAAGGCCACAACTTGGTTTTTTGTGATCGATGACATGGCTGCGCCAATCGCAAGGTACGCTGCCGCCATCAATAGGGAACCCAGATAACCAGTGATAATCACCCCGTTATCGGGAGAGCCTAACCAATTGACGGTGATCCAAATCGGGAACGTGAGCGCAAGTGCGAGCGCTGCAAAGGCCAATGCCGCCAAATATTTCCCTGCAACAACGGACCGCGTGGGAATGGGAAGTGTCAGCAATAATTCGAACGTTCCGGAGCGTCGTTCCTCGGCCCACAGCCGCATCGCGATCGATGGCATAAGGAACAAATAAAGCCAGGGCTGGTAGGTGAAAAAGGCGACTAGATCAGCTTGCTCACGCTCATAAAAGGAGCCCAGATAAAAGGTGAAAAGCCCTTGCATGATCAAGAAAATCACCAGGAAAACATAAGCAACAGGGCTTGCAAAATAGCTGGCAAACTCTCGCCGGAAGATGGTGGAAATGCCGTTCATTACACGTCCCTTTCCGTCAACTGCCTGAACACATCGTCAAGGCGTCCCGGGTCCACGGTAAACTGCGTTACCTGCCAGTTGCTAACGGCTGCTATGTCGCCAATCGTATCTGCGATATCACCGCCACCGCGCGCCAAAACCGTAAGGCGCATCAGGTCACCTTCTTTCGCCGCCTCAACACCCGCGACCAGTTTAATACCTTTCAAAGCAGATGCAGCTTTCTCCGCATACTCGTCAGGCACCAGCATGGTCACCGCGTTTTTATACTTGGACCGTGACCGCAGCTCGCTCGGCGTGCCATCCGCCACAACCGCGCCTTTATTGATGATCACCGCCCGGTGGCAGAGAGCATCAACTTCCTCAAGAATATGGGTAGAGATGATGATGGCCCGGTCGATCGACATGGCTTCAATCAATCGACGCACTTCGTGTTTTTGGTTTGGGTCCAGGCCGTCTGTCGGCTCATCCAAAATCAAAACATCTGGCGCGTGCAAAATGGCAGCCGCCAATCCAACACGGCGCTTAAACCCTTTGGAAAGCGTTTCGATGCGCTGGGTCATAACACTGTCGAGGTTTACGGCACTCGCCGCACTTTCGACCACATCTTCAGCTTCCTTGCCGACAATACCGTGCGTGCGGGCAATAAACTGAAGGAAAGCGCGCGGCGACATCTCACCATATAGGGGAGCCCCTTCCGGCAAATACCCCACACGAGCACGCGCGCGCTCATTGTCTGATGTGACGAGCTCACCGCACACATAGGCACTGCCATCTGTGGGAGCCAGAAAACCCGTCAACATCTTCATTGTTGTGGTTTTTCCGGCACCGTTTGGCCCCAAAAAGCCAAGCACTTCGCCTTTCTTCACGGTCAGGGATATGCCATCCACCGCTTTCAGGTCGCCAAAATGTTTGCTTAGATTGCGGGCTTCCAAAAGTACATCGGCCACTATGGAGTCCTTTTGATCTTCGATACGCAGAGAAATTACGCAAATTTGTATAAAGGATTCACCAGCGCATGCAAGGGCTGCGCGCGCTCTGGAACGCTTTTTCAGACAGCACGAGGCGCGTTACGGGCGAAGCCTCCAAATAGATCGAACATGCGCTCGCGCCAAGCCATGACAGGCTCACTGATCGCAACAGGGTCAAAATCCGTCACAATATGCGGCCACATCAAGCTGCCCATCATGCAATAGTCTGCAAAAGCGGGGGCTGTACCGCTCAAGAATTTATGGTTGTCCAGAATGGCCTCAACCGGCGCCAAATTAGCTTTGTAAGCATCGCGCAGAGCGTCGCGGCCGTCACGCATGTCCTCAATTTTTCTCCCGCCCAAACGTGGCTCCCTGCTGGCCCTGAAGGAAGCCTGGTTTTCATCGTCCAGTGCATCAAAAATATCAGCCACGATCATGGGGAACACTGGCGCAATAATGTTCCGGTCAATCCAGTTATTAATAATCGGCGCCTGGGCTATTGCAGCGGGTCCCTCAAACAGGGGATTGTCCGGAAACCGCTCCTCTAGCCAGAGTGCGATTCGCTGACTTTCGCTGATCCAGGTGTCTCCGTCCCTGATCACCGGCACCGTAGAGAGGCCGGAGGGTTCAAGTGCAGACTTGTCCGCAAAAGTGATTGTTCTGGATTGGTAAGGCGCACCCTTGTGCTCGAGCATCAATTTGATGCGCCAAGCAAACGGACTGAAACGCACCGCGTCGTCCGCGCCGCAAAGTTCGAAAAAAGTTAGCATAGATGCCCCCTTGAGATAGATGACCCCATCTAAGCACGGGCAGTGACCGGCGCCAATGGTTTCAGGCATGGTAACGGAAATATGAGATCAATAGAAAACTGGCCCAACCGGGGGACAAAGAGAACCTAGGGTCAGGGGGACCAAGGAACGCAACCGATTGGGCCAGTAGAGGCCAACAAAATAAAGATGAGCCCCGATTGGGGCTCATCAATGTCTGAATTGTGGCGAAAAAGGGCCGTGCTTTTTTAATGTGCTGCTAGCGCAATGTAACGTCGCCAGAGCCCATCGCGCGGGTCGAAACTTTTTCCGGCTTGCCATACACAACCACGTCACCGGACCCCATAATGCCGACATCAACGCTTTCATTGAGCGTAACGGCAACATCGCCAGAACCCATGATACCAATCTCACCGGCAGCACAGGCCATGTCGCGAGCTTCCACGTCGCCGGAGCCTTTCACTTCAATGTCGATATCGGTGCAGGTGCCGGATACTTCCACGTCGCCAGACCCTTTAACATCAATGCTCAAACGATCGGTTTTTGCGGAGATCAGATCAATATCGCCTGATCCGTTCACGTTAGCGCTGAAGCTTTCAGCTTCTACGCCGCGTACTTCAAAGTCACCTGAGCCATCGACACGGACACCTTCAAGGCTTGGCACCGTGATATCGACACGGAGCACATCAATGTTGCGCCAACTCTTCCAGTTATCACGGTTTTCAAATTTGATATGAAGCGTGGAACCACGAACTTCTGTTTCCACATGTTCGATAATGTCGCTGTCTGCAGTTACTTTGACAGACTGTTCGGAGCCCACATTCACATAAACCTCAAAGGAGCCTTTGTTGCGAATGCGTGTGAAGCTATCGACGCTGCGCATTTCTTCTGACGTGTCGTCTGCCGTTACTGAAACAGTGGCCGATCCGGCCAGAATTGCTGCACATGTTGCAGCTGCTACAAGAGTTTTCATCCTCTATCCCCTCATCAATTGGATGCACCCCTCGTGGTCGCGAGGGGCAACTCGGTTATTTAATTGAAATACTGGAAAGACCGCCGGCGTGCTTGCGCACATCTTTGGGGTCGCCGTATACGGAAATGCTTGCAACGCCTGACACACGCGCATCAATGCTTTCGCTTGCATACACAGACGCAGAACCAGCACCCTTAACGTCCACTTCAACGTTCTCGCACTTCAGGTCATCAGCATCAATGTCACCGGCACCGCGCACATCAACGGTGAGCGTGCCGCATTTGCCTTCGATTTCCACATCAGCAGCGCCGCGTACATCGATTTCGATGTCGTCACTGTCGACCGCGAAAATCTCGCCGTCCACCGCACCAAGCACTTCAAGCTCGGCGAGCGTTGGCATGGTGATCGTGACTTCGACGTCCGTGTCTTCCCACCAGCTGCGACGGCGACCATCATCCATATCAAGGACAAGCGTATCACCGTCCACTTCTGTGGTGACGTCTTCCATGCGCCCTTCACGGGTGCGAATTGTTACGGAGAAATCCTGACCAGCTGTCAGTTCCAGCTCAATAGCACCACGCACCTGCAACCGAGTGAAACCCGACAGGTCACGGTCTTCGGAAACATAGTCCCCATACTCACGGTCATGTGCGATGCTTGCCGTTCCGGCAACTGTGTTCAATACAGTTGCCGCTACGCCCGCGGCCATTAAGCCGACAAGCGCCTTCCGCCCCACGGATGGTCGACGGGAGTAGATTGAATTTTTCACGAGTTTGATCCTCTCTGTTGCTGTCGTATTATTTTTTTATCGTTATCGACGGGTCGTCGTTTTTCTTTATGAACCCGATATAGATATCCCACCAAAGCCTTTCAAGGTCAAGGGTTTCACTTTCTACTACACGTGTCGTCGAAGTTCCGGCACGTTTGGGCGTAAAAACTATGGTTTAGGGGTGTGATTGAGCGCTTCGAAGCGATGAAAATTTGCGAATCACCCCCCATTGCATTCCAAAAACTTTTCCCCCACAATGGACATACTAGAGGAACATATGGACGATATTGCATCGCACAAAGCTCATCTACTGTCGCTGACCACCCCGGCGAATGACCCTGTTTCTCGGGGGCAAAAGCAATCAGATATTGTGTATTTCATGCGGCAGGAACTATCGCAAATTTTAAACGTTTATGGGCGTGTGGTTTCTGCAGGCTTATGGCGTGACTATGCCATCGACCACCTCAAGGATCAGGCAGTGTTCTCAATTTTCCGCCGCGCAAGCGAAATGCCGCACTATCGCATTATCAAGGAACCAGCGCTCGCGCACCGTCAGGGCATGTGGCGTATCCTTGGGCCAGGTGGCCAAACACTGAAACGCGGCAAACAGCTGGCTCAGCTTTTGAAGTATTTCGACAGGCACCACCTGAAAGCAGTCGATTAGCCTTCGCCGCGCTTGGCACCCAAGGCTTTTATTTTTTGATCAAGTTCCGGCCAATTGATGGGCTTTGCTACGCAATCGTTCATGCCCACCCCTAAATACTCTTCTACATGCATATCGGCAGCATCGGCGGTCAAAGCAATAATGGGGGTTTTTGACCACGCAGGTGTCGCCATCCTGATTTTGCGGGCTGCCGTCACGCCGTCCATTATTGGCATGTGAATATCCATCAAAATAATATCGAACTGGCCCTCAACAAGCGCTTCAATGACTTGCTGCCCATCACCCACGGTGGTTACCTGATAGCCAAACTTCTCCACCAGAAACTTCTTAAGCATCATCTGGTTCACCGGGTTGTCTTCGGCTGCCAGCACCTGAATACTGGAGGCATCAACTGCATCGACATTCTCGGCGCCTGCTTCGGCGCCGCTACTGGCCGCTGCTGCACGCTCAAATGCGGCTTCAAAATAGAAGGTACTGCCAAAACCTTTTTTGCTGGCACACCAGACCTTGCCGCCCATCATCGCCGCCAGGTTTTTACAGATAGATAGCCCGAGCCCGGTTCCTTCGGAAGACCGGTTACGGGTTCCTTCGGCCTGATAAAAGGGTTGGAACAGCTTACCGCGCTCACTCGGGGTTAAGCCCATACCGTCATCGCGCACCGCAAAACTGACAAACACTTTGCCCTGGTCGCCGCTACCATATGTTTCGTCGACTTCGACGGACAGGGCGACTTCACCCTCTTCAGTAAATTTGGTAGCGTTGGACAGATAATTGTTCAGAATTTGCGTGACCCTGACCGGGTCCAGGCTCAAGGCCAGACTGCCATTGCCTTTCACTATTGCCGAAAACTTCAACCCTTTTTGCTCGGCGGCTTTCGCATGCGTCTGTGACAGTTCTTCGATCAAATCGTCTATGACCACAGACTTGGGGTTAAGGTCAAAGCGACCCGCTTCCATTTTGGAAACGTCCAAAACATCAGAAAGAACAGTTAGCAACTGATCACTGCTGTTGAGAGCGAGTTGCGCCAAGCGCTTCCGCTCTTCTGCGTTGTCTTCATCACCCAGCAATTGCAGCACACTGGTAATACCGTTCAAAGGCGTGCGCACTTCATGACTGATAAGCGCTAAGAAATTGGACTTAGCCTGGTTTGCTTTATCCGCCTCGTCGCGAGCAGCAACTAGCTCCGCTTCGCGTTCTTTAAGTTCGGTAATGTCTTGGTGTGTACCTACAACCCTGAGCGGTGAACCATCCCGGCGGCGACTGACGATTTTTCCGCGACTGAGCACCCATATATAGCGCCCATCCTTGCAGCGCATTTCGAACTCGTCCTGAAGATAGCCTGTGCCAGCGGCAATATAGTCTTCAACACCCTGATTGTATTCGACCAGATCTTCCGGTTTGCAAAGCAACTCCCACGTACTGTACGCATGGGGGAGTTCATATTGCTCATACCCCAGCATGCCCATGTAGCGCTGGCTGAAATAAACTTCGCCGGTGGCAATGTTCCAGTCCCACAGACCGTAGTCTGCACCGTCCACTGCAAACCGCAGCTGATCTCGTTCTCGCAGTAATCGCTGGGTTTCTTCTTCAGGCTGCCCGAACCTGCGAATAATCACGACAAAGCAAGCT
Organism: Kordiimonadaceae bacterium; assembly: GCA_017640725.1. Classification (GTDB taxonomy): domain Bacteria; phylum Pseudomonadota; class Alphaproteobacteria; order Sphingomonadales; family Kordiimonadaceae; genus Kordiimonas. Next base: position 2,007,350 of record JAEPQB010000001.1, on the reverse strand, counting down.
TGACCATCACCGCAATCATCAGCTGGTGCAGTTGGGGATGCACTCCATCTCAGAACGGAATCACTATCTTCCCCGTCTTGAGAGGGCCCCAGGTCCAGCAGCTGATCACGAATGACCTCACCGTTGGCTAGTTTTGCAAGGTCCGCGGGCCTCAGGAAATTGCGACATACGTCGAAATGCGAGCGACCAATCATGTCATAGCTGGCGTTAAAGCGCAGTAACCGACGCCATTCATCATTGATCGAAACATAGGTGCCATCGGCGTCAAGTGCTGCTGCACCAACTGACATGGAGCTTAAAACCAATTCCCCGAGCTGCATGTCGAGGCTCGCAGGTTTTAGTGCTTTGTTTTGGTCTCCGTCCGCCATTGCGAATGCGCAAGCCTTTCCGCTGCCAAGCATTCACCCCCACTGAAACGCTAACCTATTCGCTCATTGGTTACCAAACAGTTTCTGGCGGTCGTCACACAATCAATATTGTCACGCTTTGGCGGGCGGCTTCATCATCAAAACGGGTGTGTTGGCTTTATAGGCCTGATAAGCGGGGTCTTCGCCCCAGGTTTTGTTGGCGTGATGTTCAAGCTTTGGCACGCCGCTCACTCTGGTCAGCAGTACAAATACGAAGATGGGCGAAATCATTACGGCCCATTGCGGGCCAGACAGGACCGGGATCGCCATCACAGCGATGCCAAGCCAAAGAACAATCTCGCCAAAGTAATTCGGGTGGCGCGACCATGCCCACACACCAGTGCTGATAAATTTGCCGTTGTTGGCAGGGTCCGCACGGAAGGCTTTTTTCTGCTCATCGGCCATCACTTCAATCACAAAACCAATCAGCCAAAGAGCGATGCCCACATAAGCGAACAGGCCAAGCGGAACATTCGCGGTGCTGGTGATCACGGCAAATGCGCAAGCGGCAGTTAACACAACCCAAAGACCCTGAATGGTCCATGTCATCAAAAAGCGCATGGGCGAGGTTTTGATTTTGTCGAAACGACGGTCTTTGCCGTCTTTTTTGATTCGGGCATAAAGGAAAGAGCCAAGACGCACCGCCCATACCGCCACCATAATCGCAACAATGGTACCGCGCAAATCAAGTGGCTGGGAAAAATAAGCCGCAAAACCAACCGTGGACAGATAAGTCAATGACCCGGTGAGGTCATAATATTTCTCGGTCTGAAAAACATTTGCAGGGATGAAGGCAAGCCAGTTCACACCAAACGCAATGGCGCCGCACACCAGCATCACGGATACGGGTCCAAACTCGGCTCCACCTTGGCCGCCTGCCCAGGCAACACCAAGCCCAAGGGCTGCACAAAAAATGACAACGAGAAATAGTTTCATGGTTTCTAGCCTCTCTCAGCCCCGATGATGAAGGCACAATTGGTTGTGCCGGAGCCGCCCACATTATATGTGCCAACTCGGTTGGCACCTCCCACCTGATAATCCCCTGCACTATCGGTGACTTGTTTGCTTGCATCAAGCATCATGCGCACGCCTGTGGCACCCACCGGGTGCCCAAGGCCGATCAATCCGCCTGAGGGATTCACCGGCAAGTCACCATCAAACGCCACTTTACCGGCGTCGATTGCCTGCCATGCCTTGCCAGGCTCTGTCACGCCAAAATGCTCGATGGCCATATATTCCGTGATGGAAAAACAATCATGTGTTTCGATCGCATCCAGCGCATCCGCGCCGCCAATGCCTGCACGTGCGTAAGCATCTGAAATCGCCTTGCGCGTCCAGGGCAGAACATAGTCCTCATTTTTACTTGAAGCCATTTTGGTGCTCATCAACATGGGTGCGGTTGTGTGGCCCCAGCCTTCGATGAAAGCAAAATCTGCAAGCGACAGCCCGCGTTTTTTTGCATAATCCGCCGCATAGCTCTCTGACGCCAGCATGACAACTGCTGCGCCATCAGAAATCTGGCTGCAGTCTTGCCGCCTCATCCAGCCCTCAACAACCGGGTTCGCTTCGTCATGGGCTGAAAAGCTCTCATCGTTGAATTGCCAACCGCGCGCTTGCGCGTTGGGGTTCCGGCGTGCGTTGGCAAAATTCTTTTTCGAGATTTCCGCCAAATGGTCGTACCGGAGGCCATAGCGCTCGTCATATTCTTCCGCCAGGTCTGAGAACATGGCAGGCCAAATATACTTGGCTTGCTGGGCCTCTTCACCCACCCAAATGGCGGCACCCAAGTTATCAGCGGCCTGCTGGCCGGATACATTGCGCATCATCTCAACACCGGCCACGCACGCAAGATTGTAGCGACCGCTTTCAATGTCTGCCATCGCACCCAGGATAGCAAGCGAACCTGACGCGCATGCGCCCTCGTGGCGTGAGGCCGGCATGCCCGCCATATCAGGGTGCACATGGCCAAAAAAGCCACCCAGCATGCCTTGGCCCGTGAACAATTCAGCCACAAAATTGCCGACATGCCCAACTTCCACATCCTTGGCGTCGATTTGCGTATTTTCTAACGCGCTCAGGACCGAGTGAGAGAAAAGATCAAAAAGGCTTTTGCCTTCCCTGTCCCAGTTCTGGGCAAAATCGCTTTGGTAACCACCAAGGATATAGATTTTGGTCATGGCTTATGCGGCTCCCTCAAGTTCCCCCGCCTCTGCCCATACGGCGTGCGTGCCGCTGCAGATCCTGTGCGGTAGGATTATTTGGCAAACTGGGCCTTTTTCAATGTCTTTTGCGTCCAGAATGACACACTCGGACCGATCAAGCTTCATGTCGGTGATGAAGCTGATAATGTAACCATCGTCTTCGTCAACGGCGCCTTTACGTGGAATAAAAGGCGCTTCCGAGCCATAGCGCTGCTCCCCAAAATCATAGCGCTTGGTTTCACCCGTTTCCAGGTCATGCTTCACCAGTCCAGTGAACAGGAACCAGCCTTTTTCACCCAAAACACTGTAAACATAGCGGTATTTTTCGCCCATCATGTTTTGGTTGAAGGTGCCAAACTCGACGATCTCATCATCATACAGGCGTTCTTCAATGGTCTCACCCGTTTTCATATTGAACCGCCAGCGGTGCAGGTATGTTTGCAGCGAATGCAGGTCCACGTTGGAGCCCAGCAGCTGATATTTTTCAGGCATAGACATCAGCGGGTCCGGGCGTGGGTTTTCCTGGAAATATCCGTCCATCACCACTTCGTCCCCGTCCTCGAACGCATTCAGGAAATGCAGCACGTAGGTGTTTTCTGCCTCAAACCATTTGATGTCTTCAGGGTTCCCGTAGCGGGGCAACACGGCAAAGCGCGCCGGCATGCTGTCGTCATAGACCGGGATGTAAAGCTTTTGCTTGATGGCTTCCTTGAGCCAAAACTGCGGAAAGTCATTCAGGATAGAGAAATTCTTGGTGAAGGCCATGTCGTGCGGCAGGCGCGGCCCGGGCAGTTCCACAGGAATATAATGCTTCAGCTTGTTGTCGGCACCCACAACGCCGTAATGCATGTAGGGGAAGTGTGTTGAATAGTTGAAGAACATCAACTCGCCAGTGTTCAAGTCCACCTTCGGGTGGGCTGAAATGCCATCAATCGGCGTCCAGCCCTCAATACCCAGCGTGTCGAGTGATTGTGGGTCAAGGCGGTAGCCCTCACCGCACTGCCAGAAGGTGGACAAGATTTTACCGGCATGCACAAGCACATCCGTGGAGCTACTGTCTTTCAGATAGCTGTGCGCACCCCAACCCGGCCGTTTGGACCGGTCCGGCTTGCCCATGCAGCCAATCCACAGGGCCTCGCCAGCCTCGGCTTCCGCTTCAAATGCACGTGTGCGCACAAACCGGTTCTTGTATTCCGCCTTGCCGTTTGAAATGCGCATCATGTGCAGCATGCCGTCGCCGTCAAATGGATGATATTTGCCAATTGCATCATGCACCGGATTTTCGGTGTTACGCACGTAAATGCCGTCAATGTCGGTTGGAATTTCCCCAATCACTTCCATGTCGTTCGCGTCATATTCGTCATAGTTTGGCGTCCAGGCGCCGTTCATATAGGGGTGATCATTTTCCGAGACCGTCGCGGCGACAGTGTTTACGAGAGTGGGCATGCTTCATTCCTGGCGTAAATATTTTTGGTATGTTTATAATAGTTACTGCGGTATGAATGATTCGCGCCCAAATGTCAACCTTTGGGGGATGCGGCTAGTCCTTAGTAAGAATGGAAACATCCTGTGGCTGTACAGTTTCACCGCAAGAACCACAAATAATATGGGGCTTTAGCTCTTGCCCACATGCCTTGTGGGTCAATAACACTGGCGCACCTTCCGGCGAGCCATAGAAGGCATCACCCCAAAGCATAAGCATCATAATGATGTAATAATAATCATACCCTTTGCGGGTCAGAAAGTATTCGTGCCGAACAGGTGTGTGCTGATAGGGACGCGCTTCAATCACACCCAAGTCGGTTAGCGACTTCAGCCGATCCGAGAGTGTGTTGGGCACTGCGCCTGTGTCAGCCTGGATGCCATCGAACCGCCGCACGCCCGTGAAAACCGCACGCATTATGAGGGCAGCCCATCTGTCGCCCAGTATCTCAACCGACCCCTTCAGCAGCGATGGCCGCTCTGACTGAATGGTTTGCTGATTGCGGCGCCGGCTATAATGTGGTGCCATCCAGCCCACACCAGGTCCTGGTTGCCAAGCCACATCTTCAAGGGTGAAAATCTCGTCACACGCGCCGCACACAGTAACGGGTTCCAGCACCTGGCCACAGGTTTCGTGTTTGATTTGCAATTGCCGCCGGGACGGGTCAAAACCCCACTGGCGCTCCCAACGGTACAGCATCAAAACAACGGGGAACAGTTCCACACCCTTATGGGTCAGCACATAATGGTGCGATTTTGGCGCGTCCATAAGCGGGCGCTTGACGATGATTTGCTTGTCCACCAGCCGCTTCAGGCGATCCGACAATAAGGCTTTCAGCAGGCCGGTTTGCTTTTGCAACTCACCGAATCGGCTTGCCCCCATCCAGATCGCTTCCAGAATAAGGAGTGCCGGCGCGTCGCCAATATCTTCGAGCGCGCGCCAGATAGAACAGGTGCGCACCATATTGTCAGCAGAAGGAGTTGCAGAAGCTTGAGCCATGAATGCTGTTTACCAAGAAAGGCGCGAAATCACCAGCAACTAGAATGTGTTACACCGGCCCCACAGGAAGGGAAGGCAAGCCTGCGCCAATATCGACCGCCAAAAACACGTCAGAGTTTTTGATCATGACATGCTCATTCTTTTTTACAAAGGACGTAAAAGGCGCCGGCTCCAGCAGGACCATCAACTGCATCATTTGCATCGGCGCATCTTTCGCTGTTGGCGCGATGGGCAGGCAGGCGCCAACAGTATTGAGAGAAACGCCCTCCCGGAACATGGGCTTCGCCGTCCAGAAGGCGGCGCAGGGTTGCTCAACCACGGCCATCAGTCGCTTGGAGCGAATCACTTTGCGGTGGGCGTCGGGCGTCAGGTCCAGATAGTTGGCGCCCGTATAGTCACGACCGAACAAATCCATGAAGCTGCTGCCGATATAGCGCACGATGAACTCTGTTGGGGACACCATGTCAAACACAGTGATCATATTGAGAAGCTTGCTGATTTCGCACAGGTTCACATTGCGCCGCGACGGCACAAGGTCGCTGCCGCGCCATGCGTTCCAGGCATCCACCAACAGGTGGATATCCGGATGATCCGCAAACGCAGGCATCTCGACAGATTGATCTGGTATTTCCCTCAAACCCAAAGACATGGCGCGCACCATACAGAAAACGGTCCGATTTTCAAGCAGGCGATGACCTAATACTATATCAAGTGCACAATGCGGCGCGAGAACAGGCGCGCATACACAAGCTCAATTAGGAAAAGAAATGGTGCCGCCGGGGAGAATTGAACTCCCGGCCTCACCCTTACCAAGGGTGCGCTCTACCACTGAGCTACGGCGGCCAAAGACAGGGAACGGGTGCAGTTGCGCCGTTCGCCGGGCGTATTGCCACACGGGGCACCCCGATGCAAGCCAAAAACGCCCGCCTGACAGCATGATCCTGGCATTAATTTCCCCGGCCCATCGCTTGCTGCTTGAAAAAGCTGCCAAGTCTCTTAGGGTAGCGCCATGAACGATACACCTCAAAAATCAGATAAGCCTCAAAGCAACCCAAAGGCTAAATCAGACGAGAAACAAGCCCGCCTGGCCGAGGCGCTGCGCGCCAACTTGCGTCGCCGCAAAGCGCAAGCCAAAGACCGCAAATCGGATGGCTAGAAATCGCGTCTGGCAAACCCCCTACATCTTGTATAAAGAGGCTTGCCCGGCCATAGGGATTGGCGTACTAATCGCTTGAATTGGGGCCTCCAGTTAAAGCAATTCGGGGCAGCGGTACACAACAGGGGAACACACCACCATGGCCATTATGTCCGATAAATGGATCCGCACAATGTCGCAGGAGCACGGCATGATCGAACCGTTCGTGGACGGTCAGGTGCGCGAAGACAATATCTCCTACGGATTGTCGTCTTATGGTTATGACGCGCGTGTGGCGCCCGAGTTTAAAATCTTCACCAATGTAGATTCGGCGGTTGTTGACCCCAAAAATTTCTCACCAAAAAGCTTTGTTGACCGGGACGCCGACGAATGCGTCATCCCACCCAACAGCTTTGCGCTGGCGCGCACGGTTGAATATTTCCGGGTGCCCAAAGACGTGCTGGTAATTTGCCTTGGCAAATCCACTTACGCGCGCTGCGGCATCATTGTGAATGTGACACCGCTGGAGCCCGGCTGGGAAGGCCATGTGACGCTGGAGTTTTCGAACACCACGCCGCTGCCAGCCCGCATTTACGCTAATGAGGGCGCATGCCAGTTCCTGTTCCTGCAAGGCAATGAGCAGTGCGAAACCGCCTACAGCGACCGGTCCGGCAAATACCAGGGCCAAACCGGCGTAACCCTGCCCAAACTTTAAACCGTTCCTGCCGTTTTGCTGCCGCTTTTGACCGGCAAGACAGTATCGAGTTCAGCCAAGTAGAAAGACGCGCAGCACATGGAAAAACTGGTCATCACAGGCGGCAACCGGCTCGAGGGCGATATTGACATCAGCGGCGCGAAAAACGCGGCCCTGCCCCTTATGTGTGCGCCGCTGTTGACGGAAGAGCCAGTCACGCTCACGAACCTGCCGCGCCTTGCCGACATCAGCACGCTGACTGACTTGCTTAATCATTTGGGGGCCACTGTCACCATCGCAGGCGGCAACGGCGGCGCGCTCACGGGTCGCTCGATGACGTTTGACGCGTCCAACATCGCGGATACCGTCGCGCCCTATGACATTGTCAGAAAAATGCGCGCCTCGATCATCGTGCTGGGACCCTTGGTGGCGCGCGCGGGCGAGGCGATTGTTTCCCTGCCCGGTGGCTGCGCCATCGGCAACCGGCCGATTGACCTGCACCTGAAGGCGCTTGAGGCGCTCGGTGCCGACATAGAACTCGAGGACGGCTATGTGCGCGCCAGCGCGCCCAATGGCCTGACTGGGGGCACTGTGCGCTTTCCGCTTGTCTCAGTTGGCGCCACAGAAAACACGCTGATGGCTGCCGCGCTTGCAAAAGGCACCAGCGTGATTGAAAACGCGGCGCGCGAGCCAGAGATCACAGACCTCGCAAACTGCCTGATCGCGATGGGCGCCAAAATCGAAGGCGCAGGCACCGAAACCATCACAGTGGAAGGCGTCGACAAGCTGCACGGCTGCACCTATGCCGTGATGCCAGACCGGATCGAGGCTGGCTCCTACGCCATCGCGGCCCTGATGACGCGCGGCAATCTGCTGCTTAAAAACGCCCGGCTGGGTGACATGGGTGCACCGATGGATGTGCTCGCGGAAGCGGGCGGCATCATCACGGAAGAAGCAGGCGGCGTGCGGGTGAAGTCAAACGGCCATATCGGCGGTTTCAATATCGTTACGCAGCCGTTCCCCGCGTTCCCAACCGACATGCAAGCGCAGTTTATGGCACTTGCGAGCATCGCAGACGGCGCGAGCGTTATCACCGAAGCCATCTTTGAAAACCGCTTCATGCATGTGCCGGAACTGTGCCGCCTTGGGGCAGACATTACAGTCACCGGCGCCAGCGCGACCATCCGCGGTGTGAAATCCCTGCGAGGCGCGCAAGTGATGGCAACCGACCTGCGCGCCAGCATGAGCCTCGTGCTCGCCGGGCTTGTGGCCGACGGTGAAACAACCGTCAACCGGCTGTATCACCTCGACCGCGGCTATGAGCGGCTTGAAGACAAGCTCAGGACCGTTGGCGCCCAAATCGAACGCGTCAACGGCTAGGCTTTGATAAACCCGGTTGTGTAGATCTGATCAATCAGCGTGCGCTGTTTGGGCAGGATCGACAGGCCACCCTGCACACCGCCCTCAAATTTCTTCGACATGGCACGCGCCGCATCCACATGCGGGAACTTGGCTTCCTGGCCTGTCAGGTCAGGCACATAGTCCATGCCGTAGAGCACCTGCAAATGGTTGGTGAGGCCAAACACCTGCGGGAAGCCTGCAAACTCATACAGGCCCGGCACACGCCGCTGCCATGCCTCTAACTTGTCGCGGAGCGTATCCGTCCAGGTGTCCGGGTTGGCGTTGTCGCGCCAGAATTCAGTGTCTGTGCGTTTGGTGATGGCATAGTGCAGTTTGATAAAGTCGATAATGTCGGCATAGGTCTCGTTCATGCGGCGGTTGAAGTCGCGCGCTGATACCTCAAACTTGTCGGTGGTAGAGATGAACTCTGCAAGCCACCTGAGCGCCATATCCACCAGGAAAATACCGGTCGATTCCAAGGGTTCAATAAAGCCGGCCGACAGGCCAACCGAAACGCAGTTGCCCTTCCATTGCTGCTGGCGTTTGCCGGTGCGGATATTGATGTGCCAAACGTTCAGGTCATCACCGCGCGGCCCAAGGTAAGACCGCAACAGCGCCTCTGCGCTGTCTTTGTCGGTGTATTTGTTGGAATACACATAACCAACACCGCGGCGGTTATTTAAGGGAATATCCCACGTCCAGCCCTCAGTATGCGCAGTTGCTGTGGTGTAGGGCGGGATGGGGTCATCTTCGTTTTCATACGGGATCTGGCACGCCACCGCGCTGTTGCAGAACAGCACGTCATTCATGCTTGTAAACTCTGTGCCCATGGCCTTTTCAATCAGGCGCGCATGGAAGCCAGTGCAGTCCACATACAGGTCAGCGGTAAAGTCACCTTCTTCTTTGGTTTTCACAACAGCGATGTCGCCGTTTTCTGCCAGCTCTACATCCTCAACCGTTGCGATCACCTGGCGTACGCCGCGGCCCTTACCGATTTTTTTCATCAACTCCGCCAGACGCCCGGCATCAAAGTGATAAGCATATTCCATTGGGCCTGCGAGCTCTGGGTCGGTGATGCGTTTGGGGCCACGGCCACCATCGCAGATGCCGCCTTCAACCATGGCGTAATCAACATAGGACTTGCCGCTGGCTTCCCGGTCCATCACCCAATAAGGCGCCATCAGGTCGTCGTTCACCTGCTGGAATCGGCCAAAGGTGTGGTAATAGCTGTGCGCAATGTCGCCCATTTTGTCGGCGCCGTGCAGCCAGTTATCGAACTTGATTGCCAGCTTGAAGGTGGCTGATGTTTCACGCATGAACTCGGCTTCACTGACACCGAGTACACCCACAAGCGCTTTAATTGGCGGAATCGTCGCTTCGCCGACGCCCACGGTTGGAATATCGCTGGCTTCGATCAGGGTAATTTCAACGCTGCCTTCGCGCCCGTCGCCCAGATGCTTCGACAGATAATTCGCGGTCATCCAGCCAGACGTGCCGCCACCAACAATCAGGATTTTCTTTACTTGAGACATAACCCACCCTTTTTAAGCCCTAAGGTGCGCACTAGAGCGCGGGCGCGCCCAAACTGTCAAGCCAAAGGCGTCCGGTGCCACATTCCGTCGCACCCTTGAGTGCAGACTGGTGCGGAATTCACGCATTCGACACTTGAAGCCAGTGCCCGCACCGCCTACATTGCGCTTCGAATTCAACGGGCATCGCCCGGTAAGCAAAGAGCCAAGCCTACATGACAGACCCTTTGAAACTGATTGCGCAAACGCCTGAAGACCTGACCGTGATGTCGAGCCTGATGCAGGACACCACGGTGAAAGTGGGCGATATGGCCTGGCAGGAAAGCGAGCAGCTGTTTGCCTTTGTGGGCAATCGTTACCGCTGGGAGAAAAAAGGCTGGTTCCGCCGCCCGAAGGGTGAGCGCGTGCGCACCGCCATCCATTTTACCGGCATCAACCATGTGCAGCTGACAAGCGTTAACCTGGATGACAAAGAACAGGTGCTGGAGCTTCTGGACATGGAAGCGCACGATAGCGGTGTTGGCACAACGATTCTTTTGAACTTTGCAGGCGGTGGCACCGTAAAGCTGTCGTGCGAAGTTGTGGACGCGGCGCTGACCGACCTCACAACACCTTGGGAAGCAAAACAGCGCCCCCGCCACAAAGATTAATTTCAGCCCATTAGGACATCCAATGGAACTCAGTGATAAACTGGTACTTGCCCTGCCCAAGGGCCGTATTCTTGGTGAAGTGATGCCGCTGGTGCGTGCTGCTGGCATTGAGCCAGAGGCCGCGTTTGACGACCCCAAATCGCGCCAGCTTGAGTTTGCCACCAACGTGGACGGCCTTTCGATCATTCGTGTGCGTGCGTTTGACGCCGCAACGTTTGTTGCCTTTGGTGCAGCGCATCTGGGCGTAGTAGGCAATGATGTCTTGCAGGAATTTGGCTACGACGATCTGTATTCCCCGCTTGATCTGGACATCGGTCACTGCCGCCTGTCGCTGGCGATGCCAGAGGGGGAACCAAACACCGACCCGAAGGAATGGTCACACATTCGGGTGGCGACCAAATACCCGAACCTGACGCGGGCTTATTATGCGAGCCGCGGCGTTCAAGCTGAATGCATCAAGCTGAACGGCGCCATGGAGCTTGCACCAAGCTTGGGGCTGTCCAAGCGCATCGTGGATTTGGTGTCGACTGGCAGTACGCTTAAGGCCAACAAGCTAAAGGAAGTTGAAGTCCTGACCGACATCACCTCGCGCCTTGTGGTGAACCGGCCCGCGTTCAAAACGCGGCCGAAAGAAATCAGCTACTGGATTGACCGCTTTAGAGAGGCTTTGGGCAATGGTTCAAAAGCTTGATAGCCGGTCCGCCGATTTCGCGGAAAAGTTCGAGGCCCTTTTAGGGCAGAAGCGCGAGACGTCCGCAGACGTGCGCGACACAGTGGCGGGCATCATTGCCGATGTGCAGTCCCGCGGTGATGCGGCCCTTATAGACCTCACGCAAAAATTTGACCGTTTTGATGTGGCCGCCAAAGGCCTGGCGATCAGCGCGGAAGACATTGACGCGGCGTGGCATTCTATTTCAGACGATGTGAAAGCGGCGCTGCAAACAGCCGCCGACCGTATTCGTGCCTTTCACGCAAAACAGTTGCCCGTTGACCTTGATTACACGGATGACGAAGGCGTGCGGCTTGGGCAGGCCTGGAAGTCCGTTGAAGCTGTTGGCCTTTATGTGCCGGGTGGGCTTGCGAGCTACCCTTCGAGCGTGTTGATGAATGCGATGCCCGCGAATGTTGCGGGTGTTGAGCGCATTGTGATGGTGGTGCCAACCCCGGACGGGGAATTGAACCCGCTTGTGCTCGCGGCAGCAAAGCTCGCGGGTGTTACAGAGATATATCGTATTGGCGGCGCGCAGGCTGTGGCGGCACTGGCGTACGGCACAGAAACCATTCGCCCGGTGGACAAGATCGTTGGCCCCGGCAACGCCTTTGTGGCGGAAGCAAAACGACAAGTGTTTGGCAAGGTCGGCATCGACAGCATAGCCGGTCCAAGCGAAATTCTGGTGATTGCTGACAATAAAACCGACCCACGGTGGATTGCGGCTGATCTTCTCTCACAAGCCGAACATGACGAGGTGGCACAGTCGATCCTGATCACCGACGACCCGGTTTATGCCCGCATGGTTGAAGACGCGGTTGAAGACCATCTGGCGAGCCTGGAACGCCGCGCCATCGCGCTGGCGAGCTGGCGCGACTATGGTGCGATTATTACCGTGGAAACGCTGGAAGATGCTGTCCCGCTTGCGGACCAATTGGCGGCGGAGCACCTTGAACTGGCGGCTGATAACCCGGAAGACTTGCGGAAAAAGATCAGAAATGCGGGCGCAATTTTCCTGGGCCGGCACACGCCGGAAGCCATCGGCGATTATGTTGCCGGTCCGAACCATGTGCTGCCAACCGCCCGCACGGCCCGCTTTTCAAGTGGTTTGAGCGTCTATGATTTCATGAAGCGCACCACCTTTGTCGAGTGCAGTGAAGAAAGTTTGAAAGCGATTGGCCCGGCGGCCGCAATACTTGCCGACGAAGAAGGGCTTGGCGCGCACGCACTTTCTGTTACCATCCGCCTCAACGACTAAACGAAGCAAGAGCGCTTATGACCAGCCGCAAGCTCATTGATGTGACGCTTGATGAATCCACCATCGTTCGCTGGAGCGCCGATGTGGAGCATGAGCGGCGTATAGCGATTTTCGATCTTCTCGAAGAAAACAGCTTTTCCCTGCTGAAATCTGCCGATGACGGCTATGACGGCCCCTATAAACTGCACCTGGGTACCATCGAAGGGCGCTTGCAGTTTGATGTGAAAGCCGAGGATGAGCAGCTTCTGATGAGCTTTCGCCTGGCGATGACACCGTTTCGGCGAATCATCCGAGAATATTTCGCCATTTGTGACAGCTATTATGAAGCGATCAAGAGCGCGTCTCCGTCCCAGATTGAAGCCATCGATATGGGCCGCCGCGGCTTGCACAATGAAGGCAGCAGCCTTTTGATGGAACGCCTGGACGGCAAGGTTGAGGTTGATATGCAAACAGCGCGTCGCCTGTTCACTCTGGTGTGCGTGTTGCACCTCAAGGAAGGGCGGGGCCCACGATGAGCAGCACACAAACCCCTGACAACACTAGGAAAACGCAGAGCGTGCTGTTCGTTTGCAACCAGAATGCTGTCCGAAGCCCAATGGCGGAAGCGCTGGCGAACCGCCATTGCAAGCGCCGGATATTTATCGAATCGGTTGGCCTGATTGCTGGCAGCCTGGACCCCTTCTCGGTTGGGGCCATGGCGGAAGAAGACATCGACATTTCAGACCATGAGCCAAAAGCGCTGGGCTCAGTTGATCTCAGCGTTTTTGACCTTGTGATTGCGCTCACCCAGGAAAGCCGGGATCATATCTCGAAGCTCAGAGACAAAGGTGGTTTTGTGCTAGAATATTGGCCGACACCAGACCCCTCGGACGCTGAAGGCAACCGCAATCAGGTGATCGACAGCTACCGGCTGGTTCGCGACCGGCTCGAGACCATGATTGCGGACCGATTCCCGTTTTAGGCAGCTGCCCGCCACGGCCCTGTGGCAAAAAATCTGCTTTTTCATGCGAAAAATGGACGAAAAAACCCCAAAAAAGGGGCAAAACGGTTGCTTTTTGGGGTCAACCTCGTCATGTATGTGCCCAAATTGCGGGCCATACCAAGGAGACAAAATGGCTAAAGAAGAAGTTCTCGAAATGCGCGGTACAGTTACCGAACTGCTGCCAAACGCCATGTTTCGAGTGAAATTGGAAAACGACCACGAAATTTTGGGCCACACTGCCGGCAAAATGCGCAAAAACCGCATCCGGGTTCTGGCTGGCGACGATGTGCTTGTTGAACTGACCCCTTACGACCTGACCAAAGGTCGCATCACCTATCGCTTTAAATAAGGGCCCGGTCAGAGATGACCAACCCAGCTGATGCCGTGCCTGAAAACTCAGGCAGGCTTGTGCTCGCCTCCGCCTCTTTGCGGAGGCTTGAGCTTTTGGCGCAGATCGGCATAACGCCTGATCTGGTTGCCCCGGCGGACATTGATGAAACACCGCAGCCCCTTGAACTTCCCAAACCCTATGCTGAACGCATGGCGCGGGAAAAGGCGGCTGCGATTGCACCAGCTCACACTGGCTCGGTCATTTTAGCGGCCGATACTGTGGTCGCGTGCGGCCGGCGCATTCTGCCAAAAGCCGAGGATGAGCAAACGGCACGCAAATGCCTTTTGCTCCTTTCGGGTCGACGGCACCGGGTGATTTCCGGCATTTCGCTTGTCACTGCAGAGGGCAAGAAATTTACGAAATCCGTAACAACGACTGTGGCTTTCAAGCGGCTTTCTGCTGAAGATATCAACAGCTATATCGCGTCGGGTGAATGGAACGGCAAAGCGGGTGGCTATGCCATTCAGGGGCTGGGCGCCACGTTTGTGCGCCAAATCTCGGGCTCTTATTCAGCCGTTGTTGGCCTGCCGCTCTTTGAAGTGGGCGGCTGGCTGAACACGCACCTCAAGAGGCAAAAGGCATGAGCGACCGCCTGACGATTATCGAACCCGGCATCGGCGGCGCCCGCAGTGCTGATATTGGCGCAGACGGTATCCCAACCGACCTGCGCTTCCATGACGACACAGCCTTGAGCCCGCTTGATGGCCTTTATGCTGCGCGCATTACCCATGTGGATACCGCGAATGACATGGCGTTTGCCGACCTTGGTGGCGGCGTTACCGGCAGCCTGTCACTCAGGCGCGCCAAGCTTCGGGTGAAAGGGCAAGTGGCAGGCATTCAGGACTGTGTCACGGAAGGCGAGCGGCTTTTGGTGCAAGTGGTCTCCGAACCAAACGCCGCTGAAGCCAAGGCCGTTTCCATCTCCCCGCGCCCGCGCCTTAAGGGCCGCTACCTGGTGGTGGAAGCCGGCGCCAGCCGCTTGAATTTCTCAAAAGACCTGCCACCGCGCACCATCAAAGCGCTCCAGGATCAGCTAACCGCCTATGCAGAAAACACTGCCATCATTGTGCGCAGCAGCGCGGTTGATATCGCGCCGGAAGCAATCATTGCAGAAGCGGAACGACTGACGGGCGCGCTTAATACCGTGCCTGAAATGCCGGGTTTGCTGTTTGCCTACAGCCCGCTTGAAAAAGCCCTGCTGGCTGCCCCAGACGATAGCACCGACATTCTGGTCGAGGGCGGCAGCGCCTTCGCAGAGGCGAAACAAATCGCGTCCGACACATGGCCAGACCTCACACCCCGGCTGGCGCCCTACAAAGGTAGTGAGCCTGCGTTTGAGCACTTCGGCGTGAATGAAGCGATTGAAGAAGCGCTCGCTGACCGTATTGAGCTGCCGTCTGGCGGCTGGATCAGCATCACAGAAACCCCCGCGATGACGGTGGTGGATGTGAATATGGGCGGTGCCCTGAAGGGCCGCAGCGCGTCGGACGCCAAAGTGCAAGTTAATTTGGAGGCAGCGCTCGCGACGCTCTATCACCTGCGTTTCCAGGATATTGGCGGCCTTGTGGTGGTGGACTTTATCGACATGTCAGCCAGAGGTGCGGCGCGCGAGCTGATGACGCTGATTGAACGCACTGTGCGCGAAGACCGGGTACCCCTGTCGCACACTGGGCTATCCACCTTTGGGCTCGTGGAGTTTGCCCGCAAACGCTCCGGCGTATCCTTGCGCGGCCGCATGCAGGCACCGCCGCTGGTGCGCCAGCGTGCAAGTGCGGTGGCGATTGATCTGCTCAGGCGCGGCGCGCACCTTGGCACCACTGCCGCCCCCGGGGCGCTGATTGTATCCGGGCCAGAACCAGTCGTTGGCTGGATCAAAGCCAACGGCCAGTTTCTGGATGAGCTCAAGCAAACCACCAAACGCCCGGTTGAGCTGATGCTGGGCAGTGCGCCTGATGTATTCCTGCGAGGGAGTTAAGAAAGTTTATGAGTAAATCGTCTGCCAAATGCCCTCAATGCGGCAAACCCACCGTTCAAGCCTATCGCCCCTTTTGCAGCAAACGCTGCGCTGACCTGGATTTGGGAAAATGGCTGAATGAAAGCTATGTGCTGCCGGGCGACAGCGAAATCCCGGACGACATCAGCGACGAGGGGTAAAACCCCCAGCGGCCCCGGCATCGTTCACTTTGTCCAGCAACCAATCCAAGCTGCATAGAAAGTCTTCAACAGACAAACCCATCTCTTTGGGTGCGTTTGCAGCGGCAAATACAAAACCGTGTGTGTAGTCGACTATCAACTTCAACATGATGTCGTGCATGTCGCCCGCATTAAGGGCTTGGGTTTCACGCCGAAGATTTTCTGTCAATCGCTTTAGTTCTTCACTCATGAGTGACGGATCTTTCAGCACACACTGGACGAGCCCTGCATGTTCAATGGCGGTCTCACAGTAGCTGCGCAACAAATTCCTGATGCGCTTTGAGGCGCTGTCACCCATGGGGGCTCTGCCCACTTCCGCGAAAACCTCAGTGACCAGGTTTTCCAGCATCTGTCGCCTGCTGCCAACATGGTATTTCACGGCCATCGCTGTCACACTCATTTTCTGCGCCAGCGCGCGAAATGTTACGGCCTGCTCGCCCTCTTCGTCCATCAGTGCAAGCGCCGCTTTGTGGATCGCAGCCTTTGAAAGCGTCGACTTGGTTCTTTGCGGTCGGCCAACCCTGTTTTTTGCAGGCATTAACATATCACTTCATAAAGGGTGCTTACCAACCCCGACGGGTATGGTTTTGCGTGCATTAGTTTCAGGTCTATGTCTGCCGCAATATTGCCAAACAATCGAATGCCGTCCCCAATCAGTATGGGTACGAGGGTAATACGCATGTCCAGCACCAACCCATCGCGCAGGAAGGATTGCACCACAGCACCGCCATCAACATAAACGCGTTTACAGCCACGGTTTTCCAACAGCGCCATTATTTCGGTGGGAGGCAGGTTACTGAGCTCGACTTTGCCCTGCAGGTTGGCCGGAATGTCGGCTGTCGTCATGGAGCTTGTCAAAACCACCACAGGCTTTTTATAAGGCCATTCCCCAAATCCAAGCACGGTCCTGAACGAGCCACTGCCCATAACGATCACATCGATGCCTGCCTCAAAGCCATCATAGCCATAGTCTTCACCGCTGGTGTTTTGCTTTATGAGCCAATCGATTGAATGGTCTTTTCTGGCGACAAAGCCATCCAGGGTGATTGCCATCATGACATGACCTGTGATCATAGAATACTCCGTATTTATACAACGTATAATTAAGGAGTATATGCATTGATGTAAATCGTTATTGTGCATGGAGTAGATTGTGGCGCAGAGATATCGCAGCAAAGCATCAAAAAATAAGATTCAGCGCTGGACAGGACCCATAATATTAGCTAAACACCGCTTCGCACTTCGGGAAACCCACCCGAACCTATTATGTGCCCGGGTAGCTCAGGGGTAGAGCAGCGGATTGAAAATCCGCGTGTCGGTGGTTCAAATCCGCCCCCGGGCACCACTTAAAAAAACCGCTCCCTTCGGGAAGCGGTTTTTTTAGTTTTGCCTGCGGGGATCGGAATTGAAGCACTGTTCATACCGAGCGCAGCGAAGGTGACGAGGCGCGCCTGATATCTTAGGTCGGGCCGAGACTAATCCGCCCGTTTTTGAGCGTTTATTTGGCTAAGGCTTTTTGCCAAATCAACAAGTTGATCCGACCAAGCTAGTTTATTCATCCAATGTGCAGGTATCGCATCAACACCATAATAAGCACCTGCTATCTGACCGGTTACCGCCGCAACCGTATCCGCGTCATCGCCCAAGTTGGCCGCCAACAGAATAGCATCTTCAAAATCAGAAGAGTTTGCAAAAGCCCAGAAAGCGGCCTCCAATGTATGAACAACGTACCCAGATGATTGAATGTCATCTCTGAGCTTGGTCGCCCAACGGCCTCGCATAATAGCCTGTATTTCGCCAGAACCTTCCCAAGAGAACAAATTTGAAAAAAGCTCTTTCTTGGATCTGGAACAAAAAGCATGTGTTAAAGCGAACGCAAGTGCCCGACATGCGTCAACAGCCTCTTCGGCAGCGTGCGTTATGCGGCTTTGTTGCGCTGCAATCAATTCGGCTTTGTCCGGAGCGCCGGCATAGGCGATGGCGACAGGTGCCAGGCGCATAATCGAACCATTGCCAGCAGACGCCGGACTCGCATCGCCCGAGAACGGATCGCCGCTTGCTTCAAAAGCCATCAAAGCGTTCCTAGTCGTCAAACCAATATCAAAACAGGTTCCAGTGCACGATGCATAACCATATCGATACCAATTCAAGAAACGAGCCGCACAATCAGCTGCATTGAATGAAGGATCTGCAAGCAAACTTTCACCTAGTGCAAATGCCATGGCGGTGTCGTCAGTCCACTCGCCTGGCTTGAGGTCAAACGGACCGCCACCAACCATGTCGACAACTGGAGGTTTGGAATCCCGTCTCGAAAATTCCAATGTGGTGCCAACTGCATCGCCGACAGCCAGGCCCAGCAAGGCCCCAACATGCCGTTTCATTGGAGCCTCACTGCGCATCTACACGCTCACCACGTTCATACTTCGCCACGACCTCAATTTTGCCCCGAATATGGCCATTGAAGTCTTCCAACTCTTCCGCCGGGACCCAAAGCTCTTTGTGACTAGAACCACCGACTACTTCTGTTTGAAACTTTGCGACATAATCATCATCAACGTCGAACTCCGTGACAAAACCAACGTAAGCGTGATTTTCTGCCTTGCTATTCCAATCGCGAGCGATTTGCTCTGCGTAAGGGAAATTGAGCACAGGGTAAAAGATAGGTTGCTCCGGCAAGCGCGGGGGAAAAGCGCGCCAACCAGACTGCTCAATAAGTTTCAATTCATTTCGCCCAACCGGACGCCAGAGTTTCATTTTTTACAACCTTTCGTGTATTTATTACGCTATTATACAAGTTGCCTACGTATTGCAACCGGTTTTCGCGAAACATCGATCGTGAGTTCACGCCAAAGCCCCAATCGCCCCCAGGCACCATTAAAAAAGCCACTCCTTTTTTTGGGGTGGCATTTTTGATTCTGTTTGTGGGATCGGAATTGAACCATTGCTCATACCGAGCAAAGCGAAGGTGGCGAGCGTTGCCGCCACCGCTAAAGCCCGCGCAATAGCTCTGCTGCTTTCAGCAAAGTCTCATCGTTTTTGGCAAAACACAGCCGGATCACTTTGTTGTTCTCAAGATATGTCGCCCGTTGTTCCGATTGGTAAAACGGGCTGAGAGGAATGGCGGCCACGCCTATTTCTTTGGTTAACCACTGACAAAACTCACGGTCATTCAGGGTCGATATGGCTGAATAATCTAGTAACAGGAAATAGGTGCCTTTTGACGGCAGGATGGTAAAGCGAGAGCCTTGCAGGGCGCCCACTAGCAAATCGCGTTTTTGCTGATAAAAACCCGCCAAACCAGTGACATGTGATGGCTGCTCTTTCAGCATTTGCGCAATGGCTACTTGTGCAGGGGTAAAGGAGCAAAAATTTACATATTGATGGACTTTTCTGAACTCAGCAGAAAGGTCATCTGGTGCGGCGCAATAGCCCATTTTCCAACCGGTGCAATGAAACGTTTTGCCAAAACTGGAGACGACAAAGGCGCGTTTGAATAACTCAGGGTACCGTAAAACACTCTCATGCCTTTGGCCATCAAAGGTCATGTGCTCGTACACTTCGTCGCTGATGACATAGAGATTATATTTTTCAGCGAGTGTCTGCAGCGCATTGATGTCAGACTGGCCGAGTATCGATCCAGTTGGATTGTGCGGGCTATTGATGATGATGGTACGCGTGTTGGCATTGATCGTTTGTTCCACCAATGCCCAGTTTATTGCGTAGCTTGGGGCCTCAAGGGGGATATGGCGACACACGCCCCCTGCCAGCTCAACAGCAGGTTCGTAACTGTCGTAAGCCGGATCAAAAACAATCACTTCATCATTTTTACGCACTAGGGTTTGTACCGCGACCCATAGGGCTTCAGTTGCCCCTGTCGTAATCGTGACATGGTTCAAACCATCGAGTTTTTGCTCGGCAGTTAACTCAGCTTGATATTGCCGGTGCACCATTTCGGCGATTTGCGTTAACAATTCAGGCAGGCCGTTTGAGGGGGCGTATTGATTTTGCCCGTCATTGATGGCTTGGTTTATTTTGTCTTTCAAAAAATCGGGCGGATCAAATTCAGGGAAGCCTTGAGACAGGTTAATGGCTTGATACTCATTAGCCATTATCGACATTTCAGTGAAAATACTGGTCTCCAAATCTGGCAGTTTGCCGATAAAAGCAGATGACACCAAAGACTCCTGTGATTTCACTAGTGAGCTTGCGTCAATTCTTTTGCAAACTCTTGGCAAAAGCAAAACTATTGAAATTCAGGATGCTAAGCAACCTGACACTAAACCTGTTACCGCTGTATTGAAAACCCGCGTACAGGCGTTCGATTCTCGTATGCGTCTCCAATGATTGCCGGGGTTTGGTCTCCCTCTATTTTCTGCAACTCCACCAAGTACTGAGATGTTTGCGGTCCCGCGCGGAAGACATGCTATCGTTTCATTCCTATAGTGGCGGGAAATGAGTTATCCTGAATGCGAATGATCATCACGACCCGACTTTTTATAACTTCTATTCTCAGCTTAGCGCTGGTTGCCTGCAGCGCTGAACAAAGCAACCCAACCGTTGATTTGATCATAATCAACGCAAAAATCTTCACATCAGATGCTGATCAGCCGTGGGCAGAAGCACTCGTGGTCAAAGATGGGAAGTTTGCCTATGTTGGCGACACCAGCGGCCTTGACGCATTTAAGAGCACAAAAACAATAGACCTTGAAGGCCGCCTGCTTATCCCTGCAATGGTCGATGCGCATGCGCACCCAGGCTATGTGAACGTTGAAAAATTTGGCTATGTGGAAGGCGATGCGGCAGATGAACTACTAGCATCTGTTAAAGCATACGCGGACGCGCATCCAGACGAGAAATGGTTGCGGCTGTGTTGCTGGCCAACCGCCATGTTTGTAAGCGGCGATCAGGGTCCAAACCGAAAAACGCTCGATGCCATTCTCCCAGACCGGCTCGTGTGGTTTGAAAGCGAAACTGCGCATGATTATTGGATCAATTCCAAAGCCATGGCGGAGCTGGGCATCACACGCAACACGCCCGACCCTCGCCCCGGCCTCGCAATGTTTGCCCGCGATGAAAATGGGGAGCCAACGGGCTGGCTGAAAGAAGGCGCAGGCGTTCAATATTTCGCCAAACATTTCGCACTACAGGACCCGGACCATATCCAGCTACACAAAGAAAGCGTCGAAAGGACGCTGCAAACCATCAGTGGACATGGTGTCACTGCATTATTTGACGCGGGCAATAAAGGCTTTGGCGACCACACCTATCGCGTGATTTCAGATTTGGAAAAGGAAGGCAAGCTGCCTGTTCGCTATTTTGGTACCTACCAAATCTTCACACCTGAGCGTGCAAAATCTGCCATTGCAGAGGTAAAACGCTATCGCCGGGATTATGGTGGGGAGCTGTTGCAATTCAGATCCGTGAAGCTGTTTATGGATGGTATCACAGCCAACCGATCCGCCGCTTACAGTGTGCCTTATGTCGGCGACACGAAGGCTGGTACAACTATGCTATCAGTTGAAGAAACACGCGACCTTCTGGTCAATCTGCACAAGGCACAGCTTGATCTGCACGTGCACTCAATCGGTGATCTGGCAACCACCATTGTACTCGATGCAGTTGAGGAAGCACACGCTATTATTGGGCGCGAAAATTTCTACCCACGCGTTACCATCGCGCATTTGGCTTATGTGAAACCGTCAGACGTGAAGCGCATTGCAGATTTGGGCATCATCGCCAACTTCAGCCCATGGTGGTTTGGAGCTGAACCTGGCGGAGTGGTGAAAGACCTGCTTGGCAGCAAGCGGTTTGACAACATGTACCGCGCGCGCTCGGTGGTGAACAGCGGTGCAACTTACACTTTTTCAAGCGACGAATGGTGGGGTGGCGACATGCTCGCTACCTACATCAACCCATTTCTTGGCATACAGGTAGGCCACACGCGCCAATATCCAAAAGACTGGTGGGAAAGTGATGATGATGGCGTCCGCGCACCCATGGAGGAACGCTTGAGTCTTGAGAAACTGCTGGTGGGCTACACACAGAACGGCGCCTATCAATTACGCCTTGAGGACCAGCTCGGCTCAATTAAACGCGGCAAACTGGCCGACTTTGTTGTACTGGATAAAGATCTCTTTGAGGCAGACATCTATGACATCGTGCACACCAAGCCAAAAGCTGTGGTGATGGAAGGTGTGATTGTTAGGGGTGAGTTGGATGAGTGAGAGCACAAAACATTACTGCCCATGAGCAACACATCGGATTGAAAACCCACGTCGCTATAGGTTTTTGGAATTCAAATGCGCCTCTCCTGTGGTCCCAATTGAAGTTGACCAGACCGACAGAAACAAGTGTTCAAATGCCTACTGTGGCTGGCATTCCTTTGCGTCGAACAGGCGTTTGGCGCCTCGGTAACCATCTTCACCCGTGCGGACAGCATTACTGAAACCATCAAACACAATAAGGCCGCTTTTGGATTCGGTTCGTGTCGTCGGGCCGAATGTATGGGTGAAGTTCAGGGTATAATTAATGGTGTCGCTGCCAGCCCGTACGGCACGGGCATACGCTGGTTCTGCAGAGGCGATGACATCCCACCGGTGATCACTCGGGCCGCTAAAAATTCCCCCGAAGGCATGAGGCAGAAAAACGGGCCGCGCGTTTTGCAGCCAGCCCCTTTCCGAGGCACTGACATTGCTTGGCCGAACGTCCTCTTTGCCCTCATTCAAATAGAGGGAAAAAACTTTGCTGGTGCCATCTGGTCCGTAGCCAACACCATATCTGTAGCCGATCTGAGTGCTGCTAAAGGCTTTGGAAACGGTGAAGCTTTTTTCGTCCCAAGCGACAGCCAAACCGCCGCTCCACCGTTTAACTTGCAAACAATATGGTTTTGTTTTCAGAACCGCCCGCTCGATGTCTTCTGCCAACTTAGGCAAGGCATTTTCAGACAAAACGGCCTTTACATCAGTCGAGAGCGCCGCGATGCGATACCCCTGAAACTGCAACGCCCTTAACTGTTCAAGGTCAGTTTCCAGGCGAGCCTCATCCCGCAGATAGTCATTAACAGCATAGGCGAAGTTTTCCCCATGAAGCTGGCTCGCCCGGCGGTACAATTGTTCAGGGAACTGAAAATTATGGGTATTCAGGGTTTTCAACATTTCCTGCAAATAATAGCGTTTGACACTGGCATTGACCCTGTCGCTTTGCCCCTCCACTTTTTGCTGGATGGCCTCGAGAAAATGATTGAGCCATGGGCCCGTTTCAGATTCGACCCCGGCCCGTTTCATCAACTCAGCAGCGTTTAGCGCAGCCATATGGTCGCGCTGACTAATCAGTCGCCGCAAGATAGAAACCGGCAGACTGAGCTGGTTGCGGTCAATTGGTTCACCACCCTCAAATTCCGCCATAAGCGTGGTGCGAATCCAATTGTAGGTGTAGCCATAGTCGGCACGGTGAGACGCTATCTCCAGAATGGGCCATTTGGCATTTTCTGAAGGGTCGTCCGTTTGGCTTTTGATGAGTGCATAACCCGCGGGTGGAAATCCCGACAGAAAACCGGCTTGAAGCACCCTGTTCCGGTCAATATTCAGATTGTCCAGATTAAGGCCACCCATCTCATCCACCCAGTGCTGAAGGTATTCATTTACCTCTAGTTCGCCCTGGATTTTCTGCAAATGAAGCTGATATAGCCTTTTTTCGTGGAAGCTGCCCGCATCCACACCGATGTTTTCTTCTTGAAAGTCATCAGCTTTCAACAGGGCCATGACCGTTGCTTCGTAAATGTTGGCTTCAACCGCGTCGCGGAATGCCGTTCTGGCTTCGGATCGCGTTTGCCTGTAAGGCTTTCGTTTGGCTACATGGGCCTCAATTTTAACGAACATTTCAGCAGCTTTATCGCCTTCTGCCGCCAAGGCCCGCATACTGTTCCACGCGCCCCCGGCCCCGGCATTTAAGGCAATCTGCAATTTGGCCAATTTGAAACGGGCGTCGGCGTGCCCGGACGCAACAGCTTTGGCGTAATGGTCAATGGCCTGTGTTACCCAGTGGGTACGCTGCTGCTCGGCATACTGCTCAAACCCGGGCCGTGATGACACGCGCCGAGCCAGTCCTTCATACGCCAGCCCCAGGTCAAAATCGATGCGGTTATAGCCACCCGCCTTGGCTGTGGCCGCCAATTCCTGAATTGTCGCCTGATTGTTGTCTGCCCAGCCATTTTGCCTCATGCGAATAGACAGAATAATGTCGATGGCGGCGGGATAGTTTTCGTTTACAAGGCGATCCGCAAGCGCGTCCGCCGTTTGGTAGTTACCCACCCAGTAAAACATTTGGGCCGCGCTGTATCGAAGTTGTGCTGATGGTTGCTCGGTATTGCGCAACGCAAATTCACAAGACCTGATCGCTTCGACAAATGAAATTTGGGGCCGCTCATCCGGACCAGGGCCAGAATAATTGGGATCATGTTTGTTGCCCGCAAAACCAATGCAATTTTGTGCTGCCTGGACCAACGGTTCGGATTGCTGCGCCGCGACACCGACCGAGATACTCGCAAGCAAAAGCGTGCTCGCCGCCAAACCAATTTTCATACATTGCACTCCCCATTACGCCCCACGTGCAAATGTTAGTGGGTTATTCTAGTGAAAAACAAGGAAACAAGAAGGTTATTCTGTGGCACACTAAGCCTTCAGGGAGGCGGGCATGAAACGCAAGATCACCAGACGGGACTTTTTGAACGGCACCCAAATCGCGGTGGGGGCGGCGATCACAGTCCCCATCCTGCAGGCGTGCGGGGTGCAACCTGACGAGTTCAGCTTGCCCAAAGGCTATTATCCGCCAACAAAAACTGGCATGCGCGGCAGCCATGATGGGTCTTGGGAAGTGATTCACGCCCGTGTTGCGGGGGAAGAATGGCGAGCGGGCGCCCCAGAGGCCGAGTATGACCTGGTGATTGTCGGCGGCGGCATCAGCGGGCTTTCCGCCGCGTACTTTTACCAGCAGAACAAACCGGGTGCGCGCATCCTCATCCTCGATAACCATGATGATTTTGGGGGCCACGCCAAGCGCAACGAGTTCAACCATATGGGCGAAACCCGCATTGGATACGGCGGCACCGAAGCGATCGATACGCCCTCAAGCTACAGTGAGGAAGCGAAAAAATTGCTGAGCGATATCGGCGTGCACACCGAACGGTTTTACGACTATTACGATCAGAACCTTTATGGCCGACACGGTCTCTCCAAGGCCATCTTTTTTGACCAGGACACCTTTGGCGAAGACAAGCTGGTGCGCGGGTTTGGCAAGCGCAGCTGGCAGGAGTTTGCTGCTGACACCCCCATGAGCGATGCCGCAAAAGCCGACTTTGTGCGCGTATTTACCAGCCAGGAGGACTATCTGCCCGGCAAAACACAAGCCGAAAAATACGAAATTCTAAGCAAAACCAGCTACGAAGATTATCTGCGCAATTACTGCAAAGTCTCTGAAGAGGTTATCAGTATTTACAAACGCTGGGGCATGAGCTTCTGGTGCGTCGGCATTGACGAAATACCGACCACAGACATCCTCACTTATGACGGTGGCATGCCGGGTGTCGAGCACACCATAGAGCGGACTGGCTATCGCAATGACGAGCCTTACATCTTCCATTTCCCCGATGGCAACGCGTCTGTCGCGCGGCTTTTGGTGCGCGCACTAAAACCAGAGGCCATGCCTGGCAGCACGATGGAAGATGTGGTCACCATGCAGGCACGCTATGACCTTTTGGACCGCGCGGGTGACACTGTGAACATTCGCCTGAATTCAACCGCCGTGCATGTGGTGAATGCCAGGGGCGGCGTGGACATTACTTATGTGCGCGATGGCAAGCCGCACAAAGTGTGGGCGAGCAAGTGCATTATGGCCTGCTATAATTCCGCCATTCCGTATCTGTGCCCCGAGATGCCGCAGGCGCAGCTGGATGGCCTTGCCTACAATGTGAAGGTGCCGCTCGTTTATACCAAAGTGCTGGTGCCGAACTGGAAACCCTTTGCGGAGCTTGGCATGGACTTCGTTTACTATACGGGCGGCTTTTATAAACAAGTGGAGCTCGCTTACCCGGTTTCAATTGGCGACTATAAAATGTCCGCGACGCCCGAAGAGCCGATGATATTGCATATGTGTCATGTGCCCTGGGTGCCGGACGTGCAGGGGCCGGACCAATGGCGCGTGGGCCGGGCGCAAATCCTGTCGACCCCTTTTGAGACATTTGAAGAGCAGGCAAAACTGCAGCTCAATCAAGCGCTCGCTGGCGCGGGCTTTGACGCAGACCGGGACATCAGCGCCATCACGGTTAACCGCTGGTCTCACGGCTATGCTTATGCTGGTGACGCCTTCTGGGAGCCTGAGTACAAAAGCGAAGCCGACAAACCCTGGGTGAAAGGCCGCCAGCCCTTTGGCAATATCCACGTCGCCAACTCGGACGCAGAAGCAGCGGCAAACACCAATGCCGCGATCACGCAGGCCCACCGGGCGGTGGCGGAGATACTCACCTGAGCCAGGCAAGTGATGCGATTGGCTTTTGGTTTAGTGCTGCTCAGAAAAACCGATGCACGTGCTATACCCCATAGCCGGAAGCAGCTTGGGAGGGGTGCAATATGGGCAAACTCAATCGGTTATTGATCACAATCATGACAGTTGGCTTTGTGCTTGGCCTCCCCGACTTCGCGACGGCGCAATCAGGCCCCATTACTATTGCAAGCGGCGAATGGCAGTTGCAGGCGGACTGGCAGGACCATACTGGGGCCACCAAACGCGGCACTGTTTTGCTATTGCACAAAGCGGCCGGGAACCGTGCAGCCTATGGTCGCATGGCAACTGTGCTGGCAGAACATGGTTATGCTTCGCTGCGCATTGACCTGCGCGGCCACGGCGACAGCACCAATGTGCGCGCGTTTGACCCCAACATCTCCCGCTACAAAGATGAAAACGACCCGGCAGTGTCAGCGAACTTTGAACTGATTGATGAGGGATATATCGACATTGTTGCAGCCATCCGATGGCTCGACCAGCAAGGCAAACTTCACGGCGCGCCGTTTGCCGTGATTGGGTCAAGCTACACCGGCGAACAGATGGCTGTGGCAACAGATGAGGCCGGTTTCGCTGACGCCTACATCGCACTTGCGCCCGGCAACTTTTCAGACGCATCCATCCGGAAAGTGGACCCCTCGGGCAAACCATGGCTTTTTGTGCGCGCCCAGCGCGAGATGTCGTTTTTTGATGATCTGTTTACAGCGATTTCAGACGGCACCAACGCCGAGATCTGGGTGCTGCCCGGCCGGGGCCACGCCACCGACCTGTTTGAGACCAATGATGGCCTGGAAGAGCGCCTTGTGACATGGCTGGACCAGCAGCTCGATAGATAGTATGCGCAGAACATCACCGTGTTCCGCGGAATCGAAGCAGTAGAAACGGCACCTTGATAGCTGACTAGGCATTTTCCTGTCTCAATCACAAAAACCATCGATGTCGCCTGTTGATTTTTCTCCGCGGGTTTAGTTTTGTTTGCAACAAACAAAATGTTTGGAAAGCCATGACAGAATTATTCGAAACCAAAGAATACCGACCATCCTACAGTAAGTTTTTTCAGCTCGTAATTTTTGGAGCTTTGTTTGTTGCTGGCGGCGTTTTTCTTTATGACCCCAACGCAGAACTTCAGAAGCAGTTGCTGGCATTGGGTGCGATTTTGTTGGGGGCGCTTGCTGTCGTGCCGAGGCTTTTTGCGCTTGTTGCCGGTAGGCCCAAAATTGTCTTAACGCCTGATGGTATCGAATTACGGTCTGTCATCAAAACCATCCGACATTCCTGGAGGGATGTTGGTGTTTTTGCAGCGCGCACCCAGAGCGTATATTACACAAAGATTCGATATCTCTGCGCTTTCACAGACACCAATCATGACACAATTCATCCAAGCAATCAGTTCACCAGCGCCACCACCTACAACGCAGATATTTCTTTTGCCATCACGGATTTGGCGGACGGCCGCAGCGACAAGAAAGCCGAAGCAATGGCCCAAGAGTTTAATCGTTGGCGGCTCAAGTATGGTGCCCCAGAAAATAATGCTCTTCACGTCACCGCTGAAGACAGAACAGCGTTAATTAAGCAGAAAAAGCGGAAAAATCTGACCTCGATCGCAATCATATTTGTGTTCTTGGCGGCCTTTGTCGCCGCCAAAATCTACTTTTGATGCGAGCCTTCCTAAGCCACAAGCCTGCAGCTTCTAGTCCACCATGCGGAACCGACCATCCTGATAAAATGTTTGCCCCCACAGTGGGTGTGTAAATTTCAACACATAGCGGAACCATCCATTTCCTTCATCCCGGTGTTCAGCATGTAACTTTCCCGGTGTCAGGAGAGGCGGAACTTTCAATTTGAAACGGCCTAAGCGAAGCCAGTATTCACTGCTTTCAAAAAAGAGACTATCTCCTTGCGCCCATACTGTCATTTGCGTTGCCAGCATCTTCTCCCCATCGGTTCCAACTGCATCCAGAAATCCTAGCTTGGGGTCCACAACTTTGCTGGTCTGCACCAGCTGCTGAAAACCGTCCTCAAAGTCGAACAAACGATGCCAGCACCGATTACCACTGGGTGTTGGCGCCACTGTCACAGTGGTTTTTACGTTGTTCCCCTGACGCCATACCAATGGCGCACCAAGAAGCCGAGCCGCTTGCGCAAACAACCACCCAAACCAGTTGCGGTGAACGCAACCCTGCCCTTCGAACACGGTTGACGTTTGGGAGGTGAGCAAGCGATCCATGCGAAGCCGAATTGCAGGATGCACAGCATTCCACCCTCCGGCCACATGATCTCGAAAGTCAGCTGCTGCAACTGGCATCACCGGGGGTTGTGCATTTTTGCTAACGTCAACGTACGGGTCGATAATCTGCTCAAACATGATTTTCT
The DNA here is from genome assembly GCA_017640725.1 of Kordiimonadaceae bacterium. GTDB lineage: Bacteria > Pseudomonadota > Alphaproteobacteria > Sphingomonadales > Kordiimonadaceae > Kordiimonas. Next base: position 1,978,391 of record JAEPQB010000001.1, on the reverse strand, counting down.
CCGGTAGTTTTTGCACTGTCTGCACCCAGTACTTCATCGATGAAATAAGCCGCACCTTTCGCCACAGCAAACCGCTCAAGCGGCTCGAAATACCACATGGGGTCAAGCAAACGATCAAAGGATACAGTCAGTGTTATGCGTGTCTGGTTTTCATTAATGGGTTCAAAGGTGAACTCGGTGCCATGCACCTTCATATAGGTGGAGATATAGCTGGTGTCTGTGATGGTTGTTTGGATGTAGTTATCTTCAATTCTTGAAAAATGAACATCCATGCTGCCGGTGTGCGTGTTGGCAAAAAACCAGCGATGATAAACGAACTCATACTTGCGGACGGCACCTTGCTTCAGCGGAACAGTTCCAATGGATTTGGGTTTGGGAAAAACCGTCAATATCCAGTGCCTGTCGCCATTGAGTTGAATGGGTTCAGCCAATCGCTGCTTAACTGTTGCGACGTCAACATCAACAACCGCAGTGTGCGTAACGATATTCAAACGATCAAAACTTGTCGTTTGGGTTGTGCCTTCAAGGGATAGAAATATTACAACCAAGGGCAATGCATGCGCATTGAGCGAACCTTTGTTGCTGTGGTGCTGTAAGTAGGCGGCGATAAACGCCAACAGAGTGAACAGAAAGTATATTGGTAGGAACATAATTACGCATACATAGCCCTCCATGAGGATCAGCGATGAGGCGAACAATATGATCATTGTAGACCGCATGTTGTTCCAAAAGCGTCTTACCCAAGTGGACCCTTCTGTGTGCGGCGTGAAGTAATATAGAGCCAGTGAAATACCAAAAGGAACAGCGATATAGAGCAAAGCGCTATGAAAGCTGTCTGTCCACATCAGCAAACGGACAAGCAGCACCGCCGCGCCTGTTATCGCAATGATTTTCAGGGACTGTTTCGATTTGTCATTCTTGTTTGGTTGCTGCATCTGACTTGACCCCCATTGACGGCGTTCTACAATTAGCCAATAAGCTAATTAATCGATCATTTAATTATTTAGTCAATTGACTAAATGTCGCAGGACAGGTGCGAAATGGAAAAAGTGTTTCAGGCCCTTTCATCGACCATCAGGCGAAAAATTCTGGCGTATCTGTCAAGCTCAAGCATGACCGCTGGCGAGATTTCCGAGAGATTTGATATCTCGAAACCCTCGCTGTCCAAGCATCTGAGCATCCTTGAGAATGCAGGCCTGATTGAAAGCGAACGCCAAGGCAAATTCATTCATTATTCGTTAGTGCAGGACAATTTGCTCAATACCCTGAACGGATTTGTTCAAGAGGTTTGCCCGGTCTCCCGCCCCTTGAAAAAAGAGAGCGAGGCAAAAAACAAGATTGATACGGCGACCGATCAGTGAGCACGACCAAACTTCGCCCGCTTGAGGAGCTGGTCAGCGCCATGGTTTGTACTGACCTTCACTGTTAGCTATGAAACACCATCCCAATCACGCCGAGCCATGCTTGAATTGCCAGATGGCAAGATCAACTTAGATGACGGAATAGGCAAGTGTGAGGAGAAAGAGCCCATGTCAGACAGCCCCGTTCATATTGTTGCCAATCTGATGATTGAAGATGAAGACGAATATATGGCCTATCAGAAGGGGTTTTTCCCGATCCTAAAAAAGCATGGTGGTGAACTCATCACCTATGATGACGCAGCAAAAACGTTTGAAGGCGACAACCCGGTGAAGGGCCGGTTTATTTTGGCGCGCTTCCCTAGCGCTGCTGCCGCACAAGCCTGGTATGATGACCCTGACTATCAGGCAATTTCACAGCACCGGCGCGCGGGCACAAAACTCAATTTCCTGACCATGCTGAACAGCATGCCAAGCCGGTAGAAGCATTCAGCCAAACCAGACGACTTTAACTAGAGCGCAATCATCGCCTGCGCGGCTGCTCGACCGCTTTCAAAGGCATATTCCACCCGCGCCCCAAGGCACCAATCGCCCGCCACGTAGATGCGGCCTGAAGCGTCCTTGAGGAATGGCTGCCCAAGCGGCGTGATGGTTTTGGCATAACGCCAACGGTGCGCGGTTTGCATGCGCAGCGGCGGCAACTCACTGCCAACCAATGCCTGAAACGCATCAAAAAGGCGCGCGGCAGCATCCTCTTTTTCAAGCTCCAGATACTCTGTGCTCCAGTCGGCAGTTGCTTGCACGGTCCAGCTGTCACCGCTGAAATCCCGGCCGGGTTTGCTGCTGTTGCGCGCAACCCACCCCAGAACGGGATGAGCTTCGCGCCACACCGTGAAACCCGGGTCAAGCTCCTCCTCGAACACCAGCATCAGGGTCCAGTTGGGCGCGATCTCAACGGCGGCCAATGCAGCCGCCATATCCGGGTGCGCGCCGACAAGCATGGCTTCTGTCTGCGGAGCAGGCGCCGTGATGATGGCCTGGTCAAATGCCTGTGTGCTGCCGTCCATCATGGTCAATTCGACACCGGTTTCTGTCGCTGCAACTGTGGCAACATGGGTACTGACTTTAAGGTCGAAGCCCAAGGGTTCGGTCTTCAAAAAGCTGTTCATGGCTGGCGTGCCAACGAACCAGTCTTGGCCATCAGCGTGCCCGCGAGCATCTGGCAACCATGTCTGAACTGCGCCCAGTCCTGATGCGTTTCTGAGGTAGTCCCTGAACTCGGGTGAACGAGCCGTGAAATATTGCGCGCCGTGATCGGCGGAAAAACTACCGTCCATCCGGCGGGTTGCCAGCCGACCGCCGAGGCCGCGGCTTTTTTCAAACACCGTGACTTCGGCCCCCGCTCTGCTGAGCTCACACGCAGCGGTCACACCAGCTAATCCACCGCCAACAACGGCAACTTTTTTATCGGTCATTGATAATGTCACGGCATGTCCTATCCATTTGTTGAACCATCAATACGACAGCACACGCAGGGCGGATCGTGGGGTCAGGACAATGTTTTCAAATATACTGAACTCATGCCAGCAACACGGCCTTGGTCCCAGATTGCCTCAAGGGTTGGCCCAGAAATCGCGAGATAATTGATGGCACCCACAGCCTGATAAACAGCGGCCGTCTGCTCATCAACCGAGCGTCCACGCCATGCTTTTGTCTCGCTGATGAGCGCCACACACTCGTTCAGGAAACGGCGCAAGTACCACCGATGGCTTTGCTGCGCTCGCTCGCTGTTATCCAGAAGTTCCCGCATAATGAGGCGCGCATCCTCGGGCGCAGTTTCCATGTGGTTGAACATTTCACGCAGCAACAGCTGCCATTTTTCATCAGCACCGCAGTCTGCTGCCAGAACGCGGTCCATAACCGCTTCAAACCGCGCGGATAAACCCGCCAGCACTTCTGCATAAAGGGCGTCTTTGGTTTTGAAGTGATAAATGATGGCCTGCTTAGTGAGGCCCAGCTCGCTCGCCAGGTCAGCCAGCGAAATGCCATAAAATCCCTTGTCCGCGAACATCTTAAGCGCGGTTTCCACAAACTTTTCTTTGGCGGGTTTTTGCTTTGCTTTCATATGCTCTCTTTACCCTTCGTGCGGGGCCAGCCCACACCCCCACCCGACCTCCGCACGGAATTAGTCTTGGGTTGCGGGTGCGGGCTGGAACAACAGCAAACAAATACCACAGCCTTGACAACTTACCAATCGTAAAGTATTTACTTACCGATTGGTAAGTTTGGAAGGATAACTGTCATGGAACGCGCAACAGAAATCGCCCTCCTTGAAGAATTGCACGGCCTTAAAAACAGCAAACTCTTTTATCTCGATGAGGTTGTGCACAAGTCGCCGGTTGCGCGTTACATGTCCGGCGCGCGTTTTGCAGCCGAAAAGCGCGACATTTTCCGCACGCTGCCGCTGATAGCCGCGCACAGCTCTGAGCTGCCGGAGGCTGGCAGCTTTATGACCCGTGATCTGGCCGGCCTTCCCCTCTTGCTGACGCGCGATAAGGAAATGAATATCCACGCTTTCCTGAATGTGTGCCGGCACCGTGGTTCACGGCTCGAGTCTGAGGAAAGTGGCTGCAAGCGCGCATTCAGCTGCCCCTACCACGCATGGACCTGGAACAACGAAGGCAACCTGAAGGGCGTGCCACACCAAAAGCAAGGTTTCCCGGACCTGGACCGCGACGCCTACAAATTGAAACGCCTGCCAGCCCTGGAAGCAGCAGGCGTCATTTGGGTGGTAGCAAACCCAAACGCCGAGCCAGATTTTGAAAATTACTTAGGCCCAATCCTCAAGGAATTCGAATGGTTTGGCATGCCAGATATGGCGATTGCTGCGTCAAACACTATCACCATCAAAGCCAACTGGAAGATGCTGGTGGAAGGCGGCATTGAGGCCTACCATTTTAAAGTGGCGCACCGCCACACCATCGGCCCACATTTTCTCGATAATCTGTCGAGCTACCGTGAACTGGGTGCTCACATGCGGTCTGTTCTGCCTAAAAACTCGCTGAAGTCACTCAAGGACATGCCGCAGGGCGACTGGAAAATCCGCGAGCATTCAAACGTGCTCTATAACGTGTTCCCGCTCGACCAGTTCCTGTTGATGGAAGATCATGTTGCCTGGATCTCTGCACGCCCGATCTCCGCCGGCGAAACCGAACTAAGGCTTTCCACCATGGCGCCATCTGTGGAGGTAGCACCAGAGATGATGTCGCACTGGAAGCGCAATCATCAAATCACGGTGGCAACCCTTATGGAAGACTTTGATGTGAATGCAGCCGCACAAGCGGGACTTGAAAGCGGCGCAAACGAGTTCCTCACTTTTGGTCGCTATGAAGGCGCGCTTGAGAGCTTCAATAAGACCGTCGAGAGTTTCTTAGGCGAAACCGATTAGCGCAAAAGGCATCGCCTTTTGCTTTTTGGTGAAAATTGAGTACCGTGTGGCCTCGCAAATTCTCAGATCAGGGGGACAGGTCTCATGGCGACGTATCGCACCTTCAGTATTCCAACCTTCACGGCCATTGCGCTGGTAATGCAGGCGGGCACTTTGTCCGCGCAGGACAATCCGCCCATCGTGCAGCCAGGGGCACCGGGCAAACCTGCTCAAGCACTGGACGCGAGCAAAGCGACAGAGATCGCAAAAAACAGCTACAGCCGCGATGACGTGCGCTTCATGCAAGACATGATTCCGCACCATAACCAGGCGGTGCAGATGGCGGCGCTCGTGAAGGACCGCACCAACAACGCAGAGCTTACAGGCATTGCAGGCCGCATTGACGCAAGCCAGGCAGATGAAATCAAATTCATGTCGGACTGGCTCGCCGCACGCGGTGAAGAGGTGCCGGAGGCCACAGCCCATCATGCGATGCACATGTCTCACGACATGGCTGGCATGGCATCACCAGCGGCAATGGCGGCGCTGGCAGATGCAAGCTCCACTGAATTTGACCGCCTGTTCCTGACCCTGATGATTGACCATCACGAAGGCGCCATCACAATGGTGCGGGACCTGCTGTCCAACGCTGGCTCTGCGTATGACCCTGTGCTGTTTCAGTTCGTCAATGACATCGTCAACGACCAAACGTCCGAAATTAACCGCATGACCGAAATGTTGGCGGACCTGTCATCCGACCCACGTACAGGCCTGAAACCAGGCTTCCGGGATGCGGGCGAAGCAATTTCAAACATGGACCTGCTGATGTCGCTGCCACGGCCAGCGGGTTTCTTTGACCCCGACAATCCGTCTGACCTGCCGCCTGTTGTTGAATCAGACGATGATGAAGACGAGGAAGATGAAGGCGAAGACGGTGAAGTAGAGCGCGGCGAGCGTGCACCCTTCCTGAGTTTCTCGAATACTGACATGGCATTTTCCGGCAACAAACTGGTGGCCGGCAGTTACCATGGTTTCAATGTCTATGAGCTCGCTGCCGATGGCATGCCCGAGCTCTTTAGCTCTGTCGTATGCCCGGGCGGTCAGGGTGACGTTTCGATTGTTGGTGATCTTTTGATCATGTCCGTGGAACAAACGCGCGGCCGCGTGGACTGTGGCCTTCAGGGAATTGAAGGCGATGTGAGTGCAGACCGTTTCCGCGGTGTGCGTATCTTTGATATCAGTAACCTGCGCGCGCCCATTCAGGTCGGTCAGGTACAAACCTGCCGCGGTTCGCACACGCACTCCGTCGTGTCGAGCGACGATGAAAAGATCGTGGTTTACAATTCGGGCACATCGCGCGTGCGCAGTGACAAAGAGCTCGAAGGGTGTGTCGACGGCCTGCCCGGCGACGATCAAACCGCGCTTTTCAGCATTGATGTGATTGAAATTCCGGTGAACAACCCTGCGGCTGCCCGCATTGTTGATAGCCCACGCGTTTTCGCGGACCCGGATAGCGGCGTGCTCGCGGGCCTCTGGACCGGTGGTGACCACGGCGACGGGACGCAAACCACCGCCGAAACTGATCAGTGCCATGACATCACAGTGTTCCCGGCTGCAAAAATTGCGGCAGGTGCCTGCTCAGGTAACGGCATTATCTTTGATATTTCAGACCCGCTGAAGCCGGTGCGCATTGATGCGGTGACAGACCCTGGTTTTGCCTATTGGCACTCAGCGACATTCAACAACGATGGCACCAAAGTCCTGTTTACCGACGAATGGGGTGGCGGTGGTCGTCCACGCTGTATGGCGCATGACCCACAAACCTGGGGTGCTGATGTGTTCTACGACATCGTCGACCGCAAGCTTGAATATAAAGGCCGCTTCAAAATCCCGGCCCCACAAACCGACACTGAAAACTGCGTAGCCCACAATGGTTCTGCCGTGCCGGTACCTGGCCGCGATGTGTTCGTACAAGCATGGTACCAAGGCGGTATTTCAGTGATTGATTTCACCGACTCCGAAAACCCGGTTGAGATTGCCTACTTCGACCGTGGCCCCATTCATGAAGATGTGTTGATCACCGGTGGTTACTGGTCGGCCTATTGGTACAATGGCAAGATCTATGGCACAGAAATCGTGCGCGGCCTGGATGTCTTGTCGCTCAAGCCCAGCGAGCATTTGACCGCGAACGAGATTGCCGCTGCTGAACTTGCGGACCAAGGCGACATTTTCAACCCACAGCAACAGTTCCAGGTAACTTGGCCTGCGGAACCAGTTGTTGCCATGGCGTATCTTGACCAAATGGAACGCAGCGGCGCGATGGATGCAGACACACTGTCAGCGATGCGCGCAGCGCTTGGCCAAGCACAGGCAAGTCTGGACAGTGGCAACGGCGACATGGGCCTGGCCGAAAACCTGCAATCGATGGCTGGTGGCCTTGGCGACAGCTCCCGTGCGACTGCCCTCGGTGAGACGCTAATGGGAATTGCCGCAAAGCTACGCTAGCCGCCAAAGCACGACTGGCTCGCCCTTTGGGCGGGCCGCCCCATTTCTTGACAGTATGTTATTGTGTTGCATACAGTTCCCTAATCAGAAAATTGCAAAAATGGGGGGCTGTATGAAAACGGTGTTTGGCAAATTGGCTGCGATGTCATTTGCAGTGGTCACCTTGTTTTCGACACCAATAGCGGCACAGCCCGACGCCAAACCAGCTGACCCTTTTTGGCAGAATTCTTATTGCATCAACCCGGGCATTCCCAGAAGCGCGAAACTTAAGCCGACGCAGGGTTTTGCCACCTTATTGTTTGACGTGACAGCCGAAGGCAAAACAACCAACATCAGGGTAACTTCCAGCGGCTCAGCCGATCCATCCAATGACCGCATGGCCGGTGATTTTGGACGAACTGCACGGCAAGCGCTGAGACAATGGACGTATTTTGCTTATATTAAAGATGGTGTTGAAGCACCGCGACAGGACGTACCCATCCGGTTCGACTTTGTTGAAGATACTGGTTCGGAAAGTCGTCTTCCCCGGGACGAAAGTTGCGTCACCTCATATTTGCCTGAGCCCCCTTCGCATCATGGCGATCCGACATTGCCGCTGGTAAACATCGCCCGTTGCTGGCAGCCCAACATTCCGGCGAGCGCCGATAGGCAGCTGCAATCAGCGGCGGTTCTTCTTGAATTTGATGTCGATACAAAAGGCAATGTCATGGACGCGCGGACGGCAGAAAACCAAGAAGAAAACGAATTCACCAGAGCCGCCCTCAAAGCGCTGAAAAAATGGAAATATCACCCCTTCCTAAAGGTGGGTGAGCCCATCTCGCGCCCCAACCTCTCACTTGCTTTCACTTTTGGGGAAACGGAATATACGGAAAGAAAATCCAGTTGCCACCATGCGCCATTTGGCAGCGCGGTTCTCACATTCAAAACGGTTGATCAATCAAAAAGATGTCACATCCGATTTGACGTAGATGGCCGACCTGATCCCAGCAAAGGGTGCCGACGATAGTCGAGAGCATGCAGATCAATCAGATAACTGTTTTTCGATACTGGCTCTGACTGCGGCCTTAGCGTCTTTCATTACAGGCCAGCCATGGCCAGGTACCAACATGTCAAAATCAAAGTCGTGCAAAAGGCGCTGGAATTGTGGCCGAAAAAATGACGTCATGTTTTTCTTTTTCACTGCACCGGTTAATTCTGGTGCGTTTTTGTTAGCGGGCACCTGGTCCCGCAGCCACACAGGTCCAAGTCTCGCCGGCCCCAGCAAGCCAATTCGTTTTATGGCCATAGAAACCAGGAATGAATTATCGGGGTCCCAGGCACTTGTATGGTTTTGAATTGAGTCAGTCGTTATGGCAACGCCCGGTCTGTCCTGCTGTGCGGGCAACAGCAAAATAGCTTCGGGATAGTTCAAACCTTCGAAACAAAATAGCTTGGCGTCAGGTATCGGCAGGCTGCTTTCCGACATTGTCCGTACTTCGCCGCGGTAGTCGGTTGCAGGTTGCATGCCTTCAACTTGCCAATAATCAGCGCCAAATTCAGAAACATAAAACGCATCGTCAACACCGTGGAACGCACCCAAACGCACGATGTTACGAATTCTACCCATACCGGTAAGAGCCTCAAGGCCGGCTGGGCTAAGTCGCATGGTATTGATCAAGGTCAGATCACTTCCACCATCAGGGCTGTGATGGCGGACGACTGTCATTGTGCGAGAATATCTCAGGAACAGGCGCTCCCATATGGGGCGCCCTGGTGCAGATGGCATGGCGCCACGAACCATAAAAACATCGTTGGCAATTTTCTTAATGTCGCTGTGCTTTGCAGCCTGGCGAGGGTTGTCAGACGGCACTGTTATTTTTGCGAACTGATCTGGATCGAACATCATCAATGGCCCTTGGGTCTGGCTCTATTGCTATGAATAAATCTGTTCTATTAAGAAGACAAACAAATGTAGGCGGCGCTTGATTTGTCCTGAGCCAGCTTTCCTGTTTTGGAGATCGCAAAGTACCGCCCCTCATAACCCATGGGCGGCAAAAGCGGTTTTATTTTATCTGAGGCGCCAAGTTGATTGATGATCCTCAAACTCATCTCTTGATGTCCACCCGCATAATCAAGTCGACCGCGCGCCAGATTTCCAAACAGGTCTTCAAATGAACTGACTTCAACAAAGTTCGCCTGACCTGTTTTCAGGTACGCATCGAAACTCTGTTCAATCATGGTGCCGGCAATCTTGCCGACGCGTTTTGCGTTCATCATCGACAGGCCGGAGAACTCAGTCGCCGGGTTGGAAACATTCGTGAACAATACAACAGGCGCCTGCTGATACGGCGTTTCAGGAAAGATGAGGAAGGCTTCGCGTCCTGGCAGTTTTGTGGTGGGAATAATGGCGTCTGCAATGCCTGCCTTTGCCATTTGAATAACCCGGTTCCAGGACGGACTGACAATATATTCGAACCGAACGCCGCACTTGTCTGCAAGCGGCCCAACATAGTCGGCATCCAATGGAACCGACGCATCATTGGTTTCGCCGTGGTTCATAAAAGCGGGACGCGGTATCGTTGCAATCTTAAATGTTGGTACAGCCGCTTCCTGCGCAGCCGTAGCCTGCAGGGCGCAAACGGCCAATATCGTGCACAAAACGGTGTTGCAAAGCGGCCGCAACGCATTGACCCCAATGGCGATTTTTCTTCTCAGCATCTCTCTCATGCCCCCCAGCAAGAAATTTCACTGATGCTTCCCTCTAAACAGGTTCATGCAACTTAAGGCTCTGATGCAAGAAAAATCAGACAATTCTCGTGGTTAATGAGACGAACCGACATTCCGTGCAGACCTTTTGAAAACGCTGCGGCCTTCAAACACCGTCTGCATGACCCGGACATCTTTGATCGCGTCTGCATCAACTTCAAAAAGGTTGTGATCGAGCACAATCAGATCAGCAAACTTGCCCACTTCAATCGATCCACGCTCACTACCAATGCCATTTGAAACCGCGCCTCCGAGCGTGTAGCCATGAATTGCCGTTGCTATGTCTATGCGTTGCTGAGGCTGCCACCCTGCTTTGGGTTCGCCGCTCAAACCTTTGCGGGTCACGGCCGTATAAATGCCGGTCATGGGGTTCATCTCGACCACGTTCCAGTCACTGGAGAAAGCAAACCGCACCCCTGCGTTATGCATGGACTTCAGCGGCCAGGCGTTTTTAAGCCGCGCCTCGCCAATGCTTTTTGCCCACTGAAGTGAAACATCTGGCGACATATGACGTGGCTGCACCGCCGCAGACACGTCCAAAGCTGCCATGCGGATCACATCCTGAGGCTGAATGAGTTCCACATGCACCAATTGGTGTGGCCGCAGTGGCGCGCCATTAGCCGCGCGCGACGTTTCAAGCGCATCAAGCGCAGTGCTGATTCCTCGATCTCCAATTGCGTGAATGAATAATTGAAAGCCGTCTTTATCCAGCTTGCTAACGAGTTCTTTGAACTGCCCAGGCCGGTAAAAAAGCTCACCCCGGTTATCGTGGCTTCCCATATAGGGTTCGAACAAAGCCGCTGTTTCGCTTTCAATCACATCATCGATGTAAAGCTTAACCGCAGGCACCTTTATTTGGGCGTCATCGGCATAGGCGTCTCTGATACTTCGGTAAAGCGCGTGCGTTTCAGCGTCGATGCCGGGTGTGTAATAAAGCGCCAAATGCGCATAAGCGTTCAATTTGTCTTCGCGGCGTGCGCGCTCAAAAAAAGCGAGATCCTCTGGGTAGTTTTGCGGCTCCACGAATGTGGTAATGCCGAATGAAGACGCTTCCGCAAGGTTATTGAGAAAAGACTGATACAAGTCTTCTTCGTCTGGCGGCGGCAAGACGCCGTCTCGCGCAAGTGGGTTATCGTCTGAAACATAGAGCGTCGCCTTTACAATCCCGGTTGGATCACCTGACGTGTCAAACTCAACAGCACCGGATGCAGACGCTGGCATATCACGCGTGATGCCAAATGCGTCCATGGCAGCTTTATTGAGCAGGGTGGTGTGCGCGTCATAGCTTGTGAGCATGATCGGTTTGCCGTCTGCCAAACCGTCGAGGTCTGCGGCCGAGGGCAGCCCCCCATCAAACCAGGCGTAATTCCAGCCATCCCCTGTGATCCACTCAAGATCTGGGAACCGCCGGGCATGCGCATTGATCAGAGCGCGGAACTCGTCACGACTGGTGGCATCAGCGACGCTGAGATGTTTTGTGCCGGGCGCATACCTGAGGTGGGTGTGACTGTCGATTACGCCGGGCATCACGAACTTGCCTTTCAGGTCTATGATGGTTGCACCCGAGGCGGAACAGTCGCCTTGCTGGCCGACACATGTGATCATTTTGTCTGTCACACGTATCTCTTCCGCCCACGGCTGGCGCGGGTCGACCGTATAGATCAATCCATTTGTATAAACGGCGGAATCGATAGCAACAGATGCCGGGCAGAATACTGAACCCACTAAGCCGACAATCAAAGCAATCCCTATTTTCATGACCCAATCCTTTGCAAGTTTCGGCCCTGCTTGGCAGCCTATCGCAAGCCTGATAAAAGGTCACCCATGGAAAAAACGCCACAACGCAAACGTCCTGAGAAGAAAAGCGAAACCATTGAGGTGCGCGTTTCCTATTCGGAAAAGCTCGCCTTTATGGAAGCCTGCAAACAGGCTGGCACGACTGCAAGTCATGCTATTCGGGGCTATATCGGCGATGTTCTGGACCCCGCCAATACCCGGAAAACGCAACGCGCCCGAATGTGGACTGTGGTTGGTTTCGCCATTCTAGTGTCGCTTACAGGCGTTATCGTTTGGCAGTCTCAGCAAGATGGTCAACCGACAACCGGCGAACGCATTTTGAGCGCCCTGGACCTCAATGGTGATGGACGCTTGAGTATGCAAGACGCCGACCTGGGGTCAGCAAGTGACCAAGCAACCATCGAGTGGCTGGTTGATGCAGCCGACCAAAACGGCGACGCCGTCGCCTCCTATGATGAAATTGCCAGCATTGCCAATGTAACCATTGAACTCAGAGGGCAAGAGAATACATCTGCGCTTCCGAGGCGCGAGAACGTGATCATTGTACCGCCCGGCCTGAGTGAAGCCGAGCGGCAAGCTTTCATCGATGCGGCGGCGACCAAGCACCACATCCGTGAAGAGGATATGCAGCGCCTAATTCGGTTAATTGAAGCTGTAACCGCCGATACAGATCACTAATGCGCGTGCCCGGCGCCTAACGGCAGGCGCCCTTCATATTTATCAGAAATCCAGGCTTTGAACGCTTTGTCTAATGTCTCGACGGTATCAGCTAAACCGATAGAACGCCCGTTTTCGCCCAGCCACCCGGCCATTGTGCCACCGGCGGCAATGTAAGAGGAAATGCGGGCAAACACCTGCGGGTCGCCAGATTTTTCAATCATATAATCGGCAAAACCACGGGACTGAGCATAAAACATAGCCGGACTGCGCCCGTCATCCCGCTCTTCCAGGTCTGTGCTTCTAAGCATGACAACGCCACCGCGTGCCCGCCCTTCTGCAGAGCTCTGGCGCGCTTCGATAACACGCCTGGCCTGCTCAAACGCCGGGTGGGTCATGGTGAAAAACTCTTCAAGCGGCCACAGGGCTTGCAACTCATCGGCAGCAGCGTTTGCCGTAACCAGGCCTTCAACACGACCGTCGGTCAAAGCGTCGTTTTCCAGAAGCACCGCCGCCATTTCATCCAGCCAATCAGGGGCTGGGCCGGCATAGCGCGTTACGTCCGCCGGGTTCATTTCAAGGACGTCCAAGTCATCAGAAGGCCAATAGGTTTGGATGAAAAACAGATGGCCGAGCTCATGTGCAAAAACGCCCTCGTGAAGGTTTTCATCACCACCATTTCCAGAGGCTGACAAACTGGCTTCTACCGAGCGCTGCACAACCGCATCAAGCGCTTCGCCCTGAAGGTCCGGACGCGCCCTTTCGATTTGGGCGCGCACCCCCCGGGCAATCATTTCCTCCCGGTCCTTGAGGGTAAGCCACGGCAGCACAACCGGGTATGACTGTCGCAACTGACGACGAACATCCTGGTCCAGCACCTCGCCGAGCACGACGGCCGCCTGCGGGGCTTTGGTGCCAAAATATTGCTCGAATTTGTGCGCCGCTTGTTGCACCCCGCCCGCATAAAACTGGGTGCTGCCGGGCCTGCCGACGATGACCCCCGCATCGTCAAAACTGCATTCAATATCAGGTTGGTTGCAAATGGTGCTCAGCGTGTCGGGTTCCGCATTTGCGCCCACCGCAAAAGCCAGCAAGCCTGCTGCTGAACAGAGTGTTTTAATCAGGGTTTTTTTGGTCTGTGGTTTCATGTTTACCTCGCAATTATTGTTTGGGAGGTAAGTGAGGGTTCTAGCGCGACAGTGCCAGAAAAAGCCTGTCCGGACAGGCAAAGTAGGCGCGAAAATATTGTCCCGACAGGCCAAGCGAGCGCCAAGCACGATGAATGACACCGCAGTGCGCGCAATTCGCGATTGAAAAAAACTGACACTTCGGTCAGGGTACCCGCCTTCGAACGATTTTCTTAAGGGCACTCCCAAACCATGGACGTTGGCTACACTTTTTCAAACGACGGCACAGAAATACTGCGCCTTGCTGCAGCTGGTGAAGAAGGTGCCGCCATTGACAGTATGGGATCAGGCTCCTTCACGCCCAGCGAGAGTGATTACGCGCCCTTGATCGCAACACTCATATCGTTGCGCTCGTTTGCATTGGCATCAGCGCTGGCAAAAAAATTCCACCGCGACAGTCCCGCTTCGGCCGCAGCCGCCTATTGGCACGCGATGAGCGAAATCCATGAGCAGCGTGAAGACCAGGCGATCGGTGTTGCAACCGCGGCTATGCAGCGCATGGGTCAAACGCCCGACCTGATGTCTGTGGTTGGGTTGGCCTTACTGTCGGTTGGCTCACTCGAGAATGCCGGCAAGGCGTTTCAAAGTGCACTCCAGCAGCAAGCGCAACCGATTGTATTTGCTTATCTTGGCGAAGTACTGCGTTTGATGGGACAGGCCGAGCAGGCCATCAGTGTGCTCGCGCGCTGCTTTAACGGTGGCTGCAACGAGCCGGAAGCCTATTTCCTTGCGGGCAACGCTTATTATGACGCTGGCCAAATTGACAAAGCCATCAGCCATTACGACCAGGCACTTGGCATGCGGCCCTATTATATTGATGCGCACAATGCCCTGAACCGCACCCTTTGGGAACATGGCCGAAAAGACAAGTTTCTCAGCAGCTTTACAGTTGCCTGTGAACGCTATCCGGACCTGCTGGAACTCAAGCTTCGGCACGCGCATTTCTATATCATGGCCGGCAAGCTGGAGCGCGCAGTCGAAATTCTGGAAGACTGCGAACGCAACTTTGCGCCCAACGCACGGGTTATTAGTGAACTCGCGGAAGTTCGACGGCAAATGGACCCAGAGTTTGATCCCCTGGCCATGTATGAAAAGGCCTACGCCCTGGACGCCCAGGATCTTGGGCTTTTGAAATCTTATGGCCGCGGCCTTATTCAGGCGGCAGATTATGATAAAGCAGCGCGTGTGATGCATCAGGCTCGCGGCATCGATGCAAACGATCAGGAATGCATTGCCTATTTAGCTACTGCCAACACGCATGTGAACCCCGCAGAAGCCGCGCGCGTCAACGACTATGAAAACTTTGTCCAGATTTATGACATCGCACCACCACCCGGGATTGCGTCCATCGATGCTTTCAATAGTCGGTTGTTACAGGCGTTGCATTCCCTGCACCGATCAGATGTTGCACCTATCGACCAAACGCTTGTTCACGGCACACAGACACACGGAAACCTGTTCACCAGCACGCGCCCTGAAATTCAGGCGCTGAAAGGCCAGATTTCCGGTTCCGTACAGAGCTATATTGAGCATTTGCGCACGCTGGGGCTGGGTGAATTTTGTGATCGGATTTCGAACGGATTTGATTACTCTGGCGCCTGGAGCGTGCAACTGTCAGACGGTGGTTTCCACCTGGATCATGTGCATTCTGCAGGCTGGATCAGTTCGGTTTATTATGTCGAAGTGCCTGACAATCTGGATGCTGCGAGCCATGAGGGCTGGTTAAAGTTTGGGGATGCAGTATTCGATCCCAACAACACAGGTCCGCACCGTTTTGTAGAACCAAAGCCTGGGCGGCTTGTTCTGTTCCCATCGTTTATGGTGCATGGCACCGTACCGATAACAGAGCACAAACGCCGCACTACCGTTGCGTTTGACGTGGTGCCAACCTGATCCCTTAACATTGTGATCTTAAAGTCATTTTTGCGCCATCAATTTGGGGTTATCCTCGCTCGCATGCACATCACGCCAGCGCAGGGAGGCCACCATGGCAACAACTGAAAAAATCACGTTTGAAGGAAGCGACGGCCAGATGCTCGCGGGTCGGCTGGAAATGCCGTCCGGCAAACCGCGCGCGTTCGCATTGTGGGCACATTGTTTTAGCTGCAGCAAAGATGTTGTTGCCGCCTCCCGGGTGGCACGTGCGCTTACCAACCATGGCATCGCTGTGTTGCGCTTCGATTTCACGGGCCTTGGTAGCAGCGAGGGCGATTTCGCCAACACAAACTTCTCCTCGAACGTTTCTGATCTTTTGGGTGCTGTCTCATTCCTGCGCGAAAAATATGCTGCCCCGCAACTGTTGATCGGGCATTCGTTTGGCGGGTCTGCTGTGCTCGCAGCGGCCCCTCATGTGCGCGAAGCAAAGGCCGTTTGCACGATCGCAGCGCCGGTTGACCCGGGCCATGTGGTGCACCAGTTTTCGAGCGCTATCGACGATATTGAAGCCGCTGGCGAAGCGGAAGTGCAGCTTGCCGGTCGTCCGTTCCGCGTGAAAAAGCAGTTTCTCGAGGACGTGGCAGAACAGAAACTGGATACCGCCATCCAGAATATGGACAAAGCGCTCTTGGTGATGCACGCACCCGATGACCGAACCGTAGGCATCGAAAACGCCACTCATATTTTTACTGCGGCCAAGCACCCTAAAAGCTTTATCACACTGGACGGCGCAGACCATCTTCTAACCGGTAAGGAAGATGCGGAATATGTCGCGCAGGTGATTGCCGCATGGGCGGAACGCTATGTCAGCACATCGTCAGGTTCAGACGCGGACGCAACACCAGCCGACGCTGTGTCGGTTGAAGAAACCGGCACGGGCCGTTTTACCAACATGGTGTCCATCGGCGGACGACATACTTTTCTGGCTGATGAACCCAAAAGTGTGGGCGGCAATGATCAAGGACCAACGCCTTATGATTTGCTGCTCGCAAGCCTGGGCGCCTGCAAAAGCATGACCATGCGCATGTATGCCGAGCACAAGGGCTTTGCGCTCGATAAAGCGCGCGTAACATTGCGCCACGAGAAAATACACGCCACCGACTGCGCTAAATGCGAAACCGAAACTGGCAAAATTGACAAGATTGAAGTGGCGATCGACGTTGAAGGGGACTTTGACGCGGAAACACGCCAGAAAATCATTGATATCGCTGACAAATGCCCTGTGCACCGAACCATTCAATCAGAGGTGATTTTCGACAAGAAAACCAGCCTGTGATGCGATGGTGGCTCGTTGCGATTTGGTTTATTGTAGGTGGTGTTGCTTCAAACGATGTGAGCGCCGGTGCGGGTGATATTGAGCAATTCATAGCGGATCTCGAACAACAGGTTGGCGGTCGCGTGGGTGTCGCGGCTCTAGATGTCGCCGCTGGCACAGAATGGAAATACAGGGCCAACGAACTCTTCCCAATGATGAGCACCTTCAAACCACTGGCGTGCGCGCAAATGTTAACGCTTGGTGAGCAAGGAAGCCTTGAGCCAAACACTGTTATTCCCATTCTTGAGACGGATCTTGTGCCTTATGCCCCCGCGACTTCCCAGTTGGTGGGAGGACCTGGATTGACGCTGATGGAACTGTGTGAGGTAACCCTACGCACAAGCGACAATGTGGCAGCCAACCTGATACTAAGGGAGACCGGCGGGCCATCAGCCCTGACCAATTTCGTTCGCACCTTCGGGGACCAGACCACCCGATTGGATCGCTGGGAGGTGGAACTCAATGAAGCCACTCCGGGCGACCCGAGAGACACCACCACACCTTCGGCGATGGTTTCTCTGCTCAAAAAGCTTTTGCTCGAAGACGGACTTAGGCCCTTCGCACAATCGCAATTAATACTATGGATGAAAGCTAACGCCGTTTCGGACGGTCTTTTGCGCAGCACTTTGCCCGCAGGCTGGACAATCGCCGACCGTTCAGGCGCTGGCCAAAACGGCTCAAGGGCCATCTCGGGTATCGTATGGGATGCAGACGATGCGCCCATTATCGTCACTGTCTATATTACTGAGGCCAAAGTCGGCATGCCAGAATTGAACAAAGCGATTGCTCAAATTGGCAATCAAATTTTCCGCGCTGCCTCCGCCAATCAACATGGGCAAAATGCCAATTAGTGTTTGAAGAAAACTATCGATAACCCTATTGTTTTTCAGGGGCGTCGAATTTTCAGAACTACTACCCTTGAAATTTGCATACAAATGCATACATATAACCCATAGGTTTAATTTATGCTGCCATGAGATGTGGCGCAGCCTAAGACGGGGGACTAACTTGTGGGTGCAAAATCTGTTCCGCTGAGTGTGCGGCTTTCCAAAGAAGATGCCGAATATATTGCGTCCCTGAAGGCGCCAGATGCCGTCACCATGAGTGAAAAAGTGCGCTATTTGGTGCGGGAAGCGCGGATATCGGCACAGCGCCATGAAACGTTTGAAGGTGTTGTTGAGCATACGGAAGATACACTCGCCCCGCTGAAGCATGCGCTCGATAAACTTGAAGAAGATCAATTTGTTAGGTCCGGGCTAATGCGGGCTCTAATAGGGGCCCTTCCCCGCATATTGGCAGAACTGGAGGCCGCTGACGTGGACGGCGACCCACCAGTTCTGGAAAGCCTGACCGCGCTGGAGCGTGACGCAGCGCGCCGGGTTAAGGATTTGCTGGACCAACTGGCACGGCTGGCCGTCACTGAAAAGGCGCCGTGCCTGGATCCGAACGTAATTCGGCGCGAAATCGCCGAACCGTTGGTTGAAATCGTGGACATCGTCAATGCCAAACCGGCAAAGGCGAAAAAATAGAGGAGTAGATCACATGACGAACATCGCAACGAGAGTAAGTCGCTTGATCGCTGGGGGTATAAATGCCGCTGTCGACGCCGTTGAAAACATGTCGCCTGAATTAGTGATGGAAGAAAGCATCCGCGAAGTTGAAAAGGCGATGGATGAAATACAGGCCGAGATTGGAAAAGCTGTTGCTGAAGGCCACGTGGCGTCCAAGAAACTCGCGGCCAACAGTAGCAAGCATGAAGAGCTTTCCATGCAGATCGAAGTGGCGGTTAAAGAAGGCCGCGATGACCTGGCAAGTGCCGCTATTTCGCGGCAAATGGATCTTGAGGTTCAGGTGCCGGTTTTAGAACAAGCCATCACTGATGCTGCTGAACAAGAAAAAGAACTGCAGGGCTATATTGATGCGCTCAAAGGCAAGCGCGCTGACATGCAAGAGGAACTGAAAGCCTATAAGGCACGCCAGGCCGAGATGCCGGAAAACACCGTGCTGGATGCGGCAGGCAACCCATCAAGCCAGCATGAGATCAACAAAAGCGTTGACCGCGCGGCTGCCGCATTTGACCGGGCTTCAGGCCATGCATCTGACATGCTGGGCACGTCTGGCAAGGATGCCGCACAGCTCGCAGAACTCAAAGACCTTGCACGCCAAAGCGAAGTGGAAAAACGCTTGGCTGCCTTGAAAGGTGAAGCAGCCTCTTAGGCTGCGCACCGTTTTGGGGCGCACAAGGGGGTCCCGGCGGCCCGGCAGTGCAACTGATGCAGGTGCCGGGTGCGCCGGAAACGCACAGGACAAAGGGGACATTGAATGATCGATTTTATGCTCGAAGCCGCAAACTATCCGTTTTCCATTGCGCTTGCGATTATGGTTTTGATTGCCGCAATCGAGGGCGTGGGAACGCTGCTTGGGTTTGCACTGTCTGGGCTGCTCGATAATTTGATGCCGGAACTAGACATTGACGTCGACACACCGGACTTGAATGACCACGGCGCGTTTGGTGAATTTCTCACCTGGCTGCGCCTGCGCGAAGTGCCGGTTATCGTGGTGTTGATCGCCTTTCTGACCAGCTTTTCGGTCACCGGCTATGTCATCCAGTATGTACTCAACAGCAGCGTGGGCTTCATTCTGCCATCGCTGATCGCTGGCCCCATCGCTTTGTTCCTCTGTTTGCCCGGCGTGCGCCTTTTTGCCGGCGTTCTTGGCAAGATCATGCCGAAGGACGAAACCGAGGCTGTAGGCACAGCGAGCTTTATTGGCCGCACGGCGGTCATCACGCTGGGCACGGCCAGCCGCGGCGAACCCGCTCAGGGGCGCCTAAAGGACAAGTTTGGCAAGAGCCATTATGTGATGATCGAGCCCGACCTTGATGATCACCAGTTTAAACAGGGCGAAGAAACCCTTCTTGTGCGCCAGGACGGCGCCACCTTCTTCGCCATCAAACAACCATAACCACCAACTGACAGCACGCAGGCATCAGGAGCGTATTCGCGTTCAACAAAAAGCGACCTGCGACCCGTCAGCAATCCAACAAAGAGCAACGTCTCCTCCGATGTTTCGGGGGTTCAATTCAGGAGACTTAATATGCCAGAAAATCTTACATTCATCGCCATGATCGCCGGTGCCGTTGTTGTCGGCATGCTAACAATCGGCCTTATTCTCGCCCGGCTTTATACGCGCGCATCCAAAGAGATATCCTTCGTTCGCACAGGTTTTGGCGGGCAAAAAGTGATCATGAACGGCGGCGCGCTTGTATTCCCGGTATTGCATGAAGTAATCCCGGTCAACATGAACACGCTGCGCCTTGCTGTGCAGCGCGCCAACGAGCAGGCGCTGATTACCCGTGACCGTATGCGGGTGGATGTGATTGCGGAATTTTATGTTCGCGCACAGCCAACCGCTGAGGCGATTGCAAATGCAGCTCAAACGCTTGGTGCCCGGACCATGCAGCCGGAAAAACTCAAAGACCTTGTTGAGGGTAAGTTCGTCGATGCGCTGCGCTCGGTTGCGGCAGAAATGTCCATGGAAGAGTTGCATGAGAAGCGCGTTGAATTTGTGCAGAAGGTGCAGCAGGCGGTTTCTGAAGACCTTCTCAAGAACGGTCTGGAGCTTGAAACCGTTTCCCTGACCGGCCTTGACCAAACGGGCATGGAGTTCTTCAACCCCAATAATGCGTTTGACGCCGAGGGTTTGACACGCCTCACGGAAGAGATTGAGCAACGCAAGAAAATCCGCAACGATATCGAACAAGACACGGCGGTTCAGATCAAAAACAAGAACCTTGAAGCCGAAAAAGACTCGCTCGAGATCGCCAAGGAAGAAGAGTATGCGCGGCTTGCTCAAGAGCGCGAAGTGGAAATTCGTCGCGCAGGCCAAATGGCGGAAATTGCCAAAGAGCAAGCGGATCGCCAACGCGATGCAGAGCAGGCAAAGATCATTGCGGAACGTGCGGTTGAAGAAGAGCGCATTGAAAAAGAAAAGCTCGTTAAAGAGCGCGAAATCGCCAAGAACCGTGCGGTGGAAACGCAAGATATTGAGCGTGCCAAGGCTGTTGAAATCGCCAATCAGGAACGCGATATCGCGATTTCTGTGAAGTCAAAAGAACAGTCAGAAGCTGCGGCGGAAGCTGATGCGGCCCGTGCTTTCGCTGTGAAAGCCGAGGAGCAGGTTTCTACTGCCCGCGAAACCGAAGTGGCAGATCGTCAGAAGCAGATTGAACTGATCGAAGCAGCCAAAGAAGCCGAGCGTGAAGCGTTGGCGATCACCATCGCGGCTGAGGCAGAGAAGACGGCAGCGTCTGACAGTGCCGAAGCCTTACGCGAAACCGCGCGCGGTGAGGCAGACAAGGCCCGCATTAC
The DNA here is from genome assembly GCA_017640725.1 of Kordiimonadaceae bacterium. Classification (GTDB taxonomy): domain Bacteria; phylum Pseudomonadota; class Alphaproteobacteria; order Sphingomonadales; family Kordiimonadaceae; genus Kordiimonas. The sequence goes on along the minus strand of JAEPQB010000001.1, from coordinate 1,957,095 downwards.
CGCCGAAGCAGAAGCTGAGGCCGAGAAGATGCGCGCTGCCGCCTCGGAGATCCGCTACGCGGTTGAGGCAACCGGTACCAAGGCGCTTAACGAAGCAGCCAACTTGCTGTCATCTGATCAGATCGACATGAAGGTGAAGCTGGAGCTGATTGGCAACCTCGAGTCGATCATTCGCGAGAGCGCGAAACCTATGGAAGCCATTGATGACATTAAAATCATCCAGCTCGACGGCTTGAACGGGGCAACAGCGGCCAATGTCAACGGCGAAGCCGTGAACACCGGCAACGGTGACGGCAATCTGGCTGACAAGGTTGTGTCCTCGGCCCTGAAATACCGCGCCCAAGCGCCGCTGATTGACAGCCTGATGGCTGAGGTTGGCCTTAAGGCAGACGACTTGAACGGCCTGACCGGCAGCTTCAAGTCGAATGGTGCAGAGGACTCCAATGACAAGTCTTAAGGGCAGATAAAACACTTTCGCTTGCCCTTCGGGGCAAGCCGACCAAAACCAGAGAGGGCAAAGCTATGATCGTCTTAGAGATTATTTTGGAGTTTTTGTTTGGTTGGGTTTTTGATCTGTTCAGCGGGGGCAGCCGAAAAAAGAAACGGCTGACAAAAAGGGACATCTCCCGAGCAGAGAGGGCACCCTGGAGACGCCATTGATCCGCGTTGCCAAAACAGCGGTGTTGCTACTGGCGCTCTCCGGTCTATCGATTGCGGGATCTGCCTCGCAAAAGTTAATTGATGGATTTGCCCCAATGTGCGCTTTTTCCGGTGGCATATACTGTTTGACTCACTCACCGCAAAACGTACAGGTGTCGCAGCAGGAGGGGTACGTTGTCTATGACCTCAGGGTCGCAGGCCAGGACATGCGTATCACTGAATATTCGACCTTCCCAGAAGTACGCGTCATCCCCGAAGCTTTTTGGCGCATGACATACCTGCGTAACAAAAAGACTTTCACTGTTCTGGTTGAGCAGCGCCTGGCTGGCAAAACCTGGTGGGATTTTTATCTGATCGGGGACACGCCAACCCTGCAGGCGTCATTTCAAGCATCCCGGGAAACCGAGATTTGGCCGCTGGTGGATAAAGTGTCCTTTGATCTGCATTGGTGTGTCGCAAATAACGGATTTCCCGCCTGTTCGCGCTTGAACATTTTGCGTCAAATGGTCAAAGGCCATTTGCAGCACAAAGACAGTGGCATGAGCCTCAAGCCCAACATTCGGGCAACATTCCAATATGTTGTGGACACATGCGCTTTGCATTTCGCACAAGAATGCGTGCAGTATTAGATGACCCGGAGCACTGTTATTTTATGGCGCTCCGGGCCGGTGTCTCACTGGGCGGCGACTTGGGCACGACTGAGCCCAATCCCGTCCGCCCGATTACGAACGGCCTGAAAATTCTCGGTCACCAGAATTTGGCCGTTTTCATACACCGGACGTAGCAGGTTCTGCCCCACCAGCTCCTCGCGGCGCACGGTATGATACGCACCCTGAGAGAACGTCAGGGCCAGCACGCCCCGTTTTGACAGCTTCGCCATATCGGTTTTTGGCTCTTTGAAAACATCGCGCCACTGACCTGCCACTTCGATAGCGGAGCATTTCATGGCAAACTCCTGTGTGTCCCGGTTTACTTGCTGCAACAGGCCTGAGCCCATGCCAAACACAATGTTTTCTGCGGAAATATCGCGTTCCTGCATCGTGCCCAGGATAGTCTCAATGGTTGTTGGCGTGATGCCATCGCCCTGTAGCACACGGACATAATCTGGCAATACGCGGTAACCCTTGCTGTTTTCAGTACTGCCAAACTTTTCCATCAAGAGCTCGATGGCCTTAATCGGCGTCTCGATCGGGTCGCCGCTATCTGGCCGCACGACCAGACGCGAGCCTGCTTCTGCGTTTGCAAGCACTTGTTCCTTAAGGGAGCCCGCAAAATGCTGCTCAATCGCGTCAAACAAATTGTAGCTGTCCGCCACGATGGAGATGATGTTGGCGCCCTTAAATTGTTTGAGCATATTGGAATAAGCGTCCTTCTCGCCCTTCCGCTCCCAACTGGTCATGGTGCTGTGCTCTGCCGCTGGCACTGAGTAAGCCGCCATCGGCTCGCGGTAGTATTGTTTTGCCGCAAGAAGTGCGCTCATGGTGTCGGTGCCACGGAAATTGACAAGGTGGGCAAGCCCACCGAGTGCCGCACTTTCTTCAGACGACACACCGCGCGCACCAAAGTCATGCAGCATGAATTGCGCGATTGGCTCTGGCTCATTGTCTGACGTTTGAGCGAGATAATTCAAAATAGTTTGCTTAGCGAAATAGCTGTTTGTGGCAACTGTTGTTGGGTACCACACACCGCGCAGCAAAGATGTTTCGATAAAACTCGTGAGCCAGTAGCAGGCCGGGTCGGTGTTGCGCACCTGCACAAGCACATTGGATGTGTCCACGAGAGTGCCTTCAGGCACAGCCTCAATGACAAGCGGCAGTAGACCGCCGTGCTCGTTAACGATATGTTCCCAGCCCGTACGATTGAAAGGCACGCTGTGCTGGTTGCAGATCCATGCGGCGTTATCCACATCTTCGAGAGTAACAGGCGTATTGAGGGTTTTCAGCATCCAGGCCTGCAGGCCAAAAAACAGTGTTTTGTTGTGCGCGCCGCCGCGGCTTTCAATGTAGCTGCTAACAGTGGTTGCACCAGGCGGGTACTGCAAATAGTGACTGTGCTTATAGCTGTCCGTGTCGAGAATAATATTGGTCATGAGATCCTCCGTGACCTTCGTCCAAGGAACGGTCTTTCCGTTCCTCTAAGCGGTGAACGTGTCCCGCAACATAGTTTGAATAATGTGGAAGTGATCTTCGAACATCGTGTCACTCTCCAGATCCGCAATCGGTACCCAACGCGCTTTTTCAGCGTCGTCGGAGCCTTTGATCCGCGGCAGGCCACTGGGCTCACCAACAAGCTCAATCAAAAAACATGTTGTGATGGTGCGGCCTCTTGTTGAGCGATACGGGTCATCAAACACTTCTTTGTTTTTGATAGAACCATAGAGCACCGGTTTGGGCACGGCGATTTTGGTTTCTTCCCTTAGCTCCCTGACGGCCGCATCAACCAGCTTTTCATGCGGGTCAACAAAGCCACCGGGCAAGGCCCATAATCCTTTTCCGGGTGAACTACGGCGTTTCACCAAAAGAATGTGGCCCGACTGAACCACAACTGTATCTATGGTCACGAACGTGGGTACATAAGGCGTTTTGTTCCAGGCGCGTTTATACTCGTCAATCACAGCCTGCTCGTGCTGCAATTGTTTGTAAGCCTGCGAACCAAAGAACTCGGCCAGAAAATCAACTGCCGAGGGTACGGCCCCCATTTCATGAAACGCACTGCCACTAAACCCAGCATCAAGCCGCAGATAGGTTTCCCTGATGCTGGTTGCATCCAGCTCGGCAAACTGCGGCACATCCACATGGCCCCATTGCGGAAACATTTTCAGATAATAGCTTGAATGGTCTTTGGCGTGACCAATGAGGCCGATGCGCTTGTCACCAGTTACCTGAAACTGACAGGCAATGCCCTGAACGCTCATCTGCACATTTCTGATCCAGCTGTGCTCTGCATACGGCAGGTCAAGCAGCGGCGTGCAATGGATGCGCTGTTGAATTTCGGGTGAGTAAGCAGCCCTGATCATACTGGCACGCTCTTCCCAATTGAACGGATTCCGCAGGGAACGTGCTTCTTTGGCTGACCCAATAAGAACGATAACGTGGCGCGCTTTTTCAAGCGCCGCATCAATTACTGACTGATGGCCAAGATGAAAGGGTTGGAAGCGACCAATGAATACTAGGAAATCATATTCGAAGTCTGACCGCGTCCCTATGGACCGGTCGAGTTGTGTCGTCGTCATTGCAGCAAGCTCCTTGCTAGCGAATTATATGTTGCAGTCTATCTGCAATATTTAATGTAACTATTACACTTCTAATTGTCAACTGGTTTTATCTTGACGACTGCCCCACACCCCTTTATTGACCGACTAGTCAGTCAATAAAGGTATGGTTTGATGCGCCCACAGGCAGGGAAAGACAAGATTATCGATTCTGCTCTCACGCTGTTTTCAGATCAGGGCTTTCACCAAACGTCTGTGGATCAGATCGCGCGCCATGCTGGCGTTTCCAAGGGACTAACCTACAATTATTATGACAGCAAAGAGGCATTGCTCTCTGCCATAATTGAGCGCGCAAGCGAACGCATGTCTGGCGTGGCGGGCAGCGGGAACCCTGCCGGTGGCTATCAAATCGCTTTGCGCGATTTTCTTGCCCGATTGCGAAAAATGCTGAAAGCAGAGCAACCCCTGTTGCGCTTTCAGCTGAGCCTGCTTTTTGATCCCAGCCTGCAGCCGGTCGTACAGGATGCCCTGAGGGCACGCGCCGATGATCTTATGGATGCGACCATCGCGCTAGTTGCATCATCAGGAGTGAAAAACCCGGAGCATCACGCCCGGCACCTGATCGCCGAAATTGATGGCCTTTCCCTGCATTATCTGGAGCTGTTTGAGGACTATCCGCTGGATGAAATGCTGGTGTCCCTCTATGAAAAATACAAGGGGATCGGCAAATGACCAGCCTGGAGTTTTCTGTCTCTTCTGCGGATACCATCGCTGACATGGAGCAAACCTATTTGAACGCTTGCGCTGCACCGCTTGATGGCATGTGGCAGTCCTTCGTCGAGATGGCCGAAATAATTGAGATTTCCCACGGCCAGTCAACCATCGGGTATGCCGCTATTAACGGGGACAAGGAACTGCTGAGGTTTCATGTGGACGAACGGCTCGACCCTCTTCCCATCCTAAAATCATTGATTGATGCGCAAAGTCTTGTTGGAGCTGTCGTGTCGACGGCAGAACCCCGTGCCCTTGCTTGCTTGCTGGATGTTCAGGCAACCCTTTCTGTCAGCGCTATCATGTATCACATGCCATCGCTACAGACAGAACTGTCAGCGGCTTTTCCCACAGGCACTGAATTAAGACCGGTCGATGCGAACGCGCTCGAACAGGTTGCTGATTTTGGCCATCGCACTTTGGGCGCCAGCTTGGACTGGTTGTTGTCGTACTTTAGTGGCCTTATTGGCCGGGGCGAACTCTATGCCCTATGGCGAGACAATGAAATTCTGTCGACTGGCGAATGCAGGCGCAACAATCGCCAACCGCTCGTGGCGGATGTCGGTATGATTGTTGGCAAAGCTCACCGCCGCCAAGGCATCGCAACAGCAATGCTCAGGGCCCTGGCACAAAAAGCACGGGATCAAAAACTCGCACCAATCTGTTCAACTGAAACCGACAACCTTGGTGCTCAAAAGGCAATCATTGCTGCAGGTTTTGTCGGTTACCACCGCATTGTGAACGTGCGGTTTTAGTTTTCTTCTTCAGCCAGCTTGCTGACCATGGCCAAGGGCTCCCCAAACCGAACGGGCGGCGTGGCCACAACATAGTTCACAACCCCCGCAAAGGGGGCGTGAATGGTTGCGATGTGGGTGCCAAAATGGTCGACTAGTTCCCCTAAAATACCACCTTCCGCAATGGCATACCCATCCTTGACTGCGGGTCTGAAAAAGCCGTTCTCTGGGCTCGTGACCACCTGATAGCCTTTGAGCCAAACCGTTGGCTTGGGCGGGATCACCTCCCCGGGCAACATGCCAAGGTGGCGCATCACATTCATCGCACCCATAACGTTAATATCAACCCAGTGCGGGTCTGTTGACCCCAGTTGCCCTGCTTCGGTGGTCATAGAAGGAATGCCGCGCGAGAGAGCTGTCATATCGGTAAAAACAGTGGCGTCAGGTGCACTGACCGGCCGCTCGTCAATCACGATGTGATCAATGCCAAACGCCAGCGCCATGGATTTAATCTTGGCGTCCAGCTGAAGGTCACCGGTGCGGGGCATATAAATGTATGGCCGGAGGGCCTCGTTGCCATCGCCGCTGTGCATATCAATGACATAGTCAGCTTTTTCAATCACTTGGGTAGTGATGATGTGGGCGATGCGCTCGCTCAATGTGCCGTCTGGTTTTCCAGGATAGGCACGGTTCAAATTCTTGCCGTCAACCGGACCATAATAAATGGTCCTTTGATGGAAAGACGGCATGTTAGCGACATGCACCATAATCAGGGTGCCGCTCAGGTCCTTGGGGTTGATGCGTCTGCCAACATGCTGGAGCGCAACCATTGGCGCATATTCATAGCCATGCGTGCCGGCTATCAGCGCAAGCGTGGGCCCATCCTTGTCGCCGCGGAACACCGAAACCGGGATGCGGGTCATGCCATCGCCCGTGTCAGGCACTTCAAGATAAGCCCGTGCGGCTGTCCCAGGGGCAGCAGTGGGCAACTCTGCGTCGGCGCGCACTGACAGAAAATTCAATTGAACCAGGACCAGCGCTGATCGCAAAATTGATTGAATATTCAACTGAATGCTCCCGATATGTTGGATTGCCCTGAGCCTATAAGATTGGCTGCCTGCATACCAACCGAAAATCAATGCTAGTCTGAAATCTGTTTGAACAGAGGAACCAGCCAATTGATCACCGTGCGTATCTCCGGAACGTCTCGGGACCGCTCATGAACAATCAGCCAAACTTCTTTCGATGTAAGCTCAATGGATTCTGACACACGAACGAGGCTCTCTTCCTTGTCCCCAATGATCCGCGGCAGGATCGCAAGCCCCACACCGGCGATTGCCGCATCCAGAAATTGCGGCGTATGCGAGCAGCGCAGTTTGGGGTTTCTCACCCCTTTTTCCTGAAGCCAAACCTGCGAAGCCAAAGAAGCCAAAGGCTCAGCCGCACCAATCCAATCGCAGCTTTGAAATCGCTCTTCTTCACGTGCTGCTGGGTTTCGAGCCACATAGGATTTAGAGCCGTAGATTGCATAAAGAGTTTCGCCCAGTTTTCTCATCACCAATGCACCGTTTTCAGGCCGAATATTCCTGATTGAGATATCCGCTTCCCCGTCGCTGAGGTCGGCAATCTCATGACCGGTGACTAGGTCCAGTTCGATACCCGGGTTGTTGGCATGAAACGATGAAAGCTCAGCAGTGATAAGCCTTGAAAACCAGAAACCTGATGCCAATCGAACCCGCGTCCTCTCGGGGTTTTTGGCGTCAGTTGCCGTCCGCGAGAAGATGCCCACAGACCTGGCGACCTGTCGTGCCTTCGGCAACAACTGGTGGCCCTCACGCGTCAGCCGGTATCCATCATGACGTCGAATGAACAAGGTCAATCCCAACTCGTCTTCAAGGCGTGTCAGGTGCCGCGCGATGGTCGGCGGGCTCATGCCAAGCTGACCGGACGCCCCAAGCAAGCTGCCGCGCTCTGACACCGCCAGAAAAACCCGTATCAAATCCCAATTCTGCATAGGAACAACATAAGGCGATGAGATGCCATTGACCACGTTGGGTTTTTCAATACTGAAAAACCCAACGTCCTGATTGGACTGCCAAATGCTGCGTTTCCTTGTCACCCTGCATTCGTCTCAGAGAAAGGTCAGCACATGAAAATTCAAACTAAAAGCAACCAACAAGACTTCTTGGCGGTTTCACAAGCAGCCCTGAACTATGCGTTTGGTGTCGCGACTAAAAACTGGGGGCAAATTTCGAAAGCCTATGACGCCCCCAAAGCGCAAATGAAACTCATCACCGGCGGCACCGGTGCAGAAAAAGTGTATGTGCTGCCGATAGAGGATGTGTGGGACAAGATCTGGAGCCAGTTACCCGATGCCGATGTTCACGACGTTGAAATCACCCACATTTCCATCAACGAAGGGCGTGTCGCCACTGTGGAGATGAAGAACAACAATCGTTTCTATGATCAGCTGGGTTTGTACAAAGTGAATGGTGAGTGGCGCATCTATGACAAGCTTACCCGCCTGTTGGAGGGAGGGCATATCCCCGAAGAAGACCTGCAACACATGTTTGGACCGCAATCATGACTTCAACACCAAAAATCGGTTTCGCTGGCTTGGGGCAACTGGGCACTGCACTAGCGCAGAAGCTGGACGCAGCATGCCGATTGCGTGCAGTTTGGAATCGAACAAACAAAGATATTGGACTGGAAAGCGTCGAAACTATGAGCTCATTTGAAGAGCTTTGCCAATCGGTAGATTGGCTGTTTTCCTGCGTTGCCGACGATGCAGCGCTGAAAGCATTGACTGATCGCATGACGCAATCCCAGATACGCCCCACAATTCATGTATCATTTGCCACATGCTCACCTGATCAGGTGTCGGCCCTCTCTGATTTACACCATAAAATGGGAGTTGCTTTTGTGAATGCCCCGGTTCTTGGCCGGCCGGATGTTGTTGAAGCCGGACAGGCCTCTTTCCTTCTAGCAGGCGACACAAAAAGCATTGACCTGATCAAGCCGGTTTTAGAGTCGATTGGAAACGTTGCACATAAGTTGGGGCCAGATCCAAGAATGGCAGCAGCCGCGAAGCTGGCGATTAACTATCTGGTTGCTTGTCAGATTGCGAGCTTAACAGAAGCCGCACATGCAATGTCGAACTTTGACGGCGGAGAAGCCGCCCTTCAGCAAACAATAAAAAACAGCCCTCTCGACAGCCCAGTTATTCAATTATTTTCTGGCGCGATTGCAGACCGTAAATTCACACCCGCATTGTTTGACTTGGAACTCGCCCAGAAAGACTTGAACTACTTCCAATCCATGGCTCCGGCCGCAAACGGCTTGTATCTGACCAAGGCGGTCCAAACCCATATGGAAAACAGTTTACTTGCAATCGATTGCCCTGTGGACTGGAGCGGGCTTGCATCTCACTTGCTTGAACCGGCATCAGAAACCTGCTGATAAGAGTACGGCGACGGTGTCCACACTCACCGTCGCCGCCATACCAACCAAGTTTGGGAGAAACCAAATGGAGAGGTCTAATCCCTTGGTCCGGTATATTCTGCAGGGAGCCCTTGCCCATAGGTTGGAATTTGTCGGCGCAAGGCGGCATAATTGAAAAGATCGAGCTGCCGTACGATCAAACCGTCCTCAAAATCAAGCCATGTGGTGAAATTCATTTTTGCCACTTCGCCGTTGAATGACAGGGAAAAAATACCTTCCATCACAACCGTATCGTCGCTTTCGACCACCGAATTGATATCCATGCGGAAGTCACCGCCCCACCTGCCTTGCATGATCGCGGAATAAGCATCCGCCAGCGCTTGCTTGTTCGGGAAATCAATGCCCGCAGTAGGGTCTTTAAAAGACACATTGTCTGCGTAAAAATTGAGAAAACGGTTTAGGTCAAAATCCTGATAGGCATCGACCCAGTCTGCAACCCTTTGGGGCACAGTATCTGTGGCAGCCACTGGCGCCATTTGGTTCAGCGCCAGAGCCACAAAAAAAGCCGAAAAAGTGCTGAATATTTTCTGTTTCATGGAGGTCCTCGTGTCGCTTTGCATGTATTGTAAATTGCGCGAGCAAGGCCACATAGCCAGCGTCTTGGGACAGATACCCAGCGTGCGGTGCCGAATGAGGTTCAATCTATTGGCTGGCAAGGGCAATATATTGTTGAAGCAGCCATTAAAATTAAACATTGCTTAACTCTGATCGGCATAAGAGTGTGAAGGGGTCTGGAGAAGCGAATGCGCCGTTGGTGGACTAGTGTAGTTGTGCGCAAGGCTGCGATGGCAATCGCCTGCCTTTGGTTTAGCACGTCCGCCATCGCTCAAGACAAAGTACGGGTGCTATATTTTTCCTCCTTTCCTGAGATCATGCAAAAAGAAGGCGAGCCCGGCCTGTCCCATCTCGCTGAGCTTCTGGATCAGGAACGCGCGAAAAACCCCAACACGCTTTTTATTCATGGAGGTGCCTCCCTGGGCCCTTCAGTATTTGGCGCCATGGATAACGGCGCGCACATGATCGACATTTTGAACGCGATGGCGCCCGATGTGATGGCAGTGGGCAAGCGAGAGTTTTCCTACGGTTATGACAATTTTATTCTGAACGCTCTTTCTGCGACCTTTCCAATGGTGACCAGCAATATGGTAACCACAGATGCAGGTCTGCCCATTGATGGAACCTATCCAAATTTTGTGCTGGAAGCGGGCAATTTCGCTATCGGTGTGATTGCCCTAACCTCCGCAAATGCGGTGGCAGAGTATGGTGCTGTGCAGGCCAGCACCGTTGATACGAAGCAAGCAATAGCTGAGAATGTAAAAAGCCTGCGCAACGAATACGTGGACGCAATAGTGTTGCTCGCCGACACTGACTATGACGACTTAAGCGAGTTTCGCGAAAACGGCATGGTAGACGTTGTCATTTATACCCACAATTTTGGCAACCCACAGTCGTTGGATGCTCAGGGTACCATCGCAACAAATGGCGCCCTTGACGGCGTTGTATTGGCTGTTGATTTTTGGAAAGCGGCAGAAAATGGACAAGAAAGCCTGAAGACATCTGTTCAGGAAATCCCTATTGGTTCTTTCTCGAGCTCACCGCTTCTCGACCCGATCATTCAGACCTACCAATCCCGTCTTGAACAAATACTGGGCCGTGGCATTTCCACCGTGAGTGAGAGTTTTGACACGTTCCGCAGCAACATTCGTTCGCGGGAAAATGGTTTTGCCAATCTGGTCACTGACGCCCTTCGGGAACATCTGAGCGCGGATGCAATGATTTTGAATGGCGGCTCTATTCGCGGCAATGTCCGGTATGAGGCGGGATACGAAATCAACCGTGGTGACATTCAGCGCGAATTGCCGTTTGGCAACAGGTCTGCGCTGCTTAATCTTTCAGGCGCAGCAATTCTCGAAACGCTGGAGCACGGTATAGACTGTGGGCTGCGGGAAGACGGTTGTTTTGTACATGTTAGTAATCTGACGGTGCGTTACGATAGCCGCAAGCCAAAAGGCAGCCGTGTTGTTTCTGTCATGATTAATGGAAATCCGCTTCAGGAAACTGAATTGTACCGGGTTGCTGTCAGTGACTTTATGGCTGAAGGCAATGATGGGTTCACCATTTTGGCCGATGCTGAAAAACTGGCCAATGAAGGCACCAATCAATTGATCTGGAACACGGTGGTTCGTTATGTGGAAAAGATGCCGGAGCTTTCGCCAAAAACTCAAGGTAGGGTTCTTGATGTCGCCCAACAAGGAGCGGCCCGACAATGAGCCAACCCAATGAATATATTGGCGGCAAGCGGTTCGGCCTTGGATTCAAAATCAAGGCGGTCATTGCTGTTTTCACGTTGTTGTTGGGTGCGGTCTCTGTTCTGTCTTTCTTCACGTTACAACGCTTCAACGACCAGCTAACCGAATATTCTGAAAAAACACTGCCCGAACTCGCATCATCCATTGAACTCAACAGTTCGCTGGAAAGGGTCGTTCAAAATGCGGAGCAACTGGTGTCTAGTCGTGTGCAAGCGCAGCGACGTATAGCCTACACTTCGACACAAAATGCCCTCTCGACCATTGAAACGCTGCTCGAATCAAAGGAAGTCCTGGGCAACTACGAAGAAATACAAACAGTTCTTTCCATTCTTGCTGATATTACGGCTGAGCTTAATCGGCTGATTGAAAATCGCATTGACCTGGCTGCTCAGCTGGAAACTCAACGCGCAGAACTGGGTCGCTGGGTTGTATCTGACCTTGTGGGCGAAGCAAACCTTCCAGTGGCAGCCGAAAATGCGGCCTACTCGGAATGGCTAGAGCGGGAGCACGCTTTGGTCGAAAGGGTTGTGACTTTGGCAACCAGTAACGACTTTAGCGTGCAACAACGTCAAGTCCTGTCCATTCAGCGCGGCTTGCGGGCCCTATTTGCTGCGACCCGACAATTGCCGGACCCATACCAGCAGGTCGCGACAAGCCGACTAGAAGGATTGCAAGCTCAACTGAGCTCAGAATCGGGTCTATCAACCAAGTTTCGTGAGTGGTCCCAGGTAAACGTTCGCGCCTACTCTCTTGAGCGACAGATGCGCGTGAATGTGGCGGAGCTGTTGCGCAACACAGACCAACTCGCCAGCGAACGCAGTACCCAGGCGCAAGCAACAGCGGGCTTAATGGCCCAGCAAAGTGAGCAACAGCTTGCTGTTTTGGCGGCTAGCGTTTTCTTCGCGATTGCCATTGCCGTATTCAGCTTCTTCTATATCGAGCGCCGCATGCTCGCCCGGTTTGCAGCCTTGCGTCATGCGGTTATCAGCCGTGCTTCGGGCGGTTCTGACGCGTTGCCAGAGCTTGGTGATGACGAAATCGGCGAAATCAGCGCAGCAGTTCAGCATTTCATTGATGAGATTGACCGAAGACAGGCTCAGGTGCTCGAAAGTGCCGAGCAAATGAATGCTATTGTCCGGTTGTCACCACAGGCCATGTGCATCGCAGACGGCGACACAATTTTGTACTACAATGAAGCATTTGCCGACTTGTGGCTTGACCCGGATGACGGAGTTCAAGCCAATGAGCAAACCATTTTAAGCTTGTTCCCCAAAAGACTCACAAGTAGTGACGGCGCTGAAGGAAATCGGCACGTGGCGCGCCACGCGATCCAGGGCAGAAGCGGCAATACACGCTGGTTCTCAATGGCCAGTAGCCCAGTCGAATGGCACGGACAGAATGCGCGCCAAATTATTGCTGTAGATACATCAAAGCAGGTGCAGGTTGAGCACACGCTCGAAGAAGCCAGACGCCGCGCGGAAGCAGCCGCTCAAGCCAAAACCAACTTCCTGGCCATGATGAGCCATGAAATCCGCTCTCCGATGAACGGCATCATTTCTGTTGGAGAAATGCTGGGCGACAGTAAGCTGAACAAAGAACAGGACCAGTTGGTTAAAGTGATCAATCAGTCCGCAGAAACCTTGCTTACCATCCTGGACGATGTACTGGACCTGTCGAAAATTGAAGCTGGCAAACTTGAAATTAACCCACACCAGTTTGACCTGCACGCCACCTTGAACGGTGCCACAGATCTGCTTCGACAGAGTGCGCAGCAAAAGCATTTGTCTTTGAATTTGGATCTGGATGACAGCCTTCCGCGGCATGTGGTTGGCGATTCGAACCGAATTCGCCAAATCATGTACAACCTGCTGAGCAATGCGCTGAAATTCACTGAAGCGGGCGGTGTGACCATCAGCGCAAGCGCAGAAAAACGTGATCAGGGACAATTTTTTGTGCGCATGTCAGTCACGGACACAGGCATCGGCATCAACCCAGAAACTCTGAGCCGCCTGTTCCAGCCTTTCGAGCAGGCGGACAGTTCTGTGGCACGACAATATGGCGGCACCGGGCTTGGTCTATCTATTTGCCGGCGCCTCGCTCACCTGATGGACGGTGAAATCTCGGTCGTCAGTAAAGAAAATGAAGGGTCAACTTTCTCTTTTGAACTGATGCTTGATCAGGCACCCGATGCGGCGGCAACTCAAGGCACAAATGGCGCCAGCCCAGCCAGATCAGACAGCGACAAAGCGCGCATCCTGGTTGTGGAGGACAATAAGGTCAATCAATTGGTCATTGGCAAAATTCTTAAGTCGCTCGGCTATGAATGGGATACCGCTGACGACGGCAAAAATGCACTCTCTTTGTATGACCCGAGCAAACATGGCATCGTTCTGACAGATTTACGCATGCCAAATATGGATGGCTTTGCATTGGCGAGTGCGATCCGGCAAGGGGAAAAGGATGGCGTAAGGGTGCCAATAATCGCTATTTCCGCGGATGCGATGGAAGAAGCCAAGGAGCGCAGTATCGAATCTGGCATCGATCATTTCCTCACCAAACCCGTTCGAGTTGAGGATGTTCGGTCCTGTTTAGAGGCAATTTCCTAGGTTTTGGCACCATAGGTGTTGCCCTAAGACACCTATTCACAAGTTTTGCAGCCCAACTGTCGATTGTTTTTCCATTTGTAACAAAAGCCTGCTAACCCTCCTTGTACTGCATGGCGCTCGACTCGTTGAGTGTCTAACTTTGCAGGTTAAGACCTCTTCGGAGGACAAACATTTAACCCTGCGACTGATCTGATTGGGCTTTTGCGCACACATACCGCACCTCATCCGACATCGCGTAAAAGGACTACCAAATATGGCTACTGGCACAGTAAAATGGTTCAACACAACTAAGGGCTTTGGCTTCATCCAACCTGATGAGGGCGGTGATGATGTATTTGTACACATTTCTGCGGTTCAAGCAGCTGGCCTACAAGGCTTGGCTGACAACCAAAAAATCTCTTACGACATCGAACCTGATCGTCGCGGACGCTCTGCTGCTTCAAATCTGCAGCTTGTCGACTAGTCAGCATTTTCGCTGAAACTCAGAAAGCCCCGGTTTTGCCGGGGTTTTTGTTTTTTGCGGCTATGCAAAACTGACGAATATTGCCAAATCTGTTAGTGTAAAATAGCCGTACAGGCTGAAGTCCTCTTTTTTGGTCGAGTGGAATGTCTGATCAGCAACCGAAAAACAAGATTTGGCTCATAACCGGTGGCTCCGGATTCATTGGGCGGGCACTTGTCAGCAAACTCAAAAAGGCAGGTAACGGCATCTTCGTGCTGTCGCGCACCCGCAACAAAACCCAGATAACCCTGGGTCGCCATGTGAAGGTAATCGAGTCGCTCGATGAAATACCCAGTGAACAACGCATTGATGTTGTCGTTAATCTGGCGGGCGAGCCTCTGTTTGGCGGTCTCTGGACCGAGAAGCGCAAACAAAGATTTTTCGATAGCCGCCTTTCAACGACCGCCAAGCTAATTGAGCTCCTCAAGCGGCTCGACAAAAAACCATCAGTGATGATCAGCGGCAGCGCAATAGGCTTCTACGGAATGCACCCTTCGATCGACTTTCATGAATGTGCTGACCCTGGGAGCGATGAAATGGCCCGGTTATGTCAGGAATGGGAATCAGCAGCACACCCGGCGGAAGAAATGGGTGTTCGGCTGGTTTTGCTGCGCATTGGGCTGGTTCTCGACAAATCTGGCGGAATGCTTGGACCTTTGATGCTGTCGAGCAAACTGGGGCTGGGATCACGGCTTGGCACGGGAAAACAATGGATGAGTTGGATCACGCGAGAGGACTTGGTCCGGATGATTGTTTTTGCAGCTGAACATCCTGCGGTTAAAGGACCAATCAATGGCACCGCGCCCAAACCCGTTCAACAAATCGATTTTGCCAACGCGCTTGCCAAGCATGTGAAACGTCCAAGGCTTTTGTGGACGCCGGCAGCGCCACTTAAACTCGTGCTGGGTGATATGGCAGCCCTATTGCTGAACGGACAGAAAGTTTTGCCGCGCAAAGCAATTGATATGGGATTTGCATTCAATGCGAGCCAAATTGAAGATGCCTTTGGCTAGTAGTTCAGATTGTGCCCACCATTTTAAAAGAATATCGCCCCCCATTGGAGGAGTTATCCGTCATCTTTCACGATGACCACTTGCTGGTCATTGACAAGCCCAGTGGCCTTTTGTCGGTACCGGGCAAATCCCCAGACCATGCAGACTGTCTTATGAGCCGAGCCCAGTTGGCGTACCCTGATGCATTGCTTGTTCACCGACTGGACATGGAAACGTCTGGCGTTTTCATCATGGCCAAATCCAAACAGGCACAGCGGCATCTGGGCTTTCAATTCGAAAACCGCAATACGCAAAAAACTTATGTGGCACGTGTCTGGGGGCATTTGGCTGATAATGAGGGCCAGGTTGACTTACCGCTCATCTGTGACTGGCCCAACAGACCAAAACAGATGATCGACAAAGTGAATGGCAAACAAGCGATAACAGATTGGTCAGCCATTGAGCGCTCCTATCTTGCGCCTGACCAATTACCAGTAACCCGGGTTGAACTTCGCCCCAAAACTGGTCGCTCCCATCAGTTACGGGTGCATATGCTGGCTCTGGGCCACCCAATTCTAGGCGACCAGCTTTACGCCGAGGGTGAAGCACTTGCGAGTGCCGGCCGACTTCAGTTGCACGCAGAAAGCCTGACGGTCATGCATCCGGCTGAAAAACAGTTTGTGACATTCCACGCCCCCTGCCCTTTTTGACCCATTAAGCCTGTTTTAACGCGTCATGTGTTTGGTTGCCGTGAGGAATGAACTAGCGAGAATATGGTACGATGTCGGATGGCGTTGGAAGACCAGGCCCGCTGCGGCCTTAGTTGCCGGCCCCAGGCATACTGAAAATATCCAGACTATATCTGTTAGACTGGAGACCTTCCCTTATGGGTTGGTTGGCATGTGCGTCTTTGGTGTTTCCGAGAACCATCTGGATGATGCGCCGCGGCGAGTCCAACCCACCTGCAACACTCAAATTTGAACACCCCCCAAACCGCGGGTTGGCTTCGATCAAGTGAATATTTCCCTCAGGACTAACAAAAGCCTGCATCAAATTGTGACCCTTCAGGCCCAGCTTTTCACCGATTTCGAGCACCATTGCCTCTAGTTCAGGGCGGGAGACGATCTCGGAACGCCAGCTTTCGCCGTTCACCAAACGTTGCCTGTGCCGCGAAACCGCCTGCAACGGTTTGCCGTTCATATCCATCAAGAAATCGATGCTGTATTCGTTATCAGTGCAAATGGGCTGGCAAATGAAATGCGTACGGTCTAGGCCGAGCATCTCCCAAACCTGTAAGTCAGGCACTTCATAGGCCACCTTGCCATTCGCGGTATTGATGGCGCGTACGAACAGCGGAAAACTGTTTTTGTCTTCTGGATTTACAGTCGGCAGTACCGGATAGCCATTTTTCTCACAAAACTGATGAAACTTTCGCTTGTCCAGACACACATCCAGCCCCGCGCGTTCAGGAAGGGGCAAGGCAATATTGAGCGCATTCAATTCCCGGCGCAGCCCTTCAAGCTGCAAAAGTTCTCCGTCCCGCGTCGGGATGACCAGACTCACTTTGTATCGCCGGCATACGTCCAGAAGTGCTGACGAATATTCAGGTGAACCATCCGGCGGCAGAGTGACAAAAGCGTCTACAAAGTGTGATGCACAGCACTTTTCGTCCATATCCGTGCCAACGATCAAGCCACCCAAGGGCCGAACCGCATCTTTAAAGGCCTGAACAAGCTGCACTTTGGCAGAAATGCTGGTGATCAGGATATTCATGTCTCGCACCCGTTTTTGTCCACCATGTCCCAAGCAAGAGCCGTGCCCGCCCGGATATCACATGCAGCCTTTTGCCCCATAAGGTCAGCATAGTTCCTTGTGTGCAAACCTCCGGACGGCCGGATTGATCTCAGGTTCTCCTCCGTGAAGGCCTCGCCTTTTGCCATATTGGCAACAACAAACAAAGAACGGCGAAAGCGCAAGCTGTCCTGTTCAGCTGTGGTTGCGCCATTGACCACCTGACCCAAGGCAGCATGGGCATTTCTGCAATCCTGTACAAGATTTTTGAACTCCGAGGGACTCAGGGAAAAATCGCTGTCGACGCTGCCGTCGCCTCGCTCAAGGCAGATATGTTTTTCGATAACTTTTGCCCCGAGTGCGACCGCTGCGGTAGCGATGGTACTGCCCGGCGAATGATCCGACAGCCCCACAATGCAGCCAAATCGTTCGCGCAATGCGACCATTGTCGCAAGATTCGCGTCTGCGTGCGTCGATGGATAGCCGCTGATACAATGGAGAATGGCTAATTCCTGGGCACCTGCCCCACGAGCGCAGGCAATGGCTTCGTCTATTTCATCAAATGATGCCATACCGGTGGACATAATCATCGGCTTACCGGTGGCAGCAACTTTCTCAATAAGAGGAATGTCCACAAGTTCGCAGGAGGCAATTTTGTACAAAGGGCATTTCAATGCCTCCAGAAGGTCGACGGCTGAAGGATCGAATGGAGCGCTAAAGGCGGCTATGCCGACACTTTCTGCTTTAGCAAATAATTGGTCGTGCCATGCGAAAGGCGTTTGGGCTTTTTCATACAGATCGTAAAGGCTTTGCCCTTTCCACAGGTCTGTTTGAACAACGAACGCAGGACCATCGTT
Organism: Kordiimonadaceae bacterium; assembly: GCA_017640725.1. GTDB lineage: Bacteria > Pseudomonadota > Alphaproteobacteria > Sphingomonadales > Kordiimonadaceae > Kordiimonas. The sequence goes on along the minus strand of JAEPQB010000001.1, from coordinate 1,939,161 downwards.
CCTAATGGTGATGGTTTGTGGTTCATAGGTTTGGAATTTGACGGCATTGGCACCCGATTCAGCGGCCGCCTCTATGAGGGCAAATGCCTTACCAATGTCGCCGCCATGATTGCCTGAAATCTCAGCCACCACGAATGGCGACGCATCCGCACCAACGGTGTGATCCGCAACCGCAAAACTTTTAACCGGTGCTCCTGAGTTCATTTACGTCCCCATTCCTAGACTATTTAGGCAAGCAAATGATGGAATTACAAACGCATTTTATGCGCGTGCGCGCTTAAATAGTCTGGCACTTCAGAAAATGCCGAAACTTCTGATGTCGCCATGTCCACGCTTTTAAATCGCTCTGTTCTGACACGCAAAAACGGAATACCTGCCTTGCCGGCAGCCAACCCATCTGTATTTGGGTTGTCGCCAATAAACATACAATCATTGCTGGATGCACCCAGCTTGCTTATCGCCAGTTCAATACCCTCCACAGCAGGTTTGGGCGCCATGACAGCATCGCAGAATATGACCACCTCGAAAAAATGATCCAACCCCAAGGCGTCCAGTTTTCGCCGCTGCATATCGGGGTGACCATTGGTTACCAGTGCCATTGTGCAATGTTCTCTAAGGGATTCTATGGTTGTTTCGACCCCTTCATAAGGGTGTATTTCGGGCGTATGAGTTCGGTAAACCTTCACACACTCTTCTACCAGCCCCTCGGCACCGCGAATTTCAAAGCGCTCAATTATCCGATCAAATATTGCGCCACGTCCCTCAAGCTCCAGGAACGCCATCATTGATGGGAAGCTGTAATCCGCAGGAAGTTGACGCGTTTCTTCCAAAAAAGCTGCAACAGCACGAAACCCACTTTCGACATAGGCGCGTTCTGGGAACAAAGTATCGTCTAGGTCAATCAAGAGTGCTTTTGGAAAAGCCATGACGGTTCCTGTCTATCCGCAACCGGGCTTCAGGCAACCTGATGGTATGTATCAAGAGCTGCCGTCGCGATATCCATGGGCGCATTTGCGTCGAACACCACGGCCGGCTTATCGCTGTCGAGCAGATCGGCGGCCATCGCAGCTAGCGCATCAGGGTTGAAAGAGCTCAATGCTGGGATGCCGATCGTGGGCAAAAAAGCTACATTTTGCACTTGGTCTGACTGCGTTGCCGCCACACAGACACGGCATCCGGACGCCAGCGCCTCCAAAACGGTTGCACCGGCAGCTCCAACATAAAGTCTTGAATGACCCAATAGCTCGGGCATCGCAGGGTTAATCAGCAATTTTATGTTTGGTTTTGTACGCTCGAGCTCTTTCAGCTTGTGTGAAGGCTCAATATAGTCCGGAACAGGAACATAAATCGTTTCGTTTGTTTTAGCACATAGCTGGCCTGCAACCGTTGCGGCAAGCGCACCGTCATCGGTTCCACCAAAACTGACCACAATACCTTCTCGTTCTTGATCAGCCGACTTCCAGTTGAAAAAGTCTTTGGCAAGTAAAGAGTGAGCGGGTCCATGGAAAATTTTGCGCGCGTGATATTGGCCGTAGTCCACAGATTTCGCGTACAAATTAGGATTGATCACATAGTCACATTTAACGGGGCGCTGACCAAGGTCATCGATGACGCAGCTGACCCTGGCTTTTCCGCAAAGGTGGTTGATTTGAGAGCTATCAAGCGTGCATGTGTCAACGATCAAAATATCATCTTCAAGGTCTGTGGGCATTCCAACTTCATAGTCGTAACCCTTGGCGGCAACCAGACCTGCGCCTTCTTCATCGCTAAGGAAAACGCGCGCTTGCGCATCTTGAGCGCGGAATGCATCCAAAAGCGTGAGCGTACGTCGCACCCGGCCGAGGCCGGATTGGCGTCCACAATCTATCAGGATTGTCGCTCTTATCATGTTCGCGTTCCTTCGGGCGCAATTGGATTTCAACCGAGCCACCTTTGTTAAGCCTCTATAGGGATGCATAGCTTGTGCCAGTATACGGGTTGGCGTGCCACGTGCCCCTGCAAAAACTCTGAAGAAATCCTCTAACCCACTGATAACTAAAAACTATGCACAAACTGTTAACGTTCGTCACGCTCAAAATTGTCGAATGGAATTTACTGATCGTTTTCTTGTAGAGGTACAATGATGTCTGTTTCGCCTGCTTCGAGGAAAAAAACGGCAGCAATGAGGGCAATTTTTCCCATATCTTCAGTGACCTGTCCAACGTCCTGCGCATGCATATAACCGCTGAGCATCGAAGCAGCCTGCGCCCGTGTCATATCAACTTCCGGCAAAAGTGCTTTCACCGCCGAATAGTTTTCATCGGTGACTTCAAAGTTTCCGTCAAGAAACGGCTCGCCATTCTTGGTGACTGCAACTTTCAGGTTTTGCATTATCTCAGCTCGCAATTCGCTCGTTCTAAATTGGCACTGGAAAACTACCAGCCTTTATCCTCGTTCAGATTGGACGCAGCGTCATGATCCATCAAATCTTCGAGCTGTTTACGCGACCTTTTGGCAAAGTCAATAATCGCTGCTTCATCATCGCGAAATTCCGCCACGGTTTCGATCGCCAATTCGTCATAGCGACGGAAACGACCGGCGGTCCGGTGCGCCAGGTGCGCAGGGTAACCGAGCTCTCTGAGTGCCATTTCACCAATCTCGAGGGACGAAGCAAACGCTTCCCGCCGCACATGATCAACACCGGCGTCCTTCAAATTCATCACGTCCCCGCGCGTGGAAGCGCGCGCCAATTTGGTTAGTTTGGGAAAATGTTTGCTGGCAATTTTCGCCGCTTTTAGAACCGCATTGGGGTCGTCCATCGCCAAAACCAGCAACCGCGCGTCTTTGGCGCCCGCCGCCTCCAGCAAATCAAGGCGCGTCACATCGCCGTAGAACACCTTGTAACCAAACTTGCTCAGGTTTTCGATGTGGTTGGGGTTACTGTCGACGATAACGGTGGGAATCTTCAAGGACAGCATCAGTCGTCCGATGATTTGTCCAAAACGGCCAAAACCCGCGATAATGACATGTCCCTCGTCCGCCTCAACGTCACTTTCATGGTCCTCGAGCGACGTCATATGCCTCGTCACCAAGTCTCGTACGAAAATGGTTAGTGGCGCCAGCAGCATGGACACTGAGGCCACCACGAGCAGTTTTGCCGCCACAGCAGCGGGCATCATGGCAGCCGATGTAAGAAGCGAGATCATGACAAAGGCAAACTCGCCCGCTGGCGCTATCAAAAGCGCGAAGAATATCTGATCGTTAAGCGTAAACCCCGCCGAGCGGGCAATCGCCAGGAGCACAAGGCCCTTCACGGCCATTAGAGCTCCAACTAACATCAAAATCTCAATCGGATCTGCGATGAACAGACCAATATCGACGGTCATGCCAACCGCAATGAAGAACAAACCCATCAACAACCCTTTGAAGGGTTCGATGTTGAGTTCCAGTTCGTGTCGGTATTCACTGTCTGCGAGCAGAACGCCCGCCATAAACGTTCCCAGTGCCATGGAAACACCCGCAAGTTCGGTCAACAGTCCGCTTCCCACCACCAGGAATAGAGAAAAGCTCGTAAAGACTTCCCTGAGGCCTGTCATGGCGATGTAACGGAACAAGGGGCGAAGCAAAAACCTGCTTGAGAAGACGAAGAACGCCAGTACGGCCAATATTTTGAGCTCTGTTTCCAATATAAAGTTGGCCGCTCCAGCCCCCGCACCAAGAATGGGCACAAATGCCAGAACTGGAATGATCGACAAATCCTGAAACAACAGCACCGCAAAGGTGGCTTCGCCAACATCGGTTTTGCTTTGGCCGCGCTCTTCCAGTGTTTGCAGCGCAATCGGCGTTGACGAGAGGGCAAGACCGATACCGACAGCCAGTGACATGCCTATCGAAACGCCAGACATATACACCAGTAATCCGATAATCAGCGTGGAAATGCCCACCTGCATGGTGCCTAATCCAAGCAATCGGCGCCTAAGCTGCCATAATGTTGACGGTTTAAGCTCAAGGCCAATCAGGAACATCAGCATAGCAATGCCAAATTCTGAAAATTGCAGGATGGCATTTACGTCGCGAATGACGCCGATGCCCCAAGGGCCAATCACCATGCCAGCGACCAAATAGCCGAGGATAGAGCCAAGGCCCAACCGCTTGAACAGCGGAACGGCTACAACCGCAGCCAACAGGTAAATGAATGCGCTGGTTAAAAAGTCGGGTTCTTCCATCATGCTTTTTCCCCAGCGAGCTTAGTGAGGCGTTCCACAAAAATACGTGCCTGTTTTGTTATCGCTTCATTGTCCAGGGAGCGAACATCGAACGTTACAAAAGGTTCCAGCAGATCCATCCCACAGAATTTGAACGTCATTTCAAAGGGGAGCAAAAACGCGCTGATATCTGCGCCGTGCTGCCCTCCCGGGGCATACGATTGTTCTGCGCCGCCCGTTGACACGGCCAAAAGCACTTGTTTGCCCTGTAAGGCAGTTCCGCCTTCGCCAAAAGCAAACCCCGCCTGAAGAACAACGTCAGTCCATTCTTTCATGAGTGCAGGCGCACTGAACCAGTAGATGGGAAACAGGAAAACCACCACATCGGCTTTTGTGAGAGCCAGTTGCTCTGCCTCTTCATTGACATGAAGAGTGGGATAGAGTTCGTACAAATCCCGGCACTCCACCCCTTTTAACTTGCGCGCAGCAGCAAGCAGTCGGCGGTTGTAGCGCGATTTGTGAGGCCAAGGATGGCAATGCAACAGCAGGATGTTTTTCATATACCGGCTACAGTACGCGGCTGATGCCACCAAATCAAACCAAGACTAGGCGACTTTTTCTTGCCTAAAAGTCAAAGAGAATTGCCTGCGGGAAATTTTGACGTCACCCGATTATGCAGGAATATCCGGTCAATTGTTTCTCCGTCAGAGGACATGGGCACATAGAGCACCATGATGGAGAGAAAGTTCTTCTCCTCTGACAAAGCGTCGGCCGATACCACTACCGGCCTTTTCAATTCAATACATTGCCGACAAGACTGAATAATCCGCATGGCAATTTGCACCTGTTTATGTTCGCTAATCTTTTTGCCGGTCATTCGTCCGTAAAAGTCATCCAAACGGCTGCCTAGCAGGGAAATATATATATCTGAAACTTGGCCTTTGGCGTTCAAAATGGGTTCAAACAGGCCGATTTGAGGAAGATAATCTTTAAGTTCAATAGGGTTGAGGTCTTCGCGCCTCGGCAGCCGCGAACCGCCCGTTTTTTCTTCGAAATAACGCAGCAAAAAATCGATCGTCTCGCTTTTGTGGCGCACGTCTTCGGCATCTTCAATTCTGAAGCCTTCAATATTCGGGTTGGCGTCTGGCGCCATATTCATAGGCAAGCCCGTCCATCTTGTTTGGCCATACCGTTTCCCATTCGCGGTAGCTAAGGCCTTCTCTCGCCGAGAGAACATACTGCCGGCATATGTGATATTAGCACAAAAGGGCTAACTTGGCACAGCCGCAACCTTCCCGACTGGCTTTTCAAGACTTTCAGGCGGTTCAGTGAACCATTTTGGCCCCGCCTCGGTCATGTATATACAGTCCTCGATCCGAACACCAAATGCATCAAAATCGTACAGCCCGGGTTCGTTGGAAAAACACATACCGGGTGCAAGAGGCTCGGTCTCTCCGCGCACAAAATTCACGGGTTCGTGGATATCCATGCCTATACCATGGCCGGTGCGATGGCTCAGCCCCGGCGTTTGATAGTCCGGGCCCCATCCTTGGCTTTCATAGTATCGACGAACGGCATCATCTACCGACCCCGTCGGCCGCCCGATTTGAGCCGCTGCCATAGCAACATTTTGCCCTTGTCGAACTGTATTCCAAACTTCCTGCTGGTGCTTTGACGGTTCGCCAAACACAAAAGTGCGCGAAATGTCAGAACGATACCCTTCAACACTACAGCCACAGTCCATCAGGACAATATCACCTTCCTTCAAGGACTGCGGTGTGTTGGTGCCGTGTGGGTATGCACTTGCTTCAGCGAGCAGCGCCATCCCCCAAATACTGCTACCGCCGAGCGCCGTCTGTGAGCTGCGCATCATTGCATTGATATCTGAAGGGGCCATGCCAGCTTCGAGTTTATCCCACACCTCTTCGTAGGCTTTGAGCGTAATTTCATTGGCCTTGTGCATCAGCTGCAGTTCGTGGGTAGTTTTTATCATTCGGCAGCCATATGTAACCGGCCAGCCGTCCGCAACTTCTATGCCCTCGCCCTTTAAGCCCTCAACTACAAAATAGCGCACGGTCGGTTCAAAGCCCACAATACCGCCCGCCACACCGCGATCTTTCAGAATCTCTGCTACCCGCGCAAAGGGGCTTTCATGTTCATGCCAGGTGCGGACATCATCCCCGAAGCTCATACGCTCCCGAACGGTGGGCTCCTCAAAATAAGGCGTTACAACAGCAATCTCGCCTTCAGCCGGGATGATGACAGCCGTCAGCCGCTCGCTCCGCCCCCAGCGAATGCCTGCGAAATATTGCATGGAAGAGCCCGGCTCAATCAGCACGGCAGAGAGTCCGTACTCCCTCATCAACTCCTGAGCACGAGCAACACGCGCTTTGCGCTCCTCAACCGAGATTGGCACGGCGTCACCCGCAATGTTGTTGAGCCCGCTCCCGGGCTGAGTAGCTGCAAGTACGCTTGGCGCGACCACTGACGCCGCCGTTACACCAAGTGCGCCTTTCAGAAAGGATCGTTTTGAAAACATAGTCGGTGCGCCTTTAGTTATTGGTGACTGATTTTACGACAGCGCCGCCCATCATCACAAAGTCAACGGTTTCCAGCACAGTGATATCTTCGAGCGGATTGCCTTTGACGGCAATGATATCGGCCGCAAAGCCTTCTTTAAGCGCTCCGATGTCATTCTCCATCTTCATAAGTGATGCGGCATTTATCGTTGCTGCCTGCAGGGCCTGCAACGGCGTCATGCCAAACTGTACCATGCGTGAAAGTTGTTTGGCGTTGTCGCCGTGCGGGTAAATGGCCGCATCTGAACCGAACACCATTTTCACACCCGAGGCCGCCGCTTGCGTGAATGCGGCACGCTGCACTTTGGAAACCAGCCGTTCTTTGTTCATGTTTTCTTCGGGCACACCGTTCGCTTCACCGAATGCCAGCGTGTATTCGGTATTGTAAATATCCATGGAGAAGTAGGTGCCAAACTCCTTCGCAAGGTTAATCGCTTCCGCGTCCGCAAAGCTCGCGTGCTCAATGGAGTCCACACCTGCAACGATGGCCGCTTTAATGCCGTCTCCGCCATGAGCATGAGCCGCAACCGTCAGGCCGCGCAGGTGGGCTTCTTCAACCGCTGCCTTCAGTTCCTCCAGCGTCAGTTGCTGAACGCCGACTTTGGTGCCTTTTGAAAACACACCACCGGTCGCGCACACCTTGATGGCATTGGCGCCATATTTGATTTGTTCGCGAACTTTCGCCCGAATAGCCCACGGACCATCTGCCGCACCGCCACTCTTGGCCTGTATCTCTGGGGGGAAGAAATTATTGTCGCAGTGGCCGCCTGTTATGCCAATGGCATGACCCACTGCAAAAATACGCGGACCAATGATGTCACCAGCGTCGATGCCATCCCGCACAGCAATCACGCTGTATCCACCCGCGCCCACATCACGGACCGTCGTAAATCCGGCCATGAGAGTTTTGCGCGCATTTTTTGCAGCGACAATGGCTTGCCGGGGCGCCGAATAGCTGAGGCCAGCAAAAAAATTGCCGCCCGCATCGCCTGAAAGGTGCACATGCATGTCCATCAGACCAGGCAAAAGGGTTGCATCAGCCAAATCGACAATCTCGGCGCCGTCTGGCGCATCCAGGCTGCCCTGCGTTCCAAGTGCCACGATGCGGCCATCGCGGATCACCAGCGCTGGGCTTTCCACAATTGCACCAGTTTCAATATCCAACATGGAACCAGCCGTCAGATACGTATCACCTTCTGCAGCAATTGCGCTTGCGCCAACTACTAGAACCGCGACTGATGCGATCAACGTCTTAAGCATAAACCCCTCCCATTTACTCATTGGTGAGACTTTAGAGGGCCTTAGCGCACCTGTCTATCTGCTTAGTCACCCGTGATGTGCGCCGTGACTCTAATCTCCACGAGGCCTGTGGGAAGCACCAAACCGTTCGTTCCGATGCCAGTCCAGGCGGGAAACGGCGCTTTGATGAATTCGTTTTTTACAAGCTTGAAATCGTCCATCTGGTTAGCGATATCCGTGTGAAAGGTGGTCATCTCAACGATATCGTCCAGGCTTGCGCCCGCTTTTATCAGCATCTGCTCGATGGTGCGCCAAGCCCGGCGATACCCTTCTTTAACATCGCCTTCATAAGGGGCGGCAATCACGCCAGACACATAAACACGGTTGTCAATCTTGATAGCGGGCGCAAAACCCCAATCCTGAGAAAACTGTTCCCAACCATCTGGAACAATAGCTTCCGCGCGGTCGCGGGCGGTTTGATCTTCTGCGAATGCGGTGCCCGAAACCATGAGTGCCGCGAGTGTAGCCGCCGTGCTGAATTTGGTTGCCATTTTCGTCTCCTGATCTGGCTTTTCATTTTTGTTGCGAACACTGCACAAAAAATCCCGGACCGCGAGCGGACCGGGACAAGACGTTTCAAACCTGAGATGAGTGATCAATCGAATGGATCACTCGTATTTTTTGAACCAGCCGAGGATGTTTTCCACCTTACCGATCAGGCGCGAAGGCCGGCCCGCAATGCCATGCGGGCTGCCCGGCACGCGCACCATTACGGTGTCAATTTTTCTGAGCTTGAGCGCCTGATAAAATTGCTCAGTCTCCGATATCGGCGTCCGCTTGTCCTCTTCACCGGTGATTAACAAGGTGGGGGTTGTCACATTGCCCACCAATGACAGAGGCGACCGTTTCCAATAGTGCTCAACATGCTCCCAAGGCATGCCGGGAAACTGGTTGGGGATCTGGCCGAGGCCACTATCCGCGGTTAGCACTTTTGAGAGCCAGTTGATCACCGGCTTGGCGACTACAGCCGCTTTGAAGCGATCCGTCAGGCCAATCGCATAAGCGCTCGCGATCCCACCAGCAGAGCCGCCTGTGATGTACAGCTTTTCAGGGTCAACAATGCCTTTTTCGATCAGCGCATCAATGCCCGACATATGATCTGCAAAATCATATTCTGACGAATATTTGCCCTGCAGCAACAAGGCAAACCGTTCGCCGTAGCCTGTGCTGCCGCGGTGATTGTCATAGAAAACGACATAACCCTCCGCCGCCATACGCTGCAGTTCTGCGGAAAAATGGGGGCCATAGGACAGGTGCGGCCCGCCATGAATTTCAAGGATAAGTGGGTAGGTTTTGGATGGGTCATATCCGGGAGGCGTGATGTACCAGCCCTGAATTTCTTCACCGTCGATGGAAGAGTTGTAGATCACTTCATGGATGTCACCGAGCGTTTTGTGTTCTAACAAGTCTTCGTTGAGGCGTGTCAATTGGCGCTTATTGCGCCCGCTAAGAACATGCAAATCTGCCGGGCGATCATGCCGGCCTTTTGTAAAGGCGATAGTGTCGCCCGCAGCATGGTACGTGCCGCTGGCATATGGTCTGCCAAGTGAAACACTCCCCAAACCACCGATAGTCTGTTCGTGCTTACCGCTTAGCGTTACCCGCCCAACTTCGGTCACGCCGCGCACGGTTTGCTGATAATAGACGGCCCGATTGCCATCCCATATGATGTTGGAAAGGGAATTATCGATATCGGCTGACAGGTTCCGGTCGTTATCAAGCGATCCGTCTTCGCCAATATCAGCCACATGAAGAAAACGGTTGCGATAAGCAAGTTTCTCTCCGTCCCTTTTCAGGTAGGCCAGTCGGCTTCCATCAGGGGACACCTTGGGCCCGGTCTCGGCGCCGGATGCGTCAGTTATTTGAGTGATAACGCCCGCAAGATCCACGGTGAAGATGTCTGCTTCCCGGCTTTCATATTCCCAATTGTCACTGCGGTTGGCTGAAAAATAGATTTTTGAACTGTCCGCTGCCCAGCTTAGGCTGCCTCGATGGTGGTAGTTTCCGCTGGTTAACTGGCGCGCAATGCCACCCTCTGCATCAACGATAAAAATGTGCGTATAGGCAGGGTCAAGAATGCCGCGACCATCCGCCTGATAGCGTGCCTTGGTGATGTATTTAAAGTCAGGTGACCATTTTGCGCCTTTGGGCTTTTTCGGCATTTTCACGCTGAACGGCTTTTCCTTCGATGGGACAGACATCGTAAAAGCGATGTGCTTGCCATCCGGCGACCAGGCCATATTGGACGGGCCGGATTGCACATTGGTAAGCAAAGCGGTTTGTCCGGTATCCATCCAGCGCACATAAATTTGCGATGTGCCACCTTCCACATTGGAGACGTAAGCGATTTTGCTGCCGTCAGGCGACCAGCGAGGAGACGTAAAATTCTTTTTGCCCGACAACAGCGGCCTGTGATCGTCGCCGTCAACATCCGCAATCCAGATATTGGAGCGTGTTCTATCCGTCATTATGTCATTGGAGCGCCGCACATAAACCACATCTTCACCGTCCGGCGAGACCTGAGGGCCAGTGGCGACTTCCAGACCAAAAATATCTTCCGACTGAAAGAGGTGTGCTTTGTTGTCGTCTTCTGCTGTCGCCACAATAGTGAACGTCGCAACGCCGAATGCAGCGCCTAGCGTGCGCATACATGCTCTATATTTCATGAGTGAACCCTTCCCACCGTGTCGCCCTAAACGAGAACGGCGAGGATAGAAATGGGGCGTTTGCGGGTCAAGAAAACATAAGCTTATCGTTGGACAATCCTTTGTGAGTAGGGGGCACTCATAAAAAACCCGGTCCGCGAACGGACCGGGAAAAAAAGACTAGTCGGGCGCTCGCCAGTTAGGCAACAGCCGCGACTTGTGCAGCTGTTGCCGCTTTGTCGAACTCTTCTTTCGCATGCTTGAACTGCGATAGCGACTTCTCCACATACAGCAGCACCTCGTCCATGTAACCATCAGTCGACGCGGACCAGACGCGGTTGATATAGCGCTCACCGGCCGCAAAGCTCGACATAATGTCAGCATAGGACTGCAGCCCGAAGATATGCTTCATGCTGTCGCGTGCATCGGCAAAGGCAAACAGGTCATCCCGAAACAATTTGTCGATCTCGAAACGCATATCATACGTTGGTATGGCGTCCTTTCGGCCATCAAGCGCCTCGAGGTTTTTGACGATGTTGTCGAGGCTTTCCTCTAGCACACGCCGATTGTTGGCAAGCTTGTCTGATGACCGCGCTTCTGCAGCCTCCTGACGTTTCATCAGCACCACGCCAATCACACCGCCAACCATCACCGGGATAAACATAGCCCAATCGACGTAGGTCTGATCAAGCGAGGTCAAAAATGCACCACCAAGAAAAGCGGCCATGACAATCAATATGGAAATTGTTCTCATCTTCTCTCTCCCTAGCTTGCGTTCATGATGATGTTAACGGCGTTACCGACGCCCATCAGGGCCTCGCCAACGATAAGGCCAGCCGCAATTGGAATGCCCTTATTGTCAGACCAATGGTGCCCCATTTTGCGATCAGAAATCTCGCGCACCAGCGTACCCAAGGAGTATGTGAGCACAATGTTGAACGGCAGGTAAAAACCGAGCCCCACTGTAATGCCTAGACCGCCCTGGACCGCAGACAACAAGGCACCTAGTGCCGCACCGGCCAGATACTTCTCAATCGGAACATCACCGCCAGTGATACCCTGCACCATGGACGCAAGCGCTTGGCCTTGCGGCGCTGGCAATTTGTCAGACCCAAGACCAAAGGCGTTGTGGAGCACAAATATGAGCACGATGATGACAATCGGGCCAAGCCAGGCACCGGCAAACTGCCCCATCTGCTGCATGCGCGGTGTTGCACCAACCAAATAGCCGGTCTTCAAGTCCAGCATCAGGTCGGTCGCCTGACTCATGGCGACGCAAGTCGCCGCCCCAACGGTTACAGAAGCGACAATGGCTTGACCCGTATCCATGCCGCCAAAGCTCTGCGTAATCATGATCAGGATGGTAACAGCAACCAGCGTCATGCCGGAAAGCGGTGACCAGTTCGTACGGCCAATCGCTTCGGAGAGGATAATGCCAGCCATCCAGATCCAAAGCGTACCGAGGATCGCCATCATCAGGCCGCGCGCCAGACCGACTTCCTCTGCGGACGTAACAGCCATAACACCCAAGAGGATGGCGGCGCCCACGATCGCGAAATACAGAAGCTTGATCGGCATCTCATCGCGGCTCATCGCGCTTTCAACCTTGGAAGACGACTGCATTGACTTAACGGCTGAGCGAATGAGCGGGAAGGCGAATATGACACCAATCACTGCGCCCCCAATCAGCATGCCAATGCCGGTTGGGCGGAACAGAAGTACGCGCAAGCTGCCCGGATCGGAAAGCACCACACCATCAACAATGGGGAACATGCTCGTGAGATCCAGAAGCGGCGCCAGCACCCAATAACAGACGTAGCCGCCAATAATGAAGGCAAGACCACCGCGACCAGCAATGAAGGCCACGCCGGCTGTCATAAGCGACAAATACCAGGTGCCGTTCAGATAATCAGGCAGTCCAAGCATCGAAAACAGTGGGAAATTGTCGTATTCAAATACGATGGTCACGACATGAATGGCCGCCGAAAAGATCATCGCGCCAATCAGCAGCTTGGCTTTTTCAATGCCCGCACCCGGTGATTTCAGGATCGAAGCAACGGCGACACCGCCAGGATAGGTCAACCGCTCAAAGTCTATCATCTGCTTCCTGAGGGGGATGATGAACGCAATGCCAAGGAATGCGCCGGCAATCGCCCCAAATGTCAGGATGTATGGGTCAAAGTCGTTGCCATACCCCAATATGAAGATTGCGGGCACAGAAAACATCATGCCCGATGACGCACCGTTTACGGCACTCGCAACTGTTTGAGTGACGTTGTTCTCAACAATCGACCGGCGACGCAAAATGCCGCGCAAAATACCGAAGCCCAGAATGGCAGCGAGCTCTGACCCCTCGATAGAAAAACCGAGCGTGAGGCTCGCATAACCGATCGAAAGCGCAATGATGACACCCAAAACATAGCCGACGATAACCGCATGGGTCGACAGCTCTGGATACGCGCCGCGGGTAATTGGCCCGTCGGCGGTGACAGTTTGATCTGACACGGATATCCCTCCCCGAAAATAGATACTTGTACATTTGCTGGCATTTGGCCCTTTTGGGCTTGCCAGCCCCCCTAAACAGGCATAGCACTAACACAGGAATGAGTGATGCTCCAACCCTCTCAAACGGGTTGGGGCATCTTTGCCCTTGTGGGCGGACCAAACTATCGACTGGAACCAAAATGGATACGGCAGCAAGCCTGTTTGAGCCAGCCTGGCTTAGAGCCAGGATCAAGCGTCACGTGCGAGAGCTCGTGCGGCTTGCTGTGCCTGCCGTTATGATGCGGATTGGCCTGATGGCGCTTGCCATGGTCGATACCGCGATGGTGGGCCACTATGCCACCCAGCACCTGGCGTGGCTGAACCTTGCCAACCAATCAATTATCATGACAGCACTGGTGACCGGCTTGGGTCTGTTGTCTGGCATCACAATTTATACAGCGAACGCGTATGGCAGTGCTGATTTTCGGGGTGCGGGTAAAGTCTGGCAGCGCTCTCTTCCTTTCTCCCTGGGTATTGGGGTGTTGCTGGTACTTGTGTGTTGGCCGGCCGAAACCTGGCTCACCTACCTCGGTCAAAGTGCTGAAAACGCCGAGGTTAGTGGAGAGCTTGTGCGGATTTTGGCGCTGGGCTTGCCAGGGCATGCGCTGTTTGTGAATTGCACCATGTTTCTGGAAGGCATAAAGCGCGGCCATGTGGGTTTTTACCTGATGCTGGGCGCGAACATTGTGAATCTGGTGCTGAATTACATGCTCATTTTTGGCGAGTTTGGGGCACCTGAGCTTGGGGCCGCCGGTTCCGCCTGGGCATCCACGGGTGTGCGCTGGTTTATGGCCTTAAGCGCGCTCGCATTCGTTTGGTACGCCCCTTCACTTAGAAAATTCCATGTAAAGGAACCCCACGGCCAGAAACTGCCTGAATGGCGCGACCAGCGGCAGATGGGTTATGCCTCTGGCGTTTCGCTAGCCGCGGAAGTGCTGGCTTTTTCTGCGCTCAGCATTTTCTGTGGGTGGCTTGGCACCGTGCCACTTGCCTCCTTTGGCGTGGTTTATCAGGTGCTGGGTATTCCGCTGATGATCTCTATCGGGATCGGCGTGGCCTCCAGTGTACGCGTCGGCATCGCGCTCTCTCGCCTTGATGGCAGGGATGCAGCGCTAGCTTCAATCACGGGCATTGCCCTAACTTTTGCCGTGGTAGGGTCTATGGCCATTGGTATCTTCATCTTTATTGAGCCGCTCATCGCAATTTTCACGGAAGACGTCAGAATCGTTGTTCTATTGGTGCCTATCGCCGCCATTTATGTGGTGGGCATGCTGTTTGACGCGGCCCAGATGGTCGCCTCAATGATTCTGCGCGGCTACAAAGAAACCTGGTGGCCCACATACTTGCAAGCAACGGCCTTCATTCTTGTTATGCTGCCCACAAGTTATGGCCTAGGTATTCAATTAGAACGCGGATTTCGTGGGCTGATGGAAGGCATGGCTATTGGCGTGATTGTGTCATTTGCACTGCAACTTTTGCGGTTTTGGCATTTAGCGCGTATTGAAATTCAGAAAGAAGCCGACAAAGTCTGAAAAAGTTACATCAACTTTTGGTTATTTTTTAGACTTGCTTTTGCCTTGATTTTACCAATTTCTGTTTCAAAATATGAAATTGATTAGGGAAAGGAAACCATCGTGATTAGGGGTCACTGCGCATTTCTTACTGCTGTTTGCCGGAGCTTGATGTTGCTGCCAATCCTACTTCTTGCGCAGCCAGCTAAGGCCCAGACTTTCGGTGACAGTTTTGCCAACATCATTGAGACCATGCACAGCGGCCTGGATAGCCTGTGGCCCGACGCGCTAGAAGTGGAAGGCCTGACCTTCCGAGCGGGCCTGGGCGCCGGCATTATCCCTGACTATGTTGGTGCCGATGATTATGGATTTCGGGTGTTACCACTTTTGGAAATACGATACGGCGAGCGGCTTCGTATTGATGGTGGCATGTTGACTTACGCAGCCATTAAGGAAGGCAATTTTGAAGCGGGCCCTCTCCTGAACCTTGCGTTTGGCCGAAGCGCTGATCGGAATCCGATTTTGCGCGGCATTCGCGATATTGATACCGTTTTCGAAACTGGCGCGTTCGCGCGCTATAGAACCAGAGCAGGCCTTGCATCCATCGATTTTCGCCAAGCTCTGGGTGACGGACTGGGGCAGTCTGTGCGCCTCACGGCGGGGCACGGTATTTATCAGAAAGAGAAATTTGCCGCCATTGCCGCCGTGCGGGCACGCTGGCTCTCCAACAAAGGCATGCAACGCAACTTCGGCATCACACAGGAAGACGCTGCAACGTCTGAGTTTGGCTTACCTGCATTTGAAGCCAGAAGCGGCGTTTCAGATGTAAACCTGAACGTGATTGGCTCATATCAACTTAGCGACCGCGCCCGCTTTCTCGGCCTCGTTTCAGTCGGCCACCTGTTCGGCGACGCCGCGGACAGCCCTCTCGTGCAAGGCCCCAACGGATCCACTTTCCAGACCACGGTTGGCTTTGGGTTTATGACCCAGTTTTAACAGGCCTCAAAGCCAGGTAGAAATTTCTTCTAAGGATTTTTTGTCAATGTCCGGCACGGTGACTTTGTCTGCCGGGAAGCCCGCCACCACAAGCATCGTCGCATGTTCGTTTTTAGGGCGGCCACAAAGCTCGTTCAAAAAACCCATTGGAGACGGCGTGTGCGTCAAGGTCGCCAGTCCCGCATTGTGGAGTGCTGCAATCAAAAAGCCCGCCGCCAGGCCTGCACTTTCATGCACATAGTAATTCTTTGAGCGATCCCCTGATTCTTCGTCCACACCATAAGACTGGCGAAAAACCGCAATCAACCAGGGCGCAATCTCAAGGAAAGGCTTGTTTTCATCGGTGCCGAACGGCAACAGGTCTTCGAGCCATTCCTCGGATGCCCGCCCACCATAAAACTCGCGCTCTTCAACCTCCGCAGCTTCGCGAAACTTGGCCTTCATCTCAGGCGCAGAAATTGCGGCAAAATGCCAAGGCTGCTTGTTTGCCCCTGAAGGTGCGCGACCTGCTGTCAATATCGCATTTTCAATCACTTCACGCGGGACTGGGCGGTCAGAAAACTCCCGCACGGTTCGGCGCCGTTTCATCAGATCCAGAAAGTCCGCTGACCGCGAGATCATTTCTTTAGGCTCGCGGTGGATGAATGTGGTGTGTTCAACAAATTTCGCTTTAGACACAGCTTCGCTTCCCTTCCCAATTGCGGCAGTGCACAGGACCATTCTATAGTGGTTTTGGCTTAATAGGCGAGCATGTGCATGATTGGCAATGCAGAAAAGGACCGGCGTATCATCACGATTTCATCAAGACTGAGCCATCTGGCAATTGCAGTGCTCTCACTCACGCTGACAGTTTTTGTTGCAACGCCAAGCCGTTCACAAGGCATTGTTTTGAAGCCAGACACTGTTTTGCCCGTACTGCAAACCAATACAGAAAGCCAATTCCAGTTTTATTTGAGCGGCACCCAGACATTTTCTGCTGGGGGCGAACCGGTACAAGCGGTGGACTTTTCCGGCTTACAAAAAAGTTTGCTGTCCCTGGTGACGCTGCGCCTGGTTGACCAGGGGGTGCTGGACCTCGACCAACCGGTTGCCGATCTGCTGCCGGATATTGTGCCTGGATCGCCGTTTCGGGCACCGCTTCATATCAAACATTTGCTGCAGGAAACCGCAGGGTTTGCGTCGCCGCCATTGTCGATGGTGCCGCGTCCTCTGATTGCCGCGCTGAATGGCAAACCACTGAAACGGTTTGCTATCAGCATGCGCAGCGCAGGCCAGATCAGCAGCCACGACCCGGTTGGTTGGGCTTTGTTGGTTGCGGCCTTGGAAAAAGCGAGTGGCAAAACGATCGGCGATTTGATCACTGAGGAATTGCTCATACCGCTCGGCCTGCCGACGGAATCGGTTGAGGTGACACATCAGTCACTTGGCGGCGCATCAATGCCCCTAGAATTAATGGGCTCTGCGCAAGCCTATCTGTCCGTCAGCAGGCTATTTGTGCGTAATCGAGATGCATCAGGATTGCCATTCCTCAATCGAAACCTGTTCCTTGACCTCACGACTGGCCATAATGGATATCGTATGCACCCCAGTGGCACAGTTGTTTCTTACGGTATTGCCATTAGAGATACCGGCACCCACAAATCGATCATTGGCCTGAATGACCGGTGCAGCCCGGGTGCTGCATTCATCGCATACCCACGCGAGGGGGCAGTTTTTGGTGTCATCGACGAAACGGATGTCTGTGAGAAATCATCGCTGCAGCAGGCAGGCCATTTAATTGCATCTGAAAATTTTCCCGCACGGCCGCAAGTCGTTGCTGATGGCCCGCCGCTCGCCAAACCCAGCAAACTTGAAGGCCGGTACGTGCCAGCAACCCGCTCTCCGTATGGTTTACAGGAAAGGCTGGACATCCTTCAGTCCGATTGGCTTTTTGTATTTGGTTATTCTGGAGATCAATTGCGCATGCGCCGCAATGATGGGCCCTTGACCATATTCCAGCAGCAAGAAGCCTACATCTTTCTGAATGAAAATAACTCTGGCGACGAGCTTGTCTTCAGCCCATTTCGGCTCGGCGGGTACGTGGCCGACAATGGGAGCCTATACAGGCGCGCCGACATATTGGGCGCTGCGGGCCAGTTGCGGACCATGATTCCATGGGCCCTGATCACCATTATGACAGCGGCTTACTACGCACTTGGAAAACGAGACAAACCGTGGCGGCGTATGGGCCAGTTTGCTGGCGCTGGCGGCGTATTGGTTGGCGCCAGCTTATATCTTGAGGCTAACTTTTGGGCTGTTGTTCTTTATGAAATGGGCCAGCCATGGCTCATCACCGTATGGCGAACTGGCCTCAATATCGGCCTGATGCTGGTACTATCCTTACCCATGTTTGTCATGTCGTTTGCCAAGAAAAAAACCATACCAACTGCTGGCGCCGCCATTCTGACAGCCCCGCATTTAACTGTGGTTGCGATTGCGTCACTCGCTGTGTTTTTCACGCTGGTGCTTTGGGGCGTGGCTGGCACATTTGCGCCCTACTGACGCCCCATTCAACGCCCACCCTAAAGCTGCTTGATTTGTTCTGTCGTCGCGCCTAGGGTCGCCTGCATGATTACTGCGCCCTCAATAAAGCGAATGTGCTGTCGAATGAGCCGCCCGGTGCCCAGTTGGTGCCGGGAAAGCCTTGTTCAACCTTCACATGACGACTTTATGGGAGCCGCGTATCATGAACGCTCCAATCCATCGATTTGATCTTTTGATCAGCCAGACACCGGCAGCCTTGCCAACGATCTTGAAAACATTTGCTGACCTCGCATTGACGCCTGCGCGTGTGAGCACCCACAACCATAAAAACTCGCTGCAATCGGTCACCATCATTTTGCGCCAATTGGCAGATACAGACGTGCGTGCTATCGAGAAAAGACTGCGCCAAAGCGAATTGGTGCGCACGGTCTCTCTAGAACATATGTTGACCTGAATGAAGAACTTTCAGCTAAGAAACAGCCACATTCGCGAGCAACTAACTGAGCTTGCTGCTAAAGATGCACAAGTGAAAGCGGCGCTCGACACTGTAGGGTTCCCGCCCGAGAGGGTGCGCGATCAGTCATTTGCTATTTTTCTGCGGGTAATTGTGGGTCAGCAACTTTCCGTCAAAGCTGCCGCAAGCATATATGGACGGATCGAAGATCTCGTAGGCGCTGACATGGGCCCAAGCGCGTTTGATGACGTTGACGATGACACGCTGCGCGGGCTTGGTCTTTCCAAGCAAAAAATCGCTTACACTCGGTCCTTGTGCGAAACTGTTTGCAACGGAACACTCAATATCGAGAAGCTGCCCCACCAGAGTGATGAAGATGCGATCGCCTCGATCATTGCCGTGAAGGGCCTCGGTGTTTGGAGCGCGCACATGTATTTGCTCTCGTCTCTTGGTCGGCCTGACATCTGGCCAGTGGGTGACTTGGCAGTACGGGTTGGCGTGGGTCGTATTATTGAACTTGAGGAGCGCCCCACGGAAAAAGAAACACAGGAAATTGGTGAGCGCTGGCGCCCTTATCGGAGCGCAATGGCATTATTGGCTTGGCACTATTATTCAAACGCGCCTTTTTGATTTCTGAACCGCACCAGCCCACACCCCCACCCGACCACCCAAGTATAGTTCCGTGCGGTGGCCGGGTGGGGGTGTGGGCTGGCGATGGCCATGGACAATAATGATCAAAGACCATAAGATTCTCCCAGTTTTGCCCATCTGGAGAGCCCGATGACCGATTTTCTGACCGTAACTGATAGTTTGTCTGTTGCCCCCCAAATTACCGCAGATGACGTTGCGCGCGCGGCGAGCGAGGGTTATGGACTGATCATCAACAACCGGCCAGATGGCGAAGAAGGCGGACAGCCCCTAAACTCCGAACTGGCTGAACTGGCCGCAGGCCACGGTATCAAATGGGCGCATATTCCTGTTGTTTCCGGGCAACTGACCATGGAAGGCATTGAGCAGATGGCTCTCGCCCTCAAGGAAGATGTGAAAACGCTCGCCTATTGCCGTTCGGGCACACGTTCCTGCACGCTGTGGGGTTTGGCAGAAGCTTTCACGGGTGGACTGGCAACAGATGAAATTCTCGCCAAAGGCGGCGCTGCAGGTTACGACCTGTCTGGCATGGCTCCAACGCTTGAGCATTTGCGTGCAAGCGCTCAGGGCTAGTTCGTCAACCCAAAGCACTTCAGCAAAAACATATATTCTTCGGCGACTTCCCGGTAGCGCTCGAAACGCCCGGACTTACCGCCGTGGCCTGCTCCCATATTGATTTTCATGATCAGCAGGTTGTCATCGGTTTTTGTGGCGCGCATTTTTGCGGTCCACTTCGCGGGTTCCCAGTAGGTAACACGTGGGTCATTCAAACCACCCGTCACCAGCATGGGCGGATACTCTTTCGCCTCAATATTGGTATAGGGGCAATAGCCCTTGATCGTTGCGTAGGCGTCTGCGTCTTCGATGGGGTTGCCCCACTCAGGCCATTCAATGGGCGTAAGCGGCAGGTCGGCATCCAGCATGGTGTTCAGTACGTCCACAAACGGCACATGAAGCACACAGCCTTTGAACAGTTCAGGTGCCTGATTAACCACAGCTCCCATGAGTTCACCACCCGCACTGCCGCCAGAAATGGAAATGCCGCCCCTTGCCGCATAGCCCTGGTCGGTGAGCGCACGAGCCACATCAACAAAGTCATTGAATGTGTTGGTACGGGCATTGAGCTTACCAGCCGTGTACCAGCCTTTGCCAAGTTCATCACCACCACGGATATGGGCGATGGCATAAGCAAAACCACGGTCCAGCAAAGACATACGTGCCGCAGAAAACGAAGGGCTCATGCCAAGGCCGTAGGCACCGTATCCATATAGATGCAGCGGCGCACCGCCATGTTTTTCCCAATCGGACTTATAAACAATACTAACCGGCACCTGTGCACCGTCTCGCGCAGTCACCATCAGGCGCTCAGACCGATACTCCGTGCGATCATACCCTGAAGGTATTTCCTGAACCTTGCGCACCATGGCTTCGCCAGGAGTACCGTCAGCATGAATGGGCACGTCCAGAACCGTCGGCGGTGTCAAAAGGCTGGAGAATCCAAGTCGGACAAAACCCTGGCCAGCCTCTGGGTTGGTGCCCAGCCCAACTTCATAAACGGCTTCCTGCATGGGAATTTGCTGTTCTCTACCACCGGAAGCCAACAAGGTGATTTGATCGAGGCCATCAATGCGGTCTTCAACGGCAATAAACCTGTCGAACGCCTGCATGCCGTGGATATAACGCGTATCGGTGCCGGTGAGTTGTTCCACCCAGTTGGTTTCGCTTGGGTCGCCTGAAGCCGTGAAAATTCCGTAGTTTTCATGGTTTTTGTTTGACCTGACAACAAATTGCCCGCCCGCATGATCAACATAATAATCATGGTCTGTGCGGCGTGCGGCCATCAGAACAGGCTCTGCGTAAGCTGGCGCCAAATCCAACACGCGCACCTCAGCTGTCACATGATCCGCACTTCGGATAACCATGAATGCGTTTGACGTTGTCTGGCCAATATGCAGGAAAAAGCTGCTGTCTGTTTCTTCAAAAACAGGCGCGTCTTCCAGCGCGCCATCCAGCGCATGCCGCATTACCAGATAGGGCCGCCATTCCTTGGATACTTTCACATAGAAAAAGGATTTGCTGTCAGCTGCCCAAACCAGTTCACCTGATGTTTCCGCAACTTCTGTCTCAAGCCAATCACCTGACTTAAGCTCCTGCACTTTAACCGTGAAGCGCTCAGACCCGTTACTGTCGTGGCTAATTGCCAGGTAGCCACCGCAAGGGCTAACAGACAGTGAGCCAAGTTTGAAATACGCGAGGCCTTCCGCTGCCTGGTTTTCGTCAAACAGAACCTGCCAATCATCCCCCACGTGTGGGTTTTCGCTGCGCGGGCGATAGTACCAAATGCGGTACTGGCTCCCTTTTGCGAAAGCCCAACGGAAGTCAAATGCCCCATCCTGATAGGGCACGCCCTCATCATCTTCTTTGAGGCGACCTTTGATTTCCTCAAAAAGCGTGTCCACAAGCGGCGTGTCATCCTTTGTGACCGCATCAAAATAGGCGTTTTCTTCCCTGAGGTATGAAAGCACTTCTTCGTCCGTGACCTCGGGATAGCCCGGATCTTTCAGCCAAAAATACGGGTCTGAGACAGTGTCCCCGTGATGAGAAAAACTATGGTCTTTTTGATTGGCGACAGGTGCCGTCAGGTTGGATGGTACTTTCAGCATAAGGGTCCTTTGAAACTGTAGGCGTTCACCCCTAAAAGCTGGGCGAAGCTCTGTAAAGCAAAAGCATGCTTGCATTCGCAAATTGGGCCGGGCACAACAGGCGTCTGGCGGCATTGGGCGCCGCATCAACAGGCTGAGAGAGACCACATGACCACCAATCCTTCAAACATCGAAGCGCTGCGCGCTGAGTTGAAATCCCGTTCGCTAGACGGCTTTATCGTGCCGCTAACCGACGAACATATGAGCGAATATGTTGGAGCGTACGCCGAACGCCTTGCGTGGCTTACCGGGTTTGGCGGCAGCGCTGGCAATGCAGCGGTTCTGGAAAGAAAAGCAGCGATCTTCATTGATGGTCGCTACACACTTCAGGTCAAGGACCAGGTGGACGCAGCCATTTTCGAGCATCACCATTTTCAGGAATATCCGCTCCTGAAATGGGTCGCCGACAATGTGGGCTCTGGCGCGAGAGTTGGCTATGACCCCGAGCTTGCGACTGTCGCATGGGTAGAAACTGCGACAGCGGCGCTGGCCAAAGTGCATGCCACACTGGTGGCGGTTGAAACTAACCCTGTAGATACTGTTTGGCTATCGCGCCCAAGCGAACCATTGAACGCCGTTGAAATTCATGACGACAAATATGCCGGACGAAGCGCAGCGGACAAACGCGCGGATGTTGCCAAACAGCTTGCACAAGACGGCGCGGATGCCGCCGTTGTCAGCATGCTCGATAGCGTAGCCTGGGCCTTCAATGTCCGTTCCAAAGACGTGTTGAACACGCCGGTTGCGCATGCCTACGGTGTGTTGCGCGCAGACGAAAGCGCCACACTGTTCGTAAACCCTGACAAAATTGACGACACGGTGCGCTCAGCGCTTGGCAACAAGGTATCAATCGAGCCGCGTTCTGCTTTTTACGAGCATCTGGCCGCGCTGGGTAAAGACGGCAAAACCGTGTTGGTCGACCGTGCCACCAACAATGCTAAAATCTTCAAAACGCTTGAGGACGCTGGCGCGACCCTGATTGAAGGTCAAGACCCCTGCATTCTGCCCAAGGCCATCAAAAACCAGGTAGAACAACAAGGCACGCGCGACGCACACATCCGCGACGGCGCCGCCATTACCGAGTTCCTGCACTGGCTTTCGGTTGAAGCGCCGAAGGGCACGGTGGACGAGCTGTCCGCCGTTGCCAAACTTTGGTCATTCCGCCAAGCGCGCGACCTTATTCGCGACAATAGTTTTGATACCATCTCGGGCGCTGGGCCCAACGGTGCGATCGTGCATTACCGGGTGGATGAGACGACCAACCGCAAGCTGGAGATGGACAGCCTTTATTTGGTCGATAGTGGTGGCCAGTATCTGGACGGCACCACAGACATCACGCGTACCATCGTGGTGGGTGTGCCGACCGATGAAATGCGCGAAAACTTCACCCGCGTTTTGATGGGCCACATCGCGCTTTCAACCGCCAAGTTTCCAGACGGCACGCCGGGTGCGGCACTTGACGCCCTTGCCCGGCGTCCATTGTGGGATGCTGGTTTGGATTATGACCATGGTACCGGGCACGGCGTCGGCAGTTATCTGGCGGTTCATGAAGGGCCCCAGCGGATTGCCAAAGGCTCCAGCGACGTGCCGCTTAAGCCCGGCATGATCCTCTCTAACGAGCCCGGTTATTACAAAACCGGCGAGTATGGAATCCGCATTGAAAACCTGGTGCTGGTGCGGCCAGAACAGGATGACACAGAGCGAGACATGTATGGTTTTGAAACGCTGACGCATGCCCCGATAGACCGCAATTTGGTGGACACGCACCTGATGAGCGAAGCTGACCTGCAATGGCTGAATGACTATCACGCTGACGTGCGCGCCAAAATCAGCCCATTGGTGGAAGGGGAAGCACTGGCGTGGCTTGAAGCGGCGACAGCACCGATTGCATCATAGCGCGTCGGCGGTTTTAGCCGTCGCTGCCCGCATCGACTTTTGGGATAAAGTAAGATCCACCCCACAAAAGGCCGTCAACTTTGTCATCGTCATTTCTGTTTATGGTGATGCTGGCATTTAGTTGTCGGAAAAAGAAAACATCATTGGCTGTTGGCTCAAGTGGCAAAAATTCGCCGTTTTGGCCCTTAAGCCACAGCAGGTTTCCGTCGGCCCGAATCTCAAGTTGGTTGCCCGGCGCGATTTGAAAAAGGCCGGCATACTCAAGGGCCTGAGTTTCACTTAGCAAGTGAGTGGCGCGTCTTGCCGGTGCCTCGACTGCCCTGCCCCAATAAAGATCAACAAGATCCTGCCCGATTGCTGCGACGGCTTCAGATTCGATATTGCTGAGCACAAGAACACACAGGTCATCATCCGGATGGGCCCGCATGTGCGCCGCGAACCCGGCGAGGCGACCGGTTTGCTCAACCCACCGCCGTCCCGACGCCTCGCGCGCACCCCAGCCATAAAGAAATGTTGGGGTGTCAGGGTTTGCAAAGTCCTGATTGAACCAGTGGCACCATGCAAGCAGGTCGGACGCTGTTGACTGAAACGAGCCTGCGCCTATTAGGAAAGACGGGCTAAACGTCTCTGCAGGCTGAATACCCAGCTCCTCGTGAGACGGAACATAGCCGGTGGTCAACAAATCCGCCCTATGTTGCAGGGTTTGCGCAAGGCCTTGGGGTGTTAGCACCTCGGCTTCCAAAAACGTGTGATAGGGCTGGCCAGAGACCCGCTCAATAAGAGCGGCCAGCACGGCATAGCCGGAATTGCTGTAGGCATCTGCCGTGCCCGGCTCAAACGCGAGCGGCTGGGCGCCGATGAATGTCAGCAATTCTGACGTGTTGATTGGGTGCTTTGCCCGATCTCGTGCGCCCTCAAGGGTCCAGTAGTCGGCAATACCCGACTGATGGGCCAGCAACTGGCGCGTGATTACTATGTCGCCATGTGTGAATTCCGGCAAGTAGCGGCCGATCGGTTCATCCAGGTCCAACTGGCCGTTTCGCTGCAATCGCTGAATAGCCGCCGCGGTGAAAATTTTCGACAATGATGCAATTTGAAAAGGTCTGTCCAAGCCATGCAGGGTTTCCTGGGCATAGTCTGCGTACCCTTCCGTATGCCAGGCGAAAAGTTCGCCGCCTTTTGCTACCGCCACCAGCCCGGAAAAGTCTTGGTTCCCGGCGTAACCCTCCAACACAGCCTGCAGCTGCGCATCCATATCAGCAGGTGTTTTGGGCTTATCGGAGCAGGCGCTGGCAGTCAGCATGAAAACAATCGCGATGGTTTTTCGCAGCATCCTATTCCCCTATGTATTCGCTGGATCTACAGAAATTGGAGATCTGAGATAGGACAAGACCATGAAGGCCAGCTGATCAGTGAATGCTTGATTTTGCATTGGTGTGCGACCGGGCAGATCCGCAGGACGCAGAACCAGTTTCTCCCGGCACACAGAGAGGGCTGAGTTAACAATGAAGTTCACCGCCGTTTCCGCGTCTGTATGGCTTATCTCATCGCGGGACGCCAAAAACAGATCACAAAGCTGCTGATAAAGTCCGCCCAGACGATTTTTGGAGGTGCTGGAGAGCGCTTCCGGACGGCGCCAGGCAACCATGATGAAGGACCGCAGAACGCCTCTTCGCTTGCTGAACAACGTGACGATTGCACTCATGGTTTTCTCGACCTTCACGTGCAAGAGTTGACCCTCAAGGCTTTGTATAACCGCGGTCAGCTCGTCGGCGCGCTCCCGTTCATAGCGCTCGTGCAAGACACTCAGCAACGCGTCCTTATTGGCAAACCGGGTGTAAAAATTGCCAACCGACATACCGGCTTCGCGCGCAATGTCGGCGATTGCAATGTCATCGAAATGGCTCGTCAGCAGCAGCTTTTCGGTTGCGTCCAGCATGCGATTGAGTGCTCGACTGCTGCGGGCTTGTTGCGGGGCAATAACACTGTGTTCATTGGGCATAGATAAAACCGAATCTGAATTCATATTCGGTTTTATCACAAAATGATTATGCTAATCAAGTTGGCCGGTTATCTTCTTTCTTTTTCGTGCCACGTGCTTTTCGGGAACGCTCATAGTCAGAACTGGCTGTGATCTGTGACCATAGCCACGGACCAACACCCACAACGGCTACGTACACAAAAAACTCGAACAGAAACTTCAGAGCGTTAGGCCCACCAACCGTTGCAATTACTCCCAATAGAACAATGGCGACGGCTATTTTGGCGAACCAAGGCAATTCCGCCAGCCGCACTGTGAGCCTTGCGGGTCTTGTCGTTTTGCACTTCCCCCATATCGACACTAAGTCACTTTCGCCTTGGTAAGTCGTGCATGCTGAAATCGAAAAAATAGTCAAAGGAATACCGATAAGTGAAAATCAGCACCTCTAAACCAATCAGCGTAATAATCAGATGCACAGAAGCGCGCAGGGAGTTTAGTAGAAAAGACTGTTCTCGACCATCAGCCAAAACTGTCTTGTTAAACAACAGCATTCCGATAGTACGCCCACCAAAAAATGGTACGGTCAGAAGAAAATAAAAATGAGTACTCAGCCACAAATAGAGACCAAAACTAGAATCCAAGGCAATGCCAGATTCCATTGCCGCAAAAACCAAACCGACTGCTACGGCAATGCTTGCAATCCAGTCGAATCCGAGTACGGCGAGCTGCCCACCATCTGATGTCCGCACTAGGACCTGCGATTTAGTCTTCATAAAATAGAGATGGGGAGCGCGGCGCTTTTATTCAACGATCTCGAATTCGGTGGTAATTTCGGCGAGAGCACCCAGCTGCACGGAAGCAGAGCAATATTTGTCGCGCGAAAGCTCGATGGCGCGGGCCACATGCTTGGGGTCGATGTTGCTGCCCTTCACAAAGAACTTGGCGTGGATTTTATTGAAATGACGGGGGTGATCATCCTGGCGCTCTGCCTCAAGCTCAACCCAGCAGTCCTGAACGTCCTGGCGTGCCTTTTTCAGGATCATCATAACGTCTATCGATGAGCAGCCACCCATACCAAGCAGGAGCATTTCCATGGGGCGAATGCCCTTGTCGTTGCCACCACTGTCTGCGCCCGCGTCCATCACCACAGAGTGACCTGTCGGCGATTCGCCAATGAAGGTCATGCCACCAGCCCATTTTACGATCGCTTTCTTGTCACTCATCACCTAATTCCTTTTGCTTTAGGGGCCTCAAACGCCCTTGTTTGCGCGCCAACTTCAGTTTATCGCGAGCTTCGCACCTTTGACCGCAAGGCCGTTCTGCCTGCGATCTGTAACGGTTAGGCATGAATCACGCAAGGCTTGGTAAGGCCCGACACGACAGCAGCACGACGGCAGCGAGATGCTCCCCCAAAAAAGAAACACTCTGCCCGCGCTTCCAAAAAGGAAGCCGCGGAAGCAGGTTATTGCGGCTTGGCGGGCCGGAGCAGCGCACTCAATTCAATCAGGAAATGCCTGTCCTGCCTCACCCGCATGCCATTGGGGGTATTTTTTCATTACAGACAAAAACAGATCAGACTGAACATGGTCGTTCAGCCAGCGCATTAACGATGCAAAGCGTTCATCCTGCATGAAGTCCCCCGCAGCATTTGCAAATTGGCGAATGAAGGGGAATATCGCGATGTCGGCAAAACTACGCCGCTCCCCAAGCAGGTGCGAGTTTTGGCTAAGCCTGTCATTCAGCTTCAGGAGGAAGGATTCGGCTGCCATGCGATGCTCAAGTGGGTCCGCACCTTCGTAGCGAGTGGCATATTTAAACCGATCCAGATGATGTTTGAACGAGCCGTCATTTTCGCTGATCAACGCACTGGCTTCCGTCTCGTCTGCGCCTAGCCAACCTTCTGGGTCACGCACTGCCAATGCCCACCTCATTACGTCCAGGCTTTCATCGATGACCGCACCATCATCCAGTACCAATACGGGAACCGTGCCTTTGGCTGAGGCTTCCAACATCGACGGGGGTTTGTCGCGCAGCACAACTTCTCTGAGGTTAACGGCTATGCCCGCAACAGCGACCGCCATGCGCGCCCGCATGGCATAGGGGCACCGCCGGAAACTATAGAGAACTGGCAGAGTGTCGCTCATTCGCCCTCGATCTGCTGCTCGACAGGCGCTTTATCACGCGGCGGCGCTTGCACACCCAGGTGCAGCTCGCCGCGTTCTTTCGCGAGCGCAATTTGCTTCTGGCGCTCGGCAAAGCGGGCTTTGCGCTCGGCACTGGTTTCGTCATAACAGTGCGGGCAGCTTACGCCCTTCATGTAATGATCTGATGCTTTGTCTTCGTCGCTGATCGGGCGGCGGCAGGCGTGGCACATATCATAAGGGCCCGGCTTGAGGCCATGACCGACAGACACCCGGTCATCGAACACAAAACACTCGCCTTCCCAAAGGCTCTCGTCTTCGGGCATTTCCTCCAGATATTTCAGGATACCGCCTTCAAGGTGAAACACCTCTTCATAGCCCTGCTCTTTCATGTACGCCGTTGATTTTTCGCACCGGATACCACCTGTGCAGAACATGGCAACTTTTTTGGGCTTCCTGAGTTCCTCTTCGTGGTCCTCGGCCCATTTGGGAAATTCCCTGAATGATTTCGTCTGCGGGTCCACCGCCCCCTTGAAGGTGCCAATCGCGACTTCATAGTCATTGCGAGTGTCCACAACCACAACATTAGGGTCTGAAATCAGATCGTTCCACTCAGCTGGCTTTACATAAGTGCCAACAATTTTGTTGGGGTCGATACCCGGCACGCCCATGGTGACGATCTCTTTTTTGAGGCGCACTTTCATGCGGGGAAAGGGGGCTTCGCTGGCCCAGCTTTCTTTATGCACAAGCCCTTCAAACTCCGGGATGGCATTCAAATAACCAAGCACGGCACGCATACCTGCTTCGGGGCCCGCAATAGTGCCATTGATGCCTTCGGTTGCGAGCAACAACGTTCCCTTAACGTCGTTGTCATCGCAGACAGCACGAATAGGCGCTTGCAAGTCTTCAAAGTTTGGTAGCGCCACAAATTTATAGAGTGCGGCAACCAAATATGTGTTTGTGTCTTCAGCCATGGGCGTCAACTTTTCCCTAACTCTGTCCGATTTCCTCGCGCGCCTTATAGCGAGACACCTCGCAGATGTAAAATTCGGCAACCAACCCGCTGATGCCAAACCCGCAAACCCCTGAAAAACCGGCAAAAAAATCTGCAGTTAAAACGCGTTCTTAGTTGCATCAAGAATCGCAATTTCTTTATATTTTACAATGACTTAAAAGAGTGTATATTTGATTGTGAATCAACGCGGCAGTAGCCAGGGTTTGCCGCACAAAAACCCGTAGATGAACCTGGAAGGGATAGAGTTATGAAAGGCGACAAAGAGGTCATTCGGCACCTGAATGTGATTCTGAAAAATGAGCTGACTGCCATTAACCAGTATTTCCTGCATGCCCGCATGCTGAAAGACTGGGGCATGGATAAGCTGGGTGCCAAAGAATATGAAGAATCCATCGATGAGATGAAGCATGCCGATCAACTGATTGAGCGCATATTGTTCCTCGAAGGGCTGCCGAACCTGCAGGATCTTGGCAAGCTGATGATCGGTGAGGACGTGGAAGAAGTTCTCAAGTGCGATCTGAAAATGGAATATGACAATCACGGGGACCTGAAGGACGCCATCGCATACTGCGAAGAAGTGCGTGACTATGTGAGCCGTGGTCTGCTTGGTGATATTCTCGACTCTGAAGAAGAGCATGTGGATTGGCTTGAGACGCAGCTGTCCCTGCTGGATAAGATGGGCAAGCAAAATTACGTGCAGTTCCAGTCGACACCAAACGCCGAATAGCGGACGAACCGTTTCTTAAGAATCAAAAAAGCCGCCTACCTGGGCGGCTTTTGCATTTGAAGCTAGATTAATTTGCTATTCGGCGGCGAGCACACGCTGGTTCGGCAACTCGGCTTCTACAATCTCTTTTGCGCAGTCCGTGCAAGCACCACAGCAGAAACCATTACCCAGCGACAAATAAGCTTCTTCAGCTGTTTTCACGCCGTTTTCACGCACAGCTGATTTGATTTCTTTATCGGTATAGCCGTTACACAGGCATACATACATCGCTGTTACTCACTTGCTATTGCGAACAGTTCTCAGTCTTAATATGGGAGATTTACCGGTGTTTCAAGAGGAAATTGCGACTTATTCGCAACTATTTCACGATAAATGTCTCTTTTGGCCGTTGAAATCCACGCATCAGGACATCAAATTGTCAAATTCCTTATGTAGTCGTGACACTGGAAGACGCCGCACTGAACGGCGCACTGTGCCTCAGAGAGGGCAACCATGGACGGTCAGGAGAGGATCATGCCGTTTGAATTGACGCGCTTTGAGCCAAGGCGCATTGCCCTGTTTTCGGGCAACTACAATTATGTGATGGATGGGCCTGTGCGCGCCCTCAACAAACTCGTCGCTTACCTTGAAGCGCGCGGGGTTGAAGTGCTGGTGTTTGCACCAACGGCAAAAAAAGCAGCTTTTGATCATTCCGGCACTCTTGTTTCTGTCCCTTCAATCGCAATTCCCGGTCGCGGCGAATACCGCGTTGCCCTTGGCATGCCCAAGGCTATTCGCCAGAGACTAGAGGCGTTCAAACCGGACCTTATTCACCTAGCAGCACCCGATTGGCTCGGGCATGCAGCCCTTTCATGGGCCGAAAAGAACAGTGTGCCGGCAGTGGCATCGTTCCATACCCGCTTCGATACATACCCGCGCTATTACCATATGGCCTGGCTCGAAAAACATGTCACAGCTTTCATGCGCCGGTTCTATCATCGTTGCGAACAGATTTATGTGCCCTCGCCTTGCATGGCCCAGGAACTTGCTGAGCAAGATATGTCGCCGAACATTGGCATTTGGAGCCGCGGCGTAGATTCAAGCCTGTTCAACCCTGATCGCAGGGATATGGCTTGGCGCCGGCAAAATGGCATCGAGGACGACGAAATCACCATCGCTTTTGTCGGCCGGCTGGTTCTCGAAAAAGGACTGGGCGTCTTTGCAGACACCCTTGATCTTTTGAAACAACGCGGGATGAAAGTGCGCGCACTTGTTGTTGGCGAGGGTCCCGAGCGGGAACGATTTGAAACCCGACTTCCCGATGCGGTTTTCACCGGTTATTTGAACGGCGAAGACCTAGCCCGCGCTTATGCGTCATCGAACATATTCTTCAACGCCAGCGTCACCGAAACATTTGGCAATGTAACGCTCGAAGCTATGGCTTGTGGTCTGCCGCTTGTGTGTGCCGATGCCACAGGCAGCCGCAGCTTGGTCGACCAGGGTGTAAATGGCTATTTGGCCAAAGAAGTTTCAGCAGAGGCCTTTGCAGACGATCTGGCGAAAATCATCACAAACCCTTCGACACAGCAGAAGATGGCTGCAGCCAGCCATACCTCAAGCAAAGCCTATACGTGGGACGCTATTCTTGGTCGTCTTTACGATCAGTATCAGGATGTGCTAGCAGGCTATTCATCAGATGCGCCAGATGCAAAGCGCAAATCTCGAGGCATCGCCAGCGTTAAAGCCGCAGAGTAGCGACCTCGCGCGCAGTAGATAGCGCCAATTTGGATAGCCACCGTTCATGCCCTTTACTCGCCTGAAATCCTTGTTTGACGCGGCGCGCGACAACGCATATTTGCGACGAGGTGCAAAGCTATTGCAGGCGCTGTTCATTGGGCTTGTTTTTTATTATTTGACCGAAAAAGTCCGGATGATCGGCTGGTCCGACGTACTGGCAGCCCTGCCCACAACCCCCTGGTTTTATATATTTGTTGTCGCCATGTATTTCGCTTATCCGCTCGGTGAATGGCTTGTGTACCGCCGCCTTTGGGGCGAAGCGGCCCACCAGCGGTTTGATGTCTTTGTTCGAATGCGCATCTACAACGCCGCGGTGATGAGCTACTCCGGCGAAGCCTATTTGGGCATCTGGGCCGCTAAAAGGGTTGGCGGCCGAAAGCGGGATATCGCAGCAAAAATCAAAGACAGTCAGATTTTGTCGGCGCTATCATCGAACAGTTTAACCATCGTGCTGTTAGCGATGTTGTTCAGTTCCGGTAAACTTGGCATCTTCACAGGTGCCGACCCTTCATACCCGACGTATGTGGCCATCGCCCTTGGGCTCAGTTTGTTCCTCATTCCGCTCGTTTTGTGGTTTCGAAAACAGATTTTGTCGCTGGAGCCTGGCGTTACCCGATATGTTTTCGCTGTGCATTTTACCCGCCTGCTTGTCGTCGTTGCGTTGCAAGTTGGCAGCTGGGCAGTTGTATTGCCCGATGTCCCCCTGGAAATCTGGCTTGTCTTTTTAACCGGGCAGTATGTGCTGACAAGAGTTCCCTTCCTCCCCAACGTAGACCTTATGATCGCGGGCCTCGGGCTTACCCTCTTGTCATTCGTAAGTGCGCCTGCGGCCGCTTTAGCTGGAATTTTCGTTGCGAGCGGCGCGATTAATCAAGTCCTACATTTGTCACTGTTCACGGGCTTTACTTTGCGGGACATGTTCCGCAGCCAAAAGAGTGAAATCAAGACAGACCAGTATGTTGACCCTGTTGAACCTGCGGCAACTGGTAGCGTAGCCGACTAAATTGCTGTAACATGCACCCACCCTAGATTGACAGGTGGACCAGTCGTGCTTGGACGCGGTGACAAATTATTACCAGACGACACAGTGTTTGGCGACTTTCAGATCGTCAATTACGATGACACGGCTGGTCGCACGGCGATGACAGACTTCTTCCTAGACCTTTGGCGTGAAAAGGGCGGCGAAACAAAAAAAGTCCAGCGCGCCGACATCAGCCCACTGGAGATGAAAAAATACCTCGAGCATGTAGTTTTGATGGACGTGCACCGGGAGAAAGGCAATTGGAGCCTGATTGTGCGTCTGATTGGTGGCCATGTATCGTCATTCTATGGTGAAATTACCGGCAAGGACATCCGAGAAATGACCAATAGCAAAGCGGTCGAACGGATTTATTACGCATCCCGCCGAGCTGTTGAACGCAAGGAGCCTGTTATGACGGTTTCGCCAGCATTTTCGCCCGAGAAACTCTATATGGAAGCTGTTGCGCTCTACTTGCCGCTATTCAATGATCAAGAAGAGGTTGTAAAAATCATGGTGGTGGTTCATGTCTCGTCTCCAACAGTTCCCTAATATTCGGTATGGCTCCATAAATGTCTGATGATCCGCTCAACTCCCGGCTCGATGACCTCGAGATCAAGTTTTCCTACCAGCAAGAAACAATCGATACTTTGAATGAAACGGTGACCAAACAATGGTCCGAAATTGAAGCATTGCGCCTTCAATTGCACCGACTGGAAGGTCGGTTGCAGGAAATGGCCGACCTTCAATCAGACGTGGGGAACGAACCACCGCCACCCCATTATTGAGGCACATGCGGATGAAACTGTTAGCATTAATTTTTTCAGCTCTTCTGGTTTCTCTACCTATTGCAGCAGAGGAAAGTTCACTCACTGATGCCAAGTGCGCAGAATATTCTTCCGATGTGGGTGCTGGCCTGTACCGCGCCTGCTTTAGCTATACCGGTCAAAACTGGACCCACGCAGATGTGGCCAGCATTTCCTTTGGCGCAGACAAGCCTATCGCGGTCATACCTTTGCAGTACACTCAAAACGGCGCCCAGCCAGGGGCAGAGGTTGACGGAAAAAACATCGGCTTCGAGTGGAACCAGATCACCCAGCAGGAGCTTGCGACCCGCCTAACAGCTGCCGGTTTTTTTGTGCTTACGCCCACCATCCAAATGTACGGGGAAAACTGGGACGGCTTTCAGGGACTGGAGCATTTCATTGCCGGTGTTCACAAAGGCAACCCTCATACGCAGACGATTTTGCTGACAGCGGACTCGCATATTGCTGTTGAACAAAACCCGTTTCCGGGTGCGCAAATGCTCGTCACTGGCCTGCATGCCAGGAACTATGAATGGGAAAGCATTATTCAGGCTGCAATAGCCGGCTTTTACCAAAAGGAAGGGATGGGGAACATTGGGCCGCGGGTCCGTGGTGGCTTTTCTGACGAGGAAGGCTCCTCCAAGGCTTGGCACCCGCTAATTGAGCGCGCAGCAGAATATGGGTCAACCGTATCCATCATGGAAGCTGCACAAGCTATTGAGATTGCCGCCAAAGCAGGCTCAATTGCTGATGGTCGAACCTGGGCTGCACCCCTGTTTGATAGCATTGTGGCTGGCATGAGTGCGTACGCGTGCAGCGTGGGGTATCAACTCAAAACTTGTCATTAATGCCAGTAGGAAGTGAGGGCACATTATGAGGCTTGTTGGAATTGCTGTGGGCATGGCCCTGAGCGGTGTTCTTTCCCTTTCTGGGGGCGCACAAGATCAAGATGCACCAGACTATGAATACACAACCAAAGGCACCACCATTTACGAAGCAAGCAATGGCTTCCTGGCCAAAGTGCTAGTTGAGGCCGCTAATCTCGGCAGCGAGGATGTCAAAATCGCTGAAATGACTTTTCCTGTTGGCTATGCGGGGCAAGGCCATTTGCACGGTGCCCTTGAGATATTTTATGTGCTTGAAGGGCGATTTGGTCACAGCGTAAACGGCGTCGACGGTATTTTGGAAGTTGGTGAAGTCGGCATAGTCAAAGCCGGAGACACAGTCACCCACTCCGTGCACGGCGATACGCCCGCCAAAGTACTCACCATCTGGGTGCCCGGCGGCGAGGCTGCCGTCTCCTTCGACGGCCTGCCCTCACACCCCGTGGATTAGAATTTAAAACAATATCATCGCCGCCGCGACGAGCACCGGCACCACAATGATCGTGCGGATCAAAAACACCAGAAACAGTTGCCAGGCGTTGATGGGCAATCCAACTCGCAGCATCACCAGGCCAGTTTCCGACATATAAATCAGCTGACACAAAGAGAGTCCTGCAAGGATGAACCTAATGGCTTCATCCTGAAGGTCTCCAGCAATTACTGCTGGAATAAATTGGTCAATGAACCCAAAAATAAACCCAATACCAACGCGCGGCGCCTGCTCCACATCAAACAGGGACAACAGGGCGGCAAACGGGGCGCCAATCCACTCACCAATGGGGTAGTGGAATGCAAGAATGGCTGCTGTTGTTGCAAGCGCCATCATCGGGCCTGTAACGCCCATCAGCTGCTCAAGAAACATCTGTGTCCCGGAGCGCGCAAGCTCCTTGGGGTTGGGTGCTTTTGCCGCCGAAATGATGGCCGCATCATAGCTGCGCCTCAAAAGCGGTTCATCCTCTGGTGCATCATGCTCGTGGCTGCGATCAATGCCATCTTTATAACTATCTTGAATGTTTGAAAGCGGCGGCAATCGCGGCGTAATGATTGCGCACAGAATACATGCCACAATGCCGGTCAGATACCAGGGAAAGAACATATGGGCCAGACCACTTACATCGGCAATCACAAGGGCAAAAGGCAGGGACACAACCGAAAAATTCGTTGCGATTACAGCGCCCTCTCTGCCTGTATAGAACCCCCTACGATACTGCTGTCCCGTAACCAAAACGCCGATATTTGAGGAAGAAATGAAAGACGCTGTTGCGTCCACCGCAGATCGTCCAGGAAGCAAAAACAGCTTTCGAAATGCCGGTGCCACGAACGTGCCGAAAAACTCCATCGCGCCAAATTCAGTTAGGAGTGGCATTAAAAAACAAGCAGGGAACAATACAATTGTGAAAGCAATGCCAACGTCTTTGAACATGGCAATACCAGTATCTTCCAAGCGCACAACTTCTGGACCAACTTCAAACAGGACCATCAATCCGAACACGGCGCCAACGATGCGCAGCAGCAACCATCCAGGTGTACATTCCGCAATGGCATGCAGAAAGGGTCGGCTTTCTTTCCAATCAGGTTTGAGGGCAATGAAAAGGGCGCCCGTTAACGCACCCGCGACAGTGACCCAAACCACAAAATCAAGCAGGATTTCACCCAGCGTGCGTTGCATCCAATCGGAATAAATCCCGAACAGGATCGTAACCCCTTCATCGGTGCGGAAAGGCACGAGAAAAAGCACCACGCCCAGGAGTGACGGTATCAAAAACCTCAAAAACGGCTGCAATCCTCGCGTTTCGATTGCGGCTTGATCAGAAGTGTTCATTTAGTCCCCCTGGGTTCGCAATTATGGGTGTGAGTCTGGTTAGTCTTCTTCGGCAGTGCCATTCTGCACTGGGAACACATAATCCGCAGGACTAACGCCAAACAAATGCTCCCTGAACCAATCAAGCGCATGTTCCGTAATCGCTCGACGGTGCCGGGGTTTTGACGGTCCGTGCCCCATGCCATCATAAACGATCATGCGGGCACTAACGCCTTTATCAAGAAGTAGCTGGCGCAACTGGTAACCGTTGGCGATCGGCACACGGGCATCATTCTCGCCGTGCTGGATCAGGACCGGTGTTTTGGCATTATTGATGTAGGTAACGGGCGACGTCCGGGCATAAACACGGTCATTGCCGTACGGCGTACCACCGAAGTATTCGGTCGTGAACTGGGTGATATCGGTATTGTAATAATAGGTGCGCCAGTCACTAATGCCGGCACCCATAATCGCCGCTGTACAAATGTTGGAGTAGGTGGCGAGCATTGCCGAAATATGGCCACCCTGGCTCCAGCCAAGACACGCCACTTTGTCTGGGTCCACCATGCCTGCTTCCACAAGCATTTGCACTCCAGCAATAATGTCTTTGGCGGGGCCGATGCCCAACTGTTTCAAGTTGCTACGCTGGAACCGGTTGCCATAACTGGCACTGCCACGATAATTGGTTTGCAAAACAAGGGCACCATCGCCCTCGGCCGCTAATACTTCTGGGGAATAGATGCTGCGAGAAGCGCTGCCGAGTATGGGCCTGTCTGTACCGGTTGGGCCTCCGTGCGTGCGCACATAAAGGGGGTACTGCTTGCCCTCTTCAAAACCAACGGGCTTTGTGAGCACGCCCTCAATTTCCTGGCCCATGTCATTGGTCCAAGTAATCAGCTCTTTGCTGGGCAGTTGCAGACCCTCAAGTTGGTCCGCAAAATCCGTGAGCACGCTACGGTCATAGCCAGCGACAACTGCAACTTCTGCCAACCCTCCGCCAGAATAGTCGACGGAAGCGATCGTTCTGCCATCTTTGCTAACGGAGTGACCAAAAGCATGGATATCAGGCTCCGTCTGACGCGAAATAGCACCGCCATCCAATCTAATTGAGAACAAGCCATAGTCAGTGCGCACGCCTGCCCTGAACAAAATCCGGTCATCGCTGAACGATACCAGTCCCGGGTCATGGTCCGGCATCTTGATGGTTCGAATATCACCATCCAAATCATTGATCACAATGTCGGAATAGTCTGGGAAACCAACTGCGTTGGTGTAAGCCAGAGCGGCGCTATCTGTTCGCCAAATCGGTGTTGATTTACCGCCGTAACTTTCATCCACCAATTTGGGCTCTTCGCCATCAGCCGCCATTATGTAGATGCGGGCCTTTAGCAAATCGACCAGATGTGGACTGGGCCAAGTGGAAAATGCGATTTGTGCGCTGTTAGGAGACACCGCGTATCCCGTCACGGTAAAGTCGCGGCCAAAAGTCAGCTGTTCCGGGTCGCCAATTGACATCGGCCCAGTGATTTCCGCGCGCCAGATATGGCGGTAGTTCCCGTCCTCTCGCACCACATTGTATTTGCCGTAGCGCTGCTCCCGCGCTTCTATTTTGTCTTGGTCCTGTTTTCCGGCAGTGAAAAATAGGGCACCTCCGTCTGGTGCAAACTGAAATCCACGCGCCCCACGCACGCCTAAATCCAATTCCTTAGGTTCACCGCCAGAGGTGCTGATGAAAAAAAGCTTACTGTCGCGCCTGAAGGCCAGGTAAGAGCTGTCAGCCGACCATTCAAATTCGCTCACAGAATCTTCGCCAAAGGTCAGTTGTTTTGCAGGCGCGCTGCCATCAGTTGGAACCACGAACAGCTGCGCCATGTCTTTGTTGTTGTGAAAGTCGTTTTCATGGGTGCGAAAAGCAACCTGTGTTCCGTCCGGGGAAATCTCGACTGACCGAACAATGGTCGCCCCAAGCAATTTATCAAGAACAGCATCGTTGCCATCGTCTTCTGCGTAAGACGAAACGGGCGCTGCAGCCATCAGGAGTGCAAAAATCGCAACATGGATTTTGGTCATCTTTTCCCCCAGCATTTCCAATTTGTCATGAACTTTAGGCACTTCATGGCACAAAATCAAAAAAAGCTGTTTTGCACCAATCAATCATGTGACTAGACTCGTCCAATATTGAAGGGAGCCCAATGGAAGGCAGCTTTAATCTTCAGATTCCGGCGAGAGAATTGATCAACGTTGTGACCATGTCGGTTAGCCTTTTGGTGGCCCTGTCATTGGCTGCTCCGGTTTTTCGGCGGCTGTCTGAAACCAAATTCCTGGCCCTTGCGCTGTCAACAATTGTCGTCATCAAACTGGACCAGCTTTATCAGATGCTTGGGGGACTGCAGGCATATCCTGCATGGGGTTTTGTCCTCACTCCCTTTCAATGGCTGATGACACCTGCACTATATGCATTGGTTCTAAGCAAAACTCAGGATGACTTTGAGCTGAAACGCAAGCACTTCATTCATTTGCTACCGTCCTTCCTGTCGTTTTTGTATTTGTTCTTCACTTATTTCAGCCTGCCAGTTGAAGAAAAGGTGAACCTGATTGCTGCTGGATGGCTGGCGCTGCCAATAAACCGTGTGTTCATACCTGTTGCTGGCGACTTGGTGCAACTTGGATATCTCGTCGCAGCTCTGAGAATTTTTGAGGCGCATGGGATTGCCCTCCGGTCTTGGTTTTCGAACATCGAAGACAGAGAGTATCGATGGTTAAAACGCATTGTCTCTCTGTGGATACTGATTTTCTCTGCCCATCTGGCCTGGGTTATCGCAGCAGCTAGCGGCGTTCAAATCAGTTTCATAAGGTCTATTCTGGACGTCATGAACTTTTTGCACCTGCTGATTGCTTTGGCGCTTCCTATTGCCGTTTTGCAAGACCGGTTTGTTCTCAAGGTTGGTCAAAGAATGGGGACCCACTCCGAAAAACTGGTTCTATCGGCGGGTGCGCTGAACATCGATGTAAGGTCCGAATATTTTGGTAAGCTTCAATCGCATATGAAGTCTTCGACACCTTTTCTGGACCCCAATCTGACATTGCAATTACTCGCAGATCAGCTTGCACTGACGGCCCGCGAACTCTCTGAAGTCATCAACCGGGAAGCAGGCACCAATTTTTTCGACTTTATAAACAGTTACCGGATCGACCATGCCAAAGAATTGATCGCATCACCGAGCAACAAACGCATTTTGGATATCGGGCTCGAAGCTGGTTTTAATTCCAAGTCTGCCTTCAATGATGCCTTCAAACGGCGCGTGGGCATAACACCGACGGCGTATAGAAAATCAGTCAAAAAAACGTCCTAATTCCTGTATCCGGTCGCACCGGCACACTTTTTCATCGAACACTCACACGTCAAAACAAAAAAGTGAGGATTGATTATGAAAAATACCCTGTTTGCGGTTGCTTGTTTTATGGGGGCGTCTGCTGTGGCGCCAAATGTGCTGGCCTCTGATTTGATAGTGCGAACATCCCCGTCCGAGTCCATTTATGCAAATGTCACCAACCCGCGATTTGGATACAAAGACCTTGCCATTCACTCAATTGGTTTTTTGAACACAGGGTCATCCCCAATAACAATTACTGATGTCTCATTAGCACTAATGGTCAGCGGGAACGCTTTACTGACAAAATCCGTTCCCAGTCAAATGCTGCTGGCTGACAGCGCTGATCTGGCCAACGCGCCACTGCCTATTTTTCGGTCTTTTCAGCTGCTGAGTGAACAAGGCGAAAACGGCTTTTTTGGGCAAAACGTGTCATTTTCTGACGATGCTACCCTTGAGCCAAATGAAGCACTCGTAACTTCCAAACACCATTTCAGTTATGACGCAGACGTATCTTCAGTCAGGGTCGAAATAAAGTACCGGGACGAAAAGGGCGCTGAGCTTTCCATATTCAAAGACATCGAAGTCATAAATCACGCCAGCCCCATTCGCTATCAACTGCCCGTGCAGGGAAACTGGTTTATGAGGGCCTTGCCTGGCATCGAAAGCCACCATAGGCTCAATGCCGCAACTGAATTTGCCGTCGACTTTTTCAAACTTACTGAAGACGGCCGCTCCTATGCTGGCGACAGAATTGTTGCAGAAAATTACCCGGGTTACGGACAGCCAGTGCTTGCCGCCGCACCTGGCGAAGTTGTTCATATAGAACGCGAAGCCACCCAAGACCGGCAAGCCTATTTACCTAAAGATGGAGAAACGCGCCAACAAATGGGGCAGCGACTGCAACGTGCAATGATGCAGGCATTTTCCGAAAATCCCCGACGCGCCGCTGGCGGCAACTTAATTACCATCCGACACGAGCAGAATGGACAAGTGGAATACAGCTCTTATGGCCATCTGAAAGCCGGCAGCATTCAAGTAAGGGTTGGCGACAAAGTTGAGGCTGGAGACACTATTGCGGAAGTTGGGGACACCGGAGACAGCCCTGCGGTTCACCTGCATTTCCAGCTAAATAAAGGACCAGACGCCTTTTTGAGCGAGAGTATTCCGGTCCGGTTTGGCAACATTCGCCACGCAATATTGCCAGCCGAACCAGGGTTGGTCGTCAGCAACAACTGAGGCGACGAAATGATGGTCACAGTCTGCTATGAGACTGTGACCTGTCTTAGCGAGACTTTTGCTGTGCTGCCTGGGCCCGCTTCATGCGTGCGAGCGTCATGCCATAGTATTCAGCAAACGAAAGAGCGCCGTCACCGTCTGCATCAGCCTGCTTCAGGTTGCCCTCATCCCAGGATTTGGCAAGACGACCCCACATTTCCTGCCGGGCAAGCTTGCCGTCCATGTTGCGATCAGCAAACCCATAAAACTGGCGAATATCAAACTGCAACGGGTCATGGAGAATGTTGTCCGCCGTTTCTTCGGTCCAGCGGAACATGAAACTGCCGTAGAGCATTTCATCATGGGATTGCAGACCCCACGGTACCGTGCGTTCGGGATTTGGGTTGGAAATATTCCGACCAGTGTTGTCGTACTGAGTGCGATGAATTAGTCGACTGCCCGCGGGCACGCTCAATGGCTCTTCCATGCTGTATGTATGCTGCCAGTTGAAGTCGTAATCCGGCACAGAAAGGATCGTTTCTTCGCGGCCATCCGGGTAAACAACCTCGAACGTGCTGGATTTGCCGCGGTAATGAGAATGCGGAAACAGCATGTAGATGGTCGCCGGGCGGTCAAACTCGAAGTAGGCCTTTTCTTCATGACCCACACTGTTTGGCGGAATGCCAAGCGCCAAGTTCAGCGCAACTTGCTGCCTCAGCGGATGCTTGGGCGGTTTATCATAAAAATAGAGACCCAATTTGGTGCGGTCAGTCGTCGCGCGGCCAGAGGTCGTGTAATGCATTTGGAACCGGAACTCGCCGCCCGCTTTAACAAACACGCCCGTGTCTTCAGGGTAAACATAGCTTTCAGCGCCCGGCACAAAACCAATCAGATAGTTGTCAAAAACATCGCTGTAATCGCCTTCGCCTGGTTTGGTCACCTCCTCCGATGAACCAACCAATGCATGGTGAACCACGGTTTTATCACCCGGCACAACCGTCACTGCCTTGACCCAAACATCACGATCAAGCGGGTTCAAAACAGTCGGGAATTGATAATCGACAATGCCTGACGCGGGCACATCAAACGCCGGCGCTTCGACTATCAGGTCCGGCTCACCAAGTGGCCATTCGGTGGCGTCACTCACCCGGCTGGCAAGGGGGTCCGGCCCCTCACCGCGCGGTGCGCCAGCTTCAATCCAGTGCACCAGCGTTTGGCGTTCTTCGATTGTCAAACCACGTGCATTATTGAACGTACCAATGTGCGGGTCCGCGGACCATGGTGGCATACGTTTCGTGCGCACAACCTCCCTGATCATTGGGGCAAAACCCTCAATCATATCATAGCCAGTCATGGCCCAAGGGGCGATGCCACCCTCTTCGTGACAGCTGGCACAATTTTTCTCCAGCATGGGGCCAATCGTTTCGCTGTAGCTGATTTGTGCATGCTCCGCGCGCTTGGCAGTCTCAGGCAAATTGACGATGCAACCTTTGGATCGACGAATACGCGTCTCTGGTCGCTCGCCTGCTAATACTGCTTTCAACGCTTCAGCCAGATAATGGTTGTCCGTAGTAGAGCGCTGTTCGCCGTACCCAAGACGATCATTGACCGGACCACGATAAACGATGCTCCAATCCTCGGGAGAGATCACCAGCACTTCTGCTGTTCGCTTCACACCCAGGCTTTCCGCAATCAGCTGCGTTTCGTCTTTCAGGATCGGAATATCGTACGAGAATTCAGCAGCCTCAGTCTTAAGTCTTTCGCGGTTATCCTGCTTATTGGCGTTCAGCATGTAGAACTGGACACCTTTATCAGAAAACTCGTCTTTTACCGCTTTATAGTCCGCCCAGGCGTTCCTGACGATTGGGCAACCATTGCCCTGGATCATCACTACGATCGCAGGGGAGTCCTGAAAGTAATAGAGCTCGTGGGCTTTACCTTCATGATCCAGCAGCGTGAAATTATCGACATAGTCGTTCGGGTCATAGCCATCAGCCGCTTGATAAACGTTGGCGGAAAGCTGCTCTTCGTCGTTCGCCTGCTCAACCTCAGCAGAGCAAGCAACCAATCCAAAAGCTGCAGCCAGAGCAATGATACGCATAACTATTCTCCCGTCCTCCTAAACGAAAGGCCAGCCTAGGGTCGCGCGCGCAAATTCACAAGTGACAATATTGTCAAGAAGCGATTGTTTTTGCCTATTGCCTACGATCCGCAACTTGTTTTGCGCCGTAATGGTTTTGGTGTAGCGTGTTGCTCTAGTTAACCAACCATGCAGGCCCGATGTTTTTCTTTTCTAAACTGAATTCTTTTTTGCGCGATTGCTTTGTTTGGCAACGGGCGATGGCACTACTGTGTGCCCTTCAATGTTCACTGACGGTTTCTGCTGCTGGGTTCGCTGAGCAAGGGGTAGAAACCACTGCCGACAAAACTGCTGCTCAGGTAGTTTTATTGACGGCGCATGTGCCGCCGTATGTAGCGCCGCTCGGCAACGGGGTTGAGCTTGTTAGCGACAAGATTGAAGGCCCGCTCGTGGACGCCGTCGTTGACTATTTAGAGGGTCGCAGCGTCTCTTATGATTTAGTCATGTTGCCGTGGTCCGCCGCATATCGCCGTGCACTTGCGACACCAAACGCCCTCGTTTTTCCACTGGACCGGACACTTTCACGCGAGGATGACTTTCATTGGATAAAGCACCTGCAAACAAACGAGTATTTCATTTACGGCGTCAGCCCGTCTGCTCAATTTGGCACAACAATATCTGACATTGTCGATGAAAATGGCCAAGTCAGCTGCACACTCAACTCCATTCAATGTGAGTTGCTCGTGGAAATGGGCCTGCCAGAAGAAAACATTCTCAGGCTTGAAGGTGCTTCAATACCTGACAGGTATCGCCTGCTGGTACGAAATCGAAACCAGTATTCAATTTTTGACCCGATTGTGCTGAGTTTTCTTCTCAAAAAGCACAGACTTGACGGAGAAAAATTGATAAAGCTGATCAAAGCAGGCGAGCGAGAATCCTATCTCGCCGCCAGCATTAACACCTCACCAGAAATGATTGAGGCGCTCAATAAATAGTCAAACTGTTAACGCGGCGTAGCCTTGATTTTGTATACCGGTGTCCAGGTGTCATCATTATTGAATGACATTTCCATCACCCAGTTCCAGCCTTCCTCCGTGGGTGGAAAAAAGGTGATGCGTCGTGCTGGGGTTGGTAGCGGACTGACATAATGCATGATGATATTGCCG
This sequence comes from Kordiimonadaceae bacterium, assembly GCA_017640725.1. Classification (GTDB taxonomy): domain Bacteria; phylum Pseudomonadota; class Alphaproteobacteria; order Sphingomonadales; family Kordiimonadaceae; genus Kordiimonas. The sequence goes on along the minus strand of JAEPQB010000001.1, from coordinate 1,895,196 downwards.
CCCTCATCTTGCTTTGCTCGGATGTGGGAAAACCCGGGTGACTGAGTTGCCGTCCAGGCAATTTCCCATCGTTCGTTTTCCGGGTCATAAATGCGCAAATTGGTGCCAACTCCCGGGGCCGGACCACCTTCTGCTCCGTTTGGCATCCAGAAATCCTGCACCGCGATCCCGTCACCAACACACGTGAAGTTCCAGCGTGCCCCGTTGCCGGGCAACCAAGTGGTACCGTCCTGCTGCAGGCCTTCATCTTCGATGTTCCAGTCGCCGATATAGCGACCAAACTGAGCCATCGGACCTTCCATACAGCCATTGGATTTTTCCATCAGCACATCTGATAGACTGGAATCGTCCGCACCTGCACCGGCACTGGCCACTAGCAGCGATGCCGAAAAAACTATGTTTCGCATGTCCCCCTCCTGACATTGAATGCGTTTGATCAGACTAGAAGCTATGAAAAATTTGCCAATCAAATGGCGGCGGATAGGTTTCTTCAAGCGCCAACCTGAATTTGAACAGGTGGGCTATTGTGGTGCGCTGTTGCCAGCGCCCAAGTCGCACTCTCTATCAATTTCACGACCAATGGCAGCACAGGTATTGGCAACATTTTCCTGCAATTCCCTAAGCCCTTGGTCCGCAACCAGCTGGTTGCGCAGCAGACCAATGGCGGCAAATTTAAACTGTTCGTCGCCGCGCAGCCCCTGCCAGTCATAACTGGAGATCAGAATATCTGTGGTGGTTGATTCTGGATTGTAGGCCCATTTGACATGACGCTGATAGGATACCCAAAAGCTATCTGTACCGTTGGCAAAACCTTGGCGCATGGTGTTTAGCCACTCCAGGCCGGTGTGATACTGCGCTAACTCAACCCGCAAATCAGAGCTCTGGATGAGTTGTAACTGCCCAGAGGATTTCAACTCCTCAAACACCGCAGTCACCGGTGTGAAGGCAGGAAACTGTGCCAACGTATTGATGCCGATTTTCAAAGGCAGGTCATTTTCGGGCAATGGGTCTGTGCCATCCACAAACGCTATGGCACTGCGCCGCAGACCATTGAGCCGCTCATTGCGCGCATTATAGTTGATAATATCCGCATGCGCGTTTTGCATCTCGACAAACAAACGATCTAAGGCTGCACGCTCGTCTGCCCTATTCTGGCGCTCTTGTGACCAATCGTTCACTTGAAGACCGACAAAAATACCAACCACCACGATCAGGAATTCGATGGCAACAGTGGCCCATTCCTGGTTGCGGAGCGCATCAGCAAACCGGCGCAGGATCATTTTTCCACCTCATGATTGGCTTGCATCAAAAGCCCAAAACTGCCGAAGTCATAGCGTGCCTGTGTATCGGAAACCGCGTTTGGCTTCCGATTGCCCGAATATACCAACTCAAACGCATCTCGCACTTTCTCAAGCTCAACCGGCGCGCTGAACGGTTCATTGTGCGCGCCGTGCACAGCCTTCAAAATGGGCACAAGAGCGGCGAGCCGGGCTATGGATGTGCGGTAGGCGGCAAGGTTAGTTTCAGCCGAATACAACCAGATTGGCCCCTTGTAGTAACTGTCCCCTGTGAACAGGCGACCGCTAGCGCGGTCGAGAAGCGCAATGCTATCCGGTGTATGACCAGGAATGCTGAGCACCTCAAGCGCCAAGCCGCCAAGCTCAATCATGCTGCCGTCTGTCACACGGCCTGTTGGCACAAAAGGTTTGGTGTGATGATTGTCTTCTGTGACGCCTTCCGGCAGCCCTTTACATAAGGCAATCGCGCTCGCTTCCTCGCGCACAAACGCATTGCCTCGGCCTTTGGCACGGTCATTCGTGAAGGCGGTATCAGGCGCCAGGATAGTTTGAAACTGCCAATGACCACCCACATGGTCGATGTGGCTATGGCTTGCGAGAACCGTCACAGGCAATGCTGTGATTTGATCCACAATGGCTTTGATGTCACCCATGCCGTTACCACTGTCAAACAGCAGTGCTTTGTCTGCCCCAACTATCAGATAGTTGATCACCTCCTGCCACTGAAAGGGCTCTGTGATCGCAAACAAGCCGTCGTCTATTCGGTAGACATGAAACCATTCATTGCTGACGCCTAGCTTTTCGAATGCGGACCAACCAGGTCGAGGGATTTCAGCGCAGAAAGCTGGGGCGTCTGCGGAAGCAGGCATAGCCAAAAATATGGGCAAGATCAGACTGACAAATCGACAACGGCAAACGATGCGCCTCAAAAATGCCTCTACCATGATAACGGTTCCTCGTTGATCACTTTTTGTTTTCCAGAAGAAGGTCAACACTATCCCGCAAGCCTTGAATTCGTTCCAGGTGCCCTTCCCTGAATATCACGGCAGTCCTGGAAAAACGCTGAATATGGGAAATCGCCGTGTAAACAGCCGGGTCCGCTGTCATCGCTTCAAAATCATGGTTCACCCTGACATCCGGAACCAGAGCGAGCTCAAAGTCTACTGTCTCAAAGTATGGCTGCACAATAGGTCGCAACAATATGAGTTGTTGGTTCAAGTCCTCAATAATCTGCGATGTACGCTCATACTCCGATTCAACAGCAGCGATCTGCGACCGCAGTTCAACGTTGCGAATGATGCCCAAAGTGCCTGACGACTTGAGTTCTTCAATAGTCCCCCACCGCCGTTTAGGCGGATTGATTTCCCCCAAAAACACAAGGCCGCGATCGAAAGCAGTGGCATTGCTCTCAGCAAGACTTCCGCTCTTTAGGGCAGAGAGAATAACTTCCTGGTCAGATATGACCCGTTCGTTCCAGGTTGTGAATGCCACAGAGTCATCAAGCGTGCCTTGCATGTCGGCTTGCAGACGTTGCAGATACCGTTGTTCGAGCGACCTGTTTTTTCGGTCTTCATTCCAGTCGTCGATTTCGACAGCTATCAGAATGCCAAACACGACGATTAAAAGTTCAACACCCACAGTAACCCAGTCTTGGGTACGTATCGCGTCCGTCATGCGCCTGACGATCATTGGCCCTGCACCTCATCGCGGCGCATGCGAATAATCAGATAATAGGCGAAGGCCGTTGCAACGCCGGGTACAAAACAAAGGGGAATGGCAACCCACCCGTATTTCACGCCCCGTGCGCTTTTTTCGTAAAGAACCCAAGTGATCAAGATGAAGGCACATAAAATCACATCAAGCGAATAGCCGGACGAATAGGGGTTCACAAACCCGGCAGCAAAAGCACCGATAATGTCACCGCTTTCAATTAGGGGGGGCACAACTATGGCCACGAAAGCGGCTGCAAAGAGCGCACCCAATAGACCGATGGTCCATCTAAAGACTGTCTGAGACATGCATTTCCTAACACCGCAAATGCGGTTCATTTGTTGCAAAAACTCAGAACAATTTCTTGATTAACCACCGGCCCAAACATCAAGCACATAGCGACCAGTTTTGGTCATGTCTTCGATCCAGGCTTCCGCTGCTTCATGCGACGTGTCATTTTCTTCCACGTAAAGCGAGAGAAGCGTGCGTTTCACATCCGGCTCCATCGCAGACCCATCGCCGCAAATGTAGATGATGGCACCGTCCTCGATCATCTGCCAAACATCCCCGCCCTGCTTTCGGATCAGGTCCTGCACATAAACACGCTCAGGCCCACTTCTTGAGAAGGCTGTTTGTAATTCAATCAGGCCGTCCGTCGCCGCGGTCTCCAGCTCGTCGCGGTAGAGATAGTCTTGCTCAGGGTCGCGGCAACCGAAGAACAGCATCGCCTTGCCCAGTTCTTCTCCATTTTCCTTGAGCGCTTTGCGTTCCTGAACAAAGGCCCGGAAAGGCGCAATGCCTGTACCCGGTCCGATCATGATGATGGGCTTAGTGGCATCATCCGGTAAACGGAAATTGGCAGAGGGTTCGCGCACACTCGCCTGAATTTCTGCACCCGGCTGAGATTCTTCCAGGAACGTGGAGCAAACGCCGTGATATTCGCCGTTACCAGAAAGCGCCGGACCTTTCACAACCCCCACAGTGATGGAAACACGGCCCGGTGTCGCTTTGGCTGAAGAAGAAATCGAATAGTAGCGCGGCGACAGCCATGGCACCATTTCTAGGAAAACCTCAAACGGCAACTCGCATGCCGGGAATTCTTCCAGCAGATCCAGGATCGATTTGCGTTTCAGGAAAACCTCGCTGCGGTAAAGGTCTTCGCCGTCTTTCGCCGGGGCCGCCAAGGCTTCAAGTTTTGGCCCTGTGGCGGGGCACCGCGTGTGCGCTGCCAGCAACGCAACGTCTTTGCGGCTGGCGACAGCCTGCAGCTCTCCGCAAACTTCGGCCAAGCGCTTAACGGAGAATGTACTGCCATTGGGGAACGGGCTGCGCCGCCCCCCTGTGACGTCAACTTTAATGTATGTCTCGTCATCAAAACCAAATCGCGCCAACGCCCGCTGCACGTTTTCTGGTCCATTGATTGGCACAACACACAAATGATCACCAGGCTCGTAATTTTCGCCCTCAGGCAGTTCAATTTCAATGTGTCGTGTGGATCGCGTTGATGGATTTGGCCCATCGTGATTTTGCAGTTCCCTGTTTTCCAGCACCTTCATGGCAACCGTTCCAGCCTGCATGGCTATGGGGTTCGCCGTCACGCTTTCGGCGATCTCAACTTTGTAGAGAGGTTGTGCATTTACTGGCTTGCTGAAATCGATGCCGAGATCGAGCTTGTCTCCCACTTTTGCAAACAATGGATCAAACCAACCGTGGAATTGGCCATCCATATCTTCCCGCGCATCCGCTTCACCGCGGTCGGTGAGACAAATGGCGCCAAGCTGCGCGAGCTTGTCGTCTATCATACGTGGCACGGTTTGGAACGTTGAAGCCCAGTCCCGGCTACCGCAGCCGAACACAGAATAAGTGACATCCTCAAGCGAGCCAGCATCTGCACTTTCAAGCCAGTTGCAAAATTCGATCGCATTGTCAGGCGGCGAGCCGTTGTAGGAAGCACATACGATCAGAACAACACCGTCGGTTGGCAGCTTGCCGACATAATCATCAAGCGGCGCCAAAACAGTGTCGAACCCATTCACGTCCCCAGACTGGGCAATGTCCCGCGCGAAACCCTCGGCTGTGCCAAGGTTAGATCCGTAAAGAACTGTGAGCTTGGTGCCATGGCTTGGCCTGCGTGCGGCCTCTTCACCCATGGTTTCGTCAGCCTCTTCCGTTGCAATGGGTTGCCGAACGACGCCGTCACGCACTTTGACTTTAATGGTGAAGCCATCTGGTTTGAGCGACAGTGTTTCTTTGATCTTGAGCTTATATTGCTTGTGATCAAACAAGTCGAACCGCTGCAAAATCATGCCAAGAACTAGAACAGCTTCCTGGATGGCAAACTGCCGGCCGATACAGGCGCGTTTGCCGTTACCAAATGGCTTGTAGGCATGATCAGGCCGTGCGGCCTCTGCCTCTGGCATAAAGTTGTCCGGGTTAAACTTTTCCGGATCCTCGCCCCAATAGGCTTTGTCACGGTGAAGCGACGGGATCAGAACCGTCATGAAAGTACCCTTTTTAATAGGATACTTGCCGCCGATCATTTCATCTTCATAAGGTGCAAGAGAAAACGCGGGTGCCGTTGGCCACAGGCGCAGCGCCTCCATCAGGATGGCACGCGTGTATACTAGCTGACCAATCTGAGCAATGTTCGGTGCGACGCCAATGTTGTTACCGAGAACTTCGTCCACCTCGTCGTAAGCTTTTTTCAGCACGTCCGGGTTTTGCAGCAGATAATAAAGCGTGAAAGACAACAGGCCCGATGTGGTCTCATGACCTGCGATCAGGAAAGTGTTGATCTGATAGCGTATATTTTCATCTGACAAGCTTTCACCGGTGACTTTATCGACCCCTGCGAGCATGAAATTGAGTAGGTCTTTTTGCGCCTGATCACCGCCCCCTCGGCGACGCTCGCGCACTATGTCATCCACCAGCTTGTTCATGAAGCCGACATCATCACCCAGGTCTTTGATACGGTTTCTGAGTGCCACTTTTTCAAACGGTAAGCCGCGCTGCAGCATGCAGGTTTCCAGCGTACGGGCCAGTGCGTCAATGAAAGGGTGGAAGTCTTCGCGGTAGAAAGAATTGAAGCGATAATCAAACCCGCACAGACCGATCGTATCAAGCGTCAGACCAGTCATATCGCGCACGACATCGATCTCTTCATCGGCGTTCAGGCGTTCCCACTTCATCATCAATTGGTCAGCGATATCGACCATCATCGGCAGATATTCCACCATCGCCTTTTGGCTAAAGGTTGGCATCAAAATATTGTGCGCTTTGGACCAATTTGGGTCGTCACTATCGCCTGTGAAAAGACCATCACCCCCGATTGCACGCACCCGCCTTAGTGGACCACGAACCACTTTGCCAAATCGGCTTTCATCGCAGAGCTCTTTCACCAGATCAGCGCCGGAAACGACAACTGATTCCGCACCCATCAGATCAAGCCAGAATATCGGCCCTTGCTCTTCAGCATGCTGCATCAAGGATTGTAGTGGTGCGTCCGGATCTACCGAAAAAACATTGCCGACGACGGGTTTGCCAGGCGGCTTGGGGATGGGGTGCATGCGGTTCTTTTCGGCCATTCAAAGTCTCCGGCTAAAAGGTCCATTCAGGGCTTACTCGACACACTGGGCGACGATACCATTTGGGTTTTCAACTGTATAGGTTTCGCTCAATGCTCCTACCCAGCGTCTATTGTTAAGGTGCGGTGGGGATTTGGTCAGCAACTGTTCCCCAGTCGGCTAATAGCGCGTCAACAACCTTGCGACCCACCATATAAGCAGCTTCAAGTGATGGCTGGAAACCGGCGTCGGCAACACCTTCCGGCAGGTTTTTGCCGTTCAAACTTTCTTCCGCAGTCACACCCGGGTACTGCATCGCATAGTTGCTTGCGGTCCTGAGCACCATCACCCGGTCAATATCCACTTTACCAACACTGTCGAGCATCTTGAGTGAATAAAGCGAGCCGCTGTCTTCCATCGCGGAGGTCACAAAATTAGCTTTGCCGCCCGTCCAATAGGCCATCCAGTCATTGGCCCAGTTGTTCATCAAATCACCGTGCCAATAGGTCATGGCTGCGAGTTGATCGCCCTTCAGCACAAAAGGTGGCCGCTGCGCTACCGGGTGCTCTGTATATTTCGCTCGCATTTGTGCCATGCCTTCATTGTCCGGCAGTTCCATATCTTTTGTTAGCTGGTAGGCCCATTCTGTCAGGCCAGGGTTAAGTTGAAAAACATAGCCTTGCGCAGCTGGTGGCATGGGCGCTTCATAAGGCGCTTCACGGCGGAGCGGCACGTACCCTGTTTTCCAGCCTTCGGGCATTTCACGGGCATCAATGTGATGCGCCAGGTCGCCATCTACGACCCATTCCGCCCATGCAGCAGATCCGATCGAGCCATCTTCCGGGTCAATACCGGAAATGCCGGCAATCATCCAATAGGCTTTTGATAGGTCAAATCGCTCATCCAGCCCAAGCGCCATTATGGTCGACGTGGCCTTGATGGTCCCAATGCCTGTCACTACGCCGAGCACACCTTGCTCCCGATTAATGCGCAGTTCCTGGCCCGTGAGCGGAAACGCAAGTTCTTCATCGAGCGGCATGCCGCGAACCCAGCGGTTAAACTCGCCAACACCCGATGCTGTTGCGGCGCCCGTATCAAACATGGCCACAATCACAACTTTTATGGGGATCTTCGTGTGATCATCAGAGATTACCGGGGCAGTTGAAAATACCGCGAGCAAAACTAGTCCAATCGCACCAAAGCGCATGTGGGTTTCCCTTCTAAAGGACGGAATATCGAGCAACAAAGAGAATGGCGATCAATCCGGCAACAGGGTGCACCGTTCGAGCTTCACCCTTTGCCAGTTTGATCAAAACATAAGTGATGATGCCAACACCGATGCCGTTGGCGATACTGTAGGTAAACGGCATCAACACAATCACCATGAACGCAGGCACGGTCACCTCAAGCTCACCAAACTCAATGCGACGCACAGAACCAATCATCAAAATGCCAACCATCACGAGGGCAGCCGACGTTGCAGAGGTTGGAATGACAGCCACCAAAGGGGTGAACAGCATGCTGAGTAAAAACAGCCCTGCAACTACAACTGCAGTAAGGCCGGTTTTACCACCCGCCGCAATGCCGCTACCGCTTTCGAGATACGTTGTTGTTGTAGAGGTGCCCAAAAGAGCGCCAGTTGTGGTTGCCACGGCGTCGGCCATCAAGGCTTTGTTAACGCGAGGCAGTTTCCCGTCCTTGTCCAGAAAACCACCTTTATCAGCCGTGCCATACAGGGTGCCAACAGTATCGAGCAGGTCAACCATGGTGAAGGCAATCACGATGAAAAGAACGTCTAATAGAGCAGCAGCCTCAAAACCGTCGGCTCCCCAAAGCGCATTGAAATCCAACTGGAGGAATGTGGCACTCAGATCAAAGGACGTCGCCACAACTTGGTCTGGCCATGTGCTCACGCCAATGATGAAACTTATGGCGGTCACGACCCCAATCCCAGCCAGAATTGCACCCGCAATTCCCCATTCGGTAAGTAATACCATCAGAATCACACCAAATATGGTCAGGAAAACAGTGGGATCAGAAAAGTCGCCAAACTGCAAAACCTGCGTGGGGGCCTGGTTAACAACCCCAATTAACTCCGGTGGCTGCTTGTCTGCGTTCGCGAGCAGAATATCGATGATCGGACCCTGATTGATATCAACCACACCGGCGTTATTGAGGCCAATGAGTGCGATGAACAGGCCAATGCCTGCCGGAATGGCATGCCTGACACCGTCGGGTATCGACTCTAATATTGCGGCGCGCGCGCCGGTCGCGGTTAAGGCAATGAATATCAGACCTGACAGAAAAACGATGGCAAGGGCGCCCTGCCAAGCATACCCAGCCTGCAAAACCACCGTGTAAACAAAAAACGCACTCAGGCCAATGCCAGGTGCCTGAGCAAACGGGTAGTTGGCAACAAGACCGGTGATCAGGCAACCAATCGCCGCTGCCAAACATGTGGCGATGGCAACGGCCTGAAAATCCATACCCGCTTGCGACAACAGGCCCGGGCTGACCGCCACGATATACGCCATGGTGGAAAACGTGGTTAGGCCCGCCACCACCTCGCGGCCAACGGTCGTATTATTTTCGGCAAGCCGAAAAACAGAATTCATAATGCCCCCTGCCCTGAAGTCATTATGCATAGTGACCAAAGCCAGGTTTCAAGACAAGAAGAATGAGAAAAGACTGGTACGCACAAAAAAACCGCCTTGCTGCGGTTTGTTTGATGGCGCCCAGAAGAGAAAAGATTGGTGCGCACAAAAAAACCGCCATGCGGCGGTTTGTTTGATAGCGCACCGGGAAGGATTGTCTCGTCGCTTTCGCTCCTCGTCAGCTTCGCAAACGAACCACAGCGCTCGGCACCAGCCCCTGAGCCCAAAAACACAAAACCCGCCACAAGGGCGGGTTCATTGTTTTTGATGGCGCACCGGGGAGGATTCGAACCCCCGGCCCCCAGATTCGTAGTCTGGTGCTCTATCCAGCTGAGCTACCGGTGCATTCCAACAGCACCAAAGCGAAAGGCGATGCCCTCCTTTTGGCGTGCGGCGGAACCTAATCAGAATGATCCTCGATTGCAAGGGGGAAATCGCTTTTTCTTGTCCTCAGACAAAAAGACCGTTAGCGTGCCATGCGCTTAGAAGCCCAAAACCCTTTCCCTGCAATGCCTTAAGGCCCTTCAGATGCCTCGTTTTTTGTCTCAAAGTTCCATTTTCGTTGCCATTTTGCTGGTGGGCGCCGCTTGCACCAGGCCTGGTGACTGGCCGAATCTGTCCGACAAAATACCGGACCCCGCTGAGCGCAGCAGGGTGATTGAGCGTGCTGATCCGTCGAGTGAGCCCAGACCCACCCCTCAGGTGATTGGTTCGGAACAGGATGCGGCTCAGTTGATGTCAGATGTCGAGAATTCTTTGACCCAACTGGAAGCGGCATTCCACGCTGCGATGGCGACATGGAAGCAAAACAGGGGCGAGCGGCGAACAGATTGGATGAGCGCTCAGTTGGCAGTTACACGGCTTAGCCAAGCGGCCAGTCAATTGGACGTAATCCTGTTCAGCAAGCCTCTAGAAGGGTCATCGACAATGAGAGAGGCATTGACGTTAAAGACCCGTTTAGACGCGATGGTAATTGCTGCGAGGCAAGAACTTGCGAGTAACGAACCAGATTAGGAATTGGCAGCTTCAACTGCTTTTTCTATCGCACGAACCAGACAATCGGCCGCCAATGTGCCAAGCACAGCCATCGTGACGCCTTTATCCTGCTCACCGGTTTGCGATCCCGTTGAAAGGGCAAACACTGTGTCGCCATCGAAGGGCGTGTGGATTGGCCGGATTGCCCGTGCCAGCCCATCTTGCGCCATCATGGCAAGCCGTTTGCACCCCGCTTTATCAAGCTCATAATTTGTCGCAACCACCGCGATGGTTGTGTTCGTGCCAGGAAAACCAAGTTTGGGTAAGGTGACCTGGCCATGTTCAGCGCGTGCGGCCTCTGCCGCCGCGCCAAAACTGTTGACCGCAACAATGGCGCCAACCGCCAATCCATCCGGCAGGACCAGGCTTGCCGTTCCAAGGCCGCCGCGCTCGGCACCGGCGCGTGCCCCAAATCCAGCGCCAAAAGAACCGTTTTGTATTGGCTCACCTGCGGCTTCGGCAGCCCGCTTTCCAAGAGCACGGTATGGGGGTTCCCCGCCCCAGTCTTTGTCGCCACCATTCATCAGGTCGAAAAGGATCGCCGATGGCACGACAGGTACAGCAACCGGGCTGATAGCCAAGCCAACCCCATTTTCTGACAGGTGACTGATGACACCGTCTGCCGCCGCCAAACCAAATACTGAACCACCAGACAGGACAAGCCCATGCACTTTCTCCACCATGCATGTAGGGTCCAGCGCCTCTGTGTCTCGTGTACCAGGCCCACCTCCGCGAACATCTACACCCATGGCTACAGGGTTGTCCGGTATGATGGCGGTTACGCCGGTAACAACAGACGAATCATGGGCATTGCCAACCTTCAGGTCACCAACATCCAATAGGCTGTCCGTTGGGCCGGGGTTGGCTTGCACCTGCATCATTTCCCGGTCCCTTCGTCGGAAGGTGGCATGCAAATGATGAATGTAGAGCCATTTTCGCCAGTGCTCTCCAAACCAATTTGCCCGCCGTGTGCCAGCACAATGTCCCTCGCGGCTGCGAGTCCAAGTCCCGTACCGCCGGCTTTTGCCGATGAGAAGGCTTTAAACAAATTGGGGCGCACGGCCTCTGGAATGCCTGGGCCTTGGTCTTTGACACGAATATGGCTGGTACCCGCTGTATCCTTCTCAGCCGTAATTTCGATAGTACCGTCCGGTCCCTGCACTTCACCTGCATTGCGGCAAAGATTGAGAAGCACACGGTGGAACTGCTCTGAATCGACATAAACCGAAAAATGCTCGTCCATGTCGACATCAAAATGGAACTCACCCCCATCCATCAAACCAAGCGACGAACCCACATCATAAACAAGATCTCTTAATTCAACGTCGGCTTTTTCCGGGAGGGGGTCTTCGGCTTTGCCATGGCGGATCGTCGCCTCACAAAGGGCAATAGCCCGGCTGACAGCCGTCATCAGGCGACGAGAAACTTTCTGCACGCGTGGGTGGTCCACACGCTGCAGCGCATCTGACGCCAACTGTGCTGTTGCAAGAACATTCCGAAGATCGTGATTGATCTTGGCGACGGCTTCACCCAGGGCAGCCAGATTGCTCTTTTGTTTTAGCGACTGGCGCACTTCTTCCTGCATGCGCGCAAGTTCGCGCTGCACCAAACCAATCTCATCCGACCGGTTGCGCCCCATTTTCACTTTGTTTGGTAGTTCAGGGCTCCGGCGGAACGAGACAATACTGTCTTTCACGCGGCGAATCGGGCGAACCAACATCCAGTGCAGCGCCAGATACACCAATATGCCCGTAAACAGGGAAACGATGATCGCCAACACCAACACATTATTCGAATAATTTCGCAGGTTTTCATACAGCTCTGCTTCATCGAGCGTGATCTCAAGCCAGCGCGTATTGGAGTTCATCGGCGCTCCGACCACGCGAATCACACGCGACCCACCCGTGTCCAATACGTCATACGCATCAAAAATCAGCATACCGAGCGAGGTAGTGCGCAAATCATAGCTCGCGTCCACTTCCTCGGGCATCACATTGAAGCCCAGAAACAGGCTTTTGTCTTCTTTGCGCAGGATGACCGCTATTACACCACTTTGATCCAACAAGCGTTCTTCAAGCTGGGGGCTCACGGCATTATCGCCCCGCTCCTCAAGGGCAAGGGCAGCGATCTGGGCATTTTCCAGCCTTTTTTCCAAGAATTCCAACCGGTAAGTTGCAATGGAAGGCAAATACACGAAGACCGACACCACCATTACAAAGAAGAAGGTGAGAATCAGCAGCCTAGACCGCAGGCTTGAGGTAATGGGTCGGTAATGCTCAGGCATGGTCCTTGTCTTCAAAACCATTAAGCCAAGAAATGCAAGTAAACAAATATGCTTAAGGCAAATTCAGGACTGTTGGACAGAGATTGTAGCAGATCACTGTCCGATTCTTTGAAGCTTACCGGCATCATATGGCAAGGGCGTGATAAGAATCCGCAAAAACCCTAGCCTTTTCAAGCATTCCCCCTTATAAAATCAGCCTGTTTTGTGCTGTTGACTTGCTTGAACGAAGCCGGTATACAGCGCGCTCGAATTTGATGCGCCCGTGAAATACCGGATTGGCAACCAGCTGGCGGCATCGGCTTTCAAGTCAAATTGGCTTGACCGACCACAGTAAGACCGGCCAGCGGCCAGGCGCGACAACGGAGTAAATGATATGAAACGCACTTTTCAGCCAAGTGAGCTTGTACGCAAGCGCCGGCATGGTTTTCGTGCTCGCAAGGCAACTGTAGGCGGCCGTCGTATTTTGAAGGCACGCCGTGCACGCGGCCGTAAGCGTCTTTCCGCTTAAGGCTTTGCTGCTGGACTTGTCCAGCTGCACCAAACGATAAAAATGCCGACCGCCACCGCGGTCGGTTTTTTTTTGGCAAAACGACAGAGGACACTCAAGTTTGAGACGGGCCGGCAAAACCAAAAACCTTGCAACCAGCGGTATCGGGCGAATCACTGCGCGCCCCGAATATCTTGCCGTGGGTGGATCTGGACGCAAATGGGTGACACCCAGCTTCATCCTGCAAGCATTGCCAGGTGATGATGACGTTCCCGCCAAAGTTGGGTTCACGGTCTCGAAAAAGGCAGGCAATGCGGTCAAGCGCAGTCGGGCACGGCGTCGGCTAAAAGAGGCTGCCCGCGCCCAATTTCCAAACAGCGCGCCCAAAGGGTGGTCGTTTGTCCTGATTGGACGCGCTGCTGTTATCAACTATCCATTTGAAAAACTGCAGGCCGATATGCGCTGGGCCCTTGCCAAACTCGCTTCCAATGCCGACTTAAAGGCATCAGGCAAAAAAACTGGGAAGTCCTGATGTGCAAAAGTGAGCATGACGACAGCGCAAAAACAGCAAGCCAAACTGGCCTGCTTGCCCGATTTCTGATCGGGTTTGTTCGTGCATATCAGCTCGTTTTGTCACCTCTCCTTGGTCCGCGTTGCCGATTTCAACCGACCTGCAGCAGCTATGCCATTGAGGCCATAACTGTGCATGGCGGGCTGCCAGGCGGCCTAATGGCTGCAAAACGAATCCTGAAATGCCATCCTTGGGGTGGATTTGGATACGATCCTGTGCCAAAAGGCACCAACAAAGCCGCCCACCATCATGGTGATGGCGGCACTATTAATTCTTAAGGCTGCCGAGCCCGTACGTGTGGGCTCACAATTGGGGTGTTTGTACCAATGGGTGAAAGTAGAAATTTCATTTTGTTTGCCGTGCTGTCGCTCGGGATCTTGATCGGTTACCAGTCGCTGTATCTGGGGCCAAAAGAAGCCGAACGCCAACGGTACGAGCAACAACAGCTTGAAGCGCTTGGTGAAACCATCCAGCCACCTACTGCTACGGACGCGGGACCGGCACCGACAACCACCCAACAGCCTGCGGAAACAGCGCCTGTTTATGAGGAAGCTGGTCGCGTTGAAATCAACACTCCCGAGCTTTCCGGCTCCATTTCCCTGCGCGGCGCACGTATCGATGACTTGCTGCTGAACAACCACCGCGTAAGCCTGGAAGAAAATTCTGGCAATGTGCGCCTGCTGCGCCCTCTGAATGAAGCCGACAGCTATTTTGTTCGCTTTGGCTGGACAGCCAAAGACAAAGACCGTGACTTTGTGCCCGGCCCTGCAACCGTTTGGACTGCAACTGGTGGTGAGTTGACGCCGTCCTCACCGGTCACCCTTAGCTGGACCAACGCGGACGCTGTCACTTTTGAGATTGCCCTCACTGTTGACGAACAATTCATGTTCAACGTCGCGCAAACCGTTCGCAACGCAAGCGGTGAAGCAATTGAAGTAGCGCCATACGGTATCATCAACCGCGAAGGTGAACCTGATACAGACGGCCTCTATATCCTGCATGAAGGTGCCATCGGGGTGTTTAACGGTGAACTGCAGGAAATGACCTACAGCGACCTGGAAGACGACGGCAATTTTGAGAGCAGCACAACCGGCGGCTGGATGGGTATCACAGATAAATTCTGGATGACGGCCCTGATCCCGGATCAAAACAAGACTCTGCCTGTTACCCGCATGGCACGCCGAGTGAGTGGCCCCGACGTAAGCTACCGCATTGAATATACAGAAAACTGGCAGGCGGTCGCAGCCGACAGCACCAGCCTTTCTGAAAGCAAGCTTTATGCTGGAGCGAAGATTGTAGGCGCCATCGATGACTACGCAGAGCGCTATCAAATTCAGCTGTTTGACCGCGCCATTGACTGGGGTTGGTTCTGGTTCCTGACCAAACCGATTTTCGCAATCGTACATTATTTGTTTGAACTCACCGGCAACTTTGGTGTGGCCATTTTGCTGATGACCGTGATCCTGAAAATCGGCCTCTTCTGGTTCGCCAACAAATCATATGTTTCCATGGCGCACATGCGCCGGGCGCAGCCCAAGATCAAAGCCTTGCAAGAACGCCACGGTGATGACCGGGCGAAAATGCAGCAGGAAATGATGGAGCTCTATAAAAAAGAGAAGATCAATCCGATGGCCGGCTGTTTGCCCATGATCCCGCAGATGTTTATCTTCTTTGCACTTTATAAAGTGCTTTATGTCACCATCGAAATGCGGCACCAACCGTTCTTTGGCTGGATCAAAGATCTGTCGGTTGCGGACCCACTGACCCCTGTAAACCTGTTCGGCCTGTTGCCATTTGACCCACCCGGTATCATCGCGGTCGGTATTTTGCCGATCATGATGGGTGTTTCCATGTGGGCTATGCAGAAACTGAACCCGCAGCAGGCAAGCATGGACCCGACACAGCAGAAAATTATGAATATGCTGCCCCTCATCTTCACATTCGTGATGGCACAGTTCAGCGCGGGCCTGGTTCTTTACTGGACATGGAACAACATCCTGTCGATCGGTCAGCAGTGGGTGATCATGCGCCGGGAAGATGCGCGCATGGATGAAGCTAAGGCTTAGCCATGGAAGACACCGGCTTTTCTCAGGAAGACCAGGAGCGCGGACGGCTTTTGTTTGCTGGCCCGGTTTCTTTCCTGATGGGCGCCGTTTCGCTTGAAACCCTGCCGAGTGCCGACCGACCCGAAGTGGCGTTCGCAGGCCGCTCAAATGTTGGCAAATCAAGCCTTGTCAACGCGCTCACGGGCCGCAAAACCCTTGCGCGCACTTCGAACACGCCCGGCCGCACGCAGGAGCTTAACTTCTTCGCGATGGGCAATGAGATGGAAGCCCCCGCGTACCTTGTCGATTTGCCGGGCTATGGCTATGCGAAAATCGAGCGCAAAAAAGTGCACGCATGGACGCGGCTCGTTAAAGACTATCTGCGCGGCCGGCCCAATCTGCGCCGTATCATGCTCCTGATCGACAGCCGGCATGGCCTGAAGGAAAACGACCGCGAAATTATGGCTATGCTGGATGAAGCGGCTGTGAACTATCAGCTGGTTCTCACCAAACTCGATAAACTCAAGGTCGCTGAGCGGGAAAAGATAGTTGAAAAGACCAAAAAAGACGCCGCAAAAAACGTTGCCTGCCATCCTACCATTTTGGCGACCAGCAGCGAAAAAGGTTGGGGCATCCCCGAGGTCCGCACCGAGATCGCTTCCCTCACGCGTTTCTAGAAACCAAATGCCTTATTGGTTTGTTTAACCACAGCACCAAAATTTTTAAGCAGCAATGTGAGGCGGTCTTCGGACGCATTGTCCTTGGCGGACATTTCTAGCTCCCGACAAATGTCGCTGAGTTGCATTGCGCCAAATGAAGCGGCGGCGCTTTTAAGCGCATGGGCAGTTGTTTCAAACAAAGCCAAGTCTGACGCCGCCAAAGACCGTTTGAGTGTATCGGCTGACGTTTCGATTTCGCCCTTAAACGCCTGCTCAAGCATGGGCAGCACCTCTTCACCCACATCCTGTTTCAAGCGTTCGATCACCGTGTCATCTTTGTAGGGCGTGTCACTATTCAATGGGGCGCTCCCACATTTCTGGAGCCGCCAGCCTAAATACACCCTTCAGCCCAGCTGGGGGAACACTCTTCTTTTTGCGAATAAACAAAAGCCTGCCGTCGGCATGCAAAACGGTGGCAACTTGCCTGATTCGCGGCAAATACTTGCGCCAGTCTTCATCCTTACGCACCAAAGCAACGGCAACATCGCGAGGGGCAACTGATCGTGCGCTCGCCACCTGTCGAATAATTTCTTCTTCAACGCGTTGATCTATCACGCACTCTTCCCCGTAAGTTCAACGTTCAGCGTCTGGTTCTATCACGGTGATTGACCATTCGCACTGCCAAACCTTTGTTCACTATTATTTTGCTTTCCCTTGATGGTCGCAGCCGTTAGGGTCCGGCGCAAATCAACAAGGACACTCACATGGTCTCATTTTCTCGCGCCGCTGCCATCACCGGCGTCATCCTGTTGGCAGCCTGTAGCGACAGCTCTAACGACACAAACACCGAGACGGCGCAGGACGGCGCCGTGCAACCGGTAGAAACACCAGAACCGAAAGACCCCCTCTCTATGACCGAAGCTTACACGCTCGAAAACCAACAGTATCTTGAAACCAACCTGGCCAAAGACGGCGTTGAAGTTACCGAAAGTGGCCTTCAGTATGAAGTCCTCAGCAAAGGTGACGGCGAAAGCCCCTCGGCTGATGGATTTGTAACTGTGCATTACCGCGGCAAATTCATTGATGGTCGCGAGTTTGATTCGAGTCACGCACGCGGTGAGCCTGCCACGTTCCCAGTGGGTGGATTGATCCCAGGTTTCACCGAGGCGCTCTTGCTCATGCAGGAAGGCGACACATTCCAAGTGACGATCCCGTCAGAGCTTGCCTACGGCGTAAACGGTGCTGGCGGTGGTGTAATTCCAGGCAACAGTACCCTTGTTTTTGAGCTGGAACTGATTGAAGCACTGACCCAGCAAGAGGCTGACGAATTACAGCAACGTCGCATCGAAGAAGCGCAAGCGCAGGCCGAAGCTTTCAAGCAGGAGCAGCTCGCATACCTCGAACAAAACGCGAAGAATGATGGCGTCACGACGACTGAGAGCGGCCTTCAGTACCGTGTGATTGAAGAGAGTGAAGGCGCCAAGCCAACCGGCCTTTCCAAAGTGACAGTGCATTATTCTGGCAAGCTAACGAACGGCGAAGAGTTCGACAGCAGCTACAAGCGCGGCGAACCTGCGAGCTTCCCACTGAACGGCGTGATCAAAGGCTGGACCGAAGGCCTGCAGCTGATGAATGAAGGCAGCAAATATGAATTCTTCATCCCGTTTGACCTTGGCTACGGCGAGCGTGGTTCAGGCAGCGGAAGTATTCCACCTTATGCAACGCTGATTTTCACAGTGGAGCTGATTTCTGTGGATAGCCGCCCCGCCGAGTAAGAGCTTTAAGCGCAATTAAAGCAGCACCCGCAAAGGTGCTGCTTTTTTGCGTCTAAATTGACTGAATCTCGCCTGAGCCCTTACAAAGTTGTTTTCTTCGCATATATTGTGATATTATAACCTGTCCAGAGTGAATAACAGGCGGAAGCCCACGTGACCTTTGTAGTAATTTTGTCGGCCATCGTATTATTGGCGGCGCCGCTTTTGGCGCGCGTCGTTCAGCGCGTGCCCGCACTCAAAGGCGGTATTGATGGTTTTGTCCTGATTACTGTGCTGGGCCTGATTATTTTAACGCTTCTGCCAGAAGCACTTGAGCACGGCGGCATTTTGGCGTTGGCTATTGCTGTACTTGGGTTTGTTCTTCCCTGGGCGTCCGAGTTTTTGTTTCACAAAACCGAAGAAATCACCCATCGCATCGTTATGTTGATCGCGACGCTCGCACTGGTAATTCATGCGGCCAGTGACGGTGCCATTCTCGCGTTTGCACGCGATAGTGTGCACGGTTCGTTTGTTGCAACCGGCATTCTGCTGCACCGCGTTGGTATCGCGATAGCCGTGTGGTGGCTGATGCGTCCGATCCTCACAACCGTTGGCGGATTTGCCGTGCTTTCGGCGATGGCCGTTATGACCATGGTTGCATACTTTATGGTGCTATTTGCTGGCCAGTGGTACGACATTCCGCTCGCTGGGTATTGGCAAGCTTTTGCGGCTGGTTCTCTGTTGCATGTTGTGATGCACCCCATTGGTGATCATGACCACACGCCAACCGCCTCAACTGCGCAGTCTCATCGTCTGGGTACGGCCTTGGGTGTGCTGTTTGTCGTGGCCCTGATTGCGTCGCATTATTATGATCACGGTCCATTGGCGGGTGAAGAGCTTACGCACTCGCATAACCTGCAGCACCTGATAGACCTGATGGCCTTGACAGGCAGCTTAATTGCGCCGATCGCACTATTCATCATCGCTGGTTTTGGCGTGTACGGCAAAATGGCATCAACCTGGCAGCGCGCGTATCGGCGAGTTCAACAAATTATGCCGTGGACACTTGTTGTTTGGGTGATTACTGCACTTGCTGCCATGCTTTGGTCCAATACGCTGCCGCTTCCAACAGAAATCTCTCTTCTGTTCTGGGTCTGGATGTCCATGATGATTCCGGTGCTCATCCATACCGGCGCGAGAGCATTTTTTGGGTCGGTAATTCCTTCAGCGCATCGGCATGAACATAGCCACGTGCATAGTGGCTCGCAGAACTTCTAAATCACCAACCCAACTCTTCTTCATTAGAGAAAGCTTGCCATCTGGTGTTGTTGGCTGTAGCCATCCGGCTGGAAAGGCATGAATATGCGGTTTGCAGACAAAATAGCAGTTGTTACCGGCGGCACCTCGGGGCTGGGTGAGTGCATTGTAAAAGCACTTGCGGCGGAAGGTGCCACCGTTTTCTTTTGCGGTCTGCTGGACGGCGAAGGGGACCGTGTGGTGGCGGAAGTTGAGCCGGCCGCCGGCTCGGCGCATTTCATTCATGCCGATGTCCGAAGCGACGACGCCATGCATGACTTTGTAGGGCACGCCTGCGAAAAGACAGGCGCCATCGACATTGCCGTCAATAACGCCGGCATCAGCCATGCTTCAGCCCGCTTTGCGGACCATGACCTTGAAACAGTGAACGATGTATTCCAGACCAATGTGATGGGCATTTGGCATGCCATGCGGCACCAGATTCCACAGATGGTGGCAACTGGTGGATCGATAATAAACATTGCCTCCATTCTCTCCAAGTCAGGTGCCGGCTGGATGGCACCTTATGGAATGAGCAAGCATGCGGTGGTGGGCTTGAGCAAATCAGCGGCCCTTGACTATGCGGAGCAAGGCCTGCGCATCAACACCGTTTCACCCGGCCCAATGAATACACCGATGTTTGAACGTGCACTTGAAGACATAGGCAACGACCTGGACAAATTTGCGGGTGGCATTCCCAAAACGGGCCCGGCGGACCCTATGGATGTGGCCAAAACTGTCCTGTATCTGGCCAGCGATGAAGCAGCGAACATAACCGGCGCCAACTTCATTGTTGATGGCGGCGTCTCCACCGGCTGAGGCCCCGAAAAAGCCCTATTTTCCGGTATCTTAAACGCCTGACAGCATGCTAGATTGGAAATGCGCGGCAGTTGAGCCGTGGAGAAACACTGATGAACATGATCACTGACTGGTTTAAACGCACATTCAGCGACCCACAGGTTGTTGTGCTGATTGGCGTGTTGGTCATGACAATTGTTTTGATGGCCCTTTTTGGCGGCATGCTCGCGCCAGCGATTGCAGCAGTGGTGATCGCCTTTTTGCTGGACGGACCCATCGACTGGTTTGTGCGCAAAGGCGCAAGACCCATGATTGCCTTCCTGTCAGTTTTTATCGGCTTTTTGTTGCTGGGGCTGATTGTTTTGCTTGCGGTTATTCCGCCGCTCGTTCAACAAATCGCTCAGTTTATCAACGACACGCCAGCGATCATCAGCAGCTTACAAAGGGGCCTTCTCACGCTTCAGGAACGCTTCCCTGATCTGATTTCCGAAGACCAGGTTCGCAGCTGGTTTGCTAACCTCGGCAATGAGTTCGCCAATATTGGGCCGCAAATTCTTCAGTATTTCTCTGCTGGCGTTACAGGCGCCATTACGACTCTGGTGTATATGGTGCTGGTACCAGTGATGGTGTTTTTCTTCCTGAAAGACAAAGAGATAATCCTGAACTGGATCGGCAACTTTATGCCCCGGGAAAAGATGCTTTTGGATCAGGTATGGCGCGAAACAGTAGAGCGCGCCGGTGATTACGCCCGGGGCAAAGTCTATGAAATACTGATTGTTGGTTTCACCGCTTTTGTTGTTTATCAGTTCCTTGATCTTCGGTACGCAACGCTCTTGGCAGTCGCAACGGGCTTGTCTGTGGTGATTCCATATTTTGGTGCGGCAGTGGTTACTTTGCCAGTTGCTCTGGTCGCCTTTTTTCAATGGGGGCCTGCGCCAGAAACAGTGTGGGCAATTGTCGCTTATCTCATCATTCAGGCGCTGGATGGCAATCTGCTGGCGCCGCTGCTGTTTTCTGAGGTGGTTAAATTACACCCAAATGCGATCATTTTGGCGATCCTTTTGTTCGGCGGCATTTGGGGGCTGTGGGGTGTGTTTTTTGCGATTCCGCTCGCGACCGTTGCAAACGCTGTCATTCGTGCATGGCGGGAACGCACAGCTTCCAATCGAGCTGCTGCAGCTGAGTGAGACAAAAATCTTTTAATTTCAGGAATTTCTGAATAGATTGACCCTATTAGGTGGAAACTTGGGCGTGTTTATCCAATGATTCTCGAATCCCGAAGCATTATCTTTTCTGACGAAGAGTTGTTTGTTGCGTTGCGTCCCGTGTTGGACAATCGCGGCATGGGGCCGGACATTCCGGTGAAAACTGTGACTGCTGCGCTGAACGACGAAGGCGAAGTTGCTGCAACCATTGAAATGACGGATGGCTCAGACCCCGTTGTTGTTGAGAGCGCAGACCTTGGCCCTGCTGTTCTCAATCACTGTATTGACCAGGGCATCCCTTTGCCTAGGGGCTCATACAAGGAGCTGGCGATTAGAGGTGACCATGTTGCCTTGATCGTGCGCCTTGAAACAGGGTCAATCCAGCCAGATATAGACGAAGACGAAGAATAGACTTCCGCAAACCATGATTAGAAAAGGCCGCTGGATCACCACGCGGCCTTTAATTGTTTGTTGAATGGGATGGCGATTATTCTGGCAGGAATTCAGGGACAGAAAGATACCGTTCCCCCGTGTCATAGCAGAAACCAATTACACGCTGACCTGCAGGCTGGCCGTCCAGGTATTGCTGAATTGCGGCAAGGGTTGCGCCCGAAGAAATACCTATCAGCATGCCTTCTTCACGTGCAGCACGCCGAGCCATATCCTTGGCGTCATCTGGTGCCACCTGCACCACCCCATCCAGAAGGTCTGTGTCCATCACGTCTGGCACAAACCCAGCACCGATGCCTTGTATCGGATGGGGCCCGGGGTCCCCGCCTGAAAGCACAGGTGAAAGCGTTGGCTCTACTGCATGGACCGAAAATTCGGGCCATTCTTTTTTAAGCACTTCAGCACACCCGGTAATATGGCCACCTGTGCCAACGCCTGTGATCATGGCATCCAGACCATCTGGAAAATCTGCGAGAATTTCCTGAGATGTCGTTTCACGATGGACTTTGACGTTTGCCGGATTGGCGAATTGCTGAGGCATCCAGGCATTTTCCGTGTTTTCCATAAGTTCGCTTGCTTTAGCCAAGGCGCCTTTCATGCCCAATTCTTTTGGAGTGAGCACAAATTCTGCGCCAAACGCCAGCATAATGCGCCTGCGCTCTATGGACATGGATTCTGGCATAACCAGAATAAGTCGATAGCCCTTAACCGCTGCAACCATCGCGAGCCCAATACCCGTGTTGCCGGACGTGGGTTCAATGATGACACCGCCTTCTTTGAGTGAACCGTCATCTTCGGCGGTTTCAATCATGGACAAGGCGATCCGGTCCTTGATCGAACCTCCGGGGTTCGTGCGCTCTTGCTTGAGCCACACCTCATGGTCTGGGAACAAGCGCGATAGGCGCACATGGGGTGTGCCGCCAATTGTCTCCAAAATGGACGCTGCTTTCATGACAAGTCTCTCAACATTTGATCAAGTGGAATAAATCTTGGTGCAACAGTAGCGAACGGATGGCCACCCGCAAACGTTTAATAGCCATTAAACCATTGTTACCCGCGCCCAGCTGCTTTTTGACGAGCCTGGATTGGGATGATTTCGTCAGTGTCTGCCGGTTTGAACATCACCCGAGACCAGGCGGGGATGGACCGAGTAACCCAAACGTTCCCGCCTATCACCGTGTTGCGGCCCACGACAGTGTCACCACCAAGGATGGTGGCGCCGGAGTAAATCACCACATTATCTTCAATGGTAGGATGGCGTTTTTTCGCCCGGTGCTCTCGGTCTACCCGCAGGGCCCCCAGGGTAACGCCTTGGTAGATTTTGACATAGTCGCCGATGATCGTGGTCTCCCCGATCACAACGCCTGTTCCATGGTCAATGAACAGGCCTTTGCCAATTGTCGCTCCAGGGTGAATATCGATGCCGGTTTTCTGATGGGCATATTCGCAGATCATGCGTGGCAAGAGCGGCACATCTTTTTTATACAAAGCATTGGCAATCCGGTACGCAACCACCGCAAAAAATCCGGGGTAACATAAAATCACTTCTTCGATCGATTGCGCTGCTGGGTCGCCTTCATAGAGCGCGTCGGCATCAATGTGGCAAAGATCAGCAATTGCAGGTAGGCCGGACATGAAGCCTTTCACAAGCATTTTCGTGCAGCCAACTTCTTTGCCTTCGCAAAGCGGCTCCACCAAACTGTGGAACTCGGCCTCCAAACGACTGAGGCGCACCTCCAGGCTATCACCAGTATCGTCCGCGACAGCATGATGAGGAAACAGGACGGCAACCGTTTGTTTCAGCAACGTGCCAATTTTGCCAAGCGAAATACCGGTCTGCTGATCGTATTTTGCGTGATGACGCCGAAGTTGCTCGGCGATATTTTCTAAACTTGATGGACTTTCAGATATCTGCGCCATGTGCGCTCTCCCTGCTGTCCCCTACAGTTTATGCGTCAATTGATTAACTACAAGCCCCACAAACACGAGAATTTCTTCACAATTTCGGGAGAAATCTAATGCGAGATTTGTCTAAGTTGACGCCTTAATCTGTTTATCAGCATCTTCAGGCAGCAGATGGCCATAGCCTGCTTCGCGAACCAATTCGTTACTTTTAACCACGACCTCTTCGTGAACTCTTGCCATAAACTCTTCTTTGGACAGGCCCTCGGGAAAAGGGTCTCCAACTTGAAATACCGCCGTGCCTGCCCGGTGCCAGAAGCCGCGGGTCCAAAACAGGCCGGTGTTTGTGGAGACCGGCACCACCTTCAATCCAGAGTCTTTATACAGATAGTAGGCACCACTTTTCAGCGGGCGGCTTTTGCCGATCGCGACACGTGTTGCCTGTGGGTATACAATCAGTGGCCGACCTGTTTCGCGCATATGGTCGGTGACAGAGTCCATGGCCTTATGCGCTTTTTTTGATTGTCGATCGATACGGATTATCTGCGCTTTTTTTATGATTGAGCCAATGAATGGAATTTTGAAAAGTTCTTTTTTGGCAAGTGCTGTCACATCCGATCGCAGCGGATAAGTGAGGATAGGGTCCATATTGCTTTGGTGAGCAGCGCAAATAATGAGCGTGCCATCTTTTGGCATGCCTTTGGCGTTGCGATATTCAAATTTGATTCCGGAACAAATGCGCGCGACCCACAGTGATCCCTGGCAATACCAGCCAATTCCTTTGCGCACCGGGCCATCTGTTTTGGCAAAACACATTGGTGCAACTACCAAGCCGCAAAAAAGCAAAGTGAACGGATAAAATACAATATTGAAAAACAGGGATCGAATGCGATCAGATAGTTTCATTCTCGGTCTCTATGATACGTCGCTTGCCGCCAAGCGCTCTGTGTCTGTGAGTGCGTCATGCCATCATTCCCCCCTTTTATACAAGCTAAAAATCCGCTAGCTTGGCAGCACTTTGAAGCGACGGGGTGCATGGAAATGGCAGACAGCGAAAAGCGTGGTGACGACAGACTACCGGTTTTGTGGACGGGCAAACTAACCACAGACGATGACCGGGAGTTCAGTTGCAAAGTACGCGACGTATCGCTTGCTGGTACCCTTATCTCAACAGATGCTGATATCGCGATGGGGGAGCGGCTTCTGCTGGAGATAGAAGAACTCGGCGAATTTGCGGTAGAAGTAAAATGGTCCGGGTCAGAACAGCTTGGTTTGTTAATTCTGGCAGGGCCTGATCTGGCTCTGAAGAAATTCGCCGAAGGCTCCGGCGCCTCCCCATCTGAGAAACCGCAAGTCGTAAGCGGCGACCCGCTGGCAAGCTAACTGGTTTCACAGTAATTGGAAGCTGCGCATTTTATTGCAACTAGTATATCAGCTGCAGGCGCACACTTGTTTCAGCGCCATTGAAAAGCGGGCTGGAACGGTTTTTAAAACTGAAACGCCGACCGACGATCAACCGCGTCATCGCGCTTGGGTACCAAATCAGGCTTAGTTCTGACAGTAGGCTGGTAGCGTTTTCCGCAACAGGCGTTTTTTCTTGAATGGCCTCTTGTCGAAACGCTATTTCGATGGCACCGCGCCCGCCATTCGAAAAGGCACTGTTGACGCGCCTGTGTTTCAAAATGCCACGCGAACGATCATAGGTAAGCTCGCCACCAAAGATCACCCCAATGTCGGCGTATGCTCCAAGAACCTCAGAAACACCGTCATTATGCCATATGGCTTCAGACGCGACATACCAGTTCTTGCTGCCCCAAACCCATTCGCCCATGAGCGTTTCAGACGAGCTGGCAAAATTCATCTGCCTGCCGCCAGACCTTGCAACAGCACTCACACCAAAGTGTGCAAAATAGTTTGATTCTTCGGGGCCCTGAAATATTGCTCTTATAATCTTTGAGGTACGGCTCCAGTCTTCGGACACAAACAGGGCTGGCTGAACAAGCAACCTGCCCTTTCGCACTGTGCCCTCAATGCCAAATTCTCTCTCCAAACCACCCGTCAGGCTAATGATGGTTGGCCGGCTAACGAACGAACTGAAAAGAGAACTGGTTGCAGTACTAAATCCACGAACGAGCTTCTTTTTTCCCATTGTGATTGTGTTTGCTTTTCCCAATGTGAGATTTAGGTTTTGAAACTGCACGTCTGATTGAATGAGGCCTAGCTCAACTTGAGAAGAAATCAGTGGGGCTAGATTAAAGGCGGCCCCAAACCGCACGCTCGACAGGTCGACGTCTCCGCTTTCCTCATCAATGACAAGTCTGCCAAAGGTGTTGGCGTCTGTATCATCGCTGGTGTTGGAGGCGTCAACAAGCCCGTCGCCCAATATCGTCAGCCCCAACAATATGAAGAGCAAAAAAAAGTAACGCGCCAATTGAACGGGTTCCGATCCGAGGAAAGAACGTTCATGCTTGCCTTCGATAATACCCAACTGACGACTACCATCTCGTTGGGCAGGAGCCTGAGAGGAATTCATCTTCTCAGGGCGTTGGCATTCAATTCGGTCAAAGAACCGGAGAAGAGGACCCAAACCTGCTCGGCTTGTTGGAGAGCAATGAGATTGCTTTTACTTGCAGCAATCCACTTCAGAAAGTCTTCGGGAAGTTGGCCATTTTTTGCCCGGTTCTCAATCTGCAAAATCCAGGAAAAGGCATCTTTAAGCCCGGACTTCTTTAGTCGCTTTGCAAGTGAGCTGAAGGCTCCGGCAACCCGCTGCGGATGAGCTTCAAACTGTTCAAAATCAAGTCGAAATTTTTGATGGGACATCGGGTCGAAATCGAAAAGCTTGACAAGCGCAGCCTGTTTTTTGGGACTGAGCGCATGAAATGCTGCAGACAGCTCATCATGCGTAGCGATCTGTTTGCAATTTTCTACCGCACGAAAATACCCAGAATTGGTAGTTTCCGCAGCAAACAAGGAAACAAAAAGGAGCCTGGTCCGAAACCTCATTGCCGTAAAGAAAGGGATACTTTTGAGCAATCTTTTGAGCTCCAGTCCCAACAGAAGATAATACAGTTTGGGGAGCGCGCGAAAATCATAGCCTTCATAGCGAGAGCGAAGGCGACCAAATGTAGCACGCTGTAGCTTTCTGATTTTCTTCCTTTTCAGGCCCGCAATACTGCCGAGCTCCGCCGCTTCTCGGGCCAGCATTCGGTGACTCATTGAATAAGGTACATGGCAAAGGCCCTGCATCACTACCTCCTTTTATTTCCCATAATATTTAGTATTTCCCATAATTCCTGATGATGCAACATAAAACTGACTCTTTGGTCAGGAATGGACGTGGTGATACAGTTTGGTTTTCGAGTGATTAGCCCGGGAGATTGGCACAGACAGCGCCGAGGCATGCCGACCTGGGGAAAGGTATTGAGTGCCCGATAGCAATATAGAATCTGATCAAATATGGGCGATCGCAGTTGCGGCGGCATGGCCGCTCGCCCACGCCCACTGGAAGTTGTAGCCACCAAGCCAACCCGTGACATCTACTCCCTCCCCTATAAAATAGAGCCCGGGAACGGATTTCACTTCCATTGTTTTTGACGAGAGCTCACTCGTGCAGACGCCGCCTTTAGTAACCTCTGCTTTTTTAAACCCTTCACTGCCGTTTGGAGTGACTTGCCAATGACCGAGCCGGTCGGCAAGTGACGTAAGCGACTTGTTGGATTGCTCCGCCAATCGGCCAGGCCAACCCTGTGCAATTTGCTCGGCCAACCTGTCTGGCAACAATTTGGATAAATATGACCGCACAGTTGAGGCCTTTGCCGTTTCACGAGCGTTGCGCAGCTCGTCGTAAACATCCTTCTGGCTTGGCACCAAATTGATGTCGATAGACTGGCCCAGCTCCCAATAGGAAGAAATTTGCAACACGGCTGGGCCGCTCAATCCTCTGTGGGTAAAGAGCAGGTTTTCCCTAAACACCGGTGCCGATTTCATTCCTTCAACCGCAATAGAACAGTCTGCAGCGACGCCAGAAAGCTCTTTCATGTTAGCGACAACATCAGGCTCGAATGTCAGGGGCACAAGCGCAGGTTCTGGCTTGACGATCTTGAGGCCAAATTGTTCTGCCAATCGATAGGCTAAATCAGTCGCACCCATTTGGGGAATAGAAACGCCGCCACTGGCAACAACGAGTGATACAGCAGAGTGACAAGCATCACTTGCGCTAACTTCAAACCCCTGCTCACCCTTTTTCACTGAGTTAATCTCTGCGTTCAATTGAAGTGTAACACCCGCCTTTTGGCATTCATCCAGCAAGACCTTCAAAATGGCCTTGGACCCTTGATCACAGAACAGCTGCCCAAGAGTTTTTTCATGCCAGGTCAGGCCATGGCCAGCAATCAGGTCCATAAAGTCCCAAGGCGTGTACCGGCTCAATGCCGACTTTGCGAAATGCGGATTTTTGCTCAAGTAAGCGGTGGGAACAGTATCCTGGTTTGTGAAGTTACAGCGCCCGCCGCCGGAGATCAGGATTTTGGCGCCTGGCTTTTTATTCCGCTCCAACAACAAAACCCGCTTGCCCTTGCCCCCAACGGTCAGGGCACACATCAGACCCGCGGCACCAGCGCCAATTATTATGACATCGTAACGATTCGGCATCTTGAAACTTAAAATATAAGAAAAACCTAGGCGTGCGGAGCAAAAGAACCAAACTAGAGGCAGATTAGCCTCTTTATACGCCCGTCGCCATCAATCTCTTGAGTTGCTTATTTTTTGTATTTTGGACATTTATGCGGCGCCATTCCTGATAATCTATAGATTTAGTAATTAGGGCAAATTTCAAATAGTTTTTAGCTTTCGTTAACACTGCTGTGCGATAACGCACTCAGTTTCAAATAAAACTGCTCGATCTTGTTCATAGTTCAATGAGGGACAAACAAAAATGACTGCGAATAATGGGGACGCGGGGGTTCGTCTGTTAAGCATCCGCAATTTGCTTCTAACCGTTACCGTTTTGCTCACTCTTGTAGTGATTGGTCTGAATGTGATGCAGGCGCTGCGGGCTGTTGATGCTCGAAAGACCGCGACGCAGGCGCAAGAACTCAATGGCGCAATCGATAATATTGTACAGCTTAAATTGGCACTGGCCGATGAACGCTTGTTTACGTACGCGGGCTATGGCTTCCAGGAAATGGTGCCAGATTTCTTCACGACTCGCATAAGCTTAAACCGCAGCGCGGTGGAAGACGCTTATGGGAACATTCAAAATGATCTGAGAACACTGCCGCCGTTTCAGGGCGATCAAGACAGCGATCGCTATAAATCGGCCGTTTCTGAATTTAATGCTCTTAAGGGTCGACTGGCTGACGCATACGAAAAGTATGAGAGACAGCAGCAAGCTACGGACCAAGACCTTGAATCATTTGGCACTGAAAGTGATGTGGCCCGGGCCCGTGATGCGGCAAAAACAATGGACGCATTGATCGACGTTGCGGCAACAATCAGGCTCGAAATTGAAAGCAACTATGATTTTGGCGATGACCGGATCAGCACAGTTAATCGCATGAAAAATCAGCTTTGGGTGATGTCAGAGTATGCCGCGCGTGAAGCCGCCTCGCTTGCCGACAATATAGCCGCCAAGTCAATCATCAATAGTTTTGAAAAAGATACAGGCACCAAATACAGCGGCATCAGCGAGGGTGCGTGGAGTCAAGTTGAAACATTTGCCAAAACAACGACTGCAACAGCGGAAATAGCGCAGCAAGTAGAAGATATTCGCAACACATTCATAGGCGATTTTGGACTTAGTCGATTCGGCATGTATGACCTGTCCGCTGACGCGGAAGATGAAGAGCTCGACGAAGTTGACTATGAAACATCAGCAGAAGAATGGGTGGCTTTAGCCCAGGAATCAACTGGCCCTGTGTTCATGATGAGTAGCTATGCTGACAATCTTGCAAAAGCGCTGAATGAAGATGCCGTAAGCACCGCGAGCGGCAGTGTAGCCACAGCCATCACGCTGATCGTGATATCCTTGGCGATCGGCGGCGTGGCACTATGGGTCGTTATGTTCCGGGTCGTAAAGCCCGTGAACGCCCTGTCCGACACCATGATGGTTCTAGCCGACGGCAACCTGGAAGTTGAAATTCCTAACGCCGACCGGGACGACGAAGTTGGCGATATGGCCAAATCCGTGCAGATCTTTAAAGACAATGCCGTGGAACGCCGCCGTTTGGAAACTGAACAGCGAGAAGCGGAAGAACGGGACCGCGAACGTCGCGAAGAAGAAGAACGCCGTCAGCGCGAAGAAGCCGAAGAGCGCCGTGTTCGCGAAGAAGAGCAAGCAGAGCAAGCGCGTTCTGATCGTCGCCAGGCGATGCTGGAGCTCGCAGACCAGTTCGAGGCTTCGGTTATGGCATTGGTGGAAGGCGTTTCAACCTCTGCCTCTGGCATGGAGCAAGCGGCCAGCAGCCTAACTGACACTGCAGCAGACACGTCGCAGCAGTCAGAAGTGGTTGCGAACGCAGCCCAGCAAGCGAGCTCTAACGCCCAAATGGTGGCGAGCGCAGCAGAAGAGCTTTCTGCGTCTGTTCGCGAAATCACGGGACAAACGAACCAATCTAGTGCCGCAGCACGCGACGCAGTGTCTCGCACCGAAAACGCGGGCAAGGACGTTGCCGAGCTTGTGGACGCTGCTGAGAAGATTGGTGAGGTTGTGAAGCTGATTAATGAGATCGCCGAGCAAACCAACCTGCTTGCGCTCAACGCAACTATTGAGGCGGCGCGGGCAGGTGACGCTGGTAAGGGCTTTGCT
This sequence comes from Kordiimonadaceae bacterium, assembly GCA_017640725.1. GTDB lineage: Bacteria > Pseudomonadota > Alphaproteobacteria > Sphingomonadales > Kordiimonadaceae > Kordiimonas. The sequence continues at coordinate 1,864,677 of JAEPQB010000001.1, read as the reverse complement.
GTTGTTGCAAGCGAAGTTAAATCGCTTGCAAACCAAACTGCGAAAGCGACGCAGGAAATCAGCGAACAGGTCACAGGCATGCAAAATGCCACTGGCTTGGCAGTGCGCGCGATGGATGAGATCAAAGGGATCATCGGTGATATCGAATCCACCTCCGTCTCCATTGCATCTGCGGTTGAAGAGCAAGATGCTTCAACCCAAGAAATCGCACGCAATGTTGGTGAAGTGTCGACAGGCACTGAGGAAGTGACCTCCAATATTCACCGTGTGAATGAAGGCGCAACCACAACAGGTTCTGCTGCCACACAGGTTCTGTCAGCCGCACAGTTGCTCACTCAACAGTCAGGTGAGCTGCGCGGTCAGGTGGAGGACTTCCTGAAAACAATTCGCGCTTAGACAGTGAGCGCAATCAATTGAACAAAGGGCCTTCGGGCCCTTTTTTTGTTTGGGCCGCCGGGCCGATTTAAGGCTTGCTTCGCATTCAAGGATGCTTATAGTGCGGCGCTCAGCTTGCAGTTCGCAACTATGCTGAACTGGCAAGCCTGTCTAGGGAGTCGTGGCCGAGCGGTTTAAGGCGCACGCCTGGAAAGCGTGTTGGGTGGCAACGCCCTCGAGGGTTCGAATCCCTCCGACTCCGCCACTCAACCAGGGCTCTGCTATTGCGGTTCAAATAACCCAGGGCGCCGTAGTAGTACTCAGTCGCCAATCTAGTCTACATCCACACCAACTGTTTTGTCGCTGCTTTCGGGCTTGAGCGGGAGGGGTTTGTAATACTCATTCCAGCCTACAAGAGGTCTGTAGTTTGGTCCTTTAACCTGATCATAATGCTGCTTGTACAGGGCGTTCATTGATGTTTGCTCGCCTCGGCTGAGCCGACAACTACCCTTGGCAACACGCCAAGAGGAGCCAATCGCATAACGCGCAAAATCATCGATAATTTTGCTGTCGGATATCTCTGCCCGGTCAACCCCTCCGGCAAAACTAAACGCCCCAAGAGAGCCGACAATGATAGAGGGTCCATCGCGGTTGCTGCGACCTGCTTCTGGGTTCCAAAGAAGTTGAGTGCCACTGCAGTATAGGTACATCCATTCCACATCAGTTGTACCATTGGCTGCCGAGTCGCCGGCAGGTGCCTGGTTTCCGTCATCAAGACCAGACGTCAAAACCAAAGGCTGATCCATGCGGCCGTTAGCCGATACATCGGCGGCGACGCGGGCCTCCTGGTTGCTTTGTTCCAGACCATCTGCAACGCGCTTGCGATGATTGATGAATGCTTTCTGCTCACTTTCAATGCGTTTGATACGCTCACTAGTCGTTTCTGAAGCCACAGGCGCGGCGCGGGTGCCCGCGTTAGGCGCCGTTTGCCTTGCCGTTTGCTGGCGCGCTGCTTGGTCCTGCGCGCGGCGTCTGTTGGTTTCCGTTTGCTGGTCTACAGCGCGCTGACGCTCTGTGCGTTGGCGGTTCATGTCATCAAACGCCCGGGCTGTACCGCGATTTATCTGGCGCACTGTTTGGTTAAACTGGCGCGCATTGTTGCGGTTATTTTCAACAAACCGATTCCATTGTTCTGCCTTGCGCTGCGCTGCGGCGCGGGATTTTGCAAGCCGCCGCTGGCGTGATGCCTCGCGGGCTGCGCGCTCCCGTCGTTCTTCTGCAAGCTCAGCCCGTTCTTTTGCAACCCGCTCTGCTTCCCGCTGTGCCCTTTGTCGCTGACGTTGGGCTCTTTTTTGTTGCTCCGCCCTAAGAAAACGAACGCGCATTTCTTCCCTTAGCTGCAGTTGAGGTACTTCGACTAATTTACCGTGATCCGCATACACGGCAACCTGTTCGCCCTCGGCATAGACCGCTAGGGGGTAGGGTGGTGTCACCGGGTCGGTTTTTATGCCCGTCATTTTTCTGGTGAGCCCCCGCCCATGTGGCAAGCCAGAGTCGTCGATCGGACCTGTATAGCCAACGTAATGGAAAGACAGCGGCTCGTCAGGGTGCTGAATGGATTCTTGTAAAACCTCAACCGGCCATCCATTTTCCCATCGGAATTGTCGAATCGTATTGTCTGTTAGGCGCCAGCCATAGGCAATACCATGAGCAAATCCCTGGCCATTCGCAGCAACCTCATAGTCGAAATAGAGCACCTCATCGCCCCACGATTTCGGAATCTTATTTGATTTCGTTTTACGCGCGCCAGTTTTGCCTTCACGGCAGAAAAAGTCTGTTCTGGCAGGGTGCATTTTGTATTGGCTATCGAACTGTCGGGCGACGCTGACATAGCTGCATTTTTCAAAGTGTTTATGAGCACCCTGGCCAACAAGCTGCGGCCTATTCGGTCGTTCTGTATTGCGTGGGATGTTAGACCAAAACTGGTCGATTCTTTTGCGCTTTTCATTGATTTCAAGATCGTCCTGCGCTTGAGGGTTCCAATCACGCTGGAAATAAAAACCGTCGGCTTCATTCAGATATCTTTTGCCCATGATGCGGTTTTTGTAATAACCGGCGGCCCTGCCTACGAAGTACGTCATTTGCTGATGATAGCCAGCATAGTCCGACGTGATTTGCGGGCCATGCCAAGTCCAATTTCCATCTTCCTTTAATATGGCGGCGATGTTTTCAACACGTTCACCATGCTTAAGGTTGTTTTGTCGCCAGTCTAAGTAAAAACTAATCGTTTGATTGCGACTCACTTTCGGCGCAAGACCACGCCATTTGAGCCCGATTTTTGTTCTATGGTTAGAGGTCTTTGACTGACCCATTATGTCTGTTTGCAAATACCCGTTCGCGTAACGGAATGTCTGAGGCCTGATGGCTGTACTCAGTCTTGGGTCTGACAAAGTCATGCGCTGCAATTGCATCATCGGTACATCTAGTGACCGCCCATAAATTCGCGTGACACTCCCGGATTTACTGGCGTTTGGACGTGTGAGCTCGCCTTCGACAAACAAGCCGTGCTGCCAGTATCCTTCCATGACCTGCATGTGCTCACGCCCGACAAAACGAGATACTTTTCCATAACCATGCAACCATACCCAGCGGTTGTCTGGTGAAGGATTTAGCATTGTGCCTTGCACAAGGCTTGGAGAGTCTGGAGAGCCGCCATGATGTGAGTAGTCATATGCCCAGAACTTTCTGCTATCTTGGCGGTCGGCGGCTGTTAACTCATATTCATTCTGTGTTGTTGGCGCGGTATCAAAACCTGGCCGCCAGGGGGTGCCGCACTTCTTGGCCATGTTTTTGCCAAAGGTGATTTTGTGCTGGCCCCATGCCGTCAACTGATAGCGCATCAGTTTTGAAGACACTGCACAGCTTTGCATCACAAAAGGTAGGTTTTCACTCGTGAAGTGATAGGAATACGGCCAGTCATCCGTGCCCTGTTTGACAGGCCCAATATACCAGGCGGTTTTTTCATACTTGAATTTCTTTGGGTCAGACGGGAAGCCTTTCCTTTTGTCGCCTTTGATTTGCAGCAGCGGCCCCAACGGGACATGGTTTTTGTCAAACCCGTTGTGGGAGGTGCGCAGGCCGCCCGTTTTGTCATACACCGTCCAGTTGGTGCGCAGCATCGCAAGGCCAAACCGGTACCCAAATGGCCGACGGCCCGAAACAACCGAAACACCGTCACCGTTTGGATCGACAAAGCGAAGTGCCGCAACATTGCCACCCGGCATGCGCTTGCCGCCATAATAGGGGAAGATTTTGTCGCTCGCACCGCTGCTTGCACCAAGCAGCTGAAATGCGATGGAACCCTGCATAACCGTTCGACGGGACTCATCCGTTCTTGTCGCGGCTTCGATTTCTTTTGTTTTGATCTTTTGCGCTCGGTAGCGCCATTTCATGGCAAAATACTCTTCGTCCCCAAAATTATTGGCCGAATTCAGGGCGACGCTCACAATGCCTCTCGGGCTCACCACATGCGTGAGTAATTGGTTGTTTTTGTTCATAGCTGCGAGGCTTTTGGCAAAATAAACCCGCATGAAACTCATGGGCCTGTCAGAACCCGGAAAAACACCTTCGTAAACAATCGCACTGACACGGTCCCCGTGTGCAATCCAGGTTTTCATGGGCAGGTCAGGTTGCTGCGCAAAAGACAGCAGGAGGCGCGGTGTTTGATGAAAGCGCCCCAGCTTGAGTTGAAGGGCACCCAGTTTCTTCCCTTTGGGGATGACCTCGAGCGCGAGTTCGTCGTTTAGGTTGCCATAGATAAGGTCATAGATGGCGGAAGGGTCTTTTTCGATAAGGGGGGTGTTGTCAAATTCCGCCGGGTCTAACTTTTCGCGGAAGGCGTTTTTCATGCCGGCAAATATCACGTCGCCCACCTTCAGGGCACCATCAACGTCGGCACTGGACCCGGGAGCAATCTTCGTAATTTCCCAACCAAGTGCGTGGGACTTGACGTCTAGCCCATAAGGCCAGCGGCCATCTTCCCATGCACGCACAGATGGTGCATCGGTGATTTGTATAGTTGGGTCTTCAGCTTTCAGTATCTGTCGCCAATCCAATTCCAGGTACCGGATAGCGGTTTTTTCCTGGTCCTGAACAACCAGAGGCGAGACAGGTAAAATGCCTGCGTTCAGATCAAAACTATCTTGCGCCTGACTTTGATTAGCTTGAAAAACAAGGCAAAGACCCGCTGCCAACGCATGTGAAAAAAACTTGGTACCCCAACCCATTTGAATTCTCCCCCGAGTGTTTCATGAGGAGCCTAGCATAGGTGGGTCAAATGAATAAATTTGGAACGTATGCGTTTAGCTGAGGTTCAGGTGAGTGATGTCAGGTGCAAAAGCCGATCTACATGGCTGTGAATTGGAATTAGCTGTGACTTTGCGCCAGAACAAAGAAAACTCAATCGGATTAGTTTGAGTAATATCCGCTCTTCGTTCCGTAATAATAGCCTTGGTCGCCATATCCATATGACTGGTGACGTTTGATATTCACTTGCGTGACAACAACACCTGCAAGCGGCGCACCCGTCTCTCTCAACTGGCTGACACCGGTTTCAACAGACTTTTTGGGCGTTGTTTCCCACTGCACAACGTACAAAACAGCATCAACATGATGCGATAATACGACAGCATCTGACACCGCAAGCACAGGAGGTGTGTCAAGGACGACCAAATCATAGTTCTCTCTCGCCCACGCCATAAACCCTGCAAATTTTTCACCGCCAAATAGTTTCTGTGGGTCGGGATGACCTTTACCGCTGAGGATGTGAAGGCCGGATGCTTCGTCTTTATGCAACTGCTGCCCGCCCATTTCGGTTCCTTCAAGCACTGAAACCAGGTCGGCCTGGTTTTCGTCGAGTTTCAATCGTGCCTTTACCACAGGACGACGCAAATCAGCCTCAACCAACAGCACCTTCATACCTGAGCGCGCCATCAGCCTTGCGTAACACAGTGAAAAGGTGGACTTACCCTCGCCAGGAACCGATGACGTCGCCATAACAACTTGCGGCGTATTTTGCCTTGGACCGGAGTACAACATCGCTGCATGCACGTTTCTATGCGACTCAGCAAAAGACGACGAAGGCTTTTCTAGCAAATAATCTTCGACGCTGACGCCCTGCAATTTGTTTGACATGAGCATAGGAATGATACCAACACCACGGAGGCCAAGGTCTTGCTTAATTTGCTCCAGCGTTCGGTAACCATTGTCCAACATCTCAAGCAAAAAAGCTAAGCCGACTCCAAGGCCAGTGGCTGCAAAAATAACCAAGGCCAAGATCAGTTTTTTGTTTGGGAATGACGGGTAGAGCGGAACGTCTGCACGTGAAATAATTCGAGCGTCCGCTTGCTGGATGTCTTGCTGGTTGGTTGTTTCTTTAAACCGCGCCAAAAACGTTTCCAGAAGCACACGGTTTGCCTCTGCCTCACGCTCAAGTTCACGCAACTGCACCTGGGCGCGGTTCAGCGCAACATTTTCCACTGTCAGCTGTTCAAGATTTTGCTCAAGCGCTGTTACCCGGGCGCGCGCAACATCCACCTCATTTTGAATGCCGTTAACAACTTTGCGAATTTCACTCTTGATATTGCTGTCAATGTCCGTGAGCTCGGCTTCCACATTGATCATCCGCGGGTGTTTTGGCCCGTAGCGTGTGCCAAGTTCAGCACGGTTGCGAAGAACCTGAGACTGCTGTTCCCGGAGCCGTTGAATAAGCGGGCTATCCAAAACTTCGCTCAGCCCGGCATAGTCGGTCACATCGGACTGCGAGATATCTGAAATCTGGCTAAACCGGGCTTCGGTTCTGGCGAGGTCCGTGCGGGCGTCAATTAACCGCGAGTTCACCTGAGCCAACTGCTGGTCAGACACCAGACCAGCACTCGCGGTTTGAATAAGCCTGTTTTCCTCGCGAAACTGCTGTGCTTGCACTTCCGACGTGCGCACATTTTCGCGAAGGTCAAAAATCCTGCCATTCAACCATTCATTGGCTCGCTGTGTGGCTTCGAATTTGGCCTCCAACTGATCCGTCAGATACAGGTCTGCTATTCCATTGGCAATTCGAGCTGCTTTTGCAGGATGTGCTGACTCAAAAGCAATAGTGATTGTGTAGGATCTCGGCGGGTTTGTGATGGATAGCCTGCCCACTATCGAATCAACAACTTGCGCGCGCTCTCTTTCCGCTTGAACATCCGCGGCCAAAACCGGCGCTTCACCAAAAATGGAGCGTTTCAAACTGTCAGGGACCCAATTGATGGGGTTAAGGTACGATAACAGGCTTCTTTCAGTGTTTAACGCACCATTGAACTCAGGGTCATTTACCAAGTTCAACTGATCGACCGCCTTGCCAACCAAACGACGTGACTGCAGAACATCAATTTCAGTTTTGATGGCCGCTACATCAGTCCCCATACCAGACATAACCGCTTGCACGTCAACAACCTGGTTTTGACGTGTTTCCATAGCCAGCATGGAAGAAGCCGTGAACCGCGGTGTTAACTGAAACAAGATAAGGACAGCGACAACTGAGCAAAACAGAACGGTGTTGATAATGATCCACTTGCGCCGCAACAGCACAAGGGCTAGTGCGCGCAGGTCAATGACGTCATCGTCATCCTGCGGCTGTGGCACAACAGACTGCTGGTTTTCATTTTTATCATGGTACGCTTGGTCGTACATGCCGTTCTCTCAGGTCGTGGTGGCTTCTATATAGCGCGGATGTGCAATGCGGCCAAGTTTATCGTCTCGGGCATCAATGTCGAAATTTATTAGAAAAAGCGCTCTGGCACTCGAAGGATGTCGCCGGGCAGAACCTGGGCAGTCACTTCAATCCTGAATTTCTGCTCAACACCATTGATGCGGCGCGTCACTTCGATTTTGCTTTCACTCGCCCGGTAAGTGAAACCAGAAGCAAGCGCAACCGCATTAAGCACCGTCATGCCACTAACGTAGGGGTAACTACCGGGATCTTTCACTTCACCCAAAATATAAAAGGGGCGATAGTTCAAAACTTCGATGCTAACACGCGGATTAACGAGGTAACCGTCTGCCAACTGCTTGACAATAAGGGCTTCGGCATCTGCCAAATTTTGGCTGCCAATGACCACTGCACCAATAAGCGGCATGGCGATTGTGCCGCTACCGTCCAGCTCGAATTCGCCTGACAGATCTTCTTCGCCGTAGACGGTTACTCTGATCTGGTCACCGGAACCCAATTGATACCTCGGTGTACCCTCGGATACGGCCGGTAAACTATCGTTGCTCTGGGCATGAACAACAACGGCACCCCCAAATAGAAGTGCCGCCATCAAAATATTTATTACAAAACGTACCACGGTTTACTCACTTACGCCGGTAATGGGAATTGAAGGCAACAATACCTTCGCAGTGTATTACCAGTTGGCAGTTAAACCTACCATGAACACGTGCCGTTTGAAGTCTTGGCCAGCAGCATTCGTGTTCCGATAATCCCAGTTATAATCGGCATTCAGGGCAAAATTTCGGTTGATGAAATATTTGGCGCCCAAGTTGGCGGTATAGTTGTCATCCGAACGAATGGTATTGTTAAAGTCCTGCGTGCCATAACTCAAACCAGCTTTCACAAGGAAGTTGCGCTGTAGCTCGTGCTCAATTCCCAAGCTGTAGGTCGTCGCCAGAACGCCAGAAGCAAAGGCCAGAGTGTTATTGGCGTCACGGTCGAGAACGATGGTTTCGTTAACCGCCCGTATAATGCCAACGTTGACTGAAGTAAGACCCGTTGGGTTCCACAACAGATTGGCACCAAAGGTGAAATCATCAATTTCACCAAGTGAATCGCTATCGTACTCTTGGCGCAGATAGCCGACAAAGAATTCCCCTCTGGACGTGCCAGTTAGATCAAACGCGGCACCAACGCGGGCTTCCCAACCATCAGAATTCCGCTGCGGACCTCCAGTTGCCTGTGCGTCTTCATACTCCACACGGTTGGCAGTAAGCTCAACAAAGGCATCATAATATTGGTCAACCTCGTAACCAACACGCACACGACCAGAAAAACGCTCCCGCTCACGCTGGGTGTTGTCCAACCGGCCACCACCAAGGAGGTCAGCATCGGAGAAAGTCCAGTTTTCGTAGTTGGCATCAACGGCCAGCGACATAATCGACTGGTCCCGAAGGAAGCCCACATTTGCATCAAACCTCTGAAAACGGGTTTGCTCAGACTGCAAGCCATTGGTATCTGGAGCACCGCGATCCTCGTGCTGGTCCACATAGTTCGCGCCCCAGGTAAAGTTCATACCGCGTTCAATGTCAATGCGGCCATTCACACCAACGTTAAAGTCTTCGTAATCCTCACGGCCGTTATCCGAATACTTGGCAATATCTGCACCAGCGGTGAATTGCACAAAGTTCTGGTTCCAATCAGAAGTCAGCGCAAAATTAGGCTGAACCGACCAGATGAAATCATCAATCTCGCCGGGATTTGATGCTGTGGCACCTGCCCGACGGGCAAAGATGTTTGAGTTAAAACGGCCACCCGCATTAATAGTGGGTGAGAAGATAAAGCTACCACTGCGGGCACCGGGTGCCTGAAAGTCTGGGCGACTTCTCTCGTAAACTGAAACCACCTGGTCAGCAGTGTCTTGTGCAGTTGCAGAAATGCTAAGGCCGGCAACAGAAGCAAGCGCCAGCAATGACGTCATGGTGTGCATTTTCATCAAAAAAATTCCTCTACCCCAGGTAATGGTGCCCCGTTTTAATCAAAACTTCTCATCGGCATAAAACTATTGCTTAAAATAACGAGAAAACCTTACCAATGTCATAAGGGATCAAGGCGAAAAAGTCCAATGTTTAGATTATGTTGCCCGGCTGTTGCCTGAGCGCAACAATTGCCGCCCTTTTTCACACTAAGTACTGAGGAAATCGAGTGTTTCTTCGCAAATGACCGCAGCAGTTAAACGACCTGTAGCATAAGCGATCGTATCCACAGCCACCCGGTTTGGCAGCGCAAGCGGATTTTGAACGCCGGTATGACCATGCACCACCCGGAAGCCAAAGTTTTTGTTACTTTCCGTAAAAGCATCCCGGATGAAGGTCAGGTCGCGCGGGTCCTGGGCGTGCAGAGGCACACCCGGTCTGATGCCCGCATGCACAAACAAATAGTCGCCTGACTGGTGGATGAGAGGTGCATCGCGTAAAAACTGGAAATGATCATCGGGAAGCGCTGCAAACAGGTTCTTTGACGCTTTCTGCAAATTGGGTGCGCCTGTTTCGTCCTCTTCGAGAACAACACCATAACTAGCGAGTGTGGCAATCCCACCAAACTGTAACCAGCTGGCATTGGCGACCGGGTCCAGCATAAAGTCGAGCATCATATCTTCATGGTTGCCCTTCAGGCGCACCACGGTTGCCCAATTGGGTGAAAGAGCCAACAGCCGGTCCAAAACTTGTTTGGAATGGAAGCCTCGATCAACATAGTCACCGAGGAATACCAGCGTACAACGCTCGTGCGCAGCGCGGCTATGGCGGTCAGCCTCTATTCGAACCAAGAGGTCCGCAAGCAAATCATCGCGACCATGAATGTCACCAACCGCATACAACAATTCTCCGCCCGCAGCTTTGAATGAGGCTTCTTTGCCGCCCGTACCCCGGCCAAACAGTCGCTTCAAAAAATTCATGGTTGCGCCTTGATCACTGAAAACATGTTGGCACTTGAGCATAAAAAAAGGTGAAGGGCCAGCCTCCACCTTTTCTGAAAATCTATTTGCCAGTCCAGCCTAGCCCGGGCTGTCTTCTGGCTCGGGCTCCGGTACCAGCGGCGCACCCTGAGGAGGAGCCGGATTGCCTGCGTCAGCGGTTGTTGTTCCCCCGGTTCCCTGCGACGTTGTGGTCACAGGGTTCTGAGCGTTAGCAGGGTTTTCGCCTGCTGGCGCTGGCGCTGGTGTAGAAACCGGTGCTGGTGCAGGAGCAGGAGCAGGCTCATTCGATCCCGTTTCTGGTGCCGGCGTTGTCGGCTCTGGCGCAGGCGTAGAATCAGGCTCTGGCGCAGGAGATGGGTCTGGCTCAGGCGTTGGCGCGGGCGCAGGAGTTTCAGGGGCCGGTGCCGGCGTTTGCGCAGCAGTACCTGAAGTGCCGCCAGCGTTCTGATACGCAGTACCAGAACTCGAGCCGGTTGCCGCGTTGTCTACTGCGTTCGCCGTAGCCGTATCACCTTGGGCCTGTGCGGTTGAGGCAACTGTACTGGCCGCTTGACCAACCGTTGTCTGTGCGTCAGACCCGGCCGTTTCAGCCACTGTAATGGCTTGCTGCACTACGGTCGCCGCCAAGGTCACATTTGTGGCAGCCAACGTGGTCGCCGCATTCGCCAAAGCCGTGGCCAAACCTGCAGTGTTACCAGCAGCAGTTTCCTGAGCAATAATGTTTGCTAAAGCTGTCTCATCCCCAGCCGCCGCAACAATGCGTTGCTCCAGGGTTAGCGGTGTACCCTGTTCGTCTTGTGCAGACGCTGGCTGTGTCAAGTTCATGGGTGCGATACCTGGCGTCCCTAACACTACACCAAAGGCAGCTGCCATAATTGCAATACGCATAAGAAGGCTCCAAATGCTTTTGCCTGACCTTTCAGGCACAAATTCCTATTTGCACTATGTCACAGGCACCCTTGCCTGTCAAAGCGCCCTCGGCAAAAAATGGCATTTTGTTGCATCTATGCACCAATGGGGGGTCGATTCGAAGAAATTCAGCCAAAACAAGTGTTTGGCTTTCGCCCTTCATGCACCAATTTGGCACATGTCACTGCGACACGAAGCAACCTTTAAAACGAATCGCGATTGCTGGTTATTAGGGCTTCGGTTAGGCTGGCTTTCCACCAGCAACAGCTTTTTGCTGTCGCAGACTGCATAAGGGTTCTTTTCATATGAAAGTTCTTGTCACCGGTGCCGCAGGCTTCATCGGCAGCCATATCAGCCAGTTTCTGGTCGCACGCGGCGACACAGTGATCGGCATAGACAATCTCAATGACTATTATGACGTAAGCCTGAAAGAAGCCCGCCTTGCCGCGACGGAGGCTTTTGCTGGGGGCAGCGGCAAAGGCTTTTTCCCGGAACATGCGGGCTTGAATTACGGCCTAGGTGATTTGGTCTTCAAGAAAATGGACGTTGCGGATCGGGACGCCATTGCCGATCTTTTTGCCGCCGAAAAATTTGATGGTGTTGTGCATATGGCCGCGCAGGCGGGCGTCCGCCACTCTTTAAACGCCCCGTTTGATTATGTGGACAGCAATGTCACCGGCTTCCTGACCATGCTGGAGGGCTGCCGGCACAATGACGTAAAGCACCTGGTGTATGCTTCCACGAGCTCTGTTTACGGTGCAAACACCAACATGCCCTTTACTGTGCATAACCCAGCGGACCATCAAGTTGCACTATACGGCGCAACCAAGCGTGCCAACGAATTGATGGCACACAGCTACAGCCACTTGTTTGGCACCCCAACAACAGGCCTGCGGTTTTTCACCGTATATGGCCCGTGGGGTCGGCCTGATATGGCGCTGTTTTTGTTCACACGCGCCATTTTGGCGGGCGAACCGATCAGCGTTTTCAACAATGGCAACCACATACGGGACTTCACCTTTGTGGAAGACATTGTGCGCGGTGTGGTGGCAACGCTTGATAGCCCTGCGACACCAAACAACGATTGGGACAGCAGTGACCCAGCGTCCGCAAGCTCCAAAGCGCCATGGCGCATTCATAATATTGGCAACGGCCAACCGGTTGAATTGCTGCGCTATATCAATGTGCTGGAAGAATGCCTGGGCAAAAAAGCCATTATGGAGATGAAGCCGCTTCAGCCCGGGGATGTACCCGACACCAGTGCGAGTGTGGAAACGCTGGTGGAGGCGACCGGTTATAAGCCCGCCACAACGGTTGAACAGGGAATTCGCCGATTCGTTGACTGGTACCAGTCGTACTACTCTTAGCCTAGGGCCTGTAGGCGCATGAAGAGTAATCAAAAAAATGCCGTGAATTGGGTGAAAATTGAACCAGTTGCCCCAATTTAACGAACAAGCGATGGGACCGGTGCTTAAGCGCAAACATATCTTGGCACCTTGGGCAGGCCCCGGGCATTATTAAACGAGAAAGACGGGCTTTATGAACCGAGTGCTAAAAGCCATTCACACCGCGAAAAGTAATGATACTGCAAGCGGCCTGTTACAGATTGTATTTGTTGTTCTGGTGGTAGGTGGCACCATTGGACTGACCGGCCTTCTTAACCTGACAGCAGATAGTGGCCCCGCCCTTTCGCCTGAACCTGAACAGGTGGTAGTTGATGTTTTAGTGCCCAACCAGTCTGCTCATACTGCAAGCCGGCGACTTTCGGGCCAAGTGGAAGCACGCGCCAATGTTGCGATCAGCCCACAAGTAACCGGGCGCGTTGTGGGATTGCACGATAACCTGGTGCCCGGCGGCACCATTGGCGCGGGAGAAACACTGTTTTCCCTCGATCCCACTGACTATGAAATCGCGCTGGAGCGCAGCCGCGCAGATGTAGCGGCCGCTGCCGCTGACCTTGAGCAAGCCCGGGCAGACGCCAGCAATTTCGTTAAGGATTGGGAACGCGTTTACCCTGATCGGCCTGCGCCCGCGCTGGTTGCCAAAGAACCACAAATTCGCGCGATTGAAGCGCGTCTCGCGGCGGCAAAAGCAAATGTCCGCCAGGCTGAAGTGAATCTGGCACGCACCAATGTGACTGCCAAAAACGACATTCGCATTATTGAAAGCAATATCGAGCTTGACCAGCTTGTTGGACCCAACGGTCAGTATGGCAGTTTTTATGTGGCAAACGCTCTTCGCATTCGGGCGAGCGCCGAAACCGCTGTTGTTCAAGCACTTGGCCTCGCACCCGGCAAAACTGCAAAAGTACGCGTAGACGGGGTTGATACCACCCTTTTGTCTGAACTGACGAGCGTCGGCAGTGCACTTGACGAGCGCACGCGCCTGCAGCCTCTGATTTTGTCGGTGCCTACCGGTGCGACACTAACTCCCGGTCAATTTGTCAGCCTGGATGTTTCAGGGCGTTTGGAAACTGGTGTGTTCCGCTTGCCTGCGGCTGCAATGGCGACCCGCACCAGTGTATGGCGCGTTGCAAACTCACGGCTTGAAGAACATAACGTTGATATTGTGGATACCGCCGATGACTTTGTTGTGGTTCGGTCTTTCGACCCCAAAGACGGAATTGTCATCTCCCAAGTGCCAACAAGTTTTGTGGCGCGGCCTGTTAAGATCCGCCATACGCAGAACGGTGACGCGTCATGAGCGATGGCCCCGCGGAGAATGAAACAACCAGTGCGCGCCCACAGGTGATCGCGCGCAACCCCGATAAAGTGCCTGAGGGCGCAAGTGGCATCATGGGGCTGGTGGCCCAGTTTTTAGATAACTCAGTCATGACCAACCTCTTGATGGTGCTCTTTATCTTCGGCGGATTGATGACTGCGGTAACGATGCGATCTGAAGTGTTTCCTGTAGTGAACACTGGCACGATTTCGGTACGAGTTACCTACCCCGGCGCCACACCAGAAGAAGTGGAAGACAGTGTTAGCAGGCGCATCGAAGAAAGTGTGCTTGGTATCAATGGTGTTGAGCGGGTCAGGTCCACTGCGTTTGAGAACCGTGCAGTTGTCACGTTGGAACTTGAGGATTTTGTCGACCCCTACCAGGTGAAAGATGAAGTTCAGGCTGCCGTTGACTCGCTGATTGACTTTCCCCCCGGCAATGCAGAACAACCGGTTGTGGCAGTGAACCAACCGCTTTCAAATGTGGTGACGCTGGTCCTTACCGGGCAAGTCGGTGAAAATGAATTGCGGCGCGCTGCGGAAACTCTGGAACGCGATCTGCTCGCGCTCGATAGTGTTACTGCCATTACCATGCGCGGCGCGCGCACACGCGAAATTGCTATCGAAGTCAGCGAAGACACGCTTAGAAATTACAATCTGTCCTTCAATGAAGTTGCTGCGGCCGTTCGCCTGTCGTCCCTTGAATTGTCGGCAGGTACAATCAAGTCATCTGGCGGGCAGATATTATTGAGAACCGATGCCCGCGCGCGCATCGGTGACGAATTCCGCGACATTGTGGTGCGCGCGAACCAAAACGGCCAAACAGTCTACCTGAAAGATATTGCCACCATCATCGATGGCTTCATTGATGAAGAACTGAGGAACGAATATAACGGCGAGCAAGCCATACTGCTGGACGTGCTCAGGAATGAAACAGCCGACATTCTGACGGTTAAAACCCGGGTGATGAGCTTTTTGGCCACGGCACAGTTAGCTGAAGGCATTTCGGTTTCGCTGTTCCGCGACCAGACCCAAATTTTGGCAGACCGCATCAGCCTTCTGACAGGCAACGCCCTTTTGGGTTTTGCCCTGGTGTTTTTGATGCTGGTGTTAACGCTTGACCTGAAACTTGCCTTCTGGGTGGCGATGGGCATCCCCATTAGTTTTCTTGGTGGATTCCTGTTCTTTGGCTCCGCCGACGTATCTCTCAATATGGTAACGCTGTTCGCACTGATTGTAGTGATCGGCATCGTGGTTGATGATGCCATTGTTGTCGGGGAGAACATATATTCTGAACAGCAGGCAGGCTTTAAAGGCAAGCGTGCCGCGTATGAAGGGGTCCGCAACATATACGGGCCCGTTCTTGTCGGTGTGTTGACCACCATGGTGGCCTTCGCACCGCTGCTCTTCCAAACAGGGACCTTCGCAAAAATAACCCGGCCTATTCCGATTGCGGTGATTGCAATTCTTGCTGTTTCCCTGATTGAGGCATTCCTCATATTGCCCCAGCATTTGAGCGACGAGAAAAGATGGTCAAAGGGTCTATTGCGCCGAGTTCAGGTAAAGATTTCGCGTGGATTTGATCGTTTCGCTCAAAATTCTGTACAGAAATTGACGGTACTAAGCGGCCGCTACAGATACGTCACGCTGGCAATCGCAGTTGGCATTATCATGGTGTCGTCATCGATGGTCAGCAACAACCATGTGCGCGTCGTGTTTTTCCCCAATATTGAGGGCTCGGAAATTTCGTCTCGATTGGCGCTTCCGGAAGGTGCCCCCTATGAGGCGACAGAGCAGGCTATTGAGCAGATGCTTGCAGCTCTTAAAACTGTAGAAGCTGACATCAAACGCGAGAATGGTGAAGATGTTATCAAAGCTGTTGCCATCACAATTGGCGGGTCTTATTCCACCGCCCAAGGGCCTGGCGACATATCTTCAAGCAGCACAGCAAGCCATTTGGGTCAGGTAATTGTTGAACTGACTGACACTGATGAACGCTCCTTCTCAGCCGCGGAAATTCAACGGCGGTGGGAAAACCAAACCGGCAATGTTCCAGGTGCAGAAACCCTTAGTTTCAATTCCACGCTCGGGCCACAGCAAGCTGACTTGGGTTTTGAAATGACCCATATCGACGAAGACCAACTGTTTGCGGCCACTGGCAAACTGGCCGACATGCTGACTTCTATCGACGGGGTTGGACAGATCGATTCAAGTCTCGACCTTGGCAAGCGTCAGTATGAATTTGTGATGAAAGAAACTGGCATCGCGGCTGGTTTGCAGCCAAACGACCTCGCCCGCCAGCTAAGGCAGGCTTACTTCGGGGAAGAAGTGCAGCGCATTCAGCGTGGCCGCGAGGAAATAAAAGTTTTTGTGCGCTATCCGGCTGACGCCCGCCGCGCCCTTTCTGCCCTTGATGAGCTGCGAATTCGCCTGCCTGATGGCAGCGGTGTTCCGCTTTCTGTGGTTGCGAGCATCGAAGAAGGCCGAAGCCCAACATCGATCGAACGTGTTAACGGTCGACGCGTGCTGAATGTGACGGCGAACGTGGATGAAAGCATCACCACACCCAACACCGTCAGCGCCATTGTCGAAAATCAGATCATGCCGGACCTAATGGTCGAGTTTCCGGGCCTGCGCTGGCAGCCTGAAGGACAATCCCGCGAGCAGGCGGAGGATTTCGCTTCATTGTTGCGGGGATTTGTTCTTGCCATTGTTGTGATTTATGCGCTCGTCGCCACGCAGCTTAAAAGCTACATTCAGCCAATTGTGATTTTGTTTTCGATTCCACTAGGGCTTTCGGGCGCCATATTTGGGCACAAGCTCTTGGGCTTTGACCTGTCGTTTGTTTCCATGTTCGGCGTGGTTGCTTTGTCGGGCGTCGTGGTGAACTCTTCCGTGGTTCTCGTGGACAGGTTCAACATAGAATACGGCGCCAAGGGAGTGTCCGCGATGGATGCAGTGGTCAAGGCCACCATTCGCCGGTTCCGACCAATCACCCTGACAACCATCACAACAGCTTTGGGCTTGTTGCCAATAATGTCAGAAACCAGTCCACAAGCGCAGTTCCTGATCCCGATGGCCGTCAGCCTTGCGACGGGCCTGGTGTTTTCCAGCCTGATGATGATGTTTGTGCTGCCCGCGCTTGTGCTGGTGGTCGAGGATCTGAGGAACCTTGTGCCCGGTCACGAACATGCAGTTGCAGGTGAAACCGACGAGGACACAGAAGAGCAAGCCATCACTTTAAAGGCTGGGGAATAGTGCCTATCCGGGCCACCCGGCCTGGATAGTCATGAAGTCGATGGGGTCCAATCTGTTTTCGTCAAGCCAGGCTTGACTAGGCCCTATCCATCGGTGATGTGCCCAATTGACTTTACCCGCTTTAGAAAACTCCACGCCTTCTTCTTCAAGCCTAGCGCGCTGCCTTGCGGCGCCGTCGCGTTCGCTGATTTTGCCCTGGCTATTGATCACCCGCTGCCAGGGGATGTTTTCGCCAGACGGTGTTGCGGCAGTAGCGAACCCCACAATGCGCGCAGTCGCGCCTGGGATGAGGCTGGCTATCATACCGTAGCTCGCGACCTGCCCTGCGGGAATTTCTTTAATCAGTGCGTATATCGCTGGGAATGTGGAATATTGCCGAACCATGCCGCCCTTTTGCCAGACACAAGGAGCATCTGGCAAGTGACAGAAACCGCTCTAGTCCATATCTGCCTCAAGTGCCTCAATCTGCTGGCGCGTATCTTCAATCAAGCTGGCGATTTCGGACGCTGAGTCCGAAGAACCGGATGCGAGATTACGCACTTCACTGGCAACCACCGCAAAACCTCTGCCAGCATCACCCGCACGCGCTGCTTCGATAGTGGCATTGAGAGACAGCAAATTGGTTTGGCGCGCGATTGCATCAATCGAGCTTGCTGTTCCGCTGATGCGGTCCAGCACGTTACGCATCAAATTGCTGGTTTCTTCAATGGCTGTTCGGCGTTCGGTAACATCATTGGCGTAAAGCACAATAGAAGAAAGCTTGCCCTGATAGTCGGAGATGGCCTGCAAGCTGCCTGATAGGAAAAGTTTTTTCCCACTGGTGCCTTCCAAAGTGATTTCCTGAGACAAAAATTCGCCAGCCTTCACACGGCTGATATTGTCCTCTGTAACCATACTGGCCAGGCTAGGGCTATCGATGCCATTGTCTGACAAAAGGTTCAATCCGATGCTATTGGCTTTGGCAAAACTACCAAATTCATCCCATTCAAATACAACGTTAGATCGTTCGATTCCGTCGATGCGGGCGGTGAATTCAAGAGCGGCAACTTTGGTGTCAGTAATATTCGCCTGCACAGAAATAAAGCGTTCCAGCTCACCACTGGCGCTAAAGATTGGATTGATTGAAAGGGAGATCCAATAGGGTTCACCACCTTTGGTGTAATTGAGGATTTCCTCATAAAATGGTTCGCGCGCATGCAGTTTTTGTCTGATGCGTTCCTTGGCTCCAAAGTCAGTCAATTTACCTTGCAGAACGTCACCAGGTTTGCGCCCCTGGACTTCTTCAAAAGTGAATCCAGTCATACGCTCAAAACCAGGATTGGTATATTCGATCAGACCAGCAGCATCAGTGATGATAACCGAATTGTCTGTTTCATCGGCCACCAGCGACAGCATTTTGAAGCGCTCTCTGTTTTCAACTTCTTGCGTGACGTCCTGGACAAAGGCTGTGTAAATGGTGGCGTCATCAAGCTTAACTCTGGCTAGCGACAACTTACCCCACAACATATTGCCGTCTTTGCGGTAAACTTCGACCTCGCGGCTGGTCCCAACGATCTTGTCCTGACCTGTTTCGCGGTTGGCGTTCACATAACTATCGTGCGCACCCTGAATGGCTGATGGCACCAGCATCTTGACGTTTCTGCCAATTACCTCGTCACGGGAATAGCCCCAAAGCTTCTCTGCGGCTTTATTGAAAAAGGTGACGCAGTTCTGCTCGTCGATGGTGACCACCGCATCAAGGGCCTGTTCCAATGTCTGGTTGACGATTTCCTGCGCACGGCGTTGTTCCGTAATATCTTTTACAAACGCCGTGTATATTATCTCAGCACCTATTTCGACTTTTGATAGCGACAAGTTTGCCCACAATCGACTACCGTCCTTGCGCTGAACCTCCACGTCCCGGCTTGTGCCAACAATCTTGTCCTGGCCGGTTTCGCGGTTCGCGTTTACATAGTTGTCGTGGTTGGCTTGAAACTCGGTTGGCACCAACATTTTAACGTTTTTGCCAATTACTTCATTGCGAGAATAGCCCCACAAATTTTCGGCGGCCGCATTGTAGAAAGTCACTTCATTTTGCTGGTTAATGGTAACAACAGCATCGATGGCCTGCTCTAAGGTTTGATTGACGATTTCCTGCGCACGGCGTTGTTCCGTGATGTCTTTTACAAAGGCGGTGTAGGTGATTTTGTCACCGCTGGCGACTTTCGACAGTGACAGGTTTGCCCAGATGCGGCTGCCATCTTTGCGCTGCACCTCAACGTCACGGCTTGTTCCAACGATCTTGTCTTGGCCAGTTTCCCGGTTTGCATTTACAAAGTTATCATGATTGGTGCGAAACTCGTCAGGCACCAGCATTTTGACGTTTTCTCCAAGCACCTCATCGCGAGAATATCCCCACAAGGACTCAGCTGCTTTGTTGAAGAATGTAACGCAATTGTTCTCGTCAATAGTGACGACTGCATCAATCGCCTGTTCTAAAATTTGCTCAAGCGAATTCTGGTCTCCACGACCTGTAGCATGTCCGTCGCGCATGATCCCTGCCCCTAGTCTGCGCGACCCCCAAGGCAACTTAGGGTTAACATATCAATGGTTACGATTCTATAAACAAGGGGTTCTGGAGCGTTGTACGGACGAGGAAACCCTTGTGCTCAAACGAGATTAACAGTCCACAACTGTTGCTGCGATCGGAACAGTTATCGCCAATCCGCCCTCAGCGGTCTCTTTATATTGGGTTTTCATATCGCGCCCAGTAATACGCATCGTCCGGATCACCTTATCGAGCGAAACAAAGTGATTTCCGTCACCGCGAATAGCAAGCCGCGCGGCATTGATCGCTTTTACCGCACCCATGGCATTGCGTTCAATGCACGGTACCTGCACCAACCCTCCAACCGGGTCGCACGTGAGGCCCAAATTGTGTTCCATACCAATTTCAGCAGCATTTTCTACCTGCTCTGGTGTGCCGCCCAGCACCTCCGTCAGCCCCGCAGCAGCCATTGAACAGGCACTGCCAACTTCCCCCTGGCAGCCAACTTCTGCACCTGAGATAGAAGCATTCATTTTGAAAAGAAGCCCCACCGCACCGGCCGTCAGTAAAAAGCGAACGATCCCCTCTTCATTGGCGCCAGGCACAAATCGGACGTAATAGTGCAAAACCGCCGGAACAATGCCCGCGGCACCGTTTGTTGGCGCGGTCACTACACGGCCACCCACGGCATTTTCTTCATTTACAGCAAGGGCATACAGATTTACCCAGTCCATGATAGTGAGGGGGTCGGTTAAAGCGGTTTCCGGGCGTGCAGACAGCTGCTGATGTAGTTTGTGCGCTCTTCGACCAATATTGAGGCCAGGCATATCGCCATCACGACTGCAGCCCCGCTTGACGCATTCTTCCATGACAGACCATATTTCCAATAGCTCCGCACGGACCTGATCGCCGCTCCTGAGCACACACTCATTTGCAAGCGTAATATCACTGATGGATTTACCGGTTTTTGCGCAGTGCGCCAGCAACTCGTCCCCGCTTGAAAATGGATAGGGTTGGCTAACGGGTGTCTCGTCAAACTGGTCGGCTTCAGCCTCAGCCTCATGAACGATGAAGCCGCCCCCAATGGAGTAATAAATTGTACGAGCCCGTTCTTGGCCAGCATCGCAGTAGGCCCAGAACTCCATACCATTGGGATGGAAAGGCAGCCTTTCACGTGGCAGCATCTGCAGGTCAAATTCTTCATTGAACTGAATGGTGTGTTCGCCCAGCAGTGATATAGCTTGCTGGCGCCTGACGTTTTCAATCAGGCCTGGGATGGCTTCGACATCCACTTCGCGCGGCGTTTCTCCCATTAAGCCAAGAAGGACTGCTGTGTCTGATCCGTGACCACGACCTGTTGCGCCAAGCGAGCCATACAGCTTCACAACAATACGTTTGGTTTTCTCCAGGTGACCGGCTTCTTTGACACCCTGAACAAACTCGAGTGCCGCCTTCATCGGCCCCACGGTGTGGGAACTTGAAGGGCCTATGCCAATGTTGAAAAGATCCAAAACGCTTGCGGTCATACCGGAACACTCCGCCCAATTTTTGAGCGGAGTGTAGGGCAAAGGTTACATCTGAAACAATATGTTTTGTGATTGGATTTTGTCGACAAACAGCGAACTGCAAATACCTATGTCGGCGAGGAAGCCCTATCTAGGGCTCCAACCCTCAGCCATAAATACAACGGCAAAGCCAGAGAAAGACCAACCGCAAGCGTTGCCGGAAGGACCAGCCACCAATTGGCCACGCCGGTGCGTTTCGCGTCACCATACGACCAAACCCAAAATACAAAAGCAGAGATAAACAGGTCTGTCACTGCGCCGCCGGCCGCTCCGTTGACATACATTGACCCAACGAATCCGGCCACACCAGCCCCATTTTCAGCAATAAAGCCACTAAAAAAATACCAGGGCAGCACGGTGCCAACCACCATCATTGCCACATAAAAAACTCGAGAACCGCTCATGTCATTCCTCCTGTTCGAAACTCGACCGATCGCGACATAATTCACCATGAATTCAATCTTCGTACCCGATACACGCTGGAAACTGCCCAAAGGTTCGTTCACTTGAACTTTTTGCCGCTTCCTGCCTGTGGCTCAGTCATGCGCATTTTTTCTGTTGTACAAGCGTGATATTTGCTAAGCGCTGGGTTCACCTTGTCGGCAGGCCATTGCCGACCTACATTTGCAGAAACCCACTCCCTGTTCGGGCCAACTCAAACGGAACAATCTTCATGGTAAAAATCGCTGTTACAAATCTTGCCGGTCAGACCCGCGACATCGAAGCTGAAGTCGGCTTGTCGCTGATGGAAAATATTCGCAATAACGATTTTGATGATCTCGCTGCCATTTGTGGTGGTTGCTGCAGTTGCTGCACATGCCATGTATTTGTGAACGGTGATGATTATCAAAAACTGCCTGCGATGGAAGACGATGAACAGTATCTTCTTGAAGACAGCGAGCATTACCAATCAGGCGCGTCACGTCTGTCTTGTCAGATTGAAGTGGATGATAGTCTCGACGGCCTGAGTGTTACGATCGCACCTGAAGCCTAACGAACTCGGAGTCATATATGCCTTCCCTTGCCAGCTTAATTTCTTCTGGAAAACCAAAAGACGATACCATTGCGCTTGTCCCGGTTTCGAAGAAAGACCTGGAGAAAGTCTTAAGCAGGCTAAGCAAAACGGCTCGAACTTGGGTTGAAGCGAACGGTTTCGATGCTCGTAAAAACACCATTGCACCCGTGCCAGGTAAAGGTGGTGTTATTGCAAAGATTTTGGTGGGAACTGGCAACAAAGACGCTAGCGCAAAGGACCCATGGTGGCTGGCGGGCACAGTGAAGCTGCTTCACCCCGGAACATATAGCATTGATGGCGAATGGGACCCTGCTGTGTTAGCCGCGGGTGCTTTTGGCTGGTGTCTCGCGCAGTATAAATTTGATCGATATGTGAAACATTCAGCGACCAATATGAAGTTGGTTGGCCTTCCCCGAAATGTCGTCGCTTCTGTCAAAAACCAGGTGGAAGCAACCACCTTGGTGCGCGACTTGGTCAACACCCCCGCAGAACATATGGGGCCAGCAGACTTGCAAGACACAGCTGAAGGTCTGGCTGAGAAATATGGTGGCACGTGCTGTACAATTGTGGGCGAAGATCTTCTGGAAGAGAATTTCCCGGCTATACATGCTGTTGGTCGCGCCGCAGCTGAGGGGCGCGAACCTCGCTTGATTGACCTCCGTTGGGGCGATGAAGCAGCCCCTTTGGTTACCCTGGTCGGCAAAGGTGTCTGTTTTGACACAGGCGGCCTGGATATCAAGCCAAGCGCCGGCATGCGTATAATGAAAAAAGACATGGGCGGGGCTGCGCACGCCTTAGGCTTGGCGCAGCTCATAATGGCCAGCAAGTTGAAGGTCAATTTACGCGTGCTGGTTTCTGCTGTCGAAAACTCCGTGTCTGCCAACAGTTATCGCCCGGGGGATGTGATCAACACCCGCAAGGGCCTGACCGTTGAAGTGGGCAATACAGACGCCGAAGGCCGCATCGTTTTGTGTGATGCTCTTCAACTTGCCTGCGAAGAAAACCCTGCGCTGCTGATGGACTTCGCCACCTTGACGGGCGCAGCACGCGTGGCGCTGGGCGCAGATCTTCCTGCAACCTATTGCAATAAAAGTTCGCTGTGGCGCACGCTGGAAAAATCAGCTGAAACGACAAGTGATCCACTTTGGCGCATGCCGCTGTGGGCGCCATATGACAGCGGCCTTTCCAGCTCTATTGCGGACTTGGGCAACATTGCTGATGGCGGGTTTGCTGGTTCAATAACCGCAGCCCTCTATTTGCAACGCTTTGTCGACAAGTCCATTCCGTGGGTTCACTATGATGTTTATGCTTGGAACAAGAAAACACGTCCCGGCCGGCCACCCGGTGGGGAGGCTCAGGGGCTACGTGCGTCTTTCGAAGCAATAAAGTCAGTTTTAAAAAGCTAATCAGCGCTGAACGTTAGGACTGTCTTAAGGAACAACTGATAAACCCTTTTGATCGGCAAATTGCACGAGGGATTCCGGGGTGACAGAAAAGACAAATCCTAGAATGTTAAAGGTGTGGCGCGAAGCTCATCGCGCTACGGTCAGGTCTGATGATCCTGACTTAACGTCCCGACAGATGTCTGTGATTTTGAGCGTTTATATGACCGAACCGCCGCACACAGTGCGTGGCCTTGCAGCCGACCTGAATGTTGCCAAGCCTGTTATCACGCGGGCACTGGACACGCTGAGCAAAAAAGGCCTTATCAAGCGGTCTAAAGATGAAAGAGACGGCAGAAGCGTTCTGGTGACCCGCACCGTCAAAGGCGCAGTATATTTAAGTGAATTGTCGGATCGCATTGTGGCGGCCGACAAATCGGTACCACTTGACGATGAATAGTCAAAATTCTTCCAAAATGTCTCGACTCAAACCATTTGGTTTGCCAGCGCTGCATGACCCAAATCACGAGCAATCCAGCAACAGCTCGCTGCAGACAGTAACAAATATAGATGCAGAATGTGCCTTGCCCTGGACAGCCATCAAAAAAAAGCCATCGCCCAGCGCGGAAACTGTGAGCGAGCTTCTTTACGGCGAACCTGTACAAATTCTGGAGCGCGCCGATGGGTGGCTGAAAATTGCCTCAGTGCTGGATGGGTATGTTGGTTGGATTTTAACAGGTGCAACCATGCGCGGTATGGGACGCCCAACCCACCGCATTAATGTTCCTATGAGTCACATATACCGGGAGCCGGACCTCAAGTCGGAGCCACTTTTGCCCCTTCCAATGGCGAGCTATGTGCACATCAAAACACCTGCGTCGGTGCAGAATGGGTTTCTACCGCACGAAAATGGCGGGTTTATATATGCTGCGCACATAAGCCCACTAGGGGCGTTTGCGGATGATCCTGTGACCGTAGCAGAGCGTTTTGTTGGCACTCCTTATTTATGGGGCGGACGAACCCTTATCGGCATGGACTGTTCCGCCCTCGTGCAGCTATCGCTTGCTGCCGCAGGGCACCGAGTTTTGAGAGACAGCAGCAGCCAGTTCAAGAGCTTGGGCCGGCCTCTGGAAAAAGGAGAGGCTGCCCAGCGCGGGGACTTGGCATTCTTCCCTGGTCATGTTGGCTGGATGCTGGACTCGGTTCACATGCTGCACGCAAATGCCACGCATATGGCCGTCACTGTCGATACAGTGGACAACGTGACAGAATGGGTGAAAAACGAGGGCAAAAAGAAGCCCTTCAGTGGGTTTCGCCGACTAACATAATTGACCGTACCCAATAAAAAAGCGGACCAAAGTGGCCCGCTTCTTCAAATTCAATTTGGCAAAGCTTAATTGCCGGTGGCTGCATCCGCTACTTCTTCAGCTGCTTCTTCAACTTCCTCGGCCACTTCAGGTGTTGGGAATGGAACTGGCGTGTCGGTAAAAGTCGCAAGATACGCAATCAGGTCAGCCCGTTGGCCCGCCTTAGGCACAGCCAAAACCATCTTGGACCCTTTTGCCATGGCTTGTGGGTTCGCAAGCCACTCATCAACCATTTCGTATGTCCAAACCGCTGTGCCCATAGCGTCCAGTGCGCTTGAGTAACGAAATTCGTCAATTGCTGCCACGGTGCGACCAACAATGCCATACAGGTTCGGGCCAGTTTTATGCGCACCGTCTTTTTGAAGCGTGTGGCATGCTTTACATTTGTTCCACTGGCGTGCGCCTTTGCCAGCGTCAGCAACAGCAAGAAGCTCTGCGAAGCTTGGACCAGTGTCCACTGGTGCTTCCGCCGACGCTTCCTGTGCAACTTCAATTGTGAAAGCTGGCTTGTCTTGTTCCTGATGGAACGGGATTTCTGAAACGATGCCAACTACCATGATCAGCAATACTGAAGCGATCACGGCGGCAAACACTTTATTCCACTCAAAGGAATCCACTGGCTTATCTCCTTGCAGGCGACGGGTCTCATGGATCGTCGGCTGATATTGTAGGGCTCGCTTGTTAAATGCCGGTTAACACACCAAAATGCACAAATCGATGGCCCGCCCGTTTGCGCGCGACAATAGCCGCAGGTCACGTGAAAATTCAAGTCGAGAATCGTCGTTTTTTAGCACATTCACCGTATTCGGGGGGATTTATGCCGCGACAAATGTTCGCAAGGGCCTGGAAGCAGCAACATTCGACCCAGAAATCGTCTGCCGCGTTGACACTCAATACGTCTATTGGCACAAATCGTTTCCGCACAACAAACGAATCGCAGCCTTTATGACCAAGCCAGCCAAAGCCAATCCAGAAAACATGATCGCGTTCCAGGGAGAACTTGGCGCATACTCCCACATGGCATGCCGTGCCTGCTACCCTGACATGGATGTATTGCCCTGCCCCAGCTTTGAAGATGCGCTCGCTGCAGTGCGCAACAAAAAAGCTCGGCTGGCGATGATCCCGATAGAAAACTCAACTGCCGGTCGGGTGGCCGACATTCATATCCTTTTGCCGGGAAGTGGCCTTTATATTGTGGGCGAACATTTCGAGAGCATCCGTCACTGTTTACTGGCGACCCATGACGCAACCGAAGAGACATTGAAAACAGCGACCAGCCATGTACAGGCACTAGGACAGTGCCGCAAAAACTTGCGCGCAATGGGACTGTCCAGAGAGCCGTTTGCCGACACTGCAGGCTCCGCCAAACATGTCGCTGCGTTAAACGATAACTCGATTGCTGGCATCGCCAGCGAACTGGCTGCAGAAGTCTATGACCTGAAAATTATTAAGCGCGACCTGCAAGATGAGGGCAATAACACCACTCGTTTTGTCATCCTGTCTCGTTCACCCTTAAACTATGAAGAAATTGAAGGTCCGGTCATGACCAGTTTCACCTTTGAAGTGCGCAACATTCCAGCCGCACTCTATAAGGCGCTTGGTGGATTCGCGACAAACTCGGTAAACATGACCAAACTTGAAAGCTATTACGAATCTGACAGTTTCAAAGTCAGCGAGTTTTACGCCGACATTGTTGGACATGAAGGCATGGCTAATGTTGCCCGCGCGATGGAAGAACTTCGCTTCCATACAAAACGCGTTAAGATTTTTGGCACATATCCAATTGAGCGCGATCGCGGAATGACCTAAACTGAAGTTAGTTACGTATGCATGCTGTGGGGTCATCAAAAAGCCATTGAGGAGATGGCGCAAGATGAACAGGCTCGCATTTTCCATTCAGGTCTTCGCATACGCACTGGTGCTGGGCATGCAGTCAGGTGCTGGCTATGCTGCTGAGCCAACCATGGAAAATGATCAGCCGACCATTCGGTTCTGTTATCAGGATACCGAGCTTTATCCTGCTTATCTCGGCAATGGCAGAGACGTACCGTCCGACAAGCCGGGCGTGGACATTGAACTCTACCAAAAAATCGCTGCACAGGCCGGTGCCAAAGTGTCATTTAATAGGTATTCGTGGAACCGGTGTTTGGCACTACTAAGTGCGGGACGCATAGATAGTGTTATTTCGTCTTTTCGCCCGGAAAGGGCAGAAATTGCAAAGTTCCCGATGAGTGGCGATGTTCCGGACCCAGAAAAGAGAATTACTACGTCTGGATATTTTCTCTATCACCTCGACAGAGGAATGACCTATTGGGACGGAAAGAGATTGCTTGATCCTTCCATTTCGATTGGTGCACCGATGGGTTACTCCATTGTCGCCGACTTGCGAAAATGGAATGCAAACGTGACGGAAGCAGGCACAACCAAAGGGCTCCTCAATCTCCTGCGGTATGGCCGCTTCGACGCGATTGCAGCGCCGGGAAATATGACCGATGCAATCATCAGACGAGAGATCACACTATTTTCCGAGATCGTCCGCGATCCCGAACCCTTAAAACAAAACCCCTATTTCATCGTTTTTTCGGCGCGCTTCACTGAAAACAATCCTTCATTAGTTGAAAGAATTTGGCAATATACAGAGACTGTTCGTGAGGAATTCAGAGAACAGATCCTGCTGAAATACTAGAGAGAAAAAATGAAAACGATCGGCGTAATCGGCGGCATGAGCTGGGAGTCGACAGCATTTTATTACCGCATGCTGAATGAAGGCGTGAAAGCGCGTTTGGGCGGTTTGCACAGTGCCAAAATAGCTATGCTAAGCGTTGACTTTGATGAAATCGAAGCCCTTCAAGCATCAGATGACTGGGTCCGAGCCGGAGAGATTTTAGGGGACTGCGGCCTTCGGTTGAAAGCAGCCGGTGCGGATTTTCTGCTAATCGCGACAAATACAATGCATATGGTC
Organism: Kordiimonadaceae bacterium; assembly: GCA_017640725.1. GTDB lineage: Bacteria > Pseudomonadota > Alphaproteobacteria > Sphingomonadales > Kordiimonadaceae > Kordiimonas. The sequence goes on along the minus strand of JAEPQB010000001.1, from coordinate 1,836,872 downwards.
GCGGATCAGGTGGAAGCCGTGAGCGGCCTTCCGCTTGTGCATATCGCCGATGCAACAGGTGAAAAAATCAAGCAAAAGCAATTCAAGAAAGTCGGATTGTTGGCAACAGCCTATACGATGGAAAAAGCCTTTTATCGCAACCGGCTTGAAGACCGATTTGGGGTCGAGGTCATCACCCCAGATGCCGATGACCGTGCAGAAGTCCATCGCATTATTTATGAGGAACTTTGTTTGGGCTCTGTGCTCGACAGCTCCCGTGACCATTATCTGGCGTGCATTGAAAAGATGCGCGCACAAGGGGCCGAGGCGGTTATTCTGGGTTGCACCGAAATTGGTATGTTAATCACTGACAATCACACAGACTTGCCCATAATGGATACCACAGCCATTCATGCGGAAACTGCAGTGAGTTGGGCGCTTGCAGACTAGAGCGCGAGTTTGTCCGGCAGGGTGAAACAGCGACGGGCATGGTCGCCCCACAATGTTTCGTCCTTATAGTAGCGGGCCAACAATCCTTTGGCGTCTCGCATCATGTCTGAATTATTGGCCTCGAAGTCCTCGAAGGTAACAACCGGGTTTTTTCCCTGACGGTCCGCGATAAGTAGCAGCATAAACCACGTAATCGTCTCGTGATAGTTGGCCGAAACACCGTGCACCTTATTCAGTGCCTTAAGGTGCCGGATAAATTTTTCTGATGCTACCGGTAGCGTAAAGTCCCGCACATACAACCAGGCAACATTCACATGGGCACGGTGCGTGAACTGTTTGTAGGTCAAGGTGGCCGCTTCAAACGCTGCTAAGAGTTTTTCGTCGGTCAAAATGGCCTCCCTAGCTGCTAAAATGTCAGCCAGTCACCGCCGGCCCCTTTTTCAATGATATCTGCCAGTCCTGAAACTTCAACAGCCGGACGAGTGACAAGGTCCACCGCATTAATATCGTGTTCGCGCAGTCCGGTTTCACAGGCCACCATGCGGACATCAAGCGCTGCCAGACCGTCGATCAAAACGCCGCTATCGGCCACACCTTTGGCCTCGAGTGCTTTGTCCATGGAGATGGCAGGGACGCCTGTGCTGGTGCGCAGGCCAGCCCAACCGTCTGGCAACAGAAACTTCACCGCAGCCTTGGAAAAAAAGAAGGTGACAGGCCGGCCCATCGCGGCAGCGGTGGCGCCGGTCATCAGCGCCATGTGAATGCGTTCTGCCTCCGCAGAGATCATCATCAAGGTCATGGGGCGGCGATCTGCTTTAGCCATGATGGCCTCCTGTGGCACACACCGGACACTTCGGGTCTTGCGGCAGTTTGATCGTCCGGGTCGATGCGGTCAGCGCATCATAAAACAGCATCTTGCCCGCCAGGCTATCGCCAATGCCCAGTATTTCCTTCAAAACTTCGGTCGCCTGAAGCGTGCCTACGACGCCAGCGACAGCGCCTAAAATGCCTATGTCTGAGCAAGTACGCTGCATGTCCTCGGGTGGTTCCTCTGGCAGGAAACAGCGATAGCACGGCAGACCCTCACCCGCATGCGGTTTGAACGTGCCAATCTGCCCTTCAAACGGCCCAAGCGCCGCCGACACGAGGGTCTTTTTCAACGCCACACAGGTGTCGTTGACGATGTGCCGGGTTTTAAAGTTGTCAGTGCCGTCCGCAACAATGTCGTAATTGCCAATAATGTCAGCAACGTTTTCCGCGTCCAGACGCAAGTTGTGCTGAACAACTTTTACATCTGAATTCAGCGCAGCAATCGACGCTGCTGCACTTTCTGACTTGGCCTCACCAATATCATTTGTCGCGTGAATAATCTGCCGCTGCAGGTTCGACAGGTCCACCTCGTCATCATCGACAATACCGATGGTGCCGACACCAGCAGCCGCGAGATATGATAATAGCGGTGAACCCAGTCCACCGGCCCCCACGACCAGAACTTTGGCGCGCATTAAAGCCAGTTGCCCGGCACCACCCACATCCTTCAAAATGATGTGGCGTGCGTATCGCTCAAGCTGTTCGTCGGTGAAGTCCATCGGCTCGTCAAAAATCCCCGGGTGCAACCTGAAAGCACTGTATGCCTTCCGCGCGCCACATCGCCACCACTTTGTTACGGTCGTCATAAACGGCGTCAGGCCGCTGGTCACAAGCATGCAGCCATTGCCGCTTTAGTGCATCATCTGGCTGATAGTCTTTGGCGGGACGCATGTTGGTCAAGAGCGCCGGATCAATGCTCTGGGCCTCGAGCCAGTCAAGCGTTTCAGCTTTCACTTCATCTGACCGGCCCGACCATATTTCCACCCTGTGCCCGGCCGCCACATGTGACTTCAGCGCCGCCACAACAGGCACAATCGGCGTATCTGTTACGCAGCTCTTATAAAATGAGCGCCAGTCTGGTTTGGCACAATTCACAAAGTGCCTGCGGTGCTCTACGTTCGCGAGCGTGCCGTCCAGATCAAAAACATAGAACATCTAGCGCGTACCGGTTGACCCAAACCCACCAGCACCGCGGGCGGTTTCGTCAAGGCTTTCAACCTCAATCCACGCGCCTTGTGTGACAGGCGCGATGATCATCTGAGCCACCCGCATGCCGCGCTCAATGGTGAAAGGCTCATTTGAGAGGTTCACCAAAATAACTTTCACTTCACCCCTATAGTCCGCGTCGATAGTGCCGGGCGTGTTCAGAACCGTCACACCGTTTTTGGCAGCGAGACCTGAGCGTGGCCGCACTTGTGCTTCATAGCCAGACGGCAGCGCCATCGCGAGGCCGGTTGGGATCATCGCCCGCTCCAGCGCGCCAAGCGTAACAGTCTCACCATCACCAAGGGCGGCGTAGAGGTCCATACCGGCGCTCTGTTCGGTCTCATACTTTGGCAAGGGAAGATTTTGGCCGTGCTCAAGCACGGTCACATTAATGGCTACTGTGGACATAGGTTTCTTTCTTTAGTCAGTGAGTACGGCGGCGATGGTTTTTGCAAGAGCCTTTGCCACATCATCTTTGCCCATGGTGGGCCAGCTTTCAACGCCCTTATCAGAAATGATATGCACCTGATTGCTGTCGCCGCCCATAATACCTGTGGCCGCGGACACATCGTTGGCAACAATCATATCGCAACCTTTGCGCTCACGCTTGGCCGTTGCGTGCTCGATCACCTTTTCGGTTTCGGCGGCAAAGCCCACCACAAGGGCGGGGCGACCGCTTTTCATACCAGACAATCCTTTGAGGATGTCAGGGTTCTCGGTCAGGTCGAGCGCGGGAATACCGTCTTTGGACTTTTTTAGTTTTTCACCGTTCGAACCGGTTTTCATGCGCCAATCCGCAACCGCGGCAACACAAATGGCCGCGTCAGCGGGAAGCGCGTTTTGAACTGCCGATTCCATTTCGACAGCCGTTTCCACATCAATTCGGCTTACGCCAGCTGGCGTGTTCAAAGACACCGGACCTGCCACGAGCGATACTTTTGCGCCAAGCTCCGCAAGTGCGCCAGCGATCTCAAATCCTTGTTTGCCTGAAGATCTGTTGGCGATATAGCGCACCGGATCGATCGGCTCGTGCGTCGGGCCTGCGGTGACCACAATATGTTTACCGGTGAGCGGGCGAATACCGCCTGAGAAATAGTCTTCGATGGCAGCAACCATGTCCGGCACTTCGGCCAAGCGACCAGGGCCAACTTCGCCGCATGCGAGCATGCCATCGCCCGGCCCTACCATCAGGATGCCGTCGCGCTTCAGCGTTTCAATGTTGCGCTGGGTCGCTTTATGAGCCCACATTTCCGCATTCATAGCGGGTGCGATCAATACTTGTTTGTCGGTCGCGAGCAAAATTGTGCTCGCCAGGTCATTCGCAAGACCGTTTGCCATTTTGGCCATCAGGTCAGCGGTTGCGGGCGCAATAACTACAAGGTCCGCCTCACGCGACAGGCGGATATGGCCCATCTCTGCTTCATCTTTGAGGGAAAAAAGCTCTGTGTAGCATTCGTCGCCAGTCAGACTCGCCACGCTCATCGGTGTGATGAACTGCTGGCCAGCAGGGGTCAGCACACCGCGCACGCTCGCGCCGCGCTCCATCAGGCGCCGCGCCAAATCAAGCGACTTATAGGCGGCCACGCCGCCACCAATGATCAGAAGAATACGTTTGCCATCAAGCATTTGCCCAAAGCCTTTCCGTCACCTGCCCCACAGGGTTTCATGAGACATATAGGGGGCTTTGGCGTCGACCGCAATGAAACTAGGCCCCGTCGAATATCATTGAGACACACATTTCCGTGTTTCGCTGAGCCTTATTGAGAAATTTGTCAATTTTCGGTACCATTTAACCGGGTGAGCTGGGGGGCAGACAGAATGATGAAATTTATTACGCGTTTTTTTGCGCTCATCGGTGTCGCAGTTGTCGGGTTTGTTGGGTACGCTTTCATCGAGGGAGCATGGAGCGGATACCAAGAGGCCAAACGCAAGGCTGAGCATAGCGACTGCAGGGCTTTGGCGACACAGCCGTGGCTAAAAACTGAAGAGTATCCAGGTGTGTTTGAGCGAGATTTTGACGCTGCTGCCGCCAAAATGGCGTGTGAGACAGAGGTCGCCGAAAAGCCAGAGGACGCAGCACTTCATTACTTCTTGTCGCGCGCATATTATGCGCTTGGTGATACGGAGCAGCAGGTTGAACACCTTGAAATGGCTGTTGAACTAGGATTGCTCAGTGCAAGAGTTGATCTTTATGGGGCAGGCAAACTCCAAGTTACTCCAGAAGAATCTATCGAAATTTTTTCAGATGCTGCCGAACAGGGGCATATGCTTGCGCGCCTCTCCCTTGCGGGGCTTCATGTGGCAGGCGACGGCGTAGAGAAAAATCCCGAAAAATCCCTACAGTTGCTCAAAGGCCTTGCAGAGGAAGGCTATGTGGAAGGCATGATGGCCTACGCCTCGGTGTTGCTGGGAGGTAATTTGGGTAAAACCGACATTGAAGAAGCTTCCGTTTGGCTAAAACGGGCCGCGGAGTTGAACGTAATAGAAGCAATGACGGTTTCAGCGGTGCTCGCCCACGAAAAAGGCGACTATGCTGAAAGTCTGAAGTGGTATGAACAAGCTGCAAAAGCAGGCGCAGTTGAAGCAAAAACAGAACTGGTTGTACTTTATTCAGGTGCCCGTGAATACATCCCTTCAAATACTGAACGGCAGACTCACTGGATCAATAACATCATTAACAACCATGAATGGAGCGAAATTCGATCAGCCATTGATGGATGGAAAAAAAACCACAGGGGCTTGTATTTTCAGATTCTTGAAGCTGCTTTTCAAAACGGTGAGGGTAATGCTGCGGTTGACATTGGCCGTCAACTCCTGAAAGCAAAAAATACCCCCGAGGCTGTTGCATGGCTGGAAAAAGCTGTTCGCGATAGCGACCCAGTAGTACAACTCAAAGCGTTGGAAGCTCTTTACTTTGCTCAACAGACCAATGTGTTGGTAAATTCTGTCAATGAACTGATTGCGGCAAAAAACTTTGACGTGCTTTCCCGCGTTTTCTATTTGATAACCAGCGGGCCTGGAAGCCATTTTTGGCTGCTGGAAAAACGGATTTTCAATGCTGTAAGCAACAGTAAAGATGCTCCAACATTGAATAGAACTGCCTTAGGGGCCATCCGAAAATTGGAGCGAATAGCCCGTGAGGATGATGTCTATAACTATTACGAACCCAATCACATAGAATTCTTGTATGATACAGTCATTTCTATTCTGACCACGACCAATCATGCATCGGACTTCACACGCCAAAAGTGGGTCGAGAGCAAAGAAAAAATAGATCGTGCCGTAAGAACATCAAGATACTGGCAAAAAATCTCTGAGGACCAAGCCGCGCTGTATGTCCAGTTCCAAACGATAAGAAAGAAAGGGTGGCGCGGCCATTGTAACGATATGCCCGCTTTGCCCGATACCGCACCGACACAAGCAAAAATAAATAAGTTCAATGCCGACTATCGCACTTGGGATGAATGTATGCGGAGTTATGTCAAGGGATTTGTCGATATGACCGGAAAAATCTCGCCGCCCCGAATTTGGCAGCGAACGGCAGCAGGTCATAGGCCGACGAGTGTGTCCGACGCTCGCACCAAAGAACTGGTTGACGCTATGTTTGAGGGTAAGGAGGCCCGTGAAAACATGCGTAAAAAAATTGACGCTTATAATAAGCGATTTGGCGGCTAAGGCGCGCAACTATAGTTGCACGCCTTTTTCTATCGTTATTCTTCCGCAGACGCCCGGTTATCCATGCTAAGTTCTCCGGCACCAAACCGCGCCAGGAACAAGAAACCACCAGCCATGCCAAAGTTTTTGAACATCATGGTCATCTGGGTTTGGTCCTCTGGAATAAAATGAAACAGCACTCCAGTTAGCAAGCAAAAGCCCGCGAGCAAGAAGGCAACCAATTTGGTTTTGTACCCAACCAAAATCATTAGTCCCGCAACCAGTTCAAAAAGTGCCGCAGGCCAAAACAAGATGCCTGGAACACCGGCTGATTCCATATATTCAATCATGCCGGCACCGCCACTGGCGATTTTGCTGGCGCCCGCCATTATAAAAAGGACGGCCAGCAATAACCTGCCGAACGGCACAAAATACGGTTCTATTTTTTCCATCTAATCTCTCCCCTGAAATGTGATGAATACCCATAACTCCCGACTGAGAGTTTCGCGGATCAGAGGAAATTTGGCAAGTTTGGGGCCTAGTAGGTCAAAACCTTGAGCAGAATCGCGCCCACAACTAATCCAAAAACAAAAGGCCAAAGGCGACCGTTTCCAGATGCTTCAGGCTTTAGGAAATCAGGCTCAGCTGCCGGCGGAGCATCTTCTTCCGCCAACCAGCGCTCGATGCGGGAAGGCAGTCGTTCGATAAGACGCGGCAATTGATTGATCGCGTCTGCCAGTTGCACTTCTGGCGACAAATTGGAGCGCACCCACTCTTCAATCACAGGCTCTGAAATGTTCCACATGTTTGACTTTGGATAGAGGTGCAACGCCATCCCCTCTGCCATTACCATTGTGCGCTGCAAAAGCAGTAATTGCGGCTGCGTTTGCATATTGAAACGCTCAGTGGTGGCAAAAAGCTGGGTCAGAAGCTTGCCCGCTGAGATTTCCTCAACAGGCAGGTCCATTATCGGGTCAGCAATCGCCCGCATGGCCTGAGCAAACTCTTCATGGCTTTCTCGGCGGCTGACATATCCCGCATCAAAATGCACGTCGGCTACCCGGTCATAGTCGCGGCGGATGAAACCAAACAAAATTTCAGCAAGGAAGCGACGCTCAAGTTTTGACAGGCGCCCCATAATGCCAAAATCAATGGCACAAATGGTGCCATCGGGCTCAACAATCAAATTGCCCTGGTGCAGGTCGGCATGGAAAAAACCGTCGCGCAATGCTTGCTTCAGAAATACCTGCACCACACGCGCGCCGAGAGCTTCCAGGTCATAACCTGTTTTTTCAAGCGCGTCCCGGTCCGCAACACGAATACCGTCCACCCATTCCAGTGTCATGACACGCCGCGAAGTCATTTCCCACTCGATCGAAGGCAGTCGATACCCCGGCTCGCCTTCCATATTGTCGGCGAGCTCTGCAGCAGCGGCAGCCTCTAGCCGCAAGTCCATCTCTGCCAGGACTGTTTCGCGCACTTTGTCGACAACTTGTAGAAGGCGTAACCGACGACCCTCTACGCTATGGCGTTCTCCAAGACCGGCGAGCCACTGAAACAATGACAGGTCACGCGTAAAACGTACCTCAATATCAGGACGCAGTACCTTCACAGCAACCGACTTGCCGTTTTTCAACTGTGCTTTGTGTACCTGTGCGATAGAGGCAGCGGCCACTGGCTCATCCTCAAAGGTATTGAACAACTCATCAATTGAAAGACCCAGCTGCTCTTCTATTGTTTGCTTTGCTTTATCTGTTGCGAATGGCGGCAGGCGGTCCTGCAAGGTTGCTAAACCCTCCGCAATAGGCCGTCCCACCAGGTCTGGTCGCGTGGCAAGCGTTTGACCCAGCTTTATGTAAGCTGGCCCCATAGCTGCTAGTGCCATGGCAAGCCGCTCACCGTCCGCTTGAGGCAAGCCGCGACGACGCGGAATATAGAATGTCAGGCTGCGTAACAGTTGAGGGGCCCAGTTCGGCACCAGATCAATGCGCGACAATGCGCGAATGGCCCCGAAGCGCCTGAAGTGCGCGGCCATGGAGAAAAGCTGAATAAGATAGCGAAACACTGACATCAGCAGACCTTTAGAGACGAACGCCGCTATGGATGGCAACAACACCTGCGGACATGCTGCGCCAGTGGGTTCGAGCAAACCCGGCCGCCTTAATCATGGCGTCAAATTTTTCTGGGGTAGGAAACTGTCTGATGCTTTCCACTAAATATTGATAGCTGTCACGGTCCTGTGCCACCATTTGCCCCATGGCTGGAATCACTTTGAAGCTGTATGTGTCGTATGCCTCCTGAAGAACCGGCACAACCGCCGGGCTGAACTCCAGGCAATAAAAACGTGCGCCTGGCTTGAGTACACGGTAAGCCTCAGCAAGCGCTTCTTCGATACGGGTCACATTACGGATGCCAAAGGCTATCGTATAAGCGTCCATTGTGCGGTCTTCGAAAGGAAGCTTCATAGCGTCCCCACACACAAAACTGCACCGCTCGCTATAGCCTTTGTCCGCAGCGCGGGCATCACCGACCCGAAGCATTTCGGCATTGATGTCACACACTGTTACAGTTGTTTTCTTGGCAGCATCCAGAAAACGAAATGCAATATCGCCTGTGCCACCAGCCACATCCAATAGCTTCATGCCCGGACGCGGGTTCACACTGTTGATCAGGGAATTTTTCCACAGCCGGTGGACGCCGGCACTCATTACATCATTCATGATGTCATACTGGTCAGCAACGGAGTTGAAAACACCTCGAACGAGGCCTGCCTTGTCGCCTTCATCGACGGTTTTAAAACCGAAGTGCGTGGTCGCACCTGTGTCTTTATCTTCTTTAACTGACATTTCCGCCTTGTCTCTTGGCTGCTGGCTGCTTAACCATGATCCCCGTTTGGTGCGCGACCATAGCGAACCGCCAGACCAAGTACCAGAGAACATTGAAAATACAAAGGAAAGCGCGACAATATGCCCGAACTTCCTGAGGTTGAAACCGTTATGCGTGGCCTGGCGCCTGTTATGGAAGGGGTGCGACTCGATAAAGTACGTGCGTTTGTTCCAAAATTGCGGGTCGATATCCCAGACCAGTTTGAAGAACGGTTTTCAGGTAACCGGGTCACCCAACTCCGAAGGCGTTCAAAATACATCCTGATCGAATGTGAAGATGGTCTTGTCGCGATTTTACATCTGGGCATGTCTGGCAGGGTCAGTATCCACGCCAACGGTTCTGAAAAACCGCCGCGTGAAAAACATGACCACATAACGTTTCTGACTGAGAGGGACGATCTGATTGTTTTTAACGACCCAAGGCGATTTGGCCTCATTGTATTCAGCGATACAGATACGATTCAGGATCATGCCCTTATTAAAGACATTGGTCCGGAACCGCTGGGCAATAGTTTCGACGCCGATTACCTTTGGTCACGCCTGAAAACCCGAAAGTCTCCCATCAAAACTACATTGCTCGATCAAAAAGTCGTCGCGGGGCTTGGCAACATATATGTTTGCGAAGCGCTGTGGCGATCTGGCATTCACCCGCAGCGTCGTGCCGACAAAGTGAAAAGACATGAAGTTGAAAAGCTGCTCCCAATTATCCGCGACGTTTTGAATGATGCCATTGCGGCAGGTGGTTCAACTCTAAAAGATTATGCTCAGGTATCGGGTGAACTTGGCTATTTTCAGCATAATTTTAGAGCGTATGGGCGCGAGGGGGAGGCTTGTCTTGCACAAAAATGCAGCGGTACAATCGAAAGGATTGTACAATCCAATCGCTCAACTTTCTTTTGCCCCATTTGCCAACCATAAAGGGCCCATGAGGACGACTGACATGAAACTGCTTAGAAAAACCGCAGCGATGCTGATCGTGTTCGCAGGATTGGCGGAAGTCGCGCAGGCTGTTCAGCCAAGCCGGTTCATTGATGGCTTTCCGGACGTGCCCTATCTCGACATCGTAACCACCCTCATCGGTGAACCTGTGATTTTTGACGCACCCAGTGGAACAGTGGCCGAAATAGGAATTGTTTTTTCAGTGCCGATAGATTCGGCCCTCAAGGCGTACGGCAGTGCGTTAGCAGGATTAGACTGGACCTGTAGCAAAGTCGCGGACCAGTTGCGCTGTATACGGGACGAAAGCATGGTGCAACTGGCTAAACCTGAACAAGCCACTACATCGCCAACGCTTATATTGCGACTGGAACCAAGGCAGTGACCAAATATGGACCAGTGTCCCAAGACCAATATTATTTTCTTTTCAAATGCGATTGTCGATATTAGGACTCAGGACTTCTTGGGCAACAACAGGGCAAGCGAATGAGCTTTGAAACCATTCTCCTTGATCATCAGGAAGGCGTAGGCCTGATTACGTTCAATCGGCCGGAAGCGTTGAATGCGCTGAACAGCAAACTTCTTGAAGAGTTGGGCGAAGCCCTTCTGTCACTGGAAGGCAATGATGATATTGGTGCGATCGTTGTAACCGGCAGCGAAAAAGCATTTGCTGCTGGCGCCGACATTAAAGAAATGTCCGGCCAGGATTTCGCTGACGTTTTGGCTGCCGACCTGTTTGCACGAATCAACCAGGTGTTTGCGACCGTTCGTAAACCGGTTATTGCCGCCGTGTCTGGTTATGCGCTGGGTGGAGGCTGCGAAATCGCGATGGCCTGTGACTTCATCGTAGCAGCAGAAAGCGCAAAATTTGGCCAGCCAGAAATCAAACTTGGCGTTATTCCGGGCATTGGGGGCTCACAACGGCTCACCCGCCTTGTGGGCAAATCAAAGGCCATGGATATGATGCTGACCGGCAGAATGATGGACGCCGTTGAAGCAGAACGCGCTGGTCTTGTCAGCCGAATCGCGCCAACCGAAGACCTGCTGGAAACTGTGATGGAAATTGCCACCACGATTGCTGAGCTTTCAGCACCGTCCGTAGCGCTGGCAAAAGAAGTGACAAACGCCGCGCTGGAAACGACGCTCCAACAAGGATTGCTGTTTGAACGTCGCCTGTTCCACTCGCTGTTTGCCACGGAGGACCAGAAAGAAGGCATGAACGCTTTCATTGAGAAACGGCAACCTCAATTCAAGAATCGCTAAAGGCCCCATTTCCCTCAAGAAAGTGAGTGTTTTCGCTATTGACGGGACTTGATTGTACGTATATAGAGCCGTCCTCGAATTAATTTTGTGCTTCGGCAAACGCCTGAGGCCAGTTGAGTAGTGAAAAGGCGCCGCCGTTTCGGTCAGATAATCGAAGCTAGGCAGGCACCCGAACAAAGGTAGTAAAATGGCAAATTCACCACAGGCCAAAAAACGCATTCGTCGTAACGACCGTCGCGCTGCGATCAACAAGTCGCGCGTTAGCCGCATCCGCACTTTCATCCGCAAGGTTGAAGAAGCGATTGCGTCAGGCGACAAAGTGAACGCTGCGGACGCACTTAAAAATGCACAGCCAGAAATCATGCGCGGCGTGACCAAAGGCGTAATGCATCAGAAGACTGCATCTCGCAAAGTTTCTCGCTTGGCCAAACGCGTTAAAGCAATCGCATAATCGGTCTTCCGATTCGCACCCAAGATTGGGGCTGAAAACGATTAGAAAGTCGCTTCAATGTGAAGCGGCTTTTTTTGTTTGCCGCAAATTATGGGAACAAAAAGAGCACATATTTTGTGCCTCACCACGCCAAAACCACATATTGTGTCCCACTGTGATTCACGCCATAGGCTGAATCTTGATCTTTCTGTCAAGTGAATGATTCAGTTGCTGGGCCAATGGCCCCTATGTAAATTAGCCTCCTGACCTCGGTGGGTCTGGTGGGCAACCAACCTCCCTCTATAGGGAACGGTCCACAGATACTTTGTGCTTGAGTTGCGGGGGGTATCGCCACCGACTTTGACCATAGCCAATCACTCTTGGTGCCCCAGCGCGCCGACAGGATATTTTTGGCCGTGAGTCACACAAAAATAAACAGTTGGGCGCCAACCATCCTTTAGGGCTGGATGCAGGGCGATCCTATCGGAATAGAGCGCATAAAATGCGCGATAGCGGAGAATAAATTCCGATGTCGAATGGGGAGAAGGACAACATGGGGGCAACCGGGGGGATTGCGGCCAGCGTATCAGCAGAATCAGATACACCTTGGGCACGTGTATGCACGAAATTCAAACAGGAATTCGGCCAACAGGCATATACCACATGGCTTGGCCAATTGGGCTATCATGGTCTTGATGGCGGCACAGTTGAGTTAACTGCGCCAACCAAGTTCGTGCGAGATTGGATTCAGCGCAATTATGGTCCGAGGCTGATGGATTTTTTCCATGCCGAAGATAACAGGGTAAAAAGCCTGAGTATCCGACTCGCTGCGAAGGGTGCTGTTCCAGCCACGCCGGCCCAACCGGTTGTGCGTGCTGACAGCGCACCTCAGATCGACGCGTCTACAAAAGACGACGAAAAAGCGGCTTTAGACCCGAAATATACTTTTGACACCTTTGTTGTTGGTAAATCCAACGAGCTTGCCTACGCGGCTGCAAAGCGCATAGCAGAGAGCGACGAAGTGTCTTTCAATCCCCTGTTTCTGCATGGTGGTGTTGGTCTTGGTAAAACGCATTTGATGCACGCCATCGCCTGGGAAGTGAAACGCCGGGCCCCGCAGAAAAAAGTGGCTTACGTCTCCGCTGAAAAATTCATGTTCGAATTCATCTCGGCAATTCGGTACAAAGATACCCACGCGTTCAAGCAGAAGTTCAGGGCGGCTGACTTACTGATGGTTGATGACGTGCAGTTCATCGCCAACAAAGAAAGCACACAGGAAGAGTTCTTCCATACTTTCAATGCGTTAATTGACAACCGGTGCCAGCTTGTCATCACGGCCGACCGGTCCCCAACGGACCTTGAAGGCATTGAAGAACGTATTGTGTCACGTCTGGGTTGGGGCCTTGTGGCTGACATCCATCCCACAGACTATGAACTGCGTCTGGGCATCCTGCAGTCCAAGGCCGAGCAAGTGCCCGGCGTGGATGTGCCAGTAGAGGTTTTGGAATTTCTGGCCAAGCGCATTATTTCCAACGTGCGAGAACTCGAGGGTGCACTCAATCGTGTTATGGCGTATGCCACGCTTGTTGGGCGCCCCATCACGATGGAAATGACACGTGACGTTTTGCAGGACCTCATTCGGGCAAACGATCGCAAGGTCACCATCGATGAAATCCAGCGCACCGTGGCAGAATACTATAATCTGCGGCTCTCCGAGATGCTGTCACAGCGCCGCTCACGGGTCATCGCCCGGCCACGCCAAGTCGCCATGTTTCTCTCGAAGCAGCTAACATCCAGAAGCCTGCCCGAGATCGGACGCAGGTTTGGTGGCCGAGACCACACGACCGTTATGCATGCGGTCAGAAAGATTGAAGATTTGGTGAAGTCTGACAGCACTTTAGACGAAGATATTACCCGTCTGACAAGGCTGTTGGCAGGCTGATTTCTGGCATCAAAACCTGCCGGTTTTCAAACCAAGGCGAATCGGCAGAAATCCAATGATTCTCAACTGAAAAAAAAGCGTCATTTTTGGCGCTTTTTCATTTGGATTTGCCCTGAAACCCGTTATTGTATTTCAAGGCCTACTAAGGGGGTGCCAGCGGGCTAATTTTGGCCCGTTCCGGCGCATCTCGGGGGAGATGCAATCCGGGCAATGGGCGCCTTCTGCAGGCAGCCAATTAATGCAGTCAGACAAGAAGATTTTTTCATGAAATTCACCATTGAACGGAATTCCCTTCTGAAAACATTGGGGCATGTGCAGTCCGTAGTTGAACGCCGCAACACCATACCCATTCTTTCCAACGTGATGATCGAGGCCGAAGGGGATGGCGTTGCCATGACCGCTACTGACCTCGATATCTCCATTGTTGAAAGAACTGGTGCAGCAGTCGCACAGCCGGGCGCGACCACCGTGCCGGCCCACACGTTGTTTGACATTGCTCGCAAGTTGCCGGACGGCGCTGAAGTGGAGTTGACACTCGAAGACGGTGATCGGCTGGTGGTTAAAGCAGGGCGCTCGCGCTTTACATTGGCGTGCCTCGACAAAGAAGACTTCCCGACAATGAGCGAGAGCGACCTGCCGCATCGTTTTGCAATCGCCGGTGAAGAGCTTAAGCGGCTTATCGACAAAGCTCGCTTTGCGATCTCTACTGAAGAGACGCGGTACTATCTCAATGGTATTTACCTTCATGTTGCACAGGGTGAGTCTGGTTCAACACTGCGCACCGTAGCCACCGACGGCCACAGGCTCGCGCAAGTGGAACAGGATGTACCTGAGGGGGCGACCGGCATGCCCGGCATTATCGTGCCGCGCAAAACCGTGGCAGAGGTGCGCAAGCTTATCGACGAGTATGAAGGCGATGTCACGGTTGCGCTTTCGGACACCAAAATGAAGTTCAGCTTCGATAGCACCGTTGTAAATTCCAAGCTGATTGACGGCACCTTCCCGGACTACAGCCGCGTTATCCCGCAAGGAAACGACAAAATGCTCGAGATCGACTGCCGTTTGTTCTCGCAGGCTGTTGACAGGGTTTCCACCATCAGCTCTGACAAAACACGCTCTGTGAAGCTTTCGCTTGATCAGGACATGCTGAAGCTATCGGTCAATAGCCCTGACAGTGGAACTGCCCGCGAAGAGCTGGCTGCCGCCTATGGCTCTGATGCCATGGAGATTGGTTTCAACAGCCGCTATTTGATGGACATCCTTGCCCAGATTGAGGGTGACATGGTGCAGGTGATGTTGGCTGACCCGTCTGCCCCCACGGTCTTGAAGGACTTGATGGATGAAGGCGCTCTCTACGTTCTTATGCCAATGCGGGTTTAGCGGCGATATCGTCCCGCTCTGATAAGGAAAAGCCTTTTTGATGACCCAAGCGCCGCATTCATTGGACTCAGCCACTGGCAGCTCGCCTGTGACGAGTTCAAGCGGTGCACAGGAACTCGTATTTGTCTCACGACTTATGATGACTGACTTCAGATCATACCAGCAGTGTCACCTGAACCTGGCCTGCCAGCAGCCTTTGGTCGTGCTTACGGGCGACAATGGTGCTGGAAAGACCAACGTTCTGGAAGCTGTCAGCTATGCAGCGCCCGGGCGCGGGCTTAGAGGCGCCAACATTGCAGATGTTGGTCGCATCGGCGGTGGCCCCTGGTCTGTTGCTCTTAGCCTTGAACTCAAAGCAGATGATTTGGTCGAACCCGTCAAGGTTGGCACAGGGCAAGACCCCGTGCGCGCGGCCAATGATGCCGGCGAAGACGGCCAAAAGCAGGCACAGCGCCGGGTCGTTCGTATCGACGGGGAAAACAAACCGAATACCAGTGCCTTAGGGGATCGGTGGAGCGTCAGTTGGCTGACGCCTCAAATGGACAGGCTTTTCATTGAAGGGCCTTCATCGCGTCGCCGGTTTTTGGACAGACTGGTTCTTGGGCTATTTCCCGACCACAGCCGACAAGTAAGCGCCTTCGAGCGCGCCATGCGTGATCGCAATCGACTTCTGTCCGAGCAAGGCTTGGCCGCAGATAGTGCTTGGCTAACCGCCCTTGAAGCGCGAATGGCAGAGCATGCAGTGGCTGTTGCCGTTGCCCGACTTGAGTTTGCTGGCCAGATCGCCGGTCAAATTGCTGACGCGCCCGCGAGCCCCTTCCCGAAGGCTGAACTTGCTCTTGATGGCTGGCTCGAAAACCAGTTGGCTGACGGCATACAGGCTGTTGACGCTGAGGCAGCTTATGCTGACAGGCTGGCAAACGAGCGTGCGCTTGATGCGCGGGCTGGGCGCACCAGCACAGGTGTTCACAAAACTGATTTCATCGTTACACACAGCGCGAAGAACATGCGGGCGGACTTATGTTCCACCGGTGAGCAAAAAGCGCTGTTAATCGGCCTCATACTCGCGAACGCGCGATTGCAGATTGCCCTTAAGGGGCAGGCGCCGCTGATGCTGATGGATGAAGTTGCGGCCCACCTGGATTCTGATCGGCGCGCAGCTTTGTTTGAAGAGCTAGCCGCACTTGGAAGCCAGTGCTGGCTTACAGGCACTGATCGTAGTTTGTTTAAGTCCCTGATGGGTAAAGCAGAATTTTTTGAAGTGGCACACGGCGTGATCCAGCCGTGCGCTGTCTAGAGTTAGGGATCAACAAGGAAAATCACCATGAGCGATACACCAGAAATGCTCGATGAAAATGAATACGGCGCAGACTCGATCAAGGTCCTGAAGGGTCTTGATGCAGTACGCAAGCGCCCGGGCATGTATATCGGTGACACCGAAGACGGCTCTGGTCTGCATCACATGGTATTTGAGGTTTCCGACAACGCCATCGATGAAGCGCTCGCTGGGCACTGCGACCTGGTAACCATGACACTCAACCCTGACGGCAGCTGTTCTGTGACCGATAATGGCCGCGGAATCCCCACCGATATTCATGAAGAAGAAGGCGTTTCCGCCGCGCAGGTGATCATGACCCAGCTCCATGCTGGCGGTAAGTTTGACCAGAACAGCTACAAGGTTTCGGGCGGTCTGCACGGTGTGGGTGTATCTGTTGTTAACGCGCTTTCCGACTGGTTAGAGCTTCGTATTTGGCGAGACGGCAAAGAACATTTCATGCGCTTTGAGCATGGTGAACCGTTAGAGGACCTGGTGGTCGTTGGTGATGCAAACGGCAAAAAGGGCACCGAAGTCACTTTCATGCCAGCCATCAGCACCTTCAAATTCATCGAGTTTGACTTTGACAAATTGGTTCATCGATACCGTGAACTCGCTTTCCTGAACTCCGGTGTTCACATTCAACTCAAGGACTCGCGTCACGCCGATGTGCAGGACGTGGATTTATTCTACGAGGGTGGCATCACTGCATTTGTGAATTATCTGGACCGGAACAAAACCGGCCTGATTGGCGAGCCGATCACCATTACCGGCGAAAAGGACGGCATAACTACTGAGCTCTCATTGCAATGGAATGATAGCTATCATGAGAATGTTCTGTGCTTCACAAACAATATTCCTCAGCGCGATGGTGGTACCCACTTGGCAGCTTTCCGCGCCTCGCTGACGCGCACAATCAATAGCTATGTGAATGAAAGCGGCCTCGCCAAAAAGGCCAAGGTGTCGCTGTCGGGGGACGACGCGCGAGAAGGCTTGACGGCAGTACTATCCGTTAAAGTGCCTGACCCAAAATTCTCCAGCCAGACCAAAGACAAGCTTGTGTCTTCGGAGGTGCGCCCAGCGGTTGAAGGCCTTGTAAACGAAAAACTGGCGGAATGGTTCGGCGAACATCCTACTGAGTCGAAAAATATCGTTCAGAAAATCATCGATGCCGCAACAGCGCGTGAAGCGGCACGCAAAGCCCGCGAACTCACGCGCCGCAAGGGTGCGCTCGATATCGCTTCCCTGCCCGGCAAGCTTGCTGATTGTCAGGAGCGCGACCCGGCCCTTTCTGAACTGTTCATTGTGGAGGGCGATAGCGCGGGTGGTTCTGCCAAGCAGGGCCGGAACCGCAAAAATCAGGCAATTTTGCCGTTGAGGGGTAAAATTTTGAATGTAGAGCGCGCCCGATTTGATCGCATGCTTGCTTCCAACGAAATTGGTACGCTGATAACGGCGCTTGGTACCGGCATTGGCCGCGAAGATTTTAACCTTGAGAAGCTTCGTTATCACAAGATCATCATCATGACCGATGCTGATGTGGACGGCGCTCACATTCGTACGCTTTTGCTCACTTTCTTCTACCGGCAAATGCCAGAGATTATTGAAGCAGGCCACCTCTATATCGCCCAGCCACCCCTTTATAAGGTCGGTCGCGGCAAATCGGAGGTGTATCTGAAAGACGACAAAGCGCTCGATGATTATCTTCTTGATATGGGCACCAGTGATGTGGTGGTCACCGACGGCACAGGTGCCCAGCATGCGGGTGAAGAAATCAAGCATCTGGCTGAAGAGGCGCGCGCAATCAAGGCCCTGATTGGCGCCATGCCAATCCGCTACAACAAAGCGCTTCTGGAAATGCTTGCACTATTTGGCGGGCTTGATGTGGCACTGTGCAGCGACGATGATGCGCGCCTTAAAGTGGCCCAGAAAGTTGCTGGCCACATGAATGACCTCGCCGACAGTATTGAAGCTGCTGGCTGGTCTGCTGATATAACTGAAGACGGCGGCTACAGTTTTGCTCAGGAAGTGCGCGGCGTGATCGATATGCACCGGGTGGATGCGCACCTGATTGAGACCCAGGAGGCCCGCAAGCTCACCAAACGCATGGCGGAAATCAGTGATCTGTTTGAAAAACCGGCCACCGTTACACGCCGGGATGACACCCATTCTGTGGGCACACCGCTTGAGATGCTGGCATTGTTGCTGTCGTTCGGTCGTAAGGGCTTGTCCACACAGCGCTACAAGGGTCTCGGTGAAATGAATCCGGACCAGCTTTGGGAAACGACGCTTGACCCAGAAGTGCGCTCTCTATTGCAAGTAAAAGTAACAGAAGCGGACACGGCGGATGAGATTTTCTCCAAACTGATGGGGGACGTGGTTGAGGAACGCCGAAACTTTATTCAGGACAATGCCCTGGCAGTCGCGAACCTTGATGTTTGATTGCGACTGTCAAAATCGCGCATCGTTCAAACTGAATTAAGGGGAAATAGAAAGACGAATACGGTCCATGAAATTTGTCATTCATTTCCCAACCTGTGGCAATCCAGCGACCTTATCAGCGAGCCAGTTCACTGATCAGGACTTTGGGGTAGTAACTCCCGCGCCATTTGAAGCGCATCTTGGTCGCATATCAGTTATCTCAAGTGTGGCGCCTCACACCCGCAGCACTCCCAATGACCCGGCGTTGGTGTTTTGGGATGGCGCCTTTATTTCGGACGACGGCGCCCACAACCATCTGCTAGACAACAGTTCGCCAACTGCCGCTGCGGTGGCCATCAGCTCTTATCTGGACGGCGTGTCTGCGGGCGAAACTCCCATCCATCTTTCCGGTGTTTTTGGCGCGGCGCGCATAGACGAAGACGGTTCGTTTATGCTTTCACCTGACCCGCTGTCCCAATACGCGTTTTTTCGCCTTGAAAGAAGCGGCCATACGCTGATCAGCAACTCTCTTCATCTCATTGAAAAGGCTGCCGCTCGGCTTGGGTTTGCATGTGAACGGGATTTTACTTCAAACGCATTTGAAGCCGCATTTGGTGTGGGCGGCTGGACAAAAACCGGTCTTGCTGGCGTCGAAAAACTGCCCACAGGCTATGCTGTTGTTGGCGATGGCAAGCAAGCAAGGTTAAAGCGTTTTTCTATGCCATGGAAAAACCAATACGGCACCTATGAGGCTAGTATGCGCGCTGCAGCATCCGGCCTCATGAAACGGGCAAATAGTTTGGCGCAGACTTTGCCAGATCGAGGCCTCGCCATTGACCTATCAGGCGGCAAGGATACGCGCTTGGTGTTAGGCAGTTTCCTCGGAGCCAAAGCGCGGAATTTTCATGTTTTCACCGGTGGACCCGAAGGAGGACCAGACCGTGGTGTGGCCAACCGGTTGATAAATCATTTTGACCTGAAACGGTCAGGGTTTCTATCTAATGTCGGGCCTGGTGAAATCATAGACCCGATCGCTGCCACTGCTCGCGCAGCTTTCCGATCGATGGGCTCATCAAACCTGTTTCATACTGGGTTAGGCGTCGAGCGGCTTAGTAATGTTGCCCAAGTGCGAGGGGGCTGTGCAGAAGCACGGACCAAATCATTCTTCCCCAGCACCAAGCCACATCAACAAAAGAAAATGCAATCATACCACCGTTCACTGGCAGCCTCTGAAGGCTGGAGTTTGCGCCTGAAACAACTTTTGAGGGCGGCTTCAACCACGTTCACGGCGCAGTTTGCGGCCCAACTGATTTCGAGGAGCAGATTTACTCACCAACTGTTCACGGACGAATTTTTGCACCAAGCTGCACGCGCCTTCGAACATCAAATTGATTGGCTTCTGGCCCAAGACATTAGCGAAGCAAACGTTAAAGACGCCTATTATCTAGCAGACCGGGGCTGGCGACACAGTGGGTTTACGGTCCAGGTCATAAACGACAGCCGACCCACATTTGAGCCCTTGAATGATGTGCGGCTGGTATCCGCGCAGGCGGCACTATCTGTCGACGATCGCGACAGGGCGAGATTGACCTATGACATAATGACACAGTTCGGCGTTCCTGGGCTGATTGAGGTGCCATTTGCCGCCAGTGACTGGCCAGTTGAGCTGATGAGTGATCCACAAAAACTGGTTAGGGCAGAATTGAGTAAAATGACCGCCCAACCCGTCAATGCGGAAGCATTAACACGGCCGCAGGGCGACATTCGTGGCATCCACAATTTGGGAAGGCAAGCCTATATGGAAGCCGTGCAATACCATTTCCTGGAGTTGGCGGGTGACTTGGAAAGATCTTCCAGCGTTTGGAGCATACTTGATCGCGACGAGTTGTTAGCGGCCATTCAATCAGGTGAATTCGCGACCACTAAGTTCGCGTTGGTCGGGTCGCGGCTCTACTATGGGCTGGTCTGGATTACCGGCCAGGAAGAGCGCACGGTACTAGATTAACTCCGTGCAACCGCTTGGGGCTAGTCTGGTTTTACTCGACCCAGTTTTGGATCGGTGTCTGAGTGCATTTAGCCAAATTATGGATGCGGCCATATAGCGTGTGCCCTACAAAATAAACGGCCTCGCTGGGTACCTTGGTTCCCATCGGGATTTCCCAGGTCATGCCATCGCCCGCGTCTGACGCCGGCATCGCAACTACATGGCCTGTATCCCGAAATCCCATACAGTCGCCGCCCAAGTCACCGGCACCAGCATCGTCGGCTGTGCCCGGCTCGCCGACTTCAAGGCCCCAATGGATCATATACATGGTGATGCCTTCGCTCGCGGCGTCCAATTGCTTGCCGTTTTCATCCACAGCAGGCTTCATGGTGATAGTGCCGCCGATCGTCGGGCCTGGGTCTTTGTCTTCAAAATGAATAGAGCCTGTTTCCGGGCCATAGTGCGGCTCGGGCGGTGAGGGATAACGATCACCGGTTATGGGTGTTGTATTCAGCAGTCTTCGCTGTTCATCGCTCATGTTTGCGAGGGCCTCTGCGGCCTTTTCTGCTGCGGTTTTTTTGTCCTTACCGTGATGATCCAGTGCGTTCACCGTAGACAGCGCAGAAACCATAAAGCCAGCAGCACAAACCAGTATCAATTGCTTGTTCATCAAACATCTCCCCTACGCGTGAGCATAGGGGAGATTCGAGTGGCAGCAAAGCAGGATCGGCTTTGACGGGTTCTGCCCCTCTATATTTGGGCTCGGTCAAACGCGCTACAGCGTGCCAATAACCTCAAAACCAATCATGAGCACCGACAACCAAGACACGAGGTAAACAGGTGTTCTGAGGTAAGGGATACCCACAATGTATACGGCTGCATGGACAAGACGTGCATAGAAGAAAACCGTGCTCCAATAGGCAACCGAGGCAGTTCCGAGTTCACCGAGGCCTGGCGCCAAGAGGGCGGCCGCCGTGACGGCCACAAAAGCCGGCATGGTCTCAACCATATTGAGGTGCGCCCGCTGGGCGCGCGCCGCCCACAAGGGTTGCTCTGGCGATTTCGCTGGAAACCCTTCCGGGTAATTATTGAGGAATGTCGGAATACCCCAGGCGAACATTCTGGCAACGATGTAGGGCGTCCACAGCAACAGTGTGAGCAGTCCGCTGAGGGTAAGGTAAAAAATGATATCAGACATTATGCACTCCTTTATCGCGCCGACAGGCCGTTGGTGAGGGCCTCAAGTTTGTGGCCAAAAGGATCACGCACATAAGCTGCATAAACCTCTGCGTGGGGGTAATTGCGCTTGCCTGGCATGCCCTCGCAAGTGGCGCCCAACTCCATGGCAACAGCATGAAACTTGTCCACTTGGTCTTCACTAAGTGCCGTGAATGCGACATGCATACCGTTTCCGGCGGACGCCATTGCTTTGTCAAAAGGTTTCATCGCAAGAAATTCGATGCCCGTGCCGCCAAACGCCAGCAAATCTGAAGTTTCCACTTTCAGATCAAAGCCCAAAGTTTGCAGAACCTTGGTATAAAATTCGCGTGCGGTGTCCAGGCATTCAACACCCACGCTCATATGATCAATCATGATATGTCCTCTTTTTCAATTCGTGTGAGGCCATATCTAGTCGGTCATTTCAGATGAACAATTTTCATTCGTCCGCATTATTTGTCAGATCGTCCTGGTCGTTTGCATAACAGCACTTTTTCGACATAATTCGGGAAAGGAGAAAATAATGGATGCCTTAAGCGATATATTGGACCTGCTGAAATTCAGGGGGTCTTTGTATTTCACCACAGAGTTTTCTGCACCGTGGGGCATTCAGGTGCCTAAATATCAAAATGTAGCCAGATTTCACCTCGCCTCAGGTGGTGACTGCTGGGTGAATGTCGAGGGCGCAAATGACCCTGTGCTTTTATCGTCTGGCGATATGATTATTATCCCCCACGGTGCCGCACACACCTTGTCTAATGCCATGGATACGCCAATTATCAGCCTCGACAAGGCGCTCGAAATTGCCGGATACACCGGCGAAGGCCATTTTATTTATGGCGGGGATGGCTCTGGTTACGGGCATCTTGTATGTGGACATTTCGAGTTTGATCCACGATTTAACCACCCGCTTTTGTCAGATTTACCGCCCTTTATTCTGATAAAAGGCTCGGATGCAATTGAGTTTTCGTGGTTCGAAAACGCCATGCGTTACATGGGGTACGAGTCCTCGGGTGCTTTGATGGGAGGACAAGCTATTGTTAAACGCTTGTCGGAAATCCTTTTGATCCATGCGGTCAGGGCTTGGGCCGCTAATTCAGACAATGACAGTGGTGTGTTGCAAGCACTGGGAGACAAGCACATCGGCAAAGGTCTCAAGAAGTTTCATGAGGCTCCCGGCGACGTGTGGACCATTGAATTACTTGCGGGTCAGTCGGGGCTGTCACGATCAGTATTCGCTGACCGATTTCGAAGCATGATGGGTATGACCCCAATGCAATATGTCACCGACTGGAGGATGCAAAAGGCCTGTCAGTTTTTGATTGAAAGCGAGCTATCAACAGACGCAATAGCAGAAACTGTTGGCTATCAGTCTCTTGCTTCATTCAGCAAAGTGTTCAAGAAAACCGTAGGCACCGGGCCGGGTCAATACCGGAGGCAAAATCAAGTTCAATAAATTGGCCCATTGGTTCGTTGCTCGGTAATTAAAGACGATCTGACAAATTATCCCGACTATCGCTCATAGATTAAAGCGATCACGCTCCGTATCTATGCGTCATTGACGCAAACCAAGGAGCAAAAAATGATTGGTTCAATACTAAAAAACATGGCTGCATTCATGATTGCAGCAGTTACAGCCACCGTAATGGTGGGACAGGCAAACGCCGCAGAAGTTCGCACTGCCAATGTCAGTGACCATAAACTGGGTGTTAAGGGCTATGACGTCGTTGCCTATTTCAATAAGGGCGTGCCAACTGCTGGCAAAAGCCGGTTCACCCATACTTATGACGGCGTGGAATATCGTTTCTCTACTGCGTCCAACCGCGACAAATTTGCCAGCAATCCACGCGGCTACGCACCGCAGTATGGCGGCTTTTGTTCGTTCGGCACATCTGTTGGGTTGAAGCTGGAAGTTGACCCGGAAGCCTTCGAAATCGTTGATGGCAAGCTTTACCTCAACAACTCTCTACAGATCCACGATATGTGGCTTGAGAACCCAAAGGGTCGCATCAAGGCTGCCAATTCCAACTGGAAGCGGATCAAAAATGTTTCCGCAGACAAATTGGAAGCAATCCCATTTGAAGGCTAAACGCTAACTCCCGCTCCGCCAATACCCCCCGGCGGAGCTGCGCAGCCGGCTTGCCTCAACCACGTCGGCTGCGCACTGAGTATCAAAATCTCACTCAACTGCGGTTAAGCGGCGAATACCTTCAGATTTCACAAAATCGACCGCAGGCGCCAGCTCATCCAGTTTACTGCTGGCTACCCCGTGCGATATTTCGTCAAATACGACTTTAGACCCTTCGCCGTCAGCCGAGATCGTTATGGTCCAGATGGTTTTCGCGCCAATGGCCTGTAAGGGGCCAAAAGGGGCATCCAACCTGATTTGCACACCAGGATTAACGAAAACAACTTCGCCGTGGGTGACAGACCCGCCCTCCCATTCTTCTTTCCACAGACCACCGGCCCGCACATCAAGTGACAGGTTATTGGCATCGCCGGAATAGGAATGGTCCGGGTGCCACCAGCTGGAAGGGTTAATCAGACGGGCCCACATTTCCTGAGGGCTCAATGTGGAGTTGGCTTCATGGCGCAGCACAAAGTGGTCAGGGCTTGCTTCAATCACTTCTGCGTTTGCCGCGGAAGCGAAAAACAGCGCCAAGCAAATCGCAGCGCTTTTGTGGAATGGCATGATCGGTCCTCCGGGCATTGAGTGGATACCGAACCATCACTTGTTATAGAGGTGGAATGCAAGCCAGAACGCCAAAAATAAACTTAAGTCAGTTGAACAGATCCCACGGCGGATGCTCGCCGAACCGATCATATAAGAATGCGACCAGCTGTCGGATTTTGGGAGATAAATGCCGACTAGGTGGATACAGCAGCATCAAGTGAATGGGCGGCGGTGCATAATCCGGCAGCACGCGCACCAAGGCACCTGTTTGCAATGCGGGCCCCACAATAAACGTTGGCAACATGGCAACGCCCAGGCCACACAAAGCGGCCTGCTGCAACGCCTCGCCGTTGTTGGCACACATCACCCCGTTAACCGGGACATTCAATTCCTGCCCCTTGCCTAACAGGCGCCAGACATGCCCTTCCCCAAGCGAGCCATAATGCAGACATGGCAACGACTTCAGCTGGTTGACTGACTTTATGTTCCCGTGCTCATGGAGAAACTCCGGTGACGCGACCAGAAACCGTTGCATTTCAACAATGGGGTGGTCGATAAGGGACGGGTTTTCATTCAGTGCACCAATACGAACGACGGCATCGAATCCGCCATCAAGCGGATCCACAAAATGGTCTGTGAGCGCGAGCTCCAGCTTGAGTCCAGGATATTGGGCCAAAAAGTCCGATAGGGCTTTGCTTAAATGCAACGCACCAAAGGAAAGAGGTGCGTTTAGCCTGAGCGTGCCTTTAGGTTCATCATCATTTTCAGCTATTGCCCGGTCGGCTTCTGCAATGTCCTGCAGAATTATTTTAGCCCTGGCGTAGTAAGCCTCACCGTTTGCGGTGGCACTCACCCGCCGGGTCGTGCGATTGAGAAGCTGCACGCCCAGCTCATCCTCGAGCGCCATCACCGATTTATTGACGCTGGAGCGTGTGCGCCCCAACCGACGGGCAGCGGCAGCAAAACCATTTGCCTCCACTACATTTACAAAAGCTGTCAGGTTTTTGAATTTGTCCATATTGTATCCTTTTTGGAAACACTATGTCACTTATTAGCATAATTGTCTCTCATAATGATCCTTCTTAAATTGTGGTCAAGCACAAGATGCAAAGGAGCAAGATCATGATGACAGTTAGAAGAAGTTTTGAACGCGGCATGGCGAACCATGGCTGGCTCAATAGCCATCACACCTTTTCGTTTGGCAGCTATTATGACCCACAGTTCATGGGTTTTGGCCATCTGCGGGTTATCAATGAAGACCGCGTTCAACCGGGTGAGGGTTTCCCAACCCACGGCCACAGCGACATGGAGATTATCTCTTATGTGATCGACGGCGCCCTCGAGCACAAAGACACGCTTGGCACCGGTTCAGTAATTCGCCCAGGTGACGTGCAACGTATGTCTGCAGGGTCCGGCATTCGTCACAGTGAATATAATCACTCCAAAGAAGACAATGTGCACTTTCTGCAAATCTGGATCATGCCAGAGAAAAATGGCATTGCGCCCTCTTATGAGCAAAAAGCCTATTCAGACGCGGACAAGACGGGCAACTGGAAGCTGGTCGGCTCGCCCGATGGCCGCGACGGCTCGGTTACCATCCACCAGGATGTGAAACTGAACGCTACATTGCTGCCAGCTGGCGAAACTGTTGAGTATGAAACATCTATCGACCGTTTGATCTGGGTTCAGGCCGTGAAAGGTGAGTTCACCCTTGGCGGCGAAACACTTTCAGCCGGCGATGGTGCCGCGATCAGCAAAGAAGATCTGATCAGCATCAAAGCTGAAAAAGACAGCGAAATCCTGCTGTTTGATATGACCAAATAGCCTAGTGCTAAAATCATCGAAGCCGCGCGAAACCCATCGCACGGCTTTTTCGTTTGCCAGCCCGATTAAACTGGTGATGTCTTCAGCGCGTAGTATAACAACAACCATGCCCACCAATCTGGTGGAAGCACACAACATCGGGGGACCATATGGAACACGGTGATTTTCTGTCCACTGCCTTCATCTATCTGATAGCAGCTGTGGCATCTGTGCCCATCGCCAAGCGCCTTGGCCTTGGCTCGGTTCTCGGCTATCTGATTGCGGGTGTTTTGATCGGACCCTTTGGTATCGGGGCAGTAGGCGACCAGACCGAGATGCTGCATTTCGCAGAATTTGGCGTTGTGATGCTGTTGTTCCTGATCGGGCTTGAACTCAAGCCCAGCCTTCTGTGGAGCATGCGATCGCTCATTTTGGGCGCTGGTCTGACACAGGTTCTCGCCACTGCTGTTGTACTTGCAGGCATCAGCATGGTGCTGGTTAACAACGTCAATCAAGCGATCGCTCTGGGCCTCATATTTGCGCTTTCCTCGACCGCCATTGTGCTGCAAAGCCTCGGCGAAAAAGGCCTGATGAAAACACCGGGTGGCCAAACCGGCTTTGGCATTTTGCTGATGCAAGACCTTGCCGTAATCCCGATTATCAGTTTGCTGCCGCTCCTGGCCACAACCACGGTAGCCACAGGTGCGGACGATAGCGGTGGCACATTGTTGAAAGTCTTGCTGCCGCTAGTTGCCGTTGTGCTTTTGATCCTGGGTGGGCGCTATGTGGTGAAACCGATATTCCGATTTATTGCCCATTCACGGCTCAGAGAAATATTTACCGCTGCAGCGCTTTTAATGATTGTCGGTATTGCACTGTTGATGAATCTCGTCGGCTTGTCACCGGCACTTGGTGCCTTTGTGGCCGGCGTGGTACTGGCAGAAAACGAATATCGCCATGAAATCGAAAGCGACCTGGAGCCATTTAAAGGCCTGTTAATGGGACTGTTTTTCCTGGGCGTTGGGGCAAGTGTTGACTTTAATCTGCTTTCAGAAGAGCTGCGCCTGATCCTGGCGGCGGTCGGTCTTTTGATTGTGGCTAAATTTGTTTTGCTGCTGATTGTCGCAAAAGTCTGCAAGCTTGACCGGCGTTCCGGGCTGATGGTGGCGTTTTTCCTCGCCCAGGGTGGTGAATTTGGCTTCGTTTTGTTTGAATACGCCCGCCAAAGCAGCGTGTTTGATGGTCGAACCGCAGCCATTGGCACGCTCGTGGTTGCACTTTCCATGATCAGCGCACCGCTGATGATGATCATTTACGAAAAGCTGGTAGCGCCAAAAATGGTGCAGGCCCCCCATGATCAGCCTGACGCGGTCGAGCCTGATGGCCCCATCATCATGGTCGGCTTTGGACGGTTCGGCCAAATCGTTGGCCGTATGCTCATGGCTGCGGGCCATCATCTTACCATTCTGGATCATGACGCCGAACAAATCGAACTGGTGCGCCGCTTCGGCAACAAAGTATTTTTTGGCGATGCGTCGCGGCTGGACTTGTTGCGGGCAGCGGGCGCGAAAGATGCGCAGCTGCTTGTAATTGCCGTAGACAGCATTGAAAAATCACTCGAAATTGTGCGCGTTGCCCAGAAACATTACCCCGACCTGCCACTCGCCGTCAGGGCCCGTAATAGGCAGCATGCCTATGAACTGATCAGGCGCGGCGTGCGAGTGTTTGAGCGCGACACATTCCAGTCTGCCATTTCCTTGGGCGAAGAAGTGTTGCAGCAACTTGGCATGCCAGAGGCTTTGGCACGCCAAACAGGCGAACGTTTCGCAGACCATGACAAGTCAGCACTTGTTGAACTGTCTGCTCTGTGGGGTGACGAAAAAGCATATGGCACTGCTGTTCGCAAAAACATGGAAGAACTGAAGCAGATTCTGGACTCAGACAGCGACTATCTCTCTGACCGCGAAGAAACTGCGAAAGGCTGACCCCCCACAAAAAGCCCGGCGCATTCAACGCCGGGCCAAAATGATTGAAAACTATCAGGGAGCTTATTCGGCAGCTTCCTCGCCGCCAACTTTGTCCCAGGTTCCATGCTCAAAGTCACTGGCGTCGTGACGTTCCCTCAGCTGCCCCGCTGGGTCACCCCACGCGCGGTTCACCATAATGCCGCGCTTCACGGCAGGCCGTTCGGCAATCTCTTTCGCCCAGCGCACTACATTCGTATAGGACGCCACATCCAAAAACTCAGCCGCTTCATATAGCTTGCCGAGCACCAGTGCGCCGTACCAAGCCCAAATGGCCATGTCAGCAATGGTATAGTCATCACCACAAATGTATTTCTTGTCAGCAAGCTGCTTGTCTAGAACATCAAGTTGCCGCTTCACTTCCATGGCGTAACGGTCGATCGGGTACTGCCATTTTTCCGGCGCGTAGGCGTAAAAATGGCCAAAGCCACCACCCAGGAAGGGTGCACTGCCCATCTGCCAAAAGAGCCAGGACAAACATTCCGCGCGCGCCGGTCCTTCAGCAGGCAAAAAGGCGTCGAACTTTTCTGCCAGATGCATCATAATAGAAGCACTTTCAAACAAGCGGACTGGTTCGTCACCGCTTTTGTCCCACATGGCAGGGATTTTGGAATTAGGGTTTGCCGCCACAAAACCGGAGCTGAATTGCTGACCTTCGCCGATATCAACGGTATAGGCGTCATACTCAGCGCCCGTATGCCCGGCTTCCAACAGTTCTTCCAGAAGAACTGTCACTTTCACGCCGTTTGGCGTTGCTAGTGAATAGAGCTGAAACGGGTGCTTTCCAGAGGGCAGTTCTTTCTCGTGAGTAGCGCCTGAAATTGGGCGATTTATTTTCGCAAAGCGTCCACCGCTTTCGCTATCCCATTTCCATACTTTAGGCGGAGTGTAAGTATTGTTATCGGACATAGTCAGAATTTCCTTTGTCGCGCGAGAG
This sequence comes from Kordiimonadaceae bacterium, assembly GCA_017640725.1. Classification (GTDB taxonomy): domain Bacteria; phylum Pseudomonadota; class Alphaproteobacteria; order Sphingomonadales; family Kordiimonadaceae; genus Kordiimonas. The sequence continues at coordinate 1,807,501 of JAEPQB010000001.1, read as the reverse complement.
AGCGCTTCTTGAGCATTGCAGATAACGTGGCAAAGCATCTCCCCAAGGTCAACGGCTGGCCATGTCACATTATTGCTATCGTTATTGGTAAGATTGGCACGTGTACGCCATCTTCAAACAAGAAATGCTTGTGTCGAGTTAACCAAAGGCCGCGATTTGGGGAGGAACCGAAAGTTTCTTTATTGACTATATTTACAATAGTATATTGACTAAAGTTGCAATAAGAGCGTAAGTTACCCTCAGATGGCGCACAAGGGGAGAGAGTGTTTCCATGCCAATCGCGCGCAAATTTACCGGTATTTCAACTTTAGCTGCTGGCATCATGTTGCACTCATTGAGTGCACTGGCGAGCAATGACCCGACAGACGGCAAAACGCTGTTTGAGGAAAACTGCGCCGCCTGCCACGATGCCGGCGCCGCAGAAGCGCCGTTAACGGAAGCCCTGCGACGGCTTTCCGCCGACCATATATTCAGAGCGATGAACGACGGTGTTATGCTGGTCCAGTCAGGACATTTGTCGCCGGATGAACGGCGGCTGATTGCCGACTATCTTGGCGCAGCACCAAGCGCTGAAACAGGCTCCCCTGCCAGCAACGCTGCAGCATACTGCAAGGATCAACGCGATTTCTCTGCATCCCCGCTTACGGCCAAGATTGTAAATTGGGGCCTTGGCCTCGCTAATGCGCGACATGTCGAAAGTTCAATCACGATTGAAAATGTTTCAGGTCTGGAACTTGATTGGGTGTTCGCGTTTCCTGACAGCGCCCGCGCCCGCGCCCAGCCAACTGTTGCGGGCGATACACTGTTTACCGCAGCGCAAAATGGCAAAATTTATGCGCTGGATATCAACAGCGGCTGCATTCATTTCGACGTGCAGGTCGACGCAGAAGTGAGAAGCGCGATCGCAATTGATACCGACGAAACGGGCAATGCGTCACGTCTATATTTCGGTGACTTTGAAGGCAATGTTTATGGGCTGGATCTGGCAACTCAGCAGGTTTCGTGGAAAATCCGCGCGGATGATCATCCTGTTGCCACCATCACTGGCTCGCCAGTAGTGCATGGGGACACGCTGTATGTTCCGGTTTCGTCACGTGAGGTGGTGTCAGCCGCAAACCCGGACTATGCCTGTTGCACATTCCGGGGCTCCATTCTGGCCCTGGATAAAATGACAGGCGAGACGCGGTGGCAGTCCTACATGCTGGAGAAGGCCAAACCGCAGGGCGAGACTTCAGTTGGGACCGCCCGTTTTGGCCCCTCGGGCGTGCCAATTTGGTCCAGCCCTACGATCGACGCAAAACGCGGCCGCATATATGTTGGAACGGGCGAAAACTACTCCCGCCCCACCACAGGCACCAGCGACGCCATTGTTGCACTATCCATCGAGACGGGTGCAATTGAGTGGGTAAACCAGGTCACAAAAGACGATGCCTGGAATGGGTCATGTGGCTGGACTGCAGGGCCAAATTGCCCCGAAAACCGGGGGCCAGATTATGACTTTGGCGCACCGCCCGTACTGACAACCTTGCCAAGCGGCCATGACATCATTCTTGCGGGCCAAAAGTCGGGCATGGTGTATGCCATGGACCCGGATGACGGCGGCAAGCTTTTGTGGCGCAATCAAGTGGGTCGCGGCGGCATTATGGGCGGCATCCATTGGGGCATGGCATCTGACGGTGACGTGCTGTTTGTACCTATCTCAGACTTGTCCGTCTATCCATGGGACGCTCATAAACCAGCGCAGTCTGGCATGCATGCGGTTCGCGCCGCGACCGGTGAGCTGATCTGGAAAACCCTGACAAAAGATGTTTGCGGCGATGCCAAATGGCGTTGTTCCCCAGGCCTATCGTCAGCGGCAACGCTGGGTAATGGGCTTGTGTTTGGTGGCGGCTTAGACGGCGTAATGCACATTTTTGACGCCGAAACGGGCGCCATTCTCTGGCACGATGATACCAACCGCAAATTCACGTCTGTTAACGGCGTCGAGGCGGAGGGTGGCTCGATGGACTCGGACGGGCCAGTGCTTGTGGGGCACCGCATGCTGGTTACGTCCGGCTATGACAAATGGGGTCAAAAGTTCGGCAATGTTTTGCTCTCGTACAAAGTGAAGGAAACCAAAAATGATTAAGGCACTCGCAGTAACCGCCGCAATAAGTGGATTTCTTGCCGTCGGTGCCGCTGCCCAAGAAACTCGTACCGATGCACTCTATAAACCCGGCAACTCGAGCATTATTGGCGTCAATCACGTCGGCATGAGTGTGAAGGACCTGGATGCAGCAAAGGAGTTCTATGCCGGTTCGTTTGGACTTGAGGCCGTTGGAGCGCAGAAAGACGTGAGCCCAGCGCTGCGATCCGCCGTCGGCGGGAGCGATTTGCCAGCAGCCATGCTGCAGCTGCGCGGGCCGAACAGCTTTCTGAAACTGATGGCATTTGAAGGCAGCCAGCATGCGGGAGACAATTCCCTTCAACCGCAGGGCCCGGGCATCACCCACATTTGCTTTATAGCACCTAAAACCAAACCGATTGACGGTAAGGCGGTGGGAGCTGGAGCAACCTGGGTCAGCACCAGCAAAGCCATGGTTGATATGCGCGGCGTTGGTTACATGTATGGGTATCTTAGGGACCCCGATGGTTTGATGTTTGAGATCGAGCATAACCCGGACCCCAATATGAATATTGACGTTTGGATGGGTCATGTCGCGCTGGCAACCCACGATTTGACGGCCACTATGGAGTTTTATAGCAAGCTGTTGGGTTTTGAGGCCTATCGCAGGGTGGATAATATCAAAGGCCCTACATTTGACCTGGTTGGGGGGCTTGAGGGCGGCGTGCTTCACGGCGCGTGGTTTCGGCTTGCCCCCTTCTATAACCTTGAATTTTGGGAATATGCGAAGCCGCGCACAGAGGCAGCGGAGGAACCGGTGGCCCTGAATGAGATTGGTTACAATCTGATCGCGCTCGAAAGCAATGACATTGCGGCTGACGCAGCAAGACTGAAGGCAGCAGGGATTGATACATTGACAGGCGTTGTCGCTGTCGAAGACGGGCGTGCAATTTTTCTGCGTGACCCTGACGGCAATCTCTTGTCGATCACAGAATTTAACGAAGGTTCTGCGCTGTCTCTGACAGCATTGCCAATGTTTGAACGGAGACAATAAGAATGTTTGACTTGACCGGTAAAGTTGCGCTGGTGACAGGTGGTAATGGCGGCATTGGGCTCGCGTTTGCCAAAGGGCTTTTAAAGGCAGGCGCAAAGGTCGCTATTTGGGGGCGCAACGAGAGCAAAAATGAAGCAGCACTAAAGGAGCTGGCGGCATTGGACGGAGACGCGGCCGCCTTCGTATGCGACGTAACCAACACCGATAGCGTGGCCACTGCATTTGCTGAAACAATGGAGCGTTTTGGCCAGATAGACAGTTGTTTTGCCAATGCGGGAGGGTCCGGCGCACGCGGGTTGCTGCATGAACTTTCAGCGGATGACTGGTCAGCGGTGGTGGACCTCAACCTGACAAGCGTCGTGAATACCTACCAACCTGTGATCAAGCAGCTGATTGAGCGGGGGGCGCCCGGCAAACTGGTTGTCACTTCTTCGATTGCCGCCCATCTGGGCATTGGGAACGGGGCCGGCTATAGCGCAACCAAGGCAGCTGTATCGGGACTGACACGCGCGCTGGCTGTTGAGCTTGGCCGGAGCAACATTCAGGTGAATGCTGTGTTGCCCGGGTTTATTGAAACAGAAATGTCCCTGAAAACACCTCAGTACTTCCAGGATTCTGCACGCCGGCGCACGGCGTCTGGTGTGATCGGAACGCTTGAGGACATGGAAGGCATTGCCGTGTTCCTCGCATCCAGCGAAAGCAATTACATCACTGGCCAGGAAATCATTATTGATGGCGGGCAGTCGATCTTCCCGATGTAGGAGGCTCTGCGAATTTGGCGCTATTCGGACTTACCGCGCTTCAAGGGCCGCAAACGTGTTTGATAGTTTGCGGCCAGTTCTTTGATCGAGCCAATCAGCATGGTTGCTGTCAGGTCCTCAATTTGCTGGCGGTCGGCTTTTTTGCGGTGCAGATAGTTACCGCCCGCCTCCGGCAAACCGTATGAAATATCGGTTGCGGCCACCGCGATATCCATCGGGATATCAAATGTCTCATGGATGATTTCCGCCACATAATTAACGGCTGTTGCACGGCTGTAATAGGTGGGGCCACTGATGCCATCGGTGATGCTGGGCTCGGACTGCAGGCGGTAGAGAAGCATGCCGCGCGTGTCGATATACTCCATATACACATGCGTTACCCGCCGGACCATGCCCTCAAAGGTAGTTGCTTCATCAGCCGCTTCCACTTGCAGCATGCGGAGCGCTTTCAACTCGCGTGCATACAATTCTTTCAATAGCTGCGTCACATTCGGGAAATAGGCGTAAATAAGCGACTTACTGACGCCGACTTCTTTGCCAATGCGGTCCATGGTTAGCACGGACACACCCTCTTCCGAGACAATACGCGCGGACGTATCCAAAATAATTTGCTTGCGATCTTCGGGGTTTAGCCGCGTTCGCTTGGTCGTTTTTTTTGCATCTGCCGTTGCCATGATTTCCGTGACCCATGTTGATTAGCCCCAAATACTCTAACGGCAATGATTGCAGCAACTCAAGCCATAGCAACCTATCGGAGTTTCTATTTTCGCTATTTATTGACCATTTGGTTAGCAAAAGGGGGTAAAATAGGATCTTTATCCGATTTTTATTGTAAATCATTACAATAGTATTGACTCTTTATACAATAAGGAACAATATGCCCGACATGCGGAAACAGACAGCGGGGGCATTTCGCCAATGGGAGGCGCGCCCTTCACAACAATCCGGGGGGAGAAAAAATGTCCATATTGAATAAACCGCGCCACGCGTTGAGCCTGGCTTTACTCGCGTCCGTTTCTCACGGCGCGTTCGCCCAGCAAGGGGCAACAGACAGCGAAGACTTCGCGCTTGAAGAAATCATCGTGACGGCACAAAAGCGGGAACAGTCGCTGCAGGATGTGCCCATCGCCATTTCTGCTTTTTCAGGCGACGCGCTGGATACGCGCGTGATCGAAGAGCTGGTTGACCTGCAGCTGTCGGTACCAAACCTGATCTTTGACCAGGCCCGCGCGAACCTGCGCGGTGTTGGCAACAACGCGATCTCAAGCACCGCTGAAAACGGCCTTGGCTATCACGTAAACGAGGTTTACCTGAACGCGCCAGTGGGCCGAAACACCGAGTATTTCGACATTGAGCGCATCGAGGTGCTGCGTGGTCCGCAAGGCACGCTATACGGCCGGAACACCACCGCTGGCGTCCTCAACATTATTACTGCACGCCCCACGGACGAGTTTGGCGGCCATGTGAATGTGCAGTACGGCAACTATGACAACTTTCGGGTCCGCGGCGCCCTTAACCTGCCGGTCAGTGACAATTTCAAACAGCGCTTTGCTGGCATTTACCTGAAACGGGACGGTTACAATACCAACCTGTTCACAGGCAACGACGTGGATGGTCGTGACAGTTACGCGCTCAGAAGTTCCTCAACGCTGGATATCGGTGACAATTTCTCGGCGACGCTGGTTGTTAACTACCTGAAGGAAGACAGTAACCGCGCCAACGAAACCAAAGGCACCTGCACCAAAGACCCACAGTTTGGGTGTTCAGCACTTTCGCGCGGCTTTGAAACGCCGGATGTTACTAACACGCTTTGGAATTCCATTGATTTCCTTGGTGCACTGCCGGGCGGTGATTATTTCTCTGATGCGTTCAACCCACCGGACTTCCGGACTGTGAACATTGATCAGGAACCCATCACACAGGTGGACGAGCTCTTTATCTCGTTTGAAATGACCTATGATTTTGGCGACCTGTCGCTCACGGCCGTCACCGGTTACCAGGACCTGGACACATACCGGTTCCAGGATTTTGATCGCTTTGTCAGCAACCAGCGGCTGAATTTCCCGGTGACGTACCGCGCTGATTTTGTCAATGACATCACAACAGACGAGATCCGCTCTGGCCGTCAGGATATTCTGGTTGCCGAACAATTCAGCCAGGAATTGAGACTTGCTTCCAACTATGAAGGCCAATTCAATTTCCTGATCGGTGCCTTCTATTTCGAATATGACGCCGACGCAAAAGCACAGTTCAGCCACCCGATCCTCAGTATCGGCCAGAACTTGCTTGGCCTGCCTGACGAAGCCGAGTTTTTCACGATTGAAAGCGAAGATATCGTCTCTGACAGTTTCGCTATTTTCGGGGAAGGCTATTATGACATGTCAGACCGCACTCGCGTGACTGTCGGTGTGCGTCACACGTGGGACGAAAAATCAATCAGGACCCGCACAGTGTTCTGGAGCCTGCCAGACTTCACCGCCGCCGAAGAAGACTGGAGCGTCACAACCGGCAAGCTGAGCGTTGACCACCGGCTGGATGAAGACACGCTACTGTATGGCACATTCTCGCGTGGCTATAAGGCCGGTGGGCTGAACCCTGGTGGACCCGCAGGCGGCGAAACATTCGACCCGGAATTCCTGTATACCTTCGAAGTTGGCACCAAAAGCACGTTCCTCGACGGCCGCCTGCGCGCCAACTTGAACGCCTTCTATTATGACTATACCGACCTGCAAATCGGCGCAGTGCGCGGCGTGTCGGTTGTCACCGTTAACGCCGACGCGGACATCAAGGGTTTTGAGGCCGAGTTCTACTATGCGGTCTCAGATGCGTTCTTCCTGGACGCCAACTTTGCCTACCTTGATGTCACGCTGGATAACATTTTGACGTCTGACCCCGGGGACCCGGCAGGCCTGGCGCCTGGCGTGGTGATCGCACTTGACGAAAACGGCAATCGTCAGTTCGATGCCGACGGCAATGTTATTCAGGACATCGCCGGCAATACGCTTCGGAATGCACCAAACTTCTCCTTCAAAGTTGGCGGGGATTACACCTGGCAGCTTGACGGCGAATATCAGCTTACCGCGCGCGTGGACTATGCGTGGCAGGACAATTATTTCGCAAACGAGTTCAACAAGCCGACCGACCGTATTGGTTCCTGGAGCCAGGCGGACGCGCAACTCGTGCTCTCACAAGGTGACGGCACCTGGGCTCTAAAAGCTTACATGAAAAACATCTTCGACAGTGATGAAGTGACACGCATCGGTCAGGATGGACCGCTTGTCGGTCGGTTCCGCAGTGTGAACGTGCTGGAGCCACGCACCTACGGCCTGGAGCTTAACTATAACTTCTAAGGGGTGGTGGTGACCCCTGGCCTGCCCCGTTGCGCCCTTCCCTTGGGGACACCCGCAGGCCCTTCCCAGAACAGCACGAAGCCAACCGGCCTCGTGCTGTTTTTTCTATTCAGGGCTGGACTGTCTATGCCAATGGGCAATCAGCGCCGGTAACACCTCATCAGGTGCATGCTGCAAAAGCGCATGGCCAGCATCGAGGGCAAGTTCAGTATAGTCTTCCGGCATCAGGTTACGCGCTGATGCAATAACGGATTCAGAAATCACAAAATCATTTTTGCCCCAAATAAACAGGGTCGGCAGCGCAACTGCTTTCTGAAACTCTGCCCCTTCGGCAATCGCGGTTACATCAACGGCACGGTACCAGTTTAATGCCGCTGTAAGGGCGCCTGGCTCAGACTGGATGCGAATATATTCGTCCCGGTTTCTGGCAGGTACGCGCGCAAACATGTCTTTCAGCGACTTTTGCGACCGCATGGTGAACAGAAACTCTGGCAAAAACGGGCGCTGCAGAAACTTCACATAGCCTGACCGTTCAGCTTGAACCGGGTCGTCAATCGTGCCTTTAAAAAACACACCTGAATGCGGGATCGAAAGCGCCGCCCAGCTATTTATGCGGCCATAGTCATTGTTCATGACAGTGAACCAGCCAACAACAGCGCCCCAGTCGTGGCCTGCCAAGTGAAATGTGTCGAACCCCACGGCATCTGCGACCGCGTAAACGTCGTTAATCAGTAGCGGCAGCTTATAGTTTTCAACGCCGCTTGGTCGCGCGCCCGGGCTGTAGCCACGCTGATCAAATGCAACCACCCGAAACCCCTCACTCGCTGCGGCAGCGATCAGTTCTTCCCAGATAACGGACGACTCCGGAAATCCGTGTAGCAGCAGAATATTCGGGCCCGTATTATTCAAACCTGCGACCCGGGCACGGTACGTGAAGTCACCGGCAGTGATCTGATACTCACCGTCTGCCACACCCGTTTCAAACAGGGGAAGACTGGACACATAAGCCCGGTGCGTTCTGTCCCAATCCAGCGATGTGAGATAGACGCCGGCGGGAACAAGCACAATTGCCGCAACCACAATCAGCAGGATTTTCTTCCAAAGTTTCATCAGCGTCTCCCCGTGCCCGCTATTCGCCTTATTGACCATCCATACAATAATAGGCATCTGTCTGAGAAGAAAGCCTCAAATGGTCCGATCGGCCTTCAATACTCGTAGAGTCAGTGCGCCCTGTAAGCAAAAGAGATGACAATGCGTATTTTGGTGATTGAGGACGATAAAGAGGTCGTCGGCTATATTGAAAAAGGCCTGCGCGAGCTTGGCTTCACCGTCGACACGGCATCGGACGGCAAAGATGGTCTTTTTCTGGCCACCACCGAAACCTATGACGCCATTATCACCGATCGCATGCTGCCAGGGGTTGAGGGTCTGACGATTTTAAACGCGCTCAGGGCCTCTGACATTCAAACACCTGTGCTGGTGCTCAGCGCCCTAAGCAGCGTGGAAGAACGCGTGAAAGGCCTTAAGGCTGGCGCAGATGATTATCTGATCAAACCCTTTGCCTTTGAAGAATTGGTAGCACGACTTGAGGTGATGATTGCCCGCAGCAAACCAGCAGGCGCCGAGCAAACCAAGCTTCAGTGCTTTGACCTCGAAATGGACTTGCTTGCGCGCACGGTGACACGGTCAGGTCAGTCAGTGGAGCTGCAAACCAGAGAGTTTAAACTGCTTGAGTATCTTTTGCGGCATCAGGGTCAGGTGGTGACCCGCACCATGCTTCTTGAAAACGTATGGGATTATAATTTTGATCCTCAAACCAACATCATCGATGTGCATATCAGCCGACTGAGGCAGAAAATTAGCCCAAACTCTGACACGCAATTGATTGAAACCGTACGCGGCGCAGGCTACCGCATGCAGGCCCCTACATGACAGAAGCGCTTACCCGTTACAGCCGCAGCTCAAGCTTGGCGCTGGGGGCATTGTTGGCAGGCCTAATGCTGTTAGGGGTTGGGTTTGCAGCCTACTTCATTGTCTTTGCCAGCGAAGAAACTTTCGTTGAAGAAGCTGACACCGCCATTCTTGCAGAAATGCGCACCGCACGGTCCGTAGCCGAGCGGGGGCATGCCCCGCTTCAGGCATGGTTTAACGACGCCCTCACCAATAATCCGCTTGGTTTTCTTTACGCCCTGAAGGGTGCTGATAGCCTGACCATTTCCGGCAACATTGCTACTTGGCCGGCAGACAATGTGGTTGTCGTCAAAGAAGGCCTGATCCGGTTTGAGTATGCCAGCGCCCCAAGCCATGAACACCGGGTGGCAGTGGCACGTATCATGACGCTGCCTGATGGGCGGTTCCTGTTGGTTGGGCGCGACGTTACTAGCCTGAACACAGCACAGTGGTTTGCCCAGACCTTTGGCTGGGTGATGATTGCCCTTTTTGTCAGCTTTGCCGTCGCGTGCTTGATTGTCGGTTGGTATGTGGCCAATCGCATGAACCGCATTGCTGATACCGCCAACCGCATCATCAATACCGGCAATCTGTCAGAACGCGTGCCGGTTGACAGTTCCTGGGATGACTTGAGCAAACTGTCGGCGGTGCTCAATCGCCTGCTTGGAGAACTGGAGACAACCATGCTGGGCGTAAAGTCTGTCTCTGACAGTATTGCCCATGACCTGCGCACCCCGCTCACCCGGCTTCGCGGCGACCTGGACCGCTTGCCCGACAGCGACGCGCGCGATCAGCTACTGGGTGAAGTGGATAATATCCTGAATATTTTTACCAGCTTGCTGCGCATTACCTCCATTGAAACTGAGCGGCGCAAAAGCGCCTTTGCAGATGTGCAGGTCGAAGAACTTCTGGGTGATGTTGTGGAGATGTACGAACCGCTGGCAGAAGACAAGGCCCTGACCCTTGAACTAGCATGCGTCCCTTCTTGCATTTATGGCGACCGTGACCTGTTGTTCCAGCTGTTTTCGAACCTACTCGACAATGCGATCAAGTTTACAGGCGACGGTGGTGTCACGATTGATGCAACAGTTGACCACAATTTCGTGCGGGTTTCGGTGTGTGACACGGGTCAGGGCATTTCCCCGGCAGAGCGGGAAAAGGTACTGAGACGGTTTTACCGGGTAGACAAAAGCCGTTCCCAATCTGGAAACGGCTTGGGGCTGGCGATGGTAGCTGCAATCGTTGACCTGCATCGCGCCAGGCTTGAACTCGCGGAAGGCAAGGATGGCTCTGGCCTTTGCTGCCACCTCACCTTCGAGCGTGTTTCGTAGTTATTGCTTCTGCATGAAGATGGTCACCTCTGACCACACGATACCGAACTTTTTGATGTAGGACCGATTGACGATTGTTTTGTTGTCAAACGCCCAGATCCAGTCCTGAAAATTCACCCGGTAGGTTGTGTCGTCGACGGGCAGGTCCATTTCATAGGCCCAATAGAAGGCGTTGCCGAAGGCCTCACCCGTTGCGGGCCCGGCGATATCGCCAGCGGTGCCTGTGTAATTGGGGCCATCAAGTTTCTGGATTTTCCAGATGCGTTCTTTTGCGCCGTCACCCAGGCTGTAACGGAATGTTTCATCCAGCGTGAGTTCACCGTTTTCAACGCTGCCCGCTATATCCACTTCAAACCGCTGCAGCAAGTTGCCGTCCCGGTCTTGCACAATGCCCCAGGCTTTTACATCGCCGTCAAAAAACTCATAGAGGTCAAATGGCGCGCCAGCATCCAGATACTTCTCGCCGTCCACGGATATCGAACAGGCTGAAACCAGAAAAGCTGATAGAACAACAATTAGATACTTCATGACTTGGTGCCTCCTAGCAGCTTATTACGCATTTTTGGCTGAGAGGATTTTTCACCAAGCCAGATATCAAAGAACTTTTGAGTGAAAAGCGGATCCTTGATCTCGCCAATCAGTTTTCCATCGCTGTAGAAAAGCGTGTTTTGGGTGTCGTCAGCGACGCCGGTTATGCGTGTGTTTTTCTCTACATCCGGAATGATGCTGCGCATATCATCAAACCAACGCGCCAAGGTGACTTCATCTTCAAAGCCCTGTTTGCGCATCTCAACAATAGTGCGTTTGGCGATCTGCTCGCCTTCCAATTTACGCAAGTAATTCAGGGACAGGGCGAACGGCGCATCTGCCGACCAGTCCCCGTTTGGTGCATAAAGCTCGGCATCATAAACTTTCCAGAACAAGACCTTGAGGCGCGCTTTGCCCACCAGGCTTGCGTCCGGCACATGGCGGGTTGCGACGTCAACGTCTGCCCACGCCCCGGTGCCAGCAAGAAGGCTGATGAAGAGTGTGATCAGGAATTTTCTCATCTGTCGTTTCCTTTGTTATGCGCTACGCAGCTGCGCAGCATTTCGATTTTGGGGAAGGGAGATATTTTTCTGTCCGGCCGCCAATTTGGTGAACATGAACATCAGCACTGCCCAGGTGGCACCGATCGTGATCGCTGCCGCCTGAGCGTCAAGACCGAACGTGACAGCGCCAAAGCGCTCACCAGCAAAATAACTGAGCGGCGCTGCAGCAAGCGACGCAGCGCTTGCAAGCCAGGGGCGAGACACCAGATAACTCATGCTGTGATTAAGGGTGCCGGCAAAACCAAGCCACAATCCAACAAGCCACAGAGGGATCGGCAACACCGTTGGTGTTGGGTCAAAAAGGTATAGCCCGGCCAAGCTGAGCACACTATCTGCCAATACGCCCAGCAGGCCGCAGCCGAGCATGAGCCTGAGCTCACCCCGCCAGTTATCGCACCAAAAAAGGTGCAGACCCAAGAGAACAAACAACACGGGCTCGAAGGCTTCGCGGCCCAAAATGGCGGTGAACCAAACGCTCTGATACCACAGAAAATTCAACAGTTTTGTGTAGTTAGGCAGTTTCATTGGCTGCCTCCCGCTTGGTAGCGGTCGCCGCTTTCATGTGCCGGCACAGGGCAACCTGCCACGACACTGGCAAGGACCCAAGTATTCGGATGATGCCCGCAAACACTGTTGGAAAATATCCGGTACGTTTTTGCCTCGAGATGAGTTTTAGGATCGAGTTGGCGGCCGCATCCACCTCAACCCGCATGGGCATATCAAAGTCGTTTTTGTCGGTGAGCGGGGTGCGCACGAATCCAGGCGATATGGATTGTACCACCGCCCCGCGGCTCGCCAGATCCACCTCCATGGTTTTCGCCAGATAGTGAAGCGCGGCTTTGCTGGCGCCGTAAGCCTGGCTTCGGGTAAACGGCAATAGGCGCGCGAGGCTATCGACGAACACCAGTTGATGGCCTGATTGCAAGTTGGGCAATAGCGCGTTCAAACAGTTGACCGCACCGAAGAAATTCGCGTCAAACACGCGGCGGAACATGTCTGGGTCAAAACTGTCCATGTCAACATATTCGCAGGTGCCCGCGTTCAGGACGACAACATCAAATGTCTTGTCATGAAGAGCCTTCATGCAGGCCTCCACATCCGAGACATCAAACGCCAGTGTTTTGATAGCCGTGTATTTTTCTGTCAGCGCCTTCAGCCGGTCCTGATTGCGGCCACAAGCTGTGACATCATAGCCAAGCTCCGCCGCTTGAAGCGCTAATGCCATTCCAATGCCAGAACTGGCCCCCGTGATTAAAAGCCGTTTCATGCTGCCATCCTCCGGCGAAGGCCACTGATAAAGCCACCCAGAAGCGGCACATGCTCATAGACCATCGCGCCCATGTCGTAATAGTCGCGCTGGCGACAGATTTTATCGTTCCTAAAGTCAAGCACACTGAATCCATCAACAGGGATTGGTTTGCCCCTTCGCAGTTTTGGATGGGCAAAAGTCATCTGCCAATCGACATAGGCTTTTGCCCCTTCCACTACGTGAGACCGGATGGTGAAGGTGCAGTCGTTGCAGTTCTTCAAAAGGCGGGCGAAATAGTTTTCAACTGATGCGATGCCACGGTGCTGTGTGACCGGATCAACAAACTCTACGTCGTCAGAATAAATGGTCGGCAACGCACTTAATTCATCAGAGCCCAATTTCTGATAGAAGCTCAGGAATCTGTCCATAATTGTCATTTTTTGCTCTCTTTTTTCTCGCTTTCGTCACTCGGACGTTCGGAAAAGAATGCAACACTGACAATTACCCGTAGATGGAGGGCACATTAATTGTTGTTAATGTAAGCGGGGCTTGGATGCGCTCTAGTGAGCGGGTGGACCAATGTACTTTTGTGCGAGCCGGTCAAAAAGGCCTTCTGCCAATTGCGCGTCAATTGCTGTATCCACTTTTTCGGCCAATACAGGATCGCCAACGCAAAGGCGGTGATCATCCGGAAATTGCATGAGAGGTTCGGGCAGTTCAACGTCCGCCGAACTTGGGTCCAAACGCAACAGGTACCGCGTGATCCGGGCCTCACTGAACATGGCGTCGATACGATTTCTAAGCAGCATGTTCACCATTAGCTGTGTTTTGGGAACCACCACAACAATTGCGTCAGTTGCCCCTAAGCTGTTCAATTGATTGCGTAAAAACGCTTCACCGGCCGGATAAACCGCCACTTGAAGACCATTTAGGTCTTGTACAGATTTCACCTGTTCACGCACATTTTCGCCAACGGTAATACCATCGGACCAGAAGGAAAGTGGCTGCGTTATTGTGCAGCCCATGCCCGTTGTGCCGTGCAACATATGCATATCCAGCTGCCCGGCCAGAACCATGCGCGAAAGCCGCGCAGGCGGCAGCATTGTAAGCTCAATAGCGCGCCCAAGCCGGCGTCCCAGATCCTGAACAAGTTCAACGTCAATACCTGATGGCGGATTGGTTTCCATCACATAAGGTGCGATGCCTGGGTACAGGCCAACGCGCAATGGTGTTTCACTGTCCGCCAACACGGCAGGCGCGGCAAACATCATCAAAACATGCACGATAAGTATAAGGCTGGTTGGAATTCTGGGCATCTGGTTCGAGGTCGGTAAGTACGATTTAGGCTGATTACCGGCAGTCCATAGCAAGTCTTAAGCGGGCAGCCAAGCTCTTTGCGCTGCCGCTTTTCGCGCACGCACCTTGGTTTCAGAAAATTGGGAATAAAGATTGGTGCCGTTCGTTAGCCTACGGAGAAACAATTCCAACGAAGAAAAATGAGGATCTTGGAGACCAAGCATGAAAAGGCAACTCTCAACAGGATTGGTAGCAACAATTTTCGCGGCGTCGATATTGTTAATTAGCGACGTTGGCTGGCAACCGAAACAGGCTTTTGCTCAGGATGTTGAAGCTGAAAATTACAGTTACTTCGCCAACCGAAGGCGGACTGCTCGGTTTTTAACACAAGCGACTTTTGGACCAAAATGGAGCGAAATCAACGCGCTTACAGGTACCAGTGCATCAGAATGGTTCGTAAACCAAACCAACCTCAGCACGAATTATGCGCTGGATATTATCGAGGAATACCGCGAGACATACGAGACAGAAGAAGACGAAATAAATGATCTGATCGCAGGCTCCAGAAACTCTGCATGGTGGCGCAACGCGATCGAGGGACAAGACCAGCTTCGGCAACGCATGGCCTACGCCTTGTCGCAGATTATTGTGGTGTCCGACTTGCCTGAAGCTGTTGAAACTTTTCCCCAGGCGGTCGGCTATGTTCAGGATATTTTTGCCCGCCACGCTTTCGGTAACTACCGGGATATTCTTGAAGAAGTAACCTATTCGCCCATGATGGGCTTTTACCTCACCTATTTAGGTAACGAAAAGGCGGACCCTGAAACGGGCCGCATGCCGGACGAAAACTACGCCCGTGAATTGATGCAGCTCTTCACCGTTGGTCTTGTGGAACTGAAAGGCGACGGTGAACCGAAGCTGGACCTCGATGGCAACCCCATTGAACTCTACACCAATGCTGACATAACCGGCCTCGCACGTGTCTTTACAGGTCTCGATTTTGCGGAGGAACCGCGCACGGAGGATATCGAAGAAGTAAGGCCAGACGTTTGGGCATTGCCAATGGCTATATACCCTGACCTCCATTCGCCAGAAGCCAAAAGCTTCCTTGGTATCACCATTCCAGCCGGTACAAGCGCCGCCGACAGCATTGATATGACGCTGGATCGCTTGATGTCGCATCGCAATATCGGCCCCTTTGTGGCCCGCCAGTTGATCCAGCGCTTTACCACCAGCAATCCGGTGCCCGGATATGTGAAAAGGGTCGCTCGTGCTTTCAATCAGGGACGCTATGTGCTGCCAGATGGCACAGAAGTGGGCACCAGCGAAAAGGGTGACTTGATGGCGACCCTCGCTGCCGTTCTATTTGATGGTCAAAACCGTCTTGGCGGCGCTTGGCGCAAATCTGACTACGGCAAAGTGCGGGAACCCGTTATCCGTCTCACGAACTGGGCGCGCATGTTTAATGCGGACGCAGAAAACCCGGAGTATGCGCCGGAACTGTTCAGTTTGGGTGAGATAAGTGCCTTGTCTCAGCGCCCTTACGGCGCGCGTTCGGTGTTCAACTTTTACCGGCCAGGTTATGTGCCGCCCGCAACACTCGCTGGCGCGCGCGACATGACGGTTCCCGAAATGCAGCTTGTGAACGCCACAAGCATTCCAGGCTATATCAACATCATTGGTGAGTATATTTTCCGCGAAGAGGCCGACGAAGAATTTCTTGAAGAGTTGCAGGAAGAGTTCGACGAGTCTGACATCGATGTGGATGAGGCCAAGGCGAAAACAACATTGGTGCCGGACTATAGCGCCCTGCATTCGTTCGCCATGGATAACGCCGCATTGATCAAACGCCTGAACGCTATGCTGCTTTACAGCACCATGTCGGAAGCCACCAAAAGCAACATTGAAAACGCCCTTGAGCATGAGTTTTTCGAGGAATTCGAGGATGAAGAAGTCCTTGATGAAAAGGTGCGACATGCGGTCTGGCTCATCATGACCAGCCCAGATTATCTGATCCAACGCTGAGGAGATTATTATGACCTTCACTCGCCGTAAATTCCTCCGCACCGTTGGTGCATCAGCACTTGTTGGCAGCACCTGCGGATTGACGCCCTCCATGTTCAGCGCACAAGCGGCCAGCATCAGTGGCTACAAGGCCATGGTGTGCCTGTTCCTCTATGGCGGGCTGGACAGCCATGACATGCTGATCCCCTACGACCAGGACAGCTACAACAGCTACAGCACAGTACGTCAGTCGATGATCAATCAGTATGCGGGCGGCAGCCGATCCCGCAGCAACTTGCTCGCGCTTCAAACCGGATCAGCCTCCAATCTTGGCGGCATGCAAATGGCACTGCCCCCTGAGATGGCAGGCGTGAAAACCCTGTTTGACAGTGGCGACGCAGCTTTCGTCAGCAACGTTGGGCCATTAATTGAACCTGTCACCAAATCCAGTTTCGAAAATGGCGCTGCTTTGCCGCCGCGTCTGTTTTCGCACAATGACCAACAGGCAACCTGGCAGGCCAGTGCACCTGAGGGCGCACAAGAAGGTTGGGGAGGTTTGTTTGCGGACGCAATTCTGGATGCTGGCGGCAATTCCGGCGCCGAAACCTTCACCAACATCACAGTGGCAGAATCGGGCCCGTTCCTGATTGGCAGACAGGCCTTCCCCTACCAAATTGGCTTTCGCGGTCCAGCATCTGTTGACGCGCTGGAAGAACTGGGCAGCAACGATATATCGGCAGAAGAGGCTGATTTTTTCAACCGACTGAAGCAGTCATTCATTGCCCAGAACTTCAATAGCGGTCACGTGCTTGAGCTTGATATGGCGAATGCGCTACGCGGCGCATTTGATGCAAACGACAAATTCGCCAGCGCCGCAAGCAACGCGCAAACGGTCACCACGCCCTTTGGCGGCGATCCGGTATCAAGCCAATTGAAAGCGGTCGCAGATACCATTGCGCTGCGCGATGTGCTGGGCACAAACCGGCAGATATTTTTCATCGCCCTGGGCGGCTTTGACACCCATGACGCCCAGGCGGCAACGCTGCCAGCCCGGCTCAAAATGATCAACGATGGCGTGTCGTCATTCAGTAATGCCATGAAAGAACTCGGGCTCAATGACAGTGTAACGCTGTTCACGGCCACCGATTTTGGACGAACATTAGCAGTGAACGGAGACGGCACGGACCACGGGTGGGGCGGTCACCAAATGGTTGTCGGTGGTGCGGTGAAGGGGAGAGAAATCTATGGCACCATGCCGGAGGCAAAGCTGAACCATGATCAGGATTCTGGTGGCGGCCGCTTGATACCAACACTTTCAGTGGAACAGTATGCAGCCCCGCTTGGCAGTTGGTTTGGCCTTGGCCCATCAGAACTGACAACGGCCCTGCCACGACTCGGTAATTTTGATGCAGGCCCAGGCTTTATCTGATTGCAGAGTCCGCTTGAGAACGGCCGTCAATCATAGCAGTATGGTGCAAACCGTGTTTTGAGTTCTGGAACAATCTCGCGTCCCATCCATTGGGGCGCGCAGCAGTTTGGGGAGAGACTGCCGCCATGACCGACACACCGCACCTCATCACAGATGCGATGATCCATGAACTTGCTGAGCGCCAGGCGGCGCTGCGCCCGGACGCTTTGGCCCTTGAGTTTGAGGGTAAATCTGAAACGTATGGCGAACTGAATGCGCGCGCTAACCAGGTAGCAAATGCGTTGGTTTCTTTGGGCGTAAAACCGGGCGACCGGGTGGTTTGGCTCGCACAAAACCTGGGCTCTTTTTGGCATTTTCTTGTAGGGGCAGCAAAAATGGGCGCGGTTTTAACGCCGCTCAATTGGCGGCTGGCGCCAGCTGAAATATCCGCCATCCTGGCGGATGCCAACCCAACGTTGGCGGTAGGGGAAGCCGCTTTTCTAGATGCTGTCGATATGGGAGATACAATCGAGGCTGATCGCGTTTTTGACGTGGAGTCCACCGATGGCAGAAGCCTCACAGCAATCATAGATGGGCAGTCTAACAACGCGCCAGATTATGCCCCTCGACTCGAAGACGCTGTCATCCAGCTCTACACAAGCGGCACTACCGGCTTGCCCAAAGGCGTTATCCTTTCCAATGCAGCCTATAAAGCCTTAGGCGATGCTGGGTTGAAAACGGGTGTATTGCACCGGCAATCAGCTGACGAAGCCATTCTTCACGCCATTCCTCACTTTCATGTGGCGGGCGTAAACTTCGGCATGATGGCGTTCCAACGATCCATGCCCATTCACCAGCACCGGCAATTTGACCCAGCCGCTATCGTGGCCGCCGCACAAGGCACCAAACCGTTTAGCGTATTTTTGGTGCCCGCCATGATTATGATGGTTCTGGAAGCAGCAAAAAAAATGCAGGCGTCGCTGACCAAACTGTCGCAGATTTTGTATGGGGCAGCACCAATGCCCGGCGCATTGCTTGAAGCCGCGATGGCCACTATGCCTGACACAATATTTGCGCAGTTTTATGGCATGACAGAAACGACCGGTGGGCTTTCCTACCTGGCACACAAAGATCATCTTGATCCCATCACCCGGACGGCAGCAGGCAAAGCAATGGTGGGCTGCGAGGTGAAAATCGTTGACGCCTCAACCGGCGCAGAAGTGCCAGTTGGTGAGGTCGGCGAAGTATTAACCCGCTCCGGCCACCTGATGGATGGCTACTGGCAACGCCCGGACGCAACGGCTGAGGCCATCAAAGACGGATGGTATTGGTCTGGCGATGCGGGGCGGGTCGACGAAAATGGATTCATTTATGTTGTCGATCGCATCAAGGACATGATCATCTCAGGCGGTGAGAACATCTATCCGGCTGAACTGGAAAATGCCCTGTCTTCGCACCCTGCTGTTCTGGAGTGTGCGATGGTTGGTGCACCGGATGAAAAGTGGGGCGAGATTGTCAAAGCCTTTGTGGTGTGCAGGTCAGACGCTGACCTTTCGGCGGACGATGTGATTGACCACCTGAAGGAGCGCATCGCATCGTTTAAGTTACCAAGAGCCGTTGAATTTTTGGAGGCGCTGCCGCGCAATCCGTCTGGCAAAATCCTGAAAACAACGCTGCGCACTATGTAGCGGATTGGGCCCCTGTGTGTCAGCCCGCGGCTACGGGCTTATCGTGAAATATTTTGCGCATTAGGGGTTCAAAACTCTCTAACGAATCCACCTCAAAATCCGGGTCAAACGCGGGTGCATCCCACTCGTCAACAAGCTTGACAGCCAAGTCATACCAAGGTTCGTCCTTGAACTGTTTCCTGAGGTCCGTAGGCGCACCCAGATAATGATAATAATGCTCACCCTGAAACGCTTGGTGGTTGCGGATCACATGATAGCAATCATCGCTGATATAGGGCCGCATCATTTCCGCTGCGATGGGGCCATGGTTCGGCACGTTGATCGCCTTGCCAATGTCATGACACAGCGCCACTACGATTTCCTCATCTGAAGCACCCGCACGCCGCGCCAGGGTGCCGGTCATCAGCGCGTGCTGCAACTGGTCGCAAGCGAACCCGAGCGTGTATTGCTCCAGGGACTTCAACATTCCGATGAACCGGTCTGCTGTGTTTTTGAACTCTTCCATATGGGCGGCACCAATGATCTGCCAATCTTCGGCCGTACCGTCCTGCATTGCGGTGAAAGTTGCTTGTTCGGTCATCAGAAGTCTTCCCATTCGCGCTTTAACAAATACCCGCAGATCAATACGGTGATAGTCAATAATCTGGATGCAACAGGGGGCTTGTCAACAAAATGGGCCCGCCAAATGGCGAGCCCTTATGACTAGATTGCTGAAATGGCTTTTATTTGAGGCCACTTAACCAGTTGAAGACAGCGTTTACATAGTCGCCCGGCAAGCGGTGTTTGCTGTCGAAAGACACAGTTTCAGGTTTCCGTCCAGCCGCATCTGAGAGCGCTGCGTTTTGTGCTGGCGTGGCAAACTGATCGCGGTCAGCCGTGAGCAACAGCCAGGGGATGGTCACTTCAGGCGCGAACTTGATTGGCGCGAGTTCAGGTACATTGGTTACTGAAGGAGGCACCATGGTAACCAGATGCGTTACGCGTTTGTCCTGCGCCGCCAGCAACGTCGCCATTTGCGCACCCATGCTGTAACCCATCGCGAGCACACCTTTGGCTTCAGGGTGCTTTTCGAGCATAGTGTCCAGCATCAGCTGATAGTCTTTGATGGTGCCGCGGATCATCGCCTTGTAGGCGATACCGTCACCCTCGCGGGCATTGCTCAAAAATTCCATTGGGCTCATATCACCCATCCGCGCGCCGTGTCCTCGTGCCTCAAGGGCCACTACACGGTACCCGCGATCAATCAAATCTGCTGTCAGTTTATCGCCGGACATCAGATTGTCTTTAGCAAGCCAATAAAGGTTAGTGGCGGCCATCGGGTGCATCAGTACTGCGATTGGCGCATCTTCCTTGGTTTCTCTTGAGATGAGGGTGAAGCCAACAACACGCTCGCCGTCGGCGGCTTTAAACACCAGTGGATCTACGCGAGTTGCTGCTGCGTTCACGCCAGCCGAAAATATGGCTATCGCAAGAACAACAAAAGTTTTGAAAGTTGAAGTAGTCATGACTCGGGGTCTCCTTTTTTGTTGAGACCCTTTTAGCGACACCAACGTCAAGCCAACGTCAAATGCCCTCGCGCCAAGTAAGCATTGCCACTGTGCCCCCGCCCTCGCGTGCTTCAAGGGCAAAAACAATTTCGAAATGCCGGCACAATCGTTCCACGAGCGTCAGGCCCACACCAAATCCTTCTTTATCAGGGTCCACTTCGCCAAACCCGACCCCCGTATCAGTGATGCGAACCGAGTTATTGGTGGCCTCGATCACGACTTCGCCCTCTTCTGTGTATGAAAGGGCATTCCTGAGAATGTTCCCAATCATGACGAGAGCAACGGGTTCCGGCACTGGCATGTCGCCTTCCAGGGGCCCTTCAAGTCTGATGACAACGTTTCGATCCGCGACCAGATGTCCATAGGCTTCTATGCTGCGCTCGCACACTTGCGCAACCGGACAGGATTGTGCTGTTTCCGGGTCACGTCCCAACCACAAAATCCCCTCTGTCAGCTGTTGCATGTCTTTGATCGCCGACTTTAGGCGCGTGAGCGCTTTGCTGCGCATTTCTTTTTCTTCAAGAACTTCAGCTGCACCAAATGCAACAGCCAGCGGCGTTCGAAGTTCATGGCTGGCGTCCCGGTTGAACTGCCGCTCTCGTTCAATAAGGGCTTGGATGCGACCATCCCGCTCTTCAATGGCGCGCGCCAACGCATGCAACTCTTTGGGCGCGTCCGGCGGGATTCGCAGGCGGTCCACAACGCTTCCACCGTCGGCCAAGATGCGAGCAACATCCTCCATGGGGCTTGAAACTTTCCGGCTCATACGGGCCAGTGCCAAGAGAGAGAGCAGTATGCCAATACCCGCCATCACTGAAATGAGTACAAGGAAATATTTGATCTGGGGTGTGGAGCGGATGAAACGCCTGGCGTTGAAGAAAACATACAGGCTTCTGCCGTCCGCGAGCGGCCGCACCAGCGCATGAAAATGCCCGTTTTCTTCGCCAAAAACTTCAAACTGTCCGTCCGTGTATGTGGGGTCTATTTCCGCCTGCAGCCAGGCTGGCATGTCATCGGTATCAACATAATAGGTCATATTCAGCGACTTGAGTGAGCCGTGGTTTTTGACGGGTATGGGGTTCTCCGCAATAAATTCAGTGGTTGCTGCATCAACAAGCAGATCAAAAATTTCGTCCTCGGTGGAGAAGACAAATATGACCACCAGGAAAGAAAAGATGGAAAAACTGGTGATCATCGCACCTAAAAAGGTGCGCATAATCATGCTTCTGATACGGCGTGATTTCTGGCTCATGGCTGGGCCCTCAACACATAACCCCGGCCACGAACAGTTTTCACGGCGTCTGGTGCCCCGATGCCAGCCAGAGATTTTCTGAGGTTGTAAATATGGGTTCTTAGTGCACCAGATTCTGGTGGCTCGTCCCCCCACAGGGCGTAACTGATGTCTTCGCCAGACACCACATTGGATTCAGCCTCCAAAAGCATGGAGAGGATTTTCGCTTCTTTTTCCATCACGACAACAGTTTTGGCAGCAAAGGTCACCGAGCAACTGGCGGGATCAAGTGTCAGGCCCGCGAATGAGAGAGACTGTTGAATGCGCGCTTTTGGACGACGTGCTAAAGCTTCGATCCGCGCTTTCAATTCCCTGAGTGAAAATGGCTTCACGAGATAATCATCAGCACCGGCGTCAAATCCGGCTTCTTTGTCATCGATGGTATCGCGTGCCGTCAGCATAATGATGGGCGCCTGCAGTCCTGCCGCGCGGCGGTAGGCTGCGCACACCTCAAGGCCATCTTTTCCCGGCAACATCAAATCCAGAACAATCACGTCATACTGGTTATTGAGTGCGAGCTCGAGACCCTGGTCACCAGTGTAGGCGAAATCAAGCGTATAATGATCGCCTTCCAGATACTCAGCAATGTTTGCCTGAATATCTAGGTTGTCTTCCACAATCAGTAACCGCATTGGCCATTCCTCTTCCTTGAATGATCAAAAATGATAGCGGCGACAATGTCAAACAAGCGTCAAACAGGGTGGCCGTGCGTTTCACCTTCATTTGACATTCGCACCTGTAGGGTCTGCTCAATCGACAGGAGCAGAAGATGAAAAACACAATCACGCTGAACAACATCAGCCATCATTTTGACACCACGAGCGAACGCATTGAGCTGTTTAAAGATCTCTCAATCGAAGTTCACTCCGGGGAAACAATGGCCATCGTGGGCCCGTCTGGCGCTGGCAAATCAAGCCTGCTATCGATCGCGGCTGGCCTTGAAAAACCGGCCGCTGGCAAGGTGCACTTTGTCATTGAAGGCGAGCGCGTGGACGCGCTCGATATGCGGGCGAATTCGGGATTCATTTTCCAGCAATTCCACCTGATGCCTGAACTGGATGCAATCGGTAACCTGGCACTGCCGCTCAGGCTGAAGGGCAACCGGGCGGCTTTTGATATTGCCGCAGAATGGCTCGAAAATGTTGGATTGAAAGACAGGGCCCGCCACAAACCACACCAGCTCAGCGGCGGCGAGCAACAACGCATTGCCGTTGCCCGCGCATTTGTGACCAAACCCAAGTTCATTTTTGCGGATGAACCCACAGGCAACCTTGATGCGCGTACATCAGACGGTGTTGCCGCACTGATGTTCGATTGCGCAAAAGAAGTGGGATCAGGATTGATCCTTGTGACCCACAGTAATCGCCTCGCAGTTCGCACTCAGAAATGTCTGCGCCTTGAGCGTGGTCAGCTGGAGATCGCAGCATGAGCAAGTTTGGTTTAACATTTGAGAACGCATGGCAGGATCTGGTTTCCAGCGACGGACGCATCAGTATCGCCACCCAAACCACCCTGTTGTTTTTCCTGATAACGCTTACCCTGGCGAGCGCATCGATCCAGCAATATCTGGCGGGCAACTTGGATCAGATGCTGGGGTCTGATGTGGTTATCGAAAGCCATACAGATCTGACACCAGCCCTTGAAACTGAGTTAGCAGGCTTGGCATCAGGTATATCTAAAACAACCCTGACGTCTGCAACACTCACTCATGATGGTGAGTGGGCACGCGTCCAACTAAAGCAGGTGGACAATGCTTACCCCCTGCAGGGCACACTTCAAATTGGAGATACGCCCGCATCCACGCAGCGCGGGTCGGCCCATGGGCCGATAGCGGGAGAAATCTGGCTGGGGTCACGGTTGGCCGTCAAGCTCAATGCTTCGGTTGGCGACCAGATTAGCATCGGTTCCACGACTTTACGTGTCGGCGCAATTCTGTTTCACGAACCGGACCGCATCATGGAAGGGCACAGTGTGGCCCTTCGCGCAATGGTTCATGCCACCAGTATTGGTCAGGAAACAATTGAAAGCAGCCGCAAACGGTCTCGTTATCTTATTGCCGCAGACGAGGCAGCAGTATCAGACCTGGAAGCTTGGGCGAAAACCTCGCTTCCGGGTGCCCAGTTTATTAAAAAGCAAGGCGGTGAGCACCCGCTTGCCGGATTCTGGCGGCGCACTGAAAACTTCCTGGGCCTTGCATCAGTTATTTTGTTTTTTATGGGTGCTGTTGCGCTAGACATGACCAACCGTCGCTGGCTCGCAAAGATGCGGTATCGCCTTGCACTTTACAGCAGTTTCGGCACCGGCATCTCCTCCGGTATGCGAATTGCGCTTGGCTCTTGGCTGATAGGGTTTGTCGCCAGTGTCATGCTTGCATTTGCTGCAGCAACACTGGCCTTCCAATTGATCATTGCTGAGCTTCAGACCTATTTCCCAGGCATTCAGGCAACAGTGCACCTGGTTGCCGCAGCCAAAACTGTTGGTCTTGTTTTCATGATGATATTGGCGCTGCAAGTCCCGAGTATCGTGCAGCTGTCCCGCTCTTCCATCATGACGCTGATTAGAAGCAACTCGGAAGGAAACTATGTTTGGCAGCGGCTTTTCTTCAGCCTGTTGGCAGTTACGTTGCTCGCCGCCCTTTATTCCGACAACTGGCTTCTAACCGCCATGACCTTGTCTGCCCTTGGGTTTGCCCTCTTGTTAATGATGGTGCTGACGTGGGGCGTCATTCGCCTTGGTGATCATTGGGGTAAAAAGCGTGCTGGCAAACTGCCCTTCGCTTTTTTCATGATGCGTCAGCGCCTTTTTGCCAAATCGGCACAAGTGATGGGCTTGGGTCTGTGCAGCCTGCTGCTGTTATTCACCCTAATGCTGATGCGGGACCTTGGTGGCACGATTGCCCAGTACAATCGCTCGCACGATGGCAACCTTGTCATCGCTGAAGCACAGGAAAACCAGGTGGATGCCATCCGGCACTGGGCGGAGCGCACCAACAGCAGCATTCGCTCTTTGAGGCCGTTTGTTTCTGCTCAGTTGATAAAAGTGAATGGTCAGAATCTCGCCGATTTTGCTCAGAAACCAAGCGATACGCTGGCGACGGTGCAAGACCCGATTCGATTAAGCTGGACTGACGACATTCCCGCCAACAATCGCCTTACAGGCGGCACTTGGTGGAACAAGGGCACACAGAACTGGCAACAAATATCAACAGAACCAGAAGTCATGACTGACTTGGGCCTTAACTATGGTGACAGCCTGACGTATCAGATTGGAACCAACGCTTACACCTTCACACTTGTCGCAAGCCATGGGTTCCGCCCAGGTGGAGGCTCCGTAACGTTTTGGTTTCAGGTACCGCTTGCGGCACAACACCAAATAGAGGCACCGGTGCGGTTTATGGGGACGATGGAGCTGCCTGATACGGCATGGGATGCGCTCGCCGAGTTGTGGCAACAGTATCCGACGCTGTCTTTATCTTCGCTCAAAGAGCTGACGGATCGCTTTGACCAGACGGTTGGCATTGTAACCAAAATTACCGTTGGATATGCGGCAATGGTGCTGTTGCTTGCCTTGTTCGTGCTGGCTGCATCAGTCAGTGGGTTTCAGGCGGATGACCGCCAAAAGAATGGCCTGCTTATGAGCATGGGCCTACGCGAAAAGGACTGTCTGCACCTCAATTTTTATGACTGGGGCGCAACTGCTTTGATTGCCGCCACAGGCGCAATTGCAGGCACTTGGGTAGCAGGTGGCTTGATCTATAAAGAACAGTTTGGTCTCACTTACAGCCCAGACATCCTATGGGTCATTGGAACGGTCACAACAATGGTTTTGGCCATTTGCATAGTGGGCTACCTGGCATGCCGCAGCACGCTTAAAGTCTCTGTACGTGACCTCTTGTCAGCCTAGGACATTATGGCGACTGTTAGGTTAGGCCGGATGGGCGCAATCGATACTTTCAATGCGTGTTGTGCCCATCCGCGGATCAACTTAGTCTTATTTCACACTGTATTAGGACAAGCGAGCGACACAGCCTATGAAACCCAGAACCCTGCCCAGAACACTGTATGACAAAATCATCGACAGCCATACGGTCAAAACGCTGGATGATGACGGTCACGTGCTGCTCTATATCGATCGGCATATTATCAACGAGTATACCAGCCCACAAGCATTCAGTGGCCTCAGGGACCAGAACAGAGAGGTATGGCGACCAGCCACAACTCTCGCAGTTGTTGACCATGTGAACTCTACAGAGCCGGAGCGGGTGAATTTTTCACCAGACGAATCCGGTGCCAACCAGATGAAATATCTGGCCGAAAACTGCGAAAAATACGGTATCGAACTTTTTGATTTGCTCGACAAGCGCCAGGGTATTGAACATGTAGTGGCGCCTGAGCAAGGGCTTGTGCTGCCGGGCATGGTGATTGCGGCGGGTGACAGCCACACCACCACTTACGGCGCACTAGGCGCTTTCGGGTTCGGTATTGGCACCTCGGAGATAGAGCATTTACTCGCAACACAAACGCTTGTTTACAAGCGCCTAAAAACAATGCGGGTTAGCATCAACGGTGCGCTCGGATTTGGCGTGACCTCCAAAGACCTGATCATGGCCGTTATTCAGATGATCGGCTCTTCAGGCGCGACAGGTTTTGTTATGGAATTCACGGGCTCTACGATTTCCAGCCTGAGTGTTGAGGCGCGGATGACCATTTGCAACATGGCTGTGGAGGCAGGTGCCCGCGGCGCCTACATGGCGCCCGACGACAAGGTTTTTGACTATCTGCAAGGAAAACCGCGCGCGCCTGAAGGGCCATTATGGGCCAAGGCGGTTGAAGCCTGGCGCGAGCTGAAATCTGACAATGACGCCCAGTTTGATATGCAGGTCGACCTGGATGCTTCGACCATCGAGCCCATGGTTTCCTGGGGCATTAGTCCAGACCAATCAAGCGGCATCTCTGGGGTTGTTCCCAGTGCCGAACAATTGGCCACTTATCATGAGAAAACCGCCATTGAAAAAGCGCAAAAATACATGGACCTGAGCGCGGGAACCCGTTTTGCAGACATCACAATCACCCATGCTTTCATTGGCTCCTGCACCAACTCCAGGATCGAGGACCTGAGGCAAGTTGCTGAGGTTCTGAAAGGCAGACACGTTGCCAAAGGTGTGCGTGCAATTCTGGTTCCAGGGTCGTCATTGGTTCGCCAGCAAGCAGAGGAAGAAGGCCTGGCAGATATCTTCACCGCCGCCGGATTTGAGTGGCGGCAGTCTGGTTGCTCACTGTGCCTCGCCATGAACGACGATGTACTGCGGCCCGGTGAGCGCTGCGCATCGAGCACCAACAGGAATTTTGAAGGCCGTCAGGGTGCCGGGGCTCGAACCCATTTAATGAGCCCGGCCATGGTGGCGGCAGCGGCGGTCACCGGCCACCTGACGGATGTTCGCAAACTGGTACGGGGTGAATGATGATGGAACCGTTTGAGATTGTCTCTGGGATTGCAGCCCCCATGTTGGACGCCAATATCGATACCGATGTCATCATGCCCAAGCAATTCCTGATGGGGGTGGACCGCAAAGGCTTGGACCGCGGTGTGTTTTTCGATCAGCGATTTGTGGCAGATGGTCAGCCAAACCCAGATTTTGTGCTGAACGAGCCCCGATATACTGACTGCAAATTCCTGCTAACAGGCCCTAACTTCGGGTGTGGTTCCAGCCGTGAGCATGCGGTTTGGGGCCTGAAGCAACTTGGCATTCGCGCGCTCATCGGCACGTCCTTCGCTGGCATTTTCTTCGACAATTGCATGCGGAATGGCGTTTTGGCGGCGATCGTGGCCGAGCAAGACCTGAAGGACTTGGCAGGCATTGTGGCCGAAAACCCGGGAAAACCAACAACGGTTAACCTGCAGGAACAGCGCATTTCAATCTCTGGGCAAATAGATCTCAGTTTTGAAATAGATGAGCTCAGAAAACAGACGTTGATGACAGGGCTTGATCCGATTGGGGCAACACTGCAGCACCGTCAAGAGATTGTTGATTTTGAACAAAAGCATTTGCAGGCCAACCCTTGGCTTGCTGACTAAGCTGTATTTACCGAAAAAACTTCAAGGCGCGGTCCAGTAATATGTCCGGTATTTCTTCCGGGATGTAATGCCCTGACGGCAGCGCTTCGCCAGACACGTTGTTTGCAACCTTGCGCCATTCGGCCAAAACATCAAAACATTGCCCTACGACGCCTTCGCTGCCCCACAATACCTCGATCGGCATTTCGAGTTTGATGCCTGAGGCGCGGTCTGCCCTGTCATGGTCAAGGTCGATAGAAGCGCTGGCCCGGTAATCTTCGCACATGCTTTCTGCCGTGCCGTCAATGCGAATGCATCTTTGATACTCGGCGAGAGCCTCCTGTGAAAAATGCTTCATGCCTTCGCTGCGCACGCCCATAACGCCGTCCAGGTAAGCATCGGGATTGTTTTTTATCAAAATTTCAGGCAGGGGAGCGGGCCTGATCAGAAAAAACCAATGCCAGTACGCCCGCGCAAACATTTCATCGGTATTTTCATACATGGTGAGTGTGGGCGCGATATCGAGCAGCATCATGCGTTGTACAAACTTCGGGTGATCAACCGCCATCCTGTGCGCAACACGCGCGCCTCTGTCGTGCGCCAGTACAGCAAATTCTTCGAAACCTAACGATGCCATCAGCGCTACCATGTCGCTCGCCATAACGCGTTTTGAGTATGGCGTGTGGTGCTCATCAGTTTTTGGTCTGGAGCTGTCGCCGTATCCCCTCAAATCCGCTAATACCAAGGTGAATTCAGACCTGAGTTGGTCCGCCACTTTGTGCCAAATGACATGCGACTGGGGGTGACCATGCAGCAGCAGTAATGGTGGCCCCTCGCCCGCCATTCGGTAGAATATGTCAACGCCTTGATGGTGAAATCTGTTGGCAGTGAAGTCGCTAAACATTTCCCAGTGCTTTCAAGTTAATGGCAAAGCCTATGTATCTTCGAGACCAAACGGGACGGATGGGCGTCGATAATCATCCGACATGAGAGACCTGCCAATTGGTGGCTCCGCTCGCGCCATACAATCTGACCGGTGGCACAGCCGACAGGTGACGCCAATGGGTGTTGGTTTTGCCGTCGTCACATCCTGGTTCTGAGTATATATCAGTTCATGCGCATGCTCTGATGCGCAGCACAGCGCAATGGCGCGCTCAACTTTTTGACGGTTATAGCCACCGCCCCCAGCAGTCACCGTTCTGACAATGGAAAAGAAGCGCTCTCCTTCAGGGAGTTCGACCCACTGCGTGAGAATTTTTCGTGGATTCGCAAACGCATTATGGAGCGACCAGAGGGGACAAGATCCGCCGTGCAACGCGAACGGAAAGCCTGCGCCGTCAAGCCGCTTCGACACATTGCCGGCAGCGTCAATTCTTATAAAGAAGAATGGCACGCCCTCCGCCCCTGGTTTTTGCAGAGTTGTCAGACGATGAGCCACCTGCTCAAAGCTGGCACCAAACTGACGGGCCAGCGCTTCAATGTCATACATGCGGGACTTGGCGGCTTTGGCAAACGTTTGATAGGGCATCATCAGTGCCGCTGCGGCATAGCTTGCGAGCGCTCTGCGCGTCAATTTCTCACCCGCTTCAGACTCGAAACTTACACCGGCGAGTATGTCCGAGATGATGCTTGTCATCTCCAGATAGACAACCTGCAAAGCCAACTGAAAGGTGGCGCTGGCTTTATCAAGCGCTTCATCAAGGACGATTTCTTTTCGGTGCACATCAAAACGCCGCGCAAAACCCACCATTAGGTCAGCTGGCAGGTGGCGAACACGAATACGCTGGTCCGCAAAGTATCGCTCAAATCCACCCGCTCGTTTCACGTCGGCAGAGAGGGTTTCCGCCTTCTCATCGATTTCGGCAAAATAGTTTTTGCGTACCGCCAGGAAACGCCGCGCTTCGCTCACTGGGTCCGGGCCAACTGAATCGCCTCCCGATTTGTCCGCCAGCGCCATCTGGCCCTGCTGGTACGCGGAGTATAGCCGCAGCACCGCCTCTGCCGTTACTGGGAAGGTGCTGCCAAAATCCTGGAGTTCCAGCGGCGAAACATCCAGGTCAGCAAACAGCGGGTCCTTGAACGCAGTAGAAATCTGGTCATGAAAATCCTCACCCGCGCCGCGCGCAAGGGAGGCAATATCAATGCGATAAATTTCAGCAAGTTTAAGAAGTGTGGAAGCTGTTACAGGCCGTTGGTTACTTTCAATAAGCGCGATGTAAGACGGCGAAACCTCGAGGTCTTCCGCCATCATCGTTTGGGTGAGGCCCAGGTCCCGGCGCAAGCGCCGAATACGGGGCCCCATAAATGTACTACGCTTTTTCGCCATAAATCGCCCAACTGTTACAATAATATTATTACAAACTTTACATTCTTACAATTTGATTTGTAATTTTTTACAACATCACTTTTTTTGCCTGCGAAAAATCCTTTTTTGAGCGTATTTCCTGACTCGAAAGCGACGTGTCTGACCAGAGACACCAATACGCTGGGTTTGTGCAGAGGAGAATTGCGATGCCTTACGATAACAATGCTGGAACATTGAACGGAACCAACACGATGGACTATCAAAATGAAATTGAGAACGTCCAGGAACTGATCAAAAGCTATAAAGGCACTTGGGATGGCATTGATGCTGAGGCCGTCGCGCGCATGCGCGCCCAAAACCGTTTCCACACGGGCCTGGATATCGCACGCTATACTGCGGACATCATGCGCAAGGACATGGCTGCGTACGACGCAGACCCTGCAAGCTACACGCAGTCCCTAGGCTGCTGGCACGGTTTCATTGGCCAGCAAAAGATGATTTCGATTAAGAAGCATTTCGGCAGCACCAAAGGCCGTTACCTCTACCTGTCTGGCTGGATGGTTGCGGCACTACGCTCTGAGTTCGGGCCACTACCTGACCAAAGCATGCATGAAAAAACGTCTGTGCCTGCGCTGATTGAAGAGCTGTACACTTTCCTTAAGCAAGCGGATGCCCGTGAACTTGGTGGATTGTTCCGCGACCTGGACGCTGCACGCAAGACTGGCGACGCAGCCCTTGAAGCGGAACTGCAGGGCAAAATCGACAATTTCCAAACGCACGTTGTGCCGATCATTGCGGACATTGATGCCGGCTTTGGTAACGCCGAAGCCACTTACTTGCTCGCCAAGAAAATGATCGAAGCAGGCGCGTGTGCGCTGCAGATTGAAAATCAGGTGTCTGATGAAAAGCAATGTGGTCACCAGGACGGTAAAGTGACCGTGCCACATGAAGACTTTATCGCCAAAGTGCGCGCCTGCCGCTATGCCTTCCTTGAAATGGGTGTCGACAACGGCATCGTTGTAACGCGCACCGACAGCCTGGGCGCCGGCCTGACCAAGCAAATCGCATTCTCGAAAGAAGAAGGCGACATTGGCGACCAGTACAACAGTTTCCTCGACTGCGACGAAGTGGCAGCCACTGACCTGTCTTCAAACGACGTGGTAATCAATCGCGGCGGCAAGCTGCTGCGGCCAAAGCGTCTGCCATCCAACCTCTTCCAGTTTAAGCCTGGTACTGGTGCGGACCGCTGCGTTCTTGACTGTATCACGTCACTCCAGAACGGCGCTGACCTGCTTTGGATCGAAACCGAGAAGCCACATGTTGAGCAAATAGCCAGCATGGTTGACCGCATCCGCGAAGTGGTGCCAAACGCCAAGCTTGTTTACAACAACTCACCTTCCTTCAATTGGACGCTGAACTTCCGCCAACAGGTGTTTGATGCCTGGGAAGAGCAAGGTAAGGACCTGTCTGACTATAGCCGGGCGGACTTGATGAGCGTTGAGTATGATAGCACGGAGCTTGCGGAAGCCGCGGACGAGAAAATCCGCACGTTCCAGCGTGACGGCTCCAAGCGCGCCGGTATATTCCACCACCTGATTACATTGCCGACGTACCACACGGCCGCGCTGTCGACAGACAATCTCGCTAAACGCTACTTCGGTGACGAAGCAATGCTGGGGTATGTAAAGCAGGTTCAGCGCGAAGAGATCCGCCAGGGTATTGCCTGCGTGAAACACCAGAACATGGCTGGCTCTGACATCGGTGATGATCACAAAGAATACTTCGCCGGTGAAGCGGCCCTTAAGGCGGCTGGTGAAGACAACACCATGAACCAGTTCGGCTGACCCACTAACTGAAGCTTAAATCAAGCTGCCGCCCTTTTCCTACCCGAAGAGGGCGGCAGTTTGCTTTTGGGCACAAGAAGTTTTGTTTGGATATCATCCTTGCCCAAACTACATTTCTTGCCTGCCAACCCTTTTGTATCTGTAAATAAGGTAATCGACGATGAACAAGCGGATTGAGGAAAACGGCCTTTCCATTGACCCGGCACTCCATGAGTTTGTTGAAAAAGAAGCGCTCCCAGGATCTGGAATTGACGGCCAGACATTCTGGTCCGGAATGGCCAGTCTGGTGGAAGCCTTTGGGCCACGCATCAAATCGGCGCTCGCACACCGCGAAGACCTTCAGACCAAAATTGACGCATGGCACAAAGACCGGCCCGGGCCCAATTATGACTTCGCCGAGTACAAGGCATTCCTGAAAGATATCAGCTATTTGGTTGAGGAAGGCGTGGACTTCCATATCAGCACAAAAAATGTCGACCCCGAAATTGCTGAGATTGCAGGCCCGCAACTCGTCGTCCCCGTGATGAATGCGCGCTTTGCTCTCAATGCCGCCAATGCCCGCTGGGGCAGCCTGTATGACGCCTATTACGGCACAGATGTGATCCCGGAAACTGACGGGCGAGAAAAAACAGCTGCTTACAATACTGTGAGAGGCGACGCCGTTGTCGCGAAAGCGGCAGCATTTCTTGATGAAGCTGTGCCACTCA
Source organism: Kordiimonadaceae bacterium (assembly GCA_017640725.1). Taxonomy (GTDB): domain Bacteria; phylum Pseudomonadota; class Alphaproteobacteria; order Sphingomonadales; family Kordiimonadaceae; genus Kordiimonas. Next base: position 1,774,467 of record JAEPQB010000001.1, on the reverse strand, counting down.
GTGGCGCTAGTCACAGTGATGTCGCCGCCTACACAGTGGCAGAAGGCACGCTAAACGCCGAAACCACGTCCGGTGAAACGGTTGGCTTAAAGGATGCTGATCAATTCACCGGCTATAGTGGGGACGCCGCTTCACCAAACTCTCTCCTGCTCAAAAACAATGGCCTCCACATCGATATTCAGATCGACCGCAGTCATCCTGTCGGTGCTGGTTCAGCCGCAGGTGTTAAAGATGTTGTTTTGGAGTCGGCTGTTTCCACCATTCAGGACTGCGAAGACTCCGTCGCAGCCGTAGACGGCGAAGACAAAGCGGTGGTGTATCGCAATTGGCTCGGCCTGATGAAAGGCGATTTGAGCGAAACTTTCTCGAAAGGCGGTAAAGAGCTTACAAGGACGCTCAACTCCGATCGCCGCTACACGGCACCTGATGGAGGCGTTCTCATACTGCCGGGGCGCAGCCTGCTGTTGGTGCGCAATGTTGGACACTTGATGACCACACCCGCAATTCTGGACCCGAATGGCGGCGAGGTTTCTGAAGGGCTGATGGATGCCTTGGTCACAAGCCTTTGTGCGCTTCACGACCTTCAAAAAAGTGGCAACAATGCCAACAGCCGAACCGGCAGCATCTATATCGTTAAGCCCAAAATGCACGGACCTGATGAAGTCGCGCTCACAAATGACCTCATGGGCGCGGTTGAAGACATTCTGGGCCTTGACAGGTTCACCATCAAAGTCGGTGTTATGGACGAAGAACGTCGCACAACGGTGAACCTGAAAGAATGTATCCGTGCGGTAAAAGACCGGCTCGTCTTCATCAATACCGGATTTCTGGATCGCACAGGCGACGAGCTTCATACCAGCATGGAAGCAGGTGCCTTTTTGCCTAAAGGGGATATCAAAGGCGAGCCCTGGATTGGCGCCTATGAAGACTGGAACGTCAACATCGGGCTTGAGTGCGGCCTAAAGGGCGTCGCGCAGATCGGCAAGGGCATGTGGGCCATGCCAGACGAAATGGCAAGGATGATGCGGGACAAAATCGGACACCCGAGAGCCGGCGCAAACTGCGCCTGGGTGCCATCGCCGACAGCTGCAACATTGCACGCGCAGCATTATCACAGTGTGTCGGTCGCTGAACGTCAACGCGAACTCCAGTCAGAACCACGCGCCAGCCTCGACCATATTTTGACAGTTCCCTTGCTTAAAGGTCGCAATTTGTCTGGGGACGAGGTTCAGCGCGAACTCGACAACAACGCACAAGGCATATTGGGCTATGTTGTGCGCTGGGTTGACCAGGGTGTTGGCTGTTCCAAGGTCCCGGACATCAACGACGTTGGGTTGATGGAAGACCGGGCAACATTGCGCATTTCAAGCCAGCATGTTGCGAATTGGCTGCATCACGGGATCTGCAATGAAGAACAGGTAATGGAAGCATTCGAGCGCATGGCCAAAGTTGTAGATGAGCAAAATGCCGGCGACCCAACATACAAGCCTATGGCCTTGAACTTTAATGCTAGTGTCGCATTCAAGGCAGCCGTTGACCTGGTCATGAAAGGACGCGAACAGCCAAGCGGCTACACAGAACCGCTGTTGCACCAACGCAGGCTGGAAGCAAAATCAGCATAACGAAAACAGACCTTCAAAGTCAGACAGAACAAGCGCGATGACATATATCACGCTTGTTTGGGGCTTGCCTCTTTACCGGCTGCTCTCGGTTGTGTCAGGCATAGGAGACGCTTTCCCTTGCTCACTCGCTGCCACCAATAGTGATGTTGGATTCACCTTCATAAGCCACGCTTCAACCAGTTCCAGAAACTGTTTTTGGTCCTTGTTCCTGTCATATAGATCTTTGCCTTTAGACGGTTCGATTTCCACATAATCAAACTGCTTTTTGGCCTTTGTGAGTGCTTTCACAAACTTCCGCATATGCTTCACATTGTACCGGGAATCTTCCCAATGATACAAAAGCACTGGCCCATCAATGTCAGGAACAAGTTTTGCCGGAGAAATAGTAGCCAGCTCTTTTCTCTTAAGGTTGCCTGCAATCTGTTGATAGGTGGCTGTGCCCTCTTTAAGTGCATTCCGATCCTTAAGCATATCACGGATATCCACCGGAGCGTCTCGTGCTATCGCACAAGAGAACAAGTCTCCATCTTTTGCAAGTGCCATAAGCGCAGCATAACCAGCATAGCCGCGCCCCATAATGCAGATCTTGCCTTCTGCCGCATGTCCTTCGTCGATGAGCCACTCGGCACCGTCAGCAAGGTCATTTTGCATATCCCGGCCCCATTCGCCGTCTCCCAGCAATCTGAAGCGCTGACCAAACCCAGAGGACCCTCTGTAGTTTGGCTGAAAAACACCGTAGCCGCGATTGGCAAGGAATTGGACTGTTCGATCCCAGCCAACGGAATCGCGCCCACCCGGGTTGGTATGCGGCATCACGATGAATGGCAAAGCTTCATCATTACTAAGGCGTGGCTTGGTCAAAACAGCATCGATCGTCAGGCCGTCGCGTGTTTCATACGATACGCTTTCCATCTGAGCCATTTGCTCTGGGTGCAAACTGGTGATGCGAGAGCCCAGATAGTGCAGGTGCAGGTTTTCAGCGTCATAAAAATAGTAGGACCCTGCGTCTCGCTCGTCACCTTTAAGCACAATCATTGAATTGTCATCGTCGCCTTTTGACCAGATAGAAAACCCAGTTTTCAAAGCTTTGCCTAGTCGATTTCTCAAAGCGCCATAGTCATCGTCTAGATAGTGGATTTTGGGCCCGCCATCATTGTAGTTGGCGGCAACCACTTTCCCCTTTTCGACAGAGTAAACAATGCCGGTTACATCCACTTCGTCATGTTCAAAAACCAGATCGCCCAAAGTGCCCGTGGCGATATCAAACTGATAGACCGCCATCCGGCCCGTAGCCAGTGACGACAACACGTAAAATTCGTTATCGCCTGCGCCAAATCGAAGAGGTGCAAATTTGCCCTCTTCAAACAGTTCGTTATCACTAAGAACCGTCCAGTCTTCGTCACCGCGACCCCGGATTATCATCACGCTGTTGCCCTTATGGTCGTAGCCATAGCCGAAGCGGATGTGACCTTTATGGTCTGCGTACCAGTCGTTAAACTTGAACCGATTGATTTTCGGCCCTTTTAAATATAGCGACATCTCACCAGTCTTGATGTTCAGCTTGTAAACATCGTCAATGGCACCTTGATAGTATTCCTGTAGCCAGTTCTTGCGACGGGACTTGCCGACCAAAATGGTGTCCGGGTCATCTCTCAACAAACTGATGATATCTGCATTATCAATATGGCTGAGGGTCTTTCCGCTTTTGCCGTCAGTTCTGAGGAACTGAGGGTCAGTCCCATCGGAGTTGATGCTCATCAGGATCTCTGACCAGGTATAATATTTTGTGCGATTGATTTTTGTCTTCTGCCGTAACGTGAAGACCAGCCTATCATCGGTGGCCCACTGAACGTTTACCGGGTAGGCATCACGGGTGAAGGGGATATTGGTATGTGTGGTTAGGTCTACGCCTTCAAACGTTCCAACCAAAAGCAAAATCTGATCTTTGTGAGGCATGGTAAATGCCAAGTTCTTGCCGTTTGGAGACAAGCGCATACCACTAACGGTCCATTCACCAACAAAGTCATCCACGCTGTAGATAACCTGTTGATCCGGGTCTGTTACAGTGTCATCAGCAAATGTGTTGGTTGACGATGTAACCAAACTCCACGCCACTAGCAATTTTGCATAGCGGTAAACGCTCTTGCGTATCAACATTTCTTAAGCCCCCTAAATGCCCCGTCAATTCTTAGCAAAACCCCGTCACGAGGGGTTGTGCTCGGAAAGAAAACTTTCCACCTCTTGCAAAAACTTCAGCCGCGCCTCTTCGGTCTCCAATTGATGGCCAAGGCCCGGAAATTCCAAATAGCGGAACGGCGCAGCTTTTCTTCTTTTTTCGAGTGCGGCCACCATAATGCGGGACTGGTCCACAAATACGATGTCGTCTTCAACCCCATGCATCAACAACAACGGTTTGGTTATTTTTTTGGCCTGAAAAACTGGAGAAATCTCTTTGAGTTCTTTCTTTGACCGCCCGCCGGTTACCTGCCAGTACCATGCATAATCCTTGTCCCATGCATTGTCCTGAACAAGGATTTTTTTAAGGTCTGTTACCGGGGCCCATGCGACACCACACCGAAAGATATCGCTGTCTTGAACAAGGCCCATGAGAGCAGCATAGCCACCATAACTTCCGCCAAGGATGCAGATGCGGTCCGCATCTGCGATACCCTGCGCAACCAGCCATTTGGCGCCGTCGGCAACATCCTGCTGCATATCGTCGCCCCACTCGCCGTATCCCAACGCAGAGAAGCGTTGACCAAAACCAGATGACCCTCGGAAGTTCGGTTGCAGAACGGCATACCCTCGATTGGCAAGAAACTGGACCCAATAGTCCCACGTTTTATAGTCGCGAACGTAAGGCCCCCCATGCGGCATCACAATAGCCGGTAAATTGCTGGCGTCACTCTCGCCTGGCGGCAAGGTGAGGTAACCCGGGATTTCAACACCGTCACGCGCCCTGTAGTTGATACTCTGAGTTGAAGACATGGCTTCTGGATCTATCCAGGGTGCCGGCTCTGGCAACGCAATGGCGGTGTCGGTTTCTCCGAAATATAACCAGGGCTTACCCGGACCCCGCTCATCGCCAACCCATACGATTTGCCGCATGCCGTCATCGTCCGACCCAGAAAGAGCGATATTGTCATCACCAACGGCAACTGCAATTCGTTCCCGACGCTGCTTAAATTCGTCGTCCCTTATGTCAAGACGGAACTCGTCGTCATAATATGAAACAGCTGCAATGCTGCTGCGATCCTTGGAGAAAAACAATTGTCCGGCATTGGCAGATGGGTGCCCAAAGATCTTTCCTTTCAGACGTCCGCGCTTGATACTGAAACGGTAAATGACGCTGCGGCCAGTCGCCATCGAAGATGACACATAAAGAATGTCAGGGTCGGCGCCAAAAGCAATCGGGAAAAACTTGCCACGCTTGAACAAGTCATTGTCATGCAATCTGGTCCATTCACTGTCTGCACTTTTGCGAACAAGCAGCACAGGTTCATCTTCTTTGCCAACTTCACCGTAGCCCATTCTGATGACACCAGTGTGGTCCGGAACCCAACTGAACATTCTGGCGCCGGTCACGTTATGCTCTGGCGTCACCTGAATCATATCGCCGGTAGATATGTTCATTTTGAATACGTCGCTGACGACATCCAATTCAGAATCGTCGCGTTTTTCTGGCGTTTGCTCAACGCGCATCAGAAGAACTTGATCCGGCTCCTGTGGTAGCGAATGCAACAATTCGAAGGAGACTTTGTGCGCGGGTTTGCGCTTTCGGCCCTTCTTCCTCTTTTTGCGGCGATTGGGCTGCTCCTGCCAAAGGGTTTTTCGGTCTGTGCCATCAGCATTCATTACCCAGGCAGAGACTGCAGGCTCTTCATCTAGTCTAGGCAAGCTGTCCATGTAGCGCACTGCATAGCCAAACAGTTTGCTGTCGCTGATCCAGAACGCGCCGCTGGCGTAAATGTCACTTGCTATGGGCAGCTGCGCTTCAGGCCTGATCCCTTCGCTGGTGACTTTTGAAACTACGTAGAACCGGCCTTCCGGCGTTCGCTCTTGATAAAGGATCCGCTCACCATTTGGCGACAAATCATAGTTGCTGATAACGGAACTGCGCGCAAATGCTTCTGCACTGATTTTACCCACTTCCTGCTGTGCCGAAACACCGAAACCCATAGGTAGACACAACGCAAAAACTGCGTAAAAACACCCCCTGAACAATCGCATAACCAACTGGCCCCCAACAGCTATGATTAGCCTTTAGTTCAGTCTTAGTGTCCCATGTATAATATGGCAACACTAATGTTATTGGAAACCGCTAAACTGCTTCACCTCGCCCTCATGATCGCCTTGTTGCGAGCATCAACAATTCTGAAAGCTTTAAAAACAGGGAAGTTTTCATCAACACGCCCCTCATGGCCCAACAACCAAATCTGCTGATAAAACCAGTAAATTCCTGCAAAACCGTTGATCACTTTCATCATTTGCAGACCGCGCAGAAAACCTAGCCAGTCAGGAATAAGGCCAAGATTATCTTCAAAGCGAGGCAAGACCTCCATGCCGCCCAATAATTTTTGAGGCGCATCCGTTACGACACACAGTGGGCGACCAAGCCCCACCACATCTGCGGCGCCACTTTCGATCGCTTGCTCCATGGCAGCACGACTGCGAAACCCGCCGGTAACCATCAAGGGCACGTTGACTTTGTCCCGCATGGCATTTGCAAAATCGATGAAATAAGCCTCCCTGGCTGCAGTGGACGGCGCCACTTTTTGCACATCCTCCGGCTCCACACCTTCACTGCCCATCAGTTTGGGTTGCTCATAAGTACCGCCGGAGATTTCGATCAGGTCCACTGAGGCTTTTTCGAGCCACTGCACCACTTTCAAACTGTCTTCAAAATCGAAACCGCCTTTCTGAAAGTCCGCGCTATTGAGTTTTACCGAGATAGGAAAGTCGGGACCTACAACCGCCCTGACCGCAGCGACAATCTCCAGCAAAAAACGCGCACGGTTTTCAAGCGAACCGCCATACTCGTCATCCCGCAAATTCACGCGAGGCGACAAAAATTGTGAAATCAAGTAGCCGTGTGCACCGTGGATCTGAACACCAGTGAAACCTGCATCCTTGCAGGCTTTTGAGGCAATCGCCCAGCGGTTTACCAGGTCAGTAATTTCTTCTTTGGATAGCGGGCTTGGTTTACCAAACTGACCACCCGGCAACGCAAGCGTGACGTCCGAAGACGATTTTGGGTTGGCATTCACAAGCTTTTGGGTCTGACGCCCGCCATGGCTGATTTGGGCCCAAAAGTGATTACCATTTCTTGTGGCAGCTGTTGCCCAGCTTTTGAGACGCTTTGCCATATCAGCATCAGGTTCTTGCTCAATGACCACATTGCCGGGGCGCTCGAGATGGTCTTTATCGACGATGATATTGCCAGAAAGCAGCATGCCGGCGCCGCCGTCTGACCAGATACCATACAAACGCTCCAGCTCTGGGGTTGGCCGACCGTCAGGTGTTGCCAAGCCCTCCGTCATTGCGGCTTTAGAGAGCCTGTTTTTCAACACAGCCCCGCAAGGCAGGCTTAACTCTTGCGCCAATGGCATGCTCATTCAGCAGCTCCTCATAATCCTGTGCAATGCCCAGATCGAAACAGGCTGTTTCCACCAAGTCAATACTGGAACCATGCAATTAAGAGTATTGGCAGTTCGGTGAGATGACCGCATTTGGTCGTTTAATCGGCTTTCGACATACAGCTACTCGGGAAAATCACTCTGTCGTTTTTACTTGGCCACGCACGCGCGTTATAAAAGTTGAAACCCTTTAAATTACCTATTGCAAGGTTTCATTGGTGACAGGACAGGTATCTTCTCTATTTGCCCACAAAGTAGCGCGTGCAGCAGCTGACTCTGCTGGGCGCGGACAGTCATACCACGATGAACTCATGCGAACTGTCGGCATTGACCCGGCGGAGGCGCTTAATTCCGAAATCATGATTGAGGCCGATAGTTACTATTCCCTGTGCGAACGCATTGTTGAAGAGGTGCCGTCCGGCCGAGCCATCGCAATCAAAGTGGGTATCTCAATGGATATTGACGATTACGGCGCATTTGGTTTGGCCTGGAAGTCTTCGGTAAACTTAGCAAGCTCGTTCGAGCGCATGGAACGGTACGGCAAAATTTTAACCAATGTATCGCTCTATCAGACCATGGAAACAAAAGAAGACGTCTCTATTCTGCTGCACCGAGATGGAATGCACCGGCTCGGGCTTTGTATATCCAATGAGCAGACAATTGTTGCGATCGCCCACGTATGTCGGGCTGTCTCAGCCGCACACCTAGAGTTCAAACGAATTTCTTTTAAGCACCCGGCTCCGGAAGACTTGACCCCCTACTCGGAATTTTTCGACTGCCCCGTTCAGTTTGGCGCTGATCAAAACGCCATTTCCGTGGACTGGGAAAATGCGCTGAAGCCAAACAAACTAAGTGACCCTGCACTCTCCAAATATTTTGACGCACACTTGGAAAAGGAACTAGCTGACCAACACAGCGACACGGTGCTTGGCCAGCGCATTCGCATTATGGTGGCTCAATCACTCAGCGAAGGCGTGCCGACGCTCTCGTCAATAGCGACACAACTGGGCACAAGTGTTCGCACCCTGCAGCGACGATTGACGGAACAAAATCTGTCGTTTCAGACCCTCGTGGACGAAGCAAGGCGGCAGCTGGCGGAGAAACTACTGGCGGAAACCAGGTATAGCCTGACTGAGGTGGCTTTCCTCACTGGGTTTGCAGAGCAAAGCACTTTCACACGTGCCTTCAAACGGTGGGCGGGACAAACGCCGCGCTCGTTCCGCATTGACTTAGAGAATCGCTGGAAATAAGCGCCTATTTTCGATTTGGCACCTGATGCCAAAAATCTGTCGCCCATAGCCAAGAAACACCTCAACCGGATGAGTATCTTTTTTCATGCGTCATCAACACAGGAGCATGAAATGAGTACAAGCAATCACACCACAGGCCCAGTCCTTGTAACTGGCGGCACCGGCAAAACAGGCTTGCGAGTTGTCAACATTTTAACCGAACTGGATATTGAGGTTCGTGTGGGCTCTCGGTCAGAAGAATTACCGTTTGACTGGGACAGGGAAGCCACCTGGGGCCCATGCCTTGAAGGCTGTTCTGCGGCTTATATTTCTTACGCCCCTGACTTGGCTATGCCGGGTGCGCCTGACGCCATTGAAGCCTTTTGCAGGCAAGCCAAAGCGTCGGGGGTCAAACGGGTTGTTTTGCTCTCTGGCAGAGGAGAAGTAGAAGCACAAAAATGCGAAGCCATCGTTAAGGACAGCGGCTTGGAGTGGACCATCGTGCGCGCCAGCTGGTTTAACCAGAACTTCTCCGAAGGCGCTTTTCTGCCCATGATTGAGGCTGGCAATATCACCTTGCCTGCTGCAGATGTGCCTGAGCCCTTTGTTGATATTGATGACATAGCGGAGATCGCCGCTGAAGCACTCGCATCTGACAAGCATGTGGGAGAACTTTATGAAGTAACGGGCCCGGAGTTGCTGACATTCGCTGATTTGGCGTCGATCCTCAGTGATGTTGTCGGGCGTGAAATTCAATTCACCAAGGTGCCCCACCAAGGCTTTATTGATGAAGTTGCAGCATCAGGCGCCCCCAAGGATGTTTTGTGGATGCTCGACTATCTGTTTGCCACAGTCCTTGATGGACATAATGCTTACCTTAGCGATGGCGTCGAGCGTGCCCTTGGCCGCCAACCCACCAGTTTCCGGGAGTATGCAGAGAAAGTTGCAGCAAGTGGCATGTGGCAAAGGTCAGGGTGAAGGGCCAAAGGCGCGACCAGCTGTCGACCTTTTCATACCAGGGGCTAACTCTCGAAACCTGACATCAACAGGGGCAATCAATCAGACTGCTATTGCGCCTATTTTGTCGGGCTAGAACTGACACCAATTTGCGTAATAAGCAGCGCTGCACCCGTCAGGGAAATACCTTTCAGGAAGTGCGCCTGTTGCATCACGCGTACGGCTTCTTCTGTTGCAACAATCATTTGATACCCATGGACCAACAGGGTTACTGGCACCAGGAATGCGACTAGCAACCAACCACCAAGCCGTGGGCGCCAGTTAAACAAAACCATCAGCGCCCCTGCCAATTCCACGATGCCGGAAGTCAAGGTCCAGAACACAGGAAATGGGATGTCTTCGTGCATCAGCGAAACATAATAGGCGATATCAGTAAAATGTGTGACACCAGAAATGAGGAATAAAGATGTGAACATTAAACGCGCCAAAACAGCCAGGTTAGGATTGTTTGGCAGCTTTTTTTCCAATTGCATTTTTCACTCCCGCGTCGAAACTAGGCAATTCCATTTATGGTTGCCGGAAAGTGACTTGCCCTGAATGTCAGATACGGACAATTTCTTGATGTTTTCGGACATTTGCGCGAACCGATCCTGGTGTGGTGCCAAATTCTTGCACAAAGGCCCGCACAAATGCGGCCGGTTCCGAATACCCCACACGCCAGGAAACTGCCTCAACCGTCAACCCGGCACGCTCAAGCAGTTGCCGCGCCAGAGTTAGGCGGGCTTGCGCAGACAGCTTTCTATAAGTCGTTCCTTCTTCTTGCAGACGCCGACGCAGGGTTCGTTCAGTCACATTAAAATGAGCGGCGACATCGCCAATTCTGGGGTTTTGTCCAATAAGTTCCACGAGATGATTGCGGACTTTTAGCGACCAGTTTGCGGTAGTTCCAATGGTTTGAGCCAGCAATTCCTTACATTGGTCTATGCAATATTGCTGTGTCACAGGATCAGATTTGGGCAGAGGCTGGTCGAGCATCGCAGCTGGAAACACCAATGAGTCTTTATTTGAATTCGCTTCAACGGGCAGCTTCAGCAAGCTGGCAAGAGACGACGCATGATTTTGGTCCGGGTGTGTTGATTTGATAGCAAAATCTGAGAACTGGGTTTCTTGTAGAAAGTCGCGGAAGAAAGTCATCGCCACGAAGGAGTGCCGCTCAAGAATGAACCAGTGGATAGCCTCAGGCAATTTGGACAAGTCAAATTCAAATCTGGCGGTCGGGCCATCCTCGATCAGGGTCATGTCCGCTATGACATAGGAGAGGTTTGCAAAACGGACGGCCGTTTCCGCCGCTGCGCGAGCCGTTGGGCTGGTTAATATGGCAAACCCATAAATGCCAAACGACCCTAGATGCATACGCTTGGCAACGGAAACACCCAGGCCCACTTGCCCAGGGAATGCCCCCACGAGATTTTCTATTGCGAGAACCTCCTGTCCGAGCGTGAGCCTCAGGTTTGGTTGGTTCAACTCATCGAGGGTGATGCCAGTGTTGTGCAAACAGGTGGCAGGGTCACAGCCCATCTCCGAAGCTGTTTCACAAATCGCTTTCAAGCTAGTTGGTGGTCTGATTAAGTCCTGTTCCACCCGCAACAACTAGGTCAAGTGTCCGAAAATATCAATAATTGACGCAATAGGGACAAGCAACAGCCACCAACGCCAACCTGCGCACAGCAGTGAGCTGAACTCGGCGATATCAATGGAATTTGATACTCTCAGATGCCGGCCGATTTGCCGATGCTTTGAAAAATTCGCCCATAGAGGCCGTAAACATGTTTGGCGACCCGGAGGATGCAGTCTTGTTCTGCCGGGTCAGTTATCTGAGCCATCAGGGTTTTGAAATAATCTGGGTTGTCCATGTCTTCAGAACTGTGGGTGAGCAGATAGCTGAAGCATTTTCGCGGCAGCCCGAGTGTGGCCATAAATTGTTTTACGGTCTGACTGGCAAGCTTTGAGCCGGTTATTTCAACGATGTACAACATGCCAAAAATACCGATTGGATCGTGGCGCGTGACCTGGTCATACATATAAGCCAGCAATTCTTCCGTCGCTTCAGATGGCTCGCCGTCGCGGACCTTGTCAGAGTCCCCGCCCGAGTTTTTGATGTCCTGCAAAATCCAGTTTTCGTATCCTTTCCTCTCCAGACTAAAATTGGAAAGGGCTTCAATCAGCGAGGCGCGGCCCGGCCCAAGGCGCGACCGAACCATTTCAATGAGTGGCACCGTGTGCCTGACATGATGAAAAGCCTCACTCAGGTAGCCAATATAGGCTTCTTTGGTGAATTCTCCGCGCATGCCGGCCTGAATGACCGGGAGGGCCAAAAAGGCCTCTCGTTCAGGTTGAACTTCGGCGACCAGACGGTCATAAAACACAGCGTTGCCCCTTGCTATCGTGAGCTAATTTCAGCGACAAAATCACTTCTACTGGTACACCATAGGGTCCAGTAGTCTAGCCTAATTTTCATGAACGCACTTCTTTTGACATGTGGCTATTGCCAGCCCTGGCTGTTGTCGGCCAAGCCTTCAAACGCACCAATCCCCGGCAAAAAGAAATAGTCACCACCACGACACCGCACAAATTGCTTTAACTCGGTACAAATTGCAGCATCACGGCCCTCTTGTTCGTTGCCCGGTATCACCATCTGGTCGCCGCCAGTGCGGGTACCAATGATGGGGTCAGCATCGTTGCCCTGGTCAAACTCGTTGCCATAGTTGACCCACTGCTGCTGCACAAATTCAAACTGACGCGAGATACTGGCGTTGAGCACTATGAACATTAACCCCTGCCCAGATGGGCCATTGACATCCACCTGTTTTTTGCCGCGGGGCACGATGTTTCCATATGTGATCGCGCGCCGAAGAATGCGGTGACGATCCACAAGCAAGGAACCAAAATCAGCGCCAAAACTGTCCCGTGGATTGGTACGCCGGATATGCGAGCCCATGGGGCAAACACGGCCTTCGGGGTCACCAGAAAATCGAAAATCGTTTAAATCTTCTGAAGGCATGAGCGGCGTGCCATCGCGGCGCCGGCCGACCATTCTGGCGGCCAGCTCATCTGGTCCCATAGACAGCTTGGCACCCTGTTCTTCAAGATACTCTCTAAACAGATCAACATCCTGGTCCAGTTTCCGTAGCACCATAAACGACCCGTTTTGGGCAAAAGCGGCGGGCTTAGGCGCAACTGGGATTTCGCCGTTTGTATCTATGTGACCAAGCAGAAACTCCCCAGGAGGGTAAGCATGCCAGTTGCCATTGGCATCCAGTATCCCAGCCCCGTTAACCAGCTTTTCGACCAAGCCACTGATTGGCGGGTTACTGACACCGTCCCGAAAGCCGAAGTGTTCAAGCACAACGGACTCCTGAGGCTGTGTTTCTGCATCTTCAATATAAATGGGCGTTTCGGGGCTGGACACGATACGCCCTGCGTCCTGGCTGCCCAAACAGGAAAGGTCGCTGTCAGCATCTAGAAAACGCAATAGCTTCTCCGACCAGCCTTCGAGGCTTGCCTGTTCGCGAGCGTAAGCGCCCACCCAAATATGGACTTTGTCCTCACGCCAGATATCTTCCCATTGGCACGGATCACTCTCACCAGAGTCTCCATTGATGTTGGCGCGGCTACGCATTCCATCGCGAAAATCATCGGGCAGGCTATTGATGATGTCATTGTCCAAGTTCAGTGCCGCTAAACCACCAACCGTGAAAGCCGCGTTTACGCAAACGTCCGGCGAATTTGATAGGTCGTGATATGAAGTGAGTGGACCGAGGAACTGCAGCAGTCGCCGCCCGGCCTCGCCGTTCGCATACCGACAATAGAAGAAGCGTGCGTGCGGCCACTTAAGCCCAAACCCTCGAAACAGGGCTTGCACATCTTTGGTGTTAACAGAGGAAGAGTAAGACATTAAAAGCTTCCTGGCTTGGGTGGTCTGAGGTTCGCATATCTTGCACGGTCACGGCGCCAGGCAGCATTGAGTTCGGCGTCATCCATGCCTTGGTGAGTGGCGATCCATTCCGCTATCTCTGTTTTCTGGGCCAAGGCGAGAAGAATCTCATCAACACCTGCAGGAAACCCGGCATAGCCCAGGGATCCGCCGTAAAAGCATTGGCGAATATAGCGCCTGAAAAATACAGCACCCTTGTAAGCCGGGTACCCAATGCAGCGCCCCCAAACATCATGAACAAATTGCGTATTTGTTCGGTACAGGCAGTCCAGAAAATCCTCGATGCGACCATCAATATTAACCGCAAACAACAAGTATTTTGTTTTTAGTTTCACGCCCGAAACATCCCCCATTGGCGGCGGCAAATGATCGATAATTTGAAGGCGCGACATGTGCACCATCGGGCAATCTGCAAAGGGGCTGTTCACCTGTTCATGGTCAATAAGCGTTTGCCGAATTGACGATATTCGGTTGTCTGGGTCGTGGGCCTGATATTCAATCGGGGATAATGCTGTTACAAAACTGTGCTGCCTCATGGTCGAAACTCCTGCGGGAGGCTTCGGTGTGCATGGGCGGTTTGCTCAGCTGGCTGGCCACTTTGACCCAGAAACGGGGCAATTTCGTTCACAAACTGGCGGTGCCTGCGGGCAAACTCCTCATCGTCCATATCGTTTTCTGTTTGTTCCAGAAATTCCTGGAAGGCGGTGCTCAGTTTCAGCGCGGCATCAATGTCCCTGACGGTCGCGCCTGGATATGCATTGTAATAGAGTTCCTGTTGCTGCTCGAAATAGTGGATGTAGCGCTTGAAAAGTCGCATCGGCCAAGGCCCGGGAAAACCGGCGCTTGTGTACCACAGCATGTTCAGCCCTTTGCTGACGGACTTTATCCGCCCAAAGGCATCAATGTATTGATCCCATGATCCATTGAAATTGGTGGTAAACACATAAAGATCATAGGGCCAGTTTTCTTCTGGTTGGTTAGGGTCAAGGCGAGGCAGCTTGTCGCCACGAACCAGAATCCACCGGGCAAAATGAATGAAGGCCAGCTGTTTCACCACACCAAGAGGCAAATGTTTGAACACAAACAAAATTGCGATGGTAAGCCATCGCCGCCATCCACGCTTAACCGGAGTGATCACGGTCAAGGGGTTGGCCTTCCCTGCAAAATGTATCGGAATCAGGGACATCGAATTTCCTCAATCTTTGTAAGCGATATGGTAATTCCAGGGGAAGTTGCCGTTGTACTTCATTTTGCCTAGCGGCTTTGGACCACGGCGCATCAATGCTGTGAAAATCTCTTTCATCATCACGTCTGCAATGGCGGCCCCAATGCAATAGTGAAACTGGTATCCATAAATCATATAGACATCTGGAGAGCGCTCAGGGTCGAACTTTTTGGGCTGATCGACGCGTCTTTTGTCCAGCATGGCAGACATGGCAGAGATATAGACGAGGCGCCCTTTATCAATTTCATATTCTTTATCAGAGCCAATGCCCAGTTTCTGGGCGTCCGGAAGCTCGCGCCACAGGCCTGGCAGAATATAACTTATGCGAAGTGCCTCATGAACCACTTTGAGCACGAGATCACGGTCACCCTTTTTCGCCGCTTCACAGCCAATCGCGTTAGCATTGGGGTTGCTCAAAATCACATCAAGGGCATGACCATTGGCCAAAGTATTGGTAGGCAGGTAGCCCATGATCATACCCATTAGATAGGACCGCAAATGCTTATCGTCCGTCACATTCATGGCATGGCAACGCCCGATAACGGTCGAATCTGGTAAAGGGTTTTTGCGAGCTTCGGCGATGGCTTTATCAATAACCTGCCAAACCAGCGCAATAGCTTTCTGCGCGCGCGCCACGACTTTAGGAGCGTCTGTTTGAGCCCCGAACAAAAACCCCGCTACATGCATGCAACTGTTGAAAAACTGCGGCCTTACGTCTTCAGCTATCGGAACACCATAATATCGGCCAATCACAGCTTCAGTTACCGGCACCATCAAGTCTTGAATGGCATCCAGTTGACCACCACCCTCGCGTAGTTTTGTCTCACTGACTTCCTGCGCAATTTGCCGGACAAAATCCAGATCCTCCGTGCGCCAAAGCGCTTTGACCTGATCCACCGTTTGCCAATAATCGGGCGTGTCTTTCATCGCCAGCAAAAAGGTGGGCTCCCATCCCAGATGATCAACTTGACGTTGATAGGGCACGGGAAAATCATTGTGCCGCTGGAACACTTCCTGCACCAAATCAAAGCTCGTAACGATCACTGTGTTTGTAAAGGGAAAGCGAAATACAGGCGCTATTCGGCGCAAAATGCCAAAAACAAAGGGAATTATGCGCCTAACTAGTAATGTAATGAAGAATTGCGCGATGGCTCCGGGTCGACTGGAGTCTGAGCTCGATTCTTGGCCGTTACCAGTTGGCGAATTCATATGCTGTACCCCTCGAGTGCCCAAATGTCTTTTGCGCACACTACTATTTTAGGTTGATTTAATCCAGATTTTAAGCATTCATGCACTGGCATTTCCTGCCCTTTTCTCGAGGAATTGACGCGTTGCCAGATAACCTGACTGATAGAGGCTTTCACAGGCCTGATCTGAAAGCTCAAGGTCAGTTGCCTTAAAGCCCAAGTCATCGATCCTCACACTGCGTAGAAGCTGTTCCGGATTTTGCTCGAAATCGATGGTTTGTGCACTCAGCAAGGTTGAAAACAGACCTTTGGCAAAATCAAACAGATTGGAGATGTCATGCACATTGGCTGAAGCGTTATCCGCCAATTTCTCGAAGCAAAACCCCAGTGTTTTTTTGCAAGCACCATCAACATCATCAAAAGCATTGATCGGATAATTATACACGGTGCCCCCATCCACATAATAGTGCGTGTCTGGAATGCCATTTGGAAACTGCCACGCGGCATACATTAACGGGATCGACATGGAGGCCCGCACGGCACCAACCACAGATGCGTCCGGTGTCGTTGTAGCCGAAAACTCTCTCACATTTCGTACGGACAAATCAGTCGCAAATACATGGAGTTTTCGCCCGCCCAATTTATCAAGTTCTGCAAACGTCACACCCAATGATAGGTCTTTTTTGGTAACTTGATCGGCTATCCAGTTATACAAAACCTCGCCCTTATAGAGGCCATAGTGAGTAGCGATTCGAACTGGGTTTGGCTTGTCTTCAAGGGTCTTGAACCGCAGGGAATGCAACGCCTCTAACAGTTCGTCAGAAGAATATCCAAGGCTTAAAAGCAAGGCCACAAACGCGCCTGCGGAGGACCCCGCCACTCGGCTTATCCCGGGCAGGATGTCTCGTTCCTCCAAAACCTTCAACGCGCCAGCATAAGCAACACCTCGCACACCACCGCCTTCAAAAACCAGATTTTCATACTGCTTGTCTGGCATTGCTTTATCCACTCTCCAAGCTTGGGCGCAGATTTTGCTTTTCCAAAATCTCTTCAGCTGGACCAAGGGTGCTAGAATGCATTGCGACCCTGTTTCTGCCCTCGTTTTTGGCCCGGTATAGCGCACGGTCACCAGCCTCAAAAAACTGGTCAGCGCACTCAAAACCGCCCTGTTGCAGACTAACCGCACCAACGCTGATGGTTACATTGTCATACGGCAAATCGGATTGAGCGCACTGCCTCAGGCGTTCGGCAAGAATGAGTGCTTCTTTCTGGCCCGTACGCGGCAATAAAACGACAAACTCCTCACCGCCATAGCGAAAGGCTTGACCCGGTCGCCTTATCTGTTTTTTGAACAGCTTGCCGAGTTCCTTCAGCACTTTGTCACCCAATGTATGACCATGGGTGTCGTTGAACAGTTTGAAATGATCCACATCGATCACAAGCAACGACAATTCAGATTCTGGGCGAGCGCTCATCAAAAATTCTTCCGTCAGCTGTTCATCAAAACAGCGGCGGTTGGCGAGACCCGTTAGCCCATCTGCATGAGACTGCTGCCTGAGTTCCCGCACACGCACAACTAGCGCCCCGGACAGGAAAATAAACTCAAAGAATGAGCCAATCTGGAAGCCATAATGCGTAACAAAATTATGGGGAAGCCATCCAAACACCTTCAGCAAATATATCAGCAAGCCACCAAGAAATACCGACCAGGCTAGCAAATAGTATTTTGCTGCTGCTTCACCGGCCCGGTGAGCAGTTACCCCCATGGCGAGAACCAAAACCAGGGCGATCAATAGAATCGCAGCAAATGGCATGACAAGTGAGCCATAGCCAAACAAAGGAATGCCGAGCAGCATCAGCACCAGTATGCCCTGAAGCGCGGATACACACCTGAAAAGTACTTTTGAAATGCTGCCAATGCCCAAAAGTGACCGAGAAAATTGAAGTAAAAAAAGAATGGCCAGTGTCAAAAGTATCGGGCGACCGATCTGACCAATTTCAGGGGCATGGGGCCATATGTATTGAGACGCTAATCCATTGAAGGTCAGCATGTATCCGGCATAGCTGACAATATAGGCCAGATAGTACAGAAACGCGGTTTGCAGATCCATCAAGTAGAGCAGCAAAAGGCATAATGCGAGCAACAAAAACCCGCCGAAGTAAGCCCCTAGAACAAGGTACTCAAGTTGGGTTGTGAGCTGAAGTGCCTGTTCACCATACAATGTGAGGCCGATGTTGACGGGGCCGTTGGTTTTAACCCTCAAATAGACGGTCTGCTCTTCCTGCTCAGATAACGTGAGCGGAAACAGGAAATCCCGAT
Source organism: Kordiimonadaceae bacterium (assembly GCA_017640725.1). Lineage (GTDB taxonomy): Bacteria > Pseudomonadota > Alphaproteobacteria > Sphingomonadales > Kordiimonadaceae > Kordiimonas. The sequence goes on along the minus strand of JAEPQB010000001.1, from coordinate 1,756,297 downwards.
GCGGAACAGCCCGGGTTAGAAATGTGCGGCGATTGCCGGTTTGCCAGGAGTTTTTTACCGTACCTGCTGACAACACCCACACATCAACATGGTCCAGCAACGGATAATCGAGCCTGAGGGTCGCACTGACGTCACTGTCGCCGTCATTCTTGAGCTTAAGACGCACCCACCAGGCAGAATCCGAGAATCCATAGTTCGATGTGCCGTCAGCTAACGGCGCAAAAAGATCGTTAAACTGCTGATCAGTAATATTTTCGCTGGCATATTTGTGTTCTGCATCTTCGAGCAAACCGAGATAAGAAGTAACTTTTATTTGCTCTGGAGTATCCGACAAAAGCAGTGTCTGATCAGCACTGACTTGTTGGGCCACAGTCAACAGAACGAGACAAACCGCCACGCGTAATATTTTTAGAATAAGCACATCTTTGTGCAGCACCTGACCACACGCAGATGCGTCATAGTGACTTGAAACCAACTTCGCCCCCAATGCCAAGTGCTAAATTAAGTCATTCTCAATTCATGGTAGCAAAACTGGAAGCAAATGCTCCCTTTTTTTGAGGGTTGCGGCCAAATTTAGGCATGTTCTATTGGTGTCTAAAATACAAGTAAAGCCGCAGGTTTCGTCAGAAATGGCAGGTGGTTCGCTCGCAATTCTGCCGAACCTACATCAAAGCTTGCCAGCAACGCAGCGCTCCAGAATATCCGCATAAGTTGTCGCATCATGCAAAATCGGATTGGTTGACGCTGTTGGGTCGTTGACTGCCATTATGCCTATCTCCTGGGCGCGGGTGTCGTCGATCCCAATGTCACCAAGCGTGTGCGGCATCTTTAGCTCTTCTCGTATCGCCAGAACCCAATCAAGAAACGGTGTGAAACCCGTCTTCTTGAAACCCAGCGACTGGGTAAGCTCTGCGATGTCGTCCTCGATCGCTGTTTTGTTGGCGAGTAGCACATAGGGCATCAGTATGGCGTTCAGCGTTCCATGGTGCGCGTCGTAGAGAGCGCCAAGGGGATGCGCAAGTGCATGCATGGCGCCAAGACCGCGCTGGAATGCGGTCGCCCCCATCGAAGACGCCACCAACATGTGTGATCGCGCTTCGATATCGCGACCGTCTGCGAAAGCGTTGGGCAACCACCGTTTGATAAGCCTTATGCCTTCAATCGAAATTCCCCGTGCCATCGGGTGATAGCCCGGTGCGCAAAAAGCTTCCAAATTGTGGGACAAAGCATCCATGCCTGTGGCCGCTGTCAATCCTGGTGGCAGGCCGACTGTCAGTTCAGGATCCGCTATCACCAGTCCTGGCAGCATTTTGGGATGAAAGATAATTTTCTTGGCATGCGCCTTTTCATCGGTAATGACCGACGCGCGGCCCACTTCAGAGCCTGTCCCGGCGGTTGTTGGCACAGCAATGATGGGCGGGATCAGGCTCACGTCAACGCGCGTCCAGTTATCCCCTTCATCAACGACCTCCCAGATATCAAGCGACTGGCCAGCCAGCAGCGCGATCGCTTTTCCGGCATCCAGGGCGCTGCCACCGCCAACCACAATCGCTCCGTCATGCTCACCTGACCTAAAGGCCCTGACACCATCCATCACGTTCGTGCCCGTTGGATTGGCTTTGATGTTTGAAAACACGCCTGCGCCAAGTCCCGCAGACATCAGGTTGGCAACAATATCTTTGACGATATCGAGGTCCGCCAAGCCAGGGTCCGTTACCACAAGTGGACGTTTCACACCCAGCGCGGCAGCCTGTTCTGGAAGGCTTTTGATGCGGCCAGCGCCAAAATGATAGCTGGTGGGATAGTTCCAGGTGCCGGTCAGGTCCATTCAATTCGTCCTATTGTGATACTTTAAGATGGTAGGATTTCAGACGCGTGAGCTGCTCGTAGCCGAGCGCCGAGAGCGTGCATCCGCGACCGGTGTTCTTAACACCTGTCCAGGCGAGCGCAGGGTCCAGATAATCGCATCGGTTCATAAACACCGTGCCTACCTCCAGCTTGTCACCCAGCATCTCTGCAGCTGTTTGGTCTTGTGTCCAGATGCTGGCTGTTAGGCCAAACTCGCTGTCGTTCATCAACGCGATTGCTTCGTCATCGCTTGCGACAGGCATGATGCCCACAATGGGCGCAAAACTTTCGTCTTTCATGACGGACATTGAGTGGTCCACGTTTGTTAGAACCTGCGGCGCCATATATTGGCTGCCAACTTCGTCCTTCGGGAAATGGCCTGCATCGACATGAGCAACTGCCCCTGCAGCAATTGCATCCTCTACTTGTTTTCGCGCGAACGCTGCGGAATGCGCATTGATCATCGGGCCAAGAGTGGTGGCGTCATCCATGGGGTCACCAAGCACATAAGCTTTTGTGCCCTCAACAAACCGGCGAACGAATGCATCATATTGGCTTTCATGCACATAAATGCGCTCGATGCCGCAGCAACTTTGCCCTGAATTGAAAAAGGCACCATCAACCAGGTTTTCAACGCTCATCGCAATGTCAGCGTCGGCCCGGACGTACGCAGCATCTTTGCCGCCCAGCTCCAAACCTACCGGGATGAACTGCCCAGCGGCGGCATTCTCCATAGCAACACCGCCATTGACGGAGCCAGTAAAGCAAACCATATCGACCGCGCCGGACCCTATCAGCTCGCCTGTTTGATCATGTGTCAGCGCGAGTGTCTGAAACAGGCCCTCAGGCAGTCCCGCAGCGTCAAACGCCATCTGAAAACGGTCCCCGGTCAGCAGAGTTTGCTGAGCCGGCTTCAACATCACCGCATTGCCCGCCATCAAAGCTGGCACCACCGAATTCACCGTCGTCAGATAGGGATAATTCCACGGTGCGACCGTCATCACGGTGCCCAGCGGCACCCGCTTAATATAGCGATCAAACCCTTCCACAGGCTTTGGCCTGTGAGGTGCCAGGGCTTCTTTGGCGGCGTCGATCATGTATAGCGCCCGCTCTTTGAACCCATTCATTTCCCCCGCCCCATAGCGAACAGGACGCCCCATGGATCGACTGAGTTCAGGTACAATTTGATCGGTCATCGCGAGCATGGCATCAACAGCCTTAAGACAATAGCCTGCACGTTCCTCGATGGACGTAAGTTGCCAGGCCATCTGTGCTTCATTCGCTTTTTGAATTTTGGTCTGCAGCGCAGCGTCAGACAGGCTGGCACGGCGGGCAATTTCTACACCGTCAATGGGAGAGATACACACGAGATCTTGTGACATGGTTTGCACTGCCCCTAGATAATTTCGAAGTAACGATCCATTTCCCAATCGGTGATCGCTTTCCTGAACTCTCTTTCTTCCCACTCCCGGGTTGCAGAATAATGGTCAACAAAGGCATCACCAAACATTGAACGAGCCGCCTTGCTTGATTTTAGGCGTCCCGCTGCCTCCATCAGGGTTCGCGGCAACTGTCGCTCAGCAGGGAAACTTTGCTCATACGCATTGCCGGTTACTGCGGCGCCCGGTTCGATTTGATGTTCGACGCCATACAGCCCACTTGCAAGCGCAGCAGCAACAGTGATGTAGGGATTAATGTCAGCCGCTGACACACGATATTCAACACGCTGAGAACTCGCGCTGCCTGGGATTGCCCTCAGTGCACATGTCCGGTTTTCTACACCCCAGCTTGCCTCTGTTGGTGCCCAAAATCCGGGGATCAATCGCCGGTAACTGTTTACTGTCGGCGCCACCATCGCCAGCAATTCAGGCATCAGTGCTTGCTGGCCACCGATAAACTGGCGCATCGTCTCGCTCATAGAGTGCTTTGACGTGTCGTCATAAAAAACATTGCAGCCATCTTTGTCCTGCAATGAAATGTGAATATGACCGCTTTGACCCGGCCAGTCTGGCGACCATTTTGCCATGAAAGTGGCCATCCATCCGCGCCGCTGCGCGAGGATTTTGGTCACTGTTTTGAAAAGCGCAGCCTTGTCAGCTGCCTCAAGTGCGCCGTCCACACTAATCGCGGCCTCCAAAACGCCCGGGCCCGTTTCAGTGTGCAAGCCCTCCAAGGCCATATCCATAGCGTTGCAAGTGTCCATCAACTCCCGGTAAAATTCGTTGTGAACGCCGGATCGCAATCCAGAATAGCCAAAGAAACCTGGCGTGATCGGCTGCATGCCGCGATAGTGTTTCTCCCGGACGCTATGGGGGTTTTCGTCAAACAAGAAGAACTCAAACTCGCAACCCGCAAATGGGACAAAGCCCATGTCACTTGCCTTTTGAACCACTCGGCGCAATAGCCCACGGGGACAGATTGCTTCACCTTCGCCAGTAAATTCACCCAAGATGAGCGGTAAGTTATCTTCAAAGGGCATACGGCGAAAAGTCTCAGGCAACAGCCGCACACTGGCATCTGGATAGCCTGTGTGCCACCCGGTGAATGAAATATTGTCATAGAGCTGGTCATTGCTGTCCCAGCCCAACACCACATCGCAAAAACCAAAGCCCTTTTTCAGTGCCGAGACGACTTTTTCCCGGCCCATATATTTGCCGCGCAAAATACCATCGATGTCGAAAGCGCCAACTTTGACATAATCCAGGCCCTCTTTTTCAATCAGAGCAATCACATCATCATGGGTTTGCATCAGGCATCCTTCCCATTTTGGTTGTGGTCCATGGCAAATTCTTCTTCAGGCGACAAAATCATCCTGTGGCGGGCATAAAAGGCAAAGTAAGCAAGGCCCAACGCGAACCAAATAGCACACCCATACACCCCGACCCTGTAGTCAGCGTTCAGGAAGAGAAATACGAGGGTAACAAGGGCTATCACCCCAGCAATAACGGCGCCTGCATTTCCAAGCGGACTGACGTAGGGTCGATCAATGTGGTCCATACCGCGTAGTTTCAGAAAGGCAAGCATCTGCATAATGTAAGCAATTACCGCACCGAAAACCGCCATATTCAGCAGGACTGCGCCTACTGGAACAGAACCAAAGACGGCCTCACCGTACTGGATTGCGAGTGCCACCAGATAACCAAGTACCGCACCAGCAATTAACGCGACATGGGGTGTTTTGCGTGTGGAATGAGTAACCGAAAGCCATTTCGGAAAATAGCCTGCGCGCGAAAGCGAATAAATGTTGCGGCCATAGGCATAGATGATGGAATGAAAGCTCGCTATCAGTCCAGCGACGGCAACCAGCGCCAGTAATGATGTTCCAATTCCATCGCCGAAGATGGTCTGGAAAGCGAGGAACAGCGGCTCGTCGGACTGACCCACGGCTTCAGCGCCAGGTGCAATTCCAGCATTCAGAAACAGGGTCAGAAACGAAGCAATAATCAGCGTTAAGATGCCATAGAGAAGCCCCCTTGGCATATCACGGACAGGGTCATGAGCCTCCTCCGCTGCCAGCGGCAGTTGCTCAATGGCCAGATAAAACCAGATCGCGAATGGCAGGGCCGCCGCGATGCCCGACAGCCCCATCGGGAACCAGATTGAATTGCCCTCAGTAGGCGCGATATTCAAAGCATGTTCCCAAGAAAAATGGGGAATGGCGCCAACCCAGAAAACAGCGAGAATAGCGAGCGCAAGGAACGTGATGAACACGGTGAATTTGAACGTGACCTCAACACCAATGATGTTGATACCTACAAAGATGGCATAGGAAATCAGCCACCAAATTGGGGCCGCCAGATCAATGCCAAAAAGGCTGTTGAAAATGGCCCCCATGTAACCACCGATACCAACAACGATCACCGCTGGTGTCAGCACATATTCCATATTTTCAGCGAGGCCCGTAATGTATCCCGCCCAGGGTCCCATCGCTGTGCGGGCAAATGAATAGGCACCGCCTGTGTGGGGCAGTGCCGGGGACATTTCAGCAATCGAGTAGCACAGCCCAACATACATAACGGCAATGATGATGGTGGCCACCAAAAGCCCACCAAAGCCGCCAACACTCAGGCCAAAATTCCAGCCGAAAAAATCACCCGAGATGACTGCGCCGACACCAAGCGCCCACAGCGACCAGCTGCCGGCGTAGCGTTTCAGCTCACGCTTCTCAAGATAGCCATCTTCAGTCTTGCTATAGGTAACCGACCGGTTCCCTGATGCCATAGTGAGCCTCCCCGCCCCAATGAAAATCGAAAAGCAACACTCAAGACATAGTCCAGTGCGCTCTGTTCAATACCAGGCCAAAAACCACTGGAAACAACATCCTGCCGCAATTCAAACCTGAAATGCAGCAACTTTCTTCTTTTACGGAACAAGGACGGCCTGTTTGATAGGTGCCGCACGCGGGAAGCTTACCTGCAAGGACTGAATTATCCTTGCATGTTCTTTGACCCGAGCCCTGCCAGAATGAGAAACTTAGTTGGCTGCAAATGCAAAACGAGTAAGCATTTGTTGGATCTGCTCGGAGTCTGAAGGCTTTTCCAAAGATTTTAGACCCGTGTCGGCGTGCGCTTCAGTTAACGTCACGCCTCTGCGCTCGGTCAAAAGCGCGCGTTCGTAGCCCGCTGTGAACTCTGGGTGCGCCTGAAACGTCAGAATATCTTCGCCGTACTTTAGCGCGGCAATGGGGCAGAAATCAGAACTTGCGATGACTTCAGCACCTGCGGGCGCTTCCAATACTTGGTCCTGATGCCAAACATAGAGAGAAATCTCTTCGGCGCTTTTGTTACTACGCCGCATTTGATACTGCATCAGACCAACCCCAAGGCCTTTGTCGCTTTTTTCGACACGTCCACCCAGCGCCTGCGCGATAATCTGGTGACCAAAGCAAACGCCAACCATTTTTTTGCCAGCATCTTTAATACCGCGGATCAAAGTCTCGAGCGGCGGAATCCAGTCATGCGGCTCATAAACACCAAACTTCGAGCCCGTTACGACAAACACGTCATAGTCAGCGACAGTTGGAAGCTGATGGTCAAAAACACGGAACGTCTGTGCTTCAGCGGACTTCAAGCCCAACATCGCTTTGCACATGTCGTCATAGTCCCCGAACTCGCCGCGCGCGCTTTCGATTGCCTCGCCACACTGTAGAACTGCTATTTTTGGCATTGATTTTTCACCTGCTTCGCTCGCTGGAACAGTAGGACTATTAATTCGACAGCTGCAACCAAATGGTTTTCAGTTCTGTGTATTTGTCGAACGCATGCAAGGACCTGTCGCGGCCAAAGCCAGATTGTTTGAAACCACCGAACGGTGTGGTGATGTCGCTGCCATCCCAACAGTTGATCCACACGTTTCCGGCGCGCAGCGCGCGTCCTGCAATATGAGCTGTGTTTACATTGCTGGTCCAGATGCCCGCTGCCAAGCCATAGATGGAATCGTTGGCAATCGATAGAGCTTGATCCAAAGTTTCGAACTCAATTGCTGAAATTACCGGGCCAAAGATCTCCTCTCTGGCAATTGTCATTTCATTGGTCACGCCGTCAAACAATGTCGGCTGCACATAAAAGCCGCCTGATTCCGTCATGGCTCGCTTGCCGCCAGCACGCAGGTGTGCCCCTTCCGCAGAGCCTTTCTCAATGTAGCCGAGCACTGTATTCAATTGTGTTTCATCTACCAGCGAGCCAAATTCCGTTTTGGGATCAAGGGGGTTGCCCGGTTTTAAACCGGTGGCAATACCAGCAACTTTTTCGAGGAATCGATCTTTGATGTCTTTCTGAACCAAAAGACGGGTGCCAGCGGTACACACCTGACCCTGGTCATAAAATACGCCCCAGGCGGCGGCATTGGCCGCCGCGCCCAGGTTGTCGCAGTCGGCCATCACAATCTGTGGGCTTTTTCCGCCGCACTCCAGCCCTACCCTTTTCATGTTGGACTGCGCTGCGTACCCCATAATGAGCTTACCAACGGCTGTTGAGCCTGTGAAAACAATGGCATCAACATCCATATGGAGGGCAAGCGGCTTGCCAGCCGAAGGACCATCGCCTGGCAGAACGTTGAAGACACCAGCTGGAATGCCGGCTTCCGCCGCTAACTCTGCAACACGCAGCAGCGACAGGCTGGTCTGTTCGGCGGGCTTCATGATCACACTATTGCCCGTCGCAAGGGCTGGCGCGAACTTCCAGGCCGCCATCAGAAGTGGAAAATTCCAAGGCGTGACGGCAGCCACAACGCCCACAGGTTCGCGAACAATCATGGAGACCGCGTTGGATGGTGACGGCCCCAATTCGTCATACACCTTATTGATTGCTTCGGCATAATAGCGAACGGTTTCAATGGTCAGGGGAATATCAACCGACGTTGTGTTCGCAATCGGCTTACCCAGATCAAGAGTCTCCAGCAAAGCCAATTCTTCCGCATTGGCTTCGAGAGTGTCAGCAAACTTCAGCAGGGTTTTACGCCTGTCATTTGGGCTTGCATTGCGCCAATGACCGGCCTCGAAAGCGGCCCTTGCTGTCGAAACAGCACGGTCGACATCTCTGTGGTCACACGCCGCAACATTCGCAAGATGTGAGCCATCAATCGGAGATGAAGAACTCAAAGTTTTGCCTGACAGGCTATCAACGAACTTTCCGCCAATAAAAGCTTGAGTTCTGAGGCTCACAATTTTCCGTGCGTCGGCTACGGTTTGTGGTTTGTTGATTTCGGTTTGCACATTCATAACGTCACCCATCAGTGAAATTTATCGACCAATCAGTTGCGCGGGAACCTATAAGCCACTGGGGCAAAAAGCAACGAATTCTCATTTTTGTGATCACATTTTGGAAGAAAATGTTCGAAAACTGGCAGATCGTATTCGAGTTTACTGGTTCCGCAGACGTTCAATCGTCGATCGCGGACGCTTTTTTTCTCAAAGGATATTATTTTGTGATCAAACTATGATTCGAGGTCGTCGACATCGATCGTGTTCATGCCTTGGTCAACGTCTGCTGCAACGGCTGCTGCAAGCGCTTCGGCGTCCACTGCTTTTAAAGCCCCGATAATGTCCTTGTGCTTGTCATCAACCAGCACTGTGGTCCCAAGGCGGCCGACGACCTGCCGCATGAAGGGGCCAATTTGCAGCCACAGGCTTTCCACAAGGCCAAACATGACAGCAGCACCCGAGGCACCGTACAGTTCAAAATGGAATTGCCGGTTGTAGCGCGCATACCCGTTTATGTCGCCCTCACGAATGGCCCCATCCAGTTTGTCATCCCACTCTTGCAGGCGCCGAACAAGTTTGTTCCGCTCTCGTGTTTTTGTCCCAATTCGCTCAATGGTTTTTGTCGCCAAAAGTGGCTCTAATGCAAGGCGCGCGGCTTTTATTTCCGACAGCTTTTCCTTGGTCATTTGGGAAACCATAACGCGCCTGGTTGCGGTTAGTTCGAGCGCACCAAGGGCAACAAGACGCCGGATTGCTTCACGGGCAGGCATGGCACTCACGTCAAATTGTGCGGCCAGCCGCCTAACAGAAATCGCCCGACCTGGTGCTAATTCACCGGCCATCAAGGCCTCTCTCAACCGATCGTAGACGGTTTCGTGAACATAAGATGCCAGCTCTTTCGGGTTGTTTGGTGCTTGATCAGACAATTAGGAATCTACCGATAATAGTTTTGTGCGTGCCCAGGAAAGAGCTGCACCGGTTTTCACAGGCGCCTATCTAGATAGCACACCAATTGCCTTTGAAAAGCTCAAATGCTCCAAGCTTAAATGAGGAGGTGTTTCTTTTGACGGCCACCCTCCACCAGCCATTGACCTGAGCAGAATTTTGTGATCACATTAATACCGGCAAATTGGTCTAATATCGATTATCTTCCGTATTAATGAAATTACGAGCAAGATATTGGTGTTCTGCCAACAAGCAATCTTCGACAGATGATCGACAAACTGCGTTTGAATGCGATCTCGAAAGTTAACAGATTTTTGCGCTCACCTCGTCGTGAGTGATTTTAGTGTGAGGATGAAATGACCCCCGATCAAGGAACGCTGTCAAAAACACTGCGCAATGACCTGTCGCCAACAACTGATGCGATACAGGCTCAGGACAACGCTCACCACTTGCACCCTTTCACTGTGCACCACGAGTTGCGGGATCAAAATCCGCGCGTGATCAGCAAAGCCAAAGGGGTGTATCTGTGGGATAGTGACGGCAACCGTATCATTGACGGCATGGCCGGTCTCTGGTGCACGCAGGTTGGCTACGGCGTTGAAGAACTGGCCGACATCGCAAGCGATGCCATCAAATCCTTGAGCTACTACAACACCTTTTTTCAGACCACCACACCAGCTGTGGCGGCTCTTAGTGAGCTTGTAGCCTCCAAAACACCGGCGGACCTCAATCAGATTTTCTTCGCGAGCTCAGGGTCCGAGGCCAACGACACGACCATCAAGTTCATTAATTATTATTGGAACCTGAAGGGCCAACCTCAGAAGAAAGCAATTATCGCGCGCGAGAAGGCATATCACGGCACCACAATTGGTGCCGCCAGCCTGACGGGCTTGCCGTTCATGCATGATATTTTCGATTTGCCGCTGCCGGGCATCCATCACATTGGCCCAACCCCCCATTATTTCGAATATGGAGAAGACGGCGAAAGCGAAGAAGAATTCGCTGGTCGATGCGCGCAGGCCTTGGAAGATAAAATCCTGGAGCTGGGAGCCGAGAATGTCGCCGCTTTCATTGGCGAGCCTGTCATGGGGGCTGGTGGTTTGATGACCCCACCCAAAGGCTATTGGCAAAAAATTGAAGCCATTTGCCGGAAATATGATGTTCTTCTTTGGTCTGATGAAGTGATCTGCGGTTTTGGTCGCACCGGGTCCTGGTTTGGGTGCCAAACATATGGCTATACGCCTGACATCATTACCATGGCCAAAGGTATGTCGAGCGGCTATGTGCCGATTTCAGCGGTGGCCCTAAACGAAGAAATCGCAAGTACCATAGTTGAAGCTGACAGCGAAATGGCCCACGGATTTACCTACTCAGGCCATCCTGTTTGCTCGTCCGTGGCACTGCGAAATATTCAACTACTCGAAGAATGGGACCTGGTCGGCGAGCGGGGCAAAAAGACATCGGAACATTTCCAAAAACGCCTCAGCGAGCTTGCTGACCATCCGCTGGTGGGACAAACCCGAGGCATTGGCATGCTGGGTGCTTTGGAACTCGTTAAAGAAAAAGGTACTAAAGAGCGCTTTGACCCCGAAGGCCATGCAGGCGCAACCTGCCGCACACACTGTTTCAATACAGGGGTTGTGATGCGCGCCGTAGGCGACACCATGTTCTTGTCACCGCCTCTGGTCATTTCCGAAGACGAGATCGACGAGATGTTCGACCTGATCAAAACGAGCCTCGACCTCACTCATCAGTCGCTGAACGGTTAACGCCGAATTGGCTTAGTCTAACTTCCATTGCAAGGACTGAGAGTTTTGGCCGCCATGATCAAACTCACTATTGCGCAGGCAAGTGCTGAAGACGTAGATGACTTGGCGCCACTGTTTGATGCCTACCGTCAATTCTATGAACAAGCTTCCAATGTAAGGCTCGCGCACACCTATCTTTCAGAGCGTTTGGCGAATGATGAGAGTGTACTGTTCATCGCGCGAGGCGCCGATGGCACCGCCGTGGGTTTCACTCAACTCTACCCATCCTTTTGCTCGGTCGAGGCCCAAAAAGCATGGGTGCTTTATGACTTGTATGTTTCTTCAAATGCGCGCCGCCAGGGCGTGGCGGAACAACTCATGAATGCCGCACAGCGCTTCGCCAACCAGTCCGGCGCTTGTTGGCTGCGGCTTGAAACAGCCCATTCAAACATTCCCGGACAAACGCTTTACGAAAAACTTGGTTGGGAAAAAGACGAAGACTTTTACACGTATTTCTATCACCTAGCCGACGATGAGGACGCCGACTGAGTATGGGCAATTCGAATAAAACCTATGATGTTGTGGTTATTGGTGCAGGGCACAACGGGCTGACCAACGCTGCTTTTCTGGCGAAGTCGGGCCTCGATGTACTTGTGTTGGAAAAAAATGACTATATCGGCGGCGCAACTGTTTCGCGAGAGCTTGAGCCCGGTTGGTTTTATTCAAACTGCAGCTATGTCTGCAGTTTGTTCCGGCCGGAAATCTATCAGGCCTTGGACCTGGGACGCCACGGACTGGAGATTGTTCCCCTGCAGGGCAGCGTCACCTTCTCTCAGTCCGGTGACTATTTTGGCAGTTATCACCACTCGGAAATCCGTCGCCGGGAAATCGCTCGCCATTCGCAGCGCGATGCGGATGCCTCAATCCGGTTCGACGCAGACCTGATGAAATGGTGCCGTTTGATCCGTGGCATGCTGCTGCGGACCCCACCCGATCCAACATCATTCAAACCACGGGACTTCATGGAGTTCGCGTTCCTTCTCAAAAAATTCCATGAATTGAGCGAAGACCAGATCTATCAATTCATCCGCTTCTTTACGATGTCTATCGCTGAGTATCTGGAAGAATATTTTGAGAACGACCTTTTGCTGGCGCACTTTTCGGGTGGCAGCATTATCGGCACTGGCCTGGGCGTTTACTCCCCCGGCACGGCCTATGTGTTGCTGCATCATGCGATGGGCGATGTCGATGGCAACGTTGGATCATGGGGCTTTGCCAGGGGTGGCATGGGAGCTGTGTCTGGTGCCCTTGCGTCGGCCTTTCAAGCCCATGGCGGTGAAATCCGATCAGGCGCCGAGGTGGCAGAAATCAATGTATCAGGCAGAACAGCAACTGGCGTGACACTAGCGAGCGGCGAGGTTATCAAAGCCAAGAAGGTTGTCTCCAACCTGGACGCGCAACGCACGTTCCTCAAAGTGATGAACGAAAAAGACGTGCCGCCAGATGTGCTGACGCGGGCCAGGAATTTCAAAATCCGGGGATCATCGGGCAAACTCAATATTGCGCTGGATGGCATGCCGAAATTTCCAACCCTGCCTGAAGGTTCACCCCTGACGCTAGGGCATATGCACTTCACAGACACGCTTGAACGCCTGGAACGTGCTTACGATGACTGGAAAGAGGACCGCTGGTCAGCGGACCCTTACACCGATACCCTCATCCCATCACAATATGACCCAACCGTCGCGCCCCCTGGCAAGCACATGATGTCGGTTTTCGTTCAGTATTGCCCGGTGGAAGCTGAAGGCGGCTGGACCCCGGAAAAGAAAGACGCGTTTGGTAAAACAGTCATAGATCAGATCAATGACTACAGCCCCGGCTTTAAGGATATGATTGTGCATGCGGAAGTGCGCACACCAAAAGAACTGGAAGAAGAGGTGGGCCTGACAGGTGGCAATATCTTCCAGGGCGAACTCACCCTTGATCAGCTTTTATTCAATCGTCCATTCCCGGGGTATGCGCAGTACCGCGGGCCGGTGCGGAACATGTATATGTGCAGCTCATCAAACCATCCAGGAGGTGGTGTGATGGGGGCGCCGGGCGCCAACGCCGCGCGTGAAATATTGCGTGACCTGAAACGCACTGACACAACACCGGAGGATTTTGGCGATGACTAAAAACCTCTCTGCAATTGTTATTGGTGGCGGACACAATGGATTGGTTTGCGCCACTTATCTGGCGAGCTCTGGCGTTAAAACGACCCTTTTGGAAGCGCGTGAAACTTTGGGCGGTGGCCTGTCAAAACAAACACTGCGGGACGGGACAGCGGTGCCGGGTCTGATCCAGACACACCATTCCCTGAATGACAAAATAGCGCGTGAGCTGAAGTTGCAAAGCACACCTTGCGAACCGTTGCCAACAACCCTTTTGAGCACTAGCGGCGAACATATCACGCTGATGGGCGACAAGGTTTCAGGCGCCGGTGTTTCTGCAAGGGATATCTCGGAATACAGAGCTTTCCGTGAAGAATACCTGAGTTATGGCAAGGCATTGAAGTCTTTGATGCTCAACACGCCGCCCCGGCTCAAGCACTTCGACTGGAGTGACAAAACCGTGTTTGCGAAGCTTGGCCTGGACCTCCGGTTCGGGTTGGGCAAAGCAGGCCTGAACGAGTTTCTTCGCGTAGCAGGCATGAACCTGTTTGACGTGCTGGAAGAACGTTTCAGTTCTGAATTGTTGAAGGGAGGCATTGCTGCCGATGCCTTGTTTGGCAATCACGCTGGCCCGAAAACACCCACAACTGTGCTCCCGATGCTGATGCGCCTGTTCCAGGAAACTGGCTCAACCGCCAGTCGCCAGGTTGCCCAAGTTGACAACCTCGCAGGTCAGCTGGCGGAAGCTGCCAAATCTGCTGGCGTTGAAATAAAAACCAGCACTACTGTGCATTCTGTCGTGATGGACAATGATAAGCCAACTGGGGTTATGCTTGAAAATGGCGATATCCTGAATGCCGATATCATCGTCTCCAATGCCGATGCAAAAACAACTTTCCTGAAACTGGTAGGTGCGCGCAATCTAGATGGCATGTTCACGCACCGCGTCACCAAAACTCGCACCAACGGTGATGTGGCAAAGTTTTTTGCCACTTTTGATGCCACGCCGAAATTCACGAACCTTTCGCAAAACGCGTCAAGTGGGCGGTTCCTGGTGGCCCCGACTTTGATGTATGTGGAACGGGCCTTTAACCATTGCAAATACGGCGAGTTTTCCGAGGCCCCAGTGCTGGACATTCATTTGACCACCCTGGACAATGGTAAAAGCCTGTTGTCGGCCAACGCTATGTTCGCGCCCTATAACCTGAAGCAAGGCTGGGAGGCGGGCCGTGCAGCTTTTGAAGACAAAATCCTAGACATATTATCATTGTACGCACCCGGTATTGCGTCTCAGGTTGCGTGCCGTGAACTCTGGTCACCAACAGATATCGAAAAATCCTTCCACATCGAAGGCGGGCACTGGCACCACGGGGAAATGGCGATTGACCAGTCCTTTATGATGCGGCCTGTGCCAGGTGCCGGCCAGTATGGCACTCCGGTTCCGGGACTTTACCTTTGTGGTGCAGCTGCCCACCCGGGTGGCGACATAACCGGCCTGCCCGGCAGGAACGCGGCAAAACAAATTCTCGCTGACCTCAAAGGGCGGAGGTAGTGGCTATGCATGATTTCACCAAAACCCTGGCGCCCAGCCCTTTTTACGACCGAATTGTTGCGCAAAGCCAAACCCAGAACTGGGCGCATTGGAACGGATATCAAACACCACGCGTTGTAGATACTGTTGCGTCTGAGTATTTTGCCGTGCGTAGTTCCTGCAGCGTCATGGACCTGACGCCGATGGAAAAATACAGGATCACTGGGCCTGATGCCAAAGCCTTCCTCAATCGCCTTGTGGTGCGAGATGTTTCCAAGCTGAAGCCCGGCCGGGTGACCTACGTGGTTTGGTGCAATGACGAAGGCAAAGTCATTGACGATGGCACCGTGTTCCATCTTTCTGAGGGTGTTTACCGGCTGTGCGCGCAGCATCATCAACTAGACTGGTTGCGGCTCTCCAGCATTGGATTTGATGTTTCCATTGAGCTGGAAACTCATGATGTTGCGGCGCTGTCAGTCCAGGGCCCAACGTCATATTCCGTGCTCACCGAAGCTGGCATCTCGGGACTAGAGACCGTTAAGCCTTTCGACATTGTGCACACACAACTCGACGGTTTTGACATTACGGTATCGCGCACTGGCTTTACGGGTGACCTGGGTTATGAATTATGGACCGAACCGGAAAATGCCCTGGCGCTTTGGGACGCGATTTTCGAAGTCAAAAAACGTGGCCTATATGACATTCGCCTTATCGGCCTAGACGCACTGGAGATGGTGCGTATTGAGGCCGGGTTCATTATGCCTGGCTGGGATTTCAACACAGCAGAAACAGTGATCAGAGATGGTTATGACCGCACTCCGTATGAGTTGGATCTGGGCTGGCTTGTTAATCTGAACAAGCCTTACTTCACGGGAAAACGGGCGCTGGCTGCGGCCAACAAACAGCCGCTTAAGCGAAAAATGGTGAAGCTCATTCTGGATGGCAACAAAGTACCATCGGGGTCGTTTATTTTTGACCGCAAAGACGGCAAGAACATTGGCGCCGTTATGGCGCATTCCTGGTCGCCGATCCTGAAGCGTGCCATTGCCTACGCGGACATAGAGCTGATCAACGGCCAAGTACCCAAAGAAGTTTCTGTGGAAATCTACTACCAGAAGGAGCTTGCATGGAAACTTCACTGGGCCAGGGCAGAGGTTACAGATAAACCTTTCTGGACACCCAAACGTAGAAGTATCACGCCCCCTGACGCCTATTAATTGCGCGGAGTAGAGTATGACGAAGAAAGCTGCCAAAGGCCTAGGGATGAACAGGCGTATTTCTCGCCGCGATTTTGTGCATGGTGCTGGGTTAATGGCTGCTGGGCTGATGGCGGGCGGCAGCTCTTTGGGCCGGGCGTGGGCACAAGGCAATAAGCCTTATTACCCACCCACCCTAACTGGCATGCGAGGCAACCACCCGGGTTCTTTCGAAGTAGCGCACAAACTGGGGCGCGAGGGCGTACGCAATTTTGGCGCCCCTAGTTTTTCCGATCCCACCGAGTACGACCTTGTCATTGTTGGGGGTGGCATCAGTGGCCTGTCGGCGGCTTATTTCTTTCGGCAAGAAAAACGAAACGCGAAAATCCTGATCCTTGACAATCATGATGATTTTGGCGGCCACGCAAAACGCAATGAATTTGAAATCGGCGGTAAAACGGTGCTGGGGTACGGGGGCAGCCAGACCATTCAGGAGCCCTCTAAATACAGCCGTGTCGCCAAGAAGCTCTTGCGTGATCTGGGCATCAAACCAAAGCGTTTTGACAAGGCCTATGATCAGGACTTTTACAAACGCAATGGCTTGCGCCCGGGCCTGTTTTTCAACAAAGAGGTCTGGGGCGAAAGCCGCATGGTACCCATCAACCTGGGCTTATTCGATGATTACCTTCCACTTGCAGATACCAGTCTCACAACTCAGGAAGCTGTCGACCAACTACCCATATCGGACCCCGCCAAGAAACAGTTTCTGGATCTGATGACTGCTGAGGATGACAGGCTTTCGCACCTCAGCCTCGAAGAAAAATACGAGCTTATCTACTATATGAGCTACCGGCAATTTCTGGAAGATGTTGTCGGTATTACCGAAGAGGAAGTCTTCACGGTCCTTCAGGATGTAGTAGGAGACTTTGGTGTTGGAATTGATGCTGCCCCAGCACTCGGCGTGATGGAATACGCTGGCCTTCCAGGCCGCGAAATCGCGGGGCTACCTGAACCCGAGCACTTCGAAAACTATATCCACCATTTCCCGGACGGCAACGCGTCAGTTGCACGGCTCTTGGTTCGGGAAATGATCCCGGACGTTGCGCCCAAAACGGACGCTGAGCACATTGTCACAGCGCAGTTTGACTATTCGAAACTGGACCAAGCTTCGTCTGACATACGCATCCGCCTCAACAGCACAGTTGTCGAGGCAAAACACACCAAAGCTGGTGATGGCCCTGTTACCGTGACATATGTTCAAAACGGCAAAACGCATGCTGTCACTGGTAAAGCCTGCATCATGGCATGCCAGCACTCAATTGTTCCCCATCTGTGCCCGGAATTGCCTGAAGCGCAAAAAGAGGCGCTGAGCTTCCCCGAGCGGGTGCCAATTCTTTATAACACTGTTGCTATTCGAAACTGGGAGGCGTGGAAAAACATTGGCATCGGTGCACTGTATGCACCGGGCAGTTATCATATTCACACCGCGCTTGATTTCCCTGTCAGCATTGGTGGTTATCAGCATGGGTCTGATCCAAGCCAGCCTGCTATCGTGCATATGGAAAAATTCCCCCATGTCAACAATGCAAACATGACCAAACGCGAACAGTCACAAGCCGGACGATATGAGCTTTTAACGACGCCATTTGAAGATATCGAGCAGCATATCCGCAGTGAGTTGGGCGAAATACTGGGGCCCGGCGGTTTCGATCCAGCCAGGGACATCGAAGCCATTACGGTAAACCGCTGGGCACATGGCTATGCCTATTCACCCAGCCCGGTGTTCGATGAAACGTATGATGACTGGGACGATCCGCGCACCGCACATGTTAGGGCACGCAAAAAATTCGGTCGCATTGCCTTTGCAAACTCAGACTCAGCGGCAATTGCATTGTTGGACTCCGCCATCGACGAAGCCCATAGGGCCGTTAGCGAACTGACCTGATCAATCCACTGATTTTATAGCTGACCGTATCGCTTCAATTGTGCGGTCGATGTCTGCCTTCTCAAAAGTCAGGATCGGTGAAATCGCCAAGTCGTCGCCGTTGTTGCGCACATACACGTCGTTAGCATAGGTCGCTTTGAACACGTCCGTCGCGCGGTCGCCAGCTTTGCCCCTGTTGCGAATGGTAACACCCGCCGCTAGCCCGATATTGCGAATGTCAGCGACATTTGGCTCACCCTTCAGGCTATGCACCGCGTCTTCAAAATAAGGGATCATTTCAGCAGCATGCTGATACACCCCTTCGCTTTGGTAAACATCTTGCGCGGCAAGTGCAGCGGCCGCGGCAAGTGGGTGCCCTGAGTATGTGTAGCCATGGAAAAACTCAACACCGAAGGCCGTGCCTTCCATGAAGGTGTTGTAAATCTTTTCCTGGATGATGGCAGCGCCCATCGGCACTGTGCCATTGTTGATGCCTTTGGCCATGGTCACGATATCCGGCACCACATCGAATTTTGTCGCAGCGTTTGCTGCACCCAGTCGCCCAAATGCAGAAATCACCTCGTCAACAATCAGCAGGATACCATGTTTTTCGGTGACCTCACGCAGGCGCTTCATATAACCCTCTGGCGGCACATAAACGCCGCCCGATCCGGCAAATGGTTCAACCATCACAGCTGCAATCGTCGACGGATCATGCAGCATGATCATTTCTTCCAATTCGCGCATGTAGGGTTCAACGTCGATGCAAGGCATGCCTTTGGTAAATGCCTGCTCGTCTTGCTTGTAAGGGAAGCTCATATGGTCAGTGCCGGGCAACAAACTGCCGAAAAACTTGCGGTTATTGACCATGCCACCAACGCTGATGCCGCCAAAACCTACACCATGGTATCCCCGCGCGCGCCCAATAAGACGGGTACGAGACCCCTCGCCGCGAATTCGGTGGTAAGCGATCGCAAGCTTGAGCGCTGTATCAGCCGCCTCGGAACCCGAATTGACAAAAAACATGTGGTTCAGGTCGCCGGGAAACTGCGGCGCAATAGTGTTTGCTAGCTCAATAATATCCGGGTGGGCGAAGTTGAACGCCGGCGAATAGTCAATCTTGGCAGCCTGCTTTTGAATCGCTTCAACAATTTTGGGGTGATTGTGCCCGATGTTGGAACACCACAAGCCCGAAAAGGCATCCAATATTTTTCGGCCATCCTGCGTGAAATAATAGTGGCCTTCGGCACGCTCCATGATGCGCGGATCAGCCTTGAATGCCTTATTCGCCGTGAAAGGCAACCAGTACCGTTCAATCAAGTCATTCTTGCCCGGAAGTGTCTGATCATTTGCCATTTCAAACCCGCCCTTCTTTTCAGTTGAGTTTTTACTTGCTTTAAGTTACATATCTGAATGAACATTCATTCAGTTTTATTTACTCTATTGTACGGAATGTGGGCGTTAAGGGCAATATTTATTGTTCAATCTTGCCGATAGATTTGCTAAAAATCATTGACGGCACCCGAATTTTGAAAAGGTGCCTCGCAAGACCGTAGAAAACGAGCATGAAGGACCACAAAACCATGAAAGCCGACTATGATGTCGTTATCATCGGTGGAGGACATAATGGCCTCACAACAGCCAACTATTTGGCGATGGGCGGCCTGAGTGTTTGTGTGCTTGAAAGACGCCACATCGTTGGCGGGGCAGCGGTCAGTGAAGAGTTTCACCCAGGCTTTCGTAATTCTATCGCTTCCTACGTGGTTAGTTTGTTGCGACCCGAAGTGGTTAATGAGCTGGAGTTGAAGAAATACGGATACGAACCCATACCCCTATCCAATTCCCTGTACCCGGATTTGAACGGTGATTATCTTCTCCTCAATGAAGACGAAGCGAACAATCAGGCAGAAGTCGCGAAATTCTCCAACCGAGACTATGACGCGCTCAACGAATTCTATGAAGTGGTCGATCAGGTTGGCAGCATCGTTTCAGGCCAATGGCTCAAGGAGCCACCAAAATTGTCTGCGCGCGGCATCGGCGACCTGATTAGCGCTGCAAAACTCGGCGTGGATTTTTATAAGCTGGATGACGATGCACGGCATCGACTGCTTCAGTTGTTTGTGGGCGCACCTATCACGCTGATTAACAAATGGTTTGAAAGCCCCAAAATCCGCGCCATGGTTGCGGCCTCCTGCACACCAGCCAATTATGCCTCGCTGCATCAACCCGGCGCCGCCATGGCCATGCTTCACCACGCCGTTGGTGAATTGGATGGCCAAAAAGGCGCATGGGGGCTGGTCAAGGGCGGCATGGGCAGCATCACCCAAGCCATGGCGAAATCAGCAATGGCAAAGGGCGTGGATATCCGGACGGATGCGGCTGTTAAGCGGGTCGTCATGGAAAATGGCCGCGCAGTTGGCGTCGAACTGGAAGACGGCGACATCATCAGGGGCAAAGCTGTGGCGTCTAACGCTGACCCCAACAGAACATTCCTGCAATTCGTTGGCGAGGAGCACCTGCCGGAAGGGTTTGCCTCGGATATCCGGGCTTATCGTATGGAATCTGCGTCTCTGCGCATGAATTTGGCCTTGTCCGGCTTGCCTGATTTCGCTTGCCTGCCCGGCACATCAGTTCAAGAACATCACAAATCAAGCATCATGTTTGTCGAAAGCGCCGAACAAATTGAAGAAGCGTACCTGACTGCGCGCTCCGGCAAACCGGCCAAC
This sequence comes from Kordiimonadaceae bacterium, assembly GCA_017640725.1. GTDB lineage: Bacteria > Pseudomonadota > Alphaproteobacteria > Sphingomonadales > Kordiimonadaceae > Kordiimonas. The sequence continues at coordinate 1,735,526 of JAEPQB010000001.1, read as the reverse complement.
CCGCCATTCATCGAAGCCTTAATTCCGAGCGTTTTGGACCAAACGCTTACTGATGAGCCCGAAACGCACGTCATGAGCTTGCTGTGCAAATACATGCCATATGACCTGGCAGGCGAACAAACCTGGGACGACATTCGGGAGCAAGTGGCAGAGCAGATCATCGACCACGTGCAAAAGTACATTCCCAACCTGCGAGACATACTGGTTGGATATCAATGTCTAACGCCATTGGATCTTGAACGTAAATTTGGCCTGACACGCGGCGACATCTGTCATGGACGCCTTGAGCCTGACCAGTTGTTTAGCGCTCGTCCTCATCCTGATGCTGCCCAGTATGGCACGCCCGTACCTGGCCTCTTTCTGTGTGGTTCAGGCGCTCACCCGGGCGGCGGCGTGACCGGTGCGCCCGGCCGAAACGCAGCCCAACGCATTCTTCGGGAAATGAAATAACAGAAAAAGTGGAGGCCTAAAGCGCGTTTTGGTGCCGAGGCCGGAAAGACTGAAAGCATGATGCTAGAACCAGTGAAAAAAAACATCGTTGATACACTGCTGGAGCAGGCACCCGATATTGAGTACCTGGAAGTGCTGGCACCAAATCTGGCGGGCGACCTTTTTGGGAAACGTTATCCGCTCGACCAGTTAAACGCACTGCTTAAAGACGGCATGTCCATGCCGCGGGCTATGTTTGTGCTTAGCAGCACCAGCGAATCTATCGCCGAGTATACTGGCATGGGTGCCGATGACGGCGACCCTGATATTGCCGTTTCCATTGTTCCAGAAACGATTGGTTTCGCTGATTGGGGTGAAAAGCCGATCGCCCAGGCCCTGATCACCTGCAGTTCTCAAAATGAGGTCTTTGACCCGCGCAGCATCCTCGCCCGTGTGCTCAAAGAGTATGAAAAAGCCAAATTGAAACCAGTCGTGGCGTTCGAGCTGGAGTTCACACTTTTTGATGCAGAACGTGACGAAGAGGGAAGACTGGCGACAGCCACTAACCCCAAAACCGGAGAAGCCGACAAACCGGTTATGCTGGGGCCCGACCGACTGGACGGTTTTGAAGCCTTTCTCAATGAAGTTACCGAAAACTGCAAAACCCAAGGCATCCCAACCACTGTGGTTTGTGCTGAATACGGTGAAGGACAGTTCGAGATTAACTTCCCGCACTATGACAACCCGCTGCTGGCCGCTGATCATGCGCAGCTTTTCCGCAGGACCGTGAAAACGGTCGCCCGCAAGCATGGGTTTGTCGGTTCCTTTATGGCCAAACCCGACTATGAGCGCGCGGGAAACGGGCAACATATTCACGCCAGCATTCTGGACGAGAGCGGTGAGAACATTTTTGATGCTGGCGAAACCCACACAAATACGCTTATGCATGCCATCGGCGGCCTTCAACAAGGCGCGTTCGAATCCATGCTGTTTTGGGCGCCAAACGTAAATTCCTACCGTAGGTTTGAGCCAGAAAACTGTGTACCAACTGGCGCCACTTGGGCGCATGAACACCGACACATTGCATTCCGCATTCCGCTGGCCACTGGCAAAGCCTGGCGCATTGAGAACCGGGTTCCTGGCGCCGATGCAAACTGCTATCTGACGCTTGCAACCATGCTGGCTAGCATGCTGCACGGTATTCAAAATAAAATTGAACCCACAGAAGAAACCGTGGGGGTACCAGAAATGGACAGTTCAACCCTTCCGCTAACGCTTCGCACAGCCATTCAGGCAACCCGTGAAGGAACAATCCTAAGGGATGTTTTGGGCACGGACACTGTAGAGCTTTTCGCCAACTTCAGGGAGGGCGAAATGCGGTCTTTTGAGAAATTCATCAGTCGACGCGAACTCGACTGGTACGTCTGATTTTGATCTAGCGCACATGAGTATGAAGGACAGGTAAAATGCTAGACGCCAATAAACGCGAACACACATCATCCTATTATGCCGCAAGCCAGCGGGACAAAGAGACCTTTCCTCAACTTGAAGGCAGCGTGCGAACACAGGTTTGCATTGTGGGAGGTGGCCTCACGGGAGTTTCTACCGCCGTTGAGCTTTCCGAGCGCGGCTATGATGTGGTGTTGATCGAAGCAAATCGCATCGGCTGGGGTGCTTCGGGACGTAATGGCGGCCAAATCATTGGGGGTTATGGTGGCTCTTTGTCTTCTAACCGCGAGACAACCGACAAGCAACTCGGCGAAGGCGCCACAGACCAACTGATTGGTATGGGCCTTGAGTGTGTGGACATCATCAAAGAGCGCATCGAGAAGTATCAGATCGAATGTGACTTGAAGTGGGGTTTTTTGAATGTCGCACTCAATAAGCGAGAGATGAAGGGCATCGAAGAGTTCGCTGACGAGCTGAAAGAACAGAAGTATCCGCACAAAACCCGCATGCTGAGCGCAAGCGAAGTGAAAGAATATCTGGGCACAGACCGCTATGTAGGCGGCATGGCCGACGATGGGTGGGGCCATCTTCAGGTCTTGGACCTTTGCAAAGGCGAAGCCCGCGCTGCCGAGAAAAACGGCGCCAAAATATTTGAGCAGACATTGGCTGTTGAAATTGAGCCCGGTGAAACAGTCAAGGTGCGCACTGACAAAGGCGAAGTCATTGCCGACACACTGGTATTAGGTGGCAATGCCTACCTCGCTCAAATGGCGCCGAAACTTGCCCCTAAGCTCAGCAAGTATGTGTTGCCTGCAACAAGCTACATTATTGCGACCGAGCCACTAAGTGACGAGCTGGCCAATGATGTCATGCCCCAAAATTACGCGGTCTGCGACCAACGCACGGCCCTCGATTACTTCCGCCTGAGTGCCGACAATCGCATGCTGTTTGGGGGCGTATCGAATTATAGTGCAACAGCACCAATTTCAGTCACCAAGACACTGCGCAGCAAAATGCTGAAAGTTTTCCCGCAACTGGAAGAAGCGCGCATCGACTATTATTGGGGCGGGCGCATGGGCATTGGCATTAATCGCATTCCGCAGCTCGGCCAGCTCTATCCAAATGTGTTTTATGTGCAAGCATATGGTGGCCACGGCGTTGCCCCCACTCATATGTCAGGCCGGCTGGTCGCGGAAGCCATCTCAGGCGACATGGATCGCTTTAACATTATGGCCAACGTCTCTCATATGCCGTTCCCCGGCTTTGGCTTCTTAAGGCAAGCGATGTTCGCGGCTGGCATGTCCTTCTATAAACTCAGGGACATGATCGGCTAGTCCCCTATCAAACTTCTCAACCAAAGGCTTTGAACCATGTCTGATCAGGCAACCTATATTTTGAAAGTTACGTGCGATGACCAACCAGGCATCGTATCTGCCATTTCACGCTGCATTGCTGAAAATGACGGCAACATTCTTGAGTGTCAGCAGTTTGACGACCAGGAGACCAAGAAGTTTCTGATGCGTATTCGGTTCTCCTGCAATGACATTGAACGCGTGGAATTCCAACTGCGCCCCGTGGTCGAGCGGTTTCAGATCAAAAGCGAGCTATTACCGGAAACACAAAAAGGCCGCGTGCTGATCATGATTTCCAAAATGGATCATTGCTTGAACGACCTGATGTATCGTTGGAAACGCGGCGACCTGAATATGGAATTGGCTGGCGTTGTTTCCAACCATGAAATGCACCGGGACCAGGTCGAGCATGCGGGCGTGCCATTTATCTATTTGCCAGTCACCAAAGACACCAAAAAAGAACAAGAAAAAAAGCTTCTGGATTGGGTGACCGATAACCAGATCGACCTGGTTATTCTGGCGCGCTACATGCAAATTCTGTCTGACGACCTGTCAAAGCAGCTTTTTGGCAAAGTCATCAACATCCACCATTCGTTCCTGCCCAGTTTCAAGGGGGCAAAAGCCTATCACCAGGCGCATGCCCGTGGTGTGAAGCTGATCGGCGCCACCGCGCACTATGTAACGCCTGACCTGGATGAAGGGCCTATCATCGAGCAGGAAGTCGCACGGGTGAAACACTCGGACAGTGCAGAAGACCTTGTGCGCATCGGCCGCGATATTGAAAGCCGGGTGCTTTCACGTGCCGTGCGCTGGCATCTGCAGCACCGGGTGTTCCATAACGATGGAAAAACGGTGGTATTCACCTAAAGAAAAAAGGGGCGGAAACGCCCCTTTTTTTTGCATAACTTGTCAGGTACCTACTGGGGTTTACCCGTCTTCATTATAGGCTGTGGTATCGATGATAATCAGCTCACGGTACTCTTCCGTCATATCCCATGTGCCCATGAACCCTTTGGGCAGCATGAAAAAGTCACCGACTTTATATGTTTGCGAGTTGCCTTCATTGTCGGTAAGCACCAAAGTCCCTTTAAGCACAAATACGAATTCGTCGTAGGGAAGCGGCTCATCAAGAATGAGCTTTGCGGGGCCCGCATCCCAAACGGAAACCGTGTTTTCCCCTTCGAAAAGAACAGTTTCTGCGTTGCGGCGCGTGCCGCTTTCCACCGGCGACCAATCAATGTCAGGTAGCTTGTCGAGCACCATTTTGTTGAGCATAGCGGCAGTCCACGGCGCCGGCGGTTTAACGCCGCCGCCATGGCCGTCTGCTTGTGCCATAGTTGCAGTTGCCGCCACCGCACCGAGCAGAGCTGCGGCGCGGAAGCTGTGTGTCAGGAAACGTTTGATCGCTATCATCGAAGCCTCCGAACGTGTGATGGAATGATGTTCGTTAGAACGGTTTGTAGATTCCGACCCTGATCTCTCTCGGTCGTACCGTAAACACCCGGTTGTCCTGGAATCGCGGCCAGATATAGGTGATGGCGCGTTCATCCCACAGGTTGTTGATCGACAGCCAAACCTCAAGCCCCTCGGTCGATCGAACACCGAATGTTAAATCACCAATATTGTATGATGGTTGCACTTGCGGAACGGTCGAACCGGCACCAAACAAGGCCACAGATGCCTGCGTTCCATTTGTTGAACTGCCCGTGTAACTCCAGTCAAACCTTGAGAAGCCCTCAAGATCATTCCAGGGCAGATCGGTTGTGTACTGCAAGCCACCGCTCATTTGCCAGCGCGGTGTCGCAGGAAGCCTGTCGCCCGCCAGTCCTGCAATCACAGCCCCGTCCGCCAAAATGACGTCTTCATCAAGCGTCGCATCAATGTGTGACACCGCAAACGAAACTTCCAAGTTCTGGGTTGCTTTAAAAGCCAACTGCGCTTCAAAACCATCGATTGATGCATTACCCGCGTTCACGATTGTTGCGCCAGCCAACGGCAGGAGCGTTTGCACCTGGAAATCTTCCCAGTTCATCATGAAGCCTGTCACATTGGTAATCAGACGCCCATTCATCCATGTCGCTTTGATGCCCGCTTCATAGTTTCTAAGCACATCACCATCGAATGCATCGGGCGCGATTGCGCGCTGTGCCGGGGTTTGGACACCACCGTTTCGTCCACCGATACGCGCACCCTCCGAGTAGGTCGCGTAGGCGAGGAAACCTTCGCCATTATTGTAGGTCAGGTTAATTCGCGGTGAGAAGTCGGTGGTCTTTTGTGTCTCGTCGAATGCGTCAGAGACGTTGCCAACAAATAACGAATTCTCAGCCACACGGAAGTCCGTGGAGAACCAGCGACCACCGGCAGAGAACGAAAGAGTATCGGTCAGGTCGTAGGTGATTTCGCCGAAGAAGGCGATCGACTCGATGTCGCCTCGGTAGCCGTTGAAGTCATTGCCTGGCAAACCGCCGTAGGTTTGGCCCTCGCGGAAGCCCTGATCGAACCAGTCTTCGGTTGGTGCAACGCCGTAGTAAGTAAAGACAGATCCGCCAATGCCACCAAATTCGTCAAAGTCGTCGACGCGGGATAGATAGTCCCAATCATTGTTGGTGCGCTCGTAAAAAGCACCCGCAACCCAGCTAAGACGGCTGCCGCTGTCCTCTTTCGAGGTCAAACGGACCTCTTGAACGAAAGAGCGCACACGCTGATCCAAGCTGATTGTGCCGGTTGGGTTCGGACCAAAGTCGTTATAGTTTACAAAGCAAATATAGTAGGCCGAGCAAGTGGCGTAATCTGTGAAGGCTGGCGTGCCTGTATAGTAGGCAACCAGGTCCAAACCAGCGTCGCGGTAGGCAGTCATGTAAGCCGTAGAATCAATGTCATAGTCAATGATTCTTGAATGGTATCCTGAAGCAGCCACCAGATTGGCGAATCCAAGATCACCTTCAATCGTTAGCGCCAGATTATACCAATCGTCTTCGCGGTTTTCTTCCTTGAACTTGATCGTATTCAGGTCCCCAAACGCAGGGTTGAAATCGAACAAATTGTCAATCGTGGCGGACTGGTAAATAACCCCCGCCGTGATGGACCAATTCTCAGTTGGCTTGAACAGGAAGTTTGCGCGCGCACCGACGATTTCATAATCGTTGATGTCGTCTTCGACCTGGTCTGCGTTGTCGCGGTCACCATTGTTTTCTGAATAGGCAGCAGTGGTGCCTAGAACGTTATCAATATAACCGCCTTCATATTCGTAAAAACCAACAAGGCGAACGGCGAGCTTATCTTCCTGTATCGGAATATTAACCGCACCACTGATATCAAAGCTTCCCTCACCAAAACGAGTGGTCGACGCACCAGCCTCAACCCAACCGCCAAACTCTTCAGTGTTTGGCTTCGCCGTAACAATTTTAAGTGTGCCTGACTGTGAACCAGCACCGTAAACCGTTGGCTGCGGTCCAGAAAGGGCCTCCAGACGCTCAACATCGATCAGGCGCACATCGGGGTTCTGACCATCACGCGTGATGGGAACTTCGTCCAGATACAGGATAGAGGAGCTGATAGTGTCGAACCCTGTTGGCTGCGAAAGCGCGCCGCGGAAGGCTATGGTCGTCGCGCCGGGCGAAGAGGTGCCAAATGAAACGCTTGTTAATTCGCGCGCATAATCCTGGAAATCTCTCAGGCCTTTTTCGCGAATGGCGTTGGTATCAAACGCCTGCACCGCCAGCGGAACATCTTGCAGGCGCTGGGAACGCTTGCGCGCGGTTACAATAATTTCTTCAAGAGATAATTCATTATCGTCATCGGTCGTTGCTTCTTGCGCACTTGCAACAGACGGCGCGCCAATTAAAGCCGTTATCCCAATCCAGGAAACACCAAAACGAAGTGCGGTTTTTCTTTTAGCAGGCATGAGCCCCCCCTAAGTATCGCGTTGTGCCGAAATTCGGCCTCTATCTCTCCCAGTCAGAACCATAACTCGTGATCACGTTTTTTATCAAGCAAGAAATCGCAAAAATGAACAGCTGTTCATTTTGATTTGCTATTTTTTCACGCACTTGCCTCAGATAAACCAAGGGTTTTGAGGCCCTCAAGGCATCTAGGGGTTGAGCAATGCGCAAAAATGCGCAAAGCTTTTGATCTCGAATTTTCGACTAAATACAGGGTGTGTACGTGGATATTGGCATTCCGGTTCGCGATTTGGGTCCCATTCATGCGAACAAACTGTCCGAGGTGATTCTTGGTACAGATGACTCGATCTGGAAAGAAGAAGCCATACGGCAAGAGAAATATGCCGAGGTCCACTATAATACCGAGTCACTAATAATGATCTTTTGCGACCATGATAATTGGCCGTCCATCGACGTGGTGAAAGGCGGTGCCTGGGACCTTCTGTCCGCGACTGCCATGCCTATCATGCATGACCTGATTGCCAAACATTACACAAAGGGCGGCACCATCATCCGCGCGATGGCGGCAAAACTTTTGCCCGGCAAACATATTGTTACACACACGGACAAGCACCCCTCTTTTCATCATGGCCACCGCATTCATATACCAATCAAAACCAACAAAATGGTGCGGTTCATGATCGAAGGACGACCGCACAAGTTTGAGGTTGGTCATGCCTATGAAATCAACAACCAACTACGTCACGGTGTCATGAACAACAGCAATGAAGATCGTATCCATTTTATCTTTGATTATATTCCAGGCGCTGCGGCCTAGCCCGGCAATTTAGAGTTCAAACAGCATGACAACACTCATCGCGACATCCGTGGTACGCGGCAGTAACCAGGGCGAAAGCCACGGTGGCATTTACCTGATCAATACGGACAATGGTGACATCCTGCAAACCATTGACTGGAACACGGCTGATATCGACTGGCAAGGCCGTGGCTGGGACCGGGGATTGCGCGGCATCGCTTTTCATGATGACAAAATTTACGTGGTCGCCAGCGACGAACTGTTTGTTTTCAATCAGAAATTCGAGCAAGTGGGCGCCTTCAAAAACCAGTATCTGAAGCATTGCCATGAAATCAGTGTGTTCCAAAAGCACTTGTTTATTTCCTCCACAGGCTTCGACAGCATCCTTGGGTTTAACCTTGAAAAGCAGGCCTTTGATTGGGCGCTGCACATCAAATCAGATGGCGCCCGTTTTGGCGCTGAACGGTATGACCCAAACGGAGACGACGGGCCGCTTCAGCTCAACAAACTGCACCTAAACTCGGTTTATTGTACCCCAAGCGGCATGTTCATCAGCGGCTTAAGGACGGAAAACCTATTGAACTACACCGGGCGCGCAGTCGGGGTTTTCACGACCCTGCCAGAGGGCATCCACAACGCACAGCCCTTCAGGGACGGTATTCTTTTTAACGATACCAGGTCAGACGCGGTTCGGTTTGAAAGCCCGACGGATAGGGCAGCGTTTCGGGTACCACGGTTCCCAGATCACAAGCTTACTCACAAAAACCTGGATGACACCCGCGTGGCGCGCCAGGGTTTTGGCCGTGGCCTCTGCGTGCTCTCAGACACGCTTATCGCTGCGGGGTCTTCGCCCTCAACCATTTCGATCTACGACCTCGAGACCAAGCGGCCCACAAAAGCGATCAATATGTCAATGGATGTTAGAAATGCGATTCACGGCCTTGAAGTTTGGCCCTACGCATGGCCCACGAAATAGCGCAAACATCTAATCTGACTGGAGACTGATTGGACGATCTTCTTTTGGCAGGCGCATCAGCACCGGCTCCAGAAATTCAATCAACTCCTGCAGCTGCTCTTCATAGCGGCGCCATAAATGCACTGAACCGCTGTAGATGGGTTGGCGAACTTGCTCTGAACTCGCGGTTTTTACCGCCCGCTCTGTCTCATAAAAGCGCAGCATCTGGTCTTCCCACTCCAGCCCACAGTGCGCTGCCGTTTTGCGGGCCTGCCCCTCCAGGTTCGCGACAACTTCTTCATAGTTTACGGTCAGTACTTTGCCTGGCAACACTGCGTCCCAATGATCCATCATGCGAATATATTGGCTGTAATAGTGAGCCAAGTCGTACATGTCATAGGTGAAGACCTGTCCCTTCGCGAACAGCTGTTTGAATCCCCCCAAACAACTGTCGAGGGGATGGCGCCGGGCATCAATCACTTTGGCGTTGGGCAGAACTGTGTGCAAAAACCCAATACCTGTGAAGTTGTTGGGCAATTTGTCCGTAAAGTACGGCAACCCAGTTCTGTGGGGCAGCGTGCTCTCAAGATATTCCTCACCAAGCCCCCTCAACTGATAGTCTTTCAGTTCATGCATGCATTCAGGATATTTGATGCCATCGGTTCTGTTGACGCCGGTGTCGGTTGCGATGCGCAGCAAATAATGCAATTCGGCCGTGCCTTCGACTTGCGAGTGACTGGCAAGGATTTGCTCTTGAAGTGTAGAGCCAGACCGGGGCAAACCAACGATCAAAATCGGCCCTTTTTCCTGACAGCCTTGTCCCTGATGACTGGCAAAAAAGTCGGCTGAATAAACGTCGATCAGTCGATCAATGTGCGCCTCGAACTCGATGGGGTCATACGTCACATTCAAGCGTTTTTTTGTGTTGCCTTCAGCATAATAGTGAAACGCCTGAGGGTAGTCTTTACGGTCTTCGTATGCTTTCCCGAGGGCAAAAAGAAACGATATTTCCGAGTCTTCCTGGGTTGGATCATTTGCAACAGTCTCGAGCTGAGACTTCATTTCATCAAGCTCGGCATCGTCAAACTTGTAGGTTTTGAGGTTGGCCAGGCTCCAGTACACCTCGCCAAAATCTGGCTTTGATTCGGCGCACTTGCGGTAGGCGTCGATTGCTTCTTCCTGTTCACCAATAGTTTTGAGTGCGTGTCCCATCACCAACAGAGATGGAAAATGCTGGGGGTCTTCCTCAAGGGATTTTTTCAGCCAACCAACCGCGTCTTCCATCCGACCGTCGTTCATGCAGTTGGAGCCGAGTTTTTCGAGCGTGTGAACGTTGCCAGGCTTAAGCTTCAAAGCCTGAAGATAGGCTTGCTCTGCTTTCCCGAATTTCTGCTGTTCATTGAGAGAAACTCCAAGGTTGATCCAGGCAGTCCAGAAATCTGGGGCCAGCTCAACTGCTCGGCGAAAATACGCCTCGCCGTCACTATGGTTCTCCTTTTTCATGGACAATACGCCCATGAGACGCAGCGTATCTACGTGGTTCGGATTGGTGCGCAAAATTCCTTTGTAGACTGCTTCGGCATCCTTGATTTTGCCCTCTTGTACAAAATCCATGGCCTGCACAAGCTTTTCCCGCTCGGGGTCTGCCGCAATAGCATTTTGGAATACCTCGTCGGCTTCCGCCCCTTTGCCTGTCAGGTTCAACAGTTCGCCCAACTTCATGGATGCTGCATGAGATTGCGGGTTGTGTTTCAGCGCTGTTTGGAGGGATTTTACAGCCTCGGGCAGCTTACCCTGAAGCATTTGTGCTTCAGCCAAATTCTCATAGGCAGGCGCATAATTTGGTACCAGGCGTGTGACGTGCACCAGATGTCTTTCCGCCTCTTGAAACTGATGTTGCTTGCACAGAGCAACCCCGAGAACCCGCAAAAAATTGGGGTCGTTTGGCCATGTCAAGAGGGCCGAAGCAGCGGCAGCCTGCGCTTGCGCATATTGCCTTGCCTCAAGAAGCGCGACGGCTGCCTGGAATTTTTGCTTGGGGTCACTGGCTGGCGAGTTTGGTGTGCCTGTTTGCAATCTATCATCTCCGGTGTGCGGAAAGGTGAATGTGATCACATTAGCGGCGCGTTTGTGAATTTCAAGACAGCAGGGTGAAGGAGGGGAGCAACGCTATCAGAAATGCTTGCTGAAAAACTGCTTCAGGAACACGTCCCTGACGCTTTTTGCTTTATCCCTGTCCATTTCTGTGGGGGCTAAATGCATGGAGAGCCACAGACCCTCCAGCATGGCCTCAAGTGCGCCGGCCGCTTCTTTTGCGGTAAAGCCCTCATAGCCACCCTGGTCAATAAGGCCTTGGCAAGCATTGACCATCGCATCAAAATACTCAGTGTCATAGGCTTCGCAGATTTGCCGGTAAATAGGTCTGGACTTGGCCTCACCAACAAAGGCGAACCATCCTGCCAGTTTTCTTTTGCTGCCAATGCGGCGATCAAAAAAGACGCCGGCCAGTGCTCGGATCTCAAGGACCGGGTCACCGTCGGCCTCTTGCAGGCGCTTTAGCCAACCATTCCGGAATTCGTCGCGCAGATGCTTAAGTGTCTCAACAAAAAGGGTTTCCTTATTGTCAAAATGGAGGTTAACAATGCCCTGGCTGAGCCCCGCTGATTTGGCAACATGGCTGAGTGTGGTGTCAGAGAAGCCACGACGAGCGATCGAATCAACTGTCGAATTTATGAGCTGAAGTCTGCGCGCCGCTTTTGGCAGATGCCGCCGTCTTTTGGCTTCAGTCTTTCGGCTGGCACCAGCTTGAACAGGCTGGCCGGCCGCTGAACTGCCGCCATCTTCCATATTGTCTGCTAGAGCTTCACTCATCTTACTTCTCGTGGTGTGCCGTCATACTTGCCGTGCATATAAATCATGACTGCTTTTATCTTGATTTTGAGATTTGAGCAAGATCACGAAATAGAGACATTGAGCCACAGTCCAGCTGGAAAGACACCGCACCATCAGCAGTCAAACTATCCAAAAAGATTATTGATATAATATTTTGCGATCACATTTTTGAGAAAATCCAGAGATTCTGCCTTGTCACTAGCCTTTGTGCTGATCTAGTCTGAGATCACATCAAAGCGAGGCGATCTTGGTTTCGGCTCAGATGCGTCAAACTGGAGAGCCTGCGATTTGAACACCTCAGCTTCATCCCGATCATCCCACCGCTTCAGGCGGTGGCAAGACCAACTGCAAACGCCTGAAGGCCTGAAGTTACTTGGCAAATGGGTTGTTTACTCTCTGCTGCTGGTCAACTTCGGGCTTTATTTGATGAAAGACCTGATAGCGGCGCAACATACCATCACAGCTGAAACGACTGTTATGGGATGGCTGGGGGCTTTTGCCGCCTCAACCGAATCGATTGCATGGGTTTTGCTAATTCTGGTCTATGAGGTCGAGACCTATTGGCTCGACGATGACTTTGACAATAAATTGGTGCTGGGCCTGATGACCTTGGGCAAGGTCGTGTTTGTTGGCTTCATCATCAATACCTTGGTGGCCTACAGCCATTTGGGGCTGGAGGTGTCTGGTATTCGACAGATTGAACCCGTCGGCGGTTTGTGCGGACTGGCGGACCAGGGATTCTCTTTTCTGCGCAATCTGGAATATATCGAAATCACCAGCAACACGTGTGCGTCAATTCCCCATGAGGGTGGCCTCCACCAATATCCCGCCGAACCGGTCATCACCGATGATGCCGGAAAGGTGGAGGACAGCTGGTTCCGGTATCTGGATGTCGTCGAAGCCGGCACCTGGCTGCTTATTCTTGCGCTGACAGAATTCAGTGTAAGGCTTCAGGACCGCGGCATTTACGAAGGTTTCGCCATCGAGTTCGACAAAATAATGAAGGTGGTTCTGTACCTGTCGCTGATTGGTGTTTCCGCATTCTGGCTTGTTAAAGGCCACTATATGTATGTGTGGGATGAGATCCTGTGGGTCGCCAGTTTTGTGGCCCTTGATGGCAATCTTTCTGAATGGCGAAAAGAACTCGAGGAAGCCGACCGCGGCAGTGAACCGGCTCAACCCGCCACCAAAGCTGTTGAAAACACCTAGCAACCCATAGCTGGCACTGGATTTAGACATGGATATTTTCACTATCACTCTGGTTGCAAGTGTTTTGCTTTTTGTGGCAGTTGGCAACTACGCCGGCCGGGGTGTGAAGCAGCTGGACGACTATTTTGTTGCTGGCCGCCGGGCACCAACCATTTTGATCCTCGGAACCCTGGTCGCCAGCGTGTTCAGCTCCACGATTTTCATGGGGGAAGCCGGCTTCACCTATGCGGGCCAAATGGGGCCCTATCTGCTGTTTCCCGGCATTGCTGGCACCGGGTATATTTACGGCGCCATCCTTTTCGGGCGCTACTTAAGGCGCAGCGAAGCCAATACAGTTGCTGACTTTTTTGGCCAGCGCTTTGACAGCCGACGTGTGCAGCAAGCCAGCGGCATCATCATCATTGTTGCGCTTGGTATTTATCTGCTTGTGGTGACCCAGGGCGCCGCCCTTCTGATCGAAGACCTGACGGGCCTTTCTTACACCACCGGCCTGATCGTTGCCTGGTTCAGCTACACAATCTTCACCCTCTATTCCGGGTCAAAAGGCGTCATCCTAACCGACACATTGATGTTCCTTTTGTTCGCCTTCGCAACGGTCGCTTTTGGCATTTATGTGGTCGACGACCTTGGTGGCATCAGCAAAGCTGTGGAGACGATGGCCACGCTCGAGGCCAAACCAGACATCGCCACCTGGCATGGCACAGTAGGGCCTGAAACCGACTGGTTGCGCCCGCTGGATTATCTGATGTGGGCGGTGATTATCGACATCGCCTGGAGCGTGGTTTATGCCGTCAGCCCTTGGCAATCCAGCCGCCACATGATGGCGCGCAACGAACATGTGGTGATCCGCGCAGCCATCCTAACCTGCATGGCAGTGATCATTTTGCAGATCTTCATTTACGGTGTCAGCGGCCTGATCAATATCTACAACCCGGGCATTGAACCCGTTGAAACTGTTATGATCTGGGCGGCACGCAATGTGGTACCGGACGTGCTGGGCGCCTTCCTGCTCGCAGGTATCATGGCGGCGGCGCTGTCGTCAGCGTCGACATTCCTCTCGCTTGTTGGCTTCAGTGCCAGCAATGATATTGGCATCTCCAATAAGCAAGTGAGCCTGCGCATGACCCGCGGTGTCATCGCGGTCGTTAGCCTGCTGGCGCTAGCCGCCAGCTTCGTTTTCCCACCCAATATTTTCTGGCTGATGCTGTTTGTCGGCACGGTGTTCACCTCCTCCTGGGGGCCGGTGGCGCTGATGAGTATCTGGAGCAAGCGCATCACAAAAGACGCCGCCTTCTGGGGCATGATCACTGGCTTCGTTTTCAATGTGGTCCCGGCGGCTTTTGAGTATTTTGGCTACATCACATTCCCGCATTATTTCAATCCAACCATCATTGGAACGCTCACAAGCCTCGCAACCATCTTCTATTTTTCTGCCCGTGGGTCGGTGACAGAAAAAGAACGAAAATACCGCGAAAATTTACACAAAACGCCGGAAAATGATCGAAATAACCAGAAAACCAAATGGACGGCAGCCGCTGCTGTCGGCCTGATCGCCTACGGCATCACCATGCCATTTCTGACCATCAACTATTATGTCAGACCCTATCAAAAAGGCGCGGGGGACCTGATGCCAGATGGCAGCATCAATTGGGCAACCGGCGAAGCAATGATCGCGCTCGCGTCTCCGGTCCTTTATGTGCCGCTCGGGATTTTTGCCCTGAAAATGATCCTGAAAAGCTACAGCGAAGTAAAAACAGGCCTCGCGAAGCAACCGGTAGAATAGGTGAAATTTCGTGATCACGTTTTTCACTTTTGTGATCAGTTTAGCGCCTCGAGTGTGAGGGAGGGGGACACGCAAACATGATCACCGGAAAATGCGAGTGTGGGACGGTCCAGTATCAGATCACCTCACCCATTCATGAATATAGCCATTGCCACTGCGAGCAATGCCGCCGCCTGAGCGGGGCGCCATTTGCCAGCTTTATTGGGGTCTCGGTTGACGGGTTCACCTTCATAAGCGGCCAAGATAAATTGGCGCGTTACAGCTCCTCAGAAGGTCACACCCGCGTCTTTTGCCGCACGTGCGGCGCCAACATCATGGTGGAGATCGCTGAGTACCCCGATGATTATTTTGTCTATCTGGGAACGGTGGACGGGGAGCCTGACCTGCCGGATAACAGTTTTCATATGTTTGTCAGGTCAAAAGCACCCTGGTATGAGATCCGTGACGGCGCCCCGCAGTACGATACCTTCCCACCAGACGACTAGCGCATGAGCAGGTTTTGAGAATTAACACCAGTGGCCTCAAGAGCTTCTGAGGCCATTGGATTGGCTCGGGTCAATTCACATATCTCAATTCAGCAGCCAATATCTGATGGATGCACTGACCCAATCTGGCTTCCTTATGTTGCATGTTGCTCCGCCCCAAATTAGTGTTAGCCTAGCTACACTAGGCTGCATTGCAAAAGTGTAATTATTTTGCTCGAAACAGCCATTGCATGCCTCTAACAAAACCTTGCGGATATGTTGTTTCATGCAGGCCGCCCTCAATCATTTCGTCAAAAATTGTCAAGCTCGGATAGTTGCGTGACAGGAGCGACCGGACAAAAGCCTCTTGGTCTTTGACCCAGTCAGTATGCATGACCGGCGGTTGTTCTGCTGTTCCGACAGCAAAGTAAACTCTGGCATTCAGGTCTTTGTGTTTTTCAGCAAACTTCTTTTCTTGCCCAAATATAAAACGATTATCGAAGAAAAGAGCAGGACTGAGAATAACGTAGTTATCAAAAAGCTCAGGCTGACTAAGAAGCACATAGCTACCATAAAGACCGCCAGCGGAATGACCAACCAATGTGCGACGATCACTGACCACACGATAGTTTTCCTCAATGAGAGGGATCAGCTCATTGGCCAGAAAATTGGTATACTGAGCAGCCTCACCAGGGTTGAGGTCTTTCCAGTTTTCATCAACAGAAGGCGTATAGTCACGAATTCTGCTAAGCATTTTGTTGTCGCCTTTGGAAAAACCAATCCCGACAACCACGAATTCCTGCAGATAGCCGGCATTCATCGGAACACTAAGCGCCCCAGCCGCTACGGGAAAGGCATATGGACCATCATTGACGAAAACCACGGGGAAACGACGCTCAGCATCTTTATTATAGCTGGGCGGCAAGTAAACGTAGATTGGATAAGTTCGATCCAGTGATGGGGAGGTATATTCGAAAACTTCAGTGTCAGGAATTGTGAAGGGACCTGTTGGGGCACCCGGGGGGGAACTTTTTACAACAAAACTAATCAACACAAGCGCCGCAAGGGCACATAAATTTCTTACCATGATTTATCCTTATTTTAGTGTTTGGTATCTATTGCCCTTGATCACAGGAGAGGTATCCACCGGATTGTGGCGATGATCACAACCCCAATCCCGGTTACTAGGGTCAGCACAAAAAACAGGGCGGCGGCCGACCATTTCACTCCGATTGAACGAGATTTTTGCGCACTAAAGTAAAGCTCCAGTAAGGCGAGCGGCAGAAGAGACGCCAGCCAGGGCAGAGTTTTGTCAAACCAGCCATCCAAGTGCTGGGTGACACCGGGTGCATCTTCCAGCGAAAACAGGAAAAACCAGAAACCATAGCCCACACGCATAAACCAGACACCGCTCATCGCCATAAACAAGCGCATGGCCCAAACCTGATGAATTACAATTTTTCGAGCCATCGCATACTTAAGAGCCAGCGCCGCGAAAACGATGATCAAGAGTCCGTTGATGGATATGCCGAGTGAGTTGACACTAAAAGCCTTGCCGTCAAAGCCACCGCGCGACCAGGTAAGGTATAAGGCGCCGGTGCTGATAAGAAACGCCACGCTAATATAAACACGCCCATTAATTCTATGAAATCGTGGCGCTTTTTTCCGAACCGAGGGAACAAGCTGAAGAGGCCCAAAAGCGGAAACGTAAAAAGCGAGAACCATATGGGAAACCAGCACGAGGTTTCCCAAAAGGTCTTCTTCGACAAACCCGTGAATTAGTCTGTTGGTCCAAGCCTGCCAATCGCCGCTTGCCGCGGTGCCGCCATAAAAAACAACGACGTAATAGGCAAAAAACAGCTGACCCATAAAGGCCACTGCAAACCAACTGACACCGGCATATGACAAAGCTTTCTTGGCGGACAGAAAGCCCGCGTGATTGTAAGATGAACCCATATAAGAAACCTCTTGCTGTCAATTTGATGGCGGCACCACTGCGGCCACCTTTTTTGATTTGCAGCTGTTTTATGGGTTGAGTCAGGCAACTGTCTCGCCGATTTGGAAATCGGCTATAGTTTGTGGCCTAGAGCTGTTGTAATTTTCGCCCGGACTCGAAATGTTGAAAAAAACAACAAAGAAGAGCACGGAAATGCTGATAGATAATCCAGATTTGTGGTCAACAGCCGACTCTAAGAATTTTAACCCTCGGCGTCTTGCTTGTCTGGCCTTTGTCATCAGTGCTTTATGTTTCATGATCGGACTAAGTGATGTTCTGCCTGACACTCTTTTCCAGACCTCAGTCGTTGTTGTTGGCGCGGGAACATGCGGCTGGTCCTGGGTTTTAACTCGGCTGATTTTTAAAAAAGGGCTGGCCCCCACAAAGACCCCTCTGGCTATCACGCTTTTCCTCTATGTTACTGCCGGCTTTTCCAGTTTAGCGACGGCTTCCCAAGGCTCCGGGGTAATTCAACCCGAAACTAATATTTCCGCAGCCCTTTATAATTTTGTTGGCGTCGCAGCGTTGATTTTTGGAGCACTGGAAGCTGCATCAGATATTCGAAAGAACATGCCCTCAATCGAAAAACGGTTCAGGCTGATATATTCTGGCTTATTTGTCAGTTTGGTTTTCACCAGCGCAATCCTGGTGCGCTCGATAGGGTCGCCCGACACTGTTCCCAGCGTCTTGATAGCTTGTTGTGTAGCTGGGATCTGTATCGCGATTGGCGCAACAGTCTTTCGAGAGCTACATCCTTTAGGTGGGCAAAAAAACCGCAAAGCGTCTGTCAAAATCGAAGACAGCCTCGCAGATGCAGCTCAAAAGGTTTTGGGCACGATTCAAGAAGAGAGGATATTCACTCAACGCAACCTCAAGGTAGCCAGCTTAGCAGAAATGATCGGAGAACCCGAATACCGTGTAAGTCAGGCAATTACATCCGTATTGGGGTTTTCGAATTTCAATCAGATGATCAATCATTACCGGATCAAGCGAGTTTCCAAAATCCTGAGCGACCCCGCGAATAACGACATCCCGATCTTGACTATCGCACTGGACAGCGGCTTTTCTTCCATTGGTCCGTTCAATAGAGCTTTCAAAGAAAATATGGGAATGACACCCTCTGCATATAGAGGTCAGTGACTGAAAAGTTCACTTTATGAATGGTAAAGACCTACGCTGCTGATATGCGCACCCCATGCAGCATTTTTTACCAGCTGAAACATAGATTTTTTTAAAGTGATGATGGAGAAGAAGGCAGAAACGAGTGGGTCGCCTAACGCCAGCCTGACGACCCACCCAGATGATCACTCATTGGCGATCATTAACTGATGATCATATAAACTTTGCGCACGGTTTCTTTCACTTCTGACCGGCCTTTCCAGCCCTTGGGAAACACCCAGCTGTCACCGGCTTTAATCTCGGTCACCTCACCGGACTCGGAGGTGAGCACCCAATGGCCACTGAGCAGGTGGCAAAACTCGGTGATATCCAAATCCAGGTCCATCACCCCGGGCTCACACTCCCATGTGCCAGCAAACATATTGCCTTCTTCATAGAAGTTGTTGGCGGTTTGCTTTGAGGGCGCACCCACGGGCTCACCGAAGGATTCTTCCGGCACCAGGTCCGTGAGGGAAGCAACGTTTTTTTGAATGCTGATTTCAGGCATGGCTGTCTCCAATCAATAGTCAGATGAGGTAAATCAGAAAATTGCAGGCGGTGTTTGGCTCGCGTGCGGCGGCATGTAAAACGGCTTGTCCCGAACCGTGCAAATCGCCATTTTCCGGTACGGCCGCAGCTCTTTATAGAAATAAATCTCAGCCCAGATTTCTTTCTCCAGATACTCCGGTTTCACCATCGCCAGCGCAATGTTGGCCTTAACGGCCGGTGACCACATGGCAGATGTCACATAACCGATTTCGGTTTTGCACTCTTCTTCGGCGTACAAAATGGCTTCTTCCGCCACTTTGTTGCCTTCAATATCCAGCTTGGTCAGGATGTAATCGAGGCCTTTTTCCTTTTCGGCCAACAAGGCTTCGCGGCCATTGAAATGCGGCTTTTTGAAATCCACCGTAAAGCCGATGTTCAGCATCAAGGGCGACTGGTCGTGCTTATAGTGCACGGTCTTCAGCGCCTCACTGAAGTCGAGGTACGGCATGATCAAGCCAGCCTCAAGCCGCGCCATATTAACGGCACCCTCGCCCACAGGCTGAATGCCATAGTCTTCGCCCGCGGCATAAAGCTTGTCCCACATCTTGAGGCCAAGCTCAGCCGGTACCCACAGCTCGTACCCGAGGTCACCGGTAAAGCCGGTGCGGGACACAATCATGGTCTCGCCTTCAAACGGGAAGGTCATGATGCCAAAGCGTTTGAGGTTCTCGATGCCCTCAAGGCCCATTTTTTTAAGCACTTCGCACGTGACCGGCCCCTGAAAGGCAATGGCTGCCGTGTCGTCAGTGATGTCGGTGATGGTCACATTATCAAAGCCAACCGCACTTTTCGCGAGCCACGCATTGCTCGGGCTGCCGCAGGTGAGCATGAATTTTTCTTCGCCCAGCCGAAAGATGGTGCCATCGTCAATCATGCGGCCGCCATCATCGCACCAGCAAAGGTACGTTACGCGGTTGACGCGCAGCTTGGTCATGTCGCGGGTCACCATGCGGTTCAGCATGGCCTCAGCGTCTGGCCCTTCAATCAGGTGTTTCTGCATCGGGGTAATGTCATACGTGCCGCACTGGTTACGGATACAGAAATATTCGTAATCCGTGTCGTAAAAGTGGTCGGCAAACTTGTAACCGTTCCACTCGTCCCATGCCTCCCGGAGGTTGAGTTCCTTCAGGCGCGGATAAAATGGGGTGCGCTTCAGCCGTTCACCGGCAAACCTATCCTCAGAAGATGTTGTATTGAGTGTCATGGCAATCGTCCTCTGGAACGGTATTTGGTTTCTTCAGGTCCATCAAAATTTCGCGCGCTGCGTTGGCGCCGCATGCAGACGACACGCCGCCGCCCGGGTGCGTTGACGACCCGCACATATACATATTCTTCACCGGCATCCGGTACTGGGCATAGCCCGGGAACGGACGGTTAAACAGTAACTGGTCGATCGTGAGCTCACCCTGGAAGATGTTGCCCTCGGTCAGGCCAACTTCATTCTCGATCTCATAGGGTGTGCGTACTTCCATATGCACAATCAAATCTTTGAAGCCGGGTGAATGACGCTCGATCTTATCGATCACGGTTTGGCCGAACGCGTCGCGTTTTTCCGGGGTCCACGGCCCGTCCGCCAATTGTGGCGGGCAGTATTGGATGAAGTTGGACATCCAATGCTTGCCCGGAGGCGCAACGGTCGGGTCCCATGCGGACGGGATGACAGATTCGATAAACGGATCAGACGACCATTTGCCGCGCTTCCAGTCATCGTACGCGCGCTCCAGTTTTTCCATCGAGCCGATGAAGGCCTGACCACCGCGGTTGATGTAGCGGTTGTCTGGCACGCCGTTAAATTTGGGCAGGCCATCCAGCGCAATATTCACCTTGCCGGACGAGCCGCGAATTTTGAAATTCTTGGCGCGCTCAAAAATACCCGGCGGCAAATCATCGCGGTCAACGATTTTGGTAAAGGTGCGCTTGGCATCCAGATTGGACACAACAAGCTTGGCGTGAATTTCATCACCGTTTTCCAGCACAACGCCAGCGGCTTTACCGTTCTTGACCAGCACCTGATCCACGCCGGCATTGGTGCGGATTTCACCGCCATGCTCCTGCAAGGCACCAGCAAGCGCATTCGAAATTGCACCCATGCCGCCACGGGCCAGGCCCCAGGCGCCGATGGTGCCATCCACGTCGCCCATCACATGGTGCAGTAGGATGTAGGCGGAGCCGGGGCTATCAACACCCAGCGCAGTCCCGATAATGCCTGGCGTTGCCATGGTGGCTTTGATGAAATCATTTTCGAAATAATCATCAAGAAACTCGGCCGCACTCATGGTGAAAAAACGGATGTATTCGTAAATCTCAGCTTCGCCCATTTCCCAGAAGGTTTTGGCGAGGAACATCAGTTCTTTGATATCGCGTGGCTTGAACGAGCCGGGGTCTGGCGGTGTTCTCAGGAGCGTTTTCCGGATTAGGGTGGAATAGCGATCCAGGTCCGCCAGCAAGCGATACATGGCGTCCGCATCGTGCGCGGAAAAACGCTTCAACTCATTGTAGGCGGGGCCTTCTGCCGTGTAAGCCATCAGCGTCTGGCCATTTTCACCGAAGGCCGCAGTGCCCAGGTACGGCACCAGCATCAAACCGTGCTTGGTCAGGTTCAAGTCGCGGTGAATGACCTGGCGCATCATGCTGCACACATACGAACAGCTTGAATACCAATAGCCGTTTTCTAGCTGGCGCGAGACAGCGGCACCGCCGATATAGTCGTTCTTTTCGACAATAACCACGTCCAGGCCCGCTTTCGCGAGATAGGCTGCGTTCGTAAGACCATTGTGCCCGGCACCAATTATGACTGCATCATATGTTTTCATTTCAGAATCTCCCGCGCTGCGTTGCGACCGGGAAGACCTGTCATGCCACCGCCTGGGTGGGCACCTGCACCGCACAAATAAACACCGGGGATCGGCGTATTATATTGCGCCGCATAATAGGTCGGGCGCATCATCAGGGCCTGCTCAAGCGACAGTTCGCCGTGATGCCAATGACCGCCGTAAGCATGATATTCTGCCTCCAGGTCGGCGGGCGTTAGAAGTTCCTGCGCAATCACAAGGCTTGAAATGCCAGGAATGTATTTCTCCAGCGTTTCCACTACCCGGCCAAGGAACGCGGACCGTGCCGCGTCTGACCAGCCGGACTTTTCCTTGTAGGGCGCATACATCACATTCACCGACATCACATGCTTGCCATCCGGCGCGAGCGACGGGTCCTGCAGGCTTGGGAAGGTGATCTCCATCACCGGATGCTCTGACGCTTCGCCGTATTTGGCGTCGTCATACGCGAACTCGATCGCGTCAAACGTTGGCGCAATCAGCAGGCGTCCGCCCAGATCATCAAGGCCGTTGATTTTCGGCAGTTCCGAGAGGGCCGCATGATATTTGGCGACCATACCATCTGCACGCAACCGGTTGATGCGGTTGGTGAACTGAATGTCCAAATGCCGTGTACCCACAAGCTTCATAAAGGTGGTTTTCGGGTCTGCTGAAGACACAATTGTTGATGCCTCAAGCGCTTCGCCGGACGCGAGCTCAACGCCGGTAGCACGCTGGCCATTTTCGTCACCTTCAATGATGAATTTGGCAACCGGCGCATCAAATCGAATGGTCACGCCTGCTTTTTTCGCTGCCGAAAGCAGGGCTTCATTCAGCGCGTTCATGCCACCGTTGGGCACGCAGTGATCGCCGTCATGCAAGCCGTTCATGCGCAGCAGAAGCGGCAGCACTGCATTGTTCGGTGAGCGCGGCGCCATTTTGTTGCCGATAACGCCGTCCCAGCTCAATAGACCCTGGAGTTTGGGGTCTTCAAAAACCTCGTCAATCAAGTCGCGCATTGGCAGGGTCAGGACCCGAACAAATTCGCCCATGTCATCGCGGCCCAACATGCGAACATTCAGCGCACCCTTCGCATACACCAGGCTTTCCGCGAGGCCACCAGCACCGAGGCGCGGCAGGGTCGATTCCCAGATCGACTTCAGCACTTTGGCGTAACGCTTCAGTTTGGCGCGGTATGCAGGATACGCGGCAGCATCTGCCTCGAGCGCGCCTGTGACACTGTCACCAACCACAGAGACATGATTGCCATCTTCGCTGAGGCCAACCGTTGGCAGCGCATCAGAAAAACTCAGGCCTTCACCTGCGAGGTTCAGGTCTTTCAGGACGGTGGACGAGAAGGAGGCTGCCCCATGCGCCATTGGCACTTGGAAGCCTTCATGAAATTCGCGGGATGCCCCAAGGCCGCCTTCGCTGGCGTTTGCCTCCAGGACCAGAACACGCTTGCCAGCTTTCGCAAGCAGCGTGGCGCACACAAGGCCGTTGTGCCCTGCGCCGACAATAATGGCGTCGTAATTAGACATGACTGCCTTTTGTTTTTGAGGGTTTTTGCATAATGCCACCTTACGCACGCGAAAAGTTTTTTGCGTCCGCGCGGACCCGAACGGAATCAGTCTGCAAGGTGGTCAGTTTTTCGCGTGCAGTTTGCTGTAGGCCGTGGGTGTCATGCCTGTTGCCTTCTTAAAGGCACTATAAAAGCCCGAAATGGAATTGAACCCGGCCTCCAGGGCCACAGTCACCACGGAAAACTTGCTGTCCGCGGATTTGATCACATCCTGCACATAGGAAATGCGGTGCTGGTTCACCAGGTCATAGAAGCTGCAAGACAGCATATTGTTAATAACGAACGACAGCTGATTGCGCGTGACATGCAATTGCTCGGCGACACCCACCAAATTGATGTCAGGGTCGAGGTACGGCTCCCCGACCTCAAAAAAACGCTGCACGTTTTCCTTGATCTCGAGCATGCGGTCTTCATCCAGCCCCAGCTTACGCAGCTGTTCAGCCTGCACAGTTGATTTGTCTTCTTCTTCAGGCTTCTGCTCAGGCAGGCGGTAGTCGTAAAACTCATGGATGCTGACGATCTTGCAGTCACGCACCACAATCAGCTCCACACCCGCCACATCCACATTACGCCGTCGGCCCGGCACGCTCAGATTCTGCGTCCAGTGAATGAAAGCAGATTCGTCGTTAGGGTAAACGATATTGTTGAAGATGAAATCAGAGTCAGGCTCCATGTCGAACGTGTTGCTCAGAAACGGTTCGATATCATCAAAGCCGATAATCGCGCCTGAGGTGAGGTCGTGATACTTCACATCAGGCGCATACATAGACTTCAGGCCACCAATATCACTGGCTTTCCAGTTATCCAGATACTTGCCAACTATTTCCTCAATGCTTTTGCCCGGCACTTGGCTGCTTCCCCCAGTTCCCTATTCTTCAGATCCACCTTGGTCCACGCGTCTTCGAATGTCTACCAGCCGCGAGAACTGTTCCACCACGATGGGTGCTTCATCAAGCGCGGTTGAGACATTGAGCGCATAGGCAAGCCCCGCAAACACATCCCCTGCCCTGACACCCGGGTCAGAGGTCAGGCGAAACAGAATGAACATGATGGCCGCAAACAGAAACACGTCCGCCAGGCCCCAGGTTTTGGCCTGCGCGTCTGAAAGGAACACCCGCCATTTGGCGAGCGCTTTGAAGTGCATGGAAACACGCTTGCGCCCCGCATCTTCAATCGCCAGAACCTCTCGCTCCTGCCGGTTGTTGAGTTTTTCCGTGAGCTGCAATGATTTGCGCCCATACAGAAAATACAACAGGAAGATCGGCACCATCACGACGGCCATGGCGGCACCCGAGAGCGTGTCATAAAAAAACAGCATGATGATGCCACCGAACAGGCCGATGATGGCCGTGACAGAGGCGGGGATCTCCCACTCAAAAAAATCAATCGCCTCGCGCGCCATTGCGGACCGGGCCGCCACTTCGCTGGTGGACGTGCCACCACGACGCTGACGCACAATGAAATTGCTCGCCACGTGAGCATAAATGCGCGCAAAGAGCCGTGTGTCATACATTTGGCGAAACGTTGCCGTGACAATGTGGGCAAACCAAATCGCAGCAAACGGCATGACGGCCTGCCAGCCCTCGCCCTCAATAAGGCCATTGATGGCGATACCGAGTGTGAAGGGATACAAGACCTCAAACACATTCTCCAAGAGCGTAACCCCGTATGTGAAAGCAAGCCGAAGTCGATAAGGCTTCACCGTTGCAAACAGGGTTTCGCTTTCGCTTGTGTCAGACATTTTGCCTACTTCTTGATCGTCCTCATGATGCGTCCGCCAGCACCGGAATAGCGCGCTTCAGGCGGACATACATGTAACTATACACCAGGAATGCCATCATGGATGCGCCCGCGCACATGATGAATACATCGCCGTAGCCACCCCCAACTGCAAGGAAGGACGCCGCGATATTGGGACCAACAATCTGACCAAAACCCTGCGACGCCGGAATGAGGCTCGTAAAGCGCCCGGATTTGTCCACATTGGCGATGGTCGCAGTTTGGTAAACGTCAATAAAAATCCACAGGAAATTGAAGCTAAAGAGGCTGATGACGATGTTGGTATTGTTGATGCCAGACGCCAACATGCCGACCACGAGCGCATGAATGACGAGCGTCACGATCATCGGCCTTGCGAGACCAAACCGGTCACTAATGACGGTCGCCACCAAACAGCCAACGATACTGAGGAACGACGCCCACACCAACACGGAGCCCACCCACTCATTGTCGGCGGTTGGCGATTCGATACCGGCAAGCTCGATATAGGTCCAATAAGCGCCGATGTTGACATAAGTGAAGGCGATTGCGGCCAAGCACAGCCAGGGCGCGATTTTGCGGGCGCGCACAGCCTCAACCGATTCGTGATAGTCGTCCACGCCTTCTTCAACAGCGGTTTCGCGCTCTTCAGGCGGATACTCGGGCAACCACTTCAGCATCAAAATACCGATCAGGTTTGCCACCACAAACACACCGTAAATGCCATTCATGCTGAACATGGGCAGCACTTGCAGCTCAAACGCCTGCGAAAAGGCAAAAACAAACAACATGATATTCATATTGCGCGCGGGCTTAGAGCTCGCGCCAATCGTCGCGATCGATACGGCGGTGTAAATCCCACTGCCGAACCCGGCCAACAGCCGAAGAAAAAGCACGCTGTCATAAGTCTGCGTATACATACACAGAATGTTGGCGATGACAGTGAGCGCAATCGCACACACCACAATCCAACGCCGGTTAAACCGAGGGGCGAGAAACGCCGCGAAAATCGACCCGATCGACAGCCCGCCGAGGTCCGCGCTGGCGAGCCGACCGACTTCAACTTCGGTGAAACCGATTTGGCTGACCCAAGCTGTACTAATAACCGGAATGCCCACAAGCACACCGTAGCCAACGATCGCGAGATAAATGCCAACCGTGATTGATTGCCATGTATCGAACGTTTCGCTGCTCACCCTGTGCGGTGTTTTCGCCAAAAGTATTTTTCTAAACACGCGGTGCCCCCACCCATGAAACAAGAAACTCAATAAATTCATTTAGGACTATCTGAAAATGAATGTACATTCATTTTTGAACACCGAATGCGCGCATTTCTGTAGGGAGAGCAAGCAGATGAAAAAATTCGTTGGCAAAATTGAATTTGTTGGGGTTGGCCGGGAAGACGTGCTCAACAAAGATGGTCGCGACAGCATCGAGTTTGCGCTGGATGGCATTGTCGGAGACCGTCACCAATCCTTTGAGCGTGACACATGGGATAGCGGCGACAAACAACCGCCCGGCGTCGTGCGCCGCAACGAGCGCCACTGGTCCGCCCTGTCGACCGAAGAGCTCGCAGACATCAGCAACGCCATGGACCTGAGCACCCCACTGCAAGCCAGCACACTGGGCGCCAACCTTTGCATCAGCGGCGTACCGGAGTTTTCCCGCCTTTATAAAGGGTCAATTTTGAAGTTCCCATCCGGCGCGGAGTTGGTGGTCGAGGAATATAACCCCGCCTGCCGTGACATGGGCGAGTTTATCAGCGGAACCTACACCACCAATGATGGCGCGGCGCCGACCCCGACGTCTTTCCTCACCGCCGCCAAACTCACGCGCGGCATTGTGGGTGTGGTGGAAGTCGCTGGCACTGTCTCGGTCGGCGATGAAGTTGAAATCACGCTCTATCACCCACCCAAAATCCTGCTGCGGTCGGAAGACAAATAAAAAACCCGCCAGCAGCGCTGCTGACGGGTCGCGTTTGAGGGTAAGGCCGCTCTCTATTGCATCGTGGGGATGATAAAGGCGGAATCTTCCGTTTGCCCTTCTGGCCAGCGCTGGGTGATGGTTTTCACTTTGGTGTAAAAACGCACGCCTTCCATGCCGTATTGGTTGGCGTCACCAAACGCTGAGCGCTTCCAGCCGCCGAAAGAATGGTAGCTGACAGGCACGGGGATCGGCACATTGATGCCAACCATGCCCACCTGCACTTTATGCGCAAATTGGCGGGCGAAACGGCCGTTGCTGGTGAAGATGGCAACACCGTTACCATATTGGTGCTTGGTCGGCAGCGCGACGGCTTCTTCAAACGTTTCAGCGCGCACAACCTGCAGCACAGGACCAAAAATTTCTTCTTTGTAGGTTTTCATGTCCTCTGTGACATGGTCAAAGAGGCACGGCCCCATGAAGAAGCCTTTTTCATAGCCCTGAAGCGAGAAGTCCCGGCCATCAACAACAAGCTTCGCACCTTCGTCCACGCCCATCTGCACATACTCTTGCACTTTGGCGCGGTGCGCTTCAGAGATCAGCGGGCCATAGTGGGCGTCCGGATCAGTGGACACGCCCACTTTCAGTTTTTCGATTTCAGGGATCAGCTTTTCAATCAGAGTGTCTGCGGTGCTCTGGCCAACCGGAACAGCAACCGGAAGTGCCATGCAACGCTCGCCCGCAGAACCGTATGCCGCACCCAATAGGTCTTGCACCACCTGGTCCATGTCTGCGTCGGGCAGGATAATACCATGGTTTTTGGCGCCGCCCATTGCCTGCACACGTTTGCCGTTCGCCGTGCCGCGGGAATAGACATAGTGCGCAATGTCGGAAGACCCGACAAAGCTGACCGCTTCCACCGCAGGATGGTCAAGGATAGCGTCAACGGCCACTTTGTCGCCGTTCACCACGTTCAACACGCCTTCAGGCGCGCCGGCTTCCATGAACAACTCTGCAAGACGAAGCGGCACCGCCGGGTCTTTTTCAGATGGCTTCAGAACAAAGGTGTTACCGGTTGCGATCGCCATGCCGAACATCCACATGGGGATCATCGCCGGGAAGTTGAACGGCGTGATGCCCGCGCAGACGCCAAGCGGCTGGCGCATGGAATACACATCAATCTCTGGACCGGCGCCGTCGGTGTATTCACCCTTTTGCATGTGGGGAATGCCGCACGCCACTTCGATCACCTCCAGCCCGCGCTGGATGTCGCCGTGGGCGTCTGCGATTACTTTGCCATGCTCTTCAGAAATCAGGCGTGCCAGCTCATCGCGGTTGGCTTCAATCAATTCCTTGAATTTGAACATCACGCGCGCGCGGCGCTGCGGGTTCGTCGCGGACCATGCTGGGAAGGCCTTTGCGGCTGATTCGATCGCTGCATTCACCTCATCCACCGTTGCCAGCGAAACAGTTTTTTCCACCTCGCCAATGGAGGGGTTGTATACGTCACCGAACCGATCGGATGTGCCTGCGACGGACGTACCGTCGACGAAGTGACCATAGGTTTGCGCCATATCTCGTCTGCCTTTCAAATACGTGAGGATGTGCCACTTGGGGATTTGACAGTTGAAATACGGGGTGGAGGCGCCATTGTCGTCCGCGCGGACCCGTGCAGAATTTATGACGATGTGCTTAATTCTTGCTCGAAAGCAGCAACATCATCCGGTGTGTTTAAATTGATGAGGCCGGAGGGTGCAGGCATCTGGACAGCAGACGCCCCCAACTCTTTCGCTACCCACCTGAGCGACGGAGCCTCCGGCATTTCAGGACTGCGGAAAAGATGCCGCAGGCCTTGCACTGACCAGAGCGCCAGCGCAGAGAATTCATGGTCTGCATCGATGGCAAACGCGTTGTCGCCAGCGGCTCGAAGCAGGCTGGCCGTATCCGGCCGAATAACCGGCATGTCAACCGGCACACACATCAGGTGCGTAAACTGCTCTTGCTGAATACCCGCCCAAATGGCAGCCGCTTTCAACGCAGCCACCGGCCCAAAAGGGGCGCCGTCACGGTCCGGCACGGCTTCATACGGCGTGCCGTAAGCATTTGTGCCAGCAATGATGATCTCTGAAACCTGAGGGGCGAGACGATCAATGACATGGTCAACCAGCCGTTTGCCACCGCATTGCACGGCGCCTTTATCGGCGCCCCCCATGCGCGAGGCGCTGCCGCCCGCGAGCACTACACCCAGAATATTGTGCGCGCTCCTGGTCATGGTGCGCGATCGCCAAACAGATAAACCGCCCTGCCATTTTCAAAACCGATTAAAGCCATATTGGCCTCTTTCGCTTTATCCAGGGCAAACCCTGTGGGGCCAGACACCGCCGCGAGCGCCTGCACACCAAGTATCGCGGACTTTTGCACCAACTCATAAGAGCAACGACTGGACATCAGGACAAAGCCTGCGGAAGGATCAAAGTTTTGCAACGCCAAGGCACCCAGGAGTTTATCAAGGGCATTGTGGCGCCCAACATCCTCGCGTGCGGCCAGAATGTTCCCGGACGCGTCCGCCCATGCAGCGGCATGTACGCTACGGGTTTGAGCGTTGAGTGGTTGGTGGTCTTTGAGAGCTTCGTAAGCACGCTCAACACTTGCTGCGCTCACGCTTTTGCGGTCTTGGGCTACTTTTGGCAGACGGCGGTAAAGACTGTCTGCAGCCTCAAGGCCGCAAACCCCGCAGCCTGATCGCCCCTCGATGGTGCGACGGCGATCGAGCACGTCCAGCCGCTCCTCTGCCTCTGGCGCAACTTTAATCCGGCACTCAATCCCCAGATTGGTGGCATGCACATCGACAGATTTGATGTCCTCAATTGATTTGCAGATTTGCTCGGTGAGGGTAAAGCCGATGGCAAAGTCGCCGGCGTCGGTTGGCGACGCCATCATAACGGCATAGTTTCGACCGTTATAAACGAACGCCGTTGGCACTTCGGCTGGTGTGGCCCATATGCCTGCTTCACCCCCGCCTCTGGTGATATCGACAGACCGAGCAGCGGGCGGAAACTCACCAAAGAAATTAATTTCCGGCGTTACCACCCCTAAACCTCTGCCGGTTCTGCAATACGGCGCAGTTTGGGTGTTTCCATTTCGTAGGTTTCCTGCCAGGCCGCTTTATGGTTGGCCGGGTTCACTTCAACCGCCGTAACTTTATATTCCGGGCAATTGGTCGCCCAATCCGAGTTTTCGGTGGTGACAACATTGGCCCCGGTTTCGGGGTGGTGGAAAGTGGTATAAACAACGCCCGGTGTCATACGGTCTGACACTTCTGCCCTGAGCGCAATTTCACCCTTGCGGCTTTTTACTGACACCCAGGTACCGGTTTGAATACCGCGCGCTTCCGCATCTGCCGGATGGATTTCAAGCACATCAGCTGCATGCCAATCTGAGTTCGCCGTGCGCCGCGTCTGCGCGCCCACATTATACTGCGAGAGGATACGCCCCGTTGTCAGGATAAGCGGGAACTTGCGGTTCGTTTTTTCCGTTGTTGGCACATATTCGGTCTCAACAAACATGCCCTTGCCGCGCACAAACGCATCAATGTGCATGATCGGTGTGCCTTCGGGTGCCGCGTCATTGCAAGGCCACTGCACACTGCCTTTTTCGTCCAGCATCTGATGCGAGACACCCGCAAAGGTGGGCGTCAGCGCTGCGATCTCATCCATGATTTCGCTGGCTGTCTCATACTGCATGGGCTCATAACCCAGCGCGTTCGTGAGCTCCTGCGTCACGCGCCATTCTTCTTTGCCGGTTTTGCTTTTCATCGCAGGGCGCACACGGTTGATACGACGCTCAGCGTTAATGAAGCAGCCGTCTTTCTCAAGGAACGAGGTGCCTGGGAAAAAGACATGGGCAAAGCGCGCGGTTTCATTGAGGAAAAGGTCCTGCACGATCAGGATATCAAGCGAGCGGAGTGCCTGCTCCACATGCTGCGTATTTGGGTCTGACTGCGCGATGTCTTCGCCCTGAACATAAAGCCCTTTGAAGGTTCCCGCACAGGCTTCGTCAAACATGTTTGGTATCCGGTAGCCGGGCTCTGCGTCCTGCTCGCAGCCCCAGGCGCGCTCAAAAATACCGCGGGCATCGTCATCTGACACATGGCGGTAGCCCGAGAATTCGTGTGGGAAGGAGCCCATGTCACACGACCCCTGAACGTTGTTTTGGCCTCTGAGCGGATTTACGCCGACACCACGGCGGCCAATGTTGCCGGTGGCCATGGCGAGGTTGGCCATACCCATGACCATGGTGGAGCCCTGGCTGTGCTCTGTCACGCCTAGACCGTAATAGATCGCCGCATTACCACCCGTGGCGTAAAGCCGGGCTGCGGCGCGGATGTCTTCGGCGGGCACACCGCAAATCTCGCCCACGGTTTCCGGGCTGCAGGCATCGGACTGGATGAAATTATACCAACCTTCAAACGATTCCATATCGCAGCGCTCGCCGATGAAGCCTTGGTCAAGCAGGCCTTCTTTTGCAGCAACATGGGCAAAAGCGTTGATCATGGCCACATTGGTGCCGGGCTTGAGCGGCAAATGATGCGCTGCCTCGATGTGCGGGGTGCGCACTAGGTCAATGGCGCGCGGGTCAAGAATGATAAGTTTCGCCCCTTCCCGAAGGCGGCGTTTCATCTGCGAGGCAAACACCGGGTGTGCATCCGTTGGGTTGGCACCGATCAGCAGCATCACGTCTGCTTCTTCGACACTGTCAAAATCCTGGGTGCCGGCGGACGTACCGTAAGTTTGCTTCAGGCCGTAACCGGTTGGCGAGTGACAAACCCGCGCGCAGGTATCGATATTGTTATTGCCAAAGGCTGTGCGCACCATTTTTTGCACAACCCAAACTTCCTCAATGGTGCAGCGCGAAGACGAGATCGCGCCGATGGATTTGCGAGCATAGCTTTCCTGCGTCGCGCGCATGCGGTCTGCAGCAAACTCGATGGCTTCCTGCCAGCTCACCTTGCGCCATGGGTCGGTGATCTTGTCGCGGATCATTGGTTCGGTCTGGCGGTCTTTGTGCGACGCGTAGCCCCAGGCGAAACGGCCTTTAACGCAGGAGTGGCCATGGTTTGCCTTGCCGTCCTTGTGCGGCACCATGCGGATGACCTGATCACCCTTCAGTTCCGCCTTGAACGAGCAACCGACACCGCAGTAAGCGCAGGTGGTCAGCACCGTGCGGTCGGGCACGCCGTGCTCTACAACAGACTTTTCCTGAAGTGTTGCGGTTGGGCAGGCCTGCACGCAAGCACCGCACGAAACGCAGTCCGAGTCGAAAAAATTCTCGCCAGCAACAGCGACGCGCGAGTTAAACCCGCGCCCTTCGATGGTGAGTGCAAGCGTTCCTTGAACCTCATCACACGCCCGCACGCAGCGGGAGCAAACAATGCACTTGCTGGGGTCATAATCGAAATAGGGATTGCTTTCGTCCTTCTCAGCCTGGGTATGGTTTTCACCGTCAAAGCCGTAGCGCACATCCCTCAGGCCCACAGCCCCCGCCATATCCTGCAGTTCGCAGTCGCCGTTATCGGAACATGTCAGGCAATCCAGCGGATGGTCAGAGATATAAAGCTCCATCACGCCCTTTCGCAGTTTCGCGAGCCGCGGGTTCTGCGTGGTGATGGTCATGCCTTCTTCAACCGGCGTTGTGCAACTGGCGGGTGTGCCGCGGCGGCCATCAATCTCCACCAGGCACAATCGGCAGGAGCCAAAGGCTTTCAGGCTGTCGGTTGCACACAGTTTGGGGATGCTGATGCCGGCTTCTTTTGCAGCACGCATCACACTGGTACCTGCTGGCACTGTCACTTTGAAGCCATCAATTTCGGCTGTTACTTCCTCCGTCGCTTTCGACGCAGGGGTTCCAAAATCGGTTTCTCTCAAAAGTGCCATTGCAAGCTCCTATTCCGTCAGCTTTTGGCAGGGTGAATGTTAAAGTCTTCCGGGAAATGCTTCATCGCGCTTTCAACCGGGATGGGGGTCATGCCGCCCATGGCGCATAGGGAGCCGTCGACCATCACTTCGCAGAGGTCCGCGATCAGCTCTTTCTGTCCTTCAGGGTCCTGGCCGGAAGCGAGCTTGTCTATCGCCTCAACGCCGCGTACGGACCCAATTCGGCACGGTGTGCACTTGCCGCAGGATTCTTCCGCACAAAACTCGAAAGCGTAGCGGGCCTGCGCCAATAAGTTCACTGTATCATCAAATACCACCATGCCGCCATGACCAACGCCAGCGCCGTGACTGGCCAGCGTTTCATAGTCAAGCTTCAGGTCCAGCATCTCATTCGGCAGATAGGCACCAAGGGGCCCCCCGATCTGCACAGCGCGAATGGGCCGGCCTGTGCGTGTACCGCCGGAGAGCTCTTCAACAAGCTCGCGGATGGTCATGCCAAACGGCGCCTCAAACAGGCCGCCCTGCTTCACATTGCCTGCGATCTGAAACGGCATGGTGCCTGTGGACTTGCCCATGCCCAGGTCCGCATAAAACTGCGCACCCTTTTCAAGTATTTTTGGCACGCTACAGAGGCTGATGACATTGTGTACAAGCGTGGGCTTGCCAAACAAGCCCTCGAGCGCCGGAATGGGTGGCTTGGCACGTACTTCGCCGCGCTTGCCCTCGAGGCTGTTGAGGAGCGAGGTCTCTTCGCCGCAGATGTAAGCGCCGGCCCCCATAAACAGCTCAACATTGAAGGATTTGCCGGAGCCAAGCACATCCGACCCAGTGATGCCAAACGCGCGCGCGGCGGCAATGGCATGCTGCAGAACCTCTGCCGCAATCGGATATTCAGAGCGCAAGTAAATGTAACCCTTGGCGGCACCGGTCGCGATCCCGGCAATGGCCATGCCTTCAATGAGCAGCAGAGGGTCACCCTCCATGATCATGCGGTCGGCAAAGGTGCCGCTGTCGCCTTCGTCGGCGTTAACAACAATGTATTTATGATCGGCTTCAGCGTCGGCAACTGTGTGCCACTTGATACCCGCAGGGAAACCAGCCCCGCCGCGTCCCCTGAGCCCTGAAGCAAACACTTCAGCGCACACGTCTTTGGGATCCATATCGAGGGCCTTGCGCAACCCGGCAAGCCCGCCGTGTGCTTCATAATCTGTAACATCAACGGGGTTTATGACGCCGCAGCGCTCAAAAACCTGTCGGTCCTGACGTGCGAAGAAAGGGATGTCCGCAATCGGGCCGACATAGGCAGGATGGTCATAGTTGCCGCCGCGCAGACACGCCAGAATGCCCTCAGTGTTTTCAAGCGTTAGAGGCCCAAAACCAACACGCTCACCGCCCCGGTCCACCTCAAGGAGTGGCTCCAGCCAGTGCATGCCGCGCGATCCAGTGCGCACAACTGTAAAACCGTCCTCTTCCAGCACCCGCGCGACGTCATTTGCACCGAGGCTGACCGCAACGCTGTCCAGAGGCAAATAGACTGTTTGTTGCTTGCTCATTTGGCCTGCTCCATCGCGTCAACCACATGGCGACCGACATTCGTGAGCTCGGCACGACCCACCAATTTATCGTTCACCTGTACAGCTGGACCAACGGAGCACAAACCCAAGCAAAATACCGGTTCAATCGCTACGTCCGCACCGCTGTAGGCCAGACCCTTTTCCAAGTCTGCTTTTAGAGCGCGACTGCCCACCGCCTGACAGGCTTCCGCCTCACACACCCGCACGGTCACCTTCTTGGGTGGCTCCATGGTGAGGTCTGCATAAAAGCCGATTACACCTTTGACTTCGGCGCGTGACACATTGAACACATCAGCCGCAAGGCTTTCGATGTTAGGCGGCAAAAAACCACGCTCGGACTGAACGGCCAGCAGGCCCTGCAATAACCCACCGGTTTGCCCCACATATTGCTGCAATGTGTCTCGAAGCATTGTGCCCGCCCCTAACTCGAAGTCTGTTGCTGGCTGAGGCCGGTGGCCTCAGTAATAAACTGCGCGATAGCAGCCACGTCGTTGATGTCGAATTGCGGCACTGTGATGCCGTCGCGTTTCTTGTCTGTCGCAACCGCGATGACACTATCGTCCGTCAGCGCAATCGGTGCGTCGGGGCCGTCCCCTCGGATTACCTCAAGCTTGGGGTGGCCTTGCCGCTTGAAGCCTTCGACCAGCACCAGTGGCACCGGATCGAGCTTGCCCAGCAAAACATCTAATTCAGGCTCGCTTGCACCGCGGTGATCATGCATCAGTGCATAGCGGTTTTCCGACGCGACAATCACTTCGCTGGCGCCCGCCTCGCGGTGCCGGAAGCTGTCTTTGCCTGGTACATCCACATCAAACGCATGATGCGCATGCTTAACTGTAGAAACAGTCAAACCGTTGGCAGTGAAATGCTCCACAAGCTTCACAACCAGCTCGGTTTTGCCTGCGTTTTTCCACCCCACTATGCCAAAGACCTGCATGAACGTTGCCTATAGCCGAGCTGCGTGAAACCGCAGATGGTCTTCAATGAAGGTCGCGATGAAATTATAGCTGTGGTCATAGCCCTCCTGCATGCGCAAGCTCAGCTTTTGGCCGGCAGCAGCGCACGCCTCCTGGAACAGCTCTGGTTTCAATTGGCCTTCCAGAAAATTGTCGGCGGTGCCCTGGTCGATCAGGATATCATCAAACTGGCTTGCCGCACTTGCCACCAACGCGCAGGCATCATGCGCCGCCCAATCGCTTCGCGCGTCACCCAAATAACCAGCCAGCGCCTTCTCGCCCCAAGGGCAATTCATCGGTGATACGATGGGCGAAAAAGCGGATACTGACTTGAAGCGGTCAGGGTTTTTGAGGGCAATGGTTAGCGCCCCGTGCCCACCCATGGAATGGCCAATAATAGCCTGGCGCGCCATATCCGCTGGGAAATGATCGCCAACCAGACACGGCAATTCCCGCGCGACATAGCTTTCCATATTGAAGTTCCTGGACCACGGTTCTTCAGTCGCGTCCAAATAAAACCCAGCACCTTGACCAAAGTCCCAGGCCTCATCGTCGGGCACATGATCGCCTCTTGGGCTGGTGTCTGGACAAACCACGATCAATCCCAATTCAGCCGCGACCCGTTGAAAGCCTGACTTTGTGGGCGCATTTTCGTGCGTGCTGGTGAGACCAGACAGGAACCAAACCACTGGCATTTTGGATTCCTCCCCATGCCGCGGCACAAAAACGGAGGTTTTCATATCGCAACCAAGCACGTCACTAGAGTGCTGGAAAACCAGCTGCTTTCCACCAAAACACTGGCTCTCGCTTACGATTTCTAACGCCATCAGTATTGCACCACGCTGCGGATGCTTTCGCCGTGATGCATCAGGTCAAAGGCTTTGTTGATGTCATCCAGTGGCATTGTGTGCGTGATCAGGTCATCAATGTTGATCTTGCCGTCCATGTACCAATCAACAATTGTTGGAACGTCCGTGCGGCCGCGTGCGCCGCCAAACGCAGTGCCGCGCCAAACGCGGCCGGTTACCAGCTGGAACGGACGCGTTGAGATTTCCTGGCCTGCACCCGCAACGCCAATGATGATGCTTTCGCCCCAACCCTTGTGACAGCACTCAAGCGCCTGGCGCATGGTGTTCACATTGCCGATGCATTCAAAGCTATAATCTGCCCCGCCGTTTGTGAGGTCCATGATGGCTTCCATCACATCCACTTCTTTGGGGTTGATGAAATCTGTCATGCCAAATTGCCGGCCCATGGCTTCGCGGTCATTGTTGATATCGACACCAACAATTTTATTGGCGCCCACCATGCGTGCACCCTGAATGACATTCAGACCAATGCCGCCAAGGCCAAAGACTACGACGTTGGAACCGGGTTCCATCTTCGCGTCAAACGCCACTGCGCCAACACCCGTGGTCACGCCGCAGCCGATGTAACAGATTTTGTCAAACGGGGCGTCTTTACGCACCTTTGCGAGCGCAATTTCCGGCAACACGGTGTGGTTAGAGAACGTAGAACACCCCATATAGTGCAGGATGGGTGTGCCATCGATGCTGAAGCGGCTGGTGCCGTCAGGCATCACGCCCTGTCCCTGGGTTTCCCGAATGCTTTGGCAAAGATTGGTTTTGGGATGCAGGCAATAGTCACACTCCCGGCACTCTGGTGTATATAGTGGGATCACATGATCACCTGGCTTCAAGCTGGTGACACCCGCGCCGACCTCCAGAACAACACCCGCACCTTCATGGCCCAGAATGGCGGGGAAGGCGCCCTCAGGGTCGTCACCAGACAGCGTGAAGGCATCCGTGTGACAAACGCCCGTGGCTTTGATTTCCACCAAAACCTCGCCAGCCCTTGGGCCCTCAAGGTCCACCGTTTCAATTGTGAGAGGGGCGCCTGCTTTATAGGCTACTGCTGCACGTGTTTTCATTGGTTCGTCTCCCTAACCCGGTTGATGTTACCGGGTTTCCCAAAATTTGATCCATTATTACAAGCCCTTAGCATCCTCGAAGCTATGCCGCTATGTCTTTCAAAACAATGCGGAAATTTATCTATTGCTGTTAAGGCCTGGCCTGGATGTCCTCCCAGCAAATGTGAATATTATCCTGGATTTTGGAGACAACCGTCATGTGCGCCGCAAGCGCTTCCTTTGTCGGGTTATCAATAAAATCATAGGCATCGTCGCACTGCTTCTTGTCTTCAAAAGACATGATGTAAAAATACTCGTGAGCGCGCTCCTCGTCGGTATCCATTTCGGTATCGCTGTCACGATGGCCGATGGGGCTAACAGACACCAAAAGCTGCTTTTCCTGCATAACCGCTGCGAAGACCTTGAGCGCCTCATCGAGCGCGCCTGCACTCACGCCTTCTTGCAAATTAAAACAGCTTAACATGTGAAACATTCGCGCCCTCCCGTTCGCAAAGGTGTGTCGTTATTTTTTCTTCACCAGGTGCGAATAAAGGAAAAAAGAAGCGAGCATGCCGACCGTTACGATCACAATCGTGATTTTGTCCCGGTGCGGCGTTTCCGGTATCCAGGTTCCGGATTTCTCGAGCCAAAAAAGAAGATACATCGACAATAGCCAAGGGGAAGCGCCCAGCAGTATTTTGCCATAGAAGCTGATCCCTTTTGTATCTGTTTTCATGCCTTTATCCCCACAGTGACCTCAAGAAGTCGGTTGACCGTAACGACTCTAGTTTCGCCCAGATTAGCGCTCAGCAAGGCTTTCCGCATCTCTCCGGACCCGCGCGGAAGACTTTCTTATCCTGCCTTCTTATGGTTTCATTATAAAGGAAAGTGGCGCCTTCGCGGAGTCACTTTGCATTGAGCTGTACAATCAGGGAGATCGTTTCATGGCTGCGCACGCAATTTGGAAGCACAAGCTGTTGAACAGCTGGTGGCTATTCGCCCTGATCTCCGTGCCGATGTGCGCCTTTATTATTTTTGAATCGCTTGCGACCGACCTTACTGCTGGTGAGGGCGTATCGCACATGATTGGCTATTCTGTCAGGTGGGGTATTCCGTTCATTTACCTTGTGGTCGCCGCTTCATCCTTCAATATTTTGTTTCCCGGCCCCTTTTCGAAATGGTGGGTTCGAAATCGCAAGTTTATCGGGCTGTGTTTTGCTGTCGCGATGTTCTGGCAGGGGCTGTACATCTTCATCATCTCGACGGTGTTCAGAGACTATTATTTTGAGAGCGTTTACTATTTTCGTGATGAGCTGGAAGGCACTGTTGGCTATGTGTTCCTGGCTTTCATGGTGCTGACCTCCTTCGAAATTGGCCGGCGCCGGGTGAACCCATTGCAATGGAAGCTCATCCAAAAGGGCGGCGTGTATTTCCTGTGGGCCTATCCCTTCAGCGTATATTGGTGGAACCTGTTTTATTACCCGACCCTAGAAGGCTATTCCGCGCCGGACCCGCATGATTATGTTCTGTACTGGACAGGGTTTGCGGCTTTTGCGCTGCGGATTTTTGCCTGGGGTAAAAGACGGAGCCAAAAGAATGCCAGCGGTGTGCATGGTGTTGAGACACCAACGCCAATGAAAGGCATCGGATATCTGCTGGTTTTGTTCGGCCTTTATGCAGCGACCAACGGCGACATCTGGCAAAAAACTGCAACCAGCCTACTGACGGAGTCGCAGTATACTGCCATATCCGACCTGGTGTTATGGTTGCCATTCTGGCCGCTGGAGCCGTTTTTACCACTGCTGATAATGGCGCTTGGCATACAGTTGGCCACAAGCAGGCCGCGCACCAGTGAATTGCAAGCCGCATGAGCAAATGATTGAGCGAAGGGGAATGGCTCAATGACCAAAAAGAAAATAACATCAGCTTTTGGCGATATTGACCGAAGAGATTTCTTGAACGGTGTTGCTATCGCCGTTGGCGGGGCCATTGTTGCGCCCCACATGGCGGCGAGCGCGGTCGCCAGCGAAGGGAATGCGCCCTATCCGCCCGGCCTCACAGGCATGCGGGGCTCGCACCCCGGCTCTTTTGAGGTGGCGCACGCGCTGGTGCAGGGTGCCGAATGGACCCATGAAGACACCGGCGAGCACTATGACCTCGTTGTTGTGGGTGCTGGTATCAGCGGTCTTTCCGCCGCCTATATGTATAAGCGCGACGTGGACCCCAACGCCCGCATTTTGATCCTCGACAATCATGATGATTTTGGTGGTCATGCCAAACGCAATGAGTTCAACCACAACGCCAGAACCATAATTGGCTTTGGCGGCACCATGCTGATGGAGGCACCAAGCGGCTATCCTGCTGTTGCCAAACAGCTTGTTGAAGAACTTGGCATCACTTTCAACAGCGATGAGAGTTTCAACCATTTCGATATGTTTGAAGACCTGGGTCTGCGCGAAGGTATGTTTTTCGGAAGCGAAGTTTTTGGTGCAGATTATTTGATGCCTGACCCATCCGGACGACCGCAAGATCTTAATCAGGCACCCCTGTCCGACACAGGAAAAGAAGATGTCGCCCGATTATTTGCTGATCAGACAGATTATCTGGCAGACAAAAGCCCGGCAGAACGACAAGCCATCATGGAGGCAACGAGTTACCGCGATTTTCTGCGCGACTATGCCGGCATGAGTGAAGAAGCGCTCTCGGTTATGCAAAAACGCCCCCACGGCGTTTGGTCCATTGGCGCGGACGCCTTTCCCTCGTGGGCAGCTCTGGATTCCGGCTATCCGGGATTTGGTGTGGGAGCGGCAAAAGCCGTGGAACCCACCAAACCAGAAATCCGCCCAGAGCGCTTACGGTTCCCTGACGGTAACGCGACGATCGCCAGACTTTTGGTGAGCAGGCTGGTCCCCTCAGCAACGTCTGCCCGCAGTTTGGATGACATCATCACCGCCAAGTTTGAGTATGACAAACTGGACCTGCCTGACAGCCAGGTGCGCGTGCGCCTTTCGAGCATGGCAGTGAAACTAAAGCACCAGAGCGGTGACCTGACCGGTCCGATTGATGTTGATTATGTACAGGACGGTGCACCCAGGCGGGCTTCGGGCAGTAAGGTTATTTGGGCAGGCTATCACGCGATGCTGCCGTATGTTTGCCCCGATGTGCCGCAAGAGCAAAAGGGGGCCCTGTCTACGTCCGTGCGCTCGCCACTCGTTTACACCAGCGTACTTCTGGACAACTGGCAGAGCTTCGCCAAACTTGGCATTTGGGACCTTTATTGCCCTGGTAGTTTTTTTCAGCGCGTGCGCCTTACCCACCCAGTGAGCTATGGCAGTTATGAGTATGCGAAATCGCCAGATGATCCTGTGGTGCTGCACATGCAGCATATTCCGCTCGAGCCCGGATTGCCTGCGGCAGAGCAGTTCCGCGCTGGTCGGCGTCAGCTTCTTGAAACTGAATTCAGCACTTTTGAAGACAATGTACGTGACCAGCTTGGACGGATGCTGGGGCCCGGCGGCTTTGATCCGGCTCGAGATATAAGGGGCATTACCGTCAATCGCTGGTCGCATGGATATGCTTACACAACGCACCCAGAAACTGGCGATGTAGCCTGGTATCCGGAGCGATGGGGCGACGAGCAACCCTGGCGGCTAGCCCGTCGGCGCATTGGCAACATCGCTATTGCCGGGACAGACGCGGCCTCCAACGCCATGTCGGAAGCGGCTATTCAAGAAGCTGACCGGGCTGTCCGAAGTTTTTGAAAGCCCGTGTCTAATCAATCAGGACAGGCAAAATGAAGACTGCCTCCGCAATCCTGCCGTTCTTATTGCTCACCGCATGTGGGAACGCGCCCGAGTCTGAAGGGGACATACCCGATGCCTGTGCGCCAGAAGGGTTGGCGCAATATACCTTGATTAGAACGCCGAAAGACAATGGCCTTGAGCCGTTTTTGATCAGCACAACTGAAGTCACCAATCGTCAATTCGCCCAATTCGTCGCTGAATCAGATTACGTCACCGACGCTCAACAGACCAACAAGCCGGACGGAGGTGGCGGCGCTATCTTTGTGGTGCCTCAATCTCCGATCGACCCATGGTGGGCCTATGAACCCGATGCCAACTGGCGGTCCCCTGAAGGACCAGGCTGGTCCATTGAAGGCCGAGAGCAGGACCCGGTTGTCCAGGTCTCCTACCGCGATGCTGT
Organism: Kordiimonadaceae bacterium; assembly: GCA_017640725.1. Taxonomy (GTDB): domain Bacteria; phylum Pseudomonadota; class Alphaproteobacteria; order Sphingomonadales; family Kordiimonadaceae; genus Kordiimonas. Next base: position 1,693,944 of record JAEPQB010000001.1, on the reverse strand, counting down.
GGCATATGCCAATTGGGCCGGAGGCCGACTGCCGACAGAAGCAGAGTGGGAGTATGCGGCAGGCGGCGGGGCCACCACACAATACGCCTGGGGGGAGACAAAAACCATTAACGGCAAAGAACAAGCCAATACCTGGCAAGGCTTTTTCCCGGTGGAGAACACAAACCAGGACGGTTTCCCGCGACGCGCCCCTGTTGGGTGTTTCCCGCCCAATGTATTTGGGCTCTATGACATGATTGGCAACGTGTGGGAATGGACGGCATCCCCCATGCCCGCCTCCCGCGGCCACGTCAATATTATTAAAGGCGGATCATTCCTCTGCGCGGACAATTATTGCAGGCGTTATACTGTGCCGGCGCGCGAAAAGCATGAAGTGGATTTCTCAACAAACCATATTGGATTTCGCATTGTAAAGCAGCCTTCCGGGCCAGCCGGAGGTTAGCCCGCGGCTTGAAAATACGGGCTATTGGCGGACCCGCGCGGACGAACCACCACCGAAGCCCACGTAGGCTTTTTGGCGAGGATTATTTGCTGATGCATTCAGCTTTGATAGCAATCAACGGGAGGGACACGATGCCATACAAGTCTTCAAAAAGAAAATTAATGGCCGCGATAACGGCTATTCTTTTTGTCCCGTCTTTGGCTCTTTCGAGCTCCGCACAGGAACGTCAGCCAAACATTGTGCTCGTCTTGATGGACAATTTTGGCTACGGCGAAGTTGGTGTTTATGGCGGTGGTGCGCTGCGCGGCGCGCCAACGCCAAACATAGACAGTATCGCACGTGAGGGCTTCCAGTCGACCAACTTCAATGTCGAAGCAGAATGTACACCGTCTCGCTCCGCGTTGATGACCGGTCGATACGGCATACGGACACGGCAGCGGCCAGAAGGACCACCCAGGGGCGTCTGGTACGGCATTACCAAATGGGAGGTCACACTTGCAGAGATGCTCACAGATGCCGGGTATGCCACCGGCATTTTTGGCAAATGGCATTTGGGCGACACCGAGGGGCGCTTTCCGGTGGATCAGGGGTTTGACGAGTGGTACGGCCTGCCCCGCTCAACAGATCGCGCGTTCTGGCCGGACAGCGACAGTTTTCCGCACGGCGTTCATGACAAAGTGGTCTTCACTCGGGTGATGTCAGCGAAGCGCGGCGAAAAACCCACCGAAGGCGAAGTGTTAAACCGGGCCAAAAAAGCCGCGCTTGATCGGGAACTGACCGACAAGGCAATCGAGTTCATCAGGCGTGAAAGCAAAAACGACAAGCCCTTTTTCGCCTATGTGCCACTCACGCAAACCCATGAGCCTGTTGACGCGCATCCCGACTTTAAGGGGTCCACTCGCAACGGTGCATTCGCTGATGTGTTGGCCCAAACCGACAAGTATGTTGGTGACCTGCTGCAAACCGTGGACGAACTGGGACTGAAAAACGACACCATATTCATCTTCACCTCGGACAATGGACGCGAAGGTGTGCCACGGTCGTTCGGGTTCACCGGGCCATGGCGCGGCAGTATGTTCTCGCCTTACGAAGGCTCGCTCAGGGTACCCTTCCTGATCCGGTGGCCGGGCGTTATCCCGGCGGGCCAAGTGTCCAACGAGATCATTCATCAGATTGACCTGTTTCCCACACTCGCGAAATTTGTCGGTGGTGATGTGCCCACAGACCGGGTGATTGATGGTGCAGACCAAACAGACTTTTTGATGGGCAAAACCACTAAGTCTGCGCGAGAATCGGTCATTATTTACATTGGCAACACTCTGTTTGGCGCGAAATGGCGCAATTGGAAAATCCTGCTGCGGGAGATGGATGAAGATAGCTATGCCATCAAGGAAATGGCGTATCCTTCGATTTACAATTTAATCATCGACCCAAAAGAGGAAGTGCCTGAGCTCAATTATCTGGACGACACATGGGTGGATTTTCCGCTCTATGATGTTTTGGAAGACCATGAAGCATCCATCGCACAGGACCCTGGTGCACCTGACGACCCTTGAAAATGCCATGAACATCAACTCTCTCAAAAGGGGACGTCAGGGTGCTTGGACACAGGCACGTTGACTTAGTTCACTAGTCGATAGGGGGGTCGGCGCCCTTTTTGGGGTCAGCGTCAAGCGCGTCAAAAACAGCTTCCTCAAGCTCAGCAGGCACACTCATCGGCAGCTCTTCATCGCTTTGCCCAAATACACCGCCAACAAGTTTGTAGGTCGCCACATATGTTTGGAAATGCGACCGACAATAAGGACAGATTTTCATGTGCGCTTCAAATACGCGAAGCTGCCGCTTCGACAAGTTACCGTCTACATAGTCCGCCAGGAATTTATCAAACTTTCGGCAGCTGATCATGCCGGGACCAAAACGCAAAAAGGCGCCGCCAATGCGCTGCCGCAGCCAACTGGTTGGCCGGGTTTCGCCGCGTGCGCGCACGATCATATTTATGTATCGGTCATAAATCGTCATTGGCTTTAAAAAGGTCCATCAACTGATTTCTTAATACATAGCGTGCACGGTGGATGCGCACTTTGGCGGCAGAAACGCTGATATCCAGCTCTCGGGAGATCTCGACTAAACTCAGTCCCTCGAAATCCTTCAGTAGAATTGCAGACCGATGAATGTCGGGCAATTTCATTACTGCGTCTCTCACAATGAGTTGATTATCTCTCGTTTCGAGCAAACGATTGAATTCCGGCAGCGCGTTTAACTTTGGAAACTTGAGCAGACCAAATTCGTCATAGTCGGCTGGATCGCAGCCCTCCGCGACTGGAAAGGAGTGTTTTCGCTCTCTCAGCCTGCCTAAAGCACAATTGCGCGCAATCGATACCAACCAAGTGGTGATCGCACTATCGCCCCGGAACTGGTCAATGCTTTTAAAGGCATTCAGGTAGGTTTCCTGAAACGCGTCTTTTTTGTCCTCAGGGCAATCCAAAAAGCGACTGAGCGCAGCAAGAACAGCAGGGCCGGTTTCCGCCACCAACCGTTCCTGGGCCGCACGGTCCCCCTGTTTAATCAGGTCGATATCATAAGGGTCGTGCGCGCCGGTCTTTCCTCGCGTTTTGTCACCGGCCATAACGAGACCTCTCGGAAGCAACTTCCATCAAATTCCCTGCACTGGTGCCAAACACCTTAGAATGCTTTGCCAAGTGCTATTCCAAACACCACAGCATCTTCATGAGAAAAGTCGTAGTGCAGCTGCGGTGACAGCGTGAATCCGTTGTCGAATTCAAATTCGTATAGCATACCCAACCGGAGCGCCGCGTGTGAATTGCCATCGACAAACTCCACACCTGGGCCAACCTGCGCGATCAACCCGTGCCAAAGGTGCAGGTCTGCGACCGCCAGCAGGGTTGTAGAATCGATGTCGCCAAATGCCTGCTCAACCACAAATCCAAGGCCAAGGAAATCGCTGACACGGTATTCATAATCAATACCCACAGTGAAAGCAGTATGGTCTTCATCGACAAGCGCCGTCCCACCGGTCAAAACCGACAGGTGATGCGGAGAAGAATGATGAAGAGGCTCATCCTCGTCATTGGCCGAAGCCGCTGAAGTGGCCACGGCGCTTACAAAAGCGGCCGCCAGCACACAGCGGAAAACCCTTTTTTCCATGCCGTTTCCCCCTTTTGTTGGCTGAATATGACCCTGTTCAGCCAACTCTTTCCTTTGGCCCTCGGCCTAGCTTTTCTCCGCACCCAATTCAGCCAGTTCCCGACCCAGGAAAAAGCTGATGGCAGTACGGATCACCACCAATGCCGCAACAAAAATCAGACTTTCGATAGATTTGGAAATCACGGTGTTAATGATATCCGAGGCAATCATGAACTCGATACCCAGAAGAATGTAGGTGCCGAGCATCAGACGAACTTTCTCGCACCCCACAATTCCGCTGAAATTGCCAGATAGTCTCCCCAGTTCAGTTCGCATCAATTGCACAAAAGCGAGCACAAACCCGTAGAGCACGATGATGATGCCGATGATATCAACCGCCGTTGCCGCCAGTTCCAAAACTTCCATTAACTCATGCATTGCAATTCCCTATCGCGGCCTAGATCAGCGCTGCATCTGTAATAATTTCAACAATGGCTGGGCCGTCGTAGGCCATCGCTTGCGCTATCGCGTCCGAAAGCTGTTCAGGCTTGGTGACTTTAAAGCCCTGCCCACCACACAGTTTTGCGTAGGCGGCAAAGGATGGATTGTGCAGAGCCGTTTGCCATACCTGCCACTCTCCCGCCATTTGCTCTTTACTGATTTTCCCAAGCTCTGAGTTATTGAGCAGGATGTGCGTGATGTTCATATTGTATTTCACGGCTGTGGTGAAGTCGGCCAAATACTGACCAAAGCCACCATCACCGGAAACCGAAACGACAGGGCGGTTTTTGTATTCGCCGTCTTCCTGTGTCGCACACCAAGCGCCCATAGCCGCAGAAAACGAAAAGCCGATGGAACCCAAATACCCTGACATCAAAACACGTTGTCCCGGCTTGGTTTCAAAATAACGCCCGAAACTGTAGGTATTGTTGCCGACATCAACCGGCAATACAGCATCAGCCGGCACCAGCTCTGACAAAGTTGCGAACAGGAGCGAGGAATTGATGCCCTGGCCCAAATCGTCTCCTGTCCGGCGCGTTTTTTCTTCGCGCCAGATGGACCAACGCTCAGCAAGTTCCGGCAATTGATCTGTGCCCTCGGTGGAGTCAGGGAGGCACGCAAGAATCAATTGCGCCGTGCGGGCAATTTCGCCCCAAACCGGCACGTCAACCGGATGGAACCTGCCGAGCGCTGACCTATCAAAGTCAACCTGAATGGTCGGCTTTGAAGACTCGATGCCTGTATGGTTGGAGAAGGAGGCACCGAAAACGACCTGGAGGTCGCATTCATTCATAAACCAGCTGGCGATGGGTGTTCCGGATCGACCCAGAACGCCAGCGGCGTTGGGGTGGCTGTCTGCAATTTGGCCTTTTGCCTTGAAGGTGGTCACAACAGGGCACTTAAGCTTTTCAGCCAGCTCAATGATTTCGGGCATGCCGGAAAGCGCACCGTAGCCAACAATAATTAATGGACGTTTTGCCGCTGTGATGTGAGCAACCACATCATCCAGCACCGCTTTTTCGGGCTCCATCACGTGCCCAGCCAAGCGCCCAGAAGGGCCACCTGGCTTGGCGGACGCATCAGCTTCAATGACCTGGACCTCATCCGGAAATATCAAGTGGGATACATCGCGGTCAATGTGCGCGGTTTTTAGCGCAAGCGTCATCAGTTCAGCATGTTTGGAGCCGTGAAGTACTGTTTGGCTAAAGGCCGACACGGCATCAAAGGCACTGGAAAGATCAATCTCCTGAAACGCGCCCGGCCCCATCACTTGCGTATTCACCTGACCGGTCAGCGCCAGAACCGGGGCTCTGTCGACTTTGGCGTCCCACAAGCCCGTCAAAAGATTGGTGGCACCCGGACCCGCGATAGTCAAACAGGCAGCCGGGCGACCAGTGAGTTTAGCGTAGCCCGAGCACGCAAACGCCGCGGCACCTTCATGGCGAATACCGATGTACCGCAAATTACCTTTTTGCTCCTGTTTCCTCAGCGCTTCAGCGAGACCCAGGTTCGAATGGCCCACCATGCCAAATACGGTGGTCACACCCCAATTGGTCATGGTTTCAGCCATAATGTCGGAGACTGTGGTCGGGCTCTCGGGCTCTTGTGGCAGGCCGATGAACACTTCGCCGTCCCGCACGTCCACGGCGTAGGTTTCCTGGCCCGAGTCTTCGTGCCCTCCTGGGGGTTTGCCTGTGATGGGGTCGAAATCCCAGCCATGCCATGGGCAACGAATCCAGCATTTGTCGTCAACACCGCGCTCGATAGAGCCTTCGCCCAGAGGGCCACCCTGGTGCGGGCAATGATTGTCCATTGCGGCAAACTGGCCGTCAAAATGGGATAAGCATATCGACTTGGTTCCAGCCGTGACGGTCTTTACGCGACCCTCAGGTAATTCGTTCGCGGACGCAACTTTGATCCACTCCAGCGACCCGTCGGTCGTTGCGGTATTTGACGACATAATTTTGACTCCCCCTTAAACAATCCGAATATTGACTGTTTAGAGTTTAGATGCCTCGGTCGTCAAAAAGGTTACAAAAGTTTGGCAGTGGTACTATAGCCCTGCGACAGCTGTTCGCCCTTTGGAAAGGAGCAAACCGCACAAAGCTTGTTTTGTGGAGCACAGATGCAGTGCTTATTGGCACGAACACACTTCTGGCGCATCTGAACTGGGCACTTTCTTATCAACCGCGCGTGGTTCCACCAAAAGCCAATACAATAGGTTGTCAATAAACACCTTGGACTGTGTCAAGTTGATGTGTTCGTAGGGAAGAATAACTACGCTATCAAAATCGATTGGCGACCGCAATCTGGGTGTCCAAGTGGCTGAATTGCCGTCTTCACGTTCATCCATAAGTGCGGAGTATCGAGGTACTACCCCATCTCCTGGCACTTCTTCCAAAACGCGAAGTTTGTCTTTTTCCGCATCGTATTCGATTGTTCTTGTTGTGAGGTCAACATCCCCGAGCACAAGATTTAAAATTATATGATCTGGTGGAGATGCCGGAATATCGAGGGCTCTGCTGAATCGCCTGGCATTTTCCAAATGCGTTTCAAGGGTATTGTGCACAACAGCCTTCAGCTCGGCGGCGTCTTCAATTTCCGGAAACAAACGGCGATAGGTTTTTTGCATTTTGGGGTTCATTAACCCCCACTGGTAACGCTCCCACGTTTCAATGTCATACAACGAGCCCAGGGCCTCTCCATTTTTCAAGGTGACAACATTATGCCGGTCTCTTGGAAGAAGTTGATACAAAGAGGCAAAAGAACCCAATACGGCTTGGTTGTAATATGGCAAAAACGGCCAACCATAGTTTTTGCCTTCAATAAGCTCGTTCAAAGCCTGAGCAGACCCTGCATTTGGCGTTCCTACCAATATTACACGTTCGACGCCGTGCGTGCCTGACCAATTCAGAACCGGGTCTGAGCCATCTTCGGGTAGACCTTGCTTGCCGTATCGCAGCATATATCTTGTGAGCAAACCACCCATGGAATGCGCTACGATGTCTACTTTGATGTCTCGGTCTTCAATGCCAAATTTCTGCTCATAGTCTCGAGCAACTCTATCCCGGACTTCCTGCACAAAATCGAATAGTTTTGCTGCATTGTCAGCGTTCGATAGCCGCCAGTCATAATCAAACTGAAAAGCGTTATAGTGAGGATTGTCATACAATTCTGCGTTCGATTCACCCACTTGAAACTCGCGGAATCCACCGGCACCAAGAGCACTAACAAGCTGGGCATAAGCAGCAACTTTCAGGGGGATACCCAGCAATTCCACTCTGACCTCTGTCAGGGCGCCATCGGGCACCACATGGCTCCAATTGGTTAGGGAACCGTCAGGATAAATGTAGGGGGCGGTTATCAGCTTCAGGCCTTCGTCAGTTTGTGGGTCTGCGGCACCGGCAACAAATGCGCCCCAAACTGGTTGGTCGGTCCGGATATCTTTCAGGTTGGAACCCAAAATTCCTGGGATGACAATCACAGGGTTCCTGTCGGGAGACTCTGCAGCCGCAATTCGGTTGTAAGTCAGAGCGATATCCGGCTCTTTTGGGCCAGAAGAACACGCTGAAAGCACAAAAAGTACAGTCAGGAGAGCACTATTTTTTAATTTGGTCATGCGAGTTTCCAGCCTAAAGTATTCTAATCTTGGTGATCTGATCTGGACGTGCGGCGTTGCCTAAATTCCGCAAGAACACCCGTTTTGATAGTCGCTACTCTACAAATTCGCGAAGGGGTTGCAACTTTGCTCTCAAAAGTGCGCGCGCTCTGTGAAGTCGTACTTTTGTTGCCGATGTTGATAGCGACAGAATGTCAGCAACCTCAGCCGTAGAGTAACCTTGGATATCCCGCAAAAACAGAACACCACGATAGTTTTCTGGCAGTTCCTCAATTTTTGACAGTACCAGATTTTGCAAACTCAAAGCCTCTACCGCTGCTTCGCCGGACCCAATAAATGGCCATATGCTGCTGGCCCATGCACAATCCTCACCATGCGCTTTCTCGCATGCCTCCAGATTTTCGGCCAGATGCCTGGCCCTACTGCGCAGCTTGCTCAGACAGGCATTCACTAAGATGCGGTGCATCCAACTGGAAAGCTGCGCTTCAGCCCGAAACGTGTCGATTTTTCGGTGTACCTGTATGAAGCATTCCTGAACACAGTCAGATGCGTCTTCGTGATTATCAAGAAGCTGCATCGCTTTGCCATGCAATCGCCCACTATAGGTGGTCACCAGCTCCTCATACGCGTGGCGGTCACCATCCAGAAGGCCGGCCAGTAATATGGCTTGGTCGGTCATCTTGTTTCCCCAGGTTTTGTTTCGACATCCAATCGATGCACCCATTATGAGGAAAAATATTTGGCCGTGGGGTCACACCCCATAACCTTTGCGCCACCACTTCTGACGGCCAACTAACGTTTATGTTAGCCGAAATGACGACCGCTTTATCAATTGTAACCTTTTTGCGATCATGCGCATCTAAAAGACGGGGCCAAAGATTTCGGGGCCAGTTTGAAGCAACCATACTTTGAAAGAAATTTTGCATGAAAAAAATTGCTGTTGCGCAGTGGGGTGCGCTCAACGACCGTGAGCCTGCGTATGCACTTGTGGCGAACGTGGACCTTGTGATCGTTCGATATGATGATACGGTTTCGGTTCTTTACGGTCGCTGCTTACACAGGGGTGCCTTGCTCGCGGACGGGCACGTGGATGGGGCCAACTTGATATGCGGGGTGCACGGCTGGGATTTTCGCTACGACACGGGCATTTCCGAATATAATAACGCAGAACGGCTGCATAAATTCAGCGCCTGGGTTGAAGGCAATGATGTTCTGGTGGACGAAGACGAGATCAAAGCCTGGCACGAAGACAACCCCCAGCCTTTTCAGCGCGATGAGTATTTGGGCCTTTATGCCGACACACACCCCGACCCGGCTGAGCCACATGTGGGACTCATTCAGGAGTATGCTAAAAACGGTCTGAGCAAAACCGGTCATCACGGCGTGACCGCAGCCATGGGCGTGCCACGCACGGAACTGCCAAGTTGGGACGATATTCAATTTGTTGTGGGCCAACTTCACAAAGCACCACAACTTGACGACGCTGAAATTGGCACGGATGTCACCATTGGCAAAAACGCCCAGAAACCGCTGAAACTCAAAATACCACTTTTTGTGTCAGACATGAGTTACGGCGCGTTGTCTGAAGAAGCAAAAGTTGCCCTGGCGCGCGGCGCGGAGATGGCTGGTACAGGCATTTGTTCAGGGGAAGGCGGCATGCTGCCGGAAGAGCAAGCTGAAAACTCGCGCTACTTTTACGAACTCGCATCCGCACGATTTGGTTATAGCGAGGACAAAGTCAAAAAATGTCAGGCGTTCCACTTCAAGGGAGGCCAGGGTGCAAAAACAGGAACCGGTGGTCACCTGCCAGGCGACAAGGTTGTTGGCAAAATTGCTGAAGTGCGTGGCCTCGAAGAAGGTACAGCTGCCATTTCGCCTGCGCGTTTCCCGGAATGGACGGAAGTGTCGCAAATCAAAGAGTTTGCCGACCAAGTGCGGGACTATACGGGTGGCATCCCTATTGGTTACAAGCTCTCAGCTCAGCACATTGAAAAAGACATTGATGCAGCACTCGAGGTTGGCGTTGACTACATCATCCTTGATGGTCGTGGCGGCGGTACTGGCGCAGCGCCTGTCATCTTCCGAGACAATATTTCTGTGCCAACCATTCCAGCCCTTGCAAGGGCACGCAGGCACCTTGACAGGTCTGCCGCAACCCACGTGAGCCTGATCACTACAGGTGGGCTCCGGAAACCTGCCGACTTTGCCAAAGCACTTGCGATGGGGGCGGACGCGATCGCCGTATCGAACGCCGCCATGCAAGCCATAGGGTGCCTGGGTATGCGCGCCTGCAACACCAATAATTGCCCCGTTGGCATCGCCACCCAAAAGGAAAACCTGCGCGCAAGACTTATGGTGCAACAGTCGGCTGAGCAGTTGGCACGCTTTTTCGATACCAGCGTTGAACTGATGAAAATTTTGGCCCGTGCCTGTGGCCATACCCATTTTTCCGACTTCTCTTCGGATGATTTGGTCACTTGGCGCTATGAGATGGCGAAACTTTCCGGTGTTCCGTTTGCGGGGGTCGCAGATGTCTAGCATTCCGGCTGTTTTGGCGCTGTATTTTCTGATTGGCGTGCCCTTTGGATTAGCTTTTGTGATCAAAGGCTGCAATGTGGTTGAACCAGCAGCAGCCGGGAGCGGCAAAGGGTTCAGACTGATGATATTGCCAGCAAGCATAGGGTTATGGCCCTATCTTGCTGTTCGCTGGCTTAAGGCATCACAATCATGAAAAAGACCCACAGAAAAGTCCACGCCGCAACTTGGCTCCTGTTGGTGCCGGTCGTGGCAGCCTTGATTTGGTTTGCCCTTGAAGGCCGACGCTTGGTTCCAACTGAACAGTCATTCCCTCTTGTGAAAAAAGAGGAGACATTTCAATGAGCCATGGCTTCACTACCGTTCAATGGAACAAAAACAAGAAGGTTTACGATGGCCTTTTGTGGGCGGGCATATTGCTTGCGATCATTGCCAATGTAGCCATTTCCGCGTCTGTTGTGCCGACTGCTTCTGTTCCAAGTATGGAAATTCTCGTGCTGCGAGCACTGGGGGACACGGGCTTCTTACTTCTGACGCTCATATTATCGACAGGCCCGCTCGCGCGACTGAATGAGCGATTTTTACCCCTGCTTTACAACCGTCGTCATATGGGGGTTTCATTTTTTGTAATCGCATCGGCGCACGGCTTGTTTGCTCTCATGTGGTACCACGGCTTTGGCCCTGTGGACCCCTTGACCTCTTTGTTCACGAGCCAGGGTTCATTTGAGTCCTTAAGCGAGTATCGTTTCCAGCCGCTCGGCTTTTTTGCCCTGCTCATTTTCTTCCTGATGGCTGCCACTAGTCACGACTATTGGAATGCCGTGCTGGGGCCAGGTGTGTGGAAGGCACTTCACATGCTGGTGTATGTCGCATACGGCCTCGTGCTGATGCACATGTCGCTTGGCGCACTACAGAGCACCCATTCAGCCCTGCCGGACTGGGCGCCTTTCGCCAGCCTGGCTGTTGTCGGCGGGCTGCATCTTGTCTCGCTTGTTTGGCAACAAAACCAACCCGATAAACTTTCGGGCGGCGAGTGGATCGAAATCGAAAATCCGAGTGCGATTCCGCAAAACGGCGCACGGGTCATTGAAGTTGGCGGCGATGAACGCATTGCCATATTCCGAAACGAAAATGATGAGTATGGCGCGATATCAAACGTGTGCCGGCACCAGGCTGGCCCGCTCGGTGAGGGCTGCATGGTGGAGGGTCTGGTGACTTGTCCGTGGCATGGTTTCCAGTACCAGCTGAGTGACGGGGCTTCGCCGCCGCCGTTTGAAGAAAAAGTAGCGACATACCAGATGAAACTTTTGGATGGGAAATTGGTCCTGAACCCAGACCCGCTTCCGCCCGGCACCGCGCGCCCGCTGGTTAAGCCTTTTGTGAATAAGGAATAGGCAAATGAAGCGTGATTTTTATGTTGGCTATCTTCCGTTTCCTGTCGGCTTGAAACCGCTGTTTCGCTTGCTCATTCCGGTTACTTTGCTGATCGCTTTGGGTACAGTGTATCTTATTGCGGAGAAAACACCGGCCGCAGGGTCTGGCACTTGGGCGCTTGATACAACGACCGTGACGGGAACCATTGTAATGGACCCCTACCCGATGCTGATCACCGACGATCGGCAAGACAATCCAATATTGTTAGTACAGCTTGGCAAAATGTCTGCCCACGATATTGTCGCACCTTATGCCGGGCAATCTGTTGAACTCACCGGCTTTATGATCGAGCGCGGTCCTTGGCAAATGCTGGAAATAGAGAGTAGCGAAAGCGTGCAAGCATCCACGGCCGACAAACTGACATTGCCAACCGCATCGGAACCAATTGCGGTGTCTCTTCAAGGTGAAATTGTCGATTCGAAATGCATGTTGGGTGTCATGAAACCGGGCGCTGGCAAAGTTCACCGCGACTGCGCCGAACTTTGCATTATGGGCGGCATGCCACCGATGTTGTTGGTGAAAAATGCCGACGGTGACAAAGCAGCCTACCTGCTGGTGGATGAAAATGGCAAAGCAGTCGGCACACAATTGTTGCCATTTATCGCTGTTCCCGTGCGGTTGTCTGGCTCTGCGTTCCGGCTTGGCAAAATGCCGGTTATCCAGGTGCAATCAAAAGACGTTCAAGCCTTGGCGGGGGAAGTTTTGGCAGCTTTTGGTCCTTCTATCGGACTGGCGGGCACAAGCAGCTTTTGCAGGATCGTCTCCTGAGCAAGCGGCTCAGCAATACGATATTGCCTGTTCCTCTTCATATGATTTTGATGAAGGCCTTTGGCTGATCAAAAGCCATCATCGGTCTCAAACAATTGCAAGTGCTGGCGTGCCGTCACCAGTACAGTTGGGCCGGCATCTTTGACGAGAAGACCCTGAGCGGCTCGATTTCCACTGCGTGCAATCTCTAATTCTCGAACCGACCGATATCAGGACCATCTGCGCAATGGTCGAGCGCTTCCGCACCCCTTTTCACTTCGTTTACGTAAATTAGTATCGAGGTAAACAGCGAGGTTAGGTCGCGATGAGGTATCCTGTCACCCTTAGCAGCTTTGCATTTATGACAAGCATCGCCCTGGCAGGCACCTCTTCGCATGCGGACTCCCCCTTTCAAAGCGGCAAACTCCTGGTCACCGGTGGGGCATCTCAAGTTGAGGGTGCCGGTGGTGGTGGGTTGACAACCTGGGCTCTTATTACCGGTTACGGCACCGAAGACGGGATCGGTGCCAACACGCATGGAACTCTTGTTGCCACCAACGACTTCACCCTGAGAAGCGCAGGGGCCGCGGTTGGCTTTTATGACCGCTTTGAGATTTCATATTCCGAGCAATGGTTTGATACGGGCACAGCCGGCGGTCGACTGGGGCTTGGCAATGACTTCGAATTTTCTCAACAAATTTGGGGTGCAAAACTGCGACTGTTTGGTGATGCCGTGTATGGCCAAGATACCTGGCTTCCTCAGGTAGCTGTTGGTGTGCAACACAAAAATGCATCCAAAGAAACCATATTAAGCGCTGTCGGCGCGGCTGACGATAGCGGAACTGACTATCACATCACCGCCACCAAGATTTTGCTTTCTGAAAGCTTGTTACTCAACGCCACCGCTCGGCTAACAAACGCCAACCAGTTTGGACTGTTGGGCCATGGCGGCGCGGGCAAGAGCCGAAGCCTTCAGATGGAATATTCAGCTGCCTACTTGTTGGACCGCAAATGGGTCTTGGCAGCCGACTTTCGCACAAAACCCGATAACCTAGCTTTTGCAGAAGAAGAAAATGCCTGGGCTGCCTATGTTGCCTACTTTTTCAACAAGAATGCCTCGCTTGCTGCCGGATATGTTGACCTCGGTGACATTGCACTTCAGGGCGGTCAACAAGGCCTTTACCTCTCTCTTCAAATTGGATTCTAATCATGAATTTTGTGACACTGATGACAATCACTGTTGGCTTGCTGGCCATGTCACCGAGCGTCAAAGCTGAAAGTTTGTTTGATCAGTTGGGCGGCATGGAAGGGATACAAAAATTTGTCGACCGGACAGTGGATTTGTCGGCGAGCAACCCAGAAATTGGGCACTTCTTCGAGCGCTCCATTCTGTCACGCGTTAAGGACAAGCTTGCTGAACAAATCTGTGAGCTATCTGGCGGCCCGTGCAAGTACACCGGTGCCCTAATGGACCGGCTGCACAAACCAATGGGCATCACCACAAAAGACTTTAATGTTCTGGTAGAAGACCTGCAGCACGCCATGGACGAAGCGGAAATTCCAAACAGGGCCCAGAACAAGCTGATCGCCATCTTGGCACCCATGCACCGCGATATCGTGGAAGATTGAGCTGGCCCAGCGGGCTTATAGTTTAGCACCCGCTCCGTAACCTGACTCTAGCCACGGTAGACCGAATAATTATGCAGCAGCGATGCCGTTCTTTATTGCCCTGAGCCAGTCGTTTTGCATTGAGCAGGGCATCTTCATATGCCCGTGTACTTCTGCATTATCTTAGGAAGAAACTCCGAGTAGATTGTTGGGCCTTCGGTAAACACCAGGCACACGCAGTCTTCGCCTTTGTCCATGATTGGCTGATGTTCGTCGGTTTCGTCAACCTGGTGAAGATCCCCTTCACGGAAACTACCCTCTTTTGTGCTGTATCCACCTTGAAGGATAAGCGTCCATTCGATACCGCTGTGGGAATGCACAGGCGTCACGGTGCCGCCTTTGCTGCGGAACATCCAGAGACGCCCATTGTCTTCATCTTGCCAAAGGTGACTGATAACGGAGCCGGGACCCGCAAACCGCCAGCGGGCCTGCTCAAATCCATGCCCCAAAAATCTCTTGATAGGATCAGGAAAGAGGTCCTGTTTCGCCGCATCAGGTTTTGGGTCTACATCGCGTAGGTTCGGAAAACTCATCTCTTGCTCTTCGATGCGATTGAGAAGTTCCGTCAGCATGTCGTAACTGATTTGCGGAGCGTCTTCGAAATCCTCGAGTAACGCAGCGCCCACAGTTTCAAAACTATGCAGCTTGGTGGTCAATTCAGGACACATGTCAATGTGCGCTGCGATCATCAGCGACAACCCGACAGGCAGTTGGCCGGCCGCATAAGCACCGAGCCAATGGTCTTCAACAAAGTTACGTGAGGCGTTCATTATTTTCCTGGGAAACCATACGGTAAAGGCAAGTTATCTACGTAATTAACCTTACGTAAATAAATCCCACGAGGGTCACAAGAAATTGAAATTGCTTGAAAAAATTACAGGCCTGTCAACTGGCGCGACCGGACAAACAAAGTACCGCCCGTTTCAGAAAACAGTCTCGGATGCGTGGCACCTTTTGTGGCCACATGAAAATCGCCCGTCATCATCGGAACGCCGCCAACGGCGATCTCACCGTCGATAATGATACACTCGTCATTCCACTCACCGTGCGAATGTTCTTCGATAGCGCCGCCAGGCATGAACTTAAGGAGATAAGACTCCGAGCCTTGTTCCGGATCGACAAACAAGCTTTTCAGATACACTTTTTCATTGACCGGGCGCCACTCACCTTCGTTGGCATATACGGCCTCAATCCCACGCGGCAGGCCTGTGTTCTGCTTGCCCAGGCGTCGCTGGATGCCGCCCCAGGTCGAAGCAGGAGGCGAAACTGGTTCTACGGCTTCAGTGAGTGAACCCAACTGTGCTTCCCATTCGGACACAGCCTGCCGAAACTCCGGTTGGCTTTCCAGAAGTTGCTCGGCTTCTTTTCGGTCTTCTGCGGACAGAGTTCCAAGCGCGAATTCAGAAGCTAATATGTTCCAGTCTCTCATTCTTCAACTGACCCTGTAAAACGGTCACCCTGTGTGCGGCTGATCAAATGTCACTCGTTTCGAGCGGACAAACAGTATACCACCGCCCTCAGAACTGAGCGGGGGGTGGATTGACCCGCTTTTGGCGACATGGAAGTCACCGATACCAAATTTAACGTCACCAACCATGATATCGCCATCGACAACTATACATTCGTCTGTGAAGCCTTCATGGACGTGCTGTTCGACTACATACCCTGATTGTATACGTAGAAGAAACGATTCAGTATCCTCTTCTTCGTCAACATAAAGTGATTTAACATCCACACCGTCCGCCAAACGCCACCAATCACCTTTGCCTTGCGGCACCGCTTCAATCCCATGCGGCAGGGCAGTGTTGTTTTCTCCTAAACGCCTTTCAATGTTCGTCCATACACCGGTGGGCGGCACATCTGCGCTAATGGGTGCCGCCAATTCGGCAAGCGATTGTTCCCAAGTCGTTCGCAGTGCAGCAAAGTCCGTGTCATCTGAGCCAGTCAAGCGAGTTGTTTCTTTGTCCGACAATGGACCAAGGGCCAACTCTGCTGCTATTTGCTCTTTCTCGTCCAACTTAAATTTCCAAGCACTCTTTCAGTGACATTAGTCCTCGTCGGATACTGCTCTTAACGGTCCCAAGCGGCTTATTGGTGTTTTGCGCCAGCTCTTCATGGGTGTAACCAGCAAAAAACGCCAAAAGGATGAGAGTTGCTCGCTCAGCAGTTAATCTGCTTATGCAGGACCATATATGGTGATCTAAGTCGGTTTTTGAATTGACAATATCATTGACCATCAACTCGGCCTGTTGTGACAAAGCGCCTTCCGTTTTGCCCTGACGTTGAATGCTGCGAATTCGATCGATTGCCTGTCGCCGTACAATGGTTGTCATCCAAGCCATTGCCGTACCCTTGTTCGCGTCATAGCTGGGTGCTTGTCTCCAGATCTTTATGTATGTTTCCTGAACCACCTCTTCTGCGGATTCTCCACTTTTTAGCATCATCAAAGCTATTGCGTGTATTTTACCACTCGTCTCGTCATAAAGGCGTCGAAAGGCGTCTTCGTCACCACGAGACACCTGTTCAAGGAGTTGCTCCAAATTCATGTCGGCTTTCGCACTATCTTTTTTGGCTGTGTGTATGCACCACTGCCAGTGAATGGTTGTTTAGCTAAAGTGGTTTTGCTCCGACAAAGACTACACCCGCTGCTCAGATTTAGTCGACCGTTAATTGATTCCTGATCTTATTGTAAGCAAGGCGAACCCTCGACTTAACAGTACCTACAGGAATTCCCAGATCCACCGCGATAGTTTCTTGCGAATGCCCCTCCATATACATTTTCTGCAACACTAACCGTTGGTCTGTCGGCAGCGTTTGAATTGCGTCTGCGATTTGACCAAACTCTAAAGACCGCTCTACCGCAGAAATTGCATCTTCTGCAGGCTCTTGGTCTTCGCCGTATAAAATTGCATTTAATTGTGTGCGTCGGTTCTTGCGGTAAACGTCGATAAACTTGTTTCTAGCAACACGGTAAACCCATGTGCTGACCGCGGCCTTTTTGGGGTCATAACTTACCGCTTTCATCCATACCGTTAGAAAGGTTTCTTGCGTCAATTCATCTGCACATGCTTCTTCAGCACCCATGGAAAGCATGTATCTTTTCACCTTGGGTGCAAACAGCGCGAACAAAGCAGAAAAAGCTATTTTGCAGCGCTGGTTAGCGACACTTTGCATATAGTTTGCCATAAGCAATTGCTTATCTGCAGCAGACGGCAATGGCTGCTCATGTCGATCTGACAGCTCAATAATTTGTGCGCCATTTTCATGCTCATGGTCTTCTGCTGTATGGCTAAAAGACATGCCTCGTTCCTCTCTAGGTTTCCCCAATGCGAACGATTACGCCCCAACTTTTTTTTTAGATGCACGACAGGAATTTTTTTTGTCAGCGACTGATCAAAAGCCAAATGCTCGAACCACAAACCAATAAAGTCCGATTACCCCTGAGATCGTTACGCAGCCCATAGTCAGATAGTGACGAGGCTTAGAGTAATGTTGAAGACGCTGATCCAGCGCAACAATCGCTGCAGCTATGGCAACCTGACCAAGCTCTATGCCAAAGTTGAACCCAAACAGGGCGACAATAAAACCACTGCCATCAAGACCGACACTGCCTAAAGAACTGGCGAACCCAAGGCCATGGATCAGACCAAAAACAAAAACCGCATACCATTTAATCTTGCCCATAAATGGCTTCCAAACATCAATCGCCGCAATAACAATGCTCAGCGCAATGAAGCTTTCGACCAGTTGGCTTGGCACCCGCAATAAATCCAGTTGCGCCAAGATGATGGAAATAGCGTGTGCGATAGTGAAACCAGTAAGCAAAAGGGCGATCTGCCAGGTTTTAGTGCGGAAAGGGCTTCCCTCTTTATTGGCAAAGACCAATACTGAGAAAGTCAGCACCAAAAGGAACGCGATATGGTCATAGCCTTCAACAATATGCAGCAGACCCGAAACAAAAAATGTTTTTAGCGTAGCCAATAGATCTGTTGATTGGCCAAGCCGAAATTCAAGGTTTCTGTCGCCCTGACTGGCTACCTGAGAGGAAACATTTTCGCCTTTTCTGACCTGCACAATTGCCTGGTGAGAGTAGTCAAGGTCAAACAGAAAATCATACGAAATTGAAAGCCGTTTGATGGCCCATTCACAGCGCCCTTCAGTGTCTAGGTACAGGTAAGGTAGTGCACCCGATGTATCAAGTGACAGGTTTGACGGACCCATGGTGCAGGATTGCTCACCCGAGCTGATCCGCAGTTTCGACAACATCGCAGACTCGATTTTCAAACGCGATGCATCAATGTCGCTTCGGCTGATATTCCCGTCCCGGTCATTGTCCAGATCCATCAACACATCCAGATCCGCCAGCGAGACCCCCCAATTGAGGTGGACTTTTTGCCCGGAAATCTCGACCTCCATACGGGCGTCATTGGCCTCATGAGCCCATGTAGTGAGTGTGACAAACAAGGAGGCTGCTAAGCACAACACATATAGCACTGGACGCATGATGTTTTCCTTACTGCTCACTGTTTTGAGTTTGAAGGAAAGACGCCAGATACACGTCCTGATACTTGTTTTGGCTGATCCATTCGATTGCGTCGGCAACATCTTCCAGTTTGCCGGCCCGGTGCGCTGTTTCGAACAGCAACCGGATGTCAATTGGTTCTCGTTGCAGGTCCCAGTTTTCACGCGCAGCCAGATAGGCAGCCTCAACGTCGTTTGTTAGATAATGATGAAAATAAGCCAGCTCTCTGGCGTGAGGGTTCGCATCGCCCGCAACTTTCGGAGAAATCCTGCTAAGCACCAGATATGAGATGGGACCGCGCCAATTTTCGCCTGTCATCTTGAGGGCGCGCAATCGTCTGAGTTGAAGACCTTCGGAGTTGTCGTCTGCCGCAATCATCTGCAGCACTGCACTGGGCCGTTCCAATAATAGCAAAAGATCCATCATCTGGGACTTGAGGGCCGCCGACGCCTGCTCGGGTGCTAGCCCCTCCAGATACTCCAATGCTTCGAGGGGCTGGCCGCGACGACTGGACATGTCGGCCAGTTTTCCGGTTGCCCATGCTCTTATCTCCCCTGGCAGTTCTAGCCGGGCAATCAAAGCCTCCAGCTTCAACTGCATCGGCTCGACCTCACCCTGCAGCGACTGGAGGTGAAACTCACAGATATCTGCCATAAACTTTAGCTCTCTTGCTAACTGACTGCAGGCGCCCTCTGCCTGGTCATAATCACCTTTCAGCTGATGGAGGTTGGCGCGCATCAGCAAAGCTGCAGCCCCTTCAACACCAGCATTTGCGATGCCCTCAAGAATTGTGATGGCTTGCGAAAATTGGTGCCTAAATTGCAAAATGTCGGCTTTGGCAAGCAGTATTGCCGGATGGGTCTCATACTTAGAGAGCCAGTTTTCGATCAATGCTTCCGCCATACCGAGAAAACGGGGTTGGTTCTCTCGTTTGCCTTTTGCGATAAACCTCTGCGCTGTCAGCACCGTCATGCGCAGGTCATCTGGACGCGATTTCAGGTAGGCTTGCGCCTTCCTCAATTGAACAAGCTCAGGGTCTTGCGACGCGGCACTCATGATAATAGGCGCGGTGTCTGCAGGCAAAGGCTGCTCCTGTGCCGCTGCACCGAAACACAGCGACGCGGCGACAATCGCGCAGGAAAGGGAGCGCACAGCTCCCTTTCCCGGTATTTGATGATGGGTCACCATCATATTAGTCGTCACGGTCGCCAGGAATTGGCGTTGTGAAGTATGGGAAACGATCGAAATATTCGCTCGCATCACGGTGAACACCGTCGACGAATGGGATCAATCCAGATGGTGCGTCACCTTCTTCACCGAAGAAGCCAACAGAGATCAAGGAACCCATCGCTGCACGAAGTGTGATGTCAATCACATCATCACCTGGACGGCGACCATTTGGGTAACCCGCTGCGTCAGCAGGACGGAAGTCCGGATTGCTTTCGCCGCCTTCATATGGCTCAAAGTCCAACACACCAAGGTTGTTCTGCAGAGGAACTGCAGTAGGCGCAACAGACGTATCCAGGCGCAGCATTTCACTCAAAGCAGTTCCACTTGCTGGAACAGTGTTGAAAGTGTTCGGAACGTTCAAACCGGTCAGGAATGTCGCGATCAGGTCTTCCCGTGGGAACAGGTTTGGTGCCTGAACACCGGCAGCGCTAAACAGGCTTTCCAAAATCTCCGGGAAAGTTGGGTTAGTTACATAAGAAGCAAACTGACCATCATCGCGCGGCTGGCTGTTGTTGAAGCGGTCTTTGTCAGACATGCCAATAACAAGCTCGTTAACGAGTGGCGCGCCAAGACGTGAAACCTGGATCAAACGACCACCTTCTACGTCAGGGTCTTTGATGTCTTCTGACAGATTTTGCAGCAGACGTGCCTGTGGCAGGCTTGACGTTGTCCAGCCACCTACAACAGGGTCGTCCTCAGATACAACACAAGAAATCGGCAGTTCAACTGCGATGCTTGTTACGTTGTCATCATCCGTAATGTCCGGACCACGGTCACGGTTGTCGCGGCCAAGAGGCAAGAACTCTTCAACAGTTCCATCGTCGTTCAGCTCTTTGAAGCTGCCGAGGTCAAAAGCTTGACCAAGGTTCACGTAGAATGGCTCTTTGCGCTGACCAACAAAAATGCGGCCTGGCTCAGAACAGCCTGGCATATCAAAGTCATAGATATGGTTCGCAGCGTAGGTTTCATAGTTACCTGGGCCACCAAATGTCGCTGTACCAACATAGTCTGCTGGCTTGATGAAATTGCGCGCACCAGTATCACGGTCACGGATTTGCGTACGGCGGTTAGAGCCATCGCGCCGGTCAATCATAGTAACGCGGTACGTCTCTTGATTGTTTTGTGCGGCATTATCTGATGGGTTCGGGCCAATTACGCCAGCACTATAGAGTGCCACTTCGTTGTCAACGCCGCCTGCGTTGACAGTGATGCCCTGGATTTCCAGGTCAAAATTGAAGCGGAAAGTCAGGTCCTGTACGTTATCGCCGTCCGTATCAAAGTTGATGTCATAAACACCGTCTTCGTCCATCGGGAAAAACACAACAGCACCATACGGTTGCTGTAGTGGGATATAGTTTGCGATGGCCGTGAGATAGTTTTCGCGGCCCTCTTCATAGCTGCGGAACATGTAGAAGTCTGTTCCATCAAGCATACGAAGATTTGCCACACCAGGAGCTTCATTGTGGCTTGATGCGAACGCAGATGCGCCAAGCATCGAGCTTGCCATCAGCCCGCATACCAGCTTTTTTTGCAAGGCAGTGAATTTCATTCCTATCACCTTTTTAAATTTAAAAAACTGCCAAAGCCCCCAAGGACTTTAGCTTTTGGGAATTACTGACCCCTTTTGAGAACCAGTCAGAGGCTACCTACGGGTTGCGTGTCAAAAGGGGGTGCAGCAGCAGGGTCTGCATGACAAAACTGTGAAGGGTCGCACCTTATGGAGGATGCGCTGCGTAATGTCCGAAATCCAAAGCAAAGAGCGGTTAAGAACGCCGGATTCCGGAGTAATGCGATGATAGATGGAAAGAGTAGAGAGGGTTTTCTTGCCTGCTTGGAAGGCAAAAAAGCGATTTCGCTGGATCAAGCCCACCAGGTACTCACGAACGAATCCACAGGCAAACGGGGGTTTGTAAAAACCATTCTGGATATGGGGCTGCTGCCAGAAGAAACCGTAACGGAAACCTTGTCGGACTATTTGGGGCTGGAGCAATTTAAGCCAGGTGAGTTTACTGTTTCCTATCCTCGTGACAAGGGATTTAGCCCTCGGTATTTACGCCAGAAATCCGTGCTGCCGCTCAATATGGAAGAACGGCACATCACTGTAGCGATGCTCGATCCGTTCGACAGTGACACCATCAGAATGATGTCAACCGCGACAGGCCGCCGCGTTGAACCCCGGCCAGTTACTCAAACCGACCTTCGGCTTCTGATGGACAAATATTGTCCAGAGGAAATTTCGCCGCATACCACCGATCTTTCCAACGCAGGAGGTGAAACTGCTGCACTATCCAATTTTGATGCGACCTCACCCGCTGGCGATTTTATTGAAGGTATGTTCACCCGGGCTGTCAAACTGAACGCCTCTGACATTCACATTGAACACAAAGATGGGGCGCTGGACGTTCGTTTCAGAATTGACGGCATTCTCGAACATCAGCGGATGCATGGCACAGCAACTGCCAATACCATTGTCTCCCGTTTGAAGATCCTGGCAGAAATGGACATCGCCGAGAAAAGACTGCCTCAAGACGGCAGAGCACGCATGACCATCGGCGGTCGTGATGTTGACCTGCGCTTTGCAAGTCTGCCGTCGCAATCGGGCGAGACACTTACAATTCGATTATTGAGCCAATCCCGAGCGCCGCTTGATTTGGGTGAGCTTGGTTTTTCTGACCACGCCATCTCCAGATTGCGCTCTCTGCTGCAACAACCAAATGGCCTCATTTTGGTAACCGGGCCAACCGGCAGTGGAAAAACGACAACCCTGTATGCCGCTCTGCAGGAAAAAGTGGATGGAACAACTAAAATCATGTCGATCGAAGACCCGGTCGAATACGACATTAGCGGTGTTACCCAGGTTGCTGTTAAGCCGTCGATTGGGCTCACTTTCCCGCGCGTGTTGCGGTCTGCAATGCGTCACGACCCAGATGTAATCCTCGTGGGCGAAATCAGAGACCAGGAAACAGCCGAAATTGCTATTAGAGCTGCCTTGACGGGCCATCTGGTGCTCGCAACTTTGCATGCCAACAGTGCTGCCGATGCCGTGACGCGCCTCATTGATATGGGAATTCCCCGCTATATGATCACAGCCGCCGTCAGGGGTGCGTTGGCACAAAGGCTGGTCAGACGGCTCGCTGATGAGCAAGAAACCCCTAAAACATATGCCGGAAGAGCGGTGATCGCAGAAGTGCTGATGCTTGAGGAAGCCATCAGGCAGCTGGTGCTAGAAGGCGCCATCGCAGAAGACATAACTTTTGCCGCAGAAAATGCAGGCATGTTGTCTATGGCCAAGGATGGATTGCAGAAGATCAGGACCGGGATAACCACGATTGAAGAAGTTAGCCGCGTGTCTATTGGTGTCGACAAACTGCTTGGTGCTGCAATTTGAAAAAATACTATTTTGAAGCGGTGTCAGCCTCTGGCGAGCTGGTTACAGCCGAAACCAGCCAACCGGACGAGTCTGCTGTCATCGCAGAAGTAAGGGCCAGAGGCTTACGTCCTGTTTCGATTAGAACCGTGCGGCAAGTAAACTTTGCCCATATTTTAAAGCCCACATCTTCGCTATCCGTTAAAGAGCTTACGGCGGTATTGAGCTCTATCGCCGCCTTGTTGGAGAGCCAGGTTTCGCTCGAAAAATCGCTGGAGATTGTCGCAGAGAACTATATGCGGCGAAGTCGTACCAGAAATCGCCTGGAGGAAGCCTTGCGGTTGGTTCAATCTGGCCAAAGCCTGTCGCACAGTCTTCAACACGCCCATTTGATAGCGCCCTCTATCGAGCGGACGGTTGGTTCATTGATCAAAGCCGGAGAAAACACCGGGCTTCTTGGTGAAAACGTACGAAAAGCGGCTGACCTTTTGTCCTCGCAGTTGGAATTTGAGAAAAAGCTGCGTTCTGCGCTCACCTATCCGGCTCTCGTTGCGATGGCGTCCCTGTTTACATTGGTATTCATGGGGTCCGTTATCGTTCCTTCCTTTCAGGAACTCTTTGAAAGTGCTCAAAAACCGCTGCCGGTAGCGCTGGAACTTTTGATGGATTTTTCGGCGCTGGCTCCCCCCATCCTGTTGGTCGCTTTGGTCGTTATGGTGCTCGGGTCCCGGCGCAGCAAAGATCAACACGGAAACGCCCCAACTTGGTTGCATGACCTCCAACTCAAAACGCCATTTGTAGCGATGATTGTGACGCGAAGGGATATGGCAGATTTTTGTTTTCTGTTGGCAGTTATGCTTGAGGGTGGTGTTTCCCTGACCGAGGCAATGCAGCTTTCGGCCAGCTCAATACGAAACCCGAAACTGCGTCAAGAGGCCATGGCGCGACTTGAAAGAGTACGGTCAGGAGCACCGCTTAGCGCCGCCTTTTCCGACTTCAAGGGCGTGCCTCCCTTGTTGCGCCAACTTACCGCCGTCGGTGAGACCAACGGCACACTTCCAGCCATGTTGCACCAAATCGCCACGAATTTCCGTAGTGCCATGCAAGAGCAGTTGGAAAAATTCTCTGCAGTGGTTTCCCCACTTTTGATTTTGATCCTTGGTGGAATGGTCGGCGCTTTAATGGCCTCCATTTTTGGCGCAATTCTGGAAATAAACGACTTGTCTGGTATCTAAAAAATGGCACAGGAAAACGTAAATTCGCGCTCAAACAAGCGTTTCTCAGAAAGTGGTTTTTCGCTCTTGGAAATGCTTGTGGTTCTTACCATCATCGGCCTATTGACCTCTCTTGTCGCGCCGCGTGTCACAAAATACTTATCCGGCGCAAAAACAAACACCGCTCAGGCTCAAATGGCCTCAATTGCCCAAGCGATCGCTTTGTACCGGTTGGAAGTCGGCAGTGCACCATCTGAAGAAGCCGGTTTATCAGCGCTCCTTACTGCTCCCGCAAACCGTCCCCGGTGGAACGGTCCCTATTTGGAGAGGTCGTCCGCGATAATTGACCCGTGGGGTAACCCCTATCTTTACCGCGTCCCTGGGCAATCCGGAGACTATGATTTGCTGAGCTTTGGTGCCGACGGCGTTGAAGGTGGCACAGGTGAGGCGGCCGATGTTTGGTATGATTAGATCATCCCTAGTCGATCGCATAGCCAGCGCGCCTGTGAAAAACAACGTTTCGCAGGACCGTGGATTCATGCTGATCGAGTGCTTGGTGGCAACTGCGATCGCTGCCATGGCGATTTTGGTCGTGCTGCAAATGGCAGAGTCTTCGATCAATCGGCACAATTATTCGATGGCTGTCCGCAATGCTCACCTTGAAGCTGAATCTCTCTTGAGGTCAACAACTGGCGTGCCTGACAAGGAAGTGACCGAAGTCGCCCTGTCTGCCGGGCGCGTTGCCGTTCTGAGGTCCTCGCCATTTGAGCCGAAGGGCGCTATTGCCACCGCACTAGCCGGAAATGCTGATCTTTATGTCGTTCACGTCAAAGTGCACGACAAAAAGGGGCGCCTTCTCGCGTCAATGCAGGCGCTAAAGCCCAATACCGATGGCCGCTGAACATAGGAAAAGACCTGATTGCGGCTTTTCCCTTGTCGAAGTCATTGTTGCTATGTCTTTGATTTCACTGATCGCAATTGCGCTGGCTAATGTTGGAACTGGGTCAGTCCAGGTCTTCAAGCGAGGCCAATCCATCATTGCGCGTGACACTGAAATAGCCCTGACAAGACAAAGACTTTTTGAAGTCCTTTCCGTCCAAAAAATTGAGGCTCTCGAACTCAACGGAATTCGGCATGGCACTTCCCAAACGCTGCTTTGGCAAGCGGCGGCGCGCGCGCAGCAAAGCCAGTGTGAATTCTATACCTATTCACTGACTATTGAACCCACCCTTCAACAGCAGGATGGCAGTGGCAGCCGCAACATTATTCTCAAATCCCAGTGCTTGACCGGCCGTGGTTCTGACCAGCTCGAAGCAATTGGACAGAACCTGCCTGAAATTGCCTTTTCATTGACGCCAAGACACAGCCTCAATTCAAAAACGGGGTCAAAGGAGGCTGATATTCAGGGCGTTTGGGTGCTCGGTTGTGGAAACTCAGGTAACGGTGATTTTGACTGTGGCTGGCCGGATTTCTATTTGCCCGTGTCACTAGCCCCGTGAATTTGCACCTACAAAAGCGTGAGTTCCGTATCTGCAACTAACGAGACGCCGTGGAACCAATACATGTTAGCAAAATTCAGACAGGCCAATGTGCAGTCAAACAGGACTGTTTCTGCAATTCGTAGTTTTCTAGCCTGGTGGTTCAGCGAACTAAAAGGAGTTGTTCGGGAGGGTTTTTCGAAAACCGGTGCTGATCCCAATTTGCTGATGCTGGATTTAGCTGAAAAAAAAATATGGTTTTCGGGCGACGATGAGAAGCGCGATATCGGTAGCTGGTCGTCAATATCAACCGCCAAAAATCTCGCCACTACCCTGATCCATTTGCTGCGCGGGCGTCAGCCTGCAAAGCTTGCTATTTGCCATGACAATTTTATGGAAGCCCAGGTCACCGTACCGGTTGTTGCACGCAATAACCTTGAGGCGTTTCTGACATTCGAATTGGACCGTTATTTTCCCATTGCGCCAGAAGAACTTGTGACATGCTTCGAATACATCGGTGAAAGTGAAGACAAAAGTGAAATTGAAGTAAGCCTTATCGCGTGCCGAAGAAGCGAACTTACCTTTGCGCAGGAACTGGCTTCAAATATGAAATGCGAATTAAAGTATCTGTGCCGCAGCCTGGAAAAACTCCATTACGGCAATCTTGTCGGTGAGCAGAAGAACCAGGGGCGGGCTTCGTTTGGTGCTCTGAAAACGGTCGCCACACTTTTGTTGATTGCTTTTTCAGTTGGCATATTCCAACAAAAAACAGCCTCGGAAAAACTGCGCCTGGCTGATCAATTCGACCGGCAGCAATCGAGCGTCGTCCGACTTCAGGCCGCCGTGCAGGAAATTCAAAACCGGCTTGGTTGGATTGATGCTCTGCACCGGGATTATCCCGTGTTCTTGACGAACTTAGACGGCATCATCGGTTCCTTGGGGCCCGAAGGCGAAGTGCAATACATCGTTTGGGACCAAAAAACGGTGGAATGGAGAGGCAGAACAAAAGATACCGCAGCAATGATCGCGCGGCTTGTGGAAGCCAGTTCGCTCTCATCAATTGAGTATCTTTCCCCGGTGCAAAGTTTGGATGCAGGACCATTGGAGAGTTTCCACCTCCAAGCGGCAATGAACCTGGTTGCGGAGGAGCCGCAATGAGCACCCACCGACCACCTGCATTCCTGAGAGGCAGGCCAAAGGCGTACCGTCAGTTTTTTGCGCTGGCGCTTTTGGCATGTTTTGCACTCGTGGTGCTAATGCTGATTGTGCAGCCCACAATTGGCTCTATTTCGTCAAATCAGCAAGACATATCCAGACTGACAGAATTGATACCCCGAGCCACCCGAGCGCGTTCCTTGGAGGAGACGACCCTTGATAGTTGGGCCAATTTTGAAACCAAAATCGACCGAATGAATATCCTGGTGGCAGAACCAAGGGCGGCTATTGCACATTCGCGTGTTGAGGAAAGCATACGGCAAAAAGCTGAAGCCAATGGCGTTGAGATTGTAACTTTGCTGCCGAAGCCCACGGGTTCCACGACACGGCTGACAGTGCTGCCGGTTTCCCTGGAAATGACGGGAACACCGTCAGCGCTCGCAGCCTTAATATTTGACTTGGAAAACACCCCA
The DNA here is from genome assembly GCA_017640725.1 of Kordiimonadaceae bacterium. Lineage (GTDB taxonomy): Bacteria > Pseudomonadota > Alphaproteobacteria > Sphingomonadales > Kordiimonadaceae > Kordiimonas. Next base: position 1,666,415 of record JAEPQB010000001.1, on the reverse strand, counting down.
CCGATTACGCGTTTCGAACGGGTGGAATGGATAATCCCATCCGATGAATTTGCAGCAACTGTTTTGAAGGCTGATCTTGTTGGTTTTTCCATAAAGCCAGGAGCAGAAATGCCATGAAGCAAGGTCTTTCAATTGGGTTTTCCGATTTGGCGCTCATTATTGCGTTTGGCTTGGCGGCGTACATGTTTCTTTTCATGGAGGTGCAAAATTCTGGGAATTTGCCAAGCCATGAACCGGTTGAGCTGTCCGTTTCTCTGCCGGCGCTGCCGATGAGTGATCAAAGCAACTTTCAAGCTGTGTTTTCATCGCCAACATTTGGTCAACAACAGGAAGTATCAGACATCCAAAATGCCATTTCGGCTTTTGGAACCATCAGCACTCCCGAAGGCCAGTTGGCCATTGTTCGAATAGAAGGAGAGTTGGCGCCAACATTCCTGGCGGTGGGGCAATCCGTTGGCGACTGGACCCTCCAGAGCATGAACCACGAGAGTATTTTGCTCTCAAATGCATACCAAAGACTGCGAATCCCGTTCAAAGCCAATAGGTCGAACCCTTATGCACAGTTCGCACCCCTCAAAGAGGGATCCGACGAAATCCTGGGTTCAGTTATGGACATTTTGAAAGCAAGCACCGATGACAATTAAACTCGATAAATTTATCCTGGTTGCTTGCTTGGCTTTGTGGGGTTGCAGCACGCCAGCAGAACCCGGCGGTGCGCACAATTCTGTGCTTGAGGTGAAATCCAGCCTTGCAGCTGGCGGCAACCCCAACCCGCCTGCACCTTCGGCAACAAGAGTTTTTGGTTCACAGGAATTACGGTCGTTTGAGTTTCAAAGCGAAGCGAAAAGCGCTCTTGACGATAAAAACGGCGAGAACGAGCAACTTTACACTCTTGATCTGGTTCAAATTGATATTCGAGACTTGGTCGCACTCATCTTGGGCGAGATTCTGGACCGCAATTATATCATTGACCAAAACGTTGCAGGTGCGGTTACCATTCACACATCAACACGTGTGCGGCGCGACGCCCTAATTCCCATTTTGAAAGCCGCGGCTGCCAGTCAAAATGCAGAGTTGGTTGATGACGGCCAATTGGTGCGGTTCATTGCGCGCGAAGGCGGATCATCAATTGGGCTCGGGGGTGCCAGACAGATCGATATCATGCCTGTGACACTCAACCATGTGTCAGCCAACCAAATTAGAACCGTATTGCTGCCGCTAGCAAAAGACCTTGTTGAAATCGCAGTGGACGAGAACTCGAACTCACTGGTGCTTTCGGGTGCGCCCCGTCATATGTCCCGCATCCTGGATCTTGCTAAAACTCTCGACGCAGATTCACTTGCAGGCACCACAATGAAGTTGTTGGTCCTGTCGCATGCGGACATTAACCAGATAATGGAAGAAATAGCGCAAGTACCCGGCATGATCGGTACCACACGCCTTGTTCCTATTGACCGAATGAATGCATTGCTGGCGGTGGCAAAAAGCCCGGAAGAACTGGAACGCACTGAGGCCTGGGTCAAGGCCCTGGATCAGGCGGGCGGCAAGAATTACAGGAACGTCTACTCGTATCATTCACAGTCAGGCAAAGTAGAGGATTTGGCGGCGATCGCGTCCACAGTGCTTGGTCTCGGCCCAGCCGCAAGCCCGGCACAACGTGAGACAGCACTCCCCAATCAACCTCCGGCAGACACCGATACCGAAGGCGGTTTTCTTCAATTTAATGAACCCGGTAACGCCGTCGGCGGTATTGGACCAACAGAGAGGGGAGAGCGTTCAAATCAGGGAACCGGCGGCAACGCAGCACAGATCGTGCCCGACGCCAGCAGCGGTCAAATAATCGTCTATGCGACCTCAAATGAGTGGCAGCAGATATCGTCTGTATTGAAGCAGCTCGATCAAATGCCTCATCAGGTGATGATCGAAGCCACGATTTTGGAAGTGTCCCTGAATGACAGCCTAAGATACGGCCTGCAATTTCTGTTCACCGAAGGCAATGCATCATTTTCTCTGCCCGCATTTGCAAGCTCAGGACTATCGGGAAACAGCGCCGAAGGCTTTAGCTTCACGTTTGATAACAACAGCTCAGCGCGATCAATTATTGACGCCCTTTCAAGCGTCACTGAAGTGAAAGTCATTTCCTCTCCGCGCTTGATGGTCTTGAACAATGAAACGGCAACACTGCAAATTGGCGACCAAGTGCCGGTTTCACTGCAGTCCGCGGTTCCAATTGAAGCCAACGACAACCGTATTATCAACTCTATCGAATTCAGGGACACCGGCGTCATTTTCCGCGTAACGCCCAGGGTTGGGTCAGCGGACTCGATCCTGATTGATGTAGACCAGGAAGTAAGCGATGTTGCGCCAACCACAACCTCAAACATAGACAGCCCAACAATTCGGCAGCGCCGTGTATCGAGCAAGCTTTTGGTGCAAAACGGCGAAACAATTGCCTTTGCCGGCCTAACCAGAAACTCTTCAAGCAAATCCAAGAATGGCATTCCTGTTGCCAGAGATCTTCCTGTTATTGGTCCGCTTTTTGGCTCAACCGAAAATATTCAGTCCACATCAGAACTCTTGGTGCTGCTAACCCCAAGAATTGTCAAAAACCTTGATGATGCAAAAGCCGTTACTGACGCGCTCAGGTCAAAAATTCGGGCCCTTGATACGCTTGGGAACGGTGATGCTACTGAGTAGGCCTGGAGCTTTTCGTGATCCTTAATTATACCCTAGGCCTCAGTATCTTTGCCGCCCTTTTGATCGGGGCATACAGCCAGGCTGTCAGCCATCAGATCCGTGTTTCCGGTAAAACCGCTAACATTTCTATTGCCCGACTGAATGCAGATTCCGGTATCGAACTCGGAAAATCTTTGCTAGCCAGCGGCGCAACACGAAACGTTGCTGGCTCATCTTTTCGCATGGGTTTTGCCGTTGGACGGGTGCGGGTGCACATCGAAAATGAAGCTGGCAAGATTGACTTGAATGCGGCTCCCCTTTCGATGGTGGCCGCAGGGTTGAATTTGGCGGACGCGTCCCGAACAACCCAGCAAAAAATATTGAGTGAAATGACCCGAATGCGCGCGTCCGGGCAGCAATTCAGCTCCACCGATCAACTCCACAAGCTGGTTGGCGCTGCAACAATCGCACAGGAGGCAATCCCAAGGATTTTCACAGTCCAAAGTGGCAACAGATTTGTGACACTAAAATACGCCCATCAAAGGCTGAGGAAGCTTTTGCTTGAGCGACAGTCTCGTTTTCCTGACTGGACAGGAAATGCCACAAGCGGGGCAAACACATTGATTGCAGCCGGATACGCCAGCGATGGAACGGTCTATTTCCAAAGCGCCCTGTTAAAGCCCAGGCCCCTCCTGAACAGCGGCTTTGACATAGTAAGCGTCAAGCAATTGCCCGGTAGTTGGGTTGTTACAGAAGATGATCCGCAGGCATCAGCATTGAATCTCTAAGTTTGGCCACCCCACGCCTGATCCAGCTTTTTACCGTGTTGCGAGGCGCATCCATCAACGCGCCGATTTCATCGTAACTGTACCCTTGCAGATACGACAGCGATACGGCCTTGCGCATATTTTCAGGCAGAAGCGCTAGATTGCTCAACAGCACCCGGCGTGCTTCATTCCCAGCCGCAGCTGCGACGGGCGACGCTGTTTCATCCTCCACATGCACTGCATGTTCTTCGGGGACCGTTGGTAGCTGTTTTTTCCTGAGATAATCAATCGCAAGGTTCTTTGTCAGCGTCGCGAGCCAAGTAACCACCGTTCCCTTGTCGCCCTGGTATCGGTCCGCCTTTGCCCAAACCAAAATGTAAGCTTCCTGCAGAATTTCTTCGGCAATACTTCTGTCGTGGACCATGCGCAAAATGACAGAAAACAAAAGCGGACTTGTTTCTTCGTATAGCTTTGCAAATGACCTTTTATCGCCCGCCTGCACCATGGCCATCAGGGTTTTCAGGTACCGGTTTCTTTCTTGTTGTGCATTTGTCGGGGCCATTTTTTATTTCCTCATTGTCAGAATTCGCCAAAGTTACGCCCCCGCGCGGATTCCGGATCACCGGCTGTGAAAAAATATGCACCCTTTCTCATAAGTGTTTCGTTTGCTTACTTGCATGCTCTGCTTCAACACCCAGCAAAAGAGCATGCTGTAAGGGTCTTCCCTGAAAGCTGGCATATGACCTCGTTGTCAGCTTGCCCGCCCTCTCGCCCCTCCAGTTGAACATGTTGGTTCCATGTAGGCTCCAGGTTGGCGAGAGGGCATCCCCTGTACCCGACAACCTATTGGGAATCGCAGTATTGGTTCCGATTGCGACAGTGCACCCTTTTGATTGTTGACTGCGTACCATTGCTCAACCACCCGGCTATCCCTTTAGGAAAGTCGAATTCTCCCCAACCTGATTATGGTTTCGGTTGGCGTTAAGACGTTATCTGCCAACTTCATATTCAGGACGGCATGCAGTGCCTCGGCTATCCCCCTTGCCGAGGCACTGTATGAACCCTGCCCCCGCGCATCATACTAAAACCGGCTATGCCGATGGTTGAAGCCTGCATAGCGCGCTTTTATTTGCCCCGACGTGCCTCCTGAAAAAACAAATAACCGTAGTCACACACTGAACGACAGTTGATGGATAGGAATAAAAAAATGTCTCACACGTATAGCGTCAGTTTGCTCGCTATCACTTCAGTAGTTTTTGGTGCGAACGTTGCGATTGCAAACCAAAACACGACTGAAGATACAGATGCCGAATACAATACGGTCATCGAAGAGATAAAAGTATACGGGCGGGCGCTCGAAAAAATCGGGGTCGCCAAATCCGCTTCCGAAGGCACGGTCGGCTATGACGACTTCAAGGACCGTCCTTTGGCCCGCGTCGGGGAACTCGTAGAGGTTATCCCGGGTGCTGTGGCAACCCAACATTCAGGGGAAGGCAAAGCCAACCAGTATTTCCTCCGTGGTTTCAACCTGGACCACGGCACAGATTTCTCGGCCAGTGTTGACGGGGTACCAATCAATATGCGGTCTCACGGTCATGGACAGGGCTATCTGGACCTCAATTTCATCATTCCCGAGGTCGTTGAAAAACTGGAATATAGGAAAGGCCCCTATTATGCCGACATAGGCGACTTTTCATCTGCGGGCGCCGCCGGGTACACACTCTATGACAATTTGGACCAGTCTTTCGTCAAACTGACTGCGGGTCGTTTCGGCTTTCGCCGCGGTGTTGCCGCGGTTTCTGCGCCCGTGGGGTCGCGAACCACACTATTGGTTGCTGCAGAAGGTGCCCAATATGATGGGCCCTGGGTCCTGGAGCAGAATCTGGATAAAATCAACGTCCACGCGAAACTGACATATATGTCCGACGCGTGGACAACAAGTTTTTCGCTTAACGGCTATCACACTGAATACACCTCAACAGACCAAGTGCCAGAAAGGGCTATCAGCTCTGGTCTGATCGACAGGTTCGGCTTTATTGACGGTGACCTTGGTGGCGAAACCGACCGCTACAGTTTCAGTGTCCAGTCACAACACGAATCCAACAGTTCAACAGTGACAAATATTTCGGCCTATGTGGTGGACTATGATTTTTCGCTATTTTCCAACTTCACCTACTTTCTGGATGACCCGGTCAATGGCGATGAATTCGAACAATTGGATAACCGTACCTACTTTGGTGGGGCAGTCAGCCAAAAACGGTTCGTAAACGACCGGCTGTCAATTGCTTATGGCATTGAGACACGCGTTGACGACATTTCTGCTGTCGGGTTGTTTCAGACACAAGGCCGGCGCCGGATTAACACCATTCGCCAGGACAAGCTGAGCGAGTACAACATCTCCGGATGGTCCAGCGCTGAATTTGATCTCAATGATACCACACGCCTGACTGCAGGCCTGCGGGCCGATCATTTTGGTGGCACCGTGACGGCGCTTAGCTTGGCCGAGAACGGTGGGTCGTCAAATGATACTCTCGTCTCACCCTCTTTTGGGATTGCGTGGCGGGCGAACGACGCACTGGAGTTTTATGCCAACTATGGCCACGGGTTTCATTCAAACGATATTCGCGGCACAACAATAAGCCGCGATCCCCGCACTGGTGAAAGTATTAACCCCGTGCCGCTTTTGGTGAAGTCCGTTGGCGGTGAAGTGGGCGCTCGGTTTGAGTGGAATGGGCTCACGGCAACTTTGTCAGCATTCGCGCTGTCCCTCGATTCTGAGCTTGTTTTTGTGGGGGACGCCGGCTCAACTGAAGCCAATGACGGTTCGGATCGTTATGGGCTGGAGGCAAGCTTGTTTTGGCGGCCAACCAACTGGCTTGCGATTGATGGCAGTTATGCAACCACCCACTCCAGGTTTGATGTATCAGGGCCTGAAGACCGAATTCCTGGTGCTGTAGATGAAGTGTTTGCCGCTGGATTTGTCGCCGATTTGGCCCCCATAACAGTGAGCGCACGCCTCAGGCATTTTGGTGGCGCTCCGCTGATTGAATCGGGCGAAGTGGTTGCAGACGCGACAACGTTGGTGAATGTTTCGGCGGCCTATGAATGGTCTTCTTTTGAGCTATCCTTGGAACTGTTGAACGCGTTCAATGCTCGCGAAAATGACATCAGTTATTTTTTCGAGTCGCAGCTCCCCGGCGAAGCATCACCGCAAGAAGATATTCATTTTCACCCGGTGGAACCACGCCAGCTAAGGGCCAGCCTGACGTACCGGTTTTGATCCTGCGCCCCGCCAATCAAAATGCAGTCGAAAAATAGTCTCTTTTGTGTATTATGTGTCTCGGGGTAACGGGGGATGATACATGAACAAAGCATCCAGGCTGTTTGGCGCAACAGTGTTGCTGGCCCTTGTCGCAAGCTTTTCTGCCTCTGCCGACCTCAAAAAAATCAAGCCTCCGAAAGACAAGCACAAACTCAGCCTTTCATATCGTCCGGCGGCAAACGCGGCTTTACCCCGAAAGTATGACGCCAGTCTGGGTGTGCTGCCGGTCGCGGATCTGCGCGGTATGAAATTCTATGGCGGCGAAGACGAATATTTTGAAGAGAGCCCGGTAGACGCCTTCTCCACAGCGTTATATTCGGAATTGAAATTCAGCCAGATTTTTCGCCAGGTGCGCCGGGTAAATTCAGCTGTCCCTGACCGGCTATCCCCCGCAAGCCTGGAGCCGATCGCGCAGTCCAACAGCGTGGACTTGTTGTTGGTTGTTTACCTAACGGAATTCGGCCTTCGCCGGGAAAAAATGGAAGAGGGCAAAAAGGGCGTCGATTATCAAATTAATGTCCATGTGTCTTTCTTTGGCCAGCTGCTACACCCTGCTTCCGGCACGGTGGTTTGGGCTGAAGAAATTACGCGTGATTTTGGCAGCCTGAACACCTCTGGCAAGATCGAACCGCTGGAATATACCAACAATGCCATTGAAGCGATGAAGGTCAGCTTTGACGACATGAAAGCCATGATTTTGGCCACGGGCATGGAGATGGGAAGATGAGTTTGCGCCTGATTGCCCTCCTGACCCTGCTTGCTGGTGGCATCACACAGTCAGCTCTCGCAGATGATTATGCTGCTGCAAAAACGCAGGACATCAAGTTTCGCGAAGGCAGCTTTTATCCCACCTGGCAGGAAGAACGGGGCGTCGAGGTTGGGGTCGACAATTTTGGCAAACGAGAACAGCGCCGTTTGTTCGGAAAAAAGGTCGACAAGTTCAAAACAATCGACGTGGCAATTACAAACAACTCCCCAGTGAGGATTTTGCTGAGTGAGTTTGAAGTGTTTGGCAAAAAAGGCAAAGTGGAACTGGCTGATCTGAATGCTGTTGTCAAAGACATCGACCCGGGCGGCGGGGAAAAAGGCAACTATCGCATGTCAATTTTGCGCAATGAGCTAGCCAAAAAAACGCTGAAGGCCCGGCCAATCAACCCAGGCGAAACGATCCAAGGCGTGGTTTTCATCCCTAAAAAACAAATTGACAAAAACGGCCGCATAACCATCGCGGTGCAAAACCTTCGTCAGCTTGCCTATCTCGAGTTCGACCTGTCTTTCGAGGTGGATTAAAGGAGTTCATCATGATCAGAGTGGGCACCGTCTTCGCCCTATGCTTCTTGTGCGCTGGCATGGCCGCAGCGCAAGTGGCCGAAGACGCTGATCCCGAATTTCGTGATGTGCAACAAGCACGCGCTGCACTGCAGCAAGAAGACACTGAACTCAACCGAACAATGCTTGCGATGGCATTGCTAACGCATGGCAATGACTTCTACCGACAGTTCAAAGTGTCAGGAATTTCGGAAGACTTGAAGCAAGCCCTTCGCCACGTCGAGGAAGCCTCCGTTTTGGCCCCCGAGGCTGCGCCCGTATGGCAACTGGCCTCATCCATCTACTATGACCAACGTCATGTTCCGGAGTTCGCTCTCGAAGCATTAAATGCTTTTGTGATGTTGGAAAAATTTGCGTCCGATGATTTGAGTGGACGGGTCTTGCACATCGACTTTCTAATGGAACGGGAAGATTGGCTTGGTTCACTGCGCGTCGCGGAACGTACGTTTATGGCCGCGCCCGATTTTGCCATCGCCACACTGCTCGACCGCATGGTTTTTGCGTACTTGAGAGCTGGCAAGCCTTGGCAGGGCATTCATTTTTTCCGTCCCTACATGGACTTGCATCCTGCAGTGCAATTGTCGACCGCCATTCTGTTTCGCCGTGTAGGGGATGACGAAACCGCACAAAGCCTGATGGATCAAATCCGATTTGACAGCCGCGCGACACCTGAGCTTCGTCAAACCTTGCGTCAGCTTGAGGCGCACTGGACAGAGGCGGGGGTCATCGATGACTGAAACTAAAACAACGGGAGACGGGGAATGATACGTCACCTCAGTTTGACAATCGTCTTTTGTCTGGCCTGTGCTTTTGGCGCTTTTTCTGACGACACGTATGACATTACCCAAGACAATCGAGTGCGAGCGGCCATGGTGAGGTTCAATTGGTCACTCAACAAAGTCAGTGAGTTGCGTGTTGAAAAAGACCGCCAAATAAAGAACATACGCAACAACAAAAACCTGGATCGAACACAAAGGCTGAAAGAAATCGCGGAGACAGAAAGGCGGTTTCAAAATGACAGCAAAAAGTACGTTTCGAAAGCAAGACAGCCACTGGTAAACCTCTTGGTGAACAGGGCGCAGCAGTCATCCAGCAATCCCTATGTTCTGGCATCCGACGGCACCCCGCTGCAGGTCTTGGACCCGGAAACAAACCGAATGGTAGACAACCCCAACAGTTCCGGCTGGGACTCTGACACCGACTGGACGGTTGACGAGGAAACAGGCAAGCAGATTGTCGTTTATGCAAAGCAACTTGGCCTCGATGATCGCGAAAAATACGGCCAATATTTTGAAGACGACGCCCCCCTTGTAAGCGACCACGAGTCCACTTCAGAAGTTCGCATTTTGAACATGACCGCCAACAAAGACATGCAGTTGCTCGCTGAAACGCCGGGCACTGCAGCTTACCGCGCCAAAGCAGAAGCCATGGCCAGCAACATGGAAACATTCGTTCATGCTTCCATGATCGACCAACAGGTTGGCCAGGATGCCGTGCATGCCCACGACCTGATCAACAAAGCTGCGGAAGTGCGCGCCTCTGATGGCATGACAATTGACAGCGTTTTGGATGGGCCGAAGCGCGATGCCTATGAGCGGTTTTCAAAATCGACCAAAAAGATGCTGGATATGTCCGTCGATAAAAACGCTCCAGAAGCGAAAAAAAGACAGGATAAAATAGACATTATTCGGCAAGAAATTGACAGAATCGAAACCGAAAGTGGCGAGGCCAGCAATCTGGAAGCGGAAAAGGTTTTGTCCGCTATCGAAGACACCAAAACCCGAATCCCTGTTGACGCCGCTGCTGATGTTGCCGACGACCAGGACCTGAAAAAATTCACCGATATACAAAAAAGCATCCAGGACCGGGTGGTCGCAGATATGGAGGCCAAAAGCTTTCGGGAAATTGACGGCGAGCATCGCCAGATCAATTTCGGGCGGCAAATTCTTGACGAAGACAGTGACCGTATCAAGCGAGCCGAGCTGGATCTAGCGCAATTGGCCGAAGGCTCTGATGAGCACGAGGCGGCATCCAAGAAACTACAGGATATGAAAGACCAGCATTACCAACAAAGTACGGAGTTGGATGTCCGCGAGCGCTATCTTCAAGACAGCGTCTGGCGTCAAAGTGTGGCCGCAGAAACCAATGCGCAACTAGGTGCCTATGAACACAGCGAAACTGCCCGCGAAGTTGACAACCTCAGAAACACAGGCGACGCAACCTTATTAAGCCAAATCGCCTCTGATTCTGGTGGCGGCGGCGATGACGGGTCACCGCCTCCCGCAAACCAATTGATCGCAATTCCGGAAAACACGCTACAGTCGAACGGGAACGGATCTGAGGACAACACACCGGTCGTTATCGACCCATGGTCCAACCAGACCACCGAAGTTGGGCGGTTCAAGCTTGGTTATGACGCGCCCGAAGATACGTCAGGCCTCAGGAAATCCCTCAACCAAGGCGGCCAAAAAGTGTTTTCTGGCGCATTGGGCGCCATGGATAAAGTCGACAAGCTCATGAAGGGCTATGAGGTAACAACCAAGGTTGGCATAGAGCTGTATGAAGGCAACTACGCGGCAGCCTGGGACAACGCCAAAGACATGGTGGCTGACGAGTTGAAAGACAAAGCCACCGAGGCCGTCATGGGCAAAATCGTGCCGGGCTATGGCCAGCTGAAGGGGGCGTTTGACGTTGGCTGGCTGGCCGGTGAGCAACTTGGGAAAATTCCAATATCTTCTGATGGCACAACAATCCACCAGGCCGCAGAGAACAAGATGCGCAAAACTTTCTTTAATTTGCAGGATACAATCTCTTCGGAAAAAAACCGGTTTGAGGCGGTTAGGGCAGCCTATGCCAAAGAGGTTAAGGCGGGTCGCCTTGCCTTGCCGGAAGGCATGCGCCACGCCGACGTTGTGGACGCAATGCGGATGAATTTGGCGCTTGGCCTGCATCCTTATGACGGGGTGGACCTGCAGCCCGGTGCGACGTTGATCGCTGAAGTGGAAGCAGAGCAAAAACAGGCAGCTGCTCAAACAGCGGCCAATGATGCAGCCAATGATGCTTGGGGGACTGGTTCTCAGGGTGACGGGGCGCGGTCAAGTTTCACCTTCTCGGACGCGGGCGGCGATCCAACAAGTGCAAACCGCATCCGGCAGCAGTTGGCGGCGCAGCGCGATCAGGACAAAGCGGCAGCGAACGCGCAAATGCAAGCAGAACTGAGCGACGTTCAGCGGGAAAGGGAAGAAAAAGCCCGGCGCGACGCTGCGGCCCGTGCGGCACTCGCCGAAGGTTTCCTGTCGCTTGGACAGGGCCTTCAAAGTATGCAGTCTGCGATCAATACACGTAACGCAGAGCTCGACGCCAAAGTGGAAGCCAATCGGCAGGAAGTGCAAAGAACGGTCGATACCATGATTGCACGGGGTCAGTCTCGGCCCTCTGCTACCGACCTTATCATGGGCAAAGCGGACTGGGAGGCCTTCAAACAATCACAGCAAGGCGCAGGTCGCACATTGTCTGGTGAAAACAACAATTCCGCCACCACCGACCCTTGGGGACAGCCACTAAAAAAACCCGTGCAAAAGCCAGCCAATGATTTGGAGCGGGAATGCCTGCGCCAAAATCCGGGCTCCACTCTCGAGCAATGCCGTCAGCTGATAAAGCGCGCCAAACCGGTTGCCAAAAAATTCAAGAAAGCAAAAACGATCGATGACTTTGTGAAGACCTTTTGCTCATACGCGCAAAGCAAAGAAGAGCGCGACAAGTGCAAACCCTTGGCTGAAAGAGAATTCAGGAAAATTGCCGGCAAATAGAACGCTCACCAAATGGAAGCAAGCGCACGCTTGAAGTTGCCGCCAAGAATGCCTTCGATATCGGCGTTGGAGTAGCCTCTTCGGATCAGGCCCTCGGTCAGGTCATACATTCGCTTGGGGTGGTCAAAACCGTCCGTGTCAATCTTGTCGCGGAAGCTATAGCTGTCTTTGTATCCACCCTTGAGCGCGCTGTAGGCCGGTTCCGGGATGTCGTCATAGCCGTCAGGGTCCATGTCAGACCCAACGCCCAGATGCTCCACACCGATGAGGCGCGCCACATGGTCATAGTGATCAAGCATATGCTCGATGGTTGTTGGTTCCTTGTCTCGAATGAAATTCCTCACCCCTGTAATCCCCATAACACCGCCTGACTTCTTGACAGCAAGGATCGCTTCATCGGTTTTGCATCTGGGGTGACCTGGCACCAATGCCCGGCAATTTGAGTGTGTGATCAGCACAGGCTTTTGGGAAAACTCAAACGCATCAAGTGTGGTGCGATCGCCGCAGTGGGACACGTCGATTGCCATGCCAACCGCGTTCATGCGTTCAACCACGCGCACACCAAAGTCGCTCAGGCCACCATCAGACCGGTCTGTGGCGCCTGTGCCAATCAGATTGCGGCTGTTGTAAGTCAGCTGGCAAACGCGCTGGCCAAGATTGTAAAACAGGTCGATGTCATCCAGTTCCGCGAAATGGCCCGCCGACTGAAGCCCCAGGATGTAACCAATCTTGTCTTTGGCGCGAACGCGCTCGAAATCCTCAACGCTGTCGACCCGCACCAGAACATCCGGATGTTCGCTGGCATAGGCATTGTTGCGTGCCATCACCATGTACGCTTCTTCGCGTGTGCCAACGCCAACTGCGGGGTGGAACACATCAATCCCCATCGACAAAAGCTTGGCCAGGTGGTCATCGTCAATCACGGCGCCATCAACCCTTTTGGGGTCTTCGCCAAAGGCTGCCAAAAACATCGGGCCAAGTGGCGGCAGGATCGACAGCATGTCGATGACCAGGCTCGAGTTCACAAGATCAATGGCTCTGGCACTATAGGCTGTTTCCGATCGGGCAAACACGCGGTAACTGCCAAAATTCACCATGGGAAATGCAACAGCTGCAGCGGCAGTGCGCAAAAATGTACGGCGAGTGTTTTGTGCCATTTGGTTCTCCTATTGGTTTGCCTATCGACCGTGTTTCTGTTTGTGCGCGCTAGGTGTGATACTGAAACCCAAGGAAATTCCAGAAGTAATAAAAACACACAAGCCCGAGGCCGAGCAGCGATACGATACTGTACCGAATGCGCGCACCAATACTTTTGAGATGACTTTCTCGCCAAATTCCGACCAATAAATAGATATGATAAAAGGTAGCGGCTGTTGCGAGCAAAGGCAGCACCAGGCCAACCCTGAATATGGTTGGGATCTCGTAGACGAGCTCATTAATGCCTTTGCTGACAGTCAATATTAGGACGATAAAAAACAGCAGGTTAGCGCCGGCCACGGCGATTGACGCCAGCTGGGCTTTGTTTTCAACGCCCGCCGTCGCCTTAAACACTGACCATTGATAGGCAAGCCGTAAAAAGACGCCGCTAAACACAATGACGGCTAATACCAACAGGCCAAAGGTGAAGGGGGCGGTTTCGTAAAATGGCGCAGGATAGCTTTGGTTAACGCCGACGCCGTCCACCACCATGCCGACTATTTTGCCACTGCTGTCTTCCTGGAACGCAATCCGCGCATAGTCATCTACCGCACGAAACAGGTTGGGTGCCTCCTCCACGTATCTGGTCTCACCGATCAGCAGTGTATTGTCGGGCATTGGCGTGACTTGTGTGCCCGTTAGGGCGCGCATCAGGGCGTCAATGCCGTTAAAGTTGCTGCGATAGGCATTGTAGGTACCCGCATATTTTCCGGCGCGGTCCGCAAAGTCCGATGGCGGCTCGATGGCTGGCACTGCGCGCGGATAAAACTCGTCATAAAAGCTTTTCACAAAACCAATATGCGTTGGCGCTGCACCCGGACCACTGAATGACGAAAACAGCATCAGGTCTTCTTTTTGCGACAGACCAAAATGCGATAGGAAAACCGTCGTGCCGCCATCATGGCCATAAACAGACAGGTCTGCCGCACCCAGTCGGCGTTTGACAAAACCCAGCCCCATACCGGCGACCCTGCTGTCGTGAGTAAACCCCTCGTCCAGCATCTGCCGCAACGTTTGAGGCTCCAGAATACGCCCACCGTTGTATTCCCCCTCGTTTAACAGGGCTTGGGCGAATTTGGTCATGTCATGAGCGCTGGCTGCCAAGGCACCCGCTGGCGCGAAGTTGGAGATGATTTCATAGTTTTTTTCGACATAGGCGCCGGCTTCATAGCCATATGCTTTGGCCACATGCTTCTGCAGGTGAGGCGGCACAGGCTCAGCAAAAGTGGCATGCTTCATACCCAAGACATCAAAAATATTCTGCTGCACATAGTCGTTGAATTCGACGCCAGATACGTTGGCAACGATCAACCCAGCCAGTGCCGTCGCCCAGTTCGAATAAGCGACATGCTCACCGGGTGGATTGATCCGGTCAGGCTGATACCTGGCCATGGCTTCATGCAGGGGGATGATCCGTTCAGGGTCATCGATGATAAGAAACCCAAGCGCACCGTCCTCAAATCCGCCGGTGTGAGTCATAATGTGGCGCAGTGTTACTGGCTGACCGGGCCAACTATCTGTTACCTGAAACGTTTTCAGATACTGATTTACATCGATGTCCAGATCGAGTTTGCCTTGCTCCACAAGCTGCATAACCGAGACCCAGGTGAAAAGCTTGGATATAGAGCCCGGCCGAAACAAACTCGTCGCCGGGTCAACAGGAACACGCTTATCAACATCAATATGGCCGTAACCCTTGGAGAAGATAACTTCCCCGTCCTTCATCAGCGTCACAACACCTGAAGGGCTGTGGTTCTGCCGCATCAGTGGCGTGACGACACCGTCCACAAAAGCCTCAACCACAGCTGGGTTCGTGACATCTGGTGCCTGTGCATATGCTGCGCCGGTTAAAACCAACAGTGGCGTCACCAATAAAGCTACGACATGTTTTTTCCATGCGTTAATTGACAGACTTATCCTCATTTGATCCCCCTGTGTCGCTAATTTATTGTTTTGGATTACAGATACTGCCAGCCCAGCATGTTCCAGTAGCTGTAGAAAAACAGCATGAACAAGCTTGCCACTGCGACCAGTGAATAATGGATGCGCCGACCTGGCCGCCAAAATCCCTCGCGCCACATTTTCACAGCAAAATACGCGACACCCAATGTGGCTGGGATGATCAGGAGTGGTAGTATGAGGCTGAGCTTCAAGACTGTTGGGATCTCAAAGAAAAGATCAACCTGATACGTCGCGAAAATTCCGATAAACATAAAGATGAACAGTAGGTTCAGGCCGCTTGTTGCCAGCGACAGTTTAATGGCCGCTGTCTCGCCGGATTCCATCGCCTTGAACTCTTTACGGCGGTATAGCCAGCCAACCCAAACGGTGAAGAAAATCAGGATGGACAAGAGCGGCAGTATCAACTTGAAAAAGGCGGTTTCCAGCGTAGGCGTGCGACTCATTGCCATGAAGGGTAAGAAGTCGATATACAGGTCTTGGATGTTGCCATCTTCGTCTTCACCGAACGCCACTTTCATTGGGCCGTCAATTTGCCTGAACAGGTTTTCACCGATTTCAACCAGCTGAACGGGATTTTCCAAGCCAGAAAAGATCAGAGTGTTTTGCTCGGACGGTGCCACAGTGAAACCTCCACTGGGGATACTCATGGCTTTTTCGAGCGTGCTGAAATTTCTGCGCCAAAAGGAATAGTTGCCGGCGTATTTGTGCGCCCGCTCGTTGAAATCCTCCGGCGGTACAATCGCTTCGAGCTCCGCTGGATAGTATGTGTTATAGAAAATCTTGTTGAACTCGGTACGGCCCTTGGTGCCCGTAATGGTCTGATAGGAAATGAAAATACCCAGATTTTCCGGCATATCGAGGATCATATCAGTGTGAAACTGGAACGTGTCTCCGCCGTGGCCGATCAAGCGGCGGCCATTTATGTATTCTTCATAAAAGCCATAGGCCATACCGCCCAAACGCGCGTCCGGCTGGAACAAAACTGAATGCATTAGCGCTGCCGTTTCGGGCTGCAATATTTGGGCATCACCCAACCGGCCACCATTGAGATGCGCCATCATGAATTTGGTCATGTCTGAGGCGGTTGATGCAATAGAGCCAGCCGGCCTGCCACCACCAATGATTTCATAAGGTTGTGGTTCGTAAACGCCTGCTTCGCGCTTGTAACCCACAGTCATACCGCCGGCCAAATTCTCGGGTAGCGGTTCGCGGAAAGTGGTGTTGTTCATGCCAAGCGGTTCGAGAATGTTTTGCTCGATATACTCGTCAAACGGCACACCCGTTACATTTTGCACAATGTAGCCAGCGAGAGCCGTGCCATAATTAGAGTATGAGCCGTACTTTCCTGGTTCGTTTACTCTGGCCGGGATGTAGTTTGATGCGAACTCTTCGATCGTCGCCGCATCCTCAGCATTATGGGTGATCAGATACCCCAGGCCACCATCTTCAAACCCTGGTGTGTGCGTAAGGATGTGCTTGAGGGTAATGGGTTCATCAAATGTATCTGGTATCTGGAAGCCGGTTAGATACTGGTTCACGTCGGCATCCAGGTCCAAATTGCCTCGCTCATATTGCTGCATCACTGCTGTCCATGTGAACAGCTTGGAGGTGGAACCAATGCGGAAGAGTGAGGTATCTGGTGTGACGGGAATGCCCTCTTCCCGGTTCTGCATGCCATACCCTTTGGCGAAGATCACTTCACCGTCTTTCACAATGGAAATGGTCATGGCCGAGATATCAAGAAGCTTGAACTGCGTTTCCATCACGCTGTCAACAAACACATCCAGATTGGGATAGGGCTCTTCAACCTCCCCGGTATCAGACACCTCTTGCGCTGAAGATGCCGCACCGAAAGTCAGCGCCATTAGCGCCCAACAAGCGAGCAGATTTCGGGTCCAGGCTAGTATCCAGTTGCTGTCATATTTTTTCATGAGACGTCTCCTCTTTTTATCCCCACAGCCCTGGTGACGGTGGGCTCACCAGGCCTCCCTCCTGAAAATCCAAACCGTGGTTGATGTCTTTTGCGATCAACAAAGGGCCGTCGATGTCGACGAAGGCGCAAAACTGGCCAACGATGAAAGACGGCGCCATCGAGAGCGACGACCCGGTCATGTTGCCAACCATCAACCCTTTGCCGTCTTGGCGTGCACGATTGGCAATTGCGAGGCCTTCAGTGAGACCACCACATTTATCCAGCTTGATGTTGATCACGTCATACTTGTCGGCTGCATCAGCATATTCGGCGAGGCTGAGGCAGGACTCGTCCGCGCCAAGTGGCACCGGAGATGAATACCCAGCGAGCATGTCATCACCGCCACGCGCCAAAGGTTGTTCGATCATGGCAATTTCAAGCTTTGCGCATTGAGGCGCATATTCTTTGAGCTCCTCAAACGACCAACCCTGATTAACGTCAATGATCAGATTGGCGTCAGGTCGCGCACGGCGTATGGCTTCCAGTTTTTCTATTGGCTGATCATTATCGAGCTTGATTTTGAGGTTGGGGAAAGCTTTGTAGGCCAGTGCTTTCTCCGCCATATAGTCGGCGGCCCCGATGCCAATGGTGCAAACCGTGGTAAGCGGCTTCACCCCCAGGTCGAGCATCTGCCAGACCCTGCGGCCGGCCAGTTTCGCTGTCAGGTCCCAGTAGGCACAATCAAGCGCGTTGCGCGCACCGCATGCGGGTAGCACTTCCTGAATTTTGTCGTGGTCAAGTCCTGCCTCGAGCTCTGGCAAAACTGACGTTAGTTGCGCCAGCATGCTGTCGGCTGTTTCATCAAGATAGTAGGAACCAACAGCCTCGCCGCGCCCTTTAAGGCCGTCTTTCTCCAGCGTCACTCGCACTGTATCTGTACTGGTGAAGGTATGGCCCGTAATCACAAACGGCTCCTTCAAGGGAAAAGACACGGATTCCAAATTGATTTTGACGACACCTACCATCAGGACACCTGCCGCAATGCTTTTTGATCAGCGTCGCTGATGGCTTGCAATTTTCCGACAATCGGGCCCGCGCCGGTGTGCAAGGGGTCAACGCATGGCAGGCCCAGTTTTGCCGACAGTTCGGAAAGGTATGTTGTCCTGTTTTCGGGCTTCAAGGGTGATGTATTGACGCTTACACCAACACATTCAATGTCCGGATTGGTGAGCCCGCCAATGACCTTTGTACGCTCGATAACCTCCGCAATTGAGGGCGTTTGATATTCGTCCCAGCCTTCGATGATATTGCGCCCGGCTTCATGACAAACAACAAAAGCGTCGGGCTGTGACCCCATAAGCAGCCCCACAGTGACGGGTGCGTAGCCGGGGTGGAACAGGCCACCCTGGCCTTCGATCACGTCCCAATGGTCTGCGCTGTTGTCGGGTGAGAGCATTTCTGCGGCGCCCGCAACAAAATCCGAGACCACGGAGTCAATGGGAATACCGCGCCCTGCAATCAAAATCCCGGTTTGGCCTGATGCTCTGAAGTCGGCATTCATGCCCTGTTTTTTCATGTCTTTTTCGAGCTGGAGCGCGGTGTATTTCTTCCCGACGGCGCAGTCGGTTCCAACCATCAAAACACGCTTGCCGGTGCGTTTTTTACCCGTGCCAACAGGCAGGTTCTCAGGTGGCTTGCGTACATTGATGAGGTTGGCGCCTGACCTGTCCGCCGCGGCGCGCAAATCCTTGACTTCATCCAGGCTGCTGTGAAGCCCCGCAACGATATCGATGCCAAGCTCAGCTGCCATCACCAGGGTTTCGACCCATTCTTCAGGAATGCCGCCGCCAACGGCAGCCGTGCCGATCACCAGGGAGTTGACGCCAGACCCCAACGCTTCACCGAGCCCAAGATCTGGCAAACCAAGATCAACCGCATCATCTGAGAGCCTTAGCTGGCCTTTGCAAAGCTCGGGGCGCCAATCGACAAGGCCCAGGCCAGTTTTTACATAGGTTGGTCGGGTCTCGGTCCCGACAAAAATCAGATAGGGAGGTCTAATTACAATCTCTGACATTCACTGTTCCCTCTTCATTTTATGGCGCTCGGGCTAGGGCCCTCAGTGCCTTTTTGCATCAATAGCCGCGCACACTTTAGCAAAAGCGGCAGGACCAGAACGCAAATGAAAACTATCGTTAAAAAATTATAGCCCTGAGCGATCAGCGCGGTGATGCCGAACTGAGTGCCCGCAACCGTCGCTATGACAATGGCAGAAATGGCGATGAGGGGCCGTGTGACCCGTGGCATATCGTGGCCCGCCTCAGTCAGTGTCGCATTCACCCGCTCATTGACAGCATGCAAAAGCGCCGTGCCCGTTTCGACAAAGGTGCCAAAAATCACCACCTGAAAAACCAGCCCCAAAACCGGCATCTGCAGCGCACTCATCAGCGCAGCTGACGGTATCGCTGCAGTGCTGATCTCGGGATACAGCGCCATAAGCGCTACAAAAAACAGGATGGCAGGGGCAACAGCAATCACACCGGCGAGCATCCCTGAGCTCAGCGCCTCACACCTGCTGGATTGGCCTTTCACCGCAAACAGCACCGTTGGCAATATCGCCAGATTGTAACCCGCATAAAGAATGCCGCTCTGGACCCAGCTATCGGACCCGGCACTGCTTGTAAATGCGGTGCCAATCTCGTCGCCAAACTGGGCTAAAACCAGCCCAAAAAGGGTGATATAGACGCCATAGAGCAAAAAAGACCATCCCGCCAAAACGCGTTTAATCAAGTCGGCACCATAAAACGTCAGCAGCGCTGTCAATGCCAACAGAACCAGGGTGCCAATGCTGGACGGTATGCCGAAAGTCGACGCCGCAAGTTCACCCGCAGCCGAGGCAATAATTGAGAGAATAAGAAGCAGCAACGCGACAAAAGCAATTTCGTAAATCACCCAGGCACGTCCAAGTAACGCGCGGCAGAAACTTCGGTAATCATAAGCCGCCTTCACACGCGCAAACTCAAATCCGGCCGCCAGTACCAAGCCAAAAACCAGCCCGGACATCAGCAATCCCAGAACACCGCCAAGCGGACCACTGGCGAAGAAAAACTCAATCAGTTCACGGCCAGTTGCATAGCCGCCTCCAATCACAACCGATTGGAAAACAAACCCCGGCAACAAATATGTGCGAAAAAAAGCCATCAGTTGCGCACGCCCTCTGGCGCTGCCGCTGCCCTGACAGGGTTACGTACCGCCCGACCAGGTAACACCTCTGGGTCTAGTTCGCCTTCACCAACCAAAGGCACCCCATTCACCAGCACATAGTCAAAGCCTGTGGATAGAGCCGCAGGTTTTGCAAACGTCGATCGCTCGCCAACCGTTTCAAGGTCAAACACAACAATATCCGCGTCCATGCCAGCCTGTAGCCGCCCTTTGTTTTCCATTTGCGGTATAGCTTTTTCAAGAATTTGGGCCGGGCCAAGGCTTACGCGCCTGATTGCTTCGATCAGTGATATCGACTGCTGCTCCCTCACGTACAGACGCAGGAAACGAGCGTAGGTACCGGCACTCCTTGGGTGGCTCCAAGCACTCGCTGGCAAAGGCCAGGTGTCTTGTGGAACACGCCGACCATCAACCAACCAATCGCCGCCATCCGACGCGATCACACCGCCCTCAAAAAGAACTGACTGGTCGAGGAAGGCCCGGTCTGCAGGATCGTCCAACTCAAGGAAATGAATGACGGTTTCTGTTTCTGGGGCTTCTGCCTGAAGCCTGGCGAACTCTTCCTCAGATAACCTTTTGCCGCCTACATCAAAATTGGAAGCGTCAACGCCGCCCAGGCGCTCGCGCCAACGGTCACCTCTAAACATAGCGCCGCCAATGCCCGTGGACCCAGCGCCGTAGGGATAGGCTTCTGTAGTGATTGGTAGACCGGCCTGCTGCGCCTTGCGGATCATCGGGCCAATCATACCAATGTCGCGCAGGCTCATAGAGTTTAAGTGAACAATATGGGCGTGCGCCCCCGTGCCAGCCGCAGCAGCGACAATCTCGGTCATGCCCTCAAAGGAACTGGCCGGTTCAAGCATGGACAAATAGCGGGCGTGCGTGAAAGTGGGAACGCCGTTGCGTGCTGCCATTGTATGAAGGTCGAAAAACTCTTTCTGGCCGCTACCAGGCGCATACCCAACCAGAATGCCTATGCCCAGTCCGCCCTCATCAAGCCCCTGTTGCACATATTGAAGAATTCTCTCTTTTTGTTCGGAGCTTGCTATCTGCCTTTGCCAGTGGGTCTGATTGAACGCCTCAAAAAACCAGGAGATATCAGCCTCGGGCTTCGCGTTCAAAAATACGGCTATGCGGGCGTTGGCCCAACTGACCGAAGCGCCATAGTTGATTGGGCGCCCTTCTGCTGCTGCCCGGTTGTAAAAGTCCGAAATCGGCAGAGTGCCAGCCTCAAGTTCAAGGGCAGTTGTTACCCCGTCAAGGGCCTGCACGCGTCCTGAGAGAATGTTTTGGCCGTGGGCATGCATGTCGATAAACCCAGGCGCTACCACGCGCCCGCTGGCATCGATTTCAAGTGCGCCCGAAAGCGGAGTTTCGCTCACAATAGCGATCTTGTCGTTTTTTATGCCTACATGACGCACAGCATCAAGACCGCTGGCCGGGTCAACCACGCGCCCACCTGAGATAACGATGTCATAGTGGTCAGATGCGATTGCAGAAAACACGGCACTCAGGCTAATAAAAACTCCGACTATGGTATTTCGCAACATATAACTTCCGTCCAAAAAATTTCTGAGATCCAGAGGAAGCAGCTTCCCCGCACCAACGTTCAAACCCTAAAAATCAACATTCACATTGAAACCAATTGTGCGAGGCCTCAAGAAGACCGCCGTTGAATCTGTTGCGGGCCCAACAATCAGATCGTCCCGCTCGGCGAGGGCACGCGCGTCAAACAGATTGGTCGCATAAATGCCGAATGAATATCGACCATTTGACACTCTTAAATTGAGGTCAGCGACCAGATAGTTATCCACTTCCACGGGCACTTCCGTGAGCGACTGGCTAAACGCCGACACATAACCGCCCTGATACCGAAGTCCGCCGCCAAAAGTGGCGTCCCAGTCTTCAAACACCGGGAAAATATAGTTCCATTGCACGGAACCCTTCCAGTTCGGAATCTCTGGAAAATCCTCATCAGCAAGGCCACCGAGCCCGGGCTCATCTTCATTGAGCGAGCTTTTTGTATAACTGATATTGGCGGTGGCATTAAAAGAAGCCGTGGGTGCCACTGTTAGCGAGCCCTCAAAACCATGGGCGCTTAGACCATCCACCGCATTACCGCCGGTTGTTACACCGTTTGCTGACAATGGTGCCTGGAAATTAGCCCAGTCTATTTTCCAAAGAGCGAGTTCATATGCCACGGTATTGTCGGCATTCGACCCTTTCGCACCAAGCTCGTAACTCCAGGCCGTGTCTGCAAACACGATGGGCGGCGCAATGTCCTGACCCGTGAAGGGGTCGATTACCGGAAGGTTTGCCTGGGGCGGCCGATAGCCGCTGGCCACACGGGCATAAAGAGAAACGTTTTCACTCGGCCGATACCGGGCAGCAAACAGATAGGTATCAACTGTGTCGTTGATCACCTCACTCTCAAAATTGGTTTCCCCTGCCAGCAGGCCGGAGCTCACAAAGTTCAAGGTTACTTCGTTGCGGCTGATGCGGACACCGGCTGTGACATCAAACTTGTCATTGATATAGAAGGTGGCATCACCAAAACCGGCATACTCTTCATACTCGGAGGGAAAATCAGCGAACAACAAGTTGAAAGCAGGCGTTACATCCAGTTCTTGGGTATTGAAGGTGTCTTCTTTGGTGTAATAGAAACCAGCAATCCATTCAAAGTTATCGCTTTCTGCGGACGTCAGCCGTATTTCCTGAACAAATTTTTCGGCGCCCTGCCCGGCATTGAACAAAACAGAGTTGGTCGTACCGGGGTCACGTCCATCCAACAGGTCCACAAGACCCGCAAAAGCCGCCGTAAAGTCTTCCCTTGTCGCAAATGAGAACTCCGTACCGCTTGTTGTCGCGTTCAGTGTGGCCCAGCCAAAGTCATACTCAAGCGAGCCCGAGATCACTTCAAAATCAACCACCTGTGGCCCTGGGGCCGCGATACTGGTAAACTCGCCAAACAGCGCTTCGTCGCCGTCAATTCCCTGCAATTGTACTCTGGCGCTTAGGTCCGTTTCTGACTCTTGTTTGAGATATTTGAAGCGCAGCTTTAGATCATCTGTCGGCACGAACAGCACATCAGCTGAATAGCCTTCCACATTCCCGCGGTCGGCGTCTTCCTCCAGAACTTCACCGGTTGCTGCATCTACATAATCCACATACCCCGCAATATCCCGGTAATAGGCTGCGAGCGTCACACCAAGCTTGTCTTTAACAATTGGTGCGCTGACCCGGCCATTGTAGGTTTGGCCCCATTCGCCGTTTTCCACAGTATGGACATCAATACCGGCTGACAGGCGAAAGTCATCAAGCGCAGGGTCTTTGGAAATATACCGCATCATTCCGCCAACCGATGTGGCGCCAAACAGTGTGCCTTGCGGCCCTTTTATGATTTCGATGCGTTCCAGATCCAGCAGCAAGCCGTCCAGAAATGTAGCGGCGCCACCCGAGAAGTTTGTATTGGATGTCAGCGGCGTATCATCTACATAAACGCCAAATACAGGGGTGGCTGATGCTTGAGGGACACCTCTTGCAGCAATCGTTCCTCGGCCGGGATTACCAAGGTCTATGAATGTAATGCCAGCGGTGTAATCAAATACGGAACGGGTTGATTGCAGGCCGCGCGTTGTGAAAGTGGCGGGGTCCACCGCGTTAACGGCGGCCGGCACGTCCTGCAGTATCTGCTCCCGGCGTCCGGCCGTGACGACGATTTCCTCGAGCAGGAGGTCATCCGAAGCCCCTTGTGATGCGGCATCTGCCTGCGCAAATGCTGCGCCGCCGTGAAAGCTTGCCAAAGTGTAATACAAAGCAACAGCGGATACGCCATGCTGCAAAAAGCCCACACTTTTAATTGAATTACTCATTTTAATTCCCCCAGGAGACGGCGCCGCGCGCAATGCCGGTGCCTCTTTCCTGATCGATTTATAGCAGCCTTATTTTCTTTTTCAACATTTTTTGACATGGTTATTTATGTTTATAGCGCTCTTAACGCCCGCATTAATACAATGCGGCCGTTGAAATGGGGGAAAATCCCGATTAAACAGGGGTTATGTCCAATTGGCCGGTACTGGCTATTGTGAAGGATGGATGGGACAATGCTGACAACCGACACACAGGCTTCTGATGCAGCCGATACTTATGAGGCGATCATGGATGCCATCGTCACTCAGAAACTGGCGCCGAGCCAAAAGGTATCAGAAAATATCCTGAGTGACATGTTTGACATTGGCCGAGCCACTGCCAGGAATCTGATTGAAAGGCTGCTGGCCAAACAATTTTTGGTATCAGTTTCCCCGCGTGTCACGTTGGTGGCGCCGCTTACGTTACTGGACATCAAGCAAAACTTCACTTTGCGCAAACTGCTTCTGCCAACCATCATTTCCATGGCAACGCCAAAGGTTGACCACGCATCATTGGCCAAACTAAACGAAGCAATTGGCAAAATGCAGCCTGTTGAGCGGGATGAGGATGCGCTCCAACTTCTCAAAATGAACAAAAAAATGAACTTGGTGCTGGTGGAAGCGGCGGGATACCCGCTGATGCTGGAGTGGGCCCACCAGTTGGAGGATACCGCCATGCGTATTTATTGGTTGTATCTGAAGACCGAAAAACGATTGCCTTATTCCACTGACCAGCAAGGCCTGACATTCGATATCGTCAAGAGTGACGAGCCCACCCGGCTTAAAGCTGTGATTGAAACCATGCTGGTGCAAACCGAAGAACGCATTCTTTCCACAGTGTTTGCCAATGAGCAGTTTTACAGTCAGGACCTGAAAGTCTAGCGACACTGGGAGCTTTTCAGCTCATCGCAACCAGGCGTCCGCCGGATAGCCTCCTAAAAAAGACACCCCAGCTTTCTACTTTCGGCCAAAAGCGGACATTTGTAGTGCAGGTTTCGTCGGAAGCAGCGTCGAGAACTAATTTCTAGGCGCTTTTAAGTAGAAAGATATCTATCACACAACTTGATCAGTGCGTCTTGGGCAGATGCGTCGATAGCAGGTGGCGGCAATTTCTTTTCTTTTTTGTTGGCCACATAAATTCCCGACCGTCCGTCAAAGGCCATTGGATCAGCACTTTCAATGACTTTTTGGGCTTGTTTGTCAGCGGGACTGAACAGGAGCGGAGCCAACCATGCCAACACTTTGGGCATGGCGTCGTTGTTTGAAGTCGTCATCGCGGACTTGGTGGCGCCAGGATCAACCGCGCGAATGAGAATATTATCTCTCAGCAGCTCCTCAGCAAGCGCAGGCGCGAACATGGTAACAGCCAGTTTGGTTTGCGCATAAGTTGTCATCAAACCACCTACCTCTTCAGGCGCAACCAGATTATCAACATCTAAACTCTTAAGAGGCGTGATGGCACTTGAGGAGAAATTCACGATCATTGCAGGCACGTCGAAACTGGATCGCGCCATTTTATTGCGCAGCAACCTGATCAACAAATACGGCGCCAGCGTATTAACAGCAAACTGAGACTCAAATCCCTGCTTGCTGAGCACGCGCTTGGACGTGAGAATGCCGGAGTTATTGTAGAGAACATCAACTCGACCAGGCAGCTGATTGATTTTATTGGCCGCGTCAAAAATCTCCTGCGTATCCATAAGATCTGCGGTCACCAACTCGATTTTCGCGAGCGGATAATCCTGCACCAAACTTGCGAGTTGTTCCTGTGTCTTGGTCTCGGATCGATTTACCAAAATCAATGCGTCACCGCGAGCGACGAGTTGCTTGGCTAGTTCGCTTCCAATGCCGCCTGTCGACCCGGTTATCACTGTCCAGTCAGTATCCATTTCTGTCATGATCAATCCTTCGCTGGTTGACTATGTTCGATATTCATGCCGACCAGCCGCGCGACAAGAACGGTCAGATAAATTTGACCCACCAGGGCTTCGACGGCGGCTAGAGACTTCGCAACAGGTGTGATGGGAGCCAAGTCCCCGTAGCCGAGTGTCGTGAGGGTGACGATGCTGAAATAGATCAGGTCGTCAAAGTCCAAAGTTGACGCGACCCCGATCCTGATGGGCGCCTGGTTGGGTTCAAACATACCAACAAGACCAAAGAGCATGGCCCAAATGACAGCGAGGCAAAGATATACCGAGGCTGCGGCCAGCAAATCGTTGGTTGTGCCGCGTGTACCCGTAAAGATGTTCTTGAGCAGTATTCCAACAACCAAGGAAAAAAAGCATGTTCCAAGAACCAAGAAAGCGGCATACCAAATTCCACCGGCATCTGACGAGTGGGCAATGCTGGCAACCAGAAACGGCAGGCCAACACAGGTGCAAGCAACAAGCCTGAGCCAGGTGTTGGACGCCACGAGCAGCGCTAGTACCATAGACGTAACAACAAAGGCGTTATAGAGCCGCACTTCTGGGCCAAGAAAAGGCGATGCAACAAACGTAAGCAACAAACTGATCAACAAAGCCCAGTAGCCATAGTCGTTGATCGCTCGCGCTAACCCCGGTGGCATGTCAGCCTGCCCGAACCAAAGACGCGCGGTCATATTTGACGCCGAAGAAAATCGAATACAGGACGGGCACAATAACCAGCGTCAGAAGCGTTGCAAACAACAGCCCAAATATAATGGCAACCGCCATCGTTTCGAACATGGGATCACGGCTGATCCACAAAGGCAGCATGCCGCCAACGGTGGTGCAGGTTGTTAGCATGATGGGTCGAAGGCGTTGTTGGCAGGCTTCAATCACTGCATCAGCGGCAGACCGACCATTTTCATCGCGTTCAATATTGATCCGGTCAATAAGAACAATCGCATTGTTGATGATGATGCCGGCGAGCGAGATGACGCCCAAGATAGTCATGAAGCCAAAAATGCTGTCGGCAACAATCAACCCGAATGTGACGCCGATCAATCCAAGCGGAATTGTCATCAATATAATGATGGTTTTGCGCGTCGAATTGAACTGTGCCACCAGCAACAAGAAAATCAGCATACCGGATATGGGCAGTTTCTCGGCTACAGAAGCACCTGCATCACCCGATGTTTCAAACTCGCCGCCCAGTTCATAGGTGTATCCCGCAGGCCAGGACCGGGTTTGCCCATCAAGAAAGGGCAGTAACTGATCCAACACTTCGGTTGCGGTCACACCTGGGTAATGCTGGGTCCTGACGGTCAAGGTACGCGTCCGGTCGCGGCGCATGATGATGGCATTGTCCCATGCGAGCGATACGTCGGCAACTTGACTGAGTGGCACTGAAGCGTCATTGCCCTGCGCATAAACAGTCAACCCGTCAAGACGCGACAGGTTTTCCCTGTCTGCAGATATGGAACGCAGTTCAACAGGGATCACGTCATTGCCGTCCCTGAACTCGGTCAGCTGCAAACCCGACAATCCGGTGCTGAGCGAGGTTGCCACGTCGGAGTTCGTGACACCGGCCCGCCGCGCCCTGTCCTGATCGACATCGATGATGATTTTTTTGCGGCGTTGGCCCCAGTCATCATTCACGTCACGCACGCCCTGCATGGACAGAAGCTTTTCCTTTAGCGGGGCTGTAATCGCATAAAGGGTATCGATATTGTCGCCCGACACACGGACTTCGACCGGGTAATCGATAGGCTTACCATTTTCCATCTTGCGCATTTTGACTACCAAGTCGGGATAGTTAACACCTGCATAGTCTTCTACGTCTTTGATGATGCCTGCGATAATGGGTTCGCTGGTGGTCAGGATGATCATGGCACCGCGGTGCGTGTCTTCCTGATCTGGGTTGATAGCCAGCACATATCGGGGTGTGCCAACCCCGATAAAACCAAGAATATCAGTTATGCCCTCTGCATCTTCATTCTGACCCGTCACGCCGTAGCGGTCCAGCAAGTATGCTTCGATGTCATGCAATATTGCCTCAGTTACCGCGATATCAGTGCCTCTCGGCATTTCAAACTTGGCATTAATGATGGGGTCGCGCCGCTCCGGAATGAAAACCTGAGGCACAAGCTGTAGCGCTGACATAGCAACAAAAAAGAGGGCGACAGCAATCACCAAGGGTGCGAGTTTTAAGCGGAGTGATGGAAACAGAATTAAGCGGTACAGCCGGTACATGGCTCCCTTGTAGGGGCTGGTAGTTTCACCAGCCGGCTTTTGATTCACTTTCATGATCACTGTGGTCAGGATGGGAATAAATGTCATTGCCATCAGCCAGGACGAAATGAGGGCAATCGAAACCACTTTAAATATATCTGCGGTATATTCACCGGTTGCAGATTCTGCCAGAAAGATAGCTAGAAAGGCGGAACAGGTCGTAAGAGATGATATCAGCAGCGGAATGCTCATTTCCCTGCCTGCCATAATAGCGGCCGTGAATTTGTCTTCACCATTTTCGCGCCTGATCATGATGGCCTCCGCCATAACGATGGCATTGTCCACCAAGAGACCGAGAGCGATGATCAAAGCGGCCAACGAAATCTGGTTGACGGTAATGTCGAATACCGACATGCAGACAAATGTCACAACAATGGTGGTTGGGATCAGAGCAGAAACAATGACACCGGTGCGAAAGCCAAGGAAAGCAAACATCACCATCGCGACAATTGCTACAGCCTGGACCAGATTCGACATGAAACTATTGACCGAGTCTTCTACCAGGGTTGGCTGCGAGAAAACGCGGGTGAGCTCAATTCCGTAGGGGTGTTTGGCTTCAATTACTGGCACCGATGCCTTCAGCTCTTTGTCCAGCGCCAGAATATCGCCGCCTTCCTTGAGCGAAATAGCCAGCACTAGATTATCGCCGCCATTGTAGCGGGTCATCGATTCCCGAGGATCAACATAAGTTCGTTCAATTTCCGCAATATCCTCAAGGTAAACCACCCCACCAGATGGCAACCGGATCACGGTTCTGCCCAAGTCCTCCAAAGCTGTGTAGTTGCCGGTGGGCTCCAGCAAAATCCGCTCTTGGCCGACCTTAAGGTCTCCACCGGATTGCAAGATGTTGGCGGAAGACAGCGCACTTTGAAGTTGCGACGGCGTTAGGCCTAGTTCCTGCAATCGTGCAGCAGAATATTCAACGTAAATGACTTCATCCTGCACACCGTGAATGTCGACCTTCGCTATATTGTCTAGGTCCAACAGATCATTACGAATGTCTTCGGCAATTTCTTTCAACTCGTACGGGGTGAACCCGTCGCCAGTAAGGGAAAAAAGGATACCAAAAACGTCGCCATACTCGTCATTCACCATGGGCTCAAAAGCACCAGACGGAAGCCCGCCTTCGTCCACGAGGTCATCCACTTTACGGCGCACCTGATCAAACAATGGGCGCATGTTTTTGTACTTTTCCTGGAACGTGACTGTGATGATGGAAACGCCGTTGCGTGATTTGCTTTCGGTATAGTCAAGTTCCGGGATTTCCTGCAGTGCTTCCTCAATTGGGTCGGTAACCAATTCTTCAACCCGACCCGGGTTTGCACCCGGGAAAACCGTGGTTACCACTGCATTTCGGATTATAAACCCTGGATCCTGTTGTTTGGGTAAACTGAAGTAACTTGAGATACCCGTGAGCGCGAGCAGGATAACAATCACAACCACGGTAACGCTGTTGTTCATTGCAAAGGCGGTTAAGCCACCCGTATTTTCTTCTGGAATTGAACCAGCGCCTGCTGCTGTATCAGTCATTTGGCAAGCTCACTTCTAAGCCATCGCGTAGGACTGAAACACCCGCTGTGACTACCAACTGACCAGGAGACAAGCCCGTTAGGACTTCAAGCCCGCTGTCCTGAAGGTCACCAATGGTAACTTCAACTCGCCGAACCACGCCCGTGCCATCATCGGCTGCTTCGACCACGTAAACAAATCGACCAGACTGATCTTCTCCAACAGCAAACGGAGATATAACGAAACTTGCACTGCCGTTTCGAGCCTGACTGTTCGCCTGCAGGCTGAACGTCACTTGTGCTGACAGGCCTGCTTTGACTTGCTGGCTGGCTTCCTCGGGCAACGCGATGGTTACGGGAAATGTGGTTCCGTCTGACGTCGCAGAAATTCCCACGTCGTCAACCATACCGACATAGCTGGCGTCCGGCAGAGCGGGAAAACTAACACTGACATTTGTGCCCCGCGCAATTTGAGAGATAAACCGTTCTGGAATACCGAGGTCAACCTCCAACCCATCGCCGCAATTGGCGACAAGCACCTGCTGCCCTTGTTGGACGTTTTCCCCTACCTGCAAATCTGTCAGCGCTATCGCGCAGCTGCCTTCGGATACTAACCGAGTGTATTGCAGGTCGAGTTGGGCCAGTTCCAAAGCTTTGGCAGCAGAAGCCGTTTGCGCGAGCGCCGAGTCTGCCGCGGTTTTGGCATTATCAAGATCTTCGCGCGAACTATTGCCGGCCTCGTAGAGACGTTTGGTCCGGTCATAACTTGAAGAGGCGTTTCTGGCATTCGACCTGGCCTCAGCCACACTGGCGATCGCACGCTGAACTTCCAATTCAAAGGGTGCAGGGTCCAATCGCGCCAGAACATCGCCTCTCCCCACACGGTCAGAAACTGATACATTCTTCTCAATTACAGTACCTGAAACTCTAAAGCTTAGACTGGTCTCCTGCGTAGAACTCACGGTGCCGGAGAAGGTGCGAACAGTCACGTTATCTGATGCATCTACAACTGCCACCTTGACGGACCTTAATGGAATTTCCGAGGAGGTTTGTTCCGGTTCACTGCATCCGACCAGCAGTGCTGGTAACAGACACAGCAAGCGCTTGCTCGGAAATGTGCGGCCTTTGTCTTTCATCGCTTTACCTTTCAGCATTGGATTGACGGACGCGGACGCGCCGGATGAGTTCGTTTGAAAATTCAAGCTTGGCGCTGTCATCAAGAAAGAAATCGAAGCCGCCGATGGCTCGCTGGGTGGTCATCAGGTCGGTGAGAAAACTGAATACGGCGTTTAACGACTGCTCTCGCGCTGAAATCAATGCGTCCTGGGCATCCAGAACATTGATGATATCCCTCTTCCCTTGCGCATAAGATGCCGCAACCAGGGAATAGTTGCGCACTGCTGCCACCTCGGCTTCTTTTGCAAGCGGGATAGAGTTGTAGGAGGCATTCATGGCCTCCACAGCATTGCGGATATTTTGTTCAATCTGATTTCTGGTATCTTGCAGTGCAGCCTCTGATTGCCTAACCGCAAATTTGCTTTGGCTTACCCGAGAATAACGTGCGCCGCCCTCAAAAAGGGGAATGGACGCCTGTAAGGTAATCGACCAATCGTCTTGCGCGGCGACACCGCCAAATCCGAGACTTCGATCTTCATCAAAATTATTATTGTAGCTCCCAACGAGCGACACATCAGGCATCCAGAACTGTCGCTTGTCGCTTAAAAGCTGCCGGTTGGAAGCATCAATCGCGACCTGCGCTTGGTTGATCTCGGGTGATCTTGCAAGCCCCACTTCGACGAAATAATCGGTCAATACCTGAAAGTCATAGGCGTTGTTGATGAGATCAATCACACGGTTATCGCTGACGAGCAGGTTTGGGTTGTCCAACCGCTCGATGGTAACGCCGAACGGTTCATTGATTGGCTTGTTCAGGATTTGGTTTAACTGTTGGCGCAGCTGCTCGTAGCCAGCTTTGGCGGACAGCACCTGCTGTTTTGCTGTTGCCAGTTCGCTTTGCCAGCGGAACAGATCGGAAGCATCCTCGGTCCCGACATCCACCCTATTACGCGCCAGCCGTAAGTTTTCTCGCGTGATTTCAAGATTATAGACTGCCTGCTCAAGCGATGTTTTTTCACGCAGAACTGACAGATAAGTTTCTACCGCCGCTTGAATGATATCGAGCTCAACCTCTCTCAAAAGCTCACGCTCGGAGAGCGCGTTATACTTCTCGATGGCGTAACCGGCCCAAAATGCCTCGTTAAAAATCGATTGCGTCAGCGATAATGAACCGTCGGTAGATTGCCTTGCCGCGAGCCCTGACCTGACAGTGTTTGTGTTCCGCCGCTGCAGAAAAGAAAGGTCAGTCGACAGCTGAGGCAGCAGAGAAGACCTTGCTTCCTTGATCCGGGCGTTTGCTTCCTGTGCCCGGAAACGTTGGGTCATGAGCGAGAGATTGGCTCGAACCGCTTCTCGTGCCACCTGGGTCAGCGAATAAACGGTTCCCGAACTTTCTTCTATGTTGTTCAGAAGTTTTGCCGAACTTAAGACATCGAAACTAGGGCCAACCTTCAAAGCCCGAGCGGTGGCCATATTGATGGTCAACTGACTGGTCATGTCGATGGCAACTGGCAAACGGTCTGCTGGAGCGCCCGCCAGCATTTCAGCAACATGGATGGCCGTGCGCCGGGCAATTCTTTTTGTGTCCGCTGCAGGCGAGTTGGAAGCCAGAGCCCCCATGGCGACATAGCTCTCGTTCCCGATAACAAAAGTCGAAATTCCCTTTTGTGTGAGCGTGGCAAACAGCGACCGCACATTCTGGGCTGCAGAGTCAGGCAATACGCCGATGAAGACTGCGTCCGTTCCAGCTGGCAAACTGTCAGCAAAGGCAGTGACGTCATTGTCAAAGGGGAGAATATTCAGGCCGAAACCATTAGTTTTAGCCGCCGCAACTGCCTGGTTTTTTGTGGCGTCCGGGAGCCTTCGAATGACCCTGCTGTTGGACGCAAGTACGGCTGACGTAATTTTGGACACCGACCGGAAAGCTTCGAACTCTGTTCGCAGGTCAAGAGTGGGGGCTATGTAGGTCAGGTTTTGTTTTCCGCTCGTCCCATCGCTGGACGGGATCCCGTTAAACGCCGCATCAAAGACGAAAGAAAGTATCGTTGGCACTGGATACTCTTGTCGACTGATGAAAAACCGATTGAGGCCAACATCAGCAACAACAACCATATCGAGCTGGGGGCTTTGATAGAGACTTTCGATAAACGTTTCTATCGACAAACTTGTGGCGTCGGCCGGCACCTTGACCGACCTCACATCAACGCCACCAACCTCGCGCAATAATGATTGAATCTCATTGACAATTTCGGTCGTAAGTAAATCTTGTTGGGTCTGTGGCTCCACAATTACGACCTGGCGGACAGCGACAGTTTCTTGAGCGCGAACGCTTGCCAACTGGAATGCAACCAGAACAGAAACCACGGCTAAAAAAGACCTGGCGAAACTGTCAGTCCTAGAAAAAATAACCATCTTGTCATGCTCCCCAGTTGACAAAAACGAAGGTTGATTTTTGTGATTTTTGAGATGATATGAACGTTGAATAGGGCGGTAAATGTGTTTATTTGCGACACCAACTGCGCAAAAATGCGAGGGTAGATTTGAAGAATTGGGATGAGTTAAAAACGGCTTACAAAGTTGCGAGCTTGGGCAAAGTTTCCTTGGCAGCAAAAGCACTTAACGTGCATCGTTCAACAGTAATCCGACAAATAGATTCTCTCGAGGAACGGTTGGGTGTCCGCCTGTTTGTCAGGGAACAATATGGCTACACACCCACGCTTGAAGGCGAAGAGTTATTGCGCGTCGTGGAAACCGCCGAGCGGGAATTTATTGGTCTAGAAAATAAGCTGTCCAAACCACAAAGTCCGACACGAACTTCCCTGACGATAACAAGTGTTAGCCCGTTTTCTCCGACCCTTTTGCCGACCATTCGCCGATTTTGTTTCCAGCATCCAGAGATCAAATTGAGTTTTATCGGAACGGATGATTTTCTCCAGCTTGAGTACGGCGAAGCAGATATCGCGATCCGTCCCGGCCTTCCTGCAAAAACTGAAATGTACAAAACTGAAGCCATGAAACCGCTGGAGTTTGGGCTTTATGCGGACCGGGCGCTGAAAGCAAAACACAGAATAGTTGGTGAAACTGATTTTCCAACAAACCTGCCCTTTGTGCTGCGCTATGGAGCCAACAATACCGGATTTGAAGGGTGGACCAAATCAACGGTTCCTGACGCCAACATCATCTATCAGTCAAGTTGTGTTTATACCTTGCATCAGATGATTGTGGACGGATTAGCTGCCGGGTTTATGCCCAGAAGCCTTGCAGCGAATGCCGCGAACCTCGAAGAAATTCACGTGCCGGAGAAGAAATGGCGTGTTCCTTTTTACCTCGCCTATAGGGAGGAAAGAGCCCGGCATCCCGACGCTGCCGAGTTCTTAAACTTCGTCAGAAATGCTGACTACTAACTCTGCTGGTTTCCAGTTCGCATCGCCAAAAATGCGCAGGCCATGTCGCAGAAATACTAAGTTGTCATAAAGCTTCCCTCCAATACGATCAAAGTTCGAAAGGGCGGAGTTTGGCAGATGGAAGCGGCCAACAAATTGGTCAGAAATCTGATGACACTTGCAGCGTTGGTTGCAGTCAGCGCCTGCACATCACCTCACTATCTAGTTAAAACGCCCTCGATCTATTCGGAGCGTGAAACTGGATATGAAACCTCCGACATTGCTGAGGCAGACAAAACAGCCACTCCAGCCATTTATTTCTTTACAGACCGCAGCCGCAATCAAACTGAGAAACCCGAAAAAACGTTCGGCCCCAAGCGGTCGAACGTCATGGTTTTTGGCAAAGCGGAAACGGTTTTTGATCGCCTGAAGGGCTGGCCACACCTTGTTTCCATAAGTTCAAGCGCGCGAAGACCAAATAAAGTGCCCCTGCGCATAACAAGTGTTGGCATAGAAGCAGAATTTCCACCAACGCCCTTTGGTCTTGCCAGGATAAACGGGGCAACCGTTGTTGATCCCAAAGTACTGGTACAGTTTGAGGAGAGTGCCAGCGCCACCCAATCAATATTTCGGCAGGAACTGTTTTCAAAAAAGACAGATGAAGTGCTTCTTTACGTTCATGGGTACAACACGAATTTCCGGGACTCGATCTTGAACTTACTGGACATCTGGCACTTTGCGGGACGGCGCGGACTGCCCATTAGTTACACTTGGCCTGCCGCTCACGGCGGACTCACGGGATATTTTGCAGATAGCGAATCCGGCGAGTTTAGTATTTTTCATCTCAAACAAGCACTCCGCCTGCTGATGGGTATGCCAGAGTTGAAGCGCATAAACATTATTGCGCACAGCCGCGGCACAGTGTTGATATCAACGGCAATTCGCGAGCTGGTGATAGAGGCGCGGGCTGCTGGAAAAGACCTGAAGTCAGCTCTTAAAATTCACAACCTTATTCTTGCCGCTCCGGACATGGACTACGGGGTGGTTCAGCAAAGGCTGGTGGCAGAGCAACTGGAAGAAGCACATCACCAAATCACCGTTTACACTAATGAAGATGACGTCGCGCTCAGCCTCTCCAGCTTTCTTGCTTCTGCACAACGTTTCGGCAAATTGAGGGCTGAAGATGTTTCGGAAAAAGAGCAGCAAATGCTGGCGCTGGTTGAGGGTGTCGCGTTTGTTCGGGTGGCCGATCTGAGCAGCTTCATAGGCCACAGTTATTACCGAAAAAACCCGAGAGCCTTGTCAGATATTGCGGCTTTGATCCGCTATGAAGCACCAGCCGGGTCGCCCCTCCGGCCGCTGGAAAGCGCAGGGCCAAGCTTCTGGGTTTTGCCAAAGGAGTATTATCCGGAACCGAAGTAATAAGTAGGTGAAAACCATCAATAGACCGGCTGCTGTAAAAGTCTCCACAACCTTGCAGCAGCGGTTGACCCCAGGCGGGCATGGCACAATAACTTGCCGTGCTGTGCCCGCCACCCTTTCTTTTCTGTTATGAGATTTAAAGATAGGTGCTGCGGTATGGCACCAATGGGCCATTGTCACAAAAAGCAGACCAAAATTTGCATAATTGCGATCATGGGAAACAGCCTGGTACTCGGGCTTCTCTCACACCACACATGGTCGCAATGTTAGTCGATATCACTATCCTTGTACATGTATGGGTCTCGCACACTATGGGTGAACTAGAGGACCTGTATTCAAGTACAACCGCGATAACTAGATGGTGAAACCACGGTCCCAATTTGCGCCCCAGAACGCTATTTTGGTCAGTCGGAGCCAAATGCGAAATGCTAACTCATTGATTTTATTGGAATGGTATGGCGCACCCGAGAGGATTCGAACCTCTGGCCTCTGCCTTCGGAGGGTCTACCGTTAAAGAGAAAATAACTGCTGTTATGTGGGATTATCCGGGATTACGCGGGATTAAACGGGATAGCGATAGTGGGATATACCGGGATTATCCGGGATATAACGGGACGAAATTAAGTTCTTTGCTCGATATGGTCCCGAATTGGTCCCAAATGAACACATACCACGAAAAGGATTTGGAGTATTAACTTCGACTACAACAGCCTTCTCAACGGGTAAACCTCGCTTCAGTTGAACCCCATACTTTAAACAACGAGATGACAGCATATATGCCAGTCTTATGTTTGTCTTGCCACGGTCCAGTCATAGGAAAATCATGAGGACCCGTAGTCTGGTCAGCAGCCAAACCCTGCCCCCGATACTGCCCGCGAATGCGAAAGAATGACGAAACTCATGTCCTGACCAGACTTGATACGAACCACAGTCGAAAACCGTTGAGGCTTGCTACCTAAATTGAACGAAGTGGAAATCTCAACCGCTTTGTTTTCGATATCAAAATTGATGATGTCTTCTTCAAATAAGTCCGGTGTCGGCCATGCCCCTCCTTGCCAATCATTTTGCCGAGCCCACGCCAGTATGTCGATGACGGCACTTGGTGCTAAAGGGTATGTAACCTCTGAAATACTAGGGTCGGAATATGTCGTGAAATACTCGCTCAGACAGAAGGCGTTGGTCTCCGCCATACCAAAAACAAAGCCAAGCTCTCCAACGGTTTCGAATGGGGCATTGCGCGGTGCATAACTGTATTCGCCTGATGCGTAGCTGTCTCGCTCAGCTCCATTTTGCCTTCGATCATCATCAAAGTCTCGCCAGTCCGCAACAGCTGCACCTAAGCCAATTGCTGTGTCCTCATCCTGACCGTGGAAGGCAAACACTGCGCTAATCAAGTCCTGATCGGCTTTATTGAGGTCTATCTTTCCTGCCTCAAAGCTAGAACTGACATCCACTATAATGCCGCCGATTTCCAACTCAGCTGTTTCGACAAATGACGTCGAGCTTTGTTTAAACCGCTGCCTGACAAACAACTCTACTGCCGATAATGCAACTTGGCTTGCTTGAGAGCTTGCTTCCAACGAGTCCACAGACTGACGGTTTCTAAGGGTCAGATGCAACACTCCGAGACTGAGAATTGCGAGGAGAATGACTATCCAAAGCACACCAATAAGTGCGGCGCCCCGGTCCGCATTCAAGCCAGTTGTGTTCGTCACTGTTCGTCTGCAACACCACCCAGCAGCGATCTGAATTCACTTTGCAGATAATCCATAGCCTCTCTGGTTTCTTCGGTGTTTCGAATAATTCGTGGAGTTAGCAGCACAATCAATTCTGAACGCCGTTCGACGAAATCATTGTTTTTGAACGCCTCTCCAAGAAGTGGAATGTCTTTCAAAATTGGCACGCCAGAATTTGATCTGGAAATCGAATTTCGGATTAGCCCGCCAAGGGCAACGGTTGAACCATTTTGCACTGCTACTGTAGTATTCATACGCCGTTGCTGGATAGTGGGGGCATCAATTCCAGATGAAGATGTTTCTGCGACCGTACTAACTTCCTGCTCAACGTCCAACATGACCAAGCCACCCTCATTTATGCGAGGAGTGACGGTCAAAATAACGCCCGTGTTTCGATACTGGATCGAATTAACGATTGGTGCATTAGAATCGATTGAGCTGACTGCCGAAGAGACGGGCACGGGTACTTCGTCTCCAATTTGAAGGGAAGCCGAATGGTTATTTAGCACCAGCAGTTTGGGTGCCGAAATCACTTGTACATCAGAGAGCGACGACAATGCGTTCAACACTGCGCTGGCATTGGTTCCACTGTTGTGGGACCAGGAAAACCCAGGAAATTCAGCAGAAGGAGAAGCAGATTGACCGAAGGAAACTTCGTTGTCACCGAACTCAAAATGCCATTGCAATCCATAACGTAGTTCGTCAGTCAGTGCGACTTCGGCAAGAGTTACCTCAACCAACACCTGGCGCGGCGACACATCTATCTGCCTGAGAGCATTTTCAATTGTGCCAAACTCTGCAGGGGTGGCCATAATCAGGATAGAATTGTTTTCCTCGCTCGGCACAATGCGAACCTGATCCGTCGAAATTCCGTCGCCTCTTTGTTGGTTATTCGCGCCGCGCTGAGAGTTATTTTGATTTCGAGTGTTGCGCGTGCGATTGGCGTTCAAACCATTTCTGCGATTTTGGAAACCTTGTCCGCCGAACTGGGTATCCAGGATCAAGTTGAGAGTGTCGGCAATATCCGCAGCGCGACCGTTCTTGACGTTATAAACATATATGCGGCGCCCTGGTGCGCTCTCGCCGATATCCAGTCGGTCAATCCAGTTTTCAACAGCCAGAAGCTTGCTACGCTCGGCAGCCACCCCGATAATCTTGTTAATTCTTGGAACCGGGATCAGGTGAACTGGAATCTCTGAACTTCCATCCGGGCCGGCGTATACTTCTTTCAATTCCTCGACGAGCTGCTCAGCCTCAACATACCGCAAGGAATATAGCGCAAATGACATCCCTGCCATTCGGTCGATATCAAACGTCTCAACGGCTCTGAACATGCCGGCTAATTCTTGTGACGTACCTGCCAATATGAGGAGGTTTCTATTGTCGTCTGCCCTTAGAATGCCTCCTGGCGGTGAAAAAGGTTCCACAAGCTTCCGTAGCTCGCTTGGTTTAGTGTGTTTTAACGAGATCACGTGGACCGCGAACCCTGGCAATGAATAACTAGCCGGTCTTTGAATTCTTAGTTCACCAACAGCGCGAACGGCATTGGCCTGCGGCACGATGGAAAGCCCCGTCGTCGTCTCTACAAGCGCAAAGCCTTTTGTCTTGAGAAGTAGCTCAAAAGATAGACGCAGTGCTTCTTTAGAAATGGATCCACTCGTCTCAAGGCTCCCCGTGCCAGAAACCTGTGGTGAAACAGAGTATTGCAGTCCCAATGTATCGCCCAAAATCGCGCGAGCAATCACCAAAATATCCATGTTTTTAAACGAAAGCGAAATATCGCCTTCCTTATCAAACTCGAGCTTATACTTGTCGCCCACATCTTCGACGAACCGACCCGAACCACCGAAATACTGTGTTCCGCTTTGTAGTTGCTCATCTCCTCTGGCCGCGTTTTCCGATCTCCTGTCGTCCGAGCCATCTCTAACCACCGGCCGCGGGACCGAGGACGTGCCAAAGTCAACATCTCTCTCTGGAGGGCGTGTCGCACTGCAGGAGGCTAGAACTGAACACAAAGTGACAGTGCAAAGAGCCTTCCTCAAAAATGTAGCAGTCATCGCATCAACCCCCTGAACCAATTACTAGTGTTTTTGTGTCTTTTTCGTTTGAAAGCACGACACTGTCGGCCTCAATGCTTTCGACCAGCCAGCCTTGAACAACTTCTCCCTCTCGGGAGGCGGTGGTATCGCCCGTCGAACTGTCCAAAATGAAAACAGTTCTGCCACTGGCTGCAGATCCCATTACGCCAACGAGCTCTAACGTGAAGCGCTCCACTTGCTGACGCGGGGCTACCGGCGCAGCTTGCCGTACGACCACGGCTTCTGGTGGACGGCGATTTCCATGAAAAAGTGGGCGGGCGTAAGCCTCAGTAAGGCTTGCTGGCAATACCTCGAGGAACTCAGAAACGCTGTTGGACCGATTGATCCTCATTTCGTCATCTGTGAGCTCTGGCAACGGGAACACCTTGGGCAGGGCAAGAACCAGCAGCAAAAACACACATAGTCCCGTTAGCGACCTGATCAATGGACTTTCGAATAACCAATTCATGTTCTTACCCGCCCTCCAACCGATAGCCGCCAACTTCCATGGTCACACTCAGCGTAGCAGGGCGATCAACCTCAGAAGGCGTTTGAACTGAAACAGACATCCGGTTGACGCGAAGGATTGGTTCCACGCTTTCAAGTGCGGTCAAAAATGCAAGATTATCGTCATGTGTTGCCGAAAACGTAAGTTGAATGGGCGTAAAGATGAGTTCGTCGTCCAGCTCACGAGCCAGCAATGGTCTCATATTTCCGATATTCAATCCGGCACTTGCCGCCACCTGGCGAATGTCCCGCTGAATCTGTGTCCTAACTGCGCTGTTGTCACCAGCATACAAGCTCGCTTCAACAAAACCGGTGTTTAGCTCCTGAAGAGCTGCACGGATTTGTTCTTCCCGTTTTGGAAGCTGTTGAAGCCTGGCAAGCAATCGTTTTTGCTGAAGATACCCTTGTTTTGCAACGGCAATATCGCTCCACGTCTCAGCCGTTAGCGACCAATATCCAAAGCTTAGGATAGAAAGAAAAACGATTGCGACAACAAGGATCCGGGAATTCACTACGACGTCCCTTCGGTGTTATCAGGCCAACTAACTTGGGCCCGAATATCGAAACGCTGACGCTCTGAACCACTTGTTCTGCGGGCTGATAGAATAACAACATCATTAAGGCTCGGGAGGTCGTCCAACGCGATTGCCCATTCTTCTGGTTTATTCACAAAACCGGACAGATAGAGGGTGTCACGGTCAATTCGAAGGCTATCAAGAACGACGTCATCCGGGCTCGCTGCAGTCAAAATTTCCATGAGCGCTGTAACGCGCCGACCGCGTCTAAGTGCATAAATTTTAGACGTTTTATTCTGCTTGCTGGCTACCTCAGTTTGGAGTTGAGAAATGATACGTGTAGCCTGGCGCGTAGAAGTAATTTCGGAGCTGATCTGATCGGAAGCGGCAATAACACGATCAAGGTAAATCTGCGGCGCCAAGGTTGCTAACATCAATGATGCAATTGCCAAAGCACCAGCACCTAAACGAACCATATGGCGCTTGAAGGAGGCCTCGGAAATCGCAAATTCAAATGATTGTTTGGTGTTGGCATCCACACACCAAATGCGATGAATTTGAGTACCCGCAGTGTTCGCAGCTTCCATCAAGCGGTCAATTTTCTTCTGTTTAGCTACCGCCAAGCCAATTTTGATCCGATCACTGTCGTCGATTTTCCTGGAAACTATATATGCGGTTTTCAACTTGGAGACATGAAGAGGCAGCACGCGCTCCATTTCCAGAGCAACCGCCCTTGAAACTTCAGATGCCGCCTGTTCTGGCAAGGTGAAGCTGTGGAACAGGCAACTGTCACCCTCAAGTTCAAGCGATACATTGGAAGGGAGCAATTGACGTTCATTTGCAGCCCTCATAAATTCGTTCGCTGCCAATTCAGTCGGCACAGGCCTCAGCAATAAGTGCTTCTTCACAGCGTCTGGGACAGATCCCCAAACGGCGGCCCAAACCTGGGCGAACCACTTCGCAATCTGCTCAACAGCTGGTGTCCAAAACCCTGTCATTCTGCTGACGCCCCCACCAGACATTCGCGTTCACTTGTGAGAAAACGACAAAATGCACGCTCTTCAATTTCGGTGGTGACGGTAAGGGGCACCCATTCGAGGTCACTCTCGTCCAAGGTCACATCAACAGAGATCGCCTCCGGTAAATCAAGCTCTCCGGCCGTTGGGCCCCACCTGGAAAGCCAAACCGGATTCTGTGATGCGTCAACGCCTTCGAAATAACGGACATCAACAGAACTGACACCCTCAAGCAAAACCTCCTCTTGCCAAACCGCACTATCGTCAAGATAGGCAAAATCAGGGGCATAAGAGAGGGTAAGTGCGTCGTCATTCAAACCAAGGCGAATACGGAACAGCGCATTCTGATTGGTCGACGGCAACAGCGGCGCTGAGAATTCGATTTCAGTTGCCGTGCCATCAACGGGATACTCCACAACACCAACGGTGCGCCGTGTGTCTAAGGGATAGGCCTGGCTCAAAAGCTGTTTAACTTTCTCCTGGACAAGCAGCACTCGCTCCTGCCGCTCGGCGGTGTCATGGGTGAAAGCCCAGGTGTCGAGGCCTAGCTTTACGCTGCCGGCAATCGGCACGGATAGAAGCGCCAAAATGGCTACCGCGACCAGCAGTTCAAGAAGCGTGTAGCCTTCATCACCCGATTTGTATTGCTGAGAGATGGTCATTCGCTGACCACCCAAACAATGCGCTGCAGTTCAGCCTGAACCGTATCTGGCGTTTTCTTTGACCAAGCTGCGGCGCTTACCAACATTGGGTAGCTCGAAACAGCTTCAGGGTCCGCTGTTTCGTAAGGTGCTGCTTCAATCCGCCAACCCCAGGTCTCGTCATCATCTTCAAAAGGCAAAGCGTCCCAATCAGCGGTTACGATGGCTTCAGCAAGCTTGCTTTCCGCAACACGGAGCGCGAGGCCCGCGTTTTTGTCGTCAATCAAACGCCCCGGGCCCTTGCCCAGCATGGGGAAAATCACGGCAAGGGACATGGATAGGATGAGGACCGCCACCATCACCTCAAGTAGGCTAAACCCAGCATCGGACTGGCCCGCATTCATTGCTGCACCTCGATGGAGCCCGTGATCCAGTCGAAGGTGACATCGACCGTGAGCCCTCGGCGAGTGATCGAAACCACCCCACCTGAATTCAGTCCAGTGGTGTAGAATTGCACGGCGTCGTCGCTCGATCGCCCATAGGCGACATGAGGGGCAAACGTCACATCCACATCATCAGGCATTTCCAGCACCAGGGCGTCCGTAGAGATCAAATTAAGGTCTTCGTTCACCATCAGGGCGCCCTCGATGCCCTCAGACCTTGCTCGCTCACGTAAAAAGCGGCCAGCATTCGCCACATCGTTGGCAAACTGTCGAACTTTGAAACTGGGAAGGGCGGCCGAGTATAGTGTTGGCGCGGCCGCTATCACCATCGATAAAATGGCGAGAACGACCAGCAGTTCAAGAAGTGTAAATCCGGCGTCCCCTCCTCTAATTGAGGCTGGAAACATCCGCATCTTCTCCGTCGCCGCCTTCGGCACCGTCGCGACCAAGCGAGCTCACTTCGATGGTGTCGCCGTCATCACTCACGGTATAAATATACTCAACACCCCAAGGGTCGACAATGCTGGCTGCTTTGTCCACATACGGCCCGTTCCAGCCCGCAACACCGTCACCGGCGCT
The DNA here is from genome assembly GCA_017640725.1 of Kordiimonadaceae bacterium. GTDB lineage: Bacteria > Pseudomonadota > Alphaproteobacteria > Sphingomonadales > Kordiimonadaceae > Kordiimonas. The sequence goes on along the minus strand of JAEPQB010000001.1, from coordinate 1,623,177 downwards.
CAGCAAAGCTTGCAGGCCTTCATCGTTGGTTGGGAAGCGGCCCACATCCACGCGGAACATCTCCACGTTGGTCTTCAGGCGGTTTACTTCAATGCCTGCAGTTCTGTTTTTTGCAGAGCCAAACTGGCCAATAATCGCAGGCGCAGCAACGCCAATGATCAGCGAGAGAACAACCAAAACAACAATCAGCTCAAGGATGGAGAAACCCTCATCCGCAGCTAATTTCTTTTTATTTGAAAGACTAAAATACGACATCGTTAATACTCATAATCCCCAACAGTACGGCGCCGATCAACAGCGCCACCACAGCCCCCATTAGGAGCGTCAGCAAAGGCGAGATTACCCCCAACCCTTTCTCAAGGCGCGTCTCAAAATCCTGCGCCATAATTGTGGCTGCTTCACCCAGCATGTCGCCCAATTGGCCGGATTGTTCGCCAACCAGAACGAATTGCAAAGCAAGCGGCGGGAACCAGTCAAGCCGCCCCAGCGCGGTAGAAAGAAGATCCCCCCGGCGCACTTCTCGGCGTACCCGCAACAGCTCGTCTTCCATGTGCGGCACCCGCACCGAATTGATGGCCATTGCAAGCGCCGCATCGAGCGCCAAACCAGCTCCAATACATACCCCAAGGGTGCGCACAAATCGAACGATATCTGGGGTCAAAAGCCAGGTTTTTAGCCATGGAACGGCACATAGTGCAGCCAGCACACGCCTACGGGTGTTTTTTTCGCGTCTGACCACCATAATCCAGGCAAAAAAGGCGAATAATGCGAGCACAAGTAGCGGCCAATAGGCCTCAAAAAAGTCGCCCATGCCCATCACGATCCGAGTCGCCATCGGCAGTTTGTCTTCGTTACCTAAAAACAGGCTCTCGAACTGGGGCAAAACGAAGGTGAGAACCAGCACAAAAGTGCCCGTCACCATCGCCATCAGGATGGAGGGGTAGATGAGCGCACTGCGCAATCGTTCCTGGAACGAAACGGCTTTTTCCATGTTGGTGGCGAGCGTTGCGAGCGCACCCGCCAGCGTGCCACTGTTCTCGCCTGCCTGGATGGCGGCGGTGACTTGCACCGGGAATAGTGCCGGGAAATCTGACATGGCTGACGCAAGGCTTTCACCGCTTCTAAGCTTTTCGCGGATGTCTTCAAGCGCGCGGCGCAGAATGACGTTTTTCTGCATGTTCACCAGCAGTTGGAAGGCTGCATCGATGGCAAGGCCTGCTGTCAACAGGCGCGCAAGGTCGCGCAGCACCACATACAGGTCACGTCCGCTGGGTTTACTGAGGAAACCGACCGGTTCACTCACCCGCATCAACAGGGTCGGGCCGGTGGACGAGAGTTCGAGCGCGATCAAACCACGCCCACGCAATTCAGATATGGCGGCGGGTCGGTCGATGGCTTCAATTTCACCAACCAGAATTTCGCCTTCCCGGTCAACACAGCGGTAAGAAAACTGGGTCACACGCCGCGCTCCCGCGTGACGCGCAATACCTCGGTAAGGGAGGTGATGCCCTCTTTCACGCTTTCAAGGCCGTGGTGGAACAGGGTGCGCATGCCTGCCGCTTGCGCAAGAGCCTCCAATTCCGTGCCGCTGGTGTGCGCAAGGATGGCGCGCTCGATCTCCGGCGTGATCTCCAACACTTCGGCGATCATCTTCCGGCCGGCGTAACCGGTGCCATGGCAGTGCTCGCAGCCTTCGCCTTTGTAGAATGGACCATCGTCGGGTGTGAGCTCCAGTTCCGCGAGCAGGGTTTCAGGCGGGTTGTCCTCCACCCGACAATGCGGGCAGATTTTCCGCACCAGGCGCTGCGCCATCACAAGCCGCAACGTGGAGGCAATCAGATAGTCCTGCACACCCATGTCGAGTAATCGCGAAATCGCCGCCGCCGCGCTGTTGGTGTGCAGGGTCGAGAGCACAAGGTGGCCGGTCAAAGAGGCCTGCACGGCAATGCCGGCGGTTTCATCATCGCGGATTTCACCGACCATGATGATGTCCGGGTCTTGCCGAAGGAAAGAGCGCAGCGTGCGCGCAAAGGTACGGCCAATGCGGGCATCCACCTGCACCTGACCAAGGCCTTCAATGACATATTCAACCGGGTCCTCGACCGTTAAAATCTTGCGGTCTGCGGTGTTGAGCTCCGACAGGCCGGTATAAAGCGTGGTGGTTTTACCGGAACCCGTAGGGCCAGTCACAAGCACAATGCCGTCCGGTTTCCGGAGCGCTGCGCGGAACGGGGATTTGACCGTGTCATCAAACCCGAGCGTATCGAAATCAAGCGCAACGGCCTTGCGGTCCAACAACCGCAGCACGACGGCTTCGCCCTGGCTGGTGGGGGCAGTTGAAACCCGGAAATCAATTTCCTTGCCGTGGGCGCGCACGCGCATACGGCCATCCTGCGGCAGGCGGCGTTCGGCGATATCAAGGCTCGCCATAATCTTGAGGCGGGAGACGACGGCCGCGGCAATGTCGCGCGCTGGGCCCGGCACTTCCACCAGCATGCCATCAATGCGAAAACGGATGACGATGCCGCCGTCCTGCGGTTCCACATGAATGTCGGACGCGCGGCGGGTGAGCGCATCATCAATCATGCGGTCAACAAAGCGAATGACGGGCGCGTCGGTCGCAAGCTCCTTCAGCCGGTCCACATCGTCGCTAATGTCGTCGCGGTCATCGAGCGCTTCACTCTCCCCGCCAAAATACAGCCGGGTGATCGCACCCTCTACTTCGCGCAGTGTCGCGATTTTGAGGGTGAGCGGCTTGCCCGCCGCGAACGACAGCGCGCGGATGGCATAATCGTCGGTTGGGTCCGCGACAATGGCTTCAAGTTCACCGCCCAAATCCCGCACCGGCAGGATATGACTACCGCGCAGGAATGTGGGATTGAGGTCCGGGATTTGGACCGGGTCAAGCGGCCAGTCATCGTCTGAAACAAAAGGGAGGTCAAAGTGTTCCGCGAGAGCAAGTGACAAGTCCCGCTCGCTCATCAAGCCAAGGCCCGTGATAGTTGCGGCGAGCCCTTGTCCAGCCTCTCGCAGAACCTCTTCAACGCGCTCCCATGCAGCGCCGGAAAGTAGGCTTTTGTCGACTAAAAAATCACTGAACGGACGCTCTACACCCACGGCACACACCCCAATGTAGTTGTGGACCAATTATAATTCGTTCGCGGTGTCATGGCATTCAAGGACATTAGGTCATAAGAAAAACATCAACGGGTTCATCTTACGACCTAGTCAAGGGAAGCACCACATTTTCGACAGTGCGATTTGGCCAAACCTGCTCGCCCACCGTATTTAGATAAATAGGATAGATGTGCACCACAAGATGGGCACTGAAACCGAGAAACTACCACTAAAAATATGGCAACTGAGCCAAGGAACAAAGGAACCAAAAAAGTGGCGCCAAAAACCATTCCTACAATTATTATGAGCGACATCAATCCGAATGGGAATGTCCAATAAATCAAGTTATACTTTTGGTAATACTTCATGCTAGCCAATCTATTACTATCAACTATTCGGCTTGAACCGATTTAATTATTTTCTTCTTCATTTTTCTTAAGTTCTCTTTTTGCCTTGTCAACAGCTCTCCGAGCGCTTCGGGCTTTGGCGTCTCGAATCTTGCCGCCACCTCTCACAACTGATTGCCTGACTCCAGATAAAGCGGTTTGGGCATCGCTGGCACCCTGACTTGTTTCAGAATAGTCACTCCATCCACCGGATGAATTACGCTTATTGCTTGAGTCAAAATCGAAGTACCCTGCGTCGCCAGTCCCTTCAACCCATTGGCCACCCCAACCTTTACCCCAGTTTATTGTCAAAATTCTTGCATCTGTGGAAATTTCAAAGGCCAATGGAGCCCTCCCCTGACTTTCGATTTCGATCATACTGTAGGAACCAAGTAAGTCTGCTATGCCTTGAGCATATCCTCCTTCTATCCCCAGCCCGGCAATCGCTCCAAGATGGATGAGTTCGTCTTTGGTTGAATACCACCCCCATTTTTCCTGCTTGAAGTCATAGAATATGCCGCCTGACCTGCTAAGGGTCCAAGTGTAGTTTACGTTCTCACCCCCGAAAAGTTCAAACGGCAATGTAATCCCAATACCCAGATCGAAATCGATTCCTGCATACCACACATCCGCCAAACCACTCGGGTCCAGCTTATTCAAAGGGTCATTGCCTACATACCCATACATGTTCATATTGTCTTCGTAACCGATGGGGTCGGTTTGAAGAAAACGCCCGAGCTCCGATGAATAGTAGCGGGCACGGTAGTAATAGAGCTGTACATCATCATCCCAGCGGCGGCCGGTGTAGCGGAACGGCTGGCCGGCGGTGTTGCCTTCCATCATGTTGCCGTAGGCATCGTAGGTATAAAGTTCGTTTTCGCCGTTTGATGCGACCGCGCGGGCACCGCTTTCGTCAGAGAGCGCGATGATGCTGCCCTGATGGTCGCGGTGGTAATAAAGCTCCGCTTGTTCGCTGCCGTTTGACTGCGAATAGCGCCAGTAAACAAGCCTCTCGTCCACGCTGGCGCCGTGCAGGAACCGGCTCTTGATGATCCAGCTGCCACTGACTTTCAAATAGTCCTGCAGCGGTTCGTCGCCCTCATAAAGATATTCAAATTCTTTGTTGGCAACAAAACTGGTGCCAAGCGCATCATCAATGCGTTTCGCGATGCGGCGGCCCTTGCCGTCATACTCAAACCGCACAACCTTGGGGTTGCCACCCGAGGTGCTGGCAAGGCTTGCCTGCACCAACCGATTCTCTGCGTCATAGTCGTAACTCCAGCGGCCGTTTCGTGTCATGGAGCCGTTGTCGTCATAGTCAACGCTGGTGGGGATCAATTCCTCCTGACCATCAGGCTTGAAATCGATGTTTGTATATTGGTTCAGCAGATCCGCCTCGTAGGTGGTTTCCCCTTCGGCGCGGAAGCCGTCAAACATATAATTGGTGTTAGTCACTGAGCGGCGGTTTATCTGATTTGATTTGTTGTGGGTGAAGCCATAGGTGACATCATTGCCAGAGCCATTGAAGTTATGGCCGATTTGATGAATGGCGCTGTCATCATGATAACTGTAGCTGCTGCTGGCGCCGCCAAGGTAATCGAGCCCGGTTTTGCGCGAGAGGGCATCATGGCTATAGGTGGCCAGCGTTTGAATGCCCTCCGCGACCGTATTCATGCGGCCTAGCGCATCATAGGTGAAGTTGATGGTCTTCGAGGTGACGCTCACGGCCCCCGGATACACCAGTTGCGTGCGGGCGCCAGCGGCATCATGGTCCATGCCGACCGCGCGGCCACCATGGGTTGCCTCACTATAATCTGCACAGAGTTCGCTGCTGGGCACCGTCGTGATATCCTGAATTTCGCACAGCATGCGACCTGCCGTGTCATAGCCATAGAAAATATTGTGCGCCGGAATGGGCACACCATCCGTCGTTGTGCCGCCAGATTGGCTGATCAACCGATCGCGGCCCATCAGGTCATAGGTGTAGGTAACCGTGTTTTCGATAGTGCCCGAGTCATCTTCCGCGTCAATGATCAAGTCATCTGCATCCAAGATGGCCTGTCGTACGGTTTTGCTGATTACCCGATTGAGGGCATCGTATGTGGATATGATCCAGTCGTGCTTGCGGGTCTTTTTGCCGGTTTGGTTGCCATTGGCATCATAGGTGTATTGTTCATAATCATCGGCGTTGGCGGTATTGGTCATATCCCGGTCAGGGAAATAGGTGGCCTTAAGTTCATCAAACTCGGTGTATTCATATTCGGTTCTGGCATCGCGCGCATCGGTGACGGATGCTACCTGACCCGATGATGTATAGCTGTAGGTTTGATAGCGGCGCTGGTTGCTGGTGTTGAGCGCCTGAATGACCGTGTAAACCTCACCGCTTTCAAAATAAACGGTTTTGGTGTGGCGGCTGTCTGGGTCACGCACAATGGTGGCGCGGCCCATGGCGTCATATTGGGTTCGGGTTTCAGCGCAAGCGCTCAGGCTTCTGTCCAGGGTTGTGCCGTCATAACACTCCGGGCTGTAGCTTCGAATAACATCATCAGCGTTATTGAAATCCTGACCAGAGACCTGCAGCAAGGCTTCGCTACTATCATACGCTTCTACTTTTATGATCCGGCCATTTTCATCGTAAATAGGAACCTTGTAATTGCCGATGGGGTCCGTGGATTTGATCGGCCGACGCAGCACGTCATATTCGGTTACCATTAGGTCATCCACGCCGTTGGCGTCTGTGCCTTTGGGGCCATCAACTTCAACCTGGTCACCTGCGGTGTTGTATTTGAAACTGGTGGTTAGGGCGAGACCCGAAGAATCTACAATGGTGCTTTCTAGCAGACCCTGGATGGCGCCGTTGCTGTCACTTTCACTATAGTAAGTGTTGGTGGTGACCATGTCCTCTGGGTCGGTGACCGAGAGCGGCTGGCCGAATGTGGTGTAAGTAAACAGGTAGCGATTTTCGGTAGCGCCCCCCACCAGTGGCAGGCCAGCAGATTGTGGAAGACCGTCCGCCCCATTTGAATTGGGTGGGTAATAGGTGATGGTGGTCTCATTATCCAGAGCATCCCAAACATTTGTTGGGTTGTTGGGCCAGTTTGTGTCGCTATAAGCGGCCTCTACCTCACGCACAGTCCCAAGTTTGCCGGTGGTGCGGAAGAGCGTGACATTGTGGAAATAGTCATACTCGAATTCGCTTTTGATGCCGCTCGGGAACACGCGCTCTGTCACCCGGTCCAGGCCGTCGTATAGGGCCGTTGTTTCACGGCCGGCTTCGTCGATGAACTTTTCGGCAAGGCCGTCTTCGTTATAGAAAACGGTGTAGGTCGGGTTTACGTCTCTGCTGAGGTGGTTTTCGACCGTTGGGGCGACCCGCTCCCCCCGGTAACCGGGCGCGACATAAAACTTCCAGGCGCCGCGGTTGCCCAGCACGCCTTCGCCGTCCAGCAGGTCACTGACCCGCCAGCTGGCGTCATAGTCGAACCGCTGGGACGCATCATCGGGGTATTCCGGCATGTAGATTTCATGCAGGCGCGGTATCCAGTCAGTGCGGGCGTCGGGATTGTATTCCGTGGCGGCGCCGTTATCCACCTCCACATTATTGCCGACATAGACGTAATCCGTGGTTTGAGAGAGCGCATTGGTTGCCGACACCAACAATGGTTTGCCTATTTGAGGGGCCTCAAACACAGTGCCTTGCGTTTGAATGTTGAGGTTGTTTCCATCAACTGCGCCCGCCGTCGAATAGGCAAAAGTGGAGGCCTGTCCGGCGTTAGTGGTGACCGTATCGAGCCACTCACTGTTGTTCCAACCAAATGTTAAGGAAGGGCCGTTAAATGTGTCTGCACTGTCATCCCCAAGGTTAGACTCAACGCTAAGCAAGCGGCTGCGCGCATCGTCTGAATAGACGAAGTTGATTGCAAGGTTTGATGCGAAATCCCAGCGCGATGCCTGCAATGGAGGCACGTTCGGCTGAAGCGAACTGGTCGCGCCGTTTATGACGGCCCGTTCTGCAAAAGTGATGAAGGAACCATCTGTATTGTTCAATTCCAGGGTGACACCATCATAAGCATATATGCGAGAGCAATACTCTTCCACACTGGTGCCATCATTGGGGTCAGCACAATAGTCGTCGACGGCTGGAGGCAAGAGGTTTGTACCGGTTGACGATAGTGACGCGGTTGAGCCTTTAGGAGGATCAAATCGCATTGAGGCTTCACCTGTTCCCGGGGTTGGGTCGGTAGGCAGGCGGTAAAACTGGCTTACTGATGCACCCTGGTTAACAGTAACGACATTCTGATTAAGTGTTTCGCCCCACCAGTTGCCGATTGAGCTGGCAACAACAACAGACTTCAAAGTCGCAAAATCTGCTGCTGAGTTCGCGGGATCTACTGCCGAAAACAAGTCATGCAAAACAGACATTGCCACCAAAGTGGATGTAGCGCGAACAGCTTTGGTCTTCCCGAGTGCTTCTGATCCTGATCCGCCGAAAGACGCGTTGATCGCCCAGTTGTGGTTCCACCCTGATCCCATGCCGCGCGCACGGGAGCCGCCAGCGGAGAAGCTGCGTTGGAAACTAAGGGCAAAGGGGAAATCACCGGCGCCAGTCGATACGTCGGCTGGGGGGCTGTAGCTCAAATTGCCTGACGATAAATCGATGCCATGCATCCTGGAGCGGTCTTCAAACTGATCTCTGAGAGCATCTGCCACTTTGGTGGGGTCAAAGCCCTCGTCACCGTCTTGCGCCTCACCTGCACCGCCCCCTTTCGCTAGGTTTCCAGGGCCGGAGCTGACAAAATGGGTAACTTCCAATGAGTCAGGGTTGATGGCAACCAAGGCTTTACCGCGCTCATAGCTATAGTCATAGATACCATTGGCGGCACGATATCCCTTCTCCACACCCGGGCCCAAGGCGTCGCCTTCTGGGGCGACAACAATGTATCCTGCGTCGACGAATTCCTGAACCGAGGTCGGCGCAGACATTCCAAGTTCTGTAGGGACGGTTCTGTCTATTGTGGGTCCGGGCACCAGCCCGTCCGCGTTGGTGCTGTCTACAACGTGAAAAAATTGTTGATCGGATACCCCGTTCCCGGCGGTAATTTGCGCAAGCGTTTCGTTATTGAACCAGTTGAACCGCGTTGCAGTTGAAGCGACATCAACTTTACCTGCGTATTGCTGGAATACGGAGCCCTCAAGAACATTGCCCAGCAGAGAAGCGGTTTGCAGAATTTGCCAGTCTTCGTCTGAGTTGTCGCTCGCGACGGCGGAAATACCGGAGACCATATCAATCTGAATTGAACTTCCCGTGGCATTTTTGATCTGCAAAAAGCCTTCACCAGATGGACAAACATTCTCCCAAGTTGCGCTGGAACCCACCATTCCGAACGAATGGTGGTGCAGAATCCGGTTCTTGGTCACATGTTCTTGCAATTGCAGCGCGCCGGTATACTGGGAAAGCCACCCATAGCCAATTTGGGTTTTCATTGTGTCAATTAGCTGGACAATAGCTTGCTGCGGGTTTGGACTGCCTTCGTCGAACTCGCCCTCCGTCTGACAGGTGCCTGCGAGCTCTTTTGAAGTTGGTCGCAGGCGCTCACCGGCCAACTTGGTGGTCAGCATATCGCTTGTTGGACCACCAACGCCGAAAACAAAAGTAACGGGCTGAGAAAACCCTCCAAGAGGCCGCTCGTATGCGGTGTCCATGTAACTGCCATTGCCAGCAGCATACGGATGATCCATCGAGAATGTGACGCCGATGCTCTTTCCATTAGAGATAAAGTCTGTTGTGTAGGTCACATCGGCAGGATTGCTGTTAACGAGTATCGCAGACAAAATAGGCTGATCGTCAAATTTCAGGTAGGCGCCGTTTGGGCTTGAAGTACTCGAATTCGTATTGGTCCAATCAAATGTGAGACGACGGCCGTAAATTTCGTCCGTAAAAAACACCCGCTCCGCCGGCGACTCCAATTGTCCTGCATAGAATTGACTTGCCGGTTCCTTGCGAAACTCCAACTTGAAAATAGTCCGGTAGTAGTCCGGCAAAGCTGTTGTGGCGAAAGGGCTCCCTATTGGGGTATATGTTGCGCTGGATGCCGAAAAAGCGCTCGTATCATCATCACTTCTGCGAACAATTTCGCGCCCTCCGATCAGCTCCTCAATGGAAAGGCTATAATTGCTGTTGGATTCGCTCGTTATCTTGTCAATTAGACTATGAGACAGAGTATTGAGATGAGTTTGGATGTCAGAATTTTTGACGCCGTTAATGCTTGAAATATTAACAGTATTTGAATCTGTAAGTGTGATGTTTTGGGATGTTGTACCTGAGCTTGCAACATCCACGACACCACCAGTGAGGTCTCCTCCAGAAGTAGCAGAAACTGAGCTGAGACCCATCTCAGTGCTCAAATTCGAAAACGCAGGTACATAGTTTTGGTATTGTTTAAAGGCAGGGTCAAATTTGGTGGTCGTTTCACCTACTTTTGCTTGTACCCATGCATGATAAACCTTTGGTGTCGATGAGCCACAGTTGTCAACAGGAACACCACCATCATACAATAAACTGCAGACCGCGGCATCCGCATTCAATCCACCAACCCATGCTTTCAACTCAGCACTACTAGTCAACTGAATTGTTCCGACAACGATTTCGACTTCTGTGTAGCCAGCTTCGTTCAACAACTGAGCGAGCAACAACGCTTGGTCGAAAGAAGTTCCCGCTTGGTCCAAGTAAGCACCTAGTGCGCCTTTCTTGAAACCGAACTGAGGCACATAATCGATCTTGTCGTGAACATAGTTGAAAATTAAGCGGTGATCATTTTTCAGCGCACGGGCTAGTTCTCTTATTTCGACCGCAACGTCGGTATTCCGGAACAGTTCCTGATTGGAATACGGGTTGTTATTGCTATCCAACAATCTAGGGTCTGCCCCAGAATATTGTTCAGCTACATTCTCATCAGTTGTCCCCATAGGCTGCCCAACGCCCATCTTGAAGGAGGGAAGCGTGGGTGCAATGTCTACTCCAGTTGCAGAGCTTGCAATCATGCTGGCTGCAACACCGCCCAAAAGCAGATTTTTGAGGACACGTGACTGAGACATAAAAACAGACCTTAAGTTCGGAGTTGTGGTGGGAAGAGACGTTGAGTTAGTCATTAGAGTCCTCCCCCGCAGGCATTGTAGGTAATGGTAATTTGGCTGCTGGAACTGTCACCAAACTCGTCAGTTACCGTGTAGTTGATGACGGTGATGCCGCAATTAGCCGCATTCAGGTTGGGATAGATAGTCCAGCCACTCTTGCTCACGGACCCTGGCCCTGATGCGATGGACACAGATGTCAGAGACATCGATGCGCCAGCCGGGTGAGTGGCGTATGAACTCGCATTGATAGGCGCCTCAAACTCGCCGCCACTAATCGTAGCATTCTGCAGGTTAGGCGGGCATGCATCATCGTCATTGATCACACCGGCACCATTGCGCTTGCCCATGGTGGTGTGACTGTCAAAACCATTGAGCTTGAGAATGAACTGTTCAGAGCCCTCGGCACACTGACTATCGTTAATGATTGGAACGCTGACCGTTTTGCTTGTTGTCCCCCCCGGTGCAAAACTTACGGAACCTGTAACGTGGCTGTAGTCGACATCGGCCGTCGCTGATTGTGCGATCGTGCGATAGGTCACCGCGTGCGTCAGGTCAGACACTCCGGTTTTGGTCACAGTATAAACCATTGAGCCGCCATTCTCTGAGCGAGATACATCGTTGATCGCGATTGTCGGCTTCGGGTCGCCATCCGGAATGATGGTTGCAGTGACAGAAGACTGCGCCAATATAGCCCCGTTTGTCGGGTTAGACAGTTGCAGCTTAATGGTTTCATTGGTTTCGTAACGGCTGTCGTTGGTGATAGGCACTGATATCGTCACGCCTGACGTAGTGACCGTTTTGGTACCACTCTTCGCCGTATAATCGTTAGAAGAGGCAGTACCATTGACGGTTGTGTAGTCCACGTTAACGGTGCTTTCTGTCGACGTTAGCGTAAAGACGATGTTCCCGCCTTCGGAAGCATTTGCAGCAGAGACCGAAACCACAGGCGCGCATCCGTCAAGTATTGTCCCTTGGCCATTGCGTTTGCCCATCTCAGTGTGGCTATCAAAGCCGGTCAGTTGGACTACATAGGTTTCCGACCCTTCGCCGCAAACACTATCAGATAAAAGCGGAACATCGATTGTTCTGGTCATTTGACCGGGACCAAAACTGATCGAACCGGTCACATGAGTGTAATCAGCATCTGCAGTCGCCGTTTGGGCGATAGTCCGATAATTGACTGTGTGGGTAAGGTTCGAGTCATTAGTCCGCGTCACCGTGAATGTTGCGTTACCGCTATCTTCTGAAACTGGCGCCAAATCTGCAATGTCTAGTCGCGGCATTGGGTCAACGTTCGTGATGGTCGCTGTTGCTGAGGACTGCGCTAAAGTCGCGCCGTTTGTCGGGTTGGATAGCTGGATCACCACTGTTTCAGCCAGCTCATATCTGTTGTCAGATTTCACCGGCACAGAAATGCTGGTGCCAGAAGTGGTCACTTCAACAGAACCAGACTTAAGATCAAAATCTGCTGGAGCAGACGCTGAACCGGCAACAACTGAGTAATCAACGAAATGAGACTGCGAGGATGCCGCACTCAGAGTGAGAACAAACTCTATGTCACCACCCTCCGAGGCACTGAACGCTGAAACATTAATTGTAGGACCGCAGTTTGTGCTGTCCTGAACCGTACCCAGCCCATTTCTATCGTTGATAGTGCTGGAAGCAGACGGGTCCTGAATCCTAAGTACAAAAACCTCATTGCCTTCGCCGCAGACCTGATCCGATCTAATGTCGATGTAGGCAGATTGGGTATCCGTACTGTTGGCAGGGAATGTTAGAGTTCTGACATCGGCACCAGTTAACTCAAAAATATCGTCAGCTCCTGCAGCATTTGATTGCGTCGCTGGGTCATACAGTATCGTGCGATATTCAATCGTATTGGGCTGGTCAATTTTGCCTGAGCGCGTTACCTCGAAGTAAATTCTACCTTCACTTTCTGAGGCTGTTCCATCAGCAACACTGAAGAATGTCTCAGTCGCGACATCACCAATAGTCGTCGATGATGCACTGGAAACCCAGTTAACCAAGGAAGTGCTGCTCGTATCCAGCGTCAGGGTGAAGGTTTCGTTGCCCTCAGTGACACTGTCTAGGCTCAGCGGCACCGTGAAGCTCTTTCTGTCTTCATCTTTGGCTATGTAAACCGTACCGGTCAGTCCCTGACTGCCGCCAAAATCAGATGCCGTAATACCGGTTCCAGAAATTGTATAATCGATGTTGAGCGGCCAATTGGTCGGCGCACTCAGAACCACTTCGAAAGTAACGTTTTCACCTTCGTTTGCTGGCGATGCAGACAGTCGATTAAGCGTCAAGTCCGGCAAGTTTGCAGATGGGTTTCCAACTACAGGGCAACCAGGTGCACCCCAGTTATCACCCGTCACAATGAGCTCCAACTCGCCACTATCAGACAGGTCAGCATTTTGACCATCTGGCAGGTCTTGAATGGTGTAAACAAACTTGTAGGTGCCGCACTTATCCACAAAAATCTGCGGACGACCACCAACAATCTGGATGCTGGCCGGCGCTTCATAGTTTGGATGCGAGACGATGTCCGACAGTGCGATTGTATGCCCGTCAGGATCAGACAATTCGCTCATGAAGTCTGGGAACGTATACTCCGAACCAACTTCAAAGGTTCCATCAAATTCAGGCAAGTCGAACAGATATTGGAAATTTTGAGCAACGGGTGCCTGGTTTAGCGTATCGTCGTCGCCAATGATGACCGTTTGGCTTTGAGAGCCATCAGCATACAAAACAGGATCATTGGCTGGTATCGCCAGTTGCACACGGACAATTTCCGAAGTCTCTACTTCATTGTCGTTTTCTGCGCTGACAAACACTGTGACAGAATCTGTACCATTTGCAAATACAAGATCAGCAGAAGGGTCAGAGCTCACGCTATAGTCACTGCCACTAGCACCAACATACTGACCATCGCTTGTCTCTAGGACTTGCCATGGAACCGTCACTGTGCCCTCAGCAGGACGACTGAGGCGCACCCGCAACTCACTTTGAGTTGGCGAACTTTCAGATATAGTATTGGTGTTAACTATCTCAATGAAAACACCATAGCCATCGTCATTCAGGATGTAGCCGCCCCCTACGCCCTGCGAGAGAGAAACCCGGGCCACATCCGTATTGCTAATGTTTTTAAGCTCAACATTCACACGTTCATCAGGTTCGATAGCGGTGTCGGGCTCGGCTTCAATTTCAAAATATTGAGTTAGTCCGCCAGTTGGTGTGAAACGCATTGTGCCACTTGTCGGCCCGCGCAGATCGTCTGATGTTAAATACTCCCCAATTCCGGTTGTGTATTTGACCTCCCAGTCCACCTCGAACTCAGCAGCCGGCAATCGGTCGATGCTCACAGGAAAACGAAGTTTAGTGCCGCTGTCTTCCTCAACACCACTGTCGATGGTACCAACTGCACCGCCAATCGAAACAATACTCTTCTCAGCCGGGCTGTCGCACGATGTTCCATCATTTTGGTTGATCGTCACCGTGAGCGTGTTGGAAGCGGAAGAAGCTGGTGAGCCATTCTGAGGTTCGTCTTCCACGGCATAGTTGAACACATAGACCCCGCACTGCAGAAACTTAATTGAGACTGAGCTTTGGTAAGCACCATCAACTAGAGTGTTGGTGATCGACTGTTCCTGAACAAAACCGGCCGCGCCACTTATCAGATCCAAGCTGATCAGCCTCACAAGGTCTGGCGGCGTATCGGTGTCATTAAAGAAACTGGTCATAGGGAAGGTATGCGTGAGCTGCGCTTCCGTTACAGTTTCCTCAATATTAGACGGCAGTTCAGGCATGTCAGCCGAATACGTCGCCGGTCTCGCTTCAGGCGGGCTATTGGTCAAGCTGTCATCGTTATTGATGGTTCCAGTTGCCTCGGCAGTAGCAGAAACTATTGCATGATCCGAGTTGCTGGTGCCGTTGAGTTTAAGAACAACGGTTTCGTTCAACTCAATATCGGTATCAGCATTTGGAATAACATGAACGAGCGCCTCTGTCGCAGCATTTGGATTTGCCGAGAAAGTTATCGCTCCAGACATGGCTGGCGAAACAGTGGTTGCAACACCGTATTGGACCAGCTTTATGCTGCCAATGTCACTTGCATCCGCACCGCTATTGGCAAAGTCAATTTCCCAGTTCACATCGACAGCCGCAGACGGCGTTTCGTTTACACTCACCCGGAACACCAACGGTTGCGCCGTATCCTCGCCAACGCCAGCTGACGGTCCCGTGATAGACGCCACTGATGGATTAGAAGGTGGAGTATATCCCGGGCAGGAAGCATTGCTCGCATCAGTTACGGTTACTTTAATCGTGCTGGAAGCGGTTGCCGCGGTCGCACCATTCTGTGGAATATCTGCAACGGAATAGTCGAATTCGTAAACCCCACATTCAAGGAATTTAATCTCCACCGAACTCTGGCGGACACCTTCAACCTCTGTGTTGAAAATAGTAGGGGCCCCCACAGACGTAGGAGCGCCGCTTGTAAGCACAACGCCTGTCAGCTCCACAGGGTCAGGAGGCGTGTCTGTATCGTTGAAGAAACTGGTCATCGGGAACGAGTGCGTCAACTGCGCATCCGATACAGTTTCTTCAATATTTTCTGGCTGCGGCGGCATCGAAACCACAAACTCGGCCGGTCTTGCTTCGGGCGACGAGTTCGTAGCGATACCGCATGCACTGCCATCACTCTCATTAACTGTGATAGTAAGAACGCCAGAGCTTTTTAATTTCTCCAATGGTGCCTGCGGTTTGTCTTCAACTTCATAGTTATATACAAACTCTCCGCACTGGGATGTTTGGATCCAAACCTCGTTTGAAGCTACACCCTCGTCCGCTGGTGCATCAGACTCGCCAACCAACGTGAGGGTATCCAAGATCTCAAAATCATGCTCATCTGGGTCTGAAATCTTTTCGGTAAAGTTAAAGCTAAGCGTGTAAAGT
The DNA here is from genome assembly GCA_017640725.1 of Kordiimonadaceae bacterium. GTDB lineage: Bacteria > Pseudomonadota > Alphaproteobacteria > Sphingomonadales > Kordiimonadaceae > Kordiimonas. Next base: position 1,607,584 of record JAEPQB010000001.1, on the reverse strand, counting down.
CCGTTTTCATCTGCCTCAACACCGCCCGCTTCTGAAGGCATGTCCGCCGAAACAGACACATCGGGAGTGATTGGTGGTTCGTTGATGAGTTCCTGTTGAATAGTAAAAGTTAATGAGCTGGTGCTCAGGGTTGCGCCGTTGGGCGTATCAAAATTCAGTTTGACGGTTACGTCGCCGTCAGCCGCAGCCCCAGGCTTTGTCGTTATCTGATAGGTCGAAACCATTGAACCCGCCGTCCACGGCTCTGTGCTCAAAGTGTAGTCCACATTCTCAACCGCTGTGCTCGACGCATCAACAGAATAGGCAACCGTAAACTCAGAACTGCTGGATTGGAGGCGGACTTCGATTGGGTCACCTGGATCGACGGTAGTATTGACCGCACCAACAGTGATTACCGGTGTGCAAACACTGGCGTCCGTTATTTCGCCGACAACACTGCCTGTGCCAATTTGGGCGTCAGTGCCCGTGTAAGATATTACTACGTTAAACTGTTCGATACCCTCACCACACGCGTCGTCATTTTTCAGGTTGATGGTGAAGGTCTGTTGATCTGATGCTTCTGTGTTGTCTGTAAATTGTACCGTGCCAACCGTGCCACTGGTAAAGTCTGCCGCTTCAGCAACATTTCCCCCTGTGAGGTAGGTAACCATATAGGCGATATCGATCGGAGCAGAAATTGCACCAGCGCGATTGACAGTAAAGGTGATTGACCCGTCATCTTCAGATGCCTGAACGTTGCCCACCAGGCTGAACGTTGGCAATGAATCGTCATCGATAACGTCAACGGTTACAGAAGACGCATTTTCAGAAATTGGAGCAACATCTGGGTTGCTAACGGCCGTTAGGTTGACAACAAACTTTTCAAGCCCCTCAATATCCAAATCGTCTTCCGTTTGCACGGGGAAGGATTGGACTAATGCTCCCTCAGGCGTGAATGTTACCTGGCCCGAACGTGTTGCGGCGTTCACTTCATCTTCTATGAGGTAGGTTAAGGGGTCGCTTGCCCCAAAAGTGGTGTCCACTGCCCAATCAACAGTTAACGGCTCTGAAACTGGCAGGGCGATAGCCACTTCAATATCGATGCTCTCGCCTTCAACGATAGGGTCCGAAGGCTGTAGAATGGAGACTGCTTGCAAAGAGACAGTTATTGCGCCGGTACCATCATTTTGACCGGATTGGTTTTCCAGAATAGTGGGTACAACACCGGTAATAGCCTGCCAGTCGCTCGCAGACCAATAGCCGGAACCGCCTCCGCCGCTCCTTTTATTGTAACCGTGTCCATAGCCGCCGCCGCCGCCAGCGTACCCACTGCCGCCGCCGCCTGCGCCATTTGTATTACCACCGCCGCCTGGACCTCCGCCACCAATAGCAAAATCCGGCTCTCCCAGCCCAGGGCTGCCGGGATAAGACTTGGAAGCAACACTGGAAATGCCCTCTTGTGCATCGAGACCAGGGCCTCCCCCATTGCCACCCCTTCGCACATGCGATTGATCAGCTGTGCCAGGGCTTGCGCCAATGGCTGATCGACCACTTTGAGCATGACCAGGTTGTTGACCATTCAAGCCCAGACCACCACCAGTACCGGCGCCCTGGCTATCTCGGGAACCACTGCCGCCGCCGCCGCCAACTATGGCCACCGGTATCCACACTGTGCCATTCGATGAAATTGAAATGGCAGTTGCACCACCGCCTTGACCTTGATCACTTCCAGCGGGCGTACCAACACCGCCAGCGCTCGGGTCAGCTTTGCTCGCGGTACTACTGACAGTACTTTTTCCCTCTTTGCCAACACGAAGGCGCATAAAGAACTGTTCTGTTGGCGTAAGAGTGAAGGTGCCGGCACCTCCATTGCCACCAGATTGCCCTGTCGCGTTACCGCCCCCGGCACCGCCTTGCATAGCAATTGTGATGCCTGTTCCCGCCTCCACACGAAACACCTGGTCGCTGTTTGTGCCTGGACCAAAGGTTGTGGTGCCGCCGGAGAAATCTTGGCTCACTATAGGAAGACTGATCACGCCAATTCCAGTATTGGCTAATGAATCGACGTCCGCATTTTCTGCTGCTGTGACAACAACCGTAAACTGCTCGTCACCTTCGTTGTCATCTGCATCAACCCATGTCCGCACCTCAAAAACAGTGCTTATTGGGGCCAATGGTTCAAATAAAAAGGTTTCTGGAATATCCGCTGCTTCAAAATCTTCGAACAACGCCGTGTCTTCAAAGACCTCCAAGCTGAGCTCTATCGGCTCGTAGCTTTCTGCGCTGAGTGAGACAGTGAAAGGGATTGATGCCCCCTCGACCGCAGAACCGCCTTCGATCAGCGCTGTTGGGCGTTCGTCACCATCTGGGTTGATGACGACAGGCACACGCAAAATGCCCGCAAATGTGTCTGAGCCGTATGTGCTTTGCCAGGTGAAGTCGATGTATAGCCCTTCAACCAATTCATAGTGCAAATCATCAAGCGTCACGACCTTGAAAGTGCGATCCGCAAAGTTGGAATCCACCCCCGTCAGTGCCGTGATCTGGGTCAAATTTTCGGTATCTGACATGTCAAAAAGTGCTGGGATATAGTCGCTCAATGGGGACGCGAGAGAGATAGCATCGACTTCGCTCGCTTGAAACGAGCTGACCATATCCACATTCACGTCGACAGTTGGCGAAGAGCCGGCGCCACTTGGATCAACCCGGGCGACACTGAACGTGTCGATGGCGCCTTCAATGATCGCCCCGGAAACGCCTTCAGGTGTGAAATAGACCGTATCGTCGTCTTGGATTATGCCGTTTGCGGTGTTGTTGCTCGGGTCGATGGCAATGTTGATGGAGTTCGAGATTTGAACCTTGATCGTACGATAACTATTTTTAACAGCATCTTGCCTAAGTTGTATTGCTATTGTGTCAACTTGTGTGCCGCGAGTGGCGCCCAACGTGGCAGAAAATTCGCCAGATAGGGACCCAGCATCTACAAATTCCGCACCCTCTGTCACCTGCCAGGTAAAGGAAACATCTTTGTCTTGACCGGTTTCTGCAAGGTAAAGCGGGAACTCTATGATGCTACCTTCTAATGCGTAAGCATCCCGAATGTAGATTGTTGGATTGGCATTGCCTTGTACGCTCCAAAGTGTCCTGTTGCCGGTGTCATCATATTGATATGTATAGGTAATATCACCGCCGCCGAATGCGGAATCGATATAGATTTCCTTCGTCAAGCGCCCGAGTTTGTCATAGCAATAAACGATGTCACCCACGGCACTGGACGCTGTATCTCCACAGTCATTCGCGGATGCCGGTGCGAAAACCAGGGAAGAAAAACAGCACAGAAACACGGTCAGCGCCCGAATAGGCACAGCACAAGACAATAGATTCACGGATTACGCCCCAACCCCAGAAATTAACACTACTCACTTATACGTGATTCAACCTAGAAGGGTGCTTCGTGTTGTCAAGAGTATTTGTTAACGTTTTTCTAACTATTAGTAACAGCTTGGCTTTTTTGCAGCTGCCGCCCGATGAAAACGCCTAGAAGTCAGCCTCTTTTATGCGTTCTCCGGGAATCCCAAGTCATTTTGGTTTCGCGAGTGACCTCAGCCAAAAGGTGCATTCAGTGTAATTTTGGACACGAACGAACTTTGTCACGCTAGCGCCCCTGTGCACAGACAAGCAAAAAATTGCATAATTTCGATTATGGGAAATCGGGTCTGTCCTCACGCCAGTCGCGTCTCATATACTCCGCGAGGAAACAGCCAAACGCCTGCATCAATGACAGCAGCCTCGAAGGCTGTGCTCTTGATTGTACATTGGCAAGCGTGGGTTGTGTTTTTTTATTAAGCTTCCGCCAAAACTCGGATATGGTAAGTGTGAAGAGTACTTTTCTAAGCGCACATTGAGACTAATGTTGAATAGCCCGCTCCCGCCCTTGCTACCTAATCATGATGAAATCAAGCAAGTGTTACCTGCGTTGACAGTGCCTGTAACCCTGGCCAATGGGGAAAAGGTTGATGTCGAACTAATGTATTTGCCTTTCAATGATGACGATAAACCGGATCTCGAGAGCTTTTTTGCCTGTGTAAAGGACAGCTTGTTGGCCCGTTTCGCGTTAACGCTACAGGAAATGGGCGAGTTAGCAGATGACGCTGGTTTCGATGCTAACGAAAATCTGTTCGAGATTGCGGCTAACTGCCTCAGCACACATACAGCGCAAGGCGAGTTGGGCGAGCTTATCCTTTTCATCATTTTGGATGTATATTTCAACGCTCCAAAACTCTTCAGCAAAGTTGCCCAAAAGCAAAATAGGCGCATGCCAGTTTTCGGAGCTGATGGCGTGCATGGTCGACTAGATGATGGCCGTTTAACCCTCTATATCGGCGAAGCCAAACTTTGGGAAGATTACAATGGAGCAGCGTCAGATGCCGTGAAATCTATCGCCACAGTTGCAGAAAATTTTGGAACAGAGTTTAGGCTCATAAGACGCAACATCTCACTTGAAAACGTAGATGAGGAAGCCTGCAAGACCCTGCTAGCTGCCTATAATCCATTTAAAAAGAAATCTGCCGTCGACGACACAATAGCACCATGCTTCATCGGCTTTTCCGCGGAGAGCTTATTCGACGCAGACTACGATCAAGACGAGTTTATTCAAGCCTACCTGAAGTTAGCCGAAAAACACGCTTGCAGCTTATACCAAAAAGCTACTGCAGAATCGATTAAGACTGATCGTTTGAGGGTTCTACTGCTGCCCTTTGTCTCAGTGGAAGATGTAGTGCAACAGTTTATCGACTATATGGGGATCGTAGCATGACAGTTTTCCATGAGGCTTTGGTTGCTGAAGTCATTGCTGATCCCAGTTTCATTGAGCAAAGACGGCTCCTGTTTAAGGCATACATTCATTTGCAGTGTGGAGAGGAATATGAAGCTCCTGAAGCTTCAACTGTTGCCGCCTTATCTGATGCTGCACAGATTTTGCGGGAGTCTGAAAACGAGGAACATTCTTACATTGGGAACATGATACTAACGATGCTTCTCGATGTTTTTGGGGGTGCCGTACCAGAACTGTCTGTTGTTGCGAACTTTGCGTTTTCCAATTCAGGTGATTTTCCGAATCTCAGGCTCTTGGCTGAGAAATTTCGGGATACTACGACCGAATTTGACCTGCTAGATGAAGTGGACTTCAGGCTCCACGAGACAGTAAACACCGTTTTGGAGTTGGGCTATCCATTGACCGATTATCAGCGCTTACTCTGGAAGGAGCTGCGGTCTGGCGAAGACTTGATTACTGTTGCGCCCACGTCAGCCGGCAAAACCCACATTATCCTGAGTTATCTTGTGTTAGAGATGGCGAAAAGGGATGAGGCATTTGCCGTTGTTATAGTTCCTACACGCGCATTGATATCAGAGGTATCCACAAAGATCTTCGAATTGAGACACGAACTAGATGTGGCAGCGGATATTTCTGTTAGGACTGTGTCCAAGGAGGATGAGTATCAAGATCGTACAATATTCGTTATGACTCAGGAGCGGCTGCACGAAGTTCTTCAACACGACACATTGGAGTTTGATTTTCTTTTCGTTGATGAGGCGCAAAATATAGCTGACAAAGAACGGGGCGTGCTACTCCACCTCACTATAGAGACTCTTCTAGAGAACAGTGTGCCACAGATCATCCTGAGCATGCCATCGGCGTCTTACAAGGAAGCGTTCGTTAAGCTCTTCTCTGATACGAGGCTGGTTGACAGAAGTACGGATAGATCACCAGTAGCCAAAATCATTACTGGTATTGAATACTCGGGGCGCAACCTGTCTCTTACTCAAGTTAATGGACTAACCGAGCGCGAAGGATCGCCTGAGCATATAATTCCTAAAGGATTCACTGGCAATGAAACCGCTGAATTGGTTCGTCGCTTAGCTGTTGGCCAGTCCAGTATCATTTACCAAAACACTAAGCCACAGTGTGAAAAGTTGGCTGTAAAACTTGTCGACACTGGCGAAGCGGCAATACAGTCTGATATTTTGGACACTGCGGCAGACTTCGTCGCAAAATTCATTCATCAAGACTTTTCACTTGTCAAAACTCTGCCATCTGGTGTGGCCTTCCACTACGGGACACTTCCCTCTTCCGTGCGAATATTAGTGGAGAGACTTGTGCGCTCAGGTGATATTTCACATGTCGTTTGTACGAGCACCCTGGCCCAGGGCGTCAACCTACCTGCAAAGAATTTATTTTTGTCTAACCCTTACATTAGGGGATTCTATGGTGCGCCCCACAAGCCACTTGAAAAAGTAGCCCTAAAGAACATCACCGGACGCGCAGGAAGAATGGGGCATCATTTTTCAGGTAATGTGTTTTTGATTGAGCCGAGTAAATGGAGATACCCGGACTCACTAGATGACAGCGAGAGTGAGGTAAAGATACCGTCCTTCTATCAGGCTCTAAATGATCGTTATAGCGATGTGCTTGACTTACTGAATGACGTTGACCCTTCAGCGGATACAGATCTGCCGCTATTGGTAAATGTGGTCAATAAGCTATTGAAAGATCAGGCATCAGGGAAGTTATCCGCAACACTTGACAATTACCATTTGCTTCTTGAAGAGAATCAAACAAAGGAGCTCACCGAGACAGTCAGCCGCGCTGTCAAAGGACTAAGAGTGCCCTCAACAGTGTTAGATGAGTCGCCAACAATAGGTTATTTCCAACAAGACAGACTGTTTAGATTTTTCGAAACCGAAGAAGGCTTGATCGACTGGAAGATTCCGCATCCCCAATCGACAGACCTATATCCGAGCTTGGTGAAAGCGGCTGAGCTACTGACGGTTTATGGAATATTCTCACCGGGTGACAACTTCACGATCCCTCAAGTATGTAACATCGCTAGCAAATGGGTCAAAGGACAGCAGCTAAGCGCCATCATCTCAGGCCAAGTTGGAACATCGAGCGATATCGATGTTAACAAAGTCGTGCGCAATACTATCGAAATGATCGATACATTTATCAGGTTTAGACTGGCAAATGCACTGAAGTGCTTCGACCTTGTAGCAAGCACGGTTGCGCTAGCCAGAGGCCTTGAGTGGGAGTCTGTTAAGTTACCAGCTTATCTGGAGGTTGGCGCCTCAGATGATGTTGTCTATACCCTCATCAATCTTGGGTTAAGTCGCGAAGCAGCAATCGAAGTTAGAGCCAAAAGAAGCTCATCAGGCTCTCTTGTTTCGCGGAAAGATATTGCCAGTGCACTTGATAGCGACGAACTGCGGTCAATTCACCCCGTCATACGCCAAGAATTAAAGGCACTGCTAGGGCGATAGCTTATCCATATGCTGCATGAGCCTCTAGCAAAACTTTCTCAGCAGTTTCCTCATCAATGTATCTGTTTCGGGTCGCGACCTGGCTTTTGAATTTTAGGAAACGATCAGCAAGATTATCGCTGGCTTTTTCGGTCTCCGCGTCGATCAATTTCAAGTCAGAGACATGATGAGACTCAGACAGAAAGCTAACGGCTTGGCTTACGTCCACTTCATTATAGGTGCTCTCACCTTCAAGCCCAAAGGGTATCGCAATCTGCATTCTTATTGGCGCCGAGCCAATGACTGCGTCACAGATTTCATCAACAATTCTTGAGGCTGGCCGAACTGATTCTTTTAATTGATTTGGGTCGCAAGACACCTTCAGATAACCACTTCGTGGAATTTCGAACTCTGAGTTTTTCTTTTCTACCGGGTTTAGAACTACTCTTTCACTACGGTCAGTTTGAAAGCGCTCAAGGACCACCCGAGCTCTGCTTTTCAGGCTGTCCGAACTGCTGTCCGAAGAAAATCCAGTCAACAGCCGCCGGTCAAGGTTAAGCAGAATGTAATTTGTATCACCCAATATGCCTTGCTTGGGAGCAGGGCTTGAAATCGAACCTGAAGCGGCCGCTCTACATTGCCATGTGTTCCGCTCCCTAACCAATAGAAGCAGGAAACCCCGATCTTTACCAAGCGATAGTTCTTTAACTGGTTTGAGATAGCATCTGCTGTCACGAGCATTGAAGGACTGAGCTCGTTTTTCGCTTGCCTGAAGCGTGTTAAAAGTGGCTGCAAAATATGGGAAGAACTGATCCCCGGCTTCCACAGTAAAATACTTGCAAGTAAGTCTTTTTAAATGCCGGTTCATAGGTCCATCCAACAGGAAGCTTCTTGGCTACACTAGCGACTGGCGAAAGGCTTTACAAGATAGCCCACTTCGTTTGTGAGTGATGCCGACCTGTCGTAGGCGGACCGTTCTGACTTGACCAAATGATTAGCTAAGCATTGGATCACGGCGCTCAAACTTTGTCTGATATTGACAGAATATTCACGTTTTTGCCTGCCCTTCGAGCCAACTCCGCCAGGCATTTACAGGCAGGCGAGGGCGTCCCCTCAGGCGGTGTTCAAGAATGGGTTTTTATAGTTGTCTCTAAAGCCCACCAAAATGGCTTTCGCAAACGCTGGCCGATTGACCTTCAAATCTATCTTCACAACAGGTTTCGATTGATACGGTAGACCTGGCCTGATCCGCAATAGCATTTGGTCTCTATCCGGGTGCACACCGTGGGTCCTCCAGGTGAATTGCTTATCTGATTCGTAGGCAATCCAACTGGGTGAAAACACACTCCAGTGCTTGTTGTAGAGCTTGCCTTCAGGCTCCGCATCCATATTGCCTCTTAACGCACTTGCAAACGCCACCAGGTTCGTCAGGCAGTAAGGGTCCTCCAGCTCATCGATAGTGTGCGAGACCCAAACATGCCCAAGGATTGCAATGAGGCGATACTCTTTGATGCCGGTCTGTTCATAGTGGAATTCGAAGTCATCTATCATTTAATGGCCTTTTGAAATTGGTTTGAACGGCTTTAAAACACGACTTACATACGGGTCTGTTGATCTTGACGTGCCACCACGAAGCGGGTGGCCAACAATTGCTCGAAGGCTGACCCGTCTTGTCTGGTCAGGTTCGGGACATAGCGGGAATACACCCTGAACAGCATCTCTGTTGTGGTATGACCCATTTGCCGGGCGATCCATTCGGGGCTCTCGCCGGAAGCTAGCCAAAGGGTCGCCGCTGTATGGCGGGTTTGATAAGGCCGCCTGGCTTTCAACCCCAGATACTTCAGCATTGGGTACCAAACCCGCCTCGTCACATTGCGATTAGCTAGTGGCTGGCTTGTACTGCTGCAGAAAACGAAGTCACTTCGGTGCACCGTTTCTTTGCGGTGCTTCTGCAGCGCGTCAAACACAAGACTGTTCATATCAATGTCGCGCATTGAGCCATCGGTCTTGGTTGGCACCATATGCCCTTGCACTAAAGCCTCACGCACCAATATCTGGCGACGCTCGAAATCCACATACTGCCACTTGAGGCCATCCACTTCGCTCGAGCGAAGACCTGTGAAGAAACGCACTGTATAATAGGCACGGTAATCAGACCGTACGTTGCGCAGGATCTTCTTCACTTCATCCAGGGTGAATGGCTCGACCTGGGTGCGCGGTTCTTTCAGCGGCTTGATGTTCTGCCAGGGGTTATGGAAGTCGTACCGATCCGCCGCCTCGGTTAAGATCATCCGGAGTGGTGTCATTATATGATTAATGCGAGACGCAGACAGCGACCGAGCGTCTCCCATGCCGGGAATACTCGCGAGCGAAACCCGGAACTCCAGGATCATAGGCTTGGTGATTTCATCAACTGCCTGCCCACCAAATGTCGGGATCAAATAGTTATCAAGCGTGATCCGGATGGTGGACTCATAGGACTGTCGCCACTCCACCCTCTTCTCAATGAACCACTGCTCGGCAAAGTTAGCGAAACATACTTCCCTTTTTTCTGCTTCCAAGGAGGCACTAGCAAATCGGTCTGCAATGGCCGTGCTATCTGGGAAATGTGCGATGGGATCAAAACAGCCCAAAGAAATCTCGGCCATCATTTTTCGAAGTTTGGTTTCACAAACACGACGGTTGGCTCGGTTCTCTCTTAGACCTGAACTTTCCCTAATCCGCTGACCATCATACCGAAAGTCAAATTGCAGAATGCCGTTCCTTGCTCCGATGCTGCCCATACTGTCGCTCCTCAACACGTGCCTTTGACATCATCGTTGCTGAACTTCCTTATTCTGTAGCAACCAGCTTTGATTGCTTGTAGAACTAGGAACGCTCTTATTGCTCGACAGAACGCCACAATGATCTCCTGTAGATCAATATGTGCACATTATGTAACTTTTCAAGGGAAAAATGACCTCCTAAAGATCATTTTGTTTGGTTAATGGTAAAAATCCACCTTTCACGCCTCATGGGTGAGCGCAAATTGAAGATATCTGACCTGGCGAGAGAAACCGGGCTTAATCGGGGAACGATCACTCGCCTGTATCATGAGACGGCGGAACGAGTAGAACTCGATGTTATTGAAAAGCTCTGCGACTACTTCCAATGCGAGATTGCTGATCTGCTTGAAATAGAGAAGTGACTCAAGAAGTGAGGCTTGTCTGCTAGAGGTCATTTGGCGTTATCAAGCAAATAGTACGGTGGCAAGTTTGGTCACACTTTTGGTCACACAAACGAACGAAACCCGCTTTTCGCCAATCTGCAAAAAACTAAGTCATTGATTTCATTAGAATGGAATGGCGCACCCGAGAGGATTCGAACCTCTGGCCTCTGCCTTCGGAGGGCAGCGCTCTATCCAGCTGAGCTACGGGTGCCAAGGCCAACAGACGGCGCGGAACCTACACGGCGAATCTGATTCTTGCAAGCGTTAAAACCGTTAACAAATTGCCCGGAAATCGTTAACAAACGCGTTAACACTTGCGCTTCACAACCGCTCACACCCGAGTGTTTAAAATTTTTTTCAATTTTTTTATTATTATAATTCAATGACTTATAAACTTATTTCGCAATTCGATAAAATTTTATCCTTTTGATTACCAGAGCTTAAGAGCCCGCCCCCTATAAACCTATTCAACGAGCCGCGGTTAAGGTTTGAGAGGAATTACCAACCGGCAGGCTTTAGAGACACACACATTACACACGATTGGATGGAACCATGTTGAAGAATATTAGCAAAGCATTTGCAGTAGCAATCGCCCTCACTTTCACTTTTGGTGCATTTAGCACATCAGCCAGCGCAAGCGACATGAACTCTTGGAAAAAAGCTGTCGCGAAAAAAGTTGCCAAAAAACAAAAGTACCCACGTGCAGCCCTGGCTCGCGAAATTGAAGGCAAGGCGAAAGTACGCCTGGTAGTTGCAGCCGACGGTTCTATCTCAAGCCACGAAGTCGTTCAGGAAACAGGCCAAGCCGTTCTTGACAAAGAAATTGGCAAACTTGTTAAGCGCCTGAACCCACTGCCAGCTCTTCCAGAAGACCGCACTGAACTGTCGTTCGTGCTGCCCCTTAGCTGGACACTGAACTAAGAATTATCTGTACGGGAACGTAATTTTGTTCTGAGTAAATCCACCGTACAATGTGTGACAGCCCTTTCTTCGGAAAGGGCTGTTTTTTTTGTTTAAAAACAATACCTTATAATTCTGACTTATTGGTCAATATTGGTAATAAATTCTTTACATTTTTGCATCATAAAGCGCCTGTCGGAAGTGATCCGGCCCTCTACCTCCCCCTTGTTATGAGAGTAAAAAAATGCGTTCTATTTTTAAATCCTTTATAGCGGGCGCCATTGCCATGGGCCTGTTTTCAGTTCCGAGCATGGCAGCCAGTGACATGGACAGCTGGAAAAAAGCTGTTGTCAAAACTGTAGTGAAAAAACAGAAATATCCTCGTGCTGCGCTCGCTCGCGAAATCGAAGGTACAGCCAAAGTGCGCCTTACTGTTTCAGCCGACGGAACAATCATGACCCATGAAGTTGTTGAGGCCACGGGCGAAACAGTACTTGATAATGAAATTCCAAAGCTGATGAAACGTCTGAACCCTTTGCCATCTCTACCTGCTGGTCAGGATGAAGTTTCTTTAGTTTTGCCTTTGGACTGGAAGCTGAACTAAGATCAGTAGCTTAATTGAGCTTCAAAAGCCCTGCCATTGTGCGGGGCTTTTGTGATTCAGCACTTGAGAGAATACACCTGAGCGAATATCGAACGCCCGTCCGGGAAATGGGCCTGAACGGAAACCCGTTCGTATTCTTCGCCTTCAAACGCGTCCAATGTTGACCAGTTTTCCGCAAGATTCTCAGACGTAAAAAGAAAGCCGTCAATCCTGTCGCCGGCATCGTCAATCACCAGAGCTGGATAGCCCGCCTTAGCACCCCAGCCCGCTTCAACAAGCCGGCCCAGAACAAAGGCTTCCGACCATTCACCTCCGATGTTTTCCAGCACATGGGCATTAGGCCGCCCTGGACCGAGAGTGCCATATACAAACAAGCGATTTTTCATGGTTATTCGACTCTGTCAGAAACCGCACGACCAAAAGGAATCAGTGTCGTGTCGGTTGGGTTCTCAAGCATATCTGGATAATCAGCAGTAAAATGAAGTCCTCGCGACTCTTTTCTTTGCTGAGCCGAACGGACAATAAGGTCTGCAACGGTTACAAGATTCCTGAGTTCCAGCAAGTCTGGGGTCACACGGAAATTGCCGTAATAGTCCTGAATTTCACCAGACAATAAATCAACGCGTCGCTTGGCGCGCTCTAACCGTTTGTCCGTCCGCACAATGCCTACATAATCCCACATGAAACGCCGGAGTTCTTTCCAGTTGTGGCTTACCACCACTTCTTCGTCAGAATCGGTAACCTGGCTTTCGTCCCACTCCTGGGCAAGTGCAGGCGGAGGGCTATTATCTTGTCGCAGCAATATATCCTCTGCCGCCGCATCACCGGTGACCAGGCACTCCAGCAAACTGTTGGATGCCATTCTGTTGGCACCGTGCAGGCCGGTGTGTGCGCATTCACCAATCGCATACAATTGGTCCAGGTCGGTGCGTGCATGGCCATCAACCTCGATACCGCCACACGTGTAATGTGCCGCCGGTACAACAGGGATATGGTCGCTCGTAATGTCGATGCCGAGCTTTAAACAATGGCGATAAATATTCGGAAAATGGGAAACAACAAAATCCGCGTCTTTATGAGTAATATCGAGCCACACATTGTCTGCACCGGTGCGTTTCATTTCGCTGTCTATGGCGCGAGCGACAATATCGCGCGGTGCCAGTTCCGCCCGCTCGTCATATCGCTGTATAAACCTGTCACCGTCACTGCCCCTTAGCACCGCACCCTCTCCGCGCATGGCTTCGGTGATCAGAAAGGTTTTGGCTTCAGGGTGGAAAAGGCAGGTAGGGTGAAACTGGTTAAACTCCATATTGGTCACGCGGCATCCCGCACGCCATGCCATGGCAATGCCATCGCCGGTAGAGGCGTCAGGGTTGGAACTATATAGGTAAACCCGGCTGGCACCGCCCGTTGCGATAATGGTTGAACGTGCCGAAAATGTCTCCACGCGGCCTTTATCCATGTTCAGCACATAAACGCCGTGCGCTTGGTCCGTATAAGATGCTTTGTGCTTAAGGTGCCTGTTAGTGATGACATCGATGGCCACATGGTGTTCATAAACATCAATGTTGGGCTCTTCCAGAACCCGTTCGTTCAGGGTTTTTTGAACAGCTTTTCCCGTTGCATCTGCGGCGTGAATGATCCGGCGATGACTGTGCCCCCCTTCGCGGGTCAAATGATAATCGTATCCATCTTCTTTCGGCGCGTCGGCACTGCGGTCAAATTCGACACCCAAACCGACAAGCCCGTTGATCGCCTCTTTGCCGCGCTCCACCACAAACCGCACCGCGTCTTCATCACACAAGCCCGCGCCAGCGATAAGTGTGTCATCAATATGAGACTGGATAGAATCCGTTGCCTCCATAACCGCCGCTATGCCGCCCTGCGCCCAACGCGTTGAACCGCCCGACATCTTTCCTTTGGACAAAACTGCGACACGCAAATGCGGTGCAAGCTTGAGCGCTGCCGTTAAGCCAGCAGCACCCGAACCAACAATCACCACGTCATAGGTTCTGCGCATTAGGCTGCCTCGCCCGTAGTTGACGTCAATTGAAGGAAAATATCCTCGAGGTCGGTTTCCTCGGTTTTAATATCCGTAATGGTCAGCCCTGCCATTTGCACGGCCGTCAACACGGCCCCCACATTTGCGTCAGCCTGGCTGATTTGAACAGCAAGATGATGCGGGTCCCTCAGAGTTGACTTGAACTGTTTCAACGCGTCCGGCACCTGCTTCAAGGCATCGGAAACCGTGATTAACACTTCTTTTTCATCGATGCGCTTCAGGAGCTGACCGGTCGGCTCGCAGCAAACGACGTCGCCATGGTTGATGATGGCAATCTCATCACAAAGCTCTTCAGCTTCTTCCAGATAGTGCGTCGTGAGCACAACGGTGGTGCCACGAGCATGTAGTTCACGAACATAGTCCCAAAGCTGCTGCCTTAGCTCGATATCCACGCCTGCAGTGGGTTCGTCGAGGACCAGAACTGGTGGATTATGAACTAAGGCTTTTGCAACCAGCAGGCGCCGTTTCATGCCTCCAGAAAGGGAACGCGAGTAGGCGTCTGCTTTGTCCAGAAGATGCACGGCCTTCAAAAGCTCTTCTGTTCTGCGTTCGGCTTTTGGCACACCGTACATGCCAGCTTGCACTTCCAGCATCTCGCGGGGCGTGAAAAAGGCATCGAACATCAATTCTTGAGGCACGATGCCGATGTTGGCACGAGCATTTCGCGGATGCTCATCAATATCAAACCCCCAAATCGAGGCACTGCCTTCCGATTTGTTCACGAGCCCTGCAAGGATATTGATGGTTGTTGATTTGCCAGCGCCATTTGGTCCCAAAAGACCAAACATCGATCCTTGAGGTATGTTGAGATCAATACCCTTGAGAGCGAGCTTGTCATCAGCGCCGCCCCTACCCTTGTAAACTTTCTTGAGGCCTTTGATTTCGATTGCGTTTTTGCCCACGCATCTGTCCTTTGCTCATGTCTTTATGTGCCCAGAGACCGTTCAGAGACCGTTTCTGGCGAATTAGTCGGTTGAAGCGCTTGTAGCCTGCCTAGACCATAGTATATAGATCAAAAAGTTCGCTTGTCAGAGCCGCAGCTGACGCGAAAAAATCCGAACGAGAGTATCCGATGACACTAGAAGCTCCAGAAAAAATAATCGTCACCAAAAAAACCGTTGCTTGTGATGGCGGCGAAGGCGCCTTGGGCCATCCGCGCGTCTTTTTAACCATGGACGAAAACGGTCAGGTAGAATGCCCATATTGTGATCGCCAATATATTTTGCAAGGTGGTCCTTCAGACACATCAGGCAGCTAATCCACCTACCCAAACTTCGGAGACCAATGCATGGCCAATGAAGGCACGCCGCACCTCTATTTAATTGATGGGTCCGGTTACATATTCCGCGCCTATCACGCCATGGCCCATAGTCGAAAGCCGCTGAGCCGGTCTGATGGCACCCCGGTGGGCGCCGTGTTTGGGTTTTGCAATATGCTGATGAAACTGTTGCAGGACCTTGAGGACGACGAGCAGCCAACACACCTGGCGGTGATATTCGATTCAAAAGGCAAGACCTTTCGAAGTGACATTTACCAAGAGTATAAAGCAAACCGGCCACCAGCGCCTGAGGACCTAATCCCGCAATTTCCTCTGATCCGGGATGCGGTGCGCGCCTTTGGATTGCCGTCCATTGAAAAAGAGGGGTTTGAAGCCGACGACATTATTGCCACCTATGGCCGACAGGCACGAGAAGCCGGATGGGATGTAACCATTGTCAGCTCCGACAAGGACCTCATGCAGCTTCTTGATGCTGGCACCGACATGTTCGACACTATGAAAAACGTGCGCACACCGGCCTCCAAGGTGGTTGATAAGTTTGGCGTTGGCCCCGAAAAAGTGGTGGATGTGCAGGCACTTGCAGGCGACAGTGTTGATAACGTGCCAGGTGTTCCAGGCATTGGTATCAAAACCGCCGCCCAATTGATCAACGAATATGGTGACCTCGAAAGCCTGCTTGGACGGGCCGAAGAGATTAAACAACCCAAACGCCGCCAAACGCTGATCGATAACGCCGACATGGCCCGGGTGAGTCTTCAACTGGTCACACTTGATCGCCATGTGGAAATGGACGACAAAATCGACACCTTTCAACTAAGTTCGCCTGACGCTGAACAGTTGATCGAATTCCTCGATGCGCAAGAATTCCGCTCGCTCAAGGTGAAAGTTCAACATGCTTGGGGGGATGACCTGCCCCCCGATCTGTTGAGCGAAGAAGTTGAGACCGTCGAAAAAAACTATGTCTGCATCACAGACGAACAGGAGTTGGGCAAATGGGTTGAAGCCTGCCGAGAGGCGGGCATCATTGCCGTTGACACAGAAACTACGGGCCTGGATGCCACAGCAGCGGAACTTGTCGGAATTTGCCTCGCGACTGCGCCCGGAAAAGCTTGTTACATTCCCGTGGGGCATGGCGGCGCCGGCGGCGACCTGCTGTCAGAACGCCCTCATCAACTTGACAAAAGCTTGGTCCTGGATGCGCTAAGGCCTGTTTTTGAGGACGCCAGCATCCTCAAAGTGGGGCAAAACCTAAAATATGATTTGTCCATCCTGGCCCGTGAAGGCGTTAATTTAACCCCAATAGATGACACCATGCTGATTTCCTACGCGCTTGATGCCGGGTTGCACAATCACGGGATGGACGAACTCTCCGGCATTCACGTGGACATATCTCCAATTCCTTTTAAGGAGGTTGCGGGCACAGGGAAAAACCAACTGACTTTTGACCAAGTCCCCCTTGATAAGGCCACTGAATACGCTGCCGAGGATGCCGATATCACATTGCGGCTCTACAAGGTTTTGAAACCACGCCTTGCCAGTGAAAAAGTGGCGACAGTCTATGAGACGCTTGAGCGTCCGCTGTCGCCCGTGCTTTCCAAGATGGAACGCGAGGGCATCAAAGTTGACGTTGGCACACTGAATAGACTGTCGAACGAGTTTGCCGAAGGTATCAGCAGGCTAGACGCTGAAATTCAGGAACTTGCCGGTCGACCGTTCAATGTGAATTCGCCGAAGCAACTGGGTGAAATTCTGTTTGATGATATGGAACTGCCCGGCGGCAAGAAATCGGCCAAAACCGGTGCCTGGCAAACCAACGTTGATGTGCTTGAAAAACTGGCGGCAGATGGTCACACCATTCCGCAGAAAGTGATGGAATACAGACAGTTCGCTAAACTGAAAAGCACCTATACAGACGCTCTCGTCGCTCAGGTGAACGAGCGCACTGGGCGGGTACACACTAGTTTTCACATGGCGTCCACAACAACAGGGCGCCTGTCATCCAATGACCCGAATCTGCAGAACATTCCAATTCGCACAGCGGAAGGCCGGAAGATCAGGCGCGCGTTCGTACCCGAAGACGGCAACATTCTTATCGCGGCCGACTATAGCCAGATCGAACTCAGGATCTTAGCCCATATCGCGGAGATCGACGCGCTGAAGCAAGCTTTCGCGGACGGCACAGACATTCATGCCATGACGGCGAGTGAAGTATTTGGAGTGCCCATTGAAGGCATGGATCCGATGGTTCGCCGCCAAGCCAAAGCGATTAACTTTGGCATTATTTACGGCATTTCAGCCTTTGGATTGGCGCGTCAGTTAGATATCGGCCGCAAAGAGGCCCAAGGCTATATCGATGCCTATTTCGAACGGTTTCCCGGTATCCGGGCCTATATGGACAAGACAATCGACTTCGGGCGGGAGCATGGCTATGTGGAAACTCTGTTTGGCCGAAAATGTCATATTCGCTCGCTGAATGAGAAGAACCCGATGCACAGAGGGTTTGGCGAGCGCGCGGCTATCAATGCTCCTATTCAAGGCACTGCCGCAGACGTCATTCGCCGCGCGATGGTCCGAATGCCCGGCGCCCTGAAAGTCGCAGGATTGAGCGATGTGCGCATGCTGTTGCAAGTGCATGATGAATTGGTTTTTGAATGTCCCAATGGCATGGAAGAAAAAGCAATTCCTGTCATCCGGGATACAATGGCAAATGCAAGCAGTCCTGCGATAGAGTTAGCAGTTCCATTGGTCGTCGACTGTGGAACAGGTCAGAATTGGGAAGAAGCCCACTGAGGCTGACCTTGCTCAATTAGTCCTGCGATACTGGCAGACAGAGCCTTAAGGGGTCTGTTTGCTGGCACATCATCTAGCAAACGTTTGATGGAAATATCCCAGCCCATTTGATTGTGCAGTTGTTCGGCAGCCAGCCCGTCTACCTGGCGAAACGCCATCGACCAGTCCGAAAACCGGCGCTGGACCAACTGTTCCCTGGCAACAACCGTCACTACGTCATGGCGTTTGTCTGTGTGCAAGACTGCCATCAAATGATCCAATGCTGCGGTTTGGCCTTCGAGTATCTGAACAAATATCGAGCCACTGAAAACCAGTGCGCCGGTGAGACCCGCGCGCTGGTTATTGCGAGCAGACGTGTGCAAAATATCATCAAGGTCGCGCTGCCCAACATCTGGATTGGCAGCGCTGATATACATCAGCGATTCTAGCATCTCATTCCTCAACAGATGCCGTTGCGGATAGCCTCCCATCCACGAACGTCGACCCCAAATGCGCTTCCCTGAGAATTAAGTTAGCAACCAAACACTAAAAAAGGGTGACCAAAGCCACCCTTTTTCAATTGTTATGTCTTTAACAGACTAGAATTCGTAGCTCACAGAGAAGCCCCAGAGACGCGGCGTATTGGCATAGCCATTGAACGTACCACCCTGAATAACGCCTGGGAACGCACTGAGGAAGAACTCATCATTAAACAAGTTACGACCCCAAACACTGACCCCAAAGCCATTTTCAAATTCGATGCCTGCAGAAGCATTGAACACATTCACCTCGCGGTTAATGCCAGGAATGTTGTCGACAACCTGCACATCACTCTCATGAATATAATCTGCCCGGATGAAGCCATATGCACCACTTTCGAACTGGTGGTTATATGTTGCGGACGTGGTAATGCTGAACTCATGGATGCCAGCAGGGCGAGTGCCTGACGCATCAATAACTGTACCGCCGGGTCCAGGCGCGTTCTGGAAATCAACGAATTCAGGATCCAGATATGTACCGGCGAATGTGAGGGTCAACTCATCGATCGGCGTCCAGGTCATATCCACTTCGACACCTTTGGTATTTTGCTCACCGGCGTTGGAGAGCACAAATCCAGAGCCTTGGAAAATGTTGGACTGGAAGCCTTCCAGCGTCTGATCAAAGATCGCAATATTGAACGCACCACGGTTAAATCGAGCCTTCAAACCAAGTTCATAAACCGTTGCTTCTTCCGGCCCTGCAAACAGGGTACCGAAGGCTTGGTTCACCTGTGTCAGACCGGCTGCTTCAAGTGCTGCCTGATTGGCTGCAAATGGGCGTGCGTCCCGCGACAGGTTCCAAGAAGTTGCTTTGTAACCAGTAGACACGTTGAAATAGACATTCACATTGTCTGTCCAGTCGTAGGCTAGGCGCGCCGTCCAGGTGAGTTTATCGTCGTTTGACCGGCCATCCTGAACGCTGTTCGGGAAGGCAAGGAACTGAGGCTGGAACTGAAACGCTTGGGTCAGGCCGATCAGCGGTGCAACACCAGCCGTTACAGCATCAGACGTACCTGGCGCTACACTTTCAATGAAGGCAATATTTTCAGGCGTCGCAGGGAGGCCGGTTGCCCCGAAGAAGGCTGCGTTAAAGAACGCGGCGCCAGCATCAACAGACGAGAAAGTATCGCCGTTTACTGTGCTGCCGGTTACCCGCTTCTTGTCGTTCGTATAGTTCAAGCCACCTGTCAGGGTGAGCCTGTCATTCACATGAATATCAACAGTGGCAAACAGTGAGTAGGCTTCGTTGTCCTGAGTGAATGTCTCGCGTGTAACCGTGTCGCCATTGAACGCAGAACCGAAGGGAATACCAAGAATTGTCTCAAGTGGGACGCCGAACCCCAGGAAGTCTGGTGAGTCGAACAAGAATGGATCTGGTGCACCACCAAGGAAGCCACTATACACGCCGGAAATATAGGCGCGCGCCGCGTCGCCGTACTCAAGGCCTTGGACCTGAGTAATGTCTTCATTAAAATAGAAGCCGCCGATCATCCAATCGACATCGTTATCACCAGTTGACGTCAGGCGAATTTCTTGCGTGTAGGTATCGATGTTTGCTTCATTGAACGCACTGTCGAGAATTTCAAGACCGGTATAGTCCGGCTCAGTATCGTTCAGACTATCGTTTGAACGATAGGATGAAATGGATGTCAGGCTGAAGTTTTCGAAATCAATATCGGCCTGAAGTGAAACACCGCCATCTTCAATTTCGTTGATCGGAATTTCATTGATCGGAGAGACGTATGCAAATGGCGACGCGTCATCAAGGACCGCACCACCAAGAGCCTGAATAATGCCTGCTGTTGGACCATTGATAATATTGGTCACACCACAGCAAATCTCGTCAATTTCGCTATAATCTGCGATCAGGCGGAACGTAACATCGTCGCTTGGCTCCCAAAGGGCCTGCGTGCGCAGGTTCCAGCGGTCGCGATCATTCAAGTCTGGAATGCCCGGCTCAGTACTTTCAATATAGCCGTCTCGCTTGTTGACGCTGCCAGAAAAGCTCATGGCAAATGTTTCAGAAAGGCCGCCAGTGAAATATCCCTTTAGAATGCGCTGATCGTAATTGCCATACTGAACTTCAACACGACCTTCTGGGTCATAGGAAGGGGCGGCTGTGACAACGCTGATCACACCAGCAGATGCGTTTTTACCAAAGAGTGTACTCTGCGGACCACGCAGCACCTCAACACGCTGCAAGCGGGGCAGGTCACCAATGGCAGCTGCTGAGCGCGATCGGTAAACACCGTCAATGAACACACCTACGGATGGTTCAATACCGGCGTTGTTGGCGCCGTTACCAAAACCGCGGATAACGAAGTTTGTATTGGATGACGTTTGCAGTGTTGTCACCCGCAAGGACGGCACAACTGTCTGCAGGTCAGAGATATCGAGCACACGAGCTTTTTCGATTGTGTCAGCACCGGTCACGGAAACCGCAATGGGCGTTTCCTGCAGAGTCTGCTGCCGCTTGGATGCGGTAACAATAATCTCTTCGAGAGCGAAACCGTCATCGCTGTCAGCATCTTGAGCTGAGGCGGCGCCGGATCCGATGAGTGTTGCTGTTGCTGCTACTGACGTTAATAGATGCTTACGCAACGAGCGTTGCAAAATGGATTTCATAAAGCCCTCCCCAGACTTCTATATAAAAAGACATGACCTTCGTTTGTGGCTTTTCCGGCCGAAACAGAACCACATGGCACATGGTTCCTAAAGGCAGCCGTCGCCCACAGTCGAGGTCAGTTTTAAGCACTTCCATTAATATCTTCCCTTGAGATTATGAAAACGTCAAGTTCTTCATAAAGTTGGAAGGCTTAGGACTGAAAAAAGTGTCACACGGAAACAACAGTTTTTGGTGCCGCGTTAAAAAAAAAGGGTGGCCGCAGCCACCCTTTTGAAACTTTATTTCAATATCGCTTAGAAGCGCGTCTGAATGCGGGCGTACACCATGCGGCCACGTGGGTCATGCGTGCGCGACTCAAAACCGCCGTTGGTGGCTACCCGTGGTGGGCGTTTGTCAAACAGGTTGATCGCACCCACTTGCAGGCTTGAACCATCAAGGTCTTCAAACACACTGCCAAGGTTCAGTGTGTACTGAGCATCGACAGTTGTATGGCTACCAATATCGCCGTTTTCAACACCGTTGATCACCTGGTCATCATCCAGGCCGCTGATGTGGCGAACGTAGAAACGTGCATCATGCGTTTCATTATTGAATGCCATACCTGCGTTGAAGCGCCATTTCGGAGTCGGTGCACCAAAGTTGGAGAAGTTCCGGTTGCCCGCGCCCTCAATAACAGTATTGGTAGCTGCATCAAGCTGCAGCTCATAATCTGTTACCCGAGTACCTTCGAAGAAGGGCATAACGGTACCAAAATCAGTCTCAAAGGTCTGGCTGATTGCCCAGTCAAACCCGCGAGTTTTAACGGAAGACGCATTCACAAAATCCGCCAACACAATCAGGATTGTACCGTTAGGAAGACCACCAGCACGCACAACATTCGGACCGTTCGGGTCAGCGTCAACAATCTGCTGGAACGCCTCTTGAATGATCACATCTGTGAAGTTATAGCGCCAGTAATCCAGATCAAACTTGAAGCCGGTGTCGGTCTCGTATGAGAATCCAAGGTTGATGGCTTCACCTTGCTCAGGAACCAAATTCCGGCCGCTCGGGTCTGGCGTGCGCACTGCTGCAAACGCTGTACCGTTGGTAACCGGATCACTTACCTGGTTGAGAGAAGTGTTCACACCTGATTCCTGGAACACGCTTGGTGCCCGGAAACTGGTGGAATAACTACCCCGGAACGAAAGCTCGTCCGACGGACGCCACAAAAGCGAGAATTTCGGATCCAGCGTGTCGCCGATGTTTCCACCGTAGTCCTCAAAACGAACTGCTGCCTGGAAATCAACCGTTTCAGAAATTGGGATCAGCGTTTCTGCAAATACCGCATAGGCTGTGCGGCTGTCAGAAAAGTCTGGCCCACCAATCAGGAATGCAAAACCGTCTGCATTCGAAATATCGTCAAGATCAGATGCAAATCCTTCATCACGATACTGGAAGCCGACCGCAAGGCCGACGTCGCCAGAGTCGAATCACGCCAGGGTTCCAGAAAGAACGGCATCAATCACTGTCAGCTCAGCATCGTTGTCCAGCTGCTGCGTCCCGATGATTGAATCCAGAACATTCTGACTGTTTGGCAATACGCTAAAGCTGGTTGCAAATGGGTTGTAATATTCACAAGGACCAACACCCGGTGTGCCAGTTGCCGGATCACAACCAGTACCGCCAAGGCCAAACAAAGCGTTTTGGAAGTTGGTGGTGATCGTATCTTCTGTCCGCACGGTACCTGACGATTCAGCGCGTGTGAAAGCCACGTCATAGGACCAGTCGTCTACCAACGTACCTGTGAGGTTCGCGCTAACGCGCCAAGTTTCACGGTCCTGGCTAGCTGGTGACACATCACCGCCGTTACCAATCGCACGACCGAAGAACAGAATTGGTCCCAAAGAGGCTGGGAAAATGTTCGCCGGGTGATCAGCTGGCACAACAGCATTTGACAGCTGAAGGAATGGGAATGTAGGTGAGTTGCCGCGCACCACAGATTGATCGGCATACGAGCCTTCGATGCGAAGTTCGTGGTCGCCGCCCAGCTGCTGGGTAATCACGCCAAACGCCTGCGTGCGCTCTTCTTCCGCTACCAGATTAAAGAACTCGCCGAAATCAAAGCGGCAGAAGCCAGCTTCAAACGGAATGCCTGACGCATCAAGAATTGGCTGAAGGTCAGTACGCGCAAGCGGGAAGCCACCTTGGGCTTCACAACCGGTCGGGTCAATTACAGGCAGAGCACCGAGCAAGAAAAATGCGCCGGGATTACCAAGGGCAGAGGTGTCATCAATAGGGTTACTGAGGCGACGCTCCGCGGTAGTAAGACCACTCCGGTCGAAGTAACTGGCTGCCAACATGATGTTGGTGGTGTCTCCTGCCCAACCAACTTTACCTTCGATCAACGTGTCGGCCTGGCTGCCCTGGTCCGTCAATGTTTGATACTTGGCTACCAACTCAACGCCTTCAAAATCGTCATCCGTAATGAAGTTGGCAACACCTGCAACTGCGTCTGTACCGTAAATCGCAGCCGCGCCGTCTTTCACGATTTCAATGCGTTGTATGGCAATGCTAGGCACCAATGAACTTGTATCGACAAACGCGATACCGTCGTTGGTCGTATTTGGGGACACAACCTGCCGGCGACCATTCATAAGAACCAAAGTGGACGAAACGCCAAGGCCGCGAAGGTTGATGTTTGAGGTACCGGTCGTTGAACCTTGAGTAAAGGCGTCCGGGTTGTTCTGTGCACCATTGTTGATGGTGAGGGTTTGCACGAGGTCAGCCACTTGGCTTGCGCCAATCTGATTCAAATTATCAGAACCAAACACCGCAATTGGTGAGGGGCTACTGGCCTGTGTTTTACCTTTAATATAAGTGCCGGTTACGACAACTTCTTCAATTTCTACGTCCGTATCTGCGTCCTGTGCTTGTGCAGTAGCTGTGCCAAGCATAGCCAGACAACCGGCCGTAAGTGCCGTTGCCCGGTAGAAACGATTCTGGCGCATGTTTCTCTCCTGAGTATTGAAAGCGTGATACTTTTAGTCCTTCCCACCTATATTGGATAAGTCGAAACGCTTTGGCGTCAAGAGATTACGGGCATTAGTTTACCCTAGGGCAACTGACATGTAACAAATCTACAACAGTGGCCCCTTGCCAATAATAATGATGGCAATGGTGTTAGGACGGTTTTATCAGCGCCTGCTTTACATAAACATCGGCTTTATGTTCGCCCAATCGATAGTCCAAAAACTGCGTAAGATACGCCCGTACAATTTCTGGATCGATCGGCTTGTTCACATTGAAGCGCTGGCGAGAGAGAGTCGTGAGAGCACCCAAAAAATCGGACCTGATTTGCGGCAGATGAAGCCGGACGTCTTCAGAGTCGCGCTGCTCTTGCACCACAAGTGTGAGCGTCATCGACACCTTGCCGACCATGCGACCTCGATTGAACATGGGGAAATCAAATGGCTCCATGTCAATCGCGAGCTTGCCTTCCTCTGGCATCTCGCCTGCGTCCTGGGCAGAGACTGCAGAGACAGATACGATCATGGCAGCGAACAGCAAGAACAACCAAGCAAAAGCCAGCCCTGTCACAGAACTGAACTGCATGGCATTTTCAGGTGATCTGACCTGGCAACTAATTCGGGAACTTTTGTTCATTTCCATGATCCGCTTTCCATATGAGCCTCAGCTATTTCGGAACCATAACCAAAACTTGCTAAACAGGCGGTTAACTAATCGGGATAAACTATTGTCGCTTTTTGCAAATACTGTTGCTTATTGCGACGAATATTTGTTGCATATTGCGATGCTTTCCCGCAACCAGACGGCCACCTTGGCGACAAATAGTCATTAAGTCATTGATTTCATTGGTGTACTAACAGTTTCGTCGAAAGTGGCACAGGCCTTGAAGTTATTTAAACACCTCTCGAGCAGGGGTGCGGGAATAGGTTTTAATTTACTCGACCCCCAATCGTGCACCTGTTCCCGCGAACCCTGCCAGAGGATGATTAAAGTGGCTCTTCAAAAGCCGCTTTTTTTGTTTTTGTTCCTGAAAAAACTTGGATTATGCGAAGAGACTGAGCGTCGGCGACGTCGCGCCGCTTTGCAGCCTTGCAAGGCCTGTCTGGAAATTCGCAATCTGAGAAAGAGTGCGCGCAGACGGTGTGCCTGAATCTAGACGGGACTGATTCAAAAGCTGTTGTTTGATGGGGTCAAAACGGGTTGAGCGAAAGGCCCGCTGCGTGGTTGAAATTGCATTGTCAAGAAGACCAAGCACATAGCGTGCTGTCGCCTTATCCTGTAGATTGAGCGCGCCCCCAAGGCCTAAGCCAAACACACCACCCAGGTCTTCCTCAGGTGGAATGTCATCGTCGTCACCCAAATCAAACACTTCGTTCTTGGGAAGCAGTTTGCCCGGCTCCAGACCAATCCTTGAAAGCAAATCGCGGCCGTCACCTCCAGGAATCAAATCAATAGAAACCCCGTCATCAAATGTGGAGACCTTAAGCTTTTGCCCCTCACTGGTTGTGGATACGTCGGCATCAATCTTGCCAACACCAGCAACCCGCAGCTTGCGTTTGATAGTATTGAAGGTGTCGCCATCTTCCAATTCGATCTTTTGACGAAGCCCATCATCGATTCGCACGTAGAAAAAATCTCCGACACGCGCACTGGTTTGCGTTTGAACATCCAGTGTCTGGTCACCTTCGATGAGACCTGTGGGCAGCCCAAGCGTTTCAAGCACCGAATCGCCCTGATTGGTGAAGGCGATGCCACCAACCCGAGAACTGGACAGACTTTCTCCATACTGTTGGGTGTCCTCAAGCGTGCCGCTTGTTCCATCAATTCGGGCGACAAAACCATCTACGGCTCCGCGGCTGTCCTCGCCGCTGAGCGTGCCATTCGTAGAGCCCGCGACATATACTTTTCCGCCATTGACCGTCACATCCGCAACGCTATCGGTTCCGGATGTGGACAGGTAGGTTGTGAAATCTGCTGACAACGATGATGTGCCGGAGAAGCTTAACCCACTGACAAACCCCTCAAGTCCGCCATTCGCCGTTTCATTGACCGTGGCACTACCTGAGGCATCCAGCGCACTATTGGTTGTCACGCCTGAAACGTAAACTTTGCTGGTTGCAGAATCGATCGACAGGTTACTAATTTCGCCGCCCCCGCCCAGAGACCCCAGATTTACACTGGCGGTTTGGCTGGTCAGGTCACTGCCCGATATCCTGACGACGGATGCGTCACCAGACTCTTCCACTGCGGCGATCAGATCATTATTACCGTCGACAGCAAGTCCGCGAATGACATCATTTCCTGAAGTGCCAAATACGTTCGAATCTGTAAGGGCGCCCGTGGTTCCGTTCAGTTTCAAAATCAAGGCGTCATTGCCGCCGGCAAAACCAGAACTCGCGCTAATCGCAGAACTTGTGGAACCACCCACGTAAATATCGTCGTTGCTGTCAACTGCGAGGGCATAGGCGGCGGTTGTGCCAAATGTATCCAGCTGATACCTGAAAACCTCGTCACCACGTTTGCTGATTTTGGTAACGAATGCGTCTGTGCCGCCCCCTTCAACAACGTCTGACGTCGACAGGGCACTATTGGTCGCCCCTGCAATCACAACATTGTCCTGGCTATCTACGGTGATGGCAAATGCCTCAGCGCTGTCTGAGGCTCCAAGCAACCGAGAAAACACGACGTTGCCTTCCGTGTCGAATTTGGTCAGGAACACATCCTGTGTTGAAGCGGCATTGAGTTGGTGTTCAAAACTGCCGGTGGACGTGCCCACCACATAAATGCCGCCTTGGCTGTCCACAGCCACTCGGGCGCCGGCGGTGTCTGCGTTCACCCTGTTTTCGTTATTGATATTAGTGATCGAGGATGTGTTATCCACTTCATCGGAATTGCTGCTGCTATCCGAATCATCACTACTTTCAACGTCTGCCGCTGCATCCGACAAAAACTGATCTCGCAGCGATGCAATATTGGCATCCAGGTCATCGTCTTCTTCTTCTGAGACCAAACCCTTGATCTCAGTCGCCTCATAATCAATAGCGGCAAATGATGTTGTATCATCCAATGCAATAGTGCCATCGATGCTGTTGAACTCGCTCACGCGGCTTGTTACCGCAAAATCGTCATCCAATTGAGACACTGCCGACACAGCATAAAGGGTTGGCTCCGCAACTGCCGCTGACAAAGTCACTTCTTCGGTGATGGTGCCGTCGATTTGCAGACCATAACGGCCTGTCGATCCATTGCGCGTGATATCAAATCGAGTTTGGTTTTTTACGAATTCGTCACCGTTGCCATCGGTGTCAGTTAAGGCTTCGATTTGCGTGTTGATATAGTCTTTGATGTTGTTCAGTGTCAGGTCGCCAGTCAGACCACTCAAGTCGACGGTAATATCATCAGTATTGCCACTTTTCTCGATCGAGATTGTGAACACCTCAGTTCCCGTTAGGCCGGCAATAATATCATCCGGACTATCCGCAACAAATGAACCGTCTGTTTCGGTATCGTTCCGCCCGGTTCGTGTTGTTGCCTCGATGTTAAACTCTTTCTCCCCGAGGAAGAGATCGAGTTTGTCGAGTTCAGTTGACGATAGATAATCCCGGATTTCACTTAGCCCGGATTGAAACTGCTCGTCCAACCGTTCGAGCGACGAATCAAGGGTGTTGTCTTCAGCGGCAAACTCAGCCAACACCCGTAAATTTGTAAGAGCATTGAACAAGACGAATGTAGCCGTTTGATCAACATCTTCAGCAACTGCGTCGAGGGTCGGGTCTTCCAAGTCAATGAAACTTGTAAGTTCTCGAACTTCTCGAATTTGCTCCGTGAGCGTTGAGGTTTCTTCAGGCAATTGCCACGGCGGAATCACCGCTGGGCTATTGTCAAATCCAAACTGAGCCGAACGCTGGTCAGTAGAGAGACTATTGATACTAATTCTGGCAAGTTTGGCTTGAGCATCGAGCGCGATGAGCGAGCTGCTGACCCCAATAATTTGGGCGCGTGGCTGTACCTGGCCTGCGTTGCCAAACAATCCGCCCGAATTTTGTGGTCCAAAGAAAGCCATTTATTGCTCAATTAACCGCCTAGTGGTTTCGCCTCACATCGGCACATATTGCCTACTCGGCACATATTGCCGACCTACTTTTCCAAATCAATTCAATCGACTCGGAAAATTAGGCAATTTCTGCCGCTCGATTGCAAAAGCGGCAGTTGTGACATACATATCTTGCAAACACTGTGACAATTGGCGCCTTTCGCCTGCACATTTAGGCGTCCCAAAACGACATCAAGGAAACCTATCATGACTGCACTGTTTTGGCTGATCGATGCCGTTCTCGGATTTTATTATTTTCTTCTGATCGTCACCATCATTATGAGTTGGCTTGTTATGTTCGGTGTGATCAATAGTTATCAGCCATTTGTTCAGAGCGTTCAGCGCTTTTTATATGCGATAACAGAGCCTGCATTGGTGCCCATCCGCCGCACACTAGGACGCTTTTTCCCTAACCTGGGCGGCCTGGACATCTCGCCGATCATTTTGATCTTTTTGATCTTTGCCCTTCGCGTATTGCTGCGCAGTGACATCGCGCCCCTGTTTGGCATCTACAACTACTAAAACCTGTCATCAGGGGATTCTCAGCCGGGGTTCTCGAAACTGCTGTTGCTTGCCGATTGCAATCAGACTATAGCGGGACATAGCCAGCCGCACACTTACGCATTTTCATAAGGGTGGGAGCAAAAAATGACCGCAAAATTGATTGATGGCAAAGAGTTTGCGCAACGCGTACGCGACGGCGTTGCCGCAGACGTTGAAGCCTTAAAAACGAAACACGGAATTGCCCCCGGGCTGGCTGTTGTCATCGTTGGGGAAGACCCTGCAAGCCAGGTTTACGTACGCAATAAAGTGCGTCAAACCGGCGAAGTGGGCATGAACAGTTTTCATTTCGAGATGGGCGCAGATGTTGACCAGGCCACTCTGATTGGCAAAGTCGAAGAGTTGAATGCCGACCCAGCTGTTAATGGCATTTTAGTTCAATTGCCACTTCCCAAACATATTGACGAAGCTGCAGTCATTGAGGCGATCGATCCAGCAAAAGATGTGGATGGGTTTCACGTTATCAACTCCGGCCTGCTTGCCACCGGCGGAAACGGCTTGGTGCCCTGTACACCTCTTGGATGCAAGTTGATGCTGGAAGATACTCTCGGCGACACGAGCGGCAAAAAAGCGATTGTTGTGGGTCGCTCGAACATTGTGGGCAAACCCATGGCCCAGCTCCTCCTGGACATGAATTGCACCATCACCATCGCCCACAGCCGAACCAAAGACCTTGCCGCCGAAGTGGCTTCAGCAGATATCGTTGTGGCTGCTGTTGGTCGTGCGGAGATGGTGCAGGGGGCTTGGATTAAGCCGGGTGCCACGGTGATAGATGTGGGTATCAACCGTGTACCCGCGCCTGAAAAAGGTGAAGGCAAAACGCGCCTGGTTGGGGACGTGGAGTTCGAAACAGCCAAAGAGCGCGCGGGCGCGATTACGCCGGTGCCTGGTGGCGTGGGACCGATGACAATCGCTTGTTTGCTTAAAAATACCGTGACCGCGACTTGTAACCAGCACGGCATTTCGCTCTAAAACCGAACGTGTCTGAAGGGGAAAAGGCATGTATGAGATTTTTGTGTCAGCGTTCATCGCGCTTTTTGTGATTATCGATCCGGTCGGTATTGCACCGGTTTTTGCCGGTCTCACCCAGGGTACCTCAGCCAGTCACCAACGAAAAATGGCGTTCAAAGGCGTGCTGATAGGCACGCTAATACTGGTTTTCTTCGCCTTTGTTGGAGAGCCATTTTTGGGGGCTCTTGGCATTTCAATTGATGCGCTCCGCGTCGCTGGTGGCTTGATGCTGTTTATCATTGCTCTCGAGATGGTTTTTGAAAAACGGTCGGAGCGGAAAAAAGAAGCAGCGGAAAAAATGGATGAGTTTTTTGAGGACGTTTCTGTTTTTCCGGTTGCATTGCCATTGCTTGCAGGTCCTGGTGCCATAACCACCATCATGCTGGCTGTGGCGGACGCCGGGTCTGACACGGTTGCACAACTGGCGGTGACGGCGGCGCTTTTGCTCGTCATGCTGGTTAGCTTGATCGTGTTTCTGGCGGCTGGGCCAGTAATGAATGCACTCGGGCCGACTGTGAACGCCGTCTTAACCCGGTTGCTCGGCGTCATTCTGGCCGCTCTCGCCACGCAGTTCATCTTGGACGGCCTGAAAAACGCTTTCGGCGGATCATGAGGCGTTTACGCTTTAATCAACGATTTGTCCGGGTTGTTTGACTAAACTGCCCCCATGAAAATACTCCATTCAAACATCCATGCTTTTTGGCTCTGGGCGACGCTATCCCTTGTTGCAGCTTTGCCGACATTGGCGCAGCCAGTCACTATTGATGGTGGAGCCCCTGAACAACTACACTCTACGGAAGTGGACTATATTGGGGCCGCGTCGTCCAAAGAATGGCAACCATTTACCGGGCAGCTTCAGACAGACGATGACACTTTTTGGGTTCGACAAACGCTTAATCTCGAGTGGGGGCCTGCAGGCCCAACCAACAACCCACTCGCCCTGACGTTTCAAGTTACCGGCCTCTATCATGTTTATTGGGACGGTACCTTGTTGGGTTCCAACGCATATTTAGGGGACAAAGCAACCGAATTTTCCAGAGTCATGGTACCAATTGAGCTTGCACACTCCGGAAACCATGAACTCTATGTTCGCTTGCATGCGCGCGGTCTCAAAGCCGGGTCGCGCGCCACTATAGGTGTATTTACGACGGACCTCGCGGCCGACTTTTTCGGGATTCATTTTACGGTTGTTTTCGTGTTTTTGCTGACCGTGACTTGCTATCTGGCCAGCGCATATTTTGCAACCGTTAGCCGCCAAGGAAACTTGCAGAACCTGTGCAGAATGGCCGCGCTAACCACATTTATTGCTGGTTCGTTGGTGTTTTTAGACAGAGCGAGATTTTTAACCCCCTATCCCTATACTTGGCAGGCATCGGTCGACGTGATTATGGCCTCTCTCACCATCGGTTTTGTGGTCGCAATTGCTGGCTATTGCGCGCTGCGCCTGGAACTTAAGCGCCCCCTGCTTTGGACTACTGCGAGTATTGCCACCATTTTTGCCGGCCTGTTGCCGCTGGGTTCAATGGATGAAGACACAAGAATTCTTGTGTTTCTTGGCCTGTATATTCTGTTCATGGCAGTGGTCAGTTGGCGGGCCGAAGTCAGTGTTGCCAAATGGGTGGTCGGTGCCGTTGTTTTGGCACTTCTGGCACTGGGAATTCAGCCTGACGAAAAGACACTGTTTTTAGGCATTCTTACGGTCTTATTTGGTGCCGAACTCGCTCTGGATATCCGCAGGCGGCACATGCAAGCACAACAACTGGCGCTTTTGTCCGCTCGGTTGCGGGGTGATCTTCTACGGCAGAACATCAAGCCCCATTTTCTGATGAATTCACTAACTGCCCTGATGGAATGGATAGAAACCAACCCGCCCGAAGCCGTTAAATTTGTAGAGGGACTCGCTCGGGAATTCAGACTGCTGACAGACTTTTCCGACAAGCAGCAAGTGACACTGCGTGAAGAGTTGGATTTGTGCCAGGTGCATTTGGACCTGATGAGCCAACGCCTTGGAAGCACCCTCAAACTGGTGTGTATCGATTTGGATTTGGACACACTTGTCCCGCCGGCCGTCTTTCACACGTTGGTCGAAAATGCTTTCAGCCACAATGACTATAGAAATGGTAGTTTTGAGTTTAGTTTCAGCCAGGAAACGATCGGCGACAGTCAGTGTTTCACTCTTGTTGTTCCAGAGGCAGGAGCGCCAGCGGCGAGGCAAGGCAGTGGCTTGGGCTCCGACTATGTTCGAAACCGATTGAAGGAATTTTGCGGAAATGCTTTCCGCTTCTCGACAGAAAAGATAGGATCAAACTGGGTTTCGAAAATTGAACTAGGCAAAAGCTAATCCTGTTTGGACATGTCCGTCTCGCTATTAATCGTTGAAGATGAGCCAATCGTTGCGCAGCGCGTCGAACGCCTGTGTCGTGAGATTTTGAGTGATCAATTAGCACAGTGCCTTGTAGCCGGGTCAACTGCAGAAGCCTTTAACCTTCTCGACGCAAACACTATCGACCTCACTCTGCTTGACCTGAACTTGGCGGGCCAGGATGGCTTCGATTTGTTGAGACGCTTCGCTGCCAGGCCAGCTCACACGATTGTCGTTTCTGCTGAAACAACTAGGGCGATTGAGGCTTTTGACCTGGGTGTGCTGGATTTTGTCGCCAAACCGTTCACGAAAGAACGGCTGGAGAAAGCAATTGATCGTTTTCTCAAACCCGATGCGAAACTGGAGCGCTCGGCCAAACAAATTGCATTTGAAGCAGGCGCAAGGATTGAAACCATCAACATCGAGGAAATTCTCTATTTCAAAGGGGCTGACAAATACTCAGAAGCCGCCATGGTGGGCGGGGACGTGAAATTTCACAGCAAACCTCTCAATCGCTTGGAAGAAATTTTGGCGGAACAGTTCATTCGAAGTCACAAGTCGTTTTTGGTCCAGGTCGCCGCGATTAAAGCGCTCAGATCTCTTGAGGGCAGCCGGTATGAAATTGATCTGCAAGGCGGCCATTCCCTGCCAATTGGCCGGACACGGGTTGACCATGTCCGGCGCTTGTTGGCAGCGCGGGAGACTGCGCCAGCCTAGGTAGTTTCTCGTGTCAGAAAGTGAACCTGGCAACAGCGCGAAAGCGCCCGGGAGTGCCAAATTCATAGTCAGCGCCCAACTGAAACCGGTCTGAGAAATGATAATAGGCACCCGCGCCGGCAATCACTTTGCCTGTAAAGCCGACAGTGCCATCAGTGGCGGTTTCCAGTTTGCCATTGCCACTATAGCGGACATAACCAAGCAACTCAGTTCGTTTTCCCAGAATACCTCGACCACCGATGCGGGCATCCAGGGCTGTCCTGCTGCCACTGGCAGGGCCCAGATCGGCTGAAATCGCGTTCGGCCCCGCAACCAAATTAGCGGTTCCGAGGTCAACTTTATTGGTCGTGAAACCCAACTCACCAAACAAACTGAAGTATTTGCTGGCTTTCGAATGCACGCCAAATGCCGCTCTGAATTCAGACTGGTCGAGCGCAACAACACCGCTTGCGGTGGGAGCGCCAAATTCATCTGTAATGGCAATGCCAACATCGTGGCCGGTTTGCAGATAGTCTGCAACCGCATGAAACCCCATGGCGTTTGAACCAAAGGGCAGCTCGACAGACAGGCGCGCACCGCCACCGTTGCCGGTCGCCTCGCCCAAGATGCCGAAGTTGTCGTCAGCGGTATTGCCAACGCCGTCACGGTCATTGATGCCCAACCCATTTGAATTGAAATTGTCGTGGGCAAACGCGCCTTCAATGAAGGAAAAGCTGATTTCCTTTTTGGCGGTATCTTGTGCTGTCGCAACCGGGCTTATGCCTGCAAGCATTAGGGCTGCCGAAATTATATTTTTCTTCATGGTATCCTCCTGAAGCAGTTTTTTTGCTGGAGGCACCATGAAGGGCGCGGGGACTAATGGCGATTGCCGGGTCGGCAACCGCTCAGATGTTTCGTAAACGTCTCAAGACAGGCTCGGCGCGCACCAGATCAGTCGCGAGGATCGGTCGCTTTCATGTCGTCGCGCTCGCAAGCCGCTTTGTACCAGGTGGCCGTTTCCGGGTATTTTGTCTGCCAGTCAATTTCCGGCAGTCTGAAACACAAGTAATCGAGCGCACTTGCCGTTGCCATGGCATCAAAATGCCAATGCTCCAGCGCGTTTACAGCACCGTCTTCCAAGTGTGCCAGCCCACGGTCAATCGCAGCTGACCACCTTTCGACCCAATATGAAGACTGCTCGCTCTCCGGCCGGCGTTTTTCCATTACGGTCGCAAGTGCCGCATCCGTTATGCCATCGGCAAGTGCCTGTCGCTTCAACATCTCGGTTTTGGCGCGCCCCGCGTCATTCATACCGGCACGGTCGAGCAAAAACTCCACGATCACCCGGCTATCAAACAAAGCAGGTTCATCTTCCACCACCAATGTCGGAACTTTGGAAAGAGGATTGGCAGCCAGAAAATCATCGGTCGCCTCCAGGGGATTGACGGGCACAGTTTCAATTTCATCCATCTGCCCCAGCTGGCGAGCAACCAGCAGCACTTTGCGGGCGTAGGGTGATGTTTTGGAAAAATAGAGCTTCATAATGGCAAGTGGTTCCTCTTGATTGCCAGTTAACCGAGACCCGACCGCATCATGTGTGGCGCTTGCGCGGAAAACAAGAAGTTTCAGAAAGGTGCCCAAACTAAACCTGGGGCGGCGCAACTAATCCATAGTTGCTGTGGGCCTAGCAGGGTGCGCCCTCTACAGTTGTCCCCGGCAATATGGGGCGCTCCACACCGCACCGGATCAAATCCAAAGGGGTAATAGATATGAGAAGCTTAATTTCGGGTGCGATGCTAGTGGTGGCATCGTCCCTATCCGCGCAGGCACAGGAAAGCCGCTGGCAACAGCTCATGGACATGGACCGTGCTGATATGCGTGAATTTTCCATGCAGATGATCAATGACGGCAACCCTGCGGGTGGTATGACATATGGTTGGCGCCGCGAGGGCAATACATATGTCATCAGCGACCGAACTGAAATGCAGCCCAACATTCTGGAAACCGCGACAGGCGTGATCGATGCCGCGACATTCCTGCCGGTGAGCAACAAAATCGATTTTGCTGTTGGAACATCCCGCAACGTTTTTGATGTAGCTTGGCAAGGGGTCGCGCGATCAGGCTCTGTCGAAATCAGCCAAGAAGGACAAGAACCAAGGACGGTTGATGTAAGCGACCCCAGTCAACCCAAAAGCATCATTCGGCTGAGTATTTTTGGGGTGATCGCCGCCATGCCTTTGGCGGAAAATTTCAGCGTTGATGTGCCATGGTACAACACACTTTCTAACGCCGTTGAAACTGTCACGCTTGCTCATGTCGGCTTTGAAACAGTGGAAACACCTGCTGGGACTTTTGAAACCCACAAAGTGCATATTCAAAACGGCACGCCGGAAAACATGGTTTATGTCACGCGCGCCTTGCCACACAAGGTGGTTCGGATTGATGTACTTGGACGCCCAATGCATTTTGAACGCCTGCCCTAGGGGTTGATTCAGCGCATTGCCGGAGCCTGAGGCGTGTGCCCAAATGCGTGCTCTTTGCACTGCGGAGGTTTTGGCGATGCGCACTATACTGATTGCTTTGTTCTTATTTGTTGCCGGCGTGCCTACCGCAAGCGCGCTGCCGGTGCCGGAAGCCGATCGGGTCGACATTGATTTTCGGCGTACTACGCTTGTTGTGCGGAACATCGATAACTCGTTGATGCTGTACCGCGATGTGCTTGGCATGAAGGTGATTTATGACCAAATGATCCGCACGCCTGCCGGCAAGCCGGACGCAGAAACCGACCGCATCCGCCGCCTTGTGTTCTTGCGCGCCAACGACACGTATGTGGGCGTTCTGGGGCTGCTTGAGTACCAGAAACCGAAGAAAGAGCAACCACTCAATCGGCTGGCGTTTGAGCCCGGCACCTCAGTGCAGTTGTTTGCGACCACAGACCTAGAACAGAAGTTTGAAGCAGCTCAAGCTGTACCTGGCGTGGAGGCTATTATGCCACCGCGCATCGTTGAATACCCAAGCTATGATGGCACGGGCACCATTCCCGTGCGGGTCAGTATCATCTCTGACCCCGATGGTTTTGTTTTGGAAGTGAACGAGCCGCTTGTGGACCTCAACGTCGCGCGGGATTAGCGCTCCAGCGCGCCCGAAATCACATAAGCTAGTATTTTGGCAACTTGTGCTGGCGTCTCGCAGGTGGCGAGCGCAGCACCATCCACTTCCTTAAGCGCATGGGTGAATTCCGGCGGGTGCTGAACGATCAAACTTTTACCGAGCGCCGCCGCATAGCCCGCATCAAAGGCCGCATTCCACTGGCGGTATTTTTCGCCGAAACGAACCACAACAACATCTGCTTCTGAAATGAGCTTGCGGGTGCGGATCGCGTTCACTTTGGCACCCATATGGTCGCGCCAAAAGTTGCTTTCCGGCTCGCCGAGAATAACAGCGCCCGCGTCGTCGCTGTCTTCATGCACGGTGTTGGGGGCTGTGAAGGTGACAGGCAAACTCAGGGCTGATACTGCCGCCTCAATCTCCTGCCGCCAATCGCTATGGATTTCGCCGGAAAGATAAACTGTCCATTCGCTCATGCCGTGTCTCCACTTTTTTCTGTTCCGTTAAACGCCGGATGGACTGAGCCATATAAGAAGTGATGCCAGTGTTACAATAGATGTGGCCGTGCCTATCACCACGGTTGTTGCCGCCCGGCGTGAGCCAATGCCATATTGTTCGCCGAAAGTATAGGCAACCATGCCGGTCGGCAATGCCGCAGTGAGCGTCGCGACGCCCACCCACAAGTCAGGCAACCCAAATACAAAATGGGTCGTAGAAAACACCATCAGCGGCAAAAGCATAAGCTTAAACGCAACTGCGATCAGGGCCTGTTTCAAGTCACCTGAGATTTTGAAGCCCGCGATCGCGAGACCGGCGGCAAACAATCCGGTGGGTGCCGCACTTTGGGCAGGCAGGGCAAGAACCCGGTCGAGCCATTCCGGGAAAGGCAACCCCAAAGCTGACCAGCTAAGCCCCGACACAAGCGCCAGCAAAAGCGGGTTTTGACCCAGGCTTTGCAGCGTTTTGGTGACAACACTGCCGCCACCCCCGGAGCGCTGTGCCGCGCGCTCCGCGATCACTGTTGTAATGGTCAGCAGCGTCAAGCTGTGAAAACTCAGGATCACCAGCAGCAGACGCACACCTTCTGACCCAAACGCACCTTCAAGAATAGGGATGCCGATAAAGCCACCGTTCGCGAAACAGGAGGACAAGGCAAATATGCCTTGCTCAGCAGCCGTCAGTTTGAAGACGAATTTGGATACCAGCACCGCTAGCAAATAAAGAGTTAGCAACGCCGAATAATAACCAAAAACGAGCAGTAGCTCATCCGCCTGTGGCAGCGTTGCTGGTGCGACGGACCGGAACATCAGCGCCGGGATAGCCACATACCAGACAAAGGCGATCAGGATAGAGCTGGACCCCGGCGGGAACAGCTTGGTTTTGCCCAGCCCGAACCCCAGCATCATGATCAGGAACACAGGCCCAATGATCAAAAAGACGTCGCCCATGTTCCTGTCAGTTCCTACTCGTAGCTGGGTGGCTCAGTGATTTTACCGCGCTGCTTCAAGAGTTGCAGTCGAAGTGCATTGAGTTTGATGAAGCCTTCCGCGTCCCGTTGGTCATAGACACTGTCTTCCTCAAATGTCACATGCTCCATCGAATAGAGGCTGTAAGGGCTCTTGCGGCCAACAACATGGGCAGCACCCTTGAACAGCATCAGCCGAACCGTTCCAGCAACAAAGTCCTGACTTTTGTCGATAAGCGCCTGCATCATCTCACGCTCAGGGCTGAACCAGAAACCATTGTAGATGGCTTCAGCGTACTTGGGCATGATCTGGTCTTTGAGATGCATGGCCCCTTTATCGAGCGTAATTTGCTCAATGCCCCGGTGCGCCGCCAGAAGAATGGTGCCGCCGGGCGTTTCGTAGATGCCGCGCGATTTCATGCCAACAAACCGGTTCTCCAACAGGTCGAGCCGCCCAATGCCGTGCTTGCGGCCGTAATCATTTAACGCGGTCAACAGGGTCGCGGGACTCATAGCGACACCGTTAATGCCGACGGCATCGCCTTTTTCGAACTCAACTTCGATATACTCTGGCTCGCTCGGTGCATCAGCCACCGGGTCATCCGTACGGCTGTAGACATATTCTTCAGCCGCCTCCCAAGGGTCCTCAAGCGCTTTGCCTTCGCTTGATGTATGCAACAGGTTTGCGTCGACACTGAAAGGGCTCTCGCCGCGCTTGTCTTTTGGCACCGGAATCTGGTGTTTCTCGGCAAAATCAATCAGCGCCGTTCGGGACGACAAGTCCCATTCACGCCACGGCGCGATGACTTTGATATTCGGGTTCAGGCCATAGTAGCCGAGTTCAAACCGCACTTGGTCATTGCCTTTGCCTGTCGCCCCGTGACAAACAGCATCCGCGCCAGTCTCGGCGGCAATCTCGATTTGACGCTTGGCAATCAAAGGCCGTGCAATCGCGGTGCCTAGAAGATACAGCCCTTCATAAACCGTGTTAGCGCGGAACATCGGGAAGACATAGTCGCGCACAAATTCTTCGCGCAGGTCCTCAATATAGATTTCATTGATGCCCAGCATTTCTGCTTTTTTGCGGGCCGGCTCCAGTTCTTCACCTTGGCCTAGATCGGCGGTGAAAGTTACGACTTCGCAGTCGTAGGTAACCTGAAGCCACTTCAGGATAATGGATGTGTCTAGGCCGCCAGAATAAGCCAAAACAACTTTATTGATTTTGTCTGCCATGGGGAGTGCTCCGGTCTGTCATTCGCGGCGAGTATAGGCGTGGGCATCGCCGCGTCAATCGGCGTATCAACGTTAATTTTTCTGTTCATCAATCAGAAAAACTTGCGCTGCCGAATGTCTGGTAAATTTTTTTCGGAGTTTTTAAAGTTTCCCCTTGCCCCTGACGCTGCGTTAGGCCCCACAGGTCGTGTTGTGGAAAGGAAGGCAAGATATGAAGCTATTGTCGATCGGTGAAGTCGCAAAACGCTCAGGGATAACTGTTCGTGCACTGCACCATTATGAAACGATGGGGTTGTTGAAGCCGCAAAGAACCGAGTCGCGACAGCGCGTCTATGCGTTTCATGACATAGCGCGCCTGCAGCATATTCAGATGCTGAAAAGAACAGGGTTAACCCTGTCACAGATCAAGCAATTGATCACATCTGGCAACTGGCAGGCGGAAGATGTGCTGCAAATGCAGCGCGCAATCGCCGAAGAAGAGCTTGAAAAAGCCAAACACCGGCTCGCCCTGCTTGATGAGGCTGTGGCGTGCGCTGCTGCCGGCCAGCCTGCCGACCTTTCCACGCTTTGCAACATCATCAAGATGGGAGAACACGCTATGAGCGAGGAAAAATGGCAAAAAGTCTGGGACAAATTCTACACCGACGAAGAACAGGAGCGCTGGAAAGCGGCCAAAGAAAAACTCTCGGATGAGGCCGTTCGGGAACACGAACAGAAATGGCCCGCTTTGTTGGCGCGTACCGAAGCGCTTGTTGGAACAGACCCTGGCAGCAGAGAAGCGCAACAGGTGGTCAGGGAATGGAATGCAATGACGCAGGCCATTTACGACATCGACCCTGCTCTCACAGAAAGCGCCGCCAAGCTTTATGACAACATGGATGATTGGCCTGCGGACGGCCCAGAGCCACCGTTTTCGAACGAAGTGTGGGCATTTATCAAGGAAGCTGACGCAATCCTGAAAGCGAGAGAGCAAGGCTAGGTCACATCCAGTCACTGCGGTGTGAAGGGTGTTTACTCGCGCTCATGCATGCCAATTCATATAGTCCGGTTTCAAGGAGCTGGACCAGAAAATGGCAACACTCAAACCCATCATACTTTTACTATTACTGGGGCTTATGCTCGCGGCTTGTGGCAAAGCAGCGCTAACGCCTGACACTGTTGTCAACGCGCCAAAGGGTCTGGGCATCCAGGGATTTGACCCTGTCGCTTATCACACAGATGAAAAAGCAACTGCTGGCTCTTTTGTGTTTCAAATTGAATATCAGGGTGTCATCTACAGATTTGCCAGCGAGCAAAACAAAGACGCCTTTGAACAGGAGCCCCGGCGCTACTTGCCCGCTTACGGTGGCTATTGTGCTTATGCCATGTCGAACGGCGACATTGTCGACATCAATCCAAGAAATTGGACCGTAGTTGATGGTCAGCTTTACCTGAACGCCAACATTTTCGCGCAAGGCCTGTTTGCACTTGATACTCGCGGTCGCATCGAAAGGGCAGATGCCGAGTGGGGCATTCTAATATCAAGTGCCATGAACGCGCAGGAGTGAGGTGCGACGGGATCCATCGCACCTCGCTTGCCGCCCCCTGGGGTTAAGGGAAGGATTAAGCTGCTTCGCGCCAATGCGGGGGATAAGCAGCATCGAAACCAGGCAGGGCTTCAACCCGTTTCATCCATGCAGCAAGTTCGGGAAGGTCAGTTTCAAAATCGGGTAAATTCGCTTCAATGCCGGGAACACCGGCGAGCTGTGGGCCTACACGCCTTAGCATCGCCAGCGGCGGATAGAGCGAAACATCAACAGCGGTTGGTGCACTGCCTGCCATAAAGTCGTTACCATCAAGCCAGCCTGCCGTATTTTCAATCTCTGCCCGGACTTTAGCAAAATTCTCGTTTATCTCAGCCTCTTTACCAGCGAAGGTTTGTGTGAAAATCGGTCGCGCAGCGCCCGTAAGTGCACTTGCCAGATAGTTATCAATCTCCAGCGCACGACGCCAAACAAGCGCCGCATCTGCTGGCGTTTCGCCCAGAAGTGGTACGTCTGGGTAGGCGCGGTCCAGAAAAGCGAGAATCGCAAGCGACTCGTAAACAGTGACTTCACCATCTACGAGTGTAGGCACCTTCCCTCGCGGGTTCAGCGCCAGATATTCTGGTTTTTGTGTGTCACCCTCGTCAAAAACCAGCCGCTTGGCCTGATAGTCGAGCCCCTTCAGTCCAAGCGCTAACATAACGCGCCAGGCAAACGGGCTTCCGGAAACAAAATAAACAGTGCGTGACATCGGTCTCTCCTCTCGCTCGCATCACTGATACCAGAGATTGGAGGTAGGTTGCCAAATTGAAGCGAGCAATTTTGAACCTTTTGACCGCAGAAATGAACCGGGTCTGTTAGAGCGCTCTTTGAGGTCGCATATAGGTGGGCCTACTCTGCATGGCGCATGCTAAACGACAGGTTTTCGACTTCCGTGCTGCCTTTGAAAACTTTTTCCGAGCGAAGGCTGCCGTTCTTTACCAAGCCCGTAGACAGATCAATTGTGTAGTCTGCCGACCGCGTCAGTTGCAGCGCGCGATAATGGTCAACCTCGGCTTGAATTGCCGTGGCTTGTGCTTCGCCGTATTGTTGCAGCAACACGTTTGTTAGGCGCTCCAGAAACGCTTCGTGCTCAGCAGGGTCAAGGGTTTGCTCAAAGTTGACAATGGCTTCACCCGCGTCGGTGTCATGGCTTATCAGTTCCCATCTATCCACAGTGAACAGGTAGCCTTGAAGTTCATCCATATATCGCGTGCCTTGGTTTTCGGAATAGTAGCCTACTTCGAAAAGCTGGCGACCAGCCGCGCCAAACATCAGTTGAGGGGTTTCCAGGACAAGCCGACCCAACACTTCAGGGTCTTTGCTCAAGAAGGGCGCCAATCCCTGATCAACAAATCCGGTAAGCATGGCCATTTGCTGCTCATTCAGCCCCTGTTGTTCACCAAACTGAACGGACCAATCCTTCACGCCCTGGCTCAACTCTTCCATAAACGGACCAATCTCAGAGTATTCCGTAAGTTGAAGAGGCAACCCGTCCATATCAGCGCCGTATTCAAATGACCTGCCAACGGATCGTTCACCCATGTTTTCCAGAACGGCGCCAAGGAAGGGCGGTACGCCTTCAACTGAAGTAAGATCGGCAGCTATGGTTGTGGCTTTGAATGTGGCCATTTCCCCGGATGTGCCGATGGGAGTTAAGCGGATACTCTCTGTGGCTTCCATTTTGAAAGCGCCCTGACTATTTGCCAAGGTGCTGTCGACAATGATTGTTTTCCCGTCAGCGATGGCCGACGGCATTGTGAAGGTGTTGGGCTGATCGTCTTGTGCAGCCACTGAAGTGGCAATAAACACAGCCGCTAAGGCCGCAATAATTCTGGTCATGATACCCCCTAACTCGGTGCAAAAACGAGGAGCTCTTTTGCCCCTTTGGGGTGGACCTTACACCAGCTGATGACCAGCGCAAGCACTAGTCGCATTGACACCTGGAGCGCGCGTAAATCTGATCATTACGCACAGGCTTTCAGAGGATGGGAAAGTTACCTATTTCCAAGACAAAACGAAGTCATCGGATGAAATCGTTATGCTGGCAACCGTGTGGGGCACAACCTTCAGGATGCGCGGACCGGCCACAAAATTGCCGGCGACCAGATAAACCGCATCGCCGTCTTCCAAAGAAGGCCATTCTACTTCGTCGGGCGTCGGCAGGCCGGGGAAAAACTGATAATGGTTGGCTGCCAGCCGATCACTATATTGCGCGATATAGGCCGCCTTGTTCTCGAACCAGCTGCCACGCGCGGAGTTTAAAATCGCATCGGCCAGTTCAGGGCTCGCCGCGGTGATCAAGTCCATCGACAATGCCATTTGATTGTTGGCGTCCTCGTCGACAATGACAGTGGTTTGCACTGCCTCGGACACACAGCCAGTTAGCATGATCAAGGCTGCAACTGCTGCGGCGAAACATTTAGTCATGACCGTGGTCAATCGTCAGCGGGCTTAAGTAATGCGGTTCAGTCAGGCCGCGCTTGCGCATGGCGATACCGGTCAGGCATTCACGCAGTACCCTGTCGGCGTTCTGGGCAGTTGTGTAAGTGGGGTCAACAAGCGGGTTCACTTCCACAAGCTCAAAACCCACCACCTGCTTTTCTGCACACAAGCGCCGCACGATGGGGAACACTTCCCGAGTTGTTAGCCCGCCCGGCTCCGGCGTACCAGTACCGGGCGCGTAGGCTGGGTCCAGCACATCAATATCAAACGAGATGTAAATATATTCTGGTCCTTCAAGCGCCTCTTGCATCGCACGTTTCATCACCTGGTCCCAGCCGTCTTTTTCGATTTCTGCCATGGTGTGATACCTCAGACCATGCTCTTGCATCCATTCGAATGCAGGCTTGCCGGGCCAATAGCCCCTGAGGCCGATTTGAATGAAATTGGGGCCTGGCACCAATTCTTCAGCAAACAGCCGGTGCACCGGTTGTCCGTGACTGAGTAAATGCGCCTGGCCACGACCGGCATCATAATGCGCATCAAAATGCACAACGCCCACGTTGCCAGCGCCGTACACATCGACCACCCCAGCCACGTCCGGGTACATCAGCGAATGGTCGCCGCCCACGATCATGGGTATGGCACCAGCAGCAGCAACTTCGCGCACACTCTCGCGGATATGGCCCAAACTGCGCTCGACGCTGAACTGGTCAACCGCGATGTCACCATAATCCACAATCGTAAGCTCGTTATTGGGGGAGATCAACGTGTGCATATGCGGCGGTTCATGCATGCTGTTACCGCGGTAGACCGTACCAACCCTGACCGCTCTTGGCCCATAGGCTGCCCCCCTGTATCCCGTGCCGGAATCGAGAGGAATGCCCATTATCGCCACTTCAACTTCGCCCGCGACCAGATCCTCCGGCGTGATGGCCACCGGCATGTTCATGAAGGTGGGGATGCCAAGCTTGGGCTCTGCATACATATAGCGGTTTAAATTAATAGGGCCTGGTGCACGCGGGGTATCAAACTCTGCGGGGCGCTTCACTTTCCAGCCATTAAAGCTGTCTGACTCGGTGTTCAGTGGAATGGTTGCCCGGTCGGTTTCGGGGTTGTATTTCTCAAGCTGGCTGACCCGCATCATAGCGCGCACATATGCCGCAATGCCCTCTGGGGTTTTGCTGTCCAGGCGGGCAAACAAAATCTCGTGCCGTTCGGCAAACGAAAGCGCATCATCACCAAGCAAGAACGTCAGTTCTGCCTCAGTGAGACCTTCAAGTTTTGCAGACAGGCTTTCCGGTATTTCGGCAGGCTGGGTTTTTTCTTCCTGAGCAGCAGAAGCCAAGGAAAAGCCAGCTATTAGCGTCGCGCATGCGATCAGATTTCTCATGAAAGTCTCTTCCCCAATGTCATTCCCACAGCAAGCTTATCAGCATGCGAACGGAAGCGCAAAAGGGACGAACTGAGGGAGACCGGGGTTGAGCATGCCTGCCGCCGTGAGGTCGCATATAGTAAACTGTATCCTCGACGGGAGGACACTATGAAACAATCAATAAAGCTGATCTGGGCAAGCTTATTTTTCACAATGACACTGCCCGCGACAGCGAACGACTCGCCATATGGTGCGCCGAATCAGAGCTATGAGCGATTCGCCGACTATGCTTTTTTTCGCGGTGAATGGGAGGCCAGCATCACCATCATCAGGCCGGATGGTGCGCGCCAGGATATTGATGCCAAATCGCGCATAACCGCTTTCTATCACGGCGATGGCCAGACGCTTCAAACCTGCTTTCGTGCGCCCGGTTTTTTCTCAACCAGCCTGCGTGCCTACGACAGCACCGCTGACCTGTGGCGCGCTCATTTCCTGAATGCGCAGCTTCAGCGCTGGAGCGGTTTCACAATCAGGAAAGTTGGCGACACGATGGAAACGCTGGTGCCAGGCGGTTTTTCTGGCACTGAGGCTTTTGACGTCAAAACCATCGAGCAAAATATCACGGACACAAGCTTCACGTCGAATGTGTTCCGCCGTGC
The DNA here is from genome assembly GCA_017640725.1 of Kordiimonadaceae bacterium. GTDB lineage: Bacteria > Pseudomonadota > Alphaproteobacteria > Sphingomonadales > Kordiimonadaceae > Kordiimonas. Next base: position 1,562,749 of record JAEPQB010000001.1, on the reverse strand, counting down.
GCACGGCTCAGACACCTGGGTGCAAACTTATGAGATGCGCTACGAGAAATTGCCGGAAAACCCAAATGGGCCACAGTGTTAGCAGCGCCTAGAGCGCCAGCCACATTTCAACCAGGTCAATGCCGGGCGCGTTACCGTCTTTTTCGCGGCGCGTGACTTCAAAGCCATAGAGTTTAAAAAAGCTCTCGGTTTGCGGGCTGGTCACAACCCGTACGCGGTCCGCGTCACCGCGTTTGCGCACCGCATCCAACCGCGCCTGAAACAGGCGTTTGCCAAGGCCTCTGCCCTTATAGTCCGGGTGCACCATGCCCCAACTGGTGTGGGCATCACGGGTGTCTGGCATGGGAATATAGCCGCCGCAGCCAACAACACGATTATCGTCCACCAGCACCAGATAAGTGCCGGGTGGCTCAGCCAGAAACTCATCAAATGTTTCGCGTTCAACCGGCGAAAAATACTCGGGCGTGTTGGCATCCAGCACCGCAAGGCAACCCTCGCGGTCCGATGGCTTAAACTCTCTGAGCTCGATATCAGCCACAGTTCACGTCAGCCCGGTAGATGTATGATGCACCGCATCACTTGACGCCGCGGCTGCGGCAGCCGCCTCACGCGCGAGTTCCGCCTTGGACTTTTTCTCGGAAGCCGACTTCAACTGACCGCAAGCCGCCATAATATCCCGACCACGCGGTGTGCGGATGGGGGCGGAGATGCCGCCTTCATACACAATGTCAGAGAAACGCTGGATTTGGTCCCAGTCGCTGCATTCATACTCGGTGCCCGGCCACGGATTGAACGGAATAAGGTTCACTTTGGCTGGCAGCTTATACTTGCGAATAAGGCGCACCAGCTCACGCGCGTCTGCGTCACTGTCGTTCACGCCCTTCAGCATGGCATATTCAAACGTGATGCGCCGCGCGTTATGGGCACCCGGATAGTTGGCGCATGCTGTCAGCACTTCTTCAAGGCCATATTTCTTGTTAATCGGCATAATGTCGGTGCGCACATCATCACGCACCGCATGCAGGGAAACCGCAAGGTTCACGCCGATTTCTTTACCGCAGCGTTCCATGTGCGGCACAACACCAGACGTGGACAAAGTGATACGACGCTTGGAGAGCTGAATGCCCTCTTCATCCATAACGATCTCTAGCGCTTTTTTAACATTGTCGAAGTTATACAGCGGCTCGCCCATGCCCATCATCACGATGTTGGTCACCCGGCGGCCTTCGGTTGGGTTTTCCCATTCGCCCAAGTCGTCGCGGGCGATCATCATCTGCGCAACAATTTCAGCCGCCGTCAGATTGCGCACCAGCTTCATGGTGCCAGTGTGGCAGAATTTGCAATTGAGCGTGCAGCCCACCTGAGAAGAAATGCACAGCGTGCCGCGATCTTCTTCGGGGATGTAAACCGTTTCCGCCTCGTTACCGTCAGCAAAACGAATGAGATATTTGCGCGTGCCATCATTGGAGTATTGCGCTTCCACAATCTCGGGCCGCTTGATGATGAAATGGTCCGCGAGCTTGGCGCGCACGTCTTTCGACACATTCAGCATGTCATCGAAGCTCGACACACCGCGGTGGTACACCCAGTGCCACACCTGGCTGGTGCGCATTTTGACTTGCTTCTCAGGCACACCAATGCCCGCGATGGCTTCCTTGAGCTCAGCACGGTCCAGGCCAAGTATGTTTTGCTTGTCGCCGTCAGGGTTAGCACGGGGGGAGACAACCACTGGGTTGCCAGAGGGGGTAATCTGCATTTTCTTCACCTTGCCTTTTGCGAGCCTCTGCTCACGCCAGGGTCTTATGGCCCCTTCGCGTTCCACGAAGTCGGGCGGTTCATGTGTGCGCCGTCCCTAAGCCGGGACGGCGCCTGTGTCAACAGATTCCATGGTTTTGTACACGTTCACTCTGCGGCGATCGGCCTTGGTGAGGGTGTATTTTTTCTTGCTACTGGCACCCCGAACAAGGGCCGCAAAAGGGGCACACGCCGGATGACCAGCTCATAAAGACCTATGCAGCCGGCTGTTGTGCCAAAGAGCACCAGCAGAAACTCTGGCCCCACCGCAAGCCCCAGGCTGCTCGCGCCAACTCCCACCACCACAATCAAGCTTTGGTGCAGGATATAATAGGGGAAAATAGCCGTGGTCAGATACGTGAGGCGCGGGCTTGGGCGGTTCAGATAAGCCTGCGCAGCGCCCATGAGTGTTGCAATCATTGCCCAAGCGTATAAGGGGCGCAGGGCGCGACCGACCGCGAGCAGAAGGGGTTGCTCCGAAACCCAATCCCAGTTTGCCCACAGGCCCGAGAGCACAACGGCCAAGCCGACCACAAAAACCGCGGCCATTCGCCAGGTGTTGGCGAGCACGCGCCAGAATATCTCGTTTTTCGCGATCAAAAGGCCGATCAGGAAATAACTGCCATAGCGCGCGTGCGCACCCCAGTCATTCACCAGGTCATGGGTTTCACGCGGGAAGGCCATGTCCGTCGTGAAGCGGTAGCCAATGAATAAAAGCGCCGGGATGATGAACAAGCGTCCACCCCCAATCAGCTTTTCAAAGCGCTCACTTTCAAGCCAGGTTGCAAGCCGGCGCAGCAGCGGCATCAGCGGAATGATGATAAGGGTGTAGGCCAGCAGATACACCACATACCAAAGATGGTTCCAAGTGGGCACTGTCACAGAAAAACTGTCTTCAAATGAAAGGTAGCGGCCCCAGAAAGCCAGATAGCCAGCATCGATTTCACCTTTGGCAAGCAGTTCGAAGTATGATTGCGGCGTTACAATCACCAGCATGCCAAACACCAGCGGCACAAACAGGCGGGAAAAGCGCCGCCCAGCAAACTTTAAAGGACTCGACGCCTTATCAACGGCAAAGCGGATGGCCACGCCTGATATGAGGAACAGCAGTGACAAACGCCAAGGGTTGAGAAGAACCATCAAAGGCTCCCCGGCAGGGCCAGCATGCGGGCTTTTTACATGCCAGCCCCAGGTCACATAATACATGCCGATGTGATAAAAAATCAGCAGGCCAAAGGCGATCACCCTCAACCAGTCAAGATCATAGCGCCGTGTGTTTGCAGTCATGGTTTCGCTCCTGTTTTGCTGTCGTACTCAGGTTGCCCTCAATGTGGACACTGAGCCCTTTGCGTGCACCCGATTTGGGGTGTCAGGGACGAGGGTGGGACGAGCGGTAGGCGCTTTTCAAGTATGTGGGCTGAGCGGTATTTTGACGGGCTGAGCGGTAGGTCGCTGTTTTGTTTGTTCTTTTCAGCCCCAAAGCTGTCGCGTATGCTGAGTCGCACATGGACTGGCTCACAACATATCAACGAGCACTTGGACTGCGTTGGCGGGACCCAGTGCTGCTGACAATCGCTGTCATCACCCTGCTGATTGGCGTTGTAAATGTACAAACATCAATCAGCGATGCCGCCAACCTGGGGCGGGAACTGTCACCTCTTAAAGAGTCGCTTGGTGAATATACCAGCATCTTCATTATCATCCTGATGTTGGCGCCGGTGTTCGCCTTCTTCGACACCTATCCGATCACCCGCCAGAACTGGCAAAAGCGTGCGGTGCCGTATCTTGGGGCCAGCGTGGCATTCTCTTTGGTGCATGTTTCGCTGATGGTGTTGGTGCGCAAACTGCTGTGGCCCATGCTTATTGGCGGCAGTTATGAGTTTTTTGATGAGGATTATGACGCAGCCTTTTATGAGTACCGGAAAGATCTGGTCACATTTCTTCTCTGTGTGCTGGTTTGGGAACTGCAGCGCCAAATCCGGCAGGCGAAATCTTCAGCCGCACAGGCAGCCGACCCCATCACGCTCAAAAGCGGCGCCACCACCATCCTGCTGCAACCGGCCGAGTTCCTGTATGCCAAAAGCGCTGGTAACTATGCGGAGGTGACGTCGCTTTCAGGCACCCAGCTTGCGCGCATCACGCTGACCGAGCTTGCTGAGCTGTTGAATGACAAAGGATGCAATGCCGTGCGCATTCACCGGTCGGTCATCGTGAACCGGGGCGCCATTATGGAAACCGCCCCCATCGCTGGCGGTGATTTGACCGTTAAGCTGAGAGGAGGCGAGACCCTCCGCGCCAGCAGACGGTTTAAGAATGCGCTGTAGAACAGCATATGACCCAAATAAAACGATGATTCATTAAATCCGGGCACCAATAGCATGCACCGAACACCCCAATACACAGCTCAAGAGGTTTACACCCGCCTGGAGAAGGCAAAACTCAACCGTGAGTGGGATATCGCTATAAGAAAAGACGACGAAAAAAAGATGGCTGAGCTTTTAGCAATTGTTGGCCTTTCAAAGGATTGGACAGACTTGCCAGAAAACTGATTCCTACCTGCAGGCAGCCGTGATGGAATTATAGGCCGCCGTGAAGCCCGAAAGCGAATAGCTGTCGGTGGTATTGGTACCGCGCTGGCTGGTGGCGTTCACCACAAGCCGGTTGCCGCGCCGCATGGCAGCAACGGTCTTGGCGTCATCCGCCGGGTCATACGCCCAGGCACCTGAGCCCTCAGTGAAGAACTCAAAGCGGCTCCGGCCATCCACGCGCAATATGGCGTCCTGGCCCTGGCGGATCGGGTAGCCCACCACCACATTCACTTCGCCTGTGACGCCGTACTCAGGCCGGTGTGAAACCATAATGTAAATGTCGCCCCGGCGCGCGCCCGCGCGGCTCGCCTGGCTGGATTTGGGGCTGGAGATCATATGGCAGGTTTTCTGGCCGTTTGGGTATGTGTAGACAAACGCGTCCCAGTCACGGTAGGCGCCCAAATGGCGCCGCTTCTCGTTTTGCGCGTCCGCAGCAGAAAACCCCGTGAGCGTCAGGCCCAACAGCAAAACTGATAACACTGCCGATTTCATCTTAGTCCCACCTCATTCATCGTGCTTATATTCATTTAATCGTTAACGATTCGCGCGCGCAAGCCCCAGATTCGTTAGGCTGGCGATTTTTTTGCCCGCCGGTTTCGTACACCACCATGCACATGCGGCGGCTTGGGTTCCGGTGCCTTGCCGGTTAACAGTGGCCGCTCGGGGTAGCCACCCAACACCCTGTGCCGGTCATACATGACAATTGCCCCAGCTGTTGCCACGTTAAGGCTGAATTTTGTCGGGATTTTGATCAGGCTGTCACAGCGTGCCAGCATGTCTTTTGAAAGTGAAGACCGTTCACCGCCCAGCACATAAATCGCCTGCGTTGGGTGCTTGAAACTTGGCAGGTCAATCGCCTCGTCAGTGATTTCAACCCCGACCAAATGCCCGCCTTGCGGCACTTCAACGTCAGCCGCCGTTTCATAGTTGAAGAAAGGGATTTGCTGATGGCTTTTGCTGGTGTCGGTAAAGTCCTTGGTCACCAACTCGCCCGAATGCGCGATCACCTTTGGGTTCACGGCAAATACAAAGCTGGCACCAAAGGCGTGCGCCGTGCGGATCAAGTTGCCCACATTGCCTGCCTTGGAGGCCTGATCAATCCCAATGCCAAAATATCCGCGCATAGCCTGCTATCCTGCCGTGTATGATGGCGCATGGTATAGCGACAAATCAGTCAAGGGTTCAATAGGATAGCTGCGAGGGCACCTTTTGTCGTCCGCCGTTGAAGGCAACGACGGTGTCTGATTTTTCCACAAGGCCACTCGCTTCAAGCCTAGTGATAAGTGGCTGAAGCTGCTTCTCATAATGGCGCCACCGGGCGACAGATTGCCGGTACAGCTTCTTGCGGACCTGATGCGCGCTATATGTGTAAACAGGCCGCTGAAGCTTGTGGAATTTCAGGCAGTCGTCATGCCAGGTCATGCCGATATGATCCATAACGCGGCGCAGTGTTGGTTCAAACGCATCCACCAGGGTTTCATACTGAACGGCTTCAACGACTAAACCCTGGGTGGCCCAGTGGCTCATCACTTTTGCTTCAAGCGCCATAAAGTCGCCAATTGCGCGCTGGTCTGTGGCGTAAGTGTTGGCACGGTGCAACGGCGAGAAATAGACGGACAAGCCAACGTCCCGCAGGTCGCGGCAGCTGTTGATAAACACTGCTTCCGGGAACAGTTTGGCCAGAAAGCCAAGGTGCCGACTGTTGCCCAGCATTTTGTCCACAACATACCGCAAGGGCGCGTTTGTCTTGCTGATGTTCTGGGCCATCCGGCGAGCATGGTCAGCAAACTGTGCTTTCCATACACGCAAGCGGCGCTGAGCATCTGTCAACCGGCCCTCTTTAAGCAGTGCTTCGGCTTCCTGGATGATGCGCGGCATGATGTCGTCTTCGCCGAGGCTGACTGTCGACGGATGCGCCGACAGCGCCTGATCAAGAAGGGTACTGCCCGTGCGTGGCAGCCCGACGATAAACACGGGTGTTAACCCTGTTGGCAGAGAGCAGGGCTCAAGCATGTCAAACAAGGCCGCCTGCTTTTTGAAGGCTTCATAGTCGCGGTTTGCGTCAAACATCTGCCCCGTCACGGAAGGGATGGATTGCATGCAGGCATTACCGCTTTTGACGGCATCAAAGGCCCGGTCGAATTCGCCTTTTGCCTCATAAATACGACCCAAATCAAAGAACATGCCTGCACTGGTAATGGGCCCAAGGCTGCCCTCAAGGGCCCGGTGCTCAAACCGTTCTGTCAGCGCAGGCGACACCCCACTGGGCGCAACGCGGGAAAGTGTGTTGAAAGCTACCGGCTCAAACGGGTCGATCGCGAGCAAAGCTGACGCCACATCAGCAGCCTGAGGGAGGCTTCCTTCGCTTAATAGATATCGGCACAGCAAGCTATTGAGCTGCTTGCTCTTGGGGTCAGCTTCAATACCTTTGTTCAAATATGCCCAACCCCGCTCCAACTCGCGGCTGTAAAAGCAGCTGGTTGCCACCAATGCGTTCAAAGAAGGGTCGCCCGGGTAGGCTTCAAGCAATGGCGCCAACAGGCCTTCCGCCGTTTGATACTGCTGGTGGGCAATGGCTTCCTCTGCCCAGAAATACAGGCTGACCGCTTTGGTCTTGGCATTCAGGCGGCCGTGGTAACCAAGCGCATCCGTTGACGCTTGCTGCTCGCGACCCAGCACGGCCGCTGCCCCGAAAATCAAGTAGGCCGAGAGCGTCGCGTAAGCGTCATTCTGGTGCTGAAACCGCCGGACCAGCGCCGCAAAATTCGCTGCTTCCAGCTCTGAATACAGATGGTGATGACGGACGCCAACCTCTTCAAGGATCGCGCCCCAATTGTACGCCTGACCGTGCACTGTCTTGCCCCTCTTGACGGCAAGCGCACACATGAAGCAGCCCAAAGGGACCGCCAATCAGGTGAAAGTAACTCCATGAAACTTGCGTTTCGCCCAGGTTGCTTCAGCAACTTCTGCAGGCGTGTGTGGCAAGGAATGACCTTCGTATCGCTGCCGTAATTGTCGTGACCACAAGTTTACGGCAGACAGGGCCAGGCCTCCAGCCAACCTTCGCTTAAATTCCATGTTATTACAGGGGTTTATGACTCTTCGTTTAGGCCAAACGACCTAAACTGGTTTAGTTTTGACAGTATTCTGGCAGCAATCGACTAGGAGTCTTCTGTCGCAAGTTCCGGCACCTTTTTGCTGTCCGGGTGCAGAGCCATCACCAGACTGCTGATGGTTAGAATGCCGGAGGCAACCAATAGGGACACTTCCAAATTCACTTCAAACGCGGCACCCAATATCACACTGGCGATGGGAATAAGACCAACGGACATAAACATCATGATGCTCATCACGCGGCCCATTTGCGCTTCTGGCGTAGATTGCTGGAGGAACGTGGTGAAATGAACCCAGATGTAACTGTCTGCCGCCCCGAAAACGAGGAACAGCGCCATCGCAAACCAATAGGGCTCATACAGAACAATCAGCCCGATCGAAGCGCCTGAGCCCGTAAACATGATGAACATGGTGCGCACAATGTTTTCGCGGGACGGCCACGCCACAGAACCCGCCGTGATTGCACCGGCAAGTGCACCCAGACCGTAAGCGGCGACTATCAAGCCATAGACAAATTCTGGCTCCAGATACCGCCTGTCAGTGAGCGCTGGCAGGCCAACAAAAATTGAGGTTTGGAAGAAAAACTCAAGAATTGCGATGCCAAGAAAGCCAAGACGAATAGCCGGCACAGACCAGACCCATTTGATGGCTTTTTTGACCTCACCCAGCATGCTGGGCGCCGCCTCCCCTTCCTCTTCGCTTTGCAGCGAGCGTGCGCGTACGAATAAGAGTGTGACAAACGAAAAACCGAACGTTAGCGCGTCGAGAAAGAAGGCCCTGGCGTAGCCTTCGCGGTTGCTTTCAAAAGTCGCAGCTTCAAGCCCCGCCCCGTGACCAAGCGTGTTCACCTCGCCCGCGATAACAAAGGCCGCGATGGCCGGGCCAATGATAACACCAACCCATACCGAGCCCTGCATAATGGCGTTGGCCGACTTCAGGTCATTTTTATCGACAACCGACGGCACGATGGACGTAGCTGCCGGGTAGAAAAAGGCATCGGCCAGGCCGAACATCACCGCCAGGCCAAAAATGATCGGCACGCTTATCTGTTGCTCCGCTATCAGCGCTGCCAGTAGCAAAAGCAGAGCAAATCGCACCGCATTCGAGACAATCATAACAAGCCGAGGGCTGGAGCGGTCAACGATGGCGCCGCCCACCAGCATTAAAACGGCGCGTGGCAGACCTTGCGCGGCGAGAACCAATCCCATTTGCGCCGGGCTGCCGGTCAGTTGCAGCACCAAAAACGGAAACGCGATCATGCTGATATGGCTGCCGATAACGGACACAAATTCACCCAGCCATAGGATGAAAAAATTGCGATCTTTAAAGAGTTTCAGCATTTGGCCTTGCCTTGCCTGTGAAAAGGGCACACATCTAACGCTCTGAAGGCAGTTCGCTCATGCGCGGATGCCTTCATTTGGAACAGCAAGGTATAGAGTTTCAGGATGACTGACAACAAAGCAAAAGAAACTGAGTCGACTCGTGAGTCGGAGGCGCAGAAACCGGCAGGGTGGATTAAGCCAGCCATCGAGTTCGGCTCGCTGATCGCCTTTTTTGTCGCGTTTCAATTGGGCGGCATTTATGCGGCCACAGTTACCTTTATGGTCGCGCACCCTTTGTCGATGATTGCCGCCAAGAAACTCCTGGGTCACATTGCCAAGATGCAATGGTTTACCTTGGTTGTTGTGCTGCTGATGGGTGGCCTGACGCTTTGGCTGCAGGACGAAACCTTCGTCAAAATGAAGCTGACTGTCATCAACAGCATCTTTGCATCCATTCTGCTGTTCGGTTTGGTGACAAACCGGCTTTATGTCAAAACCCTGATGGGATCTGCCCTTGAAATGCCCGACCATGTCTGGAGAGTTTTTACCCGCAATCTCATTAGTTTCTTTCTGGCCAGCGCAGCATTGAACGAATTTATTTGGCGGTCTTTTTCCACAGATACCTGGGTGACCTTCAAAACCTTTGGCTATTTGGGCCTCTTCCTGACCTTCATGATTGGACATGGGCCCTTGTTCGCCAAATACATGCCGGAAGAAGACTAGTGGTTAATCGGTTGCGATAGCGTTTGCTTGCACAGGTCAGGCAACTGCGCGGCGAAACTGGCTTGTTCGCGCGGTAAAGCAACAAACTCCCAGCATTTCCGGTTCAGGCGCCAGTCTTCTTGAACGAAATGCTCGCCCGAAAGCCAGTACACGTTGTACCCGACGGCGTCAAAATACTGAAAATAGTTATCAGCTGTGTAGCCATAGACATTTGCCGCGGCTTGGCGGCCATTTTCAAACACAACCAGCGGGCGTGACCGCATCAGGGTGCGTTTTGCCCCTTTTAGCGCATGAAACTCACCGCCTTCCAGATCCAGCTTTATGGCGTGGATTGTGCGGAAAAAGGGAATTTCACGGTCCAGCGTGGTTTTCTTGACAGGAACTTCCTGCAAGCCACCCTCTTCGTCGCTAAAGCTTGATTGGCGCCGCTTCAAGCCACTGTAGGCGGGGCGGTTGGCAAACAGACGAAAGGTCGCTGTGCCTTTTGTGTCAGATAGGGCTTTGCGCCGGATTGAGGTATGGCGAATACCGACCGCCTTCAGGCGCTTTTCCAGCTTTGCTGCCAAATCGGGAATGGGTTCAAACCCATAGACGAAACCGGATGGGCCCACGGCCTTCGCCATTGGCAGAAGATGCACACCCTTGTGCGCACCGCCGTCCACCGCACGGTCGCCGGGCTTTAGCCAGCGCTCATAAATGCGCTGAACTGTTGCCTCAAACAGCAGGCCTACGTCAGGACCTTCGCTCTCTGCCTTGGCATGGAAAGACTGGATAATGTCGCTCATGAATCCGAAGCCTAGACGTTTTCCCAACCCTTGGGGTTGGTGAAAGGGGCAAAACCCGAGGTGCCTTTAACTTCGTGAAAATGGTTGAGCACCCAATGCACACTCGGGAATGCGAGCTCATCCCAAGGGATGTCCGCCCAATCGAACAAGGCAACCTCCAGGCTTTCATAGCCTGGCTTGAAATCCGGCGTTTTCAGTTTTGCCCGATACATCATATGCACCTGGCTGATCCGTCGCACCGAATAAACTCCCAAAAGATCAATAATTTCGATATCGGCACACGCCTCTTCTACCGCCTCGCGGATTGCCCCTTCATGCGGCGCCTCCCCCATTTCCAGAAACCCTGCAGGGATAGTCCACTTGCCCTTCTGCGGATCAATAGCCCGCTTGCACAACATGACCTGTTCACCATGCGTGACAACAGCGCCCGCAATAATCTTGGGGTTTTCGTACGCGACATAGCCGCAGTCCCGGCAAACCAAGCGTTCATGATCGTCACCGTCCGGGACGGCGCGGTGAAAATGGTCTGGTGTAAAAGGCGGGTTCGACATGCCCCTAATGTGGCGCGGCACTGTCGCCGCGTCCAGTAGATCGATCAAAAATAATCGTTAGACCAGGATGTTGACGATCTGACCAAGTGGCTGGTCACGCTCTTCAGCCGGGGCGTTGGAAATCCGGCCCGCCGGTGCTTCGCGGCGATTGCCGGTTAGGTCCGCAACACGGCGGCTGGCATCTTCAATTTCCGCAGATGATGACAGCTCATTACTGCTTGCAGATTGGCGCACCGGCGTGCGGCGATCTGGTGTTGGCAGGTCCTGCCGCGCATCTATGCGCTGGCTAATCACATTTTGTGGGGTATTGGCGTTGCTGTTTTGGCTCGTGCCAGCGGGGGCACGGCCGGTCACTCGGCCTTGCTGGCTTGCCTGCAACTGCGCCTGCAAAGCGGACGCACTGGTATTAATATCGACCATGGTCTTCGGACCTCAATCATATTGGGTCGCCACTTCAGCTGGGGGAGGGCAGCCGTCTTCTTCGTGCCCGGAAACGATCAATCCGACTGCTGACATTAAGAGCAAGTCGTAAATGCTTTGTTAAAGATCGGGATTCTCTAGAAGATTGTCAAGAAACGCCTGTAATTCAGTGGTTTTTTCACTCGGATTAGCTGCAATTCCCTGCTCTACGGCTGTAATCGCCCCTTTTCGGTCACCAAGCGCCAATTTTGAGCGCGCCAGCATTAACCACCCTGCCGGGTCTTGCGGGTTCGATTCGAGCCGAGTTTCAAGGCGCGCAAGCATTTGGCGCATGAAGTCTTCTCGCTCCGCTTCCGTCATGGCGTCAACAACAGCAACATCTTCCGCGCTGAGTGCAGGCGGCGCCACCCCAAGGCCGGATAACTGTTGGCGCAATTGGGCCATCCAGGGCGCATCAGGGGCAGACCTGTCTGCCAAAGCCGTCCACACGGCGCGCGCGCCTGCCTCATCACCCGCCTGCAGCCGCAGAAGGCCAAGATAATATTGGCCTGCGGGATGCTCAGGCGAGACAGACAAAAGCTCTGCTAGCACGAGCCGGGCTGCAGGCGTGATCTGACCGCGCCCGTGGGCAATAAAAGCCTCCAACTCGCTGGCCTTCCAATTTGAGTTGGCTGGGTCAAGCTGTGCCAGCTGGTTGAACGCGTTGGCCGCGGTCACGTTATCGCCAGAAGACCTTGCCAGCCGCGCGAGCCGACCGAGCATTTGCCGCGCCTCAGCATTGCCGGGGTCTGCATTCAGCCCCTGCTGCATACGGTCAAAAGCTTCGCTGATGCTCATGCCAGTTTCTTCAACAAACTGTTGTTGCTGGTTTTCCGCAAGTGTTCTTGGTGCCGATGGTACGCTGGGCGCCCCCAATAGCGCATATAAAGCTGCTGCAGCGACCACCACTACTGCCAAGACTGTAGCTGTTGAATTCTTGGTTAGGGAAATGCCTGTTGCCACAGCTTCACTGTCGCCGCTCTTTGTCGCGCGCAGTAAACGCCGTTGCAGCTCAAGCCGTGCTGACGCGGCGTTTGCGGCATCAATTGTGCCTGCTTTTTCGTCCGCATCTATTTCAGAAAGCTGGGTCTTGAAATGCGCAACCGGGTCCACCGCCGCGTCGTCCTCTGCACGCACCCGAAACAGCAAAACCAGCAAGCCAAGAACAGCCACTGATATCAAAGCCAGCCAAATCACTGCTCACGCTCCAATAGTTCTTGCAAGCGCGCTTCTTCATCTGCAGACAGAGGCGCAGCAACCGATTGGCTCTGCTTCCTTCGCACCAGCAGGAACGCGATGATCAAAACCACGAAGAACGGCGATCCCCACAAGAAATAGGTGGAAGATTTAACAGGCGGCTTCAGCAACACCCAGTCGCCGTAGCGGTCCACGAGATAGGATTTCACGTTTTCGGGGCTGTCCCCCAGCGCAATGCGCTCCCGAATGAGCGCGCGCAGGTCTCGTGCAATATCCGCGTTCGAATCTTCAATAGACTGGTTCTGACACTGCAGGCAGCGGATTTCTTTCATGAGGGCGCGCGCTTGCGCCTCAAGCGCCGGGTCTTCCAGCGGCTTTTCATCCACAGCCACGGCGTGCGCGGCAAACGCCGCAAGCAGTGAAACCCAGACAGCGAAAAGCTTATTTTTCATCGCAGGGCCTCCAGCTCAGGCAACAAACGCGTCTCCAGGCTGTCACCAACAATGGGGCCCCAGTGGCGATACCGCACAATGCCGTCACCGTCGATCAGGAAGGTCTCTGGAACTCCGGACACGCCCCAATCAATGCCCACACGACCATCCAGATCCAGTCCTGTTTTGGAGAAAGGGTTACCAAGCTCATTCAGAAAACCGATCGCCTGGTCTTTTTCGTTTTTGTAGGCAATGCCGATCACTTCCACGCGGTAGTCGCCAGCAAGGCGCATCAGGTTTTCATGCTCCGCGCGGCACGGCACGCACCAGCTCGCAAAAAAATTGACGAGCACCGGCTTTCCCGTCGACAGGTCTGCTTGCGTTAGTGCCGGGGACGCATCGTCCAAACTAGCGAGCGAAAACTCGGGCGCTTCCCTGCCAATCAAGACACTATCGATCTCGTTGGGGTTACGGTCAGAGAGCATCATCCCCAAAAAGAGAGCGACAAGGGCCGCAACTACAATCAAAGGAACAAACCTGCTCATGCGCTCGCTCCCGATACTCTAGCTTTTCTGCCGGTTGGCAAGCCGATGCGCAGGCGCCTGTCAGAAAGCGAAAGCACACCGCCGACCATCATCATGAAAGCGCCGAGCCACAACCCCGAAATCATGGGCTTGAAGTATAGACGCACCGACCAGCGTCCGGAACTGGCCGCTTCGCCGATCACGGCATACAGGTCTCCGCTGAACAGAGGATAGATGGCTGCTTCTGTCGTGGTCATCACAGGGTTGGAGTAGACCCGGTCCTCAGGCATCAGCGAGGTCAAAATCGTCTCGCCTTCATACACAGTGAAGAACCCACGAACGGCCGTGTAGTTGGGACCAACAATGGGCGCAACGCCTTCAAACGTGAAGTCATATCCTGCAACATCAACCGTATCGCCTGGGGCCATCACGGTTAATTCTTCCGTGGTGAAAGCCTCACTGATGGTGATGCCAAGCAGAATAAACCCAAGCCCCATATGGGCCATGCTCATGCCCCACTGTGCACGCGTAATTTTACGCAAGGCACTGGCAATGCTGGCGCCTTTTCTAAGACGTAGCCGGTTCGCGATTTCAAGCAGCACACTGCTAACGAGCCACGCCGCCAAGCCCAATCCGAAGGCCGTCATGACAAAGTCACCGGATGTGCGCCACACCAACACAATCGCAGCCACAAAGCCAACAATGAGTGCGGGGAAAACGATTTGCACCGACCGGCTCACGTTGCCCCGTTTCCATGCGAGCAAAGGCCCAATGCCAAGCGCAACGATCAGCGGGCTCATGAGAACAGCCGCTGCATACTCAAAAAACGGCGGGCCAACAGAAATCTGGCCAGCACCAGACGCTTCGACAAACAGAGGATAAAGCGTGCCGACAAGCACAACCGCGGCGAACGTAGAGAGGAATATATTGTTGACGACAAGCGCGCTCTCCCGGCTCACGACACCAAACAAACCTGAGGGCGCAAGTTTGGGAGCTCGCCAGGCGTAGAGGGTCACCGACCCCCCAACAACAATGGCTAGAAACGCGAGAATAAAAATGCCGCGGGCCGGGTCATTGGCAAAGGCATGCACACTTGTGATGACGCCTGAGCGCACAACAAAGGTGCCTAGGAGCGAAAGGGAAAACGCAATAATCGCCAGCAAAATCGTCCAGCTTTTCAGCGCGTCGCGCTTCTCAACCACAATGGCCGAGTGCAGCAGGGCCGCCGCCACCAGCCAGGGCATGAAACTGGCGTTTTCAACGGGGTCCCAGAACCACCAGCCGCCCCAACCGAGCTCATAGTATGCCCACCAGGAACCAAGCGCGATACCGCCTGTCAGGAAAACCCATGCCAGCAAAGCCCAGGGCCGCACCCACCGCGCCCACAAGGGCGTGACCTCGCCTTCAATCAACGCCGCAACAGCAAAAGAAAAGGCAACACTAAGACCAACGTAACCAAGATAAAGCATGGGCGGATGAAACGCGAGGCCCGGGTCCTGCAGCAAGGGGTTCAGTCCATTGCCTTCAAACGGGGCCGGATCCAGACGCAAAAACGGGTTGCTGGTAAAAATGATAAACAGCAGAAAACCAAGGATGAGCGTGCTTTGCACCGCGAGCACCCGGCTACGGAACCTCAGCGGCAGTTTGCGGCCCCGCCAGGAGACGAGCGCGCCGAATAACGTGAGGTTCAGCACCCAAAACAGGAGGCTGCCTTCATGGTTGCCCCAGGTGCCTGAGATTTTATAGAGCAAGGGTTTCAAGGTGTGGGAGTTGGTCGCCACATTCACCACGGAAAAGTCAGACGTGACGAAGGCGTAAGTGAGCGCGGCAAACGCCACCGCCGCCATGGCAAACTGCGCCAAAATTGCCCGGTCTGCGAGTGCCATGAAGGCTGCATTGCCACGGGCAGCGCCAATATGCGGCACCGTGGCGCCAACCAGGGCGAACATCAGAGCGAGCAAAAGCGCAAAATGACCAATTTCACCTGCCACGATCAGCCCTCAGCATAGCTTGCGGCGGCTGCCTGATCGTCGGGGTGACTGCACTGACCTTCTTCTTTCGGCATGGTTCCCGGTGGGCGATAGTTTTCATCGTGTTTCGCCAGCACGGTGGACGCCATGAAAACACCGCTTTCATTGAGCGCACCTTCAGTCACCACGCCCTGCCCTTCACGGAACAGGTCCGGCAGGATGCCAGTAAACTCGACCGGCTGGTTGGCCAGACAGTCGGTTACCGTGAACCGAAACGTAAGGCCGTCATCCAATCGTGAGAAAGACCCCGTTTCCACAAGGCCTCCCAGGCGGAAGTTTTGACCCACAGCCACATTCCGCTTTTGAACGTCAGAAGGTTGCAAAAACAGGCTCAGGCTTTCCCCGCCGAGCGCAAACAGGATAAGCAATGTCGCCCCAATCAGGCTTGTGAGCGCGATGGAAACAACGACCAGGCGCTGTTGCTTTCGGGTCTTCAGGCCAGCCATTAACTGTCTCCCCGACGGCGGGCGCGCGCGGCTTCAACAGCTTCATTGGTTTCCTTGAGCTGTTTGCGGGAGCTGACCGCCAGCCAAACAAGCGCTGCGGCTGAGGTGCCGTACGCCGTCCAAACAAAACTGGCGTAACCGCCCATGCTTAAAAACTCAGCCATTACTCGGCTCCTACAGGGGCATGCATGGAAACCTGGCGCGCAACAGCTAGTTTGCGCCGGTTAATCTCCAGCTTCATGCGCCACAGAAATACAACGGCAAAATAGGCCTGATAGGCGCCCGCCATCAACAGAAGTGGCATGAGCATGCTGCCGTCAATTGTTGGGCCATCAAGGCGCATCACAGACGCGGGCTGGTGCAGGGTGCTCCACCAATCCACAGAAAACTTGATGATCGGGATATTTACCACGCCAACGAGCGCCAGAATGGAGGCTGCGCGGCCCGCTTTCTCTTCTTCGTCGATCGCTTGCCAAAGGGCCATGTACCCAAGGTATAAAAAGAGCAGTACGAGCACCGATGTCAGACGCCCGTCCCACACCCAATATGTGCCCCACATGGGCTTGCCCCACAGCATACCGGTGATCAGCGCAAGCGCAGTGAACACCGCCCCGATGGGTGCTGCAGCACGCCCCGCCAGCAAAGCCAGTGGATGCCGCCAAACGAGTGCAGTAAAGCTCGCCACTGCCATCACCATATAGGTGAACATGGCCATCCAGGCCGCTGGCACATGGATATACATCACGCGCACGCTTTCACCCTGCTGATAGTCCGGTGGGCTGTCGAAAAAAGCGTAGTAAAGCCCGGCGCCTAGAAGCAGGACAAAAGCTCCTGTTGCCCACGGCAAAATGGCGTCGGCGAGACGATTGAACTGAGCTGGATTCGCGAATCTATGCATGGCATCTATCTAAAGCATGGCCGCGCTGCCCACAAGTGCGACGCGCTGTCTCACGAGCGGAACACGGTGAAGTGCTACTCAAGGGCCAATTTAAGCGCTGCCGCAGACGCAAAAAGACCCACAACCAAGGCGATCAGAGTTGTTGCCGCAAGCAAGGCCATATGCGGCAAAGGGTCCGTGAGCGACATGGCCGCATCCACGGCACCAACGCCAAAAATAAGCGTCGGCACATAAAGCGGCAATATAAGTAGCAGCATCAAAACCCCGCCGCGGCGCACCGCAACGGTAAGCGCCGCGCCAACACTGCCGATCAGGGACAGTGCTGGCGTGCCAACCAGCAATGACAGAATGAGCGTGCCATATGCCTGGTCTGGCAAATTCATCAACACACCCATCGCCGGTGCCAGAAGGGCAAGCGGCAACGTGGTTGAAAGCCAGTGCGCCAACACTTTGGCAGCAGAGATACCAATAGGGCCAATGGGCGACAGCATCAGGTCGTCAAGCGACCCATCTTCATAATCCGCCTGATACAGCCTGTCTAAGCTGATCACCGCCGCCAAGAGAGCAACAACCCAGATCACCCCAGGTGCTATGCGCGCCAAAACTTGCGGCGCCGGCCCCACACCAAACGGAAACAGGCTGACCGCCACAAAAAAGAACCCGAGTGCAAGCATGGCACCGCCGCCCTGGCTCCAGGCCAGTTTTACGTCCCGGCGCACCAACGCCATAAACATCGGAATGCTTTTCACCTCGGCGCTCATAGCCAGGCCTCATCTGCAACCGTGATTTTGGGCTGAAAGTCATCCATATTGAGCTCTAGGCCCTCTACACCTAGCGGATCATGCGTTGCCGCAATCACAATGCCACCGTGCGCAACATGGTTCGCGATCAACTGCCCCAGCGCTTCACGGTTGGCGGCGTCCAGGCCAACGGTTGGCTCATCCATCAGCCAGACTTGTCTGCGCACGAGCGCAAAGCGCATCAAAGCCGCGCGGTGGCGTTGTCCGCTCGAAAAATACTGCACCGAGTCTTCCAACAAATGCTCCAGGTCAAAAACCGCGGCAGCGGCACGCATGTCTTGATGAGAAACGGTTTCGCCGGACGCAAGCGACACAAAAAATGATGCGTTGTCCCGCAGCGAAAAATTCGGCTTCAGGCCGTTCTGGTGACCTGACTGAATAAAATGCTCCGTGGGCAGATGGTCGCTTTCATCGCCCCCAACCGACCACACCAGCCGACCATGAGCTTGCGGCAAGAACCCGCACACAGTGCGCAAAAATGTCGATTTTCCGCTGCCGTTGCTACCGCGAAGGCAGATGAAATCACCCGCTGATGCCTCAAATTTAAGACCGTCGAACACAATGCGCCCGCCCCTGCGACACATCAGGTCGTTGCCCATGAGCTTGGCGCTGCTGTCAAAAACTGTCTGAGGCGTGTTCATGCATCGCACGCTAACCAATGGCGCACACAACCACAAGCCGGGACTGAAAATGTCGCATGCCGGTTTGCCATACATCTTCCCGGAACGGGTTTTTCGATTATATAGAGAGTGGGTAGTTGAAGAATTGGGTGGGAAACCGCGCATGGATTTGGAAGCATTGGTCTGGCCGGACGGTGTGGTGATCGCTTTTAGCGTTCTGCTGCTGCAAATGCTGACCACAATCCATATTCTGTCAACCAAAGACGAAGTTCGCTCAGCGATTGCCTGGGGTGCCATCGTTTGGCTTGCCCCCGTTTTTGGTCTGTTGTTTTACATGCTTTTTGGCATCAGCCGTATTGAGCGGCGCGCGGTCGCTGCCCGTCAACGGCGCGGGCTTGCACCCCGCCGCGGCAAACTTGTTGACCCTGAAGGGCCCAAACTTCAGGACGCAAAACAAGCCGCACCACAGCGCTGGCGCGCCCACGACCGGCTGGCGGGCCGGGTTGCCAAAACACCCTTAACGACAGGCAACAAAATTACGCCTTATGACGGCGGGCGCGCAGCCTATGAAGCAATGGCACGAGCCATTGACGAAGCAGAGCGCACGGTTGCTTTGACCACCTATATTTTTCAGGCGGATCAGGCCGGCCGCAAGATCATCGCTGCGCTTGTGCGCGCCAAGGAACGCGGCCTTGAGGTGAAGGTGCTGGTCGACGCCGTTGGTAATATGTATGGGCTCAAGCCCGTCTCCAACCTATTACGGCGCCACAATATTGACGTTGCTGTATTTAATCCGGCACGGTTTTCATGGCGGCTTGCATTTTTTAATCTCCGCACGCACCGCAAACTTTTGATCCTGGATGGCAGACGCGCTTTCGCAGGCGGCATGAACATTCGCAAACACCATCTTGAAGACCCTGAGAAGGGACAGCGCGTTCGCGACACGCACTTTGGCCTGGAAGGACCGATTGTGCGCCAGATGACAGAAGCGTTTGCTGACGACTGGGTGTTTTCCAATGAAGCTGAATTAGACCCTGCCGCCTGGATGCCGGAGGTTGTGGGAACTGAAGGCACGATCGCCGCTCGCTCGGTCCCTGACGGGCCAGATGAGCCGCTGCAGAAAACAGCCATGATTATGGAAAGCGCGCTCGCATCCGCTCGCAAGCATGTGCAAATTTTAACGCCCTATTTTCTGCCAGAACAAGCTTTGGTGTCGGCCCTTAAGCAAGCTGCCCTTCGGGGTGTGACGATCGACATTGTGTTCCCTGAGAAAAGTAACCTGCCATTTTTCTCCATGGCGGCTGTTTCAGGTATCCGGCCACTGGTCGAGGCGGGCTGCCGCTTGTTCCTCTCACCGCAACCGTTTGATCACAGCAAAATTATGGTTGTCGATGGCACCTGGGTTCTGTTCGGCTCATCAAATTGGGACGCACGTTCTCTGAAGCTGAATTTCGAGTTCAATGTAGAGTGCTATGACGACGCCTTTGGCGAAAAAATGGCAGCCTGGGTTCAACCGCGCATTGATGCCTCAAAACCCATCACCCTTGAGAGTTTGCGCAAACGGCCCTTGCTGAGCCGCGCAACAGGCAGTCTCGTCTGGCTCTTGAGCCCTTACCTATAGTCTTAAGGTATGTTGCGCACTCTTAACTCGCATTAAGAGGTCTGCCTCGGCACCCTTTCACGGGAAAGGGGAGTTTCATGAAAATCATAAAAAACCTATTCGACAGCTTTGCCATACTTCTTGTTTTGGTTCTAACTTCCAAAGCCGGAGCGCAGGACCCATACATTCCAACGTTTACCGAGCTTGCCCCGGGCGTCTGGTCGGGTGTGCGCGAGGACAACCCGCGGTTTCCCGTGATGGGAACAGCCACTTTTGTCATCTCTGACAAGGGCGTGGTTGTCTATGACGGCGGCGGTTCGGCGACGATGGCCGAGCGGATCATCGCCAAAATACGCTCGCTAACCGACCTTCCCGTTACGCATGTTGTTATCAGCCACTGGCACGGTGACCATAACTTCGGGATTTTCAGATACCTTGAAGAGTACGCGAATGTTCAGGTGGTCGCCCATACCTTTACGCAGGCCGTTTTCGAAGGAACCCGCATCGATTACATCGACGCCTACCCGGAGCAAATTCCAAATTTCAAACCGCAGATTGAAAAAGGATTGGAAGAAGGCACCCTTCTTGGCGGTGATCCCATGCCGGATGTGATGCGCGGGGTTTATGAGCGGATTCTGGAAGATGCGGACATGATCCACGCAGACAACCAGCGCGCCAAAGTCACCCATGCCACCCTCACATTTGACGAAAAACTCACCATTCGTTCCGGGGCGCGGCGCATTGAGCTTTTGTACCTGGGGGACGGCAACACGGCCGGCGACATTGTCATGTGGTTGCCTGAAGAAAAAATTGTCGCAACGGGCGATATCGTGGTGCACCCGGTGCCGTATGCTTTCAATATGCCACCCAAAAAATGGGGGGCGACCCTGCGCCGAATTCAGGGCCTTGGCTATGAAACATTGGTGCCAGGGCACGGCGACTTGCAACGCGATCAATCCTATGTGGATTTGTTGATTGAAACGGCCGACTCAGTTGTCGTCCAGCGTGATGCGTTGGTGGCTCAAAACATTGAGGAAGCCGATGCCATTGCCCAGATCGATTTTTCTGATTTTGAATCCCGATACATCGGCGACAGTGATTATCTGGCGGTGTATTTCGATGCCTGGTTCAAGAAACCGATGGCCGCAGCAGCTTTCAAGGAGCTCAAAAATATTCCCATGGTCACACCCAACCGTGAGGAATAAAAAAGGGGCGCCGGCTCCGTGGCGCCCCTCACTTTCACTTTCTCTGGGTGGATTTAGCCAGCTTCGTCAAAAGCATCGCGCAAGTATTTGGCAACTTCAGCGTCCACATCATCAGCCGACATGAGCTGCACCCGGTGCGTGCACATGGACCCAAACGGACCAGAAGTTTCGAGCCGACCCTCAAAGGCCCTGTCATTGAACTTGAGACCCAGGTCAACGCGGGTTTTTGTTGTTGGCTGCACCAATGCGAATTGGCGCTTCCGCCGAAAACTGACAGCCGCTTTTTTGGGCGCCACCTGTACTTCTTCACCAAAGGAAGTGATCAGATGATAGAGCTTCTGGTAAATAGGCAGCAAATCGACCTTTTTCTCATATTGCGCTGCGACCAAATCTTCATCAGAACTTGATGCGGCGTCTGCCTCGCGAAACTTTAGCGCGATGAAATTGGCGTACCCATGACTGACGTTATACTCGGCTTTGAGGAACTTGAGCATTTCGCCATGTTTTTCAAAACTCTGCTTGGCCAAAACAGCTTTCCATTCCTTGAGGTCGCGGCCCGTCTTGTCTTTCAGATTCTCTTCCATGTTTTTTCTCCTCGCTGTCGTGACCGGGTCTATTTGAAGGCGCCCAGTATGGCTCCCATCAGGGTAAAGTTGATAACGCCAAACCCGCCATTGATCAGAAAAAGGCGCAGGGGCCGGTTTTCAAATAAGTAATACACACCAAGCAATGCAGCGAAAAAGCCGAAGCCGGTGAAAAACCCGGCTGCAATGCCAAAAACCATGTCCGCCTCCGGCCCTAAAAACATGCCAAGGTTTATCGCCATTACGACATTGAGGACGAAAGTCAGCCCAAATACTTTGGCGGTGTTACGGCCTTCAAAATCAGATTCCTGAAATCCAAAATCCGCCATCCACGCCTGACCAAAAAGGGGCCCATACCAAATGGCCCCTGCGAAGAAAGCTGCCGCTGCTGCGCCGATAATTGCAAACCAATTCAAACTCTCGAAAGCTGTGCCCATATCCATGCCTGGTCTCCATATAATTGATGATGGACGCACCATAAGAGCAGGCATTTGAGCCGTATTGGATAAAATTTACCTGGGTTCGAAATTTCTTGAAGTTGTTGATTTTAGTCGAGTGGGAAGAAGTTAATCTCGGGGTGATTCTCCTGTTCAATCAGGAATTCTGACGGGCTGTAACCGCAAAAGGCTTTAAACTCGCGAATAAAATGCGACTGGTCATAATAAACGCAGTCTGCCGCAATTTGTCGCCAGGAGACCGTCTGTTTTTCTTTGACCGCCGCCAAAATTTCTCCAAACCTGATGATACGCTGGAAGGATTTTGGATTCAGGCCAACAAGCCTTTTGAATTGATGAATGGCCTGTTTCTGCGAATATTCGGACGCCTCGACAATATCCTTCAAATGAGCACTGGCGTTGACGCGTATGGCGTCCAGCATTTCGTTGACCAATGCCCGCGCAGGCCCGTTGTCAAAGTCAGCGTGGTCCATCAAAAACTCTGTGGCTTTTGCAAACATGGTCGCATCACTGTTGGCTTCTTTGAGATCTCGGTGGAGATCAAAAACCCCCTCGCCAAACAATTCTTCTGCCGGCACAACACGGTCATTCAGGTCAGACACCGGCACCCTCAGAAACGGGCTCGCGCCGCCAGGGTGAAATTGAACCACAAACATGCGACTGTTCTCATGCGCGGAGATCGCAATATAGTTTTTGTGCATGCCTGACACCCAAGCACGCGTGAAATCGTGGGTGGGTTCGTGTGTCTCCACATCGTAAAGATGACGCACAAACCCATCCAATTCAAAAATCAGATAAATGCCCCCATCCGGAACCACCCGTTCTATCGAATGGTCTGGCATAAACTGGTCGTAGTGAAACATCGACTGAATGTAGGCATCCAGTGGTGCTTCAGGCGTATGGGTGACAAAATGCAGTGGGTACTGCGCCATACTATTTATGCTCGCTCACCTTCCGGAAGATAGCGGGGCATGCGCTGTTCGATTTCTTGCTTCAGATGCTCTTGCAAACCCAAAGCAAACAAGACTTCCGCAATCAGGAACGATGGTGCCATGAATATCTGCAGCAGGTTATCGAACAACGCAGGTTTTCGGCCTTCATAGGCATGACCCCAAAACTGAATAATCCAACCGACAATGAACAGCGCACCGAACGCCATCATGGCGGTTGACATGCCCATGGCGCCAATGCGCTCTGCGGTATACAGAAGAACGCTGTATATGATGAGCGCAATCAGCCCCACCATCGGCGCAGCGAGTATGTATAGAAGCAGCAGCACGGTGATCAGGGCTCCTGCCAATGTCACGATACCCCCTTCAAATGTATAAAGGGTGATCTGGCTGAGCGCGATCATCACTGAAAAGACAATCATTGGCACACCCACATGATGGGTCATCTGGTTTCGTTTATCACGGTGGTAGGCCGAATACATGGCCATCTGTTCGTAAAACCAATTGCGCATATTTACCTCCCAGGTTTTCGCTAATTTGGCGCGAAGTGGGGCAGGAGGCAAGAAGTTAGCTTTGTGTCGACAAGGGCCTGAAGTGCGCTATCTTCAAGCAAGCAACCAATCGGGAGGGACACACATGGCATTCAACTGCATCGAAACATCAGCGCAGGACGGCATATATACCATCCTGCTGAACC
The DNA here is from genome assembly GCA_017640725.1 of Kordiimonadaceae bacterium. Classification (GTDB taxonomy): domain Bacteria; phylum Pseudomonadota; class Alphaproteobacteria; order Sphingomonadales; family Kordiimonadaceae; genus Kordiimonas. The sequence continues at coordinate 1,538,976 of JAEPQB010000001.1, read as the reverse complement.
GACCTGATCGCATGAATGCCTTCACCGTCGAGATGGGGAACGAGCTTGTTGCGGCCCTTGATGAGGCGGACGGCGACGATGCGGTAAGAGCTGTTGTCCTTTCCGGCAATGGGCGGGCGTTTTGTGCCGGCATGGACCTCTCGACCAGCGGCAACGTGTTCGGGCTTGATGAAACTGTTGATGCTTCTGGTCCCGACATGGAGCGCAACCGCGATGAAGGCGGCAAGGTGGTGCTGCGCATGTATCGTATGAAAAAACCGCTGATTGGCGCGATTAATGGCGCATCTGTTGGTGTTGGCAGCACCATGCAGCTGCCGCTCGATGTTCGCATCGCCTCGCCCTACGCCAAGTTTGGTTTTGTGTTTTCGCAGCGCGGTATCACGCTGGAGAGCTGCGCCAGCTGGTTCCTGCCACGACTGGTGGGCGTGCAAAAGGCGCTGGAGTGGTCGTTCAAAGGCAATGTGTTTGGCGCAGACGAAGCACTGGCGGCTGGTCTGATTTCCGAAATCGTTGACGCTGACGAGCTTATGGACCGTGCCCGCGAAATCGCCACGGGATTCGCCGCCAACACAAGTGCCATGTCAGTGGCCATTAACCGCCAACTGATCTGGCGCATGATGGGCGCCGAACATCCGATGGAGGCCCACGCGGCTGAAAGCAGAACCATGTATCACACCAGCACACGGGACGGTAAGGAAGGCGTTCAGTCTTTCCTGGATAAGCGGGACCCGGCGTTCAAGGATGCGGTCAGCCAAGGCGCGCCCATCGGCTTTAACTGGGACGCAGAACCACCATTTGAATAAATGGCGCACTCTCAACCTTGCGATAAAACGTTTCATCGCGAACTGAGTGACGCTTTCGTTTAGCACGTTAACGTGTGCGGCAGATAAATGACCCAAAAGGTCAATCAAGGGGATCAATCATGAAAATCAGAAATTGGGCCGCAGTGGCGGCGCTGATGAGCAGTGTTTCGCTCTCAGCTTCAGTGGCGGCGGCCGAGAGCGACTGGTTTCGCCAGGCAGCCATTTCGCCCGACGGCGAAACCATCGCCTTCAGCTATTTGGGTAATATTTTCACGGTACCAGCGCGCGGTGGCTCTGCCACACCACTGACCACACATGCCGCCTGGGAAGGCCACCCTGTGTGGTCCAAGGATGGCAGCATGATTGCGTTTGCAAGCGACCGCTACGGCAACAAAGACATCTTTGTGATGCCCGCAACCGGCGGCAAAACCACGCGCCTCACGTTCCACCAGAGCGACGATGTACCAACTGATTTTCATCCGGACGGCAGTCACATTCTGTTTTCAAGTGTGCGCCAGGACTCAGCCGCGTCAACAATTGGATTCACACGCGCCGGTGAGCTTTACAGTGTTCGCACAAACGGCGGCACGCCAGAGATGGTGCTGACCACGCCCGCAAGCGAAGCACGCTATAATGAAGACGCAACGCAAATAATTTATCGCAGCGAAACTGGCTATGAAGACGAATTTCGCAAGCATGACAAATCGCCGTTTTCGCGGGACGTTTGGGTTGTTGACCTGGCGAGCGGTGCGCACACAAACCTGACAAACACCCCTGGCGGTGACCATTCGCCTGTGTTTGGTGACCGGGCGGGCCGCAGCTTTTTCGTGTCTGACCGGAGTGGCATATTCAATGTCTATCGCCAGCGCGGCGACGATGTTGAAGCACTCACCAACTTCACCGACCACCCGGTGCGCAGCCTCAGCCGGGCAGAGGACGGCACCCTTGCCTTCACCAATCACGGCGAGCTTTACACACTGAAGTCCGGTCGTTTGCGCAAGCTTGCCGTGACACCGGCGGTGAGCGTGCCTGAGGGCGAGACCATCATGCTTGATGTGGCGAGCCGGGCAGACGAGTTTGCCCTGTCGCCTGATGGCAAGGAAATCGCCTTTGTTGCGCACGGCAATGTGTTTGTAACGTCCGTTGATTACGCAACCACACGCCAGGTGACAGATACGGCCGAAGAAGAGGCTGACGTTGCCTTTTCGCCCGATGGCAAAACACTTTATTACTCGGCAGAGCGCGATAATAAATGGAGCCTTTTCGAGGTTTCAAAGTCGGAAGACGGCGAGCCTTATTTTTATGCGGCAACCAGCCTGAACGAGCAGCGGATCGACCTGCCGGTTGAGCATGCCTACCAGCCTACACCGTCGCCGGACGGCAAGAAGCTGGCGTTCATGGGTAACACTCGCACGCTGATGGTTCTGGAGCGCGAAAGCGGCGCCTTGCATGAAGTTACCACGCCGGTTGAGACCTTCAGCACAGCGGCGCGCGGCACAACATTCGCCTGGTCGCCGGACAGCCAAAACCTTGTTTATGACATGGCGTCGAACGGTCGCTTGTTCTTCTCAAATATCGCTATTCGCCCGTTTGACGCTTCGGCGCCAGCGCGCGATATCAGCTTGTCGGGATACACGGACACGGCTCCAGCCTGGCACCCATCGGGCGATGCCATCACATGGTTCTCTGCGCGTTATGGCCGCCGGGACCACGGCAGCCACGGCACCGAATTTGACGTGATGGCCGGGTTCCTCACTGACGATGCCTGGGCCAAGTTCCTGCGCAGCAAAGAAGATATCGAGCTCGCAGAAAAGAACGAAAAAGACGCAAAAAAGGACGAAAAAGAAGAAGAAAGTGACGAGAACGCCGCAAAAGAGGAAGAGGTGGCACCAACCCCGATCACTTGGGAGCGACTCGACAAGCGTCAGCAGCGCCTGACCATTCATTCGTCTGATCTGTCAAATGCGGTTCTCTCGAAAGACATGGACAAACTATTTTACGTTTCCAGTTTTGAGGGCGGGTTTGATCTTTGGGTTCAGGATTTCAAAGAAGACGAAACCAAAAAACTCACGCCTCTCGGAAATCGTGTCGCGGGGATCGAGCTATCAAAAGATGGCAAGACGCTGGTTGCCCTCGCGGATGGTCGGTTGAAAACAATTTCAGTTGCTGACGGCAAGTCCAAGTCCGTGCAGGTGCGCGCCCGCATGGCGTTGGACGCAGCCGCAGAGCGTCAGTATCTGTTTGACCATGCCTGGAAGCAGGCGGACGACTGGTTCTACAAAGGCGATGACAAACACGGCCGCAACTGGGATGCCATTTACACGGCTTACAAACCCAAGGTGGCGTCGATTGCGCACAACCGTGACATGGCAGAACTCTTGTCAGAAGTTCTTGGTGAGCTGAATGCCTCTCACACGGGCGCGCGGTACCGGGCAAACGGTGGCACCGCCAATGGTCGTGACAGAACCGCTTCGCTAGGTGCCATCTATGACATGACGTCCACTGGTAGTGGCCTGACGATTGATCACCTGTACCCGGAAGGCCCTCTTGCAAGGGCTGACGGTGATGTTGCGGTTGGTGACCGTATCACAGCGATCAATGGAACCGCTATTGACGCTGGCACCAACTATTTTGACCTGATGAACAACCAAGCTGGTGCGCGGGTGCGGGTCACGCTTAACCGTGCGGATGGCGGTGAGGCTTATTCGGTTGTCGTGAAACCGGCTTCAGCCGGGGACGAAAACGGCTGGGCTTACGAGCGCTGGATCGAAGGTCGTCAGGCTGACGTTGAGCGCCTCTCCAACGGTCGGCTCGGATACGTGCATCTGCCCTTTATGGCGGACAGCGTATATCGCCGCACCTACCGGGATGTGTTTGGCAAATATTTCGCGGCTGACGGTCTTGTGGTGGATAGCCGCTGGAACCGGGGCGGCGACCTGATGGAAGACCTTATCCGCCTGCTGACGTCTGGTGACTTTGAGTATACGCGCAACGCACCGTATGGCATTCCGGCGCAGGGCGAACCACTCACCCGCTGGACCAAGCCGACAATCGTGCTGATGAACGAAGCCAACTATTCAGACGGCCACTGTTTCCCAACCGCCTATAAAAACGTCAATGGCGGCCTGCTCGTGGGCACGGCTGTCACCGGCACATGCACCTATGTTTGGTGGGAACGCGCAATCACCGGCGACATCATCTTCGGCGTGCCTTCGCTTGGCATCTTTGACCCTGAAGGTGACTGGTTGGAACTTAAAGACACCCAGCCAGACATCGAGGTTTACAACAGCCCCGAGGACCGGGCGGCTGGCCGCGATACGCAGCTCGAAACAGCAGTGAACGCGCTGATCCAGAGCCTCTATAACGAATAGGGCTCGCAGAAATTCAGACGCAAAAAAGGGGGCGCGTAGCCCCCTTTTTCTTGACCGTTTTGGTCGCTTAACTGTGATGCATGCCGCTCATGCCCATGCCAGCAGAGCCCGCGGCAACGGCGCCGCCATCCGCAGGCACAATCGCGCCCGTCACATAGCGCGCGGCGTCCGACGACAGGAACAAGCACACATCAGCCACATCATCAACTGTGCCCATCCGCTGAAGCGGTACGGCTTTTTCCACTGCTTCCCGCATCTTCTCGGTTGGGGCAAGGCGCGCCATGCCTTCCGTGCCGTCGATTGGGCCAGGGATAACAGAGTTCACCCGAACGCCCATGGGGCCCCACTCGATCGCGAGCGTGCGCGTCACCATATCCACACCGGCTTTGGCGGCACACACATGGCTCTGCAGCGGCATGGCAATGTCGGCCTGCGGGGCGGAAATATTGATGATGCTGGCACCCGGCTGATTAAGGTGCTCAAAGCCCGCGCGCAAAACGTGGAAGGTACCCAGCAGGTCAATTTCAACAACGGATCTGAATCCATTGGGGCTCATGCCAAGTGCTGGTGCCGGGAAGTTGCCCGCAGCGCCTGAGATCAGAATATCGATCTTGCCGCCTGCATCATGCACAAAAGATTTGTAAACAGCCGAGACGGCCTCAAAATCGCGCACGTCCGCGCTATAGCAAAAGGCGTCGCCCCCGTGGGCAGCCACCGCGTCGCGTGCGGCTTCGGCTTTCTCTGCATTGCGCCCCACGACGCCAACGGTGGCCCCGCTTCTGGCAAACGCCTCTGCGATGCCCAGGTTGATACCGCTCGTGCCGCCGAACACAAGCACATTGCGTTTCGCAAAATCAAAAGCTGCTTTCATGGTGATCTCTCCCGCCTATGGACCAGAATCTGTTTCTCACTAGAAAAATAAAGCGCGGGCGGTCCCAAGCAAACAGATTCTTCGAACCACTGAAGACAGCACAAAGTCGTGGGGTCAGGACCGCGCCAGAATGCGCGGCAGATTCGCTGACCAGTCTGGCCTGTTTTTAAGCAGGAAATCGATAAATACCCGGATGCGTTTTGAAACCAAGCGGCGGTCCAGATACAGGATGTGATGGGACATCGGGATCGGCCACAGGCGGCGCATCAAGGGCACCAGCCGTCCGCTTTCCAGCGCCTCAATCACCATAAAGCTTGGCAGTTGGGCAATGCCCGCCCCTGCCTCAGCAGCGTTTTTAATCGCTTCCCCTTCATTGGCAATCAAGCCGCCCCCCATGACTTTGCTGATGCTGTGTCCCTTCAGGGTGAAGCGGTATGGGTAAAGCCTGCCATGGGCCGGGTTCCTGAACTGAAGGCAGCAATGACTGTCCAGATCTTCAATGGTTTGCGGAATGCCAGCACGGGCGAGATAATCAGGGCTTGCACACAAAACCACCTGGTCTTCAAAAAACTTGCGCGCCACCAAATTGGCATTGTCTTCAAGGTCACCCGCCCGAATAACGATATCCAGGCCATCACGCGCCAGGTCAGATGCCCGGTCATCCAGCACAAGCTCAATCTCGACATCAGGGTAAAGGCGGCGGAACTCCACCGCCTGTTCCATCAGCCACATGCGCCCAAACACCACGGTTGACCCCACCACCAGCCGTCCTTGCGGCACTTCGCGTGTGTCGGTGACTTCGCGCACAAGCGAATCCATATCGCCGACAATGCGTGTGGCACCCTCCAGAAAGCGGGTGCCTTCTGGCGTCAGGCCAACGCTGCGGGTGGTTCGGTGCAGCAGCTTCACCCCCAGGTCTTCTTCAAGGCGGGCAACTGCTTTGCTGGTTGCAGATGTGGAAAGGCCAAGCCGTGAGGACGCTTCCGCAAAACTGCGGCAGCGGGCGACTTCGATGAATGTGCTTATGTTGCTGTAACTCTGCATTTCTTATTCATGACACAAAGTGGATAAAGAAACGATTAAATTCCACTTATTGTTTTCAATAATCTTCCCATATCCTGTTCATGACAGAAACGCAAACGCCGCAAGGGGCGGCAGGAGCCTGAAAATGACACAGAAAACTTTGAACATCGTTCGCAACACAATCTTCACCGCAACAGCAGCAATGGCTGCCGTGATCATCACACTGCCAAGCGGCGCAGCCGACACCGGCACCGCGGCAAAGTTGGGTGACTTTTCAGGTCTTGTGAAAACGGCAGACTATAACCCTGCCTTTGTTGAGAAAGACACGAGCGGTAACCGCTACCGGTTGAACCCAGCGTTTAAAGTGCACGAAGAATTGCAGCCCCGCACAATCTTTAGCGTTTCATTTGATCAGAAGAACTTCCTGCCACTGGCAGCTGGTTTGAGTGATGGCTTGAAAGAGCGCAATGACATTGCCTTTGATCGGGACCGGTCTTTGATTGCTGACTTCAAACTGAACTCAAACAAATAACCGACGAACCCAAACGTTTCGAAACCCCCAAACCCATACCTTCTGTTTCATTCCCCCAGAAGGACCTTTATGTGGCCGGCGAGTTATCCCCTTGATTTCCTCCTCCTCGCGCTCGTCGGCCACTTTTCTTTTTCAGATCAGAAACTCAGCCTGAAATTCAGTGACGCTTCGTGGGAGTTGAAAAAGTCTCGCTCGCGGTAGGTATAGCGCATGGCAGCTGCAGTGCCTTGGCCAAACAGATGGAAGGCAACGCCCGCAGCTTTTACGCTGTCACCAATTTCATCAATGGCGAAAGTGGTGGTTGTGTCTGTCGCGAGAAAACCAAGCTGCACCGTGCCGGGGTCACCGCCAATAAGCAAAGTTTGATACTGCGCAAACAGTTCTGGGCGCAGGATGGTGGGCACCTCGCCTTCGCTCCATGTGAAGTCATAACCGGCTGTGATGCTGGCGAACCCGTCCACGCGAGACATGCTGCGCGAACCAACGCGCAGGTTTGCAGAAACGGCGCCGTCTTCCTCGTAGCCCCCTTCGCTGTAGCTGGTGCCTGAGACCCCAACTTCTGGGCGCAGAGTAAATTTGCCCGCGGTTAATTGATAACCGGCTGTCACTGTTCCTTCAAACTGCCAGGCGGTCGTGTCACTGACCGCTTCGAGCGCGGTTGCTCCAACCGCCACCACGCGCTCACGGTCGAGGTTGTGATAGGTTGCTGTCGCATTGATGCCGCCATACAGGCCGCCATTGTTCAGCATTGCGTAGGCACCAACAAACGGTGAAAAGACCGATAGTTCGTCACCAAAGCCGCGGTCCCGGTTGACGCCAGAGAGCAAGAATCCCCCTTGAACACCCCAGGCGAAATTCTCGTCAGCGAACAGGTCTGCACCAACAGCAACACCAACACTTAGGTAGCTTGCATTCCATTCGTCTTCGCTTGAAGAATTTGCATTCGCATACGTTGCCACCTGCTGCGCCCAGAAAGCCTGATCCCGGCCCGAACGGCGAATAAAGCCAGCCAGATTGTCTCGCAAACGGGATTGTTGCACATCACTGATGATGGCCGCCAAATCCATTGACGCCGAGGACGCATCGCCCACAAGGCTGGTGAAGGCGTCATTTGTGGCGTCTCTGGTTGTGAGGCCTGTTAAAGCGTTTTCGATCTGGTCATTTGGGTCAAGCGCCGTGTCCAGAAAATGCTCGTAGAGGATGGTAGCGTTCGGGTCGAGCGCCAGTTCGTCTGCCGTTTTCGGCCGGATGGTCAGGGCCAGGTTGTTGGAGGCATCACCTGAGTAACCCAGCTGGGTCTGATAAATGAAGGGTGCCTCGGTAAGCAGCGAATCCAAATCAACAGTATCAACGGTCAGGCCGCCTGATGTCAGGAATTCGTATGTGGTCTCCTCAAACACGAACGAGGTCACGTCCGGATCGATTTGAGTATCACCCGCGATGAACACTGTATCCGACGCGATAAACTGACCTTGAACCGCATTTTGAGGGTCCACAAAAATGCTGATGGTGGAGCCGTTTTCAAAGCGGGCGCTGGTCACATTCAAGTCTTGATCCAAGCCCAGTTCCAGGTCTGCGCCAGAAACGAACAGATCAAGGGTGCCACCATGACTGATTGAGCCTGTGAATTCTGACGCACCGTTCAGGTTAAAGCTGTTTGCGCCGAGGCCGAAGTCAATGTTGCCAGCCAGGATGCCGTCTTCAAAGGTGACAGTGTCGTCACCCGAGCCCAGCAAAATGTCGCCGGCGATTGTACCACTGTTAAAGAGTGTTACGCCGCTGGTGTTTGCGCTCACGTCAATTGCGGCGGTCAAGCCTGTTACATCAAGGTCATCGGGGTTCGATCGGTCAACCAGAATGGTGCCTTCGTTGCGAATGCTATTGAGGGTACCAGACCGGTCAAGAATGCCGATGGCGTCAGTGTTTGCGTTACCAGCACCGGCCAAAATCGCATTTGTATTCACAATAGAGGTTAGCGAGCCATTTTCGTCAACAAGCACTGCAATTGCATCGCCACCGGGACCAAAGACCGTGTTGCCATCGTCGTCTGTGGTTGTGGACACGCCGACTTCGGCCAAAATTGTGCCTCGGTTCAACAGTTCAGGCACGCTTGCAAAATTGCCAACCCGGACACCGGTCGCGTCTGCGTCAACCACATTGACGGCCAGAATGCCGGTGTCGAAATGGATACCACCTTCAAGGATGGTTCGCGCCGTTGCGGAAAAACCGCTGACGTCGACCCCGACTGACGACAGGCCAGCAGAGTCGCTATCAATATCAATGTTGCCGCGATGCACAAACCCATAATCAAGGCCATCGACCAAGCCGATTGTGAGGTCGCTGCCTTCCGACTGGTTAACGATGCTGACGGCGGTTGTGCCGCCGTTGGTGGAAATGACAGAATCCCTCAGCGTGGTCGAGTCGTCACCATCACCATCTTCGGTGAATTCAACACCCACACCCTGCAACAGCACACCAGCGCCAATAGACTCAGTCACCTGGATAGCTGCAATGCCCGGGACGGCATCAATAGTGTTGCCATCGTCGTCAAAGGTAATGGTTTCACCCGCCTGGATGACACCCTCAAACACAAAAGCACCAGAAATCGGGCCATTGATGAGAGCCCCTGCGCCGTCAGGGTTTGTCGAAGTCAGCGAACCAAGGATAGACAAATCACCTGTCAAAGGGCCATTGAGCGTAAACGCCGATGCCCGATTGCCGAACATTGTAATGTCGCCGTCGATGGCGATGTCACCTTCGAACGGGCTGTTGATCAGGATACCGGTGCTGCCTGCCCCAAAAATATTAATGCTGGCGGTGTCGCCCAGGGTCAGGTCACCAACAAACGCGGCGTCCCCTTCAATCAATATGCCTGTGTTGGTGCCTTCAAGGCCCAAATCGAGCTCAAACCCGTCTGGTCCATTGAGGATAATGGACCCATCCAGGGTAATGCCCGATGGGCCTGCAAGATCTGTATCGACAAGCACACCAATGCTCGACGTGGCATCCAGTCCCTGAATGGTGCCAGAGAGCGTTAGAGAGTGCGGTCCATCAACAGTAAGAACAGGGCCGGTTGGCGCGCTCAGGGTCACACCGTCCAACAGCGCCAATACACCAGGGTCAACCCCCAAAAATTCAGAGGTGGTCGCGGCGGTTTCTCTGTCCTGGTCAATTTCTGCGTCTTGCGCGTTCGCGCCTTGCGCCAGAGCAATTGCGGCGGCACCCGCCAATAGACATGCAACAACCGGTCGGCGTGCCCGCCCGACGGTGTTTGATGGGGTAAACATACAATCTGGATCCATTTTGCTGTCGACTGATCTGGTACGCATTGAAATCAGCCGTCCTCCGTCTTTGCAACTAGTTTTTTGAACAAAATGTGGCAGGGGTGCGGCAAAGATCAAACAACGTTGCTGATGTACGTCAATGAAGCGCAACCGCCCACTGACCAATAATGCATTCTGAACAGAGGGAGGATGGCTCATGAAAACAACAATGATGGCGACAATCGGCCTTGCTGCGGGGGCTGCATTCCTGCTGGGGTTATCGATGGCAGGCGGTGAAAGTACAGCGCAGAATACATCAGCGGAACCGGTGCTGGTGCAGCCGGATGGTTCCTACCCTACTGTGCCCCTTGAAAAGGATGTTGTTGTCCTGAAGGTCATTCAAACAGGGGTGAATTCCCTGAAATCGTTTCCTTCCATCGAGGAAGGCCTGGATTTTAATCTGGCCCATATGGAAAAGATGGCGAACGACGCCTGCACCAGAGGTAAAAAGCCCGACATTCTTTTGTATCATGAGTTCCCGCTGACCGGCTATTCCTCTGGCTCGCGCACGGAAAAGCTGCCCTATACCGTGCAAATTCCGGGCCCGGAAACAGACCGGCTGGGCAAAGTGGCCAAAGCCTGCGACACCTACCTGATTTTTGGCAGTTATGCGGTGGACCCGGATTGGCCCGGCCACATCCTCAGCATCAATACGGTCATTAACCGCGAGGGCGAAATTGTTAAAAAATTCTGGAAATCACGCAATATCAAACGCCTGTATGCTGACCGGGAAATCACCACAACAACCATTGAGGCGGTGCGCGACAAATACCGCGCCATGTATGGCATGGAAGAAGAGTTTCCTGTTCTACAAACCGAGTTTGGCAACATCGCCGTGAGCACCGTGCAATTTGATCCGTTCATCTTCGCGGCATTTGCCATGCGGGGCACTGAAATTATGCTGCGGACAGCGACCTTGTTTGATGAAGCTGACGTGACCTATACGGCGTTCACCAACAATTATTATTCGGCCATGTCGAATTTTGCCCTGCCGCTTAATCCCAACTATTCCGCGGGCGAGTCGATCATCGTTGATAACAAGGGGAAAATTCTGGCGAAGGAACCCACCAAGGACAAAGACGGTATTATTGAAGCGGAAATCCCCATCGCAGAATTTCGCAAAGGCCGCAAAATCCCCAATTTCGCCTATGAAATTGTGAAGCCGGTTTTTGAACAATACTACCAGGAAATCCCGATCAACCACCTGGACCTACCGCGCGAAGACCTGCCGGAAACCGGTGCCGCGATGAAAGACCTGTTCGACAGGATCAGCCGCTATATTGGCGAGGGCACTGAGTAGATACAGTGGATGGGTCCGCTGAGGGTGGCTGGTGATCCCGGCAGGATTGTCGTCGTCGCGATGCTCCTCCGTCTGCTCGGCAGGCTCGCAAGCGAACGGGTGCAATCATTCCTGAGAAGACCAAACAAAAAACCGGACACCGAGGTCCGGTTCTAGTTTGGTGATCCCGGCAGGATTCGAACCTGCGGCCCCCAGATTAGGAATCTGGTGCTCTATCCAACTGAGCTACGGGACCATCCATTGTCTGCCATGTAATGGGATTCGTTTTATCGGTCAACCTGAAGCATGAAGTTTGTGGTTGTGTTTTGCACGCTTTAAAGGAATTTTGTTAACCATTTCATTCCATTAGCCGCAAACCCCTAGATTCAATTTGGGCAAAATTTGCAAATCCTTTACATTTTTGCGGCATTATTGAGCCATGAATGCAGGGGGTATCAACTGATGCTATACCGTCTCATATGGCCCGTGGTGTTGGTTCTGGTTGTCAGCCTGCTGTCTGTCGCGCTTATTGCATTTTTCCTGGCCAAAAATTTTGACGTTAAAATCCAGGCGAACGAACGCACGGTGCTTGAGGTTCAACTGAGCAATGGCCCCCAGCGATTGCGCGCCGTTGCTGAAGACAACGCCTGGTGGGATGACGCCGTCGACAACATCCATTTGGCTGAGAACGAAGACTGGATCTACTCAATCATTGGCGAAGCTGTCTGGAGCTTCGACAATATTGACGGTGGGTTCATAGTGCAGCCGGACGACAGCATCAGCCATCGGTTCGATCAACTTGAGCAAATACCGGACATTCAGGCCATGCTCGACAATGGATTGGCGCGCGCAATCAGCGAACTTGAATCCGGAAACTTTGACAATGCCATATCAAGTGCAGGCTATGTGTTCAGCGAAAACAGCCTGTTTATGGTCGCCCTCAGCATGGTGCAGCCGTTTGGCGGCACAGTTTACGATCCACCGATTACCATGGGCCGACGCGAAGTAATCGTTTTTTTTCAACGGGTTGATCCTGAAGACGCCATTCGCATGGGAGAAGCAATTACTTTGTTTGACCTGCAGTTTCAGCCCGGCGATACAGTGCCCTCAGAGGGGCATCAGCTCGAAAACATCGTTCAGCAGCCGATCGGTCATTTTTCCTGGACCCCGTCTTCGCCTGGCACGGACCTGCTTGGCAAGCTGATCGTGCCGGCAATCTTGCTGTTGGGCATGGCGCTGTTGGCGATGGCCATGTTCATCGTGAGAGCCAGACGGTTAGTTGAAGAGCTCAAGCAGGCTGATCGCACCAAAATGGCATTCCTGGCCTCCATGAGCCATGAAGTGCGCACGCCGCTCAATGCCATTATCGGCTTTGCTGAGATTGTTCGCATGGAACTGCACGGCGAAATTCAAGGCGACAAAAACAAAGAGTATCTGGATATTATTCGCTCGAGCGGCGAACATTTGCTCACCGTCATCAATGACATTCTCAACATTTCCAAATTGGACGCTGGCAAAATGGAAGTGTTTGCCGAAGCGATGGACCCAGTCGAAATCATCGAACAGTCCGTCAATATGGTCGAAAACTCGGCCAACGACAGGTCAATCCGGCTGGTGAAAGAACTCGAATCGTCGATGATCATCAGCGACGAACGCATTATTCGTCAGATATTGGTGAACCTGCTATCGAACGCCATTAAGTTCACGCCCGCCGGTGGGCAAGTTGCCGTGCGGTCGGAAATCGTTGATGGTGGCTACAAAATAATCGTTGCTGATACCGGTATCGGCATGAGCAAAGAAGACATCGAACAAGCGCTGGAGCCGTTTGGACAAGTCCACCATGGCAAAAACAATGTTGGCGGCACAGGCCTTGGTTTACCCCTCGTAAACCGGTTTCTGGAGCTGCTCGGCGGGAGTATGACCATCAGATCAGCCCCAGCGCATGGCACCAGTGTGACGGTTGAACTGCCAGAAGCCGCCCCAAAGTCTAAAGACACCGCAGCAGCAGAAGATCAGCTTATTTAAAACTCTCAAATCCGGATTCTATGGCGTGCCAACTGCTGGTGAATATCAGCGGCCTGTTCGGCAATGTTCTGCCATTTGGCATCCAATTCGCCGTCGAAAGGCGGCCTCACTTCAAAACCAGTTGAGGCCTCCACCCGCTCATACCACCAGGGTGCCCAAACACCGTCACTATCCCGTTTCCCCGAAGGCCAGGACAGCATGGCGGGCAAAAACTCAATGCCAATATGGTTGCAAATCGCCTGAAGCATGCCAGCAGGGTTTTGCAACAAATCGTCACTATCAACAACCAGCGGGGCCTCTCCCCGCTCATTCGTTATTTTTTTGAACAAGCCCTGGAGCTGTAATATGCCGATATCTTCGAGCGTAACCGTTGGCCGCGTTTTGATGTAGCTCGCAATCACCGCCTCTGGGTCACGCAGTAAGATGCAATGATGCCTGCTTTGAAACCAATCAGATGGCATTCCCGGCAGGAAATGGTGCGCCATATGCTTTTCATACTGCAGGGAAATACCGGGCGCTAGTGGCTGGTTCAGGGATCGAATGACCGACACGGCATCAATGGATTGACTGGCTAACACGTCTTCACGACCCGGGTGATCAAGGCCGGTTTTGTGCAAATAGCAGGCGTAAAACGGTTCATCCACGACGCTGCAATCTGGCCGGTTTTCAAAGGACCGCATCAGGGCCGTTGAAATGTTCCGGGGGCCCGACCACATGGCAAGCCGCTTGATCGGCGCCACAGTCACGGGACCCGGCCCGCATCCACTGCTTGGCCGATTTTCTGCGCATAGGCGTCGCGCAGCCGGGCAACCATAGGCCCCGGTAAACTGGACTGGCTTCCACTCGCACCGATTGTTCGCCCATCAATCGTGTGCACTGGAACCAAGCCGGCATAGGTGCCGGTGACAAAGGCTTCATCCGCGCTATACACATCGGTCAGGCTGAAGTTTTTCTCAAACGCAGGAATGCCATTGTCGTGGCAGCTTTCAAGAACCAACCGCCGGGTAACACCGCCCAGGCAAAACTGGCCTGTGGAGGTCCAAACCTCTCCGTCTTTAACAATGAAAAAATGCGTGGAGTTGCAGGTTGCCACAAAACCGTGCGGGTCAAGCATCAGGGCTTCATCGGCGCCAGCTTTGGTCGCCTGAATACAAGCCAATATACAATTGAGTTTTGAATGCGAGTTCAACTTCTGATCCTGCACGTCCGGGTAACCTCGGCGCACATGGACGGTGAACAGCTTGATGCCCTCATCCAAAGTTTCCTTTAGTGGCGACTTAAACTCCGGAATGATGACGATCGTGGGTTCGCTAATCGTCACGCGTGGGTCCTGATAGGGCGTTGCTTTAACGCCGCGCGTGACCATCAGGCGAATATGTCCGCCCTCTTCCATATTGTTGGCGTCAATGGTTGCATACAGACGGCTGGCAAGCTGCTCTGGCGACAACACCATGTCGATGTCCAATGCCTTGGCACCTTCATACAGGCGCTTTAAGTGGCGGCCCAGGAACACGATAACACCGCCATGCACCCGCAGACCTTCCCAAACACCGTCCCCTAGCACAAAACCGCTATCAAATACGGAAACCGTGGCTTCAGCCCTTGGCACCAGGTCGCCGTTAATATTGATAAGCACATTGGCGTTTCGCTCGTCGGCTGCATAATCGTGCGTTCCATGTGCCATGGACTGGTCTCCCCGTTGATGCAATTCTCTCCCGCCTGTAGGCTTGCCGTTTGAGGGAAGTATGGTCAAGACATTTGCAGCATTAGTGAGTTTGGTTGCGGCCGTTTTGGCCCAACCCTCAGCACACGCCGTTCCCATACCCTTGTCATTGAAAGCCTGCGGGCAGTTTACAGTCGCAGAAGCAGTTTCTGGCGATGAACTGGTCGCAGCGGATGGCAGCCACCTGGTTCTCTCGGCAATCAAAGCACCGGAGGTCTGGCAAGCCACGGACCAGTACAGAAGCTGGCCTCATGCAGAAAAGTCACGTGCAATTTTGGATGAGCTGGTGAGCGGACAAAAGCTCGCCCTTTTTTGTGAAGCAGAAGACCAAACCCTGGTCGGCAAAAAAATTGCCCACGCCCTTGTGGAAAATGGCCACTGGCTCCAGCATCAACTGGTGATACGCGGGGCCGCGATGGTGCTGCCCAGAGCCGGTCATGTGGCTGGCCTGGACAGTTTGCGCGCAGCGGAGGCCATTGCACGAACAAACAAAACTGGCCTTTGGTCAGCGATGGACCTGGAAAGAAACGCAGTAGACGACATACGCACTGGGCGACTGGTGATTGTTTCGGGCCGTGTGCAAAATGCTGCCAAGGTCGGGAACCGTATTTTCCTCAACTTCGGGGAGAACTGGCGAACAGACTTTACGGTGGAAATACCCACAAGGGCCATTCGCCTGTTCAAAAAACTGGATATCGACCCATTGGAGCTGACACAAAAACAAGTCGAAGTGCGGGGCTGGGTGACGTGGCGCGGTGGTCCGTTTATGCGCCTTGAAGGGCCAGGCCAGTTGGTTATTTTAAGCAACCCATAGGTTTGGTCCCTGCGCCAGCATCGCTCGTCCATGCGTTCTTGACCCTATTCAAAAACTCGCGCTGCATATTTGACGATAATAAGGTGCCAAAAAGTGCGCCAGAACATGCGAGGGTCCTATGCCAGTATTTTTGACGTTTCTGCGTCCCGGCGCCTATTGGGTGCAATTGAAGGCGGTCACACAGTTCTTGATTCAACCGGTTCACAGCTATCCCGGCGCCAGCTGGGGGCAAGCGGCGGCCAACATTCCCGTTCTTCTCATCTTAAAACTCATTTTTGCCGTCCTGGCCGCGCTCAGTTTTTATATATTCGAAGCGGCCGGCATGGTCACTGGTCTGGAAAACAGACTGGCCAGCCTAACCTGGCCAGCATGGCAAATGATCCTGGTTGGCGGGCTGGTTGTTCCTCTTATTGAAGAAGCCGCCTTCCGGGCGCATTTCAAAATGGGTCGGCTAAGTCTGGCGGCAACAGTAGCGGGGTTGGTCTATCTTGCCCTGTCGGCTGTATTTGTGGGTGACCGCGGCTTGCGTGAAGGTCTTTATCAGGATGGCGCGGTGCTGCGCTATGGGGCGTCATTTGCCGTCGGTGGGTTGGTCTATTTTTTGACCAGCAGAGGAAGTTGGCTTGCAGGGCTGCAGTCTTTCTGGCGACAGCATTATGCCAAAATTTTTTGGTTCTCTATCATCGCGTTTGGTGCTGCACATATCGAACGTTACGCAAATTTCAGCTGGTCGGAGCATGGCTTTTTTGTGCCGTTCATTATCCTGCCGCAGGTCGTTGCTGCCACATTCTACACCTATACGCGCATGCGATATGGTTTTGTGTGGGCTGTCATACTACACGGCCTTAACAACGCGTTGCCGGTGATAATTTTTGATGTGCTGATAACCGGACCACTGGATGCGATCCGGCTTTGAAGGCTTAAACGCTGGTTAGACCTGCTGCCACCGGGTCGCCGATTTTGCGCACGAGACTGTCCCGCAGTTTACCAAGTGCTTGTGCCTCGAGCTGGCGAACACGTTCTTTGGAAATGCCAAGCTGAGAGCCAAGTACCGCCAGGGTCACGCCATTTTCCTTGAGCTGACGCTCGCGGATAATGAAGCTTTCGCGTTCAGTCAGGTCTGACATCGCGTCTTCGATCAAAGCAGACTTTTTAGAGCGATCGTGGGTCGCAATATATTCCTGGTCTGGCAGCGGTGCGTCCGCAACCAACAGGTCCTGCCATTCCTGAGCGCTTTCATCAGCAACAGGGGCATTCAAGGAGCGGTCGACGCCGGACAGGCGGCCTTCCATGGCTTCCACATCGCGAAGGCGCACGCCCATTTCATCAGCGATCTGATTACGTGCCTGGAAAGACAGAGGTCTGTCAGCATCAACACCCATCTTGGCTTTCAAGCGTTTCAGGTTGAAAAACAGGGCTTTGTGAGCCGACGTCGTGCCGGTGCGCACAATTGACCAGTTGCGCAGCACATAGTCCTGCACAGCGGCGCGAACCCACCAGGATGCGTAGGTTGAAAATCTGACTTCACGGGAACTTTCGAAGCGGTAGGCCGCTTCCATCAATCCGACGGTGCCTTCTTGAATAAGGTCTGCAACGGGTAATCCATAATGGCGATATCTGCTGGCGGCTGCCACAGCCAGCCGAAGGTGCGCTTCGGTGAGTTTCTTGAGCGCATGCTCGTCACGTTCAGTTTGCCAGGCCAGGGCGAGTTCGGTTTCTTCGTCCCGATCGAGCATCGGCGCTTTCATGGCATGCCGAATTACCCGTCTATCATCCCCAGTTGCCCAATTACCTATCGCCACGTCTCTCTCCGCCAATAGATTTAATGCATCTGATTAATGGCGTGCATTATGACCATTTTAGAGTGGAATGGTAGTATTTTTTTCGTGATCGGTTTTAGGCGCCTGCGCACAAAAAAACCCGCCGAAAAGGCGGGTTTTAAATTGTTTATTTTCAGCGGGTTAAGCTGCGAGTTCTTTTTCCAGCTTATCCATCGCCGCCGCTTCGTCGATATCTTCAACAGCGGCAAGCTCGCGCGCGAGACGGCCAAGAGCTGATTCGTAAATCTGCCGCTCACTGTAGGATTGTTCCGGCTGATCTTCACCGCGGTGCAAATCGCGCACGACTTCAGCAATGGACACAAGATCGCCAGAGTTGATCTTTGCTTCATACTCCTGCGCCCGACGGCTCCACATGGTACGCTTGATGCGCGCCTTGCCTTTCAGCGTGGTGAAAGCTTCCTGAAGCGTCGCATCGGAAGAGAGGCGGCGCATACCGCTTGCTTCTGCTTTATTGGTCGGCACCCGAAGCGTCATACGCTCTTTTTCGAACCGAATGACGTAAAGCTCCAGCTTCAAGCCAGCGATTTCCTGAGTTTCCAACTCAACAACACGGCCAACACCGTGTTTTGGGTAGACAATATAATCACCAACTGAATAAGGATGGTTTTTCGATTTAGCCATTACTGTTTATATCCTTTTCTTTCTCAGCACACCGATCAGGAAGGAGATATTTTCAGACCGGACAATTCCCTCAGCCATCAACACAGCTGATGGCGGCTCCCCATTGGATAAATTGCCCGTGAAATATTCGTTCTTTATCTCTCAACCTGCCGAAACTGGCTTGTCAGCCGTTCGACTCGGTGCACCCAGAAGTTCAACACTCAACACGTTGTGCAGTGTCTGGCAGCAATTTGAAAAAAGCCAGCCAGAGCAAATGAACGCTAATAACATCCCATAAATTCAGGAGGTTAGCCGCTGCATCAACGCAATTTTGCGCAAGATTCCTATGCACAAAAAACGGCCCAAACGTTCATTTCATGCAGCAATCTTTAGATTGTAACATAAATTACATGAAATTTATAGTGTCAGTTGACTTCGCCCCTCTAGGGCGCTCAAACCCTATGTTTGGCGCACGCAAGGTTGTTGCTGGCAATGAAGGCGCTCAGAGGCTAGTCGCCAGCACCTGGGTTGGGTGAGAAGTGCTCCATTTTGCCTTCTTTGCCCTTCCAGTCGTCCGCGTCCTCGGGCTCTTGCCCTTTGGCGGTGATGTTTGGCCATTCTTCAGAATATTTGGTGTTGAGCTCAAGCATTGCCTCAAGACCATCTTCCGTGTCAGGCAAAATCGCCTCAGCGGGGCACTCGGGTTCGCAAACGCCGCAATCGATGCATTCGTTTGGATTGATCACCAACATGTTTTCGCCTTCGTAGAAGCAGTCCACGGGACAAACTTCAACACAGTCCATAAACTTACATTTAATGCATGCCTCTGTGACGATGTAGGTCATGAGGTGTCTCCTTTGTATCCTGTCGTTCCCGTCAGCCGTTGCAGCTGCCGGTTTGGCCCTTGACTTGGTTTATGCCGAAAACTTTTCCGCTGGGCAACGGGTTTATGTGCAAGCGATTCTTAACTCACGACAATGTCAGGTTTACCGGGCGGACACGCCGCCCATTGAGTGCCATCACTCCAACAGGAACTCTACCAGTTTGAGACTGTAGCGATGCAAGAATTGTTGCTGAAAAACCTAAAACTGCATCACGTTCGGGTCTTTGCCTTTGCAGTAGGTCTGGATAAATTCGGCCGCTCGTTTGGCATTGTCACGAGTGATTCTGTTCCGGAAGCGGATTTTCACATCGTCATCGCCCTCCGGCGGGTAGGTAATGCGCCCCCATTTGGGCTGCTCCACATACCTGCTGAGTAAACTTTTCCAAAAGCCTTTTCTGGTATTCTCCCACCAGCTGAAAGTGTTTGGCACTTTGAGCCAAAGGATATATTGCCCCTGTTCTTCCGATGTCACTGCTTCTGTCATCGACCCGAAATGCCAGCTGCTGGTACCGCTGACACTGCGACTGAATTCTGCCATGGTTTCAATCGGTCTGGACCGTACAATCCGTCTATCTTCGTTGGCTTGATAGGTCACTGACGCTCTGCAATTGCTAGAGATGACGAATGAATGATAGCTGCGCAACCTTTCGAAGTTTTCCGACATTCGGCTGCCCAGATGGCCGACGCTGTGTCCGCCGGTTTCACGGAGCTGGCCCTGACCATTAACGGCTGACGTAAGATAGTTGCGCGCCCGGTCAAAGCGCTCTTTGTCGGTTAAATTTTCGACGTTCTGAGCCGCTGCCGGTCCTGAAACAGAAAAGCTGATCACCGAGATGCTGGCCAATAATACCGCGAGCTTGAGATAATCTTGCATGCGACCCTCCCCAGAAATCGATTGCACCCTAGTCTGAGCTGCCACTTTACCGAAAAAGCGGGTCAAAAGATAGGTAGCCTCATCATTCAGGCATGGGAAGGCGAAGGCTTAACGGTCTCTAAGTCGGTCCGTCGCACGGCGCTCGGCCTTGGTCGGGCGACCGCTTCCGGGCAGACGAACCGGTCCGGCTGGCGCCGCCTCAACTTCATCGCGGCCAGCTTCCGGTTTGGGCGGCGTAAGGTCCGTGTAGAGGGTTTGGGCCTCGGTGGCAGGCCCGCGACGGGTACCCAGTGCAACCACTTCAATCACTCTTATGTCACCCGCTTTTGGAAACGTCAGCACATCCCCAACCTGCACGGCCACGCTCGCCTTGCTGCACAAGTTGCCATTTACGCGCACCTTTCGCGCGCGGCACTGCGCAGCCGCAAGTGATCGTGACTTGAAGAAGCGCGCTTGCCACAACCATTTATCCAACCGGAGCGTTGACGTGCCAGTTGGATCCGCCATGGCGATCAGCCTTTTTTGTTGAGGGCGTCCTTAAGGCTCGCCAATGCTGCAAATGGCGAATCCGGGTCAACCTTGCCCGTTTTCCTCGCTGGACCCGAAGTATGCACGCGCGGCCCTTTGGGTCCGCCTTTGCCGCCTTGTCTGCGAGGGCCTTTTCCTTTTTTGCCCGAGCGCCCATCAGGCCTGCCATCACCCGATGGCTTGCCGGCACCGTGATCGCGGCGCCCGTGAGGGCGGGCCGGACGCTTTGGTGCCCACATAAAGAAGTGGCGTTCCACATGCGTCGGTTTTTCCTCAGCCTCAGACCCATCAGCTGCGTCCGCTACGGGTGCTTCTGCTGTTTCTGGTTCCGGAGTTGCAGTCTCAGTGGGTGCTTCTGCTTCAGCGGCAGCGTTTTCCGCCGCGGGTGCTTCCTCCCCAGGAGTTTCAGCTTCAGCAGTTTCTGCTTCAGGCTCTTTCGCCTCACCTTCTGCTGGCTTTTCTTCCACAGGTACGGAGCGCAGCTCGTTTTTATAGCCAATACCGCGCATCACTTCGGCAAAGTCTTCACCCGACAGGCCCACTAGCCCCATGATCTCAGGCGTGACTTCAAACCAGTTACGGTCCTGACCCAGTGGGCGCACCGCATCCGCCAGACGCTCAAGCATGTCCATGCGTACGGCTTTTTTGCCAACAACATGGAAGCCGCAAAGCTCATAAAATTCTTTTGGTGCCGTCTCTTCCGTGTCGACCCACACCATGCCCGGTGTTGGCAGGCCCGGTAGCGCAGACAGCTTGCCTGCCATCGCCCACATCAACAGGCGTAGTTCAATGGCATGAGGCTTGAGCACAAGCGGCATGTAAAGGCTGGTTGCACCAATCCGGATGCCAAACCGGCGCAGGCCTTTGCGTGCTTCCTGGTCAATCTGGCGCAATTCGCCATCGACTTCCTTGCGCTGCAATACGCCGTAGTTTTCCATCAACCGGAAGGCAACACCGCGCACGGTGCCCGAGAGAGCTTCTGCGCCTTCAGGTGGCTCAATCTCGCCGTTCAGCTCCTGCGCAAGCTTAACAAGAGGCTCCAGCTTTTCGGCGATACGCCCATCCAGCCAGTCTTGCGCGCGGCCTCTAACAAGGTCCGCCATCTCGTCTTTGAGAAGTGTCGTCGACAACAATTTCACCCGCGGTGCGAGGAATGCGCCTGCGTCCTCAAGCGTCGCAATCGGTGCGTCTTCCCACAACAGTTTGGGAAAAGCCAGACCGTCCGCAAAATCAAGCGTCAGGGCCTTGTACCCCACATTGGCAAACAGTTTTGCTTTACGCGTCAGTTCCGCCTGCAAGCTGCTCTCGGCTGCTGCCTTGAGCATTTTCTGATCATCGCGTGCAGCGCCTGGCTCAACCCGAAATGAGAAGCCATTAAGTTCGCCGATCTCATGTCCTTCGACAGAGACTTTATTGGTATCATTGTCGATGCTCACGCTGAGTTCACCCCTTTGCCTGAGCGAGCGCATGAGGACCGCCGTGCGGCGATCCACAAATCGCTGTGTTAATTTTTCGTGCAGCGCATCAGACAAACGGTCTTCCACACTGCGTGTTACATGGGCCCAATGGGCCGCGTCTTTTAGCCAATTTTTCCGGTGGGAAACATAGGTCCAGATACGGATACTGGCGATACGACCGGCCAAGGTATCTATGTCGCCGTTTATATTGTCAAGGCGCTTAACTTGGCGTGCAATCCAGTCGCCGGGAATAGCGCCAGCATCGCTCATCAAATCCAGGTAAATTCGCTTCAAAATACCATAGTGATCGTCAGGCGAAAGTTTGCGGAAATCGGGAATTTGGCAAACATTCCAAAGACTTTCGACCGACGCCTTGTTCACGGCGACATCTGCAACAGCACCATCTTTAGCGAGCGCTTTAAGCGCCAGCATATCGACCGCATCGCGAACACGGGTCAGGCCTTCGGTTTGTGTATGTTGATCAAGTGAGCGCAAAAGCCGCGGAATCGACGCAAAATCAAGCCGATGATTCCGCCAGTAGATGCGTTTCACGGGCTCAAACTGATGCTCTTCAATCTGGCCGACCATCATGGGGTCCATCGCCTCAGTTTCACCGCCGCCAAGCGTTGAAAAAGTTCCATCCCGCTTGTAGCGACCAGCTCGGCCCGCGATCTGTGCAGCTTCTGCCGCCGTCAGGTCCCGAAAACGCCGGCCATCAAATTTGCCAAGCCCCGCGAAAGACACATGATCAATATCCATATTGAGGCCCATGCCGATCGCATCGGTGGCAACCAAATGTTCCACCTCGCCCGATTGGTACATCTCCACCTGCGCATTGCGGGTACGAGGCGAGAGCGCGCCCATCACAATCGCGACACCCCCTTTTTGGCGGCGCATCAGTTCTGCCATCGCATAAACATCATTGGCGGAAAACCCGACCACCACGCTGCGGCGCTGCAGGCGCGATAGTTTTGCCGGTTTGATGTGCCTGAGCGTCGAAAACCGCTCACGCCGCAGAATCTCCGCTTCGGGAATAAGCCGCCGAATAAGCGGCGCCATCGTGTCCGCGCCCAGCAGGAGCGTCTCGAACCGGCCGCGCGTGTGCAGCAAATGCTCGGTGAACACATGACCGCGCTGCGGGTCAGCCGCCATCTGGATCTCGTCCACCGCAACAAAATCAACTGCCATCAGGCGCGGCATGGCCTCGGCCGTGCACAGATAGTAGCGCGCGCCCTCCGGCACGATCCGCTCTTCGCCGGTCAAAAGCGCCACCTGGTTCTTGCCTTTGATGGCGACAACCCGGTCATACACCTCGCGCGCCAAAAGCCGGAGCGGAAACCCCATAATGCCCGACGCATAGCCGAGCATGCGCTCAACAGCATAATGGGTTTTGCCTGTATTGGTGGGGCCAAGAACAGCTTTGATGATGCCTGTCATGATGTGCTCACTTGCGGCGGGGATACGCGACACTCGTGTCTTTACATAGGCGGGCAGTCATCGGATCACAAACGCTTTATTGCGGCTTGCCACTAATTCCAGAACAGGGATAGGCTCCGTTTGGGCAATCAGTTTACCGGGAGGGTTATGTGGCAAAAAAGATCAAGATGGATCGCAGGCAGTTTATACGCGCATCTGGCGCCGTTGGTGGCCTGGCGGTAGGCGCAGGGGCAATCGCGCAAGAGAGCAACCCATTGGGCAGCCCTTCAGACCTTGCCATTGCTGAGAAGCTTGTTGGCGCAAACTACACGGAGGCCGAGCGTGCGGCCATTTATGAAGGCATTGAAGGCATGGTGGAACGCACCCGCCAACGCCGCACAGAGGTTACCCTTCATAACGAAGATGCCCCCGCCATGGCATTTGACCCGCGCCTGCCCGGCGAAACATATCATGCCCAGGAAAATTTTGTCCGCCTTGAGGATGAACCTGCGCGCGCCCTGCCTTCTGACGAAGACATCGCTTTTGCGTCCATCGCAGAGCAGGGCGCCTGGCTGAGGTCCGGCGCTATTACAGCCAATCGCCTTCTCGATATTTACCTCAACCGCATTCGCCAACTGGGGCCCAGGCTTGAGTGTTTTGTGACCGTTATGGAAGAAAGCGCGCGCGCTGAAGCTTTCCGCGCAGACAGCGAGCTCAGGTCCGGCCGGGACCGGGGGCCTTTGCATGGTATTCCTTATGGCATGAAAGACCTGGCAGATACGGCGGGCGTGAAAACCAGCTGGGGCGCCGCCCCTTACCAGAACCGCGTGCCAACCGAAGACGCCGTGATTGTTGCGCGGCTGCGCGAAGCCGGCGCCGTTCTGGTTGGCAAAACCACGCTTGGCGCCCTTGCATACGGCGACAAATGGTTTGGCGGCATCACAAGAAACCCGTGGAACACGGACGAGGGCTCTTCCGGCTCAAGCGCGGGGTCCGCGTCTGCGACGGCGGCGGGGCTTGTTGGCTTCTCGATCGGTACGGAAACCCTGGGGTCGATTGTCTCGCCTTCCATGCGCTGCGGCACCACGGGCCTGAGGCCCACCTTTGGACGCGTACCGCGCACGGGCGCGATGGCGCTCTGTTGGTCGCTTGATAAATTTGGCCCGATCTGCCGCCATGTAGACGACACCGCACTGGTGCTGGCTGCCATTAATGGTGGTGATGTCGGCGACCCGGGCTCGCTGGATTGGGGGTTCGAGTATGACGCAGCAGCAGCGGCCGCAAGCGACATTTCAGTTGGATACGACCCTGCGTGGTTCGAAGGCGAGACTGTGAATGCGCTGGACCGTTCGGTGCTTGATCAAGTGCGCGAGCTTGGTTTTCCGATGAAGGAGATCACGCTGCCCGACATGCCTTATGGCACCTTGATCACCCTTCTTGAAGTGGAAGCAGCAGCGGCGTTTGAAGAACTGACACTCAGTAACCGTGACGATGAAATGGGCTGGCAGGAAAATCGGGCCTGGCCCAACACCTTCCGCGGCGCGCATTTCTATTCTGCCGTGGAAGCCGTTCAGCTGGACCGCTTCCGCCGCAAGGTCATGCAGGCGATGCACGATATATATAAAGACGTGGACATCATCCTGTGCCCAAGCTTTGGGCCGCTCTTGACCATCACAAACTACACCGGCCACCCTTGCCTCGTGCTGCCAACAGGCATGGAAAACCGCGAAAGCGTGCCGCTGACCGGCGAACCGGTGCCGGAAGAACGCGCGGTGAAAAGCGTGCCACGGGGATTTACCCTGTGGGGTAACATGTTCCGGGAGGACCAGATATTGGCGGTAGGTAAATTGCTGGAGCGGCAGTTGGCATTCAAAGCCAATAGGCCTCAACTATGACCGTTAAACTTGCAGCCGTTGAAGGCAGCATTATTGCCCAACAAGTCGACGTGATCGTTAACGCGGCGAATAATAGTTTGCTTGGGGGAGGAGGAGTGGATGGTGTTATCCATCGGGCTGCAGGGCCCGGACTATTGCTGGAGTGTCAGAAGTTGGGTAAGTGCGATACTGGAAGCGCCAAGATTACCGGGCCGCACAATTTGGACTGCAAGGCCATAATCCATGCAGTTGGACCCAGATGGCGTGGAGGAAAGTCGGATGAACATGTCCTTTTGGCAAATTGCCATACAAAAAGTCTAAGCCTTGCTGCTGAAGCTGGACACTCTTCCATTGCGTTTCCTGCCATAAGCACCGGTGCTTATGCCTATCCGATTGACTTGGCGGCGAAGGTTGCTGTTGAAGCGTGCCTGAATTGGAGCGAGCAGAACGCTAATAGCAGTTTGGATAGCATCCTGTTTGTTTGCATCGGACGCAAGTGGCTGAAATTCTATGAACGAGAAATTCAGAACTCCTCCTAAAAGCGCAGAAAAGCTTGACCGAGGGCACCGAATCGCATAGAGACGCGCGGTGCTTAGGGGATATCGCCTATTGCACGTTAGAACGATCATTAAAGATTCCCGGAAAAATCCGGTAGAAAAACAAGGATAAGATCATGGCTCGTGTATGCGAACTTACTGGTAAGCGTGTAATGTCAGGCAACAATGTCTCGCACGCCAACAACAAAACCCGCCGTCGTTTCCTGCCAAACCTGACAAACGCCACGCTGATGTCAGACACGCTTGGCCGCTCTGTGTCGCTGAAAATTTCTGCGCACGCACTGCGCTCTGTTGAGCACAACGATGGTCTTGATAACTTTCTCCTGAAGGCGCGCGACGCTAACCTGTCTGCAGCTGCCCTGAAGTTGAAGAAAGAGATCAAAAAGAAGCAAGCGTCAGCTTAAGCTTCTGGTTGACCGTTTGGGCAAGCGCCCAAGCACAAGAATTCTAGAACGCCGGACCATAATGGTTCGGCGTTTTTTTTTTGGCTCCTACCGGCTATCCGGGCGCAGGTTGGAGGCATTGCCGGTCATCAACCATTGGCCATCAATTTTTTCCGCCATCATGACCCAGGCCCAATGCTCGTCAAAATTTTGGCCATTCGCAGGCGTACGGCCTTTCGTGTTCACCTGCACAGCCGCCCATCCAACGCGCTCGTCCGCGGACACGCGAGGCATGGCCGTGTCGATATAAGCCGAGTATTTGCGCCGCTCAAAAACATTGGCGAAACGCGATGCCATTTCTTCAGGCGTTGTCTCAATGAGGCTGCCTCGGTTTGCGATGGTTGCAGAGGGCGCCGTCAGGGACGCCAACAATTCCGCGTCGCCCAAGCAGTGGGCAATCAGGGTTTTGCGGTGCAATCGCTCCACATCCACCAACGGAATGTCGGGGCTTGGCACACTGTCATAAAACCACATGACGGGTTTGTCGCCAAGGTCGACCGTGGAGTAGCGATAGTCAAAAACCCGCTCGCCGTCATCGATGCTGAGGGAAAACGGAACCTGCTCCCCCGACACCTCGCGCCAATCACGGGCTGTGATTTTGATCTTGAGATCACCAACATCATAGCGAAGACCGAGCGGCTGGCCGGGCGTTTCGCCGTCTATAAGATAGACAAAGCCGCCAGTATCTCGCTCGCCTTTATGGGCCGCATATTGCCCGCCAGCGAAGTCGATGTTCTGCACCCGCTCTGGGTTACTCACCAAATCTTCGAACCGCAGCAAAAATGCGTGAAACTGGTGCCCGACCGTGAAGTCGCGCTGGAAATCGTCCGCAAGCTGCGTGCCCGACGCCGTTTGCACCCAAACATTAGGACCTTCCAGCACGTGAAGGGTGGAGTTTTCACGGATGAAGCGGGCCGCTGCGCGGTGGCGGGACTTAAAGAACCCCTCGACCTGATAAGTCGTACCGTCAGAAACTGTCACATCCGCCATCGAATAAATGGCCCGGGCGTCACACGCGTCATCAGCATGACCCGAATAGGAGAGCCCCAAGATTAGCCCCGCGCACAGTGTGGATTTGCGCATCAGTACCCCCTCTTTTTTGACGGCACCAGTGAACCACAGCATTAAGGGTGGCCTCAACTAAACCAACGATGAGGCAGAAGCATATAATATACCGAATGTTCGGTTATTAATGAGATAACACAGGCAAGCTATTGATATTTATAATCAAACAACATCAATAGCGTGCGTTGCAACGGGTTGAAATTGTCGTCCGATATCATCGCAATCCGGACGGTATTGTCATCAAGCGCAACCACATCCAGGCCTTCCATATTATCAACGGGCCCTTCCGGTGTAAGTCTCAGCACAGGATCCCCCACCAGAACAGCGCCTGGCTTGATGTCAGCGGCAGACAGGTGATGAAGCCTTACCTCCACACCCTCAACCGCTGAGAATTTCCGCAGCAACACCAACACATCGCCGTTTGGCAAGGTGGCTGCATCGGTTGGTGCAAAGTTTTTGGGTGGCGCAAAAAAGAGCGGTTCTGCCTGTTCCGCGCTCACCAGCCATGCTTTCAGCTTGCCCTGGGTGTCGCGTCCACGTTCAGTGAACGCCAGCAATTCACCTGATGGCAACAGGGCGATTGCTTCCATGCCGCTGTTTTTTGAAACACCGGCAAAATCAATCGCGGCAAAACCTGTTTCATGGGTTGGTTTGCCGCCCACTTCAGGCTGGAATTCCAGGCGGTGAACCTGCTCAAAGGAAATCAGGTAGCCACCGTTCAGCTGCAGCAGGCTTTCAGCATCCAGGTTGGCTTTATCGGAGACGGCACCTAATGTGTATGCCCGCATAGTGCCACCAGCGGGTGCGACAGCATTCATGGCATCAAACGGAACCTGCCACCAATCGCCCTTGTCATTAATCGCCACCAGCTGGCTGGTTTCCTCCTCAATCACCAAGCCTGAAAAGCCACCAAAGTCCTGGTGTTCTGAAACCAGCACCCAGCCACCAACAAACGCAATATTTAATTGCTGGCCAGACAAGGACAGGGCAAGCGGCTCTGCATCCACCTGAATATCGATGGGCAGACCCGTGGCGCGGGCGGCTTCCTCAGCCGTCATCTGCCCAACAGCGCTTTCTTCGGGCCACAGAAGCGCGCCACCAGCGAGGGCAAAAGCTAACACACCTGCAAACCAAGTTAGTTTTTTCATGCGTCGGTCCTACAAACGGCGGGGTTTGGGCAGGGTTTCCTCAAACAGCGCAGCCAGCTGTTCTGTCATGGCGCCGCCGAGTTGCTCTGCGTCCAGGATGGTAACTGCCCGCTGGTAATAGCGAGTTACGTCGTGCCCAATCCCAATCGCGATAAGCTCCACGGGGGACTTGTCTTCAATCCAGCCAATCACCTGCCGCAGGTGGTTTTCCAGGTACGTGCCGCTGTTCACGGAGAGTGTGCTGTCATCCACAGGCGCTCCGTCAGAAATCACCATCAGGATACGGCGCTCGTCAGGCTTGGCCATCAAACGGTTGTGTGCCCACATAAGCGCCTCACCATCGATGTTTTCCTTCAAGAGGCCCTCACGCATCATCAGGCCCAGGTTGCGGCGCGACCGGCGCCAAGGGCTGTCAGCGGTTTTGTAAACGATATGGCGCAGGTCATTCAGGCGACCGGGCTTCGCGGGCCGGCCGGCCTCAAGCCATTTCTCGCGCGACTTGCCGCCTTTCCAGGCTTTGGTTGTAAAACCAAGAATTTCCACTTTCACACCGCAGCGTTCCAGCGTACGGGCCAGAATATCGGCAGAAATCGCCGCAATTGAAATCGGCCGACCGCGCATGGACCCTGAATTGTCAATTAGGAGCGTCACAACCGTGTCTTTAAACTCGGTATCTGACTCGAGCTTGTACGAGAGCGGCCGCAGCGGATTGGTCACCACACGTGACAGTCGGCCCGCATCCAACAGCCCTTCTTCCAGGTCAAAATGCCAATGGCGGCGCTGCTGCGCCAACAAGCGGCGTTGCAGTCGGTTCGCGAGCTTGGACACAACACCCGTGAGGTGTGCCATCTGCTGGTCGAGATATTTGCGCAAGCGCTCAAGCTCTTCCGAGTCGCACAGCTCCTCCGCTTTGATGATCTCATCAAATTCTTCACTGAAGATTTTATAGAATCCAAGCTCAGGCAACTGATCAAGTGGCCTGTTTGGCCGCCAAGGGATCGTGCCCTCGTGCGTGCCTTCGCTGGTGTCTTCCTCTACGTCATCAACATCCTCAAGCGCAGCCTCTGACGAGGTTTCATCCTCGCCGGTTTCGCCTTCGCTGTCATCCGCACCCTCTGCACCGTCTGCGTCGGCGCCGTCTTCTTCCATGCCGTCGCTTTCGTCGCTGGAGGGGGCTTCCGCGTCTGCTGCTTCAGAAGGTTCGTCGTCGTCGCTGTCATCGCTGGTGGACTGGCCGTCACCGTCGCCAACCAGCTCGGCAATGATGCTGCGGGTCAGGACCGAGAGGCCACGCTGGTCATCGATCTTGTCTTCAAGGTCATCGAGCAAATGGCCAACAGATTCCTCTAGCCACTTACGCTGGCCCTCAACCGCCAGGGTCGCACATTCGGGTGGCTTTTCGCCCGTAAGGCGCTCCCGCGCCAATAGGCCCAAAACATCAGCTAACCTGCCGGTTTCGTCGTCGCTGGGACGCGCGATCCCGCTTTCCTGCACGCGGCGTGAAATATGGGTCGCGAGGTTGGCATTCACACCTGTCATCTGGCGCGCACCGATCGACTCGTAGCGCGCTGTTTCAATCGCATCGAAAATCGCGCGGGAAACGGCGCCACCCGGCGCAAGCTTCTGATGCAGGCGAGGGTCGTGATGGCGTTTCTTGAGCGCAAGGGCGTCGGCGCAGCCGCGTGCCTCAGCTACATCCTTGGCCGTCACTTTGTGCGGCAGGTGCAAAATGCGCGCTTCGTTCCCGATCAAGGTGGGGTGGTCAGCCGTAAAGGTGACCTCAAGGTCTTTTTCTTCGGCAAGCGCACGTGTGGTAGCAGCAAGCGCCTGCTCAAAGGTTTCCTTCCGTTTTGAACCACCATCAGCCATGGGTTCGACTACTCGTTACTTGCCAATCACCAGGTTTGCGGCAGAATCAGACAGGTCTTCGCCAAAACAGCGCTGATAATATTCAGCCACAATCACACGCTCAGCTTCGTCACACTTGTTGAGGAAGCTGGTTTTGAAGGCAAAGCCAACATCGTTGAAAATCTGTGCGTTTTGCGCCCACGTCAGCACCGTGCGCGGGCTCATAACTGTGGAAATGTCACCCGCCATAAAGCCAGTGCGCGTCAGGTCAGCAACCCGTACCATCGCAGAAATGGTCTTCTGACCCTCTTCCGACTGATAACCCGGCTCTTTCGCCAGCATGATTTCAGTTTCCACATCATGCGGCAGATAATTAAGCGTTGCGACGATGTTCCAGCGGTCCATCTGGCCCTGGTTGATTTGCTGCGTACCGTGATACAGCCCGGTGGTGTCACCAAGGCCTACAGTATTCGCCGTAGAGAAAATCCGGAATGCAGGGTGCGGACGCAGCACGCGGTTCTGGTCAAGCAGGGTCAGTTTGCCTTCCACTTCCAAAACACGCTGAATCACAAACATGACGTCCGGACGGCCGGCGTCATACTCATCAAACACAATCGCGGTTGGGTTCTGCAAAGCCCAGGGCAAAATGCCTTCCTGGAACTGCGTCACCTGCTTGCCGTCCTTGAGGACAATGGCATCCTTGCCCACAAGATCAATCCGGCTGATATGGCTGTCGAGGTTTACCCGAACCGTTGGCCAATTCAGGCGCGCTGCCACTTGCTCGATGTGTGTTGACTTGCCTGTGCCATGATAGCCCTGGATCATTACACGGCGGTTGTGCGCAAAGCCTGCCAGCACAGCAAGTGTGGTGTCATGGTCAAACACATAGGCGCTATCAATGTCCGGCACATGTTCTGTGCGTTCGGCAAAAGCTGGCACTTCCATGTCAATGTCGATGCCAAACACATCGCGCACGGACACCTTGTTTTCAGGCAGATCAATACTCGGCAGTTTTTCAGCTGCTACGGCACTCATGACAAATCCTCTTGTCTTGATTGTTTTGATGCCCATTCTATAGACATCTGGTCGGGTGCGGCCAGCCAATTACCGGCGCTTGCGCGCCAATATCGGCATTTCTGGCTGCACACTCAAGAGAAAGTAAGGCGAAAATGGGCAAAGTCAGCGAAACAATCGAAAAAAAACTAACGGACGCGCTCGCGCCTTCCGTGCTGGAAGTCATTGACGACTCGGCAAGCCATGCAGGCCACGCTGGAAACCCTCATGGGCACGGCGAAAGCCATTTTCATGTGAACATCACAAGTGAAGTTTTTGAGGGCAAAAACCGGGTGGCAAGACAGCGTCTTGTGAATACTGCCCTTAGTGAAGAGCTTTCGGGCCCTATTCACGCGCTTTCCATGAAGTGTTTTGCGCCGGGAGAGGTTTGACGTGGGTCATTGGTGAGGCTCGGCCTGCGCTCCATGATCGCACCAACTTTGGAGAATGATCATGCGCCTAATGCCTGCTGACCGCGACACATTGCCAAACGACCTCGCCGCCCTGATGGAGGGTGCTGAAGCCATGATGGGCTTTACTGCCAATGATGGCCTGTTGATGGCGCGCAAGCCAGCGATGATGAAGGCCCTTTCGGCTCTCACCATGTCCATTTACCGGGATACGTCGCTCGATCAGGGGCTGATCAGGCTGGTGGCCTATGTGGCGAGCACGGCGGCCGGATGCCGTTACTGCAAAGGCCACACGGCCTTCGGCGCCATGAACCATGGTGTCTCGAAGGAACAACTTGCGGACGCCTGGGCTTATGAAACGTCAGAGCATTACTCTGACGGCGAACGCGCAGCGCTCCGGCTTGCCCATCATGCGGCTGTGGCGCCGCACGAGGTTTCTGATGAGGTGTTTGATAGGTTGAGGCCGCACTGGAGCGAACAAGAGATTATTGACATTGTCGCTGTAATTTCGCTGTTTGGCTTCCTCAACCGCTGGAATTCTGTTCTGGGTACCGACCTTGAGGAAATGGTCGCAAACGCAACATCGGAATGACTTGATGAAAACGATCAAAGATATTGAAAGCCTGGAAGCGATTTACGGTGAGCCAATCCCGGCCTCCATCGACAAGGTTTGCAAAACCCTGACGCCCAATTACCGCAAATGGATTGATGCGTCGCGCTTTCTGATCCTCTCAACCGTTGGGCCAGAAGGCACGGACGCCAGCCCGCGCGGTGACGATGGGCCGGTGGTGCAAATCATGGACGCGGGCACGCTTCTGCTACCGGATTGGCGCGGCAATAACCGTATCGATTCGCTCAGGAACATTGTGCGCGATGACCGGGTAAGCCTGATGTTTATGGTGCCAGGCAGCAACAATGTGGTGCGGGTCAATGGCACCGCCGTGATCACCGATGACGAAGACATGGTTGGTAAGTTCGAAAAAGGTGGCAAGCTGCCACGAACGGTAATCGTTATCAGCACGCAGGAAGTATATTTCCAGTGCGCGAAAGCTTTGATGCGCTCAAAACTTTGGACATCAGACGATGAGAGCGCGGGAATTCCAACAGCAGGCGAATTTGTCAAAGAGCAAAAAGCCGACTTTGACGCCAAGGGTTATGACAGCGGCTACGCCGAATATGCTAAAGGACGTATGTGGTAGGCGGTACCTAACGCATCATCTGGCGGCGGCTGTGCAGCAGGCCTGCGGCCACGATAAGTGGCAGTATTAGTGCCATCAGTGTCTCGATTGTCATCAACTCAGCCATCGCCCGTTCCTTGCTTTTATTCTGCGTCTTGTGCGCAGTAGCTGTTTTTTTAACGGGGCCAAGGTCGCGCCGGTTTAAGGCAGAAAAATGATCAAATCTGGGTAACTTTGGCGCACACAAAAAAAGCAGCGCACCACCAGGTACGCTGCTTTGCATTTTTTTGGGTGCAACCGGATGGTTGCTGAATTGGCTTAAAGCTGGTGCGTAACCGGCGCTTTACCAAGTGGCGGCGCAAACTTCGTGAGCGTGATGCCATCCACCGCTGCTTTGTATTCCTCGACGCTTGGCGTGCGGCCCAGAATGGTTGAAAGCACTACAACCGGCGTGGAGGCCAAGAGCGATTCGCCCTTTTTCTCGTCCGAGTCTTCTACCACACGGCCTTTGAAGAGGCGCGTTGATGTCGCCATCACTGTGTCACCCTTGCCGGCTTTTTCCTGGTTACCCATGCAAAGGTTACAGCCGGGGCGCTCCAGATAGAGGATGTTTTCATATTCGGTGCGCGCATCGTTTTTGGGTGCGTCGTCATCAAACTCGAAGCCTGCATACTTTTGAAGAACGGCCCAGTCGCCCTCTTCTTTCAGCTCGTCAACGATGTTGTAGGTTGGCGGCGCGATCACCAGCGGCGCGTTAAACTTCACGTCGCCCTGTTTTTCCAAGTTCTTGAGCATGTGCGCCACAATCTTCATATCGCCCTTGTGCACCATGCAAGAACCCACGAAACCAAGGTCCACTTTCTTGTCACCGCCATAGTAGGAAACCGGACGGATGGTGTCGTGGGTGTAGCGCTTGGAAACGTCGGCGTTGTTAACGTCCGGGTCGGCAATCATCGGTTCTGCAACTTCATCCAGATCAACCGTGAACTCAGCAAAATACTCAGCATTGTCGTCTGGCGTCAGGGCAGGGCGCGCACCGGATTTGATCTCGCCAATACGATTGTTGGCGATATCAATCAGGCCCTGAAGCGTACCTGCGGCATTGTCCATGCCCTTGTCGATCATGATCTGGATACGGCTTTTTGCGATCTCGAGCGACTCGATCAGGGTCGCGTCCTCAGAGATACAAATGGATGCCTTGGCCTTCATCTCGGCTGTCCAGTCGGTGAAGGTGAAGGCCTGGTCAGCGAGCAATGTGCCGATATGCACTTCAATCACACGGCCCTGGAAGACATTGTCGCCAAATTCCTTGAGCATCTGCGCCTGAGTGGCATGCACCACGTCGCGGAAATCCATGTGATCCTGAAGCGTGCCTTTGAAAGTCACTTTCACTGATTCTGGGATTGGCATGGTGGCTTCACCGGTCGCAAGCGCGAGTGCCACAGTGCCTGAGTCGGCCCCAAACGCCACGCCTTTGGACATGCGCGTGTGGCTGTCGCCGCCGATGATCACAGACCAATCGTCAACCGTGATATCGTTCAGGACCTTATGGATCACGTCGGTCATGGCGTGGTACTGGTCCTTGGGGTCACGGGCGGTGATCAGGCCAAACTTGTTCATGAAACTCATCAGCTTTGGAATGTTAGCCTGGGCTTTTTTGTCCCAAACTGATGCCGTATGACAGCCTGACTGATAAGCACCGTCCACCGTTGGTGAAATGATGGTAGCAGCCATGGCTTCCAGCTCCTGGCTGGTCATCAGGCCGGTGGTGTCCTGCGAGCCAACAATGTTCACTTTCACGCGCACATCAGAACCCGCATGCAATGGGGCATCGGTGCTAACGCCAACAGCGTTGCGGTTAAAGATTTTCTCCACCGCGGTCAGGCCTTGGCCTTCATGGCTGATTTCCTGGGACGCAGCAAAAACGGCCGGCTTCTCAACGCCCAGCGTTTCCGCGGCAAAGCTCTGAAGCTTCTTGCCAAACACAATGGCGTAGGAACCGCCCGCTTTAATAAATTCAACTTTCTGCGGCGTGAGCGCAGAAGAGATGTCCACCAGCTCTTCGCCCGCTTCGCTATAAAGCTTCTGGGTTTTGGTGTTTATGGTCAGCACCGTGCCATTATCAACTGAGAAAACCTGCTCGAGAACAGGGTCGTCGTTTTCGTCGAGAACAACACTGCCGTCTGCGTCCAGTTTTTTGACCCAGTTTTTGAGGTCAATACCGATGCCGCCGGTTACACCCACTGTTGTCAGGAAGATGGGTGAAATGCCGTTGGTGCCGCCCACAATTGGCGCAATGTTTACAAACGGCACATAAGGGCTTGCCTGTTTACCGGTCCAAAGCGCCACATTGTTCACGCCGGACATACGGCTTGAGCCCACACCCATGGTGCCTTTTTCTGCAACCAGCATCACACGCGCGTCAGGATGCGCTTTTTGAAGCTCCTGAATTTCGGCCTGCGCCTCTTCAGAGATCATGCATTTGCCGTGCAGTTCCCGGTCAGAGCGCGAGTGCGCCTGATTGCCAGGCGACAAAAGATCGGTTGAAACGTCACCCTCGGCAGAGATGTAAGTGACGACTTTAATTTCTTCTTCGATGTCAGGGAGTTTGGTGAAAAACTCTGCCTTGGCGTAGCTCTCAAGGATGCCTGTTGCTACCGCGTTGCCCGCAGCGTGCGCGGCCGCCAGGCGGTCGGTGTCCGCTTCATAAAGGAACACTTGCGTTTTCAAAACGTCTGCAGCTTGTGCCGCAGTGCCAGCGTCATCACCGAGCGCAAGGTCCAGGAGAACCTCAACAGACGGGCCGCCTTTCATGTGCGACAGCAGCTCAAACGCGAGTTCAACCGAGATCTCTTCAACCGTCGCGTTCCCGAGAATGATATCTTTCAGGAAAGCGGCCTTCGCGCCAGCAGCACTCGTGGTGCCGGGCAGCGTATTGTAGATGAAAAAGTCCAGTGACTGTTTTCTGTGCTCGCTTCCCGCGTCGGTGATATTGGCAATCAGCTCTTTCACAAGCGCGCTATCTTCCACAGGCTTTGGGTTCAAACCCTGGAGTTTTCTGGTTTCGATCTCATCGAGATATTCGGTGTACAAACTCATGACTTTCCTGACAAAAAAGTGTTATATGAAACTTGAACCCGGGCTGCAGAAGCGTCTGCCAAGCAAGGGTACAGCTGGCCGGCGCGGATACTATTTCAACAAAGTCGCGCTTGCAAGAAACATCGGCTGGAAAACGTCGGTTTTCGGCCAATTTTCATACCTTAGCGTGCCGTAGCCACGTACGCTTTTCTGAAATCCAACCAACGGAGGCCTTGAACGTATGTCAAACGTCGGACAAGACACCCTGAACACCCGCCGCACGCTAAATGTAGACGGCAACGAGTATGATTATTTCAGCCTTAGCGCCGCCGCCGATAAAATCGGCGATGTCTCTCGCCTGCCCTACACCTTGAAAGTGCTCTTGGAGAACCTCTTGCGGTTCGAGGACGGGGTGAGTGTCAAAACCGAAGACATTCAAGCCCTCGCAGACTGGCAGAAGGACGGCAAAATCAATCACGAGATTGATTACCGACCGGCCCGCGTCTTGATGCAGGATTTCACCGGCGTGCCAGCAGTTGTTGACCTCGCGGCCATGCGGGCCGCGATGGTGGACCTGGGCGGCGACCCGGAGCTGATTAACCCGCTGGCACAGGTCGATCTGGTGATCGACCATTCGGTGATGGTGGACAAGTTTGGCACTGCGCAGGCCTTCAAGCAAAATGTCGACCTTGAGATGGAGCGTAATAAAGAGCGCTATGAGTTCCTCAAGTGGGGGCAGGGAGCCCTCAATAACTTCAATGCTGTGCCACCTGGCACCGGCATCTGCCACCAGGTGAACCTCGAATATATCGCTGACACGGTTTGGACGACCGAAGGTGCGGACGGCAAAACCATTGCCTACCCTGACACATGCGTTGGCACCGATAGCCACACCACCATGATCAATGGCCTTGCCGTGCTCGGCTGGGGTGTTGGCGGCATTGAGGCCGAAGCCGCGATGCTTGGTCAGCCTATCTCTATGCTCATCCCCGAGGTGATCGGCTTCAAACTCACCGGCAAGCTGCGGGAAGGCATTACGGCAACAGACCTGGTGCTGACCGTAGTGCAAATGCTGCGTGAAAAAGGTGTGGTGGGCAAGTTTGTAGAATTCTACGGTGACGGCCTTGATGAGCTCACGCTCGCTGACCAGGCCACCATCGCTAACATGGGGCCCGAATACGGTGCCACCTGCGGCTTTTTCCCGATCTCCCAGCGCACACTCGATTACCTTGAATTCACCGGTCGCGACGAAGACACCATCAATCTTGTCGAAGCGTACGCCAAAGAGCAGGGCCTGTGGCGTGGCCCAGGCTCAACGGACCCGATTTTCACCGACACGCTGGAGCTTGATATCTCTACCGTGGCGCCGTCACTCGCCGGGCCCAAGCGCCCGCAAGACCGGGTTGAGCTCGCCGTAGCGGACACGGCATTTGATGGTGTGCTCAAGGACTTTGGCAAACTGGGCGATGAAAACGGCTACAGCGTCGACGGTGAAGACTATAAACTCAACCATGGTGACGTGTGCATTGCCGCCATCACCAGCTGCACCAATACATCAAACCCGGATGTGCTGATTGCGGCAGGACTGGTCGCCAAAAAAGCCAATGAACTTGGCATGCAGCGCAAACCCTGGGTGAAAACGTCGCTCGCACCGGGCTCGCAAGTGGTGACAGACTATCTTGATAAGGCCGGCCTTACTGAGCATTTGGATGCGCTTGGCTTCAACCTGGTTGGTTATGGCTGCACCACCTGCATCGGTAACTCCGGCCCGCTTGCACCGCCCATTTCCAAAACCATCAACGACAACGATATGGTGTGCACCAGCGTGTCGTCGGGTAACCGAAACTTTGAGGGGCGCATCAGCCAGGACATCCGTGCCAACTATCTGGCGTCACCGCCGCTCGTGGTCGCATATGCGCTCGCGGGCTCGATGAAAATCAACATCACCACTGACCCAATTGCAAAGGATAAGGACGGCAATGACGTGTACCTCAAGGACTTGTGGCCATCGAGCGATGAGATCGACGCGGCCGTCAATGCATCGCTAACGCGCCAGATGTTTATCGAGCGTTACGCTGACGTGTTCACAGGTACTGCCGAGTGGCAAGCGATCAAAGTGTCTGAAGGCAAAACCTATGAGTGGAGTGACACTTCCACCTACATCCAGCACCCACCCTTCTTCCAAGGCATGGGCAAGCAAGTTGCCGACACGGCAGACATCATGGGCGCTCGCCCGCTCGCCCTTCTGGGGCACAGCATCACCACCGACCACATCAGCCCGGCAGGTGCTATTAAGCCAGACAGTCCAGCAGGCCAGTATCTTCAGGAAAACGGGGTAGAGCGCAAAGACTTCAATTCCTACGGCTCCCGTCGCGGCAACCATGAAGTGATGATGCGCGGCACGTTCGCCAACATCCGCCTGCGCAACCTGATGGCGCCCGGCACCGAGGGCGGATGGACCACGCACCAGCCCTCTGGCGAGGTGATGAGCATTTATGACGCCGCCATGAAATATGCCGACGTTGGCACACCGCTTGTTGTGGTGGGTGGCAAGGAATATGGCACGGGCTCTAGCCGGGACTGGGCCGCCAAGGGCACCATTCTGCTGGGCGTAAAAGCCGTATTGGTCGAAAGCTTTGAGCGCATCCACCGCTCCAACCTGGTTGGTATGGGTGTGCTGCCGCTGCAGTTCAAAAACGGCGAAGGCCGCGAGAGCCTCGGCCTTACAGGGACCGAAACATTTGACGTGACCGGCATTTCGGGCTCAATCGAGCCACGCCAGGACGTGAAAGTAACTGTTCATTATGAAGATGGGTCTTCAAAGGAGATCACCGCCCTGTGCCGGATCGATACCGAAAACGAAGTGGAATATTATAAAAACGGCGGCATCTTGCATTATGTGCTGAGGCGCCTTGCAGACTAGGTCATTTCAACGAGTTCAACGCAAAAGGGCGGCCCATCGGTCGCCCTTTTCTAGTATCAAACCCGGATTGCTGGTGACCTACCGGTTGGTTCTCAACTTTCGGCCGAACGACAGCACATAGCGGGGCGTGCCATTCTTGTCCGCCAGTGGCAGATCCAACATTTCAAGCGAAACATGGTCCTTACCCTCATAGTCGATACGGCCATTAAAATGGGCGACCGCCG
The DNA here is from genome assembly GCA_017640725.1 of Kordiimonadaceae bacterium. GTDB lineage: Bacteria > Pseudomonadota > Alphaproteobacteria > Sphingomonadales > Kordiimonadaceae > Kordiimonas. The sequence goes on along the minus strand of JAEPQB010000001.1, from coordinate 1,499,812 downwards.
GGGTAGAAAGCAGCCGGTCAAAATGTTGCAACAGCTTGCTAACCATAGGGCTACCAGAGTCGCTTAGCTTGCGGTTCTGGCGCACAATTTGAGCAAAGTGTGGTCCAATGCGATCACCGACAATGCGGCAATGACCGTCTCGCTGGTCCGGCAGCACTTCGATCAGAATCATGTCGGCGTGCCAGCCCACCAAATCCTGGATTTTAAAATCGCGCCAAGCGGGCATGATGCGGCCAGCTGCTTTTTGCTGAAACCGTTCCAGTATGAAACCAAAAGGTGAAATGTCTGGAACACCATGGGTGAGGTCGTAAAAGTGGCTCTCGCCGTATCGGCGAGGCAAAACCTCAACATGTCTCGACTGAACTGTTTTTTGAGCCGTGGCAAAAAGCATAACAAGGCAACCAATCCGTCGTACCTGCATCGGGTCGGCACCATTGCCAAATCTAAATACAGGACCTGCGGCTCCCCCTCAGCCTTGCCACTCTCAATGTCCCAACCGTCGCGCACGGTTGACAACACAATCTTGAAAGTGCCCACAAGCGTATAAGTTCTTATGAGCAGAACAACAAGTGACAATTGCGGACCATAGTCTGAATTCTTGAGCAACTGGTTAACGCTGATCCATTGTGCATCAGAATGTTTTTCACCCCTTTGCGGTTTTGTCACCCCCTGTCCAAAACCTCACGTTGCCGTTACGCAGACCGGAAAAGGCTTCACAACTGCAAACATTTTTGTTTAAAAATTGAGGGAATCAGGGGGGAAGGTGCCAGTTTTGGCCTGTAACACACAGGTGATTGGTACGTGACGCCCACAATTCTTACCTTATGGGCATGATGAAAAACGTTCTTAGTATAGTTGCGAGTTTGTTCCTGACAACGGCGGTGGTGGCGCAAGAAGCTGACCGGCCAACTGTTGTTGAACTGTTCACGAGCCAAGGCTGCTCAAGTTGCCCGCCCGCAGACGCGGCGCTGAAGGCGCTCAGAGACCGGCCTGGCATGCTCACTCTTTCCTGGCCGGTTGATTATTGGGACCGGCTCGGGTGGGAAGATACCTTTGCACACCCTCACAATGCCATGCGCCAGGCTGCCTATAACAAGCGGTTTGGTCGGGGCGGCGTATTTACACCGCAAATGGTTTTTGACGGGCGGTATCAAAGCGTGGGCTCTAACCAGTCTGCTATACGCGAGTCGGTTTCTGATGCAAAGGCTGACACGCGCCTGACCGTTGTTCCCACTCTTGAACTAAACGGCAATCGCATTCGCCTTGATTTGCCGGCGACCGATGTGCCTGAGACGGTGGCCCTTGTAACTGCATGGTACCTTGGTGACGCCACCGTTGAAATAGGCGAGGGTGAAAACCAGGGCCGTACACTGCACTATACCAATGTGGTTCGTTTGGCCGACATGCTGCCTGATTGGGATGGCTCTGCCACCAGCATTGAAATCGACCTGACACCGGGCCTGGAAGCCGGTGCTGATCATCTGGCGATTTTGATGCATGAGGGTTACTATCACGGCCCAATCATCGGGGCGGCCTCTATTGCGCTGGACACAACGCTCAGCCGCTAAAAGGCTAATTTCATTGACAGGCTCAAGAAAAAGGCGCACAAGCGCGCGCCTGCCAGTTTCCGCGCGACGTCGCGCAGCTTTGGACATGTTCAACAGTTAAGGGAATTGGTGCAGCCGCCGGCATAAGCCTGCGGTTAACCGCAGGATGCCAGATGCACCTGCCCCAATTGACTGGAAGACGAATGTCCGATTTTACGAGCCTTGGGCTCAGCGGCGACATGCTGCGCGCGCTCGAACACGCAAAATTCACTGAAACCACACCCATTCAGCGGGAAAGCATCCCGCTCGTTTTGGCGAACCGTGATGTGATTGGGGTTGCACAAACCGGCAGCGGCAAAACCGCAGCCTTTGTGATCCCGATGCTTGAGAAACTCGCCACTTTCAGTGACCGGGCGGAGCCACACATGCCGCGTGCGCTTATCCTTGCGCCAACACGTGAGCTTGCCATCCAGACAACAGACCGTATTAAAGAGCTGGCTGTTGGCATGCGATCCAGCTGTTGCACCATTTATGGGGGCGCGCCTTATCGCACGCAAACGCACATCCTGCGGCGCGGTGTTGATATTCTGGTTTCCACGCCCGGTCGGCTGTTGGACCACATCAAACGCGGCAACGTGTTTTTAGATGCTGTTGAATATTTTGTGCTTGATGAAGCAGACCGCATGCTGGACCTCGGATTTGTCGACGACGTCAAAAAAATCAGCGCCAAAATCAACCGGCCCCACCAGTCAGTGATGTTCTCAGCCACGCTTTCGGACGCAATTGTCGATTTGAAAGACACACTTCTTAATGAACCCGCGCAGGTGGAAGTGGCCGCAAGCGCAACGGTTGCCGACAATCTGGATCACTTTGTGCTGCACGTTCCTGGTCACCAGAAGCGCGATTTGCTGCAGTATTTGATTGAAAACGAGGAACCCACCAAATCTATCGTATTTGTACGCACACGCAGGGACGCCGAAGAAATCGCGACCTTCCTAAGCGATCTTGGCCTGAAGGCAGATGCTTTGCACGGCGACAAAGCCCAGAAGCTGCGGCAGCGCACCATTGCCGCCTACCGGCGCGGCGACTTTGATTATCTTGTCGCCACTGATGTGGCAGCGCGCGGCATCGATGTGCAGGACATCAGCCATGTGTTCAACTTTGATGTGCCGGTTGAAGCTGAAAGCTATGTGCACCGGATCGGGCGCACAGCCCGTGGCGGTAAAAGCGGCCGCGCCTTTACCCTGTGCGGCAAGAACGAGCCACGCCTTCTTAAAGCGATTGAGGCCATTCTCGGTGACGAAATCATGGTTATTCAGGACCACCCTTACCGATTGATTGCCAAAAAGAAGGCCTCAATTTCTGCCAAGAAACGCCCGGCTGTGGCTGCCAAAAAAGCCAAACAGCTGAAGGGCAAGCGCGCGCAAAAATTTGGCGACAAGCCAAAGCCCACAGGCCCCAAAAAACCGGGAGCAAAGAAACCAAACAAAAACAAGGGCAGGCCGCAGCGCGAAGATGAGCGCAGCCGCAGTTCTGAGCGCACATCCCGCTCACAGGACCAGAAGCAGCGCAGCCGAGCAGGCGACCGGCCCCAGAAAAGGGACGAGCGCGCAAGCCTTCCCGCGGATGGCAGACCAAGTCGCAACCAGGAAGGCAGACCAAACCGCGGTGCGGGTGACCGGCCAAATCGAACGGCGGGCGATCGGCCAAACCGCACGGGGAGTGATCGACCAAACCGGGGAACCGGCGGTAAGCCTTCGCGCCCAAGTGGTGGCAAAGCCGGCAAACCAACGCGCGGCAAACCTGCAGGATCAAAACCATTTGGTTCGAAGTCCGGTGGACGCGGCAAGCCGGGCGGCAATCGTCCGGCTGGCGGTAAGCCAAAACGCGGCGGCAACGCACCGCTCAAGCGGCGGTAATTCCGATAGATATCGGGGTGCGACGAAGCGTTTCGTCGCGCCGCGCTTGGCAGGATGAATTTTCTGCCTAAACTTCAGTGCATGAAACAGCTTTTTATTGCCATCGCCGTTGCTTGCACTGCCCACACGGCGCAGGCGCAAACCCATATTTCTGAAACCGAAGAGCAGTATGAGCGTTCCCAGGCCGCGCGTGGGGAGGCCATTGCCGCCTTCCGTGCCGGTGACGCTCCGGCGGCCCTTGCCGGTATGCTTAAGGCCTTGGAAGACCGGCCCACCAATGTGGCGATCCTTGGCAACGCCATATTCCTGGCTGCCGAAACCGGTGACGCAAACCTCGCTGAAAGCCTGACGCGGCGGTATTTGAAAATGAGCGTTGTTCCCGGTGCGGCCGTGCAGGCAAAACTGGAAGCAGTTCTTGGCGAAACCACATGGGCGGACCTGAAGGCAGACATGGACAGCCTGATGGCGCCCATAGGGTCTGCCGACGTGTGGCGCGAAGTTTCCACAGACATAGCGCTCATTGAAGATATCGCAGACGATCGTTCCGAAGGGTTTTACGCCAGCTCGGTTGTGTCAGGCACGATCACTCACACAGATGGCTACGGCAACACTCGCCCTTTTTTGGTCGACGAGGGCCAAAACTTCGGCAGCTTTTTTGGCCTCGCTTACGAACGAGAGGCCCGCTACCCCTATCTGTATGCGTCGTATGGATGGGTCGAGCAAACCAAAGGTCTGGCCAAAGAAAGCGCCCGAACCGGCATCCTGAAACTGCACCCGACAACGGGCGAAATTGAAGGCAACTGGGCCTTGCCCGGCGGTGTGGACGGCCAACAAATTGCCGACCTGGTTGCAACCGGGCGTCACGGCGTTTACGCAACCGACGGCCAGAGCGGGAAAATATACAGGCTCGGCGAAGAGGGACTTGAGGAACTCCCGCTCAATGTTTCCATGCGCAGTGCACAAGGCATTGAGCTGGCGTACGATGACACGCTCTTGGCTGCCGACTATGGCCGCGGGCTATGGCGCATCAATCTTGAAACCAATGAGGCCAAGCTGCTGGAGGTGCCAGACACAGTTTCTCTTATCGGCATGGATGGCCTTTTCATGCATCGCGGCCACTTGATCGCTGTCCAGAACGGCGTAACACCGCACCGGATCATAGAAATCGAAACAGACCGTGACTTTGAGCGCGTAACAGGCATCAAGGTGCTGGCGCAAAACCTGCCAGAGTTTGACGAACCCACGCTCGGCGTCAGTACATTAGATGGCATCATGTTTGTCGCCTCAAGCCAGTGGCCCAAGTATGGCCCGGGCGGCGACGTGCGCGAAGGTCAAACCATTGACCCCACCCGCATCATGCTAATCAGGGATTAGCAAGCTCGGTCGCGCCGTCTGGTGGTGCGACCAAATCCACGATATCGGGGAAAATGCGCCGCTCATAAACACCCACATGGGCGATATATCCGACCCGGTAAAAGAAGGGCACCAGCGTTTTGATCGTGATGTCATGCCCGCTGGTGAGCTTCACGGTAATAAGCCGCCAGCCGTTGCCCTCTGGAGCATCTTCAACCGACAAAACCATGGCTTCAACAACCTGGTCAGGCTCATCAGGGCGCGGATAATCATACGCAAGCACAGCGAGCCCAATCAGTGCTACAAAAAGGAGTTCACGTTTCATGATGTCGCTCCCGCATTATCAAGTTCTTCGACCGCCCACTGCGCCGCATCGGCCACCACTGCGCTTGGGTCGTCCGTCAGTTTCAGGGCAAGGCCCCGCAAAGACTGGTCACCTGAGTTACCGGCGGCAATCAACGCGTTGCGCACAAACCGGTCGCGGCCAATGCGCTTGATCGGGCTGCCGCAAAAGACCTGCCTGAAGCCCGGGTCGTCGAGCGCAAGGAGATCTGAGAGCGCGGGGGCATTCAACTCCACGCGTGCATGAAACGCGGCTTCGCTCGCGGTTTGCGCAAATTTGTTCCAGGGGCAGGCTGCAAGGCAGTCATCACAGCCGTAAATCCGGTTGCCCATCGCTTTGCGAAACTCTTCTGGGATTGGGCCTTTGTGCTCAATCGTGAGGTAGGAAATGCAGCGGCGCGCATCTATTTTGTAAGGCTCGGGGAAGGCGTCTGTGGGGCAAGCATCCATGCATGCCCGGCAGCTGCCGCACTGGTCGGTGTGCGGTGCGTCAAGCGCAAGGTCCATATCAGTATAGATGGCCCCTAAAAACAGCCAGCTGCCAAACTCACGCGATACCATGTTGGTGTGCTTGCCCTGCCAGCCAAGCCCCGCGGCGGCTGCGAGTGGCTTTTCCGGCACGGGCGCAGTGTCCACAAACACTTTCAGCTCGCACTTGAATTCCTCCACCATCCAGCGCGCCATCTGTTTCAGGCGCTTTTTGATAATGTCGTGATAGTCCTTGCCGCGTGCATAAACCGAGATATTGCCGCTGGAGCGCTCCTCAAGCAGAAGCCGCGGGTCGCTGTTCGGCCCATAATTCATCGCGAGCATGATGACAGACCGCGCGTCGGGCCACAGGTTCTTGGGGCTGGATCGATGGTGGATTCGGTCTTCGAGCCATTGCATGGTGCCATGGTGTTTTTTGGCGACAAATTCCTCTAACCCATCGGCAATATGCGCACCAACCTCCGCAGACGTTACGCCAAACTGGTCGAAGCCAAGGCTCAGTGCTTTTTCTTGCAACCGATCGCGCATGTCGGATTGAGACATGGCCTAAAAATCCAGGTCCTGATAATGGGCCGGCGGCCTGAGGCCGGTTATGCGATCCTCAAGCAGGCCGCGTATGGACCGGCGTGATTTCACCCGCATGTACCACTCTTTGACCATGGGCCATTCTTCAAAATGAATGTCGCCAAAATAGTCGATAACCGAGATATGTGCCGCCGCAGCGGCATCTGCCATGGTGAACTGAGGCCCGGCGAGATAGTGCCGACGCTCCGCCAAAAACGAGATGTATTTGAGGTGGGTTTTGAGGTTATGGGCCGCGCAGCGTACCGCCTCCGAATCGGGCTCGCCGATACCAAGAAAGCGTTTGAATAGTTTTTCTGACACCACATGGCGCGACACTTCGCTGCCCAGTTTGGTGTGGAACCAGCCCACCAGCCGCCGCGCCTCATAGCGCTCGTCCGCATCGCCCAGCAAAAGAGGTGGCTCGGGCACCACTTCTTCAAGATATTCTGCGATCGCCATAACGCCCGAGTAAGCATGACCATCATCCATCACAAGCACCGGCACCTCGCCAGCTGGATTGAGCGCCAGAAACGCCGGGCGGCGTTCCCACTCTTTTTCCACCCGCAATGTAAAATCGATGCGCTTCTCGGCAAGAAGCACACGCACAAATCGCGCCGCAGGGCTCAGGGAATGGTGATACAAAATCGGCATAGCCCCTCTCTTAACGCAAGAGAGAGGGGCCGCCAATTCTCAAAAGTGATCTGATGAGCATTTTTTTGGCGAAAGGCTTTAGGCGCTGATCGCTTCTTCTTCTGCGTGCGCCGCATCCACCATGGGCACATCCAAACGATTGATCATTTCTTTCGGCACAATGTGCCAGAATTCATCGCGCTTGCTTTCCCAGTTGGCAAGCAGTGTTGCTGCCCAGCGCGAATGGGTCTCGTCAAAATGTTCTTCAACAAGCGACTTCAAAACACCTTCCCAGTGTTCGCTTTTCAACCTGTCGTAGACAAGGGTTTCACCGTTCACCAGGTCTGGGAAGTTTCCGGCTTCATCATGCACAAAAGCCATGCCGCCGGTCATGCCTGCGCCAAAGTTGTCACCGGTTGCACCAAGGATAACTGCCGTGCCACCGGTCATATATTCGCAGCCGTTCGCGCCGCATCCCTCCACTACCACGGTGGCACCAGAGTTTCGCACAGCAAAACGCTCACCGGCTTGGCCAGCGGCGAAGAGTTTGCCTGACGTGGCACCATAAAGGACCGTATTGCCGATAATGGTGTTGTCACGGGAGTTGAAGGACGCCCGGTTCGATGGCCGCACCACAATGGTGCCGCCCGACAGGCCTTTGCCTACATAATCATTGGCGTCACCCGCCACCTCGATCTTGAGGCCCTGCACTGAATAAGCGCCCAGGGACTGCCCGGCAGACCCACGCAGACGCACGGTCACGTGATCGGGCTTCAAACCGTCCATGCCAAAGGTGCGGGTAATTTCGCTGGAGAATCGCGTGCCGATCGCGCGCAGGGTGTTTTGCACTGAATAGGTCAGTTGCATTTTCTCACCGCGCGAGAACACGGCCTGAGCGTCCTTCAGCATCTGCGCATCCAGCGTATCGGGCACCGGATTGCGGCCCTCAATGGTGCAGATGGACTTTTTGCCCTTGCCACCCACTTGCACAAGCAACGGGTTCAGGTCGAGGTCATCCAGATGGTCGGCGCCCCTGCTTACCTGGTGCAACAAGTCCGTGCGGCCAATAATGTCTTCAAGGCGCTCAACGCCAAGTTCCGCCAGAATTTCGCGGGTTTCTTCGGCGATAAAGCTAAAGAGGTTCACAACTTTTTCGGGCGAGCCATCGAATTTTTTGCGCAGCGCTTCGTCTTGAGTACATACGCCAACCGGGCAGGTGTTCGAATGGCACTGGCGCACCATAATACAGCCCATGGCCACGAGGGATGCCGTACCAACACCGTATTCTTCGGCACCCAGCATCGCAGCGATCACCACATCGCGGCCGGTTTTGATGCCACCATCGGTTCGGAGGGTGACCCGGTGCCGCAAGTTGTTGAGCGTCAGCACCTGATTGACCTCGGCAAGGCCAATTTCCCACGGCGTGCCAGCGTATTTGATGCTGGTTTGCGGGCTCGCGCCCGTGCCACCCGAATGGCCCGAAATCAGGATCACATCCGCATGCGCTTTCGCGACACCCGCTGCAATCGTACCAATGCCGGCAGATGACACCAGCTTCACACACACTTTGGCGCGCGGGTTGATTTGCTTCAGGTCGTAAATCAGCTGCGCCAAATCCTCGATTGAATAAATATCATGGTGCGGCGGCGGTGAAATCAGGGTCACGCCGGGTGTGGAATGCCGTAGTTTGGCGATCATTTCTGTGACTTTAAAGCCCGGCAACTGTCCGCCTTCGCCGGGCTTGGCGCCTTGTGCGACTTTGATCTCGAGCTCCTCGCAGGCATTTAGATATTCGGCAGTTACACCGAACCGGCCAGATGCAATTTGCTTGATCGGGCTGTTGGCATTGTCACCGTTTTCATACGGCGTGAAGCGTCGCTTGTCTTCGCCGCCTTCGCCAGAAACAGACTTGGCGCCAATGCGGTTCATTGCGATCGCGAGAGTTTCGTGCGCCTCTTTCGACAATGCCCCAAGGGACATGCCCGGCGTGATGAAACGCTTGCGGATTTCGGTGATCGATTCCACCTCATCCAGCGCCATCGGCTCGTCTGGCCTGCGGAAATCCAGAAGGTCACGCAGGTTCACCGGCGGCAGGTTTGAAATGCCGCGGGAATAGGTCAGATACTTTGCGTAATTGTCGTTCCCAACCGCGCTTTGCAGCAGATGAATAAGCTGGCCATCATGGCCGTGCACTTCGCCGTCGCGGCGGTAGCGATACAAACCACCAATCGGCAGGTTGACCGCCCCTTCGAGGAAAGCGCGGCTGTGTTGTTCCAGAATTTTTTGCTGCACACCCGCGAGCCCGATACCGGAAATCTTGGTCGGCATGCCCGGGAAAAATTCCGCAACCAGTGCCCGTGATAGACCAAGTGCCTCAAAGTTGTTACCGCCCCGATAACTAGAGATAATCGAAATGCCCATCTTGGACATGATCTTCAGCAGACCTTGGTCAATCGCCTCAATCGCGCGGTTAACGCAGGTGGTGAAATCATAGTCGCCAAACAGGCCTTTTGCCTGCCGCTCGGCGATCGTGTCTTGTGCCAGATAGGCATTCACGGTTGTGGCACCAGCGCCAATCAAAACGGCAAAATAATGCGGGTCGAGGCACTCCGCTGACCGCACATTCAGGCTGGTGAAGGTGCGCAGGCCCTCATTCACAAGGTGCGTGTGCAGACCACCTGTCGCCAAGATCATTGGAACCGGTGCACGGGTCGGGCTGATGTTTTCGTCTGACAGGAACAAATGGCCGCGGCCTTCACGAACGGCGTCTTCTGCTTCCCGCTTGATGCGGCGGATTGCGTTTCTGAGCGCTCTTGGGCCCTCGTTCACATCAAAGGTGCAGTCAATCACTTCAGCAGAGTCGCCAAAATGCTCGACCAGCGTTTGCCATTCACGGTTTGAAATCACCGGGCTTTCAAGCACGATGGCCCCGATCTGCGTGTGGCCTTCGTCAAGCACGTTTGCAAAGTTGCCGAAGCGTGTTTTAAGGCTCATCACCCTATGTTCGCGCAGACTATCAATCGGCGGGTTGGTTACCTGGCTGAAGTTCTGGCGAAAATAATGCGACAGATTCCGGTACTGTGATGACAGGACCGCAAGCGGCGTGTCATCACCCATGGAACCGATGGCCTCTTTCGCGGTCATAACCTGAGGCTGAAGAATAAGCTCCAGGTCTTCATGCGTGAGGCCCGCCATGATCTGACGGACACGCAAGCTGGCTCCATCATATGACGTGGTTTCTTCACCTTTATAACCCGGCAGCTGTTCAATGGGTTGGATGTCTTCCACCCATTTTTCAAAGGGTTGGGATGCGGCCAGCCGGTCTTTGATTTCCCGGTCGTGGTAGAAGCGCCCTTCCTTAAGATCAAGCGCGATCATCTGCCCTGGCCCAAGGCGACCTTTTTCCCGAACAGTGTCTTCGTCCACAACCACCATACCGGTTTCCGAGCCAACGATGAGGAAGCCGTCATTGGTGACTGTGTAGCGCATCGGGCGCAGACCATTGCGATCAAGACCCGCAACCACCCAGTGGCCATCACAAGCGGCAAGGGCCGCCGGCCCGTCCCACGGTTCCATCACTGAGTTAGTGTAGGCGTACATTTTGCGGTGCGTTTCAGGCATCATGGTCTTTTTGGACCATGCTTCTGGCACCAGCATGGTTTTCACCATGGGAGCTGAGCGGCCCGCGCGCACGAGAACTTCAAAAACGGAATCGAGCGCTGCCGAATCTGACGCCCCTTTGGGCACCACGGGCTTGATGTCCTCGGAGTTTTCGCCAAAGGCGATGGAGGCCATGCGGATCTGGTGACTTTTCATCCAGTTCACGTTGCCGCGGATGGTGTTGATTTCGCCGTTGTGCGCAATCATGCGGAACGGCTGTGCGAGCCACCACTGTGGGAAGGTGTTGGTGGAATAGCGCTGATGGTACACCGCAAACGAAGAGATGAAGCCATCGTCCTGCAGGTCCGGGTAAAAGATCGCAAGCTGCTCTGCGAGGAACAGACCTTTGTAAATTACAGACCGGCAAGAGAGCGAGCAGATGTAAAAGTCCGGCACCTGCGCGCTGATGGCAGCGCGCTCAATACGGCGACGGATCAAATAGAGGTCACGCTCGAATTTTTCTTCGTCCACTCCCTTTGAGTTTTCGATCATGATCTGTTCGATCTCGGGGCGGGTGGCTTCGGCTTTTTCACCGATAACAGACACGTCAACGGGCACTTGCCGCCAGCCATAAATGGTGTAACCGAACGTGAGGATTTCTGTTTCCACGATCGTGCGGCAGGTTTCCTGCGCCGCGAGGTCAAGGCGTGGCAAAAACACCATGCCAATCGCCAGCCGGCTATCGGATGGTTCGTGGCCGGTCGCTTTCACATGCTCTTTGAAAAACTCCTGCGGAATTTCAAGGTTGATGCCCGCGCCGTCTCCGGTTTTACCGTCGGCGTCCACGGCACCGCGGTGCCAAATCGCTTTCAGCGCCTCAATACCACGCAGCACAACATCACGGCTCGGGCGGCCATCAAGGGCCGCCACCAGGCCAACACCGCAGGCGTCGCGTTCTTCAGAGGGGTCATAAAGCCCGACTGGGCCAGGCACATGAGGGTTTTGATACTCAGTCATAAGTCTACTCCGCAGCCTGGACGCTGCCGGTTTGAGCGCTGGCGCGTGCTTTTTCATTCAAATGTTTGATCATGGAAGAGGCGGCGTCGCGGCCATCACGGATCGCCCACACTACAAGCGACGCGCCGCGCACAATGTCACCCGCTGCGAAAACGCCGTCCAGATTGGTCATCAGGGTAGAGTGGTTCACTGTGACGGTGCCCCAGCGGCTGACGCGCAGCTCTGGTGCACCAAACAGGGCAGGTAGGTCCTCAGGCTCGAACCCCAGCGCCATGATTGCGAGGTCGCAGTCGAGCGTGAAGTTGCTCTCAGGGACAGGCTCGGGCGCTTGTCGGCCAGTGGCGTCAGAGGCGCCCAGCCGCATGCGGTAAGCGCGCACGCCAGACACATTTTCGTCGCCGACAAAGGCTTCAGGGCCTGCGAGCCACACAAACTCCACGCCTTCTTCTTCAGCGTTTTTCACTTCGCGCGCGGAGCCGGGCATATTTTCCCGGTCGCGGCGATACAGGCATTTAACTGACTTGGCACCCTGACGCACGGCGGTGCGAACGCAGTCCATCGCGGTGTCACCACCGCCGATGACAACAACATTCTTGTCCTTGGCGTCCAGCGCACCGCTCTCGAATTCAGGCACAGTGTCGCCAAAGCCTTTGCGGTTAGACGCCACCAAATAATCCAGCGCTTCACGGATGTTGCCGAGGCCAACCCCGGGCACTTTCAGCCCACGAGCCCGGTACACACCAGTTGCAATCAGAAGCGCATCATGTTTGTCACGCAGGTCCGCGAGCGTGGCTTCGCGGCCCACCTCAAAATCCAGATGAAAAGTGATGCCTGATTGCTCAAGCCGGCCCGTGCGGCGGCCCACAACGTCTTTTTCAAGCTTGAAGCCCGGGATGCCATACACAAGCAACCCGCCGGCGCGGTCATAGCGATCGTAGATATGCACCTGAAACCCGGCTTCGCGGAGCTGTTCGGCCGCCGCAAGGCCAGCGGGGCCAGCACCGATGATGCCGATGCTTTCCTCGCGCTCAAACGCGGGGGTGATGGGTTTGATCCAACCCTTCTCCCAGGCGGTGTCAGCGATGTATTTTTCAACGCTGCCGATGGTGACCGACTCGAAATCTTTCTCGATCACGCAGTTGCCTTCGCACAGGCGGTCCTGCGGGCAGATACGGCCGCAAATCTCGGGCATATTGTTGGTCGAAGACGCCATCTCATAGGCGTCCTCAAGCCGACCTTCTGCGGTCAGCTTCAACCAGTCGGGAATGTTGTTCCCCAGTGGGCAATGAATATGGCAGAAAGGCACGCCGCACTGGCTGCAGCGGCTGGCCTGCTCTTTGGCGGCCTTGGGGTCATACTCATCGTAAATTTCCGCAAAATCGTCGCGGCGAGCGCCCGCCTCTCGTTTTGTCGGTGTTTTCTGGTCGATGGATACGAACTTTAACAAGTCATCGGCCATAATATGTCCCTTTCTCCCAAGCCTGCGGTGTGCAGGCGTGATCGTTAGCCCGTTTAGAGTGCGAAGGAGAGTGCTCAGCGACCAGTCGGTGTTGTCCGACCCGGACCGCTGCTGGTCCACCCTGAAATTCTTGTAATTTTAATGCTCTCTCCAGCCGTGTGCGCGCAGTATATGTTCAAGAATCCCAAAAATTAAGGAAAAAATGACATATACGTCATTATTGCTGACCTAATTAATCTGGACAGATAAAAATTTCGAGTAATTCCAACATGTTCCCAAAGTTTTTTGTACCAATTCTGTACTAAATAGCTTGTCGCACAGACGCTTTTCGCCTGTTAAAACACGGGTGTGGGGGCGAATCATCGTCGCAGACAGTCGACGATCACAAACGGTCAGAGGGGAACCATGACACTGTTTCAGCTTTTCATTCTGGCGCTTGTGCAGGGCATTACCGAGTTTCTGCCGATCAGCTCCTCTGGCCACCTTGTGCTGGTGCCTGTGCTCACTGGCTGGCCGGACCAGGGCCTTTTGATGGATGTGGCGGTGCATGTGGGCACGCTCGCGGCCGTGCTGATGTATTTCTGGAAAGACACCAAGGGGCTCGCGCTTGCCGGGCTTGGTAGCATCGGCATCGCGCCCGCCCGAAGGGCAGTAGACGGCACCCCCTACCTGAAGCTTTTCTGGGCGCTGGTGATCGGCACCATCCCGATGGTGATTGTCGGCGGGCTGATGGTGGCGACGGACGCTAATGATTTGCTGAGAAGCGCTGAAGTGATTGCCACCACGTCAATTGTGTTTGGTATCCTGCTTTATGTCGCAGACAAACGTGGGCCGGTTTCCAAAACCACAGATGACATGGCGATCAAACCGGCGCTGATGATCGGCCTGGCGCAGGTGCTGGCACTCATCCCAGGCTCCAGCCGCGCGGGCGTGACCATGACGGCGGCGCGCTGGCTTGGTTTCAGCCGCACCGAATCCGCACGGTTTTCCATGTTACTGTCGATCCCGGCGATTATCGCCTCGGGAACAGCCACCGGCCTGAAGGCGCTGGAGAGCGCAAGCCCGGACCAGTTGGGCGACGCAGCCATCGGCGCGGTGCTGTCGTGCCTTGCCGCCCTGGTTGCCATTCATTTCCTGATGCGCTGGCTCAAGACCGCCAACATGACCATATTTGTGGTGTACCGCGTGCTCTTGGGGCTTGGGCTGTTTGCGCTGATCGGGATGGGGTATATTTAAGCGCAGTCCATTGCCAGCCCTCACCCCCACCCGACCACCCAAGTATAATTCCGTGCGGTGGTCGGGTGGGGGTGAGGGCTGGTGCCGACTTTGCAAATAAGAGATTGACAGCTTGGCGTGCTCGGGCTAAATCCCGCGCACCATTCTTTGAGCTGCCCAGATGGCGGAATTGGTAGACGCGCTAGCTTCAGGTGCTAGTGTCCTTTATGGACGTGGAGGTTCGAGTCCTCTTCTGGGCACCATATCTTTCTTTCAGCATCACCCGATTAATTGAGACGTTGCAGCGCATCGTCCGGTGCGACTTACTTGTGCGCATGGAAGTATGCGCGAAATGCCTTGCTGAACTCTTTGGCGGCTTCCGACCGATACGGCACGGGTGGGAACATGCTGTATATGCCGCCTGGCTCGAACGTATACTGTGGCAGAAGGCTAATCAGGCTTCCCTGAGCGAGCTCAGAAGTGATCAAAAAGTCAGGCATAACCGCGACACCAGCCCCTTCCAAAAGCACCGCTAAAACAGCGTGTTTGGTGTCTGCACTCATCGTGCGATTGAAGGTGACTGGTTTCTGCATGTTGTTGCTGGTGTCAATCAGAACCCATTTATCAGGTTTTTTGAAAATAGAGTGCGCAATGAAGGGCAACTGACTGAGATCTTCCAGCGCCTGAGGCGCCGCATACCTGTCAAACAGCTTTGGCGACGCAACCAAGAGAAGCCTGAAGCCCCCAAGTTTCCTGGCAATATTCGACGAATCTTCGGGCCAGCCGATCCGATACGCAATATCAAACTTTTCCTCAATGGGATTGAGTAGCGCGTCACTGAACAGAAGCTCAATTTCAACTGTGGGATGGTCGATGCTGAAGTTTGCCGCAAAAGGCGCAACATACATGTTGCCAAAATCAATAGGGGCAGAGACACGCAAAGTGCCGGACAAACGGCCATCTCGTTGCCTTATTAATCGATAGGCTTCCTGGGCTTGCGCGACCGACGCTCTGGCACCTTCATAAAACTCATTGCCGAGTTCTGTAAGCTGTAGCTTGCGGGATGAGCGCAAAACCAGCGTCGCGCCCAAATCCTGTTCCAATAACTGCAGCTGTTTGCTGACAACCGCCTTGCTCACACCCAGCCGCTTTGCAGCGGCGGTGATAGTGCCTTCTTCAGCTATCGCGACAAAATAAGACAGACGATTTAAATTCTCATTCATTTGTCAGCTTTTAGTTGACTAAGCTTCCACACATTGTGCCGTTAATTGACAGTATTCAACTGCTATTTTGCTGCTTGCGCGGTTATTTCACACCAAAGAATAGACCAAAGTCGTTGATATCGTGAGGTATTTGGGGGAACCGAACCGGTTCACGGCGGTCACGGCATGGTCAACCAACTTAAAGGAGGCGACATCATGCCAAACGCAAACCATGGCAACCAGCTGAGTAACGATGATTACCGATACGAGAGCATAAGCATGGGCCTTATGTTTGATGACATGCGGTTCAGTAAGAATGGAGTACAGCCAGGTCAAATTGTTCCGAACTTTGACGTCTTCACCACGGAAGGGGAGAAGCTCAAGCTCTATGACCTGAGCGCTGGCAAGCCTTTGCTGCTTGTTACTGGGTCGCTCACCTGCCCCATGACCATCAGTTCAATTCCGAGTGTCAGCGATTTGCATAGAAAGTTGGGTGACAAGGTCAACATCGTGCTTGTGTATGTGCGGGAGGCCCACCCCGGAGAGAAAGTGCCGCAACCCAAGTCGCTGGCAGAAAAAATCGAACATGCGATGCAACTGAAAAAGGTTTACGGCACGCAGTTCCCTATCATTGTAGACGGCATCGACGGCGAGCTTCACCGCGCGCTCGATATCATGCCCAACTCTGCTCATCTGATTGACCGTCAAGGCAAGCTTCTATTCCGCTCCCTTTCTGCGACCGACAACGCATCGCTTGAGCAGGCACTGGCGGCGATAAACAAGAGAGAACCATTGAAAAAGACCCAGAGCCAGCGCCTTTTGGTACCAATACTGGGCTCTGCTGGCTTCATGAACGGAACCTTCACTGTGGCTGGCGCGCGGGCGCACCGTGAAATGATTATCAGCGCCCTGCCGGTGTATCTGCTGTCGCTCACATCTTCGCTTTTCTTCTTTTTACCGGAGCACAAGCGTGGGGCGATGGGCCTAATCACCATGCTGTCGGCGGCCGCAATTGGCGCATGGGCCATCTACAGAACCTGGTTCACATGAACACATAGAATTGAAACAAACCCCGTAAACAAACGCGGGCCAACATGACAGGAGCACTGCAGCACTAAATTGATTGAATGATCACTCAATATCGACTATTTTCAATTTGAGTGATTGCTCAATCAATGTGTCACTTAAACCACTATAAGGAGGGATGATTATGACACCAAAGAAGACCGCACTGTTGGTTCTTGATCCACAAAACGACTTGACCGATCCAACTGGAAAGCTCGGCATGGCTACCAAGCCGTCTCTGGATAAGTATGACGTGATCGCAAACATCAACACGTTAACTGATAGCTACAGGCAAGCAGGCTGTTTCATCGTGTTCAGCCCTATTTCCTTTTCCGAGGGATATGCTGAGGCGGGCGAGAACCCCTACGGTGTCATGAGTGCCATTGTCGAAACTCAGTCAATGGTGAGGGGGACGTGGGGATCGGAGATTTCAGATTTGTTCAACAGGGATGACAGCGATTACGTGATGGAGCGCAACGCCATTATTGCTTTTGAGAGGACAGATTTGGAGGACGTTCTGAAAAGAGAGGGAATCGAGCGGATCGTGCTAGTTGGCATGCTAACGGATATATGTGTCGAAAGCACGATGAGGACGGCTTACGTAAAAGGATACGAAGTGTTTACCGTTAAGGACGCGACGGCCGCGCTGGACTTGAATAAACAAGAGATGTCAGTGGAAACCAATTTTCCCTTGTTTTCAAAAGTTGTAAGCACCAGGCAAGCAGTTGATCTGCTCCATGGCTGATGGAACCAGTAGGCGTTGCGCAAGCGGCTATGCCCTGACGCAACGCTTTTCACCGCAATGCGACCACATACCGAGTTTTGCCTGTTAAATTACGCGTTCGCCTAAAAGGCTTTGATTTTAGTGTTGGGTAAAAATCGCTTATGATTGCTCTTTAATTGGATTTCTGTTCGACTAGTGTAAACCTATTGATTATTGGGCCTTGTCCAACATAACGGCATAGTCAAAAGTCTTTGAGTTTCAGAATGAGCAGAGCAAAACCCTATAACCGCCAAAAAGCAATTAGTGCTGCGCACAAACTGTTTTGGAGGAAGGGCTACCACGCGACCAGCATAAACGACCTGGTTAGAGAGCTGAAGATGAAGCCGGGAAGCATTTATGCGGCTTTCTCCAGTAAGGAGAACTTGTTTCTCCTAACCCTTGAACATCATTTAAACGACAATGGGGCACGATTGGTAGCCTCCATGGAAAATGACGAATCACCATTAACCGGTTTGGCCGATGCACTTAAAAATCTGGTTTCGGGAGAAACAGAATCACCTGAGTGCCATGTTTGCATGCTAACTAAATCGCTCCTGAACGCGACAATAAATGACAAGCTCATTGCTCAAAAAGCCAATGAGTACATAGGGGTTATGGAACAACGGATTGCAGAATTGTTTGATAAAGCGAAAAGCATGGGAGAATTGCCGGAAACCGCTGATGCATCCTTTCTGGCCAGACAATACCATTCAGACATGACTGCTTTAACAATTGAGGCACAAAGAGGGTTGAGTGAAAGTGAATTGCTCAGGTCGGCTGAGGCCAGAGCATCGGTTTATCTCGCGATGCGCACACCCTAGCAAACTGATTGAAATATCTCGCAGTGTTTGACCCTGATTTAGCAACTTACTGACCGCTTCGGACAATAGTGTCTATTACTGACGTGGAAGTTCCAACGCTCTTCTGGGCACCATTTTCCAAGAAAATAGAATCAAAAAAGCCCCAGCCTGTTGGGACCGGAGCTTTCAAATTTTGCGGCGTCTTATGTCATCAGGTGCAAGGCGCAGACCTTGTTGCCGGATGGGTCGCGCAGGTACGCCAGATACAGCTTCTGGCCGCCGCCTTCGCGCACGCCCGGTGGGTCTTCAATGGCGGTGCCGCCGTTTGCAAGGCCCGCTTCGTGCCATTTGTCCGCAAGCTCAGGGCTGTCAGCGCGGAAGCCGATGGTGCTGCCGTTGCCGCAGCTCGCGGCCTCCCCGTCAATGGGTTTGCTCAGGGAGAAAATACCGCTGCGCTCATAATAAAAGCAGCGGCCTTTGGGGTCGATGACGCCCGGCTTGTAGCCAAGCACGCCAAGAATGGCATCATAGAATTTTTTCGATTCTTCAATGTCGTTGGCGCCCAGCATTATGTGACTAAACATGAAACTCACCTCTCTTGATTGTGGGGTTATTGTTGAAAATAGCGCGCGGGCGCGAATGTCCAACCCTGATTGCAACGCTACCGCCTGTACTGAAGAGCACCCTATTCAAAATAGACCATGCATTGGCGCGACAGCGCGACCAGGGTGCCATCTTCCGCGAAAATGAGGCCCGACTGCTGCGAATAGCCGTTGGCGGCGGCTTCGAGTGCAAAATCGAGATAGAACCAGTCTGTTTCCACATGCTGGGGTGGCACCACAAACTCGAGCGACCAGCTCATGGAGCTGGCGCGAATAGGCCGGTCATAATGGCTCATCATCACCGGCGGCGGCATGTCGGCAAGGCCAACAATCTTGGCGATGGGGTAAGCTGACATATCGGACTTGTGGCGCACCCACATGGCGGTTTTGCGGTCTCTTGTGCCGCTCATGGGCACACCGCCACCGGTCCAATGCACGTCAAAATTATCAAGGAACCCCGGCAGCACGCGCACACCCTTGGCCATGGGTGGCACACTGTCGCGCGGTTTGGCGTCCATGACATAGTCGGTGGCCACACCCTGGGATGGGCGGTCATCGCCAAACGCCGCGGTTGCTGCAAACACCACCTGATCATCCGCCACGACATCACAGCGTGTTTGCACCACGGCACGGCCTTCACGCAGAATTTCGGTCCTTAAGCCCAAGTCCCCAACCGGTGCGGGCGCCACGAAGTTGCCCAAGAGCGTTCTGATGGGGCGGGGGTTTTCAAGCGCCATCGCCATCGGCTCTGCCGCAAGCGCGGCCACAAGGCCACCATAAAGCGCGCGACCCTGCGCCCAGCCATCTGGCACGGTTACACCCGCACCATCTTTGGCTTTCAGGTCATCCATTATGGCCTTAAAACTTGCGTCAACTGTCATGAAACATCCTTGGGGTTTGTTGCCTTTAAACTGCTAAATAGCTTGGTCATTCAGAAAGCCAAGGTACAGAAATGCATGGGGGTGATGCATTCCCGGCATAAGCATCCTTTATTCTGCCACAAGCATGCTTATAATGGCGCCAACATTATGAAGAGGCGACGTTTTTTATGGCCATTTTCTTCCACGAAGGTGATCTGCCCGACGGTTTGTCATTTGGTGACAGTGTTGCCGTCGATAGTGAAACAATGGGGCTGAACCCGCACCGGGACCGTTTGTGCGTGGTGCAGCTGTCAGACGGTAACGGCGACGCGCACCTGGTGCGTTTCAGGCAAGGTGAGTATGCCGCACCCAACCTGAAGGCGCTGATGAAAGACCCGGGTGTGCTGAAGATCTTCCATTTTGCGCGCTTCGATGTGGCGGTGATGAAGCAGTATCTTGGTGTGGACACGGCGCCGCTTTATTGCACGAAAATTGCCTCAAAGCTGGTGCGCACCTACACCGACCGGCATGGCCTGAAGGACCTGTGTGCCGAACTTGCCGGTATTCAGCTTGATAAGCAGCAGCAATCAAGCGACTGGGGCGCGGACGATATTAGCGAAGCACAGCAAAAATATGCGGCGTCTGATGTCTTGTATCTGCACAAGCTCAAAGCCAAATTGGATATGATGCTGGAGCGCGAAGGCCGCACGCATATTGCTGAAGCCGCCTTCCGCTTTTTGCCAACCCGAGGTGATATGGACCTTTTGGGTTTCGACGGCATGGATATTTTCTCCCACTAAGGGAGCTGAAGGACAAAGCGCGTGAACACGCCGGTTAAAGATCATTACCAAAGCCCTGAGCGGGCGCGCGAGGAAGCGCTGGAGGCCCTGCGGCCTGCGGCCACTGCTGCTGCGTCACCGCACTGGGACAGTTTCATCCGCTTCATGCAGATGTTTCTGCCGGTAAGCGCTCTTGTTCTCGGCACCATCACGGTTGGCTGGCCATTTTTAAATGATGCGGAAGTAAGCTTCACGCTGTCCAAAGATGATGTGGCGCAGTCTGACGGTGTCATTCGCATGACCAACCTCAATTATGTGGGAACGGATGAAAAAGACCGGCTGTTTCGCATTCACGCCACCAGCGGCGAGCAGGATACCCCCGACGCACCGCGGGTGCGACTGACGGACATCCACGCCGAGATGGAATTGTTGCCGGGTCAAACCGCAACGGTGGACGCGCGGCGCGGGATTTTCAGGACGCGGGATAATAGCCTGTCACTCGTCGGCGGGGTGAACCTCGCAACGGGTAATGGCTATTTTATGGAAATGGCGGGCGCCGAAATTGATGTGCGCACCCGGTCTGCAACCGGTCAGGGTGACGTGAAGGGCCGCGCAGACCTCGGCACCCTTGAGGCCGCGCGCATGAGCCTGAATGTGCAAGACAAAGAAGCGGTGTTTGAGGGTGGCGTTAAACTGCATATTGTGCCAAAGCGTCCGGGCGCGGGCTCTGATGCAACCGGCGGCGCTCAAACCGACACACAAAGCGGGAACTAATCCGAAATGATGAACAAACTAATTTTGATGGTTTTTCTGGCGGCTGGACTTTCCGGCACCGCTTCCGCGCAGTCGGTTCTCAAGAACCATGATACCTATCAGCCCCTTGATATCTCGGCTGAGCGGCTGGAGATGCAGCAAAAGCAGGGCCGGGCGATTTTTTCAGGTGCCGTGCTGGTCACCCAGGGCAAACTGACGCTGCGGTCGGATACGATCACCGTGTTTTATGCTCTTGAAAATCAGGGCGGGGACCCGAGTATTTCGCGGCTGGATGCGCAGGGCCAGTTCGAGTTGATGTCTGAAAGCGAAACACTGCTGGGCGACTGGGGCATTTATGATGTGGACCGCCAGTTGGTGACCGTAGGCGGTGATGTTGTGTTCAAGCAGGGCAACTCTGAACTCAAGGGGTCCCGCCTGGAGTTTGATCTGGTTTCGGGCCTTGCCAAACTGGACGGCGAAGACACAACCGACGAAAGTGGCCGTGTACGCGGCAGCTTTACTGTGCCAAACCAACCGGATGGGCGCTAAGCGCGCTGGCGCCTTAGCCTGCCCTAAAAAAGCGCGGTTTTTGTCGCGCTTACTGCATTAAATTCTCAAGAAATTTTGGTTTATTCGCTGGAATGACGTCAGCGTTCATGATTTATTGACAATTGGCATGCACAAATTGAGCCAACACGGCGGCTGATGTTTGATTTGGGGATCGAAAGACGAGCGCCTTCCCCCCTTAAAACTGCAAAAGCCGAATGGGAATGATGAGATACGCTGTATGACAGCTGAAGCAACAGAAGCAAAAGCGAATGGAGAATGCACAGGCGGTGAGGGCCTGTGTGTGCAGGGCATTGGAAAATCCTACAATGGCCGGCCTGTGCTGCGCGACATTTCGCTGACGGTGAGGCGCGGTGAAGTTGTCGGCTTGCTTGGCCCTAACGGCGCCGGCAAAACCACCTGCTTTTATTCAATCACCGGCCTGATTGCGCCGGACCATGGCCGCGTCGAGCTTGACGGTCATGAGATCACACACATGCCGATGTACCGGCGCGCCCGGCTTGGCATTGGGTACCTGCCGCAGGAAACATCCATTTTCCGTGGCATGACCGTTGAAGAAAACATCCGTGCGGTTCTGGAGGTTGTGGAACCCGACCGCGCGCTCCGTAACGCGATGCTCGATGAGCTCCTGGAAGAGTTCTCGATCACGCACTTGCGCAACACACCAGCGCTTGCGCTTTCTGGCGGTGAGCGGCGGCGCTGCGAAATCGCGCGTGCGCTGGCGGCGCGGCCGAACTTCGTGCTGCTGGACGAACCATTTGCGGGCATCGACCCAATCGCCATTGCCGACATTCGCGACCTGACCGCGCACCTCAAGGACCGCGGCATCGGCGTGTTGATTACAGACCATAACGTGCGTGAAACGCTCGACATCATTGACCGTGCCTTCATTATTTATGATGGCCATGTGCTGTTTGAAGGCAGTGCGGAAGAGGTCCTCAAAAGCGAAGATGTTCGCCGTGTTTATCTCGGTGACAGCTTTAGCCTGTAGGAGACCCTAACCGTGGCCTTGACCCCCAGATTAGACCTTAGGCAAAGCCAGCAACTGGTGATGACGCCGCAATTGCAGCAGGCGATCAAACTGTTGCAACTGTCTAATCTGGAGCTTTCGGACTATGTCACCGAAGAAGTAGAGCGTAACCCGTTCCTCGAGGTGGGGGAAGCCGATCCCTCCGCCCGCGCGGATGGTGGTGAACATGGCGGCACAATGACCGATGATGGCATGCGCGAAGGTGGCAGCGGCGACGAATCCGGCGGCAGAGAAGACGCTGGCGTTGACGATGGCCTCATTGCCTCTGACCGGTCGATGGAAAGCGGGCTCGACACCTCAAACACCAGCGACAGCGCGCTTGATACCAACATGGACACCAACATCTACAACAATGATGCCGCGCCCGACCGGGCAGATGGCTCGGGTGGCCTGTCGTCCGGACTGACATACGAAGGCGGCGGCACCATCAAAGGCAGCGGTGGTGGTTATGATGACCGGGGTCTCGACCAAACGCTCGAAGGCGAAGAAAACCTGCACGACTATCTTACGCGCCAGATGGCGGTGCTGTTTGAAGGCGGAGCCGAGCGCTTGGTCGCAACGCACATGATTGATGCTGTTGATGAGGCGGGATACGTGCCCGCCGAGATTGTGCCCGATGTCGCGGAGCGATTGGGCGCCGACCAAGAAGCGGTGGAGCAAATTCTGGTCGGGCTTCAGTCGCTTGAGCCATCGGGCGTATTTGCCCGAAGCCTCTCGGAGTGCCTGGCGATCCAGCTCAAAGACATGGACCGCTATGACCCCTGCATGCAGGCGCTCGTCGAAAACCTGGAGCTTCTTGCAAAGCGCGAGATGAGTACACTCAAGCGCCTGTGCAATGCCGACCAGGAAGACATGGCAGACATGATCCGCGAAATCCGTGCGCTCAATCCAAAGCCGGGCCTTGCCTACGGCGGCGGTGACGTTCAACCGGTGGTGCCCGATATTTTCATCCAGAAAAGCCCGGCGGGCACATGGGTTGTGGAACTCAATAGCGACACGCTGCCAAAGGTGCTTGTGAACTCGCAGTATATGTCCGAGCTCACCGACATTGACGGCGACAAGGAAGCGAAGGCTTTTGTCTCGGAGTGCATGTCAAACGCCAACTGGCTCGTGAAGGCCTTGGACCAACGCGCCCGCACCATCCTTAAGGTCTCGACCGCGCTGGTGAAAAAACAACAGCAGTTTTTTGAGCATGGTGTGCGCTTCCTCAAGCCACTTACACTCAAGGACATCGCTGAAGAAATTGACATGCACGAGTCGACCGTATCGCGCGTGACCAATAATAAATTTCTTTCCTGCCCGCGCGGCATGTTTGAACTGAAGTATTTCTTCACGTCTGCGATTTCCGCTGCGGATGGCGGCGATGCGCACTCGGCTGAGTCGGTTAAATACCGCCTCAAGGAGCTTATCGACAATGAAGATCCCAAGAAAATTCTGTCGGATGACAAGCTTGTTGTGATGATGAAAGCCGAAGGAATCGACATCGCGCGCCGCACCGTTGCCAAGTACCGGGAGGCGCTGAAAATCCCGTCATCAGTGCAACGCAGACGCCAGAAGAATATGGCGAGCTAACCAGTGCGCACCGCCCGTTCCTGAGTCGGGCCTATTTTGCATCACCCGTTTCACACACCCTTCATTAAAAATGCCTATTTTTCAGATGCTTGATGAAAATCAAGACGCGTGTGACACTTTTGAGTAAGCTGAAATCACAGGGGACATACGCTGGCTGCAACAGCCAAACAGACCGGCGATTGGGGAATTTCATAACACCAATCCAGCGCCGGTCGCGCGAGCCGCCTCACGGCTCACTCAAAAGTGTTCACCTGTTGGTTGGCCAATAATACGGGTAGGTCAACCGCGGTTCAGCAGCCGCCCGGGCTGCCTGCAGAAAGGAAGATTGGCACATATGGATATCAATGTTACCGGCCGTAAAATGAATGTCGGCGAAGCCCTTACCGCACACGTGGAAGACAGACTGGCCCTCGTTTCCGACAAATACTTCAACCGCTCCATTGATGCTTCAACCACTTTTGCCAAAGAAGGACACAGTTATCGTACTGATATATCCCTCCACCCCAATCAGGGAATAAACCTCCACAGCCGCGGCGAGGCAGAAGATCCATACGCTGCCTTTGAATTAGCGGCAGAAAAAGTAGAAAAACAGTTGCGTCGATACAAACGACGCCTTAAGAACCACCACAATTCGCCAAGTCGCGAGGTTGCGCTAGAGATGGCGCGCGATGTGGTCATTGCTCCGGAACCGGATAATGACACCGGCGAACCGGCTGCTGATGCGTCTGATGATCAACCCATCATCATTGCAGAAGGCAACCGGGAAATACCGACGGTCTCTGTAGGGGACGCGGTAATGCTGATGGATCTGGCGGACGCAAACGCGTTTGTGTTCCGCAACGTAAAAACAAACGCCCTTGAGGTAGTTTATAAGCGAACGGATGGCAACATCGGCTGGATTTGCCCGGAAGACTGAACCCCGCACCAATAAAGCGGTTCCGGACCAGCCCCTAAGCTGATCGAACAATCAAGAGTATGTAATGCGTGTCGCAGCCACGGCTGCGGCAAAAGCAAGAGAGTTGTAATGGATATCGAGGACTTGTTGGCGACCGACTTGGTTTTTGCCGACTTCAAAGCTTCCAGTAAAAAGCAGGTTCTGCAAACCCTGTCACGCCGCTGGGCTGTGGCCAAGAGCATGGACGAGCGTGCCGCTTTTGAAAAACTGCTGGACCGCGAGCGCCTGGGCAGCACCGGCGTTGGCAAAGGCGTAGCCATTCCTCATGCCCGCATCGAAGGCATTGATACCATCACGGGTGTCTTCGCCCGGCTTGCAACGCCGGTTGATTTTGACGCTGTCGACGATGTGCCAGTGGACCTGGTGTTTATGCTGTTTGCACCAGAAGACGCGGGTGCCGATCATTTGAAGGCTCTCGCACGCATTTCCCGGCTGTTACGCGACACAACCATTTGTGACCGGTTCCGCCAAACGTCTGACAATGCTGCGCTCTACGCAATGGTCGTGCAGCCAGCGAGCCACGCCGCTTAATCAGGCTGGATAGTCTACCTTCAAAAAATACAACCCATCGGGCGGTGCATTGAAACCAAGCGCTGCGCGGTCGCGTGCCTCGAGCGCCGATTGCACGTCCGCCTTTGACCACTTGCCTTCACCCACCATTTTGAGTGTGCCCGTGATCGACCTGATCTGATGATGCAGGAACGAGCGCGCCCCAGCATGTAAATGCACTTCCCCGCCGACCCGTTCAACACGCAGATAGTCCATGGTTTTCACGGGGTCTTTCGCCTGACAATGCGCGTGCCGGAACGTGGTGAAGTCATGCCTGCCCACCAGCACCTGTGCCGCCTCATGCATCGCCGCCTCATCCAGCGGTGTTTTCACGTGCCACTTCAGGCCCTTGTCGAACGTCAGCGGTGCGCGCCGGTTGCATATTTTGTAGATGTAATGCCTTTTCTCTGCGGAAAACCGGGCATTGAAAGTTTCGTCAGTTTTTTCCACGCCAACAATCGCTATGGGGTGCGCTTTGACATGATAGTTGATCGCGCCCTGAACTTCGTCGGTGTCGATGTCCCGGTCGGTGTCAAAGTGTGCCACCTGACCGTAGGCATGCACGCCAGCGTCCGTGCGGCCTGACCCCGTCACGGTTACTTTTTCCTCAGGCACAAAAACGGCGATCGCATCTTCAATGGCCTGCTGCACAGACATGCCATTTTCCTGCCGCTGCCAGCCAACAAAGGGGCGACCGTCATATTCGATTGTCAGTTTAAAGCGCGCCATACGTGTCCCACCGGTTCCGTCACTTGGTGACGTCTGGGACTTCTTAATCTTAAAGCCACTACAGGTGCAATGCCTGATCGCACCTTGATGACATTAGTCTTTGGCCAGCCTTTCCTTCAACGTGGGATAGAACTGGGTAAACACCGCTTGCGTTTCGCCGTGCTCGGTATGACAGCTGGTGCAGCCGTTTGGGGTGTCTGGCGCGTCCGCAACCGTGTCTTCAGGCCCATAGAAAAAGAAGTTAAACCCGGTATCCGGAAAGCGGGCTTTATCCTTGAGGTGAATTTCCAGCGCCAGCAGATCGTCCATCACAAAGCCGGACTGGTTGATCGATACATTGGTGCGCGTGCCATGAAACAGGAGCGCAAACATGCTGCCGTCCGGAAACACACCGGTTTCCTGAAACACATCAAAGGCCGTGGGTTCCATCAACACGGTTTGAAAGTTCCCGGGCGTGTCAGGGTCAAATGGCACGGCGCCATTATAGCCCATACCGAGCGACGCCCCGAGAAACACCCATTTTTCCATATTGTCCGGCCGCACAAGGGCGCCGCTGTCGTCAAACACCGCAACCGAGACACCCTCGACAGACACAGGGCCGGCAAGCTGCCGGTCCTGTGCCCTTAATAGGGAATAATGCGTTGCCACCAATATGGTGAGCAATGCGCCAACCGCCAAAAACCTCTGTGCCATGTCTTTCCCCTGTGTGTCCTCACATACTTCCTCAGCAGACGCACATTGTAGGAACCGCGGGGTTGGCTTTCAGGCCAAAGAAACGTCAAAAACGGCCAAGCCCTAAACGAACGTTGGCCAAGCGTTCCATGCGTGCCATAGAGGGGGTATGGAACAAAAACGCATTGCCGCCCTTTTGTACCCTGGCTGCCTGTCGCTTGACCTGATCGGGCCGCTTGAGGCGCTGAATTATGTGAATATGGAACGGCACCCGGACCGGCCCTATGACATTAAGCTGTGTGCACAGTCGACTGGCCCTGTGGACACCCTGTCTGGCATTCAACTTGTTGCCGATACCGCCCTGGCGGACCTGACCGATGTTCACACACTGCTGATCCCCGGCATGCTGACTGGTGACTTAAGGTACCGGGAGCTCGGCATCGTTGATTGGGTTCGCAGCCATGCGCCCAGCATTCGCCGGATTGCTTCTGTATGCTCAGGGGCGTTAATTTCCGGGGAGGCCGGGCTGCTGGACGGTCGCTCTGTCACAACTCACTGGATGGACAGCGGCAATCTGCAAGCCCTGGTGCCCACCGCCCATGTCACCACCGACCGTATTTATGTGAAGGATGGCAATGTCTATTCGTCGGGCGGGGTAACAGCAGGCATTGATTTGGCGCTGGCGCTTATCGAAGAGGATTTTGATCGTCAAACTGCGCTCAAGGTCGCTAAGCGCATGATTGTGCCACTGCAACGGGCAGGCAACCAATCCCAGTTCAGCGAACTTTTACTAAGCCAGGAAAAAACCGTTCGCTTTGCGCCGCTTTTGCAGTGGATCGAAGAAAATTTACAAGCTGACTTGTGCGTCAACTCGATGGCGGAGCATGCCTCCATGAGTGCGCGCAATTTCAGCAGGCGTTTTAGTGAGGACATAGGCATGCCACCCATGCAATTTGTGCGATTGCGCCGGTTGGAACGCGCCAAATTGTTGCTGGAGCAATCGAACAGGCCGCTGAACGAAATTGCGCGGCTTTCGGGCTTTGGCTCGGGGGATAAGCTGAGGCGTCAGTTTGACCAGATGTATGGCGTTGGGCCCAAAGAATACCGCGCCCGATTTGGCGCAGCCCTTACGTAAGCTGCGTGCCTTTCGGCACATCAAAGCCACGTAGGAAATCGTCACGGTCCATAGCGCCTTTGCCCGCACGCTGCGCCCGCTCGAAATGCAAAAAAGGTAGAAAACAACAATTTGTCGGCAACATTTTTGATGCAACAATTGCGCTTTCAGACACTTTGGCTGTTAAACAGGTTAACTGCAAAAACTGACTTAAAGAGACCAATATGTACGACATAAAGACACGACTGATGGCCGCTATTATGGTTGGCCTAATATTAGCTGCTAGTTTCGCGGAAGATATTGTTGGAGAGAGTCTCGGTGTATTCTCCAGCGGCGATATTGGGTTTTTTTTAGCACTTCTCGCAATCATAATATTTGCCACACTTGCGCGTAAGTATCAGCAAAAATAGGCTGTTCCTCAGGATTACCCATTTTAAGGAACCATCAGTCCATACAATTTGCGTTGACCTACAAGGCGAATACCACCGACCGTTATGAGAGCTTGCCCGCCTGCATTCCACATACCTATGACCTGAACGGTAACCTCACCGACGATGGCACCTATACCTACACGCCTTATGGGGAAAACCGGCTGACAGAGGCCCGCCTCAAAACGGGTAACATTCAAGTGGGTGGGTACAAATATGATGCGCTTGGCAGGCGGTCAAAGAAGACCAACTATGTGCAGGGTACGGTGACCACCCGCTATCTGTATGCGGGCGATCAGGTTCTGGCGGAATACAATGGCAGCAACTAAGTGAATTGACTTCCCTTGGGCACAGGAAAGCCACGCAGGAAATCTTCACGGTCCATCGCACCCTTGCCGGCACGCTGAGCGCGGTTGATTTGAAACAGTCCTTCCCCGCAGGCGACGGTCAGCTGATTGTCAATCGCTGTGCCGGCGTCCGATGACGAAGCTTGCTCCACAACATTACCGGACAGGATTTTCACACGCTCACCGTCCATCATGGTCCAGGCACCGGGGAAGGGAAACAGGCCGCGCACTTGCTGGTCGATGATTGACGCGTCGGCGGTCCAATCGATTTTGGCTTCTGATTTGTCGATCTTGTGAGCGTAGGTGATGCCGTCGTCGGGCTGCGGGTGGGGTGTTATGGCGCCAGCCGCCAACCCTCTAAGCGCAGGGTTGATGAGCTCTGCACCAAGCTCCGCCAGCGTATCGTGCAGGGCTGCGGTTGTGGCACCAGCGTCAATGGATACACGCGCTTCGCTGATCACCGGGCCTGTATCAAGGCCGGCTTCCATCTGCATGATGCAGACGCCCGTTTCACGGTCACCGGCCATAATGGCACGGTGAATGGGGGCAGCCCCGCGCCAGCGCGGCAGCAGCGACGCATGCACGTTTACGCAGCCATGCTTTGGCGCGTTCAGAATGACCTGCGGCAAGATCTGGCCATACGCCACCACCACGGCAAAGTCTGCCTTCATCGACTGGATGAGCGTGAGCTGGTCCTCGGTTTTTAGGGATTTAGGCGTGTGAACCGGAATGCCATGGGCGTCTGCCGCCTTGTGCACCGCGCTTTTTTGCTCTTTTTTGCCGCGACCTGCGGGACGCGGTGGCTGCGTGAACACAGCAACCACATCATGGCCTGCAGCCACAAGTGCATTGAGCGTTGGCACGGAAAAATCAGGCGTACCCATGAAAATCAGTTTCATTGCCTGTCTCCCGTCGTGAGTGCTGGAATGTGGTTAAAGAACGACGCTGTCCTTGGTGGCTTTTTGCACCTTTTTGATGATCATATTGCGCTTCAGGCGCGACAGATAATCAATGAATACAACGCCGTTCAGATGGTCAATTTCATGCTGGATACAGGTGGCGTTCAGCCCTTCCATCAGGTCTTCCTGCATGTTGCCATCATAATCGAGATATTTGACACGCACAGAAGCGGGCCGTTCCACATCGGCATAATGCTCTGGCACAGACAGGCAGCCTTCGCTGTAGGTGTTGACCTCGTCTGATTCCCAGACAACCTCAGGGTTGATAAAGAACTGCGGACGCTTGTCTTCACCCTCAGCGGCGGTATCCATAACGATCATGCGCTTGGCAACGGCAACCTGAATAGCAGCCAAACCAATGCCGGGCGCGGCATACATGGTCTCCAGCATGTCGTCCAAGAGCCTGCGCACGTCTGCATCCACCTTATCAACCGGTGTTGACTTGGTCTTTAGCAGAGGGTCTGGGACATTGATGATGTCTAGCTGCGCCATAAATTGGGGTCCATCTCGGTTAAACCAGCGCCTTACCTAGGTTTAGACCGCGCTTGCGTCAAGGCTTAGCGGGGCAAAAGCGAGCATAAACTGCGTTAATCAGCAAGAATGGGAGCGTCAGGCTCGTACGCCGCGCGCAGGTCTTCAATTTCCAGGACCCAGAGGTCTTCATCAAAGGAGCGCTTTTTGTTGATTTTGTCGGAGGCTGCCAGCCCATCACCCCCAGCAAGCAGTTGGCGCCAGACCCGGTTGCCATCAAAATCTAATGTGCGTTCAAGAAGCTGAATACCGGCATCAAACCGATCAATTTTCAGCAAAATACCGCCACGCTCCTCATCGCCGCGGGCCAGCACAAATGCCGGCATATCCTGCGCAAAACAGGCGCGGATGTGGGCGTCTATCCACAATTTGGTTTTAAGCGCATCAACCATCCCGCCTAATGGCCATGGAATGGTGAAGCCGTCAAGGGTTGGGTGCTAGGCGGCTGGATTATCGAGGCCGAGGGTTTGCAGCCGGTCCATAAACAAAAGGCGCACTTCCTCGGGCGGAATTCTGAATTCCAACCCGGCTGCGCGCTGGTCAGACCAGCGTACTTTGGCGGCAATATCGCCGCGACCCGCGATGGCCAGTGTTACAGCCGCACCATCCTTAAGTGGCACATCAATGCGTACCCGGGCACCGCCAAGCGACATATTCCAAATCTGGCACGCAAAGTCGTGCCGACCAACTTTAAGTGTTGCTGGCCACAGAACAGATCGGCGTCGATGCGCTCTGGCGTCTGCGCTGCCGCCAACAAACTCCGCCGGTTTTGCGGCCGGTTTTTCTTTTTTCGATTTTTCGAGCTGAGCGTCCATCATTTTATTGCCCCGTCCGTGCAGTTTTCCAGCTTTCTTGTCTCTTTTTACCAGAGGGGTGTAAAACTTTTCTCACTAAGCCGCTAAAATTTTAGCCTTAATGTTGTTGCTTTATGCGACAAACCGGCTGGGCATGTGTCGCTTTATGCATTAAATTGGTGTCGAGAAGCAAAGGACACCATGATGGCAGACCACGGCGAAAATATTCTGATCATCGAAGACAGCCCCACTTTGTCTTTGACCTATGAAGCTTATTTGAAGCCGCTTGGTATTGCGACCCGCCGCGCGGAAACCGGGCAAGAGGCCCTGCAGGCCATTGCTGATCAAGTGCCTACAGTGATTTTGCTCGACCTCAAGCTGCCAGATATGGACGGCATAGATATCCTGAAACAGTTGAACCAGCAAAAAGTAGGGTCCCGGGTGATTGTTATCACCGCACACGGGTCTGTAACCGTCGCCGTAGAGGCCATGCGCGAGGGTGCGTCTGACTTTCTCCTGAAGCCGTTCACCGCTGAGCGTTTGACCACCACCGTCAACAACACCCTTGAAATATCGAGGCTTTCGAGCCTGGTGGAGCAGTTCAGCAGCGGTACACCCAAGAAGTTTGACCGCTTCATCGGCGACAGCTCTGTGATGAAGGCCGTTTACCGAATGATAGAAGACAGCGCGCCGTCAAAAGCCAGCGTTTTCATCATGGGACCGTCTGGTACCGGCAAGGAACTGTGCGCGGAGGCTATTCATAATTTAGGGCCGCGGGCGAGCAAGAGGTTTGTGGCTCTCAATTGCGCTGCAATCCCGGAAAACCTCATTGAAAGCGAGATTTTTGGCCACTTGAAGGGTGCCTTCACCGGCGCCACAACCGACCGGGACGGGGCCGCTGTAGCGGCGGACGGCGGCACGCTGTTCCTGGATGAAATCTGCGAAATGCCGCTCGACCTGCAAACCAAACTGCTACGCTTCATCCAAACCGGCCAGGTTGTGCCCGTTGGTAGCAACCAGCCGATCAAAGTTGATGTTCGTTTCGTTTGCGCAACGAATAGAATTCCGGCGGAAGAGGTTGCTGCTGGCCGGTTCCGCGAAGACCTTTATTACCGATTGCACGTTGTGCCGATCCATATGCCGCCCCTGAAGGACCGTGGTCATGATGTGCTTGAGATCGCTGAACATCTTTTGCGTCAATATTCGGCGGAGGAAAGCAAAGCCTTCACGGGCTTGGGGGACGACGCCAAAGACCGGCTGCTTGCCCACAGTTGGCCTGGCAACGTGCGGGAGCTTGGTAACGTGATACAGAGCATAGTTGTCTTAAACGACTCTGATCGCCTTACTGCGGACATGCTAAAGCCCATATTAGGCGCAATGCCATCCACACCGTCAGGCGGCGCGCACTATGATCATAGTGCGCAATCCGCTCGGCCATCTGCGACGGCTGTCAATGAGACCACGTCAGCTGACATCGGTGCCGGCGGTGGCATTGAGCCACTCGCTGTCGTGGAACGCCGTGTTATTGAGCGCGCCATCGCTCTTTCAGATGGGCGGGTGCGAAAAGCCGCGAAGGCGCTGGAGGTTAACCCGTCAACGCTCTACCGCAAACTTGCCTCGTGGGAAGAAGGCACCGCCTGATCTAAAGGCCCAACTCTTCCTGGTCCTCGCTCTCACGGCGCGTTTGCTCAAGCGCCACCGCGTTTGCGGCCGCCAGCGCTGCCATGTTGATGAGGTCCGTTGCCGTAGAGGTCAGCCGCGCAATTTGAATGGCGTGGCTCATGCCAAGCAGCATGGGGCCAATGATGCGGCCACCGCCGAGCTCGCTCAAGAGCTTGTAGCTGATGTTTGCGGAATGCAGGGTCGGCATTATCAGGAGGTTTGCCGGGCCCGAAAGGCGCATAAACGGGTATTTTTCCATCAAGTCCCGGTTGAGCGCCACGTCCGCCTGCATTTCCCCATCAAACTCAAAGTCCACATCCCGGTCTTCCAAAATTGAAACTGCGTCCTGGATGTGCTTGGTCCGGTCTGACGGCGGATTGCCAAAATTGGAGAATGACAGGAATGCAGCACGCGGATCATGGCCAAGCCGGCGCATGAAACTTGCCGCCTGAACCGCAATGTCAGCAAGCTCTGTGGCTGTTGGCAATTCGTTCACTGTGGTATCGGCCAGAAACACCGTCCGGCCGCGCATCACCATCACTGACAAGCCAAATGGCTTTTGCCCCGGCAGCGGGTCCACAACCCGGCGCACGTTTTTAAGCGCACGCCAATAGTGACGCGTGACCCCTGTGACCATGGCGTCCGCGTCCCCGGTTGCCACCATGCAGGCCGAAAACACATTGCGGTCACGCTTCACCAGGCGGTTCACGTCCCGCGCCAGAAACCCGCGCCTGTTCAGGCGGGCATAAAGCATTTCCACATAGTCCTTAAGGCGAGGGTTGTTGGCCGCGTTTGAAATTTCAAACTCTGTGTCATCAACGCCCATTTCCCTGAGTTTTTCGCGGATTGGTGCCTCGTAACCCACCAGCACCGGAATGCCGTATCCAGCTGCCTTAAATCCAACAGCCGCACGCAGCACGCGGTCTTCCTCGGCTTCAGCAAACACCACCCGCCGAAGCGGCCGACGCTTAAGGTCCTCAAAAATTGTCGAGAGCGTATCAACCGTGGGGTCGAGGCGTGCCGAGAGTTCCTGCTCATAGGCCTCCAGGTCCTCGATCGGCTTGCGTGCAACGCCGGTGTCCATGGCTGCTTTGGCCACCATCGCCGGAATTTTGCGAATGAGCCGCGGGTCAAACGGGGCCGGAATAATATAGTCCGGCCCATAATGCGGATGCTCCCCGCCGTACGCGGCCGCAACTTCATCTGGCACGTCTTCGCGCGCAAGCTCGGCAAGCGCCATCGCAGCGGCAATTTTCATTTCTTCGTTGATTGTACGGGCTCGCACATCCAGCGCACCGCGGAAAATATAAGGAAAACCAAGCACATTATTGACCTGATTCGGGTAATCAGAGCGGCCGGTGGCAATAATTGCGTCCGGTCGAACAGAGCGGGCATCCTCAGGTGTAATCTCCGGGTCCGGGTTTGCCATGGCAAATATGATCGGCTTGTCCGCCATCGAGGCTACCATTTCTTTGGTGATGCTGCCCGCCGCCGCGAGGCCAATAACCGCGTCCGCGCCTTTCATGGCGTCCTTGAGTTCACGGGCGTCGGTTTTGATAGCGTGCGCTGATTTCCACTGGTTCATGCCCTCGGCACGGCCAGCATAAATCACACCAGTGCGGTCCACCATGGTGACGTTGTCGTGCGGCAGCCCCATAGCTTTCAGAAGCTCAATGCAGGCAATACAGGCTGCACCAGCCCCAACGGCGACAACGCGCGTTTTGGCAATATCCCGTCCCGTCAGGTCAAGCGCATTGATGAACCCCGCAGCGGTAATAATGGCGGTGCCATGCTGGTCGTCATGGAACACCGGGATATCCATCAGCTCGCGCAGGCGCTGCTCAATGATGAAACACTCTGGTGCCTTAATGTCCTCAAGGTTGATCCCGCCAAAGCTTGGGCCAAGAAGCTTCACGCAGTTTACAAACTCGTCGATATCAGTGGTGTCCACCTCAAGGTCGATCGAATCCACATCCGCAAAGCGCTTAAACAGAACAGATTTGCCCTCCATCACAGGCTTTGATGCTTGCGCCCCCAGCGCGCCCAGGCCCAAAATTGCCGTGCCATTTGAAATCACCGCGACCAAATTGCCTTTGGTGGTATAGTCGTAGGCTGTGTCAGGGTCTTCTGCGATTTTCTTTACCGGAACAGCCACACCTGGGCTGTAAGCAAGGGATAGGTCCCGCTGCGTTGCCATCGGTTTGGAGGGCGTAATCTCCAGTTTTCCTGGTCGTCCAACAGCATGAAACCGCAGTGCTTCGTCGTCAGTGAATTTGGATGACTTCCCTGGCATGTCTTTCCCCTGATCTTATGCTTGGCAGTTGGTGCCGGAATGCACTAAACCTGAATGCGTCAATTCGATATGTCGTGAAGGCGATACTATCGCACAAGGCGGCATGCAATCGAAAATGAATTTCTTTTGTTGGCCAACAGGTAACAGTTTTAGGATCCCGAGTTTTGGACGCCTCTCAACAATCACAGCCCACCAGCGATGTGCCGGAAACCGCGGCCAAAACAGCGGCGCCAGAGAACAAATGGTTGCGCGCAATGAAGGCGCCGGGCGTGACCCCGATGATGACCCAGTTCCTGGAAATCAAGGCAGACTACCCTGATTGCCTGCTTTTTTACCGCATGGGAGACTTTTACGAGCTCTTTTTCGAAGACGCAGAAAAGGCGTCGGCTGCGCTCGATATCACTTTGACCAAACGCGGCAAGCTATCTGGTGAAGATATCCCAATGGCTGGGGTGCCGGTTCACGCAGCTGAAAACTATTTGGCACGGCTGATTAAGCGCGGTTTTAAAGTTGCAGTGTGCGAGCAGACAGAAGACCCGGCGGCCGCCAAGGCGCGCGGGTCAAAAGCTGTGGTGCGTCGAGAAGTTGTGCGGCTGGTGACGCCCGGCACACTGACGGAAGACACACTCCTTAACCCCAAAAGCCACAATTATCTGGTCGCCGTAGGGCGCGCGCACAAAGACCTTTCGCTTGCGGTTGCTGATATGTCCACGGGGGAATTCTTTATTCTGCCGACCAAACCAGGGCGCCTGGACGCAGATCTCGCGCGCCTGAACCCCGGCGAGGTTTTGGTGGGCGACGGCACGGCAAGCGACGAGGCAGTGGCGGCCGCGCTCTTTGATTGGCGCAGCGCTGTGAGCCCGCTGGATGACGGGTTCTTCGACAGTCGCACGGGTAAAAAGCGGCTGGAATCCCTGTATGACGTTTCAACACTGGATGGCTTTGGCAATTTCAGCCGCGCTGACCTTGCGGCGGCAGGCGCTCTCATTGACTATCTGGAAGACACGCAAAAAGGAAAGCTGCCCAATCTGAATACGCCGGTTCGGTTGTCTGCGGACGGCACGATGATGATTGATGCTGCCACGCGCCGCAGCCTTGAGCTTACCCGCACGCAAACGGGTGAAAGCCAAGGCAGCCTCTTGTCGGTGATCGATCGAACGGTCACAGGGCCTGGCGCCCGACTGCTGGCGAAGCGCCTGTCCGGGCCGCTTACCGACCCAGTGCGCATCGGCGAGCGCTTGGACTGCGTTGGATTTTTCCTCGATGATAACGCCCTTAAGGACGACATGCGGCAAGGGCTAAAAGCCGCACCTGATATGGAGCGCGCGATCACGCGCCTATCGCTTGGTCGGGGTGGACCACGCGACCTGGCTGGTATTCAAAGAGCGCTCGAAGTAGCCGCCGCCATTAAGGGTCGCCTTAAGGTCCAGCGTGATGCCCTCGATGAGACGCCAATGCGCATTGAAGATGCTATTGAGGATTTGGGCGATCATCAAAGCCTGACGCAAGAGCTTGCGCGCGCGCTTGTAGACGAGCCCCCTTTGCTGGCGCGCGACGGCGGCTTCATTCGCGAAGGCTATAACGAGGCGCTAGACGAGTTTCGCACGCTCCGGGACCAAAGCAGGCGCCTGATAGCGGCGCTAGAGCAGGAATATCAAACGCTTACCGGAATCAACGCGCTCAAGATCAAGCATAACAATGTGCTTGGCTATCATGTTGACGTTACCGCCAAACATGCGGATGCCATGATGTCCGCGCCCTTGAGCGATACGTTCATACACAGGCAAACGCTGGCCAATGCGGTGCGTTTTTCATCAGCCGAACTCTCGAAACTTGCAGGAAAAATCTCGGAAGCCGGCGACCGTGCACTGGCGCTTGAGCAGGAACTGTTTGCCAACCTTACTAGCGCCGTGCTGGAGGATGCAGGGCCGATTTCACTGGCTGCCGACGCGCTTGCGATGCTTGATGTCACGTCCGCGCTTGCGACCCTGGCGACGGAAGCCGGTTTGGTGCGCCCTGACGTGGACGACAGTCAGGCTTTTGATATCAAGGGTGGTCGCCACCTGGTGGTTGAAGAAGCCCTTAAGCAAAGCAGCAACGCCAGTTTTGTTGCCAACGACTGTTCTCTTGGCCCTCACGACCGCCTGTGGCTCCTGACAGGACCAAACATGGCCGGTAAAAGCACGTTTTTGCGCCAGAACGCTCTGATGGCAGTGCTTGCCCAGATGGGCAGTTATGTACCCGCGAGCGAAGCGCATATCGGCATCGTCGACCGATTGTTTAGCCGGGTCGGTGCGTCGGATGACTTGGCGCACGGCCGTTCCACCTTCATGGTGGAAATGGTCGAAACCGCCGCAATCCTCAACCAGGCCGGGCCTCGGTCCTTGGTTATTCTGGACGAGATTGGTCGCGGCACCGCCACCTATGATGGGCTGTCGATCGCCTGGGCTGCTGTGGAGCACCTGCACAACATCAACCAGTCACGCGCCTTGTTCGCCACCCACTATCATGAACTCACGGCACTCAAGGAAACACTTGAAGCCGTTTCTCTGCGTTCAATGAAAGTGCGCGAATGGAAAGGCGACGTAGTGTTCTTGCATGAAGTGGCACCGGGTGCCGCGGATCGCTCTTACGGCATTCAGGTCGCAAAGCTTGCTGGATTGCCGGCTGCCGTGGTCACGCGGGCCCGTCAGGTTCTGGACCATTTGGAAACCAGTGACAAAAACGGCGGCGGGTCAGAGCGATTGATCAGTGACTTGCCCTTGTTTCAGTCAACACCTGTTGCTTCCGCTGCATCAGCAGACACTGGCCCAAGTGTGGTCGAAGAACGGCTTTCGGACATAAATCCCGATAGTTTGTCGCCCAAAGAAGCGCTTGACCTATTGTATGAGCTGAAAGACCTTCAGTAGACAAGACCCCCGGCTGGACGGAGAATCAATGAAGCCGATCCGCAACAAACGTGCGCTGATTAACCGAAAAGAACTGACAATCGCCCTTGAGGAGATTGCCGCAAACGCGCCTGAGAGCGAGTGGCAGGGCCTTGTTGTCAAAGCACTGAAAGATGCACACCAAGGCGGCTGGCAAGAGGTCAAGCGTCGCTTTTTTGACGAAGCGGAAAAAGGTCATTTGTCGGCGCAGTCATTGTCATACGTTTTGGATCAGCTGATGAGGGTCCTCTATGACTTTGTGACTGAGCATGTTTACCCGCTCGCAAACCCCACCGCTGCGGAAAAACTATGTTTGGTCGCGACAGGTGGATATGGGCGCGGTGAACTGGCCCCCTATTCGGATATCGACCTCTTGTTCCTCATTCCCTACAAATCAACACCGTGGGCGGAAAATGTCGCTGAATATATGCTCTATGTGCTGTGGGATCTTGGCCTGAAAGTGGGCCACGCCACGCGCACGCCAGATGAATGCGTGCGGCTCGCTAAGGAAGACCTGACCATTAAAACAGCGTTGCTGGAAGCGCGCTATATTTGGGGTGACCAGAAACTGTTTCGCCTGGCCGCCAGCCGTTTTGTCAAACGGGTTGTGCGCGGCACGGGGCCTGCGTTTGTCGCGCAGAAACT
Organism: Kordiimonadaceae bacterium; assembly: GCA_017640725.1. Classification (GTDB taxonomy): domain Bacteria; phylum Pseudomonadota; class Alphaproteobacteria; order Sphingomonadales; family Kordiimonadaceae; genus Kordiimonas. The sequence continues at coordinate 1,461,079 of JAEPQB010000001.1, read as the reverse complement.
GGAAGAAAGGGACGGCCGCCACAAAAAAATGGGGGATAGCCGCTATGTGGTGGAGCCCAATATCAAAGACGGCAAGGGCGGCCTGCGCGACCTGCAAACCATGTGGTGGATTGCCCGCTTCCTATACGGCGTCAATCGCGCACACGCTGTGAATGACGATATCCTGACAGCAGCCGAGAACAAACAATTCAGCAAAGCTGAGAGCTTTCTATGGACGGTGCGGGTTGCCCTGCATTTTCTGGCAGACCGCGCAGACGAACGTTTGACGTTCGATATGCAGCGTCAACTCTCGGAACTGTTGCAGTACAAAGATCGGGCCGGATCATCTGGTGTCGAGCGCTTCATGAAGCATTATTTTCTGGTCGCCAAACAGGTGGGCGACCTGACCCGGATATTCTGTGCGGTACTGGAAGCGCGGCAGCAGATCACTTTTTTCTCGCGCCTGAGGCGTACCAAAAAACTGAATGGATTTGGTGTTCAGGACGGCCGGCTTGTCGCCCTTGAAGAAGACGACTTCACACAAGATCCGACACTGATGCTCAAAATATTTGAGGTGGCTGACCGGAACAGTTTGGACATTCACCCGGGTACGCTGAGGCTGATCAAACAGAACCTGAAGCGGCTGACGCTTTCGGTACGCCGCAGCCCTGATGCGAACAAACATTTTCTGAATGTGCTGACATCGCAAAATCAGGGGGAAGTGAACCTGCGCCGCATGAATGAAGCCGGTGTTTTTGGCAAGTTTTTGCCTGATTTCGGCCGCGTGGTGGCCCAGATGCAGTATGATATGTATCACCATTATACGGTGGATGAACACACGATACGGGCGGTGGGTTTAGTTTCAAAAATTGAAGCAGGTGAGCTCGAGGATGATCACCCTTTGTCAACAAAGGTGATCCAGCAAATACTGTCGCGAAACGTGCTGTATGTGGCGGTGCTGCTGCATGATATCGCCAAAGGCCGCGGCGGCGACCACTCAATTATCGGGGCAGAGATTGCCGAACGGGTGTGCCCGCGTCTTGGCCTGACCGCAGCAGAAACAGAAACGGTTGCCTGGCTGGTGCGCTGGCACCTGTTGATGAGCAACACGGCGTTCAAACGTGACCTGTCTGACCCCAAAACCATTCAGGATTTCTGCGAAATCGTCAAAAGCCCCGAGCGGCTGCGCCTGCTTGTTGTGCTGACCGTCGTAGACATCCGTGCCGTGGGTCCAGGTGTCTGGAACGGTTGGAAAGGTCAGTTGCTGCGCGAACTTTATTATGCGGCTGAAGAAGTGCTGGTGGCGGGCCATGCAACCATTGGCCGCGCCGACCGTGTGTCCCGCAAGAAAGACGCGCTTCGCGAAGCATTGGACGACTGGTCCAAAACTGCGGTCAACAAGCACCTTGCGCGCATGGGCGACGCCTATTGGATCGCTGAAGATGAAGTGACACTCCTGCAGAACGCGCACCTGATCCGGCGCGTGGACAAATCAGATGGGCTGATCGGTGTGGCAGCGCGGGTAGAAAAATGGCAGGCCATGACAAATGTGGCGCTTTATACCCAGGATCACCCCGGCCTGATTGCCCGCGTTGTCGGCGCGCTTGGTGTTGCTGGTGCTTCAATTTTGGGTGCCAAAATCCACACGTCCAGAGACGGCATGGCACTCGACAATTTCATTGTGCAAGACATGGAAGGTCATGCTTTTGACAGTCGTCGCCAGCTGGACAAGCTGGAAGAAACCATCCTCAAAACCCTTGGTGGTTCCGTGCGGCCTAAAGAGCGTCTGGGTAAAAAACGTATGTTTGGCAGCAAGGATGCGGCGTTTGCAATTGAGCCGGTTGTGCTGATCGACAATAAAGCCTCCAGCCGGTCAACGGTTATTGAAGTGAATGCCAAAGACAGACCAGGGCTCCTCTATGACCTGACATATGCGCTGTATGGCCTGAAACTTTCGATTGCCTCTGCCCATGTTGCAACCTACGGCGAACGGGCTGTTGACGTGTTCTACGTTACAGACCTGTTGGGGGGCAAAATCAGCAATAAGGTTCGACTGCGCAACGTGGAGACCAAGCTGATGAGGGCGGCAAAAGGCCTGCCTATTTTTAGCAAAAGCGAAGAAGAAAAGCGCGATGTTGAACGCGCGGGAAGCGCTGCATGAATTTGATCAGCCGCATTATGACGGTGGGTGGTTTCACGCTCTTGAGCCGGATATTTGGCCTTGTGCGCGACTTTCTCATGGCGCGCTACTTGGGCGCGGGCATGGCAGCAGACGCGTTTTTTATTGCCTTCAAACTCCCTAATTTTTTTCGCCGACTGTTTGCAGAAGGCGCTTTTTCGACGGCTTTCGTGCCCTTGTTTTCGCGTGCCCTTGGCAAAGATATAACACCAGAAAGTCAGGCAGCAGCCGAAGCGTTCGCCGGCCGTGTCTTCAGTTGGCTTCTGCCCGTTCTGATTTTGCTCCTAATCGTCATGGAACTGGCGATGGTGCCTGTGATGCTCGGGCTGACAGGGGGGTTCGATAATAGCACCCCTGAAAAGTTTGACCTGGTTGTTGAACTGGGTCGCTACACTTTCCCGTACCTGGTTTTGATTTCGATCGTTTCCTTTTATGCGGGCATGCTGAATGCCGTGGGTCGGTTTAGCGCAGCCGCATTCGCCCCGGTGATATTGAACATCTTTATGATCGCCGCCTTGCTGGGGTTCAACGAAACGGAGGCTCAAGCGGCCCGCATGCTCGCGGGTGCAGTATCCCTTTCAGGCCTTGCCCAGATGCTGCTTTTGTATGCCTCTGTCAAACGGGCAGGTCTGAACCTCACATTGCCAAAGCCACACCTGTCCGATGATGTGCGGGAGCTGCTGCGCATAATGGCACCGGCAGCCATCGGTGCTGGTGTCATGCAAATAAATCTGTTGGCTGACGTGGTGATCGCCGCCAGGTTATTGCCAGAGGGGTCGGTGTCGTGGCTATTTTACGCTGACCGACTTGCTCAATTGCCGTTGGGTGTCATCGGCATTGCCGCCGGTACCGTTTTACTGCCATCGATTTCTCGGCTGTTGTCGGCGGATGATGATGCTGGTGCGGCGCGGGAGCAAAACAGAGCACTTGAGTTCACCATGCTGCTCACCTTGCCTGCGGCTGCGGCGCTCGCGACCATTTCATTGCCCTTGATTGCCACGATATTTGAGCGCGGCGCCTTCCTTGCTGTGGACACGCTCGCGACATCGGCCGCTTTGTTTGCCTATGCCTTTGGACTGCCAGCCTACGTCATTCAGAAAATCCTGACCCCTGGCTATTTTGCACGCAAAGACACCAAAACACCTGTGATTTATGCCGCGATCTCGCTGGTCACTAACCTCATTTTGAACCTTATTCTGATACGCTATTTCGCACATGTGGGACTGGCCATTGCCACCGCTATTGCGGCTTGGCTGAATGTTGCGCTGCTTTACTTCGGGCTCAGCCGTCGCGGGCACTTCAAAGTGGAGCTGAGAACCATTAAGGCAATGATACGACATGTGGCAGCAAGTGCTGCCATGATAGCCGCCCTATATTCGACCGAGAGTTTTTACATTCCCTATTTTGCTGAAGATGGGCTTATGCGCATTTTGGCGCTTGGCGGCGTTGTCACACTGGGGGCCAGCCTATATTTCCTGATCCTGTCAATCATTGGCGGTTTGAAGCTTAGTCAAATTCGGTTGATGTTGAAGCGCGCCCCTTGATCCCTGCTTGACCGATTTCAAAGGACTTGCCATAAGGCCTGACGCAATCAAAAGCACTGCTGAAGCCACATTGAGCCCATGCAGGCGCCAAGGAGTTAAAGGTCGTGACGCAATCCAGTTCCCTGAAAGGAAGAATTTTTTCAGGAGCCCAACCATCGGGCAACATGCATTTGGGTAATTATCTGGGGGCGTTTCGCAACTGGGCGCGGCTGCAGGACGACTATGAGGCACTCTATTGCGTGGTGGACATGCATGCCATCACCGTTTGGCAGGACCCGGCAGACCTTCAAAACCAGATCCGCGAGGCTGCCGCAGCCTATATGGCATCTGGTGTCGATCCAAAACGCTCGATCCTTTATAACCAGAGCAAAGTAGCCGGCCATGCCGAGCTTGCCTGGATTTTCAATTGTGTTTCCCGCCTTGGCTGGCTCAATCGCATGACGCAGTTCAAGGACAAAGCCGGTAAGAACCGGGAGAAGGCATCGGTTGGCCTGTATATCTACCCCAACCTGATGGCAGCGGATATCCTGCTTTATAAAGCCACACACGTGCCGGTGGGCGCGGACCAGAAGCAACATTTGGAGCTGACCCGGGATATCGCGCAAAAGTTCAACAATGACTTTGGCGTGGAGCTGTTTCCTCTCACAGAACCTGTGATCATGGGTGAAGGTGCCCGGGTAATGAGTTTGCGGGACGGTAGCAAAAAAATGTCCAAGTCTGATCCGTCCGACATGACGCGCATCAACCTCAATGACGATGCCGACACGCTTGCAAACAAAATCCGCAAGGCGCGCACAGACGCGGATCCCCTGCCTGGCAATGCAGAAGGCCTCGAAGAGCGACCGGAAGCAGCCAATCTGGTTGGCATTTATGCTGCCCTGATGGACATGAGCCGCGATGCCGTCTGTGCCGAATTTGAAGGCAAAGGATTTGGCGACTTCAAAAAGGCCCTCACCGAGGTCGTTGTCACTCGGCTAGCACCAATCACGGAAGAAATGGCAAGGCTTCAAAATGACCCTGCCTATATTGACAGTGTGCTTGCTGACGGTGCCGAACGGGCGTCTGTGATGGCAGAACCCATTTTGGCAGAAGTCAAAAAAGCAGTTGGCTTCCTATAGTCGGCGAGTGATCTACGAAACTGGCAATCTTTTGTTCAGTTCCGGTTCAGACTAATTCTCCTAAGTTTTTCTGACTGACTACGACTCAGCGCGGGTGAGGCGGTGCGTGTGTGGTCTATTAGCTGCTTTTTCGCAGACGAGCGGCCAACGCGCGTTCGGGGCAAAAAGGGGGTCGCGAAACAGCACATTTGTTCTTATGGTAGGGCGTAACACTTTGTGGCGCGCTTGATGTGCAAGGATTTGAGTATGAACCGACAGATTTTGAAATTGGCTTCCGTGACCTTGCTGGCTCTGGCCTTATCGGCCTGCGGCTCGCATTTCAGAAGCAATGTAACCAGTTTCCACACAACAACGCCACCAGCTGGCGCTAAAGTTGTTTTGGTGCCCATTGACGAATCTCGCCAAGACAGCCTGGAGTACAGACAATATGCGAGCTCCATTCAGGCCGTTTTGGAGCAAACCGGCTTTGTTGGTGCGCGCGAAACTGACCCTGACTATGTGGTCGGCTTTGAAATTAGTGTGAACGATGGACGCGAGAAATTGCGCGCCCTGCCCGGTGGCGGCTTTGGCGGGCCACTTTGGTGGCGTCGCGGATACGCCTGGGGCGGATGGTGGGACCCCTTCTATGGCGGGTTCGGTGGTGCAGGCTTCGGCCCCGGTTTCGGTGGCAATCAAATAACTGCACGCACGGTGTATCTGGCCGAACTCCATGTGGAAATTCGCGAACCGGATGGCACAATGGTGTTTGAAGCAACCGCCGAATCTGAGACCAGAACCCGCAGCTTGCCAGAGCTTGTGCCGATGCTGGCAGCTGCTCTGTTTGAAGAATTCCCCGGTGCAAACGGCGTAACGCGACGCATCGTGCTGGATAAAAATTAGTAGCCGCTAAGGTGGTAACCCCATAGCCCAAACGAAATGGCCTCCTGGAGGCCATTTTTATTTCACAAGCCAAACGAGACACAACCATGCCAGCGGAAGGCCTGGCTGTAAACTCTCGGGTAATTAAAATATGTCTTGCGATCATAAATTATCTAGGAATGCTAGTGTCGTCGAATGAAACGCATTGTGCGGTGTAAAAGTATGATCGAGAAGGGTTTATGACGCCAAAAATTGTCTGCATCATTCAGGCGAGGCGGCGGTCGACAAGGCTACCGGACAAGATCCTGAAGCCGCTGTCAGGTAGATCAGCACTTGCCCATGTATTGAGTCGCTGCAAAGCCATTCCTTCAGTTGACGAAGTTATTTGTGCCGGCGTTGATGACCCTTATGAACAGCCGATTTTCGACATTGCAGTAGCTCATAGCGTCACCGCATTCAGGGGGTCTGAATCAGACGTCCTGGCACGGTATTATTTTGCTGCCCAGAAGGCAGGGGCCGATTGGGTGATGCGCGTCACATCAGATTGCCCATTATTTGACCCCACCGTTGCAGAAGAGCTCATCCAGTTAACTCTAAAGAGTGGTCACAGCTTCGGATCCAACGCCGACTGGCCGCACGGGCTCGACTGTGAGCTTTTTACTTTTTCTCTCCTTGAAGAGGCGCACAAAAGTGCGACAAATGCGTTTGAGAGAGAACATGTCACTTTATGGATGAAACGCGACAAATCGCTTCAAAAAATCCACCACAGACCACCGGGAGAACAGAAACTTGGCGAGGCATACCGCTGGGTATTTGACTATCCGGAAGATTATCGTTTTTTGAGTGCTGTATTTGACAGACTGGGCGGAGACGCAGACACTGCACGTTGGCAGGAAATTGTCGCTATCCTGGACCGTGAGCCAGACTTGCAAGCACTTAACGCCGGCCGCATCGAAGACTGGCAACAAGAAAACACGCGAATTCACGCTAGCTAATCCAAATTTGCTTTCATTCAGCCTTAGGAACCGTTTTTGATTGAATCACCCACAAGCCTTGAACATTTGTCGGATGTTAAACGTTTTTTCATCTTCGGCGACCAGGCCGGAGCACACGAGTTACGCCATATGCTTTGCGCACGCTTTAATGCCCGTTTTTTTGGTTATTTCACCATAATGGATCCTGTGTTCCGGGAGCCAGAAACTGGATACTTGGTCCGCCCTCTTAGAGATCATATGCACGAACTGGCGGACGGAGACTATGTCTTCATTTTGCGCCGTGACGCTCAGTGTGAGCAAGAACTTGCCGATCGAGGCATTAGAATGGGATATGCCGGCTTTCTGATGAGTGCCTACCAGTCCTACGAGGCGCCAGCATTTCAGGTGTTTCTTGACCGCTTTTTTGACCGAAAGAGAAGGCTGCCCGTTGCCCTTGACATTGGTGCTAATTTTGGCCTGACAGCGGCCATGATGGCCCCTTACTTTGATAACGTCATAGCGTTCGAGCCCAACCGGACTATATTTGAAAACCTTTGTAGCAACCATATGTTGCCGGACAACATTGAGCTGCTCCAAATGGCGCTGGGCGCTGAAGCGGGTACCGCAGATTTTTTGGACGCAGACGGTGTTAATGGCTCCCTTATTATGGACAAGGGTCCAAGCAGCTACCCTGTTGAAGTCGACACTCTCGATAACCTGTGTCTCAGAGAAAAGATACGCCCAGACTTCATCAAAATTGATGCAGAGGGCATGGACTGTGACATCATACTGAATGGGAAAAAAACCCTAGAAGAACATCAACCGGTGATATTTTTTGAAAATCCTGCGGCCAATGCAGCTACATCTCCTCAATGGGAAAAAACCAAAATCTATCTGTCAAAGGATTATAATCTGTTGGCGTATCAATGCCTGAATAAGATTTTTCCGATAGATGCACTAGGTGGGGGATTAGCCGCTTTTGAAAGATCAGAAACCCTTGCCGCCCTAAATGTGGCGGCTGTTCCCAAATAGTCGTGGTTGGCCGCCTGCGTAGTTATCAGTCACCATAACGTTCATAAACGCGGCCGGTCATCAGTTCACAAATGCGGGCCTTCTGTGGGCCTGTTAGAACCGATCGCCATTCGTTGGGATCACCTTTGCGGTAATGAGCGGTACCCGGTTCTGGCCGTTTTTCAATGACAGAAAAATCGTAAAGCGCCTCGTCCACATCAATTTTTTCAAGAAGTCCCTTCATATATTCTTCCTGGCCATTCGCTAGGTCCTGGTAATCGGTCACAGCAATATCGATCGGGCAAGCGTTTGTCTCAATAGCTTCAAGCCAGGTTTCGATCCAAAGGGTCTGGCCTTGAAAGTTTTGGTGCGCACGCGTCATATTACGGTCGTCAAATCCGTCTCGCAAACCCAGTTGCAAGTCCATGCGCTCTTCAAACGTCCAATTCGCGTAGCCATCCGGCATCAGCTGAATCAAGTTCCGCCGCGCATAATCAGGACCTTCGCGCAGCATTCTCTCGTAGTGGTGAACGACAGATAGCTGAGACTGGCGGGGGTCTCGAAGATGAAGCACAAACTTGATGTTCGACATAGTTTCCAACTTTTTGCCAAGATCATCATCCCAAACCCGGTGGTCCTGGCATACTGCGCCACCAAGCACAAAGTCTGCTACCCACTGATCCACCATTTTGTGCACAACCCCCTCTGGAAACAAAAACTGCCACCCGAGGCCAAGGCCATTCTCCAAGGCGCCACGCAGAAAAACGCTGCCGGACTTGAACTGAGTGTTTAAAAAAACACTGGGTAATCCTTTCGCAACAGATTCTTCCTGGCGCTGGCGGAAATCCGCCCCGCGCCAGAGCGAGAGAGCTGGATAGTTTTTGCTGGCCGATGACAGAATAGGCACCAGTTCAAGCTGACGCCCCTGACCGCGGAGGGCACCACCTAACAATTCATAATAGCTGACACATTCTGGATCTTGAGCGAGCAGGTAGTTGAGCTTCTCTTCCGCTTCAAAGAATTCACCGTCATTCAACAAGGCATTTACAACATCACATTGGGCTTGTCTTTCTTCGTGCAAGCTGGTCATATAGTGTCTGGCTTTCAGTGGAGATTAATTCAAGATTACAGATACTTACGCTCTAAGCCCGACTATATCGCACATGGCTGCGCCCATGACAAGCAACAGGGGCCTACCGCAACCGGAAGACCATTGATGCCAAAATCGCCGGACAAGACCATTCAGATCAATCTTCCGACCAGCCTTCAAGAACTATCTAGCTTCGGCCGGTTTTTCGCTTTCGGAAACGGCCCTGTTGCGCACAAACTTCACTTGATTTTGGCGGGTCGGTTCGACATTCGATTTTTTGGTTTCCTGTCTTCTGCCGAAAATCCCGACATTGATCCGGAAACAGGCTATTGGATTCGGCCCATTCGAGAATGCCTGAGTGACCTCGGCAATGGCGACTATGTGTTTCTTGAAGACCGATGCGCGTTGACAGAACGTCTGCTTGCAGACAGAGGGGTTACGCTTGGTCTGCCGAGCAATCTCGTTAACAGCTATTCGACCTATGAAGCACCAGTTTTCAATAACTTTTTGCTGTCGACTTTTGGATCTGAACCAGCAACAGGCATAGCCTTGGATATCGGTGCAAACTTCGGGCAAACCGCTTCGATGATGGCGCCTTTCTTTGACCAAATTATAGGCTTCGAGCCAAACCGAAGCATTTTTGAAAACCTTCAATCGAACAACAGTTTTGGCGAAACTATTGAATTTCGACAGTTGGCATTTGGCGCAACCACAGGCGACATGCCCTTTTGCGACGACCGCGGCATGAATGGTTACGTTACAGGCGAAGACGGGCAGGCAGATTACAAAGTTTCAGGAACAACAATTGATGTATTATGCGAAGCAGAAGCTATTGTTCCACGTTTCGTCAAAATTGATGCGGAAGGCATGGACTATGATATCATCACAGCTGCTCGAACGGTCCTTGAAATCCATCGCCCGATCCTATTTTTTGAGAATCCATGTTTGCAGCCGAACAGCGGCGAGCAGGAGCGTAATCTCATAGATTTTCTCAGCATAAACTACAATTTAGTGGCCTACCCCTGCCTGAAGCAGTTCGTTTCGTCAAATCACGTTGGGTCTGACTATCATGAGTTTCGACAAAGAACTGGACTTGAACCTCTGAATATTGCGGCTCTACCAATAAAGATATGATTGGCTCATTGAAAAACATAGTGTTGGCACGCCATTTGCTGAATAAATTTGGCGCCACCAAACTGACTGGCATAACAAAACACAGGTCGCCACACGGGAAATGTCTAGAATGGCAGACCGCACCAGAAAACAAATGGCGATGATCGGAGTTTCGTTGTGTCTCGAACCGAATTCAAAAAACACTTCAACAGAGGTCGCCAGCTTGCCTCCAAACGGCAGTTTGATGCAGCCATAAACGAATTCGAACAGGCGTTGCGGCACAAACCGACAGATCTGGACACAATTTTCCAGCTTGGCAATGTGTCCCGCAAAATGGGGATAAATGATCTTGCCGTCAAATGGTACGATGTGGCCCTGCAGATGTCTCCGGGCTCGGTCGAAATCGTATTCAACAGAGCTCTGGCCCTACAAAATTTGGGCAGGAATCAAGCGGCCTTGGAAGCATACGAATCTGTGGCCAAACCCCTTAACAAAGACCCTATGTTCTGGAACAACCTCGGTGTTTTGCGCCAGCAAATGTCACAAACAATGCTGGCGATCGATGCGCTTGAAAAGGCGGTGTCCCTCAAGCCCAGCTATTTTGAGGCTTGGAACAATTTGGGACTTTCTTACTTTGTCGCCAGATCAGGACCGAATATGGCCGACAAATGGCAGCCTGCATTTGCGAAAGCAGAGTCTCACTACCGGCGGGACCCCAGCTTTTTTGTAAATCGCTCTACCTGTCATTTTGGTGACGGCAATTATCAGGAAGGATGGAAGGACTATGCTCACCGGCATGATCCAAAACTGCCAAGTTCTGTCATCTACCATCATGATTTTCCTCTTTGGCAGGGCGAGGACCTGCGGGGCAAGACGCTGCTGATCGTTGAGGAACAAGGCATCGGTGATCAGATTACGTTTCTAAGCGCGCTTCCCGAGCTCCTTAAAACCGGCGCTCGCCTGATTATCGAGGTCAGCCACAAATTGGTAGATCTTATCCAGAGGAATTTTCCGTCGGTTCGTGTTGTTGCGGCCGATCGCCGAACAATTGATCTGAAACGTCACCATCACTATGACTGGCTGGATGAACCAGTTGACTACGCCGTGCCACTCGGCGACGCTTTTTATGCCATGCGACCCTCGATTGAAGGTTTCCCGGTCCGGCGCAACTTCCTCAAAGCTGATGAGGGCCGTTATAGAAAATGGGTTGCGCGTCTCAATGAACTGAACTCAAAACCAAAAATAGGCATAAGCTGGCGAAGCTCAAAAATAACAGGGGCCCGTCAGGGTGCTTATATGGGCATTGACGAGCTTGCACCATGGCTGGCCGAAGCTGACAGGTACCAGTTCGTCAACCTGCAGTATGGTGAATGTGAAGAAGAGTTGGCTCAACTCACTGACCGACCTGACGGTACTCGTCCAATCATCAATTTTGAGGATTTGGACCTTTTTGACGACATCGAAGACACCTGTGGTCTGATTGCATCCTTGGATGGCGTTCTTTCGGTAAGGAACTCGCAGGCGTGCCTGGCTGGCGCCCTGGGCGTCAATACAATTTCTTTCCGCGGCTCTCATTTCCTGTTTGGACATGACCGCCTGGACCCTGTTTACAGCACTATCTTGAATGTATATCCCCGGCCTTATGATCCGCCTATCAATGACCAGTTCAATACAGCGCTCAATGACTTTGAGTCGACTTATGTACGCTGCGGAAACTTGTCAAACCCAACGGATAGCGCGTTGTTGGCTAAGCATTTCTTCAGCGAAAAGACATCACTGCGAAAACGCAAGGACTCACGGTGACCCGCGAGCATAAAGCCAACATCTCAGGCATTCAATACGGAACGACCCGCCTCAAGCGCTGGATCTCACTCGTGGACGATGTTGCCGTCCCGGCAAACCCGCCGCCGCTATACCTGGAACATCGGCAATCGTTGTTGGATGTGATCACACAAGTCCTGGACGATGCCGGGGCTTCATCTCCAAATGACAGGGCAAATAGAATTCTGGCAGATACCCTAACGGGGAATGTGCTCCACAGTTCTGCCATTGATACGTGGAAAAAAATCTTCTCGTTCAGTCAAAGCGCAGAACTGATCAAGGCCCCTACTGGTATAAAGGCCTCAAAGGTGGCCCTTGCGCCCGCGACCGACGTTGTCCTTGAAAACCTGGACTGGTTTCGGGCTAACTTTGATGTGGTTCGTGTTGGAGACAATTTGAAAGCGGGCCAGCGCTATGGTGACATCGAAATCGAACCAATGGCACAACTAGTTTCGGAACCAGACGACGTCGATTGTTATTTGATGACAACGGACACGCCGGAAGTGCAAGATCTGTTTAGCGAATTGCTGCCACAGGGTCGTACAACCCATGTATATGAGCTTCGGGATGCTTTGTCCGGCTTTCTTTTTCCTGCGTCGGGCTATCACAGGGCGGATCGGATCCTTGAAGCCATCGAACAAGTAGAAAATCCGTTGGTTGTGTTCGGTCGCAAGTTATTACCGACGACAGAGCCAATTTTCCTGGCTCTTCAAGAACAAGGCGCCAATGTTTTTCAAATCAGTCAGTTTGACAGGATGGAAAGGCTAGGTGTTTGTGACGCCAGCCACGACAACGAAGCCCTTATCGACACAAATGCCATTCTCACTTTTTCTGAGGCTCTTTACATTCTGATTCGACTGAAAAAGGGCCGTTTCTGGATCTACTACGATTTTTTTTACAACGTAGGGTGGGATGCAGATCGAGCGGTTGACAGTTATGCTTTTGCTGCAGGCCTTCTGAAAATTGCTGCGCGACCCACTATTCTTGGAATGTATGATGTGATCAAACCGGTGTGCTTGAATATGGAACAAACGCCGGAGATGGCTCGCGCATATAAAGCAATGGTGGAGGCCGCCGACGCGCTGGTTCTCACCAGCAAATCAGATCATGTCGCTGACTATCTTAGAAACACCATAGCACGCGACAAACCAGTGAAGAGTTTTTATCGCTATAGTTTTCCTCCACCAACATACGGCCAAAAACTTTCTGACATGGACGGCGAACGACACCTTGTGGGGGTAACATCTTTTCTCGGGGAAGTATTTGAGCCCAATAGGATCGAGACTCGTAACTCGATCCGGTCATTGCTACGCCAGAAAATCCATTTTCATTATTACTCTTCGAATACAAAAGTTATTGAGTTTCAGTCCGGTTTGTCCGAGGCGGAGCGACGATTTTTCCACGTAGAAACACCAATCTGGGATCAAGCTGCGCTGATCAAGGACATGAGCCAGTTCGACGCCGGGTGGCTGGTGGGCGACGAGGCCACAATATTTGCGAAGTTGATCTGCAGCATTGAAGACCGTAATGTTAGGGAACTCTTCACGCTATTTGTTCCTAATGGCGTCCCTACTTCTTCAATGACATATGGAGCTGCGGGCTTGCCTGTCTTCATCAGCCGCCAGATCAAAGTAATGTCAGAGGTGTACCCCGAAGGATGTTGCATCCCACTCGATATGGGTGAAGTGGACAATATTGCCGCGATTTTCGAGGAGCTAGACTGGAAAACCCTTCACAGCCGTATGCAGGCAGAACGGAACCGATTTGACGTCCGCAAACACACCCTGTCTCTGGTGACTTTTCTCGCCAACCTGAAGCCCTAATCAAGTGAAACGATTTTTTCCACTGGCACCCGGAACAAGCGGCCCGCCAGAGTTTGCTTGATTTCAGGTGCAGCTGCTATGCTGGCGATCAAAACCTTGTCGAATTCGATAAGATTCATTCTTTCCATGAGATAGTCCTTGGGGATGATCGACCAAGCCAGATTGTCTACAAGTAGCGGGGTATGTTGAATCCCATCCAGGCTGGAAGCCGTGACCCCCACGATATTTTTTGATCCAATATCGGTAGAGAGAATCATATTGAGCAGCAATTCCCCAGAGCCATATACGACAAGCCTCTCCATCGCATCAATGCGGGAAAGAGCATCTTGGCATCTCGCCATTACAGCGTCATGTTCTACCAACCTTTGAGATAGTCCCGTCGGGTTGTATGACACTTCCGGTGCGGCTTTGGTAACATAGTCTTCTTCCCAGCTATTTTGCCTGAGGAAGTGAACCATTCGATTAGTCGATCGGGGTGCAAATGACTGCTCAGTGTTGCGGTGCGCCGGTAAGTTTCCACTGTCCCGATCGAAGCCATAGACTTCAAAGTCTTCGCGGTATCGGTCATAGATCAACGCCTTCAGGTCATCTGTAAGAAATTCTTCAATCGATGGCACGCTAGCACCAGCGGCCAGCGCAGTGCCGGAAAAAACCAGATCCGGAGCTGGCACTTCATTGGCGCCGCTTAGTCGCGGGTTTTTGGTTTCTAAACGGTTTTCTGCAAACGTTTCTGAGCTGCTGTCTTTCAGGTCATAAGTCTGTTCGAGTTGTCTCAGCGCAGAATGAAGGCCATCTTCAAGCGCAAAAACCTGCGATATTTTTAGTTTACCCTCGACCTCGGCGGAGGTTGCCTGCAGACGCGCATGGGGTTCACCAGTGTTAATGTGAGGCACGCCGGCGTTGGAGAAATAATAGCGCGGCAAGTGCATAAATTCCCGGAAACTGAGCTCGACACTATTATTCATCAATGTCAGGATTTGCAGGAAGGCGCTAACTGCCCTTCGATAGGGGTTTCTAACAAATTTGACGGTATGCCAGGTGCGATCGCTCGCTTCTATTGCGGCAGCAAAGTCCACTCGTGCGAGACGGTCCATCGTGCGGGTGGCAAAAATATTTGTCATTGTATGAATGTCGCCACCTTCAGGCGTGCGTGCCCGCTCGATCAGCGGTATATACCCTCGCTGGAAAACGAACCACTTGGCCAAGCTGGATGACCCACATTTGGGCGTTACGAAAACGGCCAGTTTGCGATCTGGAAAAACATGCCTCAGGCCCTCAATATTTTCCATTTTCAGCCTCCGCCAAATGCCTGCTCACCTGTTAGGTGGCGATAAACCACCAATAATCGCCGGTGTAACCACAGCGGGCAAACATAGATTTCCAATCATCAACATGCTGGACAGTTCGGGCTTGTAAGTTCCAATCTGTCATCCGCTGCTTTTCCTCATCGTTATGCCATGCATCAACCATGACAAACGCATGCTGTTTGGAAACACGTGCAATTTCAGCTAACGCCATTTCACACTCATCCGGCTCAAGGTTGTGGATGGTGTTGATGGAAATTACCAGATCGAAACTTTTGTCCTCAAAGGGCAGTGATCGGGCGTTGCCCAACAGCAAATTGTCCGCAACTTCGGGCTTTGCGTGAGCCAGCGCGTATTCCGATATGTCCAGACCAACCAAGTCAGCCTTTGGCATCAAAAGGCCGAAATCGTGCAGCATGAAGCCTTTTGCACAACCAACATCCAGTATTCGCGCATCATCGGCTAAATCATAATGATGGCGAAATCGGCGCACTGTGTCCGTCCAGAACCGTGGGTGATAGTGATAGCCTCCGTAACCCGTGAGGCGAGACCCATCAAAATAGTCTTTGCCAAATTGCGCTGCGAGCGCGATGTGCTCCGCCGTGGATTTTTGGCCCCGCTCCGTGATCGGACGGTTTGCCTTTGGATAGCAGTCCATCAAATTGATTTCCTGTCCCAATGTCGGGCCATCGGCCTCCCCCACACGGCTGTCCAGCTTCATCATCAAAAGCGTTCCTTCGCGAATTTTTCAATCATTCTTTCAATGCGCATGGGTCGATAACCTAGATTTTTTACGGCCTTTTTTGACGATATCGTCCATGACTGCTGCGATGTGGGCATTTCCTGTAATTCACTTTTCGAGCCAATCGCCGATGCCATTATCTGCAACGTTTCCTTGACACGCAGCGTTCCGGCCGCTGCAAGCGTGTATATTCCCCCTTCACATTCTGTGCCAATGATATCGCCGCACAGGGACGCTAGATCCTCCATATGCACAGCGTTATTGAACGCCGATTCACCATTGAAGTATCTTACTGGACTATCCACGGCCAAGCTGTCCTTCACACGACTGAGCCAATTCCTGTGGGATCCTGCGCCAATTATGCCCGGCAGGCGCAGCACGACAGGCACAAAATGTCCCCGCTGAGCTAATACTATGTCCTCGCCTGCAAGCTTCGAGAGACCATAAGCTCCAGGGTTGTCTAATGCGGTTGTTTCATCGACCACACTATCCGTGATAGTGCCGTAAACCGAAACCGCCGAAAAAAACACAAAAGATCTAATTCCTGACCGCGCGGCCAGTTCCGCAAGCGAGACTGTGGCGTTAATATTGTCGGCTTCAAACTGTTCTGGCGATACAGGCGACGCAGCCGCATGAATAATGTGACCAACCTGATCGGGCAACGTGCTCAGCTTCCCGAGGTCAGTAACAATTGTGCGCTTGCAATGCGACCGCCATTCTCTGGCCTGGTCTTCTGTGCGAACACACGGCCACACAGAATACCCATTGGCTTCAAGCAAGCGAAAAAGGCGCTTGCCAACAGCCCCATTTGCTCCGGTTAGCAATATGCCACTTTTACTTTTCACACGCTAACATTAGTGGATTAAGCATATAAATAAATTGATTTTTTTCTTGAAACAGAAATGATTTGAATGCTGCACCACGACCGGGAAAACGTGTCACTAGTGGCGCGCTTGGGCAGGTCATGGCAAGAGGCCACAGGCAATGAAACCAGATCTCAAACTGACGAAATGCAGGCACACCCAAGCTGGTTTTGCCCACTTGTCGGCTGGCAACCAGCTGGACAGCGCAAAAAGTGCCTTCATTGAAGCACTCCAGAGAAACGGCAACAGCATTTATGCGTTGGCAGGCCAAGCCATAGTTCATCGTGCTCGAGGCGAACTAGACGAATGTTTGGATCTACTTAACAAGGCTGTGGATATCGACCCTCAGCACGCATACACTCGGTTCCAGCGATGCATCTCACGCGCCCGGAAGGAAGGTGACACTAGCTTCATTGAAGACTTGTTGGCATGCTCGGAGCTTGCGCCTAGCGACCCTGAAGCCGCCCTGGATGTGCTGAACCGAGTGGCCGCAAATTCGCAACAGCATCTAGAAACCTGGATGCACAGCGATAAAGGTGCGCTGCGGCTATTGCTGGGTGCCCTGAGAAAATCCGCCAAAGAGGGAGATTCGCGTGCAAAAAGTAGCCGAGTATCTACCACCAGGTTTTTTCTCAATATCTTTAGTGATAATCCGGCAGACGCCGTAGAATTGTTGGAAGCGGCCCTGAACCCTGCGGACAAAGACCATTTTGGCGAGAATGTTTTCACAGTTTCTACAGTGATCAGCCTACCGAAAGTCGGGACAGGTTCGATTGATACGCTCAAAACTGTTGTTGATGCCTTGTCAGGCTACCTGGAAACTCTTTTGCGGCAACCGATTGGACTGGAAGCATTTGAAAGCACGTTGGCTTTGGCTGCACTTGTACGACTTCCTGGTTTGGCTGACCTGCTCAAGCATAAGCAGTTAGCATGGCAAGATTTACAGGATCATACCTTGGTCCATTGTTTGCTCTTTGAAACGCAATCGATCAGGGGTGCCTTCAGGTCGAACGACCTGCCTCAAAATTGCGGACTATTCAAAACCCTTTGCCAACTATGCTTTGAAAGCGATACACCGGCCGAAACCAGAAAAAAACTTGAGGAAAGGGCAGCTTTCGCACAGCGGGTTTTACTTCTTATTCCGGACGAGGCCGATGAGTTGTTAGCACGCGTGCATCAGGCGCACTACAACATTTACATTAGCGGCAATCTGCGCGAGAGCCACAAGTTCTCGGCGGCCCTCGCCAGCCTGCACAAAATGCTGGTCGGCACCTATGACTGTTTTTTTGATGGGCAAGCACGTTACCTCAGCAGCGACTGGGTCAGGGCTTTCGGGCACCTGCTATATCTCGACCTGTTGCTCACTGCAGAAGAAATGGGTATTGGTCCAAAAGTGCCCAGACATATCAAATGTTCGACGGCAGACACGGCAAATAATGCGGTTGTCGAACTATTGGAGGAAAACGGCTTTACCTTTGATATGTCTGCAACTGGTGCTAGCTATCTGGGCCGTTGGCAGATGGACTATACGCAACTAACAGACGGGCGAGTAGAGCATTTCCTGGATTTCTGCAACGAATCGCAAGCGGCACAAATCGAAGCTTGCAAAAAGCCACATCTTCGTCTCCCTACATCATGGGAGGTGAAAGGAGCCAACTGGCTAAAGGACAATAATATTCCAAAAGGGTCGAAACTGGCGGTGATTCACTTGAGGGAGCCCTCATATTGGCCGAACTTGCACAATCTGTTTATGCAGTCTCGGAACGTGGACCCAGCGACATACGCATTCTCTATATTATACTTGCTGGACCAAGGGTATCATGTCATCCGACTTGGCGACGCTTCTATGTCGCAGATTTGCGGGGTCAACCACCGGAATTTTCATGACCTAACAGGATTTCCGGAAAAAGAGTCATACTTGGATTATTTTCTGCTGGCGCAAGCCGACCTCTTTATCGGCACAACATCTGGACCTAACGCCATCGCAAATCTTTTCGGTGCATCATGTTTGGCGTCTAACTGGATTCCAATGCATGTCCACATTCCGAACACCAGCGGGAACGCTCTTGTGATGCCAAAACTCATTCTGGGACAAAATGGTATTGAGCCGTTGAGCGCAATGCTGGAAGACCCTTACTCCTGTTCTGAAATTCTGGTGTCGGACAAAAAGGGGTTTGCCGTCGAATTGATTGACAACACGCCAGAGGAACTGCTTGCAGCGACAAAGGAACTACTTGAGAGGCACGAAGGTTGTTACATTGCGTCCGCATCTGAGGCCGAAAAGGCTAACAATATCAATGCAGTCTGGCGCAGCCACATGCCCTGGAACCTGAATATTCCTGCCAGCTTCCTTGAACACCATTATGTCGACTTAATGGATAAAAAAAGTCTCAATAGGGCCCTTTAAACAGAGACACTTCGTCGATATGAGACATGTTCTCCGTGTTCTGGCCCGTCAGCTCCAGCACGGCGTTCGCAAGCGTTGACGCTTTTGGATAAAAGGCCTCCTCAAGCGGCATCGAAACGGGTGCCGGACAATCCGCGAGGGCGATCCTTCGCACCGGTGCTTTAAGGTGCTTGAAAGCCTTTTCTGCCACGAGACCAGCCACCTCGCTACTGAAACCACACAGTTCCCAACTCGTGTCCGCCACAATCAATCGGCCGGTTTTTTTGACCGAATTCAGGATTGCGGCCTCGTCCAGTGGCCGAATGGTGCGAGGGTCTATTATCTCAACACTGATGCCCCGACCCGCCAATTCTTCTGCTGCGGTCACCGCCTCGCTAACCATAAGCGATGTGGCCACAATGGTCACATCATGGCCTTCGCGAACAATCCTCGCTTTGCCAAATGGAATAGGCTCCATCGCCTCATCCACTTCACCCTCATGGTCGAACAAAGACCGGTGTTCAAATAATATAACGGGATGGTTGCTCGTCAGCGCGGATAAAAGAAGCCCCTTGGCGTCCGCCGGCGCCGCAGGCATTGCGACAGTAAGCCCCGGGAAATGCGCTAGCGGCGCATGCGGGCTTTGTGAATGTGTAGCGCCTTGCCCCCAGCCTTTGCCGACAACTGCGCGCAGGACGATTGGAACATGGCCCGCGTTGCCGCCATACATGTAGCGCCATTTGCAAGCCAAATTGAGCAGATTGTCGAATGACAGGAACATAAAGTCCGCCCGTGGATAGACAAACATCGGGCGCTGCCCCATTGCCGCTGCGCCAACGGCAATGCCTGCAAAAGCGTTTTCCATTGATGGGCAATCAAACACCCGGTCCGGGAACTTCTCAGCTGCTGCTGATGTGGACCCAAAAATACCGGACGGATAATCAACTGCGTGACCTGTCACAAAAATGCTTTCGTCAGCCTCCATGGCCTGAACCGTGGCTTCGGAAATCGCTTCTTTATATTTTAAAACCCTCATTGGCGCCCTCGTTCCGTCTAGGCCTAATAGATATTGTCAAATAGCTGTTGAGGATCCGGCCAGGGATCGCCGTAGGCTTTCTCGATGTCTGCCTGAATGACTGCTTGAATATCTGTTTGCATCTTATCAAGCGTTGCCTCGTCAGCTGCACCCGCTTCCAAAATGGCGGCACGGCTTTTGATGACAGGACATTTATCTTGCCAACCAGCAACTTCCTGTTCGGTGCGGTAGGTGCGGCCAAGCTCGTGATCGTAAAACGGGCCAACATGCTCAAGCCAGCGGTACGTGGCGCACTCAAGGAAAACGGGTGTTCCCTCTGTGCGCAAATATGCAACTGCCTCGCGGGCGGCCGTCAATACGGCAAGCACGTCATTGCCTTCGGCCTTAATGGTCCTGACGCCAAAACTGGCCACGCGGCCACTAATATCCGCCCCCGCAGGTTGTCTGATAGATAATGGGCTTTCTGTCGCATAGCCATTGTTCTCGCACACATAAAGAACGGGAAGCTTTTTGAGCGCCGCATAACTCAGGCACTCATAGAAGGCGCCTTCCTCTGCCACCGCGTCACCAAAGAAAGCCGTCGCTATACGCTTTTCATTTCCAAGCCTGAACGCAAGTGCACTGCCCGTTGCGGCGGACATGGCCTCTCCAAGAATGGCGCTGGATGCTACAAAACCACATGATAAATCTGTCAGGTGAACGGATCCGCCGCGTCCGCGGGAACAGCCGGTCTCGCGCCCAAAAAGTTCTGCTGCCAGTCGATAAACACTGCCGCCCTTGGCCAGAAAATGGTTGTGGGATCGATGATGGCTGTAGGCCACATCTGTTTTTTCAAGGGCGGCGCATACACCGACTGCCACAGCCTCCTGACCGACCCCAAAGTGGGTCGGGGTGCGCATCTCTTGCTGCTTGTACCGCTCCGCCAAAGCAAGTTCGGCGTGGCGCACTCTAAGAAGCTCTTCATGCAACCGAAGTAGCGTTTCATGGTTTTCACTGGCCAGAGGATCAATTGGCTGAGTCTTAGGCGGCATGGAGTTCTTCCAGAAAGTCAGAAAGTTTGTGTATCTGATTGGCGATATCGAGCCCGTCTAATGACGTGGCATCAATTTTTTCCCAATCCAGCGTGTCGAGAATATTTTTCAAGTTGCCAAGTTCTGAAAGTGAGAGCGGCAGCGTCATTCCCTCAGGTAACATATCAACAACCCCGCGCATGGACCGGTTGCAAATGATGGGCAGGCCAGCTGCAGCGCAGGTCCAGATAACAGAAGGCAACGTTGTCGGTGTGAACATTTCCATGGCATCGCTGGTAAACTGGTCATCAAGGTGCGTCGTCATGTCATTAAAAATTTGCATGTTGAACAAGCTCCAACCGGCGTGATACTGGCTCAGCTCGCTCGAAAGCTCGTCAAGGTCATGGATCGGCTTATGTAAATGGAACTGGTGCCTCCGGTCAGCAGGAATGGACATGCGAAATTCAGCGAGCTTCGGGTGGTTCACGTCACCCGCATAATAATGGACGTGGACTCCCTGACCGATAATTTCCCTGACGTAAGGAACAATACCCATGCGCGAAGGTTCCCAGAATTCCTCTAGCAACACGGAAATGATCGCGATGTGATACGCATCTGTAAGGCGAGGTTGGCGATTCTTGGGCATCACTTGATAACGGTGGCAGTGAACGCGAGGAAGGTCCTTTCCCACTGCGTTAGAAACAAAATCACCAAAGGGTTCCGTGTAGGAACTGAAAATGATGGCTTCGGCCTCCGCCATCATGGCTTTATAGAGCCGCCCACAGGAACCGCCCATATGGTAGTTTTTCACACCCGGCTTGATCGCGTCATACATATAGAGGGCAAAACGAGCAGAGGAGCCTGTCTTCCGGCAATCCTTAACAGTTCGTATCATCGCAAGCGTTGCTGCATAGCAGATTGCTACCCGGTTAAAGTCCCAATTGGGTGGATAGATAGCTTCAAAGTGAAACAAGACCGTTCCGTGTGTCAGGCTGGTGAAGGTCCGCAAGTTATCTAGAAGGCCACCGATGTGATAGCCCATAAACGCAACATCACTGACACGGGGTGTTGAATAGCCAATCTGATGGTCTTCTTTGACCTCTTCGGCCCCAAGCCAGAAAGGTGAATAGCCGCGCCGACCAAGTTCGCGAATTGTCGAGGCAACCGTACCCATCGGGCGTGGGCTTGAAAACAAGATCGGTTTTTCGGTTGCATTCACCTTGCCAATAAAGTCATTCAATTGCGGCGCGGATCGAGCCATCTTTTCGCGATCAAAAACCTTCAGGAAATTGACACAGTTCTGTGCACCAAACTGGTTCTGATAGGCGGCTGCCGCTTCGGTATTGCGAGTTAGTATCAGGCACAGGTCATCAGGACAGACTTCAAAAGTGTCTGATGCTTCAATTGTGTGTCCCCCAACCGGTGTGCCGCCGCGATGCTTGTCGATAAAAGCCACATTCTCAAAGTGCTCACTCATGTCTTGCAAGACGGTGTCAAAGAGCGGTGACGAAGGGGCCACTACCAGTCTTCTTCCGGAAGACGTGCCCGCGCCAAGGTGGGCTTCGAGCTGGCGCTTGATGAAAGCAATATCAATATGATCAACAAATTCTTGGACATTCACATAGTGTGAATCGATCTCGAGCAGGAAATCGACAATGTCGAAATCCGCTTTTGTCATATTCAGCGCGCCATAGAGATCCTCTTGCTCAACAATGGTCGACAAGTGGCGGCCAAAGCTCTCGATCTCCGGGGCAAACTCCGCGTGCTTCATTAGGTCAAAATTCCTCGCGTTTGCTACAACCCAGCGCAAACAGATAATGCGCCATCTTGTGATAACCGGTGTGGACAATTTCATCATTCATGGAAAACATGAAGACATTCTTGAAGTATTTTTCCATCAACTCCTTAAACTCAGGCATCGTCTTGCAATTTACGTGCCCCTCTTTGGAAATGGGTGAAGCATAGTCCTGGCTTTCAAGTGACGGCATTCCGAGGATAATCGCACCATCTTGGTCGAGCGGTGCAATCATATTTTTGATAAAAACGTCTTCGTCTGTATTTTCAATATGTTCAAGAACATCAAGCGCATACATGCAGTCATATGCACCGGGCATCGGTCCATCGAGCATGTCGTGGACCAGACATTCGAAGCGCCAGCGATCATTCATTCTGTCTTGAACGTCTTTAACGAATAGGGGGTCAAAGTCCGTTGCCGTGACTTTTTCTACTTCCTGGCACACGATGCGAGTTCCAAAAGCGTCTGCACACCCCACTTCCAAGGCGTGCTTTTTACTCGCGAACATTTTCGAAACAAATTTGTAGCGCGCCAGCGTAAATGTGAGGCGCCGTGGGTCATCGTACCAGGCTTGGCTGGTCATCAGGCCCATCTGCTCCAATCCACGCTCTCGCGCATAGTCAAGCGCGATATTATATTGAGACTCTTTTGTGCTCTCGTCGCTCATTCTGTTGTCTCCCTCAAAGCTGGACCTGGTCTTCAAACTCCAAAATCGTCCAGAAATGGTCCCCGACGTAGTTGGCATCCTCAAAGATTTTCCGCCAATCCTCAGGTGTACCATATGTTTTTGCCGTTAACATCCAGGCTTCGAACAGGTTTTTTTCCTCTTCGTTTCGATAAGCATCCACCTGAACAAAGCAATTGCTAGGATCCTTCACAACCCGGTTCATTTCGCGCAAAGTCCTTATGCACCCATCGCGGTCCAAGTTATGGATGGTGTTGATCGAAAATGCGGCGTCAAAGCTATCGTCCTCAAATGGCAGATTGTCGGCGCTACTCTGCTGCAGGCGGTGTTTTACCTCTGGCTTGGCGTTGGTGAGGGCGTAGTCGGAAATATCAACCCCGCAAGCGTCTAGTCCGGGCACCACCTGCATCAGGTCATAGACAAAAAAACCCTTGGCGCAGCCGACATCAAGGACCGACTGGCCTGATTTCAATCCGTAATGGTCACGTGCGGCCTCGGCAACTGGCACCCAACGACCATCATACGTGTAGCCACCATATCCCTGCTCACGTGGTCCATCAAAATAAGCCTCACCAAAGGCGAGCGAAATCGCCCGGTTGCGTTCTTTGTTCTGCAGCCTTGCCGACACATCTCGGCGGACGCTGGGAACCGATTTGAGCAGATTAAACTCTGGCATCAGCTGTCCGAGAATTCTTTGTGTGCCTTCCTGAGGCCCTCCTCGAGGGATGCAAACTGAAACTCCGGAAATGCTTTTCGCGTGGCAGTTATATCAAAATGGCGATGTGTGACCGGCATATTGCGTTCTGTCGGGCAGATTTCCACACCGTCGCCAAACAGACTAGCGACCATGTGCGCCAATGCGCCGAAATCGACGGAGCTGCCAGTGGCAACATTCAACACACCGGTGGAGCCATGACCCAGGACCAGGGTTACAATTTCAGCCACATCCTCCACGAAAACATGGTCGCGAGTCTCTTCTCCCTTGCCGCCAATCGTGATCTTCCCCTCTTTAGCGGCCAACCGGCGGAACCGGTTTGGGCCATAGGAGTTATGACTATCGTCGGCGCCGTATATGAGTGTTGGCCTCAAGACTACAAGTTTGTCACCCGCTGTGTCCTTTAGCATGAGTTCGCGCGCCAGATGCATCGCACCGTAGAGATCAGCAGGCGCTGCAGCGCTTGCTTCACTGACAGGACTATCGCCGAGCGGATATACGGCGTCTGATGAGAAATAGACGATTTGTTGAACAGGCGCTTTGCCAACAGCGGCACAAACCGTTTCAATCATTTTGAGGTTTTTCATGAAGGTGGCAATGTCGCGCCCCTTGTCTGGCGTCAACGCGGAAAGGATCACCAGGCGGTCATTTTTGTGAAGTTCGCCTGCCAACTGATCTACCGCAGTTTCGGCGGACAAATCCAGTTCCGCTGAGGAGAAAGACTTTACAGGCGTATTCGTCTTTTCCAAAGCAGCTTCAATCGCCTGTCCAACAAAGCCGCTGCCGCCCAAAAGAACGACACGAGCCAGCTTCTGCGGAGAATCAAATGTATGAGTGAGCATGAAAAATCCCTTAATCTTTATACGTTTGCCCGCCCCAGCGTAAAATGCTGCAGCGCCTGTGCAGTACAGGCATTGGTATCTAAAACTCCATAGGGGTCAACAATGATGCTGCCAGCCATATGTGCTTTAATATCTGCTGGCGCTGTGTCTTTGAATTCTTCCCATGGGGTCATGATGATCAGAATATCAGCGCCTTCGCAGGCGTCGAGTGCCGATTGCTTCTGCTCCAGCGCGCGATTGAGAACAGCAGACACCGGTACCACCGGGTCATAGGCAGATAGGCCAAAAGCGCCAAGGTGATCAATCAGTGCGAGTGCCGGCGAATTCTTGGTGGAGTGTGTGTCCTGCTTGTATGCAAGCCCCCACACCACGATTTTCGGGTTTGGGGCATAGTCCAGCAACTGATCATGCAGGAGCCTAAGAACCCAGTCGCGGCGATATCGACTGTTGCGCACCCATGCCTCGACCGCCCCGGCATCGGTGCCGTAGGCGGAGGCGTAGCGCATCACCGTATTCAGGTCGCGCTCCAGATTCCCGCCTGCAATGCCAAGCCCTGGTGAAAGATAGGCATACTGGCCGATCCTGCGGTCGAGCTTTAGCGCAGGTGCAATTTCAGACCAATCAGCACCAATTTTTTCGCACAATTCCCCCAATGTATTTGCAACACTGATGGAAGAAACCAAACAGCAATTGATCGCGATTTTCGCAAGTTCCGCACTTTCATACCGCATGGGTAACAACGGGCAATCAAACCGGTTGAGAAAAGCCTGGTAAGAGGGGTGTATGGGCGCGTCAGGCGCGGCAGCGCCAAAAATAATACGTTCTGGGTTTAGCGCACGCTCGACAGCCTGACCAAAAATGAGGGTTTCAACCTGGCAATAAAATGGGCGGCCGCTTTCGAGTGCAAGTGAACGACTAAACCCTGGTGGCACCTGGCTTAGAACAATAAGCGGGATGGCGGGACCCAGATTGGTGTCGGCCAGGGCGAGAAGATTTTTCAGGCCTGAAAGATCGCTATTGCCTTCATCATCAGTGGGGACATCAGGTGCGACAATCGCCACATCAGCACTGCGCAGTGACGCCTTATCAGCCGTAAAGGTCAGCCGCTCTTCATTTTCACGCATAAAATGTTCAAGTTGAGGTTCGGTTACTGGAGGCACACCAGCATTTAGCGCCTCCACTACCTCCTCATCAGGATCGAAACAGGTTACTTGCATTCCGCGTGCTGCGGCAGCAACAGCCGAGTTAACCCCCAAGTGAGTCATGCCGATGTAGGCGACGGCAATCTCGCTCATTCTGCTGGCCCCGCTGGTATTTCCGCGGCCAGCTTGGCCAGGGTTTCCAGAATCCAAATATCCCCGCCGATATTGGTGCCACCCGTTTCGCACAAGGTTTTGAAATGATCATACTCGGCCCGCCATGTCGGATCAGGTTCGACAAGTGTAACGGTTTGCTCTTCTGGTCGGCCGCTGGGTAACTTGCGATCGCGCACCGTGAAACTTGTGGGCCCCCACTTGCAGAGCGAAGAAATATGCGCACTACCTTTTTCCGCGAGCACATCGGCAGTGAAATGATTGCGCCAGCTCAGCAGCGTCATTTCCGCTTCCATCCGGATCGCACCATTCGCACCAAACACAACATGGTCAGGCGCCAAATTCTCAAAGCGGTTGGCGGAAATTATGTGAAACGCGTCACTCGGACGTCCAAACCAGAAGGCAAGCGTGTCTAGAAGGTGGGACCCCAGATCAGGCAAAACGCCTGCACCTGTGTCGCGCCAGGCAGAGTCGCGCACCAGCCTTGCCGTCCCGTTTCCGTAAAATAGGCGCACACTATAGACCTGCCCGAGAGTGCCCTGGTCTATGGTTTCCTTCATGCGCATGAAATGCGGTTCGAACCTGTGATTATAGGCCGTGTAACAGCACAGGCCTTTTTGTCGCGCGATATCGGCAAGCGACGTGAGGGCAGCTGTACTTTCGCCAACTAAAGGCTTTTCAACCAGCACATGCTTTCCATTCGATAGAAGATATGTAAGCACCTCGACTTTGGCGCTATCGGGCGCGCAAACCAGCGCAGCATCATACGTGCCCAATGGAACGTCAGCCACATGGCGAAAACCAGCCAATTCATTATAGGGGTCAACAACGCCGATACAGTCCGCGCCCGCAACATCGCGCCGCTTGTGGCCCTGCACTCCCAGACCCAGTACAATTACCCGCACCCGATTTCACTCCTCATTTCCGTCCAAACACGGCCAATCATGATATTGGCGGCGTTAATGCTGCCTGTACGCTATAACGACTTTCGGCTTCCAGCTGATCCAGACGTGCGTAGATTGCCTGAGGTTTCACCGTAACATTGCCATCATACTCACATTCAAGCCCGGCCGCGATACAACCAAGAACCGACGCAAGTGCTTCGTTGCCGGTTTTGGCCATGGCAAGCGACGCATAGGCCAAAAGCGCATCCCCAGCACCAACAGCGTCAGCCACGTTTTGGGCAAAACTATCTATGGAAATGATCGTTCGGGGGTCTCCATCGGGTCGCGTTCGATATGTCAAGATACCTCGCTCCCCCAGCTTCAGGATAAGGGTCTTGCACTGGGCGGCACTGAAGAGGTCGGTGGCGAGTGGCCGAACCACAGAATCTTGGTCACCTAGTGCAAACCTTGCTTCGCGCTCGTTTGGCGTAATGAGGTCAAAGCCCTTGAATTCTGTTATGTTGCCCCATCGGCTGGCAACTTGGCTATCTGCAACACGGAATGCACTTTCTGGAATTGCAGCGATGAGATCACCAATTGTATGTTTATTGAAAATACCGTGGCGGAAGTCGCTAAATACAACAACATCCGTCGGCGCCTCTGCGATTTGCTCCTGAAGCTGTCTTACGATCTTGCCGGAAATTGATCGGTTATCGAGTGTATCCAATTTCAAAAGACGATAATCGCTGGCAACAAAGGCATTTTTGTTAGTGGTTGGTCGGGTCGGGTCAATGATCGGCTGAACATCTACGCCAGCAGCTTCAAGGTCGTCTAACACGAATTCGGCCAGCGCATCGTCGCCCAGCACGGTAGAAAATGTGACGTCAGCACCGGCCGCACACAAATGCTTGGCAACAATGCCAGCGCCGCCGACATAGTCTTCCTTGTCCTCGTAACGCACGCTCATAGTTGGTGTCTTGGTCATACCACCGATCATGGAACAGCGGGTGAAGGTATCGACGATCGTATCGCCGACAATATGCACTTTCATTCCCGAGAAATCAGCGAGCGCAGACCGAAGTCCATCAAAGGAAAACCCCTCGGCCTGCATAAGCAACATCAGCTTTTCTGTGCTGATGTTGGGCGGAGATGTCTCGATGAACCGCGATGAGCTGTAGACCACGTCTCCTGGCGTAAAGATCATTTCACCGCCATAGGTGTCGAGCGCGTCCATTTCCTCCTGAGTTTTGGGAGGAATGTTGCCCGCAACATATTCGTAGCCTTTTGCGAAATAGTCTGGCTCCAAAAACTTGATAGTTTCAATCGGTGTCGCGTTCTCGTCAATGATCACATGGTCAACCATTTCAAACGCTGCCAGGTTGATAGCGCGCAAATCTTCTGGCACATAAGGGCGCATTTCGGCCTTGGTGACATGCTGGTCGCAGGTCAGGCTGGCTACCAGGATATCCGCTTTACTTTTGGCATAGAGCAGGTGGCGCACATGGCCAGGGTGCACCACATCAAAGGTGCCGTGGCAAATGATCACTTTCTTGTCGCGCGGTCGGGAGCCCAGGATTTGCGCCAACTGCTCCTTCGACTTGATCTTCTGTGAGACCAGATTGCGGCTGCCATCATCCATCGTTCTACTCCTGCATATACTGGAACCAGGTCTTCGTCGCTTCAGCGATGTTTTTGGTGTTCCAGAGCGGCGCGTCACGCCAATAGTCTATATTGTCAAGGATGCGTTCAACACCCTCCTCGAAACTTACTTTTGGTTGCCAGTTCAGCTCGCTGGTGATCTTTGAGATATTCGCCCAAGTACAATCCGGCTCGCCCGGGCGTTTGGGGATAAAGACGGTCTCTCCTCCCAGAAGCGATGCCAGGTGGTTCACACTTTGGGGCTTGCCTGCGCCTAAGTTATAGATTTCGCCAGCTATGTCAGTGTCAGCGGCAGCATAGAAGGCCCTCGCCACATCGGTCACATACAGAAAATCCCGTGTTTGGAAACCATCTCCCACGATTGTCAAAGGCGCGCCTTCAAGCTTTTGCTTTAGAAACACGCCGAAAACTGCGCCGTAGGCACCAGATGTTCGGGATCGGGTTCCATAAGCATTGAAAATCCGGATGCAGTTGGCGGGCAGGCCATATACTTTTTGCCAATGTAATACCGCCTGTTCGCCCTGATATTTTGAAAGAGCGTACGGATATTTGGTATCAATTAGATGCGCTTCGTCTGTCGGTACATCCGCAAGGCCATAACAGGATGAAGAAGCCGCATAGACCAATTTTTGAGCGCCAGCGGCCCTGGCACATTCCAGCACCTTCACCGTGCCTTGCACGTTAACAGACATATATTCGACCGGGCGCTCGATGGACGGCACAATGTCGCCGATGCCGGCAAAATGAAAAACGAAACGCACGCCGCCGAAGGCTTCATGACCCGGCTCTAGGTCGCGAATATCCATGTTAAAGAAGCGGACATCACCGTTCTCACCATGATGCTCAATATTCGCTGTCCGGCCACCGACGAGGTTGTCGACCACATTGACAGTGAAGCCATGCGTCACCAGCAAGTCGACCATATGGCTGCCGATAAATCCGCAGCCGCCGGTGACTGTTGCTATTGGTTTGCTGCTCATTTGGCCCCCATCGCCTGCATCGTACGCAAATTGAAATAGCGATCGTCGTCAAAACTATTGGGCAGTTTACCCTCCCGGAACGCTTCGCACAGGCTGCGCACAGCGTCTTCGACTGAATATTGCGGCGCAAAGCCAAGCACCCTTTGCACCTTGTCAGAATTGATGTGATAGGAGCGAATGTCGTCTGTTGGCTCAGTCTTGATGTCTATTTCGCCGAGGTTTGGTATTTCCTCTTCAACCACTTTCTTCACGGCATGAGCGATCTCCATCATACTCATGTTTTCATAACCGCAGTTGAAGGTTTCGTCCGCGATTACGCTGTCATCCGCCGTCAGCAGAACCTTACAAAGGTCCGCATAATCCTGAATATGCAGATTGGGCCGCAACTGTGACCCCCCAAAGACTTTGATCATGCCTTTGTTAACAGCAAAGTTCGTTAGAATGTTGACAGAAACATCAAGCCGTTGACGTGGACCATAGCCGCAAACGGTAGCAGGTCGAAAGATGACACCAACGAAGTTTTCGTCGGTGTATTTCTTAAGGACTGGTTCGCACAACCCTTTATATTTGTTGTAGAGCGTCAGCGGCACAAGCGGATGGTCTTCCGTGACATCAGGCTCGTCCGAAACACCATAAACAGAGCTTGACGACGCATAAATGAACCGTTTTACGCCCGCCGCTTTGGCCGCGGCAACCATGGGCTCGAATGCATCCATGTTAACGGACGTCGACAGTCCTTCATCAAGAACAAAGCTGGCGTCGTTAGATATACAAGCCAGACTGATGACCGCATGGACATCTTTCATGGCAGACGCCAATAAATTGGTATCGCGGATGTCACCTTTGATAATCGTCAGGTTTTCGTGTTCTTTGGGGAGATGCGCATCTCCATAATACATAATATCGTAGACGGTAACCTTATGGCCCAGGTCCAATAGCTGCGGCACCAACACACTTCCACAATAGCCCGCTCCACCTGTAACAAGGATATGGTCAAACCAAACAGACATGGTTGTCCTTTCAAATTCGTAACATCATTCAACACAGTTGCCGCCGGGCGTTATTTGCTCTCCTGAGCACTACGTCCGGATCTGGTACTCGGCAGCTGATGCGTCGTTATAAAACATTTCGACCGTTTCAAGCGAATAATCACTCAAGTCTTTTCCATAAAGGTCTAGCTTTTTTAACAGGTTATTGGTGACCGTGATGATATCGCAACCAACCTGGTCCGCCTGATAAATATTCAGCACCTCTCGCGGGCTTGCCCACAAAAGTTCGGCTTGCGGCAACGGGTCCAAATGCCTCTTGGCTGCTTCCATATATGGGATCGGGTCTCGTCCGGTATCGGCGATGCGGCCGGCAAAAACAGATACGATAGAAGCGGTTTCCGGGGCAAGGCACCCAGCTACAGCCTCAACCTGCGTAAGGCCCATCAACGCCGTGACATTCAGACACACACCGTCTTTGGACAAACGCTCAAGTATTGGCCCTGCAAATTCGCGCTTCGTGTTGGTCACCGGGATTTTTACATTCACATTATCCCCCCACGATGCAATCACACGAGCCTGTTTTTCCATATCTTCCAGCTCATCTGCAAACACTTCAAAAGACACGGGTTTATCTGTGATCACCTCAAGAACCTGACGCGCAAAGGTTTCATAGTCCTCAACCCCATCCTGGCGCATCAAAGTTGGGTTGGTGGTAAAACCACTGATCAGGGGGTTTTCATTCAGTGCACAAATTGCCCCCAGATCTGCGCCGTCCGCGAAGACCTTTACTCTCAGTTCTAAATTACTCATGGCAGTCCCTCAGTTTCAGCCCTAAAACCTCCCCAACTATGCCTGCTTGGCACAGGGGGAGCCATTGTCCGGGCTCAGCGCCCGAGCTTACCAAGCAAGTTATTGGCCAACTCGGTAATTTATTGCCAGTTTTTTGCATCATCCTCAGCGCCCAAAATGATAGCGCTTGCCTCCAAAAGGCTCGTAATCGTTGCAATCTGCGTGGTTGGCCTTTTTTCGGAATAGCCATGATCGATAAAAACTGAAGCGCACCCGGCAGCATCCCCTGCTTCGATATCGCGCCAACGATCCCCTACCAGATAGCTCGCAGAAACATCAATATCGTGTTTTTCGCTAGCTTGGAAAATCATGCCGGGTTTCGGCTTTCGACAGTCGCATGCATCTCCGGAAACGTGAAAACAAGTAAAGATATCATCAACGGGGATCAAATTCCGGAGCCGAGCATGCATTGCGTTTACTGTCGAACGCTGCTGCTTGCCGGTAGCAACATCCGGCTGGTTCGTGACAACAACAAGAAGGAAGTTGGCCTTCTTTAAAGCGGCGCAAGCCTCCTCTACACCAGGAAGCAATGTAAATTCCTCTAACGTGTCTGGTGGATAGGACTTGCCGCCACGAACAAAAGCTTTGTTGAGGACACCATCCCTATCCAAAAATACGCACCGCTTTGGCATGAAACCTCCGCGTTATTTGTGTCCAGCAAAGATCACCATTTGGTCGCTTGCACCTGAAGCACTGAGTTGGAGACCAAACAGTGCCAAATCACTGCCTGAAAACCCTCCGCATGCGGGGTCACGCGGTCCGCATTGACCGTCGGCACGATCACAACATGATCTCCGTGCTGCGCCGTGTAACCCCCATCCCGGCTCACGATACCAAAAACCGATGCTCCCACTAACTTGGCGTAGTCAATGGCATGAATAATATTGGTGCTGACGTTCTTTTCAGCGTTGCCGCCGCCTACGGAAAGGACAAAAATTGCATCCCGCTCTGACAGGCGACTGGTACCGAGCCATCCTGAGAAAACTGTATCCCAGCCCTCGTCATTCGTTCGTGCTGTGAGTTCGGAGACATTGTCAGTGGGTGCATAAGTCTCAATCCCGCAAAGCTTCCTGAAGTCATTAACAGCGTGGGCACAATTGGCAGCGCTACCGCCAACACCCAGAAAAAACAACCGACCACCGCGTTCCCGAAGGTCGGCCAGCTCGACGGCCATGGTATCTATAGCTTCGGCATCTAGAGTGCGGCAGATTTCTCCAGCTTCCGTGAAAAATGTAGCAGCATGAGACATGACGACAACAACTCCAAAATTTGCGAAACTTCCCAATGCAGCATGTTAGTCAACTTGTGGCACTATTCAATGAATGATTGGATAAGTTTCTTTTTATTTTTCAGCAACATGGCCAAGCTCAAGT
Organism: Kordiimonadaceae bacterium; assembly: GCA_017640725.1. GTDB lineage: Bacteria > Pseudomonadota > Alphaproteobacteria > Sphingomonadales > Kordiimonadaceae > Kordiimonas. The sequence continues at coordinate 1,428,144 of JAEPQB010000001.1, read as the reverse complement.
TCAGCAGAAGCGTTGAGATCCAGCATGTGGCGCCGCAGCTCGCGAACACCCGCGCGGGCCTGGGTTGTGTTCATCAAGATGATGCCAGCAGAAAACGCCTCAAAATCCCCGGCAGGGACGACAAGACCAGCGCCAAATTCGCGCACAAGGTCTGCCGCATAGCTAAACCGATCATCAATCACCACAGGCAGGCCTGCTGCAATGTAGGACATCATGCGATTGGGGAGCCCCAAGCGTGTTACCTGCTGGACCACATCGTCTTTGTAGTGTGCGCAACATAAACCGACATCAAACGCGCCCGCGAACTCAATCAATATGTCTCGCGACATGGCCCGGCGATAGGTCGATCTGGGCGGATCCTGATAACGCGCTTGAAGAGCGAAAAATTTGTCGCTGCTGTCTTCCGCTTCGCTACCATGTACACCATTTACAATTGTCAACTCGAATTCGGATTTTTCCGCCAGTTTATCGAAGTATTTGACAAAATTTGCGCCCGGTACGCTACCGGTACCGCCGATAAGTTCGCGCGCGCTAAGTGAACCCGCATACAAAATTTTCAGTGGGCCGAGGGCGTTGTCTGTCCCATGTCTAGTCGGTGCAGCAGCACCCGATTCCAACGATGGAAAGTATGATACGAAGGACACTGGAAAGTCTTTCTTCCACAGCTCGAACTCTGCGCCACCCATCTTGACCACAACAGCGTCAGCAAGGTGAATGGCCGCCCTGCAGCCCAAAATCGCCTTATCAACAGCTTCAATATCGGCAGCAAAAATACTGTTCAGCGTTGGTCTGTCAAACAAGCAACTCATGTCATAAAACTCGACGATAACGCGCGTTTTCGGAAACTGCGCTCGGAGCAAACCCACAAGGTGCTCCGAGTGTGTATGCGGAGACACCCGCAAATAAAGAGTTTCCGGCCTGTCTTCGGCAAGTGATTGAATGAGTTCTGCAATATTAACATGGCAGCGCACCAACTGGTCAGTTTTTGAACCATCACTGTCGAACGGGCGGCGAGAGGGTGAATAATAGTGTTCCCGGATCGAATTGGGCCGAAAGGAGCGCTTTACAGCCGCTAAATCCATGACAACCCAAGGCCGGTTCGCCGTGTTAATTATTGACAGCCGCCCAGGAATTGGCGGCCCCACTGCCAGCGCACCGTTAAACAGGTCTCCATAAACTACCCGGAGGTCTTCGAGACTGGGGCCAGAAGAAACTAAGCTGCCCGTGGAGGAGAAAACTGTCACAATTTGGCTCCGCTGTTTTTTTAAGTGACCCCGGTCAGCTATTGTAGTCACTTTCGAGGGTTGGCAATATCAAGATCAATTTCTGGTAGTTGCAGCATGATCACCATGTTTTGCTTTGTGCTGTACCCAACAATATGTTCTTTCGGTTAATAGGTACATTTTTTCTAACCTTTTGATGCAGAACTTGTGCCGTGACGTCGACATAATTGAAGCGCACCACTTGTCCAGTTAGATCGTACTGGACGAAACTGATGGCTTCCTAGGCCACTCGGGAAAAGAATCCACACAATTTGATGCACATCAAACTGGAAAACCTTGAATTCTTGAATAATTTGGTTACTTTGTATTTCAAAGTACTTTGTTACAAAATTTGGAGACACTCGATGGACAGCCCAGCTTCACGCAGCGCAGCAGATGATTTGGCCCTCATTCGACGGATGATGAACGCAGGTCGGCAAAAGGCAGCGTTCGATGGTGCACACCTTATGATCTGGGGTGCTGTTCTGATGGTTTCCTACATTGCGCAATATTTGCAGGTTTATGGTTATGTGCCGGGTGGCTCGCTTGCTATTTGGCTGCCCGCATTCGCCGTGGGTTGGTCATCATCCTTTTTATACGGCAGAAACGCATGTGCTCATGAAGCAGAAACCAACATTGCAGTTACCGCATACAATGGTGCTTGGTTAGCGGTTGGCATTACCATGGTGTTGCATTTTGGAGCAGCTGTTGCGTCCAGTGTGTTCAATCCAAAGGCCATCACTGTGCTCGCGTGCGGTGTGATTGCCAGTGCATTTTATGTGATTTCGCTGGTGACAGAATTGCGCGCCTTGCGCGCGGTTGCGGCCGGCTGGTGGCTCATCTTGATCTTCGCAACAGTTCAAAAAACTTATGACGCGGAAATGCTGCTTGTGCTCGCAGGGGCAAGCGCACTGCTTATTCTGCTACCCGGCCAGATGATGCGCCGCTTGGCACACGACAAAGCTGCAGAAAGCTGATGAGTTTCGATTATCGCATCATTGACGATGTGATCCATTCCCGTGTGCGGCTTGCGATCATGTCGTACCTCGCAACAGCACGCGAGGCAGAGTTTGTCGCCCTCAAAAAGGCGCTCAAAGTCTCTGACGGCAACCTCAGTACACACCTCAAGAAACTTGAAGAAAAAAACTATGTGACGGTGAGTAAAAACTTCGTCGACAACAAGCCGCAGACCAAAATCAAAATGTCAGCTGAAGGCGAGACAGCCTTCAAAGCTTATGTGGAAGGCCTGGCAGCGATGATTGGCCCCGCACCAGAAGAAAACAAATAACAAAACCCGAGAAACGACAGCGAGAAAGACCATGCATGACACATTTGCAACCCTACACACCTTTGGCGCCATCAGCGCTTATGTCACAGCTTTTTTAATTTTCACTCAGCGTGTTGGTGGAAAAAACCATCGAGTGATTGGCATCGGTTATGCCGTCGCCATGCTACTCACCGCTCTATCGGGGTTTGGCCTGTATAATTTTGGCCACCCTTCGATATTCCACGTGTTTTCAGTAATCACCACCGTCACCATAACGCGCGGCTGGTATGCCATGTACCAATACCGGTCCACCGGTGAAAAAAGCCATTTGCTGAACCATTATTTTAATATGGCCTACAGTTTTATGGGCTTGAACTTGGCGGCTATAGCCCAGGGCATGCGCTTTTTCTCGTTCAATAGCTTAATGGAGTATTTTTCGATTCTGGGCATTCTCTACCTGATAGCCATTACCATCGCGAACCGTCTGATTCAGAAAGTTTATTTCAAGCGTTTTGAGCCCTGGTTCCAAGCGAAACCCGCAGAATAAACAAAAAAAGCACAAAAAAAGGGGCGCCATTGGCGCCCGCTTCACCCAAAAACAACGCGTTAAAGGCTGTTATAAACAAAGCTAACAAAAGCTGCCGGCCACTGCTCGCCCCCGGCGCCATAATTTTCCTTAAAGTCATCCACGACACCAGCAGCGACAACCTCTTCAAGCGAGTTGCCCGCGGACTTCATCTCTGCCACGCGGTCTCGTACCGTGACCAACATATCACGGTACATCATCAGGCCAGCTTTGTCGGAAACAGGTCCATGGCCAGGGATGATCCGAGTTCCTTCATCAACAATACCGAGCACTTTGTTTGCCGCTGCAATGACACCGTCAATAGAGCCGCCGCTATCGACGTCAATGAAGGGAAAACGGCCATTGAAGAATGTGTCCCCCATATGAACCACATTAGAACCCTCGAAATGCACAATGCTGTCGCCGTCTGTATGAGCATTGGACACATGATGCATGCGCGTTTGCTCGCCGTTTAAGTGCAGGGACGCTTGATCATTGAAGGTCACTGTGGGCAGCGCAAATCCGTCCTGTGGTTCTGTTCTGTTGTTGAAGGCTTTGATGAAAGAGCCCGCCGCCATGCGAATGCGCACATTGTCATGGGCGACGATTACTGTGCCTTCGCGGCCCAGGTTTTCATTGCCACCTGTGTGGTCACCGTGAAAATGGGTGTTGATCGCAAACCGGATTGGTTTGTCAGACAGTTCCGCAATTGCCGCTTTGATTTTTTCGGTCAGCGGCGCGAACTGGTCGTCCACGATAAAAACGCCGTCTTCACCAACTGAAACACCAATGTTGCCGCCGGCACCAAACAGCACGTAAACATTTCCCGCTACTTTTTCGCTGCGCACTTGAACCGCGTCCCAATTCTGTGCACTGACAGAAGTCGTCATAAAGGCGCCAACCGATAAGGCGGCAAGCAACAGTTTTTTGATTGTCACAATAATTCTCCTAGACCCTATGTCACACCCGGGAGCTCATCTTAACGACACGTCGTGGACCGTCAATTGCAGTCACGCTCAGTTGATATAGACGGGCGCGCTTCAAAAAGAGCGTCAATGTATTCCCAAACGAAAGGTCGCACTGCAGTGGAACTACCCAAAGCGACCCGATTCACCAGATACTGTTAAAAACAGTACCGATAAATGAACGAGCCCAGTTGGCTCCGCTTTCACTGGATTGGCCAAAGTATGGCAAATGGTCGTCGAGCACAAAAGACCCCTGCACGTCTTCAAGGCCCCAGCCAAGAGATTTCAGGACAGAAACCTTTTCTCTGACATCAACCAACATATCGCGGTAAAGTTTGAGCCCTTCCTTATCAGTTACAGAGCCATGACTTGGAATTATACGTGTATCAGCGTCAGCCATGCTCAGTACTTTATTAGCAGCCGCAATCAAGCCATCTAACGAACCGCCATTGTCCAGATCAATAAACGGGAAGGTGCCCACATAAAAAGTACCACCCATATGAATAACGTTAGACCCTTCAAAATGAACAATGCTGTCTCCGTCCGTGTGGGCATTGTGCACATAATGAATTCGCACTTTTTCTCCGTTCATATGAAGAACTGTTTGGTTTTTGTAGGCGATGACCGGTAGGGCGGGGCCCGCTTGTGGGTCAGTTCGGAATTTGGCTTCACTTATTAATGTGCCAGCTGCCATGCGAATTCGCACGTTTTCATGAGCAATAATAACGGTGCCCGTTTTGCCCAGACTTTCGTTGCCTCCAGTACTATGGTCATGAAAATGGGTGTTGATTGCAAACCGGATAGGTTTGTCTGACAACGCCTCAATTGCTGTTTTGATTTTGCCTGCCAAGGGCGCAAACAGGTCGTCCACTATTAATACGCCATCGGCACCAACCAAAACGCCGACGTTGCCTCCTTCCCCAAACAGCACATAAACGCCGCCAGCCACTTTTTCAGTTCTCACCGTCGCTGAGCCCCATGTTTGAGCGGTCACGCTAGTAGTCAAAAAAGCTCCCGCGGCGATCACAGCAAGCAACAGTTTTTTGATGATCACACATGCCCTCCCGGATTCAGTAACTTTGCCCTGTCCACGCTTGGAAGGCGCTTCATAGACAGCCATTAAAAACCATGCCTTCATGAATACGTACGGTCCCTCGTCAAAAAAGTAGCCACGAAGCTGCCATCCTTATGGTTTTTCATGATTTCGCTTTGCGCACGTAACGCTTTTGGTTACACCAATCCAACAGCCTAAGCGCTATCCGACAAAGGGGTATTCATGACCGATAAAAAAGTGATCGCCGTCATTTTTGGTGGCCGCAGCGTAGAACACGACGTCAGCATCCTTACCGGTCTTCAATTTATCGAAGCGCTCGACCCAACTCTATATGAGGGTCTGCCGGTTTACGTAGACCCGCTCGGCCAGTGGTGGACTGGGGACGCGCTCAGAAAACGATCCAATTATCCGGTGTCGCATGAAACCCAGTTAACCCAATTGACGCTCGACCTGGCAGCAACTGCGGTTGACCAACCCAGATTCATCACACAGAAAAAGGGGCTTCTTGGGGAAAAAACGGAATATGTGCCGTTTGACCTGATGGTGCCCGCAATCCACGGGTCGAACGGTGAAGACGGTACTCTTCAGGGTCTTTTGGAATTTGCCGGTATCCCGTTTGCAGGGTGCCGTTCGCTCGGCGCTGCTGCCACTATGAACAAGCAGTTTGCCAAATCTGTTGCCCGCCAACGTGGTTTGAATGTTCTACCTGAGCTGACAGTTTCGAAGCCTGAAAAAGGCGCGTTTCTGGACCCTGAAACACTGTCAGACCAGCTAAGGGAAGCCCTTGGTAAAAACACATTCCCGGTGATTGCGAAACCCAGTAATTTGGGTTCCAGCGTTGGTGTCTCGAAAGCGGATGACATTGATGGACTGGTCGCCGCCCTCATGGCCATATTCAGGCTGGACAGCTCTGCGATTATCGAACCCTTTGTAGCCAATCTTGTGGAATACAATGTGGCGACGCGGAGGAACGCAGACCTGGCGGTAGAAACCTCCGCCATCGAACGCCCGCTCAGCAAAACCGAGGTGTTAGACTTCGAAAACAAATATCTCGCCGGTGGCACGCCCGGTGGCCCTAAGCTTGATACCGGTCCCAGCGAGGGCATGGCGTCACTTAATCGGGTTCTAAACCCCGACGAATTGAGCGACGAACAGGAGAGCATCATCAGGCAGACTTCCGTCGCGGTTTTTGAAGCGCTCTCATTGGCTGGCAGTGTTCGCATTGATTTTCTTTGCGACAGTGAAACCGGTGAGCTGTGGTTCAACGAAGCCAACACCATCCCCGGGTCGTTCGCGTATTTCCTGTGGGAAGCCGCCAACCCGGGCGTCAATTTCCTCCAGCTGACCAACGATATGATCAACGAGGGCTTTCGGCTGTCAGCAGACCGCCTCGGGTCAACGGACGCGGCGAGCGGCGGCGCAACAATTTTTGCATAAGAGCAACCTGTGACTGGCACATCCGAATCTAAAACCTGGCACAGCGAAACCCTGGGCAACAATGGACCCAGCATCATCTGGTTACATGGCTGGGGCCAGGACCTGACGGCCTTTGCTCGATTGGCGGGGTTGTTCTCCAATAATGCGCAGAACCGGTTGTTTGACCAACCGGGTTTCGGCAAAACACCCGTCAGCGCAATTGGCAATGGTACACGCGAGTATGCCGAAGAACTGGCAAAAGCACTCGAAGGAACCGGCCCCCATATCTTTGTTGGGCACAGCTTTGGCGTTCGGGTGTCCATTCAGCTGGCGGCCCACCACCCCAATTTGGTTGCGGGCATTGTAGGTATCGCTGGTGCAGGCCTTCAAAAAAAACGGTCTTTGAGTTTTAAGCTTCGCGCCAAAATCATCCGAACATGGGGCAAAGCCACACGGGTCACGGACAGGCTGTTCGGCACCAAACTGCGCACCCAATTTGAAAACCGGTTTGGCAGCGCCGATTATCGGAATGCTGGCGACATGCGGCCAACGCTTGTGAAGGTTGTGAATGAGGACCTGAGCTCAGAGGCCAGAGGGGTGACATGTCCTGTTTGCTTGATATACGGTGCATTGGATACGGAAACACCACCAGAGTTTGGCGAGCGATATCAGAAACTGATGAATAAAGCAGAGTTTCACACCCTTGAAGGTTACGACCACTGGGATATTTTGACCCGCGGGGCATATCAATGCGAGGCCGTCATGAAACGCTTTTTGGAGAAAAATAGCCTGACATGACTGATCTCTCCTCTCTCGATCCTGTTCTAACATCAATCGCCGCTATGATGGGTGCCGCAGTGTACCTGTTTGCCGTGACACGTGGTTCGGCCTTGATGATGTTTTTCCAGCAGGAAGAATATGACAATGCGCGTTTCGTTGACTGGTTCCGCGAAAAGCGGGCTTTTGATACGACAGCAAGCTTTGGCTTGTTGATTGCCGTCCTGTGGTCCGGCGTCATGCAAAGCGACCTGTCAGCAAACATGCGCGAAAGCGTGCCTTGGCTTGTCTTTGGTCCATTTGTTGTGTTTGCGATCAGCCTTGCGGCTGGTGCGGCAAAATCTGTGGCTGCACAAAAAGACAACAAAAAGCCTCTTGTCCGTACGGATCGAGTAAAGCGCATCTTGCGCACTTATTATCTGTTGGTTTTGGCGAGCGTTGCGGGCGCCCTCATCCTCGCGTCTTTGGGCCCCCATGGGTCCACATACAGCGTTTCCTATGATGCATCAGCTGCGGGGTGGTTTGACCGTCTGGAGTTTATGAACCTGAGCCATGACTGGCGGTTTGCTGCCTTTGGGTTGCTCACCATCGCGATAATACAAGCGCTCCCGTTCATTGGGATTTTGGCCAACAAGCTTTTGGAGCCCGCAGAAGAACGCGTCAAAGCCAAATTCAGAAATGAAGCTGTCGAGAAATTCAACCGCTTGGCGCCAAAAGTTGTCGCCATCACCGGCTCATTTGGCAAAACGTCTACAAAGCATATTTTAGCCCATATTTTGGAAGCTGCTGCTCCAACGCTTGCCACGCCCGGTAGCGTAAACACGGAAATGGGCATCACGCGGGTTATTCGCGAGCAACTGACGCCGGAGCATCAATATTTCATTGTGGAAATGGGCGCTTACGGTCCCGGGTCGATTGCGCGCCTGTGCAGGCTCACGCCGCCGGATGTTGCCTTGGTCACCGCTGTTGGCGCCGCACACTATGAACGTTTTAAAACTCTTGAAACGGTAGCAAAAGCCAAATTTGAGATTGCAGAAGCGGTTTTCAAGAAAGGCGGAAAGGCAGTTGTCAGCACAGATGGTATCCCTGCTCATTTGCTGAGCGAACGCATGAGTGCCGTTGAAGGCGATTATATCCAAGTCGGGGGAACCGGTGACATTGTACTCGAACGCTATGAAATCACGCCAGACGGCCTGAAAATCGACGTCCGAGAGCAAGAGGACAAGCAGACACTTCAGGTGCCTCTGTTTGGCGAGCATCAAGCCGGCAATATCGTTGTGGCTGCCGCTACCGCCCGGGCCCTTGGCTTGCCATGGTCTGCGATCAAAGGTGCACTCGCGACTGTGCCGCAAATTCGCTACCGGCTTGAAGTGTCCAAATCAACCGAAGCGCCAACCATCATCAACGATGCCTACAACTCCAACCCAATTGGTTTTGCCGCTGCGCTGGAATGCATGGATGTGCTGGTAGATACTGGCGGTCGGCGCATTCTTGTAACACCGGGCATGGTCGAGCTGGGTGCCATTCACGATCAGGAGCACGAGCGTCTTGGCAGATTGGCAGCCGAGCATGCGGACGTGGTGTGTGTCGTAACGCCCGACCGGATTCCGACTTTTGTGAAGGGTCTGGAGGCCGCAAACGACGGCAGCACCACAGTCATGACTTTTACAACACAAGATGCGGCCGAAGCATGGGTGAAAAACAATTGGAAGTCTGCTGACGTTGTCTTGTTCGAAAACAACCTGCCTGACCTCTATGAAGCAGAAGTGCGCTTCTAAAGCCTGATCAGTTTTTCGCCACGTCAATGCGTTCCAGGTTGGCGCGGGCGGCGTCTGCGTCCGGGCCAACTTCCGAAATTGAGAGGACCTTCAGCCAAGCCGACCGTGCCGCCGTGCGGTCGCCTGTTGCATCCTTGAGATTCCCAAGCTCAAGAAAAGCCGAGGGGTCAGACGGAAAGGCTTCGATATACTGATTCAGTGATGTTTCCGCCTGGGCATAATTTTCGAGTGCACGCGCTGCGGACGCGATAAACAACAACAGGTCCGTTCGTTGCCGATTGCGGCGATAAACGAAGTCAAGCTCTTCCAAGGCGAGCTGATAGTCCCCTTCCGCGGCGGCAATATAGGCATGGTCTTCACGGATCGAATCTTCAAGTGCGGACTTTTCAGGTACCAGGGCCAAAGCTTGCCCGATGGCGGCTTCAGCGCGCTCCAGTTCATCGCCCTTGAGCCACGCGTTAGCGGCTTGTCGGTAGGTGTCAGCCAGCATGCTGGCGGTCGCTGTACTGCGCTCATCGCCGCGCAGTGGCATGCCGCGACCGATGCGCATGTCGTCCGCCAAATTCTCCAGTCGGATTGCCGCTTCTGAATATTCACCGGCAAAAAACAAACCAAGCGCTTCACAGTGGCGCGCAGGCACACCGCCCCCTTCCAACTGCCACTCCAACGCCAAATTGATGCCACGGTCCGGGGCCCGCTCCGCCGTGTCCACGCACTTTCCGTACCGGTTTGCATCGTCATTTCCTGATTGCGCTTGAGCGCCAAAAGAGCTGGCGAGCCCAGAGAAAACGGCTATGGTGGCCAAAAAGTTTGAGAGCATGTTCTTCATGCGGCGGACACTGGCCAAAAGGCGTGGCAATTTCAAGGCAGAAATACCGTGAACCAAATAACAAAACAGTCACCTCACCTGTTGGTCTTTGGCCCCGGGTTCACAGCATACGCTTTTATGCAGCGAGTTTTGGCTGAAAGCTGGCAAGTTTCGGCAACTTGGCGACGAGAGGAAGTACAGGCGGAACTGAAACAGCGGGGCATTGGGCCTCTGGCTTTTGACGGTACGGAAAGCCTGCCAGATGACATAACCCATGTTCTGGTCTCAATAGCGCCGCGGCCGGAGGGGGATCCTGCACTGGCGCGGTTTAGCAAGGCCCTCAAAGCCCTGCCGAACCTGAAATGGATTGGGTATCTGTCGAGCACCAATGTCTATGGCAATCACGATGGTGCATGGGTTGACGAAGGCTCAGAAACAAAACCCAGCCTGGAACGCGGCAAGCGGCGGCTTTTGGCAGAGCAAGCCTGGACCGCGCTTGGTGAGGAAACAGCGGCTTCAGTACACATCTTTCGACTTGCCGGAATATATGGGCCTGGAAAAAACGCTATCCGGTCGGTGATGGACGGAAAATCGCGTCGTGTGATCAAGCCGGGTCAGGTGTTTGGCCGAATTCACCGCGAAGACATCGCCAGCGCCCTGTGGCTTGCGGCCCAGTCTTCACTCACAAGCGAGGTGTTTAACTTGGCAGATGACCTGCCGTCACCCCCCCAAGACGTCATCGCTTATGCCGCAGATTTGTTGGGCGTTGAGGCACCACCGGAAGTTCCGATTGAAGATGCAAATTTAAGCCCGATGGGCCGAAGCTTTTACGAAGAAAATAAACGCGTCAGCAATCAAAAAGCCAAGGATTTGCTTGGCTGGGAACCCAATTGGCCAGACTATAAAACCGCTTTGCCTAAACTGCTAAAACAAGAAAAAGGTGCCTAAGCCATCGCGTCAACTTGTTCATACGTCATGGTGCCGGGGACGATGAACACGGGGCAAGGCAGTCCACTGACGGCGGCACCCGTGAAATAATCTACAAGGGGCCCAGGCCGGCCGGCTTCTTCTCCGGCGCCGAGGACAAGTCCAAAAATGTCATCTCTGGACTCGAGATACTTGATCATCTCGTCCGCAGGTTCGCCTTCACTCACCACAATGTCCGGTTCAACGCCGCAATAGTCATTGAGCTGCTGCGCAATACCAGAGAGCAATTCTTCGGCTTCCTCAAATGCCTCTTCCCGCATTCGGTCAGCAACGGCCATCCAGTGCTGAAACTCGCCGGGCCTTATGCAATGGAAAAGAATAAGCCCGCCGCCTGTAATATGTACGGCACGCGCTGCAGCGAAGCGAATAGCAACTTTTGATTCTGGTGAATCGTCCACAACCACCACAAGTTTGCGGTGTCGCTTGGCAACAGGCCTTATGGGTCCGTGAATTTCCTCAACCACGCCTTCTTCCCCTTCAAAAGCAGCTTGGCAGGCAATTGGCGCGCTTGCAAGCGAGGAAAAAGCCCTGCTCGCGCCTATTTAAGCAGAATATTGCTGACTTCACGCAGCTGGGTTCGGGCCCGAAGAAGGTAAAAACCCTGCATTGACAAATGGTTAGGTATCAGGATGCCATCCACCGCACCGTTACTGACAACAAGGGGGTCCAGCGTTGCTGCTGCATTCATGGACTTGAGTAAATCATCATACAAAGCAGCAATTTCACGCGTTTCAATCACGTCTGCAAAGTCCTTGCGGATCGCTTTCAAGAGGATCGTGTAGGCATAGACCTGACCTTTCACCTGATAAAACAGGTCATCGGCGCCAAAGTCGGGCACGATACCGCCAGCATGGTCCGTTACATACGTGTCCAGAGATGCTGATGATGCTCCAAGGTCGAGCGCGATGCGATCAAGTGTTGCGAGCAAATTATCTGACCGCCGATCAAACACAGATTGGCCGGTGCCCAATTGGGCATTGTAGGTATCAAGCTGCCCCAACGCTTCCCTGTAATATTGGTCTGACGGTTTGGTCGGCAAGAAGCTGGTGGACATGTCGATGATCCAGCGCTCTGGCTCAATCGACAGATTACTTGCCGCTTTTTCCAGGTTTTCATCTACCGAGCTTGAGCCGCGACGCCGACCCAGTTGGTCACGCAGCTCAAATGAGAAGCGGGACACTGCCCCCATGATGCCTTTTTGATAGTTTGGCGTGTTATCCAGCCACCAGCCAGGCAGCAAAACGGGGTCATTGGGTGTCCAATTATTGTGCTCGGTTTCGCGGCGCACCAGATAAGTCACCGCTGACACGGTGGCCGAACCACCGGGTGGTGCGACGCTATCAACAGCCAGGCTGTCATCAATCCGGTTCACAATCGGCATCCCGATCAGGATATAAACGAAGAAGGCAAGGGGAGTTCCGACGGCTACTTTTCGCCATGTACTGCCTGAAACAGTGCGCAACCATCCGGCAATGTATCGCCAAAGCCCAAGCAGACCATCGCCGAACCAGCCAAACAAAGCGCCCAGCTTTTCCTTGATCCACAACCAGATTTCTTTTGCCACGTCAGGTCTCCTCGCGCTGCCGTTTTTCACGGCTATTGTCTATCTATGTGTAGTTTTCTGCGAGTCAAAACAAGGGATTGCTGCAAGATTCTCCGGAATTAGTCTCAATGGCTGACCCGTTATGCTGTGACTTTTGGGGCTTGCAACGAACAGCGTCTCACCGTATCCCATCGCCATGACCGATTGGATTTTTAAAATTCTTCGCGAGCCTGAATGGCGGCAAGCGGAACAGAGCACTGAGTTTCCGGGGTCCCCCGCTGACCAGCTGGATGGTTTTATTCATTTTTCCACATTCGCCCAATTGGAAGGGACCGTGAACAAACATTTTTCAGATGTGGATTGCTGCCGCCTTTTAGTTTTTGACGGTGCGAGTTTTGCTGAAGAAGCAATGAAATGGGAACCATCCCGCGGGGGCCAGCTGTTTCCGCATCTCTATGCGCCGCTGGATGTGTCTTTGGCCATAAGGACCTGGAAAATAGACCGCCAACCAAGCGGGCAATTTGATCTGTCGGTGGCCCATGAGTGGATGAAAGCCAATGATTGATCTTTTTCCTTTTGCGAGACCATTCATCCACAGCCTGGACCCTGAAAAGGCCCACACACTGACAATCAATATGCTTCGGCGTGGGATTACGGGTGTGCCGTTTCCGCCCAAAAGATACAGGGCGCTTAAAACCGACGTTTTCGGGCTGACATTTGATAACCCGGTTGGGCTGGCAGCTGGCTTTGACAAGGACGCTGAAGCCCTTGCCGGTGCTCAGCGCATGGGGTTTGGATTTGTGGAAGCAGGCACAGTCACCCCCAAGCCGCAACCCGGCAACGAAAAGCCAAGGCTATTCCGTCTGAGCGCTGACCGCGCCGTGATCAACCGGTTTGGTTTCAACAACAAAGGCGTGGAAGCCTTCGCAAAGAGGTTGCAGAGCTTCAAGCCACCCTACGGGCCAAACCGCAGCATTGTCGGGGCCAACGTTGGCGCCAACAAAGAAGCGAAAGACCGCACAGCCGATTATGTGACCTGTATTGAGCGTCTCTATGGCCTCAGTGACTATTTCACCGTCAATATTTCGAGCCCCAACACGCCGGGCTTAAGGGCTTTGCAGTCGCGCGCGTCGCTTGAAAACTTGATAAGCCGCGTACTTGAAGTGCGTGAGAAAAAGGTCAGCGACGGCATGGCGCGGGTGCCAATGCTGGTTAAAATTGCGCCAGACCTGACAGAAGAAGATGTGGCAGACATCGCGGCCATTGCGCTCGCGAGCGATATTGATGGCTTGATTGTCAGCAACACAACGATAGAACGGCCTGAATTTCTCAAATCAGCCGACAAAACCGAAATGGGCGGCCTGTCTGGCAAGCCCTTGTTTGAGCCTTCCACCGACATGCTGGCCAAGGTCTACAAAGCGACAGATGGCAAAATTCCATTGGTCGGCGTAGGGGGAATAAGCTCGGGCGCAGATGCTTACGCCAAAATTCGGGCTGGCGCTTCATTGGTGCAGCTATATTCGATGCTGGTTTATGAAGGCCCGGGCCTTGTGGAGCGGGTGAAAAAAGACCTGAACAAGCTGTTGAAAAAAGATGGCTTTGCAACGGTCGCTGAAGCTGTTGGCGCGGATCACACGGGTTAGTTTAAGCGATCAAATCAATGCCGCGCTGCGATTGGTTGTTGGGGGAAAAGGCGGTTTGCGTGGAAGCCGCCTGTGAGAACGCCGCTTGTGCCACAAGGTTTGTTGCAAACGGCGTATCATCCGCCGTTTCATCTTCACTTTGGTTTTCGGCGATCAATTCAGAAACAGACGGCTGGGCCTGGGTGTCGTCTTCACCTTCAACACCGCCTGGGCCGCTGCTGGCTTCAGCTTGAGCCTCTTCGGAGCGCTTTTCTCGCAACTCTGCTTCCGCTTCCCGAATACCAACTTCGGCCTGCGCAGCAACCGCCCTGTCCTGGCCAGATGGGCTTGACGGCGCGAGCGCGGCGCGGCGCACGGTTTCAAGCTTTCTGATAGTGGCTTCCGGGTCACCAGGAACGGTGCCCGTGTCAATTTGCACGCTTCCCGAAACGGCATAACGAATGCCGTCCGGACCAGTGACATATTCATAGGATGGCCGCCCTGCATAGGCGCCGCCCTTGGCTGCGTGCGCGGCCTCATGGGCACGTACTTCGCGGTCGATCGCCTGCAGCTCCCTGACGTAGGCCTCTTCTTCTTCGGTAAGGCCGCGGGCATTTTCACCATCATCAGATTGGTTTGCCGATTCAACAGCCTGATTAAGTCGACGCGTAGCCGCGGAGGGGGCCTCCGGCGGCGGCGGAGCGGGTCGAACTGCTTGTGCGTCTTCGTCCCCTTCCTGCGCCGATACTGCCGTCAGACCAGCAGCGGAAATTGGCCTTCCCTGCGAGCCTTGTTCGGCAAGAAATGACTGCCTTTCCTGGGGTTCGGGTTCGGCGGGCGGGGGTGGATTGCGCACACGGTCCGCAACATTGGGAAGCTCAGGCTGAAGCTCGCGCGGAATCACCGCGCGACGTATGTTTGGAGGCGCAGGCCCAAACGTCGGCAATATCGAGCCAGTGGTCATGGGTTAATTTTAGCACAAACGCGCGGGTTTTGGCCAAATCAATTTTTTGACAGACCCACGCAAAGCCTTGGGTTTACTGAAATCCGCCCGGTGGTGGTTGTCGGCGATTGCGCGCACCAGGGCCGCGTCTGGCAGGTCGCCGAAACAAATCGGCCGCGATTTTTTGGCGGGTTTCATGATCCAATGTCGCAGCAAACATCAGAATTTCTGTGCGCATGGTTAGATGCAAATCGCGCATCAGGCTTTCGTGCTCCGCAACCACCGCGGCAAGTTCCTCCATGTCGACCGATTGCTCTGTCAACAGCTCACGGATCTTGCGCTCACTCTGGCGCAGTTGCCGACCTCTCTCGCGCAGATAGTCCTGATTTTGCGCAAGCAAACGTCGCGCTTCACGGCGTTCTTCAGGGGTTAGGTATTTCCCTAGCGATCGAACATTCAAACCGCCTGTGCTTGGGCCAGAAGCCGTTGGTGGGTTACTTTTCGGACCAATCACACGTTTACCAAGGGCAAACCCAATGACAAATACATTCAGGGCCAACGACAGTGCCAACACAGCCACCACCCATTTTGTTGACTTGCTCATATGTTCACCTTCTGCGGATCCATGCCTTTTGCTTGTTTCACGGCTTTAGCCATCAATTGAATAATCTGAAGTATCATCACCAAAAAGGCTCGCACTCACATCATAATCGTAAAAGTCTGTTTCTGTTTCAGCGAGTTCAAGGCCCGTCGCCACTCCTGATGCCAGAAGCACCAGAGCAAATGCACCTTGGGACACCAGACCTCGAGCCGACAATAGGAATGAGGGTGACAACCATCTGTCGATCAATTCGCTCAACACCCCTGCGTGCACAGTATCTTGCTGTGGGTGCATAGATGGTATGGCTGACAATTGATTTAGAAATGCCTTATGGTCTGCCGTTTGGTCGTCATTGTCTCGCGTGCGTACCTGCGAAAAAATCAGGTCAAGATCGTCATCAGATAACACGTCTTTATCGTTTGGCATGGCTGGCCTCCTAAGCATAGACCGACAGCAAGTCGGCTTTTTCTGCTTTCAGTTCTTCTCGCATCTTGGCCCGCGCCCTCACAAGCAGGCTTTCGTATGCTTTCAAATTCAAGTCCATTATCTCTGCGGCTTCCAGGTTGGAGTATCCATCAAGATAGCTGAGTGAGAGCGCTGACTTTTGTCGCTCTGACAGCCGGTTGAGCGCGGCCATCAATACTGCTTTGCCGCTCTCAGATTCCATATCCGCCTGCGCGTCAGGCCGCTCATCAACTGCGTCATATCCTTCCGGCAAGGCTTCTGGCTTTTTCTTGCGCAATTCGTCTAGGCACCGATTTACCACCACACGATGAAACCAAGTGGTGAAACGGGCCTTATCGGCGTTAAAAGCCGATGGCCTTGTCCAGAGTTTAACAAAGGATTCCTGCACCATTTCTTCGGCGAGAGCGGCGTCTTTGCAGGTCCTCAACGCAATGGCACGGAAACGCAGGCCATGCCGGTCGACCAGACAAGCAAACGCCTGGCTGCTTCCATCGCACACCTGTGCCACCAGCGCCTCATCGCTTATGTCCTGCCGGCCTTCTTGCACTCTAGGTTTTGACCTCTGGGTTTTGACCTCTATTTCAAACGCCTTGTTTCTGCGCTGTCGATGGTACGCGATATGCCGCGTTTCCCCTTCGTGAAAATTCAATTTTTATGAATAATGTCGGCGACTGATTTTTCGGGTTCCTATTTTTGTGTTCCTCTTTATTGCAGTGTGGTCTATCACAAGACCGTAATAAAAACGGCGTAAGTCGCGAGGAATCAGGCTAAAATCCGGCCTGCTCGAAGCCAACTGGCTGAACACTTTGAAGGGAGTTCACGCATGAAAATCGCTGTCATCGGTACAGGTTATGTCGGGCTAGTGTCTGGCACTTGCTTCTCTGAATACGGGCATCAAGTGACCTGTGTGGACAAAGACGCTGCGAAAATTGACGCCCTTAAAAAAGGTGTGATCCCGATTTTTGAGCCCGGCCTGGATATCATGGTGGCGCGCAATCAAGCTGAAGGCTTGTTGCATTTCACAACGTCCCTGGAAGATGCAATGAAGGGCGCACAGGCCGTATTCATTGCAGTTGGCACGCCAAGCCGGCGCGGCGACGGCCATGCCGATCTTCAGTATGTTTTTGAAGCAGTCGAAGAGCTCGCAGACTATATTGAAGACTTTACGGTGGTGGTCACTAAATCAACTGTACCTGTCGGAACAGGCGCAGAAATCAAAAAGCGCCTACTGGCCCGGCTGGACCCTTCTTTATTCAGTGTGGCATCCAACCCCGAGTTTTTGCGGGAAGGGGCTGCCATTGAGGACTTCATGCGCCCGGACCGTGTGGTGGTTGGCGTAGAAGACGAACGTGCGCAGTCTGTCATGAAAGAGCTTTATCGTCCGCTAAACCTGAACGAAAGCCCCCTTGTTTTCACCGACCGTGAAACCGCGGAAATTATCAAATATGCCGCAAATGCTTTCCTGGCGACCAAAATCAGTTTCATCAATGAAATGGCGGACTTGTGCGAAGCGGTAGGCGCCGACGTTCAGTCTGTCGCCAAGGGCATCGGCCTCGATAAACGTATCGGCAGCAAGTTTCTGCACGCTGGGCCAGGTTTTGGGGGCAGCTGCTTTCCCAAGGATACGCGCGCGCTGGTGCACTCGGCTGACGATTACGGCGTGCCGATGCGCATTGTGCGCTCCGTGGTTGACGTCAATGAGAACCGCAAGCTTGCAATGGCTGACAAAGTCATCAAAGCAGCGGGCGGCTCCGTGGACGGCAAGCATATCGCCGTATTGGGCCTAACGTTCAAGCCAAACACAGATGATATGCGCGAAAGCCCCTCGCTTGATATCATACCAGCGCTGCAGAAGGCCGGCGCCAACATCCATGCTTTTGATCCCAAGGGAATGGATGAAGCGAAGGAAATGCTGGAAAATGTTACCTTCCATGACGATGCTTACGGCCCGCTTGACGGGGCGGATGCGCTGGTGATTATCACCGAATGGAACCAGTTCCGCGCGTTGGACTTGAAAGACATCAAGGGCCGCATGAAGTCGCCCTTAATGGTTGATTTGCGCAACATCTATGCCCGCGCAGATCTTGAAGCGCATGGATTCACCTATGTTGGGATCGGTCGCAAATTCTGACGAACCGAGATGAGCAGCAACCCAACCTCTGAACCTAAAGCTGGTTCTGAACAATCGGCGAACCGAAAAGTGTGGGCCATAGCGGGCCCCGCGATCATCGCCAATTCGTCTGCACCGCTGGTTGGGCTAGTAGACACATGGGCTATAGGTCATTTGCCCGTTGCTACTCACTTAGCGGCGGTTGGTGTCGGCGCAACTGTCTTCAGCTTCATTTTCTGGAGCTTTGGTTTCCTGCGCATGAGCACCACAGGCCTGATTGCGCAAGCCCGTGGCAGGCTCGACGAGGGGGCGCAGCGCCGGATCATGGTCCGCTCATTGGGGCTTGGACTATTGATCGCCAGTCTATTGATTGCTGTTCAAGTGCCCATGTACTCGCTTTCCCTTGCTGCTGTGGGCCCTGAGGCAGGAATTGCGACCCTATTCGGTGACTATTTTTATATTCGCATCTGGTCGGCGCCGGCAGTGCTCGCCACTTATGCTTTCACTGGGTTTTTGATCGGCATTGCCAAAGCCAAAGCAGCCCTGGTTATTCAACTGGTCCTGAACATAAGCAACGCCTGCCTGAATTTACTGTTTGTGCTCGGGTTTGGCATGGGGGCAGATGGGATCGCCCTAGGGTCTTTGATGGCCGAATGGCTGGCCGCTTTTGTGGGCCTTGTTATGCTGACGCATTTTCTGGGCAGTCGCGCATTACTCGCCACCTTAAGGTCAGGACTGACATGGACGTATGACGGTTTCCGCCATCTGCTTGAAACCAATGTGTTCATTTTTGTGCGCACCCTCATTTTGCTGACCGCCTTAACCATGGTGATGCGTGAGGCCAACGGCATCAGCGAAGGCGCGGTGGCCGCAAGCCATGTCATGAATGTTTTCATGCTGCTGATCAGCTTGGGACTGGATGCGTTTGCTTATGCCGTTGAAGCACTCGCTGGTGCAGCTTATGGAAAAGGTGTGCGGCACGACTTCAGGAAATGGGTTTGGGTGACAAGCAAATGGGCAGTTGGAGCGTCAATCGCTTACAGTTTGGGGTTTTACTGGGTTGGCGAGAACATCATCAGCGTGCTTACTGATGTGCCGTCGGTTAGAGCTGCAGCAATTGGGGCATTGCCAGCCATCGTCTGGCTGCCAGTGGTGTCGGTGTGGTGCTACCAATTTGATGGGATTTTTATTGGGGCCACCGCGGCAAAGGCCATGATGGTTACCATGTTGATTTCCTTTGGTGTGTTCATCGCGCTTGTTGGCCCCATGACAGATGCCATGGGACTTCTCGGGCTGTGGTGGACGGTTGTGATTTTTCTCGGTTGTAGAGGTCTGTCACAAGCTCTCTATTACCCGTTCATTGAGAGAAAAATCGCGGAATCGGTAGCGCCAACCTAGAGAATTTCCAATACACTCTCTGGTGGACGACCCAGAGCGGCTTTGTCGCCATTGATCACCACCGGGCGTTCAATCAGTTTTGGGGTGGCCGCCATTGCGTCAATCAGCGCATCGCCTTCTACAGACTTTAGATTCTGCTCTTTGTAATCGGCTTCACCAGTACGCATCAGCGCACGCGGTTCGATATCCAGCATGGACAAAACTGCATTGATTTCGTCTTTGCTGGGCCCGTCTTCAAGATACAGCCGGATTTGTGGCGTCAGGCCTTTTTCTTCAAGAATTGCCAGCGTTTGGCGGGACTTGCTGCAGCGTGGATTGTGCCAAATGATGAGCGACATGGATGAGGGGTCCTTAAAACAGTGATCATGGAGCGGGTGAAGGGAATCGAACCCTCGACACCGAGCTTGGGAAGCTCGTGCTCTACCACTGAGCTACACCCGCATTGGTCTTTGTTTAACGTCAATTCACCCACCGGCTCAACTGCATTCTTTGAACACCCACGCATTCTTGGCTTGACGCCGCTCAGCACTGGGGCCAACGTGGCGGCAACCCTGAGGGGGGTGCATGGAGAAGACTTATGAAGGACCGCACAGGAAAAGACCGTTCGATCAGCACAAAATGGGCGCGCCAGACCCAAATGGTGCGGGCGGGTTCCATGCGCAGTAACCTTGACGAAATGTCTGAGGCTTTGTTTTTAACGTCCGGCTTTGCCTACGAAAGCGCAGAAGAAGCGGAAGCGCGTTTTGACGGCCGCGCGGAGGGGTTCACCTACTCGCGCCAGACCAACCCTACGGTTGCCATGTTTGAAGAGCGAATGGCGGTTCTTGAAGGCGCTGAGGTTGCCCGAGCGACCGGTACTGGCATGGCAGCGATGACAGCGTCTTTGCTTGCCGGTTTACAGTCGGGCGATCATGTGGTTGGCGCCCGCGCCCTCTTTGGCAGCTGTCGCTGGCTTCTGGATGAACTGCTACCTCGTTACGGCATCGAAACAACACTGGTGGACGGGCGTAACCTGAATGCCTGGAAGGCCGCCGTTCAGCCCAACACCAAGGTTTTGTTCCTGGAAACACCGGCCAACCCCACGCTCGAGATCGTTGACCTGAAAGCGGTCGCAGACATTGCCCATAACGCAGGTGCACGGCTGGTGGTCGACAATGTTTTTGCCACGCCAGTTCTGCAGCGCCCCATGGAATTGGGTGCAGACATTGTGTGTTATTCGGCAACCAAACACATTGACGGCCAAGGCCGTTGTCTCGGTGGCGTTGTTTTGTGCGACGAGAAGTTCGACGAGGATCACCTGTATCCCTACTATCGCCATACGGGCTGTGCGATGTCGCCGTTCAACGCGTGGGTGATGCTGAAAGGCCTAGAAACCCTGAATTTGCGTGTAAACGCCATGTGCGACAGCGCTGAAACAGTGGCTGAAGCCATGGCCGCGCGCATTAATGACACGCGGCACCCTGCCCGTACCGACTTCGCGCAGCATGAGCTTGCCATGCAGCAAATGGACAGGGGCGGCACCATGGTGGTGGCAGAACTGCCGGGTGGCCGGGAGCAAGCGTTTGCGTTCTTAAACGCGCTGCAGATCATTGATATCTCCAACAATCTTGGCGACTCGCGCTCGATCGCGACACACCCCTGGAGCACAACCCACAAAGCGCTGGCGGAAGATGCGCGCCTTGAACTTGGCATTACGCCGGGGCTGTTGCGGCTTTCAATCGGCCTAGAGGACCCTGAGGACCTGGTCGCCGATATCATGCAAGCTCTCGATGTGGCCGGGGTCTAGCACATGGAAGATCTTATTGATGGCGCCATGACATTCGAGGCGGACACGGACGGTGTGCGTGTGGCGGTTCAGTCCTATTTTCTGGATGACCAGTCTGACCCGGACAATGCCCAGTTTGTGTGGGCTTATCGGATCAAAATCATCAATGACACTGACATGACCGTGCAGCTGTTGAACCGCCACTGGATCATTACCGATGCCTCTGGTGTAGTGAAGGAAGTGAAAGGCGAGGGCGTCATCGGTGAGCAACCCATTATCGGCCCAGGCCAGTGGTTTGTTTACACCAGCGGCACGCCGCTCAGCACCTCAAGTGGCTTCATGAGAGGGTCATATGAGATGCAGGACGAGGACGGCGAGCATTTTTTCATTGAGATACCCACCTTCTCGCTGGATAGTCCTTACTATTCGATGAAGGTTAATTGAGGCATCCATGCTCGATCTTCGACCGGTTCTCTACACGCTCGGCTCTTTGGTGCTGATGCTGGCTGGCGGCATGTTCATCCCGGTGATGTTTGACCTGATCGCTGGTCATGAAGACTGGGAAATCTTTGTCCTTGCTGCTTTTTTGTCCGCCAGCGTCGGCGGCATGTTCATGCTGGCCAACCGCGGTACAGGTGATGCGCTGAACCTCAGGCAAGCGTTCCTGCTGACGTTCCTCGCCTGGGCCGCTTTGCCCGCCTTTGCCGCACTGCCTCTTGCTTTCTCGGAACTGAATCTCAGCTACACCGACGCCTATTTTGAGGCCATGAGCGGCCTAACCACTACAGGGTCCACCATCATCACCGGGCTTGATACTGCCCCGCCGGGCATCTTGATCTGGCGCGCATTGCTGCAGTGGTTTGGTGGCATCGGTATTGTTGTAATGGCGGTTGCCGTTTTACCCATGCTGCAGGTGGGGGGCATGCAGGTTTTTAAGGCGGAAAGCTTCGATACGGTTGAAAAAATCCTGCCCCGCGCGGGTCAAATCTCTGGCGTGATCAGCGGCGTCTATGTCGCGCTCACCGCCCTTTGCATGTTTGCCTATTTGGTTGCGGGCATGGGGGCGTTTGACGCGCTCGCGCACGCCATGACAACCATTGCAACGGGCGGCTTTTCCACATCTGACGCATCAATTGGCAAGTTCGACAGTTTCAGCATTGATATGCTGTCGACTTTCTTCATGATCATTGGTTCCATTCCCTTCATTTTGTATCTGCAGATCCTGCGCGGCAAGCCACTCGCGATTTGGAAGGATGAGCAGGTCCGAGGTTTCTTGAAACTTGTGTTTTTCCTGTGCCTGGCCGTGGTTGCCTGGCTGATACTCTGGAAGGGGTTTTCGCTGCCGGAAGCCGTGCGATACGGCATTTTCAATATCATCTCAATATTGACAGGCACGGGCTACTCCACCATCGACTACAGCCAGTGGGGTAGTTTTTCGGCCACGCTATTTTTCATGGTGATGTTTATTGGTGGCTGCGCAGGATCAACCAGTTGCGGCATTAAAATCTTCCGGTTTCAGGTCCTTCTTAAGTCGATGAAAAGCTGGATTGACCACATCCTGCAGCCAAACGGCGTGTTTATTGCGCGCTACAACGGTCGCCCCATTGGAGAGGATGTACGGAATTCTGTGATGAGTTTCCTGACGCTTTTCCTTGGCACTTTTGTGTTGTTGTCGCTCGCCATTTCAGCAACCGGCGCTGACTGGATCACATCCTTTTCAAGCGCCGGTACCGCACTGGCCAACGTAGGCCCGGGCCTGGGCGACGATGTGGGCCCCGCCGGCACATTCGGCGGCCTGAACGATAGTGCCAAATGGCTCATGTCTCTGGGCATGCTGGTTGGTCGACTGGAGTTATTTTCCGTATTGGTTTTGCTGTCGCCGCGGTTTTGGCGCGCTTAGACCGCGCAACACTGGTCCGGCAACACATGCTCACCGTATTGTGTTCAACGAACATTCATCCTTTCCGCATATGATTGACGCATGAGAATAATAGTCGCGACATTGCTGATTGCCTTTTGTCTTCCCCAGGCGGCACGATCCCAAAGCACGCCTGGCTGGGACGCCTTTGTCGCCGGCGATCTAATGGCGGCACGTGCGATGGCGCAAAAAGCTGCCAAAGATAATCCGACAGCAGACAGCTTTGCCTTGGCGTGCAGGGCAGGCCTCGCCATTGGCGGCTTTATGGAAACAGGTGAACAGGCCGTGCAGTCGCTGCATCAATCGCTTAAGGACTGCGAGCAAGCACTGGGACTTGACCCCAATCACTATGTTGCAGCGCTCAGCCACGCGATTGCCATTGGTTTTGAAGGCCTTCGCCTGCGAAAAGTTTCTTATGCGCGCGCCTCCAAACGGGAGATCGAAGCTTTTATCCGGCTATACCCACAAAACGCCCTCGCAAGAGGCTCTTTGGCAGGCTGGCATGCGGCGGTTGCTGAAGAAGGTTGGCTGGCACGACTTTTTTTAGGGGCTAGCCGGGCCCGAGCAAAATCGCTTTACGCCGAGGCGTTGGTATTACCCAACCTGGAAGCACCACTCACCTATGAATACATTCGTTTTCTGGCGCGCGGGAATGCGCCGGACCGCGAAAAAGCTGTGGACCTTGCGGCGCAAATGCTTGCTTGGCCGCCAAAGGATGGCTTTGAAGCAATTTTGCATGAGCGGCTGAAACCACTAGTGGCCGCCCTCAAATCTGCTGATGATGGCCGCATTGAAGAGGGTGTTTTGGTTGCCAAACCATTCAATGGCATTGACAAATGGGGCAAGCCAAACACGGTGGAAATTGCTGCGTTTCCCCTGAAGGATGCGGAGGGCTCAAGGTGAGCGTTCCCAAGTCTTACAGTTCGGTTGCCGTTCTGTTGCATTGGGTGATTGCGCTGATGATTGTCGGCCTGCTGTTTGTCGGGTTCTTTATGGCGCGCTTGGGCGATGAGCAACTCTCTTTGAAGTTTGAGTTGTATCAGTGGCACAAATCTTTCGGCATTTCCGTGCTGTTGCTGACAAGCCTGCGCCTGGTCTGGCGACTTACACACCAAAAAGTGGAACCCTTGGCAGCGGGGTGGAGAGACGCTGCCGCGCATGCAACACATGTGCTTTTGTATTTGCTCAGTTTTACGATTCCTCTCGCTGGCTGGGCGATGGTTTCTGCCTCCCCCTGGAGTATTCCGACCGTACTTTTTGATCTGATACCCTGGCCGCACATACCGTGGCTTGCGGAGGCCGCCAACAAGGCCCAAGCAGAAGCCATTTTTAAGCAGATCCACGCGACTATGGCCTACGGAGCCGCAACGCTGGTGGCACTCCATGTTTTGGCGGCACTACAGCATCAATTTTGGTTCAAACACGCCATTTTCAAACGTATGTGGTTTTCATCAAAGGACACGATTAGTGAAGGCTAAGTTAGGCACCTTTTTTATGGGCGCAGTTCTGCTTTTTGTTGGCTCCCTTTCCAGCAATGCAAACGCAACCAACTGGAATGTGGTCAAAGACCAGAGCCGCATTTCGTTTGCTGGTACCCAGACCGGAAACCCGTTCGAAGGGCAATTTGAGCGCTTCGACGCAAACATTGAATTTGATCCGGATTACCCAGCAAGTGCCCGCGTGCATGCCACGATCAGCGCGGCTTCTGCCGTCACGGGCGACAGTCAGCGCGATGGCGCGCTTCCCGGGAAAGACTGGTTTAACATTGTTGAGTTTCCGAGCATTGTTTTCAAAGCTGACGGGTTTCAGCAAACAGGACCAACAGAATTCATCGCGGACGGTGTGCTGACTGTGCTTGGTGTTGACCATGACATGTCACTGCCTTTTCAGTTGGAAACGGTGGGCGACCAGGCCCATATGCAGGCTGAGTTAACTCTCAACCGACAAACCCTGGGTGTCGGTTCAGGACCTTGGGCAGAAGGCAAATGGGTCGGTTTGGAAGTTGGCGTGCAGATAGAGATTACAGCGAAGAGGGCAGATCCATGAGGTCCCGCAGTGCAATCAGGACTTTAGTGCTATCGGTTACTGCGGCAGTCCTGCTGGCAGGATGCGCAAGCGTCGCGTCTATTGTTTACCCATTGAACGAGCAAGCAGAGCGCGCAAAAGCCGGTAGTTACCAGCTTGACCCAAACCACGCCTCTGTATTGTTCAGCGTTAATCATTTTGGTTTTTCACAGTTTCGGGGCCGGTTTGACGGTGTTTCCGGCTCATTGGACCTTGATAATACAAACCCGGCAAACAGTGCAGTTTCAGTGGAGATCGATGTTCGCAGCCTGCACACAGGTGTGCCTGAACTGGACGATAAACTGCTGGCAAAGGGCATGTTTGACGCTGAGAATTTCCCCGTCGCACGCTTCACGTCAGGGACCATTACACGCACATCAGACGCGACCGCCCTTATTGAAGGAACACTCACCATCAATGACATCACCCAGCTGGTTCAGCTGGATGCGCGGTTTATTGGTAGCGGCACCAACCCCTTAAGCGGCCGTCAGACCGTTGGTTTTAGCGCAACGACGACAATCAACCGGTCCGACTTTGGCCTGTCGGAATGGCTGCCGTTTGTGCGCGACGAAGTCACGCTCACCATTGATGTTGAGTTTTTCGAGGCGCGCTAACTTAGAAGGTAAATGACTTCTGACGGGCTGCAATACCGCGCTCGATAGCGGCCGCTGTTAAGCGATCGACATTCAAATAATGACGGAACAATTCCAACAGACGAAGTTCTTCCTGCGTAAGGTTGCTGTCTGATGCTGCCACTTCGCAAGCAAGCGCATATACGAGATCATAGTGGGTTTCCGGCACTGCCTCTTCGATCAACCCAAGCACGGCGTCCAGCCCCTCTTCGCTTTGCAAAAGCTGCGTACAAGTCTCTGTGTCGGTTCTCAGCCGCTCCACATTATAGTCGCGAAACGCTGGCAGATAGCCAACCAGACCGGTCATTCGTGTGAGCTCGCTATCGGTCATTTGGTCATCTGAGGCAGACACGGTAACCATGGTGTAAACGAGGGCGGTTTCTGGGCTGATGGTTGACATTGCTCTTCCTCTGTCTGCGTCTTATCACTATGGGCGACCCTAGTTTGACAGGTCATTCCACACAAGCAAAATAGCAATGATGCCAACTAATTTTCGTGCCGTCAGAAGGGCCAATACCATCTTGTTCGCTTGATTTGGTCAGGCGTCAAAAAGTGAGCCGCTTCTTGTTCGTCGCGGACCAGACCAAATGTTATCCAGTGTTGGGCGATTGCGGCCAAAATTTCTGGGTTCGCCTGAGCCAACACCTGCCGATGAACGCCCAAAATGGTAATGTTTTTATCCTTCAGGTGAGATAGTTGTTCCAAGGCCTGGGTTGGATTATCGGCCATACTTCGAAACAGCGTCAGATGTTTTCGGGGGCCACCCTCATACAATGCCTCAAGCGTGGCTGACTGGGACAACAGATAAGCCAGATAAAAATAGAATTCTGTAAACCGTTTGTTGCCGCAAAAGAATTCGTGAAAACTTTGATTTTCCCGTTTTTCAACAAGTTCGATCATTTCCCCCACTGTATCTCTGTCCATCAAAAAGGGGGCGACTGTTGGCAACGCGGGAAATTCTGATGAGGGGGGTTCTATGCCAAAATAGTCACAGGCGTTTTTGAACTGCTCGACGAAGCGCGCGTTGACCGGATAACGGTATGTTATCAATCTGCCGTCGCTATTAATGAAATCAGCAGATGATACAGGCCTCACAAAGTGGTTTTTGCAGTCCAAAATCAGAATTGACGCCGTATTGCTATATCGCGGGGCCAACAATTTCAGGGATTGCTGACTGCGCCAGTCGGTGCGAGTTAAGGGCACTTTTGCGACTTTGCTGCCATCGATAACCTGAGCCACATCAGCCACCGGACCGAGCTCTCGGGCCAGCTTATCTTCAAACAATTGATGGAAAGCGCTCGGGTCACGTTCGTTGGCGACATATATGATGTCTTGAAATGCATCAGGTGCGTACTTGGCAATTGAGCGAGCTTGCAACTCCAGCAACCGCTGTTCCCCTAAAAAACCAACAACTAAAAGCGTTGGCTTCATGGGGACCCCTCGCGCTGGAGGCCTTTGGGACTGGGAAGTTGTTTTGCTTTAAAGCGATTGCTCGCCTCGTCAGTGATCAAGGTATCGAAGTCTTCATTGTCTTCGATCAAGCCACGTTTTCGCCAAAAATCGTTTAACACTTGTTTCTGCTCAGCTGACAAACAAGCGCCGAGTTTCCGGTGCACGCCAATGCAGTAATATTGTTTTTCGTTGTCCAGCATCTCAAGCGTGGTGCTTAGGCGCTGCAGGCGAGCATCTGACTCAGGATACAAGACAATAATACCCGGTTTACTGCGTTCATATAGGTCTTGAAAACTAAGGCCCCGGTATGATGCATAGGCTTGCAGCAAATAGAACTCGGTTGCTTCGAAATAGCTTTCAAACCACTCAGAAAAAGACACTCCCTCGCGCTCCTCCACATGCGTTATGAGCTCACGAACCAAACCGGTATTCATCGGAAAAGGCGTCGTTTTGGGCACACTATTCTCCGCAAATTTGATGGGGTCGAGGCCAAAGTATCGCATAGAGCCTGTGTAGCGCCGGGACAGCTTTTTTTGTTTGCCTTGTTGCAGCCACCTCAGCCATTTGGGTCGCCGGGTGTGCAGCAGGTTGGTGCGGCGATGCTTCAGCTTGCCATTGCTTGCATAAAAATCACTCGCGGCTACTGCGCGAATGAAGTGATTTTTGGTGTCCAAAATGACATAGTCGTCCGATTGCACATGACGTGCTGCTAGCAACTTAAACACTTGTTGGCTGATCCAGCCTCGGTGTTTGAATTGATAATCGCCGCAGAGGTCAGTTCGCGCGAGCACACGCACCTTTGGTGCATGGTCTCCGTACAAGGGCACAACTGTTTCGGATATATGGCGCGCCAGTTGATCGGAACTGTCATCGTTGGCAACGATAAGGATTGAGCAGACGAGCTGCGCAGGCATGAAGTGGGCAAATGATCTGGCTTGAAGTTTGAGCAACCCCAATTCTTCACCAAATGTTACAGTGACAAAGTCCAGCCTCTTTTTGCGGCCATGTGGCTCTTGTGACATATTAGATGCCCTCTGCCGAGAGGTCGTCGGAGTTCCATGCCCGCACCGCTTGCACCGCTTCAGCAAGTCCAATCCGATCCACAGTTACGCCGTCAGGAAACGCATCCAAAAGACGTGTTGGCGTTTGACCATCCAGCATGATGAATACGCCTCGGTCTGACGCCCGGCGGACCAAGCGCCCATAAGCTTGACTGAGCTTTAAGCGTGTCAGCATTTCATCGTAAACCCTGCCGCCAAACGCTGCCCGTCGCGCCCGGTGCAAAATGGTGGGCCTTGGCCACGGCACGCGGTCAAAAACAATCAGCCGAAGGCTGTCACCCGGCACGTCAACACCGTCACGCACGGCGTCGGTCCCCAGTAAGCAGGCATCCATTTCGTCCCGGAAAATGTCAACCAGTGTTGCTGTATCAACCGGGTCAACATGCTGACCATAAAGCGGCAAGCCCGCCGCCTCCAGATCGGACGCTATATGATGGTATGTGGCGCGCAAACGGCTAATGGCTGTGAAAAGCCCAAGAGCGCCACCGCCAGAGGCCAGGAAAAGTTCCCGGTACGCCGCCGCGACCTGAATAGCATCAGCCTTGTTCACGTCATTGACGATCAAAACGCGGGTTTGATCAGGATAGTCGAAGGGGGACGCCACACTGAGGCGTTTGGGCGGCGCCATCAGGTGCTGCGCACCCGTTCGCACATCGGCAGATGACCAGTCATCATTGTCGCCTGCTTTGTCGCGAAGGGTCGCAGAGGTAATTAGAGACCCATGGGTCCCTGACAGCACCACGTCAGCAAAGGGCTTTGTGGGATCAACAAAATGGCGGCAATAAGCGATATCACGTTCGCGCCCGTCAATTCGGTCCACTTCAAGCCAGTCCACAAATTCTTCAGGCGGCGGACTGCCAAAGCTTTCCGCCATACTGGCCCAAACGCCAACAGTGTCGGCACGCAGTTTGAGCGACCGCGCCGACGCCTCAAGCCGCCCACGGCTAGTGCTATCTAGCGTATCGCTCTCTTCATCAAGCTTGATCGCGAGCGCTGCCGCAAGCGCACCCATTGGTTTCGAAAGCGTAACGAATGCCTCTGATAGGCTGTGGGCCGCCGGGGCCAAGCCGTCAATGGGATCAGTCACGGGTGCTTCTAGACCGTGGGGGCCGGCAGCGTTGGTACGTGCCAACACCTGTGCACGACCGAGCATCAGGAAACTTTCAAAGCGCGTCATGGCCGCAGCACCGGTCACGCGACCAAGCCAGTTATCAGACGGCAAAATACGGGCAGCCTCCAGCACTTCATCCAAAAGAGCCCGGCAATTGGGGTCATCTGCCACCAATTCCTCAAGGCGCGATTTGAGACCTCGTGCGCGGGTGCTGCCGCCAGATTCCTTGCCGCGGATCCACCGCCTGAGTTCTGCGCCTTCTAGTCCGGACAGGCGCACTGAAAATGCGCTGTCTGCGGCGTCAAAAACATGATGCCCTTCGTCA
The DNA here is from genome assembly GCA_017640725.1 of Kordiimonadaceae bacterium. Classification (GTDB taxonomy): domain Bacteria; phylum Pseudomonadota; class Alphaproteobacteria; order Sphingomonadales; family Kordiimonadaceae; genus Kordiimonas. The sequence continues at coordinate 1,398,255 of JAEPQB010000001.1, read as the reverse complement.
AAGACCAATCTGCGCGGAAGATCCGGGTCGTCACCCCGAGTTGCTGCCTGAGTAATTACAAGCGCATGATTTGCCACCACGAGGTCCGCGTGTTTGGCTTTTCTGGCCGTCTTTTCGACAAAACACTTCCGAAAGTGCGCACAGGCAGAATAAAGGCATTCACCGCGCCTGTCAGTGAGCCCAGCAATGCGGCCCGCACCAAAATGAGCGCCAAGCCAACTGGGAAAGTCCCCGCCAATCATATCCCCGTCCCGGGAAAAGCGCGCCCAGCGCACCACAAGGCCTATGAGGATACGGTCCCGGTCAAAACCGGCACCACCACCAGACGCCGAATTAATGTTGGCGCGCATCATCACCGCGCGCAGTGTTTCTTCAATGTTCAGCAAACATGCATAGTTTTCCCGGCCTTTCCGGATAACCGCCCTTTTTGCCTTGATCTTCGGGTCCGGAAACAAACGCGATAACTCTTGGTCCAGCTGCCGCTGCAGGTTTTTGGTGTAGGTTGACAGCCAAACCGGGCCATCGTTTTTTTCCGCCCACAGGCTTGCAGGTGCAATATAGCCAAGCGTTTTGCCAGTTCCCGTACCACCCTCCAACAGTTGCAAATTGGGGCTTTCGGCCATTTCGCGCGGCTGAAAAGGGTGCGATGCAGCAGCCGCGTACCGTTTTTGTCCTTCCCGGCTTTCCGCAGCTTCGCCCAATAGTTCGCTCAGACGACTTTGGCTCTCACTTGGCTGAACGGGCTCGTCTCCCGGTGGTGGGGGCGGCGCCCCGTCCTCCCACTCCGGCAGGGCCATCCATACGGAAAGCCCGTCTTCCCGGCTGTGGTCTGGGTAAGTGTCTAGCGCCTTGAGGGCAAGCGGCCCCCACGGCCAGCCCGCGCGCGCCATCATCATGGCCACCCGCGATGCACCGGCCCGGTAGCGATAGGTTTGCGCCGCCGGGTCTTCCAGCAACCTGCCAGCAATATCCTGGATGGCGAGGCAATCATCTTCCGGATTGCCCGTCGCCACCTCCAGCGTAAGTGCGGATACCATGCCGCCAATTGTGGGCAGGCAGTAACGGGCCGGCCGAATAAAGGCAAACAACTCTAGCACGTCATAGGCATTGAGCGCAGGCAATCCAAGGCGCCGCGCTGCCACCACGCGGTTCACCAGCAGATGAGGCTCGCGGCTTAACTGATCCGCGGCTTCATCCAAGGAAATCGTGTCAAAAACGCCCTCTGGAGACAAAATAGTGGCCGAGGTTACCCCAACAGATGCAACCGGCAGGTCAGCGAGCGAGGCATTGTCTTTCGCGGCATCAATCAACAGGTCTTGGGGGGCATAGTCTTGCATGAGGCGAGCATAGTCCGTGCCGCGTAAAAATACAGGCGCAATTTGCAGCAAAAACACCCATGTCTGGACAAATGTCACGAATGAGTGTTTTGCTTGACGCAACGCGGCAGAATGCATAGGGTCCGCCGCCTTAACCGCAACGAATTCATGAACCAAACAGGGTGATATCCATGACCGGAAATATTGACCTCGCACTCGCGTCCAAAGCCTGGCCATTTCAGGAAGCCGAGAAGCTTGTCAAACGGTTCAAGGACGGTGTGCCTGAAAAAGGCTACATCCTGTTTGAAACCGGCTATGGCCCCTCTGGCCTGCCGCACCTTGGCACCTTCGGTGAAGTTGCCCGCACAACCATGGTCATGCGGGCGTTTCAGGAAATTTCCGACATGCCAACAAAGCTGATCTGCTTCTCGGACGATATGGACGGCTTGCGCAAAGTGCCCACCAACGTGCCAAACCAGGAGCTTCTCGCGGAGGCGCTGGGCAAGCCGCTCACACAAGTGCCAGACCCGTTTGGTACGCACAACAGCTTCGGCGAGCACAATAATGCGCGCCTGCAAGCGTTCCTGGATCAGTATGGCTTTGAGTATGAATTTCTGAGCTCAACGGACTGCTACAAGTCTGGCCGATTTGATGACACACTGATTAAAATCTGCCAGCGCTATGAAAAAGTGATCAATGTGATCCTGCCAACGCTGGGTGAAGAGCGGCGCCAGACATACAGCCCGTTTCTGCCATTGTGCCCGGAAACGGGAGAAGTGCTGCAGGTACCTGTCGAGATTGTTGACGCGGAAAAAGGCATCATCGCTTTTGAAAGCGCGAGCGGCACGCGCTACGAACGGTCGGTCACCGGCGGCAATGTGAAGTGCCAGTGGAAAGTGGATTGGGCGATGCGCTGGGACGCGCTGGATGTTGATTATGAAATGGCCGGCAAGGACCTGGATGAAAGCGTCAAGCTGTCGTCCATCATTCGCCGAATTTTAGGTGGCAAGCCACCCGAAGCCCTTTCGTATGAAATGTTCCTTGATCAGCAGGGCCAAAAGATCTCCAAGTCAAAAGGCAACGGCATTTCCATCGAAGAGTGGCTTGCTTATGCGGCGCCAGAGAGCCTGAGCCTCTATATGTTCCAAGCACCCCGGAAAGCGAAGCGGCTGTATTTCGACGTGATCCCAAAGGCGGTCGACGAATATTATACCTTTGTCGACAAATTCCATGGCCAGGAGCTGGCAGACCAATACAAGAACCCGGCATGGCACATTCATGGTGGTGATGTGCCAAAAGCTGAATTACCGGTTTCTTTCGCGCTGCTGCTGAACCTTGTGGCTGTTGCCAATACGGAAGACAAAGAAACACTGTGGGGCTTTGTCGCCCGCTATGTGGAGGGCGCTACGGCAGAGAAATTCCCAACGCTTGATAAGCTGATGGGCTATGCGATCCGCTATTATGAGGACTTTGTCAAACCAGCCAAAAGCTTCCGCATGCCGACCGAGCAGGAAGTGAAAGCTTTTGAAAGCCTGAAGGCGCGCCTCGCCGACCTGGACGCTGGTGAGCATGACCCGGAAGTCATCATGACCGAGGTTTTCTCCGCCGGCAAAGACGCAGAGTTCGAGAACCTGCGCGAGTGGTTCAAGGCCTGTTACGAAGTGCTGATTGGCCAAAGCCAGGGCCCGCGCATGGGTGGCTTTATTGCGCTTTATGGCATTGACGAGACCATTGCCCTGATTGACGAGGCGCTCGCAGGCAAGTTTGCAAGCGCCTGATCGGCTTATGCATCTGGCGTGAAAATCTCTTCAATCGCCTGCCCAAAGGTGCGGGCGATCGAGAATGCGAGCGGCAGTGAGGGGTCATACTTGCCCTTTTCAATGGCGATTACGGTTTGCCTCGACACACCCAACCGGTCCGCAAGGTCAGCCTGGCTCCAGTCCCGCTCTGCGCGCAGTACTTTAATACGATTATTCATCGGTAAGTCCAGGAAACGAAGCTGAGAGCAAGGCCTTGTGCGCCAATCAGCATGGGCATTACCCATATGATATCGAGCTTGGGAAAGCCAACGCCCTCAAGAAAGCCATATGCAAAGGTGCCAAAGCCAACCAGGAAGAAAGCGATCAGTACCGATTCCATCGCCTTTTTGCGCTGCAGCTCATCCCAACTGCGCGCAAATACGAGCACAGCCCTCACGACCAGAAGCACCGGCAACATGGGCAACAGCGCCAACCCGGCCTGGGCAGCTTGCGGCAAGTCAGCACCGGTGCCCGAAAGATAACTGTTCACCCCGAACAGAACCAATCCATACGCTGTGAACCCGATGAGCATATCCCGGGTGTATATTTTTAAAGCCGTGATCATTGGTTAGTTCCTTCTTTTAGGGTGTCCGCAAGCGCGTCAGAAAAAGCGGCTGGCTGGTCAATCATAATAAAATGGGCGCTGTCCGGCACTGTGCGGATTTCTGCGTTGCTGAGCGCACCATACTGGTCGCGGTAGGTCGCCGCCAATTGCTCTTGGCCAAAGGGCATCATGGCGTTGTGGGCGGCCAGAATAATGGCCGGAACACTAATATCAGCCAACTGTGTACGATAGTCCGTGGATAGCGTTTCCTTGAACGCCGCCGCAATGGTGGCCTGATCAGACGCGGCGGACCAAGCCTCCAGTGTCGGCAGGAATTCCGTTTTCAGTGCCAGTCTGCGCAGGCCCATGCGCTGCTGGGCATCGAAGGCATCGCGCGGCATGTTTTGCATTTGCTGGGCCATCTGCCCCGCCTGAAGCGCAACCATCTCTGGCGCCAAGCCGGGCATAAAAAGCCCGCCCAGAAATGGCACACTGTCCACAATTAAGAGCTTGCCGACCAAATCAGGCGCATCTGCGCTCAGCATAAGGGCGACAAGGCCGCCCAGAGAATGCCCAACAATAGTGGCGCCGTTCACGCCGTCGGCGCGCAAAGCCGTTTCAACTTCTGCGACCAATTTGGCCAGATAGGAGCCCGCCTCAGGGATGGCAGGCTGCCCGGCAAAACCTGGCGCGGTGAGCACATAGGTGCGGTGGCTCGATTGGTATTCATTGAGCCATGGTGTCCAAAGCTCACCGTGAGAAGCGAGCCCCGGCAAAAACACAATGGCCGGCCCCTCAGCATTACCGCCCCGAACAACATCAGCACGCGCCGACCAGGCGAGCGAACCGATTAGAAATAGAAGCAATAAGGATCGTTTAACTAGACAACTCATAAGTATTCCTCTCGTGTCGTAACTCAGTTTTTTGTTTGTTTAGTTTCCTTCACTTTATGTGAAGTGCGCTTTACATAGTTGGACAAACACTACCTGTCAAGCACCCTTTACATGTCGCGCCGTTGATGGAATGATGTTCCTATGGAACCTGTGATACTGACAATATTTGAAAGAATGGGCCCTGAGGGCAGACATGGTGAGCTCATGCTCATGCCCGACTTGTCAATCCAACAAATTGAAAAATCTACCGAATTTCAAGGCTATGCTCATATGCACCAAAGTAGTTGGCTCTGCTTTTGGAGTGATGGCAAATCTGTTTATTTGACGCAAAACGGTACATCAATAGATATCACGGGATGCCGCGCAAAATTCAAACTGTCGCTGAAAAACCTTTTTGATATGCTTCGGCGAAGGTTCGTATTGGAACGAGATGGCGAAGTTGTCGCCGAATATTCAACACGTCTGGACGCGGCAGTTTTATATGACCCAACGTATGACGGCATTGATTTCGATTCTGACAATTTTTTTGCATGGGTGCAGACCATATTGGCAGGCAACGACTCAGTGGACTTCCTGACTGCTCAAAAACCATTCAAGGTACCCAGTAGCGCATGACAAAAAAGCCCCGCACGGTGGCGGGGCTTTTGAATCTGGTTTGGTTTGCGGAGTAGCTTACGCCTCGGTATCCACCGCCTTGGCTTCACCTTTGGCAACACCCACCATCGCCGGGCGCAGCAACCGATCTTTGATCACATAGCCAGCCGCCACAACCTGCATCACACTGCCCGGCGCATGGTCTGCGGTTGGTACCTCAAACATGGCCTGATGGAATTTGTGGTCGAACTTCTCGCCCACTTCCGGCTCTACTTTCTCAATACCGTATTTTTCCATGGTTTTGAGAAGCTCACGCTCGGTCATTTCAACGCCTTCAACAAAGGCTTTCATCTCGTCCGCGACATCTTCTGGCATGCTATCAAGCGCGCGGCGCATATTGTCGCTGACACTCAACATGTCACGCGCAAAACCGGTTACAGCATACGCGCTGGCGTCGGCACGGTCGCGGTCCGCACGGCGTCGAACATTTTCGGTTTCCGCGCGTGCCCGCAGCACCTGGTCCTTGAGCGTCGCAACTTCTTCAGTAAGCGCCGCAATCGGGTCTGCGTCTTGCTCGGTATCAACATCTTCGGGCATTGGGTCCGGCTCGTCCGTATGGGCCTTTTCGCCGGGCACGGATTCGACATCCTGATGCTCATCATCTGCGGGTTTTTTTTCTTCTGCGCTCATGTCGCCCTAATCCTTAACTCGTAAATCGTCCTACAGCAGGCGGCCAACCACCTGGGCGGTATAATCGACCATTGGAACGATGCGCGCATAATTCAGCCGGGTAGGGCCAATCACGCCAATAACGCCAACGATCTTGTTTGCGCCATTCATATAGGGAGAAACCACCAGAGATGAACCCGACAGGGAAAATAAATTATTCTCTGACCCAATGAACAAACGCACGCCGCGCCCGTCTTTGGCGAGTTCCATCAATTTGATCAAGTCTTTTTTGCGCTCCAGCTCATCAAACAGTTGTTTCATGCGGTCCAGGTCTTCGGTTGCCTGAACGTTTTCCAAGAGGTTGCTTTGGCCCGAGACAATAAGCGTGCTGTCCGAATTTTCACCGCCGGCCCAAACAGCGAGGCCGCTTTCCACCACTTTTTCAGTGAGTGTATCCAATTCGCTTTGGCGTGTGGCCAGTTCCTGCTGGATGGACGCGAGCACATCTTCTAGCGCGCGGCCCGCCAAGCGCGCATTCAAGAAATTGGTAGCTTGCACCAAGGCCGATGTTGGCAGCCCAACCGGAACTTCAATAAGCCGGTTTTCCACCAAACCATCTTCTGACACCAGAACCACAAGCGCCTGGGTAGAGGAAATAGGCACAAATTCTATGTGCCGAACGCGCGCCTCCTGATGCGGCACCATCACGAGGGACGCACATTGGGACAAACCAGAAAGCGCTTTGGTGGCGTCTGACAGTACATCCTCAAACTGTTTGCCGGATGTGGCGCACTGGCCTTTGATTGCCTCGCGTTCTTCCGTCGTGAGGTTGCCCACTTCCATCATGCCATCAACAAAAAGCCGGAGGCCCAGATCTGTTGGCACGCGGCCGGCTGACGTGTGCGGCGACGCAATCAGGCCGGCTTCCTCAAGGTCTGACATCACATTGCGAATGGTTGCGGCAGAAACGCTAATGCCATCCGCACGGCTGATGGTGCGGGAGCCCACCGGGTCCCCGCTTTCAAGGTAGGTTTGCACAATCTGCTGAAAGATTGATTTTGAGCGGTCTGTGAGCTTGGCAATCGACACGGGCCGCCTCTCCTTTCGCCTTAAATGCTGCACGCAAACGTTAGATAAATCGAACGGCCTTCGTCAACGCTTGAAAGACGCTGGAATTTCAGGGCAAAACTGCACGAAGGCCTTTGACCTATATGGGTATCGAGGCTAGAAGAGGCAACAACTGGCGGGCACGCCACATAACAACCTCTGACAAAAGGAAATTCCATGCGACCGAGCGGACGGACCAACGATGAAATGCGCAAGATCGAGATGATCCCTGGCTTTGCCAAACATGCTGAGGGCAGCTGTTTTGTGAAGTTTGGCGACACGCACGTTCTGGTGACCGCCAGCTATGAAGAGCGCACACCGCCGTGGTTGCGCGACAGCGGCAAAGGCTGGATTACAGCCGAATATGGCATGCTACCGCGCTCTACGCATGGCCGCATGGCACGCGAAGCCGCCAAAGGAAAACAATCTGGTCGTACGCAGGAAATCCAGCGCCTGATCGGCCGCGCGATGCGGGCTGTTGTTGACCTTGAGTTGATGGGCGAGCGTCAAATCCGGCTCGACTGTGATGTTATCCAGGCTGACGGCGGCACACGCACGGCATCAATCTCCGGTGCATATGTGGCGCTTAGCCAGTGTTTTGACTGGTTGATTAGCGAGGGCGAGCTGGCAGTTTCACCGTTCACCGATAGTGTATCCGCAATTTCCTGTGGTATTTATGAGGGCACGCCGGTGCTGGATCTGGATTACCCGGAAGACAGCGCGGCAGCCACTGACGCCAACTTTGTTCTGACCGGCAATGGCGGCATTGTGGAAATTCAATCAACCGCGGAAGAAGAACCCTTCAGTGAAGAAGAGTTCATGCGGCTGCTGCGGCTTGCTCGTATCGGCTGCGACGAAATCAAGCGCGCGCAGGAAGCCGCGATTGCAAGCTACCGCGGGTAACAAAACATGGCGCGGCTTTTTGACGGCAACAAACTGGTAATTGCCAGCCACAACAAAGGCAAGGTTCGCGAGATCGGCGAACTGTTGGCGCCGTTTGGTGTGGAAACAGTATCGGTTGGTGATCTTGGCCTGCCGGTGCCGGTGGAAGACTCAGACAGCTTTATTGGCAATGCGGAGATCAAGTCTTTGGCCGCAGCGAAAGCGTCTGGGCTGCCGTCGCTCTCGGATGATAGTGGGCTTGAGGTGCACGGCCTTGGCGGGGAGCCCGGCATTTATACTGCAGACTGGGCGGGGCCAGATCGGGACTTCGCCATCGGCATGAAGGCGGTGATCGATAAGCTGGGCGACAATCCGAACCGACACGCCAACTTCACCTGCGCGCTTTCACTCGCCTGGCCTGACGGCCATACTGAAAGCTTTGAAGGCAAAGTGTTTGGCTCTGTCACTTGGCCGATGCGGGGCGAGAAAGGTTTTGGTTACGACCCCATTTTCATTCCAGGCGGGTTTGACCTCACCTTTGCGGAGATGGACCCCGTGGACAAGCACGCGATGAGCCACCGGGCTGATGCGTTCCGGCAGTTAATAGATGCATGTTTTAGATCAACCTGACGCTGCGAGTTTTCCGGTAGTCGACCATAAAGCTGATGCCGCAATCTATGTGCATTGGCCTTTCTGCGCCAAAAAATGCCCATATTGCGATTTCAACAGCCACGTACGCGATCGCGTAGACCAAAGGTCCTGGCGCGACGGCATGCTCAGGGAAATTGAAACCTTTGCCGAGAAATTCCCCAACTTAACGGCAACGTCAGTTTTTTTTGGTGGCGGTACACCGAGCCTGATGCCGCCGGATACCACAGCGGCAATCATTGACGCCATTAAAGACCATTGGTCTCCCGCGAGCGATATTGAAATCACGCTTGAGGCCAACCCCTCTAGCGTGGAAGCTGCCCGATTTGCTGAATATGCCTCTGCGGGCGTGAACCGGGTTTCTGTTGGAATTCAAAGCCTTAAGGATAGCTCTTTGAAGTTTCTTGGCAGGCTTCATTCTTCCAAGGAAGCACTTTCGGCGCTTGAAGTTGCGCGAGACAACTTCAGCCGAGTGAGCTTCGATCTTATCTACGCGCTTCCTCATCAATCACTTGAAGACTGGCGCGAAGAGTTGCAGGAAGCGCTGAGTTTTTCGCCGTCGCACCTGTCGCTGTATCAGTTGACCATTGAAGAAGGCACTGCCTTTTATCATCAGTTTCATCGCGGGAAATTCACGTTGCCGGATGAAGACGAAGCGGCGGCGCTATTTGAATTGACACAAAAAGTGACTGAGGCAGCTGGATTGCCAGCCTATGAGGTTTCCAATCACGCGCGGCCGGGGGAAGAAAGCCAGCATAACCTCACCTACTGGCGCGGTGGTTTTTATGCGGGCATTGGGCCTGGTGCTCATGGCAGATTGCCCAATGGGAATTGGGGTCTGATTGCTCACCAGCAGGTAAAACGTCCGGAAGATTGGCTAAACGCGGTGAAAAACAGAGGCTTTGGCATTGAAACAGTTGAAGAAGTCGATGCAGAGGCAGAAGCCATCGAGAGGATAATGATGGGCTTACGACTTTCCAGGGGCATGGATATTGGCAACTATGAGGGCACAAACATCAATGCCGCTGTGCTTAATGATCTTATCGTTTCTGGATATATGGAGCGCCTTGGTTCACGGGTTTGGCTGACAGACAAAGGACGCCCTTTGCTCAATTTCATTCTTGGGAAGCTGCTGGCCTGAGGGTCAGTTCTTTAGCGCATAACCAAAGCTCGGGAATTCTGCTGGTGCCGGGTCGATGACCTGAAAGCCGCGGCGATTCACTTCCAGTATTGCAAGAGATCGTTCGGTGGTGCCATCCGGCAAAAACCTGAACAGGCCATCAAGGCCGCTAAACCCTTCGGGCCTCAAAAAGTTTTCTGCAGAAAACCGAGTGGCGGCTGGCTGGTTTGGAATTATGCCATCGCTCGCTGGCGCCAATGGTTCTTCGGTACGTGCCAACAATGCCACAAGAGACATGGCATCATAGGACAGTGTGGCAATCCGAGGGGCCGCTTCTCCGTAAGTCTCAGCGTATCGGTCCAGAAAGCCCTGCGGTGCAGCGGGGTCTGGCGCCGCAAACCACGCCCCCTGGAGCGGTGGCTCACCCAAAAGGCCTTCATCGTTCCAAAGGCCGGTACCCAGAAGTTTCACTCGGTTGGGATCAATTTCATAGAAAGGCAGCAGAGGAGCAAGGGTGCGCATTAAGGCGCCCCCTTCAGGCACTAATACGGCATCAAATTCAACACCTTCCATAACCTCAGCGTCTTCAAGGTCATTTGCTATTTCTTCGGTAAGGTCATCGCGGAGTGCACGCAGAAAGCGCACCTCCCGGCGAACATCGTCGCGGCGCTCATCATAGCGCGCGAGCCTTTTTACCGGTTCAAACAAAGCATCAGGGTCAGGAGGATAGCTTTCAATGGCTTCGACCTGAGCGCCCGACAGCGCAATGGTATCCCCAAAGGCTGTTCTTATGCGCTCACCGTAACGACCCATCGGCAGCAATGCGCCGAAGTTCTCATGACCGGTTGAAACGGCATAATCCACCACGCGTTTCACCTCAGCTTCCGGCAAAAAGCCCATGATAAACCGGCCCGGCCCCGCCGCCGCACTGTCATTGGTGAACCCAAGCATGGGAATTTCAGCGTCATTGAGGGTGTCAGCAACGGCCCGCACATTGGAAGACAGTAGAGGCCCCAGAACAATGGACGCGCCCGCCTCGATGGCCTGAGCGGCGCGCACTTCCGCAATAGTTGGGTCGCCTTCGGTGTCCAGCGGCAGCAACCGCAGTGACGGGTCATAGGCATCAAAAAGCGCCATGGTGGCTGCCCGCAGCAATGCCTGCCCAACCGCTTCATCGGCCCCCGAAAGCGGCAGCATCAGAGCAACAACGATCTCAGCCCGACCATCTTTGTCGTTGGCTTCTTGCTCTGGCAATTGATCCGGTAGGGCTGTTGGAGCACTAGAGCCAAGTTGTTCGGATTGGGCAGAGGGCGGGCTGGCAACCGTTCGGGGCACTGGTGCTGAACCGCCGCAACCAGCTAATAGCAGGGCGGCAAACAGCCCAACTGTCAGGCATTTTGCTGTTGGTGCGTTCAACCTCACACTATTTCCTACACAAGCTATTGAAAAAAGGCCGAGCGCCTGCCGGTTGCGGCGACATTAAGCTGAATATTGATCGGTGTAAATTGGTGTGCTGTCATATTTCACTATTTTGGAAATCTTTGGCGGCGATACACAGTTTGCCGTGGTATGAAGCAAAATAATGGCAGAATTACGGGGCATCATGCTTCGCTTCAAAGGACAGAAATGCAGCAAAAGGAAGATAGGCAAAATACCCTAAGGCCGGGACTGCATATCGTTGCGACGCCCATAGGGAACCTGGGCGACATTTCTGCGAGAGCGCTCGAAACCTTGCGGGCGGCCGACGTTATTGCGTGCGAAGATACCCGCATAACAAGCAAACTTTTACAAGCCTATCTCATCAAGAAACCGCTCATTGCCTACCACGAGCATAACGGCGAGCAAATGCGCCCCAAAATTGAGGCCATGATTGATGAAGGCAAAGTGGTTGCCCTGGTGTCGGACGCTGGGACGCCGCTGATTTCAGACCCCGGGTACAAATTGGTGCGTGCTTTAGTTGAGGCAGATTTGTATGTCACTTCACTGCCGGGCCCGTCGGCCCTCATTGCGGCGCTTACTTTGTCTGGCCTGCCAACTGACAGATTCATATTTCTTGGTTTCTCGCCCAATAAGTCATCCGCCCGGAAAAAATGGTACGAAAAAGCGGCAAAAATTGACGCAACATTGGTGTTTTATGAGAGTGCGCGCAGGTTGCCGGACAGCATTTCAGATGCGGCTGAGGTATTCGAGGCGAGAAGCGCGGCTGTTTGCCGTGAGATCAGTAAAAAGTTTGAAGAAGTTGTGCGGGGCGACTTAATAGAGCTTGCCGGCCGCTATGCCAACACCGGCTCGCCCAAAGGGGAGGTTGTGGTCGTGATTGAGCCTCCTTCCGGTGAGACCTCAACAGATGGGTCGGCCTTTGAAACCAAGTTTTTGATTGAAAAGGCCTTAGGCCACATGAGCGTCAAATCAGCGGCGGCATTTATTGCTGACCTTACTGGTGAACGCAAAAAAGAGATTTACCAGCTGGCGCTTGAGATCAGCAAAAACAAAGACGCCCGCTCTTAAGGGGGAGATATGAGCCAAAACCCCCGCCAAACCGCAGAAAGGAAAGGTCGGTCTGCTGAATTCCTTGCCGCCATGCTGCTCCGGCTGAAAGGTTATCGGGTTTTGGCGCGTCGGTTTAAATGCAAGGCGGGCGAGATTGATATCATCGCGCAAAAAAAAGACCTCATCGTTTTTGTGGAAGTCAAGGCCCGCCAATCTGTTACTGACGCTTTTGAGAGCATCACCTCAAAGCAAAGGCTCAGAATTGAAACCGCAGCCAGTGTGTGGTTGCAACAACAGACCTCACAGGAATTTGCATGTCGGTTTGATGTAATTGCGGTTGCACCCGGCAGGGTTCCGACCCATATGATGGATGCGTGGCGCCCAGGGTGGTAATTCTGTTCCCCTGAGTGCGGTCCGGATCAAAAAACCAAGGATCAATTATGTCCAAGTCAAATCTTAAAGTCGCCTTCCAAATGGATGAAATGGAAGGCATTAACATCGATGGTGACAGCACATTTGTATTGATGCTTGAAGCGCAGGAGCGCGGATTTGAACTTTGGCACTATTTGGCGGAAGACCTGTCGTACGAAGACGGGTCTGTTTTCGCGGTAGCGCGAAAGGTTGAGGTTCGCCGCGAAAAGGGCAACCATTTCAGCTTCCTCTCGGAACCAGCGCAGCTCAACCTGCGTACCGTTGACGTGGTTTGGATGCGGCAAGACCCGCCGTTTGACATGTCCTATATCACGGCAACGCATCTTCTTGATTTGATCGCTGACGACACTCTGGTGATGAACAATCCTGCGGAGGTCAGGAACGCGCCCGAGAAACTTTTTGTCATGAAATTCATAGACTTGATGCCGCCAACGCTGATCACCCGGAGTGAAGACGTGGTGAAAGACTTCCGAAAAAAGCACGGCGAAATCATCGTCAAACCCCTGTATGGCAACGGCGGCGCAGGCGTGTTTCACCTTAAAGAGGGTGACAGCAATCTCGGCAGCCTTATGGAAATGTTCCTGATGGGTTCACGCGAGCCGGTGATGGTTCAAAAATTTCTGCCCGAGGTCCGCGAAGGTGACAAGCGCATCATTCTGATCGACGGTGAAGCTGTGGGTGCGATCAACCGCGTGCCAGCCGAAGGCGAGGTTCGTTCTAATTTGGTGGCGGGTGGAAAAGCTGTTCGCTCAAGCCTGACCGAGCGAGAAATTGAAATCTGCGACACCATCGGTCCCGATCTTAAAGCACGCGGCCTTACCTTTGTTGGCATCGATGTGATTGGGGATTGGCTCACGGAAATCAACGTCACATCGCCTACCGGCCTGCAATCAGTGAACCAGTTTGACGGCGTTAACTTGCAAGCCCAAATTTGGGATGCCGTGGAAGCCAAGCTTGCTTGAAGCGGTGCGGTGCTAAAATCCGCACACACCCATTTTGGAACATAGTTCGTCGAGTTCTTCCAAGGTCTTATAGGTCACGGTTACAGTGCCACCTTCACCCTGGTGGTCAATGCTCACTTTCATGGAAAGGGCCGCTGTCAGGTCTTTTTCAAGCGCCACTGTGTCTGCGTCCTTGCTTGCTTTTTTGACACGGCCACCCGGCTGTGGTTCGCGCCGCTTAACAGGCCCGGACTTTGTCGCGGCTTCAGTTTGGCGAACACTCATGCCTTCAGCGATAACTTTGCCCGCCAGGGTAATGGGGTCATCGGCAGACAAAAGCGCGCGGGCGTGGCCCATGGAAAGCCTGCCTTCATCAACCAGGTCGCGAACTTTTTGTGGTAGATTAAGAAGGCGCAGCAAGTTGGTGATATGACTACGGCTTTTGCCAACAATGCCGGCCACAACTTCCTGAGTATGGCCAAATTCATCCATTAGGCGCTTGTACGCTGTTGCTTCTTCAATCGCTGACAGGTCCTCACGCTGGATATTTTCAATAATGGCGACTTCAAGTACTTCTGTGTCTGTCAGCTCACGCACCACCACAGGCACTTCATGAATGCCGGCTTTTTGCGCCGCACGCCAGCGACGCTCACCCGCTACAATCTGGAACTTTTCGGGGCCAATCTCGCGAACCAGGATGGGCTGGAGCAAGCCTTTTTCTTTAATTGAAAGCGCAAGCTCTTCCAGGGCTTCATCGTCAAACCGATAGCGGGGCTGCGCGCTGTTACGCTCCAAAAACTCAATCGGCAGACGGCGCCGTCCGGACGGTGCTGCAGCCGCTTCATTAACACCTGCCTCTGTTGGCTGATCTTCAATAACTGGTCTGTCATCGCCCAAAAGCGCTGAAAGGCCGCGCCCCAATCCTTGTCTTACAGTTTTGGCCATAACCAATCTCTAACTCATTGTTTTTATTGTTAAGCTGCCTGTGCTGCAGCGTCGCGGTTTAATAGTTCCCGCGCCAAATCAATGTATGCGCGGCTACCTGTACATCGATGATCGTAAAGGAGCGCCGGTTTGCCAAAGCTTGGCGCCTCCGAGACCTTCACGTTGCGCGGAATAACCGTTTTGAAAACCTTGTCGCCCAAATAATCGCGCACATCGCTTGCAACTTGTTCGGAAAGGTTATTGCGCCGGTCAAACATAGTGAGAACCACACCGTTGATGGTCAACATCGGGTTCAAACTGCCGCGCACCTGCTCAACCGTTTTCAACAGCAAACTCAGGCCTTCAAGGGCAAAAAACTCGCATTGCAAGGGTACAAGTACCGAATCAGCCGCCACAAGCGCATTAATGGTCAAAAGGCTCAAGGAAGGTGGGCAATCGATCAGCACATAATCATAGTCATTGCGCACTTGCGCTTTCTCAAGCGCGTAACGCAGTCGAAAGTTACGCTGGGGCAACTCTGCCAACTCCAGATCCGCGCCCGATAGATCAATGGTTGAAGGGATAATGCTAAGACCCGGGATTTCAGACTCGAGAATGGCATCTTCAATCGGCGCTGCGCCTAGAACCACATCATAGGAAGTAATGTCACGGCTCGCGCGGTCAACGCCGAAGCCCGTACTGGCGTTGCCTTGAGGGTCAAGGTCAATCACAAGAACCTTTTTTTTCACGGCAGCAATTGCCGTTGCCAGATTTATGGCTGTCGTGGTTTTGCCAACACCACCTTTTTGATTGGCCACTGCAATAATGCTAGCGCGCACCCCGTCCTGCATGAAGCAACCCCTAAAACATAATCAAAACAGCGGCTTATTTTTTTTTGATCGCGCTGAGCCTGAGGATTACCCCATCAGGGCTCGATCGGCTTTTGAACCGCTCGATTTCCATATTCCATGAAGCGCGGGCTTGGGTCAATTCTTCTTCGACGCCTTCCCCCTTCAAAAGCCACATTTCTGAAGCGGGTGCCAAAAAGGGTTCGGCCCAAATCAACAACTGTTCGACTTTTGCACAGGCGCGGGATGTCACCACATCAACAGGGCGCGGGGTAAGTTTTTCAATGCGCTCATTAACAGCTTTCGCTTGGGCACCGGTTTGACGGGCGATCTGGTTCATGAAAACACATTTGCGGCCGTTAGACTCAACAAGCTCGACACTGCCCAAGCCCATGAGAGACAGGACCAGGCCCGGAAAACCGGCACCAGAGCCAATGTCGAGAATCTTGATCGGCGCCGAAAAATGCTGGCGAATTAAACTATCGAGCTGCGCTGAGTCGAGGAAATGTCTGCGCCAGCGGTCTTCGATCGTGGAATTGGCAACCAGGTTTTTGGCGCGCTGCCACTTTGCAAGTTCATCAGCATAGAGAGTGAGCTTGTCCAATGTTTCACGTGAAACATCGATATCTTCTGCAAAACCCTGAGGGCCGTAGCCCCGTGAAGCAGCGCCCATCAGGCAGCCTTTTGCTTTTTAATGTGAGCCAGCAAAATTGTCAGCGCGGCTGGTGTGACTCCAGCAATGCGGGCAGCGGCACCAAGAGTGGTTGGGCGGGCCTGCGAAAATTTCTCACGCATCTCGTTCGACAGGCCCTGAATAGCCGAGAAATCGAGAGCCTCCGGAATGCGAAGGGCTTCGTCCTTTCTGAACGCAGCCACATCCTGTTTTTGCCGGTCTAAATAGCCCCGGTACATGGCGTCAATTTCAACCTGCCGCGCAATGTCGTCTGTAACAGTTGACAACTCATCCGGCCAAATTTCCTTAAGCTTTTCAAAGCTGATATCTGTAAAGCCGAGCAGGGTGACACCATCACGGCGCACGCCATCACGGTTGATTTTCAAACCATAGTCAGCCGCCTGATTGGGTGTCAGTGAAAGACACAGAAGCGTTTCTTTCAAATCGTCGAGCGCTTCCTTTTTCTTCAGATATGCAGAAAGACGCCGTTCTCCCACCAGGCCAAAAGCTGCCCCTTTTTCAGTAAGGCGCTGGTCGGCATTGTCTGCCCGTAGCGTTAAACGATACTCGGCCCGACTGGTAAACATTCGGTATGGTTCCCGTGTGCCCTGGGTCACCAAGTCATCAATCATCACACCGATGTATCCATCAGCGCGGTCGAGAATGAAATCCTCACTCTCTGCATGCGTGGACAGTGCAGCATTGGCGCCAGCGATCAACCCCTGCGCGGCGGCCTCTTCATAACCTGTTGTGCCATTTATTTGTCCGGCAAGGTAAAGCCCAGAAGCTCGGCGTGTTTCAAGCGTCGGCTTCAATTCCCGAGGGTCAACAAAATCATATTCAATGGCATACCCTGGCTTGAGGATCACCGCGTTCTCCAGGCCAGGAATGGACTTGATCATTTGCTGCTGCACGTCTTCAGGCAGGCTGGTTGATATGCCGTTGGGATAGACGGTGTGATCGTCTAAGCCTTCTGGCTCCAGAAAAATTTGATGGCTCGACTTGTCCGCAAAGCGCACAACCTTGTCTTCAATTGACGGACAATAGCGCGGGCCGTTGCTGTCGATCTGACCAGAATACATCGGGGCACGATGTAAGTTGTCCCGGATAATTTTGTGAGTTTCTTCAGTCGTTCGGGTCAAATAACAGCTGACTTGCGGCACGGTTATTTTGTCGGTTTCGAACGAAAATGGGGTTGGTGGTTCGTCGCCGGGTTGCTCGATACACTGCGTCCAATCAATGGTGCGGCCATCCAGGCGCGCAGGGGTGCCGGTTTTTAAGCGACCAAGCTCAAAACCAAGAGACTCAAGCGTTTCAGACAGTCCCAGCGACGGCGCCTCATCAACCCGACCCGCGGGAATTTTGCGCTCTCCCATATGAATGAGACCACGCAAAAAGGTGCCTGTTGTCAGGATAACAGCTTTCGCCGTGACCTTACGACCAGCATCCGTGACGATGCCTGTGCATGTTGGTGTGCCCGCGCTGCCATCCAGCACGTCGGTATTAAACAACAGGTCCTCGACTGCTCCAGCTTGAATAGTCAGGTTGGCATAGTCGTTCAAAACCGCCTGCATGGCTTCACGGTAGAGCTTGCGGTCAGACTGGCACCTTGGTCCTTGAACGGCTGGGCCTTTGCGCCGATTGAGAAGGCGGAACTGGATCCCCGACGCATCAGCAACGCGCCCCATGACACCATCCAACGCGTCAATCTCGCGGACGAGGTGGCCCTTGCCTAAGCCACCAATCGCTGGGTTACAGGACATTTCTCCGATGGTTTCTGGCTTATGAGTAATCAGCAAAGTCGCGGCGCCAGTGCGCGCGGCTGCTGCCGCGGCTTCACAGCCCGCGTGGCCCCCACCAATTACAATAACATCAAAGTCGCTCATAGCCTTAGACCCAAACGCTCAAACTATTCAGTTGGCACCCTATATATTTACTGGTTTCGCGAGTCAAAGGCCATTGTGATCTCGTGACTGAAAAGGGCATGTTTCACGTGAAACAGCGGAAAGTTGGCCTGGACGATTCTGTGGCTATTTCCCGATACAAAAATCTGAAAAGACAATGTCCAGCATGTCTTCGACGCCGACACGACCTGTGATGCGACCAATGGCTCGCACCGCCATGCGCACATCTTCAGCCGCCAAAACAGCGTCGAAACCCGCGTTTTGCTCAAACCGCCCAATATGATCCACGGCTTCTTCAAGCGCTGTGCGGTGCCGCAGCCGAGTGAGCACCGGCGCATCAGACAGCGCCATTTTCTCGGCCACAATATTTTCGATGTGAGTGATAAGGCCGTCAAGACCAATACCGCTTTTTGCTGAAACTGGCACGCTCTCGATATCGCTTGCTCCAACATTATGTTTCACGTGAAACATCGATGGGTCTGACACACGGTCCGCCTGGGAAATGACAAGCAGGCTGCCTCGGTTGAGCCACTGCTGCATACTGTCGGGCACAGTTGGCCAGTCGTCTGCCCGCACAAGCACCAATCTCAGGTCTGCTTCCTCAGCACGGGTGAGGGCACGGCGGACGCCTTCTTGCTCGACAGCGCCGTCACCTTCGCGAATACCTGCCGTGTCAATGAGCCGAACCGGAAACCCGCCCAGGTCCAATTGCACCTCAATCACGTCGCGAGTGGTGCCGGCCTCATCGGAAACAATAGCCACATCTTCCCGTGCAAGCGCGTTGAGGAGTGTAGATTTTCCTGCGTTTGGTTCGCCCAAAATCGTAATCCGAAAACCACGGCGAAGCATGCGGCCTCGGTCACCATCCGCAATATGTTGTGTAATGCTTTCGCCGACACGCAATATTTTGGGTAAAACGGCCGTAGCAACGCCCTCCGGCATATCTTCATCGGGAAAGTCAATGTCAGCTTCCAGATGCGCCAAATGGGCAAGCAGGTCGCCACGCCAGCCATCATATAACTCCCGAAGTGATCCATCCATTTGCTTGAGTGCGAGCTGGCGCTGCGCTGCTGTTTGCGCATGGATGAGGTCGTTCAGACCCTCCGCCTCTGTAAGGTCGAGCTTGTTGTTATCAAATGCACGCCTCGAGTATTCACCAGCTTCCGCTGGACGAAGACCCTCCTGGTTGCTGAGCGTTTGCAAGATGCCTTCCACCACAGCGCGGCCTCCATGGGCGTGGATTTCCACCACATCCTCGCCGGTGAAACTAGCAGGACCTTCAAAGGCCAGAACCAGCGCACTATCAAGCCGCTCCCTGGTGATTGGGTCGTAAAGCGTGCGCAGCACAGCTTGGCGAGGTTCTGGCACCGGCTTGCCTGAAATATCGACAAGCGCTGCATGGGCCCGCGGACCCGAGAGACGAATGACCGCAACACCCGCAGTGCCAGGCCCACTCGAAAGTGCAAAAATAGTGTCGGAATTGCTCATCAATAAGAAAGTCCCGGCGCTTAACCCGATGTTGCCACTTTGCCCAACGGTGTGTTTTCTCTTGCTCGCTGAGTTGTCGCACATTAGCAAGAAGAGGCGCAACAGCTTGGTCGTCCACTTCATATCAGCGGCAGGATTATGTTCCAACTCTCCATGCATACGCCCGTGATCGACATCACGATATCGGAGCTTGAAGGTTCGATTGTGTCATTGGACTGGGGCTGGTCGCCATTTCAAGTCCCATCGCCGCTTCTCAAGGAAGCCAAGGCGCAGCTGGATGCCTATTTCGACGGCGACCTGACAGACTTTGATCTGCCGCTTGATGCAAACGGTACCGCGCATCAAAACAAAGTTTGGCAAGCCATGCAGCGGGTTCCTTACGGTTCAACGTCAACCTACGGCGAGCTTGCCAAGTCAATAGGCTCTTCAGGGCAAGCGGTTGGTGGGGCGTGCGGCCGTAACCCGATCCCCATTTTAATACCGTGCCACCGGATAGTTGGCAGCAATGGCAAGTTTGGGGGCTATTCGGGCGATGGCGGGTTATATACCAAGCGGGCCCTGCTTGTGCTGGAGGGGGCATTGTCTATCGAGCAGGGGTATGCGCTGGAACATGCGGGCGTGCTTGACAGTTAGCCTGTCATATTCCGATTATAGGCTGATAGAAGAATTCACAGATTTCGAACGATTGGGAGCAGGGACGATGGCAGAGACAACAACAATTGACGCCAAGGATGGCAGCGGCAGTTTTAATGCCTATGTGGCTCTACCAAAATCAGGGTCAGGACCAGCCATCGTCGCCATTCAGGAAATTTTTGGCGTAAACGCCGGCATGCGCCAAATCTGTGATGATCTGGCGGACAAAGGCTATGTCGCCATTTGCCCAGACCTGTTTTGGCGTCAGGAACCAGGCGTGGACATCACAGACAAATCCCAGGCGGAATGGGACAAAGCCTTTGAACTGTACCAAGGGTTTGATGTCGACAAAGGCATCGAAGATATTGCCGCGACAATCGATTATATACGTGCCCACGCTGCCTGCAGCGGCAAGGTCGGCAGTGTCGGTTATTGCCTGGGTGGCTTGCTCGCGTACCTGACAGCAGCGCGCACCGACGCTGACGCGAGCGTCAGCTTTTACGGTGTTGGCATTGATGGCAAGCTCGACGAAGCGGCAGCGCTCAAGCGACCAATCCTGTTGCACATCGCTGAAGAAGACGGCTTTGTCGACAAAGATGCCCAAGCACGGATCCATGCCGGTCTCGACAATAATGCGAACGTCTCGATTTTCGATTATGCGGGTGTCGACCATGCATTTGCCCGCCCGGACGGTGTTAACTGGGACACAGGAGCCGCGAACCTCGCCAACGCTCGCACCGCCACTTTTTTTGAAGAGCATCTATAGGCTGGCAAAATGACACACGCCATTTGCTTTACCAAAACCGGCGGGCCAGATGTGCTGCAGCTCACCAATGTGGACCTTGGGCCCCCAAAGCCCGGCGACGTTCAGATTCAGCACACAGCCATCGGTCTCAATTTCATTGACACCTACCATCGCTCTGGCCTGTATCCGATGCCGCTGCCGGCGGTGCCCGGCATCGAGGCGGCAGGTTTCGTGGCGGGTGTGGGCGAGGGCGTAACAGACTTTAAAGCCGGGGACAGGGTCGGCTACCCCGCCGGACCGCCAGGCGCCTACAGCCAGGCACGCAACATGCCAGCGGACCGGTTGGTGAAAATTCCCGATAGCGTCACAGACCAGGATGCAGCAGCTTTGCTCACCAAAGGCTGCACGGTCGAGTTTCTTGTACAGCGCCTTTACGAAGTGAAACCGGGTGACACTGTGCTTTGGCATGCTGCTGCTGGCGGTGTTGGCCTGATTGCCTGCCAGTGGTTGAGCTCAATTGGCGTCACAGTGATTGGCACTGTCGGGTCTGAGAAAAAAGGAAAGATCGCCAAAGAGCACGGCTGTGAGCACACCATTCTTTATGAAGACGAAGATTTTGAAACGGCTGTAATGAACATCACTGGCGGCAAAGGTGTGCCGGTTGTTTATGACAGTGTAGGGGCGGCCACGTTTGACAAGTCACTAAACTGCCTGGCGCGCCGCGGCATGATGGTCACGTTCGGCAATGCAACCGGGCCCGTGCCACCGGTTTCGCCCGCCACGCTGGCCCAAAAAGGGTCTCTGATGCTCACCCGGCCAAGCTTGATGGACTATGTGGCCGAGAGGGATGACCTGGTTTCGTCCGCGTCGTCGGTTATGGCAAAAATCGCAGATGGCAGCATCAAAGCCAATATCTGCCAAATCTATGCGCTTCAACATGCTGCCCAGGCCCACATTGCACTGGAAGCACGGCAAACCAAAGGGCAGACAATCCTGACGCCGTAATCCATGACACCAGAAGCAAGCGCTAAAATACACCTTGTTCCCGGCACGGCGTGCGACCAAAGACTCTGGTCGAAAGTCACACCTCACCTGCAAAACTTCGAGCTTAGTTTTGGTTCATATGAGCAGGCCAGCACACTTAACGAGATGGTTGATCATGTGGCAGAGCATGCCCCCGGTAATGGCCATATCGTTGGATTTTCACTGGGCGGCTATTTGGCGGCTGAAGCCGCTCTTGCGGGCAAGATAAAACCAACAAGCCTTACTTTGATCGCCGCATCCCTCACCGGCCTGTCGCAACACGAAAAATCGTTGAGGCGGGCTAATGCAGCCGCAGTTTTGAAAGAAACCTACAAAGGCATGTCCCGTCGTCGGCTCGCGCAATTTGTTCACCCGGATCATATGCACACCCGTGCCATCACGGACGTGATCCTCGCTATGGAGCAGGACACCGTCCGCGAAAACCTGCACAATCAATTGCTGGCCACGATTGATCGGCGAGATCTAACGGATCTGCTACCACGACTTGAAATGCCTATTCACCTGATTGGCGCCACTGAAGACGCAATCGCAGACATGGCTCCCATGCAGGAGCTTTCGCACGAAATGCATATTCAGTTTTCACACATTGACGCGACCATTGCCACCACTGGCCATATGATGCCGCTCGAAGCGCCCGAAGCACTTGCTAAATCACTGACGGGCTTCTTCAGCAACGCATGAAAAAAAGGCCCAGCGGAAAACCGCCAGGCCATCTGATTTCAGTTTAATCAACCGAACTAATTGTTCATCTGGTTGAAGAAATCTTCGTTGTTTTTGGCGTCTTTGAGCTTGGCGAGCAAAAACTCCATCGCGTCCACGGTGCCCATCGGGGTGAGGATCCGGCGCAGCACCCACATTTTCGATAGCGTGCCAGGGTCGACCAGAAGCTCTTCTTTCCGAGTGCCGGACTTGAGAATGTCGATCGCCGGGAACACGCGCTTGTCGGCCACTTTGCGGTCCAGAATAACTTCGCTGTTACCCGTGCCTTTGAACTCCTCAAAGATCACTTCATCCATGCGGCTGCCGGTTTCAATCAGGGCAGTTGCAATGATGGAGAGCGACCCGCCTTCTTCAATGTTCCGTGCGGCACCAAAGAAGCGTTTTGGCCGCTGCAGCGCGTTGGCGTCCACACCACCGGTGAGAACTTTACCCGACGAAGGCACCACGGTGTTGTAGGCGCGCGCAAGGCGGGTGATGCTATCCAGAAGGATAACAACATCCTTGCCGTGCTCCACAAGCCGCTTGGCTTTTTCGATCACCATTTCTGAGACTTGCACGTGACGGGATGCTGGCTCGTCAAAGGTGGAGGAGACAACCTCGCCTTTCACGGAACGCTGCATGTCTGTCACTTCCTCGGGGCGTTCGTCGATCAAAAGCACGATCACGTAACACTCCGGGTGGTTGGCAGAAATGGACTTGGCAATATTTTGCAGCAGAACTGTTTTACCCGTGCGTGGCGGTGCCACGATCAATGCGCGCTGGCCTTTACCAATCGGAGCGACAAGATCAATCACGCGCGGTGATTTGTCTTTGACCGTCGGGTCATCCGGATCAAGCTTAAGACGCTCATCAGGGTACAGCGGCGTCAGATTGTCGAAGTGCACCTTGTGCTTGGTTTTGTCTGGCTCATCAAAATTGATGCTGGATACTTTAAGCAGCGCAAAATAGCGTTCACCGTCTTTTGGTGCACGGATTTGCCCCTCAACCGTATCACCGGTTCTGAGCGCAAAGCGCCTTATCTGGCTGGGGCTGACATAAATATCATCCGGGCCTGGCAGATAATTTGCCTCTGGGCTTCGCAGAAAGCCAAAGCCGTCTGACAAAATTTCGATGACACCGCCGCCCGAAATTTCAACATCGTCTTCGGCGAGGTGCTTGAGAATGGCAAACATCATGTCTTGCTTGCGCATGCTGCTTGCGTTTTCCACGCCAACTTCTTCTGCAAGGGAGAGAAGGTCAGCGGGTGATTTTTGTTTCAGATCCTGAAGGTGCATGGGATAGCCCAAACTCTTGTTAATGAAATGACAGTTGGCCTGAAGTTCGGAATGTGCGCTCTGATAGTGTAATCAGTTGATTGGTCCGAAGTGGTTGAAAGCAGCGACGAAAGTCAGATGTCGCCACAGTCTGAATAAACTGGCTCCCAATTCTGATGACGGATGGTGCAACAAATTTGGGAAAGTTGTGACGTTCAGGCGGAATGCGCCTGCGACCTAAAGGCTACCAGCATTCGGAAAACTGTCAAGATTTTTGAACGGTCCCTAGAAACAGAATTCTAAAGCTTGTCGCTTTGCAACAAACTCAATCCTCAAAAGGGTTTGGTAATAGCGAGTATGACAACAATGATGATGACCACCGCAGGCAGTTCATTAATCAGCCGATAGAATTTTTCGCTGCGCTTGCGCTCGCCGGCGGCAAGGCGTTTTCTTTCTTTGGTCAAGACACCGTGGAAACCGGAAAACAAAAATACTATCAAAAGCTTAGCATGCAACCAGCCGCCGGCATCCAGGCCAATGTGGGCAACCAAACTAAGGCCTAAAATCCAGGCAATGGTCATGGCTGGTGTAAGGATAATTTTGTCGAGCCGGGCTTCTCGCTCAATCCATTTGGCGTCTTCACTACTGCCAACATCATACTGCACGTGATAAGCGAAATACCGCGGCAGCATAAACATGCCGGCCATCCAGAAGATCACAAAGATGATATGAAACGCTTTGACCCAAAGGTAAGCACTTCCCAGAAAACCGACTAGTTCCATGTTTTTTCCTGATTTGTTTTCTTCATTTTGTCTCTTTCATGCCGCCACTGCAGGGCCAAGGGTCTTAACATACAAAGTCCAACAAGAAAAAAAATGCCGCTGGCAATATCAATCAACAGCAAAAATTCGCGATTTATCTCAGCCGGGGCAAGATACTCGTCACGAATAAAATAGATGCCAGCGGACAACGCCAAAAAACGCATCGCTGTAAGCAGTGTAAAACGTTTTTTGTTCTCATCCCGAAAGTAGATGAGACCCGTTGCAATTGATCCCCAAAATACGGCGAACAACCAAATGACACCGTATGCTTGTTCACTCAACTTTAGCGCCTGTATTTTAGAATAAACCGACTTAGTTCAGCCACATTTTCTGGCGGCGTTTCAGGCACAAAACCATGGCCCAGATTAAAAATATGAGGGCCAGATTTCAAACCATCCAAAATGCGTTTGGCTTCATCAAGCATCGGCTGTCCGCCTGCGACCACCAGATGCGGATCAATATTGCCCTGCACGCAAACCTTGCTTTGCAGGTGTTTTGCCGTCCAGCCAAGGTCCATGCCTGTGTCCAAAGACACAGCATTCACCCCTGTGGCATCAACAAATTTCTCATACTGTGTGCCGGAAAGCCGGGGGAAGCCAATAATTGGTGTATCCGGGTGCTCGGCACGCACTTTATCAACGATAGCTTTTGTTGGTTCAATCACCCAAGCGTCAAATGCAGGCTCGGGCAGGGCTGCGGCCCAACTATCGAAAATCTGGACCGCATCAGCGCCCGCATCAATTTGCCTGATGAGATAAGCAGCCGTCGCGTCGACAAGCAGATCCAGAATTTTGCCAAACAGTTCCGGGTTGCCATACCCCAGCTGGCGGGCGGCTGCATGGTCTTTGCTGCCAGCGCCGGCAATCATGTAAGTGGCCACTGTCCAAGGTGCACCAGCAAAACCAAGAAGGGTTTTATCTGCTGGCAGTTCATGTTTGAGTTTGGCCACAGTTTCATAAACTGCGCCCACTTTGTCATGAAACCCATTGAGTGAAAGGCTGGAAAAACTTTCTTCGTCCGTCACTGGCGTTAAGCGCGGGCCAACACCGGTCTCAAACCAAACATCCTGCCCAAGGCCATCAGGCACCACCAGAATGTCTGCAAACAGTATGGCGCCGTCCATATTGTAGCGACGGATGGGCTGCAGCGTGACTTCAGCGGCTTTATCCGGGCTATAGCAAAACTCCATGAAGCTTTTTGTTGTCGCCCGAACTTCCCGGTATTCGGGCAAATAGCGACCCGCTTGCCGCATGAACCAAAATGGCACCCTTTCCGATGGGTTTCCTTTCAGGGTTTCAAGCAAAAGCTTGGACATAAGTGACGCCTTTCCTGCAGACAAAATCTGGTGATCGTTTCGCGGGGTTCTCTGTATCGCACCCAGACCCCATAAATAATAGAATATAAATATAAGATGTGGTTTTAGTGGATGGCTGTGAATTCTGGGGATAACGGTTTATCCACAGGATTATCCCAAGGATCAATATACAAAATTGCCGCAGTTGACTGTAGGAAGCCCAGCCGATGTTTTATCTCCTGATTGCAGGAAATGCCCGGATTCCTTATGAAATTTAATGTTCATTATCGGCAGTATATGTGTGTATCTGTCAGTGGGGCACGCAAATATGGTGTGTTTGTCCCCATTGTCCTTTAACTGTTAACAATATCAACAAGTCCCAAAACGACATCGGCGTAAATTGCGGATAAAAATTTTACCCTATTGGTTCATGGTCTTGTCCTTTAGGTTATCCACAAGGTTATTCAATCGAGCATTTGGCGACTCGGTTAAGCGCAAGCCATAAGGAAAGAGGTAAGCATATATGTCCGCAACCGGCTTATCATCCAGCGTATCTGACGAATTTCATCTGCATCTTGTTTCTGATTCAACCGGCGAGACTTTGGAAGCGATTGTTTCTGCGGCTCTGGTTCAGTTTGAAGGCGTGAAAGTTCACAAGCATTATTGGCCACTGGTGCGTAGCGCGATGCAAATGAACCGCCTGATGGATGACATCAAAGAAGACCCTGGCCTGATTATGTATACGCTTGTGAACCCGGAAATTCGGGACGTTCTTGAAAACGAATGTCGAAATGCAAACTTGCCAGTGCTGCCGATTTTGGACCCGGTGATCAATCTCCTGGGTTCCTATTTTGGCGTTCAGGCATCGCACAAGCCCGGGCGGCAACACTCTTTGAATGCCGACTATTTCGAGCGGATTGATGCGTTGCAGTTTTCTATGGCGCATGATGATGGTCAGCTGATCGAAGATTTGCCGCAAGCGGATATTGTGCTGATTGGTGTGTCACGGTCATCAAAAACACCGACCAGCATTTATTTGGCTAACAAGGGGTACAAAACGATGAATGTTCCCTTCGTACCGCATGTGCCAATGCCACCGCTTCTTGACATTTTGCGGGATAAATTTGTCATCGGTCTGACAACAAGCCCGGAACGGTTGGCGCAGATCAGAACCAACCGCTTGCGTTCGATTAACGAGGATGAAGAAGGCAGCTATACTGACCTTCAGCTCATCCAGGACGAGATTAAAATGTGCCGCCGCTATTGCACGGACAGGGGGTGGCAAACCATCGATGTAACCCGCCGTTCAATTGAAGAATCGGCAGCTGCAATTTTAAACAGGTACCACCAATGGCTGGATGCGCGCGGCATTAAAAAGCCTGATGTGGCTATAGACTGAGCCCATAATGCCTGAACTCATCCTTGCTTCCAAAAGCCAAACCCGCCAGGCAATGCTTGTGAATGCCGGCATTGAGTTTGACGCGCAATCCGCGCCGGTCGATGAAGCTGAGATCAAAGCCAGCCTGGTTGCTGACGGTGTGTCTGCACGCGATATCGCTGACGCGCTTGCAGACGCAAAAGCGCGGGCCGTTTCCATGATGAACCCGGACGCTTTGGTATTGGGCGCCGACCAAATTCTGGTGCAAGACGGTGAAATTTTCTCCAAAGCAGCAAACCGGGACGAGGCCAAATCCAAGCTCATGAAGCTTTCCGGAAACAGGCATCAGCTGATATCGGCTGCCGTGATGTATGAGCATGGCCAAGCAATCTGGCGCGCAGTCGATAGCGCGACCCTGCATGTCCGCGAGCTGAGTGACGGTTTTATCGAAGAGTATCTAGACGCACTTGGCGAAGACGCCTATTGGAGTGTTGGCTGCTATCAGATTGAAGGCCGGGGCATTCAGCTCTTTGAGAAAGTTAGTGGTTCCCATTTCACCATTCTTGGCTTGCCGCTCCTCGCTGTGATTGATTTTCTCCGCCGTCGCGGCATGGTAAGCACGTAATCAAACACAGTGAATGTAGTGGACTTCGATGCCTGACCCAAAATTACCAATAAAAAAGGCTGCTGTGATTGGCTTTCCCATCAGTCAATCCCTGTCGCCATTGATGCATATGCATTGGTTTGAACAGACAGGTCTTGAGGGCAGCTATGAAGCCATCGAAGTTTCCGAAGAAAACTTAGAGGCCCAGTTTGAACAGTTCAAAAAAGCAGGGTATGCGGGTTTCAACATCACGGTGCCTCACAAAACCAATATTCTGCCCTTTCTTGACAAGCTCGCACCGACAGCGCGCGAAATGGGTGCCGTGAACACAGTCAGTTTCAAACTGGACGGTAGTTCAGTTGGCGTGAACACCGATGGCATCGGATTTCTAAAGCATTTGAATGAAACCGTTCCAGACTGGCCCAAAGACAGACCAGTTTTGATGATCGGTTCTGGCGGCGCGGCGCGGGCTGCGGCCCTTGCCCTACTGAATGATGGTGTCACGCATCTGATGCTGTGCAATCGCACATCCGAGAGGGCGCAAGCTGTTGCGAACGAGGTCGGGCGCGGCAAAATCACTGTTGTTGATTGGGCAGACAGGCACCATGCGGTCATGGGGGCGGGATTGATTGTGAATACAACAACGCTCGGTATGGTTGGCCAACCAACGCTTGATTTGGACCTTTCGGCCGCCGCGTCTGATTGTGTCGTCTACGATATCGTTTATAAGCCAATGCAAACAGATTTGCTCAAACGGGCTTTTGAGCGGGGCCTCAAAACTGTTGATGGTCTTGGCATGCTGGTGCATCAGGGGGCCGCCGCGTTCAAGCTTTGGTTCGGCAAAGATGTTGGGTTCGATGCCGACTTGCGGCAAAAACTTTTGGCCGCGCTGCGTGAAACTGAAAAGGCAGAATCATGAAAATTGTTGGTCTGACAGGCTCGATCGGCATGGGCAAATCAGAAACCGCCAAAATGTTTCGCGCGCTCGGCGTTCCGGTTTTTGATGCGGACGCCGCTGTGCATGAACTACAGGCGAAAAACGGGCCGGCCATCCCTGCCATCGCTGCGGAGTTTCCGGGTGTTATCAACGACGGTGAACTGGACCGTGATGCGCTCGGCAAAATCGTGTTCGCTGACCCTACAGCCAAGCAAAAGCTTGAGGCCATCATTCATCCCATGGTGGCTGAAAAACGCATCGCCTTTTTTGAAGAAGCTGAGGCGAATGGCAGCAAGTTTATGGTGCTTGATGTACCCTTGCTGTTTGAAACCGGTGGGAATGAGGCGTGCGATAAGGTGGTTGTAGTTTCGGCGCCCGCCGATGTGCAGCGCGAAAGGGTTCTTGCCCGCCCGGGCATGAGCGAAGAAAAATTCAACAATATCGTCGCCCGGCAAACGCCAGACAGTGAAAAACGCGCGGGCGCGGACTATATTGTTGAATCTGATAAAGGCCTTGAGTACGCCAGAGATCAGGTGGCCCAAATTGTGGCTGAGCTTCAAAAGGACAGTGCATGACACGCGAGCTGATTTTCGATACGGAAACCACCGGTTTTGACCCGATGACAGGCGATCGCCTGATTGAGATCGGCCTTGTTGAAATGGTGGACCGGTCGCTGACCGGGTCCAACTATCATGCCTACGTGAACCCCGAGAGGGATGTGCCTGAAAGTGCGTTTAAAATCCATGGGTTGTCGACCGAGTTCCTCAAAGACAAGCCCGTGTTTTCCGAGGTGATGGACGAGTTTTTGGAGTATGTTGGCTCGGACAGCGTGCTGGTGGCCCATAACGCAGAATTCGATATGCGCTTCATCAATTGGGAGCTTGAGAACGCGGGCAAGCCGATTTTGCATACCAAGCGGTTCATTGACACACTTGCGATCGCACGGACCAAATTCCCAGGGGCCGCCAACAGCCTGGATGCGCTTTGCAAACGCTTCGGCGTCAACAATACCCACCGCACCCTGCACGGCGCCCTCCTGGATGCCGAAATTCTGGCAGATGTCTACATCGAGCTTTTGGGCGGTCGCCAAACCGGCCTGGATCTGGCGGTGGAAAAATCAGCGGCGCCGATGGGCCCAAAAAAGGAGCGGCCAAAACGCACATTTCCCGTCAGCGACGAAGAGCTTTCCGCGCATCAGGATTTTGTGAAAACGCTAAAAGACCCGATTTGGCTGAATTAAATGATAGCGTGCACTACAGCCATCAAATCTTGGCATCCGTCAAAAGTCTACGGAACCTAGTCCCAATAGATTGTTTCTTCTAAAGCGGATCTAAGCCAGTCCCAGAAACTGTCGAACCCTTCGCGTGACTCCCATCCTTGCGAAGCATAGTCATGTATTATGACAACACCAACTACACCTTTTTCAAAGCAAGCAACATCGTCATTATCTTGTCTTTCTGCGAAAGGGATCACGTTTCTTTTTGGGTATCTGTTTTTCAATCCTTGAAGTCGATACCTTAACCGGTCTTCTTTAATGATTTTCCAAGGCTCAAAGTTCACCAGTCCTTGGTTATAGATTCTTAGAAACCCGGGTGGGTAGGTAAACCATTCTGGGACTTCCTTCGAAGTAAGGAGGCCTTTTCCAGACTCGTCGGTCATTGCTTAATCGATCGAATTGAAGAAACGACCGAGCGGAACACCAACCGGGCAGAAAATATCCTTGCCCTGGTCACAGTCATACAGGCTGAAGGTGGTGATGTCGGCGCGGCCCACCATATAGGCGGCTGGCACATAGCCAATATCATTCAGGTTCCGGCTGTCGGACGACCCGTCCCGGTTGTCACCCATCATGAAATAATGCCCGGGTGGCACCACAAACGGGCCAACATTGTCATAAAGGCCGCTGTCGGTGCTTTCGTAAATCCGGTGCACTACCCCGTTTGGCAGGGTTTCGTCATACTCTTTCACGCGGCGCTGCGTGCCATTGTAGCTGGTGTAAGTCAGCTCTCGCACCAGTGTGCGATCGACCAAATCGCCATTGATGTACAAGCGACCGGCTCGCATCTGAACGCGGTCGCCGGGCAGGCCAATCACGCGTTTGATAAAATCTTCATAGCCGCGCTTCGGCAGGGTGAATACGGCAACATCGCCGCGCTCTGGCGCGCTTTCAAACAGGCGGCCCTCAGAAATGAAAGAAGGGTCGAAATAAAAGCTGTAGCGGTTGTAACCATAGGACGTTTTAGAGACAAAAATCCGGTCGCCAACTTCCAGCGTTGGTTCCATGCTGCCAGACGGGATGTGAAAGCTGGTCCAGCCAAAGGTGCTAAACACCACGTAGAACAGGAAAATAACGACAACGTCTTTGACCAGGGCAACAGCTTCATTGCCGGCTGTTTTTTTGGTGTCAGCCACTTTTGTCTGGGGGGCTGCCTTTTCTGGGGTATTCTCAACTGTCACTGGGGTGCCTTTGTATTTCCGCGCTTTTTATATGCTTTTCTTACGTAATTTTGGCGTTTTTGCGCCGCAAGTTTAGTCTCGAGAACTGCCATTGCAATCTTTGTTTCGATAAACCGCCCTTTTGACGCTATCAAATGCTCGTGTGTTTCCTATGCTAAGATTGGGCCAAAAAGGCCCGAATACTAGCCTGCTACTCAGAAAATTTAATTCACCAGAGCCCTTGCGAAGCGGGGGTGCTCTCCTTATATAGGCGCTGAAACCGGTGGGCTTCGGGTTGTGTTCGGGCCTGCCACCTTAAGGAAAAATCAAAGCCCAAGAGGTTACAAACGGGTGCCAAACGCGGGCCCGGGTGATCGGCTGCTAAAGGGATGAGGTAAAATTATGGGTAAAGTAATCGGTATCGATTTGGGTACGACAAACTCTTGCGTATCCATCATGGACGGGTCCAAACCAAAAGTTATTGAAAATACAGAAGGTGCACGTACAACGCCTTCTATCGTTGGTTTCACTGATGAAGGCGAGCGCCTTGTAGGTCAGCCAGCCAAGCGTCAGGCAGTCACCAACCCGGCAGACACTCTGTTTGCTATCAAGCGTTTGATTGGTCGCACATTCGACGACCCTACAACGCAAAAAGACAAGGGCATGGTTCCTTACGACATCGTCAAGTCAGATGGCGGCGATGCGTGGGTAGAAGCCAAAGGTGAAAAATATTCGCCAAGCCAGATCTCTGCGATGATCCTGCAGAAAATGAAAGAAACTGCTGAAAGCTACCTGGGCGAAGATGTTGACCAGGCAGTAATCACGGTTCCTGCGTACTTCAATGATGCGCAGCGTCAGGCGACTAAAGACGCCGGCAAGATCGCGGGTCTTGAAGTACTTCGCATCATTAACGAGCCAACAGCCGCTGCGCTTGCGTATGGCCTTGATAAAGAAGACGGCCACACAATCGCAGTCTTCGACCTTGGTGGTGGAACGTTTGACGTTTCTGTTCTTGAGATCGGTGACGGTGTCTTTGAAGTGAAGTCCACCAACGGTGATACGTTCCTCGGCGGTGAAGACTTTGACATGCGTCTTGTGGATTATCTCGCAGACGAGTTCAAAAAAGAAAACACGGTTGACCTGCGCCAGGACAAAATGGCCCTGCAGCGCCTGAAGGAAGCAGCTGAAAAAGCGAAGATCGAACTGTCGTCCTCGAGCCAAACCGAAGTGAACCTGCCGTTCATCACAGCTGACGCGTCTGGCCCCAAACACCTTCAGATTAAACTGACACGTGCGAAGCTCGAAAGCCTCGTGGAAGACCTGGTGAAGCGCACGCTTGAGCCTTGCAAAAAAGCACTCAAGGACGCTGGCCTTGCCGCGGGTGAGATTGACGATGTGATTCTTGTAGGCGGTCAAACCCGCATGCCGAAAATCCAGGAAATCGTAAAAGACTTCTTCGGCCGCGAGCCACACAAGGGTGTGAACCCTGACGAAGTGGTTGCGATGGGCGCTGCCATTCAGGCGGGCGTTCTGCAGGGCGACGTGAAAGACGTTCTCTTGCTCGACGTAACGCCGCTGTCGCTTGGTATTGAGACGCTTGGCGGTGTATTCACACGCCTTATCGAGCGCAACACAACCATCCCAACGAAAAAGTCTCAGGTCTTCTCAACTGCGGAAGATAACCAGGGCGCTGTGACTATTCGCGTATTCCAGGGCGAGCGCGAAATGGCTGCTGACAACAAACTGCTTGGTCAGTTTGACCTGGTTGGTATTCCAGCAGCACCACGCGGTGTGCCGCAGATTGAAGTGACCTTCGACATTGACGCCAACGGCATTGTGAATGTGTCTGCGAAAGACAAAGGTACAGGCAAAGAACAGCAGATCCGCATTCAGGCATCTGGTGGTCTGTCGGACGATGATATCGACGCTATGGTGAAAGACGCCGAAGCCAACGCCGAAGCAGACAAGCAGCGCAAAGAACTGGTTGAAGCCAAGAACCAGGGCGAGGCTCTCATCCACTCTGCTGAGAAAAACATCGAAGAGCACAAAGACAAGGTTTCTGACGAAGACAAAGCAGCCATTGAAGCTGCCGTTGCTGAACTCAGAACCGCTCTTGAAGGCGAAGATGTTGAAGACATCAAAGCCAAAACAGAAGCATTGGCTCAGGCTTCCATGAAACTTGGCGAAGCCATCTACAAGGAAGCTCAAGAAGCTGGCGGTGAAGATGCCGCTCAGGCTGACGCTGCAGCGCAAGCAGCTGAAGCTGGCGAAAAGGCCGACGATGATGTTGTTGATGTTGACTTCGAAGAAGTCGACGAAGACGACAAGAAAAAGTAATCGAGTGGCCTGACCGCACCAAATACAAGGCCGCCTCAGCACCCGTTGGGGCGGCCATTTTTAAA
Source organism: Kordiimonadaceae bacterium (assembly GCA_017640725.1). Taxonomy (GTDB): domain Bacteria; phylum Pseudomonadota; class Alphaproteobacteria; order Sphingomonadales; family Kordiimonadaceae; genus Kordiimonas. The sequence goes on along the minus strand of JAEPQB010000001.1, from coordinate 1,364,716 downwards.
AGAATTGGTCGGTCACGCTCTCAAGCTTTTGAAAAAGCTTTGGGAATACGCCAATGGCAAAACAAGATTATTACGAGCTTCTAGGGGTTGGCAAAGACGCCGATGCATCGACGCTGAAAAAAGCATTCCGCAAAAAAGCGATGGAGTTCCATCCCGACCGGAACCCGGACAACCCGGAAGCTGAGAAAAAATTCAAAGAGTTTGGTGAAGCCTACGACGTCCTGAAGGACCCGGACAAGCGTGCGGCCTATGACCGGTATGGTCATGCAGCATTTGAAAACGGCATGGGTGGCCCTGGCGGCGGCGCTGGTGCAGGCGGCTTTGACTTCTCTGACGTGTTCGAAGAATTCTTCGGGGATTTCATGGGTGGCGGCGGTCGCCGCGGTGGTCGACGTGGACCGGCGCGTGGTGCAGACCTTCGCTTCAATATGGAGATCTCGCTTGAGGATGCCTATAACGGCAAAACCGATCAGATCACCATCCCTACATCTGTTTCGTGCGACCCCTGCGGCGGCTCTGGTGCCGAGCCGGGCTCAAGCCCTGAGGTTTGCGGCACGTGTGGCGGTGCTGGCAAAGTGCGCGCCAACCAGGGTTTCTTCATGGTTGAGCGCACCTGTCCGACCTGTAAAGGCAACGGCCAGATCATCACCAACCCCTGCAAGGTTTGCCGCGGTGCCGGCAAAGTGCAGAAGGAAAAAACTCTTCAGGTCAAAATTCCAAAAGGGGTTGAAGAAGGCACACGCATTCGCCTTTCAGGTGAAGGGGAAGCCGGTGCGCGCGGTGCTGCCCCGGGCGACCTATATATTTTCCTGTCGCTGAAACCGCACCCAATATTCAAGCGCGACGCAGAAATGCTCTTTTGTCAGGTGCCGATCCCGATGGCGACAGCAACGCTTGGTGGTAACCTCGAAGTACCAACTATCGAAGGCAAACGTGCGCGGATGAAAATCCCTGCGGGTACACAAAGCGGCCGTCAGTTCCGTCTCAAGGGCAAAGGCATGCCAGAGCTTAATGGCGGCTATGTGGGCGACATGATTATTGAAACCCAGGTGGAAACACCGGTGAACCTCACCAAGCGCCAAAAAGAACTGATGCAGGAGTTTGCGGAAGAAGGCGGCAACGAAGTGTCGCCGCAGTCCGAAGGCTTTTTCACCAAGGTGAAAGAACTTTGGGACGATCTGACCGAATAGGATTGTGCTAAAATTCTAGAAAAACAAAGCCGCCTCACTGGGCGGCTATTTTCTGTTCTAATTTATATTCTACCGGTAGCCCGGAACTGAGCATAATTGATCGCTTTTTCAGCCAGCGCCTGTTCATCGTAGTCGTATCGATATGGTATTTCATTCGCAGCCAGCAAGTCCAAAATTTGTTCATTTGATAGTGGACGTTTGCTGTTGGTTACCAGCAATTGATTGTCCCGAATTCTCGAAAGGCGGCATTTGTCCTTGTACGTTTTTTGGCGCAGCAATGCCTTCATATATAGAATGGCGTAAAGCGGGGTGGTCAGGTATATTTTATTGTGACCAACGGCAAATGGGACAAATTGCCTTGGACTGGTGATGGCACAAAAGTCCAAAGTTGCAGATTCAATGCCCGGGAATTCGCGATCATGATAGTCGTCCATGATGATGATGCCACCATTTGCGACATAAGGGGCCATGACAATTAGCGAATGCAGAACCTCATGGTACTCATGTCCAGCATCAATATGCAGAAGGCGTAATTGTCTGGGAAAATACTTTTTGACGTTGTCTACCCTGAGTTCCGACGTTTTGCATTTCACGTATTCGATGTTTTCCACCGACGGACAATGTTGCTTCATGGTTTCTTGCGTTTGTTCCAAAAAGTCTTCCAGGAACAAGTCCATACCGACAAGCTTTTCATGTGGCTGCGACAACATGCCAAGCAATGCCAGAGATTTTCCAGCATACACTCCAACTTCGCAAACATCGCCCTCAACTTTGGCCGCGTTTAACTGCAATTTGTTGAGGTAGAAAAACAGAGCCATATCCCGACTGTCGAACCAGCCAGGAACTTTGGTGCTGTCTTTCTTGATGTACTTGTTTATCTGTTCCGTATCCAAGATTAATGCCTTTTTTTGGGGTGGGGCAGGTTAAACTAGCTCAGCCTACTTACCCGTAACTCATCAAAATAGAAACGTAAGTTCTGCTGACAAGAGAAAGCTATGGTGCTTTTGAATGATTGAATAGTATGCATTCAGTAGCGCGCAACGTGTTCAAAACACCTAAAAGTACGGTAAGGGGACAAGACGTCAAGTGTTCTTCCCGACACCACTTCTTTTGCTGCAAGTTCGCCGATAATGGGGGCAAGCGTTACCCCGCTGTGAGTAATGGCCAGATACACATTGGGACGCGCAGGTGATTGTCCAATAACAGGGTGCCCATCAAGGGGCAGCGGTCGCCAGCCGATGTACACATCTTCCACTTCCGCCCCGGAAATATCAGGCAGGAATTGCTCCGCCACAGACATAATCCGGCTTGCGTGCATTTCGGCAAAAGCCTCTTCGGGGAACCTGTTTGGCCGGTTCTTGAGCCTTTCGGCATGCGCCTCGGTTTGTGGCGCCCCGTCTTGCTCACCCAAGACAATGCGGCCATCAAGCCGCTGATGCAGATGAACGCCCGGTGCAGCCACAATTCTATTCAAAATCTGTTGGTATGGCTTGGTAACCACGATCACGCCAGGGGTTGACCGCTGCGGAATGTTGATACCAGCAAAGCGCTCAGTCGCTACCGGGTCCGCCCCTGTCGCTAAAACCACTTTATCAACGTCAAAAGTGCCGCAGTTTGTGTAGACTTTCATGGAAGCACCAGTTTGCTCAATATCCTCCACGGAGCAATTTGTGACAATCTTTCCACCGGCAGTCATGGCCGCGTTTGCGAGCGTGCTGGCAGCCAGCACAGGGTCCACCGCCCCGTCGTTTGGTGAAAAAGCAACATCTGGCGCGCCGTTGAAATCGACCAACGGTTCCAGGCCTGCAAGCTCGGCCGCGGGCACCATGCGTGCGGGCTCTCCCCACAAGACCTGCTCAGCAATCTGGTCGCGCAGGCGCGCTTGCCGGTCGGCGTTGCCAAACCATTCAAGTGACCCCTCCCATCGGACCGGGATATCGAGTTCGCGCTCTAGTCTGTGCCAACCAGCAACGCCCATTTGGCTGAAGGTGTGATAATGCCGTGGCTGCTTGGCCCAGGTGGCATTGATCCAGGCAAAGGTGCCCCTGCTTGCGCGCGTTGCCAACTCGTGCCGCTCAAGAAGCGTGACGTCAGCGCCCGCTTTTGTGAGGTGGTAGGCAATAGACGTTCCGATAATACCGCCACCAACAACGGCAACGCGCGGTGCCTTTTTAGCACTCACGGGCAGGCTTGCGCTTGCGGCAGCGGACGCAGCAACAAGCTGAAGCAGTTTTCGCCGGTCTAATGTTGCACTCGGTTTCATCTGACTACCTTTCAACGATTACGCGCATGATGTCGCTCGAAGTTGTCTTCAAAACAGTGTGTACCGCCTTGCCGTTAGAAACCGAAAACTGGCCAAGCCTGACATCAAAGTTGCCCGCCACCTGAGCACCTTGATTTGGCCCCCAAAAAAGCACTTGCTGATAATTGGACGACGGACAATAAACTTTGTCAGCAACCACACGGTAGGTGAAGTGTCGTCCATATAAGGGCGGTGCACATTCAAGGGGAACCTGGTCGGTCCCGTTCACAAACAGGTCGCCGGTTTGGCTGACCAGATACTGTGTTGACCCGGCACCAACGCGGAAAGCCCAGGCATCGTCGTGGGCAATTGGAATGTCTTCAATGCCTGGCTGAAAACTGTATCCCTGCCACCGCCTATTTTCGCGCAGGCTATAGCTAATTTGGTTTTCGCCGGTCCAGCTTGCGCCGTATATGGGCAGCGGGGCGCGGTGATGGTTGAAGAACTCTTGTGCTGCAACATCAAACACCCACAACCCCTGGCTGCTGGCAACCAACATGTATTTGTTGTTGGGAGACCACTGAAGGCCAAAAATTGAAAGGCCCGCCATGGGTAAGGCGACCGAGCTTTGCGCGCCGCCCGCAACATCATCGAAATACACGCGGCTCTGGCCTGTTCGTTTTGAAACGAATGCGACCCGCTGCCCATCATGGGAAAGGCTTGGCGCATAATCCATCACGGAGGAATTCAGGTGCTGGGCGTCGGCCCCGTTCAGCCAAATATCTCGGTTGTGAAGGTAGGATGTATATATGTAGCTCGCGCCGTCTAATGCCCTGATGGGTTCTTTGATGCGGCGGGATTCTGTGGCCAGAATTCGATACTCGCCTGAAGAAATGTCGGTTTCAACCAACTGGTAAGATGGGTGCATGTCCGGGTGAACGACAGAGACACTGTCATGCCCCCAAGTGGCTTGGTCCAGACGATACGGCCACATCAATATCCGTTCAAAAGTAGATCCGGCGTCGTCAATCTCAAAGGCGCTTGTTTGGCCTGCACTCTGGTCACTCAGAAGCAAAACCTTCCCGCTTATTGGGTGCACATCAACAAAATGATTGCCTCGACCGGTCGCGGTTGGTTGTGACAGTTTGCGTTTTGAACGCCTGCTCAGGTCAAGGGCAAACAGTTCGGCGGGTTCGTATGCTGAGCGCCGCTCCGTAAAATACAGTGTCTGGCCGTCCTTGGAGAACGCCAGGGACATATGCCCCGCCAGGGGACACTCATAAACACTTGCAGGCCCAGCGCCTTCAGTGAAAGAAAGCATCATTATATGACACGAGTTACGAGCGCGGAATTGATAAGCGAGAGTATCTGCGTTTGGTGACCAAGTGGCGGATGTCGCCAACCCACCCGTGTGCCCAATGCGAGTAGGCGGCGCAGCAACGCCGTCAGCCATCATCAACTCTGCACCCTGATCTGTGCGGACAGAAAAAACGACCAGCGAGCCATCGGGAGAAACAGCTGGACCAAACTGTTCACTGGATAAGCGCACCAGAGGCGAAACTCTGTGGCTCGGCGCTGCCTGTTCCGGCAAACCGGTTTGGCGCGAAAAGGCAAAAACCAACACGATGGTCAGCAAAGCAAGCGCACCGATGACCAAGCTTGTATTGCTTTTACCGCGACTATTGCTTTTTTCTGTGAGTTGGGGGGAAACAATAAACCGATACCCAACCTTGGGCACAGTGACGATGAAACGTTTGATCTTTTCGTTGTCGTTCAGTGCCTTTCGAAGCTGCACCACAACTCTGTTGATCGCGCCGTCCGAGACAATATGGCCTTGCCATACATGCTCAATGAGTTCGTCACGACTGATGTCACGGCCCGCATGCGCGATAAAAAACTTGAGTAACGCTGAAGGCTTAGGCTCCAGCAGATTCCGCCCCTCTGGTCCGGCGAGCACATTGGTCGCTTCATCAAACTCAAATTCGAGTATTTGCCACATGCAATCGCTGTCCTCACTGCAAGCCGGTGCACTCGTCATAAAAAATCACAAAAAATCACCCAGACGTCACGACAATTTCGGTGACTTTTGCTGACTGTCTCATGTGTCTGAAGATTAGCGAACCGACATGATGTTGCAAACTCTTAGGGTTGCGCTGTTGGTCAAGCCAATCAAGCAAAGGCACGTATTTTGAAAACACGACAGAAAGGAACTGTGATGAAACTTGGTCTTGTTCGCTACTTAGCCATGATACTATTTGTGAGCGTGCCGACGCAAACTGTGATGGCTAACGACTATTTGGAGGTCCAGGCGGTCATCCAAAAATACTTTGATGGTACTGAAAAAGGCATGCTGGACCGACTGTCAGAAGCGTTTTTGGAAAGTGCTGAAATCCAATACATCCAGGAAGACGGAACCTTAGGAAGATTACCGTTTCCGGAGTATCTTTCCCGTTTCACGGAAGGTCGACAAATCGAGCGCTACGGGCGGCTTGTATCTATGGACGTGACAGGTTCCGCGGCGACAGCGAAAGTCGAAATTTACATGGCATCGCGAGAGCGGGTGTACACGGACTATATCCTGCTTTTGAAAACTCAGCAGGGGTGGCGCATCAGCAATAAAGTTGCCACATGGCGCCCGAAATTCTGAGCAACCCAAAATGACCTCCCCCGTTTGGGGCCACATGAGGCCGCTGCTTGACATCTGAATTACCAGCTTCCAGCCTGCTTGCAAAGATAAGGAGCTGGATATGAAAATTTGGGTGATGGCCGCTGCCTTATGTGTTTCAACTTCGTTGAACGCGCAAGATAACAGGCCAGAGGGCGTAACCGGTGCCACGTGGCAATTTGGGCCGCTCAACCGGTGGGCCTATACCCACTTACGGGAAGTGTTGCCGACCAAAGACATTGCTAATGATTACCGCACAGTGCAGCCCATTGAGGGGATAGGTAATGTAGCCTCCGACTTGGTGATCACTCTTTCCGGCAAGGAAATCAACCTCTCCACCGCAATGAAAGGCGCCTTCGTAGATGGCATTTTGGTGCTGAAGGACGGGCGCGCCGTGGTTGAGATTTACGACGGCACCCTGACACCAGAGCGTACGCATTTGCTGTGGTCCGTTTCGAAAACAATCACTGGCCTAACCGCAGCCAGCTTAGAGGCTGACGGCCTAATCGATCTCAGCAAAACGGTGGCGGACTATGTGCCAGAGCTTTCCCAAACCGGTTGGGGGGACAATAGCCTGCGCGCACTTCTGGACATGCGGGACACCTCTGACTGGAACGAAGACTATGCAGCTGCGGACAGCACGGTGCGCCGACAAGACTGCGCCGATGGCTTGCTGACAGGCCCCATGTGCGCTGGTGAACCAGTCGTTGGAAACTATGTGTTTTTGCCAACAGTGGGCCGCGACGATAGTCGCAAAGATACTTTTGTTTATAAGTCTGGCACTACGGACGTGATTGCCTGGGTGCTTGAAGCGGCAACCGGTCAGCGGTTTGCGGATCTGGTTTCTGAGCGCATTTGGAAACCTATGGGAGCTGAGCGAAGTGCCGCGATCACTGTGGATGTCGGCGGCTTTACGCTTGCGAGCGGTGGTATGATGGCGACACTCCGGGACATTGCCCGGGTGGGCCAATTGATGCTTGACCGTGGTGCCGTCGGCGACACCCAAATTGTGCCCGCTGCCTGGATGGACGACATCTTCAACCATCCCGGCGACCCCAGTTGGTCGGCGCCGTCATCACCCGGCAGTAAGCCCTATTACCGGTCTTTCGTTTGGGGTGTGGGCGACGGCATGGGCACTGTCCGGGCGAACGGTGTGCACGGTCAGTTCATTGACGTTTCACCCTCTACCAACACCGTTGTGGCGGTTTTTTCCAGCTGGCCGGATGCGGATGGTGGTCAAGAGGGTGTTGGTTTTGATCAGTCGGTTGCACTGATTGAAGCGGTTAAGACCGCGGTGAACTGAAAGACTTAGTATAGCTTATCAAAAGCTGGCAGAGCTCCGATAAAAGCTGCTTTGCGGCCTCTTCGTCGTCTTCTTCGAGGGCTTGGTCAATCAGCACCGACGACGTTGTCACAATCGACTTCATAATCGCTGTTTCGCGCCCGGCGGGCAGCTCAATACCGGTCAGCGTAAAAAGCTGTTCAATAAGTCGCGATAGGCTGCTGGCCGGTCCCGGTGTCACATCCCATAAACTGAAGTGACGGTTGGCCCAGCGGGTTAGCGCCACGAAGGAAGGGTGCGCTCTCGCTGTTCGCCAAAAATTATCCAGCAGCGGCTGGATTGTATCCGCAAATTGGGCGCCTTCTTCAACCCGTTGCTGAGCTTCGGTGGCTTTAGCCTCAACTTCATCGTAAGCCTTGCGGTAAAGCTGCTCCAGAATATCTTCTTTGTCTTCAAAATAGCGATAAATGGATCCAACCGGGATGCCCGCCTTAAGGGCAATTGTGGTCGTAGAGATACCCTCAAGCTCACCAGAAAGAACCAGAGATTCGGTGGCTTTCAAAATCGCCAACTGCTTCTCTCTCGCCCTCGCTTGTTTGGGCGGTGCTTTCAATTCTCTACGCGGCAGTGCTCTTGCCATAGCGGGGTTTCCTCTTTCAATCCTTTATAACCCACCTAATGAAAAAGTGAAACATTTTCATTTTTCTTGACTCTGTGGATCCGATTAGGCAGTTTTCCTGTAATTCAAATTGTCACGCCGGAGGGGGGCGTCATGAAAACCATTGATTCAGTCATCGTTGGTATTGTTGCCAGCAGCATCATTTCAATGAACGTGTTTGCTCAGGAAACAGTTGAAGTTTCTGCTGAGGGCAGTTTTCAGGAAAACTTGCAAGAAGCCCTGATATTGGCGGAACCGGGCAGCACACTGATGCTGCCAGCTGGGCGGTTTGAACTGCAGTCAGCCCTTTCGCTTGATGTGCCAAACATCACGATCAAAGGTGCTGGCATGGAAGAAACGGTACTGTCGTTTGCGGGCCAGGTTTCTGGTTCAGAAGGTCTGCTTGTGACTTCAGATGGTGTTTGGCTTGAGGGCTTTGCTGTTGAAGACACGCCGGGGGATGGCATTAAAGCCAAAGGTGTTGACCAGATATCCTTCAAAGACATCCGTGTTGAATGGACCAATGGACCAGATGCAGAAAACGGCGCTTATGGCCTTTATCCGGTCGAGAGCAAAAATGTTCTGATCGACGGAGCACTTGTCAAAGGCGCGTCGGACGCTGGCATCTACGTGGGACAAAGCCAGCACATCATCGTCCGTAACAGTCGCGCAGAATACAATGTTGCAGGCATTGAAATCGAAAACAGCTTTTTTGCTGACGTGTATGACAATGTTGCGACCCATAACACGGGCGGCATTCTGGTGTTTGACCTGCCGAACCTGCCGCAAATGGGTGGCCATAGTGTTCGGGTGTTCAACAATAAGTCTGTGAACAATGATACAGCGAACTTTGCGCCCGAGGGCAACATCGTGGCCACTGTGCCAAAAGGTACCGGCCTATTGGTGATGGCCAACAGCAATATTGAAGTTTTCGGCAATGAGTTTGCGGAAAACGCGTCTGCCAATGTTTTACTTGCGGCTTATCCACGCGAATATAATGACGAAGACTATAACCCGCTGCCGCGCGGCATTTACGTGCACGGCAACACATATGGTCGCGCCGGGTGGGAGCCAGACAAAGCCGTCGCTGAATTGATTGCGCCGGCCACTGGTTTGCCTGTGCCGGACATTGTGTGGGACGGCGCGGTAGACGGTGTGTGGTCCGCTTTTTTTGGACCGGATGAGCAAGACCGCATCATCATTGATGAAGCAGACGGCACCACCTTTGCCAACCTCCAGTTTGTGAAAGACCTGGTATTGCCGTGGGGCGCTGACCCCAAGACAGACATCGCGGATCATGCGGGCGAGCGGCCACGTCTTTCTGCAGTTCAACTGCCGCAGCTCGAATCTGACTAGGGGGCAACAGTGGCACTGTTTCGAGTAGTTTTGTTAATTGCGGCGGCGCTTTGTGCTGCCGCGTTGCCGGCAGCAGCCCAGGTGCAGGACGAGCTTCTCTTGTCCAAAAGGCCGCAGAAGCTATTGTCTGCTTATGGGTTGTTTGCTGACGGTGCGCAGCAAGCGCCTGCATCAGGGGTGGTTCCATACGATTTGCAGGTGCCACTTTTCACTGACTATGCGGAAAAATACCGTTTCGTTTATGTGCCAGCAGGCCAAAAAGCCACTTACCACGACACTGAGGTGTTTGATTTCCCGGTGGGCTCGGTTCTCGTAAAAACGTTCGCTTACCCGGCTGACCTCAGGAAGCCAGATGAAGATGTAACACTCATTGAAACACGTTTGCTCATTCACCAGGAGGCCGGGTGGAACGCATGGGCCTATGTTTGGAACGAAGACCAGAAAGACGCCACGCTTAAAGTTGCCGGTAAAGTGTTGCCGCTCGACTTCATCAATCTGGCGGGTGAGGCGCAGTCGATCAATTATGTGGTGCCAAACAAAAACCAATGCAAAGGCTGCCATAGTTTTGACAAGGCGGTTACACCCATTGGCCCAAAAGCGCGCAACTTGAATAAAGAGTACGCTTTTGCCTCTGGCTCTGAAAATCAGCTGATCCATTGGTCAAATGCAGGGCTGTTGGACGGTGCGCCAGCATTGGACCAAATCCCAAGTGTGCCAACAATGAACGATGCTGGAGCAGACATAAATGCCCGTGCGCGTGCTTACCTTGATATCAATTGTGCGCACTGCCACCGTGCAGAAGGGCCTGGTTCCACATCTGGCTTGTTTCTCACGTACGGCGAAAAGTCCGCAGTCACGTGGGGATATGAAAAACGGCCCGTTGCTGCGGGGCGCGGCTCTGGTGGCTTCACTTATGATGTTGCGCCCGGTAACGCGGACGAATCTATTTTGCTGTATCGCATGATTTCAACAGACCCGGGCATCATGATGCCTGAAGTTGGCCGTACCTTGGCGCACGAAGAAGGCATAAAGCTCATCCGTGACTGGATAAACAGCCTCGAATAAGCCATCTTCCCATCCCTACAACCGCATGGTAGGTCTTTGGCCATTGGAACGCTGTTGAACAGAGGCGCTTGATGGTCAAGGTAGGTATTTTGGGAATAATGGGTCGCATGGGGCAAGCCTTGGCGCAAGCTGTTGCTGCCGAACAGGCGCTTTCCCTGATCATTGGCTCTGAAATGTCCGGCCACTCTCTGATTGGTCACACAACACCTGATGGACTGGCCCCAATCACCGATCAAACAGAAGTTGTTTTTGATGCTTCCGACCTGGTGATTGACTTCACACCGCCTGGCAATACGGCCCGGCATGCAGCCATGGCAGCAGAAAAACAAACCATGCTGCTGGTGGGGACAACTGGTCTGTCAGACGATGATGAAGCGGCTCTTGATGAAGCAGCGACGCAAACGGCCATCATGCAGGCCGGCAATTATTCGCTTGGTATCAACCTGTTGATGTCGCTGGTGCGGGAAGCGGCTTCCCGGCTCGAACAAGGTTGGGACATCGACATTCTTGAAATGCACCACCGCCACAAAATTGATGCGCCGTCCGGTACCGCGCTTATGCTCGGCGAAGCCGCTGCGGCAGGCCGAGGTGTGCCGCTGCCAAGCGTTCGAACACCCGCGCGCGAAGGCATAACCGGCGAACGGGAAGACGGATCTATCGGCTTTGCGGCCCTTCGCGGCGGCAGCGTAATTGGTGAACATTCGGTGGTTATCGCCAGTGAAAGCGAACGCCTGACACTTTCGCACCGCGCGGAAAACCGCGGACTGTTCGCTGACGGTGCGGTTCGGGCCGCCGTTTGGCTATCGAAACAAGCGCCGGGCCGGTATTCGATGCGGGATGTTTTGGGGCTGTAGCCTCGCAGTAATTGGGGGATTTTATGAACGAAGCGATGCTCGCACTTTGGGCCGGACTGCCCATCTTCATGGTGCACTCGGCCGTTAGTCTGGTCATTCTGTTCATTGGTGTGTTCATCTATATGAAGCTCACCAAACATGATGAACTGAAGCTGATCAGGGCGGGAAATACGGCGGCTGCATTGTCGCTTGGCGGCGCCATGGTTGGTCTTTCTCTACCGCTCGCCTTTTCCCTCGCAGCAGCCATATCCCTATGGGATCTTGTTATTTGGGGCGTTGTGGCGTTGGTGCTGCAACTGATCGCCTTCCGACTCGCGGACCTTTTCCTGAAAGACATTTCGGCGCGCATTGAAGCGGGAGACATTGCTGCCGCCACCTTCCTGGTATCCGTCAAGCTTGCCACTGCATTCATCAATGCGGCCGCTATTTCCGGTTAGGTGAGCGATTAATGCGTCGGCGGTTCGAATTTTTGCTCTATACGGCAGCGATCCTGTTTTTCATTGTCCGTTATGCTAGCACGGACCAGGAACCCCCCCGGCGTGCAGCGCCGTCTCCCACTAAACCGGGCCCGTCTGTCAGCGTGCCTGACAGTGCGCGCCTGCCACGGGATATCAGCTCCGCCGTCATTGTCGATATTGAAGAAAAAAGCCGCGCCAGTGTCGGTACCGCCTTTGCGGTCGATGACGAGGGTACGTATGTAAGCGCACGGCACGTCATTCAGGACTGCGATGCTATCGCGCTTATTAAAGACCGGCGCGCCATTCCAACGCGCCTTCAGGCTGTGGCCAACAACCGTGACTTTGCCGTCTTGAAAACTGATCAGGTCCGGGTGAAACCTTTTGAACTTACGGAACAAGCGCCCACGCGCGGCGATGACGGTTTCATGATGGGCTACCCTCAGGGCGTACCGGCGGACGTGCGGGCCACGGTGATCGGGGAAACGGTTATGAAGTCGCGCGGGCGCTACAACACGCGGGAACGGGTCATTGCCTGGGTGGAGCGGGAGCGGCGCCCGGTGTTTTCTGGGTCTCTTGGGGGTATTTCCGGCGGGCCGGTTCTGGATGCGAACGGGCGCATCGTAGGTACAGTGGTTGCGGGCGCTCCGCGCAGAGGGCGCGTCTACACCACCAACCCAAAAGTGTTCGCTGAGGCTGCGTTGATTTCGCGCGCGTCGGAAAGCGCAAGCAATGACAGTATCTCAAATGCGAATTTCGACAGTATCGCCGATGGCTATCGCGCCAGTTTGCGGATCGCCCAGGTCTATTGCTCGGTGGACCAATAACCCTATGTCTTTGGTTTAATTGCATTTATTTCACTCACAAAAGCCTTGTCGCTGCTTTTCAGCTTTGATACCCAAAAACAGGGCTTAGAGGTGAAGGGGAGTTTCATGAGAAATATGGTAATTGCCGCGCTGGCAGTGTTTGGTCTTGCTGTGCCGTCTCAGGCTGAGAGCGAAGCTGAGCAAGTTGTTGAAAAACTGTTTGATGCCATGCGCGCTGGTGACGGCGCCGCCATCCGCGCCATGGTGGTTGATGATGCACGGCTCGATCGGTTGCAGCCGGATGGCGCCTTGCGACAAGGCACTTTTGATCGCTGGATAAACTGGGTCGACCAGCAAGCAGAAGGTGACGCAGACGAGCAGATATTTGGTGTAGAGGTTCTCTCAAAAAGCGCGGAGCTCGCCACCGTATGGGCACCCTTCACCATCCGCTACAAGGGTGATCTCGTTGGGTGCGGCGTGAACCAGTTCACGCTGGGCAAAACCGCGGATGGATGGCGCATATTGTATGGCATTGATATGCCAGCCGAGGTGGACTGTGAAACATTTCCCAATCAGTTTGCTGAATAACTAGCGCGCCCGCCAGACTTGCAGGGCATCTGAAATTTTCTCGGCCAGCTGGCGGCGCTCATGCGGCACCAGAAAATCGCCAATTTCTACACGTTTGTCATGATGGCTGATGGTCAGGGTGTTTTTATCCGCGCCGATAGTGCTGAGCGAAACATGCGCCCAATAGGGCTCAAACCGCGTGCTTGTCACCCGCCCGTTTGCGTCACTTTTTGTGATGATCAAATCCGTTTTGGAAAGCTGCACGGTTTCGAAAATGCGTCCGCGCCGGTAGCTGAGGAAAAACGCAAACCACAGCGCGAGAACATCAGCACCCAAAAACAACACAACAGGCCAAGCGCCGACGATGATGAATCGGATACTGGCGAGCGTGCAGATCACAATCAAAACCAGCAGCATTTTTGAGAAATGCTCGGGCTTTAGCGACCGCTGCGGGAACAATTTCAGGTTCAGGTCATAGTTGGGTGATTGCGCACGTGCATTTTCGGCTGGGGCGGTTTTCTCAACGGTCTCGTATTTGCCCGCTTCTGCCATTCCTATTGCACCAGTTCGCCCTGAAGCAGTTTCGGCAACTCGCCCACGGTGCCTCTGGCGTGCGACATGAAGAAATTCTTCAGCGGTTGAACTTGTTCAACTGCCGCAAGGCCAATGTCGCGTGCAACCCGCACAGGCGCAACATCATTTGAAAACAGGCGATTGAGCAGATCAGTAACGCTGATCAGCGAGGCGTTATCGGTGTGCCGCCACTGCGTATAGGTGGCAAGTGCCTGCTCGGAGCCAATATCCAGACCAACTGTCGCTGCGTTACTAAGCGTCTCAACCAACGCGGCAACGTCCCTCAGCCCAAGATTTAAGCCCTGACCTGCGATGGGGTGAATACCATGGGCTGCGTCACCCAGAATAACCAGCCGGTTGTCTGTGTATGTATCAGCATACTGGAGGGTTAACGGATAGGCCCAACGACCGCCAACCGGCTTGACCTCACCCAGAAAATCGCCGACCCGGCGCTGCACTTCTGCGGTGAATGACCGGTCCGACAGGCCCATGATGGTGTCCACCAGATGGCTTTTTTCCGTCCAAACCAATGACGCTCTATTGCCCGTCAGTGGCAGGATGGCAAATGGACCTGATGGCAGAAAGCGTTCATGGGCAATTCCCTGGTGCGCAAGCTCGTGCTCAATGGAGCACACTATGCCATGCTGTTTGTATTCAAACGTGGAAACCGGAATGGCTGCCTTTTTGCGTACCATGCTGTTGCGGCCGTCCGCGCCAACCAGCACCTTGGCACAAATCACGTCACCACCTTCAAGCGTTACGCGGCTTTCTTCCTGACTTGTTTCCACTGTGGCAATGGAGGACGCCATGAAGAGCGAGATATTCTCCAATTCTTCAATCCGCTTGAACAGTGCAAGCCGGGTATGCCGGTTTTCCACCATGTTGCCAAGCGGCCCATCACCAAGTGCTTTATGGTCAAAATGCAAATGCATCAACGAGGGCCCGTCTGACACACGGATTTCATTGATGGGCTGAGCAAAGGGTTCCATGTGGGCCCAAATGCCCAGCGCCTCCAGCATTCTGCACGTAGCGAATGCAAGTGCGCTGGCACGGCCGTCATATTCCACGGCGGTCAAATCGCCGATGGGCCCCCGGTCAATTACGGCAACTTCAAACCCATGGCGCGCGAGGCCAATGGCAGCTGTCAGCCCAACCATGCCGCCACCAATGATGGTTGCGTCAAATGTTTGAGGTTTGGTTTTTTTGCGCGCAGAGCTCATGCACTGTGTCTAGGCCGCTTCAAGAACCCTGTCCAGCGCCAACCTGTCGCACGTCGGCAATCGAGCCAAAAAACATGCCTTACAAATGCCGCTCTTGTCCTGAAGGCTGATGGCGCATTAAAGTAGGTGTGAATAAAAGCAGAATACCGGAATTTGTGTGCAAAAGCGCAAAGTCGGGTGAACAAGGGCAGGATCTGTGGCAACCGCCAAGCGAAGCAAAACATCAGCGACCAAAACCAGCAAAACCGCAAAGGCACCCCTGTTACCACCGGCATTTGCTGTATTTCTGAAAAACAGTGGATGGCGTTTGCTGGGGCTGCTGATTCTCGCTGTCGCCGTTGCGATTGCTGTATCGGTGTGGAGTTACAATCCTGAAGACCCGGACATCAATACGCAAACCCGGGCGGCCGCCACTAATCTGCTGGGGACATACGGCGCCATCATTGCCGACATCCTGATGCAAACGCTGGCACTTGCGTCATACTTGCTGTTGATACCCCTGGTCATTTGGAGCCTGAAGCTGATGCGGCTCAGATGGCTGCCGTTGTTTTGGCTGAACCTCGCAGCATTGCCGGTTGGCATCATTCTGCTATCCGTGGCCATCAGTGTGCCGGCACCCGATCCTGATTTTGTAGTGCAAAGCGGGTACGGCGGCGTGCTTGGCCAGCGCCTTTATTCTCTGATGGTCGGTCTCACCGGCGAGCTGATTGTTGTGCCAAGCTGGGTGTATGCCATCGTATTTGTTCTACTTGGCCTGCCAGCCTATCTGTTTTCGTTTGCCTTAAACCGGGAAGAGTGGCGCTGGTTTGTTGACTTGTGCAAAGCTGTTTCGCTAAAGCTATGGCAAGGGCTCGTGGCAGTTTTGGTGGGCGTGTGGACTGCTCTCAATGCTGTTTTCGCGGCAATTTTCCGAAGAGAGGCATCGGCAGAAACACTTGAAGAACGCATTGAACCAAGTGCCAAACCGGCGGCCGCCAAGCGCAGCAAACCAGCCCCAAAACCCAAACCAGCAGCCAAACGCGTGCGCACGCCAGCGAAAACCAAACGAGGTCAGCGCGAAGCCAAAGAAGCGCAAGCCACCTTTGATCTTGGCGACGGGTCAAACTATCGCCTGCCGCCACTCGAGTTGTTGGCGCCGCCCCCACCGCCCGAGAAACTGGGCCGTGTGAGCGCTGAAGCGCTGGAGCAAAATGCCCGCATGTTAGAGGGGGTGCTAGATGATTTTGGCGTGCAGGGTGAAGTGAACGACGTGCGCCCGGGGCCGGTCGTTACACTCTATGAGCTGGAGCCTGCGCGCGGCGTGAAGTCAGCGCGGGTGATTGGTCTCGCTGACGATATTGCCCGTTCGATGAGTGCGATTTCAGCTCGTGTGGCTGTGGTGCCTGGTCGCAACGCCATTGGCATCGAATTGCCGAACAGTGACCGCCAAACCGTGTTCCTGCGCGAACTGCTTGCGTCCAAAGACTTTGAAACCACCAAGGCACGCCTCGCTGTGATTTTGGGTAAAGACATCGGCGGCGAGCCAGTGGTCGCAGACCTTGCCTCCATGCCGCATTTGCTTGTTGCGGGCACAACCGGCTCGGGTAAATCGGTTGGTGTTAACACCATGATCATGTCGCTTCTGTACCGCCACAGCCCCGAGACGCTGCGCTTCATCATGGTGGACCCCAAGATGCTTGAACTGTCGGTTTATGACGACATTCCGCATTTGCTGACGCCTGTGGTGACAGAACCCAAAAAAGCGGTGGTGGCGCTTAAGTGGGCGGTGCGTGAGATGGAAGAGCGTTACCGCAACATGTCCAAGCTGGGCGTGCGCAACCTGGCAGCCTTCAACAAGCGCGTGTCTGAAGCCAACGCCAAAGGCGAGCGGCTGGTGCGGCAGGTGCAAACCGGTTTTGACAAGGAAACCGGCCAGCCGGTGATTGAAGAACAGGAGTTTGATTTCACGCCGCTGCCGTTCATCGTGATTGTTATTGATGAAATGGCTGATCTGATGCTGGTTGCAGGCAAGGATGTGGAAGCCACCGTTCAGCGCCTTGCGCAAATGGCGCGGGCGGCCGGTATCCACCTGATTATGGCGACACAGCGCCCTTCCGTGGATGTGATCACCGGTACAATTAAGGCTAACTTCCCAACCCGGATCAGCTTCCAGGTAACCAGCAAGATCGATAGCCGCACCATCCTCGGTGAGCAGGGTGCGGAGCAGCTTCTTGGCATGGGTGACATGCTCTTTATGGCCGGTGGCGGGCGCATCACCCGGGTGCACGGCGCCTTTGTGGACGACAGCGAAGTTGAAGACGTGGTGACGCACCTGAAGAAACAGGGCGCGCCAGACTATCTGGCAGAGGTTACCGAAGAGCCTGAAGAAGGCTTCGATAGCCCGTTCATCCCAGGTCCATCTGGGGATGATAAAGAAAAAAGCCTGTATGATCAGGCGGTGGATATTGTGCAGCGCGACAGGCGCGCCTCGACAAGCTACATCCAGCGGCGGTTGAAAATTGGTTACAATAAAGCCGCGACGCTGATTGAAGATATGGAAGCGCAAGGTGTGATCAGTGCGCCAAACCATAAAGGCCAGCGTGAGATCCTTACGCCTGAGCGCGAAGAAGAATATTAAAGAAAACAACAAAAACAGACGCATAGCGACAGCAGAAAGAAAACCCATGAAAGTGTTGAGTATTATCAGTTTACTGGTGGTGGCAGCCCTGCCAGCCTTAGCGCAGGAAGAACCGCCCTTGCCGCCCCTTGAGGAAGAAACCATCGCCGAGGATACGTCCTTGAAGGCGCTTGGCCTTGTGCAAACCTATATGGATACGGTGCAGAGCCTGGAGGCTGACTTTATCCAGTATGCGCCGGACGGTGGTGTTGCCAAAGGCAAGCTTTCGCTCGCGCGACCAGGCCGGGTGCGATTTGACTATGAAGACGACATTCCGTTTCTGGTGGTCGCAGACGGCAAAACGCTCAACTTCATCGACTATGAAATTGGTCAGGTCACCCGCTGGCCGGTTGGCGATACACCGCTTAGGGCTCTGCTTGGCGGCTCGACGGATCTTGCGAGCATTGGTGCCAATATTGAAGTGGCACCCTTTGACAACCCTGAGCTTGTCGCGTTGCACGCGGTGGATGTGGAGCGGCCGGAACTTGGCCACATCACGGTCTATTTTCAGCAGCAACCCTATGTAGACCAGAAACTTCGGCTCCTTAGGTGGGATGTAACCGACGCGCAAGGGCAGATCACGTCCGTTGAGCTTTTAGACTCGAAGATCAATGTGGAGCTTGCTGAAAAGCTTTGGGAATTCGATGACCCGCGCGGTCTTGCGCGCCGCCGTCGCCCCAGATAAAAAACCCCGCCAACACAACCGCCGAATATGGCCATTTAACCGCTGGTCAAATCGGGGCTTCTGCTCTACAAAATCCGAAACGTTTCACAGTTTTGGACAGCTGACATGGATGTTGACGGCGAAATTGACGACCTGCTCGAGGATTTCCCCAGCCTGAAATCGGTGGCACCTTTCGTTGCGCTCGCAAGCGACGTGCGCTGGTTCAGGGCGCTGGGCGAAGACCCTGACCGGGAAACTGTCAAGCTTGCGCGCGAGTATGCTGAAGCGCTTGGGTTTCCGGAGGCAGAACCCGCCTTTCTCTATGACTGGGAAGATGCAGCATCAGCCGCTGAAAACACTGAATTCAACAGCCCGGCCTGGGAAGCAGAAGAACAGCTCCGTGCCGCACTCACGGACGAAGTGCTGCTGGCGATTGATGGCCAGGTGCTCGAGATGGTGATGACCCATGTGGCGCAGGCGGTGACCGAGAGCATCGATGATGCTGCGAAAGAGGCCGCAGAGTTTCTGCGCATTGACGACGAAAGCTTTGTGCTCGCCACTTCTGGTGCAGCGGCGCAGGCGGTGTATCAGGCGGCGCTTGTTGGCATGGCCGGCGAAGAAGAGGAGCACCCGCTCAGTTTTCGCTTCCAGCTGTTTGAGCGCGGGCGCTGGCCCATCGGCATCATCGGCAACAGCTTTTTGATTTTTTAAAAAATCCAGTTTTCAGGGGGACTTATGCGCATTATCACGTGGAACATCAATTCGGTGCGCGCGCGCACAAACATTGTCGAGCAACTGGTGAAAACCTACGACCCTGACATTCTGTGCCTGCAGGAAACCAAAGTGCAGGACCATATGTTCCCAACCGATTTCTTTGAAGAAATTGGCCTGCCGCACCTGGCAATCCACGGCCAGAAAAGCCATCACGGTGTCGCGACCGCCGCCAAAGCCCCTTTTGAAGACAGCTTCAAAATCGATTGGTGTGAAAAAGGAGATGCGCGCCATATTGCCGTGAAAATTGCCGGTGGCCCAACGCTGCATAACTTTTACGTGCCGGCAGGCGGTGATGTGCCGGATCCTGAAGAAAACGACAAGTTTGCGCACAAGCTTCAGTTTATGGAAGAAATGACCGCATGGTCCAAAGGTCTCAAAGAGCCATCAATTGTAGTGGGTGACCTGAATATCGCGCCTCACCCTGACGATGTTTGGGACCATAAGAAGCTTCTCAAGGTCGTGTCCCATACCCCCATCGAAACAGAGGGCATGATGAAGATGATTGATGCCCATGGCTGGGTGGATGTAATGCGCGAATTTACGCCGCTGCCGGAAAAACTATACAGCTGGTGGTCTTACCGCGCCCGTGACTGGAACGCTGCCGACAAAGGCCGCCGCCTTGATCATGTATGGGTGAGCCCTAGCATCAAAGACACAGCCAAACATATGGAAGTGGCGCGCGACGCGAGGGGCTGGGAAAAGCCCTCGGACCACGCGCCCGTGATTGTCGATTTTGAGTTTTAAGCTGGATTAGCCACCAAGGCCCTGAAGGCTATAACCGCCGGGTTCGGTCACCAGAATGCGGCTGGCGCCAGTTTCCACCTCAATTTTTTGGCGCAGGCGATACACATGCGTCTCAAGCGTATGGGTGGTAACACCAGAGTTATAGCCCCAAACTTCGGCCAGCAACTCTTCGCGGCCAACGGCTTTGCCGCCCGCCCGGTAAAGATACTTCAGAATATTGGTTTCTTTTTCCGTCAGGCGGATTTTCTGGCCGCTTTCGCGCTCTTCCAGAATTTTCGCCGATGGCTGGAATGTGTAAGGGCCAATATCGAAAGTGGCGTCTTCAGATTGCTCATATTGGCGAAAGTGCGCCCGCACACGTGCCAGCAGTACATTGAAGCTAAATGGCTTGTGCACATAATCGTTGGCACCAGCATCCAGGCCAAGCACTGTGTCGGCTTCGGTTACATTACCGGTCAGCATCAGGATCGGCACGGTCACGCCGTTTTTGCGGATGCGTTTGCACAGTTCGCGGCCATCCATGTCCGGCAGGCCCACATCCAAAATAATCATATCCACCTGATTTTCTGCGAGAAACTCAAGCGCATCACCGGCGGTGCCGCGCTCCTCGGTGGTAAATTCATCATACAGAGCCAGCTGGTCGGCCAAGCCCTCGCGCAGATCTACATCGTCATCAACGAGTAAAAGTTTTCTTCCTGACATCGTTTGATCCCCGTTTAAAAATCTTCATCAGTATACTCAGTACCCTCAAAGTACGCTGATCGTTTCCGTTTTGCGTCACTGCGGCCTATATAGGTATCTGTGAGCCTATATCTTATCACGCTCGCTCACAATCGTTTGAATGTTCCGCGAGCTTATGACACAAGGCCAAGCGTTGATATCAGAAAGTTGCCCCCTACATGACAGGCATGGACGACAGCGAACACAAGCAAATTTTGGTGGCGCGCGCAGCGGATGAACTGCGGCGGGGCCTGCCTGTTGTCGTGAAAGACGGCTCAAAATCGCTTCTTCTGCTTGCGGCGGAATATGCCAATACAAGCTCGCTTGGGCTGTTTGACGACATGGCGAGCGACAGTTTTATTCTTCTCACCAACAACCGCGCGATGGCGCTTAAGGTGCCGGGCGAAGACTGGCCGGTGGTGCGCATTGAGCGCCCAAGCTGGATGCAGGCGGCGGACATTGTCGCCATGGCCGACCCGACGCTTGATTTGTCGACCCCGCTCAAGGGGCCGTTCCGGCGCAGGAACCACCCCGCGGAAGACAATGACGTGGCTGCAGTGAAGCTTGCGAAGGTCGCTTACTTGCTGCCTGCTGTTGTTGCCTCGGAAGTTGAAGGTGATGTTCCCGGTGTGCCAACTGTTGATGCGGTCGACATATTGGCCACTGACATTGAACAGGCGCGGCAACTGCGCCAGGTGGCCGACGCACGAGTGCCGCTGGCGGGCGCGGAGAACGCACGCCTGGTGGCGTTCAGGCCGCTTTCAGGCGGTGTGGAGCATATCGCCATCGTGATCGGCGACCCGGATCGCAGCAAACCCGTGCTGATGCGGGTTCACAGCGAGTGTTTTACCGGCGACTTGCTCGGTTCCCTAAAGTGTGACTGCGGCGAACAGTTGAGAGGCGCCATCAAGCATATCAATGACGCTGGCGGTGGTGTTTTGCTTTATATGGCGCAGGAAGGCCGCGGCATCGGCCTGATTTCCAAACTCAAGGCCTATACGCTGCAAGACCAGGGGTACGATACGGTCGATTCGAACACACACCTTGGTTTTGAGGTGGATGAACGCATGTTTGCACCGGCCGCAGAGATGCTGAAGGGCCTTGGCATTGCCTCTGTGCGATTGATGACAAACAACCCGCTTAAAGTGGAAGGCCTTGAGTGTTTTGGCATCAAGGTCGCTGAGCGTGTGGCGCATTCCTTCCCGCCAAATCCGCACAACGAACGCTATCTGCAAATCAAAAAATCCCGTACCGGGCATATTCTCTAGGCCATGCAGACCTGGCGTGTCATTCCAGACCCGGAGGATGGTCGAAGGGGAAAGCTTGTTGGCCCTTTGATTGACGCACCCTGCGCACTCGGTCGCGCCGGCGTGACGCTGGAAGGTGAGAAAAAAGAAGGCGACGGTATGACCCCTTTAGGGACCTACCCCGTCCGGCGGGTTTTTTATCGACCAGACGCGTTTGACGAACCCATATGCCAGCTACCAACCACACCTATTTCACCAGAACTTGGCTGGTGCGACGACCCAGCCCGTGCTGAATATAACAGGCTGGTGCGGCTACCGTTTGGCGGCTCTCACGAAAAAATGTGGCGGGACGACAAGCTCTATGACCTCGTTTTGGTGATTGGTCACAATGATGATCCACCCGTTCCGGGCTGTGGCAGTGCCATTTTTGTGCATGTGGCCAAAGACGGTTTTAAACCAACCGAGGGCTGTGTGGCCATCGCCCCATCCGTGATGCTGAGCCTGCTGCGCCAACTTGGGCCGGGCGACCTTATCCAGATCGGCTAGCGGTAGTCGCGCTCACCAAATATGGCAGTACCAACGCGAATGTCGGTCGCGCCCATGGCGGCAGCGAGCGCATAGTCCCCGCTCATGCCCATTGAGAGCTTTTCAAGCCCCAGGTTTTTCGCGAATTTTTTCAGTAGGGCAAAGTGCAATGAAGGGTCGTCGCCTGCGGGCGGAATGCACATCAAGCCAACCACATTCAGCCCAAGGCTCAGGCATTCCTGGTGCAACGCTTCCAGTTCACTGGCAAGGACCCCTCCCTTTTGCTCTTCCGCGCCCGTGTTCACCTGCAGGTAAACCGGCAGAGGTTTGCCTTGCTTGTCCATTTCTTTGGCAAGTGCCCGGGCGAGTTTTGCGCGGTCGACAGACTGGATTTCGTCAAAAAGTTCAACAGCCTTGGCCGCCTTATTGGTTTGCAGGCTACCAATCAGGGAAAGCCGTACGTCCGGGTAGTCGGCCTTCAGGTCGGTCCAACGTTCTTCCGCTTCCTGGACCCGGTTTTCACCAAATTCGCGGTGCCCGGCTTCAAGGGCTGTAACAACCCGCTCTTTGGGTTGAACCTTTGAAACAGCGATCAGGCGGGGCCTTGCCTCAGCAACGCCAACATGGTCGCACATGCGTTTGATCTCTTGGCTAATGGATTCGATATTGTCTGAAACTGACATCGGCTGCCCTTTCTTCACCGCGCCGTTTTGGCTTTGCTTCCTATGTGCTAGGAAACGCATATGGTCAAGCCTGTCTCGAAATCTCATGCGATAAAGCTGCGCGCCCGGGCGGGTGTAGAACGGCTTGTATTGATGACGGACAGCCATCGATTGCCAGACCCCGAGGCAGCGATCGAACAGCTGCCCGCTGGCTCAATTGTCATTCTGCGCGACTATGAAGCCCCCAACCGCTTGGCACTGGCCACGTCGTTACGACAGGTCAGCCGAAAGGCGGGGTGCTGGTTTCTTGTGGCTGGTGATGCAGCGCTTGCGCGCACGGTGAAGGCAGATGGCATTCATCTGCCGGAGCATATGCTGCGGCATAAGCCACTAAATTTAAGGGGCTTCTCCCTAGTTTCAGCAGCCTGCCACAACAGAGGTGCGTTGCGGCGCGCTGGTTCCCTTGGCGTTGATCTGGCCATCGTGTCGCCTGTGTTTCCTACAGAAAGCCACCCCGGGGCCTCGGCTTTGGGAATACACCGTCTCTCCCGTTTGATTTCAGGCCAAAGAATCGCGGTAGCGGCATTGGGCGGCATATCGACACGCACGGCAGGACACTTGCGCGCGCTTAAGCTCGCCGCTGTTGCAGGAATTTCAGGAATTGTGGATGAAGCCGGCGGTTAGAACCTCAGGCGACCGCCGAGGAAGATTGTTTGTGCCGCGTTGATTTTTTCTGACGCAGCGAACAGGTTTTCGCCGTAATCATAGTAGCGCACGCCGCCAGTCAGGCCAAGGCGATCACTAAGGCGGTAGCTGGCTCCCAGCTCATAAGAGATGATGTTGCGCACATCATTTTCGATGCCATAGAGGTCAGAACCTTCGGTGTATTCGCTCATAGCGATACGGGCGGACCAACTGTTCGCACGGTATGAGAAGCCTGCTTCAAACCCTTCAAGGTTGCGGGCAAACAGACCTGTGTGCCGAAGCACGGATGCGTCGATACCAAAGCCGGAATAACCAAGGGACACACCAGCGCGGTACTGAGTGTCAGCTTTACCAGCATCAGCAAAACCCGCTGTTGCCGAAAGGCCTTCAAGCGACAGGCGGTACTGGCTTTCAAGCGCAACTTCAAAGCCACGATTGCCGTTTTCGCCGTTGCGGTCCCCGCCAAAGCTCAGGCCAACGCGGTTGCTGGCGCCAAACAGGTCTTGGGTATAAGCACCACGAACACTTCCCGTCGGCGCCAACAGGGACGAGAAATCCGGCCTGCTGGCGAGTTCTGGTGATGTACCATTCAGCCGCGGCCTGGAGTCGCTTAAGGAAATAAACCCAGCTTCATTGGTAACGCTTTCGCCAGACAGGGTCAGATCAAGACCCTTCAATTTGTCTGCTTCTGTTTCCTGAACGCTGGAGCGTTGCTTGGCAAGTTGCTCAGAAATGAAGAGGTCAAGGCTTTGCAGGAACCCGCTCGACTCGAAACGAGGCTTATCATCTGCCGAAGCGGCAAATGACATACTTGCAACGGCAAGTACGGAAATCCCCATTTTCAAAAGCTTTTTCATGGCCCGCGGTCACCTAGTCCCATTACTTCAGATGTACGTTCCTACACTATACGTATGGATACTTTATTAATATGCGCAAGTGATTCCGATATTTTTGCGATGGAATGTGTCCTTACCGCCACTATTTGACCGTATTTCGGACTGGTCACGGACACTTCCGCTCGCTATAAGGCGCAATACCGTCACGCGCAGATAGCTTGTCTGTTAAATGACGACAGACTTTGTTTTTTTCAAGAGCGGACTTCAGCATGATTCGAATTGCTCGCAGTGTAGCAACAATATTTCTGGCCCTATCGCTTGGCGCGTGCGGCATTTTTGGCGGCGGCGACGAGGAAAAAGCCTTCGGTGGCCCTCTGACAACATCCATTGGTGTTAATGGCTATCTGTGGTCTGCAACGCTCGACACACTGTCTTTCATGCCGATCGACAATGCCTACCCAAGCTCGGCAGCTATTATCACCGATTGGTTTTCAACTGATGATGCGCCAGAAGAGCGCGTCAAAGTTGCGGTGTATTTCCGCTCTGAAACGCTGCGGTCCGACGGCATTCGTGTGAATGTGGTGCGTCAGGAGTTGCGCGAGGGTAACTGGATTACCGTACCGGTGCAGGCGGCAACATCGCTGCAGATAGAAGAAGCGATTTTGTCGCGGGCGCGTACGCTGAGGATTGCCGCAGAAGGATAAGGTTCGCCTTCATCCCCAGCCCCTTTTTGGGATAGTTTGGAGCGCGCACCGAAATTCGTCGGGCGCGTTCTCATTTTTTATCAGTGATTTGAGAGACTGCCATGTCACGCTACAACGCCAAAGCCACAGAAGCCAAATGGCAGAAAATCTGGACAGACGGCAAAACCTTTAAAACTGAAAACGCGTCAGACAAGCCGAAATATTATGTGCTGGAGATGTTCCCTTATCCATCAGGGCGGGTGCATGTGGGCCATGTGCGCAACTATACCATGGGGGATGTTGTCGCCCGTTACCGCCGTGCGCAGGGTTTTGAAGTGATGCACCCCATGGGGTGGGATGCGTTTGGCATGCCAGCTGAAAATGCCGCGATGGAGCGCAAGGTCCACCCGGCGGACTGGACCTATGACAATATTGCCAACATGCGCGAACAGCTTAAAAATGTTGGCCTTGCTATCGATTGGGACCGGGAATTCGCGACCTGTGACCCTGAGTATTATGGTCAGGAACAGCAAATCTTCATCGATTTCTTCAATGCGGGCCTTGTGTACCGCAAAGAAAGCTGGGTGAACTGGGACCCGGTTGACAATACCGTGCTTGCGAACGAGCAGGTGATTGATGGCAAGGGTTGGCGCTCGGGCGCGGAAGTGGAGCGCCGTCAGCTCAGCCAGTGGTTCCTGAAGATCACAGATTTTGGCGACGAACTGCTTGAGGGCCTTAGCACCCTTGAGCGCTGGCCAGACAAAGTGCGCCTGATGCAGGAAAACTGGATTGGTCGCTCGGAAGGGCTCAAATTCAATTTTGACCTTGTTGATGCGCCAGACGGCATTGACGCCAAACTGCCCGTCTATACAACGCGGCCAGACACGATTTTTGGCGCCAGCTTCTGCGCGATTTCGGCAGATCACCCAATTGCGGCTGCGCTCGCCAAAAACAACCCTGAAGCCGCGGCATTCATCGAAGAATGCCGCCAAATGGGCACCACCGAAGAAGCAATCGAGAAGGCAGAAAAGAAGGGCTTTGATACGGGCCTGAAGGTCTATCACCCGTTCGACAAGTCCTGGGAGCTGCCGGTTTACATCGCGAATTTCGTGTTGATGGATTATGGCACAGGCGCGATTTTCGCCTGCCCGGCCGGCGACCAGCGCGACCTTGATTTCGCGCGCAAGTATGACCTGCCGGTTCTGCCGATTGTTCTGCCGAAAGACGCGGACGCAGAGACCTTTAAAATTGGTGACGAGGCCTACACTGGCCCGGGCACCATGTTCAATTCCAGTTTCCTTGATGGCATGGACGCCAAAGACGCGCTTGCAGCCGTCATTGACCGCGCCGAAGAAGAAGGCTGGGGCGAGCGCACGGTAAACTTCCGCCTGCGCGACTGGGGCGTATCGCGCCAGCGCTATTGGGGCACGCCGATCCCGTTTGTGCACTGCGATGATTGCGGTGTTGTGCCGGTTAACTCTGAAGACCTTCCAGTTAAGCTGCCGGATGATGTCTCGTTCGACACACCCGGCAATCCCTTGGAGCATCACCCGACCTGGAAAAACACCACATGCCCCAAATGCGGGAAACCAGCACGCCGCGAAACCGATACGATGGACACTTTTGTCGATTCGTCCTGGTACTTCCTGCGCTTCTGCACACCAGACGCAGACGAGCCATTTGACACAGATGTGGTCAATGAGTGGATGCCGGTGAACCAATATATCGGCGGTGTTGAGCATGCCATTTTGCATCTTCTGTACGCGCGCTTCTTCACCCGCGCGCTGAAGAAAGTGGGCCGCACCAACATCGAAGAGCCGTTTGAAGGTCTGTTTACCCAGGGCATGGTCAATCATGTCACCTACAAAGACACTGAAGGCGAGTGGGTATTCCCCGAACTGATCCGCAAAAAAGATGACGGCAGCCTGTTCAGGTCTGATAGCGGGCTTTCGGTTTCCGAGGGTCGGGTCGAGAAAATGTCCAAGTCGAAGCGTAATGTTGTCGACCCGGACGATATCATTGACCAATACGGCGCTGACACCGCACGCTGGTTTGTGCTTTCTGACAGCCCGCCGGAGCGGGACCTTCTGTGGACCGAAGCCGGCATCGAAGGCGCGTGGCGTTTTGTGCAGCGCATCTACCGCATGGTCGAAGAGCCTTCACTGCCGCTTGCGCCGGTTGGTTCAGCTGTCGCGGAAGGCCTTGAGGGTGCAGCGCTTGAGCTTCGTAAGACCACCCATAAAACCATCAAGGGTGTAACCGCTGACATCGAAAACCTGCATTTCAACAAAGCGGTAGCGCGGCTCTATGAGTTCGCAAATGCGATCAGCGGTGCCAAAGAATCAGACGGCATGGCGGAAGTGTTGCGCGAAGCCACCGAAACCCTCATCCTGCTTGTTGGCCCGGCAATGCCACACCTCGCGGAAGAAATGTGGGCGAAGCTTGGCCATGAAACACTGGTCGCCAACACGCCGTGGCCGCAGGCCATTGAGGCGCTGACCGTGGATGCCACCGTCAAAATGGCGGTGCAGGTAAACGGCAAGGTGCGGGATACAATCGAGGTCGCAAAAGACATGGACAAGCAAGCCATTGAAGCGCTGGCGCTCGAACTGCCAAACGTTAAAAAATTCACCGATGGCAACACCGTGCGCAAAGTGATTGTTGTGCCCGGTCGCATCGTCAACATTGTGGCCAACTGATGCGGGTTGCGGCGCTCATACTCGGCCTGACGCTGGCAGCTTGCGGCTTCAAACCGCTTTATGAGGCCGGTGGCTCATCGGCTGAGATGCAGGCGCAGCTGTCGGGCGTAGAAGTGGGGCCCATCGCCGACCGCTTAGGCCAGATTATGCGCAACCGACTTGTGGCCCGGCTGAACGCTGGAACAAAGCCCAATTACCGGCTTGATGTGGTGCTGACCCAGTCGAGCGAAACGTTTGGTGTGCGCCCCGATACCGCGACCACACAGGAGCAGCTCACCCTGGTCGCTGACATTCAGTTGATCAAATTCGGAGAAGAAGAGCCGGTCATCCGGCAGTCCTTGCGCGCGCGCTCCAGCTTTGACGTGGTGCTTTCGGATTTTGCAACCGTGTCCCAGCGTGAAGACACGGCGCAGCGCCTTGCCCTTGATCTCGCAGAGCGCATCCACCGGCGGCTTGCGCTGCATTTCACGCAGGAAGCGGACGCAGAGCCAGCAACCCCATGAAGGTAAAACCCCGCGACATAGCCCCGCTTCTCAAAGCTGTGCCAAACGGCACGCGGGCGGTGCTGGTGTTCGGGCGTGATGATGGCTTGGTGCGCGAGCGTGCCGAACTTATTGGCAAGCAAATAGCAGAAGATCTCTCGGACCCGTTTCAGGTGGTGCGCCTGGGGCCAGAGGCCGTCAAAAACAATCCGTCCGTTCTCTTGGATGAAGTGGCCGCCATTTCCATGATGGGCGGCAGGCGGCTGGTGCGGCTTGAGGGCGCAGGGCCCGAGAGTGCAGAACCCGTCAAGCTTGTGCTTGCAAGCGAGCAGGGTGATGGCCTTCTGGTGATCACCGCAGGAGACCTGAAGCCAACGTCCGCGCTTCGGAAAGCGGTTGAGGCCGCTAAAAACGCCTATGCTATCGCCTGTTACGAAGACAGTGCGCAAGACCTGTTTGGCCTTGTGCAATCAACGCTCTCAGCCGCAGGCCTCGGCGCCAGTCAGGACGCAGTGAATTACCTTGTGGACAATCTGGGCGGGGACCGCATGGTCAGCCGCGGGGAGCTTGATAAGCTTGTGCTCTATATGGGCGAGGATGGCGGGCAGGTGACACTCGAAGATGCCAAAGCGTGCGTAGGCGACACCGCAGCGCTTGGCCTGAACCAAATCGCTGAAGCCGTCACGGCCGGCAATATGCGCGACCTTGAAAAATTCCTTGAGCGCGCCTGGGCCTCGGGCGAAAACGCCATTGCGATCATTCGCACGCTGCAGAACCGGCTCATGCGCCTCCATCTGGCGCGTGGCCATGTGGACACCGGATTAAACCCGATGGAGGCGGTCAACAAACTGCGGCCGCCGGTGTTTTTTGCAGAGAAAGACAAGTTCGCGAGAGAGCTTGGCAGCTGGTCGTCTACCAAGCTTGAGCAGGCGCTGAATATCCTTCTGGAGGCGGAGCTTGACTGCAAAACAACCGGTAACCCCGCCGACGTGATTTGCGCCCGTGCGCTCTTGCGCCTTGCGAAAGCAGTGCGGTGAAAAACCCTCAGACAATCGGTTTTTTTGGCGACAGTTTTGTAACTGGCGTGAGCGACCCTGAAGGCTTGGGCTGGGTTGGCCGCATCTGTCAGGCGGACAACCTCCGCTTCAAAAACTTTGGCGTACAGGGCGACACCAGCGAAGATGTGCTTGCGCGCTGGCGCAAGCAGGCGGAGGCCGCCCGATGCAGCGCGCTGGTTTTTTCATTTGGCGCCAATGATTGCCTCAATGGCGACAACCGGCGCCCAAGGGTTGGTCAGCTCGACCGGCTGAAAAACACCAAAACGATCCTGTCTGCGGCCAAACAGATGGGCCCCACGCTTCTGGTCAGTCCGCTCCCAATTGCGGATGATGAAAAAATCACCGACCGCATTGCCGATACGGCGCGGCAGCTCACCACAATCGCCAGGGCAAACGGTGTGTTGTACGCCAATATTTTCGAGGACGTTCGTGCGTCTTCCGTGTGGCGGGAAGAAGCGCTTGCAGGTGACGGTGCACACCCCGGTGCCGCCGGTTATGCGCATGTGGCAGACATCTTATCTCAAAATTCGGTGTGGCGAGATTGGGTCAGTCGACTCTGACACGTCCGTTACGCTCTCAATTTCCGCACAAATGCCAGCGCCACACTCATGGGAATGCCGATCATAATCACCGTCGCGGCCATCACCAGAAACTGGGTCGATGGCGCCTGAAACATTGCTTTCTGGGCCTCAAGGTCAGCGACCATGCTTTCATACTCTGGCCCCGACTGCACGGGCAGCTGCGCGATATAATAGTCGTAATAGACATCCATAAATTCGGGGTTCAGTACTTCGGTGTAAAACACATTGTAGGCGCCGAAAATGGCCCCTGCGACGATGGCCGCCCCGCTGCCCAGCATGATGCGCTGCCACATGGTCGGCGGTGTTTCGCCGCTCGATTTATCCAGTTCCACCATCGCCATATACATGATCGCGAGGCTCGCGAAGATGGCGGCATAGCCATAGGTTTCAGAGCTGTCGAACCGTTCTGGGTCCAGTTCTGGATAGAGCGCATATTCAACCAGCAATATAGCGACCATCACGCCGCCCATGATCGCGCCCCATTTTAAGATCAGTTTTTTCATTTGTTGGCTCCTGTCGTGTGCTCGGGTGCCTCAATCCAAACAAATCCCGTTTCAGTTGTCGTCACCCGTTTGGGTGAAAACTGGTTTAACCCACTATTTTCAAAAGCTTGGCTTCAGCTGCGGCTTGTGTACGATTGGTGACGCCAAGCTTGCCATAGATGTTTTTCAGGTGGGTTTTGACCGTGTTGCCGCTAATACCCAGCTGGTCTGCAATCTCACTATTGGGATAGCCGTGGCACAAAAACAAAAGCACCTCCAGTTCGCGCTCGCTGAAGTCCGCGCGGTCCAATACTGACAAATGCGCTTTGTTATCCTCTGGTTCAGCAGGCTTTCGCAGTTTATTGGCCAGCAACACACCGAGCAAAAGAAACGCGCCTGCCACCAGCGCCAAATACATGTCAAAACGATCGACGTTGGTCATATAAGACCGCTGCGCGGTTTCAACGGCGATCAGGAAAACCGCCAGCAATGCACCGTATCGAAGTATGATCGAAAGCATCGTTATCCATGGCCCCGCACTGCCTATCCCCAGAAAAGTCTAACGGACTTTTGCAGTACTCACCAGAGCCCGTGTTACCAATACCTAGGCCGCGCCCTGCAACCTGCCGTGCAGCTTTCTGTAGTCAGTGGGGCTCATGCCCAGCCGTTTTTCGAACACCAGGATGAGATGCTGATCATTTGAAAAGCCCGCCAGGGCCGCCACCTGCTTCAAGGGTGAGCGGGTTTGTTCAAGCAGGCCGCGCGCGGCCTCAACGCGCAGCGACTCCAGATATTTGGCAGGTGTCATGCCGGCCTCACTCACAAATCGACGATGAAAGGTACGCTCGCTCATGACAGCATGCTTTGCACAGTCCCTGACGGCAATTGCCTTGTGCCGATTGTCCGCCATCCATTGCAGGGTTTCAGAAAGCGGGCCGGTGGTTTGGCTTTGGCCTTCAAGCAGTGCACTAAACTGTGCCTGATGACCGGGGCGGTGCGCATATAAAACCAGCCGCCGTGCAATGCTCATGGCCGCCTGTGTGCCCACATCTTCGGCAACCATGGCCAGGCACATGTCGATCCCCGTGGTTACGCCAGCCGACGTCCAGACTTTTCCACTTTTCAGATAGATCGCGTCGTCATCGACTTCGATATCCGGATATTTTCGGGCGAGGATGCGGCTGCTGCGCCAATGGGTGGTAACGCGTGCGCCGCCAAGCAGTCCCGCGGCGGCAAGGGCGAACGTGCCGCTGCAAACTGAACACATGCGGTCAACATGTGGGTAAGATGCCTTCAGCCATTGCTGGAGTTCGCGGCTGCCCGCAGCGCGGGTGATGTCAGGCGCATCGCCACCAACCACCAAAACCATATCAAACCCTGTTGGGTCGCAGTCATGCAGAGGAGTTGAGAGAAGAGTGAGGCCTGAAGAGGTTTTTGTGTGCTCGCCGTCGAGGCTTGCAAAACACAGGTCATAAACCGTGCGGCCCACTTCTTCGTTTGCTGATGCCAGCACCTGGTATGGACCGGTGATATCGAGGAGCTGGGCGCCATCAAAGGCGATGATCAGGGTTTTGATATTGTTCTTGAAATGGGTCATGGCAGAAAAACGTAGTTATATGTCATTTACGCCAACATAGGGTAAAACTTAGGATGTGTCAAAACCAACGGTGAAAACAAAGGAAGCCCAAATGTCACTTCAGATAGGATTATTATTGTACCCCAACCTCACCCAGCTTGACCTTACGGGTCCGTTTGAGGTGTTTTCTCACATGCCGGACACAAAGGTGCATTTGATATGGAAAACGCGCGATCCGGTTAAAGCTGATACTGGCATGCAAATTCTGCCAACCATGACAATGAGCGAATGCCCTGACCTTGATGTAATTTGCGTACCCGGTGGCCCAGGTCAGATTGACATCATGGATGATCAGGAGGTGCTCGAATTTGTGCGTACGCAGGGCGACAGCGCAAAGTTTGTTACGTCAGTTTGTACGGGCTCGCTTTTGCTGGGCGCGGCTGGGCTTTTGAAAGGCTATAAGGCCTCAACCTATTGGGCCTGCACCGACATGCTTGAGGGATACGGCGCGATTTACGAAAAGAGCCGGGTGGTGAAGGACCGCAATCGCATCACCGGGGGTGGTGTCACTGCGGGCATCGATTTTGCGCTGACGGTGGTTGCGGAACTGTTGAGCGAGCAGGCAGCACAGATGATCCAGTTGGCTATTGAATATAACCCGGCACCCCCGTTCAACAGCGGCCATCCGGATGTGGCCGACCCGGAACTGGTAGCGACACTCACGGCCATGATGGAAACACGCCTTGAGACACGGCGATTGCAGGCAAGCAGCGCGGCTGGCTAAGCATCGGCAACAATGAGGTAGCCGTAGGCAAACTCTGCGATCTCAACCGTAAACTCTTCATCGGAAAGCGGATCAGCCCAGGTGCTGGTCTGCTTTTTAAAGAGGCCGCGTTCAATAAGAATATTGTTGAAATAGTAGGCGAGCATGCGTGCGGATTTATCGTGGTCTGTGCGTTTTACGTCGTCTGCATACAAAGCGATGATGCCTTGCATGGCCATGAGCATGCCAGCCTCGAACACATCTCCTTTTTCCCCCAACAGGTCGAGGTGTTTTCTGCCATGCAGGTAGATTGCTTTCAGCAGGTGGGTTTGTTGTTGCAGCTGTATCCAAGCCCCGGCAGCGACTTTGTGCAAGGCTTGCCTAAGGTCACAGCCCTCTAAGTTCAGCTGCGCTTCGGGTGAAGAGACCCACTCGCTCAGGCGTTCCAGGTAGAGGTCAAACAAAACGGCGATAAAGCCGTCTTTTTTGTCGAATCGCCTGTAGATGGAGGCGGGAGAAACGCCAGCCTCTTTGGCGATTTCCGCAACACCGATATCGGCGAAGTCCTTTTGTCGCAGAAGTTTCTCGAGCGCGTTCAACAGCTTATCCCGCGTTTGGCGCGAGCGATGCTGATGTGTTTTGCGAACCCCTTGACTCATGGCATTTAACTCATTATGTAAACGTAAATCACATTTACATAATATACAAAAACTCAGGTATATCAACACTTTGTTTGAGTTTTGGAGAAAAATAATGCCGACAATCTTGGATTTTACCGCCGTCGCACTGTTTGCCATTCTGTTGCCCGCCTATGGCCTTTATGAGACCTGGCGCCACCGAGATATCTCGCCGGATGATGACCCGGCGTTGCTGCCCAGCAGCTACCGGAAAACCATCGTCATGTTATGGGTGTTTGCCCTTTTCACGCTTTGGGTGTGGGCAAATGAGGGCCGCAGCTTTGCTGACCTTGGCTTCACAGATGGCCTGCAAGGTGCGGGGCCAACAGTATGGCTGGTGACGCTTGCGGTTTGCGGGCTGTTGGTTTGGCAGGCCATCCGGGCGGGCCGTAACCTTGATTCCGCACGGTCCATCATGAAGTCGCTGGCGAAAGAAGACGGGGTAAGCGATGTGATGCCCCGCACGCGAGAAGACTATCGGCTGTTTAAACTGGTGTCTGTCACCGCTGGCATCACAGAAGAAATTATGTTCCGCGGTTTTCTGATCTGGTTTTTTGCCAACTGGATGCCGGTGTGGGCGGCCGCCGTATTGTCTGTGGCCGCTTTCATGCTGGCACACCTTTACCAAAAAAGTGTGACAGCACTCGCGCAAGTGGGTGGGATCGCCGTAGCGCTAACGCTTGTTTACCTTCAGTCCGGTTCGTTGCTGCCGGCAATCCTGCTGCATATTGTGATTGATCTCACCAGCAATGCCACCATCTGGCGCGCGCGAAAACTCACAGCCGCGCACGCGGCTTAACGCAATAACCCGGGTCACGACAGCCCACAAAAAAAGCCCGGCTGCTCTTATCGAGCACCGGGCTTCATAATTTGGTTTGGAAAAAACCTAGTTCAGGTTGATCGGCGCAGGTGCGCCGTCTTCCGCTGGCTGTGCTGGTGCAGCACCGGCAGCTTCCTGCGCTTGTTGCTGCGCAAACAGCGCTTCAAAGTTGATTGGCTCAAGCAAGAGCGGTGGGAAACCGCCGTCGCGTGTTGCATCTGCAATGATGCGACGTGCAAACGGGAACATCATGGTTGGCGCTTGGATCAGCAGGAATGGCTTCATGGCTTCTTCCTGAACGTTGCGAATGCCAAACAGCGTGCCGTAAGCAAGCTCAACAACAAAAGCGACCTGACGCTCACCGTTTTCGGCAACGTTTTCAGCTTTTGCGGAAATTTTGAGGTCAACCTCATACATCTCGTCGTTCATTTTGCGAACGCCCACATTCACGCTTACGTCAATAGCAGGCTTGGCCGTGTTTTGGCCCTGCATGCTGGCAGGCGCATTTGGGTTTTCGAAAGAAAGGTCTTTTACATATTGTGCCAAAACACCGGCTTGTGGTGCCTGGCCCGCATCAGCAGCACCGCCGACGGGAGTTTGTGTGTTGTCTGTTTCGTTTTCAGCCATGATATCGCTCTTTAAATCAACTAATCTGTTTCAAGCCAGCACCCCGCTGACATGCCGTGCTTTGATCGGCACGAGAATTTGGAGGGAGGGCTAGCATGCTTTCTTGCTTTGAACAACTGGCAAAAGCGGCAGAATCAAAGGTAGCTGCGCCTAACCGTCATTTTTTGGGTCTTTCTCGTCACTTTTTTCGCTGTTTTCGATGGATTCGCTGCGCTTAGCCCACGGATTTTCTCCGGGTGTCCGCTGTTCGGTACCCATTTCAGTAAAATCACCATCGATGATAACCGTAGCCTTGCCGCTTTCCGTGTGCTTGCTGTAGCGGAACGATTGGGTCCGTTTGGCAGCCGCCTTGGCAATGCCAAGCCGACCAAGCATCAGCCGAATGGGTGGCACAAGCAGGAGCCCACCAAGAGCATCTGTCATGAAGCCCGGGAAAAATAGGAACAATCCGGCGACCAGGAGGAAAAACCCATGAATTACCGGCTCGACAATGGTCTCCCCTTCAGCCGAGGCTGCTTGAAGGTCGGCAATCACCTTAAGGCCCTGCATGCGAATGAGCGATAGCCCAACGCCTGCCGTTAGCAAGCATAAGGCAATGGTGGCCACCACGCCGATATCGCTTCCCACCTCAATCAGAATGCTGAGTTCCAATAAGGGAACTGCAACAAACAGCATCAAAACTACCAAACCCATTGGGGTTACACCTTCTATACACTACTGAAACAAGGGCTGAGCGGCCGTGAAATTGAAGCCACCAGAAGCCTTGTTCTTTGTCCGGAAACCTCTTATTTATAAAGGAACGACAAGGTCGCTATTCAATGGTGCGATTGGATTTCCTTTGTTTCGTCCATAAATTTTGGCCGAAACCATATGCAGATAACACTCGTAGCAGATGACAAAGGCCTTGATAAATTGCGGCCACCGACAGTGAAATAGTAGAGCGAAGCGCGTATGTTAGACATTATTCTGATTGCCATGCTGGCTGGTTTTATTGCCCTTAGACTGAGGTCTGAGCTTGGTAAAAAAACCGGTAATGAGCCCCTCCCACCGGCGGCAGGCCGTGCGCCGTACCAAGACAATGCGCCCACAATTGACGCGGATGCTGTTGAGGTGAACCGTAGTCAGGCTGATGTTATTGATCTGGCCCAAGACCCTGAAGTGCGCGCGGGCCTAAGCGATATTCGCCGCGCCGACAGCTATTTTGATGCGGGCCAGTTTCTTGATGGTGCCAAAGGCGCTTATCAGATGATTCTTGAGGCGTTTTGGGCCGGCGACAAAGCCGCGCTCAAAGAGTTTTTGGACGATACGGTTTTTTCTCAGTTCAGCGCAGCCATTGATCAGCGCGAGGAAGACGGCCTCACTCTCGAGAACCGGATCCTTGATGTCACTGAAGCAAAAATATCGGCCGCCCAGGTAATAAAACGCAGTGCAGAAATCACCATCGATTTTGCCGCAGAAATCATCGCTGTAACGCGGGACGCAGACGGTAAGCTGGTGGACGGTGACTTGTCCGATGCCATCGACCTTTCCGACAAATGGACGTTTGCCAGAGATACACGGTCCAAGGACCCTAACTGGACCCTGATTGCAACGCGCGCAGGCTAAGCTTATGCAACGGCCACTTTTGATTTCACTGGCACTCCTGGTTCTGGTGGTCCCTGCCCTTTTGCTGGCCTTCCAGTTTTCAAGCAAAGCACCGCCGGGCTTAAAGTATGAGCCTGTTGAGTTTGCCGATCTGCCGGGTTGGTCTGAAACAGACCTTTCGGTTGCATTGCCGGCGCTTATGCGCTCTTGCGAAAAGCTGGACACACTGCCTTCCGGGCGCCGCCTGCCAGGGAATGCCATTGGTGGCCGGGTTTCCGACTGGGCGGCACCCTGTGCCAGCCTGCTGCAAGCATCAACGGACACTGATATTCGGCGCGTTTTGGCAACTCATTTTGCACCACTTGCTGTGTCATTGTCAGGCGAAACCGCGGGCACGTTTACCGGTTACTATGAAGCATTGCTGCGTGGCAGCCTCCAGAAATCTGAGCGGTTCAGCACACCGCTTTATGGCCGCCCGCCAGAGCTTGTTATGGTGAACCTCGGAGATTTCAGGTCGGACCTGACGGGCCGCCGCGTTGCGGGCAAGGTGGAGAATGGCAGGCTGGTGCCGTATCCCAATCGCGCCTCAATTGAAGCCGGTGCGCTGGCGAACCGCGCCCTCGAGGTTTTGTGGGTGGATAGCCCGGTTGACGCCTATTTTCTGCATGTACAG
This sequence comes from Kordiimonadaceae bacterium, assembly GCA_017640725.1. Classification (GTDB taxonomy): domain Bacteria; phylum Pseudomonadota; class Alphaproteobacteria; order Sphingomonadales; family Kordiimonadaceae; genus Kordiimonas. Next base: position 1,327,545 of record JAEPQB010000001.1, on the reverse strand, counting down.
GGCTCCGGCCGTGTGCTGATGCCGGACGGCAGTTTCATGGGCATCGGTTATGCAGCCCAAAACGGTCACCCCAACCAGCTGATTGGGCGTCACCTATTGCAAACGGGCGCCATACCACGCGAAAAAATGTCTGGTCAGGCGATCCGGGCATGGCTTGCTGACAATCCGGAGGCGGTGCAGCAGGTGTTGAACACAGACCCATCCTTCGTCTTTTTCCGTGAAATTGATGTGGGTGACGGCCCGTTTGGGTCCGCAAATGTGCCCCTTACAGCTGAAGTGTCCTTGGCGGTTGACCGCAAACACTTACCGCTTCACGCGCCCGTGTGGCTGAGCACCAGCCACCCCAACCCGGCCGGTGAGCAGGCGGAAGATCAGACCTTTAATCGACTGATGGTCGCCCAGGATACGGGCGGCGCCATCAGCGGTGAAATCCGCGGCGATGTTTTCTGGGGTTTTGGTGATCGCGCGGAGGAAATTGCAGGTCGCATGGCCAACGAAGGCAAATACTGGCTAATTTTGCCAAAAGCCCTGGCTGAGCAAGCGAGCGACAGCCGGTGACGCGCAAAAAGAAACCGGGAGACCTATCGTCGTCTGACAAGGCGGTTTGGCAGGAAGTCGCCAAATCCGTCACACCGCTTGGCAATCGCCCCGAAACACCGCCGCCACCAAAAGCGGTGCGGGTATCCAATGTCCGCTATGACAGACTGCCAAGCGAGTGGCTGACCGGGTCAAGTGCCCAGCCAGAAGCCAGGATTGACCGCAAAACCCGCCGCAATATTACCAAAGGCCGCCAGGAATTTGATCGCTCAGTGGACCTGCATGGCATGACCCAGGACCACGCGTTAAACACACTGAAAAGCGTGATAGAGGGGTGTATTCGGCGGGGCGATAAAATCCTGCTCGTTGTCACCGGCAAAGGTGGCAAACGATACAGCCAGTTGGCCGCGGAAACGCCTGTGGCGTACCGGACAAGAAACGAATTCGAGCAGCACGGTGGTGTATTAAAGCGCATGGTGCCGCTTTGGCTCTCGGGTCCTGACCTGAAGGCTTTTGTGCACTCTTATGGGCCTGCTGCGCAGGAACATGGCGGCGACGGCGCGCTTTATGTGGTGCTGCGTCGCAAGGCCCCGGGGCATAAACAATCCCGATGACAGAGTTTGGTGACAAAATGCGGGCGCTCAGGGCCGCGAAGGGTGTAAGTCAGGCAGACATGGCAGAAGCGCTTGATGTGTCTGCCGCTTATCTGTCGGCGTTGGAGCACGGCAAAAAAGGCGCGCCTTCCTGGCCGCTGACGCAGAAAATAATTCATTATTTCGGGCTTATCTGGGATGAAGCTGAAGAGCTGCAGACGCTGGCACAGCTATCCAGGCGGCGGTCAACCATTGACACTGTTGGATTGGATGCAAAAGCCAGCAAAGTTGCCAACCTGATGGCAAAGCGCATCGGTCATCTGAATGACGATGATCTGAACAAATTGTTGGCAATTCTGGACCCTGACCAGCAGGCTTGAGCTATCAGGCGCCTTTGGTTTTGGTAGTCAGTGTTTTGGCGCGCAGCGCCTCACCGGACCAGGTTTTCTTCTCACCCGCATCGACTTGTTTAACAAGGTCTACAATGGCTTGGTTGACCGGTGCCTCAATCCCCAGTTTCTTTGCAAGGGCCACCACTTCGCCGTTCAGATAGTCAATCTCGCTTTTGCGGCCCATGTCGAAATCGTCCGCCATTGAAGACCTGGCGTGGCGGTCAACCTTTTGCAGCTTCAATCCTATTGTATTGAACAAAAAGTTGGGCGAACCAACAAATGCGGGTAACCATTTGGGGGGGAAGGCTGAAACTTTTGCTGGCTCAATGTCAGCAGCCTCGAGAACCGTCAAACCCTCCTTAATACAAGCCGCCAAAACACGTCGGTAATTCCGGTCCGACAGCTCATCGTAAAGCGGTATGCCCGCCAGGGCGTTGATCGCATTATTCAAGTTAAGCAAAAGCTTGCCCCAGGCAACTGACAGCATGTCGTCCCGCAGTTCGAGCGTGGCGGGCCCGCCAGATGCCGCGTCAACGATAGGCTGCAAAGCCGAATGTCTATCAGCCATCAACACACCAAGTGTGCCCTTGTGCCACCGGCCGCCTTCCATCGCGACAACATTGAAGGGCACCATGCCCGCAAGCACGGTTTGCTCTGGCAAAAGGCTGCGCAGTTTTTCCACGTTGCTGATGCCATTTTGCAGGCTGACCACAACAGCGCCGGGGTTGGCGTGCGCCTTGATTTCTTCGGCGGCCCTTTCTGTACCAGTGCTTTTCACCGCAAGGCCGATTATGTCAGCTTCCGCAAGGGCGGATGGGCTTGTGGAAAAGGCAACATCACCGGCGGGCACTTGCGCTGAAAACCCGTCATAATCGGTCAAAGTCATGCCGTGTTTGCTGATCGTTTCCTGAACATAGTCGCGGCCGACAAGCGTAACATCCAGGCCAGCCGCCGCCCAGACACCGCCAACAAAACACCCAATGGAGCCCGCACCGTGGATTGCAATTCTTGTCACTGGTCACCCTCCATTTGCCGACATGCTGCACATTCAAGACATATAGCAGAAGCAGCGTCTGGCTATGAGCAATGATTTTGTTCTTGTTATGTTCACATTGTATGATAGAGTCGAAAATACAATTATTGCGTGAACACCTGACCAGAAACTGAGCGTGCCGTGGTTGCAACCATAGAAACCGTAGCTTTTGATGGCATTGAAGCCTGCCCCGTTGAAGTGCAGGTGCTGATTGCCAATGGCCTGCCGAGCTTTACGGTTGTTGGCTTGCCGGACAAAGCAGTTACCGAAGCGCGCGAGCGCGTGCGTGCCGCGCTTTCGGCGCTTGGTCTTTCGCTCCCTCCCAAACGCATTACGGTCAATCTGTCACCGGCCGACCGGCCAAAAGAGGGAAGTCACTACGATCTGCCTATCGCCACCGGCCTGCTGGTCGCTATGGGGGTGTTGCCCTCGGATAGTCTGAGTGAAACAATTGTCATGGGCGAGTTGGGCCTGGATGGCAGCGTCCGTGCGGTACCGGGGGTGTTGCCAGCAGCGATTTACGCCAATAGCCAGAGCTTTGACATGGTGTGCCCCAAGGCGTCAGGCGCGGAAGCCGCCTGGGCAGGTGACATAGGCGTTGTGGCGCCCGCGACCCTTGTTGAACTGGTTAATCACCTGAAGGGCACACAAATTCTGTCCGCGCCAGAACCCAAACTGGCGGAACCATCTGGCCCCCTACCTGACTTCGCAGATGTGAAAGGACAGGAGAATGCAAAAAGAGCGCTCGAAATTGCGGCAGCGGGTGGGCACGCCCTTTTGATGATGGGGCCGCCGGGGTCTGGCAAATCCATGCTGGCGTCCCGAATGCCCTCCATACTGCCGCCGCTTTCACCCGCAGAGGCCCTCGAAATCAGCATGATTGCTTCTGTAGCTGGTGAATTGGGCGCTGGGGGCATCAGCCGGGAGCGGCCGGTTCGCTCGCCGCACCATTCAGCGAGCCAGCCTGCCCTTGTGGGCGGTGGAACCCGGGGACGCCCGGGTGAGGTGAGCTTGGCGCACAACGGGGTTTTGTTTCTGGATGAACTCCCTGAATTTTCCAGAAGCTGCCTTGAGGCGCTGCGTCAACCGCTTGAGAATGGCACTGCCGTCATTTCACGGGTCCACGCCCGCGTCACCTATCCGGCCCGCTTTCAGCTTATTGCCGCCATGAACCCGTGCCGGTGCGGTTATCTGGCAGATGAGGCCCGTGCTTGTAGCAGGGCACCTCTATGTGGTGCGGATTATCAGGCCAAGATATCGGGGCCCATCTACGACCGAATAGATCTGTTTGTTGATGTCCCGGCCCTCACGGCACACGAACTTTCCGAGCCCGCGGTGGGCGAAGCGTCAGCCCAGATCGCCGAAAGGGTATTGCATGCGCGCAAACTGCAAACAGCCCGGTATGAAACGGCAGGTGCCAGCCAAATTCATGTAAATGCCCATGCCGACGGCAAAGTACTGGAGCAGGTTCTGGACCTTGAAGACAAGGCGCTCGGCCTCATCAAAAAAGCTGCGGACGCGTATCACTTGTCGGCCCGCGGATACCACCGCGTACTCAAGGTGGCGCGCACGATCGCTGATCTGGATAGCTCCATAAGGGTTGCAAGCCACCATGTGGCAGAGGCGCTGAGTTATCGCAGGGTCGATGCCCGTGCCCTGATCAGAAAAAGCGCTTAAACCCCTTCACCGTATTGCTTTCAGCCAATACCAACCTGTTGCGGCTTTTCATTTCGTGCCCCTGTGGTTATTGTGCGCGCCAACAAGCAGGAGACACGTATGGAACTGGTACCTGAAGGGCTGACAAATGTCCTGTTTTGGATGTTGGTTGCCACCAGCTTTTTTGGCTCCTTCATCTCCACCGCTGCCGGCATTGGTGGCGGTGTTACCATGCTGGCTGTGATGGCGCAGGTAATGCCGCCGCTTGCCCTCATACCCGTGCACGGGCTTGTGCAACTGGGCTCCAACGTGAGCCGCATGACAGTGATGTTCCGGCACATTGACTGGCGCTTTATGGGCTGGTTTTTCATCGGCGGCCTGATTGGGGCAGCCATCGGTGTGAAAGTTGTCACCGCCCTGCCGACGATGGTGCTGCAACTGGTGCTCGGCAGCTTCATTCTTTATTCCATTTGGGGGCCAATGCCTGACCGCAGCCGCGCGACAAAGGCGGGGCTTGTCACTGGTGGCGGCCTAACCACGCTCGCCAGCATGTTTGTTGGCGCGAGCGGCCCCTTGGCGATGGTGATCGTCAAAGGCTATGACTATGACCGCTTCACGAAAGTCGGGACTTTCTCTGGGGTTATGGTCATCCAGCACGGCCTGAAAGGGCTTGTATTTGGTATCGCTGGGTTTGCCTTCACGCCCTACCTGCCACTTGTCGCTTTCATGGTCGCGGCGGGCTTTCTGGGCACGCTGGTTGGCAAGCGGGTCCTCCTCAATCAGAATGAAGACCGGTTTGGCCTGATATTGAACGTTGTATTGACCCTTCTTGCGCTGCGTTTGTTGTGGCAGGCCGGCCAGGAGTATTTGGGCAGCTGAAGGTGAACATTGAACTAAGCATTGCAACAGTTTTTGCGTTGGTTGCTTGCGGCGCGGGGGCCATGCTCGCGCTTGTTTTGCTTGGCGCCCGCAAACACCGAACCATTTGGCTCGCAGCATTTGTTGGTACATTCAGTTTTAGTTTGCTGACCGGTTTTTTAGGCGCATTGAGCGTTTCTACGGCTTGGGCCTGGTTTGCCAGTCAACTGCTAGTGCTTAATTTTCTGGCGATGCCGTTTTTGTATTTTTATGCCGCCGATGCCGTTGGCAAGCCGGCGGCGAACAAACTGTTTCATTGTCTTCCCGCGGCAATTGCTGCGATAGCTATTGCTGTGCACCCGGACCTGAACCGCACGCATTTATATTGGGTGCTTGTGCTTCAGAGTGTGCTGTATCTGGCCTATGTGCTTTATCTGATAAGCAAGTACCGCCTTCAGGTCCGAGAACAATACTCCAGTCTTTCCCAAATTGACCTTATGTGGCTTCAAACCATGGTTGTCGCCCTGCTTTTATTGGGCATTTTCGACATCATTGTGTTCCCGCTGGCGCGGCAGTTTTGGATCACACCAGCAGCGGCGCAGTCTGCGTTTAATTTTCTTGGAACGCTCTATCTTTTCTGGATGGCCCGCGGTGCGATCAGCCAGGAGTTTGTGAACCTCGATCAGAAAATCGGAGTAACAAGCCCTTCTTATGAGAAATCAGGACTGGACAGTGATAGCGCGAATGCGTTGGCGGGCGAAATCCAAAAAACAATGAACGGTCAGCAGCTGCATTTGCAGCCAGAGTTGAGCCTTTCAAGCCTTGCGGAGGCGGTAGGCATCACACCGCATATCACCTCCGAAGTTTTGAACAAAACAATCGGCCAGAGCTTTTATGACTTCGTCAACCAGCGTCGCATATCAACGGCTAAATCACTTTTGGCAGAAACCGAACAGTCGATCTTGGATATCGCTTTTATGTCGGGCTTCAACAACAAGGTTTCCTTCAACAAGGCCTTTCGGCGCTTTGAAGCGATTACACCTAGTGAATACAGGCGCTTGAACCGACCATCATAAGAGTAAGCATTGTCCGGTGTTTACGACAAAAGCGATGCCGGACGTTATCTCCTGAAGCCTAACTTACAGGAGATACTCAATGAAAAACTTCTTTCTAACGATGGCACTTGTCATCGTTGGCACGGCAGCTTCAGCGAACGACAATATTGAAAACGCGAAACGCTTTCTGACCTCTTTGGAAACTAATGACCTCAGCGTGGCCAACCAGTTAGCTCATGACGATATCGTTTTTGAAGACCCCACTTTTGGCGCAGAAGTGCGGGGAAAAAATGCGGTAATGCAAGCTTATCAAAATTACACGGGGGGCGTCAGAAACCTGAGCAAACATCTTTTGCATGGCTATGAAAGCAATAACGTGGTGGTGCTGAGCTATGTATTTCATGCCTACATCGACGTTCTGGGTACCGGTGACGAGAGTAAATATGCGCCGATGATGGGTGAGGGAATTCGTGTCATCCGATTTGAGGATGGCAAAGTGATACGCCACACCGACCTATCAGACTATGTCCGCATCCAGCGGGAAATTGACGCGCTTAAAAATACACTGCTGCAACAATAGCCGCCTAGCGAACAACAATACTGCCCGACACACTGCCCATGGTGTGTTGGGCCCTCACTAAAGTCACTTCCGCCGTCCAAACGCCTGCCTTGAAGCCTGCAGCAGGTTTTCGCAGTCCGGCAAAAGCCTGCACCTGCTGCCGGTCCCGCTTTTGCTCAATTGACTGATTGACGCGGACCGTCCCGTCAGGGTCCATAAGCCGAATTTGCCAGATGTCGCCTTTGATGGTGTGGAACCCTCTTGATTGAACGATGATCGCTTTCGCCGATGTGGGCAGTGAGGCTTCCTGCGCCTCCCACATGGTTGCGCGGGTGCGCTGTTTGCTATCGATCACGGGTGGCATAATGGCTGCTGGTTGATAAGCAAATTCTTTGTCCCAAAGCGGATTGAGATCTTGGTCACAGGTGCCATCTTCAAATCGTCCGCCATCAAAGGGGTCGGTTGACCTTGGTCGCCCTTCACCTGTTCGCGGTGCGCGCACCATAAAGTGTAAATGGGGAAACTCGGTCAGGCCGGACAGCCCAACCTGGCCGATCACCTGTCCGGCTTCCACACGGTCGCCCTGTGCGACCTGGATGCTGCCCTGTTTCATATGGCAATAGTGGGTTTGCCAGCCGCCAGCGTGCCGCAAGATCACAATGTTGCCGCAGCCGCGTTTGGTAATTTCACCGCGTGTTTCGGGTGTAACCCGCACATCCTGCATGCCCGTGCGCAATCGAAACACGACACCGTCTGCGGCCGCTTTCACATTTACGCCGCGCGCCATAGCAGAAAGATCAGCAATAGCGATATCCGTACCGTTATGCGCGTCTTGCGTTCGGGCGCCGCACTGATAGTCCAGCCTGCCCTTGTCGATGCTGCGGTCCATGTAGCGCGCGACCCAGCAACTGGAGCCAAGCTCGCAGTCAACGGGCCACGAAAGCTCAATTGGGTTTTCCTGCGCGGAAGCAGACGAAACAGCGCCTGCAAAAAAAACGGCGGCCACAAGGTTCTTAAAACCAGTTTTGCCGCCGTACTTTTTCATTCTGGTATCGTCTTTCTTAAGGGCGCGAGGCCTTTTCGTCATGACCCGAAATGCCTTCCCGGCGTGCCAGTTCCTGCACTACATCATCAAGTGCAATCCCCTCAGCTTCTAAAAGTACCAGCAGGTGGAACAGAAGGTCCGCCGATTCTTTCACCAGCTCGTCTTTGTCGCCGCTTGCCACAGCCATGGCTGTTTCCACTGCTTCTTCGCCTACCTTTTGGGCAATTTTGCGGCTGCCTTTGGCATAAAGGCTCGCCACATAACTTTCGCTTGGGGCCGCACTACGGCGTTCTTTAAGGGTTTGTTCCAGCCGTTCCAGCATGTTTGCCATATCGCTCATCAAGCTGTCTCCCTTACTGCCACGCCAGCAGCGGCCATGTGTGCTTTTGCTTCGGCAATAGTATAGTCGCCGAAGTGGAAAATCGAGGCTGCGAGCACGGCCGTTGCATGTCCGTCCCGGACACCTTCAACCAAATGATCAAGTGTGCCCACGCCGCCTGATGCGATCACCGGGACGGAAATGCTGTCCGCTATCTGACGGGTTAGATCAATATCAAAACCTTCCCGCGTACCGTCCCGGTCCATGCTGGTCAGCAGAATTTCACCGGCCCCCAGCGCTGCTGCTTGCTGCGCATACTCAACAGCATCCAGACCGGTTGGTGTGCGGCCACCGTGGGTGAACACTTCCCATTTGCCAGGGGAGACTTGCTTGGCGTCTACTGCGACGACAATGCACTGGGACCCAAACTTTTCAGCAAGCTCGCTGATGACCTGCGGGTTTTTCACCGCAGCCGTCATGAGCGAGACCTTGTCTGCACCCGCGAGCAACAGCTTGCGCACATCATCCGCAGTGCGCACACCGCCGCCCACGGTCAGCGGCATAAAGCACTGCTCAGCAGTGCGCTGCACCACATCGAGAAGAATATCCCGTCGGTCTGAACTGGCTGTAATGTCCAGGAATGTTAGTTCGTCCGCGCCTGCGGCGTCATAAACCCGGGCTTGCTCTACTGGGTCGCCGGCGTCAATAAGGTCCACAAAATTCACGCCCTTCACGACACGGCCGTCTTTTACGTCCAGACAGGGGATGATGCGGTTTTTGAGCATCAGCCGTCCCCCGCCGCGATCTTGAGCGCCGCCTCAAGGTCCATGCCACCGTCATAAATCGCCCGTCCGGTGATAACGCCCTCCAGGTTGCCAGCTGCGACAACGCGCTCAATGTCGCTGAGGTCCTTCACGCCGCCGGAGGCAATAACAGGAATGGAAACAGATGCCGCCAGTTCGCTGGATGCTTCTGCATTTACGCCTGTCAGGGTGCCGTCCCGGTCAATGTCTGTATGAATAATGGCTGCAACGCCGGCATCTTCAAACTTTTGCGCAAGCTCAATCACGCCAAGCTCGCTTGCCTCAGCCCAGCCCTCAACGGCGACCTTGCCACCCTTGGCATCAATGCCAACAGCGATTTTGCCTGGGAATAGAGCACAGGCTTCTTTGACAAGCGCAGGGTTTTTGACCGCCAGCGTGCCAAGGATCAAGCGGCTCAAACCCTTATCAAGCCAGCGGTCCATTGTGGCAATGTCACGAATGCCACCACCCAGCTGAACTGGCACATTGACGGCCTCCATGATGGCATCAACAGCAGTCCCATTTACGGGTTCGCCGGCAAAGGCACCGTTTAGGTCCACAATATGCAGCCAGCGGCAGCCTGCATCTTCAAACGCCTTGGCTTGTGCCGCCGGGTTATCATTGAAAACAGTTGCTGCTTCCATGTCGCCTTTGAACAGGCGCACGCAGTTGCCGTCTTTGAGGTCGATTGCGGGATACAGGGTAATCATGGCCGCCACTCCAAAAATGCGCTGATGAGCTTGAGGCCAACGGCCTGGCTTTTTTCCGGGTGGAACTGGGTACCCATCATATTATCCCGCCCAACGATGGCGGCAACCGGTCCACCATAATTTGTGAAACCTAGAAGGGCGCTTTCGTCTCTCAGCCCCATCTGGTAGCTGTGCACAAAATAGGCATGGTCATCGGCCGTCAACTTGCTGCAGATCGGGTTTTTGCAGCCAGCTTCCGATAGCTCGATCGTGTTCCAGCCCATATGCGGAATTTTAAGCGCGGCGTCAGTTGGTTCGAGCGGCTTCACATCGCCGTCCAACCAGCCAAGGCCTTCGTGTGTGCCATGTTCAAACCCCTGTTTGGCCATCAGGTGCATGCCAACACAGATGCCAAAAAACGGCTTACCTTGTTTGATAACCGCGTCTTCAAGCGCCTCTGTCATGCCTGGCACAGCCCGCAGGCCCTGTGCGCAGTCACCAAATGCACCGACGCCTGGCAACACAATGCGGTCAGCAGCCGCGACCGTTACAGCATCGCTGGTGACGGAAATTTGTGTCGACAGCCCAGCCTCGCCTGCTGCCCGCTGAAAAGCTTTTTCAGCAGATCGCAAATTGCCGGAGCCATAATCAATAATGGCGACGGTTTCGCTCATGCTTGTCTCCAATGATTGGGCTACAGGCTGCCGCCAAGCGTGCCTTTGGTGGATGGAACAGCGTCCGCCTTGCGGCCATCAATCTCGGTCGCGCCCCGGAGGGACCGCGCCACCGCCTTGAAGCAGCTTTCAATGATATGGTGGCTGTTCACGCCGTACAGGTTTTCCACATGCAGCGTCATGCCCGCCGCAAAAGCGAAGGCGCGGAAAAACTCTTCAAACAGCTCTGTGTCCATCTCGCCAATTTTTTCGCGTGGAAACTTTACGTTCCACACCAGGAAAGGTCGGCCCGAAATGTCCATCGCCGCACGCGACAGTGTTTCGTCCATCGGAATATAGGCACTGGCGTAGCGCGTGATGCCCTTGAGGTCACCCAGCGCCTTTTTGATCGCCATGCCGATGACGATGCCGCAATCCTCGGTGGTGTGGTGGCCATCTATATGCAGGTCGCCCACGGCGCGCACCTTAAGGTCCATCAGGGAATGGCGCGAAAGCTGCTCAAGCATATGGTCGAGAAAGCCGATACCGGTTTCCACGTCATATTGACCCGTGCCGTCGAGGTTTAGCTCAACGGAAATCTGGGTTTCCTTGGTGTTGCGTTCAACAGCTGCTGTGCGCATGGTGAAACTCCGTTCGCGTGTATTCACTACAAAAATGCTACCCTGGCGCTTTCGAGCTATGCTAATAACCATATTCGGTGATGATGACGAGGGAATTATTCAATCTCGATCATCAAAAATAATGTGATCTGGCGCTATGGGGGGTCTATGAAACATTTATTTGCTGCTTTCTTGGCGGCTGCTGTCTGCCTGAGTTATACTGCGACTGCGTTACCAATCCAAAACAAAACCATGCGAGAACAAGCCAACAAGTGCGCAAAACGGGCATTGTCGTTCAGGGATGCCAGGCGAATTCCCACAGTCACGAAACCAATGACGAAAAAAACCAAACGGTTTTTAAAGGCTTGCAATTATTGGCTCAAAAAAGCGCCGAAAGACGACCAGACAGTATTAAAATTTAAAGCCCGCATGCGGGCTGATGCTGCGTTTCATGCCTTCCTTCTGGCAGAGTTTGAACAGGCGATTGACCATGGTGAGGCCGCAATGGAAATCGCGCAAACGCAACCCATTGCCCGCAGCACACAAACACTCGCCGCGATGGTTCTGGGATCTGCATACGCGCTAACAGGTGAAAAAGAGAAGGCGATCACGCATGCGGCGCTAATCGACTCCCTCGACCCACACGACCCTGTACTGCGGAGAGTTCAGGCCCAAATCCTGGGGCATTCTGAGCGCGGTGAGCTTTATGGCCGATCAATGGAGCAAGTTGTGAAGCTTTGGCCGGCAGAGGGCAGCTTTCTGGAACTCGCGATGATTTATATCGCACAGGATAAACGTGATGCAGCCATCGAAGTTCTGGAAGCTGCGCTGAACATGCCAGCTTCTGGCATTAGTGAGACCCCCAGACAGCCATCGATCAATGCTATGATTGCGCGCCTCGACCCAGAGTTAAAGAAACAAATGGCTCCACAGCGCACCGCCGGCCAACAAGAGATCGAGCGCATACTGGCTATCTTGAAAAATCCACTCTCTCGCCTCAACCCCAAGGTGAGAGAGCTCCGACATGCCGAAATGACACACCCGAAACTGCTGAAGTTCCTATCGCAACTAACAACAGTGTCGGAGCGTCGCTCTAAACGGGATGCCAAACGCAAAATTGGGGGCTTCTCTTCTCCGTTTGATGTTGAACCTGGCGCGGCAGAGGGCAATTTCACCCTTACGTACAACGGCAAATCGTCCAGCAATGTTGCGCGTGCCATGCGGTTATCGATTACGAAAACCGCGGAGCATGCTCGGGAATTGGGGTTCGAAAAATTTTACATCCGGCGCCTGAATGCAGAGTCGAGAATTGCCTACCAGATATATTCATCACCGGAAAATGGTTCCGTTGTTGATCGCACTTTCCGTGTCTTTTTTGCAGTAACGCCGGAAGACGCGGACCCCAGTCCAAATTGGCGGGCGATTAGTGTTGTGGATATCATTGGTCCACAGCAATCGACCGAATCCAGATAAGGAGACAACTGTGATCGGCGTCGTAACTGCCACGGTGCTCGCCATCCAAACGCTGTTTGGTCCGGCACCCACAACCAAAAAACCAGCCGAAAACCAGGTTGAAACCGTTTTAGGCGTTGACCTTCTTCGTCAGTGCGTTCCCTCCATGCTGAAGGGGCTCACCAAGGTTTTTCGTAAACATTTGCCAGACCGAGTAGCAGCCTGCACAAGCTATCTTGATGCGGTGAAAGGCCTGGAGGAAGTCCCGGCCCGGCCATATGTCTATTACGAGCGCGCAAGACTGAATCTGTTGGACAAAAAATATGACTTGGCGCGCGCTGACCTTGAGGCTTTTCGAGCTGAGTACCGGCCGTGGCTATATAGTGATGGCATAGAAGACATGTCGCCTATTGGCGCCGAGATTATGGATCTCCTGATTGATTTTCGAGTGAACAATCCGGCTGACATTTTGGCGCAGGCCGCAGCACTATCCCAAAAATACCCTGACGTTGAAATGGTGCATCAGCTTTACGTGTCGATTGCGCGCCACTTGGACGATTTTGAACATTCGTTAGCGGCAGACCAGTTTATCGAGCGGCTTCAGCCTTCCAGCAGAACCGTTCAACGCATCGCCAACACCCAAAAACTGATCGGGCAGCCTCAGGCCGCAGCCGATACGCTGCAATCCTGGTTTTTGGTTGGGCCAAGCCGTCCAGACCTAAGGTCACCCGTGCTTTTGTATGCTGCTATCCAAAATGACTTGGGAAACTCCGCTATCGCCGCAAGTGTTTTCTCCCTGGGTTCAAATGTTTCGTCGCCAGATGAAATTGACGCCTGGCGACAAGATGTTTTTGTCGAGCATGGTGAAATCGCTGATTTACACAATTGGGGGCGGCTGAAAATCCGGGACAGAGACACAATCGCGGGCTCGTCCGTCAATGTCCATGTCGAGCGTACATACGCGTATTTAAACGCAGGCAAAACAGACGAAGCCTTATCGAGTGCAGCTAAGCTTCCAAGCAAGTGCGGAAACCTACGGTGCCTGGAAGCCAAAGCCGGGATTGCAAGACTGGGGCAGGATGAAGATCTGGCCAAAGAGCTGGAGGAAAAGCTGAAAAACAGCGTGTACTCCACGCAGTATAAAAGCACGAGTAAAAGAGATAGAGATCTTGTACGCCGTCTGAATGCCGTCCCGGTTGAACGGCTGTTGGCTGGGCGCCCTTCGTCAGGCTTTGACATGACAGCAAAAAAGCACTTTTCGGGGGACTGGATTATCAAGCTGCGCGCGGAAGGCCCAGTTGATGCGCATATCATTCGGCAGGCCTTGCTGGCAAAAGGCAAGTCAGCAGCAAAATCCCAGAATGCCTGGGGTTTTATCGCGCACAAAACATCAACCAGATTTAACTACCGGCAGATCACACCGGACAGTGATGACATCATCGAAGTTGCATATACCACCGGCGAAATGCGCATTGGATTGATTGAAAGCCAAGAGAATTTGGCCGCCAGTTTGGCACCGTGGCGTGTCACCAAAGCCGACTGACCCTTGCGGGCAACGCATTCTACACTTATATGCAACCCTCTGTTTCTATGAATGCGAGGGTAGCTCATCATGACAACAATATGCAGTGTGCGCAAACAGGGCTCCGTGGTCATCGCGGGTGATGGCCAAGTATCTGCCGGTGATACCGTCATGAAAGCCAACGCCCGAAAGGTGCGTCATCTGGCGGGTGGCAAAGTGATCGCGGGTTTCGCTGGCGCCACCGCTGATGCCTTCACGCTTTTTGAGCGGCTTGAGGCCAAGCTTGAGCGCCATCCAGGGCAACTTGCCCGCGCCTGCGTGGAGCTCGCGAAAGACTGGCGCACAGACAAATATCTGAAGCAGCTTCAGGCCATGCTTATTGTTGTCGATAAAGACACAAGCCTGGTGGTGACCGGCAACGGTGATGTCATTGAGCCGGAGCACGGCGTGGTCGCCATCGGCTCTGGCGGCAACTTTGCGCTCGCCGCCGCCCGCGCGCTTTATGATCTTGATTTGACGGCCGAAGAAATTGCGCGCAAAGCCATGGGTATTGCGGCGGATATTTGTGTTTACACCAACGGCGAATTGGTGCTTGAGGCGATGGACGCAGCGTCCGCCCCAGAGTAGTTCAGAATAGTTAGGAGTACGTCATGACCAGTTTTTCCCCGCGTGAAATTGTTTCAGAGCTCGACCGCTACATCATCGGCCAATCAGACGCCAAACGCGCGGTTGCCGTGGCGCTCCGGAACCGGTGGCGCCGTCAGCAACTTGAAGGCGACATGCGCGACGAGGTGCTGCCCAAAAACATCCTGATGATTGGCCCAACCGGCGTTGGTAAAACTGAAATCTCGCGCCGTTTGGCCAAGCTCGCCGAGGCGCCCTTTATCAAAATTGAAGCCACCAAATTCACCGAGGTTGGTTATGTGGGCCGCGATGTGGAGCAGATCATTCGTGACCTGATTGAGACCGCGATCCTGATGGTCAAAGAAAAGAAGCGCACTGAAGTGGCAGCGAAAGCCGAGCTGCATGCTGAAGAGCGGGTTCTGGATGCACTTGTTGGTGCCGGCTCCGGTGACGCCGCGCGGCAAAAGTTCCGCAAAATGCTGCGCGAAGGCGAACTCGCAGACAAGGAAATCGAACTGGATGTGGCGGATACCACCAACCCGTTCCCGCAATTTGACATCCCCGGTATGCCCGGTGGCAGCGTTGGCATGGTCAACCTTGGCGACATGTTCGGCAAGGCCATGGGCGGCCGCACGGTCTCCAAGAAAATGTCCGTGTCTGAAGCGTATGAAGTGCTAATGGCTGAGGAAGCTGACAAGCTTGTGGACGAAGATGTGTCGACCCGCGAAGCCATTGGCCTTGTTGAAGAAAGCGGCATCGTTTTCCTCGATGAGGTTGATAAAATCTGTGCGCGCCAGGATGCGCGCGGTGGTGACGTCAGCCGCGAGGGCGTGCAGCGCGACTTGCTGCCGCTGATTGAGGGCACCACCGTTTCCACCAAATATGGCGCCGTAAAAACCGACCATATTCTGTTTATCGCGTCGGGTGCTTTCCATCTGGCAAAACCATCTGACTTGTTGCCAGAACTGCAGGGCCGCCTGCCGATCCGGGTGGAGCTCAGGGACCTGACGGAAGAGGACTTCCGCCGCATTTTGACCGAGCCTGACTTTAGCCTTATCCGCCAGTATGTGGCGCTCTTGGGCACTGAAGATGTGACGCTTGAGTTCACCGAAGACGGCATTGACGAGCTTGCACGCGTGTCTGCGCACTTCAACGAAACCGTTGAAAACATCGGCGCGCGGCGCTTGCATACGGTTCTTGAAAAAGTGCTGGAGGAAATCTCCTTCACCGCGAGCGACCAAAGCGGCGCTTCGGTTAAAGTGGACGCCGAATTTGTGCGCAAACATATTGGTGATCTGACGAAAGACAGCGACCTGTCGAAATTCATCCTTTAGGGAAACCCATGACCGCTAAACCCTACGCATTCTTCTATGGCGGCTATATGAACCCGGACACGCTCCGGGCGTATGGCACCACGCCGGAAGACTGCGAGGTGGGCTATGTGGGAGGGCTTGAGCTCACGGTTGGGCCCATCGCCAACATGGCGCCCAAAGCGGGCGCGCGGGCCTACGGGCTGTTGGCGCGCCTGAGCCACCAAGACCTCGACACGCTGTATGGCGGGGACCCGGCCGCGCTCAAAGGCTTGCGCTATTTGCCCGAAGCCGTATTGGTGCAAACTGAAGCAGGCGCTTCTATCCCCGCCATGACCTATCTGTGTGGCACGCTGTCGGGCGCGGCACCCGAAGCCGATTATATCGCCAATCTGGTCAAGGCGGCTGAGACATTGAAATTGCCTGACAGCTATATTGATCACATCAATTCTTTTCGCCGCTAACTCAGCCAAAGCTTAGTTGACGCAGACATTGCTCACTGTCTTTCATGACTTTTCGATCACGGGGAGGGAAGCATGAAAGTTTTGGCATTTTTGGTCCTGATGGCAGCCAGTTTGCCGACCGTCGCGGCAGAGTTAACCGGCGATTATGTGCAGGCGATCGCGCACACCATTCGGGTGCCAGAAGGCGGTAGCCTTGAAGAAGGCATCGCGCTCTCAAACGAGTGGCGCCAAAAAGTACTCGACCAAAACCCTCATATGAAAAGCATCAGTTACCTTGGCCGTGCGGTCAGCGACGATGAATACAAGCTGCTTGTGCTCTATGAGTATGAAAACGCGGAAGAGGCCCAAAAGGCAGGCCGCATGATTGGTGAGATTATGCAAACGGCCTGGCAGGATGCAGGTGGTTCAGAAGCGTTCCTCGCGAAGCTTAACCGCTACATCAACCCGGCAGAGAATGTGCGCCACCGATATCAGACAATCGCACGGGATTGATCCAGCGCCCAAATCATTGACCCAGCGCCCAAATCATTGACCCAGCGCAATGACCGGCGGATGATGCTCTTCTAAGCAGCGAAAGGCCGCAACAGAGGGGACACGCCGTGCAACACAAAAATATTTTTGGCCGTATCGCCTATACTTCCAAAAAGCCGGAGATGATGGACAAGCCACGCGGCTATGAAAGTTTCCACATCACCAAGCATGCGGACGGCAACAAAACCATCCGCGCCCACTGCGAGATTGAAGAGCCTGCGCCGACCGTGATGCGGGACATCATCTACAGCTGTGACGAAAAATATGCCCCGATGGACTGCCATGTGCGGCTAACGGTTGGTGACGAATTTATGGGCTCCGGCTGGTTTTTGTTCAAAGACGGCACAATCGAGTGCGAGAGCTTTGGCCCCGACACGGGCCGCATTTCCCAAGTGCGTGACACGGAAGGCCCGTTTGATCTGTTTGGCACGCACCCGATTGTGGCGGACGCGTTCAACTGCCGCGCGCTGGATATCTCCGGCGGGCCAACAAAGCGCAACATGCGCTGTTTTGTACCGTCCCCTGACCACAGGGGCGCAACGCCACCGATGGTTGCGGAGGTGAATATTGATCTTGCGTACATCGGTGATGAGGAAAAGACGGTCGCGGCGGGCACTTTCCAGTGCCGTCATTTTCAGTTTAGCGATTCTGGTGGCGGCATGGGCGACCACCCAGCCTATGATGTGTGGGTCACCGCAGATGAAGACTGCCTTTTTGTGTGCGGCGGTGTCGGTGGCTATATGCAAACCTGGTACGAACTTGTGGAGCTTTCGCGCGACTGACCGCTTGCGCCTGTTCCCGACTGTTGGCACACTCACAGCCTCAATTCAGCTGCCATAAGGAAGTGCCGTGGCTTACGACCCCAATAATATATTCGCGAAAATTCTGCGCGGTGAAATTCCCTGTAACAAGGTGTATGAGGATGAGCACGCGCTCGCGTTTCACGACATCAACCCGCAGGCACCGGTGCATGTGCTGGTGATCCCCAAGGGGGAGTATGTCTCGATGGCAGACTTCACAGCCTCAGCGCCAGAAGAACTGGTTGTCGGCTTCATGCGCGCGGTGGGCAAAACCGCAGAAACGCTGGGACTTGTCGAGCCGGGGTACCGCACGCTTGCCAATGCTGGCGCCAACGCGCATCAGGAAGTGCCGCACCTCCATATTCATATCTTTGGTGGCAAACCGCTTGGTCCCATGCTGGATCGCCAGTTTTCGAATTAGCCGTCCAGTTCGCGGGCTTCATCGACGAGCATAATGGGAATGCCGTCCCGGATCGGGAATGCAAGCCCCGCCGCGCGGCTGATGAGCTCTTCTGCGCTTGCGTCATACTCAAGCGTGGTGCGGGTCACCGGACACACCAGAATTTCAAGAAGTTGGCGCGCTGTGCGCGAGGGGTTGCTGGTTTCTGTGTCTGACATGTGTTCGCTCTAGTGCAAATTAGTTGTGTTGGTCGGGTCTGCCTCAATCAGTGCCATTTTCAGCAGAGTGCCCAGTATTTCGGAGCGATTGCCCACAGAGTCTGCCTCAAGAAGCGCTTGTTTTTCTGGCGCGCCAAACGGGATGATCATGGCAAGCGTGTTCACCAGCACATCGTCTGGTGCCTCTGAAATGGCGTCAAAATCGGCGTCCAGCCCCCTGTGCTCCAAATAACCAGAAAGTGTCGCCAGCAATTGGCGCCGGTCAACAAGGCTAACGTCCGGGTTCATTGGATTATCGCGAAACCTGTCCCAGCCGGCATGCACTTGCCGGTAGGGTGTTGTGGTTGAAAGCTCTTCTCTAACCTCGAACCGAGCAAGTCCGTGCAGGCGAATGGCAAAACGATTGGTACCAGTTTCCACAAGGTCATCAATTTTGCCAACGCCGCCAACCGGATACAGATCCGGATGCGGGTCTTCGCTTTCTGGCACGCGGGGCTGCACCATGCCGATCAGTCCATCAGACGTGACAGCATCGCGGATCATTTGAAGGTATCGTGGCTCAAAAATATTTAAGGGCAGGTTACTGCCCGGCAGCAAAATAACCCCAGTAAGCGGAAACACCGGTATCACCGATGGTAGGGTCACTGTGGATGCGGCAGCTGCTGTCATTCAAAACCGGTTAGCTGAAAAGCACAGACGACAGGCGCCGACGGTACTTTAGGGTGAAAGGGTCTGTTTGGCCCGCGGCCTCGAACAGTTTTAAAAGCTGCTCACGCGCTGCGTCCTCGTTCCATTCACGGTCCCGCATGATGATGCCAAGCAGGGCTTCGGCCGCAGCTGGCATGTCGCCAGCCGCCTGGTGTGCGAGCGCGAGGTCATAGCGCGCCTGATGATTGAGGGGGTCGGCATCAACGGCAGCAAGCAGCGGCGCAATATCGCCCGCGTTTTCGGCCTGCGCCGCCAGCTCCAGGGCGGTCTCAATACGGGCAATGCGGTCTATTAAGTTGGCGTCATTGCGGGCTTCTTCGTCCAGAAGTTTCACAACTTCGCGGGCTTGGTCCACCTCTTCAAGCTTTAGCGCCGCTTCGGCCATGCCCACCACGGCACCTGCGTGGCCGGGCGCGTGCTCAAGTACTTGTTGGTAGATGTGCGCCGCTTGCATGGCATCGCCTGCTTCCAGCATTTCATCTGCCTGCGCAAGCGCTGCGGCTACCGGGTCACCCGCTGCCGCGCCGCCTGACATGCCAATCAGCTTGTCAATGAAGGCCTTGATTTCGGATGGTGGCACGGCACCCTGAAATGCGTCGACCGGCTGTCCTTGCCAAAAGGCCATAACGGTTGGAAGGCTTTGGATACGCAATTGTGCACACAGCTGCTGGTTTTGATCCGCATTCACTTTCGCCAGTGCAACCGCACCGCCCGCTTGCTGGACAGCAGCTTCAAGCGCTGGCATCAACTGTTTACACGGCCCACACCAGTCCGCCCAAAAGTCCACGATCACGGGTCGCGTCATGGAGGCTTCCATCACATCCTTGCTGAAGGTCTGCATGGTGGTGTCGGTTATGAGCGCACCCGCTCCTTCGGTGGCAGTGCCGGCGGGTCCGCCAGCCATTGTGTTTTCCATCGTTCAACTCATGACGTAATTCGGGGATAGGCAATTCCTTTCCACCATAGCGGGGTGCGGATCGGCGCGCCAGCCCGTTTGCAAGAATTTTGAGATGGTGATTTGCTAGAGGTTGAGCACCTCCGCCTCGCCGCCACAAGCAGCCAAAAATGCCTGAAGGTCCGCGGGCCGGATGGCGGTGGTGGCGGCATTATGCAGCGGGTGAAAATAGGCAAGCTCGGCCGCTATCAGTGTTTGGTCTATGAAAACGCGAATGGTGGGTTGGTCCTCAGCAGGGCGTTCATATGCATTTAGCATGGCAAATGGCGTGACAGAGCCCGGCTTGACGCCCAGATAGGCCTCCAGCCGTTCGGCACTGGCAAATGAAATACGCTTCAGCCCAATTGCATCTGCCAAGGCCTTCAGGTCAATGGGGGCTTTTTCTTCGGCCACCACCAGCGCATAATTTTTCTTTTTGTCGCGCACAAACAGGTTTTTGCTGTGTCGGTGCTCCGGCCCCGCAGGCATTTCGCCTCGGGCCTTTTGCGCTTCATCCACAGTGAACACAGGCGTGTGGTGGTATGTTTTATGGGCTATGCCGAGGGTATCCAAAAAGCCCAAAAGCCGGGTTTCATCTGCATGTGATTCCATTTGCTTTTGCTCCCGCTGGCTGAACTAGGTGCCGGCAATCCGCCGGAAAGTCATTTATTTTCCTAGCCTTACAGGGTTTTTTCGCAAAAGTGAAAATAACTGTTGCATTGAAAAAGCGGCTGACTATTATCCCGCCACGCAAGCGGAAACGCCTGCATACCCCATACGTGATTGAGCGGGCGTAGCTCAGGGGTAGAGCACAACCTTGCCAAGGTTGGGGTCGTGAGTTCGAATCTCATCGCCCGCTCCATTCAAAAAACGGTCGTCCTTCGGGACGGCCTTTTTTTTGTTCCCCATTCAACCGCCAGCTCGGATAGTCGCTATTATGGTCACCAGCAGCGCCACAAGGCTGACCAGGCAAACGCCTGTCGCCGCCGATGTTTTTAGCGCTGGCGCTTCAAAGCCTTTTCGAAAAATTGACCCGAAGAAATAGAGAAGAAACAGCAGCATCGGCACATCGCCGCTCAGGCTGTTGCCGATCACGCTGCCAGCAGAAGCGAGCTTGGCGAGTGCAAACAGTAGGAAAATAGCGCTTATGGCGATGCCGGTGAAATAAAGCCATGCCCTAATGGAGGCTTGCAGCGTCCAGCGCTCATCCAGGAGCGGGCGCGCCGACCTTGATAACACGGCACTAAACACGGCGAGCAGGAAAATCGGTGCAATCACCAGCATAACTTTGACAAACTCGCCCTGTGCAACCGCTTGCGCCACCGCCATGGCGTCTCGTGTGCCGAAGAAAGTGGCAGTCTTTTTCACTGTCTGGGTTTGACTGATGGTGGGGTCAGACAGGGCATCTGTAAAAGCCGCCCCCGCCAGAAACACCGAGCCGACGATAGCTACGAGGAAAAAGAGACCTGGAGCCAATACTACCCCTCTGCGCCCTGAGGGTTCATCCTCAGTGATCAGGGGGGCGAGTTTCCAGGGGGTCACAAGGCCAATGAACATGGTCGGGACGACGCACGCTGCAATCATGGCGCCGTTTACCACCAATTTGTCGAGCGCGCCAAAAGCTGTGCGCTCTTCCTCGCTCGAGTTGGTTTCCAAGTCCATCAGGTCGTTGTCCATACAGCTAATGCCCCTTGGCTATTTGGAACAGGCAAACTCTGTAACCCATTCGTTTATGGCTGCATGTTGATTTTTTGCCAAAGACTTTCTTTGCGATGCCTAAAGGTGTCTGATTTGAGCATGACCCATATAAGTTTAGGTAAATCCCGTATAAGTTGACATAATTGTCGCCGTGACAGAAACTCTATTTGGATCGATTATCGCGGTTGGGAGGCCATATGTTAGAAGAGACTGGCATTGATCTTGTGCAAGGTGAGAAAGCCCGTTTAATTCCGGTAGGTTCTGAAAGATCACAAGAGAGGCGAGCTACTTCGGCTTTTCTCTCAACGCTTTCAATCGTTGACGAATACGCGGCCGCTATTCTTGGTAGCCTCAATGTAAAAATTGGTTCTCGGTCTTCACTTAACTGCTTTACAGAAGTTGTCTTGGCAGATGAAGAAGGTAGTAAAGACCGGCCAGACGGCTTGGTCGTTTTAAAGAAAGGAAAGACTAGCTGGTCAGCTCTGGTTGAAGCCAAAACTGGCAACGCGCAATTGGAACCGGAACAGATTCAAAGATACCTAACTCTAGCTAAAAAGCACAAGTTAGACGCGGTAATAACAATATCTAATCAATTCGCGGCACTGCCGTCCCACCATCCGATTAAAATCAGTAAGTCGTTGACCCGTTCGGTAGATCTTTTTCATTGGTCTTGGACATTTTTGCAGACTCAGGCAATTTTTGAGCTTGAAATCGAACAACAATTGGACCCTGAGCAAAGGTATATTTTGAGCGAGTTTTCACGTTTTTTGGACCATCCGTCGACAGGTGTGAAATCGTTCGACTCAATGAATTCTGAATGGAAAGAAGTGTGCCATGCCGTCAAAAATGGCGGCAGATTACTTAAAACTTCGGAAGCGGTGCAAAACACAATTGGTTCCTGGCATCAAGAACAACGGGACGTTTCTCTGATGCTCACGCGAAAACTGAAAACTCCTGTCTCACAAAAACTAAAAAAGAAACACGAGTCAGACCCATCCACTCGCTTAAAAGACGATTCCTCTGATTTTGTAGAAAAACAAAAGCTGGAGGCAACGTTCAAGATTCCCGACGCTGCAAGTGATTTAATAGTCACAGCGGACCTGACTAGAAGGACGGTTTCTGTTGGAATGGAGCTTGCCACGCCATCTGATAAAAAGAGTACTAAAGCGCGGGCAAACTGGCTTTTGAGACAACTTCAAAAATCAGATTCGAAGCTCATCCACATAGTTGCGGTTTGGCCAGGGCGCATTCGAGATACCATCGTTACACTTGAGGCTCTTAGGAAAGATCCAGATTGTATCCAATGTGAAAACCCGGGACTAGTTCCTGTAAAGTTTAGGCCGATGCTAGTGTGCGATATGGCTGGCAAGTTTTCAGGGGCTAAGACTTTTCTCGAAGGAATGAACAATTCTGTGCTCGAATTCTATGAAGACGTTGGGGAGCATTTGCGCGTTTGGGTTCCTCCCGCGCCAAAATTGCCTAAACAAGAGGAGCCCGAAGACGTTTCCACAAGAGAATTTTAACTCGTGAGCCAATCTAAAGTCCGAAAACCTTCTTTGCGGTGCCAAAGAGGAAGGCGTCCTTTTCTGCGTCCTTGAGGCCAAGGCCATCAAGCCCTCTCAGGCACTGTGCGGGGCTGAGCATGGGCCAGTTGGTGCCAAACATCACGCGCCCGCGCCCCGGGCCTTTCATGAAGGCGACAAAATCAGGCGGCAGGCGGTGCAGGGCATAGGCCGACGTGTCCACATAAAAGTTTGGGAACTTGACCGCCATTGACGTGAGTTCATCAATCCAGGGGAAGCCAACATGGCCGCCCACCACCTTGAGTTCAGGGAACTCCAGCAGCACATCCTCAAGGTAAGGGATCATGCGGCCCGTTTCCGACCGTTTGAGAGGCCCCGTGTGGCCAATTTGAGTGCAGAAAGGCACGCCTGCGTCAATGCAGGCCGCGTACACGGGGTAGTAGCGCCGGTCATTGGGGGGTAGGTCCCACAGCCACGGTACCAGCCGCACACCAACAAAGCGCTTGCCATCAACCCATTTTCTAATGTCACGCACCGCTTGCATGGGGTCATTGAGGTCCACGCTCGCGAGGCCACGGAACCGGTCTGGTGCAGCATCGATGTGGGCCGCGACCTCTTCATTGGTAATCAAGGCGCCATTGGGTCCGCCCCAAGCCGACAGAAGCGAAAGGCTGACCCCCGCCTCGTCCATGGAGGCAAGGGTGCTCTCGGTTGTTGGCACACTGAAATCGCCGCTTTTGCCGGTCCAACGCAGCAGCGTTTCCATCCAGCGTTCGCGCGCCATGCGGTCGGTGGTGATTTGGGCCCAAACATCAATGACAGACATATCTGCCTCCTTTTTACTTCACTAGTGAAGTATTATGGTGCAAACTCTGCGGAAGGCAAGACTAGGGAGAAAATTATGTCGGCTGCTGGCGATGTCAGGCTCTATATGGCGCTACAAAAAGCTGCCCATGCTTTTAAAAAGAGAGCGGATGCTGCCCTGCTGGTAGCGGCAGACCTCACAACGGCCCAGTCGGCTGTATTGGTTGCGATTTATGCTGAAGAAGGCGCAACCCAGCGCACTGTTGCACTCGCCTTGGGCCTCAACGAAAGCGCCCTGACAGCGATGATCCGAAAACTGATTAACCGCGAGTTGATTGTTCGAGAGCGCAGCAAAGCCGATGCGCGCGCCTGGTCGCTGGGCCTTACAGAAAGTGGCCGTAAAGCGTTGGCGGCAGTTTCAGACCCTTTTTCCCGAATAAACGACCGTATCGATAAGGCGATGGGGCCCTCGGATGTGAGAGAATTGGGGCGCTTGCTTTCATCCCTAACAGAGGCGCTGGGTGAGGAACGGGCGTAATCCCTTTGTTAAGACTCCAATGATACGCTTCTTGCACAGTTCATACTGGCGGGAGGCTGCGAAATCGCAATTAGAACTGTCATAATTGGCTTTGCTGCAAGCCTGGTTTTGATGTCTGGCACTGTGTCAGCCGACCCGGTTCCTGCGGGCGGCGGTGATTCTCCCCTTTTTCGCGAAATGTTTGCAGCCATCCTGGAAAATACTGGCCTTGAAACCAAACTCATCGCGGCGCCGCCAGAGAGACGCCGCCGCATGTTTGCACAGGGCAGAGTGGTCCTGGATTGCTGTTCTATGGAGGCATGGCGGCAGCGCGAGGAAGAGCTGGCGGTTCAACTTTGGTCCACACCCTTTTTTATCAACCGTGACCGCTTTGTTGTTCATGAAGATTCGACAATTACAATCATCCAACCAGAGGACTTAAAGCAGTATCGTGTCGCTGTGGTGCACGGCTTTGAGTATGCACACAGCCCCCATTTTGGCATGGCGGTGCCCGGGCGGGGCTGGGACGCCGTGCTGCAGCTGATTGAAAAGAAAAGAGCTGACATCGGCATTATTGGTGAGGTTATTTTTCAGGAAAAGCAGCTGAACAAAAGGCGGACTTTGCAGCTGATCGAGGTTGCTGACGAGCAGGCGCTGTCAATTAGGGTGCACCGGTCGCGCGCAGATCTATTGCCGGTCATCAATCAGTCCATTTTGGACCTCAAAGCGCAAAAGGCTTTTCTGACGATTGCCAATTTGGTGCCGGAATGAGGAATACTGAGCAATTCCCAGCATCAGTTGGCCGGCCAAACCATCACTCAATTGCGGCGCTATCAAGAAATGTTCTTGTAAACACTTACGCACCAGCTATTCTGGTTGTGGGGGCCTGCGCAAGGAGGCTGACAATGACCATCAAGTCGATGACTTTGCTTCTGGCCGCCATGCTGGCGTTGGTTTCATTGCCCCTGAAAGCCGAACCCATTCTTGTCGGTGACGGCGAATCGCGAATCCTGCAAGAGATGTTCGCAGCCATTTTGAAAAACGCCGATTTAGATGTTTCGATCGAATCATTCCCGCCTGAGCGAAAACGGCGCCTTTTTGAACAAGGCACAATTGTCATCGATTGCTGTGCCATGCCCCAGTGGCGTACCAGACCAGAAGAAGAACGTGTGCAGCTGTGGTCGGTGCCCTTCTTCACCAGTCATAACCGTTATATTTTCAGTGCTGAAAGGGCAGTCTCAATTCAAGACCCTGCGGACCTTGCAGAGTATCGAGTGGCAACCGTGCTGGGGTTCAAATATGAGCTCAGCCCTCATTTTGGCGAGGTGTTGCCCGTTCAAAACTGGGATGCAATGCTGCAGCTTGTTGAAAAGGGCCGTGCCGATGTTGGTTTTATCGGCGACCTGGTTTTCCAGGAAAGGCAAATCAATCAAAAACGGGACCTGGTCATGGGCCCGCTTGTTGCCAAACATCCATTGTCTGTCAGGGTCCATAAATCGAGGGCCGACTTGTTGCCCATCATCAATCGGTCCATTGCCGAATTGATTGAAAAGGAAGTTTTTCTCGCTATTGGTGGCTTGGGGCACCAATAGGCTCGCCGCGAGAGCATTTTACTCTAGGTCATGATGTATCAACGCGTCTCTGGGGAGAGGGTTATGCGCACAGTATTGATCGGACTGATGTTTCTGTTTGCGGCGGCGTGTTCGGGACCCACCGACCCCGCCATTGACCCGGATACAGGCGAAAACATATATGCCAGCGGCGATAAATGGCTTTGCTTGCCGGACCGGGACGATGCCTGCACTGGCGATTGGTCTGCCACTGTCATTGCGGCAGATGGGTCTGCGACCCTTGAGCCATTTACGCCGAACCCAAACGCTCCATTTGATTGCTTTTATGTATACCCCACGGTTTCCACTGACCTTTCCGGCAACAGTGACTGGGATGTGGACATTCAGGAAAACGGCGTCGCGCAAATTCAGTTTGCGCGATTTGGTGCGGTGTGCCGTTTGTTCGCGCCGGTTTACCGGCAAGTCACGCTGACGGCGCTTGCTTCAGATGCGACATCTTTCAAAATGGACCGCGATATTCCGATGGCGGACGCAGACGTGAAAGCAGCCTGGGATTATTACCTGCAAAATTACAATGAAGGCCGCGGCGTTGTTCTTCTTGGTCATTCGCAGGGAAGCTACCGCCTCGGCACGCTCGTTCAGCGCCACATCGAAGACCAAGCGATCGAGGACCAGATTATCGGTGTCCATATTCTGGGTGCGCAAATGCCCGTGACAAGCGGCGCACGGGTCGGCGGCACCTTTGACCATATGCCGCTTTGTTCAGCGCGTGATGAAATAGGCTGTGTTACGGGCCTTGTGTCTTTCAGGGCAACAAACCCGCCACCAGCAGGCGGGCGATATGGGTTTGCGCCCGAGGGCCAAACCAATGCTTGTGTTAATCCCGCCGCACCTGGTGGTGGCATAACAGAGCTCGATGCGCTGGTGCCATCGCGCAAGCTTATTGGCGACCGGACAGCGAGCGCGAAAAACAGTATCCGTTGGAGCGAGCAACACCCAAACGTCGACACCGCCTTCGTGCGGCTGCCGGGCCTTGTGTCGGGTGAGTGCGTGCAGTCAGGTGGCGCCTCTTATTTCGCGGTTAGCGTGAATGCTGATCCAGATGACCCTCGCACAGATGATATTGGCGGTGACCTCGTTATCGATGGTGAGTTATACGCCGAATGGGGCCTGCACCTGGTGGATGTAAGCCTTGTGCTCGGCGACCTCGTGGAAATGGTGCGCCTGCAGGGCGATGCTTATTTGGCACAGCAATAATGGAATTATTTGACGATTCGAGAGCATGGGCGTTGCCGGTGTTTGCCCTGATTATTTTGCTGGAAGCTGGATGGTCAGTCTGGCGAGGGCGGCAAGCCTACGAGCTCAAAGACTTTGCGGGTAGCATGTCGCAGCTCGCCGGCAATATTGCTGTGCAGCTATTAACCCGTGGCGCCATTTTAGGCTTTTACCTATGGCTCTATGAATTCCGGATTTTTACCGTGCCCAACAGCCTGTTGGGTCTGCTGATAACAGCTGTTGCGATTGACTTTGTCTTTTACTGGTTTCACCGCGCATCCCATCGCATCCGAATATTCTGGACTGTTCACGTCAGCCATCATTCAAGTGAACTTATGAATTTTGGCACAGCGCTGCGGCAGCCGTGGCTTGCCCCCCTTGTTAAGCCCGTATTTTATTGGCCGTTGCCGCTTTTGGGTTTTGATCCGCTCGCAATTATGACGGTTGGGGCGTTTCTCACCATTTATGGGTTTTGGACCCACACAGAACAAATCGGGCGGCTTGGCGTGTTTGAATGGGTGTTTGTTTCGCCCGCGCACCACCGTGTGCATCATGGCTCCAATCCCATCTACATTGACAAAAACTATGCAAATTTCCTGATCATTTGGGACCGATTGTTTGGCACCTTTCAAGACGAGATGGAGCCTGTGCGTTACGGCCTGACGAAAAACATTGAGAGTTACAACCCTTTTGTCATCGCGTTTCACGACATCAGAGACACCATTGTGGGCGTACGCCACGCAAAAAACATAAGGTCTGCGGTGGCGCAAGTGTTTGGCCCGCCGGGACACCAGCCTGACTGAACAAAACCATCAGTGTGCAGTTCGGCTGGGCGCTTCACTTTCCACGACACCCCATTCCCCAATGGCTGGTTGCACCCAGGCTCTCGCCGCTCTGCAGTGTTCCGGCTCCGCTTATATCCAGTCCGTCCATCAACCCTCTCAGGTTCGATTCCGCGCTTACCCCGCCGGTTGCTTGCACTAAGTGGGGCAAAATTGCAAAGAGCAACCAAAACGGGAAGCAATGTGTGATGATCCACTTGCGCCCGACGGGCATATAAGGGGAAGTGTCGCAATAGCAGGGTTTTTTCCATCAAGATCCCATTCCAAATCCATGGTGATATTGCCATCTTTGCGCCTGTCGGGCCTTTCAGCATCAAAGACGGCACCGAAGCGTTGGACCGGCTTTTTGCCTCGCACAAGGTGAAACACACCGTCTGGGACCTCACCGCAGCGGACTTGTCCGGGTTCATGGCGACACAATTTTTGGAAATATCCGAGCGGGGCAGCCGTTATTCCCACATTCGGGGGCCGGGTGCGCGCGCGGCCCTGGTGGGCAAATCAAAGTTTGACCGGATGCTGCTGGAGGCTTTCAGGGTCTACGCCAGCCAATCTATTAAGCGCGAGCTGGGCATCTTTGATACGCTTGAAGAGGCTTTTGCGTGGCTGCAAAACGACTAACCAGCGCCCTTTACAGCCTACCTGCCCCTCCCTAAGATGCGCCCAGTTTTTTCCATAAGGTGGGGGCCGTCTCGTGCGTATTTTTCTTGTTGGGCTTTTGTTGGTCCTGGCGTCATGCAGTAATGGTGCATCAACGGTAAGCGAGCTTGATCGCTGGCAGGCAACTGCCGACCGCGTGACCATAACGCGCGACAAATGGGGCATACCCCATGTGTATGGCCCAACAGACGCGGATGCTGTGTTTGGCATGATGGTTGCGCAGGCCGAAGATGACTTTAACCGCGTAGAGATGAATTTCCTGACCGCGATGGGCCGCGCCGCAGAGGCTGAAGGCGAAGCCAAGCTTTATCAGGACCTGCGCATGCGCATGTTTATCGACCCCGACGTGATGCGCTCCGAATATGACGCCAGCCCAGAGTGGCTCAAGAAGCTGATGAACGCGTGGGCGGACGGCCTGAACTATTACCTGCACACTCACCCCGAGGTGCAGCCCAAGGTACTGACACGGTTCGAGCCCTGGATGGCACTGACATTCAGCGAAGGCAGTATTGGCGGTGATATTGAGCGGGTTAACCTGCGAGACCTGGAAGCCTTTTATGGCGGCGCGCCAGCCGAGCAGCTGGCCTCAAAAAAAGAGCTGATGCCGCTGGAGCCCACGGGCTCAAACGGGTTTGCGATCGCACCGTCAAACTCCGCCACCGGCAATGCGCTACTGCTCATCAACCCGCACACAAGCTTTTACTTCCGCGCGGAAATGCATGTGCGTTCGGATGAGGGGTTAAATGCTTACGGTGCCGTCACCTGGGGCCAGTTTTTCATCTATCAGGGCTTTAATGAAAACACCGGTTGGATGCACACCTCGTCAGGGGCCGACACCATCGATTGGTATAATGAGACCATCATCAAAAAAGATGACGGCATTTATTATCAGTATGGCGGAGAGCAGCGTCAGCTGAAGGAAAGCGACATCACGCTTTCCTACAAAACCGACAATGGTGCAGTGGAGAAAACCTTCCGCGTGTATCACAGCCATCATGGACCAATTATCGCTGGTGAGGGTGGAACTTGGCAGTCCATCCAGCTGATGAACAGGCCGCAAGACGCACTGATGCAAAGCTATTTGCGCACCAAATCGACGGATTACGCCAGTTTCCTCGAGACCATGCGCCTGCACACCAACAGCTCCAACAACACTGTGTATGCAGACAGTGGTGGCAACATTGCCTATTTCCACGCCAACCACATCCCGGTGCGGGACACATCGTTTGATTGGTCCAAACCAGTTGATGGCTCGAACCCGGCAACCGAATGGGGGCGCCTGCACACCGTTGAGGAAACTGTGGGCATCCTCAATCCGGCAACCGGATGGCTCCAGAATACCAACAACACGCCCTTCAGTGTGATTGGGGAGGCGAGCCCCAAGGCGGAAGATTTCCCGGCCTATATGGCAACGTTTCCTGAAAACTATCGCGGCATTAACGCAGTGCGGGTCCTGAAAGACAAAAAGGATTTCACCCTGCAAACCCTAATCGATGCAGCCTATGACCCGTATCTGGCCGCGTTTGATGTATTGCTGCCAATTTTGTTCGCCGATTATGATGCCCTCAACGGCGATGACAGTCGCACATCCGGTATCAGTGAGCAGATCGCGATGCTTAGGGATTGGGACAAAAATGCGGGGGTCGACAGTGTGGAAACCACACTCGCCACCGTGTGGGCAGAGCGGGTTTGGCGTTCTGCCTTTGATGACCGGACCGGTGTTGCCAGTTTCCGTGCCCGCGGCATCTCTTACGATCAATATATTGCTGAAGTTGCGGATGCGCGCGGCCTGCCGCTTTTCTCTGAGGCGGTTGCAAAGCTCGAAGAAGACTTTGGAACATGGCAATTGCCGTTTGGCGAGATCAACCGATACCAGCGCCTGACGGGCGACATTGTTCAGCCATTTGATGACGAGCAGCCCTCCACGGCAGTGAAGTTCCCATCGGCACGTTGGGGCTCGCTCGCGGCATACGGTCAGCGCACGTTCAATGGCACCAAGAAAACCTATGGCACGCGCGGCAACAGCTTTGTGGCGGTTGTGGAGTTTGGCGAAAAAGTGCAGGCCCTTGCGATTACAGCTGGCGGCCAAAGCGGCGATCCAAGCTCACCGCATTTTGACGACCAGATCGAGCTATATGCACGCGGTGAATTCCGCCCGGTCTATTTCTATCCGGAAGATATCGAGGCGGTTGCCGAAGAAACCTACAAACCCGGTGCACGCCAGTAAAACGGCGGCACGCATACACTCAGCCTTCTGTTGATGCAGCCGCAGAAGGCTCGGTTGGTTTGTCCCATTCTCTGATCTCTTTGATCACCCAGTCATAGCGCTGCAGCAAAGCTTTTTCCTGCATGACAAGCGTGTCATAGGCGAAAGACATGCGACGCAGCAAAATACCGTCCACGTCCGGTGCATACATTTCTTTGTCAGCGAAGAAAGTGATGATCATGGTCCAGCTGGTTTGCGGTCCGGTTTCGGCAAGGTCGTAAACGTCGGCCAATTGTTGCACAGCTGAAAAATCAAACGGGGCGAGCGAGTCTCGGCCATTGGCAGTTTTCCAGGCGGTATCCAGTAACAGCAGATCACCCACACCGTTTGGTGCTACCTCTTGTAAAAACGTGTCCATCAATGGCTTTTGTGGAGGGTTTTCGAGCAAGGCTTTCAGGTCGCCAGCAATCTGCTCATGATATGGCAGGACACCCGCGACCGCCTCACGGTTTAGCTCAAGCTCCTGCAGAATGCGGTCCATCGCCAGGTCCGCTTTCTGCTCCAGCTGCAGGTCCTCGCGCCACTCGTTGACAATGAAGCCAAGGATAATGCCGACAACAATCAGGGCACTTTCAAAAAATGTGCGGCCAACCCATTGACGGGACTGCGCAGGTGCGGACATGAGAATTCCTCATATGTTTTTTATTCAGCGGCAATCGCTTGCGCCCTTGGGCCATAGTCTGCCCCGGCGGCAATTTGTTGCCACTGATACATGTGGGGTACTTCGTCATCAAGCCAAGTGGCTTTCCCGCCATCGATCACAAGAATGTCTTCCCACTTGGCGCCCACAGGCCCCAGGCCCGCATGGGGTTCTACAAGCCACAGGCCGTCATGTGGCTTGTGCATTGAGGCTTTGGAGCTGTTCCACAGTGGCGACCGGCGTCCAAGCCCCGACATAGCAAGCTTGTCTTTCATGCCAAACCAGGTGAGCGACAGGCCGTCAAACCCATTCAAGCGCCAGGTGAAAGGCAGATTTGCGGCCTTGACCGCGCGGTGGCCCAGCACCTCACCGGGGTGTTTGGTGTGGGATGGCTCATAACCAAAAGATTCGAAGTCGGCGAGCACATCGTCGGCGATTTCCTTGAAAGTGGCACCGGCGTTCACCGCGTCTTTCACCTTGCCTCTGAAGCTGCCAAGATTCTGCATCATCTCCGCGTGCACAGCATCTTCGCCAAAGCAAAAACTGTAGGACGTGTCCACAAGATAGCCATCAAATAAAGGTGCCGCGTCGAGAATAACACTGTCACCTTTTTCAAGGGATTTGGACTTTGGGAAAAACTTGCCAACCGGCCATTTGCCAGGCAAGGCCGTGCGCTCGCCGAACAAGGCAACCGGCAAATGGAAAAACGAAGAGGCGCCAGCGTCGCGGTAGGCGCGTACCAAAGCTTTTGTTACTTCTTTTTCCGTTTGGCCTTCCTTTAGGGATGCGGCCATCGTTTCCAATATGTCAAAAGACGTGCGCTGCAGCGCACGGAACCTGTCCAGCTCTTTGTCCGTAAACCCTTTGCTCTTAATCAACATATGCGCTCTCCCTTAAGGGAGTGTTGAGCGCGCCAGTCGCGAAGTCAATTAAAGATGCCTGACCGGCAGCTTCAGCTTGGAAACCTGGCTGCAAAATCTTCGTTGTCCAGGCCTGTTGAATTGGCAACAAAACTCACCGTGGAATAAGCGCCGGCGAGAGCGAACACCTCCAGTTGCTGGTCCTTGTTCCAGGTTTCTGCAAAGTCGGCGTAGGTCTCGGGCTCAACGCGCCCGCCGGATGTCAGCTCATCGACGGCCTTTAGCAACAGTTGCTCGCGGGCATCCCAGCACTCAGCATTGGCCGCACCGGTTTTTGTGGCGGCTATCTGGTCGGCATTCAACTCAACATGCTTGGCAAAGGCGGTGACATGCACACCCCACTCATATTCACAGTTCAGGTTTGCTGTTACCCGCAAAATGACAATCTCACGCTCGCGCATGGAAAGCGGGCTTTCCTTGTCCAGGAGGTTCGGCACCCCTTTGGTGAGGAAGCGGGCACTATTGGCAAACAAGCGGAACAGTTTCAAAAGGTACCCATTTTGCTGCGGATAGTGCTTCAAAATGGCGGCTACATCGTCTGGGTAGGGTTCAGAAATCGGCGTAAGTTTGTTGCTCATGACGGGTCGGTCTCCGGGTTACTGTCAGAATTGAAGATAGCGTGAGACCGGGTGCCGTCCACAAATGGGTCTGCTCATTCCGGTAGTTTGGACTGGAACGACATGGCCATACCGTTTGGTGCGGTAATCATATAAATGCGTTCACCGTGGGCATCCGTGGGGCCCTGCGGGTCAAGCCCGTTCGAGCGGGCGTTGTCAGCAAAAGCGTCGGCGTCATCGACCACAAGCTGCAGCATGGTCATGTTTGTATTAGGGTCATCCGAAGGCCAAAGTTCCACCCAGCTGTTGCCTGCGGGAAAGACGGCCCCGCCAAAAGTGTCACCATCTATGCCAATGTCTTTTGGTTGCCAGCCAAGGCCGCTTCCCAAAAAGTTGGCAAAAGCTTCACTTTCGGTTGAGACCTGACAAAACCGCATTCCCAATACCTGCATTGTGCCCTCCTCGCTTGCTCAGACAGGCAGAACAGTAGCGCAGACAAGGGAAAATTGTCTTCACCTGATTGGGTGATCAGCGCGCTTGGGCCGCTTGTGCGGGGAAAAAATATTGAAGCGCGTCATCAAGGAGCGGGCGCCAGTTGCGCCAGGTGTGGCTGGCATTCACTTCCACATAATGCATGTCGTAGCCCTTCATTTCCAATATGCGCTTAAGGTCACGGCCGACCTCTGTGTTGTCCCTGATTTTGCCCAGGCTAAAGAAAATGCGAATGTCGCGCGTATCCTCTTTTTCATACAGTTCGCGCAATATGGGCACGGGGTGGATGGCAGGGGACTGCATGCCAATGGCACCAAACACTGAGGGCGCCATCAAGCCAAAGCAAGCAGCATTCAACCCACCAAACGAGAGGCCCATAACGGCCCGATCCTGTTTTGAATAGCTGACGGGATAATCGTCAGAAATACGGGGCACCAGCTCGGTCACAAAAAACTTCAGATAGTCCTGGTTGCAGAAGAACTGATAATTGCGCCGGTTATTGCGCAAATTGTCGGGGTCGCGCGGGTCGACAAACACAGCTACCATGGGTCTGACGCGCCCGGCTTTGATTTCCTTATCGAGGACGCGCGGCATCTGGCCGGACGAGATGTACCCCTGCCCATCGGTGAGGTAAAGTGTCGGCAGGTTTGCCAAATTTTCAACGCCTTCCGGGGTATAGACCCGGTACTGGAGGTCATAGCCCAAGTGGCTGCTGCTGATGCGTTGGTTGTGCGACAGTTCGCCGTCAAGCGCAGCCGCGCCCGAAAACAATCCGGCGCACCAGCCAATTAGTAAAGCTATCATACAGAGTGGTTGTTGCATGCATCCTCGCCCTCATTTCCTGATGACGGTAGCATGCTTATGCGCTCAATGTGGCACAAGTCGGGTGCGATGGATGGCAGCGCAGGCGGGACCAATCATTGTCACCATGTTAATTTTGGTTACAGCGCAACGCTGCTGGCGGTCAGGTCGGCAAGAGTGGCACCTTCGATAAATATGCCATTACCGCCGCCGGTATCAATCAATAGCCCGGCCACACCGTCGATGGTGGTTTCAGTTGCAGCCGCCTGAACAGCTGCGAGGTCTGCAAAGCCAGCGTCGGCGTTGCGCAAAAACAAAACATCATCACCAGCGTCAAAGTCAGTGATCACGTCGTCACCATGGTTGCCGCCAAAGTAAAAGGCATCATCGCCTACACCGCCCGCCATGACATCGTCGCCGGTGCCACCGTAAAGACTGTCGTTGCCGCTGCCGCCCGACAGGTCGTCGTCGCCCGTGCCGCCAAACAGCACGTCCCGGCCATCACCGCCAACGGCTGTGTCCGAGCCGCTGCCACCATGCAAGGTGTCGTTGCCGCCTTCACCGTCCAGCACATCGTCATTGTCACCGCTGCCTTTGCCGCCGAAGATCAAATCATTGCCATTGCCGCCAAAGATCGTGTCGTTGCCAGACCCGCCGCCGATGGTGTCGCTGCCCCGGCCGCCATGAGTGATATCGTTGCCGCCGCGGCCAAACACCTTGTCATCACCGGCACCAACGCGGAAATGCTCCGCGCCGGAAGAGCCAATATGATCATTGGATGCGTCGCTACCGCGTACGGTGTCGGCGTCGTCTACGCCTGCAAACAGAAAGTCGTTCGCGTCCAGGTCCGCAATTGCCGTATCCCACAGGGTTATTGTCGCGCCTTGGGCGAAAGTCAGCACCAGATCGTCGCCCACTTGTGTTGCGATGGCCTGGATTTCGGCGAAGCTCTCAATTTCCGCGACTTCGCGCAGGTCGATAACATCGCCCTCATTGGAGTTGAAGTCAGCGATGATATCGTCTTCGAACCCGTCATATCGGAACGTGTCCGCACCGGAACCACCTTCAAGCGTATTGGTGCCACCGCCGCCGATCAGGATGTCGTCGCCGCCATTGCCCTCAAGGCTTTCATCATCATCGCTGCCGATTATGGTGTCGTCGCCCTCGGGGCCGATCACATGCTCGATGTTGCTGATAATATCTTCGCCGTCTTCAAAATCGAGCGCAACACCCGCATCCAGGTTGATCAGCAGGCCCGCAGGAGATGTGATGACCCACCAGCTATAGTCGATAATATCGAAACCGAGCCCGCCGTCGATTGTGTCGTCGCCGCGGTCAATGCGGATATAGTCGTCGCCGCAGCCGCCATCGATGCTGTCATTGCCGCGCCCGCCGATCAGCGTATCGTCGCCAAAACCGCCCTCCAGTGTATCCCAGCCGCGGTATCCGCGTATGGTGTCGTCCCCGTCACCACCCGTGACAAGGTCGTCGCCGTCACCACCTTCGAAGAAACCCATCGTGCATTCCCCCAAACACGAACTGCAGTTTTTACTGAGTCGATTTCATAGCATAAATGGCCGTTTTTAGCCAGAAAACCAAGCATGCAGCGGGGTTCAGACGAAGCGCAATCGGCCAGTCTTGCTTGGTTCAACCAGGGCGTCAGGATGAATGAGCCCGCCCAATAATGGGTTAAGGCGTATCGAATAATTCGTCGTGCGCGGCGGCGTTTTGCATGCCCTCACCATTCATAACGGCCGCCCCAATGGGAGACCGCAGCAAATCGAAGACACTGTCGAATTCTTCCTTCGTGTTGATATGGGGATAGGGCTCTGTGGGCTCTGCGACACCCAAAAATTCGCACAGCGGTGCCCAGCCGTGTTTGGCTTCAAAAACCAGCAGCCGGTCCGGCCCAAACGCCTCCTGCAGGCGGGCGGTGTGATCGTTGAATGCTTTAACCAGAGCGTTCCGGTCTTTGAGGTCGCCGCCCAAATGGTCATCGATGGTCGCTTTGAGCATGCGTCCCCATTTTGAGCCTTGATACAGACCCTTCAAAGTATCGCTGAAAATGGTTTCCTGTGTTGAAGTGAACCAGCGCTCTGCGTCGCGCACGGACAAGACAATTTTTGCGTCCGGATAGGCTTCAGCAAGCTCAAAAGTATAATTGGATGCAGGGAAATCGACCGTGGCGGCAAACCCGTCAAAAATCTTATCCCAACTCGGGTTGCCTGCCGCCGCTTCAAGCCACATATCCACATGACCGGCGTTGCCGAGCACTTCGCTCATATGATAGCAGCGCGCCTCCAAAAGCGTTTCAAGCGCCACTTTAAGCGATGCGGTTCCTGTGCGGCCAAAACCGGCACCAATAACGTCTAATCCCATGATATCACCCCTTCCAAACGCAAGGCTAAAGCGCATGGGGCGTTTAAGTCAAATCAGGCTATATCAGGTCAATGGCGCCGCGGGTGAAATTCTGAAGATTTGGCAAAGCTGCGGCCAGTTCCTGGTCCGTCAGGCCAAACCAGCTGCCGAGAGGTTCGGCAAACTGCTCGACAGACGTTGTCGGAATTAGCCTGCCGCCGCCCACATCCTGGTCATGATCGAAGTCCATCACCGGCACGGTGCCATAAATTTCGCGGCCGTTTACGGCGCCACCCATCACAAACTGGGTACCGCCCCAGCCGTGGTCGGTGCCGTCGCCGTTGATCGCAAGGGTGCGGCCAAACTCGCTGGCGGTAAACAAGGTCACATCATTATGCACGCCAAGCTCCTGCATGGCGGCATTGAAGGCCACCAGCGCGGTATCAATTTCACTGTGCAGGCCGGGCAAATCGCCTGCCTGGTCGTCGTGGGTGTCGAACCCGCCAATCGCCACAAAAAACACCTGCCGGTCCACCAGCATCACGTCGCGCAAGCTGATGGTCTGCGCGACAGAGCGCAGCTGGGATCCCAAATAGTTGGGCGGAAATTCGGTGTTGAATGGCACCTCGTTTTCAAGGGCTTCACGGAACAAGCGGTTTG
Organism: Kordiimonadaceae bacterium; assembly: GCA_017640725.1. GTDB lineage: Bacteria > Pseudomonadota > Alphaproteobacteria > Sphingomonadales > Kordiimonadaceae > Kordiimonas. The sequence continues at coordinate 1,290,189 of JAEPQB010000001.1, read as the reverse complement.
CTTCCTGCGCGCCGGCCATCGCGCCCGCCACATCGCGCTCGATTAAGTTGGCAGCATTGAAATTGGCCGCACCAAAATGCTGGGTCAGAAGATCAAACGCCGCATCCTCGCGGTAACTAAACCATTCGAGCAAATTGACGCGTGTGCCTTTGCTGCCGCTCACCTGATACGGGCGCGTGGTGTCACCCGTGAGGAACAATTGGCTGCCTTCGCTGGTGATGGTGGAAAACACGTTGGCGCTGCTGCTGCCGTTGGCGCCAGACGCGACAGCAGCATCAGCAAACAGGCCACCCCAGCCAAACTGCGCGCCCTCGGGTTCGCTGGATTGCCACGTGGACTGCTGGTCATTGTGCGAAAACAGCCTTGGTGGCAAGCGCCGGTTGCCAGTTTCAATCTGCGATCGGTTCACCGGCTCAATCAGCGGGCCAACATTGTCAACAATGGCAAGGTCGCCCGCCTGAAACAGGGCATGCAACCCCGGCATTTCGGGTGGCAGGGCAAACCGCCTGCCGTCAAACCCGCTTGTTGTGTCGGGCGAAAGCTGAAGCAGGTTATCCCGGTCTCGGCGCCCGCTATGGCGGCCGATCAGGCTGGCGCGAATGTCGGCGTACCGGTCATAGGATGTCTGGTCATACGGCAGCAGTGTATCGAAATTGTCCATGCCGCCCAGCAGGAACACACACACCAGCGCGCGGTAGCCATCCACGTTTGCGGCCTGCGCCGGAAACATCGACATGGCGGACGTCAGGCCACCCAGCCCCGCGGCCCCCAGCATGCTGGCCCCGGAACTTTTCAGGAAATGGCGACGGCTTAGGCTATTGCTTTTGAACTGTTTCATCGTTGCACCAAAAAATCAGGGGATGTGAGGATCGTGAGCGCGGCAAGCTGCGCGCGCGTGGTGGGCCCGTCATAATCGGGGTCAAACTCGTTCTCGAGAGGTAGTTCACTGATAAAATCTATGATGTTGGTACGCGTCTCGTCCGAAAGCGTGCCGTATGTCAGCAGTTCATCCAGATGGTCCACGAGCGCCGCCGGGTCGGTCGCCAGCGCGATCTCGTCGCTATAGTCTGCAATGAAGCTGGAGCGCGCGCGCTCAGGCTCGAATGAAAGCTGCCGGAACCCAAAGATGTTCTCGAGTGTTTCGTCGGTGTAGCCCTCCGCCTGATTGAGCACAAAGAAGGTCATGAAATTGGCATAGCCCGCGATGGTGCTTGTGGTGATCAGCTGAAACTCAGGCATCGTCAGGCCGCGCGACCCGGTTTCTGTGCCCGGCGCCACGTACCCCGGGCGGAAGAAATTAAACACCGAAGGTGACTTGTAAGGTTGCTGCGCCAGCGCGTCCGAGCCCGTGGTGTACCATAGTTGCACGGTGGCCTCCGGGGAGATGGTGCCCGCGTCAAACGCGCGGGCCCAATTGGCAAAGCGCACAATCGGCTCGCGGATCTTGCCGAACGTATTGCCAGCAATGTCGGGTTCTGCGCGGGCTTCTTCGTCAAACAGGATGGCGGCCACGGTGGCTCGCATGTCGCCGCGGTCCCCGGTGCCCACATCGGTGCCATCAGGGAGCGTGTAGGTGCCGTCGGCAAACGCATTGGCGACGCGCTCGATATAGTCGCCGCTTGGGTGGCTTGTGACCAGGCGCTGAATAAGCTGGCGGCTGACAAACGGGGGCAAGCTGTCCTGATCAAATATATGATCCAGCGCCTGCTCAATGCTGTCCTCGCCAGACGTTTCAGCGGGGATCGTCAGGCCCAAAAAGCTTTTGGATTCAGATGAATGGAAACTGTCATACACCTGCATGGGTTCATTCACTTCGCTTTCCTGGTCCCAGTCACAGTCTTCGTCCCACGACAGGTCAAAGAAATAACAATTGTAAGAAAGCCCGGTGAACACTTTGGCAAGGCCGGTGATGTCGCTGTTGTCATAGGTCTCTACGGGGTTGCCATTGCCGTCCTCAACCGGTGTGCCATCCATATTGAGCTCCGTCAGCCCAATGGTGAACAGCTGCATCAGCTCCCGCGCATAATTTTCGTCCGGCATACGGCCTGTTTCCGGGTCGCCTTTTCGGTTGCCAAGATAGGTCAGATAATAGGCCATGGCGGGCGAGTAGGTGACATCCTCCAGGATATCCCGGTAGTTGCCGAACGCGCCTTCGACCATAATGTCCTGATAGTAACCAAGCGCGCGCGGCTCAAAAAACAGGAAGTCGCCGCCAAAGTTGGACACCACCAATATTTCAGAAAGCGCAAACGCCACCCGCTGCCGCAGCTGGTCATTGCCCGCAATGGCGTTGGTCCAGAACGAAAGGGTGGTGGTCATGCCGCGAAATTCGCTGAACTCATCTTCGGGGGTTTCGTCAAATGCAAGCAGGCTTTCAATGCGCGGCAGGTTCAGTGTGGGGGCCCTGTTGAACTGGTCAACAATCCACTCCGACGGCGCGGTTCCCACAAGTGTATCCAGGTCAAACTTGGTGGGGCCAAAGGTGGCCTGCGTGAGGAAGCGGGCGGTGCTGTCGCGGGTTTCAAATGCCGCGCTCGCCGGTTCTTTTGGGGGTGGTGGGGGTGGCGGTGCCGCGCCCCCGCCGCCGCCAGAAGAGGGTTGGTCTTCACCGCCGCACGCCGTAAGCAGCGCGACGGCCGCGCCCAAAAGAAGCGTGCGCAATATTGCCGTAGCCCGATATGATGTTGCCACCGTCATTCCCCGTTGATTGAGCCCTGTTCTACCCGGCTGCCACCAGATGAACGCTCGAACCAGTCCTACCAAGACGCTGAACTATACTAGCTGATTCTTTTCCTAACCCTAAGAGTTGCAGCCAGTTTTATGCGAGATTGCGGCAAATTTTAGATGGTGTTCTTGGCAAGACACTTCGTATATTGGTCCGAAATCATTCTTAGGGCGAAAGACAGATGTTTGTTTGGTGGTTGGACTTGCTTTACCTGATTGCATGCACTGCCCTCGTTTCATTCGGACAGTTCCTGGTAGTCAAAGGTGTTTGGTGGGCACGAGAACACTTCGCTGAATTGTTGGCTCTATTGCTTCACTATTTTGCTGTGATCGTTTGGTTTGGCATGTGGTTGTATTTGGTTACTCAGACGGCATCGAATCTAAGTGTTCTGGAAACAAGTTGGGCTTCGGAAAACAGGGGTTATGTTTTTATTGTGGTGATGGTGGTTACCGGATTCCCATATTATCTTTTGTTTTCAAGAAAGCACAAAGAACTGAAACCGTATGGAGGTTCATAATTTTGCAGGCGTTTCGACACTGGTGTGAAGCTGACCCCCATGAAAACTAGAATTGAGCTGAAACCGCGCAAAGGCACCGATCGTCTCTCTTTTGGCGACACGCGCGCTTCGACACGCGCTGTACTGGGCGCTTCTTATGAGAGCTTCAAAAGAACACCAACCGCCGAACTTCCCTGTGACGCATATGAGGAAGGAAGTGTTTTTCTCTACTTTCGAAAGCCCGACATACTTGAGGCCATTGAGTTTGCTTCGCCGGCGCGCCCAACACTGAACGGTCGTGCGCTATTGGATATGTCTTATGAAGAACTGAAAAATTTCATTGTTTGCCTAGACCCGAAAGCAGAGTTTGAACCTGACGGCCTAACGTCCATTGAGCTTGGGTTAGGTGTGTACGCACCAGAAGCAGGCGATGACGGAGCCGAGGTGGAGTCTATCATGGTGTTTCGGGACGGATATTATGACAGTTGAAACTCTGCAGGCGAATAGCTCAGTTTAAAATCGCGTGGTTTAGTAAAGAAAATAGAATATGGCTGACTATCAGATATTGATGGTTCTTGATTATTATGACCAGCCTCTAAGTGGCGTAGCACAGTCAGATAAAGGACTGTGTTATTTTTCACGCCGCTTTTCTGAGGAGTTGGATGAGTATTCCGCGCTTGCAGATGTGTACTTGCTCAAAAGTCTTGAAGAAAGAGTTGGTGACCTGGAGCCGGGTGTTCCATTTAGCGAGAGGGATGTGGCGGCACTTGAGTTTTGTGAGGAAATCAAAAGGCTGATTTCCTCAAACGATTTGCCAATGACTGCAGCAGAAATTGAATGTGAGTGCATCAAAACAGGTGGGACGGGTGGAGAATACAAGATTAGTTTTCGGTGGATCGATGATTTACGACGAATTCATAACAAGTGAGTCGGCAAAGTTTCTGAACCAAGCATTAGAACTCAAAGTTTCTGAAAAGGCCCAGGAGTGGGCACTCGAAGCAGCAGATCGTGAACGAGTGGCAGACTTTATCGACTACTTTCAAAACGCTAAACTTGGCCAGAATAAACGTCTTGCGTTGATGGAATTAATAGTTTCTTCCTATAGTGACTATTTGGAATCATATGAAGATAAGGAAGGCCTTTGGCTTCGCATGTCTGAAGTATTCAGTACAGACAAAGAACTCTTGAGTGCGATTCAAGCTAGGTGGCCGCTTGAATTACGTAACGAGTTTCCAGTAATCGAGTTATTGCATCATTGTCCAAGTGTATAGTGGAGTTGATGCTCCTGTTCGAAGTTGTTCTCTCGCTCATGCTTGCGCGGCACTTCGAACTTCCAAGCGCCGATGACGATGACTGGCCAACCTAGTTTAATTCCTTAAACCTTGGTTTTCTGACCTTCCCAGTAAGGGTCGCGCAGGCGCTTTTTGATCCTTACAAACTGCCGCAGTTGGGTATGGATGAACTGCGATAACGCGCGGATGGTTTGCGGCCATCCAGCGTGCGCTCGGTTTCGCCGCCGCTAACGCTCAAAATCTTTGGGTTGCCCGCGGCGTCGTTGCGGATTTCCAGAACAAGCTCCACATCATAGGTGCAGCGCTGCCCGTCTTTTTCCCCGAAGTGGCTCGCGAGGGTGGCATATTCATGTTCGCCCACCTGCCGGTAGCTGCCGATGTCGGGTCGAATCGCGAAGGTGCGCAGAAAATCCTGCTCGCTGCCACTGCCGTCTATGATCGCGCCGTCCAAGGTGATGAACCAGCTGATGGTGTCGTCCGCGATACTGCTGGCGCGGTTGCGCGCCCAGGAAGCGAACACCCGGGAGGCTGACCGGCACAGCGGGTTCCGGTTGCAGGCGCCAAACTCCAGCGCGCGGAAGCGATCCAGCGCATGGTTCACTTCGGCTTCAGTGAGGCAGCCTTCATCATAATGGTGGCTGGTGGCGTCTGGCCGGAAGTTGATTTCCTTCAGTGCCGCGATCGCGACAAAGCTTTCATCGACGCTGGTGAGTGGTCCGGCCTGGCGGATGTTGCGGCGGATGCGCTGGCAAATGCGCGCGCGGGCCTGATTGTTCTGGGCTTCCGAAAGCTCGGTAAGGTCAGCTTCTACCCACTGGCGGATGGTGGAGTTGCCGCCCAGCACCTGTGTTGGGTCATAGAGGCTGCGTTCCCGCACCACCCGGAACAACAGATAGTTGGGGAAAGCTTCTGCATTTTCTTTGAAAAACTGTTCAACCGCAGCGCCGCGCAAGCCCCCCGCAGCCGCCTGGAACGCAGTCTGCAACTCGGCAGGCAAAACCACCAGATAATCGGTTTCCGTGAGGTCCTCAAGACCGCCCAACACGAGGGTGCTTGTGCTGACATTATTGCCGGACTGGGTGAAGGCGTTCAAGACATCGGCGAACACGCCCACGGTGTTCAGCGTGAAACTGTCAATCAGGTTCACTTGCTCCAGCGGGGGCATGATGCGCGCCACAAGGCCCGCCTGCTCCTCGCTGATGTCCGACAGGGTCACGGACACCTCGATCCGGTCGCCATACTGATACCGACGGTAGGGGATAAGCTGGTCGCCAAGTCGCCGCTCGATATGTTGGGTGTTGCCGGACCGGTCATAGATGTTGACCACGCGGGAAGCCGCATAAGGTGTGCTGTTTTGGCGCGCCACGGACTGTTTGACGGTCATCATCATGCGGCGGCTGTCGTTGAAGAAAAGCTGCCTGAGCGTGCGGATGAACCCGTTGCGCCGGTCATCAAAATCCAGCTGACTATCAACAATTTCAAGGCTGTAATAATAGTCGCTTTCGATGCCCTTGGGTGCCGGGTCGGCGGTGGGCACCCGCTCTATCGTGAGCAGGTCCTGTGCTATTGCTGCCGTGGGCAGCAGGCCAGCCATAATCAGCGCAAACAGCACAAATGATGCTGATGTCCAAATTTTCACTTTGTTTCCCCCGACCCCGATTTGCTGTCTGTAAAATCTATGTGCCGTTAAACTTTGGTTTTCTGGCCTTCCCAGTAAGGGTCGCGCAGGCGCTTTTTGAAAATTTTGCCACTGTCTTCGCGCGGCAGGGCGTCATGCACATCAAGCTGCTTGGGCAGTTTGAATTTGGCAAGGCGACTTTCCAGGAACGTACGCGCCTCTTCAAGGGTCAGGCTGTTGCCATCGGTGAGCTGAACGGCGGCGATAATGCGCTCACCAAACTCGGGGTCGGGCGCGCCGAACACGGCGCAGTCTGCCACTTCTGGCATTTTGATAAGCTCGGCTTCAATTTCCGCAGGGAAGATGTTGGCACCGCCCGAGATGATCATGTCTTTCTTGCGGTCGCTGATGAACAAGTACCCTTCGTCGTCCAGATAGCCCACATCACCCACGGTGGCGTGGCCCTGAATGCGCTGGTCGACCATCGAGCCTTCGGCATTGGTGTAGGCAAAATCGCCAAACAGTGGCAGATGCACATAAATGGAGCCCACCTCACCGGGCGGCAGCTCATTGCCGTCATCATCAATGATTTTGATCGATCCGCCTTGCAGGATTTTGCCGACCGAGCCCGGCTTGCGGATCGCTTCTTCTGAGCTGATCAGCGTCATGAAACCAAGTTCGCTGGCGCCGTAACTTTCGTAAAATATCGGGCCAAGCCAATCGATCATCGCGGTCTTCACGTCCGCTGGCCACGGCGAGCCGGTGGAAACCGCGAACCTGAGCGACGAGAGATCATACTTGTTGCGCACGTCTTCCGGCAGCTTCAAGAGACGCACCATCATTGTGGGCACAATGTAAACATGCGTGACCTTGTGGGTCGCAAGCATTTCAAGGAAATTCACCGGGTCAAACTTGGGCAGGATAATCAGGTCCATGAACCCGCACGCGATGGCAAAGGTGGCGAGCGCATGGGGTGCGCTGTGATACAGGGGTGCCGCGACCAAGAGCTTGTCCCCCGGTGTACCGCCAAGCATGGTTTGGGCAAGCCCTGCATAGACCTCGTAACTGTCCGGTGCATCAGGGTTGGTGTTGCGCTTGATGCCTTTGGGGCGGCCTGTGCTGCCCGAGGTGTAGGCAAACATGCCGCGGAAGCGCAGCGGTGCGCTTTCAACCGGGCTGGCGTCTGCGACAAGCGCATCCAGGTCATGCACCCGCGCCGGGAGTGGCTCCTGCGCTTCGCCTGAGTAGGCGGCGGCAACTGCGGCGGGCGTTTTCATTGTCGCGATGGGGGTCGGCCCAAGCCCTTCCACATCAAGCCCGCGCAGCAGGTCCTCGTGCGCGATCAGGAGCTTCGCGCCTGAATCTTCCAGAATATGCGCAATTTCCGGTGCAGCCGCATGCCAATTGAGGAGCGCATAGCGCGCGCCCACCAACCGGCAGGCTTCAACAACTTCCATGATGCGGGTGTCATTCCTGAGCAGCACCGCAATCGCCATATCTTCCCCGACACCAAAGTCTTTCAAAACTGATGCGGTTTTCCGGGCAGCTATTTCAAAATCAGCGCGGTCTGTTTTCTCGTTTGAGAGATAAAGCGACGTCATGGCAATTCACCTTTCCAGTTGGGTGCTCGTGCCACGCTACTGGAGCAATCGCCTTCAATCAACATGCTCAATTTTCGAAAAACAGGATTCGATTGCGTCATTTGGACGGTCGAGTCATACTTGCCTTGAGGAATGACAAATGGACATCATCGAATTTAATCGATGGTTTCTTGCACTTTTTTTCGCGTCGGTTGCACTTTTTTATGCAGTTCGCGTCACTTTTTTGGCGAAAAAAACGCAGGAAACTGTGACGCCTATTGGGCCGCGCGGCAGCCTGCACTTTTATGTGCACATTATTTTCCGCGTGTTTCGTGTCGCCATTTTGCTGCTGTGCTGGCTACGTCTTATCTCGCCCGAAACCGACAATTCTATTGGCATTATCGCAAGTTTGTGGACAGCTCCTGTTATGATTGTGGGCGATGTGCTGATGCTTGCCGCCATGGCGGGTATCATCGCGATCAACTTCTTCATGAGTGACCGCTGGCGGTCTGGCATTCCCGAAAAAGCGCCAAAAGAGCTCATTACTTCAGGGCCTTATCGCTATTCCCGCAACCCGATGATGCTGTTTGTGATGGTAGCCCAGCTGGGCTTTTTCCTGGCGCTGCCGAGCTTGTTCAGCCTTGTGTGTTTGGTTGTCGGGGTCACTTCTGTGTTCATTCAAGAGTCGCTGGAGCGCAAAGCCCTCTCGGACGCCTTTGGTGACCTGTACCGGGAATATTGTGCGCAAACCCCGCGCTGGCTGTTGCTTCGGTAACTGGCCGCCCTCCCAAAAGAATCCCCGCCTTGCTATTGCAAATCGCAGATTGCTCACAATGTCTGGGAAGTGGAATTTTTTTCTTGAACCTTACGCTGGGTAAGGTCGTCTATAATGAAAAATACCACTGTGGGGAAATGCCAGTTGAAGATTATTTGCCAAAAATAGGGTCTGCATGAATTGCGTCTGTTTCGAAATCGAAATAGGCTCTGGCACTGGATTGCTCAACTTAAAACTGGGTTCGAAATGAGTACTGAAAACAAAAGTCAGCTCCTGAATGAGCTAAAGATTGACCGAAGCGAAGACGAGGGCTCAGGCGGGGTTTCCATGCCGGTTGTGGTTGGGCTGCTTGTGCTGGCACTGTTGGCCGGCGGCGCAGGAAGCTATTATTTTCTTGGCTCGTCCCCTCAGCCTCAATCGGACGATGCCCCAATAGCTCAGGCATCTGAAACAACACCAAAAGTGGCAACCGTGGCAGCAGAGCAAGAAACAGCACCTGCCCCGCAAGCGCCTGTTTCTGATCGGCTTTTGAATGCGTCTGGCTATATTACGGCGCGGCGTATCGCGACGGTTTCTGCGGAAATTCTGGGCCTGCTCACTGACGTGCGGGTTGAAGAAGGCATGCAGGTGAGCGAGGGGCAGGTCCTCGCGACACTTGATGATGCGGTCGCGAGCGTGAACTACCGCTTTGCCGAAGCGCAAGTTGCGGTGCAGGAAGCGCGGCGCGAAAACATCGTGGCGCAGCTTGCAGAGGCGCGCCGTGTACTCGGTCGTACTGAGGAACTCAAGAAAGAAGATTTTTCAAGCGAAGCAGACGTGACCCGTGCCGCCGCCAATGTTGCGTCCTGGGAAGCGCAATTGAAGCAATCCGCCGCAGACATCGAAGTTGCAAAGCTTGAAGCAGCACGCCAGCAAGAGCGCCTGAATGACCATACCATTCGCGCGCCGTTCGGCGGCGTGGTAACGGTCAAGAATGCGCAGCCCGGTGAAATTGTTTCCCCCAGCTCCGCGGGTGGTGGTTTCACCAGAACCGGCATTTGCACCATCGTTGACATGAATTCGCTAGAGATTGAAGTGGATGTGAACGAGGCCTTTATTGGCCGCGTGTTCGAAGGTCAGAAGGTGGAAGCCAACCTGGACGCTTATCCGAGCTGGACCATCCCGGCCTCAGTTATCGCCATTATCCCTACCGCGGACCGTGCCAAAGCAACGGTGCGTGTGCGCATCCGCATTGAGGAAAAAGATGCGCGAATCCTGCCCGACATGGGCGTAAAAGTCGCCTTTTTGAAAGCCTAAATTGCCCAAAAGAAACGCCTGAAAATTGAGGAGAGCCAACCATGACAGCCTTGTTTGACCTGAAAGATGTGGCCAAGAGCTTTGTCAAAGGTAAAGAGAAGATCACCATTTTCGAAAAGCTCAATATGACCATCGAAGACGGGGATTTTGTTGCCATCATGGGGCCTTCCGGTTCGGGTAAAACAACACTTCTCAATATGCTGGGTGGTGTTGATCAACCCACCGGCGGCGAAGTCTGGTTTGACGCTGAGCGCGTTGACAGTTTGTCAGAGGGGCAGCTTGCCAAGTGGCGGGCCAACAATGTGGGCTTCATCTTCCAGTTCTATAATCTGATGCCCATGCTGAATGCCGCGCGCAATGTGGAATTGCCGCTGCTTTTGACTAAGCTCAATGGCAAGCAACGCAAAAAGAACGTAGAAACAGCGCTCTCGCTCGTGGAGCTTGCGGACCGCGCCAAGCATATGCCGAATGAAATGTCCGGTGGCCAGCAGCAAAGGGTTGCCATCGCTCGCGCCATAGTCTCCGACCCCAAGCTTCTGCTGTGTGACGAGCCAACAGGTGATCTGGACCGCGCAACCGCGGACGAGATTTTGAAAACGCTGCAGCTCCTTAATCGTGAATTCAACAAGACCATTGTTATGGTCACGCACGATCCTGCAGCCGCCAAATACGCCAAACGCACCATCCATCTCGACAAAGGTGAATTTGTTGAAGAGGAACTGGTGGCATGAAGGACTTTTTCCTCGTTTTCAAAAACCTGACGAGAAAACCGCTCCGGCTTTTTCTGACCATGTTTGCGACCTTTGTCGCATTCCTGATTTACGGCACGCTCACCACTTTTCAGGTGGCCATTGATAGCGGGGTGGAACTGTCAGCTGATGACCGCCTTATCGCCGTCAATAAGATCAACTTCACGCAGCCTTTGCCCATTTCCTATGTGAACCGGGTGAAGGGTGTGGAAAACATCACAGGCGTTACGCACCTCAATTGGTTCGGTGGTTATTATCAGGATCCACAGAACGTCATTGTGATGTTTGCGGTCGACGAAGGCAGTTTTCTCGACGTTTACAACGAACTCATCATGACGGATGAAGAGATTAGCAACTGGATGCAAAATCGCCAGGGGCTGATCGCCGGTGAAGCCATCGCGGCACGCCTTGGTTGGAGCGTGGGTGACCGAGTGCCCGTGAACTCCAATATTTTCACGCAGTCAAATGGCAGCTCAGCCTGGGAGTTTGACATTGTTGGCATCTACAGCGGCGAAGACGCGCAAACCGATACCAACAGCGTCTATTTCCACTATGATTACTTCAACGAAACCCAAAGCTTCGGCCAGGATTACATTGGTTTCATGGGCATTCGCACCGCGGATCCGCAACTGAATGAGAGCGTGATCAAAGCGGTGGATGATATGTTCGCGAACACGCCGTTTGAAACCGAAACAGTGCCGGAGAAAGCCTTTAACCAGGCCTTCATCGAGCAAATTGGCAACCTCAGCCTCATTCTGGGGTCTGTGGTGTTTGCGGCCTTCTTTATCATTCTGGTGATCGTCGGCAACTCCATGGTTCTCGCCATCCGAGAGCGTACGGGTGAAATCGGCGTTTTGAAAACGCTTGGGTTTAAATCTGAGCGCATTTTCATGATGGTTTTGGCAGAATCGCTCCTGCTTGCACTGATGAGCGGTGCCCTCGGGCTTCTGGCAACCAGTGCTGTTGTCGATCTGATCAACGGTATAACGGCCATTCAGTTGCCGGTCCTGATCCTGAAGCAGGAGATCATCCTGGAAGCAATCGCTATCATGGTTGCCCTGGGGCTGATTACCGGCATCATTCCGGCGGTGAATGCACTGCGGCTCAACATCATCACTGCCCTGTCGCGGCAATAGGAGGTCACAATGGGACTTTTTTCTCAAATCTGGACTGTTGTCGTGATGAATGTGCGCAGCCTGCCACAGCGGCTTTGGATGTCATTGGCGGCCGTGCTGGCGGTATCAGTGGTTGTGGCTGTTTTATTGTCGTTCCTTGCCATGTCAAACGGGTTCGCCAGCACGCTTGGCGGCACCGGGTCTGACAGTGTGGCGATCGTGACGCGCAGTGGTTCGCAGTCCGAACTCAACAGCGTCATTGGCCGCGACAGCGTCAATATTGTCTCGACCGCTCCCGGCATTGCCCAGGACGAAAACGGCCAGCCCATCTATTCGGCAGAGCTGTATGTGGTGGTGGACGGCATCAAAAAATCCAGCGGTACGGAAGTAAATATTCCAATGCGCGGCATTTCCCCGGAAGGGTTTGCGCTCAGGGACCGTGTTGACGTGGTTGCTGGCCGCATGTTTGAGCCGGGCACAAACGAAATCCTGGTTGGTCAGGGCGTGATTGACCAATTTGCGGGTTTCGACCTGGGCCAGGAGGTGACTTTTGGCAAAACACGCTGGTCCGTTGTCGGCGTGTTTTCAACAGGTGGCACTGCGTTTGAAAGTGAACTGTGGGCGGATGCCCGGCTGGTGCAGGACCTGTTCAACCGCGGCAATAGCTTCCAAACCATGCGGATACGCCTGTCGGAACCGGGCAATGTGGAAGGCATCAGCGAGCTCATTGAAAATGATCCGCGCCTTATTCTGGATGTGGATACCGAGTCTGATTATTTCTCCTCGCAAGGCGAAGCGCTGCAAGGCATCGTTTTCTTCGGATGGGGTGTAAGCATTATCATGGGGCTTGGTGCGCTCGCGGGTGCGCTTAATACCATGTACACATCAGTTGCTTCTCGTGCTGGTGAAATCGCAACACTACGTGCAATCGGCTTCAGTAATGTGTCCGCATTTTTTGGCACGCTGGCAGAGTCTGTGGTGCTCTCGATCATAGGCGGCGTGATTGGTGCGCTGGTGTCCTATACCTTCATGGATGGCCTGACCACCGCCACCATGGGACCCGGGTTTACGCAGGTCGTGTTCACGTTCGAGATGTCACCAGAACTCTTTAAAAACGGTATCCAACTTGCGCTGATTATCGGGCTTGTTGGTGGGTTTTTCCCAGCGTGGCGCGCAGCGCGGCTGCCGGTTGTGACAGCCTTCAGGAAGGTGGCCTAGGCGTCTTTTTTGGGGGCTGGTGATGCCCCCAATTTCGCCTATTCCTTCAGCTCAATAATGGCGTTGATTTCTACAGCGATGCCAGCCGGCAGGCTTGCCATGCCAACGGCGGCACGCGCGCCTTTGCCACTGTCACCAAACGCAACCACGAACAGGTCAGAAAACCCGTTGATCACCTGCGGTTGCTGCGTGAAATCATCCGCCGCGTTCACCATGCCGATGATCTGTAATACTTGCTTAACGTTCGACAGCTCGCCCACCGCGCTTTTGATGGTCGCGAGCATGCACAGGCCGGTGCGCTGTGCCGCGCCATAGGCTTGCTCGACAGTAAGATCACGGCCAACTTTGCCGGTGGTGCGATCAGGGCCGCATTCACCGTGGCCAGACAAATACAGAATATTGCCCGCACGCCGCCATGTCACATAGTTCGCCACCGGTGTGGTGGGTGTGGGCAGGGTATGGCCTGCGTCCGCCAGCCGTTCTTCGGGCGTATGCCCATCTGCGAGTGCGGGCATTGCCCACACAAGCATCAGAAAAGCCAAAACCTGTTTCATTCAAAAATCCCCCGTTGTGAAATCTGTTCAAAATGGCTGTGAGTGGCGCCTACCAGGCAATGCCATAGTCTTCGCCGCTATCGCTTGCGCCGCCCCACATGGTGCCGGTTTCATGATCAAAATAGATGGCGGTGACCGGGCTGTAGGTGCGTGGCACCACCTGCACAGTGTAGCCGCGTTTCGCGAGCTCCTTGCGCACCCACTCAGACACCTGCGTGGTCACCTGAATGCGGCCCGGTTCTGACTTGTGCGCACCAAACGAGCTTTGCATCTGGTAGCTGGTGATATTGTGCGCCTCAACCGCCTCCTGCACATTCATGTCAAACTCAACCATATTGAGGAAAAACTGCAGCAGGTTCTGGTCCTGGCTGTCGCCGCCCTGCACCGAAAACGCTATCAAAGGCTTACCGTCTTTAAGGGCGAGGCTTGGCGTGAGTGTCGCGCGCGGGCGTTTGCCGGGCGCCACCACATTATAGGGGTTGATGCTTTCATCAAGCACAAAGCTCTGCATGCGCTGGGACAAGCCAATGCCCGTTTCACCGGCAATGAAAGCCGGTATCCAGCCCCCACTTGGGGTGATGGAAACGACCCAGCCATCTGCGTCTGACGCCTGAATGCTGGTGGTGCCCGCGAGAAAGCTTTCATCATCCGTCATGATGTTTTGGGCGACCTGAAAGCCGTCTGAGCCAGCGGCGTCAGCCTCCGGCGGGATGGGTGTCCATTTTTCCAAGAGTTGCGGGAAGGGATTGGTGCCGCCCTGGAACGGGTATGGGTCGCCCGGCTTCACGTTCGGGTCGTTCTCATTCCAGTTGATCATGCCGCGCCGGTGGTCGGCATACTCTTTTGAAAGTAAGCCGTCTATCGGTTCCGCCGGTGGCATATAGGGGTCACCGTAATAGAAATCCCGGTCAGCGAAGGCATGGTTCATGGTCTGGTAAAGCGCATGGATATAAGGTAGCGAGTTATGCCCCATTGCCTTCAGGTTCACTTTCTCCAGCATGTTCAGCATTTGCAGAAGCACAGGACCCTGCACCCAGTGGGTCAACTTATAAACCTCGATGCCTTTGTAGGTGGTGCTGACGGGTTCTTCTATGTGGACCTGCCATTTGTCCAGGTCTTCCATAGTCATCAGGCCACCGTATTCCTTGGACCCGTGCACCATTTCTTCAGCAATGTCGCCGCGGTAGAAGCGGTCATAGGCGGCGTAGATCGCTTCTTTGCGGCTTTTGCCAGCGGCGAGCGCTTCGGCTTCAGTGTCCACAAGTTTCTGAAGCGTTTTCAAGAGGTCTGGCTGCTTGAAATCTTCACCAGCGTAAGGTGCTGCGCGCTCTTGGCTGTCGTCTGCGTTCAGGTGCGGTAAAAACACTTTTGTCGAGTGCTCCCATTGCTTGATCACGTCTTTGCGGCGCTCGATATTGTTGGCTTGGCTTTCTTCAATGGGGTAGCCCTCCGCCATTTGCATGGCGGGCGCGAGCACCTCTTTCAGGCTCATGGTGCCATATTCAGCAAGCATCACCATCAGCCCGCCTGGTGTGCCGGGGGTCACAGCCGCGAGGGGGCCAAACTCCGGTGGGTAAGCCATGCCTTTTTCTTTGAAAAACTCGGGCGTCGCGCCGGTTGGCGCTACACCCAGCGCGTTGATACCAATCACCTTGCCGGTTTTGGGGTTATATATCAGGGCCTGCGTTTCGCCGCCCCAGCCAAGCGTGTCCCACATAGTGCTGGTGGCAGCGAGCATGGCGCAGGCGCTATCAACAGCGTTGCCGCCTTGGGAGAAAATCATGCTGCCTGCCGTTGCAGCCAGCGGTTTGCCGGTGACAGCAACCCAGTGTTTGCCATGCAAAACCGGCTTCAATGTTGACTGTGCGTCAGCCCTTTCACTCATCGGCATGCCAACGAGTGCACCCAGCAGTGCGGCGGTAGCAACCATGATCCTAGACCGCTTTTCAATAATGATTTTCGCTTGTGCCAACATGACAAACCCCCTCCAAATTTCGCAAATGCAAATGCCCAAGGCCGGAACGCTATCGGGCGCGCCGCCCATTGTAAACATACGCGGCGTGCGAGGCCGGAGATCAAACGCAATTGTGATTAAGCCGCAGCAACAAAAAAGAAGGCGGCCATCATGCCGCCTTCAAAGTCTTACGATTTATGGGTGTTTGTCCATCCAACCGACGGAATGCACCATTTTGGCGACCCAGTGACTCGGGAATACGCGAATGCCATGCGGTTCGTCTGGTACCCGGATCATCACGGTTTCCACGCCCTGGATTTTGAGCGCTGAGTAATATTGCTCTGTCTGGGACATGGGCGTGCGCCAGTCGGCCTCGCCCGTGATCAAAAGCGATGGTGTTTTGACCTGATCAACAACAGACAGTAGCGACCGCTTCCAATAATGATCCCGGTTTTCCCACGGCACGCCCGGGAACCAATAGGTATTCACGTATGGAATGTCTGTGGTGAGGTTAAAGCTCTCCCATTCGATCACCGGATAATGGATGACGGCGGCTTTAAACCGGTCGGTGCGGCCGATCATCCAGGCGCTCAATACGCCGCCACCAGAGCCCCCCATGACATACAGCCTGTCTTCATCAATGCCGCCTTTGGCGATGGCTGCATCAACGCCTGAGTTCAGATCAAAAAAGTCGTCGCTCGGGTAATTATGGTGAATGAGATTGGCGAACTCCTTCCCATAGCTCGTTGATCCGCGCGGGTTGGTATAGAGCACCACATAGCCCTGCGCGGCCATATATTGTTTTTCGAAATCAAACCGCGGCCCATAGTTGGCGAAGGGCCCACCGTGGATTTCGATCACCATTGGGTATTTTTTGCTGGCATCGAACCCGGGCGGATAGATGATCCAGCCCTGCATCTCGCGCCCGTCAACCGACGACAGATAGGTGATTTCCTCAACGCTGCCCAAGGCGCGCTGGCTGAACAAATCCCCGTTGACGTTGGTGAGAACTGAAACCGCCCCATTCCGGCTAATGGCAATATCTTCGGCGCGGTCTGTGGCTGTGCTGACAAAGGCAACCGTGCCATCGCCCGCCACAGAAAACTGGGCGCTGCCGCCGTAAGCGCTGTAGGCGCCAGCGCCGCTCAGGTCCGATTGCAGGGTCTGCATGTCACCTGCAAGATCAACAAAAGCGAGATGCGTCACGCCGTGGTCATCATAGGCAACATAGAGACCGCTGCTGTCTTTCGCCCAGGCATGGGCGTGCACTGTGCGGTCAAGCGAGGGCGTGAGCGACCGGCGATTGCTGCCGTCCATGTCCTGCACATAAAGTTCGGTTGTGTGAAAACCCAGGCCTTCGTCGTCAAAACCTCGGTAGGCGATCATCCTGCCGTCTGGGGAGACGCTGCCAGCCCCGTCTGCACCGTCACGCGTTGTTAACTGCGCAACATCACCCGACGCTACATCGAAGGCAAACACGTCGTTGTTGTGGGGTTTCCAGTCCGCGTCAGCGCGACGGTTAGCGGACATGATGAGCTTGCCGCCGTCGGGTGACCAACTCAGTGGCCCGCCTCGGCTGCCGGGTCCGGCGTGGTTGAAGTCACCAGTTGAGATTTGCCGCTCTGTGCCGCCCTCGCTTGGCACGACAAACACATGGTGAAAGCCATACGGCAGATACCCGGCGCCATTGAAGCGGTAGACCATGCGGTCGATGATACGCGCAGGGTCTTTCCATTCAGCACCCTCGGGGGCAGTGGGCATGGCGCCCACTTCGGGCGCACTGCCGCGCACCAGCATGGTGAAGGCGATATTCTCACCGTCCGGTGACCAGCTGATGCCTGCCGGCGCTTCGGTTAGCCGGCTGATCATGCCTGTATCGCCCGACGCCATATCCCGCACATAAATCTGCGGTTTGGCGTCTTTGTCGTCTTTTACGTGCGCATTAGAGATGAACGCCAGGCGGCTGCCATCCGGCGACCATCGCGGTGTGTTGGCGTTGATCATGCCATCCGTCAGCGCCCGGTGGCCGCTGCCGTCTGTGTTCACAATCCAAAGGTTGGAGTAACGTTGGTCCTTGGACACATCTGCGAAATTGCGCACATACACAACCCGCGTGCCGTCTGGCGAAATTTGCGGGTCGCTGGCATGCTCAAGCTCAAACACATCCATTATCTGAAGTGGTTGTTTTTGAGCCAAACTGACTGGCGCCAACACTGCTGCCAACACAAATGCGCAGAAAATACTTGTGATATTCTTCATGATGAACCCCTCCCCTGAAATGCATCTAAGGCAGCAGTGTACTGATTCTTACGTCTCGGCGCCAGCGGGCTGCTTTGTGCCGAATTGCTGTTCAAACAGGGTTACTAGCCGGTCCGCCGCCCGGCGAACATGCGGCCGCTTGTTCACGTCGTCGGGCAACACCATCCAGATGCGGCCGGTCTCTGGCACAAAGGGCTCGGAAACGCGCACAAAGTCTGGTTCCCCGTCGCCGGCAAAACAGGGCACCACTGCCAAGAGGCCACCACTGCGGATAGCATCCATCAGGTTGATGGACGCAGAGCAACGCACATGTGGGTGTTTAACACCGTTGGCGATCAGCCACTTTGATGTGGCAAAATGGTCCAGTTCTTCTGCCATCATGGCCCAGTTGCATTCGGTGAACCGTCTGTCGTCAAACGCTTCCTCTTGCCCGTCAACAAGGCCCCGCGCACCGTAAACAGCATAATGGTAATGAGGCAGCCGCCGCACGCGCATGCTACCTTTTTCCGGGCGCTGGGTGCGAATTGCGATATCGGCTTCCCGCCTGGGCATATCAGCGAACAAAACGCTTGAGGATATATCGAGGAAGCAATCTGCCGGAGTCCCCGTTATCGCCCGCGCGTGCCGGCTGATGAAGCTTGCGAGCCAGGGGCCGCATGCGATACGCACAGACTGTGTTTCGGGGCCTGTAGGTTTTGTGCGCTCAATGCGGGCAACGGTGCGCGCCAACTCGTTCAGGTCAGGCAGCAGCTTTTGCGCCGCATCAGTGGGAACAACACCTTCGGGTGTCACGTAAATCAGTGGCTCGCCCAGTTCTTCTTCCAGGGTCTTGATTTGGCGGCTGACAGTGGGCTGGCTGATGCCCAAAAAACGCGCCGCTTCAGAGAAGCTTTCCCGATCAAGAACCGCTTTCAGTATGCGTAGCCGCTGCCAATTCACATTCTTCATTATTGAAGAGGTTCCGTCATTAATGAGGATTGATATTCAATAATATTTAGGCTGAACTTTTGCAACAGTATAACGGTTTCATGTTGTGGGGAGAGGTCATGAAAAATCAAATGTCAGTTTCAAAAGCTTGTTTGCTAGGCGCATTGCTCATTGGTGCGAGCAGTAGCGGCAGCGCCCAGGATATGCGCGCGGCGTTAAGTGCCGCCTCCGCCAAAGCGATCATCCAGGGCTGCGAAGCCTATGCGGGTGAAAAGGGCTGGCGGCTCAATATCGCGGTGCATGACCAAGGCAACAATCTAATCGCCTTTCTTCGCATGGATGGTGCGCCGTTAGGCTCCAAGGACATTGCCCAGTGGAAAGCCAATTCGTCTGCGGCGTTTCCGCGCGCCAGTAAAGTGACAGCCGACCGCGCTCGTGATTTTCCAGCCATTGGTTTTGCCCCAAACATCGCGATTTTCGAGGGCGGTGAAGCGATCTTCACCGAGGATGGCTCTCATATCGGCGGCGTGGGTGTTTCGGGTGCAAGGGGTTCAGAGGACGCCGAATGCGCACGAGCGGGCATCACGGCAGCCGGGCTGAAATTCAGCCGATAACAAATCACTAAGCGACACAAGGAGACAACATATGAGACTGTATCTGAGGTACCTTGCGCTGCTTTTTGTCGGACTTTGCTCACTGGGTGTTCAGGCGGCACAGTGGCGTCCGTTTGAGGCTACCAGCGCTGACGGCACGCGCATTACATACTATCTGGCTGGTGATATGATGTCAGAGCAAATACCCCTGTTTGTGATCTCCGGCGGGCCAGGTAGTGACCACCGTTACATGCGGGTTGGTGACAGTTTTGACCGCATCTCCGCTCGTCGTCCGGTTATTATGTTTGACCAGCGTGGCACGTCTCTCTCGGGTGCGGTTACAGGTGCCCCAAAGCTTGACCAATGGGCGGATGATGTGGAGGCGGTGCGCGCGGCATCCGGATCTGAGCGCCTGCACATTCTCGGTCATTCCTTCGGTGGCATCGTCGCCATGAATTATGCCGAGCGGTATGGCGACCACATCGCTTCCATCGTTTTCACGAATTCTACGGCCTCCTCTATTGCTGGCACTGAAAGCGGCCTCAGGCAGATGTTCCCGGACCGGATTGAAGAATGGGGCCGCGTGCGCGCGAACCTCACGCCGCGGTTCAAAGCCAGCGAGATTGCAATTTTCACAGGTATGGAATTTGTGGACCTGGGTCGTTTGGATGCATTCCTCAGAGCCATTGCAGACTATACCTACAACATCGAAGTGAACAACGCGCTGCGGCAGGATATGGCGGACCTTGATTATGCAGATACGCTGGCCGCGCTAACGGTGCCTACGCTTGTGCTGCACGGTCGTTATGATCCGGTGATTACACCCGCTACTGCCTGGAAACTGCACCAGCAAATTCCAAATTCAGAGATCACGATTTTGCCGGCAACGGGGCATTTGCCGTTTGCTGAAGTCCCGGACGCATTTGTGCAAACGGTGGAAGAGTTTTTAGCGCGGGCCGACTAAAGAACAGAGCCCAATATGTTGTTAACAAGCTTGGCTTCCGCTTGTGTGTTGTAGATATGGAACGACAGACGCAAGCTGTTGCCGCGCCGATCAAAACGACAGTTTTCATCCGTGAGTTTCGACGCCATCCCGTCTGCCTGGGAGGCTGTTAGATTCAGGCACAAGGTGCCACCTGATTGCCCTGCTGGACGCATGGTCAGCCCGGCAGTTTCAAACCCACTCAGGGCAACGGTTTTTAACCGCAGATTATGTTCCCGGATGTGAGAAAACCCGATTTTTGACAGCGCCTTTAAACTACCGTTTGCCAAGGCGTAAGGTGCCACGCTCGGTGTGCCACCCCAGAATTTGCGCGCACCACTTGCGGCGCGGAAATGGCGGATATCAAACTCGAACGGGTTTTCGTGAGAAAACCATCCGATGGCTGTGGCTTCCAGCAATTCAGCATGGCCAGGTCTCACCCACATGTAACCTGCGCCCGGTCCGCCACACAGCCATTTGACGCACGAGCCAAACAGCGCATCCACCCCCCATGCATTCGGTTCAACCGGTTTTATGCCAATGCTTTGAGCCACATCTACGGCCGAAAAAACATCATGTTTTTGGCAGAGGTCAGCGATCTCCTTTACCGGTGACACCACGCCTGTGTTGGAATGCACATGGGTTATCAAACAGGTCTGGACGGTTTGATCCAAATGGCGTTGCCAAAGGCCGGGGTCATCTGCGTCGCCTTCAATCAACACCAGCTCAAGCCCCATTTTTTTGAGGCCTTTAACAACAAAACCCATGGTCGGGAAGGCGTTTTCATGCATGACAATTTTGGATCGGCCACGCTCTGGCAGGGACGTTAGATAGGCGGTGAATGCGGCTGAAACACTGGTTTGCGGGCATATGTCTTGCCCCCGAGAACCCATGAGCTCGCCAAGTGCTGTGCAAAAACCTTCGACCGTGTCCAGCCAAGTAGGCCACGCGTCACCGCCATTGTTTGCCCATGGCTCCACATAGCCCGAAGCCAAGCTGCTCTCGGCGCCCTTCGGCAGGCACCCAACCGAATGGCTCAGCAAATAGGGGCCAGCGGGCACATTGAACTGATCGTCAATCGTCACTATTTAGCCGCCACATGTATGGGTTCCCGCACAACACCATATTCGCCGCCCCAGCGATCGGTCATGTCGCTCCTGATATCCCAAAGTTCGGGGAAAAATCGGTACTTGGCCGCCGCTTGCAACAGATCCACAGATCGGCCTTTCAATGACTTTGAACCCAGGCCGATGGAACGGTTGATCAAGAACACATGATGCCAGCGGAATTTCTGGAACAGTTCATCAAACTCGATCAGTGCTTCAGCCACGATGTAGGCGTCATCATGAGCGTAGTTTTCGTCGTAAATGTCGCGAATGGTGCGGCCTTCGGCTTCCAGATAGTGCGTGTTGAAGCTTTCCCAAAGGTCTGGCGGCATTTTGAGGAGCGTCCGGAAACCAGGGCTTTCCTGCCCGCTGCCGTTTCCGAGTTGCAGGCGAATTTCCTGATACTCTTTTGGTGACATGGTTTCCAGGACATCAAGCTGTTGGATCATCATGCGTTGCAACTGATGCACCCGACCCATGAGCGTGTTTACCCGGTGAGTTTGTCGCTCTTTCATGTAATCAAGCACTTCAACGAGGCTGAAGCATATGAGCTTCATCCACAGTTCTTCCACCTGATGCACGATTTGGAACTGGAGCTCATCCGGTGTGCACAAGTCAGCCAGAGGCTTTTGGCAACTCAGCAACTGATCGCATTTGAGGTAAACACCGTAATCCAGCATTTCGGGTGTTTCGATGCGCTTGTAATAGTCTTCACGGTTCATGATGGGCTCCAGATTGGTCTACGACCAATATAGCGCTCTAGCCGTTGAACATTGTCCTTTAATTCTGCAGTATGGTATTATTTAAAGAACAATGTTTTGAATTATCGGAAAATAGAAAAACAAATGGATAAGGTCGACAAACGCATTTTGCAGCTTTTGGAAGCCGATGGCCGTCTTTCCTTTGCGGCCCTGGGCGACGCTGTGGGCTTGAGCAAAACACCAGCCTGGAACCGTGTGCGCGACCTTGAAGCCAAAGGTCTTATTGAGGGCTATGGTGCTCGAGTGAATGCTGATGCGCTGGGCCTGAAGATCCGTGCGCTAGTGCATCTGGTTGTCAGCTTTGACCAATATGAAGCTTTTGAGGCGGCCATTGTTGCGCACAAAAGCATCAGCGTATGTCATGCAGTGACCGGGGAATATGATTATGTGCTTGAGATACTGGCGCCGGATATGCCCTGCCTCGACGAATTGTTGCGAACACAGCTAAGCCGATTGCCGGGTGTTACGCGGTTTAATACATCGATCACAACCCGGCTTATCAAATCTGGCAGTCGCTACAGCGACATGCTTTAGTAAGTCAAGCTGGGGCCTTAATAGTCGGCAAATGCGTCAGCTAACCAACCACTTTCGCTGAGCGCCTTAAACCGTTCCCGAACATGTGCACGGAACTGTTTTGTGCGCTCGGTCTTGAAACAAACAAGACCGTCACTGACAGTGCTAAGCCGGACGCTCGCTTTCTTGACTTTGTCGGTGAGACTCATCTCGCGGGATAAAAAATCCAGGTCAAAGTCGTATCCAATCATCGCTTCTATTCGGTTCACCGCGAGCAAACTCAGCATTTGTGGCTGACTTTGCAGCGCAAAGGTTTCCTTTATGCCCAGGCCATGGATTGTATCGAGCAGGTTGACATCAGACGCCAGGCTCAACCCCTTCAGGTCGTCCGGAGAGCGCACGTCTTCAGCATCGATGGGGATGTAAGCGACCACATGCAGCTGGTTTATGGGGCCAATAAACTCCAATTCGTCTGGTAAAACGCCGCTGGACTTCCACCGGGCGGTATTGTCTGTCGCGATATAGTCGCAGTCGCCACCGCGAGAGGACATAATCCGATTGTATCGCGCTGAGGGATAAAAGCCGATATCAATCTCGCCGTCGTAACCCTTGACCAGTTCATTGAAAACACGGTTGTAAACGCCGTCCCCGTCCGGTGTGTATGCCTTAGGGATTTCCATGCTGACAATGGAAATGGCGGGGCTTGTTTCTTGTGAAACTGCTGAAACGGTAACGAGCGAAGCAAAAACCAGAGCTAAGACCGGCTGACGGAAGACCAAATCTCGCCGCCAGAATGGGTTTATTAAGTTTGCCAACATTAAAACACGCCTCGCCTCACTGAGTGAACATACCTCTTCATCCTCGATTTTGTACGATGATTGGGGTTAACGCATGATGAAGAATGGTGTCGATACATTCTGCTTTGTGGCGTCAAAAAGTTAGTGAAAACTGTGCACCACCCCCTGGCCGCTCAGCAAGGCTTACGGCTCCGCCATGCGCAATCATCACCTGGCGCGTGAGCGCTAAGCCCACGCCGCTGCCTTCACGTTTGGTGGTGAAAAAGGGCACAAAAATCCGCTTCGCAATATCGGCTGGCACACCGGGGCCGTTGTCTGCCACTTCTATCGTGACCCGACCCCTGCGGTTAAGGCGCGCCAGCAGCCAAACGGTTGCATCCTCTTTGCCTGCGAGCGCCTGACCAGAGTTTTGCATCATATTGATCAACACCTGCTCGAGCATTTCGCGGTCTGCGGACAGATCAAGCTCCGCTGGCTCGATCTTGGCCACAAGCTGCACCCCTTTCTCGGCCCATTCCTTATCAAACAAACTGCCAAGTTCCTCGAAAATGTCCTTGAGGCGAATCAGCTGTTTTTCCGGTGGTGGCAGGCGG
Organism: Kordiimonadaceae bacterium; assembly: GCA_017640725.1. Taxonomy (GTDB): domain Bacteria; phylum Pseudomonadota; class Alphaproteobacteria; order Sphingomonadales; family Kordiimonadaceae; genus Kordiimonas. The sequence goes on along the minus strand of JAEPQB010000001.1, from coordinate 1,266,286 downwards.
GTCAGGCTGCGGTAGCTGGAGACAAATTGGTTTAACCGGTCTGAGCGTTTGGCAACGGTGTTTACAGCGTCTTTGACATCGCCGAGCTCATCAACAACCTCAGGGTTGTCCGTAACTTTGCTGGCTGCGTCATCAACAAGGTCTACGGCGGTTTTTGCGAGCGACGCCACGGGCGTGATTGAGTTCATGATTTCGTGAGTTAGTACGCGCACCAGATCCTGCCAGGCCTGTAGCTGAGCCACATCAAGTTCGGACTGGATATTTTGCAGGCTGAAAAGCTTTTCGGGCTTGCTGTCGATGATGATTTTGGTGGCAACCAGCATCATTTTTTGATCAACGCCGTCAGCGTCAAAACCAACCAAACGTCGCTCACCCGGTTCGATGCTCGCAACTTCTTTCAGGAGCGGTTCACCAAACTGGGCCAGGTCATTCAGGTGCGTGGTAGGGGTGCTGCCAAAAAGACGTCGTGCGGAATTGTTCCATACGGTCAGCGCGCCGTCTGCATGCAAGCTCATAAGAGGTACCGGCACATGTTCGACGAGCGCTTTCAAGTGCCGTAATTCTTTTTCCTGGCCAGCGCGAACCTCTTGAAATCGCTTCAAAATATCGGTGAAGGTTTCACCAAGCTCACCGAACCCGGCACCCAGATCATGCATACGGAACCGCTGGCTGAAATCGGCATAACGGGCGGCGTCGAGAAAGCGGCTTACCTCCGCATTGGTGCGCTGGACAAAGCGATATACTTCAAACACCAGAAATACGATCACACAGAAGGTGAGAAAAGTAGCTGCATGATAGCCTGGCAACAGGATCAAATAAGCGATACCCATCAGCAAAAGCATAATGACAACTAGCCGGCCGGCCAGCAGGACACTGAAACGTTTAAAGCCCATGTTTTTCCATCCTGCGATACAGCGCTGCCCGAGTGATACCAAGCTCTTTGGCGGCATGGCTGATGTTGAAGCGGTGTTTCTTGAGCGCGCCTGAAATGGCGGTCTTCTCCAGTCGTTCCAGGTTCAAGTCTGCAGGTGCGCTTTGATCCGAAGCTTCTCCTTCAAAAGACGCGGCCTGCGGCGCAGTCGAGGCGTCCAAAGCGAAGTCGGATGGACTGAAATCACCCGATTCAGAGAGAATGACTGCGCGTTCGATGGCATGCCGCAGGGCTCGTACGTTGCCAGGCCAGTCTGCGTTGACAATGCCGTCCATGGCTTGGGGCGAAAAGCCTTTGGCTTCCTTGTCGTATTTTTTGCAGTAAAGGTCGGCATAATGACGGGCAATCTCTGGAATGTCCTGCCGCCTGTCGCGAAGCGGCGGCACGTGCACCTCCACCGTGTTCAGGCGGAACAAGAGGTCTTGCCGGAAAACAGTTTCGTCTTTGAGCTTTTCCATCGGCATGTTGGTGGCTGCAATCACTCGAACCTCAATGGGAACGGGCCTGTCAGACCCCACCGGCACAACCTGTCGCTGCTCTAGAACTGTTAATAGTTTGGCTTGCAGATGCAGGGGCAGGTTGCCAATTTCATCGAGAAACAATGTGCCGCCTTCGGCAGCCTGCAGGCGGCCCACCCGGTCTTCACGAGCATCTGTGAAAGCACCCTTTTTGTGGCCAAACAGCTCAGATTCGAAAAGCGACTCGGTCACCGCACCCATGTCCACCGACATGAACACTTCACCGGCCCGGTTCGATAGTCTGTGAAGTTCGCGCGCCACCAGTTCTTTGCCTGTGCCATTCTCGCCCAAAATCAGCACGTTAGCGTCTGTCGGGGCCGTGCGCTGGATCACCGAAAGCACTTCGGCTATTGCCGGGCTGTTGCCCAATATTGGCTGCGCTGGCGCGCTGGCGACAGCGGCCAAGGCCCGGTTGGTTTTTTTGAGTTTTTCTGCCTCGGAACGGGATCGCCTAAGCTTCACACTGGTGTTTAGCGTGGCAACCAGCTTTTCGTTTTGCCAGGGTTTGGCGACAAAGTCTGTGGCGCCGCGCTTCATAGCTTCCACGGCAACATTCACGCCGCCATGGGCCGTGATCATGATGACAACCGCTTGGGGGTCTATCTCCACGATTTTGCTGAGCCAATGAAATCCCTGCTCGCCAGACGACTCTCCCGGTCCAAAGTTCATGTCGAGCAGGATGGCATCAAACGTGTGAGCGGCAAGCAAAACAGGAATGTCTTCCGGGTCATTACAGGTGATCACAGTATCAAAATGCCGCTTAAGCAGAAGCTTGACTGCGACCAGAATATCCTCGTCGTCGTCAACGATTAGAATAGCGCCATTGTGCTCCTGCATTGCTGTCTCCATGCATTTCCTGAATGTCCGAAACCGTACACACCCTGTCCGAAATCGTACAGAAAAATGTGTCCAAAAACGCACAAAAGTTCAATTAATACCGTTAAAACAATTGGTTATATGTTGGCACACCAATTGCTCCGTCTCCGCTAACGAACCCAACCGGGATTTTCCCGGGCAGCATAAGAGGCGCGGGCGATGGAAAAAAAACAGATCAGCGAGAATACAATTCCAATGTACGGCGGGAAAACAGGCGGCACAGATCGCCCAGCATCGGGCGCGGGCATGGACCGTCGCATCGAAAAGAAAAAAACACCATGGAAACCCATTGGAATTGGCGCCGGCGTGCTTGCTGCTGCCGCAGTCATCTGGATGTTTGTCCAGGATGCTGCGGCGGGTCGTACCTTTCGGGTCAACGAGAGCCGGATTGTCATCTCAACCGTGAGCGAAGGCACTTTTGAGGACTTCATCCCAATCCGCGGACGGGTAACGCCGCTTACCACCGTTTTTCTGGATGCTATTGAGGGTGGCCGCGTTGAGCGCGTGCTTGTTGAAGATGGCGCTACCCTTAAGCAGGGTGACTTGATTGTGGAATTGTCCAACACCACCCTTCAGCTCGATGTAACCCGCAACGAAGCGCTGGTGACCGAGCAGCTCAACAACATGCGCACTATCGAATTGCAGTTGGAGCAGAACCGCTTGTCTCACAAGCGCAATCTGGTGGACTTCAACTATCAAATTAAGCGACTAACCAGGCAAGTGGAGCGCGAGCGGGAACTCATCAAAACCAATGCCGTTTCTCAGGCTCAGTTGGATCAGTCTCAGGACGAGCTGGAATACAATATCAATCGCCGCGAGGTAACGCTTGAAAGTCAAGCGACCGATGCGCGCCTGCAAGAGGCCCAACTCGCCTCGCTAAAAACGGCTGGTGAGCAGCTTGAGCGCAATCTGGCGTACGCCCAGAAAAATCTGGACGCGCTAAATGTGCGCGCGCCGGTTGACGGTAAATTGTCTGGCTTCAACGTTGAAGTCGGTCAAAGCATTGCACGCGGTGGCCGCCTTGGTCAGGTGGATGACCCCGCGAATTACAAACTAACGGCAAATATTGATGAGTTTTATCTGGGCCGTGTCGACCTTGGTCAGGACGCTGTATTCGAGCGGGGTGGAGAGAGCTACCGCATGACCGTCGCCAAGATTTACCCCCAGGTGACCAACGGACAATTTGAAGTGGACCTGGTGTTTGCCGAGAACCAGCCAGACGACATTCGCCGAGGACAGACATTGCAAACCAAGCTCACGCTTGGCGACTCTAGTTCCGCTGCTCTCATCCCCAATGGCGCCTTTTACCAGGACACAGGTGGCAACTGGATCTTTGTAGTGACAGATGATGGCACGCAAGCGGTACGCCGCAACGTGCGCCTAGGGCGCCGCAACTCCCGCTTCATTGAAGTGGTGGAAGGCCTGGAGATTGGGGAGCGTGTGGTCACCTCACCCTACAGCAGCTTTATCGATATGGACCGGCTCAAACTATCCGGTGACTGATAAACCCCAGCCCCAACGACAATCAGGGGCTGGACCCGAGAAACGACAAGAGGACAGGCCCAAAACCCCAAAAACAGAAATCTGGGGACGGCTATAATAAAGAAAGGAAACGCAGCATGTTGAAGTTGCACAATCTCTCAAAGGTCTATCGGACCGACGAGGTTGAAACCGTCGCACTTGATAATGTGAACATTGAAATCGAGTCTGGCGAATTTGTTGCCATAATGGGCCCTTCGGGCTGCGGTAAATCCACACTTCTGAACATCATCGGGATGCTGGATACACCTTCGGGTGGCGACTATGTTTTCATGGGGGAGAACGTTGCCGGCTATCCTGAATCGAAACTCAGCAATATCCGCAAGCAGAACATCGGCTTTATCTTCCAGTCGTTCAATCTGATCGACGAACTGACAGTTGAAGAGAATATCGAGCTGGCGCTTCTTTATCACAACATCCCATCAAGTGTTCGCCGCGAGCGTGTTGCAAAAGTCATGGACAAGGTGGGCATAGCGCACCGGGCCAAACACATGCCGAGCCAGCTTTCAGGTGGTCAACAGCAGCGTGTTGCCGTGGCGCGCGCTGTGGTTGGCGACCAGGCCATGATCCTGGCGGATGAGCCAACCGGTAACCTTGATAGTGCGCACGGGCAGGAAGTGATGGAAATGCTGCAGGCCTTGAACGCTGAAGGCACCACCATCGTGATGGTAACCCACAGCCCAGCGCACGCCGATTACGCGCGCCGCACCATCAACCTGTTTGATGGTCATGTGGTGACCGAAAACTTGCGGGCCGCTGTTTAACGTCTATCGCCCAATTTCAACACCGGGGGGTGCGGAGAAGCAGGAGTTCATCATGTCGCAGCTATTGATCGGATTAAGGGTTTTAAAGCGTCAGGGCCTCTATGGCTTGATGGCGGTTCTTGGTTTAGCGATCGGCCTTGCCGTTGCGGTAATTGCTTTGTTGTTTACATGGCAAGAAACGCATTACGACAGCCATATCAAAAACGCAGACCGCATTTTCATTGTGGATAGCCGGGTCACACGGCCTGGTCGCACAGAAGCTATCTCTGCTCAGACACCCGGTGCACTGGTTCGTGTGCTTGATGATAGAGTGCCTGGCTTAGAGGCGTCGGCGCGAGTTCTCCGTCAATGGTCAACCATCGAAATAGATGACCGCTTCAGCTTCAATCTGGAAATCCTGGGCGTGGATGATGCTTGGCTTGAGATGATTGAATTGCCTATCGTTGAAGGCACGCGCGATGATTTTAACGCCGATGCGACAGCGGCACTTGTCTCCGAAAACCTGGCTGAACGCCTTTTCGGCGACGGACCGGTTTTGGGTGAGAGTTTCCTGCTGGATGGCACCGCTATGTCGGTAGTTGGCGTTTATAAAAACTTCCCAACCACCAGCCACATGGTAATGGACCTGATCGTCCCGGAACGGACGCCAGCAATTGCGGGGCGCGGCACCGATTTCGATAGCGACTGGCAGCGCTTCTCTGCCTTTACCTACATTCGGCTTGCACAAGGCGCTTCTGTCGCGTTGGCCGAGCAGGCTGTTGAAGATATTGTTCACCAGAATTTCCAAACAGCGAGATGGTTGCCTGCGGGCGGCAATGTTGCTGATTTGATTGACAATTCTCTACAGTCGCTTTCGGGCTTACATTTAAATGACCGCACCTATGATTGGGGCATACGACCGCCCGCAGACAAACTGAAACTCACAGTGTTTGCTGCAATTGCTGTCCTGATCGTTGTGATCGCCTGCGTCAATCATATTAATCTTTCGACGGTGCGCTCGATCGAGCGAGCCCGCGAAGTTGCATTGCGCAAAATCCTGGGGGCAGGGCGTCAGCAGCTTGTCGTGCAATTCCTTTTGGAGGCAACTGTGCTTGCCTGTGTCGCTCTTGTCCTGGCGCTAACGCTTGTGGAGCTATCAAGCGAATTTGCCAACGATCTTTTGCAGACGCGGCTCGACCTCGCCAATCTAACTGAACCCAGCTTCCTGCTTTGGCTTGTAGGCTTGGTTGCGTTTGTTGTTTTGGCTGCCGGCGTTTATCCCGCTTATATCGTGAGTGCGGTAATGCCCGGAAAAGTCCTCGCGAGCCATGCCCGAGGTGCGCGTGGCAGCAAAGGGCTGCGCTCTGTTTTGGTGGTGTTTCAGTTTGCCGTTTCCATTTGTCTGGCTATTGGCGCAGCTGTCATCTGGAGCCAGTTAAAGTATGCGCGTCAGGCCGACCTTGGGTTCAATGCTGAAAACGTGTTGCTCCTGTACGGTGTGGGTCGGGCCCCTGAGAGTGCCATTAGACTGACAAGCAGGCTTGATAAATCCATCAGTGGCCGCCCAGGTATTCTTACTGTCTCAGCAAGCAATAGCTCTCCCGCTTGGGGTTACGTGCCAGAAGTTGGCGTTCGGCTTCAGGCAGACGCACCAGAGGCCGCGCAAACGATGGGTCGCATTTCTGTCGACCTTGATTTTTTCCCGATGATGGGCATTGAGCCTGTTGCTGGGCGCTTGTTCAGCGAAGATTTCGGCATGGACCGGATCCAGTGGGAATTTCAAGAACGCCAGGGACAAGTTATGCCGGTTGTCCTTAATCAGCGCGCAGCGGCAAGCCTTGGCTTTGTTCTGCCAGAAAACGCGATTGGGCAGCAAATGCAGTTCACTGTGTCCGAAGCTGATGACCGAGTGGCGGAGGTTGTCGGTGTCATACCTGATGTCCATTACAAGTCACTCAAGGACGCCATCCAGCCCATGATTTTCTATCCTGATCCAGGCGCCTTCAGTGTGATGATGGTGCGGATTGACCCGGAACAACGCGAAACAGCGCTGCAATCCATTGAGGAGGGCTGGTCGGCTGTGATGTCAAACCAAGCAGTTAGCAGTGACTATCTGGCAGCGACTCTGTCCCAGCAATATGATGCAGAAGCGCAAGAGTTGAAGACAGTAACCGTGCTGTCTGCTCTGGGCATTCTGATTGCTGTCTTTGGCCAATATGGCCTTGCCGCCTACAGCGCGCAGTCGCGCCGCCGCGAAATCAGCATCAGGAAAGTGCTGGGTGCCCGGGTGCGTGACATCCTTCAACTGTTTGTGTGGCAATTCTCCAAACCGGTGTTTGTCGCCATGGTGGTGGCTTGGCCCGTTGCCTTTTACGTGATGACGCTATGGCTCGAGAATTTTGTCTACCGCGTAGCGCCCAATCCTTTGTGGTTTGTACTGGCTGGTATTTTGGCACTTACCATTGCTTTGTTGACCGTGGCCGGTCACGCCTTCAAGGCCGCCCGTGCGGCACCTGTAGAGGCCCTTAGATACGAATAAAAATATGTACGACAGCGAGAAAAACTCATGTTCCAGAACTATCTGCAGGTCGCCATTCGAAGCATTCTAGGGAACCGGCTTTATAGCACCATAAATGTTGTGGGACTGGCCGTCGGGTTATCCGCATGCATCTTGATTCTATTGTTTGTCCGGGACGAACTTTCCTACGATAAATTCTGGAAAAATGCCGATAGCATTTATCGGGTGCAAACAACCTTCAATGTGCCGGGACGCGAGCCTTTTGTATTGGTCCTAGCCCCTGGTCCGCTGAAGGACGCGGCCGACCGATATTTTGATGCCGAAATTGAAGCCTCGACACGGTTCGCCGGCATGACTCCGATTGTTCAATATGAAGACCGCGTGGTGCGAGAAAGCGTCCATTGGGCTGACCCTGAAGCGGCTTCAATTTTCGATTTGCGGGTTGTGGCGGGTGATCTTCAAGCAGCGCTTTCTGATAACGCCAGCCTTGCGATTGATGAAAGTTTCGCGCGTAAATATTTTGGCGACAAACCGGCAATAGGGCAGGTGCTGACACTCAACAGCTTTGACCTTCAGCGCGACTATCGCATTGCGGCAGTGTTTGAAGATTTGCCTCACAACACGGTGCTGGATTTCCAGGCGCTTGCAATGATCGATGAGCAGGATTTTGCGAGTACACCTTCTTTGTTCGAGCAATGGTTTTCGGTCAACACCATGTATTTCATGCAGCTTAAGACGGGTGTTTCTATCGAGCAAATCAACTCCCGAATGATCGAATTTATCGACAACGGGATCGCTATTCCACCAGGAGCGCTGGACGAAGAAACCAAGCCCTCAGACATTATCGAATTCAATACAATGGCGCTCACGGATATCCAGTTGAACCCGTCTGGTGGCGGTGAGATGAAAACCACGGGCGATATGCAAATTGTCGTGATTTTTGCCACAATCGCGGGGCTGATTTTGATGATTGCCTGCATCAATTTCATGAATCTCGCCACAGCTAAATCTACGCGCAGGGCGCGAGAAGTGGCCTTGAGGAAAGTTCTTGGTGCCAAGCGCGGTCAACTTGTAACGCAGTTCATCGGCGAATCTGTCCTCATCGCGCTTTTCGGTCTGGTTTTGGGTGTGGTGCTTGTGGAACTTCTGGTGGCGCCTTTTGGTGACTTTCTCGATAAAGAACTGACCCTTGACTATACCGATACCACAACGGTTGGCGTGTTCTTTGGTTTGATCTCATTTGTGGGCGCTGTAGGCGGACTATACCCTGCGCTTGTTCTCTCTGGGTTTCGGCCGTCGCGCATTCTCAAAGCCAACCGCTCTGCCGAAACTCAGGGCTCGGCACGTGTGCGAGGCACATTGGTGATATTGCAGTTCGCGATTTCCATTACCCTTATTGTGGTAACGGGCGTCGTGTATGGCCAGATGTTCTATGCAACCACGCTTGATCCGGGCTTCAATAAAGAAAACCTGTTGATCGTTCGCAATGTGAACCGTTCTGGTTTTCAGGACAAACAGCAAGCCCTGTTTCAGGAGGTTGTTAGTTTGCCCGGAGTGCTGGGCGCAACCTATTCTGCTGATGCACCAATAAGCGGCAATGAAAGCAACACATCCGTGGAAATTCCGGGAAATGAGCAATTGGGGTCAGTTCTGATTGGACGTCAGACCGTGGATCACGACTTTTTCGATGTTTACCAAATCCCGATTGTTGCTGGTCGAAGTTATTCGAGAGAATTTGCCAATGACGGCCTTCCTGACGCAAGCGACACCGAGGCCGGCGAGCTGCTGAACGGCACGGTAATTGTGAATGAAGCAGCGCTGCGCCGACTTGGTTTTCCATCTGCTCAGGAAGCGCTCGGCAAGTTGCTTCGCGTTCCCGCTGGTCGTGGTGGACCGGGTCAGGCGACACGCTACGCACATTTGGAAATTGTTGGCGTGGCGTCGGATACAAATTTTCAGTCGCTTCGCTCAGTGATCCGTCCAGAAATGTATTATCTGGTTGACGGTCGCTACAGAAACCTGGCCGTACGGTTTGAAGGAAACCCACTTGAGCTGGTTGCTCAGTTGGAAAACATCTGGCGCGACCTCACAACCACTATTCCGTTCCGTTACGAATTTGTCGACGAACTGATAGAATCAGAGTTTATGGGCGAGCAAAATCTGGCGACTACGCTTGGTGTGTTCGCGGCTCTGGCCATACTGGTTGCTTGCATGGGTCTATATGGTCTAGCCGCATACACCGCGGAACGGCGAACCAAAGAAATTGGCATACGCAAAGTCATGGGCGCGCGGGTCATGGACATTATCCGCCTTCTTTTATGGCAGTTTTCCAAGCCGGTTTTGCTCGCCAGCCTAATCGCTTGGCCAATCGCTGTATGGTCTACACTTCAGTGGCTGGAGACCTTCCCATACCGTATTGCCGACTGGGTCTTGATACCACTCTGTGTGGTTGCCGGTTTGATTGCGCTGATGATTGCCTGGGTCACTGTCGGCGGCAACGCGGCCCGGGTGGCGCGTTCCAATCCCATTAATGCTCTTAGGTACGAATAGGGGAACGCCATGTTTAACAACTATTTACAAGTCGCCTTAAGGAACCTGGTCGCAAACAAGCTCTATAGCTTCATTAACATCATAGGCCTGGCGGTTGGACTGGCCGCCTGCGTCATGATCGCCCTGTTTGTGCGCGATGAGCTCTCTTACGACAAGCACTGGAACAAAGCGGACCGGATTTATCGGCTGCACAATACGTTCAATATTCCAGGCCGCGAACCCATGCATTTCGTTAAAGCGCCTGGCCCGGCAAAGCATGAACTTATTCGCTACTTTTCCGAGGATGTATTAGCAACGACAAGAATAAGAACCTTTTTCCCGATCCTTCGGCACAAAGACCAAGTGGCGAGTGAACGCATCCACTGGACTGACCCGGAAACCGCAGAGATTTTTGACTTTAATGTTATTGCGGGCGACATGAAGGATGCTTTGGGTGACAAATCCAGCCTTGCCGTCAATCGATCGTTCGCAGAGCGATATTTTGGCACAACCGACGCTCTGGGTGAGGTGGTGAACCTCAATATTTATGACATTGCGCGAGACTATAAGGTAGCTGCTGTTTTTGAGGACCTGCCCGAAAACACCGTTCTGGATGTTCAGGCGTTTGCGGCAATCGACGAAGCGGACTTCACCAATCAGTCATGGGAATTTGAACAGTGGTACAGCACCAATTCCTATCTGTTTTTTGAGCTAAAACCAGGTTCGAGCATAGACACGATCAACGACCAGTCTGCCCCATTTGTAAATAATGCGATCAAAATCGACCCGGACGCCGGGGCCTTCGAGCAAGCTTCCGACTTTCTTGAAATGAGGGCCCAAAGTATCAAAGACCTTCAGCTGTTTCCGCAGGGTCGCATTGGGTCGGAAATGAAGCCAACCGGCAGCATGACAAGTGTGGTTATGTTTGTGGCGATAGCCCTGCTCACCCTCCTGATTGCTTGTATCAATTTCATGAATTTGGCAACGGCTAAATCAACACAGCGCGCTCGCGAGGTTGCCCTGCGCAAAGTGCTTGGCGCTCATCGCGGTCAACTGATGACACAGTTTATTGGCGAGTCCGTCTTGATAGCGCTTATTGGACTGGCGGTGGGTGTTGCCTTGGTCGAACTAATGATCGACCCCTTTAGCGACTTGCTTGGCAAGTCACTTGCCCTCGATTACTCAGACGGTTCCACCATCGTTTTGCTACTTGGGTTGGTGGCTTTTGTTGGCTCAGTCGGTGGTGCCTATCCAGCCCTGGTGCTTTCAGGGTTTTTACCGGCACGTGTATTGAAAGCCAATCGATCAACAGAGACCAGCGGCTCTGTGTCCCTCCGCAATGTGCTGGTTATCACGCAGTTTGCGATTTCTATTGGATTGATTGTTGCGACAAGCGTCGTCTACGGCCAACGCCTTTATGTTACCTCTGTGGACCCCGGGTTTTCCAAGGAAAACATTATGGTGGTCAGCAACCTCAATTTGTCTGGTGTTCAAGGAAAACAAGAGACGTTACGCGAGGAGGTGCAGCAAATCCCTGGGGTGACGATGACCAGCCTCGCGCCGGACACGCCAGTGAACGGGAATACTGGCAATACCACCGTGGTCCGGGAAGGGGAAAGTGACAAGGAAAGCATGCTGATAGGTGTGCAAGTGGTCGATCATGATTTCTTCCCTTTGTATGACGTTGAGCTCTTGGCGGGCCGCTTTTATGAACGGGCTCGCAAAACGGATGTCACCCCTGTGGCAGAAAACGCGGTAGACGGCGAACGACAAAGGGGCGCGATTATCCTAAATGAGGCGGCTGCTTACCGTATGGGTTTTGCATCACCCGCTGCCGCAGTTGGAGAGCAGTTGCGCATCTTCCTTGATAGAGAGCATGAAGCTTTGTTGGAAATCATTGGTGTTGTTCGTGATATGCAATACCAGTCCATGCGCGAACCGATGCGACCCGAAATGTATCAATTGCCTACGGACTATTATCTGGACCTTTCCATCAAATTTGAGGGCGACGCACAGGCCGTCATCCAACAAGTCGAAACGATTTGGCGCGACCTCGCACCCGGAGTGCCGTTCGCTTATAGCTTTATCGATGAGCGTATCGAAGGAGAGTTTGCCCGCGAAGAACAACAGTCCATTATGCTGGCGGTGTTTTCAGGTCTGGCGATCGTGATCGCCTGCCTAGGCCTCTATGGCCTCGCGTCGTTTACGGCCGAGCGGCGTACAAAAGAAATTGGCATTCGCAAGGTGATGGGAGCAACCGTGCTCGACATTGTGCGCTTGCTGATCTGGCAGTTCTCCAAACCCGTTTTGATTGCCAACATCATCGCATGGCCACTGGTTGCCTATGGCATGATCACGTGGCTTGAGAGCTTCCCGTATCGAATGGAAAGCTGGCTCATTGTGCCGCTTTGTGTGATTGCCGGCGTGATCGCGCTCATGATTGCCTGGGTCACAGTGGGCGGCAACGCGGCCCGGGTGGCGCGTTCCAACCCGATTAAAGCTCTCAGGTATGAATAGGGGGACACCGTGTTTAGCAACTATGTGAAAATCGCCTTTCGTAACCTGATCAGGAACAAGCTGTTTTCCTTCATCAACATCATTGGGCTTGCGATTGGTCTGGCGGCCTGCGCGCTTATTCTTTTGTTTGTGCGCGACGAGTTTGGCTGGGATGATCACTGGGAGCGCGCAGAAGATATTTACCGCCTTGAGACCACGCTCCAACACCCTGTGAGCACCGACCGGCTGAGCCCTTATGCGCCGGACCCCATGAAAGACATTCTGCTCGACAGTGTGCCCGAAGTGGAAGCGGTCACCCGCTATATGGAAGGCGGCATGTCGATCATGCGGGACGGTGCCGTGATGTTGCAGGAAGGCCTGCTGGCCGACCCCAATTTCTTCGAATTTTTTGATTTTGAGTTTTTGGCTGGCGACCCTGATACAGCGTTCAATTCGATGAACAGTGTGGTGATCAGTGAGCGCTCGGCGCTATCACTTTATGGAGATCAGGCAGCCCTTGGGCGCACCGTTACCATTCGCATCGGCGGCGAGTTTCGCGACTTCACTGTATCCGCGGTCATCACAGACCCGGTTGTCGACACACACATCGATCATGATTTCATTTTGCCGTTCAACCGCGAATATTTTGTCGGGTCCCGCTGGTTCACCGAAGACTGGCGCTTTCTCTATCGCAATGTTTTTGTGAAATTTGCGCCGGGCACCAATGTTGACAGCGTTCGCGCCGCCTTGCCGGGCCTGGTGGAACAGCACCGGCCAAAACCAGAAGACGAAGCAGGGCAGGAAAATGCGCGTACCGTGATTTTGCATCTGGTCGCGCTAACGGACGCACACCTTTATTCGCATGCGTCGACAAGCGACCCGGATGTGCTGATGGGGTTTGTTGGGCTGGCGGCGCTCATTCTTTTGATTGCCGTCGCCAACTTCCTCAACTTGTCGATGGCGCGCACCTCAAACCGTGCGCGCGAGGTTGCCATGCGCAAAGTGGTGGGCGCCAGCCGCAAGCAAATCGTTGAGCAGTTCCTCGGCGAAGCGACAGCCCTTGCGCTGATTGCAATGACCGTGGCGTTCGTATTGGTTGAGGTATCCTTGCCCTATTACAACGAATTCCTTTCCGCTGTTGTTGCCTTCGACTTTTTTGCGGGCCCTGGCATCGCCGTTGGCGGTTTGATGCTGGTGATCACAGTGGGCTTGGTGGCGGGCAGCTTCCAGGCAACCTATTTTGCGCTCCTGAAGCCACGGGATGTGCTCTATAGCAACATGTCATCGGACCATTCCACAGGTCGGCTACGCAGCGTTCTTGTGGTGGCGCAGTTCACCATTTCGATTGCATTGATGGTCGGGGCGTTTTTTGTCAACAAGCAAACCAATTTTGCGCGCACCCTCGACCTTGGTTTCAATCCGGAAAACCTGATTGTTGTCGCGGGCACCAACAGTGATCAATCAAACGCACTCAAAACCCGCCTGCTCGCGAGCGATCACATCGTATCTGTGGGCCGCTCATCAGATGTGCCAACTCGCGGCAGCGAAGACCGTCTGACCATGCGCCAATTGGGAACCGAAGAACTTGTCACGCTTGACGGCCTGCCAACCGACGCGGACTTTTTCTCCGTCTTTGAAATTCCGCTCATCGCCGGCCGATACCTGACCGACACCGAAGCTGACTATTTGCGGCAGCGCGCGGGCGACGGCGAATACCGCGAGCGCGCGAATATTGTAGTGAACAAATCCGGGGCCGAACTGCTGGGGTTCAAAGACCCAGCTGCCGCGATTGGACAAACCGTGCCTACTAACCTGACAGCCACACAATATTTGGAAGCAACGATTGTGGGCGTGGTTGACGATTTCCACTTTGACAGCGCGCGCGATGTTATCCGCCCGGGCATCTATTATCTGGATGAACGCCGTTTGGCTGAAATGACGGTGCGCCTCAGCCGATTTAACCGGGAAGCTGCTATCGCTGACCTGGAGGCCGTGTGGCGCGACATGTTCCCCGATCAGGTGTTGTTCTACAGCTATATGGGCGATCTGGTGGAAGAGCAGTATCAAACAGAGGATCAACTAAGCACGGCACTCATGGCCTTCACGCTGCTCGCAGTTACGATTTCCTGCCTGGGACTTTATGGCCTGGCATCGTTTGCCGTTGACCGGCGCACAAAGGAAATTGGTATTCGTCGGGTGCTAGGTGCCAGCTTCACAGACGTTGCGGTGATGCTGATCTGGCAATTTTCAAAGCCGATTGTAATTGCGCTTTTGGTGGCTTTGCCGATCGCCGTTTACATGGTCAACGATTGGCTCAGTGGCTTTGCTTACCGGATCGACATGGAAGCCGCCCCCTTCGTCATGGTGGCCTTGACGGCGGTCGCGATCGGATGGGCGACCGTTGCCGGGCACGCGTTCAAAGTGGCGCGGGCCAACCCAGTGAAAGCGCTCAGGTACGAATAAAAGCAACCAAAATAAAATAGGTGCAAAAAAAACAGTGGCACCAAATGTGGGAGACAAAAAATGATAAAAAACTACATCACGACAGCGATCCGAAATTTGCTGAAAAACCGGCTTTATGCGCTGATTAATATCCTCGGGCTTGCCATTGGGTTAGCCGTATATGTGTTTGGCACAGTGCTTGTGGACTATGAGCGCAGCCATGACCAGATGTTCTCGAAGGTTGACCGCATATACACGGTTGGCTCTCTGATTGCTCCAAGCGCCAATATTGGTTTGCGACAAACTGATTCAGTACATGCGGCATTCTTGCAGCATATAGAAACCAATATGTCGGACTTGGAAGCAGTCGCCTATCTGAAGCGCCAGGAGTTTCTGATCACAGTGGGCGACAACGATTTCTATCAGGAAATTCGTTTTGCAAGCCCCGGGTTCACCACAATTTTTGATCTGTCATATATCTATGGTGATGCAAATGCCCTCTTGGACCCATCAAGCATCATCATCACCGAGACAACATCACAGAGGCTGTTTGGCGCCGCAAACCCAGTTGGTCAGACCATCACCCTGGATCATAACCATGCGCTGACGGTTTCAGCTGTTATTCAAGATTTGCCGGCAAACACACACTTTAATTCTTCCCTTTTTGGAGAAGGCAAAGTGGGTGCGATTGCCCAACTTTCCGTGTTGGAGCAGACCAACAACTATGATCCAACACAGGACTGGAACAATTTGTCTCTTGGGGACCGAACATATCTGCTCGCACCCCAGCAGCATGATGTTGAAAGGTTGCAAACGAGCCTTTCAGCCCTGTTCAAGACCCATGCACCCGAAGACCTGCAAGAGCGGTTGATAGCCGATGCTACCTTGCGTCCCCTCGGCGAGGCCAACACCTTCATCTGGGATGCGATTGGGATGCCGATCCTGGGCAGCATCTCACTTTTGTCATTGCTGGTTTTGGTGGTTGCTTCAGTAAATTATGCCAATCTGGCAACAGCGCAGAATATTGGTCGTACCCGCGAAGTGGGACTGCGCCGAACACTTGGCGCCATGCGTCAGCAATTGCTGACACAGTTTTTGACAGAGAGCCTTGTATTGACGTCAATCGCCATGGCCATAGCACTGGTCCTGCTAGAACTTATTGTGCCGCTCTTTAACCAGGCATCGGGCAAAGTGCTGGCACTAAACCTTGTCGACATTTTGCCGTGGCTCACAGCAACTGTATTGGCGGTCGCTTTTGTTTCGGGCGGTTATCCCGCCTATCAGATTACACGCTCAACCCCTATTCAGGCCTTGCGCGATGGAAACAACAAAGGCGGAACACAGTCCCTCATGCGCTCCACCATGATCGGCCTTCAGTTTGTCATCGCCATTTTCATGCTGGCCGCAGTGATGGTGATGTATTTCCAGAACCAGAAAGTGCGAGATACCATAAATCTCTACCCAACGGACCAAATCCTGGTGCTGGAGCGGCTCGATGTGGACGGTGTCAGGGACCGTGTTGAGACATTGAAAAATGAACTCAATCGTTTGCCCGGTGTTGTCAGCGTGTCTGTAATGTCCCAGGTGCCATTTGACCAAAGCAACAGCACGCAGGATGTGACCCCAACAAGCGGTGACGAAACAGCAAGCTTCAGCATCAACCGCAACCGCGTCGATCATGATTTCCTGGCGACACTCGACATACCGCTTGTTGCAGGGCGCGACTTCTCGCTCGAAGTGGCTGCAGATACATATCGCAGCCGAGACGCAGCGCAGAATGTTATTGTCAACGAATTGGCCGTAGAAAAGCTTGGTTTCACATCGCCAGAAGCAGCGCTTGGGCAAACTTACTTTGAACTACCCGGCGAAGGTGAAGCAATTGAAGGGCAACAACAGTTCACTATTGTTGGTGTTGTGGAGAACCAGAATTTCCTTGGCTTCCACAATGTCATCAAACCGTTCCAATTCGAAGTAATACCGGGCCAATATAACGCTGCCGTGCGGTTCAAGCCGGTAGGCGTCGAGCAAACGCTCCGAGACATCGAAGCTGTTTGGGACCGTGTCATTCCAGACTATCCCATCCAAACGGTGTTCCTGAGTGAAACCTTTGAAGGTGTTTATGGAATTTTTCGCGCGATCAATATGGCACTGGCTGCCTTTGCGGCGCTCGCTCTGTCGCTGGCATTGATTGGGCTGTTTGGTCTTGCTGCATTTATGGCGGAACAACGCACCAAAGAAATAGGTATTCGCCGGGTGATGGGGGCAAATGTGCAGCAAGTTATCCGGCTTCTGATCTGGCAGTTTTCCAAGCCAGTAATCTGGGCGCTCCTGTTGGCGCTGCCGCTCGCCTATTTCTCCATGAATCTATATCTGGATTTTTTCACCGACCGGATCAGCCTTCCCATCGGCATTATTGCCATTGCGGGATTGATCGGGGTGTGTGCTGCCTGGGGAATTGTTGCAATGCATGCCGTGGCGGTGGCGCGTGCCAACCCGATTAAGGCGCTTCGATATGAATAATAAAAAACGAGAGACAGTGAGAATTACGAGAAAGGGGTTCTAGCCATGTTCAAAAACTACCTCAGAACAGCCATGGGGCATGTGCTTAAAAATCGACTATTTACAGTCATTAATGTTTTTGGCTTAGCCATCGGACTGATGAGCTGCATATTGATTATGCTTTTTGTCCGGGACGAGCTCACCTATGACCGCTTCATCCCTGAGGGTGAACGTGTTGTGCGCCTGCATTCAGCATTTTATGCGCCCAATCGCCCCCCTTTCATCACGGTGCGGTCCGCAGGCCGCATGAAAGACGCGATTTTGAATTATGCAAGCGGTGACCTGGAAGCGGGTGTTCGGCTGTTTGTTAATGACACCACCGTTATTCGCGACGAAGAGGCTTTTTCAGAAAACATCATTTTTGCCGATACGTCGTTTTTTGATGTGTTCAGTCTGCCCTTTGCACATGGCAATTTGGAAAACGCATTCCAGAACAGCGGTGATCTGGTTATCTCCGAAGAAACCGCAATCCGATACTTTGGCCGTACCGACGTGGTCGGAGAGACGCTGACCACCTGCTGTATGGCAAGCGAACGTGTGAGCTTTCGCATTACCGGTGTGATCAAAGATATTCCGCAGGCATCGCATCTTCGCATCAATATGCTGGTCGCGCTCGACCCCGCTTGGTTTGCCCCCTTTCCGAATATTCTGGACACCTGGACCAGTGTGAATGTGTTCACATATTTCAAGATGAAAGAAGGGGTGACCGCGGCGCAGGTGAAAGAGCGGGTTTATACGTGGCTTGATAACGAAAGCATATTCACTGAAAACCCGCAGCTGCAAGGGGCCGCACCCTCTACCGTTATTCGCCCCAATGTCATGCCACTTCTGGATATTCATCTGCAGGCACGCAATGAGGCCGGCACCATCGGCGACATGGGTCCGATGGGAGACTATGACCTGGTCGTGACCTTTGTGGTTGTCGCTTTCCTTATTCTCGTCATTGCTTCCATCAATTTTATGAACCTGTCCACTGCCAAGGCGTCCAAGCGCGCGCGCGAAGTGGCGCTTCGGAAAGTGATGGGCGCGACACGCAGGCAGGTGGCTTGGCAATTCCTCGGCGAAGCTGTTGCTATCGCGTTTGTGTCACTATTGGTGGCGCTTGTTGGCGTTGAACTTTCCCTGCCGATATACAACGAAGCCATCGACAAAGAGTTGACCCTGGACCTGTTTTCGGACTTACCGGTGCTGTTGATGCTGCTTGCGGGCGCTGTCATCACTGGTGTGATTTCAGGCAGCTATCCAGCGCTTTATCTTTCCCGGTTTTTGCCTGCGCGTATCCTGAAGTCCAACAAATCGTCAGAGGGCAACGGGCAGGTTGGCTTCCGTTCCATGCTGGTTGTATTTCAGTTTGCTGTTTCCATTGCGCTCGTGATCTGCACAGCGGTGGTATATGGCCAGACCATGTACGCGCGGTCGCTTGATCTCGGGTTCAGCTATGAGGGCAAGCTTGCGCTCACAAGTCTGCAGGCCGCCAGCTCGCCAGAGCAGGCCCAAACCATCGTGCAGGCTTTGTCGCAAATACCAAATGTGGAAAGCGTTGTGGCATCTTCCGAAGTGCCAAGTCAGGACAATGAAAACAACACTGCTTTCACAATTGTGGGCGGAGAAGAAGGAGCCACAGATAATGATGGCGTGGTTTTAAATTACCACACCTTTGGCTTTGGCTTCTTGGAAGCCTACGGCATTGAGCCGATTGCAGGACGGACTTTCAGCGAAGAGTTTGGCACAGACGCGATCGAGCAGATCCCTCAGGAAGAGGACAGAATTGGCACAGCAAGTGTTATTCTAAATGAAACGGCCGTGCGGTCACTTGGCTTTCCGACAGCGGAAGATGCCGTTGGCAAGACCTTGCGCGCAAACGTTTTTCTGTCTGGCACGCATGACTTCACAGTGATTGGCGTGGTGCCTGATGTATATTTCCGTTCTGTGAAATATGGCGTGCGGGCAACCGCTTACTGGGTGCGGCCGCAAAGCTATAATGTGGCGACCATCGCGTTCAACACTGCGGATATTCCAACCCTGATTGAAAATGTAGAAGAGGTTTGGCGACAGCAAATGCCGCTTGCGCCGATTTCCTATGAGTTCCTGTCAGAAATGCTGGCAGCGCAATATGATCAGGAAAACCGGCAAGCCGAACTGTTTGCTGCCTTTACCGTGCTTGCGATTGTTGTTGCCTGTCTGGGACTGTTTGGGTTGGCGAGCTTTACCGCCGAGCAGCGCACCAAGGAAATTGGTATTCGCAAAGTGTTGGGTGCCACCATCCGTGACATCGTGCAATTGATGGTGTGGCAGTTTTCGCGCCCGGTACTGATCGCGAACCTGATTGCCTGGCCAGCCGCCTGGTACTTCATGTCTGATTGGCTGGATGGTTTCAGCTACAGTCTGGGTGACAGTTACATCTGGATGGCGGCAGCGGGCGCCGGTACCACGGCGCTATTGATAGCCTGGGTAACGGTTGCGGGCCGGGCGTTTCGGGTGGCGCAAACCAACCCTATCTCTGCCTTGAGGTATGAATGAGGTAATGGAAGCCGTGGCTTGGTGAAACCCTAGTACATGGCTTCCAGTTTTTCTTTATAAACTTCTTTCACCACATGGCGCCGTAGCTTCAGGCTCGGCGTCATTTGCGCGTTTTCGATGGTGAATGCTTCATCCGCGAGCGCAAACTTGCGCACTTTTTCAATGTTAGAAAGGCGTTTATTGATGCGGCTGACAGCCTCATCAATCGCGCGGTGTAGGTCTTTGTCGTCGGCAAGTTTTTCAAGTCGGGCCGAAGATTTGCCGGTTGATTTGGCCCAGCCCACCAGCCATTCGGCATCAGGCACAATCAGCGCTACCATGTGCGGGCGTTTGTCACCGTAGATCATCGCTTGGGCAATTTCATCCTCAAGCGCCAACAGGCCTTCAACCCGCTGCGGCGAAACATTATCGCCTTTGTCATTCACGATGATGTCTTTTTTCCGGTCGGTGATTTCAAGATAGCCCTGGTCATCGAAGTGGCCGATGTCACCGGTATGCAACCAACCGTCTTTGATGGCTTCTGCAGTGGCGTCATCGTTGCGCCAATAGCCCTTCATGACGAGTTCGCCCTTCACCAGAATTTCGCCGTCATCGGCAATTTTTGCGTCAATTTTGTCAAATAATTGCCCAACAGTGTGCATTTTTGGCGCCCAGGGTGGGTTGACTGAAATAACGGGTCCGGCTTCGGTTTGACCATATCCTTGCAGCAGTGGCAGGCCCAAAGAGGCAAAGAAAAAGCCAACATCTGGTGACAGGGGTGCGCCGCCGGAGACAAGCGCTTTCAGGCGACCACCAAACTGTTTGCGCACCTTTTTGCGCACGGTCATGTTCAGGAACCAGTCTTCGATTTTCTCAAAGAATGAGAGTTTCTCATTATCTCGCTGTACCTTGAAGCCAAGTGCGATCGCACGCTCAAACAGTTTGGCTTTCATGCCACCTTCCGCTTGCACGCCGCGGGTTATACGAGTGCGTAGCATCTCAAACAGGCGCGGCACCACGACCATGATTGTTGGCTTAGATTCAGCCATGTTGGTGGCCAATTTTTCGATGCTCTCCGCGTACCAGATCTCGGCCCCGATCATCAGCGGCCAGCAAAGGCCGGTAGTGTGCTCGTACGCGTGACTAAGCGGTAGGAACGACAGGAACGCGTTGTTTTCAAGACCCAGGGGCTTGATCACCTTCGACGCGCCTTCTGCATTATGCATCAGGGACCCGTGGTGCAGCATCACACCCTTGGGTGAGCCGCCGGTTCCGCTCGTGTAAATGATGCAGGCGATGTCGTCGCGCGTAACATCCACGCAGCCATCCCGGAAACCGACGATGTCTGCTTTTTCGGCATTGATAACATCGTCCCAATTGTAAACAGTCACGTTCAGCTGTTGCTCGAGCGCCACCGGTTCCATCACAATCGCATGCTGCATTTCATCACATTGGTGAGCGGCTCGCAGAAACGTACGTGTCAGATTTTTGGTGGAAACAATCGCCGCTTTAGCACCACTGTTTTCAATAATATGCAGATGGTCCCGAACAGTATTGGTGGTGTAGGTCGGAACAGAAATTGCGCCGATCGCCATGATGGCAAAGTCTGCAATCATCCATTCGGGGCGGTTCTCACTGACGATGACAACCCGGTCACCTTTATCAACGCCCATGGCGCGCAAAGCAGCGCCCAGCCGCGTCACTTGCTCCGCTACTTCCGTCCAGTTTTGTGATTTCCAGCTGTCGCCATTTTTTGCGAAAAGAAGTGGTTTGTCCTTGAGCGTTAGCGCTTGTTCAAAGAACATATGCGTCAGGCTGTTCCACGATTTGGTCGCCATGCGGTCTCTCTCATACGGTGAGCGCAGTGGCCCAGCCTATTACTGTTGACTTCCCGCCTAGAAAATTGCCCTTGAAGCTGCGCAAGTCAAGTCTAACCGGCTCATTTCGGCGTTAACACTTTATCCACAATAAAGTTGTCTAATTGTCACCGATTGCACTTGCTAGGGTCAATTGCTGGTGCCATATTCGGCGCGAGAGAACCAAAGTCCCCGGTGCATTTGTGCGGGGTAACCCGTTGAAGTTCATGGCATGAGCATTGACGAAACAGATCAAGAGGGCACTGTGCCCACCTCCAACACGCCTCCTGAGCGCGCGCAAGACGACTTTGTGCTTCGACCCGAAATAAACCGGGGTGAACGCCAAGCAAAAAAGCGTGAACGGCGTCTGCATTTGCGGGCGTTTGACTATTGGCATGCATTGCATGGCTCCAACATTCTTCCCTTGTTTGCCGATTTAACGGCGGAAGGTCTGTTGCCATTCAAGCGCAACAGCTTGCTTTTGGACTTTTCCGGGCAAGAAACTATTGTGCGGTTTTGCGGGGCGGAGATGGCCCCTTTGCTGGGCGGGGTGCTTTCCCCGGGGCAAAAGCTTTCTTCTGCACGTCTCAATGTGTTTGCAGAGGCTTTGACAGCCAGGCTGCATGACCAGTCAAGCCGCCAGGAAGCAGCAGAATTTGAATTTATCGATGGCCCCCTGGAGTGCCGCGGTATTTTACTGCCCTTTAGCGCGCGCGGTGAAACAGCTGAGTTTGTGATGGTGGTTGTAAACCACAGGCAAAAGTCACTGGGTGCCGAAGAGCGGGAAAAAATTCATCTTGAAGACCCAGTGTCGGAGAGTGTGCCAGACCCAATGGAACCACTGGCGGACGCCTGCAAAAAAGCCGGCGACATCGTGGTGCACCCGGGCGCGAGCACACGCGACGGCCTCTATCTGGCTCTGTCGCAAGCTTATCGCTTTCATATTGAGGCTGCGCGGGACCCGGCGGCATATCGCCGATTTTTGAAGGCCAAGGGCCTAAGGCAGCAACAGCGCGCACCCTTTACGCCAGCCCTTAAACTCACGTTCGGGGCGAACTATGAAAAAACCCGCCTGACGGAATATGCGGCAGCCCTTTCCTACGCTGCCCGGCACGAAGTGGGCCCCAATGAATTGCCAGAGTTTCTGCGCAATGAACCAGGCGGCATTAAAGGGTGTGTGTCTCGCGAGCGCGCTTTTCGTCGCGGCGCCCCTGGGCCTAATCCAGCCCGGGAAAAGGCGATGGACACCGCGCGCGAACTGGCTGGCACCGATATCTCGGATTTGAGAATGGACAATGAATTTGGTCTTGTTCTGGTCCGCACTGACGCGGCAGGCACCGCCAAAATTTTGACCAAAGTTGACGCTTCAGAACACCTACTGGATCGTGCAATCGATCAGGCTATTAAGGAACACTCATGAGCAAGAAAACCATCTGCGACCATCTGAACCAGGCATTTGCCGGGATGGCAAAGAAAGCGGAAAAAGGGGCAAAGGCCAAAGAGCTGCTTGAGTTCCTGTCAGAGTTTTTCAGTGCAGATGCGCCAGACGACCTCCTGACAAGAGAGCCAGAAGAACTTTTTGCAGCCGGGTATGAGCTCTGGAAGCTTTCGGCCAATCGTTCATCTGGAACCGCGCTTGTTCATGTGTTTGGCCCCAAGGGAACCGCTGCCGCCGGTCCCAACGAAATGCGGCACACAGCCATTCTCATCATCAATGATGACATGCCGTTTCTTGTGGATTCGATCACTGGCTGTCTCGCGTCCACAATGCACTATCGCATCCACATGATGCACCACCCCATTATGGATGTAGCGCGTGATGACAAGGGCAAGCGCGCTGGCGGTAAAGGCACACAGCGTGTGCGCGAAAGCATGATGTATGTGGAGGTGGACGCTCAATCTGATCAATCCGCCCTAAAGGAACTGAAGACAACCCTCGAAAAAACGCTCCAGGATGTGCGCGACGCTGTTACCGACTGGAAAGCGATGCTCGCGAAAATTGATGAAACTGTTGCATCGCTAACGGTAAACCCACCGCCGATTGCGCAGGCCGAAGTAGATGAGACCATTCAGTTTTTGCGCTGGCTGGGGTCTGATCATTTCACCTTCCTTGGCTTCCGCGAATATCGGTTCGATGGCAATCCAGCCACATTCGATTTCAGCCATGTTGACGGCACGGCGCTGGGCATCCTCCGCGATCCAGACCGTTATGTGCTCAGAGACAAAGACGGTCTGACACCTATGTCGCCGGAAATTCGGCATTTCCTCACCCAGCCCGAACCGCTGATCATCACAAAAGCAAACGTGAAGTCGACGGTGCATCGCATGTCTCATCTGGACTATATCGGCGTTAAGATATTTGATGCAGAAGGCAACGCGATTGGTGAGCGGCGTTTTGTCGGCCTGTTCACGTCTCTGTCTTATAGCCAGTTCGCCCACGATGTGCCGCTTATCCGCGGCAAGGTGGCCAACATTCAGCAACGCGCCAAACTCGGCAACCGTTCGTTTGCGGGCAAAGCACTTGCGCACATCCTTGAAAATTTCCCGCGTGATGAATTGTTCCAGGTTGATGAAGGTTGGCTTTACGAAACATCGCTTGGTGTTTTGCAGCTCACTGAGCGTCCACGCCCGCGTGCGTTCATCCGCCCCGACCAGTTCGGGCGTTTTGTCTCGGCATTGGTTTATGTTCCGCGTGAAAACTATCACTCAGGTTTGCGCTCAGCGATCACAGATATTCTCTGCGAAAGCTATAACGGCGAAATGTCGGTTTATTATGCCAAACTGAGCGAAGAACCCCTTGCGCGCTGGCATTTCATTATTCGCACCAAGCCAGGCAATGTGCCTGTAGTTGAAGAAGAAGATATCCAGCAGCAAATTATTGAGGCGGCACAGGGCTGGGATGACAGGCTGCACCTCTCACTGATTGATCATTTGGGAGAAGAAAAAGGCAACCGCCTGCATCATCTTTACAAAACCCGCTTCACAACCGCTTACAGGGAATTCTTCACGCCGCCACAAGCTGCATATGACGTTATCAAGCTTGAAGAAATTGACGGTGAAGATGACTTGCGGGTTGATTTCTACCAGCATCTGGGTGACGGCGATAACCGGTTCAGGCTCAAGGTTTATCACGGCTCTCAATTGATTGCCCTGTCAAATTGCATGCCCATTCTTGAGAATATGGGCTTCCGCGTTTTGTCAGAGCATTCGTTCAAAATGGGCGGTGGGGGCAAAAGCCACATCCATGATTTCTCGCTAGAATGCGGCGCAGAGACCTGCTTCACGGCATCCGAAATTAAACCGCTCGTTGAGGCCTTGTTTGTGGGTGTCTGGTTGGGGGCTGTTGAAAATGACGGCTTCAACAAACTGGTTCTTACGTCTGCGATGACCTGGAGCCAAATTCTTGTTTTGCGGGCTTACGGTAAATATCTGCGCCAGCTCGGCATCGGCTACACGCCTGACTATATCGCCGATACGATGGTGGAACATGGTGCGGTCAGCCGCGAGCTTTATGCCCTGTTTGAAGCGCAGTTTGATCCCGCGTTCAAAGGCAACCGGGACAAAGAAGCGGACAAACAAAATTCGGATATTGCGAAAGCGCTCGAGAATGTACGCAGCCTCGACCATGACCGAATTTTGCGCGCTTATCAGAATGTCATTTCGGCCACGCTGCGCACCAACTTCTTCCAAGACGGCGTTGTGGACCGGGTCGATGAACGTGCTCTTGCTTTCAAAATCCGTTCCCGCAATGTCGAAGAAGCCCCGCTGCCGCGGCCGCATGCAGAGATTTGGGTTTACTCGCCGCAAGTGGAAGGTGTGCATTTGCGCGGAGGACCCATTGCCCGCGGCGGCCTGAGGTGGTCAGACCGGCGAGAGGATTTCCGCACCGAAATCCTGGGCCTCGTGAAAGCACAGCAGGTGAAAAATGCCGTGATTGTGCCGCAGGGATCCAAAGGTGGCTTTTATCCTAAGCAGTTGCCGACGACAGGAGGCAGGGACGCCTTCATCAATGAAGGTATTTCGTCCTATCGGTCCTTCATCACCAGTCTATTGTCAGTCACAGATAACTTGAAGGGCGGCAAAACGATTGCGCCAAAACAAACCGTGCGCCGCGATGGAAATGACCCCTATTTGGTGGTTGCTGCCGACAAAGGTACCGCAACATTCTCCGATATTTCGAACAGTATTTCGGAAGGCCGGGGCTTTTGGCTTGGCGATGCGTTCGCCTCTGGTGGCTCGGCCGGCTATGATCATAAGAAGATGGGAATCACCGCCAAAGGGGCCTGGGTCAGCGTGCAGCGCCTGTTCCGTGAACGTGGTCTGGATGTTCAAAACGACGAGTTCACGGTTATTGGTGTGGGTGACATGTCGGGGGACGTGTTCGGCAACGGCATGCTGCTGTCGAAAAAAATTCGCCTGCAAGCAGCATTTAACCACATGCACATCTTCATCGACCCGAACCCGGGCGATACAGCCAAAGCCTGGAAAGAGCGCAAACGCCTGTTCGATAAGGCGGGATCATCTTGGGAAGATTATAATGCGAAACTTATCTCGAAGGGCGGCGGCATCTTCTCGCGGGCGGAAAAGTCCATCAAGCTGACGCCTGAGATTAAGACCTGGCTTGGCATTGAAGAAGCAAGCCTGGCGCCTACCGACCTGATAAACCGTATTTTGAAAGCCAATGCAGACCTGCTTTGGTTCGGCGGTATTGGCACCTACGTACGTGCCACCGACGAAACAGACCAGCAGGCCGGCGACCGCGCCAACGATGCCCTGCGTGTCACAGCGGAAGATTTGAAGGTCACGGTTGTGGGGGAAGGTGGCAATTTGGGCATGACCCAAAAAGCCCGCATCGAGTTCGCCAAGCGTGGCGGTCGTTTGAATACAGACTTTATCGACAACTCAGCTGGCGTGGATTGTTCAGACAAAGAAGTGAACATCAAGATCCTGCTTGCTGATGCGATAAGCAAAGGTTCTCTTAAAGCTGACGACCGAAATGCGCTTCTTGAGGATATGACCGATGAAGTGTCAGAGATTGTGCTTTCGGACAACTATCTTCAAACGCAGGCTATCTCGCTTGCAGAAGCGGAAGCGGTCACCTCAAGGCACTATCACTTGGGCCTGATTAAGGCGTTAGAGCGTGATGGTGGCCTTGACCGCGAGATTGAATTCCTGCCGTCTGACGAGGGTTTTGCCGAGCTGGCAGCCAACGAGCAGGGCCTGACCCGCCCTGAGATTTCGACGCTCATGGCCTACGCCAAAATGTCACTGTTTGATACGCTCATTAAGGGTGACCTGATTGACGACCCGATGATGCAGCCAGAACTGGAATGGGGTTTCCCAAGCGTGTTGCGAGACAAGTTTGCAAGCGAATTATCAGTTCACCAACTGCGCCGCGAAATCATCGCAACAGTTCTCGCAAACGAAGTGGTCAACTGGGCAGGTTTGACATTTGTTTATGAAGTGAAAGAAGAAACCGGTCTTGGTGTCGGTGATATTGTTGCGGCGTTTGTGGTAGTTCGCGAGGTATTTGGACTTCAGCAACAATGGGATGCCATTAACGCGCTTGATTATAAAGTTGCTGCCGGCACCCAGTATGACATGCACCAGTCAGTGTCAGACAGCTTGAAGGCTCAGGTCTTGTGGATGCTGAGGAACCTTGAGCAGCCGTTTAATGTGAGCGATCTGGTTGATCGCTTCAAAGCACCGTTTGAGAAGCTGTTTGCGATCAAACAAAGCGTGCTGAGCAAGCCGGCACAGACCGCTTTTGTTGATCGCCGGGACAGTTTGAAAGCAGCAGGTGTTGGCCATGATTTGGCAACGTTTGTATCTGCCTTTGAAGTGCTGGCATCCGGGCCTGACATCATTATGGTGGCGGAAGAAACCGGCAAGTCCGTGGATTATGTGGCGGGCGTCCATTTTGCCTTGGGTGACTTGTTGCACTTTGACTGGCTCCGCCAGCGGGCGGACCGTATCGCCCTTGATGACCATTGGGAAATGCTGGCGACGCGCTCCATTCTGGAAGACCTGGCTGACCAACAGCGCCAGCTTGTTCAGCAAGTCAGCGCATCTGCAGGGCGCAAAACGGTGAAGCAGGCTGTGTCCGCCTGGGAGAAGGATCGGGCCACCACGCTTATCCGTTCGGGTCGCTTGGCAGAAGACCTCAGATCTTCGGGGACATTAAGTGTGGCGAAACTGAGTTTTGCCGCCCGCCATCTTCGCTCTATCCTCCGGTAGAACAGAAGAGGGACCTATATGGCGGACAGGAAAAAGCGGTTTGATAAGGACAGCATCAACCTGATGGTTGCAGTGTGCGCTGTCCTGATTTCGGCTGCGAGCTTTTATGCAACCTACGTTCAGTCAACAGCGGCAGAACGCCAGGTGAAAGCAGAAACCTGGCCGTATTTGCAGATTAATTCTGGCAATTATAACATCGAAAAAGAAGAACTGGTCTTGTATTGGCAGATGCAGAACGCTGGTGTTGGCCCAGCCCATGTGAAGGCTTTTCAGATGTATTATGATGGCCAATCTGTGCGCAATATCAACAACGTACTTCGATTATGCTGTTTGGAAGAGGGGGAAACGCCTTTTGACGAAAATGGGCGCGTTACGGCAAAATTCAGCAATATTGTGACCGGCAACCCGGTGCCCGCGATTATTCCCGCGGGCGAGGACAAGCTGGTTTTTTCCATTCCCAAAACAGATGCAAACGAAGACCTGTGGAACAAGCTTGATGTTGCGCGTTTCAAACTCACTGCGACAGGCTGCTATTGCTCGCTTCTTGATGAGTGTTTTGAAACTGACTTTGAGAGCGAACCGGTTGAAGTGGACTTTTGCAAGCTTCCCCCAAAAGAAAACTAAGCAGTCAATCTCGCTCTGTCTTGCGGTTCTGCAAAATCAATATCCGGTCCAGTGGGCACGACACCTGAGGGGTTAATGCTTTTGTGACTGCCGTAATAGTGGATTTTGATATGGTCCATGTGCACGGTTTCAGCAACACCAGGCAGGCCATAAATGTCGCGCGTATAGGCCCAAAGATTTGGATAATCCACAAGTCGTCTGAGGTTGCATTTGAAATGCCCAACATATACGGGGTCAAAGCGCACAAGGGTTGTGAACAGGCGGATGTCTGCTTCAGTGAGCGTGTCGCCCATTAGGAAACGACGGCTTGCTAACCGGTCTTCGAGCCAGTCGAGGCTGTCAAAAAGCGGATAGAGCGCTTCTTCATATGCGTCCTGCGACGTGGCAAAGCCACTTTTGTACACGCCGTTATTGACGGTGTGATAAATGCGGTCATTCACGGGCTCAATGTCGGCGCGCAGGTGCGCTGGCCAATAATCCCCGGCTGTTGCGCCGACTTGGTCAAAAGCGCTGTTGAACATGCGAATAATATCGGCGGATTCGTTGCTGACAATCGTGCCCTGCTGTTTGTCCCATAGGACAGGAACAGTGACGCGACCAGTATAGTTGGGGTCAGCTTTTGTGTAGATTTCATGCATGAAACTGCTGCCAAAAAGCGGATCACCTGTGCTGCCGTCGGTTTGATCGAACGTCCAGCCGTGCTCCAGCATTGTCATGCCAACAACAGAAACTGAGATCATGCCTTCGAGGCCCTTGAGGGTGCGCATAATGAGCGCGCGATGCGCCCAGGGGCAAGCATATGATACGTAAAGATGGTATCGGCCGGCCTCAGCTTTGAAGCCCGCTTCACCTGTGGGGCCAGCACTGCCGTCCGCTGTCACCCAGTTTCTGAACTGGCTTTCTTTGCGGACAAAGCGACCACCTGTGGACTTTGTGTCATACCATTCATCCACCCATTTGCCTTCAACCAGCAAGCCCATGTCTTGTCTCCTTGTTTGCTGCAGCAAATGTAGGTGGAGGCCGGCAGGGATGGTAGCGCCGAAGCCCGCAAACCGGTGTTGCATTCAGGCGAACGCGTACATTATTCGTCGGGGTATTTTAAGCCCCAGGAAGCTCTAAGCTGATCCATCACTCTGGCGACCCTGATGGTTTCGCTCATCGGCATCAAAGGGTGTTCGGTTAAGCCCTGCTGAATGGCTTGGTTCACCGCGGCAATCTGATAATGGTAGCCGTTTGCCTCGCAGGGAAACTCAAGCGTTTCAGATTCACCGCCAATGGGCTCAAGCGTAATTTTTTTGGGGTGATGGAAACGCTCATGCAGGGTAATTCGCCCCCGGTCACCGTCAATCGTCGCCAGCACCGGCCGTGTTTCCCTTAGGCCACACCTGAGCGAAGCCGTGGCGCCACCGGGGAAACGCAACAGGATTTTATCCTCTTCGTCAACGCCGGTTTCGCCCATCACGGCCTCACCTTTAATTTCGGTAGGCTTGCCCAGCAACCCTATGGCCAGGGACAGCGGGTAAATGCCCAGATCCAAAAGGGCACCGCCTGCGAGCGCCGGATCAAACAGCCGTCCCTTGGGGTCAAAATGAGCCTTGAAGCTGAAGTCTGCGCTTATGCGGCGTACCGCACCGATGCGCCCCGCTTTGATCCACGCCTGCATCTGGTGAATGGCCGGGAAAAACCGGGTCCAAAGCGCTTCCATGAGGAAGACATTTTTTTCCTCAGCAAGGTACGCGCAGTTTTGTGCCTGCTCGGCATTCAGAACCAACGGTTTTTCACACAGAACATGCTTGCCCGCATTCAAGCACAGTTTGAGAAGGTCGTAGTGACTGTTGTGCGGGGTCGCAACGTATATAAGGTCAACGTCCGGGTCATTTGCGAGGGCCTCATAACTCCCGTGCGCCTTTGGTATGGTGTGAGTGGCGGCAAAAGCTTCAGCTTTGGCGATATCCCTGGAAGCCACCGCTTGCACATGAGCGCTCCTGACCAAACGCGCTTCGCTCACCATAGCGGCGGCAATTTTCCCGGTGGCCATAATGCCCCAACGAACAGGGCTGTTGGTGTTTTCCGTCATGGTTTATGACTTTCCCGAATTGTTGGATGCAAACCAGGCCGCCAGAAAATCGATCAAGGTGCGTACTTTGGTGGGCAACAGCCGGCGTTCCGGATATAGCGCATAAAGGCCGCTTTCAGGCCTGTCCCATTCATCTAAAATGGTGACCACGTCACCGTTTTTGAGCGCATCACGCAGAAAAAACTCAGGCAGCGCCGCAATCGCAAGACCGGCGCGCGCGATGGCAAGCTGCATCACCCCGGAATTGGTGGTCATTGTGCCACCCACGCGAACGGCCTTGGCCCCATCAGGGCCATTAAACCTCCATTGCTCAGCCGCCGTGACATTGGCGTAAAAAACGCAATTATGGTCCTTTAAGTCTTCTGGTTTTTGCGGCGTTCCGTTCTCTTCCAGATAGCCCGGGCTCGCAACCACCAGTGGCCGAATGTTTGTGAGTTTTTTAGCGATGAGGCTGGTGTCATTAAGGCCCTGAGCGACCCTTATTGCCAGGTCATAGCCGCCGCCGATGACATCCACACGCTCGTCCGACAAATGAAGTTCAAAGGTAAGGCCGGGGTTTTCGCGCATAAAGGCTGTGAGTGGCTCATGCAGGTCAATATCTGAAAAGCTGCGCGGCGCCGTGATGCGCAGGTGGCCTACCAGATTGTCGCTTGCCGTTTTAACAGACTGTTTGGCGTCTTCTACGTCTGAGAGAATGGTGAGCGCACGCTCATAGAACTGGGTGCCGGCGTCCGTGGGGGTGACACCACGGGTTGTGCGCGCAAGCAAGCGCACACCCAAATCATCTTCAAGTGTTTGAATGCGCCGGGACGCAACAGATTTGGTGATGTGCAGTGCTTTTGCAGCGGCCGTTAAGTTGCCTTCTTCTACCGTGCGGCAGAAGGTGCGCATTCCAACAAGGTCCATTTTTTGTTCCTATATTGCGAACTATGGTGCCTTGATTGTGTTTCAGTGTCGTGCTTGGCGCAACAAAAAAACCGGCCCAAACAGGGCCGGTTTTGCTGTTTTGAGCTGGATTAGCGCCAGCGTCGGCTAATGAAGAAGCAACCAAGCCCGCCAACCACAAACATAAAGCCGAAGGCATAATGCCAAGAGAGTAGCGTTGGATGGTGGTGCTCTTTTGTTTGATACAAAACAAACTGGCGGTAGCCACCCTCAACGCGTTCAATATAGTTATCTCCGCGGTTGTCGGGTGAAATCGCATATTCATAGTCCACCCTGTCGCCGTATGTCTTACCGTCCTTGTCCGGACTGCCAGCTTTCATAAACTGATAAATCATCGGCGGTTCATCAGACTTGATGACGCCTTCGGACTGGTAATGATACATCATCATCACGTCTTCTTTGGTGCTTGAAGCCAATCCAAGCATGCCGCCGCCGAGCATAAGCATAATGAGGCCAGCTATAAGCCAACTCCGCACAAAGCCAGCCTCTTTTTGCTGCCGCTGAAGAACAACCGCCCTCACTTCGCCAATTTCCCTCAATTTATCAAGTTCTGCTGAGAAGATGCTGGTCGCCATCTCCCGCACGTCGAGTGAATAGGCTTTTACAAGCCGTTCGAAAATATCTTCAGACGGATAAGATTTGCCCGTCTCCAATTTAGAGAGATAGGACTGCTCGATGTTTGCCTTCGCTGCCGCCTCGGGCTGGGTCCAGCCGTGCTGATCGCGGATCTGTCGTAAATAATCGCCAAACTTCATGTTGGTCTCCTGATGCCCTCATTGGGGCCGTTAGTCATTGATAACACAGCGAAGTCTTTTGAAGTCTTGCATAGAATACTAGCTGAATATCCATGAATAATTCGGAAAATCAGGAATATTTGGGTGGTTGTGTCCACTAAATCAGGTTGGTGCGCGCGTTGAACATATTCAGCTTGTCGGGGTTACGGTGCGCCATAACATAGTTGATCTTACCATCGCTATTGCAGCTGATGGTTAATAAAGAGACGGTTTGCCCCTCTTGGTCCAGGATTCGAATACTCGGTTGGCCATTGACCAATTCGTGTGCGGCTGTCATGTCGTCCGGGGATTTTCGATAGATTCCGGCAAAGAAGGCGGCCACCTTCTCTGGCCCAACAATTACATTGCGCGCGGCAAGGGCTTTGCCGCCACCGTCCGCCCACAGTTCAACATCAGACGCCAAATGCCTCACCATGCCAGCGATATCACCTTGGGCGAGCGCTTTTTGAACATGAAGACCCAGTGTAGCTATGTCTTCATGGGAAGTATCGAAGCGTGTTTTGTTGGCCTTCAGGTGTTTTCGCGCACGTGAAGCGTGCTGACGAGAAGTTTGGATATCTGTTTTTAAAATGCTGGCAATCTCTGCAAAGGAGTATCCAAAAACATCATGCAGAAGAAAGCTCGCGCGCTCTGTCGGTGTCAGTCTTTCAAGTAGAAGCAGATAGGCAAGCTGCAAAGACTCCGCAAGTTCTGGCCCAGACGGGCTAATGTCAGCTGGCATGCACACGGGGTCCGGTAACCAGGGGCCATCATAGTTTTGCCGTTCCCGCTTCAGCTTCCGCAAGCTGTCGAGGCAAATGTTTGTACAAACTCTTGTGAGCCAGGCTTTGATGTTGTCAGGTTGCTGCTGATGTTTCTGCAATCGGAGCCAGGTGTCCTGGACAGCGTCCTCGGCGTCTGAGCGACTGCCGAGGATTCTGTAGGCAAGCCCCATCAAATAGGGCCGCAACTCTTCAAATTCAGGCTGTATGCCGTTCACCGATATCTTCCACGATTTTCAGATCTGGTATTGCGCACATATCAGCATAGCCCATACCGCGCTTTAGCGCCGGATAGATTCGCACTGCAGCCGCAGACACGGTCAATTCCACCAGGCCATGTTTGCCAAGCTCCTTTTCGAGGAGCGTTTTGCTTGCCTCCAAAAGTGGCTCACCGCCAGCTACATGGCGGCCCAGGAGAAAAGCCGCCCGTGTGAGCGGCTCCACAGTCTCAGGTGCAAGCAATAGTCGCTGGACCGTCGTTTTGGAAACGCCAGTTGCGATGGCAAAAGACTTGGATATCTCGAGGCATGGGCCGCAAGATTCTTGCTGGATCGCGCCGAGCTGTGCCACCTGATGAAGCTGTTTGCTTGCGTGTTTCGGGTGCGGCACCAGAAAAGCGAGCGTCAGTTTGAAAAAGCCCATTTTTGATGTGGCCAAAACATCTCGCAGGTAATCACCAGAATATGCTGTGTCGCGCTCGGTCTGATTTATGGCCTTGTTGAACAACCAAGTAATCATTTTTGTCCTTTCTTCGTTTGATTGTGGCGGGCAAGCAATGCCAGAAGCACAGCCAGCAAGCCGGGAACAACAACACCAAAAAAATCGACAGCCACGCTGGCGTGGCTGTGACCTGTCAGAAGGCCAAAGGCATGAATGCCGCCGTGAATCCCGGGAAAAATGGCGCCCAAGGCAACTACTTCCCAAGGTGTTTTGCGAATTGCAAACAGCGTGAAGGCTGCGCAGGACATCAAAAACGCGGCACCAATGTCGCGGATAAAATGCACGTTTATCGGGCCGGTTTCCGGCACGCCCGGCGTGCCCTGATACCAGTCTTCTGGCTGGAACAGCATTTGTGCGGCGAGCACAAAAAACAGCAGGGCTAACAGGGCTCCCAAAAGTCGTTGCCAATTGGCGGTCTGATTTTCTGTCATCACAAAGTCCAGTGTTGTGTTCTGAAATTAAGACGACCCACGACCAGAAAGTGTGACAAGGCGGCGCAAAAAAGACTATTTGCTGCATGCTGCAGCACCGCCTAATCTCTTTATCTCGCAACCTGATGTTTTGGAGATGGATCGATGATGTTGAGAATTGCTCTGGCCGCTTTGATGCTCTTCACATTGTGGGTGCCAGCGACCGCACACCAAGACCCGGAGATCTCTGGCTACATTCAGGTCGACGGTGGCCGCATCTGGTACCGCATGAATGGTTCAAAACATCTTGGCAAAGTGCCCGCAATCATTGTGGCGCATGGTGGCCCCGGCGGCACCCATCGTGGCAACCTGCCTTATGTTGCACTGGCGGACACTTTTCCGGTAATTCTTTATGACCAGTTGGGCACGGGAAACTCAGACCGGCCAGACGGCCAGGACACCTGGAAAGTTCAGCGCTTTGTCGACGAGATTGACCACATCAGAAAAGCTCTTGGCCTTGATGAAGTGATTATGGCCGGCCATAGCTGGGGCGGCACGGTGGCCGCCGAGTATGCCGTGCGTAACCCTGATGGCCTCGTTGGTGCCATTCTCTCAAGTCCACTGATCTCCACACCCATTTGGAACGCGGACAATGCCGCGTGGATTGATGCGCTGCCGGAGGAAACTCAGGAGGTGCTGGAGCGGCATAAAAACGACAAGACCATGGCCAGCAAGGAATATAGAGAGGCGGCCCAGCAGTTTTACGACCGGCATATGTGCCGGGTTGGCCATTGTACCGACAATGGCCACCGTGCGGGCGGACCCAGTGGCAACAGCGAGATGTATCTGAACATGTGGGGCCCAACCGACTTTTTCGGTATCGGCACGCTGAAGGATTATGACCTCACGCCGAAGCTTGGTGACATCAAGGCGCCCACTCTCATCCTCTGCGGTGAGTTTGATGAAGCGGCGCCCAAAAGCTGTCATGCCTTCGGTGGCATGATTGACAGTGCACAAGTCACTATCCTGCCCAACGCCGGCCACGCCACTATGGCGGCGGATGAGGCCTATTACATCCAGCAGGTCCGCACCTTTGTGAACATGGTCACCCGGTAAAAACATAAAAAAACCGGCCTGAAATAAGCCGGTTTTCCGTTTTTCTAAGCGAAGAAGGCAGCCTTACTTTGGTGCGATCACCATAATCATCTGACGGCCTTCCATTTTGGGGCGCGCCTCGATTTTTGCGGTTTCTTCCATCTCGTCAGCAACCCGGTTCAATACTTCCATACCCAGTTCCTGGTGGGCCATTTCACGGCCCCGGAAACGGATGGTCATTTTGACTTTGTCGCCATTATCGATGAACTGATGCACCTTCTTCAGCTTGACATTATAGTCATGCACGTCAATGCCGGGGCGCATCTTGATTTCTTTAACATCTTGAGTTTTCTGGTTTTTTCGAGCCAGGTTGGCTTTTTTCTGCTGTTCATACTTGAACTTGCCGAAATCCAGAACCTTACATACGGGGGGCTCCGCATTGGGAGAAATCTCTACCAGGTCCAGTCCGCTTTCCGCTGCAATATCCATTGCTGCACTATGCGATACGACCCCGTGATTCTCACCTTCTGCACCGATCAGCCGCACCTCGCGGGCTGTGATCATTCCATTAACGCGCGGGCCTTCCTGTTTTGGTGGTCCCGCAAAATTGCCTCTACGTATGTCTACTCTCCTGTAGTTGTTGCTCTAAATGCTTGAGTCTGTGCCCATATAAGTACGTGGGATCACAGACTCAACCTTGGTTTTAGTATACTAGTTTGGCGCGCGCTTGCAAAGCCATGAAATACAAGCCTTTTAGGCACTTGCCGTACCATCTGGCATCGTGCCTTCAGTGACCAGTGCATCGATTGCTTCACTGAGGTCAACAACCGACTGATTGTTGCTGCCTAGCCTGCGAATGCTGACGGTGTTGTTTTCAGCCTCGCGGCCACCGACCACCAGAATTGCTGGCACCTTTTTGTGGCTGTGGTCGCGCACCTTGTATTTGATCGACTCGTTCCTGAGATCAAGCTCAGCGCGCAGGCCTGCTGCCTCCAGCTTCTCGAACACAGCCTTTGCATAATCATCCGCCTCAGACGTGATCGGCGTGATCACCACCTGAGTAGGCGCAAGCCACAGCGGCATGCGGCCGGCAAAATGTTCGATCATAATGCCAATGAAGCGCTCCAGCGTGCCAAGGATGGCGCGGTGCAGCATCACCGGGCGCTGGCGTGAACCATCTTCCGCGATGTAGCTTGCGTCCAACCGCTCCGGCAAAACAAAGTCTGACTGCAGTGTGCCGCACTGCCATGTGCGGCCAATCGCGTCAGAGAGGTGGAACTCCAGCTTGGGACCATAGAAGGCGCCTTCGCCCGGCGCATATTCAAACGCAATGCCGCGCGCATTCAGGGCGGCTTCAAGGGCGGCTTCCGCCTTGTCCCAAATTTCGTCGGTGCCAGCACGCACGTCTGGGCGTGTTGCCAGTTTCACCTGAAACTCAGGGAACCCAAGGTCTTCATACACACTGGCGAGCAGGTCACAGAAAGCGACACTTTCTTCGGTGACCTGATCTTCACGGCAGAAGACGTGACCGTCATCCTGCGTCATTTGGCGAACACGCATCAGGCCGTGCAAGGCGCCGTGGGCTTCGTTCCGGTGGCAACAACCAAACTCTGCAAACCGGATTGGCAAGTCGCGGTAGCTTTTGATGCCTTGGCGGAACACCTGCACGTGCGCAGGGCAATTCATCGGCTTCAGCGCCATCAGCTTTGCGTCGCCCGAGAGCACCGGCGCGTCTTCGTCTGTAGATGGCACCTCGTCCGGCACCACAAACATGTTTTCGCGGAACTTGGACCAATGACCAGACTTTTCCCAGAGCTTGCTATCCAGCAGTTGTGGCGTCTTGATCTCATCGTATCCGGCACCCCTTAACCGCGTGCGGATATATTTCTCAAGTTGCAGCCAGACGGTGTAGCCCTGCGGGTGCCAGAAAACACTGCCTTGCGCTTCTTCCTGCAGATGGAACAGGTCCATCTCGCGGCCAAGCTTGCGGTGGTCGCGTTTTTCTGCTTCCTCGAGCCGGTGCAGGTAAGCTTTCAGCTCTTTTTTGTCGGTCCAGCAGGTGCCGTAAATGCGAGTTAGCATCTCGTTTTTGCTGTCACCGCGCCAATAAGCACCCGCCACTTTCATCAGCTTGAACGCACTGCCCAGTTTGCCAGTTGAGGGCAGGTGCGGGCCGCGGCAAAGGTCAAGCCATTCGCCCTGGCGGTAAACCGTAATGGGCTCCCCTTCCGGCAGGTCAGCGATAATCTCAGCTTTGTAGATTTCACCGATCTTTTTGAAGTAGGCGATGGCGTCATCGCGGTCCCAAACTTCCCGGATGATTTCCTCGTCGCGCGCAACGATCTCATGCATGCGCTTTTCGATCACCTCAAGGTCATCTTCGGTGAAGGGTTTGTCGCGGGCGAAGTCATAGAAGAAACCGTCTTCGATGTTCGGCCCAATTGTGACCTGCGTGCCCGGGAACAGCTCCTGAACGGCTTCGGCCATGATGTGCGCACAGTCATGGCGCAGGATGTCGAGCGCGTCTTCTTTATCGCGGGACGTCACAATCGCAACATCGCTGTCTTCCTCAATCGGGCGGGACAAATCCCAGGCTTCGCCGTTCACTTTGATGCACAGCGCAGCCTTCAACAGGCCCGGCCCGATATCACCAGCGAGTGTGGTACCCGTCACCGGTCCATCAAACGTGCGCACGCTGCCGTCTGGCAGGCACAGGTTGACCGGGTTTTGGGCACTGTTTTTCTCGCTCATGATATCCTCGTTTCAGCGAATAAAAATAAAGGGAAAAAGCGGCGTAACGGGCGCATGGCTATAAGTCAAGCAAAGCTGAGGCTTTTCTGCTGTTGAGCCTCAGATTCCGCCCTGTTAGGGTCATTTTAAAGACACATAAATCTCAGCGGGGGCCGCCGAATGACAGCGCCACAATTTCTCGAAACAGCCCACGGCACAAAAATCGCCTACCACCGTACCCATGGCATCAGCCCCGGCGTGGTGTTTCTGGGTGGTTTCATGAGTGATATGGAAGGTGGCAAGGCGACCGAGCTTGAAGCTTACTGCAAGCGCGCGGGCCGCGCGTTTGTGCGCTTTGACTATCAGGGGCACGGGCAATCGTCTGGCGAGTTCGCGGATGGCACCATTGGCCTGTGGCTCAAGGATGCGCTTGCAGTCATTGATCAGCTTACCGAAGGCCCGCAAATTCTGGTGGGCAGCTCTATGGGCGGCTGGATTGCGCTGTTGGCGGCCAAGGCCCGGCGCGCGCGCATCAAGGGACTGGCGGGCATCGCCGCCGCGCCAGACTTTACCGTGCGCCACTGGGCGGAACTGTCTGATGCCGACCAGCAAACCATCCTGCGCGACGGAAGGCTTGAGGTCTATTCAGACTATGGTCCGGACCCTTATATTTTCACACGCGATTTGTTCGATGACGGCTGGCAAAACCGGGTGAACCACGGGCCGATTGACCTGGACATTCCGGTACGCCTTATCCAGGGCACCTGTGATCCGGATGTGCCGTGGCAAACCGCCATGAGCATTGCCGATAACCTGACCGGGGATGATACCGAGGTCATTCTGGTTCCGGGCGGTGACCACCGACTGTCTGAGCGTAATGACCTGGCGCGCCTGGTGCGCACTGTGGATGCGCTCGCGAAGGATATCAGCTGATGGCAGGTAAATATACGAAACTCAATCGGCCGGTCATTTTTGATATGTTCCAGCGGCTCGCGGAAGACAACCCGAACCCGGAGACCGAGCTGGAGTATGTGAACGAGTTCACGCTGCTGGTCGCGGTGGTGCTGTCTGCGCAGGCGACCGATGTTGGTGTTAATAAAGCCACCAAAAACCTGTGGCCGGTGGCCGATACGCCCGAAAAGATGTTTGCGCTTGGCGAAGATGGCCTGAAGGAACACATAAAAACCATCGGGCTTTTCAATTCCAAAGCCAAGAATGTCATCCTTCTGTGCAAGGACCTGATTGAAAAGCATGGTTCCAAAGTGCCGGAAACCCGCGAGGAGCTTGAGGCACTTGCAGGTGTTGGTCGCAAGACTGCCAATGTGGTCCTGAACGTTGCCTTTGGTCAGCCCACCTGCGCGGTGGACACCCACATTTTTCGGGTCTCGAACCGTACCGGCCTTGCGCCCGGCAAAGATGTGCTGAAGGTTGAGCTTGCGCTTGAAAAAGTGGTGCCGGAACCGTTCCGCATGCATGCCCATCACTGGCTGATTTTGCATGGCCGTTATATCTGCAAGGCCCGCAAGCCTGACTGCGCCAAATGCAAGATTATCGACCTGTGCAAGTTCAAGGACAAGACGGTTTGAGGTGTTTCGCCCTACTTTTGTTCTGCCTTGCGGGCTGTGCCACTCGCTACACGCCACCTGCAGACTTGGGCGACAAAAGCGAAGGAGCGCGTTACTACAGTGGGTGGTTGATGGGCGGGCCAGAGTTACTTATTTATCCGAATGGCAAAATGGTATTGTGGTATGTTGGTGGCGCGCGCGAAACGCGATTTCGTCCAGTCATCACCTATGATTCCGACCTCTGGAAACGAATAGAGATCATACTTTCTGAAGATGGGGGCCTCGAGCTCATAGAAGAAAATGACACTGAAAACGCTCTCTGTGACGGCGGAGAAGAACGCATGTTCGCCAAGGGTAAGAATGGATCTGCCGTCTATATTCTTGATGCAATGGATTGTGACTCCACTTATTCAAAGTCAGACAGGGCTGGTAGGCGTATCATCGAAATCATGAAAGAAGCTCGCAGTCGACTGGAAGAGATTCGCGCCCGGCGATAGAACAAATTCTCACCCCATCAAGGCTACGGCGAAATAGGCGCGGTCGTCAGTCCAGATTTTTTTGAAATTCCAGCCAGCTTGTTTGGCGAGCGACTCGAATCCGTCGAGTCGGAACTTGCGCGAATTTTCGGTGTGGATGGTTTCGCCTTTCTGGAAAGTGAAACGGTCACCGTTCACGCCAACAGTTTGTTCCGTCTGGCTGACCAGATGCATCTCGATACGGCCGTCAGTTTCATTCCAGCGCGCCTCATGGGCAAAAGCGTCCACATCAAAGGTGCCATCAAGCTCCCGGTTAATGCGCTTCAACAGATTAAGATTGAACTCAGCGGTTACGCCCGCCGCGTCGTCATACGCCGGCACCAGAATGTCTTCCGACTTAACCAGATCAAACCCGATCAGGAACTGGCCATTGTCGCCCAGCATGGCGCGCACGCCTTTCAGGAACTCAATGATCTCCATGTCGAGCAGATTGCCGATAGTGGACCCCGGGAAAAACGCGAGCCGGTTGCCTTCTGGCAGCTGAGTGGCGGCAAGGCCTGCCGCGTCCATAAAGTCACCCACAATCGGGATGACATTGATGTCATGGAAGTCCGCAGCCAGCGCGGCCATTGAGGACTTCAGAAAGTCAGCTGAGATATCAATGGCGACATAGCTTTTGGGCGCCTTGAGCGCCTGCAACAGCAACCGTGTTTTGGTACCGGCGCCTGCGCCAAACTCCACCACATGGGCCTGCGGCCCGACCGCTTCTGCCATCGCAGGCAAATGGCTTTCGAAGATGCCAATTTCGGTGCGCGTCGGGTAATATTCCGGCAGCTCGGTGATTTCTTCAAAAAGCTCAGAGCCGCGCTGATCATAAAGCCAGCGACAGGGTAGTGTTTTTTGGTCGGCACTCAGTCCAGCAACCACATCGGTATAGAAAGACTGTTGCTGGTCGTCGTCAGTTTCAATCACATCGTCGCCGCGCATTACACATCCTCCGCGAGGCGAAGCCCGCTAAATTGCCAACGTTTTTCTGGCTGGAAAAAGTTTCGGTAGCTGGCGCCCACATGATCGTCTGGGCTGGCGCAGGAGCCGCCCTTCAGCACCATCTGGCCGCTCATGAATTTGCCGTTGTATTCACCCACGGCACCTTCAGCAGGCTTGAAACCGGGGTAAGGGCGGAAGCTGCTGGCGGTCCATTCCCATACGTCGCCAAACAGGCCCGTAAGCCCCTCACCGCGCTGTGGGCGCGGGCGCAGGCGACCCGATGTCATCAGGTTGCCGTCAGTCGGCTGGCCTGCTGCGGCATTTTCCCACTCTGCTTCGGTTGGCAGGCGCTTGCCGGCCCAGCTTGCGAAGGCATCTGCTTCATAAAAACTGACATGAGTAACCGGTGCGTCCGGGTCCACCGGCTGGAAACCGCGGAGGGTCATAGACCACCACTCGCCGTCCCGCTTTTCCCAATATAGTGGGGCTTCCCAGCCATGCTCGCGCACCACTGCGATGCCATCTGACAGCCAACGTGCTGAGTTGCTATATCCACCATCATCGATGAAATTGATCCATTCCCGGTTGGTCACCGCCCGGTTTGCCAATCGGTAGGGGCGCAGCAACGTTTCATGATGCGGTGTTTCACAGTCAAAGGCAAACCCGTTGCCGTCATGGCCAATCTCAATAATTCCGCCTTCAAACTCGCTCCAGCCAAGCAGCGGTAGTGCTGCGCCGTCAACCGGCAAGGGCTCACTGTCGCGGAACGCGGGCTTTAAGGGGTTTTGCGCAAACAGATGCAGGATGTCTGTGAGCAACAGTTCCTGATGCTGTTTTTCGTGCTGCAGACCGAGTTCGATCAGCGCGAGCGTGGCGCTGTCCGGGTCGTTACCCAGAAGCACACGCATGCCAGCCTCCACATGGGCGCGGTAGGCTTTCACATGGTCGAGTGTTGGCCGCGTGAGCATGCCGCGGCTGGGGCGGGCGAACCGGTCGCCCACTTGCTCATAGTAGGAATTGAACAGATAGGGGAATTGGTCATCAAACAGCTGATAACCAGAGAGCCGCGGTACCAGCAAAAATGTCTCGAAAAACCAGCTGGTGTGCGCCAGATGCCATTTGGCCGGACTCGCGTCCTCCATTGATTGCACGGTGGCATCGGCATCTGAAAGCGTGCGTGCGAGCGCGAGCGTGTCTGCGCGCACCTGATCAAAAGCCTCAGACGGCGCGGTCGCAAACAAACATCGTTTGTTTTGTGCGGTTTGCATAAATTCCTCAACGGCCACTATAACGGCCTTTTTTGGCAACCGTCCAGCGAAGGTTGCAGATCAACATTGCAATCATGCTACTCCTGCACGAACTTTATGGCGCGGAACGATTTTGCGATAGCGGGTCTGCATGGCTGGGCCAACCATTACTGACAGTGCGTGTCAGGAGGGGGCTTTAAAAAGCGCGGCCAATGGCCTTGAGGGCATTCGTTTCATATTTTGGGTCGTACCAAACCTCGCCGTTTTTGATGGTGACCGCGACATAATCAAGCAGATTGATGTCACGCAGCGGATTGCCATCAACAATGATAATATCTGCAAGTTTGCCCGCCTGAATGGTGCCAAGCTCTTTGCCCATGTCGATGATTTCTGCGCCGGTTTTTGTGGCTGCCGTTATGGCGCGCGCAGGTGTCATGCCGCTGTCAACCAGCGCCGACATCTCGCGCCAAATGGCTTCGGTGTGGAAATTCAAGGGGCTGGCCGCATCGGTGCCCACACCCATATAGGCGTTTGCATCGATAAACTGGCGTGCATTGATTTTCGACAGGCGGATTTCGTCTGGCGTGTCTGAAAAGTAAGACAGCGCGCGGAAGTTTTTGAAGCTGCGCTGGAGTTCGGCAAACACATCTGCGCCCATGTCGGCTTCGAGCTCTGGGGTGTTCAGGCGGCCCGGGTTGGCTTCTGTGGCCGGATAAACCCAAATCCGATGCGCGATGGTTTGCACAACCGGGATACGGTCCTCCGCGATTTTTCTCAGGAGCGGCTGCGGGTAAGGCGGCATCTTGGCGCTGCCCACATGCTGGAGCACATCAACGCCCGCTGCAATCGCGTCTTCCATTGCAGGCACTTTATAAAGGTGACTATGAACTTTCACGCCGCGGCTGTGCGCCGCTGCCACAACAGCTTTCAAGTCGTCGCGCGTAAGGCCAAGCCAAGTTTTAATCACGTCTGATCCGGTGTCGATCAGCTCATGGGTTTTGGCTGCCGCTTCTTCGGGGCTGTTGATCACAACCTGATAGCTGTCCGGCACGCCGTCCAGCTTGATGCGGGTAATCCAGGGGCCAGAGACAATAAGCCGAGGCCCTGGGATTTCACCTGTTCTGATGCGCTCCCGCACGGCCAAAATATCGAAGGGACTGCCCAGGTCTACAGCGGTTGTTACACCGGCGCGCATCATATGTTTGGCCGCGATGGGCATCATTTCATCCAGCCGCTCAGTGCCGCCGATGAAATTATAATATTCGTCATAGTCGCCGTGGCCGATGAGGTCGAGGTGGATGTGAAGGTCAATCAGGCCGGGCAGCACAGATTTGCCGCGCGCGTCAATGATGGGGGTGCCTTCTGGTACCTGCACTTCATGCGCTGGTCCGCTGGCGACAATGCGGTTCCCCCGCACCAGCACGACCGCGTTATGAACCGGAGGCGCCTCATAACCATCAATCAGCATGCCGCCAACAATTGCGAACCCTTCAGGGTTTTCCTGGGCGTTTGCACTTATGCCCAGTGTCAGGATCATGAAAGAGATCAGCATACGGGTCATAAGTATTTCCTCTGGTAGGGGCCCTATTCAGGGGCGGTCATTTTTGTGGCACCGGGATAATTATACGCACATACATAAATCAGGCGGCCATTCTCGGGGCTATCGCCAAAACTGATGCCCGCATCATGATATTGTTGTGGCTTGATGATCAACAACCGATTGAAGCGCATTGGCACGGTCATCAAATGCTCCCAAGCGCTTGGGTCATTGGTGTTTTTGTTGATCACGTCATCCAGAAAGGTTTGCTGGGACGCAAAACCAAGCTCCTGCAGTTCCATGGAGTTGTAGGGTGCATGGTCTGTGTTGGTGGCCTTGTGCCGGAATAGGTGTGTGCCGTCCTGGCAATGCTCAGGCAGTGTCAGATACAGGATCGCGGTCCAATGCACATTGTCGATATGGACACTCTCGGTGCCTTTATCACCCTCCAGTGCCAACCGGAATTTGGCGTGTGACGACGTTTGCACGGGCACAACCGGTTCACCGATCA
Source organism: Kordiimonadaceae bacterium (assembly GCA_017640725.1). Classification (GTDB taxonomy): domain Bacteria; phylum Pseudomonadota; class Alphaproteobacteria; order Sphingomonadales; family Kordiimonadaceae; genus Kordiimonas. Next base: position 1,222,064 of record JAEPQB010000001.1, on the reverse strand, counting down.
GCTCGATGATGCGCTGATCATACCCATTCAGGACCTGGCGAAATTTGCTGTCCCTGCCGGGGTAAAACTGGGGTTTGTCCAACTTCGGAAATTCCTGCGCCAGAGCTGCGTTGCGCACAATGTGCGGGTCTGGCAGGAAATCATCCACAACAATGACAGAGCGGATCACAAAAACACCCTCAATAATAAGTTGTTATATAAATCAGGCGCCCGTTTTCCGGCTTGTCGCCAAAACTTAAGCCCGCATCATGATACTGTTGCGGGCGCATGATCAACAGGCGATTGAAGCGCATGGGGACTGTCATCAGGTGCTCCCAGGCATCCGGGTTGTTTGTGTCTTTTGCCAACAGGTTGGTCATGAAATCATCTTCAGACTTGAAACCCATATCGAGCATCTGTTGTTCGTTATAGGGCGCATGATCGCTGTTTGTGGCTTTGTGGCGGAACAAATGGGTGCCATCCTGACAGTGTTCTGGCAGCGTAAGGTAAAGCAAAACTGTCCAGTTCACGGGGTCGATGTGAACACTCTCGGACCCTTTTTCACCGTCCAGGGCGAGACGAAACCTGGCGTGAGAATTCACCTCTGCGGGTTCGAGGCGGTGGCCTACAATGTCAGAGATCAGATTGTCATAACCGTTGATCAGCTGTTTGTGCCTGCTATCCCGCCCTGGATAGGGCTGCAGTTTTGCATGAGCTGGGTAGTCATGGTTAAGGGCAACATTCCGCAGTTGATGTGGGTCAGGTAGGAAATCATCAACAATGATCAGCGACTGGCTCATTGGCCCGTACCCGATTGGCCCGTACCCGATTGGCCCGTACCCGATTGGCCTGTACCCGAGGGTCCGGCTGAAGCGTGATTGAAGAAGCTGAGGTAAACCAGCCGACCGTTTTTAACGCTGTCCCCAAAACTTAAACCGGCATCATGCCAATGCTGCGGCCGCACGAGCAGCAAGCGATTGAAGCGCATGGGCACGGTCATTATTTTTTCCCATTTGCTGGGGTCGTTTGAATCCCGGTTTACCGTCATATCGAGCAATTCCTGCGCATCCGACGACCCGTATTTTTCATACTCATGCCGGAAATAGGGAGCGCGGTCCGTATTGGTCGGGATATGCCGGAAAAAATGCGTGCCGTCCTGGCAGTGTTCCGGCAGTGTGAGGTATAAAATCGCTGTCCAGTGGGCGTTATCAATATGAACGCTGCTGGTCCCTTTGTCGCCCTCGAGCGCCAGCCGAAATTTCGCATAAGACGTCCCGTCCGTTGGCACCAGCGGCTCGCCTACTATTTCTGAAATTCTACGATCAAGCCCGTTAATGATCTGGCGGTGTTTGCTGTTTCTGCCTGGAAACTGCGGCGTTTCTTCATACTCTGGATACTCTTGCTGAAGCGCCAGATTCCTCAGTTGATGCGGATCCTGCAAAAAGTCATCAATTACATAAAACGAACGGATCATACCTTTACCCCTCAACACCGCAGGAATAGATCACCAAGCCTGATATGCCAATCATTTTTGTCGTCAGCTAAACGAGGGTTAGTTCCATGATCATCAGGGTGATATCAGAATTGCTGGCCAATGGTCTTTGGCCAGTTTCCTTGAAGCCCATCGCCCGGTACACATGCCGGGCGCGGGCGTTAATTTCATACACATCCAGCCAGATACTTTTGACGCCACTTTCGCGAAAATAGTCAATGACAGCGCGCATGAATTTCTGCCCAACACCCATGCCAGGTGCGTCAACAATGATGCGGCGCCATTCAATGCGGCCGGGCCCATCGTCAAACAAAATGGCAAAACCCAATGGTTCACCTGTTTTGTCTTCCGCAATGAAATAGTGGACCGTGCCCTTTTCCAGGTTGGCAGAATGCTGCACCTCGGAATAACTATGGACGTACTCGTTCGCTGGGTTTGCTTCCAATGCGAGGATGAAACCCAGGTCATCTGGTGTTGCCTTGCGCAGTCGTTCGAACCCGGACATAGTTTTTCCCTTCAGACGCGTGGAGGACCATATGAGCCTATTTGAACTGCATCCGCAATTGGCGGCGGACACATTGCGTTTAGGGCACCTTGAATTGTGCGAACTGTTGCTGATGAACGACACCAGCTACCCATGGCTTATCCTTGTGCCCAAAGTGAACGACGTTCGCGAAATTCACGCCCTGCCGCCTGGTGACCAGCAAAAGCTTATGGAAGAGATCACGTTCGTTTCGCGGCGACTGGAACGGCTAACCAATGCTGACAAAATGAACGTGGCGGCGCTTGGCAATATGGTGCCGCAGCTCCATGTGCATGTTATCGCTAGATTTGAAACAGACCCGGCATGGCCGGGCCCTGTTTGGGGCAAGGCGCCCGCCGCCCCGTACGGCGACGAGCAAAAAATGGCAATGCTGGCAAGCCTGAACGCTGTGCTTGAGTTTTAGTGGCGGAAGTGCCGCATGCCCGTGAATACCATGGCAAGGCCTGCTTCGTCAGCGGCCGCGATCACCTCATCGTCGCGCATGCTACCACCGGGCTGGATAACCGCTGTGGCCCCAGCTTCTGCGGCGGCTAGCAAGCCATCCGCAAAAGGGAAAAAGGCGTCTGACGCCACTACGCTGCCTTTGGCGAGTGTCTCTGCGTCGCCTGCCATTTCTGCGGCTTCACCGGCCCGGATTGCAGCAATGCGGCTGCTGTCCCGCCGGTTCATTTGCCCGGCTCCAATGCCGACTGTCATACCGTCACGGACGTAAACGATCGCGTTGGACTTAACGTGCTTGCCAACCTGAAAGGCAAACAAAAGATCATTAAGTTCAGCGTCTGAAGGCGCACGCTTGGTAACGACTTTCAGGTCATCGAGTGTAATGCGGCCGGTGTCGCGATTTTGCACAAGAAATCCACCAGCAACCGTTTTCACCATTTTCGCGGCTTGGGCCGGGTTCGCGAGGCCGCCGGTTGTAAGCAGTCGCAAGTTCTTCTTTGCGCCAATGATCGCTTTTGCGTCATCACCCACCTCTGGTGCAATGATCACTTCGGTAAACACTTTTATAATGGCTTCTGCGGTTTTACCGTCCAGCGGCTGATTTAGCGCCACGATGCCGCCGAAGGCTGACACAGGGTCGCACTTCAGCGCTTTTTCATATGCTTCCAACAGGGTGCTACCAGTGGCCACACCACAAGGGTTGGCGTGCTTGATGATCGCAACAGTCGGTGTGGCAGGGTCAAACTCACTCACGAGCTCAAAGGCGGCATCGGTATCATTAAGGTTGTTGTAGGAAAGTTCCTTGCCTTGGTGCTGGGTGGCGGTTGCTATGCCGGGGCGCTCCTCTGCATTCTTGTAAAAAGCAGCTACCTGATGCGGGTTTTCACCGTACCGGCATTCCTGCACTTTGGAGCCAGCAACTGTCAGTCGGTCAGGGAATGTTTCACCATTCTGTTCCGCGTACCACTGGCTGATCGCAGTATCGTAAGCTGCCGTACGGGCGTAGGCCTTTGCCGCCAGTTTTTTGCGCATTTCATGGGTTGTGCCGCCAGCGGTTTTGATCTGGTCGATAATATCGCTGTAATCACCGGGGTCTGTCACAATGGCCACAAACGCATGGTTTTTTGCGGCCGAACGCACCATTGCAGGCCCACCTATGTCGATATTTTCAATGCAGGTATCGAAGTCTGCGCCTGACTTTACAGTGGCTTCAAACGGGTAAAGGTTTACGGCTACTAGATCGATGCCGCCAATATCGTGTGTTTCCATCGCCGCCACATGGTCTGGGTTATCGCGGAGCGCCAGAAAGCCACCATGAATTTTTGGATGAAGTGTTTTAACCCGCCCGTCCATCATTTCAGGAAAGCCTGTATGGTCAGCTACTTCTTTAACCGGAATGCCCGCTTCGCGAATGACTTTGGCCGAGCCGCCGGTGGATAAAATTTCCACACCTTGGTCAGCAAGCGCCTGCGCAAGGTCAACTAATCCTGTTTTGTCAGATACGGAAATAAGTGCGCGTTTAATAGCAACAGTGGTCATGGAAAAAGAGCCCTTAAAAATCATTTGTTAGGCGCCTGATCCATGGGAATTTGGCTCAGACGCTGATTGCACTAAGCGACCACACAAGTTCTGTCGCGCTAACCCCGTCAGACTTGGTGGTCACAATAATTTGCTTGCTGGCAAGCGGTTCGTCGCGCTGCGGCAGATAGAGACTGTCCTCAACTTCTGCTTCTGCGCCTTCAATGTCGAAAATCCAGGTTTGGCCGCCTTTGGTTTCAAGCGATATCCGTCCGTCAGGCGCTTTGAAGGCTTCTACACCCGGGTGCAGATGAAAGCGCAGGGCGATCGATTGGCCTGCAAGCTTTTTCATCTTCTTGCCTGAAAGACGGTCCTTACCCTTCAGGCGATCTCCCGTGTTGTCGAGCTCCAGAGTGCGCTCGTGCAAAATCCCAAAACGCCGCTCATAACCATTGTGGATCACTTTTAAAGCCTGGCTGTGTTCGAGCGTTTCACGTGTGGTCTGGGTTTCTGTCACGCCTGCACCGATCAGCTTGTCATCGCGTAGTTGGCTGCTGTTGGTGTCACCGACCACCAATGTTGAATTTGCAGCTGTCATTCGTGACATATCTGCCAATTCTGGCAACGGCCCCCGCCTACTTGCTGGCCCCATGTTGACGACCAGACGTTCTTGACCAACCGACAGTTCGAAAGAGGCTGTCGCAGCGGAAGCCTTTGAGGATAGCCCGCGGGCAGGGGGCGTTCCGGCATCAACAATCAGGCAGGTGTTTTCTGCAACCAATCGCTGCACACCTGTGTGCAGGGCATTTTCAATCGCTTTACCCTTGGCTTCGCTTGCGGCCAAAATCGCATCTGTACCGTGGCCTCCTTCTGCTGACACGCCGCCGATATGGGCAAAGCTGCCGTCATTGTGGCGCACCGTGCGAACAAAAGGCGCAATCCGGTCAAGCGTAACTTGAATCCAAGGTGGCAGGTCCGCGTTAACTTCAACAAATGTGTTGCGAACCAGTATGAGCAACTGCATGCCGCGGATCGCGTCAGCGGCATTCCGGCTTGCAGGTCCACCGTCAGGCAGGATGAACCCTTTGCAGCTGCGCTCGAGTAGTTTTAATCCCTTGGTTTGCCACGTGGCACCGCCCGGCAAAAGTAGGCCACCTAATGTGAGGGCGGTTGCGACATAAAGCTGCGGCAACCCTTCAGAAACATCATCGTGACAGCGAGCGAGATGACGGAGTTGACGCGCCATCGAATGCAGAACCTTTGAGCGATAAACAAGATCGTCGCTTGAAAGAATCAAAGGGGCATGAGCGCCCCAGTTGATAAAGCGACGAGCGAGCGTTTCCGCTTCCCAAACCTTTGGGCTCCATAGATCCCCTTCAACCAGCCACCAACCAAGCATGGTTTCTGCTGCGTCCCGGGCTTTCACTTGGTCCCCAACCTGGGCCAGATCTTGAAGCCAGTGGAATGAATGCGCATACCGGAAAAATGACGGCGTGGCTTTGGTTCTGATATCGTTCCAAAAACCTTCATGGAGGGTGTGGCTTTCCCCTTCGAAAAGCATATCGCCGCCAAAAATCGCTGAACCCAACGTGGCATTGCCGGGTGCAGGATCATCTGGACTGCCGAGAAGCTGAAGAGGGTGGCGGCCTTTCAATCGGAACTCATATAGGTTCAGGCCGTAACCCCATTCTCTGATCGAGCGAAAAAACGCATGCACTGTGCGCTTTAGGACATGGCCGCGCACATCGCGTCGCAGCGTAGAGCGCGAAAGAGGCGCCGCCGAAACAAAGCCAGCAATTTTATCAACTGCGGCCGGCATCAGGACTAGCCTCTCAGGCGTTTAATATTGTCGGCATAAGCAGCTGGTCCACCTTTGAATGTGGCGCTGCCTGCAACCAATACATCGGCACCAGCGTTAATTACGCTGGCAACTGTCTTGTCGTTTACGCCGCCATCAACTTCAAGGTCGATGTCCAATCCAAGCGAATCGATTCGCTTGCGAATCGCCTCAATCTTCCTCAGCTGGCTCTCTATGAACGATTGACCTCCGAATCCCGGGTTCACTGACATAACCAGGATCAGGTCCAGCTCTTCATAGAGATAGTCAATCGAAGATTCCGGCGTGGCCGGATTGAGCGAAATGCCTGCTTTGGCGCCAGCAGCCTTGATCGCCTGCAAGGTCCGGTGCACATGTTTGCCGGCTTCAACGTGCGCTGTGATGATGTCAGCACCGGCTGCCGCGAATGCGTCGATGTAAGGGTCCACCGGGTCAATCATCAGATGTACATCAAAAACCTTGGTGCTATGAGGCCTTAAAGCCTTCACCACATCCGGGCCAATGGTGATGTTGGGCACAAAATGACCGTCCATCACATCGATATGGACATAGTCTGCGCCAGCTTCGTCGACGGCGCGCACTTCTTCACCCAATTTGGCGAAATCGGCCGAAAGGATGCTTGGGGCAATTCTGATTGGTTTTTGCATGGCGCCTCATTATCAGGTTGCATCGGTGCGAGCAAGCGAGCGAGCCGCCGAATTCAAAGAAAAATAGCCGGTTATTTCACTTTTGTCAGCCGCGCAGCAAAAAAGCCGTCCATGCCGCCTTTTTCAACCTGCAAAGACGGCAGGCAAAGCAAGTCACCAGCATCGGTAAGTAGCTCGCCCAAACCGCCGACCTCATCGGGTGAAACGGGCACACGTTTCGCGGCCGGGAAGTCCGACAAAAACGCGTCGACCTGTTCCACACCTTCGGATTTTTCCAGCGAGCAGACGCAGTAAATCAGTGTGCCACCAACGGGCAGCAAAGCAAATGCATGCCGCAGTATCTTAGCCTGCAAGTTGGCAAGTTTGGCCACGTCTGTTGGTTCTTTGGTCCAGATCACATCTGGGTTGCGCCTCAATGTGCCTGTTGCACTGCAAGGCGCATCCAGCAAGATATGGTCAACAGGTTGCACGGGTTCAAAGGTGGCTGCATCAGCTTGTGCGACTTCAGCAGCAAGCTTTGTTCTCTCCAGATTCGCGTGCAGTCGCCGGAGCCTGTTTTTGTTACGATCAATCGCGGTTACACGCGCGCCGCGCGCCGCAAGCTGCATGGTTTTACCACCGGGTGCCGCGCACATATCGAGCACATGTTTGCCTTCGATATTACCGAGCAAAGTGGCAGGGATAGCGGCTGCCATATCTTGAACCCACCAGCTGCCTTCATCGTAACCCTCGAGGCTCGTGACATCTGTCGCGTCCCGCCGCAGCGTGCCTGTTGGCAAGGGTGTGGCCCTGAGTTTTTCGGCCATATCTTCAGTCAGTTGAGCAGGTTTGATACTGATGTCGAGCGGCGGGTTGCTGGCCAGGGTCTGCGCAATAGCCCGCATTGTGCCTTCGGTGTATGTTTCAGCCCAGCTGGTTTGCAGCCATTGTGGCAAATTACGTTCAGGGTGCTTGTCCGCCTCAGACAGCAAATCATCACGTTTCTTGATGGCTTTGCGCAGAACAGCGTTCACTAGGCCAGCGAACCCTTTTTCTTTGCCGCTCAGGGATTTTACAAGCTCAACGGTTTCGTTCACCGCCGCATGATCAGCTGTGCGCATAAACAGTATCTGCGCCAGGCCGGTGATAAGGGCTGCCTCTGTCCAGGTGGCGTTTTTGGGTAAACCGCGATCCAGTAGCCCCTGGAGGGTGTGACGCAACACACCAAGCTGCCGCAGGCTCAACATCACTAAATTGAAGGCAAAGGCGCGGCCGCGCGCATTCAGTTTGGCTTCTGCCGCCATTTCGTCCAGCGCGATGTCAAACGGGCGTGACTTGAGCGTCACCGCCATCAAGGTGCGCACCGCGACTTTGCGTACATCGCTCAAATTTTCAGCTGCGTTGCTCATGGGCGCCCTTTGACCATAATCCGGCCATCAAGGGAAGCATTATAAACGGAGCGCCTACTTGCCAATGCAAGCTGGGCAGTTCTATGGTGCCTTCAACTTCATGCCGGGGGAGATATTTTATGCAGCAATCCGTTGTTATCGGGCGCCAGTTTAACGGCCCGCCTAAGTCCGCCAATGGCGGCTATGCGAGCGGCGTTTTGGCAGGTGGTTTGACGGAAGCTGGATACAAAGGTGCGGTGGAGGCCTCGTTGCATGCGCCGCCCCCGCTTGATCATGCCCTGGAACTGGGCGCAAGTGTCGATGCTGCCGCCCTGATGGACGGCGACACTAAAGTGGGCAGCGCCAAAGCTGTTAACCTGTCACTGGATGTTCCGGATTTGCCCGCGAACCCTATTTTTATTGGCGATCCCATCGCCGAGGATGGCGCCTTTACCCCATTCGATATTTGTTTCGTGTGCGGCCGCGCACGCCATGCGGGCGACGGCCTTTGCCTGTTTTCGCAGCGGGTAGAAGGGCATGAAGGCTTGGTAGGCGTGCCGTGGCACTTGCACCAAAATTTCGCTGGAAAGGATGGCACCATTGACCCCAAATTCATTTGGTCTGCCCTGGATTGTCCCGGGTATTTCGCTTGTGCTTACGGTGAGGCTGCCCTGCTTGGCCGATTAACCGCGGAGATCTTCAAGCCGCTGCAAGCAGGCGGTGAAGCGATGGTGTTTGGCTGGAGCAAAGATGACCCCCATGCGCCGCCGTCGCGCAAGCGGCGATGCGGCACCGCTGTGATTGATGCAGAAGGCGATTTGGTCGCCAAAGCCGAAGGGCTTTGGATCACGGTTGACGCCGCCAAGATTGCGGGCTGACGCATGGCAGCACCTCTCAGTGTTTTTGATGCCCTGAAACCCTATGCTGACAAGCGTATTGTCGGTACGTTTGGCCTTGGTATGGCCAGTGGGTTCCCGCTCACATTTGTCATTTCATTGATGGGTTTTTGGCTTTCCTACAATGATGTCAGCAAAAGCGATGTGGGACTGTTTGCCCTCATCACAACTTTCTACACGTGGAAGTTTTTGTGGTCGCCAGCGATCGACCGCTTGCCACTCGGTCCAATCACCAGGATGTTCGGGCAGCGGCGGGGTTGGCTTTTGCTCATTCAGGGGCTGATGGCTGCTTTTCTTCTTATGATTGCTCATTTGGACCCGGCGACCCAACTCTATCAAGTTGCTGTGTTTGCTGCGGCAATCGCTTTTCTGTCAGCCAGCCAAGATATCGTGATTGATGCGTACAGAATCGAAATTCTGGAGGATGCAGACCAGGGACATAGCGCTGCGTCTTATGTTTATGGCTATCGCACCGCTAACTACCTCGCGGGATTTGCGGTTCTTATGATTGCTGACGCTTATGGGTGGACTATTGCCATCAGCCTGCTGCCGCTTTTGTTTTTACCAGGCACATTCGCGGTGTTCTGGATCGGCGAACCGAAAAAAGGTGACGAGGATGATGCGTTCCTTGCGCAGGAGGCGGAAAAGGCTGGCTTGTCGCCTATCGCAAATCGCCTGCGTGAGGCTGTCTATCTTCCTTTCAAGGAGTTCTCACGTCGGGACAACTGGTTGCTTGTTCTCTTGTTCATTCTTTTGTTCAAAGCGGGCGACGCTGTTGCTGCCATCATGACCGCCCCCTTGATCAGGGAAATGAATTTTGACCTTGAAGTGGTGGCGTGGGCCAATAAAACCGTTGGCTTCATCACGCTCATGGTCGGCGTGGGGCTAGGCGCGGTGCTCTATAAACAGATCGGCATGTACAAAGCGCTGTTGCTAACCGGCATTTTGATGATGCTCACCAACCTTGGTTTCGCTTGGCTTTGGTCAGGAGAAGCTGAAGGGTGGCGACTGGCCGCCACAATCGGGATGGAGAATTTTGCGACAGGGCTGGGTACAACGGTAATGATCGCCTATATGGCAGGCCTCTGTAACGCCAATTTCACCGCAACACAGTTCGCCCTCATGTCGTCACTCGGCAATCAGGGAAGAACGATATTGGGGGCGCCCAGTGGGTATGTTGCGGACTATGTGGGGTGGTTCGAGTTTTTCATTGGGGCAACTTTCCTGGCACTACCGGGGCTGTTTGTATTATGGCTACTTTGGAAACGCGACGTGGCCAAGGTCGCGAACTCGCCAGAAGCGCCTTCACGAAGTTAGTACCAGATTGTGATGTCACAAACCGGTCACTCTGGTGTAATAAAACGGACGTGGAAGATACTTAAGAGGGGGGCATTATGAAAAAATATGCGCTCATAAGACCCAGAGTCGCCGCGGCCCAGGCCATGGCAGGTGCACCGTCGTACGTGCGTCAAGGAAGTATTGAGGTGCGTCTTGCGCGCTCCCTTAAGGAAATCAAGGCGGCGCAGAAACTGCGTTACCAGATCTTCTATGAAGAGATGCATGCCAAGCCCGATTGGCGCATGCGGCTGACACGCCGCGACATCGACCAGTATGACATTTTCTGCGACCATTTGCTGGTGCTTGATCACGACCGCCCGAAAGGCAAGCGCATTGTTGGCACCTACCGCCTATTGCGCCAGGAAGTGGCGAACGAGCATGCGGGCTTCTATTCTTCCGGCGAATATGACCTCGCCCCCCTTATGACAGAAAGCTTCAGGGCTCAGATCGGTGAGGGCCGCCAGCTGTTGGAGCTTGGCCGCAGCTGTGTACACAAGGACTACCGGGCCAATTCAACGATTAATATGTTGTGGAAAGGTATCGCGACCTATCTGAACGATCATGACATTGCTTACATGTTCGGTTGCGCAAGCTTCGAGGGAACCAACCCTGCTGATTTCAAGGAACCTATGGCGTACCTCTATCACAACCATCTGGTGCCGGACGATTTTAAAGTGAAGGCACTTGATGATCAGTTTGTTGATATGAACACGGCCGCCGCGGACGAAATCGACGTCCGGCAAGCGCGCCGTGCGCTACCGCCGCTTATCAAGGGCTACCTTCGTCTGGGCTGTTTCATTGGTGACGGTGCCGTAGTTGACGAGCAGTTTGGCACCACAGATGTGTTTATCCTTTTGCCTGTCGAAAATATCGCCAAGCGATACTCAAAGAAATTTGACTTGCAGGGTGAAGCAAACGACAGCGACAAAACGGTTTCCGCCGTCCAGTAAGCTCAGGCTTTTTTGAAAATCACCGATAGATTGTTTGCAGGCATTTCAACAATTGTCGGCGAAGCGAAGCCTGCTGCCTCAGCCAAATCTTCCACGGCCTCAAGGTCCCGAACACCCCATGCGGTGTCGCGTGCTTTCAAGGATTGATCAAAGCTTTCGTTTGATGTGGATGTATGTAGGCCGCCGCGTTTAAACGGGCCATACAAAAACAGAATGCCGTCCTCCGAGAGGGCGGTTCCCGCTTTGCTGACCAGGGCTTCAGCAACCACCCAAGGCGCGATATGGATCAGGTTTGCAGAAAACACAGTTGTCAGAGATGCCGGTAACGAGAGCGCGTCAATTTCATGCTCCAGAACATTGAAAAGTTGCCCCTCCAACATGGATTGTTGTGCGGTGGTCGAGCGCCATGCGTTCATGCTGGCAATTTTGTCGGGCTCAATGTCAGTCGGCTGCCAAAACGCGGCCTCAAAATGGTCAGCCATGTGGGCTGCGTGTTCACCCGTGCCGCTGGCCACCTCGAGGAGCGTGCCATGGCCTGGGTGATGCAGTTTAAGCACCTCGAGAATCACATCCCGGTTGCGCTCAGTAGCTGGCGCATAAAGCCGCCTGTCGGAGGTGCCATCCGCCGATTTGGGGTCGAAAAACTTGCTCACTCGGATCTCTGGTTTTTGCTGCGCATACGCTCGCGAAGCCGCGAAAACAGGAAAAGAGGCACCACGATGGTCGCTCCCAAAAGCACATATTCTAGACCGCTGCCTGAGAACCAGCTCCAAATCTCCGCAATGGTATCGGCGATCCATCCCAAGATGTCACCCGGGCTCCACTCCAGCGAATACATGATGAAGCCAACCACGAAGCTGTAAATCAGAAGTTTGAGGACGGTACCACCGGTAATGGGTTTGTTGCTCATAAAGCTCTGTTTTCCTGTCGCCCCCAAAGGCGCTGCGCCTTGATGCTACTGTTCCGGCAGGTTTTCTTCAAGCCATTGCCGGGCGCAGGCAGTTGTTTCTGTTTCCTGACCGGATTTCAACCGGGCAGTGACCCACTCAGAGCGAAAATGCTCACCGTTATCGGGTTCGTAAAAAACAACTTCCACAACACAGCGCTCAGCTTCAAAAATCATGACCTGAACATTTTCATCGCGCCGAACAAGGGTCGGCGCCCCCATGTAAGAAATCACATCTGCGGGAGTTGCGTTCTCGATGTGGCTAAGGTCAACAACCAATGGCTGAGGTTCGATGACCTCCGGCGCTGGCGGCGTGGGAGCGTCGAGTGTTTCTTCAACAGCAGGTTCTGGCGCAGGCGCAACCGGTGCGGGCGCGGGTGCAGTTGCACAAGCCGCTAAAACGGACGCACCAAAAACCATTACGAAGAATTGTCTCAATTTTCAGCCCCTCGACGTGCAATTTCGTCAGGCACACCCAACTGATGAACCATATGAGTCATGATGGCTGCGCCCAATATGGGTGCCAAAATATTTAGAAATGGCACCAGGAACAAAGCAGCCATCAACGCACCCACAACAAACACTTTGCTGCCGTGAGTTATCCGCAGCGCGTTAACCGTTCTCGGGTGGGCGTGACGGATTGCAACCATTTCAAAATACTCGCGCCCGAGAAGGTAACCGTTTATGGCAATAAAAAGCGCAAGGGCGCCAGGACCCAACGTGAACAACCACAACAGAAAATATGGGAGCACTGCAAGCAAGTTGATGAAGATCATCTTCAGCGTGAGCTTTGCGGCGCTGACCACGACGTCCCTGACTGGTACTTTCCTGGTGCCGCGACGGTTGGGGTAGTATTCGTCTTCAACAGCAGTTGCTATCTGGTCTGCCAGAATGCCCATCACCATGGTGACAATGCCCGGGAACAAGAGATATGAGGCTGCAAAAACGACCGCCCAAAAACCAGCGTCTGCCAAGCCTTCGCCAATATCGTTCAGCCAGCTGAACCACTCAGATTCGAACACAATGACCTCAGGCCAATAGGCGTTCAAAACGAACGTCAGCAGAACAAGCGTTGCCGCTGCGGCAGCAATGGCTGTTAAAAACACGCTTCTGAATTTTGGATGCAGCAGCTGTTGCCAACTGCGGTTGACCGAAAGTGCGATCATGGGGTCCTCACTGTCTTTGTGCTGATCTTTTATGTCAGCTTTGCTCTTATGCATAGATAAGAATGCCAAACGCGCTTGCAATCCCTGACCAGCTTTCTATGGTGCGCTCAAGAAGGTGCTTTTCGCGCATCCTCAGCATTCAAGGAAAGCTACTATGGCCGAAGCGGCAAAAGTTTTATGCATGGGTAACGCCATTGTTGACATCATCGCGCGCGTTGATGACGCGTTTTTGGCAAAACACGACCGAGAAAAAGGCGCGATGAACCTGGTGGACGCAGAAACATCCGCGAGCATCTATTCAGACATGCCGCCGGCGGTAGAGCGCTCTGGCGGCTCTGCGGGTAATACTGCCGCTGGCATCGCGTCTTTTGGCGGCAGTGCCGGTTATATTGGTAAGGTTCATGATGACCAATTGGGCACGGTGTTTCGCCACGACATTCAGGCTGTGGGTGTGCAGTTTAACACAGCACCCGCAACGACTGGTGCACCGACCGCCACAAGCATGATCCTTGTCACGCCAGACGCACAGCGCACCATGAACACGTTTCTTGGGGCATGCACTGAAATTTCAGAATATGATGTGGTTGAGGCCGAAGTGGCCGCAGCAGACATCCTGTACGTAGAAGGATACCTGTGGGACACAGCTCCCATGAAGGCGGCGGTGCTTCGGGCCATGGACCTTGCCCACAAGCATGGCACCAAGGTGTCTCTCACGCTTTCTGACAGTTTCTGCGTGGACCGTTTCCGCGAAGAATTCCGTGATCTTGTGGACAGCAAAGTGGATATTCTCTTTGCAAACGAAGCAGAAATCTTGTCGCTGTATGAAGTTGAGACCTTCGAAGAGGCTCTTGCTGAACTGAAAACCCACGTGAAAATTGCGGCGCTGACACGCAGTGAAAAGGGTTCTGTGCTTCTGTCGGCTGATGAAGAAGTTACAGTTGCGGCATTCCCGACAACGGTGGAAGACACAACAGGTGCCGGTGACCTTTATGCGGCAGGCGTGCTGTTTGGCTTATCTGAAGGCAAAGACCTTGAGACCTGCGGCAAGTTCGGCAGCCTTGCAGCAGCGGAAGTGATTTCGCACCTGGGCGCGCGCGCTGAAGTTAGCCTCAAGGACCTCGCTGCCGAAAAACTTTAGAAATTTGCTTCAGCCCCAAGGGCCGCGACTGCGGCCCCGGTCGCCGCTTGAGGGCACGCTCGTTCGTGCCCGGCTGGACCTGCTGTAAGCCCGCGTGCGAAAACTAGGATTTGTCGCCATGTCTGTCAGCCGACGGATGCGCTCATCAGCGCTTGGGTGCGTTGAGAACAGGCCATCCAATTTGATGCCGCTCAGAGGGTTGATGATAAACATGTGCGCGGTGGCCGGATTCTGTTCCGCCTGCTGATTTTCCGTTGCTCTTGCACCTTGCTGTAGTTTGCTGAGCGCACTTGCGAGCGCCATTGGGTTGCCACAGAGTTCTGCTCCGGTTCGGTCGGCTGCATACTCCCGGGTACGGGAAATTGCCATCTGAACCATCATGGCGGCCAGCGGTGCGAGGATGATGAGCAGGAGTGTCCCCACGAGACCAAGTGCGTTGTTTCGATTGCCACCGAAGAAAATGCCGAACTGGGCAAGCATGGAAATCGCGCCTGCGAGCGTCGCCGTTATGGTCATGGTGAGCGTATCGCGGTTTTTAACATGGGCAAGTTCGTGCGCCATAACCGCCTCAATCTCCTGACGGTTCAGCAGGCGCAACAAGCCGCTGGTGGCGGCAACGGCTGCATTTTCAGGGTTTCGCCCTGTGGCAAAGGCATTGGGCTGCGCGCTCTCGATAACATAGACCTTCGGCATCGGCAGATCTGCAACCCGCGACAGATCAGCGACAATGCCAACAAGTTCGGGCGCAGATCGCGCGTCAACCTCACGCGCGTTGTACATGCGCAGCACAATTTTGTCCGCGTTCCAATAGGCAAATAAATTGGTGCCTAGTGCAAATAAGAGCGCAATCATCATGCCCACTTCGCCGCCGATCAGCGCGCCAACGGCCATGAACAGCGCCGTCATTGCAGCCATCAAGAGGCCCGTGCGTATGGTGCTCATTTCAATATCCGACTGTCTATGTGTTTTGGTCGATTCATCTCATTTTTCTTGCTATTAGACATGGGTGTTTGGCAATCAGGGTTCAAGACATGCGCTCGTGGGCTGAGCGTCAAATGACTTGAGCAGGCAGTATGGCAGACAGTTCGAAACAAACCGCTGAAACCCCAGCGACTGAATTTGCATTTCGGCCGGTTATAGCTTTTTTAGGGCTTACCGCGCTTTTTGCGGCAATCGCATACTATTTTGTAATCGAACATGGACTGCGCCGCTACTATGTGGCGCTTTTGATGTGGACGCCTGCGCTTGCTGTATTTGCCGCGTCTAGGCTCGGGTTAATTGACTTGAAATCGATTGGTTGGCGGTGGCCTGCTGGCCGATGGATGGCTTTGTCCTATCTGTTGCCCGCAGTTTACGGTGCGGTCGCTTACCTCATCATTTGGGGCGGTGGTTTTGGCGGCTTGCTGGACGCCAAATTCACGCAAGAGGTCAGCTATTTCCTGGGTCTGGATGGATGGTCGGAAGGCGCGACAATTGCCTTTGGTATTTTGATGTTTGGTACCGTTGGCATGATTTGGCACATGGCGACAGCACTGGGTGAAGAGATTGGATGGCGGGGTTACCTTACGCCCGCGCTTCTGGCGCGGTATTCGTTTCCCGCAACATCGCTGATCGTTGGCCTTGTTTGGGCCCTGTGGCATGTGCCGATCATTACGCAAACCAGCTATAATGCAGGGCCGAGTGGTCTGGAATTCCAGGTTCTGAACTATACCGTTATGACGATCGGCATATCTTTTATCATGACGTATTTCCGCCTGGCGACAAACAGTGTTTGGCCTGCGGTGGTAATGCATGCGTCACACAATATTTATGTGTTGACGATCATGCAGCCAATGACGATCCAGTATAAAGAAAGCTGGCGTTATGTTAGCGAGTTTGGGTTTATTCTGCCGATCACAGTACTGCTCGTAGGCCTTTTCTTCTGGCGCAAGGCAGAAAAAGATGGGATGACTGCGACCGCATCAAAAGCTTAGAGCGAGACGAACCATGAGCGACGCAGATCAAGAGCCAAAGGTTAAAAACTCAGAAGACGCCAGTCCTGCAGATGCTGAGCAAAAACCGTCTGAAAAATTGCCAAAGGAAATCGGTGGTCAGTCAGGCCCAGAGCCCACACGCTATGGTGACTGGGAAAAGAACGGTATCATTTCAGACTTCTGATAATACGCAGGCTGATGGTTAAAATCAGTCAGGTAACGAGGCTTCAAGAAGTTCGTCTTCACCGACGGTTTGATTTGCGCTGTCTTCCTCAACCGCTCTGATGTCGGCCCTGTCTAGCAATTCCCGGAATCCGATCAATTCCTGCTCCGCCTTCTTCCGCGCCATGCCGGCAATCAGGCCTTCAGTGAAACCCGTTTGGCGCATGTAAAGGCGAACCTGCTGTTCTGCAGCATCGCGGCAACTGCCTGAGGTAAAGTATCCGTCTGCCAGCATCATCAGAATTTTGCGCGACTTTTCCTGCAGGCTTATGTCCAGCTGATGAATTTTCTTCAGGATCTGCGTATTGTCCATAATGGTCTGACAGAATTGATCCAGCTTGCTGGCAATCTTGCGCTTGTACATCTCGGAAAGTTCGGCGCTCAGGACGCGCGCTTGCAATTCCACAAGGTCAGTCATGCGTTTGGTTGGGTTGCTGTCCAGCCCCATAAAAATGGATTCGTACTCCGGCCGTGACAAGATGGGCAAAATGAAGTTGGCCACCACTCTTTTGTTATTGTCACCTATCGTAACAGCCTCAAGATCAAGAAGCGCGTTGATTTGGTCTACTGGGTTCTGATGGGCCGCCAGCATGTCGGCGATGGACTGGCTGTTGATCAACCTGCCAGAGCGGGCGCGCACCGCCTCCAGAATATGCTCTTGAGTGTGATAGTCGTCGTGCAATCTTTCCAGTGTTGCACCGAGATCGGATAGCGCACGGAGTTGCTGCGCAAGATCAGTACCGCCAATCGGTTTGGGCGCATCGATTTCTGTTTTGAGCCGAGACAGCAGAACATGAGAGCTGCGTGGCAGGCGGTCTTCCGACAAAAACCCATTGAGCCTGAGGACTTCCTCACTGAAGCGCGGCGAGTTTTCGTCTTCCCCCATCAGGTTAAGCTCGCCTTTTTGGAAATAGGCAAGCTCCATCATGAAGGTTGCGCGGTTTTCCCGTTCCCCCATCAGCTGAAACAGCACTTGCTCATACATCAGATATTCGGAAATCAGTTGGTCCAGAATTTCCATTACCCACGGCGGACGCTTTGCGCTCAAAAAGATGATAACGCGGCCAATTTTGTCAGATAAGGTCACAGCTGGCCGCAGATATTCCACAAGCGAGCAGGTGAGCAGGAATTTTTTATTCGGTTTATCCTCAAGTTGCTCAATCAGCGGTGCAAGCCGGCCTGTCTCAAGCGACGGGATTGAATCTTTAGTCGACTTCATGATGTCGATAGAGAGGTCAATCACCTTGTAAATTTTGCGCATGCGCTCCTGGATGGAGCCCTGTTCCGTTTCAAAAGAAACCGCAGTGCGCTGAACCGCATTTTGAAGGCGCGTGCCAGCGTTATAAAGCTTGTAGTAGTGGTCAAGGGAATGCAGCAATTCCGTTGGCGTAATGCGCCACTCATACAAGCTGGCATTCATCAGGTCCCAAATCGATCGCCGGCCATCTGGTCCGTAGAGATCATCTGGTGACAGACACGGTGAAATAGACCCACTTTCGTCATACTTTGACTTCTTGCGTGTACTCCCTCGCGTGAAAATCTCAACCGAAGTGATTTCATTTTCAGACTTGTCGAAGGTTTCTTTGACAACTTTGACACCGGTGTATTGCTGATTTTTCCATAGATTTTCGGCGTGCGTTATTGCTGCGTCGCGGTCTTTCTTGACATCAAGAATAGTCCAGCCACCGCCGCGACGGCCAAGAACCTCATAATGAATATTTACACCGTATGCCAAATTGACCCCCGTCTGATGCATACCATACACTAAAATCTGCTGGCGCGTGTGTTGCAGAATTTCGAACTTAGCTTTTGCCCCAAAAGCGTTAAGAAACGGTATGTTTTTACTAAAAAACGACATAGATATGCCCGACTACTATGAGTTTGGTGCACGATGAATTTTCTGCTTAACAACATGCGTTTTTTGGGTTTTGGGCTGACGCTGGCATTTCTTTCCAGCTTCGGGCAAACCTATTTTATTGGCGTTTACCGACCGGCGATCGCGGAAGAGTTTGCTCTCTCGAACAGTGAATTTGGCCTCTATTATTTGTGTGTGACCATTGTTAGCGCTGTTGGGCTCAATAGGCTTGGCCATATTATCGACCGCGCCAATCTGGTCCCCTACACAATGACACTGCTTGTGCTCACGGCTGTTGCATGTGGTCTGGTCGGGCTGGCGGGACCCTTTTGGGTTGTGGTTGTGGGCTTGATGGCTGTTCGCCTGATGGGCCAGGGCATGCTGACGCATGCCGCAATGACCAGCATGTCGCGATATTATGACCGCAACCGTGGTTTTGCGGTGGCAATTGCGGGCCTTGGGTTTCCTATTGGGCAAGCCGTTTTGCCGCCGCTCGCCGTAACGCTGATGCAAGACTTGGAGTGGCGCACGGGCTGGTTTGTGTTTGCCGCGTTAATCCTCGTTGTCGCGTTGCCCATAATAGGGTTTTTACTGAAGGGTCATCAAACGCGGCACAAAGCCTGGCTTGCCAAGGAAGCGGCGGTGAGTGTTGATGATGGAGGCGTGAACCAAAAACATGCGCGCAGAAAAAACGTTATTCGCGATCCTCGCTTTTATTTAATGCTGCCCGCTTTGATCGCAGGGCCTTTTTGGATAACAGCAGCTTTTTTCTTTGCGGATGAGTTTGGCGCGCATGCCCAAATGGTGTTGGCGGACTATACCCGCTTCTACGGGCTTTATGCCGTTGGTTCTATCGCAGCGCCCTTCATGGGTGGCCTTCTTGTTGATAAACTTGGCGGCAAACGATTGATGTTTCTGTATCCCCCTTTGTTTGGGCTCGCTCTTTTGGCTTTGCAGGCGTCGCCCAGCGCGGGCGGCGTCATCATTTTCATGTTTTTGATGGGATTGGGTGCCGGTATAACGCTGCCAATCAATAACGCTGTTTGGGCGGAGCTTTACGGCACCAAACATCTCGGCGAAATCAAATCTCTTGCGACATCGCTGGTGGTTGTGTCGACGGCATTGGCGCCCTATTTCATCGGCATACTTTTAGACCATGGAATTGACCTGAGCCGCATCATGGTGATGGGCGCTATTTATTGTTTTGTGGCAACTTTGCTTGTTGTGCCGATGGCGCTTCAGTCGCTGAGGCTACCCGTTTCGCGCAAATAGCCAATGGCTTCATCAATGGACTGAGACAGCGGCACGTCACGGTACCCCAGCTCTTGGATGGCCTTGTCATAATTGACTGTGTAGCGCTGGCAGGCAAAATAGGCTTCTTCCTTGGTGATTTGAGGCCTTTTGCGCGTCAGTTTCGAAATCAGTCCAGAAGTGGTGGCAACAAATTTCAACAGCCCAGCCGCAATTGGTTTTTTGGGCTTTGGTTTTCCAAGCTTTTCGGCGGCCGTGCTCAGGAATTCATGGAAGGTGGCGTAAGGGCCACCCAGAATATAATTTTCACCAGTTTTGCCATGTTTATAGGCGGCAAGAATGCCTTCGGCTACCGCGCGGCCATTGGCAAAATTCCCGTTGCCAGGCGGTACAGCAGGCAGGCTGCCATCTGCCACCATTTTGATCATCCTCACCCAGTTCTGATCGTCGTACCGGCCAACAATATCTGTTGGGTTGACGATCACGGCATCCAGGCCACGGTCGACGGCCTCTTTCACCTTGCGTTCTGCGTATGCTTTGGTGTTGACGTAACTGACCCAGCTCTCGGCCCCGAGCCGCGGTGTGTTATCATCAATAGTTTGCGCGTGTTCGCCGTAGGCCACGATTGAAGACACATGCACCATGCGCCTGGCTTTTTTGTCCACAATAGCCTGCAATAAGCCAGCGGTGCCTTCAACATTGGTGCGATACTGCCGGTCGTTGTCGCGCGACCAGGTCCCCACATCTGCCGCCACATGAAATACGCAGTCCACACCTTCAGGCATGGCGTCGTTCATTGTTAATGGCTCCGTGAGGTCTGCTTCGCGGCAATCAACGTCGTTCCCGAGCAATGTCTTGGCTTTTGCTGGGTCTCGAACAGCGGCGATTATTGTCCAATTGTCTTCCCTTAAAACATCAATAAGGTGGCGACCAACAAAACCGGTTGCGCCGGTGACAAAGGCAATTGGCATATAGGCTCCTTCAATTTTTCTTGCCTCAACCCCGCTATACCGCTAGATGACGAGCCACTCAATTGGGGGCCTGACATTTATTGCGGATTGGATGACTAATGAACAGGCAAATAGCACATGTCGTCAAGAGGACACTGGCGACTACAACAATTTTAACCGGCTTGCTCGCGCCGTCAGCCCTAGCGGACACACCCGCAGGACTTGAAGATATGCTGAAAACAGCGGTTGCAAACGGTGACGAAGTTTTGTTCGACACGTTGGTGGGCACGGCGTTGCAGACATG
This sequence comes from Kordiimonadaceae bacterium, assembly GCA_017640725.1. Classification (GTDB taxonomy): domain Bacteria; phylum Pseudomonadota; class Alphaproteobacteria; order Sphingomonadales; family Kordiimonadaceae; genus Kordiimonas. The sequence goes on along the minus strand of JAEPQB010000001.1, from coordinate 1,201,250 downwards.
GCCTGGCAGTCGGCTTGATATTCTGAAAACAGCGGCGGCGCTTGAGCCCAACTGGATTGAGACTGACTTTGCGCAAGAAGTGGCGGAGGCTAACGCTGCAGCCGAAGAAGCTGAGCGCAAGTCCCGGTCTCGTGGCATCATATATTTCCTTGACCCTACCCTATGGAACATGACGGCACAGTTTGGTGCCGCCACCAGTACTGGTGATACCGACGAGCAATCGATTGCGCTGGGTGTTGCCATGAGCCGCGACTTTGGCACCAAATGGGAACATGATTTTAATCTGGATTTTGACCTGGCCCGCAGCCAGGGCCTGACGACGCGCCGCCGCGTTCTTGCGCGTTTGAATACAATTTACAAAGCCTGGGACGGTCTGTTTGTTTCAAATTATTTCGAGTCCGACTTCAACAAATTCTCTGGCTTTGATTATCGAATTCTCGATAGTATTGCGTTGGGTGTAAAAATTCTCGAAAGCGAAAAACAAAAGCTGCGCCTTGAGGGTGGGCCTGGTGTCCGGATCAACAAGTTCGAAATTGGCAACGACACTGAGACCGAGTTTTTGGGACGGGTTTCATCGACCTATGAGCTCAAGATCGCCGATAATATCGACTTCAAGGACCAGGCATCAATGATTTTTGGCACTGGTTCGATCACGTTTGATAATCGGGCCACGATTGGTGCGCAAATCAATAGCGCATTGGCGGCGAGGCTATCTTTCCAAGTGCAATACGACTCAGACACCCCTGTTGATGCTGCGGCATGGGATACGATTACGCGGGCAACGCTCGTTTATAAATTTTAGGCGGCTATTCGCCTAATATGTGGCAGGCGATGCGGCGATGATGCCCGCGTCGCCTGTGCTCCAGCAGGTAAATGCCCTGCCATGTCCCAAGGCGCAGAGCTCCCTCAAAAATTGGAACAGCCAAGGTTGTACTTGTGAGTGCCGCTTTGATGTGCGCTGGCATGTCATCTGGCCCTTCTGCGCTGTGGCGGTATATGTTCCCCTCAGGGGCCAATCGTTCAAGGGCATCCAGCAAGTCTGCTTGAACATCTGGGTCAGCATTTTCCTGAATAGTGAGCGAAGCCGATGTGTGCTGTACCAGCAAATTGACAAGGCCCGTGGCGAGCCCACATTGCCGAACAAACCCGGCAACGTCATTGGTGAACTCATATGCGCCAACACCCTTTGTTGGGACATCAAATGTGGTTTCGAATTGTTGTAACATTTGGGTCCGTTTGCTCTAGCGAATAGGAATAGTCTTGATCGCCTGCTCCAAGGGTGGGCGATGAAGATCAATGTGCAAAAGCCCATTTTCCATCAAGGCATCGGTAACCTCCATGCCGTCCGCCAGCACAAATTTTCTGACAAATTGCCGGGCGGCAATGCCGCGGTGCAAAAACTCCTTACCACCGGCGTCTTGCTGTTTGCCGCGGATAATAAGCTGGTTTGCTTCCAAGGAAATCGCCACATCCTCGCGGGTAAAACCGGCAAGGGCCAACGTGATACGAATGCTCTCGTCGCCCGTATGTTCAATATTATAGGGCGGGTACCCTTCGCCTGCGTTTTTGGCAACACTGTCAAGAACGTCTTCAAGCTGGTCAAAACCAAGCAAAAATGGGCTATTGAATACGGACATCCGTGTCATGGGGTCACCTCCTGTCTGAGCATGCACATATGGATGGGGCCCCAAGTGGGCACCCCATGGCCATCAGTGTGCTGCCCCCGGCCCATGACGGCAAGGGATTTGTTTATCGGCTGGATTCAGAAGCAGAAGTTGCTTCAGCCACATCCGTGCCCGGCAGCTTGCCTTCGGTCGACTCGGGCGGACGTATCCAGCACCGCGTGCCTCTTTCACGTAATTCTGTGCAAATTTCACGTGCTTTGGACAGGGTTTTGAGGGGACCGGCGTTGAGACGATAGTAAAAACCGGAAGGACCTTCTTCGCGTGCGCCAAAGTCGATCTCTGAGCGGCGGGGTGGGATGTCTGCCAAGATATCCAGGTTACGCTCATACAAAATGTTCCAGCCCTTCACCAGGCGGTCAATAGTGCGATATGCACCAATCTGCAGAGCCCAGCCTTCCGGCTCCAACAGTGGTGGCGCCTCCTTAATAATATAGTTGGCTGGCGCAACTTTTTCTTCAACTACCTCAGGGGCCGGGGCTTCAGCAACTAATTTCGGTTCCGAAACAAACCGTGTGGCGGCGAGTTGACGATCGACCGAGTCCTCAAGCTGCAGATTGGCGGTTTCTTCTCGTGTCCATTCAGGGTCGATCGTCCCGGTCACCAGCGCACGCATGCGCGCCGCTTCGCTGAGGCTGGTCAACGAGCGATAGAAGGTGAAGGTGTCATCAACACTTGCGGCGTCCAAATCAATGCGTGCAATTTGATAAGCCTTGTCTTCACGCCCGTTCATCAAATAGGCCATTGCCAAGTTTTGCCGGTCCCGCGCTTCGGCCGATCCGTCGGACACGAGTGAGACCAGGAGATCGATTGCACGTTCAGATTCGCCGGACGCAGCCAGAACAAGTGCGAGGTTTGATCGGCTTGATGGGTCTTCACTACCCATAAGGGTCGAAATGGCCTCTTGGGTATTGCCTGTGGCCGCGAGCGCCACGGCTTTTCCGGAAAGCGGCCGCTCGTCGCCCGTCATTAACTCGGCGGCGGCCGTAAAACCAACCAAGGCGGTGTCAAAGTCGCCCAAAGCGAGAGCGGCTTTTCCGTAACTATAGAAAGTAACGCCCGGCAAAGGTGACGACTGATCACGCACCAAGGCTTCAAGCATGGCAAAAGCAGACTCTAGGTTTCCCATCGCCATTTGACTATCGGCCAGGCCTGTAATTGCTAGCGGAGAGCGTGTGGTTGTGGCGAGATGGCGGTACAGCGGAATTGCGCTTTCATGGTCACCTTTGGCTGCCATTTCATCAGCAATTTGCATGAGACCACCGCTTTGCTGTGTGCTCACGGCGCTCTGTGCCCGTGCAACCTGTGGCGCTGTGCCTGTGCCATAGCCACAGGCTGAAATTGTCAGGGCACAGGTGCCCGCCATCAGCGTTTTGAAAATTTTGAAGTCAACCATGTCTTTGCCTGAGTTTGGTGTGAACTTGTCTTAATTTGCCTGTATTCATCAGGCAGAGTAAGCTCTCAGGCATGAAAGAAGATTTAAGGGAAATGCAGGCTTTTAAGCATGTTTATTTCAATTTTTAATAATCGGTCCACTTGGCGCTTTGTCCTAGCGGCTTGGTTGACATTTGCGGTAGGTGTCATGTCTCACGTTCATGCCCAGGAAACGGCGCAAACGGCTGACCAGCAATCCATTGAGGACGCGCTCAATGCGATCCGTGACGGCGACCATCAAACAGGCAGAGCCATGCTGCGCTCGATGTCTGAGCAGGGCAATCCAGATGCCATGTATCATTTGGCGGAAATTTCACGTCTAGGCATTGGCGGCGAAGCATCCATGTCGATCGCGACGATGTTTTACCGCCTTGCCAGCAGGTTGGGCCATGAGCCAGCCGCCATGAAACTGGCAAATATCCTGTATTTTGAAGGTCAACAATCGGTGGCGGAAACCGCTGAAGCCTTTGCAATATGGCAAACATATGCCCTGACCGACAATCCGGAGGCCGCCTATCTCCTTGGGATCATCTATTGGAACGGCGAGAATGGTCGAACACCAGACCCAGTGCGTGGTTATGGTTTGGTGTGGAAGGCGGCAGAGGCCGGGTACAAAGATGCCGTGGCCGCCGAACTTGAAATGCGTACCCTTCTGCCCGGCGACGCCCGCCAGGCGGCCCAAACCTATGCGGGACGTCTTTCAGAATTAGGATTTTCTGACGAGTTACTCAACATGGACCTGCTTGTGGAAGGTTGGTCCCCAGACGAAGAAGAAACATTGGTAGAAAAGCCCGAAAACTGGGCCGCCGTTTGGCATCTCGAGGTTGGTTTTGCCTTACGAGAGGAAGATGCGCGCACAATGCTTTCGGAAATTCTCGAAAATCACTCGGGTGTGGTTAAAGGTTTGTTTAACGAGATGGTGCCTTCACCAAATCGCCTCGGTCGCTACAAATTGGTGTTTGGCCCCTTGGAGGGCATGCATTCTGCCGTGAACCTTTGTGTGGACTTGAAACGCGCGGGTTTTGACTGTTTTGCCAAACCACCCAGTGCCGACGATAATTCCTGACAAAGTTTTGGATTGCGCGGGAGCCAACCGAGCATTCTGGCCCCCGCGCTAACGAAGCGTCGACAATCTGAATGGTGTGATTCAGCTGCCTAGCTTCGCCCCAGCTCAGGCATTCAGTTGGTTTTGCGACAAATGCATTCGCCGTTGTTGAAGGCTTCTTCCAAATAAGCGTGCAAAGCTTTTTCCACCAATGCCTGTTGGCTCAAGCCTTCCCTCACGGCAATCAGGCGCATTTCCTGGTCAGCTTTTTCGCTCAAGCGGAAGTGTTTTTTCTTGGTTTTTTTCTGATTGGCGTAGCGCTCGGTCTGCTTTGCCCGCGGGGAATTCATAACCGGCACACTTGCCAGGTGTCGTGGTGATTGTTCGGCCGGAATTGCATAGCCCTTCCTTGCCAAAAGTGATGCGTTTAATGATGCCATGCTCATGACATTCTCCTTGCTCGGATTGGTCGCTGCTTAGTGTGACGCGACTTGTGTTGATTGTTCGGAAATTTGGGGTCGGTTGCCAAATCCATTCCTGGGGGAATGCAAACTGCGAAAGCTTGATTTCACCGGCAATCGCTTAATTCGGTCATCGATATAGTGCCAAAGCATCGACACCTCTTCCGCCGACTTGCCAGCCTCATTGGCTTCCATCACGGTTCTGCCATCAATCATGCTGGCGGCAAAATCCTGCCGGTTATGAAGAATAGTTGGCGCTACGGTGCCGTGCTGTGAAAGGGCAATGGCTGCTTCGCCCGTTAATCGCGCCCTTGCTGTGGCACTGTTCACGACAAACACCAAAGGCTTGCCGGCGCGCTCCACCATGTCCACAGTCTTGCCGGCTGCGCGCAGGTCGTGTGGACTTGGCCGTGTTGGGATAATGACCAGGTCAGAGCGTGAAACCACTGTCTGGATCGCGTTGGTGATTGCAGGCGGTGTATCGATAAATACCAGTCGCACCCCCACTTCCTTCAGCCGCGCCAAATCCTGGTCGAGTGTTGATAGTGTTGCTTGTGCAAACAAAGGCTGCTCGGCCTCGCGTTCGTTCCACCAGTCGGTGAGACTGCCTTGCGGGTCAGTATCGATAAGGGCAACGGGTTCGCCGCTCATACGAGCGGCCTCTACGGCCAAATGGCCAGTAATGGTTGTTTTGCCGGAGCCTCCTTTTTGGGAGGTAACTGCAACAATGCGCATGCCTGATCTCCAATAGTACCAGATACACTGGGTGTGCTGGTGATTTGCCTGAGTCTCAAGCATGCGGATAAGGAATGAACATCAATTTAAGAACTGGAGTCAATTCGGCGATAACTATTTAAAAATAAACAACAAATACATTTACAATCTTAATAAAAGCCGGTGGACTATCTGCGAAAGGAAGCGTAGTTTGAGGCTATGAATTACCTCTTTGTACATGATGCCTTTCCGGGGCAATTCATACATCTTTTGCGCCGGTTGCATCGCCAACAGGGTGCCGAGATATTGGCAGCGAGTCGGAAGGGAACTTCCCAAAAACTTCCGGTACAGCAGATTATTTACGAAATGCCGGACACTGCTTCGAAGCTGGGTGTCCGGCAGTCTGCCTCAGCGCTAGGTCTGGACCTGATCCGAAAACTGCAGCCATTTGTAGAAAAAGGTTATCGACCCGATTTTATCATCAGCCATGCATCCACAGGTGCAGCGCTGTATCTTCGGGATTTGTTCCCGGACGCGCGCTTTATCAGTTTCCTGGAATGGTATTACCGGAACCCGCTTGCGACCGATGTGAACAACGATCAGGCGTTTCATAAAGTCTGCGCGGCCAACGCTGCCCGCAACGGCATCATGGCAGAGGAATTTGATGGTGCGGACGCGGCTTATGTGCCCACCGAGTTTCAGCGATCACAGTTTCCCAAACGCTGGCAACATGCGATACGCGTGGCGCATGAGGGCATCGATACCAGCAAGTTTGCCCCCGACCCAACAGCAACCTTCGCCTTTGGTGGCCACGAATTTACCGGAAAAGACGAAGTCATTACCTATGCTGCGCGCGGCATGGAGCGAACCCGCGGATTCCCACAGTTTATGCGCGCCATCGCGAAAGTTCAAAAAGAGCGTCCAAACGCCCATGTGTTGATCGCAGGTGCGGACCGCAAATGTTATGACCCAGGTGGCCGGGGGAAAGCGGGTTTGAAATCCTGGGCTGAAGAGAAAGTCGACTATGACCCTGCGCGCACCCATTTTGTTGGGCTTGTGAAGGAGCCAGAGTTTATCAAAATGCTGCAGGTCTCGAGCCTGCACGCATATCTGTCGATCCCCTTCGTTCTTTCCTGGTCATGCCTGAACGCCATGAGTGTCGGCGTGCCGGTCATCGCAAGTGATAATGCGCCCGTTCAAGAAGTTATCACTGACGGCAAAAATGGCAGATTGGTCGACCCTAAAAACGTCGATGTCATTGCAGAGCACATGGTCGCCTTGCTAAACGACCCTGCGCAAGCAAAGCAAGTGGGTCGCGCGGGCAGGGAAACGATATTGGCAGACTATGAACTGGCGGCCTGTGTCGACCGACAGCTCAAACTTATTCAAGGTGAACGATGACCACCACCAATTGACCGATGGGCTTTCCGCTAAACCAAACCGTTTGGAACTGGCGAAAGAATGCAACCCGATTCTGCAAAAACGCGGCGTTGCGATACAGCTGAATACGCCTATTCTCCTCCAATTGTCAGGAGATAAAGCATGACTGCAAAGAACTCTGGTCCCGGATACAAGGATTATCCTGACCATTCCGTCGAACTGATACCCTTGCCGGGTAAGGTGCAGGTGACCGCACTGGGAAAAGTGATTGCTGTGTCTTCAGCGGCGCTCAGAGTTGAAGAGTCGCGGTATCCACCGGTTATTTATGTGCCGCGAACCGATGTCGATTTCAAAGCGTTGGTGGAGAATGACCACAGCACCTACTGCCCTTTTAAAGGCGAGGCGCGCTATTGGAACATAAGGGTGGGCAACGATTTTCTCGGTAGCGCGGTTTGGGGCTACGACACACCATATGACGAAGTGGCAGCACTAAAAGACTATGTCGCTTTTTACGCAGACAAGGTCGATGAAATTTCAGTGGATGGCATCGCCCAATAACAACTGGGCAATGCCTTTCGGTTAGAAGTAACGGGTCACACGCAGTGTGACGTTGCTGTCGTTTCTGAACACCGACAGTAGGTTGGTGTTGTCCACATTGACAAAAAACCGGCTCTCCAGTTCCACAACCCAAAAGTCGCCGATGCGTGTTGACGCCTCCACAAGGCCTGACATAGACCCATCATCCAGGTCAGTGACAACACCGCCAAGAAAGTCTGTGTCCTGACTGTCGTTCATGGCCAGGCGCGCACCGACAAATAAGTCATTGTCTGCGATTGTCGGAGCCGCTACCTGGAAGTCCTCAGACCGGCCATCATACTGGTATTCCATCAACACACCCAGATCAGCACCGCTGTCAGTAATGCCGTAGAAACTGTATTCAAAGCCGCCAACAGCTGCTGCAAATGTTTCAAAAGGCGTTTCGCGGACGATCCCTTCAAATTTCCACAGCCAGGCGTCTTTGGTGTACTGCAGGTCGACCCCAAACTGGGTGATATCATCATAAAAGGGTGCCAGAACACCGGGTTGGCTGCTGGCTAGCAAGCGCGGTTCTCGGCTCGCGCCGTGGAAGAATGACAAACCCACATCCCAGTCACCAATATAGTGGCTATAGCGCAGGGCAAAATCCACGTCGGCGTTTTGTTCATTACCTTCGCCAAAACGCGCCAGGTCGTTATCAATAATACCGTTAAAGCGCAGGCGACCGTCGCGCCCGACAAAGGTGCGCTTGCGGAAGACGGGCATCACATAGCCAGTGAGCTGACCCCAATCCCGGATGGTAGAAACCTCGAGCATGGGCTGGCCAAGCTTGTCCTCTTCGTCAATATCTTCAACAGTGTCATACTGGTTGATAATGTCGACCAGATGCCGGCTTTCAGCCACGCCCCAGAACACTTTGGCGAGGCCCGCGCGCACCGTCCATTCATCGCCGCTCCAGCGAACAAATGCTTCCCGCATATCAAAGTGCGTGCGGCGGTCATCCTGCCCGTCAATGCGGGCGTATGGCACCAGGACCAAGTCCCACTCGCCGCTATCGCTTTGCCAGCGAACATCGCCTTCGAGTTGCAGGGATGGCTGGAAGGTATCGAACTGGCCAGGTAGCGTACCGCCCTCAAAAAAGGTGCGTAGCTCCGTGCCAACGGAAGCCCCGACATCAAAATCGCCCCCCATGGCAGGCATGCTTGCCATGAAGAGCGCAGCGGCTGACAATGATTTTTGCATGTCAGTCTTTCTAGCGGATGCGCCTCAGGACGCCTTTGACAAAGTCATTGTCTGCAAGACCGGTTTTAAAAGCATAGTCGCTGTAGGCGATGCTCGTAGACTTGCCGGTTTGATGGTTTTCCATGGTCAGCAAATGGGCACGCCACACGCCGCCTTCATATTCCCGGTAATCGCTGAGCGTAAGAGTTTTCAGCAAGCTGTTTTTGCGGTCGTAAAAGTCAATTTTGCGAACCTGAAAAACATCCTGGTCAATAAGAGACACTTGGCGGACGTATCCAGAGTTTTCATAGCGCGGCGTGCGCTCGACAACGTCAACGGTCATGCCATCAAATGTGTCTTCACCTGAATAGCGGTACTCATATTTATTGAGTTCGGTCGAAGTGAAATCTTCGAACGCAAACTCTGATCCCACAAATGGGCCGGACTTGTTGGCGCTTGAAATCCGCTTCACCCGCTTCAGCGCTGGCAGGTACAGCCACTGGTCGTCAGCCTCAAGAATTTTAGCATGACTCAAGAGGGCTGTACCTTGCACATCGCGGGGGGTTTCGAACACGGTGAGAGACTTGTCGCCAACGTCCTCATTTTCTCGCTCAAGGGTTTTGAAATAGAGCTCCCGCGTGGTGGTGCGACCGGCCGCATTGGTCAGTGTCATCACCGCGGTAACTTCTGAGCTTTCGAAGCCGGTGTCTGTGCGGTCCGAACGGGCTGCGATTTCAAAGCCTTTTTCTTCTGCAGATTGGCTCAAGGCTGCTGTCGATAGTCCTGTGCCAATCAGTGCCGCCAAAGCGACGGTTTTGGTGAAATTATTGAGCCGGTTGCTGAACATCTTCAGGTGCTCCTTTGCTGGTTTTACCGGTGATAAGTTTGTCTGCTCCCAAAAGCATCAGCGCTGGCAGGAACAGGAAGTCAAACAGAAGGGCAAGCATGATGGCAAGTGCCGTAAGCAGGCCCAGGTCCGCGTTTATTTTAAAGTGCGAGGTGGCGAGGTAGGAAAACCCGATCACGAGCACGACAGTGTTTACGATCAGGGCCATGCCCACCATCTCGAACGCATATTTGATGGCACCGGCGGTATCATAACCTTTTTCCCGGATGCCACGCACGAACTTCGACAAGAAGTGCACTGTGTCATCGACGACGATACCGAGCGATACGCTCGCAACTGCCGCGACCGAGAAACCGACAGTGCCAACCATGAAGGCCCAGGCGCCAAAAGCAGCTACAATTGGCAGGCCGTTGGGCACGATCGACAGAAGGCCCAGGCGCGCAGACTTCAGCGCAATCATCATCACGACGGCGATAGCAAGGATCGCAATCACATTGCCGGTGATCATGCTGTTCACATTGCGTTCTGCGACATAAGTGAACATCACTTGCGCACTTGTCGGCACGGTTGCCTGCATATATTCCGGTGCGTTTTCTGCAATCCAGTTGCGTGACGCATCCAGGAAAGCTTTGGTTTCGGCTGTGGACGTGTTGGTCAGTGTCGCCGTCACCCGTGTTGCGGACTTGTCGATATTCACCCGGTCATTGAGGTCAAGGCCGTAAGGTAGTGAAAGCTCATAGAGGAGCAGATACTGCGCCGACAATTCGCGGTCGTCCGGCAGGCGATGCCAGGTTTCGTCGTCTGCATGCAGGTTCTTGTTCAGGCGCTTCATAATGTCAGCGAGCGAGTAGACATGGGTGACATTCGGTTGTTCACGCAGGAACTGACTGAAGGCATCTAACTTCTCCAGAAACTCTGGGTCGCTGACGCCGCCTTCACCGTTAGCGAGCACAGAAAACTCGATGGGGTAAAAGCCAAAGAACTGGGTCGAATAGTCCGAGTCGCGCCGAAATTCGATGCTTTCGTCAAAATACTCGGTCCATTGGTCGTTAAACTCAATGCGCGGCACACCGGCAACCAGGATCACGCCCAGGGCGCCAATGCCGTAAAAGAGCTTTTTGTGGTTTCCGACAACAAAGTCCGCCAGCCGTGCCATCGCGCTTTGTGCGCCGCCAGTGGCGGGCTTGGGTGCGCGCACCGGCAAAAAGCTCATCATCGCGGGCAGGAAAGTAACGGACAGGATCCACGCCATTACAATGCCGATGGCAGATACATTACCGAGGTGCCAGAAAGGCGGTGCGTCAGAGAAATTGAGCGCCAGAAAACCAATTGCGGTGGTGAGCGACGTGACCATCACAGCGAGGAAATTGACACGAACGGCCTCAATCAGCGCATCTTTTTTGCTCATGCCATCCTTCATGCTGTTGCGCATCGTAATAAGGATATGCACTGAGTCCGCGATCGCGAGCGTCATGATGATGGTGGGTGCCGTCAGCACCATCGGGTCCATCGGCGTGCCAGAAAAACCAAGCACACCCATACCGATAAGGGATGCGAAGCCAATCATCAGAAGCGTGACGGACGTGCCAGAAACCGTGCGCACCGTCACCGCCATCAGGACCAACAGAACCAGATACATGATCGGGATCATGGTCATCGAGTCGGCCATGGCTGCTTCCTGGAAGGCGTTATTGAGCATGGAAACCCCGATCATGCGGATCTCATGATCGGGGTATTTGGCCTTCATCTGATCACGCAGGTTGCGCGCAAAGCCAACAGCCTCTGGCACTTCGGTGAGTGCTTTTTCGGGGTACTGCACCACGACATTGACGGCAGTAGCCCGACTGTCGCCAGAGATGATTTGATTGCGCAGCAGCGGTTCGGTGAGAGCAATGTTTTTGATGCGCACCAGCTGGTCTGGGGAGAGAGCGTCTGCGCCTTTAACAAGGTCTTCGACGATCAGATCATCTTCTTCAGCTTCAGTGTGCTGGAAGTTAGAGAGCGAATCGACGCGAATCGAATAGGGGATCTGCCATGCCTGCTCGGTCAGTTCTTCAACAAGGCTCAGTGTTTCGTTGCTGACCACATCGCCGTCAGGCGGAACGATTGCAAAAAAGATATTGTCGTTCTTGGTATAGGTGCTTTGCAGATCTTCAAAAGCTCTGAGTTCCGGGTTCGCTTCGGAGAAAAAGTCCCGGTAATTGTTCGAAAACTGCAGATACTGCGTTCCGCTTGCCACCAAGCCGGTGAACAAAAGCGTTGCTAAGATCACCAGCCACCGGTGATTGATCACAGTTCGGGCGAGTTTGACAGCAAACTCATCCATGGCTGTCATGGTTTTGGGCACGGTCATGCTCCCTGGATTGTTTTTATACCCTACGCTTGAACCCAATGCCGGGTTCGCGCAACTTTGCCATTTCCTGCTGACAGTTTATGTCAGTAGCCTGTTCATCCAATCAGGCAAATTGTCGCTTGCGTCTATATGGGACCTTACCTACATTTAGGAAATTGATATTTATTACAACGGATATTTGTCTCGTGAATTTAGCTGGCATGGATTTAAACTTACTTCTGGTGTTTGACGCTGTGATGAACGAGCGCAATGCGACGCGGGCGGGTGAGCGCATTGGTATGTCGCAGCCGGCTGTCTCTAACGCTCTTAATCGTCTGCGCTACGTGATGAAAGACGAGTTGTTTTTGCGCGGTGCAGACGGTATGCGCCCGACCGCCCGCGCAATGGAGTTGGAGCTTCCCGTAAGGCGTGCGCTGACCGAAATTGAGCATGCGCTGGACCCCGTGGTTTTTGATCCTGCGACAGCACGCCGGACCTTCACGGTGGCGACAACGGATTATGCCACACTTACGCTGCTGCCTTATCTCGCGGGTTACCTGATGGAAGAAGCGCCGGGTGTGAATGTGCATACGGTCCCGATCGAAGGTCGTCTTTATGAAAAACTGGACGCCCAGGAAGCAGACTATGGCCTGACCGCTCTTGGCACGGTGCCCGGTCGATTTGGCCGCGAAGACATTGGAACCGACAGGTTTGTCTGCATGATGAAAAGTGACCACCCGCTAGCCTGCCATGATGAAATCCCGCTAGAGGCCTATGCAGCCGCCCGCCACCTTTTGGTGACGCCACGCGGGGACGCGCATGGCTTTGTTGATGACTTTTTAAGTGACCACAATCTGAAACGGCAGATCGCCATGACGGTAAATGGCTTTGGGTCCGTGCCTATGATTGTTGCCTCAAGTGATTTGATCGCGACCATACCCAGCAAAATGGCCGACAAATGCACAGACTTTTTTGATCTTCGCATCGTGCCAAGTCCCGTTCCCAAGCCAGAGGGTGTCGTTGGGGAGGTGCTGATATGGCACAAACGCCTGACTGACCATCCGGCCCATAGCTGGTTCCGTGATCTGATAAAGCGCGCGGGCGCTGATCTTGATAAGTACGGCATCAAGGGCCCTCCGCAACCCACCCCTTGACGTGGGCCGCAGAGCTTTCAATATATCGAAAGTAGTAAAAACGGGTCAGGGAAGCCCATGGTTATCGAAATTATTCGAGCGCTCATCCTGGGCGCGGTGCCGGTGGCAGTCTTCACCTATCTGGTGTTGCAGTGGTCGGTGGCGTCTGGCCGGCTTGCCCCTTTCTCGGACGAAAAAGCGCTGGACGATCAATATAAAGAGCAGCGCAAGGCCAAGAAGGCAGAAAAGAAGGCCCTCAAAGAAGCGCTGGAAAAAGGTGAGGAGCCCCCCAAAAAAGAAGACGACAGGCCACTTTTCGATAAATCACGCGGTGAAGAGTTTCTGCACAATAAGGTGATGTTCTTCGGTGGCGGATATTATGGCACCATGGCGCTGTTCGCCTATGCGGTGATTGAGCTGGACGAGATATTCGAATTTCTCGGCGTAGTGTTCACCCCGGGCGCCTGGTTTGAGTATCTGACATTCCAGCTGATCATCGGGTTTTTCATCAATACCATCATGAATATTGTCGGCGCTTTTACCTGGTTCCTCACACTCCAGAACTATGTGAGCATGGGTAACGGTTGGATCTGGCTTGGTGCTTCGTATGCTGGCTACATGGCGGGCGTCAGGCTTGTTGCCCAAGCCGGTGACGAAGTCTGGGCATGGCTCACGGACAAGCGCCAACAGCTCACCACAAAAGTCAGCTCAGCGATCAAAGACGCATCCGGTAAACAGTAATGTCAGGAAGGTAGATGGTGGAGCCGAACGGGATCGAACCGTCGACCTCTACACTGCCAGTGTAGCGCTCTCCCAGCTGAGCTACGGCCCCACATCTCTGGGTCAATCGAGCGCGGACTATATGGTCCGCGCCAGATTCCTGCAAGCGAAAACGAAACGCTCCGCTTGCGTCAAATATTAGCTGTCGTCTTCAGAAAGCGACGTATCAACCATTGACGAAACTTCTTCATCGTCGTCGTCATCAAGGCTGACATTATCGAGGTCCTCATCATCCAGATCGATGTCATCATCGTTGGATGTTTCCTCTTCAGCTTTTTCTTCTTTTTTCTCAACCACAATCGGTTGCTTGGTTTTCAAAATAGGTTCCGGAACCCACTCTTCGCCGCAGGCGATGCAAGTTACAGGATCATCTTTTCCGAGGTCATAAAAGCGCTCGCCACATTTTGGACAAGTGCGCTTGGTGCCCCATTCTTGTTTTGCCACGTTTCTCTCCTTGCTATTTCACGCGGTTTGCAGCAAAGAATTCGGCGCATCCCTTGCCATGATCAAACGCGCCTGTCAAAGCTAAACTGTCGACAAGTGTTTCGAAGCGGAACCCCAACAGTGCCCAAACTGATCTCAAGCCCGAAAAATGCCCTTACTGGCACCCTAAGCGTGCCGGGCGACAAATCCATATCGCATCGCTCGCTGATGCTGTCGGCTCTTGCCGTCGGCAGATCAGAGGTGACGGGCCTCTTGGAAGGGGAGGATGTGCTCGCAACCGCTGAGGCCATGCGTGCGATGGGCGCAACGGTCAACCGGCTGGGCGAAGGGCATTATGAGGTGTTTGGTGTTGGCGTTGGCGGGTTGCTGGAACCCGAGAATGTCATTGATATGGGGAATTCTGGCACGTCAACGCGGCTCCTGATGGGGCTGATTGCCAGCCACGAGATCACTGTCATGATGACCGGGGACGCCAGTTTGCGCGGCCGCCCGATGGGAAGGGTGATCACGCCGCTATCTGAAATGGGCGCCGAGGTGACTGCTCGCGACGGGCGTTTTTTGCCGCTCACGATCAAAGGGACGGACGAAACTCTGCCAATCGATTACACCTCGCCGGTTGCGAGTGCGCAGGTCAAATCTGCTATTTTGCTGGCGGGCCTCAATACGCTGGGCCGCACAGTTGTGCGCGAAAAAACGGCGACTCGGGATCATACGGAACGCATGCTCACCGCCATGGGGGCCAACGTGACGGTTGAGGAAGACGGCGAGGGTCGCGTGGTTTCTATCGATGGCCAACCCGAGTTGAAGCCGGTTTCTTTTGCCGTGCCGGGCGATATTTCATCAGCCGCGTTTCTTTTGGTTGCAGCGTCAATCATTCCGGGCTCTGACATCACGCTTGAAGGCGTCGGGCTCAATCCGCTCAGAACGGGCATCCTCTCGGCCCTCAAGTCAATGGGGGCAGACATTCAAATTGTGAACGAATCGACGCTGGGCGGCGAACCGGTGGGCGACATCCGGGTGCGTGCCGCGAAGCTCAAGGGCACCAACGACATTGGTGTTGACCCGTCGACGATGATTGATGAATTCCCGGTTTTGTTTTGTGCTGCGGCGGTTGCGAGCGGCACGAGCACTTTCACCGGGCTTGAAGAACTGCGCGTGAAAGAATCGGACCGGCTTTCAGTTATGGCTGAGGGGTTGAAGGCAAACGGCGTGCAGGTGGACGAAAGCCCGGACGGCCTGACCGTACACGGCATGGGCGGCAAAGTGCCCGGCGGCGGCACGGTTGCGACGCATCTTGATCATCGCATCGCCATGGCGTTTTCCGTGCTGGGCCAGATGGCAGAGGCCCCGATCACCATTGATGATGCGGCACCCATCCAAACCAGTTTCCCAAGCTTCATTGACCTCATGGCCGGCCTTGGCGCAGGGCTGAAGTTAGGCGCAGACTAGCGGCCCGGCATGACCCAAAAAAACCAATATATGAGCACGCAGGAGGCGATAGACTATTTCGATAGTCTGGACACTGTGGCTGCTGACGACATGATTGGGTTTTTCTGGAAAGGCGAAGGCGTGGATACCGACCATGCAATGGATGGCATGCTCGAAGCCTCCAATTGGTGGGGCAAGGCCTTCATCGGGCCAAATGAAGTTCATCCGCTGGTGCACCGCGGCCTTGTCAAAGACCGTTTTTATGTGAACCCCGGCCTGCTGCCGCTTGGTTTACTTACCCGCTTGCCCTTCCGGGATGCGCTGGGGCCTTTCCTGTTTCCCGTGATCAGCCCATTGATCTCCACCCGGAAACCCAAGGCGCGCATCCGCATGCTGGAGTTCCGGGGCAAAGTGTCTGCTGCCATGTGCTATGACCAAAAACCCATCAATGACTGCTTCAGAAAAATTGATGCTGACACGGTTTTTGGCTGGATGGATTTCAAAGGAATGGAACAGCCCTATTTCTTCAAACTGACGCGAAATGAAACGATTTAGTACCAGCGGCATCCATCACGCAGCTTCACCAAATTCCGCAAACGTAATTTTATGCCCGCCCGGGCTGGTGATGCCGATTTCGTCTGATCCATAAAATGTTGTGCGCCGTTCCATAAAAACCGGTTCTCCGTCCAGGGCCTCAACAACGGCATCCAGGTTTTCAACGATAATGAAAAGGAGTGTCGTGGTATCCCCGTCCGCCAGCATCGTTGGGGCATCATTTTGGATGCTTTTGAAACTTTGCAGCATCAGCTGGCAGGCATCATTTTTCATGATGACAAAGCCAAGCGGGGTTGAAGGATCTGTCGGGTCTTCGCTTACTTCACTATCGCGCCCGAAACCGACTTTCTCAAAAAAGCGCGCCGATTGCTCGACATCGTGAACCGGCAAAACGGCATTTACGCCTACTGCTGATGGTTTTGAATTGGTGTTCATTGGTTCCTCGCTTTGTTATATGTTCATGATTTGTTCTTTATCAAATCGATGAACATGAGTCGAGTCTGATTGTTCATGTGTCTTTAATAGTGCGCTTTTTATTTTGTTGGAGTAAGGGCATTAGGGAATAAGTTTTCAGGTGATTCGCAGTGATTATTGCAATTGATGGTCCCGCCGCGGCGGGAAAAGGCACATTGGCCCGCAGGCTTGCGGATCACTTCGGGTTTGCTTATCTCGACACTGGCAGCCTATACCGCGCTGTTGGCCTTGCCGTGCTCCGTGCCAACAAAAGCCCAGATGATATTGAAGCTGCAAACCAAGCGGCAGCCAAGCTCGACACTTCTTTGTTCGGTGACCCGGCGCTTCGGGCAGAAGTAACCGGCAACGCGGCCTCTAAAGTTGCCGCTATTCCATCTGTTCGCACTAACTTGCTGGAATTTCAGCGGAATTTTTCCGATCGGCCGCCAGGTGGCAAAAAGGGCGCCGTTCTGGATGGCCGCGATGTGGGCACCGTGGTGTGCCCGGGCGCAGACTTGAAGCTGTTTGTCACCGCAAGCCCTGAGGTGCGCGCAGAACGCCGCCAGCTTGAAATACTGGGCCGCGGCGAAGCCGCTGAATTCGAAGAAATTCTTGCGGACGTGCGTGCCCGCGACGAGCGCGACATGAACCGCAAAGACGCGCCCCTGAAGCCCGCTGAAGATGCCCTCTTGCTAGATACATCCGAATTGGATATAGACGCCGTGTTTTTACGGGCAGTCGCACTTGTTGAAGAACGGCTTTAGCCCCAATAACCGAAGACGCTACAGATAGCGGGCCACTTGCCTCAGACCTTTCAAACCGAAAGGGCAGAAGCGGGAAGGCTTTTTATTGTTGTGTTAGAGGCTTCCGGACCACGGAAAAGCACGGGATGGTCTCGCGCTTAAGAAACCCGGAAGAAGACCGTCGGACCCAACCGACCGGCACATGAATATGAGTATTGAAAGGACATTGCATGTCTGAAATGGCTGCACCTAGCTCCTCTGATTTTGAGGCGCTCCTTAATGAAACCATGCCAGCTGACACCGGCTTTGAAGGCCAAGTTGTTAAAGGCACAGTTGTTGTTATCGAAAATGACTTCGCGATCATCGATATCGGCCTCAAGGCTGAAGGTCGCGTTCCCCTGAAAGAATTTACTGCTCCTGGTCAAGAATCAGAGCTTGCTGCTGGTGACGAAGTTGAAGTTTACGTTGACCGCGTTGAGAACGCGCTTGGCGAAGCTATCCTGTCACGCGACAAAGCACGCCGCGAAGAAGCCTGGACTGAGCTTGAGAAAGCCTTTGAAGGCGATGCCCGCGTTGAAGGTGTTATCTTCGGCCGCGTTAAAGGTGGCTTCACAGTTGACCTTAACGGCGCTGTTGCCTTCCTGCCTGGCTCACAAGTTGACATTCGCCCGATCCGTGACGTTACGCCGCTGATGAACATCAAGCAGCCGTTCCAGGTTCTGAAAATGGACCGTCGTCGTGGTAACATCGTAGTAAGCCGCCGCGCTATCCTGGAAGAGGATCGTGCAGGTCAGCGCGCTGAACTGATGGGTCAGATCAAAGAAGGTGACGCTGTTGAGGGTGTTGTTAAGAACATCACTGACTATGGTGCCTTTGTTGACCTTGGCGGTATCGACGGCCTGCTGCACGTCACTGACATCAGCTGGCGTCGTGTGAACCACCCAAGTGAAGTTCTGTCTATCGGTGAAACCGTTAAAGTACAGATCGTTCGCATCAACCCTGAAACTCAGCGCATCAGCCTTGGCATGAAGCAGCTTGCGGACGATCCGTGGGATGCGATCGAGACCAAGTACCCAATCGGTGCCAAGTTCGAAGGTAAGGTTACCAACATCACTGATTACGGTGCCTTTGTAGAACTTGAAAACGGTGTTGAAGGTCTTGTGCACGTTAGCGAGATGAGCTGGGTGAAGAAAAACGTACACCCTGGCAAGATCGTTTCTACGAGCCAGGACGTTGAGGTGATGATCCTTGAAGTGGATCCAGCCAAGCGTCGTATTTCTCTTGGTCTGAAGCAATGTGGCGACAATCCTTGGGAAGCATTTGCTGCCAAGTACCCACAAGGTACTGAGATTGAAGGCGAAGTGAAGAACGTGACCGAGTTTGGTCTGTTCATCGGCCTTGAAGGCGACGTGGACGGTATGGTTCACCTGTCTGACCTTAACTGGGACCGCTCTGGTGAAGACGCCATTCAGGACTACAACAAAGGCGACATGGTGAAAGCCGTCGTTCTTGACGTAGACATGAAGAAAGAGCGCATCTCTCTCGGCATCAAGCAGCTTTCTGGCGATCCGTTCCAGGACGTATCTTCCAAGAAGCGCGGCGAAACTGTTACTTGTGTTGTTAAAGTTGTTAACGACAACGGTATCGAAGTTGAAGTTGGTGAAAGCGGTGCAACTGCCTTCATCCGCCGCAGCGACCTGTCTCGTGACCGCGGTGACCAGCGCCCAGAGCGTTTCGCTGTTGGTGACAAGCTCGACGCGATGGTAACCGGCGTTGACAAGTCCAGCCGCAAGCTGAACCTGTCTATTAAAGCTCTCGAAGTTGCGGAAGAAAAAGCTGCTGTTGAGCAGTATGGTTCTGCAGACGCTGGTGCGAGCCTCGGTGACATCCTCGGCGCTGCTCTTGAGAAAGCCAAAGAAGACAAATAAGCACTACACCAGTGCTGATCAGGAAGCCGCCCTTCGGGGCGGCTTTTTTGTTTGAAGCAATGTGGAATATGTAGGCGTACCCGGGCGAGAGAATCACCTGACGATCAAAATCCGGGCGCTGCTGAATTGCGGGAAAGAGAGCACGAGTTCACCGCCGATTCACGGCAATTGAACTGAAATTCATATCAATTTTCTGCTCATTTTGGCACAAACAGCCAGAAAAATGCGTTAAAACCCCTTTTCTTTGAGTGGCTTATCTTGACGCACGGGAAATCAGGTGGCACGCTTTGCCCAATCAGAAAGGGTGCCTCCGGTATAGAGTGGGGTTGATCAGCAGGCATCCAGGCGGGAGGACATTTATGATCAAGTCCGAGTTGATTGCGAAGATCGCGGAAGCCAATCCACATCTATACTACAGGGATGTAGAGCGCATCGTCTCAAAGATCTTTGATGAGATCACGACAGCACTTTCCCGGGGGGACCGGGTGGAGCTGCGCGGATTTGGCGCCTTTTCAGTAAAGGAACGACCCGCTCGTGTTGGCCGCAATCCGCGAACCGGCGAAAAGGTTGAAGTGGCGGACAAGCGCGTTCCCTACTTCAAAACCGGTAAGGATTTGCGCGAGCGCTTGAACGATTAAACGCAGCGCAACAAGCATCAGATAAAAGCCTCCGACATTTCGGAGGCTTTATTGATTCTGGAGCGCACCTATATAAGGGAATAGCTCAAGGCGGAATTTGGGATAATCATGGCGCAACTCCTGAACATTGTAAGACGACTTTTGTGGGCCGCGCTGGCGCTCTTGCTCATCTTTTTTTCGATCAACAATCGCCAACCCATTGTTGTGTCACTTGAACCGCTGGGTTTTTTGCCACCGCTGCCGGCCTATGCGCTTTTGTTCGCCGGAATTTTCATTGGACTGATTGCAGCTGCAGGCGTGACCGGGTGGTTGCGGCTTCAGGGCTTTGCTGCTCGCCGCAAAGCAGAACGCAGAAGTCAGTATCTTGAAGGGCAGGTGTCAGCCTTGTCTGAAGATGCGCACAAACAGCGGGCACGCGAGTCTCATGATGCAGCAAGCGATGCGCTTGCTCTCGGCAAACAGGATTAAGCTGTAACAGCAGTCTTGCAGCCCGCATCCATAACCGCTACCAAATCCCAAAGCGTGAAGGATGCCGCCATGAAGCCAAGTGAAAGAATTTTCTGTGCTCTCGACACCACCGATGTGGACGCTGCTGTCGCCCTCTCCGAGCAGCTCTATGGAACAGTGGGTGGTGTCAAGCTTGGGCTTGAGTTTTACTGCTCGAACGGAGCCAGGGGTTTCGAGGCTGTTGCGAAAACCGGTATGCCGATTTTCCTGGACCTGAAGTTCCACGACATCCCCAACACCGTGGCGGGCGCCATTCGCGCGGTGGCGCCGCTCCAGCCCAGCATTCTGACTATTCATACGCAGGGCGGACCAGAGATGATGCGCCGCGCTGCGGAAACGGCGGCAGAGGAAGCTGCGAAACTTGGCGCCGACAAGCCATGGGTGGTTGGTGTTACCATCCTCACAAGCCTTGACGACAATGACCTGTCCCAGATGGCGGTGCGGCACGGAACGGAAACACAAGTGCCCCTGCTTGCGAATCTCGCGAATGAAAATGGTCTGGATGGCATTGTTTGCAGCCCGAAGGAGATTAGTTTGGTCCGCGCTAGTTTGGGGCAGAAATTCAAGCTTGTTGTGCCCGGCATTCGCCCCGCTGGCAGTGCCGCAGGTGACCAAAAGAGGGTGATGACCCCGCAGGAGGCGGTTTCCGCTGGTGCCAGTGTGTTGGTGATTGGACGCCCGATTACGCAGGCCCCCGATCCGGCCGCGGCTGCGCGCGCCATTGCAGACAGTCTGGCCTAAAAGCCACCATCTTTTTTCCAGCCCGAATTGTGGGAGTGTGTCATGACGCAGACGTTGCAAGAGCAGCTTTTCATAGAGCAGCGGAAAAAAGAGCTGCTCCAACAGGCTCATGATTATGCCGCCGCCTTTATTGACGCCGGGGCCGAGCAGCCCGCTTTTCCTGGCGAGCAAGCCATCGCGGGCCTGTCGGTGTTTGATGAGCCTGTGCCTGAAGCCGGTTTGTCCGGCGCGAATGTTATAGACAAGCTTGCGCACTATGGTGGGCCTGCAACTGCGGCACAGCAGGGTGGTCGCTATTTCGGCTTTGTAAACGGCGGGGCCTTGCCCACTGCGCTCGCGGCTCGTTGGCTCGCTGATGTTTGGGACCAGAACAGTGCCGTGTTCAACACGTCGCCGATCGCTTCGAAACTGGAATCTGTCTCAGAAAAATGGGTGACCGAGCTCCTTGGGCTTCCGAGCAATACGGTCGCCGGGTTTGTAACCGGGTCTTCGTCGGCGATATTTTGTGGCCTTGCGGCTGCACGTTGGCGACTGCTTAAGCAGCTTGGCTGGGACGTGAATACAGATGGATTAGCGGGGGCGCCACAGCTTCGAATTATCACAGGTCGGCAAACGCATGCCACTGTGGTGAAGGCTGTTGCACTACTGGGGTTTGGCACCGCCAATATTGAGTTTGTTGATGTGGACAGTCAGGGTCGTTTGATTGCCGAGAAGATGCCAGTCCTTGATGATAAGTCCATTGTCTGTTTGCAGGCAGGAAATGTCGCTTCAGGCTCTTTCGATCCATTTGAAAGCATTTGCCAGCAAGCGAGAGACGTTGGTGCCTGGGTTCATGTGGACGGAGCGTTTGGACTTTGGGCCGCCGCCTCGGAAAATTACCGCGGGCTGACCAAAGGAATGGAGCTCGCCCACTCGTGGTCCGTCGACGGGCACAAAACCCTGAATACGCCCTATGACTGTGGCTTGGCTTTGTGTGCAGACGCTGAGGCGCTTGAAAAAGCACTTCAGGCTTCAGGGTCTTATATTGTTCGCGGCAAGGACAGAGACGGCATGAATTACACGCCTGATATGTCGCGCCGCGCGCGATCTATCGACCTATGGGCGGCGCTCGCCTATCTGGGCAAAGACGGCGTAGACCAGCTGATTGATCTTTTGTGCAGCCGGGCCCGTGAGATGGCCAGCGCGCTAGAAGTTGAGGGTTTTCGAATCCTTAACGATGTCGTGTTCAATCAGGTGCTGGTGGCGTGCGAAACCGAGGAGGCGACAAAAGCAACAATTGCGGATGTGCAGGCTTCAGGTGTCTGCTGGGCAGGCACCACCAACTGGTTCGGAGAAACGGTGATCCGGGTGAGTGTGTGCAATTGGGCGACTACCAGCGAAGATATCGCACTGTCCACCAAAGCATTTGTTGATGCTCGCGCCCGAGCCTCAAAAGGTTGAGGCAACTAAAGTTTTGCCTCCACAAACTCTGCCAGCAAGTTTTGCGTGTTCTTTAAATGCAAGTTGCTACCCGTTGCCACAGAAAGCACCATGGCGCCCTGAAGCGAACTAATAATATGCGCCGCTAACTTGTTTGCTTTGGTTGGTGCAGTTTGCTGAAGAAAAGCATCCGAAGTCCAACCCACCATTGCGCTGAAAAACAGTTCCACTTCCGCAGCAACATCCTCCGGCAGGTAGCGCGCTTCTGCGCCCAACTGCGCGCACAGGCAAACACTATCGCCTTGCTCAAGGGCTGCCGTGTACACGGAAAACAAAAGCTTCAGTTTGCTCGCTAGCGTGCGTTTGTCTGTTGGGTCGCCAAGCGCTGCCAAGATGCGCTCTCGGTAGCGCGCAACCACCGCCTGCCCCAAGTCAGTTTTTGCCGGGAAGTGATAATGCACGCTTGCACTTTTCACGCCGACAGCTGTCGCAAGGTCGCGGAAACTGATGGCGTCAAAGCCGCCCTTGCGCATGTGCGTTTCCGCCACATCCAGTATCTCAGAGGCTTTGGGTGAATAGTTTTTTTGTGCCATTGGGCGTCCTTCGTTTCTCGGTATCAACTATCTATCGGATGATAGGGGTTGACAACAGTTATATTATCAATCATATGTCTACCTATCAGTAGATAGATAGCTGATCCAATATTTCAATATGAAGGATATGAAAATGAAAGTTTACGAACAAAAGGGCTTCCCCAACCCGGCACGTGTTCGCCTAGCGCTTGCGGAAAAAGGCCTGCTTGATCAGGTTGAATTTGTGCCGGTGGACGTGATGGCAGGCGAGCATCGCACCCCAGAGTTTCTGGCGAAAAACCCATCTGGTCTTGTGCCGGCGCTGGAACTAGAGGATGGGACAATCCTCTCTGAATGTTCTGCTATCACGGAATATCTGGATCATTTGGACGGCAATGCGGAACTCACCGGCGCTGATGCCAAGTCACGCGGTTACATTCACATGGTCCAGCGCAAGATCGAAGACGGTCTCTTGGACGCGGTTGGCAACTATTTCCATTTTGCAACGGACGGCCTCGGACCGGACATCGAGCAATATCAGAACAAAGACTTCGGTGAACGTCGCCGCGAAACCGCGCTGAAAACCATGGCCTACATTAATGACCTGCTTGAAGGTCAGGACTATGTGGCCGGTAACGAACTCACCGTTGCGGATATTACGGCATTTGCCGGTTTTGCCTTTGCTGACTTTGCCGGCATCGAGACACCCACTGAGCTCACAAACGTCGCCAGTTGGAAAGCGCGCATCAATGCCCGCCCCAGTATTTCGGCGCTAAACTAGAGTAAATGAAATGGTTGAAGTAGGATATTGGTGGGCAACATTGCCCACCCCTGACAAGGAAAAGTAAAATGGAACTCAATGCAGACTTTGATGCCCGTGCAGCCGTGCATAGCGAACAGCTCGAATGGCGCGCATCGCCAATGAAAGGCGTTAGCCGTCGCATGCTTGACCGCATTGGTGATGAGGTCGCGCGGGCAACCACGATTGTGCGGTATGACCCTGGCAGTCATTTTTCGGCCCACACGCATACGGGCGGCGAAGAATACATCGTGCTTGATGGTGTGTTCCAGGACGAGCATGGTGACTTCCCAGTAGGTAGCTATGTGCGTAACCCACCAACGTCGAGTCACACTCCCCGGTCGGACCCAGGTACAGTGATATTTGTGAAGCTGTGGCAGTTCGATATGGCGGATCGCACGCATGTGAATATCAACATGAATGAAGCCAAAGCAGCGCCTGCTGAGTGCCGGGACGGCGTAGAGATCCTGCCGCTGCACCGTGACGATCGGGAAGATGTGCGCATGGAACGCTGGGCTGCAGGCGCAACTGTTACGGTTGATACAGAAGGCGGCGCAGAGTTTCTGGTCTTGGATGGTTCGTTTGAAGAATCAGGCGAAACATTTGAAAAGCACAGTTGGCTGCGCGTGCCCAAAGGGTACGACCTTTCCATCGTAGCCGGTGAAAACGGTGCCCGCGTTTGGGTGAAAACCGGCCACTTGGACTATGTCATCACGCCGGACCAAGTTGCATAAGCACGCATCAAGACTGGACAGCAGAATGCAGACGCGAACACACGATTGACCGCGACCACGGCACAGCCGGTCGCGGTCACTCTTGAAGTTCTGCGAACCAATTTGAATTCTCTCCTTCGCCAGCTATTGCTTACGGAGCGATCGCATTGATCGAGTATATTGAATGGAAACGAGCCGCCCGCGAAATTCCGGAAGAGGATCAGTCTGACTTCTATGATCAGCCGCTCCCTTGCACCACCATCTATCAATATCAAACGTCAAAACTCTCTCTGCCCAGTCATCGCAGCCACTTTTCGCTCAAATTCACACTGGATGGACAAGAGGACTATTGCTTCGGTCGCCGCCGCACAAAACTGCTGCCAGGTATGGCTCTCTTCTCGAACGACGGGAGTGACCATGACAGTAGTGTGCAAAACGAGGTGCACTCGCTATCCATTTACTTGCCAAAGGACGTTGCGAATAATCTGACGGGTCAAGCTATTGCGGGCGCAATGTCAGCGCTAGACCAGCATAGCAACGCGGGAGCCGAACACGACATTCCGCAGGTTGCCTTCACACTTTCGCGCCGTACCCAGCAAGCATTGAACTCTTTTGTGGCGCGATGCCCCGGTCATAGTTTTTTGGGCGACAACGACGCTTTGCAGCTTTTGTCCTGGCGGCTAACGGAACACGCGCTGCGGGATATTTTGAAGCAAGCACCCCCTTGGGCTTTGCAATCGGTTACCAAAGCCAGCGTGCGCGAAGAGCTGATCGTGCGAGTTTTGCGTGCGCGCGATTATCTGAATGACACTCGTGGCAATGGATATGACCTTGATGGTCTTGCGACCCTCGCCTGCTTGTCGCCCTACCATTTGCTGCGCACATTCTCGGACGTGATCGGTGAAACACCGGGGTCTTATGCACGCAAGCAGAGGCTTGAGAGCGCGATGACAGCAATCGAGGCTGGTGAGGAATTTCATTCTGTCGCTCGCAAGGCCGGGTACCAGAGCGTCAGACGTTTTAAAGACGCCCTTAAAAAACACCAAACCGCAACGGCTCACGACAGGCTCATGCCAAATTAGCAATTTTTGTCCTCCGCATATCGCTAGGCTCCACCAATAACAACAGCGGTGGAGATTTCCCTATGCAACTCATATCCAAACGGCTCCTGACAGGCACGACAAGCACAGTGCTGGTGACGGCGCTTTTGCCTCAAATAGCGTTCGCCGACCTGCAAGGCGATGAGGCAGCTATTGCACTTGCCGACAAAATGATTACCGCCATGGGTGGCCATGAAGTTTGGGCAGGCGCGGTATGGATGCACGTGAAAGAGCGCTCTGCAGCGGCGAACCAGCCAAACCCGATCGCGCACGAAGCTTGGCGGGGATTGCAGGTGCAACAAGCCCGCTACTCATCGGAAAATGCGGATATTTCCTATGTGCAAGCCTGGGATCTTGCGGGCGGGTGGCGTGTTCGCAACGGCGAATTTCAGCGGTTTGATGCCGAGCGTCACAGCGAAGAGACAGGCTTTTGGCACCGGGAGATTTACACCATGTACCACCGTTTCGCGGTGGGTGACCCAATGCTTCGACTAATTTCCACAGACGCGAATGCGTTTCGTATTGAACAGACGCAAACGGGTGAACCACTCGGGTCCTTCAGTGTCAGTGCCGAAGGTGGTGTACTTGTCTGGAGCTCAGGCGACACAGAATTTGATGTCACTTATGTCTATGGACCCTTGAAGTCTTTCGGCGCCATCAACCTGCCGGCATGGGGCGCGCAAACTGACGGGTTTTGGCGTTTCAATTATCTGGAAGCCACCTTGCACACGACCCCCATGCCGGGTCATTTGATGCGGCCACAGTGATGCGATCCGTCGTTAAACCAGCGGCAGGTTGAGCGCGCGGGTCACATTGCCGCGCTCACCTTCAAAGTAAGGTCGATCAGCGACCAGCTTTTCACGCAGGAACCGTGTGAAGGTGCGCACGCGCTGGTTCCGGCGCATGCTTTCATGCATCAAAAGCCATAGCTGCATGCGGTGCCCCGGTACCAGTTTTCGCAAGCACAGGAACTTCTCGTCCGGCGCAGCGCTTTTGCAAGACATATGACCAATGCCAATGCCCGCCCGCATGGCCTGCAATACACCGTTGGCTGTGTTCACTCGGGTGACCCGTCGCGGCGCCAGTCCAAGCTCTTTCATCCAAGCATCAGACCAGCCATCGCTCCACAAGACCCAGGGCAAATCATTAAGTGGTGTGCCCGGTGGGTAGCGGTTGATCAGATCACTGGTGCCAAAAATACCAAAGGCATGATGGGCCACCTGATAGCCAACATAGTTCTCGGGCGGCGCATTGGTGGCGCGCAGCACCACATCCGCTTCACCCCGGTCCAAGTCCACCATATATTGGTTGAGGCGCAGGTCGATCTCAACATCGGGGTATCGTTCTGTAAATGCCTTGATGTGATGGAGCATGCCAATGCCCGTTGCATCAATGGTTTCAAACCGAATGCGGCCCTTGAGCGTGCCTGCGTCTTCCGAGGTGTTGCGGATAGAAAGCGCTGCCGCCGCCATGTCGCGGGCTTCTGCGTTGATCGTGGCCCCTGCATCCGTCAGGGAAACGCCGGTTGCTGTCCGGTGCAGCAAGGTGGTCTCCAGATCATTCTCCAGCTGGGTCATGCGGCGGGAGATCGAGCTATGGCTCAGCCCAAGCTCCGCAGATGCCTTGGCAAAAGAGCCGGTGCGAGCACAGCATTCCAATATTCGCAAGTCATCCCAGTTCATACTGTGCATTTTTGCACAGCTGATGTGCGGTGTCAGCCCTTCATTTGTACGTCCAAACGCCCCTAATCTGCGGCACCAACGACAGACAAACGAGGACTCATGCCATGAAAAAACTGTTCACCCTTGCCGCCACTTGCCTGTGGCTTCTGACCCCAGGCACACATGTGGCGGCCCAGGATACAAAAACATTCACGTTCAATAAGGGCCAGGTGCTGGATGTGCTGTATCTGATCCGTCGACCAGACACGGGGGCTGCACTTCAGGAATACTTCAAAACCGTGGGCCCGGTTGCGCAAAAGCTCAACTACACGCCGCACGGTGCTGTTCGCGTGGCGGGCAAGCCACCGCAAGGAAACTTCGCACCGGATGTGGTTGTCTTTGGCACCTGGCCCGGCGACTTTGAGGACCGCGACCGTGTTTACCAGCAACTGCTGGCTGAGCACCCAGATCTGCAAAGCCGCCGCATGGACATTTGGTCCAGCTTTAACATGACCCAATATGAAGTTAGTAAAGACATCACCCTGAGTATGGATAAGGCCAAGCACTATGTGTTGACGGCCTATTGGCTTGAGGATGCCAGTGACCTGAGTGCCTTTCAGAAGCGCTTTATGGAAACACTCAGTGCCACATCAGGCACCAGTAAAATGTTGCTCACAGCAGGACGTTCACCATTTGGGTATGCCTTTACGCCTGATCTTATGGTTATCAGCGAATGGGACAATGTGCTGGATGCCGCCCGGTTCACGGACGCCAGTAAAGAACTAAATGCCCATGGAGTTGCCCATGTGAACCAGTTCCCGGTGGCGGCGCCGTAAGGGTGATGCCCGCAGTCAACTGCACAAGCCATTAAAGAAAGCTTGTGCGAGACCCAATTTTGCCCACAATCCATTTCAAGGGAGATGGATTATGGGCATCAGCAAAATACTGGGTCGCGCAGGCGTTTTCGCGATTGCAATTATCGCACTGGCCTATTCTGCGGGGGCAGGTGACAAGAAGGTCACGCTCCTGTTCACCAATGATGTGGAAAGCGCCTATGACCCCATCCCGGCCTTTTGGCTTGATGATCTGGAGCGAATCGGCGGCATAGCGGAGATGACCACGCTCATTAACGAGCTGCGCGCCAAAAACTCCCGCACGTTTTTGTTCGACTCGGGGGATATTTTCACCGGTGCGCTCGCCAAGGAAACGCAGGGCGCGCTGGCGTTCGACCTGATGGCGCTGATGGGTTATGACGCGCTCGCGATCGGCAATCATGAATTCGAATATGGCGTCGAAATTTTCGGCTGGCAGAAAAACCGTGCGCCTTTCCCGGTCCTGGGCGCCAATTTCTTTTACAAGGATACTGACCATCCGTTTGCGCAGGCGCATACGATCATTGAGCGCGACGGCGTGCGCATCGGCGTTGTTGGCATCATGGGCCGGGACGCCGTATCCGCGATCATCCCGGCGTTCATCGCGCCCCTGGATGTGACCGAAGAGGCTGCTGCAGTCCAGAAATCCGTTGATGCGATCCGCGATGAAGTTGATTTGGTGGTGCTTCTCACCCACATGGGGAAAACAGCTCCGATGCAGACGGACGCCGAAACCGACCCAATGACCCAGCGCGACATTGACGCCGACATCGCCCTTGCAGGCGCGGTAACGGGCGTGGATGTGCTGTTTGGCGGTCATGCGGATGCGGGCACGCCAGAGCCGGTTGTCCACCCGGAAACCGGCACGCTGATTATGCAAACTTACGGGCAGGCGACGCACCTGGGTTTCCTGGAGCTGATCCTGGACGATGAAACCGGCCGCATCATGGGCTATGACGGCAAGCTTATCCCGGTAGATGCTGACCGCTATGCCCCGGACCCTGTTGTCAGGGCACGTATTGAGGCGGCGCGGGCGGCTGCCCCTGACCTGTTTGAAGTGATTGGTGCGTCAGACAGTTATATGAACCGTAAATATGTGCGCGAATCGACCCTTGGGAACCTGTTTGCCGACATCTTCCGTGAAGCAGGCGGCACGGACATCGCTTTCATTCATCCGGGCAGCCTTAGGAAAGACCTGCCTGCAGGTCCGATCCGGCGCGTGGATGTGCTCGATGTGTATCCCTTCATCGACCATGTGCTGACGATGACTTTGAACGGCCGGCAACTGCGCGACCTCATAGAACAGTCGCTGACTTTTGAGCGCGGGCTTCTGGAAGTCTCGGGTCTTGAGGTCACTTATGATCTCTCAAAGCCGGAGTACAGCCGGGTGCTGACGCTCACCAAAGATGGTAAACCCATTGAGCCCGAGGACGAGTTCACCGTGGGCGCGCCAACGATCATCGCCAACGGCGCCGACCTGTTCACCACCTTCACGGAAGTTGAAAAAACCGGCAACGCGGGCCTGATTTCAGAAATCCTTCTAGAGTATTTCTCAAGCCGCGAAATGGTCCGCGCACCGGCCGTTGGCAGGCAGCGGGATTTAACGCCGGAGTAGTAATTTTTAGCTAGCGGCACCAGCCCGCAACCCCACCCGACTACCCAAGTATAATTCCGTGCGGTGGCCGGGTGGGGGTGTGGGCTGGAACAGCCCTAAAAACCGACCCAAATTTTCCTGCTGAATCTGCTTGCAAAGCGCAGAAAACCAGCCTATACACCCCCGTTCATCGAGCGATCCGGCCGAAAAAGGGCTGCCGAGGTTGCTCAAACTGATCACTCTTTACGCAATGTGAGGAAGAAAAATGCCCAAGATGAAGACTAAGTCGAGCGTTAAAAAACGCTTCAAGCTCACTGCTTCTGGTAAGGTCCGTTCTGCTCAGGCTGGCAAACAGCACGGCATGATCAAGCGCACCAACAAGCAAATCCGTAACCAGCGTGGCACAACCATCCTTTGTGATGCTGATGCTACCATCATCAAGAAGTTCATGCCCTACGGCTAATGCCGCAGGCCCTTCAGGTTTAGGAGAAATACCATGGCACGTGTAAAACGCGGTGTAACATCCCACGCTCGTCACAAGAAGGTCCTTGAGGAAGCCAAAGGCTACCGGGGCCGTCGTAAGAATACAATCAAGGTTGCTCGCCAGGCTGTTGAAAAAGCCGGCCAGTACGCATACCGCGACCGCAAGGCCCGCAAGCGCAACTTCCGCGCTCTGTGGATCCAGCGCATTAACGCAGGTAGCCGCCAGTTCGGTCTGCCATACGGTCAGTTTATGCACGGCCTCAAGCTCGCAGGCGTTGAGCTGGACCGCAAAGTACTGAGCGACCTCGCTGTACGCGAACCAGCTGCTTTTGAAGCGCTTGTGGATCAGGCTAAGGCTGCCCTTGCGAACTAAAGCTGGTCTTGCGAAAGCGACCAACTGAATTAAAGGGAGTCTGGCCTGTTGGCTGGGCTCCCTTATTTTATTGTCCATGACTGAAACGATGAAAAAGAAGGTCATCGAGGAATATGCAGGATCAAATCGATTCCCTGAAAGCTGATATCAGCGCTCAAATTGAAGCGGCTGACAGCATGAATGCGCTTGAAGATGTGCGCGTTGGCGCCTTGGGTAAAAAAGGCAGCGTTTCCGGCCTGATGAAAGGCCTTGGCGGCATGAGCCCCGATGAACGCAAGGTGATGGGCCCGGCGCTCAATGGCCTCAAAACCGACGTGGCGGACGCAATAGCAGCGCGCAAAACTGTGCTCGAGGCCGCGGAGCTCGAAAAACGCCTCGCTGAAGAGCGTGTCGATGTGACTCTGCCGGTAGTGGAACATCCTGCAGGCAGCATTCACCCGAACAGTCAGGTGATGGACGAAATTGCTGAAATTTTCGCGAGCCTCGGCTTTGATGTTGCCGAAGGTCCTGACATTGAAAGCGACTTCAATAATTTCACCGCGCTTAACATTCCGGAAGAGCATCCTGCGCGCCAGGACCATGACACATTCTACCTGAAGCCAGACGCTGACGGGAACCGCAAGGTGCTTCGCACGCACACCAGCCCGGTGCAAATCCGCACGATGATGAGCAAAGAACCGCCCATCCGCATTATTGCGCCGGGGCGGACGTATAGGTCCGACTCGGACGCGACACACACGCCAATGTTCCATCAGGTGGAGGGTCTGGTGATCGACAAGGACACGCACCTTGGTCACCTCAAGGGCACGCTTGAGGCGTTCCTGAAGGCTTTCTTTGAGGTGGACGCCGTGACACTGCGCCTGCGCCCAAGCTATTTCCCTTTCACCGAGCCATCCATGGAAGTGGACGTGCAGTGCAGCTTCGAAGGCGGCAGCGTGAAAATCGGCGACGGTAATGACTGGCTCGAGATCTTGGGCTCCGGCATGGTGAACCCGCGCGTTCTTGAGAACTGCAACCTCGACCCAACAATCTACCAAGGTTTTGCCTTTGGCTGCGGAATCGACCGTTTGGCAATGCTGAAATACGGCATGAACGACCTGCGCGCCTTCTTTGACGGCGACCTTCGCTGGCTGCGGCACTATGGGTTCCGCGCGCTTGATCTTCCAACACTGGCAGGAGGGCTCAGCCGATGAAATTCTCCCTAAGCTGGCTCAAAACCTATCTGGATACCGACGCGACGATTGATGAGATCGTGGCGAAACTCAATGCCATTGGCCTTGAGGTGGACACGGTTGAAAACCCTGCCGACAGGCTCGCCCCCTTCACAGTGGCGGAAGTTCTGGCAGCAGAAAAACATCCTGACGCAGATAAGCTAAAGGTTTGCCGCGTATCGGATGGCACAAACGAGATGCAGATTGTGTGCGGCGCGCCAAACGCGCGCACTGGCATTAAGGTGGTGCTTGGCCAACCCGGCGATTATGTGCCGGGTATCGACGTAACGCTCAAGAAAGCGACGATCCGCGGCGTCGAATCGAATGGTATGATGTGCTCCTACCGCGAGCTTGAACTGGGTGATGATCATGATGGCATCATCGAGCTTGAAGATGACGCTGTTGTTGGCAGCTCGTTTGTGGAGCATGCCAAACTTGATGACCCGGTTGTCGATATCGAAATCACACCCAATCGTCAGGATTGTTTGGGTGTTTATGGCATCGCACGTGATTTGGCGACGGCGGGCCTTGGCACGCTAAAGCCTGTTGCTGAAGCAAGAGTAGAAGGCAGCTTCGATAGTGACGTGAGCGTTTCTATTGATGATGCCTTGGTCGAAAACGGCGCGTGTTCTGTCTTCTTCGGTCGCAAGTTCACCGGCGTTGAGAACGGTGAGAGCCCCAAATGGCTGCAGGACCGTCTGACATCTATTGGTCTTCGACCCATCTCAACGCTTGTCGATATCACAAACTTCATCACCCATGACCTCGGCCGCCCGCTGCATGTTTATGACGCCAAGAAACTAAGCGGCAACATACGGGTCCGCGTGGCAGAGGCAGGGGAAACCTTCCTGGCGCTTGATGACAAGGAATACACAACCGCAGGCGGCGAAACCATGATCGCTGACGATGCCGGTGTGCTGGGGTTTGGTGGCATCATTGGCGGCGACGCCTCTGGTTGTCAGCTGGATACCACCGAAGTGGTGCTTGAGTGCGCCTTGTTTGACCGCATCAAAACCGCCGAATCGGGCCGCAAGCATGGCATCAACTCCGACGCGCGCTACCGGTTCGAGCGCGGTGTTGACAGCCTGTTCGCTCAGCAAGGCTTTGAAATCGCAAGTCAGATGATTTTGGACCTGTGCGGTGGCACGCCAAGTCATGGCTTCAAAGCGGGCGCCGTGCCTGCATGGGACAAAACTGTGTCTTTCCGGCCGGAGCGTGTGCGCACGCTGGGTGGTCTGGATCTGCCGGCTGATGAGTGCGTGCGAATCCTCGAGTCTCTTGGATTCGAAGTGTCTGGCGATGCGCCATTTGTTGTGAATGTGCCGAGCTGGCGCGTTGATATCGACGGTGAAGCAGACCTGGTTGAAGAGGTTCTGCGCATTCATGGCTATGATGATATTCCATCAGTCCAGTTGCCCGTGATTGACCACAAAGCTGGCCTGACGCTCAGCCCTCGTCAAAAACGCTCGCGCGCAGTGAAGCGCCAGCTTGCGTCTGCGGGTCTTTATGAGGTGATGACATGGTCCTTCATGCGCCGTGATCATGCTGCCCTGTTTGGTGGCGGTGATGACGCGCTTGTTGTCGACAACCCTATTTCCAGCGAACTGGATTGCATGCGCCCAAGCATCCTGCCGAACCTGATGCAGGCGGCTCAGCGCAACAAAGACCGCGGCCTTGACGGCATCGCGCTCTTTGAAGTGGGCCCTGTGTACGCTGACGACAGTGAAAAAGGTCAGTCCCTTGTGGCGGCTGGCCTGCGCGCCGGTATGAACGGTGCGCGCCACTGGGCAGCAAAGCAGGCGGCGGTTGATGTGTTTGACGCCAAACGGGATGCGATCGCAGCGCTGGCTGCTGCTGGTGCACCCGTTGCTAACCTTCAGGTTTTTGCCGAAGCACCAGATTGGTTCCACCCGGGCCGCTCAGGCACGCTTCGCTTGGGCCCCAAGAATATTCTTGCAAGTTTTGGCGAGCTTCACCCTGCGGTGCTCAAGGGCATGGATGTGGATGGCCCCATGGTCGGCTTTGAGGTGAATTTGGATGCTATCCCATCGCGCGCCAAAAAATCTGCAACCAAGGGCGCGCTTGAAATGTCGAATCTGCAATCGGTTGAGCGTGATTTTGCTTTCCTGATTGACCGCAATGTACCGGTTGCCAATTTGGTGCGCGCCGCGAAAGGGGCGGACAAAGCCCATATCGTTGATGTGCAGGTGTTTGACGTTTACGAAGGCCAGGGTGTGCCCGAAGGCCAGCGCTCAATCGCGATTTCTGCTATGCTGGAGCCCAAAGCCGAGACCTTTTCCGACAAACAGATCGAGGAAATTTCGACCAAGATTTGTGCGGCGGCTGAGAAGGCTGTTGGTGCGATATTGCGATCATGACACTAAGGTTTCAGCCATTTTTAGGTCAATTGTGTCTTGAAATTTTGTTCTAAAATCGGTTGAAATTAACCGGGATGTGAGAGTAACGGCGCTACAGTTTGCGCCGGTATAGAGTTTGGGGTCGAAATTTGGCAGCAAAGTCGACAAAAAAAGCGCCTGGAAAAATGCCACTTGGTCTGCGCCTGAAAGCGTGGTGGGAAGGGTATGACCCTGACGAGATCAAAAAGCGCATAAAGGACCGTGAGGAACTCGCGGCCCCGCCAGCTGAAGAGAAAAAACCTGCAAAGGTCGAAATTTCCGCGGACACGATTGACCCCTGGAATGAAGAAACAATCGACATTGCCCAATATATTTGGGGCAAGGGTTTCTGTGGTCCTGGGGGGCCTGAGTATATTGTTGCGCTTTCTAAACTCCTGGCGCTGAGCCCGGAGATGTCAATGTTGCAGTTGGGTGCAGGCATCGGCGGCCCTGCACGCGTGCTAGCTGACCGTTTTGGTGTGTGGATCACTGGCTATGAGGCATCTGAAACCCTCGTAGAAAAGGGCAACAAGCTTTCCAAGATGTCTGGCATGGAAAAGAAGGCGGCGCTGCAGTTTTACGACCCGGAAAACGTAGATAGCTTTGACCGCAAGTTTGACCGGGCGCTGTCGAAAGAGGCGCTTTTCGCCATCCAGGACAAAAACAGCATTATCGCCAATGTTGAGGAAAAACTGAAACCAGGCGGTCTGTTTCTGATGACCGAATATGTCATTGGTTCCGACGCTGTTATTGGCAAAGACCGCTATAAGGAATGGGTCGTCGGCGAGCGTATGCATCCCTATCCTATTCTGGCCGACGAACTAATGTCTATGGTCAAGGGCAACAGATTACAGGTGCGTGTGTCTGAAGATATTTCCATGCAATATGTGGAAATGATCAATCAGGCATGGTCAGGTGCTGATGAAGTGGCGGCCAAGCTTGCGAAGCAAGAAGACGGCACACAGAAGATCCAGACATTGATGGCAGAAGCCGAGTTTTGGACTCGCCGCAAGAAGCTCCTGGAATCGGGAGATTTGAAACTGTGGCGCATTGTGGCCAACAAGAAATCGTCTGGCCCATCCATGATGTCAGACTGGTAATCAGCTTTTTCTCTGCGACAATCAGTTTTTTCTCTGGGACAGCCAAATCCCAACCAAAATAAGCCCGCCACCAACAAGGTGCAGGGGACCCAGTGCCTCGCCGAAAATGGCCCAGGCCAGTATGGCAGCCACTACTGGCTGTATGAGTAGCCCAATGGCGCCGAGCGCCGCTGATATATGGGCAAGCCCATAGATGATCAGCCCTTGCCCCATCACATGGGTGACCAGCGCCAACCCAAGAAGGGGAAACCAGCCCTCGGCTGTGGGCGGCATGAAATTGCCTTCAGCGGCCAGCGCAATAGGCAGTAAAAGCACAGATGTAACGATGGCCGACCCGACCATAAGCGTGTTCGTCGGCACGGACTTGCGCGCCTTGGCGGCACAAATCACATATCCTGTCAGCGCAAACGATGTCATCAGTCCCAAGAAGTCCCCAAACAAATAGTCAGGGCTGATCGCCGCGTTTTGACCGACCAGTGTGGCGGCGCCCAATAGCGCCATCGTCAGCCCGGCTACAAACAGTTTTGAAAAGCGCTCTTTGAACAGAAAGTATCCGGCAACAACTGTAAACACAGAGGCCAAATTGGCCAGAAGCGTCGCATTGGCAACCGTTGTTTCCTGCACTGCCCAATGCCAAAAAAACAAATCGACTGCGAACCAAAACCCCACCCAGGCAATCAGCTTCAGGTCATGCACCGTCAGGGTTTTCAGCTGCAGGCGCACGGTTGGGCTGAAGGCTACGAACAGGGCAAACACTGGAACCGACAGTGCCATGCGCCAGAATGCGGCAGCAGAGGGTGCCACAGGCGAAAGGCGCATAAATATGGCAGCGGAACCAATCGCAACACCGCCAAGCAAGATGGCCGAAATACCCAATCTGGAGGTGGTCTTTTCCATTAGTTTTCTTTGTTTGTGTTGCAGTCTGAGTGGTTGACGAACAGTGACTGGTTGGCGGATACTCGGGCACAATGCGCAGGCAGAGGAACTGACGCAAGAAGCAATTCAATATTCCGCCAGGATAACAAAAAATAGGGATGGGTCTGATGACTGACAGTCTGACGTTTCCGGTGCCAGAGAGTGCCGCCAAAAACACGCTTTGTGACAATGAGAAATATCAGGCCATGTATGAGCAGTCGGTGACTGATCCTGAAACTTTTTGGGGGGAACATGGCAAGCGCATTGACTGGATGACGCCGTTTTCCACCGTTAAAAACACTTCGTTCGAAGGCGATGTTTCAATCAAGTGGTTCGAGGACGGCACCCTGAATGCAAGCGTCAACTGCATTGACCGCCATTTGCCTGCCAAAGCCAAAGACGTCGCCCTCATTTGGGAAGGGGATGATCCGGACGTATCGGCCAACATCACCTATCAGAACCTTTATGACAATGTGGGCCGACTTGCTAATGGCCTCCGGGACCGGGGTGTCAAAAAGGGCGACCGCGTAACCATTTATATGCCGATGGTGCCTGAGGCAGTATACGCCATGCTCGCTTGTGCCCGCATTGGCGCTGTGCACAGCGTTGTCTTTGGCGGATTTTCACCAGATGCTCTGGCCGGACGCATTCTGGACTGCGAATCGACAACGGTTATCACCGCTGATGAGGGGGTTCGCGGCGCAAAAGCCATTCCGCTCAAGGCTAATGTCGACAAAGCGCTTGAGCAGTGCCCGGACGTCAACACCGTTGTGGTGCTGAAGCATACCGGCGCTGACACCGGCTGGCACGAAGACAGAGATATTTGCTACCGCGAGCTAACAGAAAGCCAGTCAACGGACTGCGAACCAGAAGAAATGGCGGCGGAAGACCCGCTTTTCATTCTTTATACCTCTGGCTCCACCGGTAAACCCAAGGGCGTGCTTCACACCACAGGCGGCTATATGGTTTGGGCGTCCATGACCCACGAGTATGTGTTCGACTATAAACCTGGCGAGATTTACTGGTGCACAGCTGACGTGGGCTGGGTAACCGGCCACAGCTACATCGTTTATGGACCGCTCGCCAACGGGGCCACAAGTCTGGTGTTTGAAGGCGTGCCCACTTACCCGGATGCCAGCCGGTTTTGGCAGGTCTGTGAAAAACATAAGGTCAATATCTTCTACACGGCCCCCACGGCGATCCGTGCACTGATGCGCCTGGGCGATGAACCTGTGAAAAAATACGACCGCTCGTCCATTCGTCTCCTTGGGTCCGTCGGTGAGCCAATCAATCCTGAAGCCTGGCTTTGGTACCACCGTGTCGTAGGTGAAGAACGATGCCCAATTGTCGACACCTGGTGGCAAACCGAAACCGGCGGTGTCATGATTGCGCCGTTACCGGGTGCCACGGCCCTCAAACCTGGCTCAGCGACACGCCCATTCTTTGGTGTCCAGCCCGCGCTCGTTGATGGCGACGGCAATTTTCTTGAGGGCGCAACATCGGGCAATCTGGTCATCAAAGACAGCTGGCCCGGTCAAATGCGCACGGTTTACGGGGATCACAAGCGTTTCATTGAAACTTATTTCAGTGCCTATAAAGGCCTTTATTTCACGGGTGATGGCTGCCGGCGCGACGAAGATGACTATTATTGGATCACCGGCCGGGTCGATGACGTGATCAATGTATCAGGCCACCGCATTGGAACCGCCGAAATCGAGTCGGCTCTGGTTGCGCATGAAGGGGTTTCAGAAGCCGCTGTTGTTGGCTACCCGCACGACATCAAGGGTCAGGGCATTTATGCCTATGTCACGCCGCCAGCTGGCGTGGAGCCAACCGAAGACCTGCGCGCAGAGCTCGTGAAATGGGTGCGCAAGGAAATTGGGCCGGTTGCAACACCGGATTTGATCCAGTTTGCGCCAGGGCTGCCCAAAACACGGTCTGGCAAAATTATGCGGCGTATTTTGCGCAAGATCGCTGAAAATGAATTTGGTAATCTGGGTGATACGTCCACTCTGGCGGAACCAGCAGTGGTTGATGATTTGATAGACAACCGACTGAACCGCTAACAAATGGCCATGATTGCCCGTGGTGGCCAGTGGAAGCCGTCGTCATTTTTGTGTCATCACTGCTTGTCATTGTGCTGAACGGGACCATAGCCTGCGAGAAGGGTTTGCATGAAAACGCTTTATTTCTTGCGTCACGCTAAATCTGACTGGAGCGACTTTTCAGCGCCTGATTATCAGCGCCCGCTGAATGATCGAGGTCGTCGGGCTTGCCTGAAAATTGGCCGCGCTATGAGCCGCTTGTCGATTGAACCGCAAATGGTGCTGTGTTCGACAGCAGTGCGTGCCGAAGAAACCCTGGATCGCGTCATGGAAGCGGGGGGACTGGATTGGCAAGTGACCCCGGAAAATGGTCTTTACGGTGCTGGTGCAGGTCGAATTCTCAGCCTTGTCCGCCAGCAGCCGGACAGTCTCAACAGTCTTATGCTTGTCGGCCATAATCCGGGCTTTCAGGACCTGGTCATTGGCCTGTCTGGCGGCGAGTCGGACGCTGGCATGCTGGACCGGGTGATGCGCAAATTGCCAACAGGTGCCTTCGCCGAAATTACGTTTGATGTGCCAACATTTCGGGAAATAGGCTTGGGCGATGGCACGCTAACCCGCTTCATAAAGCCAAAAGACAAAACCATGGTTTAGTATCAAACTTACCACTCTCATTATATCATAGTGGGGATTTTGACATGGTTTAGGGGGCGGTTTTGCCTCGGGGCCTCCTTTCCGGTATACTGTCTGCTGTTGTTGGAATGAGATGGGAATGCGCAGGTATGAAAAAAGCACTCATTAGTTTGACGGTCATGTTCGGCGTTTCGATGGGCGCTACCGCAAACACGTTTGAGATTGTTTTGGCGCCGTCTGAATTATTGCGCCAGGGCAATAGCTATTTAAGTGAGGGTGATCTTGAAAAAGCCAAGCTTGTGCTTGGTCGGGCGCTCGAATCCAACCTGACGAATTCCCAGCGTGCCAATGTTCACAACAGCCTGTGTGTTGCTCATATCAAAGAAGAAGATTGGTTGAGTGCAATGGACCACTGCGATACGGCTATCAAAAAACTGCCAAGCAACTGGCGTTTCCACAATAATCGCGGCAACATTTTTTTTGGCTTGGGCAACTATGATGAAGCGCTGAGCAGTTATGAAAAAGGTCGGTCGATCGCACCTAAATCCATAACTATCGCTGAAAACATCAAGATGCTTCACGATTTTACGCGGCGTCGTGGCATAAGATTATATTCAATTGACCCAGCCTGACCATTGATCTTGCTCGCTTGGGCGCTTAACTATTGAAAAAAGCTACAAAAACAAAAATCGTTAACCGACAGCGACCGTGGGGAACCCATAAACAAGACCTTGAAATATCTCTCAGTAGCTATGCTGCTTTTTGTTGCCGGGTGCGACGCGGTTGAACCTGTGCCTACGACGCCAGGCGCGCTTGTGGGCACACGCGCCAACATAAAAATGCATGGTCAGGATGTGGTGGCAGAGGTCACCCAAGTGATCGACAAGCTGGTCACCATGGAATTTCGCGACTGGCGCGGCGGGGTTATTCGTGAGGTTAACCTGTATCGCGGCTTGTTTCCTGTCAGCGGAACCGATCAGGGACTCAGGTACGAATCGAATTTTGACGAGTCGGCCCTCGAAGGGCTCTTTCCGCTGAAAACCGGAAAAAGCATCGGCGTGTCCGGCACGATGTATTATGTGGACGGCGGGGAAGCAGCAGACTTTTATACGCATGTTGAGGTAGTAGGCGAAAAAACCGTCGATCTCAAAAGCGGCCCGCGCCGTACTTTTGTGGTTCAGCTGGAGTGGGAGTTTACCTGGAACGGCCTCACACGGCGGAAAACTGACACTATTTACTTCGATCCCGAAACTTCGATGGTGCTCAAATCCGTCATCCGTGGTGAAAATTTCCAGAATTATTGGGTTGTGGTCTCGGTTGACAAACCCGAAGCACCAGACCGCCGACGCGAACCACTCAATCGCCGGTCCGGCACGGTGATGATCTAGCCTTTACGCGCTGTAAATTGCACCGTCTTTGATGGTGTGGGCAATGGCCCGCAGGTACTTTCCCTTGCAAGGCCCGCGTACACATTTGCCGTCTTTTGGGTCAAACATGGCGCCGTGAGTGCGACACAACAGATACTTGCCGCGCAGATCCATGAACTTTTCGTTGAACATATTAAGCGGGGTGCCGGCGTGCGGGCAGAAGTTCAGGAAAACTCCGACCCCACCCTCTGTTTTTTGAATGAAGATGCTGGTCCGGAATCTGCCTTCAGTGAAAATGATTTCTTTGCCGCCGTGCTCTGGCAGCTCACCCAGTATCGCAAGCAACGTGCCGGTCGGCGGTGTTGCCTCAAGGTCAGACAAATCGATCGGATCAGGTGCGCCCACAGCTAAAGGCCTGCCATCTCGCAGATTTTTTTGAAGGCGTCCTCATCGAGCGGCATAACGGACAGCCGGGACTGGCGAACCAGTGCAATGTCAGCAAGCGAGGGTTCGGCTTTAATATCTGCAAGAGTGGTTGGTGTCTGCGCCGTCTTCTCAGCCTTAAGGTCCACAAGGCAAAAGCGCCCGCTTTCGTCATCCGGGTCCGGGTAGCGGCCCACCACCACACTGCACAAACCAACGACAGCGCGTTCTTTGCCAGAGTGATAAAATAAGACGCTGTCGCCCACCTGCATGGCGCGCATGTTTTTCTGCGCCTGAAAATTGCGCACGCCGTCCCAGGGCTCTTTGTCGACAGACAATTGATCCTGCCATGACCAATCACCTGGTTCCGATTTGACAAGCCAATAGGCCATGATGCGCTACCCTTCGCTGCCCCACGCGCCCGTTACCCGTTTCCAGGGGCGAATTTCCACACGCTCAAACAAGCCAGCCGTGTTGTAAGGGTCATTGTCAGCGAACAGCTGCACGGCGGCTTCGCTGGCGGCATCAATAATCAGCATGCTGCCTACGGGCATGCCATCCTCGCCAGCACTCAACAGCGGCCCGCCCAATTTCACCCGGTCGCCCGCGTCCGCCAGATATTCCAGGTGGGCAGGGCGTGTGGCTTTCCGTATGCCGAGGCTGTCGGGTTTGTCGTAACAAAAAATGGCATACAGCATGGGTTTGTCTCCTATTGGGTTTCGTCCGTAAAGGGTCGGTTCAACAAATCGTCCATCACGTCACGGGCATCTTCGCCTTTTTTCAGAATCCGGTAAACCGCTGAAGTAATAGGCATATCAAGGCCTTTGTCCTGCGCGATTTTATGCACGATATCAACGGTGTGCGCGCCCTCGGCGACAGACGTGCGTTCCGCCATAATTTCTTCAAAGCTCATGCCTTCGCCGATGGCCTTGCCAAGTGACATGTTGCGCGACTGTGTGCTGGAGCAGGTCAGGATCAAGTCTCCAAGCCCTGACAGACCCATCAAGGTCTCACGGCGCGCGCCGTACAGGGCACCAAACCGGACGATTTCAGCGAGGCCGCGCGTAATCACAGCAGCCCGCGCGTTTTCGCCAGTGCCCAAGCCCGCCGCAACGCCGGTTGCAATAGCCAGAACATTTTTAACCGCACCGCCGATCTGGGCCCCAATGATGTCTGTGGAAAAATACGGCCGGAATGTCGGCAACCCCAGCGCCTGCATCAGCGCCGAACCTAAGTCTTCGTCTTCCGCGGCTAATGTGACCGCACACGGCAGCCCGCGTGCGACTTCGGAAGCAAACGTTGGCCCTGACAGCACACACACCGGATGCCCGGGTGCGACTTCCCCAATGGCATCACTCAGCAGTTTACCTGTGAGAACCTCGATCCCTTTTGAGCAAATCACAAGCGGTACTTTTGGCCCAATGTGTTTAATCAGCTCTGCAGCCATCACACGTGTGTACTGGGCTGGAGCCACCATTAAAATGGCATCCCGATCGGCAAAGTCGGCAAGGTCGCCAGTTGCTGTAAGGCCGCTGTCCAAAGCGACACCCGGCAGGAAATGCGAATTTTCATGGGTTTCATTGACAGCCGAAACTACCTCGGGTTCACGGGCCCACAATACTGTGTCTCGTCCTGCCTGATTAGCGGCGGCTGCCAGCGCAGTTCCCCAGGCACCACCTCCCAAAACGCCAATCTTCTCCAAACCGATGTCCCCTTATGCTTTTTTTGCTACCCTGACGCCCTGAGAAGGCCCAAGCAAGCTTTTATGCTTTTGCCCCCTTGCGCCCTGAGCCAACTTTTGGTGCGGCCTTCTGGTCGAGTGGCCAGCGCGGCCGGGGCGATATGTCTTTGTCATTGATTGTTGGGTCCAGTGCAAACCGTTCCAACCCAGCCCAGGCAATCATGGCGCCATTGTCGGTGCATAGGGACAAAGGCGGGGCGTGAAATGTCATGTTGTTTGCGGTCGCAACAGCTTCAATTTCTGACCGCAGATACTTGTTCGCGGCCACGCCGCCTGCCACCACAAGCGGCACTTCCTGGGTGCCGACTTGTTCCCGAAACATTTGAATGGCATTCGCCAGTCGGTCGGTGATGCAGCGGCCCATGGCTTGCTGAAACCCGGCGCAAATGTCTGCCCGGTCATCCGGGTAAAGCGCACCTTTTGCCTCCACACAGGCTTCGGCTGTTCGGCGAACAGCAGTTTTGAGGCCCGAGAAGGAAAAATCACAATCCGGGCGCCCCAACATGGGTGTTGGCAAATCAAACCGGTCCGGGTTGCCTTCTGCCGCCGCGCGCTCAACCGCAGGGCCACCGGGATACGGCAGGCCCAACAATTTTGCGGTTTTGTCAAAGGCTTCGCCAGCTGCGTCATCAATAGTGCTGCCAAGGCGTTCGTATTGACCAACACCGTATGTTGCCAGTAGCTGACAGTGGCCGCCTGACATCAATAGCAACAGGTACGGGAACGCGATTTCTTCCACGAGGCGCGCGGTTAGCGCGTGCCCCTCCAGGTGGTTGACCGCAACAAACGGTTTTCGACTTGCTGCCGCTATGGCTTTGGCCGTCATCACGCCGACCATCAGCCCGCCCACAAGGCCGGGCCCTGTTGTAGCGGCAATTGCGCCCAACTCATCAATTGTTGTGTCTGCGTCCGATAGCGTTTTTCTGATCAGGTGATCGAGGCTTGAGATGTGTTGGCGCGCTGCAATTTCAGGCACAACACCGCCGTATTCCGCATGATCATCCACCTGTGACAAAACATTGTGGGCAAGGATAGTGCGCTTCTGGTCAACAATAGCCACGGCGGTTTCGTCACAGCTTGTTTCAATGCCCAGTACCAACAAATTGTCTTGTGAAGGGTGCATGGTTCCACGGCCTGCAATGGTCAATCGGAAGCGCAATATTGCCGCGCTTTGCCCCTCTTGTCGACTTGGGGCTTTACAGCCTCGCTTCTATACGCCAAGTAACGAAAAGAGAAGCAGATAATCTGTTTGATAAGCCCAAGTCTGTGGGGCTTCAGGGGATGTTGTGACAGCTCAATTGAAAATCGGAACGCGCGGAAGCCCACTGGCGCTGGCGCAGGCGCACATGGTTCGGGACCAGATTGTTGCCGCTCAT
This sequence comes from Kordiimonadaceae bacterium, assembly GCA_017640725.1. Lineage (GTDB taxonomy): Bacteria > Pseudomonadota > Alphaproteobacteria > Sphingomonadales > Kordiimonadaceae > Kordiimonas. The sequence continues at coordinate 1,157,454 of JAEPQB010000001.1, read as the reverse complement.
GAAGAACTGGGTGCGGATGACATCGAGATCGTGGTCATCAAAACCAGCGGTGACAGGATTTTGGATCGGCATTTGATGAATGCCGGCGGCAAAGGGCTGTTCACCAAGGAAATCGAAGAAGCGCTGATCGATGGCTCAATAGACTGCGCCGTGCATTCCAGCAAGGATATGCCGACAGCCCTGCCTGATGGCCTTGAGCTTTCTATTTTCCTGAAACGTGAAGACCCGCGTGATGCCTTCATCAGTGACAAGTTCTCACACTTTCTGGACCTGCCCCACGGTGCGACGCTGGGCACAGCTTCCCTGCGCCGCCGGGCGCAAGCTTTGCGTCTGAGGCCTGACCTTAAGGTCGTTACATTCCGCGGCAATGTTCAAACCAGAATCAAAAAGCTGAAAGAAGGCGAAGCCGACGCCACGTTTCTGGCACAGGCCGGATTGAACCGATTGGGCATGGCGGAGGCTGCCGCAGAGAAGCTGTCACTCGAAGATTTTTTGCCAGCACCAGCACAAGGGGCAGTGACCGTTGAAGTCCGAGCCGATGATGTGCGCATGAAAAACCTGCTTGCGCCGCTGCATGATCATGAGACCGCACTTGCGGTTGCCGCCGAGCGCGCGTTGCTGGCGCGTCTGGACGGCTCCTGTCGCACACCAATTGCAGCGCACGCGACAGTGCAGGGAAATTTGGTTATGATGCAGGCGATGTTATTGTCTGTCGACGGCGCCACCATTCATGAAGCGGGCGGATCCTGCCCTGCAACACTTGAAGATGCGCAAAATTTGGGTACGAATTTGGGGGCGACAATCAGGGAGGCCGCAGGACCACAGTTCTTTGCAGATCTGACGGCAGCGGTGGAAGCGGAGTTTCAATGAGCACTATTCTTGTCACACGCCCGATGGAAGAAGCGAATACAACAGCTGAAAAGCTGGAGGCGGTCGGTCACAGGGTGATCCAGGCGCCTATGTTAAAGGTTGAGCCCGTATCGTTCGAAATTCCGGACGAAAATCGCAGCATCATTATCACCAGCAAAAATGGTGCACGCATGGGCTTGTCGAATATTGGCAACAAAAATCGCCCGATTTTTGCTGTTGGGGAGAAAACTGCCGAAGAGGCGCGCTTGCTGGGATTTACAAATGTAACAGTGGGCCCAGGCACTGCGCGAAAGATGGTGCCGATGCTGCTGGAGTGCAGTGGTATTAGCGAAACCCGCAAATACACGCACCTGTGCGGAAGTGCGCTTTCCTACAATATTTGTGACGTCCTAAAAGGGGAAGGCCTGGATGCAGAAAACACCGTGACCTACCAGACACGGGGCCAGCGCAGCCTTGGGGTTGGGGTGCAGGAAGCGCTAAATGACGCCGAAATTGATGTTGCACTCTTTTATTCACCGCGTACGGCCACCATCTTCGAAGAAGTGGTTGCCGATTATGGTCGGTCGGACTGGCTTGGAAAAATGGATGCGCTGTGCCTCTCGACGCGGGTAGCTGAAAACCTGCTCGGCCCTTGGCGCAGTAAATCCTACGCCGTGATTCCGACGGAAAAGGCTATGTTCAGCCTGATCGACAACCCCGGTGAGACATTTTAAAGCCTGCTGGAGATCAGCCCGTGGCAGACACAAAAACGGATCAGGTGCAGGACTCTGACGTTCAACCAGAACCTGAAGTTCAAGTTGTTGATGCTGAAATTGTAGAAGAAACCGAAGCACCCAAAAGGGCAAGCGCGGAACCTAAAACGGTGAAGTCAGTTCCGCCGGTTGCTGAAAAAGGCGGTCGCGCAGGATGGGTTGCCTTTGGTTTTTTGGCCACATTTGTGGGCGGACTGTTTGCAGCGCCCTATGCATCGGAAAGCTTGCGCGACCTGGGCTTGCTGCCTCCTCTCGCTCCAACTGAGCAACCCCAAGCGGGCGCGGACTTTTCTGCTGCGATCGAAGCCATGCAGGCGCGTTCAGCAGACATTGCGGTTACCCTTGAGCGCCAGCAGGAAATACTTTCACAGCATGAAACCGCCCTTGCTGACGCAACCACAGCACGAACACAGTTGCAGACCGATATTGCGCTGGCCGCGGGCAGCAATGTGCAAGCTGCGGACGGCTCGGCTTCGGCTAACCTGAATGCAGTGGAAGCGCGCATTACAGCGCTTACCGATGAAGTCGCCAGGCTGGCCACCTTGTCCGCGGAAGAAAACCCACAGGTTGCAGGCTTAAACGGTGCCGTTGCCCTTGCGCGCGCCGAAGCAGCGCAACTCAGAGAAAAACTGCAAGCGCTTGAGAGCATTGTGAGCGAACTGCAGGCGGGCTCACTTGAAGTATCCCCTCGGGGCCGCATGTTGCTGGCGCTCTCACGCCTTAAGGATCAGGCCTCGAGCGGGCTATCGATTGCGGCGGACCTGGATGTTCTGCGCGCTGACATGGCAACGCTTCCGGCACTTGACCAGCAGCTTATTGGCGCAGACGTGGCGGTGCTCACTAACCACCCTGACGGCGTGCGCACCTTTGAAGCGCTGGTCCGCGATTTTGGGGGGGCAGCCAGTGCTGCCAAGCGGGCCCAGGAAAAATCGGACGGTAGCGTGCTCGCCAGTCTGTTCACTGTGCGCCGCACGGACGATGGTGCTGACGGCATAGACGCTATGCTGCTGGACGCTGAGCGGCGGTTACTTGCGCGGGATGTTTCAGGCGCCCTTGAGGCTCTGAGCGTTTTAACTGGCGATGCGCTGGAAGCGACCAGCGTGTGGCGCGAGGCCGCAACATCCTATGTTGCTGTGACCACTGCACTCGACCGACTGCAGCGCGCAATTGCGCAGTCATCGCCGCAAACAGGCGGAGGCCGTCGTTGATCCGCCTTGTTCTTTGGTTTTCGCTAGTATTGGTTGTCGCTGCGGTTGCGGCTTGGCTCGCAGACAATCCTGGCGCTGTCAGTATTGAGTTTCAGTCCTATGCGATTGACACCAGTTTCGCAGCCCTTGCGCTGATGATCGCACTTGCCGGGTTGATGGCTGGCGGCGGTGTCTGGCTCTACGGCTGGCTTAGGCGCGACATGCCGATTTTTGGCAGCAATCAGGTGATCAAGCGCCAAAGTCGCGGCTTTAAGCTCTTGAACCAGTCGCTTGTGGCACTGTCGTCCGGCGACGCCGGTCGTGCCAAGGCCCTCATTGAACAGGCGGAAGTTCTGCTGCCCCCGCAGCCGATGGTACATCTGATTGCGGCAGAAGCGGCGACACGCTCCGGTGACCATACTGCCGCATCCAAGCGCTATGCGGCGCTTGAGGATACCGATGATGGCAGGCTTCTTGGCCTGCGCGGCCTTCTTGTGGAGGCGCGCCGCACCGGCCATGAAAGTGAAGCCCTGCGCCTCGCCCGCGTGGCGTTTGAAGAAAACCGCAAAAGTCCCTGGGTTTTGAAAACTCTGTTTGCGCTTGAGGTGGCTGCGGGCAATTGGCGCGAGGCGGAAACAGCCCTGGAAAAAGTCGCTCGCGAAAAACTGCTGGAAGCACAGACAGTATCCCGCCACAAAGGCGCGCTCGCCTATGCAGAAGCAACAGAATTGAAGCTCAAGGGTGAAAAACCCGCAGCGCGCAAGGCGCTCAAGAAAGCGATTTCCGCCCGCCCTGATTTTATGCCAGCTGTGGTTTCGCTGTCGCGGCTTGAGCTTTCTGAAGGTAAGAAATCTGCTGCCAGCAAAGTGATCACGGACGCCTGGTCCAAGGAGCCGCATCCCTCGCTCGCCACAGCATTCAAAGAAATTGACACTGCGGAGTCGACAGCTGATTGGCTGAAGCGGGTGCGCACCCTGATTAAAACCACAGATACGCATCCGCAGTCCAAGTTGATACTGGTGGATGCCTTGATGGACGCAAACGAATATGAGGCCGCGCGGCCGGTGCTCGATGGTTTACTGAAGGAGTCGCCCTCGCGCGCAGCCTGGCAATATAAGCTTGCATTGGCGCATGTGCTCAAGGAAGACCCGGACCCTATCGAGACAGCACTCAAGCATGCCAGTGACGGCGCCAAATGGCGCTGTACAAATTGTGGCCACGAACCTAAAGGCTGGTCACCGCTTTGTCCTTCCTGCCAGTCTTTTGATACGCTTTTGTGGTCCAGCAATGAGAGCATCGTGACACCACAACAGGCATTTGAGGCCGACAGTACCATCGCCTTGTTAGCGGATTCTGGCGCCTAGCCTCTCGATCGCAATTTTCTCAGAGCTTTTTTAATTTCTTGTGTCTAACATGCCCCTGTTAACGAATTGGGGTCATATAGTTCTGTGTCATATGAAATTACGATAGAGCCGCAAGGCGCTTACGTGCGGCTTGTGGGCGCGTGCAGGTACGAGGATGTGCTGCGCGCCACGAAAGAAGTGTGGGAGCACCCGAACTTCAGCAACATGCAATATGAAATCTTTGACTATCTGGGTGTAACCAGTGTCGATTTCAGCGACTATGAAGTGGTCGAGCTCGCCGTGCGCGACTCGGTTGCCGGTAAAATGTCGCGCCGCAACAAAATGGCAATTGTCGCAAAGCACCCGAAGATTCTGGCACTGTCGCAGGATTACAAAAATTCTATCAAAGACCCAGGCATGGAGTTTCGTGTTCACGCTAGCCTGGAACAAGCCAGGCGCTGGGTCACTCCAGAATAAAGTCGCACAGAGAAAAAGCCCGCCGCCGGGAAGGTGGGCAGCGGGCTTAAACATGTTTGTACTATTACTAGTGACAGACAGTTTTTCTTGTTACTGGATGCGGACCATACAGCTTTGTCGGTCGATGGAAAGATGGCAAAGTATCGGCTTGCTGCAATCGGCTTGCTGCAGAGCGAAGCGATGATGTGGTCCGGCTTAGCGACTGACAGCTTCCGACAAAGCGGCGCATTCTTCCGCCACCGTTTTTTCATTGGTGGCAACGTTGCGCATATCGGGGTGCTCTTTGGTGAAGCCCTGGTTTGATAGCTTGTCCAGCTTCCTGCGCAGCCCGATCAAGCGTTCATAGCATAGGTCTTTTTCAAGTGAGGCAGCGCTGTTGAGGCTGGTGACGGCCGCAACATCGGCCACCCCCAGGAGCGCTTTTATACCGTTAATACGCTCGCTCATAACCTGATTCTCTGCCTTTAGGCGCTCTAATTCCGCGTGCAGAAAAGCAACCTCTTTTTCAAGAGCAGATATTTTGCCGTCTTTTGCATCTTGCGCGGCAGCCGAAAAAGAACCCAGCAGCAGGCAGGAAACAACAAGTATGAGGATGCGGTGCATTAAAGGTCTCCCAGTTCATTGGCACAAATGCGTGACAGCTACACGGGAAGCCTAACATACGAGGTGCGGCGATCAAAATGCCGCTTTGGTAGCGATAGTGCGAATGGCCGGATCGAGCCAAGCTTCAGGGGCGTTATTGAAGTCAAAAGCCTTTGTGGAAATCAGCTGAGGCTGAAAATGCCCGGCACAGCAAAGTTTGCTGAGTGGCTCCATTGTCGCGCGGCAGTTGGGCCGCCCTGTTTTGTAGGTTATGCCTTTATGGTAGGCCTCCATAAGGGGCACAGCCGTCACATCACCAAAATGAATGCAGACGCTGGTAACAACTGCTTCCGGTGCCGCGTATCGGAACGCTTCCAAAATGCTCTCCGCGTGGATCGAGGCGTCGACGACAATCTCATACATGCCTTCTGGTTCGTCGTTTCCCCTCAGAATGGGTTTGGCGCCGTATTTTTTGGCCTCCGTGAGCCGGGCGGTATCACTGTCATAATAATCAACGATGCCCCCAAGCGCGACAGCGATGCCGGCCGCATAAAGCCCAATCACAGACGCAGCACCACCGATCACCAGCACCCGCGCCCCGGGGCGTTCGGCCAGTTGGGGCGCAACCGCCCTGTACCCATCTTGAGCCATATCGGCGAAGCCAATCCAGTCCGCCGGGTTTGCCCCCACTGGCAGCGGGAACAACATAGCGTCGGCAAACGGCACCAAAACCAGGTCAGCAGCTGCGCCGCCAAAGTCGCCGTCCCGACCCATGCCATATGACGCGGCAAAAGGCACAGCCTCGCATCGTCCCGTGAACCCACGCCTGCACATTTTGCATTCGCCGCAGCAGATTTGCGCACTAACCGCAACCAGGTCGCCGGGCACAAAGTCATGAACATCGTCCCCGATATCAGTTACAATGCCCACAACTTCATGGCCCAATGGTGTGCCGGGTGCCATGGGTGCCAGACCGCGCACAAACCCCACATCCAGATCGCAGCGTCCAATTACGACGGGTCTAACGACGGCATGTTTGCTGTTTTGTACCTTTGGGTCGGGTCGCTCCTGCCATTCAACTTGGTCTGGACCGGTGAAAACAAGAGATCGCATTAGCTCTGTCCTTCGATATTCACCGGCATGATGGTGCCCGTGCCGGTTGCGATGAGTTTTTCCGCGCCATCCCGAACGGCAATCACGTCTGCACGTGTGACGATCTGGCGACGGCCTGCTTTGATAACATGCCCCCGACCAAAGAATGTTTCGCCGCGACCTGGTGCCAAAAGATGCACTCGGAACTCTGACGTCAAAACATCTCCCGCGACGGAGGCTGCCGCCCAACTCATGGCAGTGTCAGCGAGGAAACCGATCAGGCCACCATGCAAAAAGCCATGGTGCTGAGCGAGGGTGGCGTCAAAAGGAAGCTTAACCTCTGCAAACCCATCTGCGCATGCTGTGACGTCGGCGCCAATATGGCCGCAAAATGGGGATTGCTTAACCACTTGCTTCATGATCTCAAGCGTTGCGACAGGCCTCTCATTGGCGGGGTGCTTCATTGTTCCACCTCCGCTGTACCGCGATTAATTTGGGCCAGCTCGTAAAACTGAAGGTCAGCCGATTGGCCATAGGTGTTTTGAATGCGGGCATGCCAATCGGCATCATAAAACGCGTCTGCGCTTGCCCGGGAGTTCCATAAATAAATACCGCCAAGCGTGCCGCTCTCAGATGTGGTGAAATACTTGAAGTCCAAACCAGGAATAGCGGCATAGTCGGGCACAGCATCTCGCATGCGCCCGTTGATGACAACCTTTGGTGCATACCAGGGAGAGGGGACATTGACGATGCTGACAACACCATCTTCAACATTGGCCAGCCCGGCGGCTTGTGCAGCGGTCACGACGGGAACATTATACACGTCAATTTGGTCCGAAAGCCCAAGCGACCTTAGGGCCGACAAGGCCGTGATATTGTTTGGCCAGAAAGCGATTACGCTCTTGTTGCCGTCGCGTTCCACAGCGTAAACACGTTGTGGTAGCTGGCCGGGTTCAAGCTGTTCCCTGAAGCATCTACCCACATCAGACTGTTGTGTGCACGAGAGGATGTCAGCGCTGAAATGGGTTGCGGTGCCGGTGGTTTCGGCGTCGCTACAGCCAGCCAGAACAGCAAGAGCGCCAATCACATAAATCAATCGTTTTTTCATTATTTGGTCCACTCAAATAAACGTATGGTCACAAAACATTAATTATATTGATTAAATTCAATTGCACTTTCCGTATTTAGGAATTAATTTTCCGCATAAGGAAAACGCATGAGCGAATTAAACCTAAGAACTTTTGTGGCAATCGCTGAAAACGGCACGCTATCGGCCGCGGCGAGGGAGCTGGCAACATCGGTTTCTACAGTTAGTCGGCGGCTGGACGCCTTGGAAGCAGACGTGGGGCTGCAGCTGGTGGTTCGCACGGTAGATGGCACCTACCTGACCGATGACGGTGAGCAACTTCTGCCACGGGCGTTATCGAGTGTGGAAGCAGGTGACGCCTTCTGGCGAGCAGCTGCGGCAGCCCGCGAAGGCGTCGGTCGGGAACCCGTTCGATTATCGGCAACTGAACCGATGATCAGCGATGTTTTGGCGCCAGCATTGCCTGCCCTAAACGCCGCTAGCCCGTCTACAGTTTTGCAACTGTCGTCGTCAAATGAACCCGCAAGCCTGGCCCGGCGGGACGCTGATATGGCACTGCGTCTGGTGCGCCCGACAGGGGACAGTTTGATCGCCCGCCGTTTGCCGGATATTCAGCTGGGGTGTTTCTGCAGCCGCTCTTTTCTTGGTAAAAGGAAGGTGAGCACGATCGATATTGCAGAAGAGCCAATGCTGGTTTTTGACGACAGTTTTGGCGAGATTGCTGAAGTGCGCTGGTTGCGTGAAAATGATCTTGAAGCGCAAACCGTTCTAAAATCACTTAGTTCGCGCGCGCTTATGAATGCTGCTGTTGCAGGGACCGGCATCGCGATTGTGCCCAGGTTCATGGCGCGATCTGCTAAGCTCGTCGAGGTACCGGCACCAGCTATTCCGTCCCGTCAGGTTTGGCTGGTATTGCACCGCGACCTGCGCCACAACCGGGAAATGCAAGTGGTGCGGAACTGGGTAGTCAGCACCGTCCGGAACGCGCTTGGCTGACCTAGTTTTCGTGTGAGAAAAAATCGAAGTTGGCGCCGTCTGGTGATTTTATTGAAAAGACATTGACCGCGCCATAAGGTTCAATTGTAGCCGACATCACCGGTTTTGAAAGCTTAAGTCCTCGCCGCTCTAGCTCCGCTCTAGCCGCTTCGGCGTCATTCACCGGAAACTTCACTGACAGGATGCCATAATTCGGCGCCTTGCATTGGTCTGCATAATCGAACCCGCGAAGGTCCATCATTTCTATGATTTCTACCCGGCCTACTTCCCCCTTGTTTGGCGTAAATATTCCGGCGCGGTATTTGGCTGTGGTTGTAAGGTTTAAGGGAATTCCGAGCGGCGTGGGAGTGGGTGTGGCACTGGTATAGGGCTTGCCAACATAAAATGTTTCAAAGCCCAAGCCTTTTACAAAAAAATGCTGAGCTGTATCGCGGTCGCGAACGGTCTGCATGATATTGAAGGGAACTGACAGGCGTTCAAATGCGGGGAACGCTGCTGGCAAGTCGGGTTTCACCCGCTCATAAGCTTGCAATTGCATGCCCTGTGGCCCCCGGAAAATTACAATGTTCAGGTTTGATGCGCCAAAAGTGAGATTGCTGATGGGCGTCTCTGTCCACCAGCCTATTTTGAGCGCCTCCGCATAAATCGCTTGCAGGTTTTTTGCCCGCACCATGATGCTGAAAAAGCAGCCACTGTCCCAGGCACGTGCGCCTGGGCGGGTAGGCTGCTGATCGCCGGCATTTAGAAATTGAATGAAGCGCACGCGGCCAAAATTCGTTCCCGGTGCCCCGAGCACTAGTGACATGGCTGATGCTTCTGGCGGCAACCCCATGAAGCTTAGATGGCTTCTCTGCTCCTGCCCCCGCCACAGAGTTTCATAGCCGGCAATTTCTGTGAAAAACTGCGCTGCCTCGTCAATATCATGGACACTGACAACCACCTCTTGCCAAGGTTCGGTGGTGATGGGGCTTTGAGCATTGGATGCGTTCGCGAACAAAACAAAAAAAGTCAGAACCAGAAACCGCATGTTCACTTCTCCTCGAACGCATTCAATCACGAGCAAGCGGCTGCACTAATGATACAAGTCAAGCTATTGCTGGCCTATGCCGGCAGGGCTTATTAGGCTGGAGCCCATGTTGAATATTTCCGAAACCATTTCAATTGATGAGCAGGAAGTGGCTTTCACTTTCGTGCGTTCGCCGGGCCCGGGCGGTCAGAATGTGAACAAGGTGGCAACTGCGGCGCAGCTCAGGTTTGATGCGCGTAATTCCCGTGCGATCTCTGACGCGATGTTTGCGCGCGTCAAAAAACTGGCGGGCAGCCGTATGACTGCTGACGGTGTCATCGTTATCACGGCGCACACGCACCGGACCCAGCGCGCCAATAAAGAAGCGGCCTTGTCTCGCCTCACTGACTTGTTGAGGCAGGCCGAGAAGCCCCCAACGAAACGCGTGAAAACAAAACCAAGTCGAGCTTCGAAAGAACGTCGGCTGACAAGTAAAAAACAAACCAGTGGCAAAAAACAGCTGCGCGGCAAAGTGCGGTCAGACGATTGACCTGCGGTCACACTTTTGTGTGGCCCCTTCCCTTTCTCGACAATTCCCCTAGTTGAAGGCGAAGCAAACTGTGACGCCAAACTAACCGAGGAATATTATGACAGCTGACATCACGCTATACGGATACACGACCAGCCCCTTTGTGCGGAAAGTCTCCTGCTACCTTTATTACAAGGGCCTGCCGTTCAACTTTGTTGGCGTGAGCCCGGTGGAGCCGGACAAAACCATCGGCTTTTCCGGAGGCACACAGGTTCCGGTTTTGAAAATTGACGACGAATGGCGCACAGACAGCTCCCCGATCGGCCACTGGCTCGACGCGCTTTACCCGGAAAAACCGCTTCTGGGTAAGGGTGAAGCGGAACGGGATATCATCACAAACATTGATGACTGGGCGAGCGCACAATTTATTCCGGGCATGATTTTCAGAAGCGCTGTGGACGGTGAGAAGAATGAAGCGTTTAAAAAACGCGCCTGGCGCCTGGCTGAAATTGTTTCCAGTGGTGCGACGTTGCCAGACCATATCCAAAAAGCCTGGCCTGATGTGATTGCGACAGCCCCTTTCATCCAGCATATGGTGAACGAGCTGGACCGCACCGAACCCTTGCTCGCTATGCAGCAGCGCCTGATTATGGAACTGACTGCGCATTTGGGTGATGGGCCGTTCCTTGGCGGGCTCTCGGCCCCCTCGCTTGCGGACTTCGCGATTTACCCGCAGATCATGTTTAACTATCAGGTCGGGCTGATTAACGACCTCATTTTATTGCAGCATCCAACCCTTGCCCCTTGGCTGGAGCGGGTGGGCAATACGCTCCCGCGCAACCCCTGGTGCGTTGACGAGAGCTTTATCGTCAACAAGTGGCCGTTCTAGAGCCCCCACGGAGAAACAACTTTACCGCCGGTAATAGTCCGTCGACTGTCTTGAGACGGCAAAAATGTTAATGTATAACCCTTTCCATGATGGATTCGGGCCAGATCAAATTGCGGCAATACAGAGCAACACCATTTGTTGCGATGCTTGCAGCTGCCTTTTTGCTGGCCGTTCAGGTCCTGTCTTCGGCTCACGTCCATAATGAATCGTTCGACCAATGGGACGACGCGGGTCATCCCCCAGCAGAATGCGAGCTTTGCTTTGTTGCTGCGCAAACGAGCGGGTATGTTCCACAGCCAACAATTATTGCTTCAAATCACTCTCCGGATTGCTGTCCAGACACCAAACTATTGGATCGTTGGTTCCCTTCCGCGACCAAATACCAGGCGTCCAGAGCGCCTCCCTTTTCGCAGACTTAAGTTCTTCACACCGATTTTTATTGCGTCGGCCCAGTTTGGCTGTTCGCCCGTTTGATTTCTTAATTCTGTAAGGACATGCATTCCATGCAACCTCAGCAATCCCAGGATAGCCGCCTGCCGGTTACCGTTCTTTCCGGCTTTTTGGGTGCCGGCAAAACCACCCTCATGAACCATGTTCTCAATAACCGGGACGGACACCGCGTTGCCGTTATTGTGAACGATATGAGTGAAGTGAACATTGACGCTGATCTCATAAGCGATGGTTCTGACCTGTCGCGTACCGATGAAAAGCTGGTTGAGATGACCAATGGCTGCATCTGCTGCACGCTTCGCGATGACCTTTTGAAAGAAGTGCGACGGCTCGCGGAAGAAGATCGCTTTGACTATCTGCTGATCGAATCAACCGGTATTTCCGAGCCATTGCCGGTTGCCACGACATTTGAGTTTCGCGACGAAGATGGTGAAAGTCTTTCCGATGTGGCACGGCTTGATACGCTGGTGACAGTTGTTGATACGCAAGCGCTCCTGAAAGATTATTCGAGCCACGACTTCCTGCGCGACCGCGGCGAAAGCCTCGGCGACGAGGACAATCGTTCCATCATCGATTTGCTTGTAGATCAAATCGAGTTTGCTGATGTCGTCGTGTTGAACAAATTCAAAGAAGCCGGCGCCGACAACCAGGATGCCGCGCGCAAGATTGTCACTTCGCTAAACCCTGACGCCCAGATCATAGAAACGGACTATAGCACTGTCGCGCCTGAGCGCATTTTCAACACAGGCCTTTTTGATTTTGAAACGGCCCATGACCATCCGCTGTGGGTAAAGGAACTGTATGGCTTTGCTGATCACACGCCAGAGACGGAAGAGTACGGCGTATCGTCGTTTGTTTATCGGGCCAAGCGGCCGTTTCACCCGCAAAAAGTCCACGACATTCTGACGGGTGCGATGCCGGGCGTTATTCGCGCCAAGGGACATTTTTGGGTAGCGACCAAGCCTGATTGGGTTGCTGAATATTCACTTGCGGGTGCAGCTACCAGCGTGAAGCCACTTGGCACTTGGTGGGCGGCGGTACCGCGGGAGCGGTGGCCGGACGACCCGCGTGCCCTTGCTCATGTTAAACAGTTCTGGGAGGAACCCTACGGCGACCGTCGCCAGGAGCTGGTGTTTATCGGCGCTGACATGGACAAAGAAGCTTTAACCGCCGAGCTGGACGCAGCCCTCATTCAAGGCGAGCAAAAGTTTGACCCTGCCGATTGGGAAGGCCTGCCTGACCCGTTCCCCAGGTGGCGCCGTGCAGATGAGGCAATGCAATGACCCGGGCAGCAATGGCAGCCACGCAGAGTGCTGATGTGGTGGCAGAGTTTGACCAGCTGGATGGCTTGCGCGCCATTTGGTCGCCAGAAGTGGCGGTGGCGATTTGCAATCGAACCCTGGACGCCGACCTGCATCATTGGCTGGCGACTTTGCCGCCAGAAAAACTGCCAAAAGGGCGCCTGTCTCTCACCCTGGGCGACGTGGAAAACGCGGTTGTTGCCTTATTTGATGACCCTCTGACAGCACAAGAACCCCATGTCAGGCAATTGGCAAAAGACGTGAAGGCTCAAGCCGAGGCCTTCACGCGCATAATGGACATCAAAAGCTTCGAAATGCGGTTTGACGTGGTGACCAACAACGCATGTCGTAAGTTCCATCAGGACAATGTCTCGGCGCGTCTGTTGTGCGCCTACCGCGGGCGTGGCACCCAGTACGGCATTTGCGATGCTGCACCCGAGCCTGAAGATATTAGGGACATGCCAACAGGCGCTGTCGGCCTCTTTAAGGGGCGGCTGTGGCCGGCTTACGAACGCTCGTCGGTATATCACCTGTCCCCGCAGATTGAAGGGACCGGTGAAACCCGGTTGTTGCTGGTAATCGACACCCCTTCGTGCGACCCGGACTGCGACTGCTAATAGGGTCCTGAAAGACTGACGCCCGTCGCATTGCTGACGCATAAAGCCTGATAGCTGCCTACAACATAGGCTTCATCCAACACTTCTGGTGGCGCGGCGGTTGGCGTCATATTGCCATTCTGGATTTAGCCCCGCCCGCACCCGGTTTGTGACAAAAACTGGACTGTCACATTAATGACGTAGCGAGCTGCGCGAGACTGTGGGAGCGTCCCCGTCAGGAGGACAGCACCATGCAAAGTAGCGCTACATTCGCCAATGGCTATTGGTTCATCTGTGAAGATGGTCCGCACCAGATCGCTGTATTCAGTTCAGCTTGGTCCGGCAAGCAGAAGGTCTATTTTGACGACACAATTGTCGCGGAAGGACGGAATCTGACCAGTTTCAACAGCAAGCTCATGTTCGACATCGGCGATGACCACTATGAAGTGCGGTATTTGCTCACCAGCGTGTTGAAGGCAGAGATCGAATGTTGGGTCTTCAAGAACGAGCAAGTCGTTGCTCGATCGAGCCAGGCCTTTTATGGCAACAAGTCCAAAATGCACCAGGTAATGGTTGGTTTTTTTGCCACTGGCGCTCTAATTGGTGTCCTGATGGTTGTCGGCAAGCTGTTCTTCGCTTGAGCTGCAATGTTTCAATAGGGTTTGTTCATGGACATCAACGCCAAAGCAGCCAAAGCCCTTCGCCAACAACGGGGCTGGTCTCAGCAACACCTTGCAGACGCTTGTGAGGTCAGCTTGCGCACAATCCAGCGCGCCGAAAAAGATGGCAGGGTCGCGCCGGACACACTGCAGGCCTTGTGCGCCGTCCTGGAGACCACACCCAAAAGCCTCTCGCAGGTACCCGACCTGACCGCAGGACAATTTGAGCCGGCCAATCCGCTGCGTCAAAAACTCATGCTGGCTGCTGCCATGTTGGCGGGAATGCTGGTGGGCGTGCTGGCTACCTTGTGGGCGGTGCAATAGGTGGGAAAGCCCCTAAACGTGGAAGCTTTCACCGCAACCGCAGCGGCCTTTTTCATTGGGGTTGGTGAATTTAAACCCCGTTGAAAACATGCTGTCTTCCCAGTCCATCTGGGTGCCCAACAGAAACAGCAAAGACTTGCGGTCCACAAACACTTTCACGCCCTTGTCTTCCACAAGTTCGCACTCGGCGTCTTCTTCGGTGACATAATCAACCGTATAGCCCATGCCAGAACAGCCATGGGTTTCGGTGCCCAGCTTGATGCCGATCGCGTCAACGTTTTTGGACAAGAGCGCCTTGATATGCTCAGCCGCTGTGTCAGTAATCTGAATAGCTGTCATTTTCTTTCTCCAAGTCTGGAGTTCTGCTCCAGCCCTCACCCCCACCCGACCACCGCACGGAATTATACTTGGGTGGTCGGGTGGGGGTGAGGGCCGGTGCCGTTAATTATAAAAGACCGAGTTCCAACCGGGCTTCGTCCGACATTTTGGACATGTCCCACGGTGGGTCCCAAACAAGGTCAACTGTCACACCGTTCACGCCGGCCACAGACGCGACCTTAAGCTCCACTTCACCCGGCATGCTTTCGGCCACCGGACAGTGCGGCGTGGTTAAAGTCATGGTGACATAGGCCGAAAAATCTTCCGCCACATCCACACCGTAAATCAGGCCCAGCTCATAGATGTTTACCGGAATTTCCGGGTCATAAATTTCCTGAAGGGCGGCAACGATGTTGGCCTGCAGCTCTTCTTTGGTCGCGGGCGCAGCTTGCGCTTCAGCGGGCGCAGCGTCTTCGGCTGGCTCGTCCTTCTCAGCCAGGAATTTGTCCAGGAAATAGGCCCCTTCCTGCGGGCTTACCACAGGGCGCTCTGCTGTCACCGGCTTGTTTTCATCCGGAACATCGTTGGGCGTTTGGGGAGTGCTCACGTCCAGCACATCTCTTTTTGCTTCGCTCGTCATCCAAAAATATCCACTACCTTTTTCAGGCCTTCAATCAACCGGTCCACATCGCTGCGGTCATTATATATACCAAAGCTGGCGCGCACAGTCCCGGGAATACCAAATCGGTCCATCACGGGTTGGGCACAGTGGTGGCCGGCCCGAACTGCGATACCCTGACGATCGAGGATCGTGCCGATATCATGCGGGTGCGCGCTTTCCATCACAAAACTGATGATCGCGCCCTTGCCCTCAGCCGTTCCAATCAGCCGTACGCTATTGGAGCCCACGAGTTGCTCTGACGCATAATCGCGCAGATCCGCTTCATGCGCCGCAATGCGGTCAAAACCAATCGCGCTTACATAGTCAAGCGCATGCTTCATTGCAATGCCACCAGAGATGTTTGGCGTGCCCGCCTCAAACTTGTGCGGCAGGTCATTATAGGTAGTTTTCTCAAACGTGACGGTCGAGATCATGTCACCGCCGCCCTGCCAAGGTGGCATTGCGTCCAACAGTTCTTCCTTGCCGTAAATCACGCCAATGCCGGTGGGGCCATATACCTTGTGGGCAGAGAAGGCGTAGAAATCCACGTCGAGGGCCTGCACATCAATCGCTTCATGCGGCGCAGCCTGGCAGCCATCCAATAGGACTTTCGCGCCCGCCGCGTGCGCCATGCGAATAATCTCACCAACCGGCAAATGGGTGCCGATCGAGTTTGAAATGTGTGCCACTGCAACCAATTTGGTGCGCTCTGTCAGCAGGGAGGCATAGACCTCCATATCCACCGAGCCATCATCCAAGAGCGGAATGACTTTGATCTTTGCGCCTTTTTCTTCCGCCAGCATCTGCCATGGAACGATGTTCGAATGATGCTCAAGCTCAGAAAGGATAATCTCGTCACCTTCGCTCACATTCGAGCGGCCCCAGGTCTGCGCAACCAAATTGATGCCTTCAGTTGCGCCGCGCACAAAAATGCACTCGCGTGACCGGTGCGCATTGATGAAAGTCTGCACTGTGTTGCGGGTTTCTTCATATGCTTCCGTGGCGTCCTGGCTGAATTTGTAAACACCGCGGTGGATGTTGGCATAATAATGCTCAAACAGTTCCTTTTCCGCATTGATAACAGACAGCGGCTTTTGTGCGCTCGCCGCCGAATCCAGAAACGTCAGCGGCTTGCCGTACACGGTTTCCGAGAGAATGGGAAAGTCCGCTTTGATCGCGGCCACATCCAGCGGTGCTGGCGTGCTGATATGCTTGGCGGCATTAGTCATTGCTGCCACCTGTGTGGTTGAGCATCCAATCAGCAACCCGTGCGCGAATGCCGTCCGCAAGCGTGTCATTACCGGTGCGGTCAAAAGCATCATCAGTGAAAGCCTCCACCAGCATCTGGCGCGCTGTTGTCGGGTCAATGCCGCGCGACGTCAGGTAAAACATGGCTTTCTCGTCCAGCTCACCAACGGTCGCCCCGTGGCTGCATTTCACGTCGTCCGCGAATATTTCAAGCTCTGGTTTGGCGTTCGCTTCTGCCGTGCGGTCTAGCAAGAGCGCCTTGAAAGACTGGTCCGCATTCACATGCTGCGCGTCGGTCGCGACAGTGACTTTGCCCTGGAACGAAGATTTGCCGCGTGCGTCCGCCACTGTGCGGAAAATCTGATCGCTTGTGGTGTTGGGCATGCGGTGGTCGATATGTACCAGCATGTCATGGCTTTCGCCTGTACCGGCAAGGGCAACACCGTCAACGGTTGCATTGGCTTCATCAACAAGCAGGCGCACACGGGCTTCAAACCGCGCGAGCGATCCGCCGAGCGAAATATTTGTGGCGTGATAGTTGCCGCCGGCGCCTACACTCACCATTGCAGTGGCAGTATGTGTGGCATTCGCGCCTTCTTCCTGCAGCCGTACATGATTGAGCGTTGCACCTTCTGTGATGCGCGCCTGAAGCATGCTGTTCGACCAGTAGGCCGTATCGTCGCCAACAAAGCGTTCCAGAACAGTTGCGCTGGCGCCTTCGCCCATTTCCACCAGATGGCGGATGTGGGCAGACGTGCTGTCTGCGTCAGATGTCAGATGCACAATCTCGATCGGGTCATCAATTTCAATGCCTGCCGGGATGGAAATCACAAAGCCGTCGCGCATCAGCGCAGTGTTCAGCAGGTTAATACCGTCCCCGCCTTGGCGCATTTCAGAAACACGCTCGGCGTTCGCCATCAGATGATTGGCAAGTGGGCGCACACTCGCGGCCTGCCACAAGTCGCCAAGGTCACTCAGGCCCTCATGATAGCGGCCATTGATGAACACCAGACGCGCTGCAACATCACAAAGGGCCTCTGGCACCTGTGGGTTGCGGGCTGGTGTTTTCATCAGACCAAAAGCCGTGTTGCGGATGGCTTTGATGTCGCTGTAGCGCCAGTCCTCGCCGCGCGTGGTTGGCAGGCCGATGGTGCGCAGGCGGTCCAGCGCGTTGCTGCGTGCGCCGTCCCAACCGGGCAGGGAGCCCTGAAGCTCTTGCATCTGCTCTTGGTATGTGTCGATCACTGTGTCCGGCATGTGCCGCACCTCCTCAAAACACGTTTACGCAACCTCGGCGTAACCTTTTTCTTCAAGCTCAGCCGCCAGCTCCGGGCCGCCGGTTTTTACGATTTTGCCGTCGATCATCACATGCACCACGTCTGGCTGAACATAGTTCAACAGCCGCTGGTAGTGGGTGATAAGCAAGATCGCGGTATCGTCGCGGCGCTGGGCATTGATACCGTCTGCCACCACTTTCAGCGCGTCGATATCAAGGCCTGAGTCGGTCTCATCAAGCACCGCCAGCTTCGGATCAAGCACAGCCATTTGCACCATTTCGTTGCGCTTTTTCTCGCCGCCGGAGAAACCGACGTTAACAAAACGCTTCAGCATATCCGGGTCCATCTTGAGCTCGGATGCTTTGGCGCGCACCAGCTTCATGAACTCTGCCGCAGACACTTCATCTTCGCCGCGGTATTTGCGAACGCCGTTCAGCGCTGTGCGCATGAAATTCAAGTTGGATACGCCCGGAATTTCCACCGGATACTGGAAGCCGAGGAACAGGCCTTCGCCCACACGTTCGTGGGGCTCGAGCTCCATCAGATCCTTGCCTTCAAACTCGATGGAGCCGCTTGTCAGCTCATAGTCGTCGCGACCCGCGATTGTGTTGGCGAGTGTTGATTTGCCGGCGCCGTTCAGGCCCATGATGGCGTGTACTTCGCCGGGTTTGATCTCAAGGCTAAGGCCCTTGATAATTTCCTTGTCGTCGACAGCGACGTGTAGATCTTTGACAGTTAACATGTTTTTGGCCCGTTTATCCGACGCTACCTTCAAGGGAGATGCCGAGAAGCTTTTGTGCTTCAACAGCAAATTCCATGGGGAGGTGTTGCATCACTTCTTTACAAAATCCATTGACGATCATGGCGACCGCCTCTTCTTCATCGAGCCCGCGGGCCCGGCAGTAAAACAGTTGATCCTCAGAAATTTTTGAGGTGGTGGCTTCGTGCTCAATCTGTGCCGTGGGGTTCTTGACCTCAATGTAGGGCACGGTGTGTGCGCCGCTTTCAGAGGACACCAGGAGCGAATCGCACTGGGTGTAGTTGCGCACGTTCTCAGCACCCGACAGCACTTTCACAAGGCCGCGGTAGCTGTTTTGGCTGCGGCCCGCTGAGATGCCCTTGGAGATGATCGTTGAGCGCGTTCCGGGCGCCATATGGATCATCTTGGTGCCTGTGTCGGCCTGCTGCAGGTTATTGGTGACAGCAACCGAATAAAACTCGCCGACGCTGTTTTCACCTGCGAGCACGCAGGATGGATATTTCCAGGTGACAGCAGAGCCGGTTTCAACCTGGGTCCAGCTTACTTTGGAGTTTTTGCCTTTGCACAGCGCGCGCTTGGTCACGAAGTTATAGATGCCGCCCTTGCCGTCCTTGTCGCCTGGGTACCAGTTCTGCACGGTGGAGTATTTGATCTCGGCGTCGTCAAGCGCCACGAGCTCTACAACCGCCGCATGCAGTTGGTTCTCATCGCGCATCGGGGCTGTGCAGCCCTCAAGGTATGAGACGTAAGAACCTTCGTCGGCCACAATCAGTGTGCGTTCAAACTGGCCGGTGTTTTCGGCGTTAATGCGGAAGTAGGTGGAAAGCTCCATTGGGCAGCGCACACCCTTGGGGATGTAGACAAAAGTGCCGTCCGAGAAGACCGCGCAGTTGAGCGCCGCGAAATAATTATCCCGCTGCGGTACCACAGTGCCCAGGTATTTTTGTACAAGCTCGGGGTACTCATGCACGGCCTCAGAGATGGACATGAAAATCACACCAGCTTTCTTAAGCTCTTCCCGGAAAGTGGTGGCGACAGACACGCTATCGAAAACCGCATCAACAGCCACTTTGCGCGCGCCTTCAACGCCTGCGAGCACTTCCTGCTCCGCAAGCGGAATGCCTAGCTTTTCGTATGTGCGCAGAAGCTCAGGGTCTACCTCATCCAGGCTCTTTGGTTTGTCCTGACTTTTGGGCGCCGCATAATAATAGATGTCGTCATAGTCGATTTTTGGATAGTTCACCTTGGCCCAGTCTGGCTCTTCCATCTTCAGCCAGGCACGGTAGGCCTTCAGCCGCCAATCCAGCAGCCATTCAGGCTCTTCCTTTTTGGCTGAAATGAAGCGCACGATGTCTTCGGAAAGGCCCTTGGGTGCCATTTCCATGTCAACATCTGTGACGAAGCCATATTTATAGTCTCCGGTGATTTCCGCGACTTGATCATGGGTTTCCTGGGTACCCGCCATGGGGAGTGGCTCCTTGTTTAAAGTTCCTCTGGTTTAACTGAACCAGGTTAATTTTTCGCCGCTGCCAGACCGCTAGCATGCGCTTCGAACTGGGCCGCAAGCTCTTCACCGCTCATTGGGGTGATAAGCGCCGCCAGTGTCACCTGCTCGAGCGCGCCGCGGACCGCGCCGTTGATCACCTGCCACTTGGGGCGCATGAAACAAATTTCAGTGTAACCGCAGCTGGTGTCTTCAGGTTCCGCGCAGTGGGTCAGGGCGATCGGGCCATCAATCGCTTCAATGATGTCGGCGACTGTTATGTCCCCAACACCACGTGCCAAAGCAAAGCCGCCTTTCAGTCCGCGATGAGATGTCAGGAGTTCGCCCCGACCAAGTGCGTTCAATATCTTTGAAACGGTCGGCACAGGAATGTTGGTGCTCGCAGACAAGCCCTGCGCGCTGACACGCTCTGGCGCGTTCGCGATTTCGCACATCAGTACGACAGCATAGTCGGCTAGGTTGGTCAGCCGTATCATCGGTTTGGCCCTTTCCGAATGATCGATCCGAGGTCTGGTCATTAATATATGACCAATTAAGTCAGGATTACATATGGGATCAGTGGGGGCAGAGTCAACCAACTTCGCATGCGACATGGTGTCATTTTTCAGTTTGAAAATGGGGACCCGATTGACTGAGCGCGCTTATGCCGCTCTTTTTGGGCAATTGCACGCCTTTTCTGTGCATTTTTCGTACTTTTTTGCGCCAAAAATGTCATTTTTCGCGCTGGTTTCATTTAAGGCCTTCGTGTAGGGGTATGGCATGGACCAAAAAGCCCTCAAGCACTATGAAAAATGCTGGTTTATCCGAAGCTTCGAAGCTGCGATTGCGAGAGCGGCGGCGGCAGGCAAGGTGCCTGGCCTCGTGCACCTGAGCACAGGGTCTGAAGTGGCGGATGTGTTGCTCGCCCACCATCTCGATTGGCGGCGCGACAAAGTGACGGGCTCCCACCGCTCGCACGGCATCGCTTTGGCATGCGGGACAGAACCCCTTGATGTTGCAAAAGAAATTCTGGGAAAGAAGGGTGGTTTGTCAGACGGATTGGGCGGTACCCAGCATCTTATTGCCACGTCAGGCGAGACCAGTTTCCTGATGTCAAACGGCATTGTGGGCGCACAGGTGCCCCTCGCAGCGGGCGCAGCTCTAAGCGCGAAATCCCGGGGTTCGGACGGTATTGGTGTCGCTGTTTTTGGCGATGGTGCCGCCAACCAGGGGGCGGTTTTTGAAACCATGAATTTGGCGGTTGTGCTTAAGCTGCCCATGCTTTTTGTTATGTATAACAATGGCATGGCACAATCGACGTCTGTTGCACAGGCGACGGAAAGTGACTTTTCTGACCGCGCCAGAAGTTTTGGTTTGAACACCTGGAAAACAGACAGCAACGACTATCCGGATTGTGCCAGAACCCTGCATCAGGGTGCTGCCTCAGCCCGCCGGTCGGAACCCGGTTTTGTTGAGGTTAAGGTTACCCGTGACCATGGGCATTATTATGCCGACGGCGAAGACTTTGATGCCTCGCCAGCGATAGAAAATTTTGAAAAATATCTTTTGACGCAAGGGTTTAATTCAAAATTGCTTCGGGTAGCGAAGAAGTCTGGCGTTCAGAAAGCCGCTGCCATTGTCGCTGAAGCGATGGAGGCGGCTGATGCCTAATCATATGCCCGAGCCAACCATTGCGGAAGCCTTAAACGCCGCCCACCACCAGCTGATGGCCGATGACGAATCGGTCATATGTTTTGGCGAAGACTTTGCCCAAAACGGCGGTGTATTTGGCGTCAGCAATGGTCTGCTGGAAGCCTTTGGTCCGGCCCGCGTTTTTGACACGCCTATTTCCGAAACGGCTTTTATCGGCATGGCGGTTGGTGCCGCGATTACGGGCCTTAAGCCCATCGTCGAATTGATGTTTTGCGATTTTGCCGGTGTGTGTTTTGACCAGATTTTGAACCAGGCTGCCAAGGCCCGCTTCCTGTCAAATGGCAACTTAAAAATGCCGCTTGTCATCCGCACCACTATGGGTGCTGGCGATGGGTCTGGTGCCATGCATAGCCAAAGCCTGCATGGGCTTCTCGCCAGCATTCCGGGCCTGGTTGTGGTTGCCCCCTCATCACCCGCCGACGCGGCAGGCCTGCTGAAGTCTGCGGTTATGTCAGATGACCCGGTTATCTTCATGGAAAATAAGACCCTCTATGGCCACACAGGTCCAGTTGAGGCTAGTCTGCCGCCTGTACCGATTGGTGAAGCACGAACCCTTAAGTCCGGCAACGACATCACCATCGTTGCCGCCAGTGCCATGACGCAAGCTGCCCTGGCCGCAGCAGAAACCCTTGAACACAAAGGGGTTTCCGCGTCAGTGATCGACCCTCGAACAATTAAGCCAGTCGACTGGAACACCATCCAATCCAGTGTCCAGCAAACCGGACGGTTGCTCGTCATTGATGAAGGCGCCGCTTTTGGTGGGTTTGCAGATACCGTGATCGCAGGCATGACCGATCGCGTGTTCAGCGCTTTGAAGGCAGCCCCGAAAAAACTCACGCCGCCAGATACACCTGTGCCCTATGCTGTTGGTGCTGAGGGGACTTGGATGCCCGGCGCGAGCGATATTGTAAATGTAGCTACCCAGTTGATGGAGGCATAAGTGAGCGACACACAGCAGAAAGTCAAAGTCTGGGACATGTGCTTGCGCCTGTTTCATTGGTCGCTCGCCGTCCTGTTTGCCCTGTCGGCCTATTCGGCATTCCAGGACAAGTTTGGCATCTATGCCGACATGCATTTTTATGCGGGCTATACCATTTTAATCCTAATCGTTTGGCGATTTATCTGGGGTTTTTGGGGCAGCGAGACCGCGCGCTTCCGCCATTTTGTCGGTAGTCCAACCGCCGCGATAAAACATCTGCGTTCCATGATAACTGGCGCACCATACCGCGAGGTTGGGCACAGCCCGCTCGCCGGTTATTCGGTTTTACTGATGCTATTGCTGCTGCTCGCGCAAGCGATGATGGGGCTGTTCGCGACCGATGGCATGATCTTCTCTGGCCCTTTGTCGCGCGACGTCAGTGGCGAATTGAGCAGCGACCTGACCAAGTGGCACAAACTTCTGGGCCTAATACTTATCTATTTGATCGGGCTGCATATTTTCGTGATTTGCCTGTATGGCTTTGTCAAAAAAGCCAACTTGGTTTGGCCAATGATCGTAGGCAGCACCCGCATTGGTGCGGGTCAATCTGCACCCACACTGAGGTCCAACTGGCTAGGGCTTCTGCTGTTCATGGTAGCGGGCGGTGTGGTCTGCAGCCTTGTATTCCTGTTGTGACCCGAGCATAAAAAAGGCGCCGCTGGATTTTATCCATGACGCCCTTCCAAATGGTGTCTAGTGCCGATCAGTCAGCCTTATAAAGGTCATGGCATGCCTTGCACTGGCTAACGGCGCGGCGGAACCCGGGTTGTATCTGTCCCATGTCGCCGGACTTTGCGGCTTCTGCAAACGCGGCTGTGTCTTCCACAAGCTTGTCCATACGGCCGGAAAAGTCCTCCCAATTGTCCCAGATCTCGCCCTTTGCCTTGGTCGGGCCTTCCATGCTGCGGGTGTCTTTTTCAAACGCCGCTTTGCTGAGCGTTGCAGCATTCGCCATTATGTCTGCGATGGCAGCATAATGCTCAGGGTGCTGAACATTGCCCTGGAAATTTTGCAGGATCTTTTTGATCGACAGATTAAAGTGCTGCATCACATCCTTGCGATACTGCGCTTCCGCAAAGGTTTGCTCGTCCTGCGCCAAGGCCACTGATGGTGCAAAAACGGCTGCTGCGACTGTGGTCGCCAATAGTTTTTTTCTGAAAGCCCGTGTCATACCACTCTCCCTTATGACTGTCCCCGCATAAGGGTGATGTTAGCTTGCACAGCTTTGAGTGCAAGCACGAAGGCCCAAAACCATCATCACAATGTGCGATGGCAGGGTAATTCTAAACCAAAGGGTTAGAGATTACAGGATTGGTGGGCGCTGCGCTGGCCTGCGGTCCCGGCGTGGCGGCTGAGCCTGATAGGCTTCAGCGCAGTGACGGGCACAATATGGCATGCCTGGCTCAGATGGTTTGCCGCAGAAATGGAAATCCGGATCACCCGGGTGGCCAATTGGCCATTTGCACATGCGGTCATTGAGGTCCAGCAAGGTGACAAGCTTTTTGTCCGTTTTCTTGGCCGCCGGTTTCGGGGCCGCTTTCTTTTTCTCAGAATCAGTTTTCACCGGGGATGGACGCGATTTCAGACCAAGACGGTGGGCCTTGCCGATGACAGCATTGCGCGTGACACCCTCACCAAGCTCTTTTGCAATCTGGCTGGCGCTCAGGCCGTCGTCCCAGAGTTTTTTGAGCTTATCAATGCGGTCTTCCGTCCAGGCCATGAAGGTATCCTTCTTGTGTCAGCACTTTTGTGCTGGTCTTATTTCTTATCGAATCGGGAAACGAGTCGAGATTCGCTATTCTTATATCTTCTCGCGCCCCCCCTTGCCAAGACCTCATGTCTCACCATATGAAGGTGCCTTCACTTTTTATGCGATTCCGGAGCGGACAGCCGTGGCTGAGACCAGCAAACCCAACTATCCAGACCTTGGTGCCAGAACAATCGGGCATGTGAACTGGATTGGCCTGCAGACTTTGTACCTTAAGGAAACCAGGCGTTTCATGAAGGTTTGGGCGCAAACACTTGCAGCCCCCGCCGTCACAACAATCCTGTTTATGGTGATCTTCTCGCTCGCGCTTGGTGGACGCGGTCGCATGGTGGCAGACATGCCGTATGCGCAGTTTCTGGCCCCAGGTTTGATCGTTATGTCGATTCTCCAGAACGCGTTTGCCAACACCAGCTCTTCGATTCTCATCGCGAAGGTGCAGGGCAACATCGTTGATACGTTGATGCCGCCCTTGTCGGCGCTTGAACTCACACTCGGATTTGTCGCAGGCGGTGTCACCCGCGGTGTTCTGGTTGGTTTGTCGGTTGGCACGGCGTTCACGCTGATGCCCGGTGTCGATATGAGTGTCAGCCATGTTTGGCCAATCATCTATTTTGCGCTCGCCGCCAGCATGATGCTCTCACTGATGGGAGTGCTTACCGGTGTATGGGCAGAAAAGTTTGATCATTCGGCGGCAATCACAAACTTTGTCATTGCACCCCTAAGCCTTCTTTCAGGCACCTTCTATTCCGTTGAACGCCTCAGCGAAGGCTGGCAGATATTTTCCAGCATCAACCCATTCTTTTACCTGATTGACGGTTTCCGCTATGGCTTCATTGACCGCGCAGACAGCGATTTGATGGTCGGTGTTGGATTCACTTTTTTGATCAACTTAATGCTGACTATTGCCGTTTATCAGGTCTTCAAAAAGGGCTACCGGTTGAAGGCATAGCCGCGCTGGTTGTGGGCCAGAAGCCGGCTTTTGTTGCAGGCAAGTTTTCTTTGCTCAACCGCCCGGAAATTCTTGGCTTCACGGCATTGACATCCCATTTTTAGAGGCGCATGGTGGCCGCCAACTGGCCGGTACGGATGCGTGCCGGCTCACGCATTTTAACTGACGCACTTTTTGTATCCTGCGCGGCACCTTGCCCGGGACCTTTTTTTGAGGGAGAAGGACCTTGATCACACCATTGATGCCAACTTATGCCCGCCAGCCCGTTGCTTTTGAACGCGGCGAAGGCATGTATCTTTATGACACCAACGGCAAGAAATATCTGGATTTCTATTCCGGTATTGGCGTGATGTGTCTGGGCCATAGCCATCCAACACTTGTCAAAGCGTTGCAGGAGCAGGGCGCCAAGCTGTGGCATACCGCGAATACTTACCAAATCCCTGAGGGTGAACGTCTCGCAAAACGGCTGACTGATGTTTGCGCAGCGGATACCATCTTTTTTGGCAACTCGGGTGCAGAAGCGATCGAGTGCGCGATCAAGATGGTCCGCAAATACCATCACGACAAAGGCAATGCGGGCAAATACCGCATTGTAACCATGGCGTCCGCTTTTCATGGTCGCACGCTTGCCGGCATCGCCGCTGCTGGTCAGGAAAAACTAACCAAGGGTTTTGAGCCTTTACCGGATGGGTTTGATGTGGTGCCCTTTAATGACCTTGATGCGGTGAAAGCTGCCATTGGCCCGGAAACCGGCGGCATCATGGTTGAGCCTGTGCAGGGCGAGGGCGGCATCCGCCCAATACCCGTTGAAACTATGCAGGCGCTCAGGCAAATCTGTGACGAAAACGGCCTTTTGCTGGTGGTGGATGAAATTCAGTGTGGCATGGGCCGTACCGGCAAACTGTTTGCCTACGAGTGGGCTGGCATTGAACCAGACATCATCACGGCCGCTAAAGGCATCGGTGGTGGTTTCCCGCTGGGCGCATGCCTCGCGACCGAAGAAGCCGCATCCGGCATGGTTGTGGGCACACACGGGTCCACATATGGTGGCAACCCGCTTGCGATGGCAGTGGGCAATGCGGTTCTGGATGAGGTGCTGGCCCCAGGCTTTTTCGATCACGTGATTGAAATGGGCGACATGCTGCATGGCCGTTTGGCGGCCCTTCAGCAGCGCCACGGCGATCTGGTGAGCGAAGTGCGCGGAAAAGGCCTGATGGCCGGTATTCGTGTGCCAGATGTGCCGACACGCGACATCGTTGTTGACCTGATCGGGCGCGGCATGTGCCCCGCTGTTGCAGGTGATATGGTGGTGCGCATGCTGCCGCCACTCATTTTGGACGAGAGCCACATTGACGAGGCAATCACCAAACTGGACGAGAGCCTGAACAGTTTCCGGGACAAGGCTAAGTCAGCCTAAACAGTTGGGTGAACCGATATGCCTGCAGCCGGGCCAAACAGTCATTTTATTGACCTGAAGGATTTGCCAGCAGATGTGCTGATGCACATTCTGGAGACAGCAAAAGCCTGGAAACAGGCGCGGATCGGCTTGCCAAAAGGCGCCGTTGATGCTGGTGCGCCGCTGGCGGGCCATGCGCTGGCGATGATTTTTGAAAAATCATCCACGCGCACACGCATGAGCTTTGAAATGGCCATGCAACAGCTGGGTGGTTCAAGCCTTGTGATGCAGGGCGGCACCATGCAACTGGGGCGCGGCGAAAGCATTGAAGACACGGCCCGTGTCATCAGCCGGTATGTGGACGCAGTGATGGTGCGTGCCAACAGTCATGAAACGCTAGAGGCGCTTGCAACCCATGGCAGCATTCCGGTGATTAATGCACTGACCGATCGCTCGCACCCCTGCCAGTTGATGGCGGATATGCTAACCCTCATGGAACATTTTGGCAGGCTTGAAGGGTTGAAGGTGGCCTGGGTCGGTGACGGCAACAATGTCGCGACCTCTTTCATCGAGGCAGCGACCCGTTTTGGTTTTTCCCTTGAACTCGCATGCCCGGATGCCTATCTGCCGAGCGCTGGTGCGCTGCAGTGGGCCAATGCTGAAGGCGGCAACTGCAATGTGACCGGCGACCCTGCGGCGGCGGTTGCCGATGCAGACGTGGTTGTGGCCGACGCTTGGGTGTCGATGGGTGACGAAGATGTGGACGAGCGCATGTCGGCTCTCGCGCCCTATCAGGTTAATGAAGATCTGATGGCAAAAGCTAAAGCCACGGCTGTGTTTATGCACTGTCTGCCCGCGCACCGGGGCGAAGAAGTGACGGCTGGTGTTATTGATGGCCCGCAGTCATTGGTGTGGCAGGAAGCAGAAAACAGGCTCCACGCCCAAAAGGCCGTACTCGCCTGGTGCCTGGGTAAAATCTAAAGTGCGCAAGAATTAGTATTGAGTGAAGACACGGATTTGAAATGAACGACGTAGATCACACAACCCCCATTGTGGTGGCTGACCCGGACGGTAGCCGCGACAATGAAGTGCGGCCGTTCCAAATTGAAGGCATGGACGTGCGCGGGCGCGCCATTCGTTTGGGCACTGTTGTTGACCAGATTTTAAAAGCACACAATTACCCGGACCCGGTCGCCCGCGTATTAGGCGAGGTGCTGACGCTCACCGGCCTGCTTGGTTCGATCATGAAATTTGATGGCATTGTAACCATCCAGACAAAATCAAGTGGCCCGGTGCCGATGATGGTGGCTGATTATGAGCGGCGCGAAGACGGCGTTGGTCGTTTGCGCGGCTACGCGGATATTGACGAAACCAAGCTGTCCGCTTACGGCAAAAACCCCAGCTTTGAGGGAATGATCGGTTCGAAAAGCGGTTATCTGGCACTCACCATCGATCAGGGTGAAGACATGGACCGCTACCAGGGTATCGTGGAGCTGAAGGGCGCCAGTGTTGCGGAAGTTGCGCGCAACTATTTTATGAATTCCGAGCAGACACCCACCGAGATCCGCTTGCTGTGTGACCGCGACAGCGTGTCCGGTCATTGGCGCGCCGGCGGCATTATGGTGCAACATCTCGCACGCGGGGAAGAGGGTCAGGAACGCATATTGACCCGAGAAACCGAAGAACAGTGGAACCGCGCAAGTGTGCTGATGCACAGCGTCAAGGAAGAGGAACTTTTGGACCCGCAGCTGGATTTGGATCAGCTCCTCTACCGCCTTTACAATGAGGATGGTGTGCGGGCCTTTGACGCTGACCGCCTGGTGCATGCGTGCCGTTGTTCACGGGAGCGGCTGCAAACGGTTCTCATCCAATTTGAGGATGATGAGCTGCAGGACATGGTTCGGGACGGCAAAATTGATGTGAACTGTCAATTCTGCAACACCACCTATTATTTCACGCCGGATGATGTGGCGAGCGCAAAAGCCTAGCGGCTGGTTTGGTTTGTGTGGTTCTTCGGCACCCAAACCGCTTGGTTTCTGTAATCGAATGCGATGGGACCTCGCATCAAGACATCGGATCCTAAAACCATCACGTTTTTGCCCTTCAGCCGTGTTTCAGGCTCGAATCTGAGCCGCGTTACCCCCACCTCAATTTTTCCGATGTCCCACGGCCCGATGGTGAAACCCTCTATTTCAAGCGTGTCCAAATTGGTAGGTTTGGTGCTAAGGCCCCGATGCACATCCCATGTCCCAAAATTCATTTTGAATGTCTTTTCAGGGAACATCTTCTTGGCAGTTTCAAGGTCAACTAATGTGTGGCTGCTGCCTGTGGCGACCAGAATTGTCAAATCAACACCTTGAAACTCAGTTTCAAGAACCAGGTCCCATGAGCGATTGGCGCGGCCTTGAACAATCATCCAACCGTCATTGGCAAGTTGTGCGCTATGAGACCATACATCGACTTCACCTGAAGTGGGGTTAAACCGGAATACGTGGCCACGCATAACATCAAAACCGACCAGGCCTGTAGTCTCACCGCCGATATAAAGCGGTGAACGATCAGGATACAATGCAACAACATTGTCTTTAAACCGTCGGTTGAACACAGTTAGTTTGTCGAGCGAACCAAGTGGCAACCTGAGTGTGCCGTAGGCGCTGGCATGGCGAATATTGTTGAGACCTCGCCGTTCTACGCCTGCTGCAAACGCCACGGTTTCCTTCATGGCGGTCCGGCGGGCCGCAGTGTCAATCACGGCAGACTGTTTGGTTTCATTGTCAAACGTCAGCTGAATAACCGGCCGGCCACTGGCATCCAAAGTGAAGGGCACAGTGTCGGCAGTTGCGGTAGTACTTGCGCACAGTAGCAAGCAAGCAATTATTGAATGTCGAACAAGGCCTGACATCATCATTCACTAGTTTCATGTTGAACACGCACCCTAACGCAGGTGTTCTTTCAATGCGAGTGAATGTGATCAATGGGAAGAACTGGGGGGCGAACCCCCCAATGTGAGATGGAACCCTATCGGGAACCGGCTGAAGTGGCCGCTGACGCGATCAATTCAACCGTATCCACAGCGCGCAAATTATCATTTGAATTGCGATCAATGAGCTTGTTGTAGGGGTCAACGCCCACATGGGTAGGCTCATAGTCAACAATCAACTCAATCGCGCCATCTTCTGTCACTGTGTGCTTCTCAAGATACAGCACATGCTCTGCGCTAAAGTCGTCGTCAGCGGGGTTTTTTGAAAACACGCCTATGTCGACCGGAATATCAAAGTCTGCTGTGGTTTCATTGCCTTCCGCGTCTGCGTAAATCTTGGCAACTTCAGCGTCTATGGTCACTTTGTAGGTGCCATCAGCCAATTGTTCGACTTTGGATCCACCAGCTGAAACGTTGAAAAGCGTGATCTTTTCAAAGAAGTCCTCAATCAGGCCCACATGCTCGGGTGCTTCTTCCTTAAGGAACGCGATGAAGTCCGTGGAAATTGCATAAGGCTTGCCCTGGAAAGCGCGCAGATCAATCAGCCGCCTGAGCGCGCGGTTCACCACGTCTTCACCCAGATAGTCTTTGAGCGCATACATGATGACCGCGCCTTTGCGGTAGTGGATATATTGCTGGTTTTCCACGCGGTACAGCGGCAGTTCCCCTTCCGGATCAGTGGCGCGGCCCACAAGATAGCGGTCCAGCTCAAACTTCAGGAATTTCCTGATCTGGTCCTTGCCATACTGCTTTTCCATTACAAGCAGAGCGCCATACTGCGCCAGCGTTTCCACCAGCATCGTGCCGCCCTGCGTATTGGCGGCCATTACCTGGTGCGCCCACCACTGGTGTGCCACTTCATGTGCGGTGACATAATAAGGCATGTCGATGACGCCTTCGCCAGAAATATCAGCAATGAAGCCGATCCCTTCTGAATAGGGCACAGTGTTCGGGAAAGCCTGCGCAAAGTTGCGGTAAGCCGGGAACTCCAAAATCCTCAGCTGCTTATGCTGATAGGGGCTGAAGGCCGTGTTGAAATAGCTGATGCTATCCTTCACCGCCTGGATCATACGGCCCGTATTGTAGGTGTGCGGGGCGTGATGGAACACTTCAATCAGAAGATCATTCCACTCTTCCCGGATCACCTGATACTCGGCAGACAAGTAGCTGTAGAAGTTCAGGATCGGCGCATCCATTGAATATTCGAAATAGTGCCGACCGTCTTCTACCCAGTCACGCTCAAGGTAACCGGGAGCCACAACTGTTTGACCCTCAACTGTTGAAACCGTGGTTTCGAAGGTGACGAAGTCGCTGTCCTGACGGATATAGTTGTTGCCATACTGGCTTGCGTCCTCAAGCTTGGGCGTGCGCGGCAATGGCTCAAGGCCATACTCGCGGCGGGTGTTACGGTCCGCCATCATGCCGCCCGGCCAGAAACCGATATAAGGTGCAAACTCGCTGTTGTTCACGAATGTGCCGTTTCGAACCAACGTCACACTGTTGCGTTCGTGGGAAAAGCCCTGTTGCTGGATAAGTGTTTCATAGCCCAGCGTGCGGGTTTCGCCCGGCAGCATTGGCCGATCAAGTTCAAAGATATGATAATTAAAACGCTCGTCGAACGTTTCGCGGGTGGCGCCTTCCAGCGCCACATCCACAACATCGGCCTGTGGTGGGAACACCATATGCACCGTTGAAATTGCCTCATCGGTTTTGTTCTGGAGAACCTGGTTGGAGCGCACTTCAATACGGCGACGGTATGGGAAGATGTCCACATCCACTTTGATCGCCGTGGTGCGTGGCATGGGCAAGTCCGCATACTGGCGGTACGTCTGCTCATACTCCACCTGCAGCTCTTCAAGGTCATCCACGGTGATATATTCATTCAGAATATTGGTGTTGTAGTAGATGAAGCCGCCCGTGCCGACAGCACCCATCAGAAGGATGGCTGCAGCAGCACCAGAGAGAGGCCGGGCAAACGCCCGCAAGTTCCGCATTCGCAGCTTGAGGGGCTGCAGGGTGCCGCGGCTCCACAGCATGTATGTGAGCATCAGCAAGAGGCCTGAAACAAAGGTCCAGTAGGCAATCAACCAATAATCACCCACGATGAAACGACCAGAACCATTCATGTCCGACATGGGGGTGTCGATATCGCTCGCAAAACGATAAAGCGGATGCTCGAACCCAAGGGCCTGCAGAACAATGGTAGAGATCAGGTACAGAACCATGATCATCATGCCGACAAACCGGTTGTTTGAGAGCACCTGTACGAAGGCAGACAAAACCGCCACCAATAGGAACGGCAGCAGCGTGTGCGCCAAACCGCGGTGTAAATACAGGCTGACTTCAAGCGCGTCATAGCCACTCAACAGCTGAATGGTGATGGAGGTAAAGATACCTAGCACCAGCACCGACAATAGCACCAAGCCAAGTGCCGTCAGTTTACTGACCACATAAACCCAGTTGGGTGTCGGCAGTGCATCAATGATTTCATTGAATTTGGCGACGCGCTCGCGCCAGATAATGTCTGCGCTGTAGAAAATCAGCAGGACCACAAGCGCAAGGCCAAAGCCGCCACGGATCGCATCAATCATCAAACGCGTCACCGGGTACGCATCCAGCCCGTAGCCCACGTTGCGCTGGATTAGCGCGGTGATGGTCAGGAACAGGCTGAACTTGACAATGATTAGAAATGGCAAACTGGTGAACACAGATTTGACCTCAAACCTTGTTCGAAGCCAGAATTGCGCAAAGGTTGTGCGATTACCCCAAACAGGTGTTCCTTTACTCCCAACTGAAACTTGTGAAGCGAGCAAGTCGTGCACAGCTTTCATCGGATCTTTCTTTTCCTTAGGCATTTTAGCCGCTGTGCGGAAACTGAACATCACATAAGAAAGCGCACCCAGCGCAACTGTGACGCCAAGCCAGATCAGCCGGTTGGTGAGCAAATAGCCCTCATAGGACAAGAGCGTCGTGTTGCGTTCAACAGCCGTCCAGTATCGGGTCATTTCAGTAAAGGTGCTGAAAGCAAACGGGTCCAGGAGCGCATTGATCTCGCGGTACTCCGGTCCCTGCAACAAATTGAGGGTCACGATGTAAAGGATCAAAAGGCCCTTGGCCGCAATGTAGGTATACATCAGCGATCGTGTTTTAATCGCAATGGCATACATAATGGCGCTCAGGATCAATGACGCCGGCATCACAAGCGCACCGTAGACATAAAAATAGTGCGAAATGTTAGTTGGCGAGAGTGTCTCAGGGTCAACCGTTGGCCAAAGTGTGCCAATCAGCATTCCAAGCGGGGCACCGGCAAGCGCAAGGCTCATCGCGGCAAATGCACCGATGAAGCGACCAAACAGATAGTCTGGCTTGGTCATCGGCGTTGAAAACAGAATTCCATCAAACTTGCTGTCAAAATCCTTGAGAACGGCGTTTGCCATGAAGGCTGGAATGACAAACACGGCAAATACATTGAGTGTCAGCAGAGTCATCGTGATGGCATACGGAGAGTTTACGTCCACATTGCCGCCGCCACCGATGGTGATATTGGGGCTGATCATCGCAAAGAAAGTCAGCAGGAAAAAGATGACGAAAGACACCAAGGCTTGTGGTGATTTCAGAAAATAGCGCAGTTCTTGCGCCGCGATTGGGAGCATCATGGCAGGTCTCCTTACGCGGCTGCGTCTGCAGCGCCGTGGCCATTGCGGCTTTCGGCAATTGCAGAGAAATATACGTCTTCAAGGGTGGGCTCAGACGCTTCAAACCCGTCGCCCGGGTTTGCGTCGGCATTCACAAAAATGACTGTCTGGCCCATGGTCAGGTGCGAAGAAATCACATTGTGATTGTCTTTGTAAGCATCGAGCTGATCCCGTTCGATCACCTTTTTCCAAACCTGGCCTTTGATAGCTTGCACAAGCTCGGTTGGGGTGCCTTTTTTGATGATCTGACCCGCGGCTAAAATCGCCATATTGGGGCAAAGGTCCGCCACATCATCCACGATATGGGTCGACAGGATCACCACGACTTCTTCACCAATTTCGGCAAGCAGGTTGTGGAAGCGGTTGCGCTCCTCCGGGTCAAGGCCAGCCGTGGGTTCATCCACAATAATCAGCCGCGGGCCGCCAATAAGGGCCTGTGCAATACCAAAGCGCTGGCGCATGCCGCCAGAATAGGTGGAAAGCTTTTTCTTGCGGGCGTCAAACAGATTTGTTTGCACCAGCAAGCCTTCAACCACTTCCTTGCGTTCCTTGTGGTTGGTAATGCCCTTCAGGATCGCCAGATGATCCAGAAGCTCATAAGCAGAGCCGCGCGGATAAACACCAAAGTCCTGCGGCAAATAGCCAAGGGTACGGCGAATACTGTCTGGCTCACTCAGCACATCAATGTCGCCAAAAGTGATACTGCCAGATGTAGGTTGCTGAAGCGTTGCAATGGTGCGCATCAGCGATGATTTGCCCGCGCCGTTTGGTCCCAGCAGGCCAAACATGCCTTTTGGAATATCGAGCGTAACATTCTTGAGTGCTTGCACACCATTTGGATAGGTGTGGGTCAGGTTTTGGATAGATAACATGTTGATCCCCTTGCGTGTGTCGTTTCCTCGCCCGACTTCTTTGTTCGGGCGTTGTTATTTTTCATCAAATAATTATCGTAAAACAGAAAGTCAATGGTCATGAACGAATTGTAGCATGGGCTCTTTCGTCTCAGTGTCTTGTGAAGGTTGGTGCAGCCTGATACCGTGACTTGATCAAGGGGGTGTTCATGGTTTCTGTACAGGAAGTCAGTGCGGCGCAGTATGCGCCAACCGGAATTCACAAAATACTTTGGGATTATTGGCGCGAATTGGCGCAAAGCACAGGCAAGTTGGTTCCTGCCCATGCAGACTTCCGACCATCGCGCCTTACCTCCATATTGCCAACCTTGGCCATGAGTGAATATGTGGATGAAAACACACAGCGTGTCAGGGTGGTCGGCGGCGATCACGACAAAGTTTGGCCAAACGAAGATGTCGGGGCCAACCTGTTTGACCTTATAGACCCCGAAACGGCAAAAGCGCGGAAACTGATATATCAGGAAGTGATATCGAGGCCTTGTGGCTGCTATTCGGATGACATTGCCATAGCGCCAAATGGCCAGCGAGTGCGTTGTCGGGCTTTCTTTCTGCCACTGCTGAACAAAGCAGGCGAACCAAAAATATTCATCGGAACCTATGACACCACGTTAGATGGTTTCAGCGTCGAAGAGGCATCGACAGACGGTATTGTGTCTCGGGCGCAGGATGAACTGTTGCTCGTCAACCTCAAAGAGTAGCCAAATGTATGAAGCATGACGGTGGCGCACTCTTAAAATTCTTGGGGTTTTCGCTCCTGGGTATTTTGATTTTTCTGGTGCCTGTCACGGTTGAAGGCAAAAGCACCATAGTCCTCGGCCTTATCATGGATGTGGTGCAAATTCCGTTTAACGCCTGGATGCTTGAATTTATCGCAGGCTTTATTGTCATGACAGCTGTTGGTGGCGCCGTGTATCTTGCTGTTCGGCCCCGTTGGATAACTGACACGCCGCTTCTCGCTGCTATGTTCGATACGCCCCCGATATGGCTCGCGCTGAGAGTGCTGGGCTCTTTTGTCGCGATCGCGGTTTATTTTCAGATCGGGCCAAGTGTGATTTGGGGCCAGGATACTGGCGGTACTGTCGTCTCGATTATCGGACCGGAGCTGTTTTTTACGGTTGGCACAGCCTGTGTTCTTCTGCCGTTTCTGACGGACTTTGGCCTGCTAGAGTTTACCGGTACGTTGCTGCGCAAGTCTTTTGCGACGCTCTTCACGTTGCCCGGGCGATCGGCGATTGATGCAACCTCATCGCTCGTGGCTGCCTCTTCCGTTGGACTGTTGCTGACAATCCGACAGTATGAAGAAGGGCGCTACAGCGCACGTGAAGCGGTTTCAATTGCGACCAATTTTTCTATTGTGTCCCTGCCTTTTAGCCTGGTTGTGGCGAGTGTTGCCAAAGTCGATCATATCTTTTTCCCCTGGTATCTGAGCATGGTCGCCTGCTGCTTGATATGCGCGACCATTACTGTGCGGCTTAGACCGCTGCGCAGAATGCCGGAAACATATTTTGAAGATTCGCCCGGCGACATAGAAGAAGTGGTTCCAACCGGTGCCAGCACCGTTGGCTGGGCCGTTGACCAGGCAACTGCGACAGCAGTGGGTGCACCGCCGGTGCCGAACCTGTTGGTAGGCGGAGCGCGAACCGCACTCGTCACCTTGTCGCGCGTTATTGGCCCATCAATCGCGATTGCGACGCTCGGTAGCGTGCTTGTTTTTCACACGCCCACAATGACTTGGTTATCATGGCCTTTCGCGCAAGTGTTGACTCTCATGGATTTCCCGATGGCTGCAGCAACCGCGCCGGGATTTGTGGCGGGCTTTCTGGAACTGTTGTTGCCCGCCCTGATCGCCGCGCCGTTGGAAAGCGAAGTGGCCCGCTTTGTGCTCGCGGGCCTGTCAGTTTCGCAGCTGATTTATATGTCTGAGGTGGGCGTGATCATATTGCGCTCCAGCCTCCCGTTGGGTTTTGGAGGGCTCGTCAAAATATTTCTGCTACGCACACTGATCCTGTTTCCGCTTTTGTGGGCAGCCGCGCTCTTGATACTTTAGCGAGAGGCGGCGGCTTCCTGGTCCAGTGTATTGTGAGCTTGCGCAACCACATAGGCGCGGATGGCTTCGACTTCCTCAACCGACAATAAATCACCAAAACCAATCATGCCTGCGTCAGAAAGCACCCCTTCATGCACCACAGCCTGCCAGGCGTCCGCGTTGCCGGAGTAATCTGACCACCGAAGGTCGGGCAATACGCCAGAACTGATGGCAAAAGGTCCGTGGCAAACCATACAGTTTCTAGAAAAGTGAACTAGGCCATCTTGTATTTGTTGATCCGTTCCAAAACGTTCGGCTTTGACGGACCGGTCAATTGGAATGAAGTCAGCTGCCGGAATAGTACCATTTGCACCCAACTTGAAAGTTACTACTTTGCCCACTGTAGGCGACACCTTTACATCATAGTCATAGCCCGCAACCAATGAATACAATGAACCCCAACCAGTCGTGATCGTCACATATTGCTCACCATCTATCTCATAGGTGCCGGGACCTGATGCTGCGCCGGACTTAAGTGCATGTGACCATATTTTGTCTCCATTGGCAGCGTTGTACGCAGTAAAGTCCCCTTCCATAGTTCCTTGAAAAACTAGGCCGCCAGCGGTGGATAGCACGCCACCATTCCATGCGTTTTTATGCTCAACGATCCAGCGCGGTGCCTGGCTAATTGGGTCCCAGGCGATCAAACGGCCCTTATGACTGGCTCGAATAAACTTCATGACCCCCGGCGGTATGTCTAGCGGAATTTCTGCCGAAAAGTCAGTACCAGTATTCCATTTTGTGGGTTTAATCGCCCACCGCGGATCAAAGCTGTAGGCTTGTGGAATTTCATGCGCGGGGATGTAAGCCAGTTTCTCCTCTGGATTAAAAGCCATAGGTTGCCAATTGTGTGCTCCTACTGGTCCAGGCAGCTGCAAATAAGGAACCTCACCGTACCGTGCATCTGCAATTTCAATAGGCCGCCCGTTTTCATCGAGGCCCTGTGCCCAGTTCATGGGTACGAAGGGTGTTCCTGAGAGAAACTCGCCGGTTTCAGCGTCCAAAACATAGAAGAAGCCGTTTTTTGGCGCCTGCATCACAACGCGGCGATTGGCGCCGTTTTCGCCCAAAGGAAGCTCAGCCAGAATGATGGATTGTGTAGCGGTATAATCCCAATTATCACCGGGCGTGGTTTGGAAGTGCCATTTGTACGTACCCGTTTTGACGTCAACGGCCACAATCGACGACAGGAACAGATTGTCTCCGCCCGCAGGGTCGCGCACCTTTTGGTTCCACGGCGAGCCATTGCCCACACCGAAAATGATCTGCTGGTTTGGTGCGTCATAGACAATGCTGTCCCAAACCGTGCCGCCGCCACCGTCGGTGACCCAGGCACCCTCATCGCCCCAAGTGATGTTGCCAACGGACTGGAATGCTGCGTCGGACGCAGCACCGTCTGGTTGCTTTTCGGGGTTTGGCACTGTGTAAAAGCGCCAAACCAAATCACCCGTTTCTGCGTTATATGCGGAGAGATAGCCGCGCACGCCAAGTTCAGCGCCACCATTACCGATCAACACAAGGCCGTCGACAACGCGCGGCGCACCTGTGATTGTATAGGGTTTGCTCTGGTCAACAGTGACCTTGCTCCAAACAACGGCCCCTGTTTTCGCGTCGAGTGCTTCAAGCCTGCCGTCGATCACCCCAACAAATACTTTGCCTTCATATACGGCCACACCGCGGTTTACCACGTCACAGCAAGCCTTGACGCCGACGCTTTTGTCAACGGCAGGGTCATAAGTCCAGAGCTCAGCGCCAGTTGCCGCATCCAGCGCGTATACGTGTGACCAGGCCGATGTCACATACATAGTTCTGTCGACTACGATTGGCGTTGCTTCAACGCCGCGATTGGTCGCAAGGTCGTATGTCCAGGCAACGCCCAGGGTGGAAACCGTTTCACGATTGATTTGCGTGAGGCTGGAGTGGCGCTTCTCGTCATATCCGCCACCATAGGACAGCCACTCTGCTGCAGGTGAGGCATCAATAATGCGCTGCGTGTCGACATCCGCAAACTTGTCACTTGCCGAATCGTTGGTGGCTTCTTGCGGCGCCGAACAGGCTGCCAATCCAAGCAAGCATATGCCCGCAACTGTCGATAGACCTACCTTGAGTGACATGAACCTCTCCCCAGACAAATATCCCTTCTTCTAATCTAGCGTTTCTGGCCCAATAGGCCAGTTTTGATCACATTCTTCGGTGACGGCAGCACCACGACCATATTATGGGAAGTATGTCATCAAAATGTAACAGCGGGTCAGTACCAGAGCCCAATGCTCAAGATCGGTACATCTGTGTGAGTTCACAAGTTTCTATCGGTTGGGTGTTCAGCAGCCATTTGTGCTGCTCTAGCTCTAGGGAACGACTGTGCGAAACTTTGTCCAAAAAGCCTTGATGGGAACAGCTGCAATTTTGTTGCTTGGATCCCTGTCTGTGCGCGCCCAGGACAATATCCGCGTGGTTGGGTCCTCGACGGTTTTCCCGTTTTCAACCGCCGCAGCCGAGGAGTTCGGCAACAGCAGTCCCTTTAAAACGCCAATAGTGGAAGCCACGGGCACGGGCGGCGGACTGAAACTGTTTTGCGCTGGTATTGGGACCAATTTTCCAGATGTGGTGAATGCCTCGCGTCGCATCAAGCGCATTGAGCTCGACGTATGCAGCAACAACGGCGTTGAAGACGTTGTGGAAGTCAAAATTGGGTTTGACGGTATTGTCCTTGCGGCCGCTAAAGGCGCACCCGCCATGCGCCTGCGCTTGCGGGATTTATATTTGGCACTTGCGGCCCAGGTGCCCGCACCAGGCACCGACGGCGGTGCCAACAATATGATTGAAAACCCCTATAAGTTTTGGAGTGATATCGACCCTAGTCTGCCGCGTATTGAAATCGCCGTTCTGGGGCCACCTCCAACGTCGGGGACCCGAGATGCATTTAATGCAATCGCCATAGAAGGCGGCTGCCGCAGTTTTGAAGGAATGTTGGCGCTTGAAAAAGAAGATCCTTTTCGATTTCTGTCTCTTTGTCGGTCTGTGCGGGAAGACGGCGCGTATGTGGCGGCTGGCGAGAACGATAACCTGATCGTGCAAAAAATCATTGGCAATGAAAGGGCAATTGGAATTTTCGGATACAGTTTCTTGAGCCAAAATACTGATATTTTGCAGGCCTACCCGATATCGGCGCAAGGCGGGCCTTATCTCGCACCTACCTTTGATGCCATTGCAGAAGGTTCTTATCCAATTTCCCGTTCACTTTTTCTATATGCCAAAAAAGCGCACATTGGCGTTGTGCCAGGCATTCAGGAATTCATCCGTGAATTCATCAGTGAACGTGCATCAGGAGACTTTGGCTATTTGCTTGACCGTGGCCTCATACCCTTGTCCGAAGATGAGCGCTCGGCTTCGTTGGCGTCTGTAAATGGCCTCGTGAGCCTTGAGCTCAACTAAGGTGCAACGATCGAGAACCGATGATGATTGACTGCAACCGCACCCTGATTGTCTTGATTGAGCGAGAAGCGGCTGCAGGCCCATTAGATGCGCGGAGTGTGCTCCCGTGACCAATGCAACAATTTTTGTCGTGATTGCCTTGTTAGGCCTGTTCGCTTTTGTCGCTGTGCGGCAAAGGTCGGTTGCGCTGGTTTCAGGTGCCACCGATCAGCTGCACTCCTTGCCAAGATACCACGGCTATTATGCGGCAGTTGTCGTGAGTTTGCCCAGTTTGCTGGTTCTGTTGCTTTGGGTAACAACAGGTAAATTGATTGTCGAAAACCTGATTCTTTCAGGATTGCCTCAGGAGACTGTTGCCGCCAATGCCGAGCGGATTGACCTCCTCATCAATCGTATTCGGCTTGTGGCAGAAAACGGCTCTGCTATCGAAACGGACGAAACAATACTGTCCGCGGCCACCCGGTTCAATTCGCTGTATCAGCAGGGTGTCGCAGCCACGCTGGCACTGGCTGTAGGCATTGCCGCGGCTGGGTATTTTTACGCCACCAA
This sequence comes from Kordiimonadaceae bacterium, assembly GCA_017640725.1. Lineage (GTDB taxonomy): Bacteria > Pseudomonadota > Alphaproteobacteria > Sphingomonadales > Kordiimonadaceae > Kordiimonas. Next base: position 1,117,106 of record JAEPQB010000001.1, on the reverse strand, counting down.
TAAAGTAGGGCGCAAGTTCAGGGCCAGAGCGAGATATGAACAGGTGCTGCTGGTGTTGCTTGCGGTCAGTTCGTTTGTGGCGATTGGAATTACTATTGGCATTGTTGCCTCGCTCATTTTTGAAAGCCTGAGGTTTTTCCAACAGGTGCCGATTGCTGAATTTGTTTTCGGTTTGAAATGGAGTCCGCAAACCGCACTGCGTGTGGACCAGATCGCCGCTGAAGGCTCATTTGGGGCGGTGCCGCTTTTTGCGGGTACATTTTTGATCAGCTTTGTCGCTATGTGTGTGGCAGGGCCCATCGGTCTTCTGTCTGCGATTTATCTTACCCAATACGCGGGCCCTGCGCTTCGTGGTTTTGCCAAGCCGCTACTGGAAATTCTCGCCGGTATCCCAACCGTTGTTTATGGATTTTTTGCAGCCCTTACGGTTGCCCCCATGCTGCGGAACCATGGCGCAGTTTTTGGTCTTGATGTGGCGAGTGAAAGTGCACTGGCTGCAGGCCTGGTGATGGGCATAATGATAATTCCTTTTGTGTCTTCTTTGTCAGACGATGCGATAACAGCTGTGCCAGATTCAATGAAACAGGGATCCTTGGCCCTTGGTGCCACGCCTGCAGAAACCATTGCCCGGGTTATCATACCGGCCGCCCTGCCAGGCATTATCAGTTCGTTTTTGCTCGCTATTAGTCGGGCTGTCGGGGAAACCATGATCGTCGTCATGGCGGCTGGTATGCGGCCGAACCTGACCGCCAATCCATTGGAAGCTGTTACCACTGTAACGGTGCAAATCGTGGCGTTGTTGACGGGCGACCAAGAGTTCAACAGCGCAAAAACACTGTCTGCCTTTGCACTTGGTTTGGCGCTGTTCCTCACCACGCTGGTATTCAACATTTTTGCGCTGCGTTTGGTGCGACGCTACAGGCAAGTTTATGAATGACAACGACGAACATATGCCGCCAGCGATGCAGCAAGTGGACTGGGCGTCGCCTCAGATGAAGGCGCGACTGAACAGGCGTTATTGGATGGACCGGTTGTTCAGGGGTCTCGGTCTTTCCGCCGTGGCTGCCGCTACGCTGTTCCTGATTGTTTTGTTGGGCAACATTATTCAGACCGGCGTATCCGGCTTCTTCCAGACAAGTATCGAGATCGACGTTTCATTTGATGCCAGTATTTTGCCAGACCCGGCGCTGCCACGGTCTGAGTTTTCGCAAGCGGTTGCCCAGGTCAATATGCAACGTATCCTTCGCCAGGCCCTGCTTGAAAAGTTTCCAGATGTGAAGGCGCGTGGGGACGTGGTTCGTTTAACCCGGTTGCTGAGCAGTGGCGCACGATCGCAGCTAAGGTCACTCGTGGTGCGAAGCCCGAATATCGTTGGGACAACTATCCCGGTGCAATTGCTCGCTTCTGACGAGGTGGACCAGGCAGTAAAAGGCAACATTGACGTGTCCCTGCCTGAAGAGAATCGGAAACTCAAAAACAAAGAAGTTGGTTGGTTGAGCCTTTTGCAATCAGAAAATCGCGTTTCACTGAACTTTCATCCCCGTTTCATTACGTCGGGCGACAGCCGGGAGCCCGAATTGGTGGGCGTCTGGGGCGCAGTTGTCGGTTCCGCCCTGACACTGTTGGTGACTTTGCTGACTGCGTTTCCCATTGGTTTGGCGGCAGCCATTTACCTGGAAGAGTTTGCGCCCAGAAACCGGCTCACCACGATCATCGAGATCAACATCAACAACCTGGCTGCAGTGCCGTCGATCGTGTTTGGCCTGCTGGGGTTAGCGTTTTTCCTGGGGGCAGTGGGAATGGCGCGGTCCGCTCCGCTGGTAGGCGGCCTGACCCTTGCGCTCCTTTCACTTCCTACAATCATCATATCTGCGCGAGCCGCTATAACTGCGGTGCCCCAATCGATCAGAGACGCTGCGCGCGGTCTGGGCGCGTCGCCAATGCAGGTGGCATTCCATCATGTAGTCCCACAGGCGATGCCGGGCATTTTGACGGGCACGATTATTGGCATGTCACGCGCCCTGGGGGAAAGTGCGCCGCTTCTGATGATTGGGATGGTTGCTTTTATTGTTGATGTGCCAACTGGTATAGATGACCCGGCTACGGTGTTGCCGGTGCAGATCTTTTTGTGGGCGGACAGTCCAGAGCGCGCCTTCATAGAAAAAACATCTGCTGCCATTATGGTGCTGTTGTTTTTCCTTATATCCATGAACGGTATCGCCATTTGGTTGCGCCAGAAATTTGAGCGGAATTGGTAAATATGAACGCTGTTGTGGAACCATTAATGGCTACAGAATCCAAGCCGAAGATGTCTATTCGCGATGTGCATGTACGCTACGGTGATGTACATGCCGTGAAAGGCATCAATCTTGATTTATACTCCGACAAGGTGACAGCGCTCATTGGTCCATCAGGTTGTGGCAAGTCAACGCTGCTCAGGTGCCTGAACCGGATGAATGACACGATCAGTGATTGTGAAGTTCGGGGGCAAATTTATTTGGACGGTAAAGACGTTTATGCGAGCGACATTGATGTTGTTCAATTGCGTGCCCGCGTTGGCATGGTGTTTCAAAAGCCAAACCCTTTTCCAAAGTCAATATATGACAATGTTGCGTATGGGCCCCGTATTCATGGCCTGGCGACCGACAGGGATGCCCTCGACGAGATTGTCGAAGCCTCGCTTGAAAAAGCCGGTTTGTGGCACGAGGTGAAAGACCGGCTGGATCACCTGGGTACTGCGCTCTCGGGCGGTCAGCAACAAAGGCTTTGCATAGCACGCGCCATTGCCGTGAACCCTGAGGTGATTTTGATGGACGAACCCTGTTCGTCGCTTGACCCCATTGCCACCGCCAAGGTGGAGGCCTTGATTGACGAGCTGAGCGGACGCTATGCTATCGTAATTGTAACCCACAGCATGCAACAAGCTGCACGCGTGTCGCAAAAAACCGTTTTCTTTCATCTTGGTGAAATGATCGAATATGGCGACACAACGCAGATATTTACCGCGCCCCAGCAGGAGCAAACCCGCGATTACATCACGGGTCGGATCGGATAAAAGATAGGGCGCTGAAATGAGCCAGCATATTTTACGGACATATGATGACGAGCTGAAGGAAGTTCGCAGTGTGATCGTGCGCATGGGTAGTCTTGCCGCTGAACAGCTTGCAGACTCTATGCGGGCCCTGAAGGACCAGGACACGGATCTGGCGCAAGAGGCGCGGGCAGCGGACAAAGCCCTGGATGCGCTTGAAGTGCAGGCAGAAAACACTGTGGTTGGCGTATTTGCGCGCCGCGCGCCGGTTGCTGATGATCTGCGCGAAGTGGTGTCTGCGTTGAAGATGTCCACGATGATTGAACGCATGGGCGACTATGCCAAAAACATTGCACGTCGAACAATCGCAATTGCCGAGGGCCAAGGCGTTGTGCTGATGCCGCATTTGCTGGACGAGATGGCGACCGAAGCCAATGAAATGATCCAGGACGTCATGGATGCTTATGTGCAGCGCGGCGCCGATGAAGCCATTGCTGTGTGGGAACGCGATGAACATTTGGACAATATGTATAACGCGGCCTATCGCCAAATTTTGGCCCGCATGATGGAAGCACCAGAGCATATCGCAATACTCAGTCACTATTTAATGATTGCCAAAAACCTGGAGCGCATCGGCGATCAGGCCACCAATGTTGCCGAGCAAGTTTATTATACCATCACAGGTCGGTTTCTTGAGGAAGCCCGGCAAGCACGAGATGAAAACGCACGCCTTCCTTGAAGGATCGAGCGGTTAGCCAGGTTTATTCCAGTAAATGGAGCTTTAGCGTGACAGGCGAAGGGCAACCGTGCCCAGGACTTCAGTGCGCGCTTGATTAAAGATGGCGTCGCCTTCCAGGCGAATGGTTTGCGCGAGCTTTTCCTGAAGTTGAAGCAAACGAATGAAATGCGCCGAGTTTTCACGCTCTTTCAAAATTGATTGCATTTCAGAGGCCGTAAAAAATTGGCTGTAGGCGCGCGCCAGCACCGCAGCCCACTCGCCGCCATGTGCTTTTTGAGCTGCGCGAATGGCGCGAACCACCTTGACCTGCACATCGTCCATGCCATTGCGATCAATCGCAGCGTTTACTTCGTCGGACTGTTTGACTTCCTCAAGGAGAAGCAGAGACAGGTTTTTGGTCAGGCCGGCGGATACAACAAACTTAAGAGCGGCGGCATACGCATCTGACTGCTCGGCAGTCAAAAACGGTGTCGGCTCTGCGGCGCGGATGGGGTCGGTTGGTTTAGTTGGCGCGGCAGACGCATACGCTGGTGTCGCCGCTGCGATAAACAGCGCCGCCAGTGTCGTCATCATTCCAATTTTGTGAGCTTTCGCCATCATGCTCGACCCATAATCCATACAAACTTAGAACACGATTAGCGCGCTCTTGGCACCCGTCTACTCGAACGGAATCAGACTGTCTGTATTTTTTTGGGCATGTCATAAAAAATTCACAGTCGGACCTGCGAATCAGTTTCGTTTTTGCTAAATTATTGGGCCAACTTTGGTTTTTTTGTATGACAAATGAAAAAAAATTTTTCGCAATAATCTCAAAAGGTTAATTTTAGCTAGCTTCTAGAAAGATATTTATGTTACATATTTCTGTAACAAACATGTTGATAATAGTAAGGTTTGCCACAGGAGATTAGTATGCGTCTTATAAAGATAAGAAAGATGGCAACTACGAGTGTTCTGGCCGCAATGGTCCCGTTTGCAACACTTGGAGGTGCTCTCGCCGACGCCACCGATAGTGATCCGGTGATGGCAGTAAATCACATTGATGAGCAAGATTTTGCCGACAAAGAGTTAAAGAAGCGTGACTGGGCGAAAGCTGAAGCCGCTCTTCTTGGTGAATCCGTTGCAGAAGAAGATGAAGTTTTCTCTAAACTCAATCTTGCCTTTGTTTATAGCGCGACTGGCCGGACTGATTTGGCAGTAGCGATTTACAACGACATTCTTGCCGCTAAAGAAAACCCATACGCACTGACCCGTTCGGGAAAGCCGCGTCGCGTTAAAACGATTGCGAAAATCGCGCTGGCTCGCTTGGACCAATAACCTATTTGTTGGTTCATTCGCGTTTCTTCGTTTAATACGCAGTTACACAAAAAAACAGGGTTGCCCGATTGGGTGACCCTGTTTTTCTTTGGCGTGGTGAAAATGCGATGCACTCCGCATGCCACGGTCAACCCACTATGAAATGAGCTGCCAACTTGCAATAGTGGGTGACCTGTCACGAGAGCCGAGCAATGTCAGATCAACCATTTGAACCTGAGGAAATTATCCTGCAAACCAGAACGCCCAGCGTTTTTGGGGCTGTTTCATTTGGTGTTGTGGCTTTGGTCTTTGCCTGCGCCTGGTGGTTTTCCTCCAAACCGACGGTTCTTTCGCTTGTATTGTTTGTCAATCTCGCCGCCCTGAGTTGGTATGACTTTCATTATTTCAGATTGCCAAATCTGCTGACAGGTACGCTTGCGCTCACGAGCATTGCGATGCTGCTTACCGTGCCTCAAGCCCTGCTTGTTGGCCATATGATTGGGGGTTTGGTGGGGCTCATGTTTTTTCCTCTGCTCAATTTTTTTTACAGGCTGCTTAGGGGGCGCAGTGGCATAGGTCTCGGTGATGCCAAATTGCTGGGAGGTGTTGGCTTATGGCTTGGGTGGCTTAACCTGCCTTTTGTCCTTTTGACAGCATCGCTGTCCGCGCTGATGGTGACGAGTCTGTCGCTAATGTTCGCAAAAGGCGAAAATCGTAAACAGCTTGTCAAAAACCCAGTGCCATTTGGCATTTTTCTCGCTATCGGTGCCTGGCTGGTTTGGTTGTTCCCACAAATATAACACCATTAAGCCTTTGATTTTTAGCCGATAAAAAGCACGTGGCGCTACCGTCACATTTTGTGACTGCAATGTTACAAAAACGGTAAAACAACTGAAAAGAAACCGTCACAAACCCCCATTAGATGTCATCCGCAATGAACCGGCGGGCCCACTCGCTGGGTCTCAATAACTGAAACAACGACTATTCAGGTGACGGATTTCGTCGAACGGGGAAAATGATGACCAACCTTGACCTCCTTAAAAAGACTCTTCTGGCCGCTGTTGCTTCAAGTGCGCTTGTGGCTTGTGGTGACGATAGCACTGAGCTGGCTTCACCAGGCATTGATTCACCGGCGCCTGCGCCTCAACCAGAACCAGAGCCCGAGCCAGAGCCTGATCCGGAACCATCGGTAAAAATTGGCCGTGGCGGCATCGAATACACCTCAGCAGGTAACTGCCCGACGGGCACTACATCCGTTACGGTTGGTGAGCAAACCCATTGCCAGTTAACTGGCCCAATTTCTGCGCCAATCACGTCTGACGTTACCCTGACAGCCGGCAACATTTATCAGCTAAGCGGTCAGGTTGTTATCGGGTCTGATACCGGCGCTGACGGCACTGCTGCTGACGGCGCTTCTGCAACCCTGACAATTGAGCCCGGCGCGGTTATCTACGGTGCAACTGCAAGTGATGTTCTCGTTATTGCGCGGGGTTCTGCTATCGAAGCAAACGGTAGCGCAAGCGACCCAATCGTATTCACGTCGGCGCTAGACCTCGACCTGTCTGATGAGCTCGGTATTTCCGATCAGGGCACGCACTCTGGCGCGCTTCTCGACGAACCGTTCACCTCAGAGTGGGGCGGCATTGTTGTGAACGGTGCTGCTTCCATCAACACATGTAACGGTGACGGCACGTGTGAAGCACAAGGAGAAGGCGACAGCGGCCTTTATGGCGGTGATGACGATACCGATTCGAGCGGAACCATGCGCTACATTCAGGTCAAGTACGCAGGTAATCCAATTACCGCTGATGATGAATTGAACGGCATTGCCTTCCAGGGCGTAGGTTCTGGCACAACGCTTGAATTCATTCAGGTGCACAATGGTGCTGACGACGGCATCGAGTTTTTTGGCGGCACAGCACAAGCGAAATATGTGGTGATCACCGGTGCTGACGATGACAGCCTGGACTGGACCCAGGGTTGGCGCGGCAAAGCCCAGCACGTGATTATTATCCAAAACCCGGCACAGCCAGCGTCTGACCAGGGCATCGAAGCGGATAACTTCGGCGACGGCAACGACTTCCTGCCGCGCGCACAGCCGCAACTCTCCAACTTTACAATTGTTGGCTCATTCTCGCGCGGCGGCGAATCCGATGTGGGCATGCTGCTGCGTGAAGGTACCGGCGCCAACATCTGGAACTCAGTCGTTTCAGACATGGGCGACGCCTGCCTCGATATCGATGACACAGCAACCTTCACGGCTGCTGGATCAAGCGCAACAAGCCTAACTGGCACACTGACGATCGAATCTACACTGCTGGGCACAGACTGTGCCGAAGTGTTCCAGAGCGACGACAATGTCTTTGACCTTGAAGCATTCTTCACCAACCAGGCGAACAATGTTGTCGGCGCAACATCGCTGTCCAACCGTTTCATTAATGGCTCTGCGGAAAATGCGGTTGTGGCAACCGACCCAAGCGCAGTTGACGCATTCTTTGATAGTGTTGACTACGCCGGCGCTGTGGCAAGCTCATCTGCTGCTGACAACTGGACTTTGAACTGGACATACGGCCTGAACCCGGACCCAGAGTGCCCAAGCGGTACAACAACCAACACGGATGGCGCTTGTGTAATCTCCGGTACATATACCAACGACCTGACGCTGGTTTCTGGCCTGGATTACATCCTTGATGGTCGTGTCGTGTTTGGTGTTGACCTCGGTCCGGACCCTGCCAACCCGTTGGCAACCGGTGATGCTGCAAGCCTGACAATTGATCCTGGTGTCACAATTCAAGGTGCTGACCCACAATCGTACCTGATTATCTCCCGTGGCTCTCAGCTGAATTCAAACGGCACTGTCGACGCGCCAGTGACATTCACAGCGCTTAACCCGGAAACCCGTGACTTGGATAGCGACACGTCGCTTTGGGGCGGGCTGGTTATCAATGGACGCGCCACACTGAACACTTGTGATGGTGTTGGCCTGCCGTGTGAGGCGCAAGGTGAGGGCGACAGTGGCCTCTTTGGCGGCTCCGACGACACGGATGACAGCGGTCAGATTTTCTACACGCGCGTAATCTATGCAGGAAACCCAATCACCGCAGACGACGAACTGAACGGCATCGCCTTCCAGGGCGTTGGTAGCGGCACCGAGATCGACTTCCTGCAAGTTCACAATGGTGCTGATGACGGTATCGAGTTCTTCGGCGGCACAGCTGAAGCCAAGCATGTGGTTATTACCGGCGCTGATGATGACAGCCTCGACTGGACACAAGGCTGGCGCGGTAAAATCCAGCACCTGCTGATTATACAAAACCCGAACCAGCCAGCGTCTGACCAAGGTATCGAAGCTGATAACTTCGGCGACGGTAACGACTTCCTGCCGCGCGCTCAGCCAATGATCGCAAACGCGACAATCGTTGGTTCACTGGCTGCAGGCGGCGAGACAGATGTTGGTGTTCTGCTGCGTGAAGGCACAGGTGCAAACCTCTGGAACGTGGTTGTGGCTCAAATGGGTGACGCATGTCTCGACATCGACGACACAGCGACATTTACCGCCGCGGGCACGAGCGCAACGGACCTCACTGGCACACTCACCATCGAGAGCGCGCTCCTGAGTGACAGCTGCGCTGAGGTGTTCCAAAGTGATGACAATGTCTTCGACCTTGAGGCGTATTTCACCAACCAGGCAAACAATCAGGTTGGAACGGACAGCCTGACAGCTCTTGCTGGTGCCGAAGCTTTCAAAACTTACATCAACGGTGCTGTTGAGGCGAATGTGACCTTCACGGACGTGAGCGCGATCGACAGCTTCTTCGATGCAGTAACGGCCGTTGGTGCGGTCCCAGATGCCAACAATGATTGGACGCTTGGCTGGACCGTTTGGCTGGACCGCTAAGCAAATGTTGACGACGCCGCAGTAGAGCTCATGGCTTTGCTGCGGCGTTACTCATGAAAAGAAGAAAGCCAATTGGTGGCTAAGATGAAAATGAACAACAATAATTTCAAACATGCGCTTTTGGCTTCAGTGGTTCTCATTGCGCCAGCTGAAGTTTCTGCACGACAAAGCAATACTCCACCCTTTGTTGACGTCGAAGAAATCACGGTACTCGGCCAGTTTATTCCAGACGAAAAACGGGCCACCTCTGAAATTGCAAACGTATTGGACGCTGACGCTTTTGCGCTTGCTGGTGACGGCAACGTGGCAGCCGGTCTGCAGCGCCTGCCAGGCGTTTCAGTTGTTGGAGGCGGCTATGTTTACGTTCGTGGTTTGGGTGACCGCTATTCTTCGTCTCTTCTCAACTATTCGGGTATTCCCAGCCCAGACCCGCTGAGGCGCGTTGTTCCGCTGGATATTTTCCCGACGTCTATTGTTGAATCAGTCCTGATTCAGAAGACTTTTTCCCCCGAATATCCGGCGGAGTTTGGTGGAGGTGTCATTGACATTCGCACCAAAGCCGTACCCGACGAGTTTCTGCTCGAAGTTGGTCTTTCAGCCTCTTACAACTCCGAGGCGACAGGTAAAACGGGCCTCAGCTATGATGGCACGGGTTCAGAGATTTTTGGGTTCGGCGGGTCACGTCGCAATCTCCCGGAAGAAATCCTCCAGGACATTACGCTTGAAAGCCTGACCCCTGAGGAGCTGGAGGCGGCTGGCGAGTCTCTCCCCAACGTGTGGTCAATTGACGAAGAGCCAATTTACCCGGGTGCAGGGTTAAATTTCGTTGTGGGTGACCGGGTTGAAGTTGGCACTGATGGGGCCTTCGGTTTCTTCGTAGCCGTCGACTATGATGTGGATTCGCGGAACCGAGTGGGCGTTCGCCGCACTGTGACGGTTAACGATTCTGGCGCGCAGGCCGAAACCAATTTTGCGCCAGAAGTTTGCGACAATCCGGAGTTTGGCGAAGTACCACCAGATGATTGCGGTGTGCGTCAAACGTTCCTGGATGTTGAGCTTAATGGCATGTTGTCCCTTGGATATGAGTTCAACAGCGACCACACCATTAACTACACTGGCACCGTCCTTCGTTCTTCAACCAAGCGGTCAGTGATTGAAAAAGGCCTGTTCGCGCAGGAAGATGCACTGCGCACTAGGTCCACCATTGACTGGATCGAAAGCCAGGTTTGGACCAACCAGATCACGGGTGAGCATTATGTCAATTTGTTTGGCGACAGTGACACATTCCAGCAAACCGAGATCAACTGGCGCGCAAACATCTCGCGGTCTGACCGTGACGTACCGGCTCGCAGAAGTACAATTTACGAACTGAACCCTGAACTCGGCCTTGACCTCATCCTGCCAACGACTGTGGGCAACACCACAGTTTACAATGCGCTGGATGAGGAAACCAAAGAGTTTGGTCTGAATTTTGTTCAACCAGCCTATATTGCCGACTTGCCGATCGATTTCCTCGGTGGTTTCACTTATTCGGAAAAAGCGAGAAGTTTTGGTCTCGTGCGCTACACGTTCCAGCTTGCGCGCAATGCAGGTTTGAATGACCTGCGGGCGCGCGTTCCAGAGATTATTTTTGGCCCGGAAAATGTTGGCCCTGGTCAAAACACACTTCAGGAATTGTTTGACCGATCTGACTTCTACACTGTGGATTTTGAGAATGTTCAAGGGTACCTGGGAGCGGACGTCGAGCTTTCCGAAAGAGCACGCCTTGCACTGGGCGTACGGTACGAAGACAGTTCTCAGATTGTAAACACGGCAGAGCGGATCACACCGTTTAACCCAATTCGTATTTCGCAGTTTGGTGAGTTTTTGCTGCCGTCTGCGACGCTCACTTACGAAATTGTTGAGAATATGCAGCTGCGCCTCGCGTTTAGCCAGACCATCAACCGGCCTGACCTGCGCGAGCTTTCGAACGCGCGTTTTGTGGATGAAGAGCTTAACCGGACCGTTCAGGGTAATCCGGAGCTTCGCATCGCTGAAATCAACAACTTTGATGCGCGTTTCGAATGGTACTTTAGCACAGGCGAAAGTTTGACAGTGGGTGCCTTCTACAAAGACTTCACGCGCCCGATTGAGCAAAGTGCAGAGGCCTTTGGTGAGGGCCGTTTGATCACAGCCATTAATGCCACGTCTGCAGAACTGAAAGGCGTTGAGGTTGAGCTCGATAAAGTTCTGTTTTTGCAGGACTGGTGGGGTTGGGACTGGCTTGCTGGACGTGAAATATTCCTGAAAGTGAACGGTTCCTACATTGACGGTGAAACGGTTACCGCTGAGGCAGATCGAGGCATTGTCACCAATTTGGTGCGACCATTTCAGGGTCAGTCAAATTGGCTGGCAAACCTGCAGTTCGGTTGGCGCGATTACAATCGCAACGAAAATCTCGCCATCACGTTGAATTACAACAGCCGCCGCCTGCGCTTCATTGGTGTTTTTGGTGCCGATGACGAGTATGAAACACCACCTCTTCGACTGAATTTGGCCTACAGCAAAGAGTTTTATGTCGGTGACAGCATTCTGGAGTTGAGTGTTGATGCTGAGAACCTTTTGGGTGACGAATTCCGACTGACGCAGAACGGCATTGTGACTGAAGGCTATGAACTTGGTCGCACTTTCACTGTGGGTCTTTCGTTTAAATACTAAAATTGCAAATAAATTGGGGCTTGCCGCCACGGCGGTAAGCCCCAATAATTCAGTTGCTCAATCAGGTCTTTGACACCTGATAAGACGAAAAAAAGAATGTTGAAGCTGCTGGAGACGTACCATTTCCATGGAAAGTGCTGGAACAGAAACCACAGGCGGGTCAATCGTCCCGTCTGCACCGCGCGGTATTCGCGTGGCCGTTTCTGTTGTTGAACTGGCCTTGGTTATATTGATCGCGTATGTCGCCGCTCAGTTATTTTTCAAACTAACAGCTTCTGACCCTCAAACTGGCGGTGCATTGCCGATCGCCACGACAAATACTACAGAGATGGTAGATGCTGGGCGGTTAACTTCGTTCGATCCGTTTTACCGGGAAATTGGCGGTCCGGCTGAAGCGCCTCAGCAAACGGAAATTCGTGAAAGTAGCCTGCGCCTTGAGCTTTTTGGCCTTCGAGCCGCTTCTGACGGCACGGGAGCAGCCATTATCAAGACCCCGGACGGGGATCAAAAACTTGTCAAAATTGGAGACCGCATTGCTGCGGGTGTCACCCTGTCTGCCGTATATCCAGACAGACTGGAGGTGAACAGGGCAGGCGTCAGGGAAGCGATTTATTTGCGCCCGCAGCGGGAGCGGCAGGCACGCTCGACGTTGCCGCGGAGGCCCCAAGCAGCCCGCCCCATAGATGATGAAATTCCGCTTCAGTTTGACCTGTCAGCGTTTGAACTTTCGCCTGTCCGGCGGGACCGTCGCATTGTAGGTTTTCAAGTCCCTGACCCTCTGCCTCTGCCTTTGCTCGGGTCAGGTTTGGAGGCCGGGGATATCGTGATGGAGGCCAATGGGGAGCCGATTCGCTCGTTTGAGCGGCTTGAAGAGTTGAGTGAGGAACTGTCAGGGTCGCGGCAATTGACCCTGGAAATCGAGCGGCGCGGGGAGCGGCGCAACTTGGTTTTGAGTTTAGGAGGAAGCCGCTAGATGATGACACGTGCAAAGATTTTGATGGCGGTTTTGACTTGTTTGATCGTCTTTCCTTCGCTTAACCCAAGCATGGCACAAGACGGTAATGTTTTGAATTACCGCGATGCGGAAATCCGCGCTTTTATTGACGATATTGCCGCAATTACTGGCCGAACTTTCATTATTGATCCGCGCGTACGCGGCAAAGTGAATGTTGTGTCAACGGAAGCCGTAAACGTTGAGGGTGTGTTCCAAACCTTCCTGTCGGCGCTCAGGGTGAATGGTTTCACTTTGGTCCCTACTGCAAGCGGTGCCTACAAAGTGGTGCCTGATGAAGTCGCGGCACAAGACGCTGGCCCAGTGGACGAGAGCCGCCGAGGCGACACGCTGGTCACACGTGTGTTCAACTTGCGCTTTGCGGATCCGCTCGCGGTGCAGGCAGCAGCGCGACCTTTTGTGTTCAAAAATGGCCGCGTTTTCGCCCGCCGTGGCATGTCGATGGTGATAATCACCGACTATGCCGACAATCTTGAGCGCATCGCTCAACTGGTTGCCAGTATGGACGTCGATACGTCTGTTATCCGCACCCTTGCGCTGGAAAACACGTCTGCTTCCGAAATGGCAGATGTGGCGCTCAGGCTGGCTGCCCAACCGGGCACAGAAGATGGTATTAGGCAGTCGCTGACCGCGATGCCGCTCGAATCGAGCAATACCCTTATCCTGAAGGGCCCGGAGGAGGTTATCGACACGGTCATACCGGTGATTGCTGAACTGGACCAAAACAATGCTTCCCGGAGCGACCTGCGGGTGATTTACCTGCGTCACGCGAGTGCAGAAGCCATGTTACCGATGCTTGAAACCGTCACACAATCATTGTCTCGTCGTGATGGGTCAGGCAATCCGATCAGTAGCGAAGGTGATGTAACCCTGTCGTCCTATCTAGGCGCCAATGCCATCGTGATTAATGCATCCAGCGAGATGCAGCAGCGCATTGCCAATGTGATTGCTATGCTGGATATACCGCGCGAACAGGTGCTGGTTGAAGCCATTATTGTTGAAGTTTCTGACACGGCCGCAAAACAGCTCGGCGTTCAGTATCTGCTGGCTGGAGGCAACAACAGCAATGTTCCTTTCACGCTCACCAACTATTCAAGCACCGCACCCAACGTTTTGGCGCTAGCGGGCGCGCTAAGGCTTGATAATGGCAGCGGTGACGATGGGAGTGATACGGACTCCATTCAAGACACGTTTGCTCAGGCCGCGGCACAGTCCTTACTCGGCTTCAATGGTTTTGGTCTTGGCATTGGCGGTGAAACCGACGGCGGTACTATTTTCGGCGCGGTATTGAACGCAGTAAAGCAAGACACTGGCAGCAACGTTCTGTCCACACCCTCAATTATGACGATGGATAATGAGCCGGCGACTTTCCTCTCCGGTCAAGAAATTCCCATTTCTACAGGCGAGGCCCTTGGCGCAAACAATGTTAACCCGTTCCGTACAATTGAACGCAAGGACGTGGGCGTAAAGCTTGAGGTGACGCCCCAGGTCAATGAAGGTGAAGAAATCAGACTGAAGATCCGGCAGGAGATATCGTCTATCGCCGGCCCGGTCAGCTCCACATCAAGTGAATTGGTGACCAATAAACGCGAGATCGAAACAACCGTCAGTGTTAAAGACGGTGACATCATTGTTCTTGGCGGCTTGGTGCAGCAGGATGAGACCACATCAGTTGAGAAAGTTCCCTTGCTCGGTGACATCCCGATCCTCGGGCGGGCGTTTCGTAACGATGTTCGCAACCGCTCGGAAACCAATCTAATGATCTTCTTGCGGCCGACGATTGTGCGGAATGCCGAAGATGCGCAGGCGCTGACAGCCACCAAATTCGATTACATTCGCGACCAGCAACTCCAGGTTAATCAAGGCGGTTTGACGATCGATCAACTTCTTGAAGAAGTGATTGGTGCGCCTTCGGGTTCAGACAATAGGTAATTGTTGTGTCGGGCGACGTTCAACATAAGCTTCGATACACTTTTTCACGAGACCATGGCTTTGCACTTGTTGATGGTGACAATACGGCAGCCAAGGTGATAGTTCGCGAAGATGCAAACATGCGGATGTTGCCCGAAGTACGCCGGGCTGTGGGGAGACCTTTGAGCCTTGAACGGCGGTCAAAAGCAGATTTCGACTCGCTCCTTTCAGAGCTGCATGCGGTGGAAGGCATCAATGCGGAAATCGGCGAAGAAATGCCGGCAGAAAGCCTAGACCGGGCGCTTGAGGGCATGCCCGCAGCTGCTGATTTGCTTGCCAGCGAAGACGATGCACCCGTTATCCGGTTGATCAATAGCCTGATTGCTGAAGCCGTAAAAAATGCTGCTTCTGACGTGCATCTTGAGCCTTTTGAAAATCGGCTCTCGGTTCGGCTTCGCGTTGACGGGGTTTTGACGGAAGTCGCCAGCCTCGCCGCTCGTATGACGCCATACATTGTATCCCGGATCAAGGTAATGGCGCGGTTGGACATTGCAGAAAAACGTATTCCACAAGACGGCCGAATTTCCCTGAAACTTGGCACCCGTGAGTTTGATGTGAGGGTTTCCACGCTGCCAGCTCGCCACGGTGAACGTGTTGTGTTGAGGCTGCTTGACGCGTCGCAGGCGCAATTCTCGCTTGAAGAGCTGGGCATGCAACCATCCATTCATGCGGGCATCCAAGACCTCTTGTCCGAGCCTAATGGCATTATTCTGGTGACCGGTCCAACCGGGTCTGGCAAAACCACTACCCTTTATGCAGGCCTTGGTATTTTGAATGACCAAAGTCGCAATATCATGACCGTTGAAGACCCGGTTGAATATGCGCTCGACGGTGTCAGCCAAACGCAAGTCAATGCCAAAGTGGGCATGACATTCGCCTCTGGCCTGCGCGCTATTCTCCGGCAGGACCCGGACGTTGTGATGGTCGGCGAAATTCGTGACATGGAAACCGCGGAGATGGCGATCCAGGCCAGCCTGACCGGTCACTTGGTGTTGTCGACTGTTCACACCAACAGTTCCATTGCCGCCATCACGCGCCTGCGTGACATGGGCGTCGAGCCTTTTCTTCTGGCCTCCACCGTAAAAGGAATTTTGGCCCAGCGGCTAGTTCGCAAGCTTTGTGACAGCTGCAAAAGGCCAGCGGCCAATGCGATGGAGCTCAAGGCAGAACTAGGCGTCACTGATAATGAAGATGCCAGACTGATGGAAGCCGTGGGATGCCCGGATTGTGGCGGTAAAGGCTATCGCGGCCGGATCGGCATTTATGAGCTTGCAACGATCGACGCTAACCTTCGACGGATGATTCAGGAAAATACGTCAGAGCAAGATATGGAAGACTATGCATTTCAATCGTCAAGTACGCTCGCCGACAGTGGTCGTGCGTTGGTACTGAAAGGTGTAACCACGACGGAAGAAGTGCTGCGCGTTTCACGGATTAAGGAGACAGCGGGTGCAGGCGTTTGAATACAGCGCCGTTGATCAGCAGGGAAAGCCCACCAAGGGCACCATTTCTGCTGACGGTCCCGCGGAAGCCAAGCGCTCGTTGCTTGCTCGCCAGCTTTACGTAACAGATATTAAGCCTGCCGGTGGGCGCACAAGTTCTTTCAATGCACTCATTCCTGTTGGTTTGCGCACCCGGGAAAAAATCGGCTCCAAAGAATTAGCCCTCATCACGCGCCAAATGGCGACCATGATTGAGGCTGCTGCACCGGTTGAGGAAGTGCTTGCGGCGCTCGCGCAGCAAAGTGAAAGGCCGGCTGTTCGCTCGGTGCTATCTCGCGTCCGCACAAATGTGATGGAGGGTATGCGCCTTTCTAAAGCCATGGAGCAGGAAAACGCGACGTTCGACACGCTTTACTGTTCTATGGTGGCTGCTGGAGAAGCAGCTGGCGCCCTTGGCCCCGTGCTGTCTCGTATCGCAGATCACCGGGAAAAGTCTGAAGAAACCAAGTCCAAAATTCAGTCGGCCCTGATTTACCCGGCAGTTCTCTTGACGGTTGCGGTCGGTGTTGTAACGGCCCTGATGGTGTTGGTGGTGCCCAAAGTTGTGGCCCAGTTTGATAGTTTTGGCGGTGAACTCCCGGCTCTGACCCAAATTGTGGTGGGTGTGTCGGGTTTTCTTACAGATTACGGGTTGGTGCTGCTGATTGCGATTTTGCTTGCTTTGATTGGGTTGACCTTTGCGCTGCGGCAGTCCGGTTTTCGTTTCGGAGTGCACGGGGCTTTGTTGAAGACGCCGGTTATTGGTCGGTTGATCCGGTCTGTTAACGCAGCGCGGTTTGCTCGCGCATTTGGCACGCTAGTGCTTGGCGGTAGCCCAGTGCTTGAGGCGCTCATGGCCGCCAAAGAGACCGTTAAAAACGATCCCATAAAGTTGGCGCTCAGCGACGCAATTACAAAAGTCCGGGAAGGTGGCGGCGTTGCCAATAGCCTGCAGCAGGTTGAGGCCCTACCACCCATGCTGT
This sequence comes from Kordiimonadaceae bacterium, assembly GCA_017640725.1. Classification (GTDB taxonomy): domain Bacteria; phylum Pseudomonadota; class Alphaproteobacteria; order Sphingomonadales; family Kordiimonadaceae; genus Kordiimonas. Next base: position 1,100,001 of record JAEPQB010000001.1, on the reverse strand, counting down.
CGTACATGGCAGCGGCGGGAGAACGCAGCGGGCAGTTAGGCATCATGATGCATAAAGTGGCTGACTATCTGGAAAGTGAATTTGACGGATTTACCAAGTCCGCACTTAGCCTGCTTGAACCAATGATTGTGATACTAATGGGTGGCCTCGTCGGCGTCATTGTGATGTCGATTATGTTACCGATCCTGAGGCTGAACAGCCTTGTTCTGTTGTGAGGAGATGACCATGAAAACCCTGTTGAGACGGATTGGAAAGACCGCTCAAACTATTGCTAAAGAGGAAAACGGTTTTTCTCTCATCGAGCTTATGGTCGTGATTGTCATCATGGGTCTGTTGACAACAATCGTTGTTGTTAATGTTCTGCCAAGTCAGGACCGGGCCATGGTGGAAAAAGCGCGCACCGATGTGCATTTGATCGAGCAAGCGATAGAGCTTTATCGGTTGGATACACGGCGTTACCCCTCACTTGAGGATGGCCTCGACGTACTGGCGGCAGCGCCTCGCAGCAATAGCCTGAGGACGGAGCCTTACATTCGGTCACTGCCTTTGGACCCATGGGGCAACCCTTACCAGTATTTGTTTCCGGGCGAAAACGGCGCGTTTGATGTGTTCAGTTTTGGTGCCGATGGCCGCAGTGGTGGAGATGGCTTGAACGCCGACATCGGCAATTGGGCGACGAGCGATAACTGATGCAGGAGTTGAGGGCAGATCGCGGTTTTTCGCTTGTTGAGGTCATGATGGTGGTTGCGATCATTGGCCTTATGGCGAGCGCCGTTGTGCTTTCACTTCCGAACGAGTCGCGAGATGTGCGGCAATCCATGAGCCGACTGGAGCACGCATTTATTGCCTTGTCGCGGGATAGTGTGCTTTCCGGGCGTGTGATCGGCGTTGTTTTCAGCCGTGGAGGTTTTGAAACTGTCGCGCTGTCGGATGATGGCTGGACGCTGGCTAACGGCACACTGAAACCAGAAGCACGTCGATGGCAGTCACTTATCCTGGCTTCTTTGCAGGTCGAAGGCGCGGATGTTTCTTTTGCTGCAACGGCGCTTGAGCCGCAGATATGGTTTCTGCCGACGGGAGAACACCCCTCGTATGAACTCAGTTTTGAAGGCGCTGGCACCCGCGCTAAATTGTTTGCTGCGGTAAACGCTAGCCCCGAGGTGCGCTATGAAAACTAAGCCATCTAGGTTTTGTCAGATTTTGAAAAGTGACGGTGGCTTTTCGCTCATCGAGCTTTTGGTCGCCGTTTCTATTTTGGCACTTGCGGCAGTTAGTCTGCTAGAAAGCCAAACTCAAGCGATCTCCATCACCAGTCAATTAGAACAGCGCAGTCTTGCGTCAATTGTTGCGGAAAACCGGCTCAATTTGGCACTTGGACTTATTGATGAACCTGCACCAGGTACTCGTTCGGGCAGCGAAAATCAGATGGGCATGGACTTTCGCTGGCAGGAAACTGTTCGGCCAGCCCCAGGCGGCGACCTGACCATTATTGAAGTGACGGTTTCAACCAATGACCGGCAACCTCGGCAGCTCGCGCGCTTGGTTGGCTTCAGGAAGGTCCCTTGATCATGCGTCTGAGGCTTTCCAAAGATCACGGTTTTTCTCTTGTGGAAACCCTCGTCGCTACATTCATTTTTGCGCTTATCGCAGCGATGTCTGTGGCTTTGCTGACAAGCTATCAGTCTAGTCGTGTGGCGCTTGGTGATGCCGACGCACGATTGGCCCAGCTTGAGGTGGCCCGCAATATCTTGCGCGACGACTATTTTGCCGCCATCAATCGGCCGGTGAGAGACGAGTTTGGCGGTGTATTGCTGGCTTTCGAGGCAGGGCAGCATATGGCCGATGGAAGGCGACAGCGCTTGGTACGCTCCGGCGATTTGGGAGCCAGGCTAAGTGGTACTGTTTCAGAGGTTAAACGCGTTGAGTTGCTGGTGTCAGATAACAAGCTTTTGCGCCGTACTTATAGCCGATCGGACCTGGTTCAAGGCACCCAATTCCTCGATCAAACGCTTCTCGAAGGAGTCGCACAGCTGACTGTTCGATACGCCGTGGACGGGGTTTGGATTGCAGAATGGGGCACAACGGTTGCTGCCAGCAGCTTGCCACGGCTCGCGGAGCTGTCGGTTGAATTTGAAAGCGGTCAGCGCGCCCAGATGATGTTCATTGTTGGGGCATCATGATGAAGCAACAGAAATACATTTTGCGTATTTTGAGCCATGAGCGGGGCGCTGCTCTCGCGACTGTCCTGTTGCTGGTTTCCGTGATGGCACTGGGGGCCGTGCTAACTTTTGACGCCATGGGTTACTCCATCAAGCGAACCGGTGCGCTCAGAACATACGACCAGGCGAGACAGTATGCTCTTGGGGGTGAACAGTTGGCACTTTCCGTTGCCGCGGACCTGTATGACACCAAAGCGAACCTCGCGGCGCCGAGAGCCGTTTCTTTTGCTATTGAAGGGGGACGGATAGACGGGTTCATCACCGACCGCAGCAATTGCTTTAACGTGAACAGTCTGGTCCTCCGCCGCGACGCGGGAACGTTGATCGCCAGCGAAGAACGCCAAGGACAGTTTGTGCGACTGTTCGCAAACCTTGGGATGGCGGACCGTCAAGCCCAGGAGCTTGTTGCTGTGCTTACCGACTGGATTGACACCGATGAACGGCCACTGCCAATGGGTGCTGAAGACTATGATTATGCGGCGCTCGATCAGCCATATCGAACAGGTAACAGCTTGCTGGCGGACCTGTCAGAACTCAATATGATAAAAGGCTTTAGCCCCGAACTTATTGCGCGTTTTGAAGGTTTTTTGTGTGCCGATGCGTCCACAGACAGGTCGGTTTTCAACGTGAACAGCCTAACGCCTGCAGAAGCACCACTTCTGGTCGCGCTTATTGGGGGAGATTTCACATTTGACCAGGCGGTGGAGTTGATCTTGGCGCGCCCAACTGGTGGCTACAGTGATGTTGCAGACTTTTGGCTAGACCCTATTGTGGCCGGTAGAGAGATTGATCAATCAATAAGGCGGCAAACGACAGTGAAACCTCATCGCTTCAATAGTCGCATTCGTGTGAGCCATTTTGATGCCATTAGCCATCTCAATTCTGAGATCAAAGTAGACGACTCTGGCATCGCGCGCGTAGTTCGACATTCGGTGGGGGTTTTGCCATGAGCACAACGTACTTTCTGGAAGTGAATGAGGGTTTTGACGCTGTCTCAAACGTTTGGCACAAGTCAGAGAACAGTGTTGAAGCAAGTACTCTGCACGCCCTGCAAAACGATCGCACACAACCCGATGTCGTTGCCATTTTGGATGGCCGTGCTGTTGTCAGCCACAATATCCAGCTGCCAAATGTAGATGACGCCAAAGCAGTGAAAATCCTCCCGGCAGTGATCGACGACAAATTGGCTTTGGCGGGTGGGGAGAACCATTTGGCACTCCTGTCTGCTGCTTCTGGCGATGGTGAACGGCTTGTTGGCGTCGTCTCAAACGAGAGCATGCAGGCTTTGCGCACCTTGTTGAACCGCGTTGGGATAAATGCGGGACGCGCCATCCCGGATTATCTGCTGCTGGAGACTAAACCCGATTTGGAGCAGGTGTGCGCGCTTGATGATCGAGTCTTGGTGCGCAGACCGGATGGTTCGGGATATGCGATCGACAAATCAGAGGCCGATTGGATATTGGGGAAAGTGGATGCTCTGCCTCTCGACTGGTCAGCGGCACTCGCAAACTATTTCACTGGTGGCGGCAATCTTCTACAAGGCCTATATGCTCCCCGCACCAATTGGCGCACCACCTTTTTGTGGTGGCGGCGGGCCGCCATTCTGGCCTCGCTAGCAGTTGTTATGGCTGTAATGTCTTTTTGGTACGGCGCTTCCCAGAACTATAAGCAGGCCGACCAACTGTATTTGGCGGCAGAACAGGCATTTCGAAACGCGCTGCCCGACGAACCACGCATCATTAATATGGATGCCCAGCTACGGCGGGCAATTGCCAGCCGTGGCCAAAGGGGCGGCGGCGAATTTTTTACATTGAGCACCGTTGTTATGCAGGTTGTGGAAAATAACGAACAAACAGTTTTGGAGACGCTGCGCTATGAACAAGCCGACAGTGAGCTGGCGCTAGATGTGTCTTTTTCATCCTTTGCAGATAGTAGCAACTTTAAACAACAACTCGAAGCGGCTGGTATGCAGGTGAGCGAGGGAAGCAGCCGCCAGGAAGGTGGCCGCGTTCTTTCTGAAATTCGGGTGAGGAGACCATAATGCGCGATTATTGGCACTCTTTGACCTCCCGTGAGCAGCTGTTGATTTCGTTTGCCGGCGCCTTGGCAAGCCTGGTGCTGGTTTATTTTCTCGTGCTCAGGCCATTGCAAATTCATGCGGCAGATAGTGAGCGTGCTTTGCAGGCCGCTCAAAACACGCTGAGAACCGTGCAAATGCGTGTGGCCCAGCTTCAGGCAACAGTAGATGCTGTTTCAAACAGGGCAGACGGTGGCGCACCGGTTAGCCTTCGTGTGGCTGTTTCTCAGGCAGCACGAAATGCCGGTGTTTCGATCAGTCGGCTGCAACCGTCTGATGATGGAACCTTGACGGTTTGGGTCGACAGTTCACAGAGCACAGCATTGTATCAGTGGCTGCAAACCCTAGCCGAAGAGCAGGGCGTCGGCCCTTCAAACGTGTTGCTGCAGAAAAACTCAAGCGGTGATGGTTTGCGAGCTCAGGTTCGCTTTGTGGGGATTGCAGAGTGATCAAATCCACGCATTTGGTGGCGATTGGCGCTGCTGTCTTCTTGTTTTTTTGCCTGTTTTTGTTGCCCGCAGCGAGCGTGTTGAACTTCGTCAATATGCCTGCCGGTTTCACCCATAACGGTGCTGCAGGTTCCCTGTGGAGCATGCGACTGAACAATGTTGCTTTTCGGGGCACTCCCGTTGGCAATGTTTACTGGAGCCCAAATGTGGGCATAATTTTTGGTGCGCTCAGCGGCACCGTTCGCATAGAGGGACCAACATTGAATGCTTCTTTTGACGTCAGTGATGGGCCTGGCTTGATTGTTGAAAACCTTCAGGCCACAGCGCAGCTGCGGGGCCGCATGGCATCACAGGAGTTTTCAGGTGGGGTTCGTGTGGTGAATGCTGCAGCTACATTTGACCGTCGCAGCTTGTGCCTTTCTGCCAGTGGTGAACTTAGAACCAACGCATTCGAAGACATGTTCGCTGCACTGGGAATGGCGCGGAATGCAGTCACAGCCCCTTTAGTGTGCCGTGACGGCTTCCTGACCGTTGATTTTGTCCGCCCGTTTTCTGGCGGCACACTCGAAGCGTCTGCGCAGCTAAGGCACGCCAACGGTGTTGCTTTGAGTGTGCTTTTGCGTTTTGAGAATGAGGCTGCTATTCCTGAGCAGATTATTGGCTGGCTGGAGAGCAACGGATTTTCAGCGTCGGAGGAAGGTTGGCAAACCACCTCACGGCTAACATTTTGAGAAGGCGGCGATGTTGAATTCACTGAAACTTGCTTCTGTCTTTGCTGCCACTAGCTTGACTGCTTGTGGCATCCTTCCTGAGCCTGCCAGCGAAACAGAAAGTCAGCCAGACGTGCCCGTACAGGCATCAGTTATTCGGTCTATTGGTGACGACGAAGTATTGTCACGCATTGGTACGATCCCGGCACAACAAGTTGCCACAGGTGAGTGTGGTCTGTTTCTTTGGGCGAAGCGTGAAGACGCGCCGTTGATCATTTTTCAGCGATCTAGTGGCGAAACCCTGATGCGGGTGGATGGCACAGTGCAGGCGTTGAGCCGCAGTTCAATGGAAAACCAGATTGCTCTGCAGTTTTATCGCAATCAGCAATTCAGCCTGGGTGACATGTCTGTCAAAGTTACGATCACACCGGAGCAAACTCGAACATTGCAACAGGGCTTAAAAGTGCCGAATGGCAGTGTTTCATTATCCACAGAAAGTGGTTGGTCGGCGGCTATCCCCGTTGCCGGTGCTATTGGCTGCCAATAACCTCGCGCCTATCTTAGATCAGTTTTAATCTCCGCAAATTGTCATTTGCTTTGCCCCGCCTTGACAGTTGCCATTTCGTTTGCCGTAATGACAAGCATTAAATGTGGCTCGAGAGCAAACGCCTGAGCCGCATTTAGGGGGAGAGCACATTATGATTTCTAAAAAGCTGATGGCGTCATGCGCCGCCCTGGCATTAACGTCTGCCGCATCAGGTCAGGAAGAGCCAACGCAGGTTTTCTGGGGGGATACACACCTCCATACTTCCTATTCTTTTGACGCCTTTATGAACAGCAACGAAAGTGCTGACCCAGACACGGCATACCGCTGGGCCAAGGGCCAGCCCATTGTGCACCCTTACAACAGGGCGCGGGTTCAACTCGAACGTCCTCTCGACTTCCTGGTGGTGGCTGATCATGCTGAGCTGATGGGCGTGATCCGCTCAATCCATTTGGGGGATCCTGAACTGCCTGAAATGGGCTTTATTGACAGCATTCGCAGATGGATATCAATCCATGTTCTCAATAGTCATTTAGACAAAGGCACGGGGGCCCAAGTGTTCACAACCCTTTTGCCCGATGCGGCTGCGGTGCCAGGCGGGGACCCGGTAGCTGACCCTAACAATGTTTTGCCAACGCGTTCGTTCGGCGACACCCGCGCGATGGAACAAATTGCCTGGAATGAAATTGTGGATGCTGCCGAGCGCCACAATGACCCTGGCAAGTTCACGAGTTTTGTTGGCTGGGAATGGAGTTCAATTCCTACAGGCGCCAACTTGCACCGGGTTGTGATGTCCCCAAGCGCATCTGTCGCCAAAGAATATTTGCCCTACGGCTCAGATGACAGCCAGTATCCTGAGGATTTATGGAACTGGCTGCAGGAGACCTCGGATCGAACAGGAGCCGAGTTCATTGCCATTCCACATAACTCGAACATTTCCAAAGGCTATATGTTTCAGGACACCACCCTGAAAGGGGCGCCCATGACGTCTGACTATATCAGTACGCGCGTCAAGTGGGAGCCGGTTGCCGAAATTACCCAGATAAAGGGCGACTCTGAAACACACCCAAGTGTTTCACCCGATGACGAGTTTGCCGATTTCGAGACATATGAATTTTATATTCAAAAATCTGACGGCGGATCAGCCTACGAACCCCAAAAAGGCGATTTTGTACGCTCAGGCCTCAAGACCGGGCTGGAGATAGAACAAAAAGTTGGCGCCAACCCCTTCAAGTTCGGTGTCATCGGCTCAACGGACAGCCACAGCGGCCTCGCGAGCGCCGACGAAGATAACTTCTGGGGAAAAATGGCGCGTGACAGCACGCCGGAAACCAAAAAGAATTTCGGGATTGGCCGGCGGCGTGTGAATGGCTGGAACATGGCGGCGCAAGGCTTGGCAGCTGTATGGGCCGAGGAAAACACGCGCGAAGCTATTTTTGCAGCCTTCAAACGCAAAGAAGTATATGGCACCACCGGCCCCCGCATGAAAGTGCGCTTCTTTGGCGGGTGGGACTTCAGCGCACTGGATGAGCAGTATGGCAATTTGGCAGAAGTTGGATACCGCGACGGTGTGCCCATGGGGGGTGACTTAACACGGTCGTCATCTGGCCAGGCTCCTTCCTTTATCATTCAGGCCGTGCAGGACCCCGTGGGCGTTGGGCTTGACCGCGTGCAAGTCGTGAAAGGATGGCTTGACGCCGAAGGTGTCTCTCATGAGCGCGTTTTTGACGTTGCTTGGGCGGGCGACCGCGTTCAGGGAGAAAACGGCAAGCTGCCAGCCATTGCAGACACAGTCGACAGGTCAACGGGCAAACTAACCCACGACCCAGGTGCGCCTGAGCTGGTGACAGTTTGGCAGGACCCGACCTTCAACGCAGACGAACGCGCCTTCTATTATCTGCGCGTGCTCGAGGTCCCAACTGCACGGCATTCGCTGCTTGACGCAATCGCGCTCCAGATTGATCCACCGACAGAAGGTCCGGCCGTGCAACAGGAGCGTGCGTATAGCTCACCGATTTGGTATACACCCTGAACCAAATTATAGTCGGGTGAGTTTACGTTATGTCGCAGGTCTTCAAGCAGCCGCTTGTCCAGTTTTTGTTGGGCGGTTTAGCACTCTTTTTGTTGCTTTCCTTTGTTGGTACTGAGGCTGAAGAGGATGACGGCAATATTGTTGTCACTGAAGCTGCGCTGCTGACATTTTTGCAATTTCAGGACAAAGCCTTTGATGAAGCGCAGGCAAAAGCCCTGTTTGACGCATTGGATGAGCAGGCACGCGAAAGACTGGTGAACGAATATGTGCGCGATGAAATCATGGTGCGCGAAGCATACAGCCTTGGGATCGACGAAAATGATGATGTAATCCGCCAGCGGCTGATCCAGAAAATGGACTTTTTGTTCCAGGGTTTTGCACAGGCGCTGCCTGCTCCAACAGAAGCGGAGCAACGTGCCTTTTATGAGAAATATTCTGGTCGGTACGAACAGCCAGCTGTAGCAACTTTCACGCATGTTTTTTTGAATGCGAGGTCGCGCCCGGATGGTCAGGCGCGAGCAGACGCGGCAAAAGTGTTGGCGCAGCTTAAAAGCGAAAACATACCGTTTGAGGAGGCGGGAAGGTTTGGTGACCGTTTCTTTTTCCTGCGCAACTATGTGGAGCGCAGTGAGCAGCTGATTAAAGACCATTTTGGACCAGAAATGACGGCAGAAATCTTTGCTGCGGCGCCGGACAGCACTTGGTCCGGACCCTTCACGAGCAAATATGGACAGCACTTAGTGATGCTGCGTGCCCGCACGGACGCACGTCAGCTAACATTTGAAGAAGCGCAAGCGCAGGTTCTTGATGATTTGTTAATTGAGCGACGTAATGACGTGCGCCGAGAGGCTTATGAAGAACGCGCCAAAAACTATTCTGTGGATGCCAGCGCATTGGGGTCCAATTGATGCGGGCTCTCCTACTTATATGTCTGGCCCTTTTAGTGTTGCCCGCGCAGGCCCATGAAGGTCGTCCTATACATATCCAGCTCACCCAGTTGGGAGAAAATCGCTTTGATTTGAGCTGGAAAATTCCACCGGTATTAAGGCCTTCGGAAGTGCCGGTGTTTGAGTTGGTGGGGGCAAATTGCAGTTCAACAGATGCACCTTCAGGCTTGATGGGACGACAGCTAGTTGCATGCGAGAACATTCCGTCAGCATTGGATATCCGTTTCCCCGAGTTTAATCCGGCTCTGTCAGTATTACTCGAATACCATCAATTGGACGGGTCACAGCACAATCTGTTTGTTGGCCCGGAGGTGCGATCAATCGCTTTGCCTGAAGAACAGTCCTTTGGGGCGGTTGCGCTGCAATATTTGTGGGCAGGTTTTGATCACATCCTCGAAGGGTTTGATCATCTCTTGTTCGTATTTTGCCTCTTGTTTGTTGTGGGCAGTTTCCGGCGTATTTTTTGGGCGGTAACAGGATTCACTTTGGGGCATTCCCTCACCCTCGGGTTAACAGCGCTTTATGGCTGGTCATTGCCGGGTGAATTTGTCGAGCCATTGATCGCCTTCAGCATTGCCATGCTGGCAGCTGAGAAATTGGTGGCGGACCGGTCGCCCGGAATTCCAAAGCCGATGGTGATGCAATACCCGGCCCTCATTGCTTCGCTGTTTGGGCTGTTGCACGGGTTTGGTTTTGGTGGCGCGCTGGCAGAAATTGGGTTGCCATATGGATACTCGCTGACGGCACTTGCCTTCTTCAATATCGGTGTGGAACTTGGTCAAATTGCCTTCATCATTGCGGTTCTCTTGATTGGCAGGCTCGCTCAATTGCTGCTCACAATACCAGACGAGCAACAAGCCCTCGTAGCAAGAGTGTTTCTTTACCCTGCAGGCATCCTTGCCGGCTATTGGACCGTGGAGCGCGTCGCAGGCATTGTCATCTAAATGCACTGACAATTTGGTGAATGCGCAACCCTTTACAGATGCCAAAGGGCATCGTTACAGTCTGCACCGGGCAACTAGAATTCTCACGAAAGGGTGGAGCGTTGAAGAAATCATATATGGTCGCACTGGCGGCTGCATTGCTGGCGGGCTGTTCACCGCAAGCAACTCACGAAACCGCAACAGAAAACACTGAAGCCGAGGCCGTTTCTTATGTGCCGACCGGGTGGCTCGCGAAATCGCTGCCGGACATTGCCGCAGGATTGCAGTCTGGGGAGGTAACATCTGTTGATCTTGTTCAGGCTTACATTGAGCGGATCAATGCGGTGGATTGGTCTGGGCCGTCACTGCAGAGCGTTTTGTCGATCAACCCGGATGCCATGGCCGTTGCTGCAGAGCTGGATGCCAAACGGGCTGCCGGCGAGATTGTCGGGCCACTGCACGGTGTTCCGATCCTGTTGAAAGACAACATCGAGTCTGCCGACAATTTGGCAACCACTGCTGGCGCATTGGCACTCAAGGACAATATCACTGGTCGCGATTCGCCGTTGGTGGCAGGCTTGCGGGAGGCTGGTGCAATTATTCTTGGAAAAGCCAACCTGAGCCAGTGGGCAAATTTCCGCTCCAACGACAGCATGAGCGGCTGGACCGCGCTTGGAGGCCAGGTCCACAACCCTCATATCCTGAACCGCAACCCGTGTGGTTCAAGCTCCGGTTCAGGCTCTGCCGCGGCATCATCCATGGCGGCTGGCACAGTGGGCACAGAAACCAATGGCTCGATTATCTGTCCTTCGACTGTGAATGGTGTTGTGGGTTTCAAGCCAACCGTTGGCTTGGTGTCACAGCAGTATATCGTGCCGATTTCATCGTCGCAGGACACAGCCGGCCCCATGACAAAAACAGTGCGCGGTGCAGCTATGATGCTCAACGCTATGGCAACGGGTGATGCCAAAACCGACTATGTTGCAGCACTGGATGCCGGTTCGCTAGAAGGCAAGCGCGTGGGTGTTTTGCGGTTTGCTGAAGGTTCAAACGCTGACATTGTTGCCCTCTTCAATGCGGCTGTTGCCGAACTTGAAGCAGCCGGTGCAATTCTGGTTGAGATCAGTGATAACCCGGTGACTGCCGATGGCTTTGGCCCTAGTTCGCGCCAGGTGCTCTATCATGAATTTAAAGCAACGCTGAATGAGTATCTCGCGAGCACGCCTGACACGGTGAAAACCAGAACGCTGGACGAGCTGATTGCCTTCAACCTTGAGAACGCAGACATCGAGCTCGCGTTGTTTGATCAAAGTATTTGGGACACGTCGGCGCCGCTGCCTGGTCTGGATGACCCTGAATACATTGAGCACCGCGACAAAGTGCAGAAGGCGACGCGTGAGGATGGCGTCGACGCTTTGATCGCCGAGCATAACCTCGACTTTATGGTGTCGCCTTCTGGCCCAGTGCCGGGGCAAATCGACCCCATCAACGGTGATGTATGGCCTTCATTCCCGGGCGCCGGTTGGATTGCAGCGATCGCAGGATATCCGCATGCCACTGTTCCAATGGGCGGTGTGCACGGAATGCCGGTCGGGTTTTCGATCATGGGCGCTAAGGATGATGACGCCAACATATTGTCCTATGCTTACGCCTATGAGCAGCGCACCAATCTGCGCCTGGAGCCGCAATATCTGCCAACGTCAGATATGCGGGACGAGATCAAAGAAAATATGAAAGGTTACCTGCGTCGCTAAGAGTGCAGGCAGACTAAGGTTGGGCCCGTCACTTTGGTGGCGGGCCTTATTGTTATGAACGATCTACCGGCGTTGGCACGTTGGCTTTGGCTGCCAGGTCCAAAGCGCTGAACATGGGCTGGAACGCGGGTCGCTTGATGTATCTGCCGTCACCTTTGTTGGTCATCAGCTCCCCTTCCTTAAAGCGAAGCTTGCCGTTTGCGATGGTATGGGATGGCAAGCCTTTCACTTCCATGCCTTCAAAAATGTTGAAGTCCACATTTTGGTGATGGGTTTTGGCAGAGATTGTTTTGCTGGCTTCCGGGTCCCACACAACAATGTCTGCGTCCGCACCAACCGCCACACGCCCTTTGCGCGGGTAGATATTAAAGATGTTTGCAGTGTTTGCGCTGGTCACCGCGACAAACTCTTCTTTTGTCAGCTTGCCAGTTGAAACGCCGTGCGTCCAAAGCACTGCCATGCGGTCTTCAACGCCTGCAGTACCGTTCGGGATCATGGTGAAGTCGTCTTTGCCCATTGCTTTTTGGTCAGCGCAGAAACAACAGTGGTCAGTTGCGGTGGTTTGCAGGCTGCCAGACTGAAGCCCTTTCCAGAGCGCCTCCTGATGATGTTTTTCCCGGAATGGCGGCGACATCACATGCGCCGCTGCATACTCAAAATCTGGATGGCGATAGACGCTATCATCCACGAGTAAGTGCCCAGCAAGTGCTTCGCCAAACACGCGCTGCCCTTCAAGGCGCGCGCGGATGATTTCATCTAGCGCATCCTTGGTTGATACATGCACCAGATACAGCGGCACACCAATCACTTCAGCCAGACGAATGGCGCGGTTCGCGGCTTCCCCTTCTGCTGCCGGTGGGCGCGAAAGCGGATGTGCTTCCGGGCCCGTCATGCCCATTTCCATCAGTTTCTTTTGCAGCTGGAATACAAGCTCACCGTTTTCTGCATGCGCCGTCACGATGGCACCGAGCTCAACCGCGCGGGTGAAGCTGTTATAGAGCACTTCATCTTCGGCCATAATGGCGCCCTTGTAGGCCATAAAGTGCTTGAAACTGTTCACACCCTCTTCGCGCACAAGCGTGCCCATATCCTTGTGAACGCTTTCGTCCCACCAGGTGACAGCGACGTGAAAACTATAGTCGGCACATGCTTTTTCAGACCAGCCACGCCATGTGTTGTAGGCGTCCATTAAGGGCTGCTCTGGGTCAGGTATCACGAAATCAATGATCATTGTGGTGCCACCCGCCAGCGCAGCAGCCGTGCCCGTATAGAAATCTTCACTTGCGACTGTGCCCATGAACGGCAGCTGCATGTGCGTATGTGGGTCAATGCCGCCCGGCATCACATACTGGCCACCCGCGTCGATAACCTCAGCACCCGTTGGGGCCTCAAGATCTTCCCGGATTGCAACGATAACACCGTCAGAGATCAGAACATCCGCTCTTTGACTGGAGTCTGCGTTAACAACTGTTCCGCCTTTAATCAAAAGTGACATGATACGCTGTCCTTTCTAACGTTTCGCGAGCAGGTAATATAACACACCAGCGATTGCCAGGCCGACAAACCAAGCATAGCTATAGAGTGTGTCAAAGATGGGTGCGACGGTACCGATAAGCCCCGCGGCATGCAGAAAGCCCGGCAGGTTGGGCAGAATGCCAACCACAAGCGCGATCAGCCCGGCTGACTGCCATTCAGGATACTCTCCGCCATGCTTGAATAGGCTTGCGTTATCGAGTTCACGGGCGCGAACCAGAAAATAATCCACAATCAAAATACCGGCGATTGGTCCCAGCAAGGCCGAGTAGCCAACAAGCCAAACGAACAAATAGTCACCTGCGGTTTCAAGCAGCTTCCAGGGGAATATGGCGATACCGATACCAGCTGTAATATAGCCGCCCATCGTGAAGCTGATTTTGCTCGGGCTCAGGTTTGAAAATCCATAAGCCGGTGCAACCACGTTGGCAGCCAGGTTGGTTGTGAGAGTGGCGACGACTAGAGCTGCAAGCGCCACAACAACACCCATACCGCCCATGCGCCCAGCCAGTGCGACCGGGTCCCAAATGGCTTCGCCAAAAATAGTAACGGTCGCAGACGTCACGGCAACGCTGATGAAAGCAAACAAAGCCATCGGCAATGGCAAGCCGAGTGCCTGACCAAGCATTTGGTCTTTCTGCGATTTCGCAAACCGCGTGAAATCCGGAATATTGAGCGCCATCGTTGCCCAGAAGCCGACCATGGCGGTCAGGCTTGCGATAAATACTGGCCAAAACTGGCCCTCTCGCGCGCCGCCTTCACCGAACTGCGACGGTGCTGCGAGCATTTCGCCGAATCCGCCCGCCTCTACATAGGCCCAAGCGAGCAGGACCAGACCCATCAAAATCAGGAACGGTGCTGCATAGGTTTCCAGCCAGCGAATACTTTCAGTGCCATGCTTGATGAAATAGAGATGAAGCGCCCAAAACCCGATGAAACAAGTGAACTGGCCCAAATCGATCCCGAAAAAGGGCAGGGCTTCACCCGCGATGGCGCCGCCCGTCAGCGCGTTCACAATCACATAAATGGCGGAGCCGCCAACCCAGGTGTTGATGCCAAACCAGCCGCAGGCAACAAGCCCGCGTGCGAGCGCCGGGATACGGGCCCCTTTGGTGCCAAATGCTGATCGCAGCAGTACTGGGAAGGGAATGCCATGTGCCGCCCCGGCCTGTCCAATCAGGATCATTGGCACCAGCACAATCACGTTCCCAAGCAATACGGTCAGCACAGCCTGCCACCAGTTCATGCCTTCGGAAACAAGGCCGCCAGCTAGCATATAGGTTGGCACACATACCACCATTGCAACCCACAGCGCGGCATAAGACTTCCAATCCCAGGTGCGCGTCTCAGTTGTGGTTGGTGCTAAGTCTTCGTTCCAAAGGTCGCTATCGAATTCCGCCATATATTCCCCCGGTATTTTGATCCCCCCAGACCAAGCTATTCGCCGTCTGTCAGTCTATCATAAGTGCTTGGCCTGCGGTCGCGGAAAAATTGCCAGGTGTTTCGGACTTCTTTGACCAGACCCATATCCATGTCGTGGATAATGAGTTCGTCCTTGTCTCTGCTCGCTTCCGCCTCGATCTGGCCGCGCGGGTTCACGAAATAGCTCTGGCCGTAAAACTCACCAATGTCCCATGGGTCCTCGCGGCCCACACGGTTGATTGCGCCAATCCAGCAACCGTTTGCCACTGCTGCAGCCGGTTGTTCCAGTTTCCACAAGTATTCTGACAGGCCTGCTACTGTGGCTGACGGGTTGACGATATATTCCGCACCGTTGAGCGCGAGCGCACGCCAGCCTTCAGGGAAATGTCGGTCGTAGCAAATGTAAACACCGAGCTTGCAGTACTGCGTTTCAAACACTGGCCAATCAGAGGCGCCGGGCTTGAAGAAAAACTTCTCCCAAAACCCTGCCACTTGCGGGATATGGGTCTTGCGATACTTACCGAGATAGCTGCCGTCTGCATCAATAACGGCGGCTGTGTTGTAATAAATGCCAGTCACGTCATCGAGCTCATAAATGGGCACAACAATGACCATTTTGTATTTCTTCGCATAGGTCTGCATCAGGGTTGTGGTCGGCCCGCCCGGGATCGCCTCTGCGCTTTCGTACCATTTGCTATCCTGGCTTGGGCAGAAATAGGGCTGGGTGAAGACTTCCTGAAAGCACAACACCTGAACGCCTTTTTGGCCGGCTTCCTCAATCAGCGGGATATGTGCTTCAACCATCGCTTGGCGAATGGTTTCCGGGTCATTGTCCGTGGAGGACTTGAGCGCCATCTGGATCAGACCGCCTCGCAACATTGAACTTGTGTTGATTGCCATAAAATACCCTTTCTAGCCCATGCTCGGGAAAGTGAATTCAGCGCCTGACCGAATGCCTGTTGGCCAGCGCGACGTGATTGTTTTTAACCGTGTGTAGAAATGAACGGCTTCTGGTCCATAAATGCCGTGAGCGCCGAAAATGGAACGTTTCCAGCCGCCAAAACTGTGATAAGCGACCGGAACCGGAATGGGCACGTTCACGCCAACCATGCCGACCTGGATGCGGCTGGTAAAGTCGCGCGCTGCGTCACCGTCCCTGGTAAAAATTGCTGTGCCGTTGCCATACTCGTGCGCGTTAATGAGATCGACAGCCTGGTCATAGCTGTTTGCCCGCAAGACGCTCAGCACCGGGCCAAAGATTTCCTCTTTGTACACAGTCATTTCGGGTGTCACACGGTCCAGGAGCGTGCCACCAACCCAGTAACCATTTTCATAGCCCTGTAGGCGAAACCCGCGTCCATCTACAACGACTTCAGCGCCTTCTTTTTCGCCCTGCTCGATAAGCCCTTCGATGCGTTCTTGTGCCGCTTTGGTGATCACGGGGCCCATCTCAGCCTCGGGGTCTGTAGCGGGGCCGATCTTCAGGGCGCGTACTTGTGGCGCAAGTTTCTCGATCAATTTGTTGGCAGTTTCTTCACCCACTGGCACGGCAACGCTAACCGCCATGCAGCGTTCACCGGCTGAGCCAAATCCCGCACCCATCAACGCGTCTGCAGCCTGGTCAATATCGGCATCCGGGAGGATAACCATGTGGTTTTTGGCACCGCCCAGTGCTTGTACCCGCTTTCCGGCAGCGGTGCCGCGCGTGTAGATATATTCCGCGACAGGTGTGGAGCCGACAAAGCTGACAGCTTGCACATCAGGGTGATCCAGCAAAGCGTCCACGGCCGTTTTGTCGCCGTGCACCACATTCAACACGCCGTCCGGCAGGCCTGCTTCCTTGAATAGCTCATGCACCAGGTTGGCGCTAGATGGGTCGCGTTCCGATGGCTTCAGGACAAAAGTGTTGCCGCAGGCCACGGCCATCGGGATCATCCACAAAGGCACCATCGCCGGGAAATTAAAGGGCGTAATGCCCGCAACCACACCAAGCGGTTGCCGATCTGAGTAACTGTCAATCGCCGGGCCAACATTGCGGGTGAAGTCGCCTTTCAGCAGTTCAGGAATGCCACAGGCGTATTCAACAACCTCAAGGGCGCGTGTGACTTCGCCGAGCGCATCATCATGGGTTTTGCCGTGTTCGGCAGAAATGGTGCGCGCCACATCGTCGGCCCGCGCTTCCAGGATGTCGCGCAAGCGGAACATGACGCGGGCACGTTTGGCTGGCGGGGTATTGGCCCAGCCATCAAGAGCTGCTTTTGCCGCTGCGACCGCTGCATCAACCTGGGCTTTTTCCGCTATGGCGACGTTGGCAATTTGCTCACCCGTTGCAGGGTTGAAAACAGCAGCGGGTGATGTTCCGCCGCTTTCCCCGCTGCCGCCGATAATGTGCTGAATGGTTTCCATATGGTCTAGTCCAGTGTTTTCAGGATGTCGCGGATGGTATCGAACGCGAAATCAATGTGTGACTTTTCAATGATGAGAGGCGGGGACAGGGCAATCGTGTCGCCAGTCGTGCGGATCAACAAGCCCTTATCGTAAGCCTGCAGGAAGGCATCAAAGGCGCGTTTTGTTGGCGCGCCCGGAATGCCCTCTAGTTCTATGCCCGCGATCAGCCCCATATTTCTGAGATCGATGACGTTTGGCAGGTCCTTGAGGCTGTGCACAGCGTCTTCCCAGTAGCTTGCAAGCTCGCTACCGCGGGTCAGAAGGCCGTCTTCCTCGTATGTATCAAGCGTACCAAGCGCTGCGGCGCATGCCATCGGGTTGCCGGAGAACGTATAGCCATGGAAGAACTCCACCATATTTTCAGGGCCTTGCATAAAGGCATCGTAAATCTTGTCTTGAACAAACACAGCCCCCATTGGGATGACGCCGTTCGCGAGCGCTTTGGCGGTCGTGGTGATGTCCGGGATGACGTCAAAATAGTTGGCGGCAAACGGGGTGCCCAGTCGGCCATAGGCTGTAATGACTTCGTCAAAAATCAGCAAGATGCCATGCTTGTCACAAATTTCACGCAGGCGCTCCAGATACCCTTTGGGCGGCAGGATTACACCGGCCGAGCCCGCGAGCGGCTCCACGATCACCGCAGCGATTGTGGAGGGGTCGTGCAGGTCGCAGAGCCGCTCTAGGTCGTCCGCCAGCCATGCGCCATGCGCAGGCTGTCCTCGCGAAAATCTGTTTTCTTCCAGGCCGTGAGTATGGCGCAGGTGATCAACGCCGTTAACGAGGGAACCGAACATTTTGCGGTTGGCTGGCATTCCGCCAACTGACATGCCGCCGAAGTTCACTCCGTGATAACCTTTTTCGCGGCCGATCAGGCGGGTGCGGTGGCCTTCACCTCGTGCTCGGTGATAGGCGATCGCCATCTTTAGGGCCGTTTCAACGGACTCAGATCCTGAGTTTGTGAAAAACACCTTATTTAGGTCACCTGGCATCATGCGCGCCAGACGGCTCGCAAGCTCAAACTGCTTGGGGTGCCCCATTTGGAATGCAGGCGCATAATCAAGTTCGGCGGCCTGCTTTTGGATCGCTTCCACAATGCGCGGTCGGTTATGCCCGGCATTGCAACACCAAAGGCCAGCAATGCCATCCATCAGGTCACGGCCATCCGACAGTTTAAAAAACATGCCATCGGCGCCGACAACCATGCGTGGATTTGCCTTAAACTGCCGGTTGGCAGTGAACGGCATCCAGTAGGCTTCAAGGTCGTTAGCCTTTTGGTTCGCTTCTAGTGCACTCATCTCAGCCTCCACCCTTCTGATTTGTGCAATCTAACTTCAGTGTCTCTATTCAGCCGCCGCTTTCATTGGGTTAAGCGGATGCTCTGGCCATGTCACATAAGGTTTGTCGTCCTCAACCGGCTGCATTTCAATGCAGTCCGGCACAGGGCAAACATGGGCGCACAAGTTGCAGCCCACACATTCTTCGTTGATCACAGTAAAGGAACGTTTTCCATCTTCTGCGACAGCAAACTCGATTGCCTGATGCGAGGTGTCCTCGCATGCGATATGACAGCGCCCACACTCAATGCATTTATCGGGGTTGATAAAGGCCTTGGTGTCAAAATTCATGTTGAGCTCGTTCCAGTCGACAGTGTTTTTGACCGCCATGCCGCGGAAGTCTTCCATCGACTTGTAGCCTTTTTGATCCATGAAGGCTGACAGGCCATCGATCATGTCATCAACTATCCGGAAGCCATACAGCATCGCGGCCGTGCAAACCTGTAAGGCGTTGGCGCCGAGCGCGATAAATTCAGCTGCGTCTTTCCAGGTTTCAATGCCGCCAATGGCTGAGATGTCGATGCCCTGTGTTTCCTGGGCACGCGCAATTTCGGCAACCATATTCAGCGCAATTGGTTTAACCGCGGAGCCGCAATAGCCGCCGTGCGTTCCCTTGCCCCCGACAACCGGATTGGGCGCCATGGCGTCCAGGTCAACTGACACAATCGAATTTACGGTGTTGATAAGCGAAACCGCGTGCGCTCCACCCTGTTTGGCAGCTTCTGCAGGCCACAAGATGTTGGTGATGTTGGGCGTGAGCTTCGTGAACACTGGAATATCAACGGCTTCGCGCACCCAGCGCGTGGTTTGCTCCACCATTTCTGGTACCTGGCCGATGGCGCTGCCCATGCCGCGTTCACACATGCCATGCGGGCAGCCAAGATTGAGTTCAATGCCGTGCACGCCCGAGTTGGCGATTTTGATCGCCAGCTCTTTCCAGGCCTGTTCGTCTATCGGTGCCATCATGGAACCAATGATCACCCGGTCAGGCCATTCTTTGCGGCACTGCTCGATTTCTTTGAGGTTCACCTCCAATGGGCGATCAGAAATCAGCTCAATATTATTGATGCCGATGACACCGCGCCCTGTGTCGTGATGTACGCCGTAGCGGCTGGAGACATTCACCACCGGCGGATCTTCACCGAGGGTTTTCCAGACGACGCCGCCCCAACCAGCCTCGAAGGCCCGGACAACATTGTAGTATTTGTCTGTTGGTGGTGCGGACGCGAGCCAGAAGGGATTGATGCTTTCGATACCCGCAATTGTGCAACCAAGATCAGCCATTGGCGTCTCCTTTCAAATAGGTATCAATGGCATGTGCCGCTTGCTTGCCGTCCTCAACGGCTTGCACCGTTAGGTCTTCGCCCGAGCGAATGCAGTCGCCGCCTGCAAACACGCCTTTCATACTAGTCGAAAAGTCAGCAGCGGCAGCGATTTTGCCACCAGCGATCTCAACTCCCGATAGGGCATCCAAACTCAATTGCTGGCCGATCGCTTTGAGGACCATGTCAGCAGGCACCTTGAAACTGTCGCCGGTGCCAGCAAGCTTGCCGTTCATCATCCGGGTGCGTTCAAATTTCATCGATTTGACATGTGTGTCGCCCTTGATGGATTGCGGTTTGGCCCACAGCCGAACATTGACGCCATTTTTGCGCGCCAACTCTACTTCATAGGGTGTGGCGCTCATGGCGTCTTCACCGCGGCGATATACGAGCGTTACATTCTCGGCGCCCAGTTTTTTGCTTTGTACCGCAGCATCAATTGCGGTGTTGCCGCCGCCAATGACGACAACATCATTGCCAACCGCGACGGTTGATTTGTCGTCCGCCTGGCGCAAGCGCTCAATGAAATCGATGGCGTCCTCAACGCCGTTCAAGTCTTCTTTGTCGAGACCCAGTTTGTTTGTTCCGCCAAGGCCAACGCCGACAAAAACCGCATCATGTGACTTGAGTAAGTCACTGAGCGCAAGATCTGGCCCAATTGGGCGATTGTAGAGAATTTCGATACCACCAATTTCCAGCAGAAACTCAACTTCTTTTTGGGCAAAGTCATCAACCATTTTGTAGGCTGCGAGACCATATTCGTTGAGGCCGCCTGGTTTTGCTTTCGCTTCATAAACTTTGACAGAATGACCGAGCATCGAAAGCCGGTGCGCGCACGCAAGGCCGGCGGGCCCTGCGCCCACTACCGCAATGGTTTTGCCGCTGTCAGCGCCCCGCTCGAATGGGTGCGCGCCGCCCGCAGCCATCAAATGGTCGGTTGCAAAGCGCTGCAAGAGACCGATTTCAACTGGGTCTTCTTCCCCATGATTGCGTACACAGGCTTGCTCGCACAATACTTCTGTCGGACAGGCGCGAGCGCATGTGCCACCCATAATGTTCTCACTGAGGATCGTGCGTGCAGCCCCGTCGGTGTTACCTGTGCGAATTTGATGAATAAATGTTGGAATGTCGATGCTGGTCGGGCAGGCTTGAACACACGGCGCATCATAGCAATAGATGCAATGCTCCGCCGCTGCGATCGCCTTGATCGAATTTAAAGGTTTGTGAAGGTCACCAAACCCGGCTTCAATATCTTCAGCCGACAAACCGCAAGATGGTGGCCCTTTTTCAAGTCCATCCGGCATACCCGCTCCCTTATTCCTATGCAGACAATAAGTTACTTATTCCTGACCTTTTAGTCAAGAATATATCATTTTGGTGTCTTTGGGCGCAATTTTCCTGTTCATTCAATCAGGATACCGTAATTATACAACCAGATTGTTTCAGGGGTTTTCAAAGGGGGCGTTAAGTGAAATTGACAAGAGTTTTGGGACTGGGAGCGGCATTGGTTCTGATGGGCTGCGAGGCTGAGGCGCCCGCTCCGGTTGAACCGTTCAATTTCGTAGAAGCCTCAATTGCTGATGTGCAAGCAGCCATTGTGGCGGGGCAATTGTCGTGCAAGGACGTTGTTGAGGGATATTTGGCACGCATTGATACTCTTGATAAGCCGACGGGCCTCAACGCGATTACTGAAACCAACTCGAAGGCTGTTGCGCGAGCAGAGGAAATTGACGCCGCGCTCGCCGCCGGCGAGGATGTTGGCTCTCTCTTTTGCGCGCCGCTGTTGGTGAAAGACAATTTTGACACGTTTGATATGCGTACGACAGGCGGCTCTGTTGCCCTCAAGGACAGTATCCCGCCAGATGACGCTTTTATGGTACGCAAACTCCGCGCGGCTGGCGCGATCATTCTCGCGAAAACCAATATGGCGGAGTGGGCCTTCAGCCCGCGCCAAACGGTTAGTTCCTCCTACGGCACCACGACCAATGCATACGACCAAACGCGCACCCCCGCGGGGTCGAGCGGCGGTACAGCTTCAGGTGTGGCAGCCAGTTTTGGTGTCGCCGGTATGGGCACGGACACGGGCAACTCTATACGGGGCCCGTCCTCGCATCTGGCGTTATTTGGTATTCGATCAACGATTGGTTTAACAAGCAGGGACGGTGTTATTCCGCTGTCGTTCGACTGGGATATTGCAGGCCCGATGACCCGAACTGTGGAAGACGGAGCGCGCATATTCGATGTGGTTGCCGGGTATGACCCAAATGACCCTTTCACGGAACTCGGAAAAGACAGACGCGAGGAGGATTATACCGCTTTTCTGCAAGCTGATGGCCTGAAGGGTGAGAGTATTGGTGTGCTGCGTAGCCTTGTGAACACCGATGACGCAGACCCAGAAGTCATTGCCGTCTTTGAACAGGCGGTGGCAGACCTTGAAGCCGCAGGGGCCGAGATTGTTGACCCATTCACAGTCGATAACTTTCAAACACACCTGGAGGCTGACGTATTCTGCGTGCGTTTTCGCTACGATATGCAGCAGTATCTGGCGTCCTTGGGGGAAGGTGCCCCCATCAAAGACGTCATGGAAGTTTATGAAGCTGGCGATTATTCGCCCTACATCAAAGAAGGGCTGGAGTTTTTTGGCGGCGCGCCACTCGGCCAGCATCCAGAAGAGGCTGACCCACCTTGCCTCGATTATCCCAATCATCCAAGCCGCAAAGCCTACAAGGACGACCTGATTGCTGCCATGGATTCAGCAGGGGTTGACGCGATCATTTACCCAAGCTGGACCAATCCGCCGGCACCGCTTGCAACTGCCATTGAGGACTATAAAGGCGATAATAGTCAGCTGGTGGCGCCACCAACTGGCTTGCCTGCGGTGAGTGTTCCCATGGGGTTCACCAATGGCAAATGGCCTGCAGGTCTGCAGATTTTGGGTCGACCGTACAGCGAAGGCGAATTGATTAAATTGGCTTACGCCTACGAACAGGCCACAATGCATCGGAAGCCGCCACCGGAATTTGCGGCCGAAGTGCGCTAGCGCCAGAACTCAACATAGAAGCGGCAATTGCCGTCAGGTTTTACGTGATGCAGTTCTTCAGGGCGCACAATACCGACGGCATTGCTGTTTAGGTGTTGGTGCTTGCGAACCCCAGGAACGACATACTCCAACGCGCCTTCCTCAACATGGATGACGCCCCAAACACCTGCTTTGGTGGCATGGTCTTTCAGTAGGCCCTTTGGAACGGACGTATGCGAAAAAACGGGCGTTCTTTTGTACGGAGCCAAACCAGATGGAAGCCCTTTTGGTTTGAGGTGATTTGTCATGCTGCCGGGCTTTTTAGCGAGGGCAAGCCGAACATGCCCAGTTGCAGGCTGCGGGAAATCATCTGAGATTTTTCAATGAAACGTGCGGCTATGGACGGTTCGCACAAGTCGAGGACCGTGTCTTCAAACAGACCCAGCCAAACAGAAAAATGGTAGGGCGATACACCGTCCAGGGCTTGGTGCTTTGGCATGGGCTGGCCTTTATAACGGCCTGATGTATTCATCACCGATGACCAGAAATCCACCATGGTTGCGAGATGAGGGTTCCAATCTTGAATAACGTTATTGAACACCGGTGCGAGCACCGGGTGCTGACGCACCCGGCCATAAAAACTGTGCACAACCTCGTGGATGAGAGCATCTGGAACCATTGTCATGCTTGGCCTACTCCGCAGCGAAGGTGTTATGCGCACCGCCTGGTTCCTGGCCCGCGCCAATGGCGTTGGCAAAACCATGGTTGCGGTCCCGGTGACCAGCCTCGTCCTCGCGCACCTTTAAAACAACATCGCGCAACAAGGCACCATCAGGCAGGTCCCAATAATCGATTGCGATTTGAGGGGCGGGTACATTCTCAAGCCGACCGGCATCAATTTCTTCGAGATAATTGGTGTAACTGGTCACCGCTTCTTCTTCAAAATACCCCACGACCCGATGTGCGGTTTTGGAAGAGAAGAGATAGAGGAAGAAATAGACGTTGTAGAAGATCATTTGCACCGTCATCACCAGCATGCGCTCAAAAACCGTTGGTTTCGCGATCTGGATGAAGGTCATCAAGTGCATGCGCTCATTGTCAGCTTCTTCAAGCAGTTCGGCGATCCAACCCTGGTCATCCCGAATGTGGCGCAGTGCCTTGAGATGCTGTAGCAGTCCACCGACCATGCCGGGCACGGCTGCTACCGTTTCAAGAACAACAGCCCGGTGCCCATATCGCTTCTGAAAAAAGCGGTCAGCAAAAAACCGAAGCAGCTTTACAAAACCAAATGCAAACCGATCACTGAACCCGTTTGGTGCGTGATGATCACCGTGTGCAACAGGCAATTCAGGTGTATTTGCATGGGCTTTTTTAACTGTGGCTTGCGGCGTCATGGGTGCCTCCTTTAACGGCCGATGTGAGTGCCTCAACTTTTAAACATGTATTTTCAATGCATCATATAAGTCAGACCTTGCATAAAAGCAATAAAAAAAATATATCTTTAATGGAGCAGGAGTAAAAACATGCGATTCACTCGCTATACCGACTATGCGCTTCGTGTGCTGATGTATCTCGGCCGAAAGGGCGACGACCTCTCTACGATCAAAGAGATTGCGGCCCGTTATGGCATCTCAGAGAACCACCTGATGAAGGTGGTCCATCAGCTTGGACGCCATGGGTATATTACGACAATACGGGGTCGCCAGGGAGGCATGCGACTAGCTGCCGCGCCTGAGAAAATCAATATTGGCGAAGTAGTTCGGGCCACAGAAGATGACCTGCGTATCGTCGAGTGTTTTGACGATAAAACAAATAGTTGTCCCATCACCAAAGTGTGCGGATTGGCAGGCATGATTGACGAAGCACTGGCGGCATTTCTGGCCGTTCTGGACCAAAAAACCCTCGCTGATGTGCTTGGAAGAAGTGCTGGCTTGGGTGCAGTTCTCAAACTGGACTAGGGCTCAGTTCTCAAGCCCATTTTCTGCAGCAATTCAGCATTGTTCATTTGTCGCGCGAAATCTGCAGCGGAAAAGCCATAGCTGTTTTTGTGATTGAAGTCGGACCCCAGGTCCAGAAGCCTGATGGTTGCTTCCAGTTTGCTTTCACTCATCGCCCACATCAGTGGCGTACCGCCTTCGCGGCCAACCGGATCAATGTCGGCACCTGCATCAGCGAGCAACTGCACCATGTCCGCGCTGCCGCTCAGGCCAGCCATATGCATGGGTGTGAGAAAAAGAGCGCTTGCCTCAGAGGCGTGGTTCGGGTTCGCGCCTTCTGCCAATAAAAATCGCACGACTTCTATCTTGCCGTCGCGCGCAGCTTCCATCAGCGGTGTAAATCCAATCTCATCTGGTGCATCGACCACACCTCCAGCTTCAAGCAGCCGTTTTACAAGCTCCACATTGCCAGTGCGTGCCGCCATACCTAATACAGGCCTTCCAGTAAAATCCTTTGCGTTCGCTGATGCTCCGATCGCAAGGGCGTCTATCAGCGCGCCCGTGTTTTGTGCTTCAATGGCATCAATAAGCAGCGCAGTATTGGGTGATGGTAGTTGGATGTCTGCCCGCCGGGCCATTAACCTGACAAAGTCTTGGTGACCACGCCGCATGGCAATCTGACGAGGATTTCCATGCCCTACTTGTTCAGTGTTGGCGCCCGCGGTCAGTAATTGCTCTGCAATGTCAGTATAGCCATAATAGGCCGCCCAGTTGATTGCGGGGTCACCATTGCTATCTGCCAAATTTACATCCGCGTCGTTTGACAGCAATAGGTTTACCAGCTCCCCGTTATTGTAGGCGGCTGCCATCATCAACGGCGTTGCACCAATGTTTTGTTCATTAACAAAATTGACATTGGCACCCTTTGCAATCAGGACACGGGCAACATCGACGGCCTGCGCACGCATCGCTTCAAAAAGCGGACTGGCGCCCTTCTCGTTGATGGCATTTGCGTCTGCACCCGCTTCAAGTGCTGTTAGCGCGTCCCGCGGGCTGTTGTCAGCAACAGCCTTGAAAAGGGCCGTGTTGTCCCGCGCCGAAAGCGGTAGGCTCAAAATACAGATCAAAAGGGCCAGTGTGTGGATCAGCCGCATTTGTTTCTCCTTCCCCCGAGAGTAGCGAAAAGAACTGTGAGAAATAGCATAGTCCTGCGCAACCTAATCGAAGGTTTAATATCCCGTCATTTCCAGATATCCCATCGCCTTATGGCTGCCCGAAACCGTTACTGGCCCTTCCCAATAGGGAATGCTGGTGGACATCCAACTTTGCGGATTGAGCGCATCGATATTGAGTTCAACTTTTCGCGAGGGGATCGAAATGCGCCATGAAGTGGGAATGCTTCTTCCAGCAACGGAGGATTGAGCTCGAGGCGCAAGATCAATTTTATCGCCCGCCAAAGGTGAAATTGAACCGTCTTCTGAAATCCAACTCCCAGACACATAGCGGTCGCCATTGGTATCGCGCAGACTAAAAGCCATCAGGCGATTGCCGTCGTCAAACTTGATGGAAAACCAATCCCACCCCTCCTGATTATCTGCGAGGGGTTGGCTGCTCCACTCTCGGTCCAACCAGGCGTTCCCTGTAACGGTATGGACTTTGTCGTCTATCGTCACGCTGCCGCTAACTTCAAGGAACGGGTGACTGAAGTAATAGGAAGCCTGTCCTTGCGCGGATTTCACGCTGTATCCGTTCTCTCCGTGGCGGACTTCGTCGCCAGTGGGGTGCAACTTAAGTGTATAGGAAAACCGATCTCCGGCGGCCTTCAGTGCAAGGCGGTCCGGGCTGGTCTCGGTAAAGGCCCAGTCATCGACCCAAACATCAATAGTGTCTGTTCTCGCACCGGCTTGACCTGACCCACCGCGCGCGAGTTTTTCCGCATAAAAATGGTTGTTGGCGCTGGTAACTGCCGAATGTCCCATCCAAAATTCGGAAGTGGACCAATTGCCATCGTCCGGTTTGGGGCTGCTCGCTTGTCTGAACAAGGTCCATTGCAGTCCGATAGCTGCGCCTTCATCTGACACCAAATTTGCGGTGACGTACCACCATTCAATACGGAACCCGGGATGAGCGCCATAGTCGAGAGGAAACTCAATTTCCTTGCCGCGTACGACTTGCTTGAAACCGTCAGCGGTGGTGCCGAGACCCGCAAACCCCTGAGCATTCACGCCGGTTGAAAAGGCGGTCATCAATGCCAGCATAAAGATCGCTTTAATGTTCATGAGCAAATACCTTCGCCAAGTCAGAAGCTGGTGTGCGCAGCAATTTCATCAAAGGATACAGTGACGCAACAAAGGCTGTCCCTAATCCGAGCAGGCCCATAGTCAACCACTGTGACGGGAAGACAAACAATGGTAACCGCCAGCCAAACGCCGCCACATTAATGACATCCACCAAGCACCAAGTGATGGCGACCCCCAGGGGGATTGCGGTTACTGAGGTCAGCGCCGCCAACATTAGTATTTTGAGGCCCTCAAGTCGCGTGATCGCGCGCCGTCGCACACCCATTGCCCACAGGGGGGCAACACCACTAATGCGGGCGCTGGCAAGTGTCAGCAAGCTTGTAACCATAGCGACACCAGCTACAGCAAGGGTCAGCGTGCTGAGCGCGCCGGAAATTACAAAGGTGCGTTCAAAAACGGCCTGAGAAAACTGCTTCAACCCCTTTTGCTCAATCATTTGATCAGCGGGTATAGCGAGCTCCGTTTCAATTCGTTTTTGCAGGTCTGCGGCATCGTTTGTCATAAAAGCTACGCGTCTGCGCTCGCTAGAGGGCCAGGCCGCGGCAACCCGCGGGTTTGGCAACCGGATTTCGGATCTTGGGTTGCCATAGTCGCTGTAAACACCTGCCACTTGCAGTTCAAGCGGCCCGGTTTCACTTTGCACGACAATGCTGTGACCAGGTGACAGTGACAGCCGATAATGTAATTGCTCATTGATCAGGACACCGTCACCTTCAAGGGTTTCTGACCAGGGCGAAGGGCTCGCTTGCAACAATTGCCAAGTATCGCGGTAGCTTGTGTGGTCGCTGAAGCCAGTGACACTGACAGGGTGTCCGTCAATAGAAGCGCTGGCGCCCCAAATGGGTAGGGTAGCTGTCACCGCTGGCTCGGCCTTCGCCCAATCCATGAGCTCCTGTGTTTGCTCGTTTGTGGTTGCAAGCACATATAGGTCTGCTGAAAGTCGCTCCTCCAAAAACTCATTAAATGTTAGCCGGAATCCTTCAACCATTCCGCTCACACCGATGTTGGTGCCAAGCGCGAGTAGTAAGGCCATAAGGGCAAGCGACAGCCCCGAAAGTTGTTGTTTGCTGTCAGCCCAAAACCAATCGGATAATGGTCCCCTGGCTGTTTTTGAGCCTGACAGGACAAGCGCGGACAGGATCACGGGTAACAGGAATGCCGACCCCAGCAGCAAACCGGCCATCACTATAAATGCGGCTGACAATCCCGAGCCAAACAAAAACAGAAGAGAGGAAGTCGCAAAGCATATCAAAGCAACCGTGGCTTGCAGCTTAAGGGTGCGAGTTTGCTGCGCGCGCCAGGCGGATGCGCCCCGAGCGTCAAAAAGCGCCATGCGGGACACCTTAAGGAAAGCACCCAGAGACGCGCCAAGCGCCCCCAGTAAGCTGACCGCGATACCGCCCAGCCACCAACTGGCCTCAAGCGACAGGCTTCCACCAATTTGGGCCCCGTATAGCCCGCGCAAACTTGCCGAAACGTCCGGCAACAGCTGTGCCGCGACTAAATAGCCACCCAAAATACCCAATGTACCCGCAAACAGAGCCAGAACAGTCATCTCCAAGATCAGTGACCCAAGGAGAGAGCGCAAGGACACGCCGCAAATCCGGAGTGTGCGCAGGGCTGCGATGAGGTCTTCGATGGCAAGACCAATGGCGGAATAGACAATGAATAGTCCAACCAAAAAGCACAGCATGCCAAAAGCCGTTAGATTGAGATGGAAACTGTCGGTAAGACCAGCGAGATCCACACTGACGGGCGGTTCAGCCAGCACCAATTTATCTTGCCATTGGAAAGGGATGGCGGCGTTTGGTTGGCTACCGGGCTCCGTCACCATCAGTTTGCTGATCAGACCAGTTTTGCCAAGCAACCTCTGCACGGTGGAAATGTCCCCAAGCACCTGACCGCCGCCAAGATTTTCTTGTCGCCTGACAACAGGCCTTTCGCTTTCAGGTAGTTGGTCCAGCAACTTCTGCAGCCTTGCCACAATGGTTGGATCGGCCAGCAGCTCGCCAGGTGCGTCAAAGAAGCTCAGCATGTTTTCGCCTCGCGGGACGCTGATTGGTGTTTCCCCCGCAGGTGCAAAGGTCAGCGGTTCGAACCCTGTGATGGTCAGGCCACCTGCGGGCGGCCCAAGGCGCCCTTCAATAATGGGGGTAACCATAAACCCAGCCCGTCGAAAAGCAGCAAAGGCAGAGTCGTCAAATAGCCTTCTGTCAGGACGCGCGAATGCAGGCTGGTCAAATGCCGCTATTGTTGCCGCTGACCGGTCATAACTGGCCCGGGCGTGATCATTCAGGGCCTGAACAGCGGTCCATAGCGCCGTGGCGGACGCGAGCCCAATGACAAGCGTGGCGAGTTGCAGCTTGTGCTTGCCCCAATGGCTGAACAATGTGGCGATGACAAGCATTGGACTTTGGCGCGCGAGTGTCATGCTAGCAGGCCGCCTTTTAGCCGAAGGATGCGGTCGGCTTTTTCCGCCAAACGGCGGCTATGGGTTGCCATCAAAAGGGCGGCCTGCGTTTCTTTCACAAGGTCGAACGCCAGGTCGATTACGGCGTCGCTGGTTGCCTCGTCCAAATTGCCAGTTGGTTCATCTGCAAGAATAAGGCTTGGTTTTGTGGCGAAGGTGCGCGCGATCGCAACCCTTTGCTGCTGCCCGCCGGAGAGCTGCTCGGGATACCGCGCGAGCAGGTCTTCCAGGCCAAGCCGGGTGACGAGAGAGTTTTGCCAACTGGCGTCAAACCGACCTGCAAGTTTGGCCTCAAAGCCGATGTTTCCCTCGACGGTTAGGCTTGTTATGAGGTTGAATTGCTGAAATATGAGGCTCACATCATACCGACGGATGTTCGCGCGCGCCGCTTCATCGAGCTCTTCAATTTTGGAGCTGTTGACCTGAATGCTGCCGGCATCGATGGCATCCAGCCCTGCAATCACATGCAGTAGCGTGCTTTTCCCGCAGCCACTTTCCCCCATGAGGGCCACTGTCTCCCCGGCGGCAATGTCGAAGCTGAGGCCTTTAATGACGTCTACCCGACCCTGCGGTGTTGAATAGCTTTTTTTTAGGTTGCTCACATGCAGCATCAGTTGCCCTCGTACAGAGACAATCACATGTCGCTACAGATAACACACGGCGCCTGCATTGAAGTGCGACTTTTCGTCATTTCTGTACGAGAGCAACAAAAGCTTCGATCAACGGGCGATGCGCAGCTGACTTTGTTCCAGTTCTTTAATGTACCCACCGTAGGGCGCGAGATTGGCACCAGCGCCTTGTTCGCCAATTGTCCAAATGAGCTGCCCATCAAATGCCAGAGGGTCCGCTTGGGTGTCGGCAGAGAGATTGAATACGCACAAAAGAGTTTTGCCGCCGTATGACCGTGTGAAGGCCAGAATTGGGTTTGGCACATCGACAAACTCGATATCGCCGACCTTCAGGGCAGGCATTTCATTTCTGACGCGCAGAAAATTCCGAGTGTAATTCAGGGTGGAATCTGGGTCCAATTCCTGAGCTTCCACCGCAAGCGCATTGTGCCTGTCGTCGACCGGCAACCAGGGTTTGTTGGACGAAAAACCAGCGTTAATTATGCCTTCCGCCCATGGCATGGGTGTTCGCGTACCGTCCCGGTCCAGATGGTTCGGCCAATTGTTGATGCCTTCTGGGTCCACCAGCAGTTCATAGGGCACCTTGCTCTGCGGCAGCCCGAGTTCTTCCCCTTGATACAGGAAGGCGCTGCCGCGCAATGCGCAAACAAGTGTTACCAGCATTTTTGCGAAATCTGTGTCATGCCCGGAACCACCCCAACGGCTTGTTGCACGTGGCCGGTCATGGTTTGAGAAGGCCCAGCTTGGCCACCCTGAAACACCATGATCAGGGTCCCAAGGAGTGATAGACGATTTGATAACGTCTGGTGTTAGCTCGTCTGCTTCGAGGAATTGAAAGCCATAGGCGGTGTTTACCCGTTTGTCGGCACTGGTGTAGCTTTGCATTTCCTCCAGCGAGTATTCGCCGCCAATTTCGGCTACGGTGAACCTGTCAGGATACTCGTCAATCACCTTCCTCAGGCGCTCCAGGAAGTTCAATATGTCCGGGTGTGACTTATTGTAAATGTGATCCTGGCAATCAAAAGGAAGCGTGCTTGGCGGGTTTTCAATCGCGGGGTTATCCCGGAACTGAGGGTCGTGCATCAAAAAGTTCAAAGCATCCAACCGAAAGCCGTCTACTCCTCGATCAAGCCAGAACCGCGCTGTATCAAAAATCGCCTCCTGAACCGCCGGGTTGTGGACATTCAGGTCCGGCTGCGCTGGGAGGAAGTTGTGAAAGTAATATTGTTCGCGCTTTGTATCCCAGCTCCAACCTGGACCACCAAATACCGAAAGCCAGTTGTTGGGTGGCGAACCGTCCGGTTTGGCATCCGCCCAAACATACCAGTCTGATTTTGGGTTATCAGCCGACTGCTTGCTTTCCCGGAACCAGGGGTGGCGGTTTGACGAGTGCGAATAGACCTGGTCAATCACCACTTTCAAGCCAAGCTGGTGAGACTTTTCGACGATGCGGTCAAAGTCTTCCATTGTGCCAAAAATGGGGTCCACATCTCTGTAGTCAGACACGTCATAGCCAAAATCCACCATTGGTGAGGTAAAAAAGGGTGACAGCCAGATGCCATCAACGCCCAGGCTCGCAACATAGTCCAGTTTTTCGTAAATGCCTGGCAGGTCGCCAATGCCGTCTCCGTTCGAATCGAAAAAACTGCGCGGATAAATCTGGTAAATTACGGCGCCCCGCCACCACTCCAGGCTTGCGCCAGCAAGGCCTGTCTCGTTTGCGTCTGCTGTCAGACTGGTGTTTCTTGTTATGGCTTGATTTTGCATACTCTTAACTCAAAAGCTTGAAGTGTCATGCGGCCATCGTTGCCACATGAACCCACCATGGACTGAATATCGCCGATTGCGTTCAAATCATACTCAAGCGGTGACATGGCGGTGTTGGCAACAATCACAACATGATCTGAAGCGCCCGGAACCTGGCGTTTCAGGGCTAGAATGCCAGGCTTGTCATCGGCGCGTAGCACCGTTTGTATTCCCCGCCGCAGGGCCGGCTCAGCCTGATGCAGCGCGTTAAAATCCTTCAAAGTTCGAAACAGCGGATGGGACGTGTCAAAATTGGAAGTCGCTGTGGTTGCCGCCGTTCCGACGAGGGCATTGTCATTGTAGGACGCGACCTTTGACGGGAACATATTCTCTCTTGCGTGAAAGTCTTTACCGTCCCCCACAAACCCCTGTTCGTCGCCGTAATAAATGACGGGAATACCACGGGCAAAAATCATCAATCCGTGCGCTAAAGTGGTGCGAGCAAGAGCTTCTGCCTCGCGCATGTCCGGCAGTGCCTGTCGCAGGAAAAAACCAAACCGCCCCATGTCGTGATTGCCAGTAAAACTCGGCAGCATTAATTCGGGATTCTCTCCGTTTTGGTAAAACTGGTCGTTTGCAAACAATTCGGCGAAAATATCCGGGCCGCGTTCGCCCGTCAGTGATTTTACAACGGCGTCTTGGAAGCCAAAGTCCAACACGGCAGGCAGGCTGAAATCATTGGTGAAAGAGGACAGAACATTTACATCCGCCGAATACACCTCTCCAAAAATATAGAAGTGAGGAATGCCCTCAGCTTTGGCATGCTCCAAAATCGCCGGTGCAAAATGGGTCCAAAACTCACCGTTCACATGTTTGACTGTATCGACCCGAAAACCGTCTATGCGGAAATCGGTGATCCACTGTTTATAGATATCGATGAACCCATCAACCACGCGTGGGTGCTCGGTGAAGACGTCGTCCAGACCAACAAAATCGCCAGATATGGAGTTTTCACCCTGAAAAGTGCTTTCACCCCGGTTGTGATAATAAATTGGATCGTTGAGCCACGCGGGCACTTTGATGTCCGCTTCATCGGCGTCGGTAAACGGTGTGTAGGCATAATCGGGCCGAACCAGCTTGGCGAAGTTTTCTGCTGTTTGGTGCTCGGGGCTGTCGCCCAGAAAGCCTTCATTGATCGGTTTGGCAGGGTCTCCGCGATACAAATTGTATGGATAGTCGGCGCGTGACCGGTAAGCGCACCCTTGAAGGCGTTCCCCTTGCCAGGCCGGGTCGCTGCATTCACGATATTTGATCACATCAGCCGTGTGGTTTGTGATGATGTCCAATATTACTTTCATGTCACGGGCATGGGCAGCATCGACAAAGGCTTTGAAGTCTTCAGGACTGCCAAGGTGCGGGTCGACCCGCGTGAAATCCGTTACCCAATATCCGTGATAGCCAGCCGAGTGACCACCAAACAGGCCTTGCACCGGCTTGTTTTTGTATACCGGTGTGAACCACACGGCCGTCGCGCCAAGGTCTTTAATGTAATCCAAACGTTCTGTCAGGCCCTTTAGGTCCCCGCCGTGATAAAAGTTCACTGCTTCGGGATCAAAGCCATGCTCAAGCGGTCCGCCCGTGATCCCGGCTGTGTCATTGCTTGGGTCACCATTTTCAAACCTGTCCGGCAGAACAAAATAGATTATGTCGTCCAGGGCCGGGCGGTCACCAAACGGCAGACGGGAGGCTGGATTTGAGGGAAGGGTAACGTCAGGGCTGGTGGCTGCGTCAAAAGGGCCAGTCGAAACGTTTTCGTCCGCGCATGCACCATTGCAGGCAAGTATAGCTGCAACGCTGGCGGTTCTAATCCATCGATTCCATGCATTTGTGAGCATCACACCCCGCCTCCCTCAGGTATGTTTGCAAAAAATGAAACAAAGCAAACAATGTCGCGAATCGCCCCGACTTGTCAAAAACATTATCAAAAACCTTTATTAAACAATGTTTAAGAACATGTACTAGCGATCAGTTTTGCTCTGTATCATCAGTCAATATTGCAGCAGTTTTTGCAAAAACAAACAAAAAATTTGCAAAAAATTACAAAAACGGTCATTTTGGCGGCTAAGGGGAGAGCAGGCCTGCTTTTGATTCAAGTGGGTTTCCTCATTCGCACGCATTTTCGGGGAGGGAAGTATGCGAGCATTCCAGCGAAACTTAACCAATCCATTTTACATTGTTCTTGGACTGCCTGCGACTGCCATGGGCCTAGCGTTGTCTGTGCAAATCGCGGCGCTGAGTTGGATCCTGACAACCCAATACAATCTGGATATTCATGACATTGGACTTGTGTGGGCCGCTGGCCCCTTGGCTGGTATCTTTGGTCAGGTGATCATCGGGATCATCTCTGACAAAGTGTGGTTCTGGAATGGTAGACGGCGCCCATTCATTTTAATCGGCGGTTTTGTTGGCGCAATTTCATTGCTTTCGCTGCCCTATATTGGCGTAATTTCATCTGCCCTGGGTTTTGAAGCGATCGTTGGTGTTGCCCTTGTGGTTGCTCTCACGCTGGATATGGCGATCAACATCAGTTTCAATCCAACGCGCGCCATCATTGCTGACGTGACCCCGGAGGGCGTGAGCCGCACCAAAGGCTATACTTGGATGCAAACCATCTCGGGCACTTTGTCTGTAGGCGGCTATGCCATCGGTGCCATATGGGACAATTATGTCCTGATTTATGTCGGAGCGTTTTTGACCTTTGCTCTGGCGATTTTTCCAACGCTGTTGATCGAAGAACCGCGCGAATTGGTGTCCGCCGACGAAGCCGGTGCCGAAGCACCAGGAACCCCCTCCCTGCTACGCCTGTTGGTTACAATCCGGCCGTTATGGGGTTTCCTGCTTTATGATGCTTATGCGCTCGTTATCCGCTTGGGCGGATTTGAGGTTTCACACTTTTATGTGGAGTATTTGTGCGGCGGGCTGACTCTCCTTTTCATTGCGCTTACGGTTCTCGACAAGGCGCCATCAGGCGATGCCAAAGCCGCCAACCAGGTTGAATTTAAAAAAGTGCTCGCTGCCCATTCTTTTAGCTGGATTGGCATCCAATCCATTTTTGTGTTCTTGGTGCCCGTGCTTGAAATTCGATTTTCGGGACTTGATGCGCTGGAACTTGGCCGTGTTACCAGCTGGTCATTCCTTGTTCTGAATGCCGTGGCAGCCATTTTGCCGGTTTTTGCGCTTGAGCCAATGGCACGGCGGATTGGGCGGATCCGAACGCACGCGCTTTCGCTAATCATAATGTCTGTGGCTTTTGCGTACGGCTATGTCGCTGGCTTCAGCGA
The DNA here is from genome assembly GCA_017640725.1 of Kordiimonadaceae bacterium. GTDB lineage: Bacteria > Pseudomonadota > Alphaproteobacteria > Sphingomonadales > Kordiimonadaceae > Kordiimonas. Next base: position 1,064,845 of record JAEPQB010000001.1, on the reverse strand, counting down.
TTGGCAAATCTGGATCACCATGTTGTTTGCGGGTGTGGGATGGGCGGCGATCGTCAGCCTGCCCTTCGCCATTATGAGCCAGAAAGTCGATCAGACCCAGATGGGACTTTATATGGGGCTGTTTAATCTTTCAGTGGTGTTGCCGCAGCTTTTGGTGTCGCTCGGTATTGGCCTTTTTGTCAGCCGGGTGGAAGACAAAGGCATCATCTTCATGATTGCCTCTATCTCTATCGCAATATCTGCAGCGCTGTGGTTGTTTGTGAAGCGCAGTAAAACCCACCCTTCGGACGTGACGGCATCGGTTCAGGTGGGTGGGGGACACTAAAGTCACTCACTATTGAACGGCCCCTGTTCAAATATGTGCATTGCCCCAAAAATGTTACAATGTATCTTTATATGTACAGTGCCACACGTTGTGTGGCCGGTGACAGAAGGGGAGATATTATGAAAAAAATAGCGATTGCATTGGCGGTTTTGCTGGGCCTGGCTGTGCCTGTGTCTGCAGATGGTCATAAGAACAAAGCCAAATCAGAAGACAAAGCTGCCATTGAAACCGCCGTATTCGACTATTTTCACGGCCAGGGAGAAGCCAGCCGGGAGCGCTTGTTCCGCGCATTCGACGCAGAAAACTCCAGCATGGTTGGGGTCACGCGCGGTGAAGACGGCACAGAGGCTGTTCGTTCCTGGAAAGACATGACCGAGGTGCTGTCACGGTGGGCGGCTAACGACAACCCCCCTGGTGGTGACCGTGACGGCGAAATTCTTTCTATGGACATTGTGGATGACCGAATTGCCGTGGTGATGTTTCGGTCTGCAGATCGCTTCTATGACGCCCTGACACTTGGCAAAGTCAACGGTGAATGGAAGATCATCGCCAAGGCATTTGTGCTGCAATAGGTTAAGTTGAGGCGAAGGAGGCGGAGACAATTCCGCCCCTTTTGCACCCGCATCTTGTCGCAACCTAGTCCGCGCCCCGCGACGTTTTGGTTAAGTTGCGCAGGTGATGTCCAGACACATCCATGGCAAAAATCTCTGACGGGCCGAGCCGGTAGCTGGCGAAGGTGAGGGTTTTACCGTCGGGCGAAAACGAGACACCGTGGTCTGAACCCGGTTCCGTGGTCAGGCGCTTGATTTCACTTCCGTCCAGTTTTGCAAGATAGATGTCGCGCTCGGCGGTGCGCGCTCCCTCTTCCATTTCAATTTTGATGCTAGTTGAGAGCGTGAAGGCAAGCCATTCGCCATCTGGCGTGAACCTGAGCAATGGTTTTTCCCCCATCACACTCATGAACAGGCGCTCATCGTTTCCTTCTGCGTTGTTGAGATACACCCCCGTTTTACCATCGCGCGTGCTGGCGTAGGCAAGCGTGCTGCCGTCTGAACTAATGGCGGGGTTGGTGTTCGCGTGATGCGGGTTGTCGCCATAGAGCTTTGGCTCAAAAGTTTCCAAATCCATCAGGTACACTTCTTGCTCGGGTGCAGCGAAATTTTCAGCAACCGTGTAGACCATTGTTCGTGCACCCATCGCAACATCGGCGCGAGCGGCCCAATGACCTTCTGGCACATTGGTCAGGTTCGTCATCTCACGGGATTCCAGGTCGAACAAATAGAGATTTGACCCCTTGAAATTGCCACCGGAATCCCGGTCAGAAGTAACGACAACTTTGCCATCAATCGGAACGGAGTAGGGCCACCACTCATTGTGGTCAGTCTCTGTCAATCGGGTTTGATGGCCGCCATCCGCATCCATTTGAAACAGTTCAGCTGCGCCGTGGCGGTAACTGTAGAAGTATATTTTTGTGCCATCTGCACTCCAAACGGGGGCCGTGTCATAAGGGTTGCCTTCGGCAACTGCTGTGCCCACCGGCAGTGCGGTGGCACATGCAATCGCGCTTCTCAGTATCCAATTTTTCATCGCTATCTCCTGCGTTGCTTCTTCAATTGGCAAATTGTTTTGTGATGGTTTTGGCGTCTCCACCTGCCAAAGGCATGGAGAGAATTCTGGTGCGCCCAGACGCTACCTTTCCTGCAAACAACAGGTGTTTTTTGTCTGCGCTGACGGCGGGAAAATAAGCAGGGGCATTGGCGTTCACAGTGACTCTCTTGGGCTCGCCGCCGGAATGAGGTATGCGGTATATCTGTGAGCGCTCGTTTTCATCATTCGCCATGAAGTAAATGAACCCGTCGGGCGCCCACACCAATTTGTAGGCAGCTAACGGTAACGCGCTCAGTTTGCGGGCGTTTCCGCCGTCAATCGATGCGAGATAAATGCCATCGTGTGGCTGCGGAGTATCGAACGGTTGCCCGGTGTCATCAATTGACCGATGAGAAAAGATGACGTGATTGCCATCCCCAGCCCATGCAGGGGAGCGGTTTTGGCCGCCTAGGCTCACGCTTATGGGCGAACTCTCTCCCGACCCCAGGTTATGGACAAAAATATCTGAAGAGCCATCCTCATGGTCACGCCAATGCAAGGCCATTTGGCCGCTCTGTGAAAGTTCTGGTGGGCCGGCACTTTCCCCGTCATAGACTTTTTCGAGCCCGGTCCCATCCGGTTTTATCGTGAAGATTGCCAGCTCTTTCATGGAAGGGCCGCCTGCGAAATAGATTTTGTCGCCAACGGGTGACCATTGCGGTTCAATCTCAAAGTAACCCGGTGTGTTGGTGATTTGGCGTTCAATGCCAGTCTTGAGCTCCACCACATAAAGGTCTGAAAGGTCACCGGGCTGCCCGCGGTAAGAATAGTAGACGACAAAGCGCCCATCCGGTGAGGCGCTAGGGGCAAAATCCTGACCAAGATGATCGTCACTTGCAAATAGTGCAGGTGACATTGCAACGAGGGCTAGTGTTGCAAAAGTGGTAAGGATTTTGCCAACTGGCATGCGCCATTCCCATTTCTTGTGGTTCAAGACATAGCGACTGTATCGCGTTGAATTGGTCCAATGGGTGCTGTTGGGGCGAATAGCTATTTTAACCGGTGGAGTCGCACTTTTGGCTCCTCGAGCTGAATGCAATCGTTGTCTGGGTATCCGACGATCCGTTCCCGGGTATAAAATTGGTTTAGTTTCCTATTCAATTTGCACATTTTATTTGAACAGGTTTGAAGCGCTCGTTAACGTTCCAGCGATTCCTACCAATAGATTTCGTTCCCTGGGGAGGGGGCGGCACTAGAGCCAACAAAAGGGGATGGTCATGGTTTCCACACACAGACACGCGCTTCTGGCGGCGCTGATGTCCACCAGCTTGCTTGCATTGCCAACGACGGCGCTTGCCAATTCAATGGGTGCCAAGCCGCCCAGTGAAAAATGGCATGAGCCTGATTTTTCAACATTTTCCGGCGGTGCGCCTGAAAAGGGCGATGGCAAAAAGGGTCTCGCGCTAGACCCGGAACGCAAGGTCGAGTTTGAAACCGATGAAGGCACATGGATCTCGCTTGACGTGTCGCCTGATGGGCAAACCATCATTTTCGAGTTGCTCGGTGACCTATACACAATGCCGATTGCTGGCGGCGAGGCATCACCGCTCGTAACCGGTATGGGCTTTCAGACCCAGCCTACTTATTCACCAGATGGGTCCCAGATTGCTTTTATTTCTGACCAGGACGGTGCCGAAAATCTTTATGTCGCCAACGCAGACGGGACCAAAGCGAAGAAGCTTTCGAAGTCATCAAATAACGGTGACATGATGAGCCCGGAATGGTCCGCCGATGGCAATTATGTTTATGTGTCCGTGCTCCCGGGCGGTATTGGTGCCAACGAAATCTGGATGTATCACAAGCTTGGAGGCAGCGGTGTTCAGGTCACCAATTCAACGCCTAATGGGCCGACAACACCCGGCAACCAGCGGCCAAATGCACAGGGTGTTTCGGTAACAAACGATGGGCGCTATTTCTATTATGCCGGTAAAATGGGCGGCTTCGGCTATAACCTTCAGGGCTTTGCGTGGCAGATTATGCGCCGTGATTTGCGGGAAGGCACCACTGATGTTGTGGCAACCGCCTACGGCGGTGCGGTTCGCCCGCGTGTGTCGCCGAACGGCGAACTGTTGGTCTACGGCACACGCCATGAGGCAAAAACCGGTCTGCGCCTGCGCAACCTGAATACCGGCGAAGATCGCTGGCTGGCGTATCCGATCACCCGGGATGACCAGGAATCGCGCGCCACGCGTGATTTGCTGCCTGCCTACAGCTTTACGCCTGATGGCGAAGCCATTGTCATCAATTCTGGCGGCAAACTTGAGCGCATCACCATTGCTGACGGCGCGCGGACTGAGATCCCTTTCACCGCCAAAGTGGACCTGGATATCGGGCCAAACCTGATCAACCAGGACAAGGACCCGGAAGGGCCCGTTGTAGCGCGTATGGCGCAGCACCCTGCTTTGTCGCCCGAAGGTGACATCGTGCTGTTTTCTGCCCTCGGGGAACTCTACTCAATGCGGCTTGAAGAAGGTGCAGAGCCTCGAAAAATCGACCGCGCGGGGAAAAATGTATTCCAGCCCAGCTGGTCGCGCGATGGTCGATATATCACCTATATTACCTGGGAGTCTGGCGGTGGTCATGTCTGGCGCATGCGCGCCAATGGCCGAGGTCGACCTGAGCGCGTAACCGCGCGTGCTGGGTATTACACGGACCCACATTTCACGGCTGACGGCGACACCATCGTTGCTATCCGCTCATCAAACCATGAATTCAATCAAACCAGCCCGGCCCAGCGCGACTTGGTGGCGATTGATGTTGATAGTGGCGAAACGCGTACCATCCTGCCGGGCACCAGCTTTGGTAGTGTTCACATGGGCGACGCGGAAGACCGCGTATACCTCTATGGCGGTGGCACGCTGTTTTCGGTTCGACTGGACGGCACTGACCGGCGCGACCACATCAGTGTGCGCGGCAAAGGTTTCTTTTCATCCGCTGGTCCCGTGCCAGCCCGTGATATGCGCATGAGCCCGGACGGCCGGTATGCGTTGGCGCGCTCGCAGGAGCAGTTACAGCTTGTCACGGTGCCGCCTCATGGTCGTACCGCCATCACGGTGAACGTTAGCGGGCCGTCAGTGCCCCTGAAAACACTGTCTGATTTTGGCGTCGATTATTTTGGATTTTCCGACGACAGCCAAACCGTGTTCTGGTCGTCAGGTAGTACCATCTATACGCAAGCGCTTGCCGATGTTGAATGGGTGAAACCCGAAGAGGAGGAAGAGCCCGAGGCCGAGGCGTCAGAAGCAGAAGACGAGACAGCCGAAGACGAGGCTGAAGCGGAAGAACAGGCAGAAGAAGCTGAAGAAGACACTGCTACTGAAGAAGCGGCTGAGGAAGAGGCCGAAGAGGAAGAGGCAGAAGAGGAAGAAAAAGCCTATCTGGAGTTTCAGGCACGGGTCGAAGTGCCGAGGGATAACCCGGAAGGCGTTATTCTTCTTTCGGGCGCAACTGTGCTGACCATGGGCCCAGAGGGCACAATGGAAAACGCCGACGTGCTGATTGAAAACGGCAGATTTGTTGCCGTCGGGGCATCAGGCTCATTGGACGTTCCATCAGGTGCTGAAGTGCGCGACATGTCAGGCAAGTTCATTACACCGGGATTTGTCGATTCGCACGGTCATTGGCGTAACTGGAGCCGAAACGAAGTCATCGAGGAGCATTTCTGGCCGTTTATTGCCAATGTAGCATACGGCGTAACCAGCGGCCTTGATGTGCAAACATCCACCACCGACATTTTCGCCTATCAGGATATGGTGGAAGCAGGCCGCATGATCGGCATGCGCGCCTGGTCAACGGGTCCAGGTGTGTTTTCTGACACGGCGATCTCGTCCAAGGAAGATGCGGTGAAAGTGCTCAAACGCTACAAAGAGCATTATCGCACCAAGAACATCAAAGCCTATATCACCGGTAACCGGAAAACCCGGCAGTATATTATCGAGGCGGCCAAAGAGGTGGGCATCATGCCAACCACGGAAGGCGGTCTTGATACCAAGCTGAACCTGACACACATGGTGGATGGTTTTGCCGGTAACGAGCACAACATGCCAATTTACCCACTTTACAAAGACATCGTGGAGTTGGCCTCGCAAACTGGTATCGGCTACACGCCCACACTCCTTGTCACTTACGGCGGGCCATTTGGTGAAAACTATTTCTTCACCAAAATGAACCCGCACAACGATGTGAAAGTGAACCGCTTCATGCCGCATGATGTGATCGCTGCTCGCACCAACCGTGTGCCTTGGTTCCGGGATGAAGAATATTCTTTCACTCAGGTAGCCGATAGCGCCATCGATATCCAGCGAGCTGGCGGCAAAGTAGGTGTTGGCAGCCACGGCCAGTTCCAGGGCCTCGGGTATCACTGGGAGCTATGGGCGCTTGGTTCCGGTAAAGCGACACCAATGGAAGCGCTCAAGGCGGCAACTATCGATAGTGCGCATATCATCGGTCATGGTCAGGAAGTGGGTTCGATTGAACCCGGCAAGTTTGCTGACCTTGTGGTGCTGAACAGTGACCCGCGTGAAGACCTCAAGAACACGGTGGATATTCACCGTGTGATGATGAACGGTCGTCTTTACAACGACGACACCATGGACCAGCTGTGGCCACTTCAGCAGGAGTTGCCAAAGCTATGGTTCCATGATCAAGGGCCTGAATAAGGCCCAGGCTGGAGCAGCGCGGAGGTTTGTGCCTCCGCGCTTCTGGTGCACACCATGACAGAAAAAACAGACGATAATATCTATTGGATCACACGGCGCGAGCAGTACGAATGCCTCATGTCTGCACGCCGGATGGATGTTATCGACTTGTTAGCCAATACCGGTGAAAGATCAGTCAGGGAAATTGCCCGTCTGATGGGGGTGAAACCCTCGTCGCTCTATCACCATATCGACCTATTGTTGGATGTGGACCTGATCGAAATATCAGGGACACGCGTGGTCAACAGACGCCAGGAAAAACTATACAAAGCGCCAGGGTCTACTCTCAAATACGGTTTGTCATTTGACGATCCGCTTGCCTTTACCTTGTATTCGCGCATCGGCGATGTTCAGGCACGTCAATCTGCCCGCGATTTGCGGCGTGGTTTAGATACTGATGCAGTGGTGGCTCATGGCCCGACCAAAAACACGTGGGTGTTCCGCCTTGTCGGAAGCCCGGACGCGAAAACCATGGCCAAAATCAATCATCATATTGAAGCCATTGCAGAATTATTTTGGTCGTCCGCGGGCAAGGACAATCCAATTGTGATTATGTCTGCGATCATGGCCCCGCTGCCAAGGCCCGAGGATTCGCACCAAGCTTAAACACAACACCACATAGCTAAGGATTTCCATTGCCCGGCGAGCAAATATCCATAGGATGCAGGGCTCGTAATGGAGCATGAGAGGGCGCTTTATGGCTGTTGTGATTGTTGGTGGTGGAAATGCGGGCCTTCAGGTGGCCGACAGCCTTCGGCGCAAAGGCTTTGAGGGTGATATCACCCTGTTTGCAGAAGAAGCGCACCTTCCATACCAGCGGCCACCGCTTTCCAAAAAGTTTCTGGAGGGTGCCCTCGCAGAGGCGCGACTGACGCTGCGGCCTGAGAAGTTTTATGCTGACCGCGCCATCGACGTGCGGCTGGACACCAAAGTTACCCACATCGACAAGGATGCGAAGACGGTCCTGACGGACGCGGGTGAGTCGATTGCTTATGATCAGCTTGTTTTTGCAACCGGCGCGCGCCCAAGGCCATTGCCGGGGCATGAGCAGCAAAAAGGGCTGCATTTCATTCGCACCATAGATGATATTCATGCCCTGAAAGAGGACCTTCAGGGTAAGAAGTCTGCGCTTTTAATCGGGGGTGGTTTTATTGGCCTTGAGGCTGCCGCCACACTCACCACACTAGGCTTGAAAGCAACAGTGGTAGAAGCCATGCCTTCCATCATGCCAGGCCTGGTTGCGCCGGAGCTCGCCGAGTTTTTCCGCAAAGCGCATGAGGCAAAAGGCGTCACCATTATTGAGGGAGCAAGCGCGAGCAATGTGGACGCCAACCCGTCTGGCGGCTTTACAGCAATGCTGTCGGATGGTCGCGCGGTTAGTGCCGACATCGTGGTGATTGGCATCGGTGTTATCCCGAACAGCGAAATCGCAGAGGCCGCAGGTCTTGCGTGTGAGCGCGGCATTTTGGTCGATGAATTTGGTGCGACAAGTGACCCTAGCGTTTATGCCGCCGGTGACTGTGCAACGGGTGTTATCACCCGGTATGAAGGCCGTACAAGGCTCGAATCAGTACAAAATGCTGTGTCCCAGGCCGCTGTTGTGGCCGGCAGCATTGTGGGCGAGAAAGCGGCATATGCTGATCTGCCCTGGTTCTGGTCTGATCAGTATGACTTGAAGCTGCAGATGGCGGGCCTGTCCCGTGGCTATGACCAAACTGTTGTGCGTGGCGACATGGAAAGCCGTTCATTTTCAATATGTTATTTCAAGAGCGGTGTATTGATTGCTATCGATTCCGTAAACGCGATCAAAGACCATATGGCTGCAAAGAAGCTATTGGACGCGGGAACAGATATTACGCCTGAGCAATGTGCTGACACAGATACACCGCTGAAAGACTATATTGCTTAAGCCGTTTGCTGTTCGTTTAGCGCGAGTTCATCGCGCATGGCATTGCGCATTTCAAACTTCTGAATTTTGCCGGTAACGGTCATCGGGTATTCGCTGACAAACCGAATGTAGCGCGGCACTTTATAGTGGGCGATCTGTCCTTTACAGAAAGTGCGGATATCATCTTCAGTGGCTGTTTCGCCGTCACGCAACAGTATCCAGGCGCACACTTCCTCCCCCATGCGGTCGTCAGGCACACCAAACACTTGAACGTCCTGAATGGCGGGGTGGGTATAGAGAAATTCTTCAATCTCGCGCGGGTAAATGTTTTCCCCGCCGCGAATGATCATATCCTTCAGCCGACCTGTAATATTGACATAGCCTTCCTCGTCCATGGTGGCGAGGTCGCCAGTATGCATCCAGTGTGCGCTGTCAATTGCCTCCGCTGTGCGTTCTTCGTCGGCCCAATAGCCTTGCATAACGCTATAACCTCTGGTGCAAAGTTCGCCCTGTGCCCCGCGCGCAACTGTGCGGCCTTCTTCATCAACAATCTTTACTTCAACAAACGGATGGATTTGCCCGACGGTGCCAACGCGCTTGTCCAGGGGGTCATCTTTTTTGCTTTGGAAACTGACGGGCGCCGTTTCTGTCATGCCGTAGGCGATGGTGACTTCGCTCATGTTCATGTCACTGATCACCCTTTTCATCACCTCGATGGGGCAGGGGGAACCGGCCATAGTGCCAGTGCGGAGGCTGGAGAGGTCGAACTTGGAGAAGTTCGGGTGCTCTAGTTCACCAATGAACATGGTTGGCACGCCGTATAAGGCTGTGCATTTTTCAGTTTCAATCGCCTGCAGTACTGTTTCCGGGTCGTAAGCTTCGCCAGGTAGCACGATCGCCGCACCGTGGGTGACGCAACCGAGCACGCCCATCACCATGCCAAAACAGTGATAAAGCGGTACTGGTATGCATAATTTATCGTGCTCGCTGAAGTTTTGGCGGCGGGCCACAAAGTATCCGTTGTTCAGTATAGCGTGGTGCGTCAGCGTCGCACCCTTAGGGTGACCTGTGGTGCCCGATGTGAACTGGATATTGATGGGGTCATCGGGTTGCAGCGAAGGCTGCAGGGTCTCAAGAGCGGCGATCTTTTCCGCAGTGGGCCCGGCCTCCAACGCTGTGAATGCAAGAAATCCGTCAGGCGCCTCATCAGAAATCACAATAGCAGTCTTCAGATCGGGCAACCGCTTTGCGTTTAAGCGCCCTGGTTCAGACGCAGCGACTTCGGGGGCGATTTCCTGCACCATGCCCACATAATCGGAAGACTTGAAGCTTTCAGCGAGCACCAGGGCCTTACAGCCCACCTTGTTGAGCGCATACTCAAGCTCCGAGAGCCGATACGCCGGGTTGATGTTGACAAGAATGAGGCCCGCTTTGGCTGTTGCGAACTGGGTCACCACCCATTCGGCACAATTAGGCGCCCACAAACCAACACGGTCACCAGGCTCAAGGCCAAGCGCTAACAGATTGGCGGCAACGGTACTTGCTTTGGCGTTGAGTTCAGCATACGTCCAGCGCACATTCTGATGAGGGACGATGAGGGCAGGCCTGTTGCCATGCAGCTCTGATGTGTTTTCCAGCGCTGCACCAATTGTCTGAAACAAAAGCGGTGTGTCGCTTGTGCCAGCAACATAGCTTGGATTGCTCATCAATCTCTCCCCAAAGTTAACACTTGGTTTGAACGATAAGCAAACGGGAACCGATCGTCGATCTAAATCAACGAAGCAATGATGCTAGTGCTTTTGAGGAAGAACCAATTAGATCTGCGGCAGGTCTTCTTCCAACATGCACATATTGAAAGAGAAAGAGAGCTCACCCTCGTCGTCGTCGCGGTACACGACGCCAATGAACTCTTCACCCAATAACACTTCAACAGAGTCTGGTGCCTGCGGCCTGCGCATCAGGCGAATCATATTGTTGTTAAATTTGCGCTGAAGATAGGCTTGAACGCGGGCGGTTTCATTCGGTGTCAAGGGACGCTCCTTGGTCGCTAATCTGTTGCAATTGATTTATATGTCGCCCGATCCATCTGGCAAGCAAAACCATACAAAACAAGTAAATGTCACATAGTTGTGCAATTTCAAATGCTGATATAGTGTGTAACGTGAGTGGAATAAAGGAGTTAGGAGTGTAAATGCCCCAAGGCGATGGTGATTTTTCCTATGCGGACGACGAGGAGTTGGTCGAGCAATTCGTTAGCTGGACGTCGGAAGCTGTTGAGGAACTGAAGGGTATCGTCACTGAACTGTCTGGTCAGGAGCTGAAAACTGACGCCAAATCTGACCGCATTTATGACCTGACCCATAACATCAAGGGTATGGGGGGTAGCTTCAATTTTCCACTTATGACGACCGCCGGTAGCTCTCTATGCAACTACATCAAAAACCTCGGTGAAGGCGTCACCGTTTCCCGCAAAGTTGTTGAAGCGCATGTTCGTGTTTTTGAAGTTGTGCTGCAGCATAAAATCCAGGGCGATGGCGGTGAGAAGGGTCAGGCACTGCAAACCCGATTATCGAACATCATTGCTGAAGAAACGTAGCAAATTCCCCCTTTTTGTTCCATTTTTGTTCTTTTTTCTTGAGCCTCTGCAAACATTGGGTCAGTCTTTCTGTGCTGCGGTGTGCGGGAGGGACAAATGACATCGACGGAAAAGGTAACTAGAGGTGCCATGCGGCTTTTGCAGTCGATGGGATATTCTTCAATTTGTGAATTACCGCTGACAAATGGTCGCCGTGCCGACTTGGTAGGTGTCAACAAATCCGGCGAAGTGACGATTGTGGAAGTGAAGTCCTGCTTGGCTGATTTCCGCTCGGATCAAAAATGGCAACAGTATCTGCCGTATTCAGATGCGTTCTATTTTGCCGTTGATGAACAGTTTCCGTTAACGGTGCTCGATGAGGACGCAAGCCTGCCCAACGTAACGGGCATCATCATTGCGGATGCTTTTGATGGTGAGGTGATAAGACCGGCCAAACGGCAAAAGGTCCACCCCAGCCGGCGCAAAACGCTTCACCTAAAAATGGCAAGGGTGGCGGCATCTCGTTTGTCCGCACCTATTGTACGCTCAACAAGTTAATCGTCTAATTTTGCTCAGCTTTCGGTTCCGGCTCCTGCAAAAGTTCCGGCAAATCCTAATTATTCCTCTAGCTCAGGCCTTTTAGTGAAATCAGACCAGCGGTCACGACCACCTTTATTCTCCAGAAGGTTTTGCAGGGCAGCCACGGCGCGGCGTTCATACCGGGTGCCTGCATCTGACTGAAGAATATCAATGGCTTTGTCGAAACCAAGACTTTCACGGTGTGCCCGCGCTGACACGATACCCACGAACGCATTTGCGACTGAAAGTACGCGCGCCCCGGGGGCGATGGCTTCACCAGAAAGGCCCTCTGGTTCACCGCTGCCGTCCCAATTCTCTCTCATCTGAGCAAGTGTTTCCGCCACAGAGCCACCCAATTCGACATTTTTGATCAAGGCCGCTCCTTTGCTCATGCTGTCGCGCACAAGCGTGAGTTCTTCATCTGTGAGAGGAGACTGTTTAGTCAAAATATCAATCGGCACAAAAATTTTGCCAAGGTTCACCAGCTGACCCGCAATGCGCATAGATTCCTGCGTGTCACCGTCCCATTCCATTTCCAGCGCAATTGCAGCCGCAACATCGGCCACACGAGCTGAATGGTGTTTGCTCCAGGGATCACGGGCATCGATGATCTGCGTCAGTGTGCCAATAAGTTGCCTGAAGAGAGCTTCAGAGCGCTCGTTTGCCGCAACCAGATCCGTGATGTCTTGCATAACCAAAAGCGCTTGCGCTTTGGTCTCATGACTTGCTGCCAATGGTAATACGTCTGTTTTGAACACCCGGTCGCTGTCGGCACTTGGTGACAGAGCGGCAATCGTCGTGGACGAACCGCCAGTTGCAGCCTGCACAGCGTCGCGCAATTCTTGGGCTGTTTCCTTGTCAAAGAGCGTATCGATTCGGCGGTTTTGCAGTTCACCGGTGGGCAAGTTGGCGACAGACGTCATTTGTTTGTTCACCAGTCGGGCCGTCATGTCATCGCTAAGGGCTGCAATTGCAGTTGGCTGGCTGTCGCTCACCACTTGGAGAAACTCGCTCAGGGACCGGTTTTGTTCAGACAAGGCCGCTTGCTCTGCATAAGACTTTTCCAGCCGCTGGGATACTCCGTGCCGCCAAACCAATATAAGCGCAACGATGATCGAAATCGCTGCCAGACCGAGCGTTAGCAAGAGGTTGTTGCGGCGTTCACTTATGTCAGCAAAGGCCTCCGTCATTTCGATGGTACGAACCAAAACCCAAGGTACGGGTGCGCTAAGTTCACGACCAGTGACCAAGACCTCACGCCTGTCATAGTTGAAGGACTGTGCAAACCCGCCAGGTTGCCTGGCCGCAAACGCTGCAGCGGCATCACTGCGCGCCTCACCAAGGCGCCCGCCGTGCTGCAACGGTGTTATCGCGGTCACAACATCGCCGTCTCCGGCTACAACCAAATAAGTTTCCGCCGTACTGCTGTTGTCGCCCGGCTGATCCAGAGTCTGTAAAAAATCCTGATCGAGTGGACGCGCACCGACCAGCCACGCACTAACAGATTGTCCATCCGAACTACGAGCGATAGGAGCGCCAATGAGCATGAGAGGTGTTTTGTCCTCTAGGCTTGGCCCCAGTTTGACGAAAGAGCGATCTTCTCCATTAACCAGTTCCATCGGTCTCAGCATCGGCATCCCTGCGGTAGCAACCAACACGCGACCGTTGCCGGATACTAAAGCAAGGCCCGCCCTTTTGGGGCGCCTAACGTTTGCGGCAACCGTGTCTATTGCACGTTGTTCATGAAAGCCACCGGCTTCAGCTTCGGCTGACAAGAGCGAAAAAATGTAACCACGCTGAGCTTCCGCAGTTTGCTCATCATTTTGGACGATCGTGGTCGCATACAGCTGGACCGATGCATCACCGGACAATTCTTCCACATGGTTCAGATGCCTATTAAGCCATTCAGACACTTCCGCCGTGCGGCTGTCGGCCACAAGCGCCATCCGGCTTTGCCAACTCTCCAGGCCCTTTTGTGCTTCCGAATCTGCAAACCGGAAAATCGCAAAAGCCGCCAGTGACAAAACCACAAGCAGGCCGATTGCGGGCAATAGGATTCCACTTTTCGACTCACTTTGCTGTGACATGAACCACTCCTTGTTGGATGATGTGTCAATCGGACGTAGATTGAAATTCAGTGACGCACTTTAACGCAATATTAGGGGTGTCTGTGGGATTTGTCATTAGGGACAAATTGCCTACTTCAGACGATATGAAATGTTCAGACACTTGCTAAATATTCGCGTTCTTGTGTTCAGCCTTCTGTGGCTTGTGGGCATGTCTGTACCCATCAGTGCCCAAACAACAGGATTGTTTGGCAGTCGGGAAATTGCGTCCACAAATATGAAGTCATTTGATAAATGGACCGACTTGTGGCGGCGTCACAATTTGCAGCGGGCGGAGTCTGCAACAGAAGACCCCCTCCCTTCCTCGGTTGAAAGAAATTGCAGAGGGCGGAACCGAGCCAAGTGCAGTCGCGAGGCCTGGGAGACCTTTTTGAGCGAACAACAGCATGCTGATGCCGCACCTACCATTGAACTGGTTAATGCTGTTAACCGATATATGAACAGGTCCCCGTATATAGTTGACCCGGTAAATTGGGGTATTCCCGATTATTGGGCAACGCCTGACGAGTTTTTCCTCAAAGACGGCGACTGTGAAGACTATGCGATCAGCAAATTTGTGACGTTGAAGCGCCTTGGTATTGACCCCAATTTGATGCGATTGGTCATTCTTCAGGATGAAAATTTGCGTATTGCGCATGCAGTTTTGGCGGTTGAAGTGGACGGTGTTTTTCATATTTTGGATAACCAGGTGGACACCGTATTGCCGCACACACAGATCTTACACTATCGTCCGGTATATTCCATCACTGAGGGTGGCTGGTGGCTTCATCAAGTGCGCCGGTTCGGGCGCTAGTAAATGGAAAAGAATGGACAACAAGTATGAGTAATGGATCTGACACGCTTACTGCGATGCTGGATTATGTCCACCAGTTAAAGAAGCATACCGAAGGCCGGTGGGCGATGCATTTGAAGCTCTCCGCGCTGGAGCGGCACATGCAGGAACCCTATTACCGCCGCGAAGTTGCTTCTGCATTGCGCCCTCTTGTTACTGGGAAAAGCGCCAAGATTTTTGCCCTGCCAAACGCCGACAGTGTTGTCGTGACAGGCCCAGCTAACCTGGATGACATTGCGCCAACGGTTTTGGATGTTCGCAAGAAACTCAAGGACTCAAGTTTCATGGGTTCCTATGATCCGGTTATTGGCCGCAGTGACGATTTCATCGAGTGGTTTGAGCTTGAGGTCGAATATGAAGACTTTGACATCTATTGCCGGGAGCTTGCGCGCAAAGCCGCCAAAAAGCCGTCGGGCCAAACGGTTGCTTCATCTAAGAAGCCTGTAAAGGCAGCGCCTTCTGCTCCAGAAGTGGTGTCGGACCAGCCGACGGCGGAACCTGAACTTCGTCAACTCGACGCATTTGTGCTCGCGGGTGCTATGAGAAAAATGGCCTGGGCAGACGTTACATCAGCTCTAAAGACACAGAACACGGTCGCAATTGTAGGCGAGCAAGAACCAGCCGCCGTACTCGTCCATAAATTTGTCGACGTCACGCAACTCCTGGAAGACTTGACCAATGTCACCGTGGCCGAGTACGACCGCTGGCTTGAGGGCTATTTTGCCGAAGAAGTCGCGACAAAGCTTCTGGACGCTCAACCCGACCTGTCCAATGCTGGCTCACTGGCCAGCAGCATTCGATTGACCTGTACAGCGGTGCTATCCGCGAGCTTTGAGCGCTTTAATGCGGGGCTCAGCCCGGCACAGCGTGCAAGAATTGTTATCGAGTTCAGCCTGATCGATGTGCTGTCCCACCCAAGGTGCTACCGCGCAGCGTATGAAAAAACTGAATCTTTGGGCTACAAAATTGCACTTGCCGACGTTGAGCCAGAATCGCTGCTTTGGCTTGATTATGAGAAGCTTCACGCCTCATTCATTAAACTCCACAAACCTAAAGATGTTCGCGCCGACTGGCTGCCGCACGACCTGGAACAAGAGATTAATGCGCGCATCAGCCAAATCGGCCGTGCGCGCGTGATTTTTGATGGCTGCGACAGCGAACAAGACGTCCTGCTTGGACAACAATTGGGTATTACCCTATTTCAGGGGCCACACTTCGACTAAACAGGCGACCGTTTCGCCAGAATGCGCTGCAACGTTCGTCTGTGCATATTCAGGCGTCTGGCCGTTTCCGAAACATTGCGATCACACAGTTCATACACGCGTTGAATATGTTCCCATTTAACCCGGTCAGCTGACATGGGATTTTCTGGCGGTGCAGGTTTTTCGCCGTCGTCGGTCAACAGGGCTTTCACGATTTCATCCGGATCGGCTGGTTTGGCTAAATAATCGACGGCGCCTGCTTTCACTGCAGCAACTGCGCTCGCCAGATTGCCGTAGCCTGTCAAAATGATGATGCGAATATCGTGGCGGAGATGCCGCAACGTCGGAACCAAGTCCAGGCCATTGCCGTCTGTCAGCTTCATGTCCAAAATCGCATACCGTGGTTTTGTGTCTGCAGCCAGAAGGCCCGCTTCTTCAATGCTTTCTGCTGCAACAACGGAAAAGCCTTTGCGTTCCATGCTCAGCGACAGTCGCTGGCGGAATGCGCGATCATCTTCAACGATCAGAAGTTTGTCTTCAGGGTTGATGTTTGATTGGTCGGGCATGATATCCCTCTTTTCCTATTTTAGGCGTTGATAGTCATTGATTCTGTGGCTTGCTGCCAGTGTATTTCGGTCCTCGCTCCGCCGGCGGGGGCGGTTCCGAATGATAGATCTGCACCGGTTCTTTCGAGGAGTGACTTGGCGATGAAAAGACCGAGACCAAGACCTCCATCGCGACCTGCACGGGGCCGCCGTGTGGTTACGTATGGTTCTCCAAGGTTTCGAATTATCTGGGGGTCAAATCCGGGGCCATCGTCATCGATCACGACCGTCAAGTCGTCTTCAACCGCTGTTGCAGACACAGTGACTTTTTTCCGCGCAAAGCCCACAGCGTTTTCCACGATGCTCCTAACGGAGTGGATAATTTCGGGAATGCGAGGAATTTCAAATTCAGCAGATGGGTCAATTTGAAATCTTACATCGACCCCACGTTTTTCGTGAGGCGCCGCTGCTTCGCGCAAAATGGCTGCCACAGACATCGTGACGAAATGCTGGTCGTCTCCGGCTTTTTTGTGCTCACGAAGTTCGGACAAAATGTTTCGACAACGGGTAATCTCGCTCAAAATCAACTCGACGTCAGCACGGGCGTCGTCGCTGCCTTCCCAACTATCCAGCAAGTCTCTGGCGGCCAGCATAATCGTGCCCATGGGGGTGCCCAATTCGTGCGCGGCGGCGGCGGCAAGAGCGCCAAGCGCCGCAAGCTTTTGTTCTTGTTCGAGGGCAAACTGCGTTGCCACCAACGCTCTTGCCCGCATCCGGCTTTCCCGTCCCACACGGGCCATATAGATTGCCAGAAATACAATTGTGAAACAGAGGCTGACCCACAAAGCGACCATAAACAGCGTTGGGACTTCTGGTGGCGTGCCATTCCAGGGTAACGGATACGGCGTAAACGATATAACGGTCACCAACAGAACCGTGAGGGCAATCAGGGCATAGGTGTGACGCCGAGCAAGCATCGTGGCCGAAACGGTAGTTGGCACGAGCATGAGCACAGAAAACGGGTTGGCGATCCCGCCAGTGAAAAACAACAAGGCCGCCAAATGGACCAGGTCGACGGCCAAGTGCGCACTGGTTTGATTATCACGCAAGCGGATATTGGTGTCTGTTCTGGTGGCAAACCAAAGATTTAACAGGCCCAGTCCCAGTACCAGCGGCAGGGTTACTTCGCCCGTTACATCAAACCCAAGGCCAAAGGATACTAGCGCCAGCGCAAATAACTGGCCTGCAAATCCCATCCACCTGATGGTGACAAGGGTACCAAGGCGCACACCTCCTTCACTACCAATGTCCTGGTAGAATGGCCCATACTGGGTCGAGTTAAATTTGTGCGGCATTCAGGGTGCTTTCTTTGCCTCATTGTGCGGTCGGTGGGCGATTACTTCACTGCCGCCAACAGCAAGACTAACAAAAACGCTATCGACACTGCAAACGCAACAAGCGCGACAATTAGCGCATGCCGGCAAGTTTCCTGATCTATTTTTGCCGTCCCTTTTTCGGGCCCGATCCACGACTTTTGTGATGCCGCTTCTGCCGTTTGCAAGGACATGTTGAAGGCCCCCGAGACTATTGCCAGGGTGCCGTTCCGGATTTTACCTTTCGTTTGAATCAGGGTTTTGACGCCCTGTGCAACATATGACCATGGCACCAACAATGTGGCAAAGAATGTAAAAGCCGTGGCTAGCAATTCACCCGGTAAAGCCAAAAGTCGACGAACCGCCACAAAAGGTTTGAGAAAGCTACTGGCTTTTGCCGACTCTGCGGAAAGGATGTCGGCAGCAAGGAACAGTCGGTAGGGCAACAACAGTGCAAAACCACCAGTCAAAAACAGCAGCATACTGGAAATGAAAGACTTCGAATACGCGCTGAAAAGGACTTCTATCGACTGTCTGCGGTTGGAGTCGTTGCCGCTTTTTGCAAGAGACTCTGTCAATTGCCAAGTGAGCTTGGCGGCGATCATTTGAGCTAACAACACTGCCGCAAGTGTCGCTGTGGCGGTGTGCCAAAATACCGCCGCGTTCAGGAGAAGTCCCAGACCCGCCGCCATGGGCCCCAGAATTATCAGGATGACAACGCCGCGCCAGGCATGGGCGCGCGGTGATCGGTTTTGCCGCTCAAGCCGTTTGCGCAGAAATTTAAGGCAAATTTCTAAAAAGTCATCGAGGCCGGGGAGGGCGCCAAAAGCTTTACGCTCGCCAAATAGGGCGTCCAGTAAAAGGGCGCCCAGCCAAATAATTATCCAGGGTACGAGTGTATCGAGCGTGTTCTGGATAACGGTTAGAATGATGGGTCCGCCTGCCTAGTAGGTTGCGCCAGCGTCTTGCAGCAATCGAACAAAGCGCCGTGAGCGACTGATGCGTGCATATTCCAGTGCTGTTTTGCCTGTCAGGTCCTGCACATTTGGATCGGCGCCCGCCTCGACCAGCGCTTGTGCAGCTTTGAATTTTCTGCCACGCACAGCCTTCATCAATGCGGTTTCCTGTCCGATATCAGCCCGATTTGGGTCTGCGCCATACTGAAGCAGCATATTGACCATATTGGTGTCGCCGGCGACCGAGCGAAGCATTAAGGCTGTTTCACCGCGCAAGCGGTCCGCCAGATTGGGGTTCGCGTCATTGTCGAGCAGAAGTTTCGTAACTGCGAAATGACCCTCTTGCGCCGCAATCACAATGGCTGGTGTTCCGTCTGTGCCACGCCGCCTTGTGTCGGGGGAAACCCCTTCTCGCAAATATTTTGTGACCTCTTCAACATTGCCGTCTTCAACAGCATTGAGCATTTTGAATTGAGGCGTCGTTGCAGTGGCTGGCAGCGCCAGTGCGGCGAACAGTCCAAGCAAAACGACATTAAAAAATCTACGAGACACGGTCACATTCAAACTCCATCACCTGGTTACTTGTCTTGGTTTCTGGTTCCATAGGCCCTAGTGATCACTTTGTCGCAGGGTCCGTGACAAGAACCCCTCATATATCTATAAGGTTCGCAACTTCTCAAGGGTAATGCGGCTTCAAAAGCCAGTGTTTGTTCAATTTTTGGAGAGATGTGATGAAAATGGTGCGGTTGGGTTTATGGGTTGTGGTGTTTGTGGCCGCCCTTTTTGTTGGCAATCGGTATTTTATGACTGGCCAGCAGGCGCCGCTCGCAGATGGCCCCGGTGGCCCGTTCACACTTACTTCTCACACTGGCGCGCAGGTTTCGGATAGCCAGTTTCGGGGCCAGTATATGCTGGTGTATTTCGGCTATAGCTTTTGCCCGGATGTGTGCCCGCTTGATCTGCAAAAAATGTCTGTGGCGCTCTATCAGCTCGAGCAGGAGGGGTATGATACGTCGCCAGTGCAGCCGATATTTATCACCATCGACCCTGAGCGGGACACGGTTGAAGAACTGGCGACCTTTGTACCTGATTTTCACCCTCGTTTGATTGCGCTAACAGGCACTTTGCCTGAAATCGAGGCGGTGGCGCGGGAATACAAAGTCTATTTTGCAAAAAGGCCGCAGCCAGGCACCGATGATTATTTGATGGATCATTCGGCGATTATTTTTGCGATGGACCCGGAGGGGCAATATGTGCGTTTGTTTTCGTCAAAAGACAAGCCGGCAGACATTGCGGACAGTCTGCGCACAGTGTTACAAAAGGCTGGATAAACACCAACTTGCTGGCAGGCACTGCGATGGGCTTTTGGCGCGAAAAACCACTGGAGAAAATGAACCGTCAGGAGTGGGAATCCTTGTGTGACGGGTGTGGCAAATGCTGTCTTCACAAGCTTGAGGATATTGATACTGGCGAAATTCGGCACACCAACGTTGCGTGCCGTTTTCTTGATCATGACACCATTCAATGCGGCAAATATCTGACCCGGCAACGATATGTGGGGAACTGCGTCGTCATGAGCGCGGACCTATTGGACCAACTGCCCTGGATGCCCAGTAGCTGCGCTTATCGTTTGCTGTATGAGGGCAAAGACCTGCCCGAATGGCATCCGCTTGTAGCGGGAAATACAGATGCGATTCATGAGGCTGGGCAGTCCGTTAAAGGCCGCGTTGTCGACGAGCGCGAGGCAGGCGATTTTGAAGACCACTTGGTGGATTGGCCAGCATGAGGTCGTTTCTCAAAACAGCGGACTTGGGGGTCTCTGTCGAAGGCCTTTTCTTGCCAGTCAAGCTTCGGCGCAATGCACAGGCCCGAAAGATGATTTTGCGCGTGGATTCGACAACGGGCGAACTCAAATTAACGGCACCTAAGCATGTGTCTGTGCGCGAGTTGCAAAAATTTCTGGATGAAAACCAAAACTGGATAGCAGCGGAAAAAGCTAAGGTTGCCGACATGCCAGAGTTGGGGCCTGGTGACGTATTTCCACTATTGGGACATCGCGTTGTTATTCATCATACAGGCGTGCCACCACGCAAAGTCTCGTTGGCGGATGGTCAACTTACAGTCGGAGGCCCGATCGATCAGGCACCAGCTAGACTGGTGCGGTGGCTGAGGGCGGAAGCCAAAAGAATACTCATGGACGACGCCGGCGAATTCGCACATCAGCTTGGTGTCAGTTTTAAACGGGTGAGTATTGGCGATATGAAGTCTCGCTGGGGTAGTTGCTCGTCCACTGGTACATTGCGATTTAACTGGCGCCTTATCATGGCGCCGGTCGACGTGCGCCGCTATGTGGCTGCGCACGAGGTGTGCCACCTTTTGGAGATGAACCATTCGCCGCAGTTTTGGGCGCATGTTTCCAGCTTGGATTCTCGCTATAAAATCAATCGCAAATGGTTGCGGGAACACGGGGTTGACCTGATGCGCCTTCGCTTCAAGAACCACCAAACAGACGGCTGAAGAACCCCTTTTTCTTCTCTTTAGGTTCAGTTTCCTGCACTGGTTCCGGGTCACGGTATTCAGCCGCGTTGGCATAAAGGGCTGCATCAGCAAGCAAAGGCCTTACAGGGCTGGAGGCATGGGCTTCTGTCATGAAATCCTGCCAAATACGGGCGGGCAAGCCACCCCCCGTGACATTGCGCATGGGGGTGCCATCATCGTTGCCAACCCACACTACGGCCGTCATGTCACTGGTGAAGCCTGCAAAGACGGCGTCACGGCTGTCTTGTGATGTGCCGGATTTTCCGGCCGCCGGCCGCTGCAGCGCTGCGTTCCGCCCAGAACCCCACGCAACCACGCTCGATAACATGGCGGTCATATCTTCAACCACATCTGAGCGAATAACAGTTCTTGGGCTTTCCGGTCTGCGCCGGTACAGCACCTGGCCCTCCAGCGTGGTAATTTCTATTATGCTGTAAGGGGATGCCAGGTGCCCCCCATTGGCCACAGCCGCATAGCTACCAGCGAGCTCTATCAGCCTGACTTCTTCGGTGCCAAGTGGCAGACTGGGCACGGCGCTGACCGGCGTTTGGATGCCCAGGCGCTTTGCAACAGAAACCCCTTTGTCTCGCCCAATTCTCTCGGCTACCTGCACTGCAATTGTGTTGATGGAGCGTGCAAAAGCCTCTCTCACGCTCATTTCACCGTTGAACTCGCCACTATAATTCTTGGGTGCCCAGTCTTCTATGACGGTCGCACGGTCAATGTAGCGATCGGTCGGTTTGATCCCTGCTTCCAGCGCGGCAAGGTAGGTGAACAGCTTAAAGGCTGAGCCAGGCTGGCGTTTGGCTTGCGTCACTCGGTTGTATTGGCTTTTGCCATAATCCTTGCCGCCCACCATCGCGCGAACGGCGCCGTCATGGTCGATGGCGATCAGCGCTGCTTCACTCGCATTGGATCGTTCGCCTTCGCGCCCCAGGCCACGTGCGACGGACAGGGATGCAGCCCTTTGCACACTGGGGTCGAGAGTGGTGTGAATAACAAGTGACTGGCCTTTAAGGCTGGGTGCCAGGCGCCGCGCTTCAATTTCGACCCAATCTGTATAAAAACGAATATCCCGACCGGTTGGCGGCGCCCGCCATTGGGGTGACTGCTCAGAGATTTTTGCCTGAGCGGCCGCAGTGATTGTCCCGGTGTTTGCCATAGCACCGAGCACCACGCGCGCGCGCTCCCAGGCGCCTTCTGGATTAATGTGGGGTGCAAGACGGGAGGGCGCTTTAACCAAGCCGGCTAACACCGCCGATTCTGCGATTGACATATTGGAGGCAGCATGACCGAAAAATTTTCGGGAAGCAGCGTCAATTCCGTACGCACCACCGCCAAAATACACCCGATTAAGATACAGCGTTAGTATCTGCTCTTTGGTGAATTTTTGCTCAAGCCAGAGCGACATCAGGAGTTCCTGGGCTTTGCGCTTAATTGTGCGCTGGTTGGACAGGAACAGGTTTTTTGCAAGTTGTTGTGTGATGGTGCTGCCGCCGGCACGAACGCCGCCCGCACGAACATTCGACCACACTGCGCGCAGCAACCCTTTGGCATCGATACCGCCGTGCTCAAAGAAAGAACGGTCTTCGATTGCAACAAATGCGTTCACCAGCGCACGGGGGGTTTCTTCAAAACTAACCCAGTCGCCATAAATTGGGCCGCGCCTCACCAGGGTTGCGCCGTTGATGGCCTTAACAACAACAGCTGTATCGCGACTTCCGGCAGGCGGAAGGTTTTCAAGGTCAGGCATATCCAAAGACAGATAGGCAATCAGGAGAATGCCTACAATCGCACTCCAAACGCCGACCACAGCCGATCCATAGGCCAGCCGAGCGGGCAAACTGCGCTTTTTTGGTTTGAACGAAGGTGTGTCTTTTTTGGCCATGAAATTCTGATTTGTACAAATTTGACCCCACCATGCCGCGAAATTGCGGCAAAGTTAAGGATTAATGTGCCGAAGCAACAAAGGGCAAAGGATTAGTCTGTTGATAATAACCGAACGTTTGGTATATTAATTCCAACGGAGATGATTATGCCGCGACCACCCAAACAAACGAAGGCCGAAACACTGCAAAAGTTGAAGCAAGTCTTTCGAGACCATGGGTACGAAGGCGCTAGTATGCAGGCGCTGTCTGAGGCAACGGGGCTGTCAAAAGCGAGCCTCTATCATCATTTTCCCGACGGCAAACAAGAGATGGCAAGCCAAGTGCTGTTGGAGGAAGGGAGGAAATTGCAGAGCCTGGTTTTGGCGCCGCTGTCAGAGAAACGAAACGGAGAGGCGCTTCTTGACAGCTTGGTAGCGACAGCAGAATTTTACGATAGTGATACTCCCCAGTGCCTTATGAATAGTCTCACTCTTGGCGAGGGGGGCAGGCTGTTTGGTGACACAGTCAAGGAAACGGTTGCCGCCTGGCGCACAGCGCTGGCCGCCAACTACCAAGCGCTTGGTGCGTCTTCTGAAGAGGCAGACGCTTGGTCCGCCTATGCGCTGGAGCGCATTCAAGGCGCTCTTGTCATGAGCCGCGTGGAAGCAAGCAGAGCCCCGTTAGAGCAGTGCTTGTCAGAACTGGAAGGTGACGTACGGTACTATCTTGATGCGTGATTGCAAAAATTGATCAAATATTGATGCCTTTCGGGCACTATTTTCTTGACCTTTTCCGGCGCAGGCACCACATGGTTGGCTAAATAGGAAGGATTTGGTCATGTTTATCGAAACCGAAGTTACACCGAACCCAGATACATTGAAGTTCCTGCCCGGCCAAGTGCTGTTGGAAAATGGCACTGCCAACTTCACAGACCCTGCTGCCGCGGAAAACTCGCCGTTGGCGCAGGCGATGTTTGCCGTTCCTTCAGTTACGGGTGTGTTTATTGGTTATGACTTTGTCACGGTTTCGAAAAACACAGAAGTCGAGTGGGGTGATCTGAAGCCAACTATTTTGGCGTCGCTCATGCAGTTCTTCTCATCCGGTGCTCCTATCCTGACGGTTACCGATGCTCAAACAAGCTTGGCCGTTGAAGAAGACGAGGCGGACGCGGAAATTATCGAACAGATCAAAACCTTGCTTGATGAAAAGGTCCGTCCTGCTGTCGCAGGGGACGGCGGTGACATCATTTATCATGGCTTCAAAGAAGGCGTGGTGTATCTGGAAATGCAGGGCGCTTGCGCAGGCTGCCCAAGTTCCACCATTACCCTGAAGCACGGCATCGAAAACCTGCTCAAATACTATGTGCCTGAAGTCGCGGATGTTCGTGCCGTTGGCTGACCTGGTGGATCAGTCCAGCCGCCCACCCGGCACATAGAAAAAGCTTCCAAGCCAGTACCACCTGCCATCCCCAGCGGGCATCGTGCAATTGATGCGCCCGCGTCCTGGGGGCATTGGCTCGTCAAAACGCACTTCTATTCTATTGTCGTTCAGGCGCAGCAATTCTGCTGCGCGCCCAAGATGATTTGGGTAGCAAGCCATGGCACCGAGGCCGCGAACAGTTCCGTCCACCGTAAAACCGAACACGGGTGGGTTGGTTGTGTCGCTCAACACCGGATTTGCCGGTACTTGGTCTTCAATTGGCAAGGCTTTGGTGCGTGCAATCAGACGAAAACGCTCCATATCACCGTACCGCTCGTTTACCGGGTATCTTGGCAAGGCGAAGGGATGGCTCCAGAACGCTGCCGGCCCTGAAAACTGAGCAAACGCGGCAGAGAACCCTTCTGCCTCAACTAGTTCCATCAATTTGGGTTCATGTTCACCATAAGGATACGCAAATATCTTGGGTACATAGCCCAGTTCTGTTTCAAATCTTTCGCTGGCTCGTTTGATGTCCGCTAGTGAGGTCTCAGGACCTTCATAAATCATATGCAGGTGCGACGCGGTGTGATGGGCGATTTCTACGCCTTCGCTTTCAAGCGTCCGAATATCATCCCAGCTCATGTAATTGGGGTTGCCTTCGTCAACTGGGTCAGTTGAAACAAATAGGGTCATGGGCAGGCCGGCCGCCTTTAAACGCGGCCATCCTTCATTAATTACCGACTTAAAGGCGTCATCCACTGTGATTGAGACTGTCTTCTCAGGAAACTGTTCGCGGACGCGCAATTTTCTGACCACCTCAGACAATGGCAAAACAGTGTATCCACCAGTTGCCAGCTCTTCAATTTGCGCTTCAAATTGTTCGAGCCGAATATTGGTGCTGGGAAGATTGTCTTCGCCAAATCGGTGATAAATAAGAACAACAGCAGACCTGTCTTGCGCGGCAACTGACGCCAAGGTGCCAACACCAAAAAATGCGAGCGCCAACAACCATTTCAATGCGTTCATAACAGTCTTTTTCCTTTTTGCGCCCGGTCAACCCATATAACTTGCCTTGTTTGGCTGTTGGTGGCAAGACGATGCCAAGCTAGGCCACACCGAATTTCTGGAGCATGACATGGCAGACTTCCCCTTCACTGAACCATTGAATGATACCGTATTGGATCAATTGTTTCGCGAAGCCCGCACCATCAATGTTTGGCGCGATAAGCCGGTTAGCGACGCCTTGATCAAACAAGTTTATGACTTGACTAAAATGGGAGCTACAAGCGCCAATTGCTGCCCGGCACGGTTCCATTTTGTGAAGTCGGATGCTGCTAAAGCACGCCTGAAGCCATTGGTGATGGAAGGCAATGACATCAAGGTCATGCAGGCGCCAGTCACCGTAATTATCGCGAATGATCTCAAGTTTGCTGACAAAATACCGCAGCTTTTCCCGCATAACCCGGGCGCCAAAGATTGGTTTGCTGATCCGGTTGCCGCCGAAATTACCGCCATGCGCAACGGCACCTTGCAAGGCGCTTATTTGATGCTGGCCGCCCGGGCTCTTGGCCTTCATTGTGGTCCTATGTCGGGCTTTGATAATGCAGCTGTGGATGCTGAATTCTTTGCCGGAACCGAGCTCAAGTCCAATTTCATCTGCGCCCTTGGTTACGGCACCGATGAAGAGGTTTTTGAGCGCAGTCCACGCCTGGATTTTGATGAGGCGGCAGCCATTCTGTAGAAGGTGTTACCGGAGTTTGCCGTGACTACTCTTGCTATCGACACCAGTGAACAAGCTTGCAGCGTTGCGCTGGCATGCGAAGGCACTGTTATTGATCGCGCCAGTGAAATCATCGGTCGCGGGCATGCGGAACGCCTTTTACCACTGATTGAAGAGCGCCTTGCCGCAGCGGGTCGCAGTTATAAGGACCTGGAACGCATTGCCGTGACGACCGGTCCGGGCACTTTCACTGGTCTGCGTATCGGCCTTTCGGTGGCCCGGGGCCTTGCGCTGCAGGCAGACATCCCTTGTGTGGGGGTGACCGGTCTTACTGTGCTGGCAGCCCAAGTGGGCGCTTCAGACAATGTTCCGGTTCACGCTCTTATCACAGGTCGAGGTGGGCAGGCCTTCTACCAACGCTTTATGGGCAAAGGCGGCGATGGTGCGCCGACACCTATAACAGAGCCGGTAGGTTTGGATGCGGAGGAAATTGCCGAGGAAGTTAACTCCGTCGGCGGCATACTGGTTGGAAGCGGTGTTGATCTGCTCTTGGAGAAACGACTCGTTGATTCGACGAGTCCTCCATCCCTTGTCATCGATCCTGCGCGCGTCATTGACCCTGCAACACTGGCTCAGGTGGCGCAGCAATTTTCACCTGCTGATTATCCTCCAGAGCCGACCTATTTCAGAGCAGCGGATGCGAAAAAGGCGACACCGGTTTTGCCTGTGCGCCAACCAGCTGACGGATCATCATGACTGCTGAAGGCTCACTTGAGTTCAAAAGAGTTGACCCAGCAACTCTCACCGATTTACTGCAGCTGGCACGTCTGCACCAAGCTGCTTTCAGAGCAATTGGGCAGGCTGGCTGGACACAGAAATCGCTTGCTGAAAGCTGCTCCATGGACGGCAGTTTATTGATTGGGGCGTTCAGTGATAGCCGGCCAGTCGGATTTGCGGTGTTCCGATGTGTTTTGGATGAAGCCGAGTTAATCACATTGGCGGTGGATCCGGAGCATCAGGGAAAGTCAATTGCCAGCAAGCTATTGAAATGGTCTGACGCTCAGCTGATGCAGCAGGATATTTCTTCTGTTTTTCTTGAAGTGCGAACAGATAACGCGCCTGCTATCCGGCTATATGAAACCGTGGGGTTTCAATCGAGGTCCGTTCGTAAAGGCTATTACAAAGTGGCAGGCGGTTCACGGGTCGACGCCGTCATTTACTCTAGAGTGCTCTCCTAGTCGACAATTTGAACCCGGATAATGCGCAAGTCTGAGCCGCCAAGGTTGATTGGTTGGTTACTCAGAACTTTATGGCCTACGCCTTCAATTGACCGGACAAGCGGTTCGTTTGCATGCGTGTCTTCATAAAGGGCTGAAAAAGTGTCGGCCGCGCTGAGTTGATCGGCAAAAAGACGCAGCTTCACAAACGCCATCGGGCATACGGTGCCCCTAAGGTCGAGGTCAATATCTTGAGCTGGGTTTTCCATCGCTTTTGTTGCCTCAAATAAGCATTTTTATTGCCAAGTTCACACCTTGCGTATGGCCTAAAAAATGACTAACTGCAACTGCGTCTTACTGGACGCGGGATTGCTTGCTCTGCGCTTTTTTCTGTGGCATTGTCGCCCCAAATTCCGAGCACGCCTCGCCGACCTACACTGCCTCAAGGAGCGCGTACCCTTATGCCTGATACTCAGCCGGACATCGAAGAGCTTTGCATCCAAAAAGGAATGCGGATGACCGACCAGCGACGTGTGATTGCCCGTGTCCTAACAGAGGCGACGGATCACCCTGATGTTGAGGAAGTGTACCGTCGGTCAACAGCCGTGGACAATGGTATCAGTATCGCAACGGTTTATCGAACCGTTCGTTTGTTTGAAGAGGCGGGCATTTTGGAGCGGCATGATTTTCGTGACGGTCGTTCCCGTTATGAACCCGCCACAGATGACCATCATGACCATTTGATTAATCTGGAAACCGGCGAAGTTCTTGAGTTTCACAATGATGAAATCGAAAAGCTCCAGGAAGAAATCGCCCGTCGGCTTGGGTTCAAGCTGGTGGATCACCGGATGGAACTTTACGGCGTTCCACTAGACAAAGACAATTAGTCCGGTGGAGCCTCAAGTCCTCAACCGCGAGGCATCAGGCCCAAATGCAGCTTTGTCGGAGGACTATGTCGAGTATGCGGGGCTGCGTAGCAACCTGAAAAAGCAGGGCTGGACGCTGATCGGTGCGGTCCGTTTGGCGGCGGTGTTTGGCGCGTCTATCCCGCTTATTAGTATTCAAGCATTGATGGTACGATTTTCCCGCAAGAACTGGTGGCGTTTTGCCGGATTGTGGCATCGCACCATGTGCCGCGTCCTTGGGCTTGAAGTTCATCTTACCGGTCTGGAACATCAGGACACAGCCACCCTTTATGCCGCTAACCATATCTCCTGGACCGATATTGTTGTGCTCGGTGGCCACATTCCCAATGCCAGTTTCGTTGCAAAATCCGAAGTGGCTGGATGGGGTATTCTTGGCAAGCTGTGCGCCCTCCACAAAACTGAGTTTGTGAAGCGTGGACGGCGCACCGATAGTGCACGGCAGCGGGACTATTTGGCGGAACGCATCAAAGAAGGTCACAGCCTTATCTTGTTCCCTGAAGGGACCAATACGGCTGGCATTCATTTGGCCCCCTTTAAGTCGGCTCTGTTTTCTGTCGCGGAACATGTCGCGGACCACCTGGATGAACCCATGCGGGTCCAGCCAATTACCATTGCCTATACAGAAATGAATGGTATTCCGCTGGTGCGAAGTCAAAAGCCCTGGATTGCCTGGCTCGGCGAAACCGAACTTTTTGAGCATCTGCAACAGTTGCTGAGCCGTGGACGTATAAGAGCGACGGTAGAATTTCACGAGCCAATCACCTTAGACGATGCCAATTGCCGCAAGACACTTGCCAGATATTGCGCAGATGAAATCAGCAAAGGGCTGGAGCGCGCCCATCGTGCTGAGTTTCGCCTTGGCACGCCGGAACGTGTTGAGCACCCGCAAGCCGACCCCGAAAGCTGAAGTCCGCCGCTTGTCACGAACCCGACTGTGCTTGACTCTGCGTTAGGCGGTGGTATTTTCCGGCACCTTTTTGAAAGCGGCCTAATTCTGCAGCAAGCTGGGCCCACGGCGGATCAGGAGTGTATCTTGAGTAAAAAAGTTTTCATCAAAACCTACGGGTGCCAGATGAATGTGTACGATTCGAAGCGAATGGCGGACGTGCTTAAACCCGTTGGCTATGAAGTTTCCGAGAGCTCTGATGACGCTGACTTGGTAATTTTGAACACATGTCACATTCGTGAAAAAGCCGCCGAAAAGGTCTATTCCGAAATTGGCCGCCTGAAGCAAACCAAAGAAGCAAAGGCCGCTGATGGTCAGGACATGTATATCGCAGTTGCGGGGTGCGTGGCGCAAGCAGAAGGTCCGGAGATGATGAAGCGGGCACCTGCCATTGACATGGTGCTTGGTCCGCAGACCTATCACCGTCTGCCAGATATGCTCAAGTCAGCTGCGGAGCAGCGCACAGGTGGTCGCCGCAGTGCGCGGGTGCTGGACACCGACTTTCCGGTGGATACAAAGTTCGACCACTTGCCGGAAGAGAGTGATTACCAGGGCCCTGCAGCGTTTCTGACCGTTCAGGAAGGCTGCGATAAATTCTGCACATTCTGTGTGGTGCCTTATACCCGCGGCGCTGAATACAGCCGTCCGGTCGCAGACATTGTGAACGAGGCCAAACGTTTGGTTGCATCGGGTGTGGTGGAAATCACGCTGCTTGGCCAAAACGTTAACGCGTTCCATGGTGAGCTCGCGAACGGCAAAACTGCCTCCCTTGGTCGCCTGATCCGCGAATTGGCTGACATTGATGGCCTTGGCCGCATTCGCTATACCACCTCTCATCCTCGCGACATGGATGATGAACTTATCGCTGCACACCGCGACATTGATGCCTGCATGCCGTATCTACACTTGCCGGTCCAATCAGGCTCGAACGCCATTTTGGAGGCCATGAACCGCAAGCACACGCGTGAGCATTATTTCGATATTATCGACCGCCTGCGCGACGCGCGACCTGATCTCGCTTTGTCGTCTGATTTTATTGTCGGTTTCCCGGGTGAAACCGACCAGGATTTTGAAGACACTATGGACCTGGTTCGCCGCGTGAAATACGCGTCCGCTTACAGTTTCAAATATAGCCCGCGCCCGGGCACGCCAGCATCGGTCATGGAGACGCAGGTTCCAGAAGACGTAAAGTCTGAGCGGCTTGCCCGCCTGCAAGCGCTGATTAACCAGCACCAACTGGAATTCAATGAAGCCTCCATTGGCAAAGAAATGGATGTTCTCCTCGAGCGACCGGGCAAGTTTGAAGGTCAGCTCTTGGGCCGTAGCCCCTATTTGCAGGCTGTTCATGTTGATGTGTCGAAAGCGCAAAACACGCTTGCCGCCGACGCAGATAAACCATACAGTGGATACATGGGCAAAATGGTGCGTGTTCGGATCTCCGAAGGTGGGCCAAATAGCCTGAAGGGTGAACTGGTTAGCGCCCTGCATTAATCGCCGGGCGCGGCCAATTAAGGAGCCGCAAGCCAATTTCTATGTATGCGAAGGTCAGCTCGAAGAGCGACAAAAATGCAGCCCGGTCCGGTGCCAAACACAGCACCAACCATCCCGCCGGCCAAAGGTCGGAAATCCGCAAAAAACTTTATGAGTTTGAAGACAACCGCTTGGCGGCAGTTGTCGGCGGTCAGCATGACCGCAACCTTGCTCGTATCGAGCAGATGCTGGGCGTTGTGCTGATCAATCGCGGCAACAGGATTGCGATTGAAGGCTCTGCGGAGCGCACGGAAACGGCGCTGCGTGTTCTGGATGACTTGTGCGACATGGCGCGCCAGGGCCGCGAAATCGACACGGGTGAAGTGGACGGCGCTGTGCGGATGGCAGAAGCAGGGCCTATTGCTAATGACCAGCTGGCCCAGCCGCGCGCTGAAGCGCCAAGCCAACGTCCAGTGCCCAAAGGCAGTGATATCAAAATCACCACCCGTAACCGCGTGATCATGCCGCGCTCAAAGGGGCAGGCTGACTATATGTCCAAGCTTGCAACCGCGGACATGGTTTTTGGTGTCGGTCCCGCAGGGACGGGCAAGACTTATTTGGCGGTTGCGATGGCGGTTGCTCGCATGCTCGCGGGTGAAATTGACCGGATTATCTTGTCGCGGCCTGCGGTGGAAGCAGGCGAAAACCTGGGTTTCCTGCCGGGCGACCTGAAAGACAAAGTCGACCCTTATCTGCGCCCGCTTTATGATGCGCTTTATGACATGATGCCCGCCGAGCAGGTTGAGAAACGCATTGCAAGCAATCAAATCGAGATTGCACCACTTGCTTACATGCGTGGCCGCACTCTTGCGAATGCCTTTGTGATATTGGACGAGGCGCAAAACACCACACCGATGCAGATGAAAATGTTCCTTACCCGTTTTGGCGAAAACAGCCGCATGGCCATTTGCGGAGACCCGAGCCAAGTGGATTTGCCACCTAGCGTGACGTCTGGGCTGAAGCATGCGCTCAACAAGCTCAGAGACGTCGACGGCATTGCTGTAACCCGGTTTGAGGCCAGTGATGTTGTCAGGCATCCACTGGTGGGCCGCATTGTCGACGCATACGGTGACGATGACGGGCGCTAGCTGAACGACAAACGAATGCCAACACAAACCACTATTCAGGATCCGCTTGACGATCCCGCTTCAAGTATCATCGGCCGGGCGCCACAAGGCGTGTTGCCCGGTCTGGACTTGGATATCGACATCGATGACACCTTATTAGGCGATGACCTTTTTGACCTCATAGAGGCGCTTGTGTCTGCTTTACTGAAGCATGAAGACGTTTCGGAGGCCACAATGGGCGAGCTTTACGTGCGCATTGTCTCGAACGATGAGATGCAAGCCCTCAACCGGGATCATCGCGGGAAAGACAAGCCAACCAATGTGCTTTCTTTTCAGGCGATTGAGACAGATTTATTGCCTCAGGCGATCGAAAGCGCCGCCAACGGCGGTCCCCCTCTTATGCTTGGCGACATCATCGTTGCCGCGCCGGTGGTGATCGATGAAGCAAGCGCACAAAACAAACATCCAGTTCATCATTTCTCACATTTGATCATTCACGGCCTTTTGCATTTGTTAGGTCATGACCATATGGAAGACGAAGAAGCTGAATTTATGGAAGCAAAAGAAAGGGCAGTGTTGGCTGGTCTCGGTATCGATGACCCCTATGCTGCGATAACGGACTGATGGCAGATAACCACAGCGAAAAAGATGCGAATGGAAACGGTGTTCACCCGGGGTCGGGTGGATTTTTGCGTTCAGTGCGCGAATTTTTCGGAGCCAAAGCCAGTGATGTCTCTCTGCGTGAAAGCCTTGAAGAGGCGATTGAAGAGCATGAGGAAGACACCAATCAGGTGAGCCTGGGCGACAAAGAGCGGGAAATGCTCTTTAACGTGCTCGAGTACGGCGAACTGAGAATTGACGATGTGATGGTGCCGCGCGGCGACATTGTTGCGGTTCCAGACAATATTTCCTTCCAGGATTTGATCAAAGTGTTTGCCGATGCCGCGCACTCGCGCATGCCTGTATTCCGGGAAACACTGGATGACGTGATTGGCATGGTGCATGTGAAAGATACGCTTAAGCTGATGGCCGATGGTGTATCCCCTGAAGATTTCAAAATGGCATCCATTCGCCGGCCCGTACTTTATGTTCCAGCGTCCATGCGGGTTATTGATTTGCTAGCCAAAATGCGACTTTCGCGAACCCATATGGCAGTTGTGGTAGATGAGTACGGCGGCACCGATGGGCTCGTCACCGTTGAAGATATGGTCGAAGAAATCGTTGGCGAGATTGAAGACGAGCACGATGAGATTGAAGATCCAGAACTGATTCCTCTTTCAGATGGGGGATATGACGCTGATGCCCGCATTGATGTTGATGAGCTTGAGGAAGAACTTGGAATTGAATTAACAAGTCAGGAACGAGCCGAGGATATCGACACGCTTGGCGGCCTTGTTTTCTTGCTTGCGGACCGAGTGCCTGACATTGGGGAGGTTATTCTTCACGATAGCGGATACAAATTTGAGGTGCTTGATGCTGATCCGCGTCGTATAAGGCGAATTCGTATTCATCTTCCAGTTATTGGTCCTGTGGAGCCACGGAAAGATGAGACGGCGAGCCATAACAAAGACGAAAGCGACAGTGAGTGACTGATAAAACTGCAGCAGCTTCCAGCGGGGAAGCTGCTCAATCAATTCCTGTTTGGTTGTCCCGATTTGACGCCTGGCTATCGGCGCGGGCAGTTTGGCGTGTCCCGCTGATTGCTTTTCTTTCAGGCGCGTTGCTGACAAGTACTTTTGCGCCGGTGAATATTTTCCCTGCGGCCTTCGTGGCTTTTCCTCTCATGGTAATTTTGCTGGACCGGTCGAATTCCTGGCGGGAAGCGTTTTCGACGGGTTGGTGGACAGGTTTTGGTTTGTTTTCGGTCGGGCTCACCTGGATCGGCCATTCATTCACGCAACAGGACAATGTGCCGATCATATTGGCGCCTTTTGCGATTCTTGCGCTGGCGGGCGTGATGGCATTGTACACAGCGCTTTCATTCGTTGTATGCCAGAAACTATGGTTCAAAGGCCCCGGGCGCGTACTCCTTTTTTCGGCTGTTTGGGTGTTTTTTGAGTTTGCGCGCGGTTTTTTGTTCACCGGTTTCCCCTGGCATCTTGCAGGCTCAATGTGGGCCGATTGGTTGCCAGTTGCACAGTCGGCTTCGCTCCTGAGTGTGTACGGGTTGTCAGCCATAACCCTCTTGGCGGCGACATCATTGGCAGTTTTATTGAGCAAACCTTGGTCAGCAAGAGGGCTTGTTCTGGCGCTGGCGCCATCTCTGGTGCTTATCGGATTGGCTGTTTGGGGGCAGGTTCGGCTTTCGGGTGCGCAAACCGAGTATGAAATCTCGGTCAGTCTGCGTTTGGTGCAAGCCAATGTTTCCCAGCGTGAAAAATGGGTTGCGCATTTGGTTGACGATCATTTTGATCGTCACATGCGCCTTTCGCGGGGCGATAGTGAACGTGGCCGTGCAGAAGGTGTGAAGCTTCTAATTTGGCCTGAAACTGCCGTCCAACGCGAATCGTTTGACCGCGATGGCTCGCTTCTGCGTTGGCGCATGTCACGGCTGCTGGAGTTTGGGTCTTACGCCATAACCGGCGCCCCGCGATATGAGCGCACCCCAAGCGGTGTGAATTATTTTAACAGCCTGTTTGCCTTCAACTCGCGTGGGCAACTTTATGCCCGATACGACAAAAACCATCTGGTCCCATTTGGTGAATATTTGCCGTTCCAAAACCTGTTGAATGCGATCGGTCTGCGCCAACTCACTGGCGGTGTCGCCTTTACGGAAGGCGATGGCTTGCAAACCATTCGCTTGCCGGGCGTGCCACCGTTTTCGCCGCTTGTGTGCTACGAGATTATCTTTCCCGGCCAGGTCTATGACCCAGGGGACCGCCCGGAATGGTTGCTAAACATCACAAATGACGGTTGGTTTGGTTTAACCAATGGCCCCTATCAGCACTTGGCCCTTGCTCGTTTTCGGGCAATCGAAGAGGGTCTGCCGGTTGTTCGGTCTGCAAGCACAGGTGTCAGTGCAGTGATTGATGCACATGGCAGAACGGTGGCTGCAATGGGTGTTGACCGTGCGGGTGTGCTGGATACGCCGCTGCCCCGTGCTATTGCGCCACCGGCAGTTCAGACCAGCATCAAAATGCTGGCAGTGCTTGCGGTCAGCGTTTTAGTGATTTTGGTGTTTCTGCTCCTTGGGCTGCACCGGCAAAAGACTGAAGCTGAAGCCTAAAACTCTTTACAGAAGTGCGCTGCCTGAGATAAAGCCGCCTGCATGACCAGCAAACCCGAACATAAATCCAACTTCCAGCCACCTGAACTGCGGTTTTTTGGACGCCGTAAAGGCCCAGCCTTATCAGACCGAAAGCAAGGTTTGATGGACGGGTTGTTGCCAAGGATTTCGGTGCCAATTGATCTGGAGACGGAAGTAAAGCCAGGTGCGCTTGACCCATTTGCTCTTTACGAAAGTCGCCCCCGCGCTTGTTGGCTGGAGATAGGGTTCGGTAAAGGTGAGCATTTGGCATGGCAAGCACAAGCACACCCTGACGTGGGCTTGATCGGGTGCGAACCGTACCTGAACGGTGTGGCAGGGTTGCTCACTCACATTGAAGAAGAAGTGATCAGCAACATCCGCGTTTACGGTGACGATGCTCGGCACGTTCTTTCGCGGCTGCCGGATGCATCGCTTGAGCGTGTGTTTTTGATCCACCCTGACCCTTGGCCAAAGCGCCGTCATGCACGCCGTCGTTTTGTGAACCCACCCAACCTCGACCAGATCGCCCGTGTGCTGGTTGATGACGGCGAGTTCCGAGTTGGTACAGACCACCCCATTTACCGGGAGTGGACGGCAGTTCAAATGAGTTTGCGCAGCGATTTTGAGTGGCTGGCGAACGATCCGTCAGACTGGCTAAACCGCCCCGACGACTGGCCCGAGACACGCTATGAGGCCAAGGCTCTGGAGGGGCGCGCCACGTATTTCCGTTTCCGCCGGGTACCCCGCAGCGTCTAAGGGCACGTCGCCTGCTATTTTATGAGTATTTTTATGCTAAAAGAGGCGCCCATTCGGTGTTTTTGGAGCAATAACCCATGACAATTGAGGCGTTCCCTTGGGGAATGATGCAATGGATCGAACGTGGCCACAAAGCGCTTGGGCTCAGTTTCGCGAAGATGAGTCTGAGGCCCGGCTGCGAAACAGATATGCATTTCCATGAAAATGCCCACGAGTTTATCTATGTGGAAGAAGGCGAAATAGTGGTTGAAATGGCAGGCACTTCTACGGACAACACTGACTTGTGGCAGAAGAAGCGGCTGAAGTCAGGTCAAAAACTTGCGCTGCAACAGCGGCGTGCCCACAAAATCATTAATGATGCCAATGTTTCTGCCGATCTAACCATTGTCTATACACACCATGAACGGCGCTTTGAAACGCTTTAGGGGCAGGCTTGAAAACGCCTTTTTTGAGGTGTCCCCCGAGTCGTTTTCCCGCGTCGATGGGTTGATGTTCCCAAAGGGCGCTAAAAGCCCCGCAAAACTTGCGTTTTACCCCTTGCCCCAAGCTGACCTTAACTGTATATAGAGGCCACTTCTCCTGGATTGTTGGTATTTTCCGGGGTGGGCGCAAGCCCGCTCAGCCATAGCGCATACCTATAGTCCAATTGGCATAGTGGATGCCGGGAAGGCTGAAAGGAAACGGTGTGACCGAGGCGTCTGCACAAATTAGAGAACTGATTGAGCCAGCTGTTGAAGGCTTGGGGTTTGAGCTCGTGCGCGTCACGTATGGTGGCGGCAGGAAGCCAACTCTTCAGATCATGGCGGAGCGCCCTGATGGCACAATGAGTGTTGATGACTGCGCACAGCTGTCACGCGAAGTTTCTCTGATCTTGGACGTTGAAGACCCGCTGCCGGGCGAATATCTCCTGGAAGTTAGCTCGCCGGGTGTGGACAGGCCGCTCACGCGTGCAAAGGATTTTGAGCGCTGGGTTGGGTTCGAGACCAAAGTAGAGCTCGCTAACCAGATTGACGGGCGCCGCCGTTTCAAAGGTCGCATGACGGCCTTCAATGGATCAGAAGTGGTGTTGGACACTGACGAAGGGCAGGTTGTGCTGCCATTCTCGGAAGTCTCCAAGGCCAAATTGATCCTGACGGATGAATTATTGGACGCAGTGCAGAAAGCTGCGGCCGAACAGGACGAAAGCACCCAGCATTAACGCTGGGTATTGAAAGCTGGTGGGGCAAGCCCCCCTTAAGCGATGGAGTAAAGATGATGGCAACGGCTGTCAGTGCAAACAGGCTGGAACTTCTGCAGATTGCAGAACTGGTCGCGCGTGAAAAAGTGATCGACAAAGAGATTGTTCTGGAAGCGATGGAAGATGCAATCCAGAAAGCGGCTCGTTCGCGCTATGGCGCAGAAAATGAGATTCGCGCTCAGATCGACAAAAACACCGGCGACATTCGTTTGTTCCGGGTTCTTGAAGTTGTTGAAGAAGTTGAAGAGCCTGCGGTTCAGATCAGTCTTGAAGATGCACTGAAAGACAAGCCCGATGCTGCGATTGGTGATTATTTGGCGTCTAGCCTTCCACCAATGGATTTTGGCCGCATTGCTGCACAAACCGCCAAGCAGGTTATCGTCCAGAAAGTGCGCGACGCAGAGCGCCAGCGCCAATACGACGAATATAAAGACCGTGTTGGTGAAATCATCACTGGCATCGTTAAGCGCGTTGAGTATGGCAATGTGATCGTTGACCTTGGCAACGCAGAAGCCATCATGCGCCGCGATCAGGTCATCCCTCGCGAGCATGTGCGCCAAAACGAGCGCATGCGCGGCTTTATCTACGAAGTTCGCCGCGAAAACCGCGGTCCGCAAATCTTCATGTCTCGCACAAAGCCTGAGTTTATGGGTGCTTTGTTTGCGCAGGAAGTGCCGGAAATTTATGACGGTATCATTGAGATCCGCTCCGTGGCCCGCGACCCGGGCAGCCGCGCGAAAATCGCCGTGATTTCAAACGACAATTCCATCGACCCGGTTGGCGCTTGTGTTGGTATGCGTGGTTCACGTGTGCAAGCGGTAGTGAATGAGCTTCAGGGCGAGAAAATCGACATTATTCCATGGTCACCTGATGTGGCCTCTTTCATCGTGAACGCACTTCAGCCTGCTGAAGTTGCCAAGGTTGTTCTTGATGAAGAGCGTACACGGGTTGAAGTTGTGGTGCCGGATGACCAATTATCACTAGCGATTGGTCGCCGTGGTCAGAACGTGCGACTTGCGAGCCAGCTGACCGGTTGGACTATCGACATCATGACCGAGGCTGAAGAAAGCGAGCGCCGCCAGGAAGAGTTCATGGCACAGAGCGCACGCTTCATGGAAGCTCTCGATGTTGATGACACACTGGCCCACCTTCTCGTGGCTGAAGGTTTCACAGAAGTTGAAGAAGTTGCTTACGTTGAACTTGAAGAACTTCTGGGTGTTGAGGGCTTTGATGAAGACCTTGCACAAGAGCTACAGCGCCGCGCCGGTGATTTCCTTGAAGCAGAAGCTCGCGCCGCTGATGAAAAGCGCCGCGAAATGGGTGTTGAGGACGAGCTGGCAAACGTTGAAGGCCTGACGCCGCAAATGTTGGTGACGCTTGGTGAAGAACAAGTGAAAACACTTGAGGACTTCGCTGGCTGTGCCGCGGATGAGCTTACCAGCAAAGAAGACGGTATTCTTCGCAGTTATCCGCTCGAAGAAGCTGTTGCGAGTGCCATGATTATGTCCGCACGTGTTGCTCTTGGCTGGCTCACTGCTGAAGAAGCGTTTGGCACTGGCGAAGAAGAAGTAGAAGAAGGCGCTGCTGAGGACGGCGAGGCTGTAGAAGCTGAAGCCACTGAAGCCAGCGAAGAGGCGGAAGCCTAAGCGGTTCGGTGGGCAGGAAGCATGCCCATGCCGGAGCGTCGCTGCATCATAACGCACCAGTCTGGCCCTACTGAAGGGCTCTTCCGGTTGGTGCTGGGACCCGATGAAACGTTGGTTCCCGATGTTGCAGCCAAACTGCCTGGCAGAGGTCTATGGATCTCTGCAGACGGACCAATGGTCCAGAAGGCGGTTGCCGACGGTGCGCTCAGAAAGGCAGCCAGCCGGTCACTAAAGATGGCACTCGCGAAAAACGCGGTGCCGGATGACCTGGTGGCAAAAATGGTAACGCTTCTGACCAAGCGCTGCCTGGATAGATTGGGCCTTGAGCAAAGGGCCGGAAACCTGGTGACAGGTTTCGACAAAATAAAGGCGGCGCTCGCTAAGAAAGGAACCGGAAAGCCGGCACTCCTTGTGGCAGCCACCGATGGGGCGGCAGATGGCCGCCAAAAGATACGATCTGCTGTTGGCAAAGACTTGCCAGTGGTGGAGATTTTCGACCGAGAGCAGCTTTCGCTGGCTTTGGGTCGGGAAAATGTGGTTCATGTGCTGCTACTGGAAAGTGGTGGCACGGATAAATTGAAGGCCGATATTGGCCGACTAGTGGGTTTATCTGCTAAAGAGTAGCCCGAAGTGCGCAAGTGAGCGCAGAGGAACGAAGAGACGTATGAGCGACGAAAAGAAACTTACATTGTCCGGCCGTGGCACCCTTGGCGTAGGCAAGGGTGTTGAAACCGGTCAGGTTCGTCAAAACTTCAGCCATGGTCGCAGCAAAGCTGTGGTGGTTGAGCGCAAGAAGAAGCGTATCCTCCATAAAGGTGGAGCGGCCGAAACAGCTGCGCCCTCGCCAGCACCGCAAGCCCCAAAAGCCTATGTGCCTAAAAAGCCTGCTGAAAACGCGAAGCACAATCTGACGGATGCCGAGCTCGAAAATCGCCAGCGCGTTCTCGATGAAGCTAAGAAGCGCGCGGAAGAAGACGCTAAGCGTCAGGCAGCACTTGAAGCGGAGCGTCAGCGCCGCGAGGCTGAAGAGGCTGCGAGCAAGGACGCTGAAGAAGAAGCGCGTCAGCTGGCTGAAGAAGACGCGAAGAAGCGCGCTGAAGCTGCTGCAAAAGAAAAAGCAGAAGCAGAAGCAGCACAGAAAGCTGCGGACGAGCAGGCTGCTCGCGAAAAAGCAGAAGAAGAAGCCCGCAAAAAAACTGAGCTTGAAGCG
Organism: Kordiimonadaceae bacterium; assembly: GCA_017640725.1. Classification (GTDB taxonomy): domain Bacteria; phylum Pseudomonadota; class Alphaproteobacteria; order Sphingomonadales; family Kordiimonadaceae; genus Kordiimonas. Next base: position 1,024,773 of record JAEPQB010000001.1, on the reverse strand, counting down.
CGCGCTGTTCAGCTTCGAAAAGCCAATGAAGCACGTCCTGCTGCCGGTGCTGACAAGCCTGGTGATGCTGCACGGCCAGCCAAGCCAAAACGCAAAGACAAAAAGGGTGGACCAAGTCAGGACCGCAACCAGCGTGGTCGTGGCCGTGGTGATGACCGGGGTCGCAGAGGTCGTTTGACGATCTCCACTGCCACTGCAGGTGACGAGCGCCAGCGGTCGCTTGCCTCCTACAAGCGCATGCAGGCGAAAAAGCGTGCGGCTGAAATGGGCGGTGTGCAACAGCCACAGCAGCGCCAATCGCGTGAAATCACTGTGCCTGAGGCGATCACTGTTCAGGAGCTTGCACAGCGGATGGCTGAAAAAGCCACAGCTGTTATGAAGTCGCTGATGAACATGGGCATGATGGCCACTATCAACGATACGCTTGACCAGGATACGGCTCAGCTGATCGTGGAAGAATTTGGTCACACGATTAAGCGCGTGAGCGAAGCGGATGTTGAGATCGGCCTAGTGGGTGAGGAAGATCAGGATACTGATCTGGCACCACGCGCACCAATCGTTACTGTCATGGGTCACGTTGACCACGGTAAAACATCACTTCTGGATGCCTTGCGGAAAGCCAATGTTGTTTCTGGTGAAGCCGGTGGTATCACCCAGCACATCGGTGCCTATCAGGTTGCTGTTGATGGCGGTGAAAAAATCACCTTCCTCGATACACCAGGCCACGCGGCGTTCACGCAAATGCGGGCACGCGGTGCAAGCGTTACGGATATCGTGATCCTTGTGGTCGCCGGTGATGACGGCGTGATGCCACAGACCATTGAGGCAATTAACCACTCAAAGGCCGCTGAAGTGCCAATGATTGTCGCGATCAACAAAATGGACCGCGAAGGCGCTGACCCAACCCGCGTGCGCAACGAACTGTTGCAGCATGAAGTTGTGGTTGAAACCTTCCAGGGCGATACCCAGGAAGTTGAAGTTTCTGCTATCACAGGCATGGGCCTTGATAAACTCAAGGAAGCCATTGCCCTGCAGGCGGAAATTCTTGAGTTGAAAGCAAACCCTGACCGTGCCGCTGAAGGTGTGGTTGTGGAAGCCAAGCTTGATAAAGGGCGCGGCCCTGTTGCAACTGTTCTGGTGCAGCGCGGTACACTTAAAGTCGGTGACATCTTTGTTGCAGGGGCTGAGTGGGGCCGGGTTCGGGCGCTTGTGAACGACAAAGGCAGCCAAGTGAAAGAAGCTGGCCCAAGCCAACCTGTTGAGGTTCTTGGCCTTAACGGCGCGCCAGGCGCTGGGGACGACTTTGCAGTTGTTGAAAACGAAGCACGTGCGCGTGAAGTAGCTGACTATCGCCAGGATCAGGCCCGGAAGAAGCGCCAGGCTGCTGCGGCGGCGCCGAAGACGCTTGAAAGCATCTTCTCTAACCTCAAAGAGTCTGAGGGTCTTCAGACTTTCGATGTGGTGGTGAAAGCAGATGTTCAGGGCTCTGTTGAGGCGATCACGCAAGCGCTGGAGAAGGCGGGCAATGATGAAATTCAGTGTCGCGTCATCCATGGTGCAGTTGGTGGTATCACCGAAGCAGACATCACACTTGCAAACGCATCCACCGCGCTGGTGATTGGCTTTAATGTTCGACCAAACAAGCAGGCACGCGATGCTGCCGAGGCTGAGGGCATAACGATCAAATACTATTCAATCATTTATGACCTGATTGACGAAGTGAAGGCGGCGATGGCTGGTCAGCTTGGCCCAGAGTTCAAAGAGAACATCGTTGGCCGTGCTGACATCAAAGAAGCGTTCCAGGCTGGCAAGGCTGGGAAGGCGGCCGGTTGTATGGTTACCGAAGGCTCGATCCGCAATGATCTCAAGGCGCGTATCCTGCGTGATGATGTCATCATTTACGAAGGCCAGATCGACAATCTTCGTCGCTTCAAAGACGATGTTAAGAAGGTCGACTCGGGTCAGGAATGTGGTCTGACGTTTGAAAACTATCATGACTTCAAGTCCGGCGACGTTCTTGAAGTGTATGAACTGGAAGAAATCGAACGCGTTCTATAGAGCGCGTTCTCTTTCACTAGAGAGAAACCCATGTCTAAGCGAGAGCACACCAGCGGTGGGCCAAGCCTGCGCCTTTTGCGCGTTGGCGAAAATGTGCGTCATGCCATTTCCGCCATTATGACGCGCGGTGATGTGCAGGACCCAGACCTAGATGGCGCCTCCATCACTGTGTCAGAGGTGCGGGTCAGCCCGGACCTTAGAAACGCGACCGTATTCGTGATGCCGCTTGGCGGGGACGACCAAGGCACTATCATCAAAGCGCTTAACCGCAACAGCGCCTACATTCGTGGTGAAATGAGCAAAGTTGTGCATATGAAATATATGCCGCGGCTCAAATTTAAGCTGGATGACAGCTTCGATGAGGCAAGCCACATTGATGCGCTCTTGAAGGACCCAAAAGTTCAGCGGGATATTGCTGCGATCGATGACACGCCGGAGGAAGGTGCCTGATGGCACGCCGCCGCAAGGGCGACAAAGTCGACGGTTGGCTCGTGGTCGACAAACCACAGGGTGCTTCAAGTGCTAAGGCTGTCGCTATCGTCAAACGTACTTTCAATGCCCAAAAGGTGGGCCACGGTGGAACACTAGACCCGATGGCCACAGGCATCTTGCCCATTGGCCTCGGTGAAGCCACCAAAACCATGCCCTATATTGTCGACGCCTCCAAAGAGTATGACTTCACAGTCAAATGGGGTGTTGCGACCGATTCGGCGGATGCTGAAGGTGAAATCATCCATTCTGGCGGCCTAACCCCGGAAAAAAGCGCAGTTGAAGAGGTTCTGGGGAGTTTTACCGGCACAATTGAGCAAGTGCCCCCTGCCCACAGCGCCATTAAAGTGGACGGCAAGCGGGCCTATGCGCTTGCTCGCGCGGGTGAGACGGTGGAACTGAAGGCAAGAAGTGTTGAAATTCAATCACTTACGCTAAAGTCTCACAATGCTGATGCTGGCGAAAGCCATTTTTCGGTTTGCTGCGGTAAGGGCACTTATGTGCGCTCGCTCGGCCGGGATATCGCTGAGAAATTGGGGACTTATGGCCATTTGACGGCGCTAAGGCGCACCCGTGTTGGCCCATTTGCGCTGAAAGACGCAATTTCGCTGGAAAAGCTGGAGGACTTAGGTCATAGTGCGCGCGCTTCGGACCTGCTGCGGCCGGTCACGACGGCGCTGGACGACATCCCGGCGCTCGCCGTAACAGCCCTGGAAGCCGCCGACATCAAATTGGGTCGGTCAATCCAGCAGTCAGAAGCTAAGCAGGGCCTCTGCTATTTGATGGACGGCGATACGCCGGTTGCCATCGCAGAGGTGACAGGCGAAATGGTTCGTCCCCTGCGGGTCTTCAATATGTAAATTTTAGGAGAAGATCGATGTCGATTACTGCTGAAAAGAAACAAGAACTGATCAAAGAATACGCAACACAAGAAGGCGACACCGGTTCACCGGAAGTACAAGTAGCCATCCTGTCTTCGCGCATCGCGACGCTTACCGAACACTTCAAGGACCACAAAAAGGATAACCATTCCCGTCGTGGCCTGATCAAAATGGTAAACCAGCGCCGCAAGCTTCTCGATTACCTCAAAGGCAAAGACGCCGAGCGCTACAAGTCGCTCATCAGTCGGCTTGGTCTTCGTAAGTAAGCTGATCAATTGGGCCGGTCCGTTTGGATCGGCCTTCTTGCTTTTGGGGAGCAATATTGCCGGATACTTGATTCCGGATTTCACTTCAAAAGTAAGACCTCTTTCTGTGTGCAATGAGGCATGCAGAAAGATTTTGCAGGAGGCACATCCATAGGGGGTGTGCCGGGGCCAAGCTGGCAGAGAAAAAGACCCAGCGGGCCCGTGAAAGGTAAAAGAATGTTTGATATACAACGCAAATCTATCGAATGGGGTGGCCGTACCCTGACACTTGAAACCGGCCATGTTGCCCGCCAGGCTGGCGGCGCTGTGATGGCGTCTTACGGCGACACAACTGTACTTTGCACCGTGGTGGGTGCGCGCTCTGTTAAGCCGGGTCAGGACTTTTTCCCGCTGACAGTAAACTACACCGAAAAATATTACGCGGCAGGCAAGATCCCTGGTGGCTTCTTCAAGCGTGAAGGTCGCCCCAGCGAAAAAGAAACGCTGGTTAGCCGTCTGATCGATCGCCCAATCCGCCCACTGTTCCCTGACGGGTTCAAAAACGAAGTGCAGGTTATCTGTACTGTTGTAAGCCACGACCTTGAAAACGACAGCGACATTGTTGCGATGATTGGTGCCTCTGCGGCACTGACGCTTTCCGGTCTTCCTTTCTTTGGCCCGATCGCTGGTTCGAAAGTTGGCTACAAAGACGGCGACTACATCCTGAACCCAACTATCGAGCAGTTGAAAGAAAGCGATCTTGAGCTGACGGTTGCGGGTACACGCGACGCGGTTTTGATGGTGGAATCAGAAGCAAACGAACTGTCTGAAGACGTAATGCTCGGCGCCGTCATGTACGGCCACGAAGAGCTTCAGAAAGTGATCGGCCTGATCATCGAACTGGCTGAAGTTGCTGCCAAAGACCCTTGGGAGCTTGCAGAAGGCCCAGACACATCTGGCCTCAAAGCCAAAATCGCTGAGGTTGCAGAAGCTGACCTGCGCGCAGCTTACGAAATCACCGTGAAGCAAGACCGCTCCAACCGCATTGCTGAGATTAAGGCTGCTGTGGCGGAAGCTGTTGCACCGATGATTGAAGAAAGCGATGACCTCACTGAGCAAATGGTGGGTGACCTCACCAAGAAGCTTGAGAGCTCAATTGTGCGCGGAAACATCCTGGAAACTGGCAATCGTATCGATGGCCGTGCCCTTGATGACGTTCGTGCCATTGAAGCTGTTGCAGGCATTCTGCCACGCACACACGGTTCTGCGCTGTTCACCCGGGGTGAAACACAGGGCCTTGTTGTTGCAACGCTTGGTACTGGCGAAGACGAGCAGATCATTGATCAGCTTGAAGGTTCTTACCGCTCAAACTTCATGCTGCACTATAACTTCCCACCCTTCTCTGTTGGTGAAACAGGCCGCGTTGGCTTCACAGGTCGCCGCGAAGTGGGTCATGGTAAGCTTGCATGGCGTGCCGTTCGTGCGGTTCTGCCAGACGCTGAAGAGTTCCCATACACAGTGCGTTTGGTGTCAGAAATCACTGAATCAAACGGTTCGTCTTCTATGGCAACTGTTTGTGGTTCATCACTTGCGATGATGGACGCGGGTGTTCCAATCAGCCGTCCAGTTTCCGGTATCGCAATGGGTCTCATCAAAGAAGGCGACAAGTTTGCAGTTCTTTCTGACATCCTGGGTGACGAAGACCACCTCGGTGACATGGACTTCAAAGTGGCTGGCACTGAAAAAGGCCTGACCGCCCTTCAAATGGACATCAAGATCGATGGCATCACCAAAGAAATCATGGAAGTTGCCCTTGAGCAGGCAGGCCGCGGCCGCGCCTACATCCTTGATGAGATGAACAAGGGTCTGGCTGGCGCACGCACAGAACTTTCTGAGCATGCACCACGCATTGAAACCATGAAGATCCCAGTGGACAAAATCCGCGAAGTGATCGGAACCGGTGGTAAAGTGATCCGTGGCATCGTTGAAGAAACGGGCGCGAAAGTGAACATCGAAGACGATGGCACAATCAAGGTGGCCTCTTCTGTTGGTTCTGAAATTGACGCCGCTGTCGCGATGATCAACGACATCGTTGCGGAGCCAGAAGTCGGCACCATCTACAAAGGTAAAGTGGTTCGCATCATGGACTTTGGCGCATTCGTCAACTTCATGGGCAGCCGTGACGGCCTTGTGCACATCTCTGAACTGGTTGAAGAGCGCGTAGAAAAAGTAACCGACGTTGTGAACGAAGGTGACGAAGTTTACGTGAAGTGTCTTGAAATTGATGGCCGCGGCAAGGTGCGCCTGTCGATGCGGGTTGTTGACCAGGAAACTGGTGAAGATGATCCAAACGCAGCGCCACCAAAAGCTGGCCCCAAGAAAGGCCCGCGGCGCGACCGCGACTAACGGTTCATCGATCCGTTAATTGAAAAGAAACCGGCGTGTGCTATGCTCACGCCGGTTTTAACGCTCCCAGGTCCAACTTTACGGGACAACGCACAGGACGGGAGCATCAACGAAATTCGGGCCCTGTAGGCCCACTGTCGGGGGTTTGTGAATGAGTTTTAACCTGAATTCCATCAGGCTTGGCGGCAAGGAAGTTTTGCCGTTGATTGAAGGCGGTAAAGGCGTTGCCATCTCTACGGGCGCGAGCTCCGGCCCATGGGCTGCAGCGGGCGGCATTGGCACCATTTCTGCCGTTATCGCAGACCAGTATGACGAGCACGGCAATGTTGTGCCGCACGAGTATGCAGGTCGCACCCGCACAGACCGCCACGACGAAATGGTGGATTTTTCCATCCAGGGTACAATTGATCAGGTCCGGAAAGCCTGGGAGCTCTCGAAGGGTGAAGGCCTTATCAACATCAATATGCTTTGGGAGCTTGGCGGTTCGCAGCGCATTTTGCATGGTGTGCTCGAAAAAGCGAAAGACATGATCCACGGCGTCACCTGCGGCGCGGGCATGCCCTTCAAATTGGCTGAACTCGCCAGCAAATACGGCGTGCACTATTACCCGATTGTCTCTTCTGGCCGCGCGTTTAACTTGTTGTGGCGGCGGGCCTATAAAAACGCAGCCGATCTTCTGGGCGGTGTTGTGTATGAAGACCCATGGCTCGCTGGCGGTCACAACGGCCTGTCGAACGCTGAAGACCCGACCAAGCCGGGCGACCCATACCCACGTGTGCTTGAGCTCAGGAACATCATGCGCAAGCTGGGCCTCGATAATGTGCCGATCATCATGGCAGGTGGTGTCTGGAACCTGAAAGAATGGAAAGACTGGATCGACAACAAAGAGCTCGGCCCAATCGTCTTCCAGTTTGGCACGCGGCCGCTTCTCACGAAAGAAAGTCCGATTTCCGACAAGTGGAAAAAGAAGCTGACCGAGCTGAAGGCTGGCGACATCCTGCTTCAGAACTTCAGCCCAACCGGCTTTTTTTCATCAGCGCTCAAGAACAGCTTCATTGGCGAATTGGTGGGCCGTAATGACCGTCAGGTTGAGTTCTCGCCCAAGCCATCGGAAGAGTTCAACACCGAAATGGTGATTGACCGGAAGAAATATTTTGTGCGCGGCGGCGACGTTCAGAAAATCCAGGGCTGGCAGGCTGAGGGTTTTGAAAAGGCGATGAAAACGCCGGACGATAGCCTGATTTTTGTCACTGCGGACAAATGCGCTGAAATCCGCAAGGACCAGGCCGACTGTGTTGGCTGCCTGTCGCAGTGCCGTTTTTCAAGCTGGGCCACCAACGAGAAAAACTCCACTGGCCGCTTGGCAGACCCGCGCAGTTTCTGCATCCAGAAAACGCTGGACGATGTGGCGAAAGACGGCTGCATCGACAATAATCTGGTGTTCGCAGGCCATAACGCCTTCCGCTTCAATAGTGATCCGTTTTACTCAAACGGCTTTGTGCCGACAGTGAAACAGCTGGTTGACCGGATCATGACCGGCGACTAAGCGAGCACACATTCTCAGAATTCAAAAGCCCGGCAATGCCGGGCTTTTTTGCTATGACCAGAGATTGTTGTTAGTTTTCACGTTTGCTACCCTGCGTAAAGCAATTGATTGGGGCTCTACATGAAACCAAGCGTAATTCTTTTGATGTCATTGGTTTGTTTTTCGCAGACTGTCGCGAGCCAGCCATTTACTTCAGAGTATGATTATGATGACCCGGAAGATGCCGCATTTGGGTATTGCGAGTATTTAGTGAATCATCGCGAGTTTCGATCAACGTCCAAGGAGTACGAATTCGAGGTCTGTAATCAGCTGGTTCTGAGTGAACCCCGGTTTGGCAATGTTGCCCGATATTCGGTCTGTATGATGCACCAATTGAGCACGTTGCGACGGCACGGTTACGAGCCAAGGCGCAGAGATTTAACTTCCCAGAGAATTGGGTGTGGTGGTCCTGTTGCTGATGGAATTTTTCGGGTGACACGGGATGCGGTTGCATTTCAAGAGACGCTGATGAATTCGCCTTTAAAAAACTGGAGTGAAGATGCAGCTTGGGCCATGAATATGACCATGCGAGAGTATCGAGACAGCGAATTGGCGGTCGCATTTGTTTGCGAACAGATTGCCGAGACAGCAAAACATGACCTACGTACAAATGATGATGCCGCCTCCATTTGCGTCGATTTGTATTCCAAGAATAATCAACACAGAAACGCTGCAAGGTTCGACGCCTGCCAATTAATAGAGGCCTTGCGCTTCCGCACAGTTTTGCTACCAGATCGTTTTGTCGCGCACACTTCAGACAATGCTCGGATCCAATCTGTATGTCTGGAGGAGTTGGGTGGCTCACAACAAGTGATGGAAGACGTTCGCGCTATGAGGACGGCATTGAAGAACAGTAAAATGAGTGAGTGGAAGTAGGCTGGACGTATTCAGGCCAAACACGAGTTACTATTTTGTGGGTCCCTTGGTGGAAAACCAGCCGCCAATTATCTCCATCCTCCTGCCAAATGGAACTGCGGCGGGAGCCGGGCTTGGGCGTACCGTCCGGCCCTTCGCGCGGTGGGATGGTGTAGGTCACAAGCGCGTTGTCTGTGCCTAGCATCGTCACTGAAAAGTCCTCGAGCGAATAAGGTGTAAAGTCGTCTTCGGTGCTCAACAGCTCGATAATCTGTAGCTTGGTGAAACGTCGCCCTGAGGCGCCAAACTCAACAAATTCGTCTGCGAGTAACGCATCCATGCGCGCATCGTCACAGCGCGCGGCGCTTGAAGCCAGTTCCAATTCAAGGTCGCGCAAATGTTTCATCAAGTCGTCTTCAGTCATGCCTTTCTTATAGGAATGGTGGTGCGAAACATAAAGTATACATGTTGGGAATTCCCATTCAGCCAGAGAACTGAAACTATTCCTATGGTTGTTTAATATAACCAATTGGTGTATGTTGCCGGTATTGGAAAGCGTCATGGGGCACCAGGGGAGGTTATATGGCTTCTGAACTCAACGTCGTTGCACCCTATACACAGGAGTGGGATGACTATCTCAGCGAAGAAGCGCGCCTTGTCAGAAATGCACCCAGCAATTGGGAAGTCATTCTGGGCTACGATAACCGCGCTGATCTCGTGGATAAAATCCGAACTCTGCAATCCATTGACCCCGATCACCCCTGCCTGAAGACATTGGAGATCGATGCCCACGCCAATCCCATTTCAATCAATGACCTGTCACGCACCGATGTTGCCTCATGGGGAACAGCGCTTAAAACCCTTGTTTGGTGCGATGAAGCCAGCGTTTACCTTTCCGGCTGCAACACGGGCCTGACTCGTAATTCTGCCAGCACAAATCCCGCGGTCATTGGGCCTATTGCAAAACTATTGGCGGACGCGCTTGCTTATGATCCAGCAACCTTTGCCCACAAAATTATTGTATATGGTTCCAATGGGTACCTAAGTGGTACGCATATGGAAGGCAGTGAAGAAACGGTGGATTCTTTTACGGAATATAATTTTGCCTGGGCTATTCCGCCCGTAACCAAAACGTTTTGGCCCAAATTCCCCGGTGGTTCCAATGCCAGTGGCAATGCTGTCTGGATCCCCTTTAAGAATGGAAACTGGTGATGGCTGTTACGGTACGCATTATTGAATACGGAACACAGAACCAAGTTGTTCTGGATGCTTATCAGCAGGACCTGTTCCTGAGTGAACTAAGGCGAGTGCGCGGCAACTGGTTCACGCGCTTCATCGCCCTGATTTTTTCTTTCCTGCTGGCCCGGACACGGCCCGCAAAGATCAAGCCTGATGTGCAGATTTTTGTGGAGGACGGCAGCAGCGTCACTGAATATCTGGTGAGCAGCGATACGGTGCTTCACCAGAAGGGCAGCCGCACAAATTATCAGTTCTACATGGGCCTTATGCTGCAAAGATGGCTCTCCATGCCGCTATAAAGCGACTAAACCATATGTGGTTAGACGCCAGACCCGTCCGGTGGTAAAAAAAACCAACCGAGGGAGGTTCTCATGCGCCATTTTGTCATAGCTTTTTGCCTGCTTTTTGTGCCGCACAGTGCTTATGCCAACCCAGAAGCCGACGTGCGGGCGCTTTATCAGGAGTACCGCGACATCTGGCTGAAGAATGACGCAACGGTCGAGCCAGGTATTATGGGCCTTTTGGCGCCTGATGCCGCGATTATGCCCCAGGGCTCGCCCGTGCTCAGCACGCGTGAAGCGATCAAAGGCTTTTGGTTCCCTGAAGGGCAGGCCAGCGCTACAATCACCCGCTATGACCAAACAGTTGAAAAAATATTCACCGAAGGAGACCTTGCCACCCTCTATGGGGCCTTCGATCTTTCGTTTGTTTGGGAGGGAGCGACGACCTCGACAGCGGGCACGCAAATGATGATTGCACGGCGCATTAACGGCGAATGGAAAATCCAGTCGCTCATCTGGACCTCTACGCCCGTTGAATAAACGCGCTAATTGATATGCACCAATTATCGGTTGCAAAACGGCGGAATTCAGCCGTATTTGATGCCTCAAGCCGCCAATAAATTTACCCCACATTTACAGTTCTGAGCTATTATTTCAGGAATTGGGGGGTGTGGTGTGCCGCTTTCAAATGCTCAAAAACTGATCGGCGTTTCACGCGCGGGCGCGGCGCTCGGCGTCGGTGTGGCCTCGATCGCGGGTGGCATTTTCACATGGGCCGGTTTCACGCTTGATTTCCTGACACCTTATGGCGCGTTTATCGGGCCGGTTTTCACCCTTGTTACTCTGTTTTTTGTGCCTGCCTTCATCTGGGCGCCTGACAGCTCGCTCATCAGTGTAGCGGCGGTGTTCAAGATTTTCGCGGGGGTTGTTACGCTTGGTGGGCTTGTGGAGGGTGCCCTGCGGTTCGACAGCCATGTCGAATATTATATCATGTGGATTCCCATCTATTATACGGCACTGATTTTTGGTGCGACAACCGAGCGGCAAAAGCGATGGGGTGTCTATTATTTTGTCATTTGCACCACCTGTGTTTTGCTGGCTTTGCTTCTCGGCCCGTTACCGCTGTTGCACAAACATTCCCTGTTTCTGGTGGCGGCCCTGATGGGGCAATTTGTTCTGATCGTCGTGTTTTACGAACTGGCAGAAACCATGCGGGAGGGCGCGCGCGCGGAAAGCGACCTGATGGCCGCCGAAGATCAGGCCAAATTGCTACAATATGCCGCCAACGAGGCCGATGCAGCCAATAAAGCCAAGTCCGCCTTCATCGCAAACATGAGCCACGAGTTTAGGACACCCCTGAATGCCATCATCGGATTTTCTCAGGTGATCAGAGGTGAAGGCGGTATTGATGTGCCGGTGAAAAAACACAAAGAATATGCCGCTGATATTGAAAAAAGCGCCGACCATTTGCTGTCCATCATCAATGACATCCTCGACATGTCGAAAATCGAATCTGGCAAAATGGAAATGGTCACGGAAGAGGTATCGGTGTCAGATATATTTGATGACATGCGGGTGATGACCAATGGCCTGCTCTCTGACAAGCAGCTGAAGGTTGCGATAGAAGTTGTCGGCAAAGTCCCGGATTTACATGCTGATCGGCGCAGCCTGCGGCAGATGCTGATCAACCTGATGTCAAACGCCATCAAGTTTACGCCCGAGGGCGGGATCATCGTTATGATAGCAACAACAGCTCCGGACGGCGGCGTCGAAATGTCGCTTTCTGATACTGGGGTTGGGATGGACCCGGAAACCCTGAACCGGGTCCTGCGGCCCTTTGAGCAAGCGGTCAATGCATACCACGCACGCCAAGGCGGGACGGGCCTTGGCCTCCCGCTGGTGCAGTCCCTTGCGCGGCTGCATGACGCAGAGTTTCTCATTCAAAGTCGTCCGGGCTTTGGCACCGACATCAAGATCTTGTTTCCAGAAAGCCGGACAGTGAGCGGCGTTGCATCTTAAAGGGCCCGGCGCATGTACACCACGTCATCTTCCGGATTGAAATTATAGGGTTCGGTTTCCTCGAACCCCAACCCTTTATAAAGCGACACGGCCGCCTCCAGCCGCCGCAGGCTATCAAGCAGCATGGTACTGTATCCGGCATGCTTTGCGTCCGTAAGCAGTTGCTCACACAACAGTCGCCCTGCGCCGGTACCGCGTCCTTCCGGCAAAACATAGAGGCGCTTCATCTCACAGACTTCTTTGTTATGTTCCTTGAGTGCCACTGCGCCAATGGCTTTCCCGTCCAGTTTTGCAATCAGCATAAACTCGTAAAAATCAGGGAAAGCCTGCATCTCATCGTCGATGCCCTGAAAGCCCAAGTCGATGGGCAGAAAATCGATAAAGGCCTCGAAAATGTGTCGAACTGCCTCAATGTCCGCGGCGCTGGTCGCGCGTTCAATTGTTGCTTTACTCATTGAGGTGCCTGCCATTCCATATAGAGGTCACAGCCGTCATAGTGTTTCTCGCCGGGGTTTTTGGTGAGTTTAAAACCCAGATCCTTATAAAGATGTAGTGCTGGTTTCAGTGAATTATGTGTTTCCAGGTAAAGCGTTTTACCACCGGCCTTCATGAAGTACGCAATAACGGCATCGCATAACTTGCGGCCGACGCCACCGCTTTGCGCTTTCGGGTCAACAGCAAGTTTCGTGAGCTCAAATACGCCGCCACCGGCGTTGCGCACCCCAACAGTGCCAACAACATCACCGCTCGATACCGCAAAAAACACCTCACCGCCGCCCTCTAAAAGCTCGGCCTCAGGGTTCTCCAGCATTTGCCTGTGTGCGGGTTCTACTGTGAAATATTTCTCAAGCCATGCGATGTTCAGGTCGTAAAAGGCCTGCCGATATTTGGCGTCAAACTTTTGAATTTGTATGTCAGGGCTCATGAATCCGGCTCCCACACCATGTAGTAGTTTGCGCGTTCATAAGGGCTTTCAGTTGGAAACGGTCGCTCGACAAAGTTTAGCTTTTCATACAGCTTGATGGCCGGGGTCAGGATGGTGTTAGTCTCTAAAAACAACAGTTTGCCTCCGCGCGCCTGAAACCGGTCAATGATGGTTTGGCACAAAGCACGACCCATGCCGCCCTGTTGCACCTCAGGATTGACGCCAAGCTTGGTAAGTTCAAAAACTCCGTCCCCCATGTTTTTCATGGCGACAGTACCAACAGCCATGCCGTCAACTACGGCAAAATAAATCTCGCCGCCATGGTCGAGAATGTCACCTTCAGGGTCGGCCAACACCCGCTCGTCGATCGGTTCGACACGGAAATATTTCTTAAGCCACCAAAGATTGAGGTCTTTGAAATCGTCGCGCCAGCGAACGTGATAGGGCACGATCTCGAATCGGCCTTGAGCTTTTGGTGCCATTAGTTTTTCCTGCAGTCGGTCATACACAGATTGCCTGCGAAATGCGTTTTCGACCCCGGTGATGGCCGCTAAAAAGTCGACGCCACCCTCATGGATGGCATCCTTCACAACGGCTTCAACCGCGGCCCATGTTGGGTGCAGTTTTTCGACAACACGTTTGCCGTTTTCAGTGAGATGCACCCGCTTCTGCCGACCATCATCAGTCGGTTGTGTTTCAAAGATATCGAGAGAGATCAGCCGCTTGATGGTTTGGCTAACTGCTGAATGGCTGAAGCCAGCCAGCCCGGCAATTTCGTTGATTGTGAGCGGTCCGCGTTCAACAATTGCATAGAGTGCGTAAAAATGGCCGGTGCGAAATTCTATGCCTTGGTCGGCATACACTTTTTCCATGCCGTTGGTGAGCATTTCGATAAGCCGGCGCATGCGTGTGCCTAGTCCCAATTCAAAATAAAGCTCATTATCCACCGGCCGCTCCCGCTATTTATGAATTACTTATATAAGTACTTATATAAGTATTCAAGACACCAGAGAACAGAAAATGCAAACAGCAGGTCAGCACTGGTATTATCGGTAAGGATTGGTGATGATCAGTCCAGATCTTCGTGGGCGTAAACACCCCACACATGGCGGCGTTCAATCCAGGCGCTTGTGCCGTCCATACTGACCTCACACCACAAACCGCGGCATCGTTCTATCTCTGCGATAACACCCGGCTCTGCAGTCAGTCGTATGGGCGCGGAAAGGTCAGGGTCTGCGTGCAGGCTGCGGGTCTTGCCGCGTACCATCACCGAGCGACTGCCATAAAGTAGGGAAACCAGCATCCAGCCTTCTTCGCCTTCATGGTCACGGACTTTACGCCAAGCGCCATACTCATCGATAATTTCAAGCGGCATGCCGCGTCGGTTGTAGACCCAGCGAATGGGATACTGCCGGCCGGGGCCGGTGCGCATGTTGGCCTTTGAAGCGCTCATTGCGACGAATCGGGGGAGGGGATTGCCGCTTGGCCCAACTTTTTGCTGCGCGTTGGCTGTGAAAGCCAAGGCCGTCACAAGAGCAAAAAGCCCCGGAATCAAACGATTTATCCGTATGTGTGACCCCATCGAAACAATCCCTGCCCGTCCTTAACCCACATCATTTGCGGGTAGTGGCTGCTTCTGCTAGAGAAGCCAAAGAAGACGCGACCCTAAGCGTCTTGCTGCCAACAAAAAGGTATTTTCGCGTATGAGTCAAACAGGAAAGAAAAGCCGTCCAAAGGTTATCGTGACCCGCAAGCTGCCGGACCCGATTGAAACCCGAATGGCGGAATTGTTTGACGTGCGTTTGAACCTCCGTGACACGCCGATGGACAGCGCAGCCTTAAAGGCCGCAATGGCTGAAGCAGATGTATTGGTGCCAACCGTTACCGATGACATCAATGCTGAGATTATTGCTGCCGCCGGTGAAAACATGAAGCTGATTGCAAATTTTGGTGCGGGTGTTAACCACATCGATGTGAAAGCCGCAACAGAGGCTGGCATTGCCATCACCAATACGCCTGGCGTTTTAACGGAAGATACCGCTGACCTCACCATGGCGCTTTTACTTTCCGTGCCGCGCCGCTTGTTTGAGGGCGAGAAAATTCTGCGGGCCGGCGAATGGTCCGGCTGGACCCCCACATTCCTGATGGGGCACCGCATTCAGGGCAAGCGTCTTGGCATCATCGGAATGGGCCGCATTGGCCGTGCGGTGGCGCGGCGGGCAAAGGCATTCAACATGGCTGTGCATTATCACAACCGGTCTCAGCTCCCGGCAGAGGTGGAAGATGAGCTGGAGGCCACCTACTGGGCGGATCTCGATCAAATGCTGAGTCGAATGGATTTTGTCAGCGTCAACTGTCCGCTAACAGAAGACACACATCATCTGTTGAACAAAGAGCGCATGAAAAAACTGCAGCCTCACGCCGTGATCATCAACACCGCGCGCGGCGAGATTATTGATGAAAAAGCACTGGCAGACCTTCTTGAAGTTGGCCGCATTGCCGGTGCTGGTTTGGACGTTTTTGAAGCAGAGCCAGAGATTAACCCCAAGCTGCTGGAGCTGGATAATGTTGTCCTTCTGCCGCACATGGGCAGTGCTACTGTTGAAGCGCGCACTGGTATGGGGGAAAAAGTACTGATTAATATTCAGGCTTATACTGACGGTCACCGCCCGCCAGACCGGGTACTTCCAGTTTAACATCTGCTGCATGTCTTGAGTCGCTGCTCGCGCTTGACCGCCGCACGCGCCCACGCCCGTTCATTTGGTTGATAAACAAAACCTGCGGTTGGTTTTTGGGCCGTGATGCAGTTCATTTTATGGTTAACGTTCAGTTTACCTAAAATTTTAATCAAATTTGTGCTAATGATGAGCACGGGAATTGGGCCGTTCGTCACGCTAATGCCACGCCGGTGGCAAGGAGCAAATATGGCCTACGCAAAACAGGACATCCTCGTTCTTACAGATCTCGTCACCAAAGAATATGGCGACGAAGCTGTTGAGCATGTCAGCTACTATGTGGACGCTCTGAGAAAGGCCAAAGACAGTCAGGCGACTGTTTTGTGGTCGATTGTGCTCGCCATGCTCTATCACCGCTCACGTCACCCCTCGGACATCATTCACCCTATGCTGTCAGAGAGTCCGCACCATTCAAGCCCAGCGATGCGCGAAGGTTCTCTAAACGCACATTTCGTTTCCTGACCTTTCACACGGACGTGAGTTTCCGCCAGGCGACCGAGCCTGTAGTCTGCCCCTAATTGAAATCCATTATTTTGGACATCAGACGGGGAGGTCAGCATGTGCAACGAACAAACAGAACATGACAATAACCATTTTGAAGCTGTCGGTGGGGCGGTCAATCGCCGTGACTTCACACAACTTGGAACGGCCGGATTCTTGAGCTTATTGCTGCCCGCTGGCGGGGCCTTGGCGCGCAACCATCATGAGGTGGTGGAGCGCGAAGTTGAGGTGCCGATGGCATCCGGCGTGTCTGACAGCTATTTAGTGCACCCTGCTGAAGGCAGTCATGCAGCTGTGCTGATCTGGCCAGATATCCGGGGCCTGCGCCCTGCATTCAAGGCCATGGGCAAGCGCCTGGCGATGGACGGTTATACAGTTCTGGTCGCGAACCCCTTTTACCGCGACGGTCCGCACCCGCATGTGCAACCTGGTGATCAGTTCAGTGATCCACCCGTGCGGGAACGGTTGATTTCCTATGCGCGCAAACTCACGCAGGATGCCGCCATGTCAGATGCGCGGGATTACATCGCTTTTCTGGATACCCAGGACGCCACCAACACGTCCCGCAAAGTGGGTACCATGGGTTACTGCATGGGCGGGCCGCTGATTATGCGCACGGCAGGCGCCGTGCCTGAACGTGTGGGCGCTGCTGCCAGTTTCCATGGCGGTGGATTGGTGACCAACCGGCCCGACAGCCCGCATCTGCTTATCCCACAGTCGCCCGCCCATGTGCTGCATGCGGTGGCGGAAAATGATGATGAGCGCAATCCAACGCAAAAAGAAGTGCTGGCGGAAACCTATGCCGCCAACGGTATTCCGGCAGAGATCGAAGTTTATGAAGGCACGCTGCACGGATGGTGCCCGCCGGATAGCCGCGTTTATAACGAAGCGCAGGCCGAGCGCGCCTGGTCTCGCACGCTTGCGCTGTTTGAGCGCACGTTGGCGTAATCTTCTGTTAAGCTACTGGGCAAAAGCGAACAGTGCTGGGCCTAGGCCCAGCCAAGCTGCCTCAGGGCATGGCCATCGTTCCAGATTTTCACCATTTTGCTGACTTTGCCATCCGCGAAACTGATCACATAGCAATAGTCTGACGCTGCCGTTTTGCCTGTTGGCGGCGTGCCTGCGTCCACCGTATGGGTGCCATGGAAAACGGCGGCGGCGACAACCGTGCTGCGGTCTTCGTCAACCGCAAAACCGGTCAGCTCATAACGGCCATCTGGTACGGGCACCAAAAGGCCCTTCATCCATTCTGTGTAGGCTTCTACCGTCGTCACGTCTGCCAAAGCGTCAGCCTGAGCGGTAAAAGTTGCGTCCGCATGGCAATAGGCTTTGCAGGCATCCCACCCTTTGCCGGTTTCGCACGCATCAAAAAACTCAAGTGCACTATCTTTCAGCGCCATTTTGGCCTCCCCCTGAAAGGGGTTGCGCGCCGATCGCCAACCCCAGCCCCTGAGTATAGCGGTATAGAGGCGACCTGTCTTTTCTGCATCTGTTTCCCGCACATTTATGAAAATTTAGCAATTAGCGTGTTATTGTTCATAATGCACTGAAGGGGGTCGTCAGCGTCAGGTGGCGGCAATGACATTTTGTCCGGATGATGTAAGCACGTTAAAGCGGCTTGTTCTTGAAGAACAGGGCGACTTTGCGCTTGCCTATGTCAGTCGTTACATCGACCAGCTGCGCGCCGAGCGCGACTTTAGAAGCGCGTCCCTGTGGTCCATGGTGCTGGCAGAGCTGTATAGCGCGGTTGAAAAAGAAAAGCAGGCCGCCGTGCAAGAACTCGAAGAGCGCCCACCCATTGTGCTGGTGCACTCGCGCTAGCCGCCTAAATTACCTTCTGAAAAGCCATTTCGCCACTCGTCCAAGACCCCCCGCCACGTCGTTGTAGAAAAGGTCTGCGAGGGCGCCAGCTCTTGTGCGGTTGTACGCGGGATGTTCAGGCAAGGGCTCACGGCGTCGGGCTTCGCGGCGGTTCGCGCGCCGCTTCATGCGGGCTGTCATTTTGCCTCTAATTGACTTGCCCCAAGGATTGCGGTTGGTGCTTCTGGGGCGCTGCGCGTTTGCCATACTAGCTGCCTTATCGCTGTTTGCACCCCGCACTTTAGCGCGGTCCATCGTCCGGGTCACAAGAAAAGGCCACCCGCTGCCGCGAATGGCCTGTGGTTTATTGGGTTGGCGGCCTTAACCCTTGATCGCGTTACCGAGCACGCCAGTTAGCGCTTCCACATACACCCGGAAGGCGTCGCGGCCATCTTTGGTGAGGCGAATGGTCGTCAGCGGCTTGCGGCCAACGATTTTTTTCTCGACCTCTATATAACCCGCGTCCTCAAGCTTGCGCATCTGAACCGATAAGTTGCCCTGCGTCACACCCAGCGTGTCCTTCAGCTCAGTGAACGTCGCCGCCTCTTCGTTCGCGAGATATGACATCACGCCGAGCCGCAGCCGGCCATGAATAATCTCGCTGATCTGGTCAATGTTATGATTTCCCATGGTGGCACGCCCTCACGCGGATGTGGCGTTGCGGTAAATCACATACCCCGGCAGGCCCATGCATAAAAACAGAACCGCACCCAGCGCCATAACATAGGCGTTTGTATCGTTAATCAGGAAACCAAGCCCAACGGCCGAAATAAACCAGGCCACCGCCGTCACGCCCGCCCAAAAGCTGCGGCGGATAATGGATGCCATATACCACAAAGCACCCTGAAGCGCGGCCATCACCACGGGGAACAGGAACCAGATGGTCCAGTCGCCTTTTTCAAGCGCCACCCAGCCAAAGGTGGCCGCCAGAACCGCATTGGCGATGCCGCCGCCCGCAAAGGCACTGTTGACCGCGCGCTTGCTGGCGCCCGTGCCAAACGCAGGCTGCCCGCGCCGCTGGATGCTGTTCATCACCGCAACCGCCGTGAACAAAAGCGTTGGCACGGTACCAACCGCGAGCCAAACCGCAGAGGGTGCGGCCACTTCCGCCATCAGCATCCAGCCGTTAATCAGGCATTGCAGGCCATAAAGGATGCCCGCCGCGCCGTAAACAAGGCCAAAGCCTCGTTCCCAGCCACCGTCTTCGCTCACCAGCGCCCGCATGAAAGCGAGATCTTCTTGTGCGGTCTCTTTGCTTATCGCCATGTTGTATCTCCGTCTTTTGGGGCCTCTCTATTTTTGTGCGGCCCATATCTGTTTTGTTGTTATTCGTTCGTTTCATTACCCGTCCCGCCCCTGGAGGGGGGTGGGGAAGGCGCGCTGTCGTGTTTGGGGAGGTTTTCTTTTTATTCAATCACCAGGCTTTCGCCCGTGTTTGCACCCTCATTGCGCCTTCACCCACGGTGGGGATGAAGGATATATAGACAAACAAGTTTATAATGTAAACTAGTTTATTGAAAAAGTTTTGAGATTTTGAAAAAGCTATTCAACATCAATGAGTAGAAGTTGGCCTAACTAAACTCAATGTATAGTTTGGCGGCCGGCAAAGTCGGCTCAATATTTTCTAATTGGTGGCAAAGGTGGCCCTAAGTTCACCCGCTAGACTGCCTTCGATGGCCTCTTGAAAATCGTTCAGGAGCATTAAGGCTCTGGACAATATTCGCTCGTCGAATCTGCCCAAATTAGTCTCGGTCCGAATTAGAATCAGAATCATCTCAATGTAGTCATGACCATTTACGTATCGGCGGCAATCTATGGGAGCCTTCTCTTGTAAACTAGCAATCGTCTCATCCAGCTCTTTGTATTTGTTTTGCGATGTGACGTGTCTCAAGAAGGCTTCTCTGTAATTGACTTCATTGAATTCAAACTTGCCTTGATGAATTTCGATGTATTTTTTTGCTGACGGGCTCTTGATATTCCAGGACCAAATTATTTTAGTTGCCCGGTAGAACGCTAGTCGTTGTAAAATTTCACACATGCTTTCCCATAGAAGTTCGCTGTATAGATCCTCTTTGTGGATGAGAGTGCGGCACACTTCGGACAGTACAGAGGGACTTAATGTGTAAATTGGTGGGCAAGATAAGTCGGTGTACTTAAGAAGTTGACTTGAATGGTTCGTCTCTAACAGGTCATCTAAATCTCTATCGACAATGCACAAAATCTTTGCATCAACTCCTAACAGTTTTTCAGAAAGAGCAAAGACACGAAGTCTATTTCCCGACAATCCAACTAAATCGGCGGTGTCTTCGTCCGGGATCTCAACTGTTTCAATGCAGTAAGCCCTGGCGTCCGCAAGCTCACAAAGTTGCAACAAACGCTGGAAAAACTGAACATCGGAATAGCCTTCTACAAACACTTCTTTAAGGGATGGTTCGAGTTTGTATCTAACAAGCAATTCATCAATTGTCCTTTGATACTGCGTCACTGGTTAACTCAATTCTGCTTTAAGTGGATAATACTGTCCCTGTGTTGGGCTAAGATTTCCATCGAGTGTGATGCGAATAAGAACTGCATATCGCTTCCAGTAACGAGTTCGTCGAGAGCGTGAATTAGTTTTCGTTGCCACTTGATATTCAGGGATAGCTCGGGTTCGTCGATCATAAAAATGCTTGGCTGGTCCCTTGAAACCAATGTGTGGCAAAAAAGCCTGAGCAGCTGTTGTTCACCTGACGAAAGCATGTTCGGTGTCAAGTTGATACCTTGATGGTTTTTTATCCTCAGGCCACCGGAAAGCTTGAATGTGACCTCTTTATCAATAAAGAAACTCTCGAAGTTTCGAACAAATGCGTCGGTAATTCTTCGGACGTCTTCAAGTGCATCCAGCCTCGCTTCGATCCCTGACAGATAGGGCTCTACGACTTGAAATATTGCATGCTTGGCGCTAGCAGTACTTGCGGCAAGAACATCCCTTTTTATTTCCTCCACACGAAGTTGTGGTGTTATGCCGTATTTTGAAAATTCTGAGTTGCGTGATGAGAGTTCATCGAGTTTTGTGACAAGGTCATCAATATTCACATCTTCACCAGATACGCCTGAATCCAGGGTGCGAGTTATACTCCGAACAATATTTTCATAAATCTCGTTTACGGTTCCTGAACCAACATTTGTTCCCTCAACCGACTTTGAGGAAATCCAGTGATTGGCTTCAGATAAAACTCGGTCTAGCGAAGAAGTCGCAAGTAAGCCACGTTCGCCGAAGCGGTAATCGCGATAGATTTTTCGGTACTCAGTTTCTTCATTCCCCACATCTTCCTCGCCATTCAGTATTTTCCTGTCTGCAGTCAAGAAAAAGAGTGACAAATTCAAATCCTGCAGAAACTCAGAGAGACCTTTGTCTGTTCCTTCTATTTTTCCGCCCTCATCAGAATGCATCACAAACTCAAATTGGCGCTCTTCGCCACTGTTAGAGGTGCACTGCAGCACGTAGCTGCCGGTCAGGCCTTCGAGTTTCTTCGCTTCAATAGTAACGCCGTCCTGCATCACAAGTTTCGCAGATTCAAATGGAATTAGAGCGACTTTTGAGCGGTGTCCTCGTCTGGCAGGTGCTAGAAGGTGAAAGATCAAGCTGAGGATGGTGGTCTTGCCGCAGCCGTTGTCTCCATAAAAAATTGCTTTGTTCGCAAACCCATCGCTGGACTCAGGTAATTGATAGTCGAACGTTCCATAAAGCTTTTGAATTTCAAGTGAGCGTATACCTGTCATGCTTGCACCTCTAATAGCCACAAGCTTGACCATACAAAATTTTCACCAGGGGGAGTTGATAAAAACCTAGTTGACTCAAAGTCAGGTTATAAAGTTGCGCTAATTTGCATGGATATTTCAAATTTAACATGATTTCATACACGTTTTAGTAGATTTCAGCTATTCATACAGGTTTGTGTCTAAAAGTCCATAACACTAAATTCTTTTGTTTTGATTTACTGGTGAAGTAATTCCTTGCGAAAGAACGCTCAATCTTTTGGTCAAATTTTACTCGTAGCAAATTCTTTCACCATGAATGCTGCTATACCCCAACTCTCCCTCTTGCTCCCCCCGCCAAATGCCTGTAAACAGCCGCGATGACTGACCAGAAACACATTCGCAATTTCTCGATCATTGCCCATATCGACCATGGCAAGTCCACGCTCGCGGACCGTATGATCCAAACCACCGGCGCGCTCTCTGACCGCGAGATGCAGGAGCAGGTGCTGGATAATATGGATATCGAGCGCGAGCGCGGCATCACCATCAAGGCACAAACCGTGCGGCTGGAATATAAAGCCAAAGACGGTGAAAACTATGTGCTCAACCTGATGGACACGCCGGGCCACGTGGATTTTGCCTATGAGGTGTCCCGCTGCCTGTCGGCGTGCGAGGGCTCGCTCTTGGTTGTGGACGCATCGCAGGGTGTGGAGGCGCAAACGCTCGCGAACGTGTATCAGGCCATTGATAACGACCATGAGATTGTGCCGGTCCTCAACAAGATCGACTTGCCCGCTGCCGAGCCAGAGCGTGTGCGCACGCAGATCGAGGACGTGATCGGCATTGACGCATCGGAAGCCATCGAATGCTCCGCCAAATCCGGCATCGGCATCGAGGATGTGCTCGAGGCCGTCGTCACCGAGCTGCCGCCGCCCGTTGGCGACCCGGACGCACCCCTGAAGGCGCTCCTCGTTGACAGTTGGTATGACGCCTATCTGGGTGTGATGGTTCTGGTGCGCGTGATTGATGGCACGCTCAAAAAGGGCCAGCAGATCAAAATGATGGCTGCGGATAGTGAGCATCAGATTGAGCGTGTGGGTGTGTTCACGCCAAAGGGTGTGCAGGTGCCCGCGCTTGGCCCCGGCGAAGTGGGGTTCATCACTGCCTCCATTAAGGAAGTCGCCGACACCAACGTGGGTGACACCATCACCGACGCCAAAAAGCCGTGCGCAGAGGCGCTGCCCGGCTTTAAGCCAAGCCGCTCTGTGGTGTTCTGTGGCCTGTTTCCGGCGGACACGAGCGAGTATGAGGCGCTTAAGGACGCGCTCGCGAAACTGCGGCTGAATGACGCCAGCTTTGAGTTTGAAACCGAATCGTCCGCCGCGCTCGGCTTCGGCTTCCGCTGCGGTTTCCTTGGCATGCTGCATCTGGAAATTATCCAGGAGCGCATCAGCCGCGAGTTTGATATTGAGCTCATCACCACCAGCCCGAGCGTGATTTACAAAATCCATATGACCGACGGCAGCATGCAGGAACTGCATAACCCTGCCGACATGCCCGATGTGGTGAAAATCGACCATGTGGAAGAGCCCTGGATCAACGCCACCATCCTGGTGCCTGATGAGCATTTGGGCGCGGTCTTGAAGCTGTGCGAAGACAAGCGCGGCGTGCAGGAAGACCTGACGTACGTTGGTGCGCGCGCCATGATGAAATACAAGCT
Organism: Kordiimonadaceae bacterium; assembly: GCA_017640725.1. Taxonomy (GTDB): domain Bacteria; phylum Pseudomonadota; class Alphaproteobacteria; order Sphingomonadales; family Kordiimonadaceae; genus Kordiimonas. The sequence continues at coordinate 1,001,233 of JAEPQB010000001.1, read as the reverse complement.
GCCCCTCAACGAGGTGGTGTATGACTTTTATGACCGCCTGAAGTCCGTCAGCCGCGGCTACGCGAGCTTTGACTATGACATGGCGGGCTATGAGCAGTCCGACCTTGTCAAAATGTCGATCCTTGTGAACGCGGAACCTGTGGACGCGCTCTCGATGCTGGTGCACCGGTCACAGGCTGACAGCCGGGGCCGCGCACTCTGTGAACGGCTCAAGGACCTGATCCCGCGCCAGCTGTTCAAGATCCCGATCCAGGCAGCCATTGGCGGCAAAGTGATTGCGCGCGAAACCATCTCGGCCATGCGCAAGGACGTGACCGCCAAATGTTACGGCGGCGACGTCACGCGTAAGAAAAAGCTGCTGGAGAAGCAGAAGAAGGGCAAGGCCAAAATGCGCATGTACGGCAAGGTGGAAATTCCGCACAATGCCTTCATCGCCGCGCTTAAAATGCGCGAAAATTAGGGCACGTCACGTCAACTCGTCCTGCACCTGAATTCACTGGATTTCCGTATTCCAACTAACCGCATGGTTACGATCGGTTGGCGGGTGCCACGCCTGATGTGCGCACAAGCCAATTGAATGCAATTGCCATGCGGAAGGATTTCAGGGAGGCCCGCGGTGCGAGCATTGCATAATCTTTTGACGTTTGTTTTTATTGTTATTCTCGCTGCTTTGTCATCGATTGCGATTGCCAATCACGCCCAAGCTAAAGCACCCGGCACCGGCGCGCAAAGCGATGTGCCGCAAAACACCGTGCCCACGCTCCGCCCGATTGGGTCGAGAGGGTTTTACGTTCTTGATGGACCCTTTGCTGAGTTTGACCCCACGCATCCGTCGGTAGACATTTGGGTACCACAGGGGACGCAAAAACCACCGGTAATGGTGTACGCACACGGCGGCGCCGGATTCCGCGAGGATGACGCGGCACGTGTTCAATTGTTCCGGGAAAACGGTTTTGCGACCATTTCTTTTGACTCGTATTCAATGAACGGGTTTGACAACTGGCAATTTGTTACCCGGAAAGTCGCGAACAGCGGCAAGCAGCAAATGAACTGGGGCGTGTTTAAGGGCGCCGTTGCTTACGCCCAAGGTGATGCGCGCTGGGATGCCGGGAAAATTGTTTTGTATGGAGGGTCCAATGGTGGCCGCGTCGTGCTTTACGCGGGTTCCGAACTCAGCGCAATTGATGGTATTCGCGCCATCATTTCGGAGGCGCCCGCCGCAACCGGCTATCCGCTGGGGGACTATGATATCCCGACGCTTGTTCCGTTTGGTGCGCTCGACACATGGGCCGGTCGGTCAGACACTGATTATGTGTGGAAGCGCACCTATCCGAACTCACCCATTTCCATCGAAGACTGGGTGACAGAACGTCAGGCCGCGGGCCGGCCTGTGGCATTTCGCTTTTATGCGGATGCCGGGCACCTGATGTTTGAAGGCCCGCTGAAGCTGACAACTGTTCGTCGTGGGGACAGAGTTGCCTTTACCGCCTATGAGGGGGCGAGCCCACAGGCATTGTACAAATACAAAAAGGATGTCATCGCCTTCGCCAAATCGCATCTTGCGCCGTGATGCACAGGGGTCAGTGAGCAGCCCAAATAATACCTTCATCGCCGCCCTTAAAATGCGCGAAAATTAGGGCTGATTCGTCCGCTGTCATGTAATTATCAACACGTGGGTCGGTAAGTCCGACTTAATTTTCTGCTTTTCCGTCAGCGCGTTAACCATGTTTCGCTTTGAAAGCCGCGGTTTTCGTGGTTCGCCAACATTTATGTTTAATAACCGCTTGTCATTTTTTACTCGGCTACACTAACCTCGCTTTCGTGGGTGAGCCGGGGGGCTTTCTGTACTGTTTATTCCTTGTTTGTGAGTGGGCCATCACTGGTGGGCACCCTTTTATTCTGACGAGATTAAAAGGAGCAATGTATGCCGGCAGAAAATGATGTTTTGATCGGAACCGATGACCCAGATCTTCTGAAGGGGGGCAAAGGTTCGGATACCATCACAGGCAATGGGGGTGATGACACGCTGAAGGGCGGTCGGGGCTCTGACGCAATTACGGGCGACAATGACGGCGACCAGATCAATGGCGGCCGGGGTGCCGATGTTTTGGACGGTGGCGACGGCAACGATGTTGTGGATGGTGACCGAGGCGATGACCTTGTCAGGGGTGGTAACGGCGACGACACGGTAATCGGTAACCGCGGTGACGACACACTGTATGGCGGCAACGGCGCAGACCTGCTGCGCGGCGGCAAGAACAAAGACCTGCTTGACGGTGGTGACGGCAGCGACACGCTTTATGGCGGGCGCGGTGCTGATTTGCTCATGGGCGCCAACGGTGACGACACCCTGTATGGTGGTCGCGGTGACGATACGCTCTATGGCGGCGCAGGTCGGGACCGGCAAGAAGGTGGCGCGGGCGATGATCTGATTTTCGATGGGCCAGGGGACGGCAACTCGCTGGGTGGTGAAGGCAACGATACCATTGATGGCGGCGCGATGACCGAGCTCAATATCGTCACTTTCACAGACGCTGATACCGCAATCAACATCGACCTGTCGGCGGGCACTGCAACCCACCTTGACGGGGAAGTGGATACGCTCATCAATATCACGGCCGTGAACGGGTCCGGCTGCGACGACACCATCACGGGCGGCGACTATAACGGCGTGGCCGGCATATTTGGCTTTTTCCATGAAGGCCTCACTGGTGTTGACGGCAATGACATCATCAATGGTAACGGGGGCAACGATTTTGTTTTCGGCGGCAATGGTGACGACACCATCACGGGCGGTGCTGGTTTTGACCGTTTGGACGGTAATGAAGGCAATGACGACATCAGCGGTGGCAGTGAAAATGATACTCTGATTGGCGGCAACGGCGACGACACCCTGCGCGGTGACGACGGCGATGACGTGCTGGAGGGCGGCAACGGTGATAACCGTCTTGAAGGTGGAAACGGTGACGACCGCCTTGTTGACGGGGCAACACGCGGCACTCTGGTTGGCGGTGAGGGCAATGACACCCTTGATGGCGGTGAAATGACCGAGCTCAATATCGCCAATTTCCAGGAATCGGATACAGCTGCTGTGTTTGACCTGGGTGCCGGTACCGTGACCCACGATGACGGCGAGGTTGATGTCCTGATCAACATTACCGGCATTAACGCCACACCGTTTAACGACACCATCAATGGTGGTGACTATGAAGGGGACCCCGGCATATTTGGCTTTTTCCACGAGGGCCTCGCGGGCGTTGACGGTAACGACATCATCAACGGCAACGGCGGCAACGACTTTGTCTTTGGCGGTAATGGTGACGATACCATCACGGGCGGTGACGGGCTGGATCGCCTGGACGGCAATGATGGCAATGACGACATCAGTGGCGGTAACGGCGATGATACCCTAATCGGTGGCAACGGCGACGACACGCTGCGCGGTGACGACGGCAATGACGTGCTTCAGGGCGGCAACGGTGACAACCGCCTTGAAGGCGGCGATGGTGATGATCTTCTTGTTGATGGCGGCACCCGTGGCACGCTGGTTGGCGGTGAAGGCAATGACACCCTGGACGGCGGTGAAATGACCGAGCTCAATATCGCCAACTTCCAGGAGTCTGACACCGCGGCTGTGTTCGATCTTGGTGCCGGTATTGTTACCCACGATGACGGCGAAGTTGATACGCTGATCAACATCACGGCCATCAACGCTACGCCGTTTGATGATACCATTACGGGTAGCGACTATAATGGCACCCCTGGTATTTTTGGCTTCTATCACGAGGGAATTGCCACGCTCGACGGCAACAACCTCGTAAACTCCGGTGCCGGTAATGACTTTATCTTTGGCGGCAACGGCGACGATACGATCGACTCTGGCGATGGCTCTGACCGCATTGAAACCTTTTTCGGTGACGATGTGATCAATGGTGGGGCCGACGATGGTATGGACGACCAGATGCTGGGTGGCGCAGGCGCAGATACTTTTGTCTTTGAAGGTAATTTTGGCGCAGACAATATTGGCGACTTTGAGCTGGGAATCGATTTGATAGACATCTCTTCATTCGGCCTCACGTTTGCCGATTTGGTGATTGAAGAGGTTGATGGCAACACGTCGATCTTCATCGGCGACAGTTCAATCAATGTGCAGGGGGTTACTGGCCTGACGGAAGACGACTTCATCTTCTAGTATGGCAATCCAGTCATATGGCATTAGGGGGCTTCGGCCCCCTTTTTTGTGGCGCCGCCTCTTTAAAGGATTGCTAACCAGCGCCTGCTAGGCTGCCATGTGAAAAGGATTTCGTATGGCATGCAGGTGGTCAGTTTTTGCGGTTTTTCTAGTTTTTGCCGTAGGTATGGCGGGCGCAGCCCGGGCACAGCTTTCTACCAGCGAAGTACAACTGCATTACGGTGACGGCTACCGGCTTGGTGGCAATGGACTGGGCACAAGTGCGCGCTCCACGGTTACGTTCGAGCATCTCTCAAAGCGCAGTTACGGTGATTTTTTTGGCTTTCTCGATCTCACCCGCGATTATAACATCCTGAACCCATCAACCGAACGCTCCACCTATTATGGTGAGGCGTTTTTTCACCTCTCTGCCCGCACGCTCGGCGCAAACATCCCGGACGACGGGCTGTTCGCTGACTTTGGCCCCAGCATTGGCATCAACAAGGGCGAAGGTGTCACGTTTGGCCTGATTGGCGGGCGAGCGAACCTGCGCTTACCCGGGTTTCGCCTGTTTAGTTTTCAGGCTTACGTGTTTGAAACGCTCGAAGACCCGTTTGGCCGCGATCTTGATACCACCTACCAGCTCACTTTCAGTTTTGACCGGCCGTTTGAACTTGCGGGGCAAAAATTCCTGCTTAAGGGATTTACTGATTATATCGGTGCGCGTGGCCTTGGCACCGCGCCGCAGCATTTGATTGTGCCACAGTTCCGCTGGGATATCGGCCATGAGCTGGGAGGTGCTGCTAACCAGTATGCACTCGGGCTTGAGTTCTTCCATTTCAATAACAAGTTCGGTGTGCGCGGTGTCAGGGACAACGCGCTCTCGGTATTCCTGCGCATCAAATTGCACTAGGAGGCGCTCAAGGGTATTCCCCGGCGCCGCCTGCGAGATGATTTGCTACATCTGGTCTTTGACGCGGCGGAAGAATGTTTCATCGTCTTCCGCCTTGCGCGCTTCGAGCAATACTTCTGCGTCATCGCCAGCGCGGTACCGGAGCGTTTTGCTGCCGTCAGTGGCAGCGCGCCATATCACACCTGCAATCACCTCTGGTGCTGACAGGCTTTGGGCAAAATGGCCAAACACTTTTTGCATTGCGCTCACCACAGGCTGATACTCCGCCAGCGTTTCGTCATTCATAAAGTCAAACGAGCGTCCGCCAAAGTCGGATTGGGTCATGCCGGGCTCAACAATTTTGACCATCACGCCCATGGGCTCCAGTTCATAATGAAGCGCTTCCGACAGGCCCTCCACAGCAAACTTGCTGCCGTGATAGAGGCTACCGAGTGGGAAAGTCATCTGACCACCGATCGATGAAATGTTAATGATCGTGCCGGCTTTGTTGGTGCGGAAGTGTGGCAATACTGCTTTGGTGGTATCAATCAGGCCGATCACATTGGTGTCGAACTGGCGGCGCACACTGTCCATGGGAAAAGCTTCCAGCGGCCCGTAGGCGCCGTATCCGGCATTGTTAAGGAGAACATCAATCTGACCGAACTTCTCAATGCCTGCTTTCACTGCCGTCATAATTGACGTGCCGTCTGTTACGTCTAGCCGGGTCAGTAGCATTTGCTCGCTGTCCTTCAGCTCCGTTTCCTGCTCAGGCGAACGCATAGTGGCAATCACATTCCAGCCTTGCGCATGAAAGTGCTTTGCGGTTGCTTTGCCGATGCCGCTGGAGGCACCTGTAATCAAAATCGTTTGGGTCATTGTGCTATCCTTAGTCCGGGAAAACGACACCACCCGTCATGCAGGCGGCGTGATTGATTGCTGCTTAGATGTTCATGCCGCCAGAGACTTCGATACGCTGGGCGGTGATCCAGCTATTCGTACCAGTCAGCAGGCTTGCGACCGCACCGCCCACATCGTCCGGCAGGCCCGCGCGGCCTTTTGCGGTTACGCTGGCGACAAAACCGTTTACGTCTTTGTTGTCGCGCACGGCGCCGCCGCCAAAGTCGGTTTCAATGGCTCCTGGGGCGATGGTGTTGACGCTAATTTCGCGTGGTCCCAGTTCCTGCGCCAGATAGCGCGTGAACACTTCAATGGCACCTTTCATCATGGCGTAAGCGCTGTAGCCATTGAGGCTGAAGCGCGCCAAACCAGACGACAGATTTATGATATGGCCGCCGTCTTCAACGGTATCCAAAAGCGTCTGTGTCAGGAAAAATGGCCCTTTCACATGCACGCTGAACAGGGCGTACAAGTCCGCTTCCGATGTATCGGCGATGCTGGCATGAACGCCAAAGCCCGCATTGTTAACCAGATAATCAATGCGATCGCGGCCAAAAGCAGCCTGGATCGTTTCAATCAAGGTTTGCTTAAACTCGGCGAAGCCAGATGTGTTGCTGGTGTCAAGCTGAAGCGCGATGGCCTGGCCACCTGTTGCCTGAATGTCTGCCACAACGCTGTGCGCCGCGTCTGACTGGTTAAGATATGTGAGCACCACGCCTACGCCCTGTTGCGCTAGATGCTGGGCAATGGAGCGGCCAAGGCCGCGGCTACCACCAGTGATAAGGGCAATTTTCTGTGTCATACGGCTTTCCTTCAGGGGGTTGGGTTGCTGTGTTGATCTGAAGGTAAGAGCGAAGCACAATCAGTGCCTGCCTGATCTTCCGCATAACTTGCCTATTTCTGTGAATCGCAGGATAAATAGGTGATTTTGTACAAAACGCCCGGTAACAATAGCTTTGTATAAAGGAGACACTTATGTCCATCGAATCTCTGGCTGAAAAAGTGAATGAACTTAGCGATAACAAAGGATCCGGGGACTTTCCGGCGCCTGCTGGTGTAGCGGGACTGATTACCATCCGCATGCGTGAACCCTCGGCGATGCAGGCTATGGTCTATGAGCCATCCGTCTGCCTGATCCTTCAGGGGTCTAAAGAAACGACTATAGGAGAAGACCATCTAACTCTGTCTGCTGGTCAGTCTGTTGTTGTGAGCCATATGGTGCCGGTGGTGAGCCAGGTGGTGCAGGCGACGCCAGCAAAGCCCTATGTTGCGCTTGTGCTTGAACTTGATCTGGGAACACTACGCAGTTTGGTGGAGGAAGTACCCCCTGCGTCTGGTGATGGTGGGCGCGGGCTTCAGGTTGGTTCGATCGACGAGGCTCTATTGGATGCGATGACTCGTCTGTTTGACCTTGTAGATAAACCCGATGAGCAAATGGTGATGGCACCGCTCATCAGTCGGGAAATTCATTTCCGGCTTCTGCTCGGTGACTCTGGGTCGGTGTTGCGCAGTTTGTTAGATCGCGGCAGTGCCGCCAGCCGTATCTCGCAAGCCATTGCGCATTTGAAGGAACGCTTTACCGAGACTATGGCCGTTGCAGAACTTGCCGAGGCGGCGGGCATGAGCCTCTCGACATTTCACACCCGGTTTAAAGCGGTAACCGCAAAAACGCCGCTTCAATTTCAAAAAGATCTGCGCCTTTTGGAGGCCCGTCGCTTGCTCACCGCAGGCGGCCATAATGTGTCTATGGCCGCCTTTGATGTGGGATACGAAAGCCCAACCCAGTTTAGCAGGGAGTACGCCCGTAAGTTTGGTGTGTCGCCCAAAGCGGACCGCTTGTCTGTTGTTTAACGCGTTAGCCTCGCGATAATTTCATCGTTTATCAGCGCATCTGTTTTTTGGTGCATGCCGCGGGTGTTGAAGTCGGTTTTGGTCACCACAACCACAAGCTCGTGTGACGGCATCACCAAAATCCGGTTGCCGCCGTTTCCGGCCATATAGTGGCTGTCAAAACGTTCGCCAGCTACCTCATAAGGCGCCAGCCACCATTGATAGCCATATTCAATATCCCGATCGGCATAAGCAACGGCGCGTGGTTTCACCGCCTCTTGGGTCCAGTCTTCTGACAAGACCCGTTTGCCATCATACAGGCCGCCCAGGCGCTGCATTTCAGCAAATTTGGCGAGGCCTAAACTGGTGAGCGCCAGTCCCCCGCTTTTGTGCGCGTCGCCAACGGCGTTGAACTGCCATTTGAAGTCTGTAATGCCAAGCGGCTCAAACAGCTTGCGCTCTACATAGGTATGAAACGGTTCTTTGGCGGCGCGCTCCACGGTCTGCCCGACGATTTCCGTGCCAGCCGAGCAGTAGAAAAATGCCCGCCCGTATTTTGCGCGGGATGGCGGGTCTATCCAGCTGGGGTAGCCTCTGATCGGCAGATCCCAGAAAAAGGAGGACCAGTCTTCCACATTGTGCATGCGGCTCTCATTGCCGCGCGAAAACATATCATTGTCATCGCATTCAAGAATGCTGGACATGGTCAGCAAGTCTTCAACCGAAACCTCCAGCTTGCGCGGGTCAGGGTTTTTAAAGGGCGCAATATCGGTGAAGAAACCGGCTGCGGGTGTATTTACGGTGAAGAGGCCATCGTCAACCGCGGCCCCCACGGCCATGCTGGTTATGGTTTTGGTGGCCGACCGCGTATTATGCAGCGTGGCGGCATCTGCACCATTGAAATAGCCTTCGTATATCGTTTTACCGCCTTTTATCACCAGGAGGCTGGTCACAGTGCCATAGTCACCTTTATTGATTTTTGCTTCCATCGCTGCCGTGTCGACCCAGTTGTCGTCGGCGACCGTCGGTGTTGAAGCGAACGCCATCATGAGTAAAGCGAGTGCTTTATTGGTCATTGTTGTACCCTTTTTTGCTTGTGGTTCTTGAAACGCCCAAACCTTGAAAGCGGCACCTGGCATAGTCACGTGAAGAAAGTTGAATTTTCTTGAAGCAGGACCGTTCAAACAGGAATACTCTCCAGAGCATGCAATACAGGCTCAAAGACTTAGTAGTGGACATGCCCGGGCGTCGTGTGCGCCGGGGCGGTGAAGAAGTGCGGCTGCCTGACCTTAGTTTTGATGTGCTCGCGAAACTCCTTGAAGCGGCACCAGAAACTGTCAGCCTGGACGAATTTCGCCGTGATGTTTGGGGAGCTGACCATGTCACCAGTGAAACGATTGCGCAGCGCATAAAGCTTTTGCGCAAAGCCCTGGGCGACAGGCGGGACCAACCTGAATACATCCGAACTGTGCGCGGCGCTGGCTATGCGATTGTTGGAGATGTGGAGAAGGTTGAAGCGGGATACCGACAGCACTGGCGCAGACCCCTATCTGTTGCAGCCATCGTTGCGGTCTTGACCGTCGCGTCGCTTGTGGTGGGGCTGGCATTTAATGATGGTAGCGAGGGCGAAACCGCTAGCCCGGATATCGCCGCTGCCGAAAAATCAACAACGGCCATTCTTGTTGAACGGGCCCGAGAACAACTCCGCCTGCATCAACTGAGAGAAACAAACAGGGCCATTGCCCTGTTGCGGGAGGCCCTCAGCCAGGAGCCAGATCACTTTGATGCCCGCATGGCGCTCGCATCAGCGCTGACCACCAAAACCACCAAGTTTGGTGGCAATAGCGCTGAGGAGCAGGAAGCCGAAGCACTGGCGCGCCAACTGATTGGCGAGCAACCGTCGAACAGCAGAGCATGGTCATTGCTTGCCTATACCTTGGGTTCCCAGGGGCGTATGGATGAGAGTTCGTCCGCCTATGAATATGCCTATCAACTGGACCCAGGCAATGCGATGGCGATGTCGAGCGCAGCCCACAACCTGTTGATCCAGGGCGAGCTTCAGCAGGCGTATGTATTGGAAATGCGTGCCAAGCAAGCGGGAGGCACCAACAAGTATGCCGAAATTCAAATCGCCCAGATTTTGGAGTTGATCGATCATCCTGACGCGAAAGTCTGGCGCGAAAAAGCGCTTCAATTGAACCCAAACCAAACCGTTGTGTTAAGCGAGATCGCGCGCAGTCACTTGCGCCGGGCCAAGCCAGACGACGCTTTGGAAATTTTGAGCCGCGCAGAAGGGGCGGACCAGCGGGCGCCGCAAATACTGCAACTCCGGGGTCGCGCAGCACTGGCATTGGGTCAACTGGAGACAGCGCAGACCTTGTTTGAAGCGGCGGGGGATTGGGGCCACAAGGACCTGATTGCCCTGAACGCAAGCTTGGGTGACGACGGCGCGGGCGCCGCATTTCTGGCGGCCAACAGCCCGGCAAACCTGGCCAGCGATACCTGGCCCGGCAGCCATGTCAGCATGGCGGAAATCGCGGCGGCGACCGGCGATGACGAAAGCGCGCTCGCCTTTCTAACACAAGCCGTGAATTTGGGCTGGCGCGACATTGACTGGCTCATGCAGTCGCCATTCCTGTCCGACCTGATGACGACACAAGGGGCGAACTTGCTGGTTGAGCGCATCAACCGGGAACTGTCGATGCAAAGACGGTTGATGCAGCGATTGCTGGAAACTAGCTAACGGTTGCGGCGTCTGCGCTGGCGTGCAGATGAGCGACCAGATCAGGCGCGAGCCGCAAGCGCGCGGCCAATAAGCCCAGATAGTCGCGTTCCGCCATCGTATTCCCGTGGATGACAAGGATAGAGGCCATATAGATTGTGGCCGCAACTTCAGGGCCAGATGCTGCATCCACCAAAGCTTGCATGTTGGCGGGTTTGGCCAGTTCTTCAACCAGGAAATCCTGGTGAAATTGCGGCAGGCGCATGGCCTTCAGGCCAGTTACAGCTTTGCTTTGATCCGCCCGAGAGAGAGTGCCGCCGGCTTTGGCCGCACTGATAATCGCTTTCACGAGCGTGTGGGCCAAAGCTTGCTGCGACGCTTCCGCAACAGGCAGGAAATTGGTGCCGAGCAGTCGGGGGGTAGATGCGGGCTGGCTCGGCACAGCGGCCGCATCCGGGGAATGTTCTTCTACCGTGACGCGCCCAAACTCTCCGGCATAGTCAGCGCCGGGGTTGTTCCACTTTTGCCATGCACTGAAGGCAAGGCCGCTGATGACGGCGATGCCGCCCAAATTCAGCGCATGGCTCTTGAGGCGCCTGGGGGGCCGTTTTTTAAAAATGAGCCCGGCGAGTCCCCCGGAGCAGGAACCGGAGACAAACCCGCCGGGCCCCGAGATCAAACGCTCATAGCTCCCACCAGACCGGTATGGGGTGCGAGGCCGGTCATTATGCACAGGTTCTGATGCAAGCGAACTTGGGGTCATCAGAGTGGCAGGTGCATCGAACATTTTTGATCTCAAAGCTCCGTCAATCGGTATCACCCCAATATGGCGGGATTTTCGCCCTGCTCAAGAGAGTGGCGACTCTCTCTTTGATAGGAAAAACCTATGTACTGAGAATTTGTGATTGTTATTGGCTTTGAATATCAGCTTTCGACAACGACGGTTGGAAAGCTTTCTTTCACCACTTCACGGATAACATCTGCCAGTTGATGATAGGCGGGGGCGCGCCCTGCGCTTTTGCGCCATACAAGACCGACAGACCGAGTAACCGTGCGGCCTTTGAGTTTCTTGACGACAATCTCACTTTGCGGGGAAATCTCTGACTGAGCATAAAGAGCCGGCAGGAAAGTGACCCCCATACCCATGCCGACCATGTGCCGAAGGGCGTCGAGGCTGGTGCCTTCATAGTCGCGCAGGCGGGTGGCGCCAAACTCTTTGCAAAGTGTGTTGATCTGGTCATGCAAATGATACTGAGGGCTTAACGACAATACCTGCAGGCCCGATAGGTCGTCCACATCGACTTCGTCCTTTTCCGCCAGGGGGTGGTCGACCGCCAGGGCCAGAAACAGGGGTTCGCGAAAGAGGCGGCTGGTGACAAGCTCTGCCCCGGTGACAGGCAATTGCGCCAGCACAACATCATGCAGGCCGCGCGTGAGTTCATAGACCAATTGCTGCGGCGAGGCGTCCCGCACATAGAGGCTGAGTTCAGGGTGATTTTTATGCAGTTTTGCCACGACATGGGGCAACAAATAAGGGCCGAGCGTGGTTTTGGCACCGAGCCGGATGGTGCCAACGAGCCCATGCTGAGCGCCGGCGGTAAAGTCAACGATGCTTTGCAGTTCGTCGAGCACGGTGCGCGCCCGCAGGCTCACCTCGCGGCCAACCGGGGACAGGGTAACGCCGCTTCTGTCCCGCTCCACCAGCTGCACGCCAAGAATTTCTTCCAGCAACTGGATTTGCGCGCTCAGCGACGGTTGACTGATATTGCAGGCTTCGGCCGCGTGACGGAAATGGCCAGCATCTTCGAGGGCAACAAGGTATCGGAGTTGGCGCAGAGTGAGTTTGTTAACTTCCATGGGGTGGAGCCTTTGGGGAGGAATACTACGGGTAAGATCTCTAGTTTCCCTCTACATAGGATATACCTATTAAAGTTTAAAGTACGATTGCAAAAACGTTCAGAAATTTCCAGATAGCGAATGGATCCGACTCAGAGGAGCGGGGGAGTAAGGTGTGAGGCTCGCTTAAAACAGGATTTCGCAAAATCCGCAGTTTTGTGGAGAAAAATGCCTCTTTTTGCGGTTTTTTCGTCAGTTTTCGACCAAAATTAGTCCCATTTTTTACCTAATATTAAGACTCGCGCTCTATAAATAGGCCTACTGATACAGCTTATTAGCTCCCTTGATCTGACTGTGTCTAGCGGAACCGCCCCTTCTCCCCCGATCGCGGTTCCGCTATTTTTTTTGGGGACAATATCACCAAGCTGCATCAACTTTCTTGCCAATCAATCCGGATGGGGTTTTAATTGATGGGTGGGGTTTGAGCGATGGTGTTTCGAGGTAAACCGTTGATGAAAAAACTGTTTTACGTTTCCCTGTTGGTGAGTTTGCTGATTGGCGCCCAAATGCCGGCAAGCGCACAGGCAATTGTAAACACCGACGACCCCCGCCAGTTGGGTCTGGATATTTTTGCGGCCGTCAACCGGGGTGCTGAGCCCGCAACCGTTGCGGTTCGACTGCAGTCTCTCGTTCGGATTTTTCGCTTTAGATGTACGCGGTTAACTGATTATCAGGTGTTCAGCCAGCGCACCAATATCACTGATTTTAAAGTCAAATGCAGCGGCGATTCGCTGTACGGTGTCACGGTTGCCTCCAACGGTTATGTTTCGGTTTATGGCGGGAATGGCATCGTCTCCAGTTTCAACCGCAATGATGGCCTTATTCTCATTTTCGACAATGAAGGTGAACTGTCCGGTGACCGGTCCTTAACCGTGGAACAGGCGGTCGGCGAAACCGTTGACAGGCTTGAACTTGAGGAGGATATCAACGTCATCTATGTGATGGGCACCATTGCTTCAATACTTGGTTTCCTCCTCGTGTTTGGTCTGATTTGGTGGCGAGCATGGCAGTACCGCCAAACCCGCAAACCGCGCCAACGCATGAAACCCATGCAAAAACATAGGGTTGGCGCCTCTTCAAGCGACAAAGATGCTTTCCTCGAAGAAAGCGAAGAAGTTTCCAAAAATGTGTTCAAACACCCGCAGGGATTCTTCATCGCTCGCGGCAAACGCGGAAAACGACGATTTTTCTCGGGGCGTATTTGGGCCCGCCTGTATGCAAGCCGAGGCTGGCGTCTGTTTGAAATCAGTGCACCCAAGCGCGAGCAGCCTGTTGCTGGTGAATAACCTTAGCGCCGAAACGGGGATTTCCATGAAACCCCGGTGACGGCCGACACAAACTCTGCCGTGAAGACCAGAAACACCATCACCCCCAAAAACTGGATAAAGTGAGGTGGCACAATCGGAACTCTGCCGATTTGCGCCCGTTTTTCCCGCCAGAAGCCAAACGCCCACAAAGCGACGCCCACCACCATCCCAATGAGCGCATAGATGCTGGTCATGTTGTGGCCTTAGTTACTGGTTTTAGGGGAAAAATCAGGTTTTCCAAAATGGTAGCCTTGCCCAAAATCGACGCCGAGAGACTTCAAGAAGTCTGCCTGAAAGCGGGTTTCAACATGCTCGCCAATGGTTTTGATGTTCAGGTCGCGGCACAGCCGGACAATCGACAGCAAAAATGTGGGCTTGTAGCCCGGCGCATTCATGTCCCGTACGTAGGCGCCATCAATTTTCACATAATCAACATTGAAAGCGCGCAGATAGTGATAGCCAGAGGCGCCGGCGCCAAAGTCGTCCAGGCACACCTGATAGTTCACGGCCTTAAGATCGTTAAGGATGGCTTCGGCCCGCTCCATATTCTTGATTGCTTTGGTTTCGGTCAGCTCAAGCATGATGTCGCGTGAGACATCCTTTGCCTGCGTCAGTACCTTCACAAATTCATCAACAAATCGGCCGCTTTCAAGTGTGCGGCCCGACAGGTTAACAGCCAGTGTAAGAGGTTCGCCGAGGCGCTTCATTTTGCGCACATAGTCGATAGCTTTTTTACATAAGGCGATGTCGAACTCTTCGATCATCCCAACTTCTTCAGCAAAACCAATGATGTCACGGGGTGTTTTGCCATCAAGCTGGCCCTCAAACCGGCTAAGCACTTCATTGTGGTGAACCTCGCCGTTTTTCAATGACATCACAGGCTGGAATGCCATTTTGAACGACCCGCTCTCAATCATGGATCGCATGCTTGTTACTTTGGTCTGTGCCTCTTCTGCCATGGTATCGTATGCAGCCGTCAGCTGATCAAAATCCACGGCATTCGAATTTTCACAGAATTTGGTCAGAACATAGGACAGCGTTCTAAGTATCTGGTCTTCGGACATCTCTTTGTTGGCGGCAACCGTCGCCACCGACGTTTTGACAGAGACTTTGTCATCAACTTTTTTCAGGCTTTCCCCGATGTACTCACCGTCCCCTTGGGTTCTGTGAAGGAACGCAAACTGATTATCGCCGATCTGCCCGGCCATTTGGCCATCGAGGGAAATGGTTTTCAGGTGTGCAGCCATTTTTTTCAAAAGGTTGCGGGCAAATTTAGGGCCAAATTTTTTCTGAGCTTCTTCGAGGCCCTCTACCTCGACGGCTGTCATATACAGATTACTGCCGTCGTTTTTGTCAGCCATGGTGCTGGAGGCCAGATCCAGAAACCCTTCTCGGGTCAGAAGGCCGGTTTCTTTGTCCATCGATTGCTCGCCAACGCCGCCGCCCAGTGGTGCTGATCTAAGGGCCAGAAAAGTTCGGCTGTTCTGGCCAGGCATATGCAGCCCAAATAATCTGAGCGCAAAGTTATAGCCTTGGGTGCCCTTAAAACGCAGCGGGATTGGCCCCAGTCGACCCTTGTGTTCCAGGTGCATTTTTAAGGCGATGAAAACATCCCTGTCGTCATCGTCAATAAGGTCATAGATCGAGTTGCCAACATGGCTCTGACTTTGCTTGCCAGAGCTCACCTTCTCTACGGCGCCGCCTTCAAAAAGAATTTTGCCGTCGCGGTCAACTTCAAAGAAAATCTCTGCCGCGGCAAAAGCGAAAGCAACAAAGCGTTCCCGCTCTTTTCTGAGTTCGTCGATGATAGCTGACATGAAGACCCCAATTGATTGCGCCGTAGATCGAGCAAGGCGAAATCCCTGTTTCACCTTCGGCTAGCATTACGCCGCCGTCCTCGAAAGTGCAATTATCTTTCCTCTATTGAACAAGGAAATTGAACAGCTTGACGCGAATTTGGTCTTGCATCACCCAACCCCCTTGCTAGGTTTTGAGGAATTTAGCACAAGGCCGTAACGAATGGGTTAACGGTTTAAGCAAATTTTCGGGGAGTCACGATATGAGACCAGTACACATTATCAGAGGAGCGGCCTTGGCACTGTCGTTTGCGGCAGCGAGTGTGCCCGGCATTGCGGATACGGCAACGCCGGTCCCAGGCGGCTTGAAATATGAAGATGTTTTCAATCTTGAGTATGCGGCTGGCCCTCGCATAACACCGGACGGGTCTGCCGTTGTATATGAGCGGCGCTCTATGGATGTGATGACCGATCGCGTTCGCAGCAACATCTGGTCCGTCGGGCTTGACGGCAGCAACCACCGACCACTGTTGTCCGGCAAAAGCAATTTTCGCATGCCGCGATTTTCACCTGATGGCACACGCATGGCGTATGTCTCGTCAGTTGAGGGCAAGAACCAAGTTTATGTCCGTTGGCTCGACACAGGTGCAACAGCCCGCGTAACCGACCTGGAGCGCTCGCCAGCGAACCTCAGCTGGTCACCGGACGGGCGTCACCTCGCTTTCACCATGTTTGCCCCCAGCAAAGGGCCGTCTTTTTTCACAATGCCGCGCAAGCCAAATGGCGCGAAATGGGCTGGGAACGCTAAAGTCATCGACCAACTGAGGTATCGGTTTGACGGTGCCGGTTACATTCCAAACGGGTACACCCATGTATTTGTGGTGCCTGCAGATGGTGGTTCGCCCCGCCAAGTAACGACCGGCAATTTCAACCACACGGGCACCATTGCCTGGATGCCGGATTCGAGCGCAGTTCTGGTCGCTGCCAATCGCTACGCTGACTGGGAGCTCAATCCACGAGAGCGAGAGATTTACGCCTTCGCACTGGATGGGTCAGGTGTCTCTCAGCTGACAAACAGGCCTGGGACTGACGCCAATCCGATTGTCTCACCTGACGGAAGTCGCATTGCGTATGTGGGCAACGACGACAATGGTATGAGCCATCAAAACGCGTCCTTGTATGTGATGAATCTGGACGGCAGTGGCATTCAAAACCTCACGCCCGATCTGGATCGCGGCGTCAACAACGTTCAATGGAATGCTGATGGCACGGGCCTTTATTATTCCTATAACGAGTCCGGCAAAAAGCTGGTCGCTTTTACAAACCTAGCTGGCAATGGCCGGATTATCACCAACGCGCTGGGTGGTACATCTCTTGGTCGCCCTTATGCTAGCGGGACGTACCGGGTCGCGCCGGATGGCCGCCTCGTGTTCACGGTTTCCAAAATTGATCGCCCCGCTGACCTGGCTGTTATCGATCGTATTGGGTCCGTCACTCAGCTCACCACACTGAATGAAGATGTTCTTGGTACCCGGGCGATGGGGCAAGTGGAGCGTATTGCGGTTAACTCCAGCTTTGACAGCCGCGAAGTCGAAGGCTGGATCGTTAAACCTGCTGATTTTGACCCCAGCAAACAGTACCCGCTCATCCTGGAGATCCACGGCGGTCCGCATACGGCTTATGGCCCTGGCTACAGCACAGAAGTGCAATTGATGGCCTCCCAAGGCTATGTCGTGCTCTATACCAACCCGCGGGGCAGTACGTCTTATGGCGCTGAATTTGCTAACCTCATTCACCATAATTATCCAAGCCAGGACTATGATGACATGATGGATCTGGTGGATGCCACAATCGCTCAAGGCTCGATTGATACGGACCAGCTCTATGTAACAGGCGGTTCCGGCGGCGGTGTGCTGACGGCATGGATTGTCGGCAAAACCAATCGGTTCAGGGCCGCAGTTGTGGCCAAGCCCGTTATTAACTGGGCGAGCTTTGTGTTGACTGCAGACATCAGCGCAATGGTCACCAAATATTGGTTCCCGGATATGCCATGGAATGCACCAGACCACTATTGGCAGCGTTCGCCGCTTTCGCTTGTAGGCAACGTAACCACACCAACAATGTTGCTGACGGGTGAGCAGGACCATCGCACGCCGATGTCAGAAACCGAGCAATATTATAAAGCGCTTAAGTTGCAGCAAGTGCCAACAGCGATGGTGCGGGTGCCTGGTGCCAGTCATGGGATTGCTGGACGTCCCTCCAATCTGGTGCAAAAGATTGGCAACATTCTCGGCTGGTTTGAAACGCACTCGGGCGCTAACTAGAACCGGCAAATAATGATGTGAAAAGGGCCCTCAGTCGGGCCCTTTTTTTATGGTGCCTGGTAAACGATCTCACCATCGACAACTGTGAGCACTGCACGACCCTTTGGAATATCCGCTTCTGGGGCTGTCATCAGGTCTATGTTGAATGCTGTGAGGTCAGCCTTTTTACCGACAGCGATGGTGCCAATTTCGTCTTCCGCAAAGGACGCAATCGCAGGCCAAAGCGTAAACATTTTGAGCGCCTCGGCGCGTGTTAAGGCTTCTTCAGGGCGCCAGTTCTCACCCTGGTATCCATTGAGGTCGCGCCGTGCTGTTGCGGCATAAAACTCAATCAAAGGGTCACCACGTTCAACGGGCGCATCAGATCCGCCCGCAATGATCACGCCGGTGTCCAGGAAACTTTGCCATGCATAGGCCCCGTCCAGTCGCTCATCGCCTAACCGGTCAGTTGCAAAGTGCAAATCACCAATCGCGTGGCTTGGTTGCATGGACGGGATGACGCCAAGCTGGGCATAGCGTGGGATGTCATCAGGGTGCACAATCTGGGTATGCTCATCACGCCACCTGGGCGTAGCAACGGCTCTTTCCTCGGCTGGTACCGTATTGAAGCTTTGTTCAAACCAGTCGAGAAGTTGCCGGTTTCCAAGGTCACCGATGGCATGCATGTTAATTTGCACGCCGGCACGTAACGCCGTTTCCATAATGGGCAACACTTCTTCGGCTTTGGAAAGTATGAGACCGGTGCTGTTTGCGTCAGCATAGGGTTCCAGAAGCGCTGCACCGCGAGACCCGAGCGCCCCATCCATATAGAGTTTGATTGCACGGGTGATGATGCGCCTGTTTTCATTGGCGCGCCACCCTCCTTCAAATAGGTCGTTCGCATGCTCCGGGTTCACTGAATTATAAACGCGGATAGAAAAATCACCGCGGTCTGAAAGGCTCTCGAGCAGGTCAACCTCTTGCCAGCTAACCGACATATTGTGCAGGCCGGTCCAGCCATATTCTGCGTACACTCTGCCACCAACAGAAAGCTGTTCCGCCACATCCGCTTCTGTGGGGGCCGGGATCAAGCCGCGCACCAGCCCCATGGCTGTGTCGATCAGCATGCCGTTCGGTTCATTGAGTGCATTTTTTTGAACGGCCCCGCCGAAGGGGTCTGGTGTTTCGCCAGTAATGCTGGCGGCCGTCAGGGCAGCTGTATTCACAACCGCAGCGTGACCATCAGCGCGGAACAAAATAACAGGCCGGTCGCTGACAACGTCATCCAGGTCCCAGCGCGAGGGAAAGCGCTCCTCCGGCCAGTGGGTTTCGATCCAGCCACGACCAACCACCACAGTTTGCTCCGGGTTTGCGGCTGCATAGTCGGACAAGGATTGCTGCAAAGCCTTCAGGGAGGCGACGCCCTCCAGGTTTAACGAAAGTTCCCGTGCGCCAATGCCCGATAGGTGTGCGTGTGCATCGGTAAAGCCGGGGTAAAGCGATGCGCCTTCAAGGTCGACGATTTGAGTTTGAGGGGTGAGATAGCCTTCAGCACCGCTACGTGCTCCGACAAAAATGATACGTCCGTTTTGTACTGCAACCGCTTCTGCCGTTGGACCGCTATCTTCGGCGGTATAAATGGTGCCGCCCCAGATAATCAGGTCGGCCACCACGAGCGGTTCGGCATCGTCACTTGCGTTTTGAAGTGTTTCTTGCGCGAAACTGCTTTGAGTCAACGCCCACAAAGCAGTAGAAATGGTCATTATTAATCGTGACAAAAACTTCATGATCAGCCCTCCCGTGTCGGGTCATGCTAGGCGCGGCCACTTTCATGTCAAGCGCAGAAACTTGCACGCGGGGCATGAAAACGGCACAATAAGGTGAATTGAAGTGAGGCAATTTCCATGCGCAGCGCCCTTGTAGCATTGCTGATTTTTGTTTGGATGCCTGTGATGCTGTTCAAACCGCACATTGGTGTGTTGGTTTGGAACTGGGTATCGCATATGAACCCTCACGCCTATACCTACGGTTTTGCTCAGTCTTTCCCCTTTCTTGTACTTGTTGGGGGATTGACTGCTGCCGGGTTGGTGATTGCACGCGAACCCAAACGTTTTCCGTTTGAACACCCGATTATGATTGCCCTGCTGACGTATGTTTTATGGACCATCGTCACCTATATATTCGCGTTCAATCACACTGTTGGCGAACCGAAAATCATCCAGTTTATGAAGATGATTGCCTTTGCACTGGTGTCCGTGATGGTGATGCAGTCACCAAACAGACTGAAGGGTTTTTTCTATGTCATGGTCGTGTCGCTCTTGTTCATTGCCATCAAGGGCGGTGCCTTCACGCTTTTGACCGGGGGTGGCAACCGTGTGCAGGGCGCTGGCGGCATGATGGGCGATAACAATCAGCTGTCGATGGCGATGGCAATGTTGTTTCCGCTCTCCCTATATTTCGTCAAACATCCGCCGCACAGACTGTTCAAGTGGCCGGCAATTGGTGCGGCGACGCTGGTACCGTTTGCCGCGATTGGTACACAATCCCGCGGCGGGTTTGTGGCATTGGCCGCTGTCTTATTCATGTTTTTGATGAAAAGTCGGCGGCGGTTTCTGCTGTTGGCTATCGCAATCCCGCTTGCAATCGGCGCTGTTAACTTCATGCCAGAGAGCTGGATGGACCGGATGCAGTCCACCGAAAACGCCACCGACGATGACAGTTTCCTCGGGCGCGTGGGCATGTGGAAATTTTCAACCAATGTGGCGGCAGATCATCCGATTGTGGGTGGCGGCTTCAATGTGTTTTATTACCGTGCGCTGTCGGATGAATACATGCCATTCGGGTACCGCATGAAAGCTCCGCATTCCATTTATTATGAGGTTCTTGGTGAGCATGGGTACTTCGGACTGTTTTTCTTCCTGACCCTTTTGTTTGTCGGCTGGTTTGCCGCGGGCACGACAGCTAAAATGTTCCGGCAATATAAGGAAACGGAATGGATCGGCGATATGGCGGGCGGCGTGCAGCTGAGTTTCCTGGCGTATGCCGTTGGCGGCATAACGGTGAATATTGCCGCCTTTGACTTTTTCTATCATCTACTCATTACGGTGATCCTGTGCCGTGTTGTTGGTGACCGCATGGTGGAAAAAGGGGTCACCAAAATCGAGAAAAAGTCGATCATCAATACAGGGCCCAAAGAGAAATGGCGACCCGGGGCACCGCCCGCGCGCCCTCAGCCTGCGGAATAGCCTCTCCAAAAAAAGGCTACGAACGCGGATCTTTGTCTGGCTGATCAACGAACTTTGAAAAGCTCTCGGCTGAACGACTACGGCGCAGATAACTGATCAGCGAACCCACAAGCGCCCCAAGCGCCATAACGGCCAGCAACATGATTAGTCCGGCAATGACATAAGTTGCCAATGTGTATTCCGCTTCACACGCGCCGCCAACACACTGGCCCTCGCTGGTATCACCAACAAAATAAACCAAGCCAAGCCACATCAACACACTGGCGACCACAAGGCGCAGGATAAGCTTGACTGTCAGGAAAGTCTGTTTGCGCCGCTCTTTTTGGCGCTTTTTGATGAACACATTCTCAGCCATGTCTGCACTATGAGCAGTTGCTTGCGCGAGCACAAGTCACGAACCGATGAGTCCGTGTTTTTTGAGGCCGTGCCGGAGTTGGTCATAACTCAGGTTTAGCCATTTCGCGGCGGCGCGCTGATTGAACCGACACTGCTCCATTGCTTGCTCTAAAAGCGCGCGTTCATGGTGATGCAATGCTTGCTTCATGTCCTGAGGCTCAGTCGGGAGTTTTGGCTTCGCATTTTGACCCGCGGGTTCGCTGGCAGGGCGGTCTTCCTTGATGCCCCCGAGAGCAGCGGGAGGGCGATAAGGGCTGTCAAAGGGATCAAAAACAAGCCCACACACGGGCTGTTCCCCGTCCCACTGGCAGTAAACTGCGCGTTCAACCACATTCTTCAGTTCGCGGATATTGCCAGGCCAATCATGATCGAGCATCTCTTCGTGCGCTTTGCCTGAAAAGCCTGGGAAGGTTAGCCACTCCAGCTCACGCGCCATGGCCATGCCAAAATGGTTGGCGAGCAATATGATGTCGTCCCGCCGTTCCCTGAGGGGCGGCACGGTAATCACGTCGAATGCAAGCCGGTCCAGCAGATCATGACGAAACTGGCCCGCATCGGCTGCCGCTGGCAGGTCGATGTTGGTGGCGCCAACCACGCGAACATCAACCGTGATTGTCTCTGTGCCGCCAACGCGTTCAAACTCGCCGTATTCAATCACACGCAACAGCTTCTCTTGCGCCTCCATCGCCATCGTGCCGATTTCGTCAAGAAACAGGCTGCCATTGTTGGCTGCTTCAAACCGCCCAGCCCGCCGGGTACGGGCACCGGTAAAGGCGCCGGGCTCATAGCCAAACAGCTCGCTCTCAAGAAGGGTGGGCGCCAGTGCCGCGCAGTTCATTTTTTGAAACACCTGGTTCCAGCGCTGCGAGAGGAAATGCAGGCGGGCGGCGATCATCTCTTTGCCAGTGCCGCGTTCACCCACGACGAGCAGTGGTCGGTCAAGCGGTGCAGCACGGCTGACTTTGTCCATCAGGTCGAGGAATGTGGGCGAGGAGCCAATTATTTGATCAGGCTGATTCATCGACAACTAATATATGGTGAAAAAAACCAAATGTTAGTAATTATTTTTAGTATTTTTCACCAATTTTGCTAGCGAGCAAAAATAAACACAATAAAAACAACAACTTATAAGATTTTCAAAAACTGGCACGCCTCCTGCTATTAAAAGAACCGTTCACCCGGAAAACTGGGGAGCACAACAAAAAAAGACAGCGAAACCAAACGACAGCGAACACGGATCAAGGGAATAAGAAAAATGAGCGGACTGATCTTACAACCACTAACGACAACGAACATGCGCCAGCTCGCAAATCGCTTTGCCGGTGTGATTGCAGGTTCAGTACTCGAGCGCCGGAGCATCTACCGCACCCTTCAGGGGAAAATGGTGGCGGCTTCTCCAGTGAAAGTACACCGTAACTAAAACCAGAGATCCACAAGGCCCGAGTACGACAGCGAAGGGTCGGGGGAGCTGAACAAGAAGCCAAAAGGCTCAAGAGGTAGCGCCCACGGAACGTCCAAAAAGATGGCCAACAAAGCCCGGGACACACGCGAGGAACAGTGAAAGGAAAACAGAAAATGGGTATTTTTTCCCGCCTGACAGACATCGTAAATTCTAACATCAACGCCATTCTGGATTCGGCGGAAGACCCTGAAAAAATCATCCGTATGGTCATCCAGGAAATGGAAGACACGCTGGTGGAAGTCCGTTCTAGTGCTGCAAAAACAATTGCAGACCAGAAAGACATCAACCGCCGCCTCGCAAAACTCCATAAAGCGCAAGCCGACTGGGAGAAGAAGGCGGAGCTGGCCATCAGCAAAGGTCGTGACGATCTGGCAAAAGGTGCCCTGATTGAGAAATCAAAGCTTGCTGACATGGAAGCTCATCTCACTGAGGAAGCCAAACATCTTGAAGAAGCGCTGAAGCGCAACGAAGAAGATGTTATTAAACTGGATGCCAAACTGCGCGAAGCTCGTGCCAAGAAAGCTGCGATCCAGTCACGTCACAAAGCGGCTTCAAACACAGTGCGGGTTCGCAAGAACCTTACAGACAACCGCATACAGGATGCGTTTGATCGGTTTGACAAAGTAGACGCGCGCCTTGACCGTTTGGAAGCAGAAGCAGAATCGATGGAGCTTGGCAAAGAGCAATCTCTGGCAGAAGAAATCGCAGGCCTTGAGGCTGACGACGATATCGAAAAAGAGCTCGAGGCTCTGAAAGCAAAAGCGTCTGGCGAAGCCAATGACAACAAAAAAGCAGCGCCAAAAGCAAAAGCCAAAAAAGCTGCTTCCAAATAAGTAGGCAATCGGCGCCCGGGCTAGTTTCGGGCGCCAGGGGAACAAGAACTAAAAATAAGAAAGCTGGAAACAATGCCTGACGTAATTGGAATCTTACTTTTCACCGTCGTAATCCCGCTCTGGATCGTTTTTCACTATGTGACCAAATGGAAAACCATGAAGGGAATTTCACCAGAGGATGAAGCGTCTTTGTCGGATCTGCGCAACTCCGCAGACCGATTGGAAGACCGCCTGCGCACCATGGAACGCATCATGGATGACGAAGTGCCAGATTGGAGGAGCCGCCACAATGACAAGTTTTAAGAAAAGCCCAACGCGCCTCTATAAAAACCCAAAACAAGGCAAAATTGCCGGGGTGTGTGCGGGAATGGCTGACTATTTCGATGTGAATGTCAGCCTCGTGCGTGGACTTACCATTGTTGGCTGCCTCTTCACTGGCATTTGGCCCTTTGTCATCGGCTACATCATCTGTGCGATGTATTTGGACCCAAAGCCCAGGGACCTCTACGAGGATGAACGCGAAGAGCAATTTTGGAAGCAAACCCGCAAGTCGCCGGATTACACAGCAGCTGAACTGCGTCGCCGGTTCCGCGACATAGAGCGCCGCACCAGCGAGATGGAAGCTTATATGACAAGCAAGCGCTTCAAGCTGGAGCGGGAGCTGAGAGCTCTAGAAGACTAGAAATACCCAGAGACTATCTTTCCCTTCCTCCCGGAATGCGAAAGACATACGGCGGGCCACTTAAAATGGTCCGCCGCTTTTTATTGGATTGGGCTGACGGTTATCCTTCCTCTCGCAACCGAGCTTCTTCTTTCTCAAGTTCGCTGGCGAATGCTTTGCGTCCCCAAAGGAAAGTGGCAATGGCCAGCGGAGTTGTTATGGCTGCCAACAGCGCCAGTGACAGATGCAGTTTCATGATGTCGCCGCCAAACAATTGGTCAGTGAACAGGCCCAATAAAAATGGCCCCATGCCATAGCCAATCACGGTTGTGCACAGCACATACATGGCTACCACCTGACCGCGCATCTGGTTTGGCGTGATGATCTGCATGCTGGCGTACGCCACGCCTGATGGCAGGTTGATAAAGATGTTTGCAAAGCCAAGCACGGCCCACGCGGTGGTGGTATCGCCAACAAAGGGGAACACCAGGCTCGGGATGCCGTAGCCGAGCGGCGCGGTCATCAACGCCAAGATGTGGGCATCCTTGCGGCCTTTTTTGTACCAGCGATCTGCCAGCATGCCACCCAGCAATAGGCCCAGTGGCCCTGTGATGATGGTGATGCTGCCAAACGTCAAACCGATATCGGCAGCAGACATGCTGTGGTAATTCTGGAAAAATAGGGCAACAAATGTGGCGCTGCCGAACCCAAGCGCAGCATTCAGCGAGACGCCAATGCATACTGTTGCATAGGCCTTGCCTTTGCTGACCACATAACGGCCGACCTCTGATAGCGGAAGAGCGTCGCCGGTCCCTGTGGTTCCTTTTCGGGTTGGTTCCTTGAAGGACCACATCAGGATGGTCATGATCATGCCTGGGATGCCGACCATCAGGAATACTTTTTTCCAGCCTGTGATCATCAGGTCTGAGGTCACTTGAATATCCGGCATATTGTCAGCAAGTGCGATCACACTGCCACCGACCATAAACGCAAGCGCCGTACCCACAGGAATACCCATGGAATAGACGGAAAGCGCGGTGGAAAGCCGATGTTTTGGGAAGCTGTCAGCCAGCAGGCTATTGGCGGCAGGGGCCAGCGTTGCTTCGCCCACGCCTACGCCCATTCGGTAGAGAAATAGCGTAGAGAAACTTTTGGCTGTCGCAGTTGCTGCTGTCATCAGGCTCCAGAAAAACAGCCCAAAAGCGATCAGGCCGCGCCGGCTTTTGCTGTCGGCAATACGCGCGCAAACAAGGCCAAATGTCGCGTAAAAGATCGCAAAGGCAAAGCCAGTAAGCAAGCCAAACTGCGTGAAACTGATTTCAAATTCTTCGATGATGGGGCGCGCGAGCAGGCCCAGAATTTGTCGGTCAATAAAGCTGATGGTGTAAATAACCAGCAACAGAAACACCATGTACCAGGCGATAAGAGGTTTTGGATACGTCTCTTTGTCTGCAACAGCAGACTGGTTTTCCCCGCTCATGAACGCTCCCTTTGCGCTTGTGCCGCGCCCAGCGGCGATTTGAATATTGATTTTTATGGGCAGTGCTTTAGACAGTCGGGCAATCGGCGTCTGAGTCAAGAAAATGTCGACCAATAGCCATAGATCGGACTAACCAATGTCACTTGAAAATACAACACTTGATGAAATTATCGATACATTCGAGTTTCTGGATGATTGGGAAGACCGCTACAAAACCATCATTGATCTGGGCAAAAAGCTAACGCCGCTCGCGCCGGAGGAAATGACGGACGCCTTCAAAGTGCGTGGCTGTCAAAGCCAGGTATGGCTGGTGCCGACAACTGACGCTGATGGCCGTATCCATTTCCGGGGCGATAGTGATGCCCACATCGTGAAAGGCCTGGTTGCCCTGATGATCCTGATTTATTCCGGCAAAACCGGCGGTGAGATTTTGGCGGTTGACGCCAAGGGTATTTTAAATGGACTTGGCTTGTCTGCGCACCTGTCGCCCATGCGCGCCAACGGCTTGTTCTCCATGGTTGAACGCATCCGCGACATTGCCGAAAGCGGCCAATAAAAAAGGGGCCCGAAAGCCCCTGATTTCTTTCTCTGTTTCTTCTGTTTGCTAGAAGAATAGTACCGATACAAACACAGCCGAGATCGCAACGGGGCATACATATTTCACCAGGAAATAGTATTTGCGGAACGATGCGTCCTCGAGCGCAAGTTCCTCCATTGCATTTTTGCGGCTGATAAACCAGCCAGAGAAAATTGCGATGAACAGGCCGCCAGCTGGCATCATGATATTATCGGTCAGGTAACCCTTGGCAGACATCAAGTCCATGCCAAAGATGCTCACGTCACCGAGCACGCTGCCGCTTTGTGACCAGGCGGACAACAAGCCAATCGTCGCAATCAAGCCACCAACAAACGACGCGATCACGCCCCGGCTCTTGCCGGTTTTTTCTTCGATGAAGGACACTGTTGGTTCGATCAGCGAAATGGCACTCGTGATAGCCGCGAACGCCAACAGGAAGAAGAAGGCCGCACCAACAATTTCGCCGCCCGGCATTTGACCAAAGGCAATCGGGAGCGTGATAAACACGAGGCCAACACTTTCACCTGGGTTCAGGCCAAAAGCAAAAACGATCGGAAAAATCGCCAGGCCTGCCATCAAAGCAACGGCACTGTCAGCCAGCGCAATTGTGAAGGCAGATTTGCCGATATTGATGTCTTTGGTCAGGTAAGAACCATAGGTCATGATGGTACCCATACCCAGCGAAAGCGAGAAGAACGCAAGACCGAGCGCGTTGAGCACGCGTGCAATCGTGAAGGTTTGCGTAACAGCGCCCGTCGCTGCGTCAACCGTCTCTTGATAGAAAAGAGTATGGAAGTCCGGGTTGAACAGGAAGTAGAGAGCTGCACCCAAATCACCCACGACACCAGAGTAGATCACCATTCCAATCAACAAGACAAACAGCGCCGGCATCAGCGCTTTCACTGCTTTTTCAAGGCCGCCTTTGAGGCCCTGAGCAACGATGGCAACCGTTACCGCCATGAAGACAAAATGCCAGATCACCGGCTCAACCGGGTCGGTTGAGAAGGCGCCAAAGGTGGCGCGGGACATTTCGGCGTCAAAACCGCCAAATCCCTGCGCCGCTTTTACGATGTAGGCAAGTACCCAGCCACCAACAACGGAATAATAAGTCAGGATGATAAAACCACCGAGCACACCAGACCAACCCAGCAGCACCCAAAGTTTGCTGCGCCCTTCTTCGCTGGCGACTTGTTCCATCGCGTAAACCGGTGATTTTTGGGCCCGGCGACCAATCGACAATTCTGCCATCAGCACAGGCAGGCCGATCAGGAATACAAATGCCAGGTAAAAAAGCACAAAAGCGCCGCCACCATTCAGGCCGGCTTGATATGGAAACTTCCAGATGTTGCCAAGGCCAACAGCACTGCCCACGGCAGCGAGCATAAATGTCCAGCGTGATGACCAATGCGCATGTTCGGTAGGTCCAGCCATGGATCCTGTCTCCCCTCAATAATACTATTACTGTGACTGCGCCATTTGCACGGCGCTCCCCCTCGTGTTTGCCAAGGTTCCCTTGGAAAACTGTTGCGCAGCTTTAGCCTTTGCTAGCGCGATGTGTCAATAACTGCGCAATATTCTTGCTGGCTTTTAACCGCGGTGCAAAGGCCGTTTGCGTCGCCTCTGTCAGACACTCTAACTCCTAAGCGAATGGCCAGATTGCCGCCAACGTCCAGCTCCCACTGATCAATAATACCAGCAAGCGCCGGAAATTTGGTTTCCAGTGTTGGTTTGTTGCGCATGGCATTGTCCATGGAACGGTAGCTTGCCAAATGGACAAACCACTGTCCAAGCGGGGATTGGCTGGTGGGGCGGGATACCGCACGGGGAGGACCACCAGCAAAACTGTCAGGGAATTTCCGACCATCAACAATTTTTACAGGGCCTGAAGGAGGAATGCCGTCATGGAGGGGCCGAACCGGTGACAGGTTCACGTCCATTGCTGTAAGCAGTTCCGAGAGTGCAGCCAATCGCCGGGCGGCTTCTTCCTTCACGGGGCCGTTGGCCAGGATCCGGTCAGGGCATCTGGCCCGGACGATGTCATCAGAGGCCGTTTGCATGACATTGGCATACAAAAGGCGTGCGCGCGGTGCCAGTCCTGCCTCTTCAAGTGCCAGGGCCACAAAAAAGCGGTCTGTGGGGGACACAAGCGGTTCAGACAGCAGCACATCCACCGCTTCTTGTGCGCGGCCGGTACATACCGCGTCTTCCAGGCCTGACGCCATCTCCTGCACGAGTGCACCGGGGCGCGACGAGGGCACAGAAGATCCAAACATGCCGCATGCCGCAACCGCCATAAGCGGCATCAGTTTCAAGCCGTTGACTGTGAAGGTTCTTAGCGTTGACTGTTTCATGGTTTATTCGCCCCTTGCATCCAGAATGAGGCGATTGCCGCGGCTTTGTATTGGGCGAGCATTGTCACCGCCCAGCACACCCCGCAGCAAATTGATTTGTTCTGCAGAAGCTTCAACAGACTGTTTGAGTATGTACCAGCTAACGCCTTCCGAACACGGCGGCATGGTTAGCGACCCGGCGTAGCGGTAGTAGCTTTTGTCCGCAGGCATCAAATCGCGAGCGTTAATGAGAGTATTTTCGACCCGGTTGCGCTGGTCCGGTTCAATTGGCAGGTGCGGCATCAATTCCGAAAGTGCCCGGTTTTCCCGGCCTTCCTTGAATAGGGCGACTACGATACCCCGTTCCCCCGTTGACGCGCGGTGCATAAACTGGATCGACAACGGGAACTGCTCACCGTTCACTGTGTGCTCTGCGGGCGTTCGGAACACAAAGCCATTGAGCGCCATAACTTTGCGACCGACACGCAGATAACTGCCGTTTTCATAGTCAAAGGCAATCATGGTGCGCCGGTGCGCCATATTAAGCGCCGAGACGCTGTAATCCGTTCGCAACCGATTCATCACGGCTGGTTCAGTACCTTCAATATTGATCGGCGACTGAAAACGTCCGGCAGCACACAGTGCATTATTGTTCGAGAGCGTATGCCAATTATTGGGGCCATTGCCGCCAGAATAGCTCCAGTCCTGTGCTTGTGCCGCCTGACTGGCGAAAATTGCCGTCGCTAAGACCAAGCCACTGAAAAATTTGCCTGAACGCATTTGTTCCTCCGAACGCTGCCACACCCATGCTTAAAGCTACACGGCGCAGGTCAGCTTGAAAAGCCCGTTTCTTGACGGATGCGAGCCGCAAGTTGCTGAATTGCTGGCTCTATTTCTGCTGGCTGAAGGTTCGCAAAGCCTATGAGCAGCCCTTGCCGCGCAGGGGCGTGCTGATAGCAGCGTGACACCGAAACAGCTCCAATGCCGTACGCTTGCGCATATTCTGCCATGTCATGGTCTTTCAAATTTAGTGCCAAAGCTGTTTCGTTGAGCCAAGCCGTACAGTGAAGCCCTGCATCAGAGGGCAGGAACGACAACCATTCGGCAAGGTGCTTGTGTGCACCCTGATCAAATAGCTCTTTGCGTTCGGCGTGAATTTTTCGCAGCCGCCTTATGTGGCGCTGGAACTCGCCGCTTGCCATGAAATCATGCAACAACAGTTGGTTGGTGATGGATGGATAACTGTCGATTGCTTCTCTGAATTTAACCACCTGATCCACAAGCGAATCCGGCAAAACCAAATACCCGAGCCTCAAGGCAGGGAAGATGGATTTGGAAAAAGTCCCGCCGTAAATCACCCGTTCACCGCCGGCGATGCCCTGCAAGCTGTTCAGGGGGCGGCCTGAATATCGAAACTCACTGTCATAGTCATCTTCCAGTATGAAGCTGTTGTTTGTGCGAGCCCATGCAAGCAGCTCCATGCGTCTGCCATGTGGCATTGTCAGCCCAAGTGGATACTGACGCGAGGGGCTTACAACCAGCAAGCCCTGGTCTTGTTCGGGCGGGAGAGCGCCGGCTTCATCAACAGCCGTAAAGCCAATGGAACTATTGCTGGCGCGTGCAGCCGCAAGCAGTCCGTCATATCCAGGGTCTTCTAGGATAATCGTGCTGTTTGCGGCCAAAATGCTGTTTGCCAGAACAAAAAGCCCCTGTTGCAGCCCTGAGATAATCATCACCTGGTCAGGGGAGCAAACGACGTTGCGCGCCAGGCGTAGGTGTTGGGCTATTTCGCTTCGAAGAGGCAGGTAACCCCTGGGGTCGGCATGCACCATTTCGCCTGTGCTCAATTTGCGGGCAACCCGCCCGGCCGTGCGGGCCCATTTGTCCTTTGGGAATGCTTCCAATGCTGGCATGCCCGAAGAAATGGGTGCGCTTGTCTGTCTTTCGGCAGGTGAATCGACTTCAATGTCATCCGTTTGCATCGTGCCCAAATGATCTGGCACAAAGTCCGCCACAAAAGTACCAGCCCCTGTTTTGGTCTCTATGTAACCCTCAGCGCTCAGTTGGTCGTACACTTCAGTGACTGTAATCCTTGCGATCTCCAAGTCTTTGGCCAGCGCCCTGCTTGACGGAAGCCTTTCCCTTGCTTGCAACTCGCCTGACAGGATCAATCGCCTGATGTGATTGTGCAGTTGTCGCTGTAGAGAGGCGCCGGCGTCCCGACCGATGGACAGCTGCAGCAAGCGGGTAGAAAACATAATTGGCCTTATCAAAAAATAAAAAGTGGACCTTTTGATAGGATCAATAATGCTGCAATTTGGCGTGCAAATAAAGCTAGTTTAGGACGAGGATGCATCTGTGACCGAACTCCCCACCGAATTTGAAAAAACGCCCCGGAATAAAGTGAAACGCGGGTTTAAGCGCGCGTCCTATGACAGGGCGCTTGTGTATGACATCATTGACAGCCATTTCCTGTGTCATGTGTCGTTTGAGAAAGATGGACAGCCTTTTGTCATCCCGACATCACATTGGCGGGAGGGCAACAAGCTCTATTGGCATGGCTCAAGCAAAAGCATGATGATCCGCCATCTGGCCGAGGGAAATCCGGCCGCGGTAGCTGTAACCCATTTGGATGGCTTGGTGTTGGCGCGGTCAGCCTTCAATACCAGTGTGAACTACCGATCTGTCGTTGCGTATGGCCAGCCGAAACTCATTACGGATAGGGCCGCGTTTGAGTATCAAATGAAGCTGTTTTTTGACAGGCTTGCGCCCGGCAGATGGGAAGCTCTGCGCCCAATGACAGACCAGGAGTTTAAAGCGACCGGCCTTCTTGAGATGGACATTGAAGATGCGGCCGCAAAAGTGCGCGAACACCCGCCTGGCGACGGCGATGAAGCCGACTATCCGATCTGGGCCGGGGTGGTGCCCATCAGTATGCAGCAACATGCACCGGTTGTTGCCCCGGAAGGTGAGGGTGCACCCATCGCGCACCCCATGATGCCGGCATACAATTGGTCGGCAGCTGACTAGAAGGTTTGGCTAGTGCTCCGTCAGTCCACCGGCATCGATAGCGAGAATGGTGCGGGCAAGAACATCCGCACCTTTAGCGAGCGCATCCGACGGTGTAAATTCGTTCGGCGAATGGCTGATACCACCAACGGACGGCACAAAAATCATGCCCGTCGGCGCGATATGCACCATATCCTGAGCGTCATGACCCGCACCCGAAGGCATGAGTTTGTAGGAATAGTTGTTAAAGCGGGCGCTGCCGGCAATCAGCTCTCGCATGCGCTCGTCGGTTGGGGCAGGCGCCGAGGCAACATCAACATAGGTGAAGCTGATTTTGGTGCTGGTTTCCTCGGCGATCATTTTGGCGCGCGCTTCAATCAGCGCATAGACGCTGTCGATTTTGGCTTGCTCGAGATCCCGGATCTCAAGGCTCATTTCAACCCGACCCGGAATAACGTTTGGCGCACCGGGGAAGGCTTCAATCCGACCAACAGTGGCAACTTGCCGACCAGCGTTTGTTGTAGCGACTTCGTTTACGGCAAGTGTGAGCTTGGCGGCGGCCACCATGGCGTCCTGACGCCGGTTCATGGGTGTGGTGCCCGCATGGTTGGCAAAACCTTCGATCACCACGTCCCACCAACCAATGCCGACAATGCCTTCAACAACACCGATGTCGATGCCTTCCTCGTGCAGGAAGGCGCCTTGTTCGATATGCAGCTCAATGAAAGCTTCATATACGCCGGGTTCCACAATCGCGCTCGCCAAATTGTCAGGGTCGCCGCCAATAAAGCGCGTTCCCTCGCCAATGGTTTTGCCGCTGGAGCTCACCACATCCAGTGCGCTGCTCTTAAGTTTGCCGGTCATGGCAAGCGACCCAACAAGGCCGCCTTCCTCGTTGGAGAACACAACCAGTTCAAGAGGGTGCCGCGTGGTGTGGCCGGCGTCATTCATCAGTTTGATGGCTTCCATGGCTGCGATAACCCCAGCGGGGCCATCATAGTTACCGCCTCCCGGAACGCTGTCGGTATGAGAGCCAAACATGATAGGCTTCAGGCTATTGTCCGTGCCCGCCCGGCGCGCCAGAATGTTGGCGCCAGCATCGATCCGGACTTCAAGACCCAGCTTTTCAAGCTCACCGATGATGTATTGGCGGCCAGCCAGATCCGCATCCGAGTAGGCAACACGGTCGACGCCGCCATCAGCATTTTTGCCAAATTCCGCAAGGCCCATAATCCAGGCTTCCATGCGGTCAGCGCTGGCTTTAGGCAGATCTTGCGCAGCCACCCCCGTGCTCATGAATGCTGCGATAAAGCTAGAAGCAATGAACTTTTGAAAACGCACAGTTGGCCCCCTCTGGCTGTTGTCAAAACTTAACGCGAGTCAAATACATTGCCGCACTATAGAGACAATGAAGAGGCGGCGCAAAGCCATGTGATTTGAGGAAGAAAAGCCATGTTGTTGATGAAACCCAACTGCGAACATTGCGATACGGACCTGCCCAGTGAAAGCAATGACGCGATGATCTGTTCGTATGAGTGCACCTTTTGCGTGGACTGTGTTTCCGATGTTTTGGACAATGTATGCCCGAATTGTGGGGGCGGTTTCAACAAACGGCCAACCAGACCGTCTAGGGAGTGGTGCAAAGGTGTTTCAACCGCGCATCAACCACCCTCGTCAGAGCGTGTTCTCAAACCGGTCGATATTGAGGCGCACCTGCATTTCGCGGCTGAAGTGAAAAGAGTAAAACCGAGGAAAAGATAGGCCCATGTACCAATCGCTTGCAAACTGGCAACCCTGTGAAGAGCCGGGTGCCAATGTTCTTGAAGGGCAGTATTGCCGATTAGAACCCTACAGAGAATCAGAGCACCTTACTGGTTTGTTTGCAGCGATTTGCGGTTCGCAGAATGTTTCTTTGTGGGACTATATTCCCATGGGTCCGTTCAAGGACGAGATAGCTTTTGCAGAAGCGCTGGCCGTTACCAATGCCGAGCGCGGCTGGCGCACCATGGTGATCTGTCGCGGCGAAGATGTATTGGGTATGGCCAGCTTTATGCGTATTCGCGAAGTGCATGGCAGCGCTGAGGTTGGCTGCGTTGTTTTCAGCCCAAAACTACAGCGCACACGAGAAGCGAGCGAAGCAATCTATCTGTTCGGGAAGCATCTGTTTGATGATCTTGGTTATCGCCGTTTTGAATGGAAGTGCAACAACGCCAATGAAGCCTCAAAGCGCGCAGCAATCAGATTCGGGTTTCAGTTTGAAGGTGTTTTCAGAAACGACATGGTGGTGAAGGGCGTTAGCCGAGACACGGCCTGGTATGCCGTGACCGACGCAGACTGGCCGAATGTCAGTGCGGCTTTTTCAAAATGGCTGAACCCGGCAAATTTTGATGAAAAAGGCCAGCAAATTGGTCCGCTAAAAATGGCTTGAAGCTATTCTTTCAATAGGTCGTAAGCGCTTTGGATCTGATGGAACCGCTCTGCGGCAGCCGGGTCGCCCGGGTTGGCGTCCGGGTGAAATAGTTTTGCAAGCTTTCGGTATTGGCTTTTAATCTGGTCCTGGCCGGCGCCGCTGTCGAGCTCAAGCGTGTCAAACGCGGCCTGCTCGGTGGTGGAATAGCCGTTTTCGTCAAGCGCGCCGCCCCACTCAAAGGTGCGCGCGCTGGCAAACGCGTCAGACGACTGACTATTGTCATGCATATGGCGCTTGGCTTCCTCGTCGCTCATGCCTGCGAAAAAATCCCAGCTTCTATTGTATTCAGCCGCATGAGGCCTGCAGAAATACCAGCGCTCGTTTGATCCAGGGGATTTGGGCGCAGGATGGTCACCGCGCTCATTACATCCTGTGTAGTCGCACATGCGCACAGCTTCGGCATCTTTGTCTTTGCCGTATTCGCCCCAGCGGGGGAAACCAAAACTGCGGATGTGATCACTAGGCATAAAGTGGAGCTTACAGAACAATCATAAAAAAGTCTTTACCGACGGTGACCGCCAGAGCGCCGCAATGTGGTCTATTGGCTTCCTAAATTCAAGAGGCAAGCTCAGGTAACTTGCCGCTTTATGAACCGGCCATCAGCATTTTTGCACCGCAAAATGCGCTTTGTCTTTCTGGACCCACTCAAACGGTTTTCCTATGATCTCATTAATCAGGTACGGAGGTCTTCATGCGAAGTGTTGACGAACTTTTTGATTTGGCGGCCGAGCATCGTGGCAGCCGCGACGTGATTGAAGACATGATGCCAACGATTATGGCGCCAGAGGATATTGCGGGCTTGAGTGATGATCGCATTCTGGCGGGCATGACCAAGGCAATATTTCAGGCTGGCTTCAATTGGAAAGTGATTGAAAACAAATGGCCGGGGTTTGAAGAAGCGTTTGAAGGCTTTGTGCCCGTACGCTGGAAATTCATGTCTGATGAAGACCTTGATTATCTTCTCAAAGACACACGCATTGTGCGCAATGGCATGAAAATCCAGACCGTGCGCGATAACGCCATCATGCTTTGTGACTTGGAGGACGAGTATGGCAGTGCCGCAAAGTGCATTGCCGAGTGGCCAATGACAGACTTTGTTGGCCTGCTGCAGATGCTGCACAAACGTGGCAGCCGATTGGGGGGCGCTACAGCGCAATATTTCCTCCGCTTCCTTGGCAAAGATGGCTGGGTCATGGGCCGTGATGTGGTCGCTGGACTGGTGCGTGAAGGGGTGGTGGACAAAACCCCGACGGGCAAAGCGGCGCAGCAGAAAGTGCAAGCGGCCTTCAATGAGTGGTCTGCGGAAAGCGGCCGACCGTTTGCGCATATTTCCCGCCTGCTAGCATTAAGTGTTGGACCAAACCTCTAACAGTTGGTCGCTCTCGGGCCACCCGCTGGCGCGCCTGCGGTGGACACAGTTGGTGCGCACCCCTATATTGGTGAAAACAACGAGTTTTCAGTATGGGCGACAGCATGTTTGACAAATTCAGCAAACTTTTTGGCCGCGAAACAGCGGATGAAGACAGCGCCGACGAAGGCCTTGCGCTCGCAACCGCTGCGCTTTTGGTGCAGGTGTCTAAAGCTGACGGCGACTTCAGCGCCGAGGAGCGGATTGCGCTGATCGCCAATTTGCAGGACCATTTTGGCCTCGGTGAAACGCTGGCGCATGAAATTCTGGAGCGCGCAGAGAAAAGCCAGGAAGATGCAACCTGCCTCTATGCCTTCACCCGCACCATCACCAACGAACTGGATCAGCAAGGCCGGCAGGCGATAGTCAAACTGTTGTGGCGTGTGGCGCTCGCGGACAATCATATCGACAATTTTGAGGCCAATGTGCTGGCGAAAGTATCCGGCCTTTTGGGCGTTTCCCCGCGTGACCGTGTGACCCTGAAGCACGAAGTTGAAGCTGAGGTGAGTGCATAAAAAAAGGGCGCCAAAAGCGCCCTTCCAACCCTCTGTTAAGCAACTTACTCTGCGGCGCGCTGAACCTGACCTGGCGCAGCTGCCAGCACGTTGGCATCAACGTGGGCCGCGAAGGTTTCAAAGTTCTTGAGGAACAGGTCCACCAGATACTGCGCTTTTTCATCATAGGCGGCTTTGTCTGCCCAAGTTTCACGCGGTGTGAGGATTTTTTCATCCACGCCCGGTACTTGCACAGGCACTTCGAAGCCGAAGTTTTCGTCAATGCGCATGGGGGCCGCGTTCAGGCTGCCATCGAGCGCGGCGTGCAACAAAGCACGCGTGTCTTTAATCGGCATGCGATGGCCAACACCGTAAACGCCGCCGGTCCAGCCCGTGTTCACAAGCCAACAATTCACGCCGCCTTCCGCGATTTTTTTGCGCAGCAGGTCACCATACACACTGGGGTGGCGCGGCATAAAGGGCGCGCCGAAACAGGTTGAGAAGGTTGCCTGTGGTTCTTTCACGCCAATCTCAGTGCCTGCCACTTTCGCTGTGTATCCGCTCAGGAAGTGATACATGGCTTGCTCTGGCGTCAGGCGCGCGATTGGAGGCAAAACACCAAACGCATCAGCGGTCAGCATGATGATGTTCGTTGGTTTGCCGCCACGGTTCTTTTCAGACGTGTTTGGAATAAAGTGAATAGGATAAGCAGCGCGAGTGTTTTCGGCGAGCGTATTGTCGTCGAAATCCAGCTCGCGGGTTTCCTCATCCATCACAACGTTTTCGATCACAGTACCAAAACGCTTGGACGTGGCGTAAATTTCGGGCTCTGCCTCTGCTGAGAGGTTGATCATCTTGGCGTAACAACCGCCTTCAAAGTTGAAGACGCTGTCGTCTGACCAGCCATGCTCATCATCGCCGATCAGGGTGCGGCTGCTGTCTGCAGACAGGGTTGTTTTGCCAGTGCCCGACAGGCCGAAGAAAATTGCCACATCACCATCGGGGCCAATGTTCGCAGAACAGTGCATTGGCATGATGCCTTTTTCCGGCAGCAGGTAATTCAGGATCGAGAAGACAGACTTTTTGTTCTCGCCCGCATACTGGGTGCCGCCAATAAGCACCAGGCCTTTTTTGAAGTTGACGGCAATCACCGTTTCGCTGTTGCAGCCCATGGTCTCCGGGTCTGCTTTGAAGCTAGGCAGGTTGATGACAGTAAACTGCGGCGCCATACCGTCAAGCTCACCGTCTTCTGGGCGCACAAGCATGGTGCGGCAGAACAGGCTGTGCCATGCCAGCTCACCGAT
The DNA here is from genome assembly GCA_017640725.1 of Kordiimonadaceae bacterium. Lineage (GTDB taxonomy): Bacteria > Pseudomonadota > Alphaproteobacteria > Sphingomonadales > Kordiimonadaceae > Kordiimonas. The sequence continues at coordinate 963,750 of JAEPQB010000001.1, read as the reverse complement.
AGTGCGAACAGCGATGCGGTGGTTGGGGTCTGAACCGCCCCAGAGATCCTGAACGAACAGGTCCTTGCCTTTCATATGGTCAAGGAATGCATTGTGGATCACATCGAAATGGTCGGTTGTCATCGGGCAATTCACTTTGCCCCAATCAACCGTGTTTTCGGTCATGTCGTCGCGGACGGTGAATTTGTCATTCGCAGAGCGACCTGTCTTGTCGCCGGTTTTGACAACAAGGGGGCCATCCTTGGCCATTTTGCCTTCCCCGCGGCGAATCGCTTCCTCATAAAGTTGGGCGGTGCCCAGATTCCAATATTGATTTCCTGTTTCGGTGATGCCCTGGGCATCGAGACTGACTGTACTGTGACAGGCACCAAAGACTTGCAACGTCTTGTCCTCCAACGTGAATTTTTGGTGGCGAAAATTGCTGTGACAATCCCGCCGGAGTGGGTGCTGCATTGCCTTGCGCGATCACAGCTCCCAAAAGTGACCCGACCCTTCCCGGGAATGGGCGACAAGCTTGCGGAAAGAAGGGCGGAAATCAACCAGAATCTCAGTGATTTCAAAATGATAACGCTGTCATAAACTATTATGAATTCTGGACTTTTTGGTCAGGAATGAATCAAACTAATGCCACCCCTATGCCTTTTTTTGGTCTCAAATCAGGCCTACCGAAGGAAGCAAGCCTGTACTCCGGGCAAGGAATGATTATATTTCAATCTACTAACGCCCTTCCGGGCGGAATAGGGACAAAGAGGGGGAGTTTATGACTGCCACCATTGCGCTGGTTGATGATGACCGCAACATTTTGACTTCTGTAACAATCGCCCTGGAAGCTGAAGGCTTTCGGGTGCGCACCTATCCGGATGGTCAAAAAGCGTGGGATGCTCTCTCCAAAAACCCAGCGGACCTTGCGGTACTGGATATTAAGATGCCGCGCATGGATGGCATGGAGCTTCTGCGCAAGCTCCGGGAAGTTACCACGATGCCGGTTATTTTTCTGACGTCCAAGGATGAAGAAATCGATCAGCTGCTAGGTCTTCGCATGGGGGCCGATGATTATATCGGCAAACCGTTTTCCCAGCGTCTTTTGATTGAGCGCATCCGCGCTTTGCTGCGCCGAATGGATATGAACACCCCTAACGGTGAGGCGGAAGACGCCATCGACGAAGAAGAAGTAATGGTGCGTGGTAATCTGGTGTTGGACCCAATGCGCCACCGGGTCACCTGGGAAGAACGGGATGTCACCCTAACGGTGACAGAGTTTCTTATTCTGCAAACGCTGGCCCAGCACCCGGGACATGTAAAAAGCCGTGACCAACTGATGGACGCAGCTTACACTGACGATGTGTATGTTGATGACAGAACGATCGACAGTCATATCAAGCGTTTGCGTAAAAAATTCCGTCTCGTTGACGGTGAGTTTTCGGCAATTGAAACGCTCTATGGTGTGGGCTATCGATACAAAGAAGGGTAAGGCGCCCCTAATCTCGTGGCCGATGACGTAAGCAATCTAGAATCGATTTCCTTATCATCTGATTCTCCAAAGCGGGTGAAAGACAAGAAAGCCATGCCTCCGCGCCACTATACGCGCGGGGTGTCGCCTCTCATGGGGCGCATCATGTTTGTCAACGCCATCGCGCTGGTGATTCTAGTTGGCAGCGTTCTCTACCTTAATGAATTCAAACAGAACTTAATTGAAGCCCGAACGGATGCGCTGTCAGTGCAAGCCAGCATCATTGCAGGTGCACTCGGCGAGTCTGCAGTTGCGGGGCCAGAATCGACCGATATCGATCTGCCGCAAGCGCGGCAAATTATTGTCCGGCTTGTAGGGCCAACCGACAATCGCGCACGCTTGTTTTCCACCAACGGCGGCATGATCGCTGACAGCCTTTTCCTTGCCGGTGAGAAAGAGCTCGTTGAAGAACCCCTGCGCCAACTTGATTACCAGCCGGGTGTGCGAGAGCAAATGGTCGATTGGTTGCACAATATTCTGGATACCATCACCAAAGATATTTCCGCGCCAGAAAACATTGATCGGCCAACAGTTCGTGCCGAAGAACTGGAAGAAGTACAAAGTGCGCTCGCTGGCGCCCTTACGACCCAGTTGCGTCAGCGTGATGATGGTGAGTTGATCATCAATGTTGCAGTGCCCGTGCAAAGGTTCCGGCGCGTTCTCGGTGCAATGCTGCTCACGGCGCAAACCGACGACATTGATGCAATCGTGCGCAGTGAGCAGATGCTGACGGTAAAAGTCTTTTTTGGTGCATTTGCCTTAACCGTGCTTTTGTCGTTTTTTCTGGGGCGGACACTCGTGCGCCCGATCAGGGTGCTGGCGCGTGCTGCAGAACGTGTGCGCCGGGGCATTGGTCGTGAAGAAAGTATTCCCGAGTTTGCTCACCGCCGAGATGAAATTGGTGATTTGTCCCGTTCGCTCTCAGACATGACTGGGGCCCTCTACAATCAGATAGATGCGGTTGAAGCGTTTGCCGCTGATGTGGCCCACGAGATCAAAAACCCGCTTTCCAGCATGCGCAGCGCACTTGAAACCATACAAAGGACAGACAAACCAGACGTGCGCGAAAAGCTTCTGGACATTCTGGAAGATGATGTGAAACGCATCGACCGCCTGATTACGGATATTTCAGACGCGTCAAGGCTGGACGCGGAGCTGACGCGGGGGCACGCCCGTGATATCGATTTGGCTGTCATGCTAACCACGCTTGTTGACGCCTACAAAACCACGGGCAAATGCGAGACTGTTTCAGTTCAATTCAAAGATGATGAAGCCGGCGTATATTTGGTAAAAGGAATAGAAGCGCGGCTTAGTCAGGTGTGGCGGAACCTGATCGACAATGCGATTAGCTTTAGCCCGGAAGGTGGCACAGTGTTTGTGTCTCTGGCTGTTAAAAACCGTTGGGTGACATTGACGGTCGAAGATGAAGGGCCCGGCGTTCCTGGTGGTTTGGAAGAGAAGGTCTTTAAGAGGTTTTATTCTGAACGGCCTTCCAGCGAGCAGTTTGGTAGCCATTCGGGCCTTGGTCTCGCCATTTCGCGGCAGGTTATCGAGGCGCACGAAGGTACCATTACGGTTGAGAATATTCTTGCCGACGATGGCGGCACTCGGGGCGCAAGATTTAGCGTGACTTTGCCGCTCGCACCCGCTTAACCTCAAACGAGGTGGATGCAGGTGGGGACGATGTGTGCAATCTCATCACGGAACAATAGTTGATGTCTCTGGCGCAGGTGTGCTGCTGCGTGGCCCTTCCGGTTGCGGGAAGTCTGACCTCGCTTTTCGTCTGATTGACCGGGGTGCAACACTCATTGCAGACGATCAGTATTTTGTTAGACCAGGCAGCCGGGCCCCGGTTGCCAGTGCGCCCGACGAGTTGTACGGGCTGCTGGAGGTAAGAGGCCTCGGCATACAATCAGTGCCTGCACTCAAAACCACGCGACTGCATTTGGTTGTGGACCTGGTTTCACCGCAAGATGTTCCTCGCTTACCCGAAGGGTGTGAAACCGAAGTTTGTGGCCATAAAATTCCGATCATGAAGTTAAATGCATTTGAACAAAGCGCCCCACTTAAAATAGAATTGGCTGCGAGCAACCCTTTAAGCATTGGGCGCACAGAAAGGTGAGAGGACCATATGGCGGATGAAGTCAAAGGCGACCTGAAAAGTGTTGGTAGCGAAAAAGACAAACTCCAACTTGTGATCGTCACCGGGCTATCAGGTGCCGGTAAATCTGCAGCACTTCACGCCTTTGAAGACATCGGTTTTCACGCAGTAGACAATTTACCTCTCACACTGATCGAGACATTGGTCGACGACCAAAGCAAAGACGATCCCACCCGCCCGCTTGTAATTGGCGTTGATTCGCGAACGCTTCATTTCTCCCCGGAAAAGTTTGTCGAAGTACAGGCGAGGCTGAAGAAGCGAAAAGAGTTGCGTTTGCATGTTTTATTCATGGACGCGTCTGACGATGTCCTGACACAAAGGTTTTCTGAAACACGTCGGCCTCATCCGTTGAGTGACGGCAAATTGCTGCGAGCGGCGATACGCCAGGAACGGGATTTGATGACCATTGTGCGCGAGCACATTGACGGAATTCTCGATACAAGCAGCCGAACCGGTGCGGAAACAAGGCGTATTATCCTTCGGCGCTTTGCGAAAGAATCAGATGACCTCATCGTCACTTTCATGTCTTTCGGCTTTGCTCATGGTGCGCCGCGTGATGCAGACCTTGTGTTTGACGTTCGCTTTCTGCGAAACCCTCATTATGTTCCAGAGTTGAAACCGTTGACCGGACGCGAGGACGCAGTATCAAATTATGTTCGTGCAGATGACGCCTTTAATCCCTTTGTGGAGCGCGTTCAGGATCTGCTCAGCTTTCTCATGCCGCGCTACCAGGCGGAAGGGAAAGCATATTTAACCATTGCATTTGGTTGCACAGGCGGTCAGCATCGTTCAGTGGCAACAGCTGAAGCGGTGGCCGGACAAATGGCAGTTGACGGACTGGCCGTAAATCTGTTTCACCGTGAGTTGGCAAGTCGGTAATCGTTCGCGAGGAATAAGAAAACTATGATTGGGATGGTTTTAGTAACCCATGGGCGTTTGGCCGAAGAATTTATTGCAGCAACAGAGCATGTCGTTGGGGCGCAGCAAAATATTCAGGCGGTGTGTATTGGCCCTGATGATGACATGGAACAACGCCGGGTCGAAATCATGGATGCAGTCAAAGCAGTTGACACTGGTGACGGCGTTGTTCTCCTGACCGACATGTTTGGTGGCACCCCGTCGAATTTGGCAATATCCATCATGGAAAAGGGCAAGGTTGAAGTTATTGCAGGTATCAATTTGCCGATGCTTATCAAACTTGCCAGTGTACGCCAGTCAATGTCCCTCAACGAGGCAGTAGATTCAGCCAAAGAAGCGGGCCTCAAATACATCAATGTTGCCAGTCAAATTCTTGGTAATTAAATGATGCTGTCATTCAGTTCAGGATTTTGATCTCGTGAGTACTGACGAGGGTTTTTCACAATCGGTTGAAATTGTTAACAAGCGTGGTCTGCATGCCCGGGCTTCCGCGCGCCTTGCAAAAGAGGCGGGTCGGTTTGGAGCCAATATCACGGTGTGCAAATCAGACACATGTGTGACAGCGACATCGATCATGGGCTTGATGATGCTAGGCGCTGCGAAGGGGGACACGGTTGTTGTGCGTGCCGCTGGCGGAGACGCTGAACAAGCAATCGAAGATATTACGCAGCTGATTGAGGACCGTTTTGGCGAGACAGAATAAGTATTAGAATTTTATTATATAAAGAAATCTTTATCTTTTTAAGGCTATCTGATATAACGCCCCCAATTCAACCGATGCTGTGAACAGGATTCCCCAATGACAGACTATAAAATTGCCGATATCTCACTTGCAGAGTGGGGCCGGAAAGAGATCAATATTGCTGAAACCGAAATGCCAGGTCTGATGGCCTTGCGCGACGAATTTGGCGAAAGCCAGCCGCTTGCGGGTGCGCGCATCGCTGGTTGCCTGCACATGACAATTCAAACGGCGGTCCTGATCGAAACACTAACGGCGCTTGGCGCGGAAGTTCGCTGGTCAAGCTGTAACATCTTTTCCACGCAAGACCATGCCGCGGCTGCAATGGCCGCTGCCGGTATTCCGGTGTTTGCTTGGAAAGGGGAAACCGAAGAAGAAGCAGAATGGTGTATCCACCAAACTGTTAAAGGCCCAGACGGATGGGTGCCTAACATGATTCTGGACGATGGCGGCGACCTGACAGTTATCATGCACAATGACTATCCGGAGCTGATGGAAGGCGTGCGCGGCGTATCTGAAGAAACGACAACTGGTGTTATGCGCCTTTATGAAATGGCGAAAGAAAACCGTTTGGCTGTTCCCGCAATCAATGTGAATGACAGCGTAACAAAATCCAAATTTGACAACCTTTACGGTTGTCGCGAGTCGCTGGTTGACGGCGTGAAGCGTGCAACAGACGTGATGATTGCCGGTAAAATTGCCGTTGTCTGTGGTTATGGCGACGTCGGCAAAGGTTCAGCTGAATCCCTTCGCAGCCAAGGCGCGCGCGTAATGATCACTGAAATTGACCCGATTTGTGCGCTTCAAGCCGCGATGGAAGGTTATGAGGTTGTCACTATGGAAGATGCCGCCACACAAGGCGATATTTTCGTTACCGCAACTGGCAACAAGGATGTGATTACCGTAGACCACATGCGCGATATGAAAGACCGCGCGATTGTCTGCAACATTGGTCACTTTGACAGCGAAATTCAGATCGCTGGCCTGCAGAACTACAAGTGGGAAGAAGTAAAGCCACAAGTTGATGAAGTGGTATTCCCGGACGGCAAGCGTCTTATCGTACTGGCAAAAGGTCGACTGGTGAATCTTGGCTGTGCAACAGGCCACCCAAGCTTTGTGATGTCCGCGTCCTTCACGAACCAGGTTCTGGCTCAAATCGAGCTCTGGGAAAACTACAAAAACTACGACAAAAACGTCTATGTTTTGCCTAAGCACCTTGACGAAAAAGTAGCCGCGCTTCACTTGGGTAAACTGGGAGCCAAGCTCACTGAATTGTCGGACGATCAGGCACAGTATCTTGGTCTTGAAGTGCAAGGCCCATTCAAGCCAGAGCACTACCGCTACTAAGTCCCTTCGCTGGGACAACACCTGCGCGCTTGCGTGCTGACGGAGAAAAACATGACTGAATATTTGTTTACCAGTGAGTCTGTTTCTGAAGGCCATCCAGACAAAGTGTCTGACCGGATCTCTGATGAAATCGTTGATCTGTATTTGGGTGCGCAGCCGGATGCGCGCGTAGCAGCTGAAACGCTTGTAACGACAAACCGCATTGTTGTAGCGGGTGAGGTGCGTGGACCGGAATCTGTGACGCGTGACCAGATCGAGGCTGCGGCGCGTAATGCAGTTAAAGACATTGGCTACGAACAAGAGGGCTTTCACTGGGAAACGGCTCAGTTTGATAACTTTCTGCATGAGCAGTCGGCGGACATTGCAATGGGCGTTGATGCCGCGGGCAGCAAAGACGAAGGCGCTGGTGACCAGGGCATTATGTTTGGCTATGCCTGTGACGAAACCGAGAGCCTTATGCCCGCGCCAATTGACTTTTCGCACCGTATTTTGAAGGCGATGGCTGACGCCCGTCATTCAGGCGCTGCACCAGAATTGGAGCCCGATAGCAAGAGCCAGGTCACGCTTCGGTACGTTGATGGCAAGCCAGTTGGTGCAACTAGCATCGTGGTTTCCACTCAGCATAAAGAAGGTGTTAGCCAGGAAGACTTGCGGGAAGTCGTTCGCGGCCATGTTCAATCCGTTATGCCAGAAGGATGGATGTGCCCAGAGGGCGAATTCTATGTGAACCCTACCGGCAATTTTGTGATTGGTGGTCCTGATGGTGATGCCGGCCTGACCGGTCGCAAAATCATTGTAGACACATACGGCGGTGCGGCCCCGCATGGCGGCGGCGCTTTCTCAGGTAAAGACCCGACCAAAGTTGATCGCTCGGCCGCCTATGCAGCCCGATATCTTGCCAAAAATGTGGTCGCTGCTGGCTTGGCTAACAACTGCACGATCCAACTGGCTTACGCGATTGGCGTTTCCAAGCCGCTTGCGGTTTATGTGGACCTATGGGGTGACGAGCCCCGTGTGGACCCACAGCATCTTTCTTCTGTGTTGCAGCAGATGATGGACTTGAGCCCACGCGGTATTCGTGAGCATCTTGGCCTCAACAAGCCAATATTCGCCCGCACGGCTGCTTACGGCCACTTTGGTCGCAGTCCGGATGCAGACGGTGGTTTTGCTTGGGAAAAAACCGACCTTGCTGATGCTCTCAAAAGAGAGTTTGGTGGCTAAGCCAAAAAACATTAATCCGGAAAAGGCCCGCTTCATCAGCGGGCCTTTTTTTGTCCGCTTGAAAATCGATTGCAAATCATCTCTCGCTTGTGTCCGGCTATCGACAAAGGCTAGTCTGAGTAGACTGATGAGGTGGAGGGGATTTTGCAATTGTTGGACGAAGGATTGGGTTGGGCAGCAGGCTTGGTGCTGGTAACAGCGCTGGTTTGGATCGCTGCCACACTTTATGCCTTTTGGCGGGCCGGCCGCATGTCTGATCGTGCCTCTTCTCTTAAAGACCTTGCCGACTTTCTGGACACGATGATCAGAACAGACCATCGCATCCCCATATGGTTGTGGCCGGATGGCCGTCTTCAGGCGGATGCTGCGGCGCTGTCGATTGCAGGCTTCCCAGACCATGTTAGCAGGCTCGATGACTTGGCCGGCGAAGGTGACCACGGTTTGCCGCCAGAGATGGTGAAACTGATAAAAGGCGGCGTCGAACAGGGGTTGGACGTGCCTTCACCCCTAGTGGTGGATCACGGCCCCGGCAAAGCGCGCATGATCATCGATCTGCAGTGGCTGCCATCCAGAGATGCTCGTTGGCCAAGCGGCATTATGTGGCTTGAGCAATCCATTGATCGCCCGGTGCGCACAAACCGCTTGGGCGTTCGCGCGCTCGAGTTACGATTGAAAGACCTGTCCGGTGCCTTTAATCATTTACCGTTCCCGGTATGGCTAAGAAGCCCAGACTTTAAGTTGCTTGAAGTGAATGATGCCTATGTTCAGGCAATTGACGGCGGGTCGGTATCCAATGTGATAGAGCAAGGCCTTGAGCTGTTTGGCAACGCGGGTCCCGCTGCGGCCAGCAAAGCATTTTCGCAAGGTACACCTCTGCGCGAAAGACGATTTGGGGTCACCGACGGCCAGCGTAGGGCCTTCAATGTCACCAACACGCCGCTCGATAAAGATGGCAATACCATGGGCATTGCTATTGATGTAACTGGCGAGGAAGAAGCCCTCACAGAACTGTCCCGGGTTCTCGAGTCACAGTCAGAAACACTTAATCGCCTCAGAAGCCCAGTGGCTATTTTTGGCCCGGGTCAAACTTTGAGGTTTTACAATAATGCCTTCACCAGACTGACTGGTGTAACAGAAGAGCAGCTATCAAATGGTATCCGGCATAGCGAATTGTTGGACGCTATGCACGAGCGTCGGAAACTGCCGGAACAAGCGAACTTCCGCAAGTGGAAAGAGGGCATCCTAAAGCAGTATACGACGCTTCTAGAGCCATCTGAAGAAATGTGGCACCTGCCCGATGGAACCGCACACCGGGTGGTCACGCAACCACACCCCCTTGGCGGGCTTCTGATCTTGTTCGAAGATGTAACGGATAAGCTGGCGCTCGAAAGGTCATACAATACCCTCATAGCTGTACAGCAGGAAACGCTTGATAACATGCGGGAAAGTGTGGCGGTGTTTGGAACTGATGGCCGCCTTCAGCTCTCTAATCCTGCCTTTAACGAAATCTGGCAACTGACCGCGGACCAGGTGCAGGGAGAACCCCATTTAACCGACTTGATCGACGCAGCCCACCTGATGAAGTCAGACGGTGCTAGCGAAGGAGGTTTTGCCGACAATTTGGTGGCCTGGGTTGCTGCTCGCAGTTACAAAACCGGTAAATGGCACCGGGACGACGGTGCTGTTATCGACTACACCGTGGTGCCACTGCCTGATGGCGGTGTGATGGTCACGCAGACTGACGTGACCGACAGTTTCAAAGTCGAGCAGGCTTTGCGGGAGCGGTCGCAGGCGCTTGAGGCCGCCGATAAGCTCAAAAGCGAGTTCATTACGAACATGTCCTATGAGCTTCGTACGCCGCTCAACACAATAATCGGGTTTGGTGAGCTTCTGGACCAGAAGGTTTTTGGCAACTTGAATGATCAACAAGCTGAATATGTCAAAAACATATTGAGTGCGTCCGATGAGCTCAAGAACCTGATCTCGGATGTGCTTGACCTCGCAGTGATCGAATCCGGCGAGCTATCACTGGAATTCCATGAAACTGATGTGGCAGAAACCCTGAGGGAGGCCGCAGCGCTCGCTCAGGAACTGGCACACAAAGCGTCGACCCGTCTTGAACTCAAGATCGATGAAAACATTGGAACAGTCTCGATCGATGCACCCCGTATTAAGCAAGCCTTCTACAATATGGTGTCTTCAATGCTGAGTTTCACCCGGCACGGCGGAGAGCTCCTGATTGATTTGATCAACCTTGAAAACGAAATCCATGTCTGCATCACAAACCTCGAATCCGGACTTACGCCGGCAGAACGGACGCGACTTTTGACAACAGTTGCGATGGGTGTGTCCCCGGGAGCCCGGCGGGCGACGGGTCTCGATCTCGCTTTGGTGCGCAGCATTGTGCGGCTTCATGGTGGACGGGTCATTTTGGATGCCGTGGGCGACTCCGGTTTGGGGTTGTCTTGCTTCCTGCCTCGCGAACGCGCAGCCAGTTCGGAGTAATCCAGCGATGGATTTTGTTGAGTTTCGAGAAATTTTGGTGGATGAAGCTGCCACATGCAGGATCGCAGAATCGTTGTCACGTATTGCCAGACCGGGTGACTTTATCGCGCTGTCCGGTGATTTGGGCGCGGGAAAAAGTACCTTTGCGAGAGCATTTATTCGCGCGGCGCTTGATGACTCGGAAGCAGAGGTGCCAAGCCCGACCTTTACACTTGTTCAGGAATATGATCATCCGGACGGATACCCTCTGTTTCATGCGGATCTTTACCGGCTGACACCTGGTGATGACATGGAAGACCTTGGCTTGGACGATGAGCAACCCAATGCAGTGATGTTGATTGAATGGCCGGATCGGCTTCCAGACGGCTGGCACAATAATGTCCTCCATATCAAACTGGAGTTGCAAGCCGCAGGTTCTGGCGAACGGTTGATGTTGGTCCATAGCTCCAACCATAGTTGGCTAAACAAATTGTCAGACTCTGGCATCATAGGTGCGGAGGCCTGATCTTGTCTTCGCCTACTGTTTTTACCATTTCTGCAACGCAATCATTTGTCGATGAGTTGGCCGCTGGCATTTTGGAGAGGTATGGGGATGATCCCCTAGTTCTCTCAACGGCAACTATACTTCTTCCGAACCGGCGTGGCGTTCGCGCCCTCAGAGAAGCCTTCCTGAGATTGCAAGGCAACAAGCCTTTGCTGTTGCCTTCCCTTCGCGCAATTGCGGATGTGGACGACGACGAACTGGAAGCAATGAGTGCCGGTTTTTCTTTAAACTTGGGATCCATCACACCTGCCATACCGAGTTTGCAGCGGCAGGCTTTGTTGACCAGGTTGGTGGAGCGTTGGCAAGTCCCGGGATCTGGCCTGGAGCGTTTGGCGCCGGCCCAGGCGTGGCGATTGGCAGCTGATCTTGCGCGATTTTTAGACCATATGCACACAGCGGGCGTTGACCCTCAGCGGCTAAAAGACCTTGCGCCCGAACATTTGGCGCAGCATTGGCAGCATACGCTGGAATTTTTGACTCTGGTAACGGAGCATTGGCCGAGAATTCTCGCTGAACTTGGTTTTCAGGACCCCGCATTGCACCGCAATGAAGCTATTCATGCGCTCGCGGACCATTACCAGGCATCGCCGCCCTCGGGGCCAGTCATCGCGGCTGGTTCGACTGGCTCAATTCCCGCAACCGCCCATTTCCTGAGCATAGTGGCACGGTTGCCAGAAGGCTGCGTTGTGCTGCCCGGGTTGGATCGCCATGTCGCCGATGAGGTTTGGGACGCGCTAGATGAAACACATCCGCAAAAATCCCTCAAATTGCTGCTGGAAAACATGGGCGTTAGCCGACATGAAGTGGAAGATTGGTGCGGCACAAAACCTGGCGATGCCCTGGCAGACCGGTCCAATATGATTTCGTCAGCTCTTTTGCCGTCTGCATGCACGTCAAACTGGCTGTCCGATCCCATAAATTTTGAGAGTGGAGACCCCTTTCAAGGCCTCAGCGCTGTTACGGCGCTTTCTCGCAGGGAAGAGGCAAGCGCAATTGCGGTGGCACTTCGGGGTGTGCTTGAAGTGCCCGAAAAAACCGGTGTGTTGGTTACGCCGGATAGACAACTTGCTTTACATGTACGAATGGCGCTGCAGCGATGGGGTATCGAAATTGACGACTCTGGCGGTGATAGTGCACTCAACAGTATGACCGGGCGTCTTTTGGCACTGCTCGCAACGGCAGTCAGCGATAATTTTGGACCGCTCAGTTTCCTATCATTACTTCAGCACCCCTTCGTGGCCGCAGGCAAGCGAAGACAAGAGCTTGTTAAAGGTGTTCGGCGGCTGGATCGTTTGCTCCTGCGGGGAGTGCGGCCAGCAGGTGGGTTGGCAGGCCTAGAAAACCGACTTAATAGCCTGCTCAATTCTGGTAAGTCTGACATCACGTCGGAAGATGTCGCCTTTCTGTCTGATATTGTCGCGTTGCTTGCGCCGCTGGCAAAAACTTTGTCCCAGGCCACCAACCTGAAAGACGCCCTTGTCGCACACATACAGTGCGCGGAAGCGCTATGTGCAACGGCTGATCAGGACGGGGCTTCCATTTTTTGGCGAGGCGAGGCCGGCGAAGCACTTGCCCATCATCTGAGTGACGCCATTGAATTTGCAGACAATGTTCAAATACCGTCGGTCGAAAGTTATGAGGCTTTGTTTAGTGAGGTCGTTCGTGACGTAACGGTGCGACCAACCTGGAACAAGCACCCACGCCTTGCAATTTGGGGTCCTTTGGAGGCGCGGCTGCAGCGCGCAGACCTGATGATCCTAGGTGGACTGAATGAGGGCGTTTGGCCATCCGAACTGAGTGTTGATCCGTGGATGAACCAAAGCATGCGCACTGAGTTTGGTTTGCCTCCCCAAGAGAGGAGAATTGGGCAATCAGCACATGACTTCGTAATGGCGGCGGGGGCAAAAGAAGTCATTTTGACGCGTTCAGAGAAAGTTGACGGGACGCCCACGGTGCCAAGCCGTTGGTGGTTCAGGATAGAAGCTTGCGCTGGTCGCAGTATTCCGCGAGCGAAATCTTTGATGAGCTGGGCAAATGGCCTGGACCAAGTCGACAGTGTTACGCCTATTGCGCCCCCGACACCACGCCCACCCATCCACGCAAGACCTACTAAATTGTCAGTCACTCAGGTGCAGGAATGGATGCGGGACCCGTATGCTCTGTTCGCCAAAAAAATACTGGACCTTAAGCCGTTGGACCCCATTGACGACAAGCCAAACGCTTCTCAAAAAGGCATCTTGCTGCACGAGGCGCTGGAACGATTTCTGCTTGAAGATGGTCCGCGAACCGGACCAGAGGGTTTGGCAAGGCTGATGGCAGTCGGGCAAAAGGTGTTTGAGCCCGTCATTTCGCAACCAGCTGTTTACGCTTTTTGGTGGCCAAGGTTTGAACGCATCGCAGCTTGGTTTGTTCGGCAGTACCCCGTGCATGACGAACACTATGAAACGGTACTTATCGAAGGCTGGGCAAACGGCGAGGTAAAATTGGGGTCTGGTGAGCCACAGTTTACCCTGGTGGCAAAAGCAGACCGCATCGACAGAAACCGAGTTTCAGGTGCCTATCTGGTTATCGATTACAAGACCGGCGCGACACCAACAGAAAAACAAGTTGAGGCAGGGTATGCACCGCAACTGCCTTTAGAGGCCTGGCTTGTTCAAACGGGAGCATTTGAAAACTTGAGCGCCGGGCCGGTCGAGGATCTGGTGTTTTGGAAGATTTCAGGTGGCAATCCTGTTCAAGAGCAAAAGCGACCCGTCAAAGATGTGTCGGCGAGCGTTGAGCGTGCCGAAAAAGGCTTGAAAACTCTCGTAAAGGTGTTTGCTGACCCTGATACTCCTTACCTGTCAAACCCAAAGCCAACCATTACGGGATACGGTGATTACGACCATCTGGCTCGTGTTAAGGAGTGGCAAAACAGTGAGCCCTCAACAAACACTTTCAAGGAGAAAGTGCGGTGAGTTCGGGAGGCGCCACAGGCATGACGCCAGAGCAGGCGTATGCAACCCATCCCAGTCTTACGGCATGGGTGGGGGCTTCGGCAGGCACTGGCAAAACTCATGTGCTGACAGCGCGTGTATTGAGACTGCTTGTCACCGGAACGCCGCCAGAAAACATTCTTTGCCTGACCTTCACGAAGGCGGCCGCAGCAGAAATGAAAAACCGAATTTTTGCTGAACTGGGAACCTGGTCGACACTGAGTGATGAAGTTCTGCAGCAAGAGATTTTTACCCGCACAGGCGAGCAAGCGGATGCCGACATCCTGAAGCGTGCACGACAGTTGTTCACGCGTGTGTTGGACCTGTCGGGTGGATTCCAAATCGTTACGTTCCACAGTTTTTGCCAGTCCTTGCTGGGCAGATTCCCGCTGGAGGCTGGCATGACGCCGGGTTTCGAAGGCATTGATGAAAATGATGCCATTGAACTCATGGCCTCAGCGCGCGACCGTATGCTTGCGGCCACCCAGCAGCCACTCTCACTGGCGCTTAAGTCTGCGCTTGGCGTTGTGGCTGGCAAGGTGACGGAAAATACATTTGACGAGGTTATGGACCGCCTCATTTTCGAGGCGCCTGAGCTGACAGCCGCCTTACGGGCCTTCAGGGGCATGGAGGGGTTGATAAAAGCGGTTCATGACGTGCTGGGGGCCGATACGCATTATACCGATGAACAGTTGATACGCTCAGCGGCTGACGACACTGAATTCAATGAGGCGGGCCTCGTGCAGTTGGCGGAGGCACTGCTCGGAGGTTCTGCCGGTGACAAAAAGCGCGGTGACATCATTCTATCATATGTTGGTCAGCCGAAAGCAAACAGGGCTGACCTTGTCGAGCACTATAAGGCCGCTTTTCTGACAAAATCAGGTACGCCGCTCAAAACAGTTGCGACCAAAGCGGTTCTAAATAACGACGATAGTTTGCTGGGTATCATTGAGGCGGAGCAAGACCGCCTTCTTGATCTTGAAGACAAACGAAAGCGCCTGAATGCCGCGACCGCAACATCTGCTTTGCTACGGCTCGGCATCGAGCAACTTAGCCTGTACCGTTTTGTCAAAAATGAGCGCGGTTTGGTCGACTTTGACGATATGATTGACCGCACTGTTACGCTGTTCTCGCAATCAGATATTGCCCCTTGGATCCTCTATAAACTCGACCACCAAATCGACCATATTCTTGTGGATGAAGCACAGGACACCAACCCAGACCAGTGGCGGGTTGTTGAAACACTCGCTGCTGAGTTTTTCTCCGGTGAAACGGCAAGGGATGTCACACGCACCATTTTTGCGGTGGGCGATGCAAAACAATCGATCTTTTCGTTTCAGCGGGCTGACCCTACAGAATTTGTAAGGGCGAGAGATCGTGTTTTTGCACGGGCAAGGGAGGCCAACGCCCAAGTAGGGATGGTGCCTCTCGACACATCTTTTCGTTCAGGTGAAGCCGTTTTGGCCCTGGTGGACGCTGTTTTTGCATCAAATGGTGCAGCTTTTGCTGGATTGTCCCCTGATGCCGAAGAAATTCGGCATAGTTTTGCGCGTATCGGGCAGGGTGGCCATGTCGAGTTGTGGCCACTGGTTGTTGCCGAAGGGCGCGACATCGTGGAGACCGACGAGTGGCAACCGCCTGTGGAGCAGGAAACAATAAACGACGCCGAGCGAAGTGCTGCCATTCAGATCGCAGATCACATTGCGACCTCAATTGGTTCTCGCAAGCTGGCTTCAAAAGGTCGCCCGGTTCGTGCTGGTGACATCATGGTATTGGTGCGAAGACGAACGCAGTTTGTTGACCATCTAATTCGGGCACTGAAGGCGAGGAATATTCCAGTTTCTGGTCGAGACCGAATGTCCCTTCTGGATGAGCTGCCGGTGATGGACCTGCTCGCGCTCGCACAATTTGCTTTGTTGCCTGATGACGACCTTGCTCTTGCGACGGTTCTGAAAAGCCCGCTTGCAGGACTAGATGATGATCACCTTTTTGAGATCGCTCATGGTCGAACAGGTTCGCTGTGGCAAAGGCTGCTCGAAAAACAAGAACATTGGCCGTCCACTGTAAAATTCCTTAAGCGAACACTTGCACGCGTGGATATGGGAGGTCCGTTCGATTTTTTCAGTTTTGTTCTGGTGGAGTTGCAAGGGCGAGAAAAACTCAACGGCAGGCTTGGCAGAGAGATTGATGATGCGCTCGACGAATTCCTTGAACAAGCAATGTCCTTTCAGCTGCGCAAGGCATCTTCACTGTTGTCCTTCTGCGAGAACTTGAAGCGGAGCAATGCTCAAATCAAGCGGGATATGGAACAGGCTGGCGACCAAATCCGGATCATGACCACGCACAGCGCTAAAGGCCTTCAGGCACCCATCGTATATCTGTCTGATGTCACCAGTGTGCCTGATCTTTCGCGCGACGGTCGGCTATTATCATTGAATAGTGAAAACATGCCTGGTTTGAAGGTGCCGGTTTGGGCAAGTCAGGGGCGAGGCTTGCCTGAGGTGGAGGTAGCGCGAGAGGCTCTCCTGGCAAAGCAGCTGGCGGAATATCGCCGCTTATTGTATGTCGCGCTCACTCGGGCTGAGGACGAGCTTTATGTTGCCGGATGGCGTGGTAGCCGCGAACCTTCAAAAGACTGCTGGTATAATCTGGTTGCTGAAGGGTTTGATCGGCTGTCTGCAACAGAAATCAAACTGCCAGATGGAAGAGAGGTCGTTCGGTATCATGTGGACCAGATAGCGGAGGTAAAGCAGAAACCTCAATCAGTTGATGTCATGGACACCAGCGAGTTACCGCCAACATGGATCAACCAGAAAAGACCAGAAGAACCGACACCTAATCGGCCTTTGTCACCGTCTCGGCCCGAAGAAGAGGAAGCTGTGTTCAGCCCTCTATCGCCAGTCAGGCATAGTATTTTCAAACGTGGAAACCTCTTGCATCAACTGCTCCAATGGTTGCCGGATATCCCTGCGGCCGGGCGCGATGCTGCAGCCAAGGTTTTCATGGAAAAACACAAAGTGAGTGAAACGGACAGGCGTGCGTTTTTGCGCGAAACCCTCGCTGTTCTGGAAGACCCGGAATTTGCCCCTATCTTCGGACCTGGTAGCCGTGCTGAAGTGCCTATCGCCGGAGTTGTTCCCTCTAAAACTGGCGGAGACCCGAGGACTGTTTCAGGGCAACTGGACCGGTTGGTGGTGACGGACACTGACGTTCTGATCATTGACTATAAAACCAACCGTCCGCCGCCGGTTTCTGTAGACCTGGTGCCGCAAGTGTATTTGCGCCAGATGGGCCTGTATGCGCGTGTGCTTGAAGGCATTTACCCCGACAAATCGATACAATGTGCACTCCTGTGGACTGATGAAGCGCGGCTTATGCGTCTGCCAAACGAGGCTCTGGAAAAAGCACTTGTGAATCTGGGTCTATGACTAAGTTTTTTTGCTTCACGGCTGTGTTACTAACCCTTGACCATCAAGGGTCACATTCTTAGGTTAGGCGCCAGAGGAAATCATCGAAACCAAATTGCGCGCGGCACACCCGTGTGTGAAAAAGAAAGAGACCTGACCATGGCAACAATTGCTGTAACTGACGCGTCATTTGAAGACGATGTAATCAATGCAGGGAAGCCGGTGCTTCTTGATTTTTGGGCACAATGGTGTGGCCCCTGTAAAATGATCGGACCAGTTCTGGAAGAAATTTCTGGTGAGCGGGACGACATCATCATCGCTAAAATGGACATTGACGAAAACCCGGAAACGCCAACGCGTTTTGGTGTGCGTTCAATCCCAACCATCCTTATTTTCAAGGACGGTGAACCAGTTGCAACCACAATGGGTGCGAAGCCCAAGGCGCAGCTGACCAGCTGGATCGACGGTGCGCTGTAGGGAGCAAATCGCTGCTTGCAAGCTCGATCCACCATACAATATTGCAAGGCGCTCTTTCACGAGAGCGCCTTTTTTTGTGAGCTTTCGAACCTATCTTCATGAAAAGGGAGAAGCTTAATGTCGGAAAACCCAACAAAAGTGTGCGCCATTGTTGGCGCAGGTGATTACATCGGTGCTGCCATCGCGCGGCGTTTTGCAAAAGAAGGCTACACGATTGTTGCTGGTCGCAGAGGCGGCGACAAACTCAAACCCCTTCAGCAAGAAATAGAAGCAATGGGCGGCACTTTGGTGGCGAAAAGCCTGGACGCCCGCTCTGAAGAGGAAGTGGACGCTTTTGTCGCGGAAGCTGCCGCACTCGGCGAGCTTTCGATGCTGGTGTTCAATATTGGAGGCAATGTAAATTTCCCCATCGCAGAAACCACCGAACGCGTTTTCAGAAAAGTCTGGATGATGGCCTGCTATTCCGGCTTCCTAGCTGGTCGCGCGGCGGCGCGCGTGATGCTGGAGCAAGGCTCTGGTTCCATCTTTTTTACGGGTGCGACGGCCAGCATGCGAGGTGGTCCTGGCTACGGCGCCTTTGCCAGTGCAAAGTTTGGGCTGCGCGGCCTCGCGCAGTCGATGGCGCGCGAGCTGGGGCAGAGCAACATTCATGTTGCTCATCTGGTAATCGACTCAGCGGTAGACACGGAATGGGTACGTCAAATCATCACTGAGCGGGCCGGCGAAGATGCCTACGCAACAACACCACTCGTCAAACCCGAGTCGATTGCAGAGGCATACTGGACGCTGCATAACCAACCCAAAGACTGCTGGACCTTCGAAATGGATGTTCGGCCCCATAACGAATCTTTTGGAGGATAATCATGAGCAAACTTGAATTCTGGTTCGATTTTGGCAGTCCCAATGCTTATTTCGTGCATAAAGTTCTGCCAGAGATTGAAGAGCGACTCGGCGTAGAATTTCAGCGCAAACCCGCACTGTTGGGTGGTTTGTTTAAATCCACGGGCAACCAAGCTCCCTGGATGGCGTTTGCCGGCATTCCGGCCAAGATGGAATATATGCGCAAAGAGATTATGCGCTTTGTGCGGCACCACGGCGTAACAGATTTCAAGATGAATCCGCATTTTCCCATCAATACATTGTTGGTGATGCGCGGGGCGGTGGCGGCCCATGAAAAGGGCGAATTGCCCGCCTATATGGATTGCATCATGGCCGCCCAGTGGGAGCAGGAAAAAGACACAGGCAATCCTGAAGTTGTTATGGAGGTCTTAGCGGCGGCAGGCTTTGATGCGGCTTACTACCAGGAAAAAGTGCAGGACCCGGATATTAAAGCGGGCCTGGCAACTTTTACGCAGGAGGCCATTGACCTTGGTCTCTTTGGCATGCCTACAATGGTTGTTGGAGATGAAATTTTCTTTGGAAAAGACAGCCTTGCGGCGATGGAAAAGGAAATCGAATTGTCGTCATAAGCCTGTTGTCTGGGGGTGAGATGGCCGAGCTGAAAACCAAGCAAAACGACGCGTCTGTCGATACGTTCATTGCGAGCATTGATCACGACAAGCGACGAACCGACACAGAAACTGTTTGTCAGATGATGTCGGAATTGACCGGCTGGCAGGCGCGCATGTGGGGCAAGTCGATCATTGGTTTTGGTGCCTATGAGTACAAGTATGATAGCGGACATAGTGGTCGATGGGCGATGGTTGGTCTTTCGCCGCGCAAGACTTCTTTAACCATCTATATTATGCCAGGTTTCCAGCCATTTCCTGACCTGATGGAAAAACTGGGAAAGTACAAAACTGGCAAGTCATGCCTCTATGTCAATAAGCTTGAAGATATTGACGTGACCGTCTTGAAAGACCTGATCTCGGGGTCAGTAGAGGTAATGAAGGAGCGCTATGTTTGGTCGGAGAGTTAGCCGACTAAGTTGGCAATAGCTCGGCCTGCCGCAATACATGTCCTGCCAGATAAAGTGACCCCGCAACGAGCACAAATGGCGGTCTCTCTGGGTGCGCCTTGTCACTAATTGCCTGCAAGGCAGACGGTACATCTTTTGCGACTAAACCATTGATGCCGATGTCCGTCGCGGCTGCGGCAAGCGCAGCCGGCGCAGCGGCACCAGTTTCACCGTCAATTGGCACTGCAATCACCCGGTTTACCAGGCCAGACAAACGCTTAAGATAGCCACCAACATCTTTCGTGCCCATCATGCCTAAGACGAGCGTGACGGACCTTTCGACAGGGTCTACCCCCTGCAGGAAAGTTCTGACAATGTCTCCGGCTGCGGGGTTGTGGCCACCGTCCAGCCACAAGTCAGCCCCTTCAGGCAGCAGGTCATTCAGCTTGGTGCCCTTGATGGGCTGCAAACGGGCTGGCCACCGCGCCCAACCAATGCCGGCTTTCGCTGCTTGATGGGTGATGGGCAGCGCTTTTTGGGCACGGGCTAGGGCAACAGCCATAGCAGCGTTTTTTATCTGGTGGTCGCCGGTTAATACCGGCATGGGGAGGTCCCACACACCACTTTCATCTTCAAACAACATCTTGTCACCACTGGGAGGTGCGTCAGCATGCCAGTGTTCGCCAAACATGTTCGGCTCAACCCCGTGGTTGTCTGCAATTTCACAAATGACCTCTGCGGCCACTTTTTGCTGGGGTCCAACAACAAGCGGGACACCGCGTTTGATGATACCGGCTTTCTCAGCGGCAATTTCGCGCACAGTTTCCCCAAGGAATTGTTGATGATCCAGGCTCACCGGGGTGATGCCAACAGCAACCGGATTGTCGACAACATTGGTTGCGTCCAGTCGCCCGCCAAGGCCCACTTCAAGGATGCATATGTCAGCAGGGGTTTCCGCAAATGCCAGAAGGGCGGCGGCGGTTGTCGCCTCAAAGAAAGTTATCGGATCTTGGCCAGCTGCGACTTCGACGCGCTCCAGAAGGTCGGCAAGAGCATCTTCTTCGATCAGCTTGCCGGCTACACGGATGCGTTCTGCGAAGCGCACCAAATGCGGAGATGTATATACGTGTGCCCGGTACCCTGCGGCTTCCATGATGGCGCGCAGAAACGCGACGGTAGATCCTTTGCCGTTGGTGCCAGCAATATGGATGACCGGCGGGAGCCGCTTTTCAGGATTGCCCAGCTTGTCCAAAATGCTGTGCATGCGCCCGAGGGATAGGTCAATCTTTTTTGGGTGCAACGCCATTAGGCGCGCCAAGATCTTGTCGCTCTTAGCGGTGTCCATCAGCAGGCGTTCCTTAGAGTGAAGAGTATTACTCGGCAGCTACTTTTCGGCGGTTGCCAGCCATCAGCATGGACAGCACAGAACCAAGTTTGGCTGCCAGATCGTGGCGATGTACAACCATGTCAACCATGCCGTGTTCTTCAAGGTATTCGGCAGTTTGGAACTTTTCCGGTAGTTTTTCGCGAATGGTTTGTTCGATCACGCGCTTGCCAGCAAAACCAATCATGCAGCCAGGCTCGGCCATATGCACATCGCCCAGCATGGCGTATGACGCAGACACACCACCGGTGGTTGGATCTGTCAGCACAACAACATATGGAAGGCCGGCATCGCGCAGCATTTGAATGGCAACAGTTGTGCGCGGCATCTGCATCAGAGAGAGGATACCCTCCTGCATGCGGGCACCACCCGAAGCAGTGATCATGACATAGGGCACACCAAGCTTAAGCGCTTCTCTTGCACCAGCGATAATGCCTTCGCCGACAGCCATACCCATGGAGCCACCCATGAAATAGAAATTTTGCACAGCGATGACCGTTTTCTGGCCGCCAACTTTGCCGACTGCAACTTTGATGGCGTCTTCGTCCCCAGTATTGGAGCGAGCGGCCTTCAGGCGGTCGGTATATTTTTTGGTGTCGCGGAATTTCAGGGGATCCTGATTAACCGACGGAAGTTCAATCAAGTCAAACTGCTTGTTGTCAAAGAGGGCTGAAAACCGGTCCAGTGGCGGCACGCGGTCGTGGTGATCACAGTGCGCACATACACGGTTGTTGGCGATGAATTCTTTCTGGAAGATCATCTGGCCACAGTTTTTGCACTTGTGCCAAAGATTGTCAGGGGTGTCCCGTGCGTTCAGAACTTTTTGCAGTTTCGGTTTGACATAATTGGTTAGCCAACTCATGCCATGTACCCCCTTTGTGTTGTGTCACCAGTATATAAAACAAGCTTAGTTGCGGCCTGATCTTACACCATTTGCGAGCGATTGGGTAAAATTCAAGACTTTTTCAACTGTTTGAGCGCGCGGTTCTTCAGCGTTAACCCCTTCTTCGATAAGGGATACAATAGCTGAGCCGACCACAGCACCGTCTGCCCGGGCAGCAATTTCCGCTGCCTGTTCGGGCGTGCGGATACCAAATCCAACGGCAACAGGCAAGTCAGTATGACGCTTGATCCGCTCAACGGCCGCACCGATATCATCAGCGGTAGCAGACTTTCCACCGGTTACGCCAGCAACGGCCACATAATAGACGAAACCGCTGGCACCGTTCAGGATCACTGGCAATCGCACATCATCAGACGTTGGTGTCGCCAGGCGAATAACATCGATGCCTGCTGCATTAGCAGGCTCCAACAGCTCTGCGTCTTCTTCTGGTGGCAAATCCACGATGATCAAGCCATCTACGCCAGCTGCAGCAGCATCGCTACAAAACCGCTCCAGGCCATAGGCGAAAATGGGATTGAAATACCCCATCAGGACAATTGGTGTTGACGCGTTGTCCTTGCGGAATTCAGTCACCATCTGGAGCGTTTTCTTCATATTCGCACCAGCCGCGATGGCGCGCTGCGCCGCTTTATCGATGGCGGGGCCATCAGCCGACGGGTCAGTGAAGGGCATGCCGAGCTCAATGATATCGGCACCAGCGCCCGGCAGACCTTTTAGAACGTCGAGGGACGTCGCATAGTCTGGGTCGCCAGCCGTTATGAAGGTAACAAATGCAGCGCGATTGTCAGCACGCAGGGCTTCAAAAGTGGATTGAAGGCGGCTCATACTATTTTGTCCTAGATTTCTTCGCCCAGTTCTTTGGCTACGGTGAAAATGTCTTTGTCACCGCGCCCAGAAAGGTTGAGTACAGAAATATGGTCTTTGGGAAGGTCAGGCGCCATGCGCACGATGTGCGCGAGGCCATGCGCGGTCTCAAGCGCTGGGATGATGCCTTCTGTGCGGCAGCACAGCTGGAATGCGTCCATCGCTTCTTTATCGGTCGCATTCACATAGTGCACACGACCGGTTTCGTGAAGCCACACATGCTCAGGCCCGATGCCGGGATAGTCGAGGCCCGCAGATATTGAGTGAGCTTCTTCAACTTGACCGTCTTCAGTTTGCAGCAAGTAGGTCCGATTGCCATGCAATACACCCGGTGATCCGCCTGCGATTGAGGCTGCGTGCTTATCAGTTTCTACGCCGTGCCCGGCCGCTTCGACGGCGTACATGGCAACGTCCGCGTCATCCAAAAATGGATGAAACAAACCCAGTGCGTTTGACCCGCCACCAAGGCAAGCCACAAGGCTGTCGGGCAGGCGACCTTCCATCGCCAGCATCTGCTCTTTGGTTTCACGTCCAATCACCGACTGGAAGTCTCGTACCATCATGGGATAGGGGTGCGGCCCGGCGACTGTGCCGATGATGTAGAAAGTGTCGTGCACGTTGGTGACCCAGTCGCGCAGCGCATCATTCATCGCGTCCTTAAGGGTTGCCGACCCAGACGTAACTGGTTTCACTTCGGCACCTAGAAGCTTCATGCGGAACACATTTGGTTTCTGCCGCTCGATGTCGACTGCGCCCATGAAAACTGTGCATTTCAGGCCAAAGCGTGCTGCAACTGTTGCCGTCGCTACACCATGCTGACCAGCACCTGTTTCTGCAATCACGCGGGTTTTGCCCATGCGTTTCGCAAGCAAGACCTGACCGATCGCATGGTTAATCTTGTGGGCGCCGGTGTGGTTCAGTTCTTCGCGTTTGAAGTAGATCTTGGCACCACCTAATTCCTCAGTGAGGCGTTCCGCGTAATAAAGCGGGCTGGGCCGGCCAATATATTGGCGGTTGAGTTCATCCAACTCCGCAAGAAAGCTTTTGTCCTTCATTGCTTCGTTGAATTCTTGCTCGACCTGCAGCACCAGCGGCATCAGCGTTTCAGAGACGTAGCGGCCACCATACTGACCAAAGTGGCCTTTTTCGTCTGGCCCTGTGCGATAACTGTTGAGCGCCATATTTGGCTCCCTTCAAACAAACTGAACAGCAACCGGTTTGCGGTTGCGCGGCCTTTTACCTAGCGGCTTTTGCAGCGCGAAGAAAGGCCTCAATTAAGCTTTTGGATTTAACTCCCGGCGCGCTCTCTACGCCAGAAGAAACGTCCAGGATGGCGGCCTGTGACAATTTGACCGCCTCTGCCAAATTGTCTGGATTTAATCCACCCGCCAGCATCCATTTTTGCGGTAACAGCGCTTGTTGCATGATGGCCCATGGGAAGGACACGGCGTTGCCACCCGGTAAAACAGAGCCTTTGGGTGGCTTGGCGTCAAATAGCATGGCGTCGGCCACATCAAAAAACTCTTTTGAGCGATCCACATCTGCCACGTTAGAGACACCGATGGCTTTCATAACCTTAAGCCCAGTTCGCTCCTTTAAACGCGCAACTTCGTTGGGTGATTCTTTGCCATGCAGTTGAAGCCAATTGAGCTCAAGGGCGTCGATTGCAGAATCAATCAGAGCATCGTCTGCGTCCACAAAAACACCCACGCGGCCTGGGCCCTTTGGTACATGAGACGACAGGCCCGTTGCCGCTTGGATCGACAGGTTGCGCGGTGACGGTTCAAAAAACATGAAGCCAAGGTATGCTGCACCAGCTTCCGCCGCCGCCGCCACAGTTTCCGGTGTCGACAACCCGCAAATTTTGACATCAACACTCATTTTTTGTCCGAGAGCTGCCTTAACGGGTCAGGTTGCCAAAGACGCACGGGGCGGCCTTTGCCGTCTGCAAACATTCCTAGGGCAATGAGAACTGTGTCAATTATCCAACCAAACACAAACAACCCTGCCGTTGGGATGTAAAGGATACCAGTGAACGGCCGACCGACATAAAAGCGGTGTATGCCAAAAATTCCGAGTGGTGGAATGCAGAGCAGCAGTGCCGTTAACCTGCTTTTGGGTGAGCTGACAGCTGCCAGTGCCTCTTCGCGTGTGCGAAAGGCGCGACCGGTTTCCGGATCCCGAAGCGCTGAGCCAGGTTTCACAAATCCTGCTACATCCATGGCGACCCGGTTGGCAACATGTTCCTGAATCGCCATCAGGTCATCGCCTTGAGTGTTATAGCGATCGGACCACAGTACCGCGCCGCTTGGGTCCACGAGCTGAACAGTAATGCGCAGCTTGTTTTCCTGCCGGCGTATACTGCTGGTGAGCACATGGCCGACGCCCATATGCCGTGCGATCATCTGGGGATCAGCGCCGTTGTCAACCAAGCGGGCAACCGGGGCGATGTCGGGCGTCGCAAAACCAGCCTGCTGCAGGTCAGCAATAATGTCATCTGCAAGCCCCGCCGCGAAGTTCGGGTCTATTTCACTCAGCTCTTTTGGGGGTGCGACCGCCACCGCAACTTTATCGCCATAGTCTGGCGCAAGCGGCGGCGCATCGACGATGGCAGTGCCAGTTGCAGTGCCAGATGCCGCAGGCGTGACTTCTCCGATTGTAATCGCCTCTGGGGATACGCCTGACACTGGGCCGCCTTTCATGCGCTCGAGAATAATTTTGCCGTTGGTCAGGATGACGGTGGTCAGGGCAAACAGAAAGCCAACTGTGCCCAGCACATCGCCGTATTCTTTTGCCCAATTTACCGCCGCATCAATCATCTAGTCGTCGCTTTCAAGCAATTCCGAAAATTCTACTGTTTCGCGTGTCAGCGCAGTTGTGGCTGCTTTCATCAGGTCTTCCCCCAAAAGCTGACCGCTGTTCCAGGTCGCCACATAATCGAGGCCATCGACGATCGTGTGGTCCCTGGAATGATTGAGTATCGCTTTTGTGCCTGCCACTGCAAGAGGGCTTTTGCTCGCAATTTCTTCGGCGATGGCTGTTGCTTTGGCTACCGCGGCATCCCGGTCGGCCTCAACAGCATTCACAAACCCATACTTGCTGGCTTCATCCGCCAGGAATTTACGTCCCGTGAGAGCGAGTTCACGCAGCACGCCATTAGGCAGCAAATAAGGCGCGCGTTGAAGCGTGCCTACATCTGCAACAATCGCAACATTGATTTCCTGAATGGAAAACCAGGTTTCACTAGTGCACACCCGAATATCACACGCAGAAACCAGATCGATGCCCCCACCCAGGCAGGCACCGTGAATAGCCGCAACCACAGGCGCGCGGCATTCTTCTAGGGCCGTGAAGCAATCTTGCAAAAACAAGATGTGACGGCGCAGCTTTTCCCGAACACGTGCAGGGTCACCTTCGTGGGCACCAAGTACCGCACCGCTTTCCTTAAGATCCAGACCAGCTGTGAAGTGTTTACCGTTGCCCGCTAGCACAATTGCCCGCGCGTTGGTGTCTGCGTCAATCCAACGGAAGGCTTCGCCAATTTCGCGGAACATTGTGCCGTTCATGGCGTTCAGTTTTTCCGGGCGGTTCATTGTGACGGTGGCAACTGGACCATCAACGACAACATCAAGTGTTTCAAATTCCATTGGACTTCCTCTAATCAGTCGGTTTCCAATGATATTGGCCGCTACACCCGGATGACCAGAAAATATGGGTGTTCCTGGTTATTCGTAGAGTGCCACGAGCTCAGCAAGTGTGTTGGCGTTCGCGAGATCTTTGCCGATGGTGCCTTTGAAAAACCAGTTGTTGACGAATTTTCTTGCGCGCTTTTCGGATAGATTGGCGAGTAGATATTCGCCAATAGTTTCCATATCAGTATAGCCGCGGCCAAGGGAAGTTCGCATATCTGTGGCGAGCGTTATGTAGGCATTTGTTCCCATCAAGTCATTGAGGACTGGTAGCATCAAAACGAATGCAACCTGTTCTTCGTCTTCCAAGCCCTCAATCGTAAAATCTATCAGTGGGATTTTATCGACCGAATTTCGGGCCTTTTTGAGCGTGTCGAATGCAGGCGCGTTTTTTGGATCAGTAGTTTGGATCACGTTACTATCGGCCGTCCGAGGAAGCGCTCTTTTCTGCTGGTAAACCAGATGTTTCAGGTGATGGTTCAGCGCATTTTCCCAGGATGTTTTTGCCCTGCCTGGGCCAAGACCCCAAACGTCGGAAACCTTGATGAACATCCTTCCACCAATCGGCTCGGGCATTTGTCGACCGTTGGGTGGCAGCGGTGTTGTGGGTGATTTTTGAAAACTAACGGACAAGCGATCTTCGGCATGAAAGCCCTCAGCCAAATCAATAATCTGGAAGTCCGAGTCTCTCGGTGGCTGCCCAAGTGCGTCAGTTATCTGTTCAGCATCTTTTATTGCGTAGCTTATGTTTTGGTCTCTATTCCCATTCTCAAAAGGCAATTTTGCAACTTTGATAATTCCAGTCTGCTCAATCTCATAAGGGCCGATTGCAAGCGTCATCATGTTGGTTGGGAGGTCACTCTTCAGCATAAAGCTGGTCACGTCGCCTTTTAGCGATTTCTCAGAGACTTTTAGATTGCCCACAACTGTGTTGTCGCCCGGCATGTCGATAAAAGCCACTTGCAAGAAGGGCTTATTCTCCCATGATTTTCGGAGGGAATTAATCTCTGGCAAACCGAAAAGTGGATAAGCGCCGCCCTTAGCCCTGATCATGGTGAAGTCTGGATGCAACGTCTCCTTGACGCCAAACAGCCCCCCTACAGACAAATCCTGCAGAAAACCTTTATAGTGAATAATGATTTCTGCCCGGCTGTTTGATGAAATTGGCGTTGTCAATTTCACTACGGCATGGCTGAGTTGAAGACCATCGCTGCCCGCAATCGGCCTAACATCAGAGCTTAAAGGCAAGGATTTCCCATTTGGTCCGATAACTTTGCGGAACTCAAGGCCAGGGTTCAAAAGCAAGCTTAACTCATTTAAGGGCTGTTCGCCGATATTCCGAAAGCTTACCTGGTACGCCCCAACCATTTGCCCCTTTCGGGGTGTTTCATCAAAATGGAGTCTTGCCACTAAAGTCGCATTTAAAAGTTCAACAGGTTTTGCGAAGGACGGCGATGCGACAAGAACAACCATCCAAAAAACCATTACTATCGGTTTGACCACCCAATCGCTCCAACCGGAAAAAACTACTTGGCGGGCATTCTAAGAATTCGTGTTGGAAGTGCAATATCTAGTTATGAGTGCATCGGAAATTTCTGCGGCTGCCTCAACATGTGCCACGTCCATGTTGAGGCCGTAAAGGACAAAGACCAGATCGCGTGTCTGCTCACTCACCCCGGTTCGGTCGCTGTCTGAAAACGGCGAACCAAAGGGGCCATCCATGTCGGCAAGCACCGGCAATCCCTCCAGGTTGATGCCGCCGCGGCCAATGCCGTCATAAGTTTCGCCGGGCGTGCCGATCCGCAAAGACAGGTCGCCTTTGATCCATGCCGCATCATAGCAGCCGACAGGCACACCCGTCATGAGTGAGACCAGGTTGCCTGCATCTACGACATTGTTGACGAAATACAGGCCTTTGCCCGCAATAACGCGGCGTGTCAGCGCCTCAGACGACGGACGATAGCGCGATGGGTCCTTGCCGGTTGCTTTGAACGCACGTCGAACCGCCGCAATTACAGGGTCGGATGATGCGGCCTCGCCCATCAGTTCTTGCTGGCGTAACTCGCAGGCTTCTTCCATAGCCGTTTTCAGTTCATCGGGTGTATCCGTAACCGACACCGCATAATCCAGTACACCCAGGTGCACTGCCATGCCCAGTTCAGAAAATTTTGGATCGATTTGAAACTGCATTGAGCGCCTCGCTCGCTTCCTTACCGTCACTTTATCGCCACGAGGCGTGAGTTCAAGGGGGCTATTCAGAAAGGCTGGAGCGTCATGTTTCCCGCGGGCTCGTCGCGTTTCGTTAACAGGAATGTCATGGCCATACCCTTGTGAATCACTCCAAAGCGGCTTACCTCTCGTACACAGAAGCAACAAATTTACCGCGACAGGAGTGATGCATGCGCAAAGCGGCCTTCAAAATAGCAGCCGTCACACTTCTTTTTCTCCAGTTTTGCGGCTTGCCCGTGATTGCGCAGGAATTTCAAGGACCTCTTGACCCGGAGGCATTGAAGGGTGACGTCTCAATCTTGAAAGACGCCTTCACAAAATTGCACCCTGCGCTCTATCGCTATCGCAGTGAAGACGATATTTCAGACGCATTTGATGATCTGGAAAAGGCGTTTTCGGAAGAGCAAAATCTGCGCACCGCCTATCTCGCTTTGTCACGGTTCACAGCTGAAATTCAGTGCGGGCATACTTACGCAAACTTTTTCAATCAGTCGAAAGACGTGCGTGAAACCCTGTTTGAGCGCGAAGACAAACTGCCTTTCACATTTGTTTTTATCCGCGACCGCATGGTGGTGACCAACAGCGCCGTCGGCGACCAATTGAAGCGCGGTGACCAGATTGTTGCCATCAACGGCGCACCCGTGCGCGATATCCAGCGCGCGCTGCTGGAGCACACAAAAGGTGACGGAGCCAGGTCAGAAGCGCGCCTCTATGACTTGCAAGTAACCGGCAATGGTCGCTATGAGGCTTTCGACATCTACTTCCCGCTTTTGTTTCCGCCTGTATTTGGGCGCTACGACCTGACATTGGCAAACGGGCGAAACCTGTTTGTGGGGGCTATCACTGCGGAGCGACGACAGTGGCGCCTGCGCACCGTTGGCGTTGATGTATCCGACCATCCTGATGATGCCTGGAAGCTTGATATCTATGACGATAAAACCGCAGTGTTGAAAGCGGGCTCGTTTGTCACCTGGAAAATGGAACTGGACTGGCAGGCTTTCATCAAAGACGGTTTCCGGAAAATCAAGGCGGAAGGAGTGCAGACTTTGGTGCTCGACTTGCGCGGCAACAGTGGCGGTGACCCCACAGTGCCAGCTGCCATATTGGCCGAGATTGCCACAGATGGCTTTGAGATACCGGCTCAGCAAGAAATTCTGCAGTTCCAAACCGTACCCGATGATTTGCGTCCCCATCTGAGCACCTGGGACCAAAGCTATTATGACTGGACAGACAAAACCACGCCGCTAGGCGATGGCCGGTTTGTGCTCACGAAAGAAGAACGCACCAATGCGAGCATTCCGGCAAACCCTGACGCCTTCACTGGCAAGGTGGTAATGTTGGTCGACCGGGCGGCAAGCTCGGCCACATTCACTATGGCAAAAATCCTAAAGGAGTCGGGCCGGGCAACCCTTGTGGGTGAAACCACGGGCGGCAACCAGCGCGGCATCACCGGTGGCGCGATCTTTTTCCTGAAACTACCCGGTAGCGGCCTCGAGGTGGATTTACCGCTGATCGGTTACTTCCCTGAGGGCGAGCAGCCGGATGCTGGTATCGAGCCTGATGTGTTGGTGACGATCACAAAGTCAGATATCCGCGACGGCACCGACAGTATGCTCGAAAAAGCGCGCGGGATCGCTCGTGGGAACTAAGGGACTGCGGAGCTAGGCGTTTTTTCTAAACTTCCAAAATCCCCTCAAGGGTCTTCTTGAGTTCTTTCAGTTTTTTGTGGCCCAGTCGATTTCTAACCTCTTGCTCCAATGCGATGGTCTGAACCAGCAGTTGGTCAAACATGGCACTGCCTTTTTGCGTCAGTTGATTGATTTTGGCGCGGCCATCCGCTTCGTCCGGAACCTGTTCAATAATGCCGTCTTTAATCAGGGGAGCCAGCAATTGCGAAACCGCCTGTTTGCTGATGTCCAGAGCGTCTGCGATCTCGGTGGTGCGGGACTTGCCAAAGCATAGCTGTCGAATGACCTGGAGTTGCGACTCTGTAAATGTGTTGTCTTGAACCGCCTGCAATTCCTCAAGCGAGCGCTGGCTCAAATGCCTCTCAGCGTGCAAAAGCATCCTGACCAGCGTATCTGGTTCTCCGTCCAAAAAAGCCCATAGCTTTTCAGTCATGGTTGACATAATCGTGATCGCCTAATTAGTCAATTAAGTTGACTATTAAAGTCAAGAAGCTTACCTAAAATTACCTCTCTCAAAGAATGGAAAAAATGATGATAGCGATACAGCGAGGTTTTACAACGCCGGTTCGAGCAGGCGTGACAACTACAGCGATATATATCTTGTACAGCCAACTGATTTACTGGACCGGCATCGCCAACGCTGTGCCGCCTGCAAACTTAATCTATTACCCGGCCTACCTTTTGGTGCTGTATGGCTTTCTGCGCATGCATCGGCAAAGGCTGTCGGGTGACTATAAAAAACAATTTGCAGAGGGAGCGATAGTGGTCCTTATCCCTGCGGTGGGGTACATCCTTTATGTCGCGGTTTTTGGGTATTTGACGGACTATGCTTTCCTGGAAGCGGTTAAAGAGAAAATGGCAGCTGAAGCCTTGGCGGAAGGCAAGTCACAGGCAGCGGTAGATGCGTTGATGGAGCGCATCGATAAGGCGTTTACGCTGGACAAACTATTTAGGAACTTTGCTGTGGCAGGCCTTTTCTGCGCGGCCTTGATGCCGGTATTTTTCAGGAAACCCAGCCAAAAAACTGACGCGTGAATATTCTGTCCCAATGCAAAAAGGGCTGCCGTATGGCAGCCCTTTCCGGTGTTTCAAATTGTCGCTCGGCTTATGCGGCTTTGGCAAGGCGCCCGCGCGTGTCGCCCTTGCTGTAGAAGCTTTCGCCGGTGGCTGCCATGTCGCGCAGCATCTGTGGCGGTGTAAAGCGTGGGCCGTAGGCCTGTGCCAGACGGTCAGCTTCGCGCACAAAGGCTTCCACACCCATGGTGTCGATGAAGCTGAACGGACCGCCCGTGAACGGTGCAAAGCCCCAACCGAAGATGGCGCCAATGTCGCCAGAAGAGGCGTCAATCAGCACACCTTCTTCAAAGCAACGCGCGGCTTCAATTGCCTGACGCACCATGAAGCGGGACTTCACTTCGTCAACGCTTGGCTGGTCGTCAGCAACCGGGAAGTGGTCAGCAAGACCAGGCCACAGGTATTTGCGGCCACCGTCTTCTGGGTACACATAGTTGCCTTTGCCGTTCTTGCGGCCAAAGCGCTCCAGCTCAACAACCATCTTCTCAACAAAACCGTCCGCTGGGCTTTCGACATAGGCGTCGCCCAGTGCTTTGCGGGTCGCCATGCCAACTTTGTACGAGAGGTCAAGCGCCACTTCGTCACCCACAGCCAGCGGGCCAACTGGCATGCCAGCCATTTTGCCTGCATTTTCAATGAGGGCAGGGTTCACGCCTTCTTTGACCATTGCATAACCTTCTTGCACGTATGTGCCAAAGCAACGGCTGGTGTAGAAGCCGCGGCTGTCATTTACAACAATCGGGGTCTTCTTGATCTGGCTCACGTAGTCGAGAGCCAGTGCCAGTGTTTCGTCGTCGGTTTTTTCACCCATGATGATTTCCACCAGTGGCATCTTGTCCACAGGTGAGAAGAAGTGAATGCCGATAAACTGATGCGGGCGCGTGAAGTTTTTCGCGAGGCCGGTGATTGGCAGCGTTGAGGTGTTTGATGCAAACACAACGTCTTTGCCGATAACCGCTTCGGTTTTCTCGGTCACATCTTTCTTGATGTCTTCCGCTTCAAACACGGCTTCGATGATCAGGTCGCAGTCTTTGAGGTCATCGTAGTTATCAGTTGGGATGATACGCTCCAGAAGCGCGTCGCCTTTTTCCTGAGAAACCTTGCCGCGTTCCATGCCTTTTTTAACCAGATTGCGGCTGTAGTCCTTGCCTTTTTCGGCAGCAGCTACATCGCGGTCCAGAAGCACAACTTCCATGCCCACCTTTGCAGACACATACGCAACACCAGCACCCATCAGGCCAGCACCCAGCATGCCGAGGCGTTTCACTTTTTTGCGCTCAAATCCTTCTGGACGCAGCGAGCCTTTTTCCACGGCTTGCTTGTTGATGAACAGGCTGCGGATCATGTTGCCAGCAACCGGACCAGCCAGCAGCTTCATGAAGTATTTGCTCTCGATACGGATGGCCGTATCAAAGTCCACAACGCCGCCTTCATAGAGGCAGGAAAGGATCGCTTCCACAGCTGGGTAGTTATGCTGTGTTTGCTTTTGAGCCATCGCGCTTGCGCCCATGAAGGTACGCACGGCGTTTGGGTTCATGGCACCAGCACCACCTGGGTATTTGAAGCCTTTTTTGTCCCAAGGCGCGAGCGCGCTTGCGTTGGCTTTCACCCACTCAGTGGCGTTTGCAACAACCTCTTCAAGCGGCACAACCGCCTGAACGATGCCAAGGCCTTGCGCAATTTGCGCATTGTATGGCTTGCCAGTTGTAATGGCTTGGGCCGCCGCCTGCAGGCCAACAAGGCGTGGCAGACGCTGTGTGCCACCAGCACCTGGCAACAGGCCAACTTGCACTTCGGGGAAGCCAAGCTGCATGCCCGGAACGTTCGCGAGTACGCGGTAGTGACACGCAAGCACAAGCTCAAAACCGCCACCCAGCGCGAGGCCATTAACGGCTGCAGCAAAAGGCTTTGTGCCTTCTTTTGCGAGCGCCTTGCGGTCCTTGTCGCCAGTTTCCATTTTACGAAGCAGTTTATTGAGGCCAAAGGCGCTCTCAAAAGCTTCCTGTGGTGTTTGCTCTGCGCCAGCCTGGCCGCCTAGCATATTGAGGTCCGCCCCCGCAAGGAACGCAGGCTTGCCAGACGTGATCACAGCACCCTTCACATTGTCGTCGGCCAATACTTTGTCGACGCATGTGTTCAGGTCTTTAATTAGCTGAGCATTGAATACATTCATGCCCGTGTTCGGCAGGTCGATTGTCAAAAGCGCAACGCCGTCTGCGTCTACTTCATAACGAATTGTTTCAGTCATGGTTTTACTCCAGAACAGGGACGCTTAGACGCGCTCGATGATAGTGGCAGTGCCCATGCCGGCACCGATGCAAAGGGTCGCGAGGGCAGTTGATTTGCCGGAACGCTCCAGCTCATCAAGAACCGTACCCAGGATCATGGCGCCAGTGGCACCCAGCGGGTGACCCATGGCGATCGCGCCGCCATTGACGTTGATGTCGCTGTGGTCCACGTCCAGCGCTTCCATAAAGCGCAGCACAACAGATGCAAAGGCTTCGTTGAGCTCCCAAACGTCAATGTCTGATTTGCTCATGCCAGCGCGCTTAAGGGCTTTTTCAGCAGCGAAGCTTGGGCCAGTCAGCATGATTGTTGGCTCTGAACCGATTGACGCCATGGATTTGATTTTGGCGCGGGCCTTCAGGCCAAGCTTTTCACCCATTTCCTTGGTGCCGACGAGGACCGCTGCAGAACCATCAACGATACCAGAGCTGTTGCCAGCGTGGTGAACGTGGTTGATGCGCTCAATCTCAGGGTATTTCTGGATGGCAACATTATCGAAACCGAACGAACCCATTTCAACAAATGATGGCTTCAGAGCACCGAGCGACTGCATGGTTGTTTCAGGGCGCATGAACTCGTCATGGTCCAGCACGTCCATGCCAACCACGTCCTTCACAGGTACGATTGAATTGGCGAAGCGATTGTCGTCCCAAGCGGCTTTCGCGCGTTTCTGGCTTTCAACTGCATATGCGTCCACATCATCACGGCTATGGCCATATTTGGTTGCGATCAGGTCAGCCGAGATGCCTTGCGGCACAAAGTAGCTGCCAAAAGCAACGGCTGGATCTGACGCCATTGCGCCGCCGTCAGAGCCCATAGGTACGCGGCTCATGCTCTCAACACCGCCGCCGATTGCCATATCAGCTTCGCCGGACATTACTTTTGCTGCTGCAAGGTTCACTGCCTCCAGGCCAGACGCGCAGAAGCGGTTGATCTGGAAACCGGCAGTTGTTTCGGCATAGCCAGCGTTGATCGCTGCAACGCGCGCAACGTTTGAGCCTTGCTCTCCAACCGGGGCCACACAGCCCATGATCACGTCATCAATGTTTGCAGTGTCGATGTCGTTGCGGTCACGAATGGCTTCCAGTTGCTGGGTCGCCAGCTGAATGGGGGTGATTTCATGCAAAGAGCCGTCTTTGCGACCACGGCCGCGTGGGGTGCGGATCGCGTCATAGATATAGGCTTCAGTCATACTTCTCTTCCTATGTTTTGGCTTTTGATGGCCGTTTTGCTTAGAAATTTGCTGCTTCAAGAGCCATTACGTCGTCTGCACCAGCTTCAAGTTCTGCAAGCAGAGCCTTGGTTTCCGGCAGGCGTTTCTTCATGTAATAGCGCCCGGTGATAACTTTGTTCTCGTAGAAGGTAGGGTCACTTGTGCCGGCGTCCAGTTGATCCTGTGCAATTTTCGCCATCTGGGCCCATTGATAGCCAAGCAGGACGTGCCCCATCATGTGCATGTAGGGTGTTGAACCAGCACCAGCGTTGTCCGGGTTGGCCATGCCATTTTGCATCAGCCACATGGTGGCCCCTTGAAGGTCACTCAGTGCCGCAGAGAGTGGAGCGACAAAGTCAGCAAGCTTTTCATTGTCTTTATTGTCTGACAGGAAGCGCCCTACCAGCTTGAAGAAAGCCTGAATTGCGCGTCCGCCATTGGCACCCAACTTACGGCCAACAAGATCGAGGGCCTGGATGCCGTTCGCACCTTCATAGATTTGAGTAATCCGGGCATCACGGACGAATTGTTCCATACCCCATTCACTGATGTAACCGTGACCGCCGAACACCTGCTGGCTTGATGCCGCATATTCAAAGCCACGGTCAGTGAACACACCTTTCATCACAGGGGTAAGAACAGAGACGATATCGGCTGCCCACTCGCGCTCTTCTTCACTTTCAGAATTGTGAGAAAGATCGATCAGCAGGGCGCACCACATTGCTGACGCCCGCGCGGCCTCGTTGAATGAGCGTGCATTCATGAGCATACGGCGCACATCCGGGTGCACGATAATTGGATCAGCAGCTTTGTCTTCAGCTTTCGGGCCCGTCAGTGCACGGCCTTGAATGCGGTCGTTGGCATAGTCCACCGCATTTTGGTATGCGACTTCCGATTGGGCATATCCCTGAACGGCAACCCCGATACGCGCGGCGTTCATCATAATGAACATGGCGCGCAGGCCTTTGTGTGGTTCTCCCAGAAGGTAACCTTTGGCACCGTCATAGTTCATCACACAGGTGGAATTGCCGTGGATGCCCATTTTTTCTTCGATGGACCCACAGACCAAAGAGTTGCGGTCGCCCAGGCTACCGTCTTCGTTCACGTCAAATTTAGGCACGATGAAAAGCGAGATACCCTTCACGCCCTTTGGTGCATCGGGCAGGCGTGCAAGAACCAGGTGAACGATGTTTTCACTCATGTCGTGCTCACCAGCAGAGATGAAGATCTTGGTGCCGGTGATGGCATAAGAACCATCGTCGTTTGGCTCGGCTTTTGTTCTCAACAAGCCAAGGTCTGTGCCACAGTGTGGCTCGGTCAGGTTCATGGTCCCCGTCCAAACACCTTCAACCATTTTGGGTAGCCAACGGTTCTTTTGCTCGTCAGTGCCTTCAAGTTCGATTGACGCACGCGCACCGGCTGAAAGGCCAGGGTACATGGCGAAAGCCATGTTTGATGATGCCATCATTTCTTCAAGGCAGAAACCGAGTACATGAGGAAGGCCTTGCCCACCAAATTCTTCTGGTGAGGTCAGGCCGGTCCAGCCGCTTTCGACAAATAGGTCATAGGCCGCCTTAAAGCCTTTTGGGGTCGTAACAGAGCCGTCGTCGTGACGCACACAGCCTTCATGGTCACCGGAAAGGTTCAATGGTGCGATTTCATTCTCACAGAATTTGCCACCTTCTTCCAGAATAGCGGCAACAAGGTCTGGTGACGCTTCAGAGTATCCTGGCATGTTGGAATATTTACTGATGTTCAAGACTTCGTTCAGCACGAACTGCATGTCTTTTACGGGGGCAGTATAAGATGGCATGATAGGTCCTTATCGTTACTCAAGAATTAGGGGCCAAAGCTGGCGACTGGCTCACCAGTGTCGGCGTGAATCCATTGGCCCGTGTCACTGTCGCGGGTCATGGTGCTAATGAGGTCAGCAAACCCTTTGAGCTCATTCAGGGTTGCGTTTATGTCTTCGCGCTGAGCTTCCAACGCTTTGATGCGCTCTTTGCATCGTTCAATGGTGACAGCACGCTGCGTTTCGCGGCCATCGCCCAAATCATACAGGTCAAGCATTTCACCGATTTCAGCGAGAGAGAAACCAACTCGACGCCCGCGTAAAATCCATGCGAGTCGGATGCGGTCTGTCGCGTGATAAATGCGATGCTGGCCGCGCCTTTCGGGCGACAATAGACCTTGGTCTTCGTAGTAACGCAACGTGCGAGGTGTCACGTCAAACTCTGACGACAATTGCTTGATCGTGTATCTGCGGGCTCTCTCGTTTGTCATCAAACATCCTGTTAGGGTCTGATTTAATGCGAACCATTAGATAGTTTACGTTAACGTCAACGTCAAGGATTTAGGGTTTGTTTTTGCTATGGCGCTGAAATAGCTCTATATTTTTCATTGGTTGGCGCAATCAGACGGATTTCGAACGCCCGGACCAACGGGGAATCGGCGCTAGCTGAAAATGGATCAGAGGACAGGAAGTGTGTAATGGCGCCGAAGTTTGAGAGTTTTTCAGAGTTTTTTCCCTACTATCTCGCCGAACATTCGGACCCGATATGCAGAAGCCTTCATTACGTTGGCACTACACTCGCCACCTTTATTCTTGCCTATGCGCTATACACTCAAACCTGGTGGATGCTCCTTGTCTATCCAGTCGTGGGATATGGATTTGCCTGGGTTGGTCATTTTGTCTTTGAGAAAAACAAACCGGCGACATTTGACTACACATGGTGGTCGCTTTTAGGGGACTATAAAATGTACAGCCTGTGGATCACTGGCCGTATTGGACCTGCCATGGCCGAAGCCCTTGATAAATATGGCCGCAGAAACAGCAAAGGTGCTCAGCTCTCATAAGGACGGTCGACCGTGTTTTTAGTTTGCAGCGTTCGTTGCAATCCTGCCGCGATTTGAGTAGGACAGAATAGGAAGGCGCGTTGGCGCCGAACCGCTAACCTGACCGATCAGGACAAGGCGCACATATGCCACTTTATCTGCCGATAGCCGAACTTTCGATGAACATCTTTTTGGTCATCGGTATGGGCGCGGTTGTTGGCTTCCTGTCTGGCATGTTTGGTGTCGGCGGTGGCTTCCTTATGACACCGCTATTGATTTTTTCCGGTGTGCCACCTGCTGTGGCTGTGGCAACAGAATCCAATGAGATTACCGCGGCGTCTGTGTCCGGTGCACTCGCGCACTGGCGGCGACAGGGTGTCGATGTAAAGATGGGCATTGTGCTTATCGCAGGCGGCGCTGTTGGGTCTTTCATTGGGGCACAGGTGTTCACCTATTTGCGGTCACTTGGGCAAGTGGACCTCATGATCTCGCTTGCGTATGTGCTTTTCCTCGGTTCTGTGGGCGGGCTTATGTTCTGGGAAAGCGTGCGCGCAATTCTGCGCCAGCGCCAGGGCATTGTGCCCAAGCCTAAATCGCGCGAGGACAGGCACAAGGCCTGGATCCATGCTTTGCCGTTCAAGATGCGCTTCAGGAAGTCGCGGCTCTATATCTCTGCGTTGCTGCCCCTTGGCATTGGCATGTTTGTGGGTGTTCTCGCTGCCATAATGGGGGTCGGCGGTGGCTTTGTCATGGTGCCCGCCATGATCTACCTGCTTGGCATGCCGACAAATGTGGTTGTGGGCACAAGCTTGTTCCAGATCATTTTTGTGACTGCGCTGACGACTATTTTTCACTCTGTGAATACGCAAACGGTAGACATTTTTCTGGCGGTCCTGCTTCTGTTTGGCGCGGTGATCGGTGCGCAGATGGGCGCCCGCATGGGGTTGCGGCTGAAGGCAGAACAACTCAGAGCGTTGCTCGCCCTTCTGGTTCTTCTAGTGTGCTTCAAGATGGGCGTGGACCTTGTCGTTGAACCCACCGAGCTGTTCAGTGTTGGTGAAGGTGGGAGCCACTGATGCGGGTCCAACTGTTCATATTAGGCCTCTTTGCCTTCGTATTTGGTTCTGGCGCTATTGCGTTGGTGACCGACCTATCGAACAAACGCATTGAAATCCGTTACAGTTTTGATGGCGCTGACCTGATTCTTTTCGGGGCCGTTGGATCATCTGCGGTTGACCCCACCAGCGATGAGTTCGATGTGGTGATTGTTGTCCGGGGCCCCGAAACGGAAACTGTAATCCGGCAAAAGCAAAAAGTCGGTCCTATATGGATTAACGCCAATAGCCTGTCGTTTCCGACTGCGCCTGGTTATTATGCTGTTGCTGCATCGCGGCCACTTTCGGACATTGCGAGCGACGCTGCTTTTGCGAGTTATGGCATCGGC
Organism: Kordiimonadaceae bacterium; assembly: GCA_017640725.1. Classification (GTDB taxonomy): domain Bacteria; phylum Pseudomonadota; class Alphaproteobacteria; order Sphingomonadales; family Kordiimonadaceae; genus Kordiimonas. The sequence continues at coordinate 924,439 of JAEPQB010000001.1, read as the reverse complement.
TTCGACCATTTGCCACTCCTTGCGCGCACTGACCGCGGGCTCGCCGCCCCTGACCCAGATTTTCGTGCTGCACTCTTCAGATTGCAGGCGTCGCAAGATTTGTTCCGCCAGGAAAGAGATCAGGTGACCCATGTTGGGGAGGGGCTTTTTAAAACAGATATCCGCCTGCCCGCAAATGTGCCGGTTGGTGAATTTATTGTCGAAACCTTCATTTTTCGTGATGGCAGCATAGTTGCCAGGAACCGAATTCCACTCGCCGTCGACAAAGAGGGTTTTGAGAGAGCCGCATACGACTTCGCGCATAATTATCCATTTTGGTATGGTCTTACAGCTGTGCTGGTTGCGCTGTCGGCGGGTTGGCTGGCGGGTGTTCTTGGCAAAAAGTAACGGCTAGCCCTTTTGGATCTCAAATATAAACAGGTCTGCTTCTTCGCGGGCGATAATGAGCTTATGACCAGCCATAGAGCAAAAAGCTGGCATGTCATGAACAGAAGCTGGGTCGGTTGCCTTGACAATCAGTGTATCACCGGTATTCAGGCCGTCCAGTTTGCGCCGGGCCCGCAACACGGGCAGCGGGCATAACATGCCGCTGGCGTCCAGTTCTTCTGTGTGATGGTTTGACATACCCCTTCAATCCCATCTTCCTGTTCCAACAACAACAGTCTAAGTGGCAAATATCAATAGGATATTAACGCGGGTGAACAGCCCAGAATCAAATGACCCGCCCCTGGGTAGGGGGCGGGTCAATGACCGGAATTGGGTATGTTCCGGTCGCGAGCAAGGACAGTTGGGTGTGGGTGCTGAGAGATACCTTGCTCGCTGGTCCTTAATTACGCTGCTTTAGTGGATAACAGCGCCTTCAGGGCGGAAATCGCTTGCTGCCTTGTTGGTCAGATGCGCATGAATTTCCATCCAGATGTCAAATCCTTCATCGTCGCCAATCGCCCGCATTTTTGTGAGCGCATTGTCTGCATATACCAGAGCCCTCGGGCCAAAGTTTTTGAGCAGGTTGTCTGCAACCAGACCAAAATAAAAATCTGGGTCAAAAGAAAGTTGCTCTGGCATGATGTATCTCCGGCTGTTCAACGTAACTGCCATAAACAAAGCAACCGCCGTGCCAGACTGTTAATTGTTGGCGACCCTTTGATTCTCCTGCGCTTTTGGATTTTTCCCCACTGTATGGTTGCCTGAATGGGCAGCTTTTAACATGGCGTGATTGCCGGGTGGCAAGCTTTGCCTGCCAACGCTGATAGGAATTCAAAAACAACGATAATTTACTTGACCGAACAGCTGGCAAAAGCAAAGTTGAGCGCAGCAAACCTACCCTCTGTCCAAAGTGAGTTTCCCCTTATGACCGCACCACTTGATGCCGCCGCCAAGGCGGGTGCTGACCCTATTCCTGCTGCCATGGGAACCCGTCACGATTGGCAGCAATCAGAGATACTGGATCTCTTTGATCTCCCTTTAATGGACCTTCTTTTTGAGGCGCAGCGTGTGCACCGGATTGCCCATGACCCGAATCGTGTTCAGCTCTCTCAATTGATCTCGATAAAAACCGGTGGATGCGCAGAAGACTGTGCTTACTGTTCACAGGCAGCAAGCCATCAGAAAACAACTGGCTTAACCGCAACCAAGCTGATGGAAGTAGAGCGGGTGGTAAAGGCAGCTGAACGGGCCAAGGCAGGCGGCGCATCCCGCTATTGCATGGGCGCGGCGTGGACCAGCCCCAAGGACCGCGACATGGACACGCTGCTTGCAATGGTAAAGGGCGTTAAAGACCTGGGCATGGAAACCTGCATGACACTTGGCATGCTAACAGACGAGCAAACTGCGCAGCTTAAAGACGCTGGTCTCGACTACTACAACCACAATGTGGACACATCAGAAGAATATTACGGCCAAATTATCACCACGCGTTCCTACCAGGAGCGGTTGGATACCCTGGCTCGCGTTCGTGACGCAGGCATTAATGTGTGCTCTGGCGGCATCGTTGGCATGGGTGAAGCCCGCGAGGACCGCGCCGGCATGCTGAGAACCCTGGCCAATCTGCCGCACCATCCGGAAAGCGTGCCGATTAACATGCTGGTCGCTGTGCCCGGCACGCCCCTTGAGAATGTGGAAAAGCTCGACCCGTTTGAATTTGTGCGCACCATTGCGGTAGCCCGGATCATGATGCCCTTTTCAGAGGTTCGGCTTTCTGCAGGTCGGCAAAGCATGAGTGAGGAACTGCAAGCCATGTGCTTTTTTGCCGGGGCCAGCTCCATTTTTTATGGTGAACAGCTGCTCACGACGCCAAACCCCGAGAACAACAAAGACTTGGCGCTTTTCAAGAAACTGGGCCTGCAACCCGCTTAGCAAAAAAAGCCCGGCGCAAACCGGGCTTTTCTATTTCTCAGGAATTTGCAGACGTGTTACCGACCGTCGACAACCTCTTCAACATCAACAATGCCCTCGCGCCGCATATCGGCGTTTTTCTCGTCGCGGTAGCGTAGCAGCTCCACAACATGATCGGGCAGGTCTGAGACAATGTTGATGCCCAACGCGTCCGTTGAGTTGCTCGCTGATGAGCCGCCAACTTGTGCCAGCTTGCCGTTGTACAAATCGGCGATGTGCCAATCCTCAATCCGGGCCGATACTTTGTCTATACCACCGATTTTTGACAAGAATGACGGCTTGGAGTAGCGGCGCACGTGCTTCAGCACATCGTCCTCAAAGTTCGGGAACTTGCCTGCCATCCGCTCGTAATATTTGGATACGCGAAGCTCTTTCTTTTTCCAAACCTGGGTGCCGCGCACGCTGTTAACATAGTCAACCGCATTTGCTTTCAGGTCGTCATAAACAGTGCGTGCCGTGTAGGCCGTTTTGCGAACATTTGGTGTTCCGATGGCACCCATATAGAAGCCATAAATCACCAGTGGGTCGTCCCAGTTTTCCATCACATGATTTTGGATGTCTTCCAGCGAAATCATCGTACCACTGAGATCAAAAATACGCTGACGATAAAATGCATCTTCGTCATCAACATCAAACAGTGGACCAAGGCGGGTAATCGGATATTCGTCCGCCAACTTGGCCAAGACAATCGCATTATGAAGGTTAAACCAATATGCGAGTTGTGCATTCTTCGAAAGCTTTTCGATAGGAAGCTGAGACGGGATTGCCAGCAAATCGTCTCGCATGCCTGCAAGATACTGAACCTGCGCATCCTGGAATTTGTCGTACATCACCCGGTTGCCTTCAAGCCTTGATGGCAGTGGGTTGGCCAGGACCATCCTTGAGGATGTGCTGCTTCGTGGCTTCTTTGCGCGTTTGTGCGTCGATGGGCCCATATCAAGCACCGCGCTGCCAAGCACGGCATTCAGGTCACTATAGTCAAGTCTGTATTTGGATTTCGCGTCAAATTCGGTTGGCAACTCAGCGGCAAATGCTGCTGGCACCATGCTAAGGCATAGGCACACTACGCCCAATTTTTTGAACATGTTTCACTCCTGTTTCTCGCGTCGTTACGATCGTTTTTTTAAAAAACGTTTTTATATTTTTGCTTGAGGGAATTGCTGCGAACCCGGCAGAACAATCAGATTTAACAAACCTCCCAATAGCGACCCCATATTCTGCGCCTTGGGATGATTTTCAAATAAAACGCGTCCAGTTGCTCAAAATGTGCGACAGACTGCGCCCCTCGTGGGCTTTTTTGCGCCCAAACCCTTATATGGGATCAAGATTGCGTTTTTGCAACAAAATGACCAAAAAAGCATAAAAAAAAGCCCGGCTAACAGCCGGGCTTCGTCAATTGGTTATGGTAGCGTCTATTCGCGGTTACCAAGGAACTGAAGCAGGAACATGAACAGATTCACGAAATCCAGGTACAAGTTTACAGCACCCATAATAGCACCTTTGGCAACAGCTTCGCCGGTAGCCATCATGTAATAGCTCTCTTTGATGCGCTGCGTATCATATGCGGTAAGACCGGCAAAAATCAGCACGCCAGCAACAGAGATAATGAACTGAAGCATGCTCGAGCCGAGGAAAATGTTCACCACGCTCGCGATAATAAGGCCAATAAGTCCCATAAACAGGAACGTTCCAAACCCAGACAGGCTTTTCTTGGTGGTATAGCCGTAGAGGCTAAGTGCACCAAAGGACGCTGCTGTAATAAAGAAGGTTCGGGCGATACTTGTGCCGGTGTAGGCGGCAAAAATCCAGGCCATGGAAACACCCATGACGGCAGCAAACGCCCAGAAAATTATCTGAAGCGTTCCAGAACTCATTTTATGGACGCCAAAACTCATCACCATGATGAAGGCAAGCGGTGACAACGCCACCAGCCAGTGAAGGCCACTGCCAAAAATTGCGTTCAGAAGCTCAGGACTGCTGCCCACAAACAACGCCACAATGCCTGTCAGCAAAATGCCGGAGGTCATGTAGTTATAGACCTTTAGCATGTAAGAGCGCAGGCCCTCATCAAATTCAGCAGCTTGCTGCGCAGTCCCCGCGCGGTAAGCGGTGCCATATCTTTCAACCATAGTTACTCCCCTTGGAAGTTAATCAAACTCGTTGCAGCTAATATGGTGATTCAGGCGAGGCAATGCAACCGGAACCGGAATTCGGCTTGTCGCTTTTTTGCTCTCGCCCATTCACTTTACTCGGTGCGTAACACCGCGTTTGGTTTCACTGACAGTGCCCGGTAGCTGGAAGCAAGCCCAAACAAAACCGTCACGAACAAACTTACGGAAACCGTAATTAACATCGGTACGGGCAAGAAAGCGAATTCCATTTCCATAACGAAGGAAACCACGACCCAACCTGTTAATGTGCCAAGTCCAAGCGCAATGGCTGCCGTCACGAGCCCAATCAGGGCATATTCAAGCAAATAAGCCCGCAAGATCTGGCTGCGCACCGCGCCCACAACTTTCAGGATCACACTTTCATACACGCGCTGCTGGAAGCCGGCTGCAATGGCCCCGGCCAGCACCAAAATGCCTGCAATGATCGCAACCATGGCGGTGGCCTCAACGGCTGTGCCCACTTGCTCAACCATCGTGTTCACAGAAGACAGAACATCTTTCATGCGAACTGCAGTGATGTTCGGATATTTGCTGGTAATTGCAGAGTGTGCCTGCTGCTCTGCTTCGCCGGTTGCCTTCATGGTCGCCATGAAAGTGTGCGGCGCCTGTGCGAGCGTATAGGGGTCAAACAGGATCACAAAGTTGAAGCCAAACGTGCCCCAGTCGATGGTGCGCAATGACCGAACTGTCGCTGTGATGTCCCGGCCGAGGACATTGACTGTCAGCGTGTCACCAATTGCGAGGCCAAGGCCGTCTGCCACTTCTTTGCCAAGGCTTACTTCCGGCTCCCCGGAATAGTCAGCAGGCCACCACTCACCGTCTACAACGGTACTGCCTTTGCCAAGTTCATCCATATAGCTTAGGCCACGGTCGCCGCGCAGCACCCAGCGCACTTCCTGGTTTACTTCGACATCAGCCGCTGGCGTGCCGTTCAGGTGTGTTACACGCCCCCGAAGGTTTGGTATTGTCACCACGTCCTGCACACCCTCGACAGACATTGCCGTCTCTCGGAACTCGTCGACCTGGTAGGGCTGGATATCCAGCATGAAAAAGGCAGGGGCTTCAGTTGGTACTTGTTCGCCCAGGCGTTTGCCAAGGTTTCCTTCAATAAGCGCAAGGCCCGCAAACAGTGTCAGACCCAAGCCTAAGGACAGCACAACAGCCCCCGTGGCTGAGCCGGGTCTGTGCAGGTTTGCAACGGCCATCCGCACAAGCGTATTTTTGGACCGAGGCGCCGCCGCAGCTGCTTTTTCAATCACCCAACTGGTGAAACGCAGCAACACAAACGCCGCACCAGAGCCAATCATGAAACCAGCTGCAAGGCCTCTATTTTCCGACATGCCCACGGCCAGCAAAACAACAATGGTTGCGGCACCGAAGATCGCAGATGTGTATATCAGCCGTGGCCAACGCGTTTCTGGCGCAACGATCGCACGGAACAACCGAACCGCCGGCAGGTCACGTGCTTTACCCAGCGGCCACACAGCGAATGCCACAGTGATCATCAAGCCGTAAACTGCTGCCAAAAACAGGGCAAACGGGTATACGCCGCCGTCAGGCTGAACCGGCAATGTGTCTGGCAGGAACTGCGCCAGCGTACCCGGAAGCATCGCACCAAGGGCAAGGCCAGCCATAATGGCGATCAGGCCAATAAGCACGATCTGCAGAAAATAGGTTTGGAAAACGGTTGAGCCGTCCGCCCCCAGTATCTTCATGGTGGCAATTGTTTTTGTCTTGCGGTCCATGTACCCACGCACCGCATTCCCAACACCGACACCGCCGACAACCAGCGCAGAAATACCAACGAGCGTCAGGAACATGCCCATTTGCTCAATGAAGCGGCGCAAGCCCGGCGCACTGGTGCCCCGGTCGCGTACCCGCCAATTGGCATCCGGGAACTGTTCTTTCAATTCATCGCGGAATAGGTCCACATTGGCGTCTGCAGGAAGGCGAAGTTTATAATAGAAGTTCACCAGGCTGCCGGTTGTCACAAGACCGGTTTGCTCTAGCGCGCCGCGGCTGATCATCACGGTTGGTCCAAGCTGGAAGCCCAGATTTGCTTTGTCTGGCTCACGGTCGATCATCGCGCGAATGTCGGCTTTGATACGGCCGAAGACGAGCCGGTCGCCCACGGCGACATTCATTTTGTCGGCAAGCAGAGGGTCGATTGCCACACCCCAATAGCCGTTCACTTCCGAAAACAAAGCCTCGTTATCGAGAGTGGGGGACGTTTCGAAGGAGCCGTATAGCGGATACAGATTGTCAACAGCGCGCAGTTCCACAAGCGTTGATGACGGCACACCGTCGACGCGTGCCATGGTGCGCAAGCGGGCTGAATCTGAAATTTCACTTTGGGTTTCAAGCCAGGCGCGGGCGTCAGGCTCAAGCTGTGCCTGGAAAATGTTGATTTCCACGTCACCGCCAAGAATGGACTGACCCTCGCGCTCAAGGCCTTCCTGGATCGCACGCGTTAGTGAACCGATGGCTGCAATGGCGGTCACGCCCAAAATCAGGCACGCCATGAAGACTTTGAAGCCGTTTAGGCCTGCGCGAAGTTCCCGCAACGCAAACTTGAGCGCAATCGGGGTATTGGCATGACGGGTAATCATGATTGGGCCGCTTTCGGCAACAGATCAGTGTCGATGCTGACAGACTGCGTGTCGCCGGTGTCGTCCACAATGCGCCCATCGGCCATCGAGATCACCCGGTCGCAGCGGTCAGCCAGCGCTGGGTCGTGCGTAACCAGAATGAGTGTTGACCCGCGGCTTTTCGAAAGGTCAAAAATCAGGTCGATCACGTCGCGGCCTGTTTTGCCGTCCAGGTTGCCGGTTGGTTCGTCACCGAACAGGATGGACGGCTGAGGCGCCAACGCGCGGGCAAGGGCGACGCGCTGCTGCTCGCCGCCTGACATCTGCGCTGGATAGTGGTCCATGCGGTGCGCAAGGCCGACAAGCTCAAGCTCTTTAGACGCGATATCAAACGCATCATTCACGCCCTTGAGCTCAAGTGGAACTGCCACATTCTCTAGCGCTGTCATGGTCGGGATTAGGTGAAAGGCCTGCATTACAATGCCGATATTGCTGCGGCGGTGACGCGCAAGGTCATCCTCGTCCGCGCCCTCAAATGCCATGCCATCAACCATGACACTGCCGGTCGTTGCCTGCTCAAGGCCAGTCATCAAGCTCATGAGCGATGACTTGCCGGAACCAGATGGGCCAACAACACCCACAGTCTCTCCAGCCTCGATGGCAAAATTGATTTCTTTGAGAATGTTGACGGGGCCTGCGCCAGACTCCAGCGTCAATGAAACATTCGTGAGTTGGATAACAGGATGTGGCTTTGTCATTGTATTTTTTTTCCTCACTGCCAAATATGTAGTTTCTTGTATTTAATTACGTCCATAGCTAGGGACTCGGATCATGAAGGTCAATCGCCTCACCAAAATATTATTTATGAAGCTCCTTGCCGCTTTCACGCTGGTTTTTGCGGTGGGAAGCACCAGTTTTGCGGCGGATGACGCAAACAGCGGGGAGCCAATCGCGATTTTGGCCTTTGGTGACAGCCTGACGGCTGGCTATGGATTGCCTGCTGGCGACGGTTTTGTAGATCAGCTTCAGGCGTGGCTTACAAACGAACTTGGCGAGCCAGTGCAGGTGGTCAATGGCGGCGTATCTGGTGATACGTCAACTGGCGGTCGCTCAAGACTGGATTGGGCATTGGCGCCCATCAAGTCCGGGAAGCCGGACCTTGTTATCATGGAACTGGGTGCCAATGATGCGCTTCGCGGCGTTGCGCCGGACGTAACACGACAAAATATGGACGCGATGCTGGGCACGCTTAATGAGCGCGGCATTCCAACATTGGTAGCCGGGATGCTGGCGTCACCGAGTTGGGGGCCCGACTATGAAGCCTCATTCAACGGCATTTTCCCGGATTTGGCCGAAAAATATGGTATGCCTTTGTACCCCTTCTTTTTGGACGGCGTAGCGACAATTCCTGAGCTTAATCAAGCGGATGGAATCCACCCGACCAAAGAGGGTGTGGCCATCATCATTGGCAAAATTGGCCCCGTTGTGAAACAAGCCCTTTCACGCTGATTCAATTCGGGTTAAAATCTTTGCATCACCAGCATTGGAGGTGCGTTATGGCCCGTCTTTTTGTCGCCTTAGAGCTGGATCCCCTATTGATTGGAGACTTGGATGAAGCCCGCGGCGGCGTTGAAAGCGCCCACTGGCAGCGGGACAATCAACTTCATCTAACGCTCGCTTTCATTGGGGATGCATCCCGAAAAGTGAAACGCGAAATCGAAGATACATTGTCGTGTATTCGGTTCGACCCCTTTGACCTCCAACTTGCCGGCGTTGGCATGTTCGGCAAACCCAAGCAGCCCAAAGTGCTGTGGGCGGGTGTTGAGAACAAGCAGCCCCTTGTGCATCTGCATGACAAAATCGCAGCTGCTTTGTCGCAAATCGATGTTGAGATCGACCGCAGGCGCTTCAAGCCACATGTAACACTCGCGCGGTTTCGGCGCGGTGCGCCAGCCCGTGTAGGCGACTGGCTCACATACAATGAGCGGCTGTTATCCCGTCCGATGTTAGTGGACAGGTTTGTTCTGTTCTCCAGCGAACGCACGTCCGAAGGGTCCTTTTACCGGCATGAAGCCGAGTTTCAGGCCAGTGGCTTGGACATACTGTCAGACGACATGATGGATGAAATCGGCCAGTTTGGTTGGCCTTCAGCCGGCGCTGCATAACACTATTCTGCGGCTACCGGCGAAGAGGAAGCTTGCAAACTGGCGAGCGTTTCTGCCATGCCCACCACAGCATCCATGACTTCCTGCTGGCGTTGCCACTGCAGGAAATGGTTCATGCCTTCAAGCTTGATAACTTCCAACTTGGCACTGTTTGTCATGGTGCGTTCCATGAACGGCACGTTGGCATAGGGCACCAATTTGTCCTCGGTGCCGTGCACAATTGTGACCGGCTGAGTGATGCTCGAAAGCCTCGGCTGCAACAGGCGAAGTTCATCCTCTAGCGCGATCAGCTCCCGGTTGGCGTTCCTGAACATGCGGGGTAATAGCCAACTGATTGGTGGCACGTTACCGACATATTGAATGAAGCGCACGTCCTCCAGATCGGGGTCGAGTGCCCCCGCCAAAACCAGTATACCGCCCACGTCATTGGGATAATTTGCTGCTGCAGCCGCAACCACTGGTCCGCCAAGCGAATGCCCGGCGAGAATAGTTTTCCTGCCATTGCGGGTTTCAAACAGGGGCGCCAGCGCCGCCGCTTGCGCATCGAGTTCAACTACATCCCCTTTGGGCCGTGTAAATCCAAAGCCCGGTCGATCTACCGCCACAAACTCAAACCCGTCTGGCACATTGCGCAGCAAACCGTTCCAGTTGCTTGCAGCGTCACCGGGCGTGCCGTGCACAAAAATGACACGCTGACCATTGGGGTCGCCTGCGCGCAGGTAGCTGACCGTGGTTTCTTCCTCAAGTGCAACCGTAATGGTTTCGCGCGCAATAAACTCGTCGCTGACAAAGTCTGGGTCGCTGTCAATCAGAAGGCCTGCACATCCTATCAAGGCAAAGGGCAGGATGAAAATCGCGACCCAAAACCGCAGGGATGTGAGTATTTTTTTCAGTCGTGACACGGGCGTATGCTTCTATTTCGCTGCTATGAGTTCCGGCAGTTTACCGAAACACACATGGACTTTCATTTCACATTGACTTGAGGCCCGGCTATCCGGATTTCAAGGTGGCTCGTAACCACAGCAATGAATTGAAACAGTCGATTTGCATTTTTGCTGCCCCGCGTTACAAGAGTGAAACTCTGGAGGAGGGATTGATGAACCTTTCACGTCGCCATTTGCTGCGCAGTGCAAGCTTGCTCGGCGTTGCCGCTTTTTCGCGACCCTTGCTGGCGGCAACACCCTGGATTACGGGCAGTGCCAAGTTCATCGATTATCCTTTCAAACTGGGCGTTGCGTCTGGCGACCCCTTGCCTACAGGGTTTGTGATCTGGACGCGATTGGCGCCGTCACCTTTGGACGCTGGCGCGACTGGCTCAGACCCTATTCCAGTGGGCTATGAAATCGCCTTCGACGAGCAATTCAAGCAGCCAGTGCAAACTGGAACTGTTGTTGCCTATCCAGAAAATGCCCATGCCGTTCATGTTGACGTAGAGGGTCTCGCACCAGGCCGACCGTATTATTACCGTTTCAAGGCGGGCAGTGATATCAGCCCAACCGGGCGTGCCATGACAACACCCGTGCAAGGAGCGACCGTAGACAGTTACAGATTCGCTTTTGCATCCTGTCAGAATTATGAAGAAGGCTATTTTAAAGCATACCGCGATATGGTGGCGCAGGACCCTAGCCTGATTATTCACCTTGGTGATTACATTTATGAAGAAAGTTACGGCGACGGATTCAGACGCTCGCCAGTGCGTAATGCACGCTCATTAAACGACTATCGCCAACTGCATGCAATCAGCAAGCTAGACAAAGACCTGCAGCTTGGTCATGCGCACACCAGCTGGATGTTCACTTGGGATGACCATGAAGTGGCCAACGATTATGCTGGCGACCAGGACGAGGATTTTGAACCGGTTGAAACTTTCCTAAAACGACGGGCAGCCGGTTACAAAGCTTATTTCGAACATCTGCCAATCCGGGCAGCGGCGAAGCCAAAGGGGCCACATGCGCAGCTTTTTCAACGCGTTACGATCGGCGATATCATGCAAGTGCACATGCTGGACACGCGCCAATACCGTGATGATCAGCCCTGTCAGCTGCCCGACGACGGCGGCTGGCGCCTAATTCCCGATACATGCGAAGAACGACTGGATTCTGCGAGGTCCATTTTGGGCCACGATCAGGAGCGTTGGCTGACGTGGGGGCTTAGGCGCTCTCGCGCAAAATGGAATGTGATGGCACAGGGCATGCTCTTTTCAAAGCATGACTATGACGTTGGTCAAGGCCAGCTGTACGGCAGTGAATATTGGGATGGTTACACCGGGTCTCGGGACCGGGTCCTGCAGACCATCGAAGAACGCGAAGTTGCCAATCCTGTCATCATTGGCGGCGATGTGCATGCCTCCTATGTTTGTGACGTCAAAAAGGATTTTGATGATCCCGCGTCCGCCACGCTCGCCAGCGAGTTTGTTTGCACCTCAATCACAAGCAACAACTGGAACCATGATCGCAACACGGCGACATTGGCCGACAATCCACACATCAAACTCTACGAAGGCCGCTACCGGGGGTACAATTTGTGCACCCTGACCCAAAACCAGATGACGATGGATTTGCGGGCGATCAATGATGTTCGTAGTCCTGATCTGGAAGCCCAGACACTCAAGTCATATGTGATTGAGGATGGACATCCGGGGCCGCAGCTTGCCTCGGGTTAATACCGGCGGGCGTTACTCGAACTGAGCCAAAATTGCGTCGACTTGTTGCACATAGCCACCGCCAAAAAGCCTGACATGCACCAGCAATGGCCACAGTTTGTAGATGTGTTTTCTGATCGTGTGGAATTCGGGCTCTATCGGGTTGATCTCTGCGTAAGCGTCAAAAAACTCTGGGGCCAGTCCGCCCATCATTTCAATGAAGGCGAGGTCCATTTCCGCGTGGCCGTATGAAATTGCCGGATCAATAAATCCAGCTGCCTGGTTTCCATCCAGCAGCATGTTGCCGGACCACAGGTCCCCATGCAACAAACTTGACGCTGGTGCAGCGGGCAACAGGTCGGGCAGTTTTTCAGCCAGCCCTTCTACACGCGCCATCAGTTCAGTCGGCATTTTCCCAGTGCGTGTCGCGCTACCCGCCATTGCGAGAAGCCTGTGCTCAGTGAAAAACTCAACCCAGTTCCCGCATGCTTTGTTTTGCTGGGGCAGCGGACCGATATAGGTGTCTTTGTCAAAGCCGAAGAAGGGTCTGCTGCCTTTTGGGCGCACAGAATGTAACCCCGCAATATGACGTGCCGCATCCGCGGAAGCGCTTTTGAGGTCGGTTGCGCCGTCGTGTGCGATGTGACTGATCACCAACAGGCCCTTGGTTTGGAACAACACATCAGGCACTGGCAACTTGGATTTCGATCCAAGATGTTTCAGCATCATTTTTTCAACAGCGGTTGTGTCGGGCTGGTCCATGCGCGGGCGCTTTGCAACGACGCTGCGTTCATCATCGAGCGAAAGCAAGGAAACGTCGGCGATATCCCCGCCACTCAAGGGTCGGGATTTTACGATCTTGGCCCCGAGTGCAGCTTCAAGTTTTGAGGAGATCGAGCCAGCCATTTTTTTAAAAATGCCGTTCTTTAATATGGTTCATGAGCCGTTTTGCTGCGGCAGACCCCGCTTCAAAACAGCGGTCAAATCCGTCATCCGAACCATAGTAGGGGTCGGGCATTTCTTCCCCTAATAACTCTGGCGCAAACGAGAGAAAAAGCTGAATGCGATCCTCATAACCTGCCGGGCATCTGGCTTTCATGTCAGCCAAATTGTCATGGTCCATCACAAGGATATGGTCAAAGGCAGTGAAATCATTGGCAGCCACTTTGCGGGATCGCTGTCCAGAAATATCAATGCCATGCTTGCGAGCCGTTTCCTGAGCGCGCCGGTCAGGTGGCGATCCAGCATGGTATCCAATGGTGCCTGCACTATCGATGTTGATACGGTCTAACAGTCCGGCGGCTTTCACTTCGGACTCAAATAAACCCTCCGCCATCGGGGAGCGACAAATATTGCCCATGCAAACAAAAAGTACTGAGACCACCCATATCCCCCTTGTGATTACGCATCAGCGCAGTAGGCTGGCTTTAGCTGAATACAGACTGTGCCAAAAGGAGCGAAGGCTGGCCAGATATAAAAATATCGTCGTTCTTACAGGCGCAGGCATTTCCGCTGAGTCCGGTGTGTCCACGTTTCGTGACGCAGGTGGTTTGTGGGAAAAACATCGGATCGAAGATGTTGCAACCCCAGAGGCGTTCGCCCGTAATCCGGATTTGGTGCAAGATTTTTATAACCAGCGACGGGCGCAGTTGTTTTCTGTTGAACCCCACAGCGCCCACACAGCGCTTGGAAAACTGGAGGAACTGCACGACGGCAACGTCACCATTGTCACGCAAAATGTTGACAACTTGCACGAGCGCGGCGGCAGCAAAAATATCATCCATATGCATGGGGAACTAGCCAAAGTGCGCTGTACGCAGTGTTCTTCCGTTTTTGAATGGCTCGACGACTGTACCCAAGAAACCGTATGCCCCACCTGTGGCAGCGCCCCTGCGCTGAGGCCGCATATTGTCTGGTTCGGCGAAATGCCCTTTGACATGGACCGGATCGAAAACCTGCTTTATGAATGCGACCTGTTTGTGTCGGTGGGCACAAGTGGCAATGTGTATCCGGCCGCCGGGTTTGTGTCAGCGGTTAGGTCTTATGGCAAGGCGCACACAATTGAAGTGAACCTGGAGCCAAGCGAAGGCGCCACGTATTTCGCCGAAACGCGCCACGGGTTGGCTGGTGAATTGCTGCCCGGCCTTGTGAATGAAATTTTGGACTGAAGGAACGTATAATGAGTGATCGCCCAACAGAAATGACTGACGCAGAACGTGACGCGGCATTGGCAACCATTGACGGATGGACTTATGACCCGAACGCCAAAGCCATCACCAAAACCTTCACATTCAAGGATTTCAGCGAAGCTTGGGGCTTTATGAACCGCGCCGCGCTCCTTGCGGAAAAAATGGACCATCATCCGGAATGGTTCAATGTTTACAATCGTGTAGAAGTTAAGATGACAACCCATGATGCTGACGGCGTGACCAGCTGGGACATTGATATGGCGACTGCGATGGATGGTTTCGCAGGCTAAGCGTTTCGGTCGCGCCATTCAGGCGGCACAAAGCGAGAGGCCATAGGATCGTGCTCACTTGGAAAAGCTGTGCCTTCAATCAGTTCAAAATTAGAAACAAGCATAATCTTATTCATGGTTTCGTGATCGTCAGCGAGCGGCAAATATAAAGTGCTGGCTTGCTTGTAGTCGGCCTTTGGTCCGACGTAAGGCACCGCGCAGTATAAAGGGTCTCTGTCGTGGTAGACGTTTTCGAGAATAGACCAAAGTCCGCTCCCTGGCCCCTTGCCTTCGAGTTCACGCAAACTGCGACCGGTATAGTCTTCATAGAGAAATCCGCGTAGCCATGTGCCAATCAGACGGTATCGAAAGTCTAATGGGTTCTGCTCAACTTCAACAACGCCGATATGAGACATGCGGTTGCGCAAGTCTGTGACTTTGATATCGGCTCGTGCGGGAAATGTTCTACCGTCGTTGGGGCAGGCTTCAAGCCAATACCTGAGCACGAATTCTTGAGTAGTGCTCATTTTCATGAGACGGCTCCTGCGCCCCCCTTCGTGCAGCAGTGAGATACTAGTTAGTCTATTTGACCCCTCTTAACAACGCCCAAACGTGATCGATCAGGTATCCTGCAGCCAGTGGCGCAGCAAATCGTGCGCTATGGCGAGAGGCGGCGGCACAAAGAAATCCGGTGTTTCGCCGCGCATGGCAGCCTGGATCTCTTCCCTGGTGACCCAGCGCGCATCATCGATTTCGGTTTCGTCCAGCGTTAGTTCCATGTTTTCAGCTTCGGCAGTGCAGCCAATCATCAAACTGGATGGCCAGGGCCAGGGCTGGTTGGCAATGATGCGAACGTTGGAAACGCTGATGCCAGCTTCTTCCATCAGCTCTCGCGCAACGGCTTCCTCGATAGTTTCGCCCGGTTCCATGAACCCGGCGAGGGCAGAATAAAACCCTGGCGGCAACTGTGGGCCGCGGCCAACGAGAGCTTTGTCGCCGTGCGTTGCCAGCATAATAACAACCGGGTCGGTGCGCGGAAAATGGCTGGCACCGCAGTTTGGGCAGGCTCTTTCGTAACCGGCCTTTGAAAGGTTGGATTCAGCACCGCATTTGGCGCAAAACTTGTGCGTCTCGTGCCAGCTGAGCATAGACTTGGCTTGTGCAACAATGCCCAGTTCCGGGTGCGCCGAGCCAATTTTCATGGCAAGCGCGCGCGCGTCACGAAACTTGGCGTCAGGAAACAGGCCATCAAAATCTGCTTCTTCGCCGTTCAGACTGGCGGCATATCTGGGCTCGCCGTCTTCCAGGCCTAAGAAAATAGTGGTGTCGAGTGGCAGAAAGGCGCACTGCCGCTGGGTCAGCCATTTTATCGCGCCAACCGGATCGCTCAGTATCTGTCCGCCGACCAAAACCATGATGCGTGCATCCGACTGATGCATCATGTCATTCATGGTTTCATCGAGTTTGCGCAGCTGGTCTGCCCGGTCCAGCGGATTGCCAGAGAAGAATGTTTGAATGTCTTGAAGTGCCATGCCTAACCCTTGTGCCCCGCGATAAAAGTTACTTAGCGCATGCGAATCCGCTTGCAAGTGGAATAATCACACGCCATATAAGCCGCGGGAGAGCCGGCGGACATGCCGCTCGCCAATCCGGTCAGGTCCGAGAGGAAGCAGCCGTAACGAGTAATGGCCTGGGTCGTGCAGGCTTTCCCACCTTTCAAACTCCCACATAAATTTATCCACTTTTAGCGCCTCAATACGCTTTCATGGGACGCGTAATCCTGCTAGTCATGGATCATTCCCAACCGGAGTGATTGACGAATGAGTGACGCGCCAGTTCCAGCATCTGGGCCAGAAAACTATCGGGTACTTGCCCGCAAATATCGTCCTGCTGATTTTGATAATCTGATCGGTCAGGAAGCCATGGTGCGCACGCTTTCGAACGCGATTGATACCGGCCGGTTGGCGCATGCATTTATCCTGACCGGTGTTCGCGGTGTGGGAAAAACCACGACGGCGCGCATTATCGCAAAGGCGCTGAACTGTACCAATTCAGACGGCCCGACAATCACCCCGTGCGGTGAGTGCGACAATTGCAAATCGATCGCTGAAAGCCGGCATGTTGATATTCTCGAAATGGATGCTGCGTCGCGCACCGGGGTCGATGACATTCGAGAGATCATTGAAAGCGTGCGCTATGCGCCCGTTTCCGCGCGGTTCAAAATTTACATCATCGACGAAGTGCACATGCTCTCCAAGTCGGCGTTCAACGCGCTCTTGAAGACGCTTGAGGAACCGCCGGAGCATGTGAAGTTTATTTTCGCGACGACCGAGGTCAGAAAGCTACCGGTCACGGTGCTGTCGCGCTGTCAGCGGTTTGACCTGAAGCGGGTCGAATCAGACGTTCTGGTCGCCCACCTTGATAAACTTGTTAAGGCTGAGAATTGCAGCGCAGAAGAAGGTGCTTTGGCCCTGATCGCGCGCGCGGCTGAGGGCTCGGTGCGGGATAGTCTTTCGCTTCTCGACCAAGCCATTGCGCACGGTGCCGGGTCAGTGACCGAAGCCCAAGTGCGCGACATGCTGGGCCTGGCTGACCGGGCGCAGGTCCTGGATTTGTTCCAGCAAATCATGAAGGGCGAGATCGCGGAAGCGCTGAAAACATTACGTAGCCAGTATGATTCGGGCGCAGACCCGGTGGTGGTAATCAATGACCTCCTTGAAGTCGCCCATTGGCTGACCCGCCTGAAGGTGACGCCCGACACGGGTATCGATACGCTTGTTTCGGAAGCAGAGAAAGAGCAAGGCGGCAAGATGGCTGCCGAGCTTTCGATGCCGCACCTCACGCGTGCCTGGCAGATGTTGATGAAGGGTCTCAGCGAAGTGCGGGTTGCACCCAGCGCGATTGCCGCGGCAGAGATGGTTCTCATTCGCATGGCGTACGCCTCCGGCCTGCCAAACCCCGGTGACCTGGTAAAAAAGCTGCAAAATGCACCAGCGAGTGCCGCAGCGCCTATGCAGGCGGCACCGAACGGTGCACCTGCGGGGCCAACGGCCACCGCGCCCACGATGGCGCCCACCGCGCAGCGATCTGCCGATGTGGTGGCCCTGCGCGCAGAGCCGCCAGGCGACCACCCAAAACACCCGATGCCGGTGAGCTTCGAGAAAATGGTCGCGCTGTTTCAAACTGAGAAAGAAGGCATCCTCGCCACCGTGCTGACAGACCATGTGCGGCTTGTCGACTATAAGCCAGGCAGCTTCACAATCACAACCACTGGCCGCACGCCAAATGATTTTGTTATGCGGGCGAAACAATGCCTGAAGGCCTGGACCGGCACTGATTGGATGATCAGCATCAACAAGGGGGCGGAAGGGTCAACGACGCTTAAGGAGCAGCATGAAGCGCGCGATAAAAAGCGTCGTGACGAGACCATGGAAGACCCCAATGTGAAGGCTCTCATGGAGGTGTTTCCAGAGGCGAGGTTGCTGGCCG
Source organism: Kordiimonadaceae bacterium (assembly GCA_017640725.1). GTDB lineage: Bacteria > Pseudomonadota > Alphaproteobacteria > Sphingomonadales > Kordiimonadaceae > Kordiimonas. The sequence goes on along the minus strand of JAEPQB010000001.1, from coordinate 906,533 downwards.
TTCGCGACCGGCGCACGCTGGATGAACAGATCGAAGCTGCTGAAGCTGACGACGCTGCGCTTGATTTCAGTGAAGATGCTGACGACAAAAGCGAGTTTGACTTCTAGAGCAAAAAAAGGACGATTCTGATGAAAAACCTTACGGAAATGCTCAAAAAAGCGCAGGAAATGCAGGCAAAAATGGGCGACATGCAGTCGGGTCTCGAAGATCTGACTGTTGAAGGTGTTGCCGGTGCCGGCATGGTAAAAGTGACCTTGAATGGCAAAGGTGACATGAAGGGTGTTTCGATCGACGACAGCCTGTTCAATTCTGAAGACCGTGAGGTACTAGAAGACCTCATTCTGGCCGCCCACAATCAGGCAAAAGCCAAAGTTGCTGATGCTGCCGCCGAGCAGATGAAAGACCTTGCCGGTGGCCTCGGTCTGCCGCCAGGTTTCAAGATGCCGTTTTAGGGTCCCGCTGGGGTGTCGCAAAAAACCAAATCGCTCAAAGAATGGGTTGAAGAACTGATCTCGCTGGAGATGGAGGGCGCGAGTGTTGAAGACTGGTATGCCCGCGCGCAGGAGATGATTGAAACACTGCAGAGTGACCCAAGCGGTGCAGAAATTCCGCCCGAAGTCTGGCATTTTCTCTCGGACGCGGACAACCGCGCCGAAGACCCAAAATACGGCGTCGAAGAGCTGCACACCATCATGACGTTTCTCGACATCGATGGCTGAACGGCGATCAAATAGCAGTAGCCGGAAATCTCAGTGTGTTGGAAAATCTGAGCGCAAAAAAACTCTGGAGCAGTTGGACGGTGAGAATTGGGGCGCGCCAACTATTGGTTCTCATCTCGCGGTCAGCTGTCATAAATTGCGTCAGAAGCCTATTGGCGAATTCTCTGTTGAGAACCTGCGTATGATGATCGGCCAGAAGTTCAGCCTTGAATGGCTGATGCCGCTGGCACTTGAGAGGTTACAAGTCGATCCGATGGTAGAAGGGGATAACTTTGAGGGAGATTTGCTCAGTAGTTGCCTGAAGGCCGTGAAGACAGACGCCAGCTTTGTCCCACAGTTGGTTGCCGTATGCCAAAAGGCATATCAGTACATTGATCAAACGGACGACTATACCGATCCCGAATTAGTGAAACTGGTTTGCGATTTTTTGAGGGAATATGCCTGACGCTTGCTTCACCTATGTTCTTGGCAGCGTGAAGGACGGCGTTGGCCGTACCTATGTGGGTTGGACCAACGATTTGGAGAAGCGTCTTGCGGCGCATAACGCAGGCACAGGTGCCAAATACACGCGGGGTCGGCAGTGGGTTATCCTGCACACTGAAGAATTTAAAAACCGCTCAGATGCCATGAGCCGGGAATGGCACTTGAAACGGGACCGGAAATTCCGCAAACAGTTGCTGGAAGACTTTCTGAAAAAGGATGCCTGATGCCGCGTTCCCACGGTGCCGATATCGACAAACTCATTCAGCTCTTGGCCAAGCTGCCCGGCCTTGGGCCGCGCTCGGCCCGGCGGTCTGCGCTGCAAATGCTGAAGAAAAAAGACAGCGTGATGGTGCCACTGGCTGCCGCGCTCAGGGACGTGGCGGACCGGGTGCAGGTATGCACCATTTGCGGCAATGTGGATACCCATAACCCCTGCCATGTGTGCGAAGACCCACGCCGCGACCAGACGGTGATTTGCGTGGTCGAGGAAGTCGCAGACCTCTGGGCACTTGATCGCTCAGAAACCTTCAAAGGCCGCTATCATGTGCTCGGCGGCACGTTATCCGCGCTTGATGGTGTCGGTCCGGATGACCTGAATATCGCGGGCTTGATAGAGCGGGCGTCCGATGAGGGCGTGCAGGAAATCATTCTGGCTTTGAACGCAACGGTCGATGGTCAGACCACCAGCCACTATATCGCTGAGCGCTTGTCGGACTGTGACGTGAAAGTCACCGCCCTTGCGCACGGTGTACCGGTTGGCGGTGAGCTTGATTACTTGGATGACGGTACGCTCGCGGCTGCGCTTCGGGCACGTGGAACAGTTTCCTAACCGGCGAAGCGATCTCCCAAGCCTATTGTAAGCGCTGTCAGTTGCGCTATGGTTTGCATTAACCATAAAGAGCTAAAAGCAATACCGAGCAACACCATGCGTATTTCCGCTGTGATCCATACCTACAACAGGGAACATTTGATCACCGAAACCATTGATGCAGTGATGGCGCAAACACGCCCGGCAGATGAGATTGTGGTGCTGGATGATGGCTCAAAAGATGGCACGCTTGACCTACTGAAAGAACGCTACGGCGACAAAATCAAGCTTGTGGCCCATGAAAACTCTGGTTGCTTGGCGGCCAGAAAGCGCGCAATCGATCACGCATCGGGTGACTGGATTGCGCTTTGTGACAGTGATGACCTTTGGGTCGAAAATCATCTGGAGCGCCTGTGTGACCTACACGCTGCCTTGCCAGAGGCTGATATGCTCTTCAGCAATTTTGAGGAGTTTGGATCGGCTGCAGTTTCCAAAGACAAGTTTGCCGCAGCAGGCAGCGCCTATTGGGAAAGCTTCACAGCGATAGACGACAGTTTTATCGATATGGGCACAGGGATTGTTGCAAAGTTCTTGGAATTTAACCCGGTTTTCCCGTCGGCAACCATGTTTCGCATGGCTGCCTATGAGGAGTTGGGCGGCATTGAACTATCCTTCAACCGGATCTTGTCGAGCGATGCGGACCTCACGCGTCGTTTTGGCGTTCGCCATCAAACGGCCTGCAACAAGGAAATAACCGTTAGGGTGAGGAAAGATGGGGAAAACATCTCCGGCAACAGTGTCGCCAACGGTTTGGGTCGCATCCGCATATTGCGGGAATGCATTGAGCACGGTGAACCGTTCACGGACTACCGCGCAGAGTTTGAAAAGACCATCGAGATAACGGCGATCAGGGCAATGGAGGGGGCTTTCTCTTTCAGGGATTTCGAAGCGTTCCACGTCGCTGCGCACCATGTCTCATGGGCGCGTTCGCCTGCATCCCTGAAGATAAAGCGGTTAATTGCCGGCTTGCCCAGTCCTCTTCGCAGCCTCCTAGTTGGCATATTTGGCGAAAAAGCTGCCACATCCAGGACCGTGACATGAGTGACAAAATCAAACATTCAGGTGCGTGCCACTGCGGTGCAGTCACGTTCGAGGTTCAGGCGCCAGCTGAAATTGATGTGCTTTCCTGCACATGTTCCATGTGTGCCATGACCGGGTTTCTGCATCTTATTCTTGAAGACGAAGACTTCGAGATAACGTCTGGGGCCGATAATCTCACAGACTATCGGTTTAACACCGGTACGGCGCGTCACCTGTTCTGCAAAACCTGCGGGATCAAACCATTTTATGTGCCCAGAAGCCACCCTGACGGTTGGTCAGTCAATGCCAACTGTTTGGACAAAAGCACGGTCAAAAATATGAATGTTTCGGAGTTTGATGGCGCAAATTGGGAAGACAATATCAACTCAATTCGCTGAAGTGGGGAGTGGCAGCGACCGCCGTGCTTATGCATCTGGGGGGTGAGGCGGTCGCTACCAATGTTGGTTCAACTATCGCACAACCGTCACGAGCAGGGGTGTGTGGGCTCGACGGCGAGGGCGCTTTCAAAAAGCCAACCAGCTTTCCAAGAACGCCCAGTGGGGGTGCACCAAGTCGCTTCAACTTCTCCATCATACCAAATACACGCAAAAGGAGAAGTAAAATCGAATAATTTTACTTTTGGTTGTGTAAAGCCGTGGCTTATGGCAATAGCTCCGCCAGGATCAGTTCATAGATTTGTGTCAACGACTCGATATCCGACACGGCAACATGCTCGTCAATTTTGTGCATCGTGGCACCAACAAGTCCAAACTCCACAACAGGGCACATATCTTTGATGAAGCGCGCGTCTGATGTGCCGCCGGTTGTGGAAAGTTCTGGCGTTTGTCCTGTGACAGACGTGACCGCTCGCGCAACCGCATCCGACAGTGGACCTTTTTCGGTCAGGAAGCTGTCGCCTGATACCCACCAATCAATTTTATAGTCTTCGCCAGCACGGTCCATGCGGCGGATCAACTCCGCTTGCAGGCTTTCTGGTGAAAACTCGTTATTGAAGCGCACATTGAAGCGGGCATGGGCTTCGGCGGGGATCACATTGTGGCTGTCATTTCCAACCTCAACATTCACAATTTCCAGATTTGATGGCTGGAACAGGTCGTTGCCGTTATCAAGCGGCTCTTTTTCAAGTTCCGCAAGAACTGCAACCAGTGCCGGGATCGGGTTCTTAGCCCGGTCAGGGTAGGCCACATGGCCCTGAATGCCCTCAATGGTCAACATGCCGTGCAAGCTGCCCCGGCGGCCTACTTTGACCATTTGCCCGAGTTCCATTGGGTTGGTGGGTTCCCCCACCACGCACATATCGATTTTTTCGCCGTTTTCGACCATCCAATCGAGCACCTTTTTGGTGCCATTGATCGCCGGGCCTTCTTCGTCGCCGGTAATCAGAAGCGAGATGGAACCATTTGGATTGCCGGTTTCTAAAAACCGGCTGACGGCAGCTACAAATGCTGCGATGGCTGATTTCATGTCCGAGGCGCCGCGCCCAAACAGGTTGCCGTCTCTGATTTCAGCGGCGAAAGGATCAACGCTCCAGTTTTTCAGGGCACCCACTGGCACAACGTCTGTGTGACCGGCAAAACAGACATTGGGTTCTGCCGACCCGCGACGTGCATACAGGTTTGGCACTGGGTCTGTGCCTTCTTCCTCAAACGTGAGCTTCTCACACTTGAAGCCTAGGGCCGCAAGCTCTGAAGCCAGTAAGTCGAGCGTGTCACCATTGTCGGGTGTTACACTGGGGTGACGGATAAGGTCCTGCGACAGTTTAATGGGGTCAACGAGCGCCACGTTAGTCTCTCAGCAGGTCGTTGATGGAGGTTTTTGAACGCGTGCGCTCATCAACTCGTTTCACAATTACGGCGCAGTAAAGGCTTGGCCCCATCGAGCCGTCAGGTAGCGGTTTGCCTGGCAGTGAACCGGGCACAACCACGCTGTAGGCTGGTACGCGGCCAATGAATGTTTCGCCAGTGGCGCGGTCAATGATTTTGGTGGAAGCGCCCAGGAATACGCCCATGGAAAGCACGGACCCTTCTTCAACAACAACGCCTTCAGCGACTTCTGCGCGTGCACCAACAAAGCAGTTGTCTTCAATAATGACGGGGCCCGCCTGCAAAGGCTCCAGAACGCCGCCAATGCCCGCGCCGCCTGAGATGTGCACATTCTTGCCAATTTGCGCGCAGCTGCCGACGGTCGCCCATGTGTCCACCATGGTGCCTTCATCGACAAAAGCACCCAAATTTACGAATGATGGCATGAGCACGGCACCTTTGCCGATGAAAGCAGACCGGCGCACGATGGCGCCAGGTACCGCGCGAAAGCCTGCGGCAGCAAACTGTTGAGCGCCCCAACCTTCGAATTTGCTTGGCACCTTGTCCCACCAGTTGGTGTTTTCGCCAGGACCGCCAGCGATGGTTTCCATTTCGTTCAAGCGGAAAGAGAGCAATACCGCCTTTTTCAGCCACTGATGAACTTGCCAGCCATCATCATTTTTGCTGGCAACACGCAGGGTACCGTCATCCAGAAGGGCAAGGGCTTCTTTCACTGCATCGCGCACGGCCCCTGAAGTGCGGCTGTCGATAGTGTCGCGGGCTTCAAAGGCGTCATTGATGGTTTGTTCTAGGGCGGCGGTGTCCATGGTCGGCTCTTTCTAATTCTTCTTCGGGCTGCTTGTTTTTGTGGCTTCCAAAAAGCGCGCAAACAATAGCGTTCCTTGGCTTCAAGTCAATCCAGTGCTGCTTCACGAAAACGACAGAGTGCCAGCCAAGAGAAATTCAGGCTTTGTTGGATAAATATCCTTTGAGCCAATTGTTCAGCAAATCGGTTTCCGCATGCACTGTTTCCGGGTCATGACCTTGCTCGCCCCAGGGTGAACCTGTGTTGATCCAAACAGTGGCCATGCCAAGCGAATGCGCAGGCACCAAGTTGCGGGCCATATCTTCAAACATGATGGCGCGTGCCGGGTCCACATCGTGGTCGCTCAGGAACTTGTCATAAACTGCGGGTTTCGGCTTTGGGTCCAGATTTGCAGCATGAATATCGAAGATACCTTCCATCAGGTCTGCGACACCGAGGCGCTCCAGCACCCGTTTTGCGTAGGTTTCATCTGCATTGGTGAAGACGATGCGGCGGCCTTCAAGCGCTTCAAGCGACTTGCGCAGGGCTGGGTCTGATTTGATGGGTGCCATATCAATATCGTGCACAGCATCCAGATAGTGCTGCGGGTCCACGTCATGGTTCTCCATCAGACCCTTCAGCGTGGTGCCGTGATTGACCAAATACTGCTTTTGCAGGGTGCGCGCCTCAACAGGGCCCAGCGACAGCAGATTTTGGACATATTCCCCAATTTTAACGTCAACTTGTGCGAACAAGTTGCTTTCTGCCGGGTACAAAGTGTTGTCCAAATCGAAGACATAGATGTCCCGATCGCGGAATTCTTCAGCCAGGTGCGGTTGCTGGGTCACAATTACTCCATTCTGGTCATGCATTTAACGATTGGCGTTAAAACAACTTTAACCCTGTCCTCTTACCTTACGAGAGCATTAGATTCTAGGCCGAACAGTTGCGGTTCTGGGACACCAAGTTTGGGGCGGCATGTTAAAGTTCTTAAAAAGCCAAAACGCTTCGGCGGCATCCCTTGCCGACTCGTCGTCGTGTGCGATGACGATAGGCGAAAATGATCAGATCATTGATCGCAGCGGAAGCGCCGACCCACTGGTAAACGCTTGGCTCGACAAGCAACCTGATATTCAGGCTGCGGTTAAGGCAGCGCGTGCTGGAGGTGCGGTTGTAGAGACCCGCTGGGTGCGAGCCGGCGGCGCCCGATATAGCGTAACCGTCGTGGTGCGCGACAAGGATGTTCTGGTTGTCGCACGCGACACCACAGTTGCTGACAAAATGACACAAGCGCTTTTGGACAGTCGATCGCTCTTTAAGGGCCTTCTCGACCGAGCAGTGGATTTGAGTTTCGAAGTTGATGCTGACAGGAATTTTGTATTCCTTTCACCTGCGGAAGCATTCGGCCAAACTGTAGAAGGCTGGCTTGGTCGAAATTCTGACAGCTTTTTTTGGAGCAATGGGCGGGCGCCGGCGCGCAATCCATTTTCTGTGCGTACGGAAAGCACATTTGAAGACGTGGCTGTGACGCTGCCGGATGGTTCCACGGGCTGGGTCAGTTTCTCCATGGAGCCCAGGTTTGACGGCGACAAATTCATCGGCGTGAGGGGTGTTTGCCGCGATGTGTCAGACCAAGTGGAAGACGGCAGACAAACCCGCATGGATAACCTGCGCCTTGCGCTGCAGCAGCGCATCGTTGGATTGTTGAATACGGCCCATACTGCAGAAGAGCTGCTTGGCAGCGCGTCCAATGAATTATTGGAGGTTTTGCGCGCTGAGCAGGTTTGGGCCATTGTCAAATACCCGGAAGGCCTTGTGCCTGCGGCCGTCTGTGGCGACAGCACGTTTTTGCCGAACATAGACCAGATATGGCGCGACCTGGAAGAGCTTGGAGAGCCTATTGCCGAGATCAAGGATGCCGAAATGACGCACCTTGCTGTCAGGCTTGAGGAAAATGAAAAAGGTATTGGCATGCTTGTGATGTGCAGGGATGCCGAGAATTTCCCATGGTCCAATCAGGAGCGTGCGCTACTCACCGATGTCATGACGTCTCTTGCTGCGGCGTTCGGTAAGGCGCAACTGATTGACCGGTTGGAGCGGTTGTCATCCATTGATGAGCTCACTGGCATTATGAACAGGCGTGCTTTTGTTGACGCGGTCGAGCGGCGCCTGCGCCACCAGTGCCGTTCTGGTCAGTCTGGGTGTTTGTTGTTTGTTGACCTTGACCACTTCAAGGAAGTCAACGACACCTTGGGCCATAAGGCAGGAGACCAAGCGATCAAGCTGGTGGCCGACACCATGCAAACTCTGGTGCGGGCGTGCGACGTGGTTGGTCGTTACGGCGGTGACGAGTTTGTTTTGTGGATTGAAGACATTGCGCCAGCCGATGCGGCGCTGAAGGCGCGCGCGCTGATTGATGCGATGCCAGGCATTCGGGAAAAAATTGGTGCGGGCGACCTCAGGCTGTCTGCGTCCGTTGGAGTGTGTCCGTCCTTGCCAGGGATTGATCTCTCCTTCATCGAAATGTCGGAGCGCGCTGACGCCGCGCTCTATGAGGTGAAAAAAGCCGGTCGCAGTAATGTGGCCCTTGCCGCAACACCAACATCCGACAAAGTTTCGGCAGGGAGTACTGTTTGATGCTCAAAAAGCTGAAGTCCATGTTTGCGGGCGAAAAGGATCTGCCCAAGACGTTAAGTGTGGAGGACGAACAGTCCATTCTGAAAGCGGGGTCAGAGCGACAAAAGCGCCAGCTTGCGAGCCGCAAGGACGCGCGCCCGGAAGTTCTTTATTATTTGGCGGAAGACGAAGCCGTTTCTGTTCGCCGGGCCATCGCTGCGAACCCGTCAACGCCCATACAGGCTGACGAAATCCTGAAAAATGACCAGGACGATGAGGTTCGCGCCGAGCTCGCCCGTAAAATTGGCCGGCTGGTGCCGGATATGTCTTCGGCCGAACAAAAATCGCTGCGGGACAAGTCGATCAAGCTTCTGGAAGAACTGGCTCAAGACCAACTACCCAAAGTTCGGGCGATGGTCGCGGAAGAGATCAAGAAAACTGAGTTTGTTCCCAAAAGCCTGGTTGATCGGCTGGCGCGCGATATCGAAGATATTGTTTGTGGGCCTATCCTCCAATACTCGCCCCTTTTGAACGATGATGACCTCCGCGAGATTATAGCGGCCGGCACGAGCTCAAAAGCGCTAGAGGCTATCGCGCGCCGGGAACTTGTGAGCGAGGATGTTTCATCCGATATCGCAGGCACGCTTGATGTGCCAGCGATCTCCGCCCTTTTGACCAACTCCAATGCGCAAATTCGCGAAGACACGCTCGATCAAATTATCTCGCAGGCTGAATCGGTTGAAGACCTTCACAAACCGCTCGCCCTCAAGCCACAACTTTCTGTGCGGGCGATGAAACGCATCGCCGGATTTGTGGCTTCAGCCCTGGTGCATGCGATGATGGAGCAGAGCGAGCTTTCGGAAGATCAGGCGGAGGAACTGCTGGAGAAGGTGCGAGACCGGTTGGCTGCTGAAAAAGTTGGTGACGATGAGGCCAAAAAGCTCGCCCTCAAAGCGCAGGATTTCTTTGAGCGCGGTATGTTGGATGATGCGTTTGTTGTTGAGCAAATTACCAAAAACCGGCGCGAACTGTTGATGCAATGCCTGGCTGTGATGTCTGACCTGCCTGCGGAAACCGTGCGTCAGGTCATCCTGTCAAAAAGTGGTCGCGCTGTAACTGCATTGTGCTGGAAAGCTGAGCTTTCCATGCGCACAGCTTACGAGGTTCAGACCAAGTTTGCGCTTGTTCCCACGGCGCAGCTGCTGCACGCAAAGCATGGCACCAAATATCCGATCAAGGAAGATGAGCTGGAGTGGCATCTCAGCTATTTCACAGAAAAAGACTAAGACTACTTTGCGCGCATAGACTGCTTATTGTAGGCTGAATACTAATTTAATACGATTTAGTTTGGAGCCTATCGATGAAATATCTAGCGGTTGTTTTTTCCTTTTTTGTTTTCTTTGTGCAACCTGCCACTTCTCAAGAAGTTGATGAAAACAAGCTGGCCCTTGCCAAACGCATCATTGAACTGACCCGCGCCACCGAGGCCATTGAAAAAATGATGCCGGCCATGATGGAACAACAGATGGCCGGCATGCGGTCTTCAGGAAAAATTGGTGACTTGTCAGACGCGCAACAAGTTGCACTCAAGAAGGCCATTGATCAGTTTACCGCAGATTTTACCGTTGCTTTTGAACCATTGCTTGAGGAAATGACGGTTCTGTATGCGCAAAAGTTCAGTAAAGAAGACCTGCAAGGATTGATCGAGTTTTACGAGTCTGACCTGGGCCAACGGTTTGCTCAGGGCGGCATTGAACTTGGCGCAGAAGTGGCGCTTAAAAGCCAGACCTGGGCCCAGTCGCATATTATCCCTGTCGCTCAGAAGTTTTCCAGAAACATGCAGGCCGTGCTTGCGATGACCGAGTAATTGGCGATCTGGTTTATGCAGGTGCGCTGCCTCGGATTAGTGTGCCTGCACCGCTCTCGGTAAATATCTCGAGCAAAATGGCGTGCTTTACGCGCCCATCCAAAATAACAGCACCGCGCACACCTTCGTGCAGTGCATTCAGGCATGTCTCAACTTTTGGGATCATGCCTCCGCTGATAACGCCCTTTTGCTTCAGGTCATTAATTTCGGTTTCGGTCAGTTCGGCGATCATCTCACCCTCGCCGTCCAGAACACCCGGCACGTCTGTTAGCAGAACAAAACGGCGGGCCTTCAGGGCACCGGCAATGGCACCCGCCATTGTGTCCGCATTGATGTTGTAGGTGTTGCCGTCGTCGCCCATGGCGATCGGGGACACAACGGGAATGATCCCGTTGTCAATACTCTGGCGCAAAATGGTGGCATCCACGACCGCGGGTTCGCCGACAAACCCCAAATCTATGACTTGCTCAAGGTTCGAGTCCGGATCAGGTTTTGTACGCTGAACCTTGCGGGCGGTAACCAGATTGCTGTCTTTACCCGAAAGGCCAATCGCACGACCGCCAACGGCGTTGATGTCTGCGACGATAGATTTGCAAACCGAACCGCACAGCACCATCTCAGCCACTTCAACAGTGGCCTTGGTGGTCACGCGCAAACCGTCTATGAATTCGCTTTTGATCGAAAGCCGGGACAGCATTTCGCCGATTTGCGGGCCCCCGCCGTGCACAATCACCGGGAAGATGCCAACCTGTCTCAGCAGGGTGATGTCCTGTGCAAATTGCCGGGCCAGTTTTTTGCTGCCCATGGCGTGACCGCCATACTTAATAACAAAGGTCTCCCCGCTGTATTTGCGCATGTAGGGCAACCCTTCAACAAGGGTCGCGGCTTTACGTTGTAGTTTTTTCTGCTGTTTATCCACGATCTAGGAGTCCCAAAGCCTGAAATGCTGAGATGAAGAATTGCGCTACTCGCGCCGATTAGTCAAATCGATAGCCACCAAAATTGGTTGGACGTTCGTCATGCAGCATTATGCCTAGGGCTAAGAATAGCTGACCCAGATAATAGGGTACCCAAACTGTCAGCGGCCCCAGTAATTCCATATCAAGGAAAGTACGCACACCGAGCGCTGCATCAGATGCCAGGAAGAGGATCGCACCACCGCCAACCAGGCGAATGGGAAACCGGCTCATCATCGCAGTTGTTGCCATGGTGGCAAGAATGACGATGTAGGCAAAAACCGGCAGCATCATGCTGCCAAGCCCAGGGTAGAGAAAATAACCACCGAGCCCGGCGCCTGCCCAGCAGAAGGTGCTGATGCGCATTCGGGCACTCGTAATATCCTCGAAGGGAAGTCGGTTTTTCAAAAACAAACCGATGTAGAAAATGTGCGCCACAAAAAAGGCTAGCAGGCCCTGCATAAAACTGTTTTCAGCTGGGATCGCAAGCAAGGCATCCCCGGCGACCGAAGCCAAAAGCGCAAGCAGCAAAATCATATGGTTTACGGACTGTGCGGTAACCAGAACAAAAAGGACAAGGAACCCGACGGCGCTGGATTTCGCCAGCACTTGCCACATCAATCCTTCAGGGTACCAGCCGCCGCCATAAAGCACGGCACCAACTAGCGAAAAAAAGACCATTGTCTGGCCAATGCCCTCAATGATGGGCCTTTTTCGCCGGTTGAAAATACGTGTCACGTCGCTTCCCCTTCGCGTTAACTATAATCGCGGTTCGTCGGAGGTCACAAGTCTTTGATTCAAATGTATCTATTTTGGTTTGGATGCGTGCCGGTTGTCAGGATAGGTCGCCGTGCAATCGCATCATCACAGGCACAAACAAAAGATTAGCAAATCCAGTCAGCAGCAAAACTTGCGGGGAACTAAAACCGAACCCAATCAAGGCAGCTGCCAGCAGCGAGCCGCCAGCCATGAAACCACTGTTCACCACATTGGTTGCGGCGATCGTCCTTGATCGTTCAGCACGCTCCGTGCGGTCCTGCAAAATGGCGTAAAGCGGCACTATCACCATACCAGCGCCCATGGAAATGAGGATCAATATCACTGTGATGAGCAGGTTCACGGGGTCGATGAGAAAATCGGCAACTGATGTAAAGGGCGGCGCTGTTTCTGCGGGCAGTGGGCCGGGCAATATCAGGAACAATGTAGTTGTAACGACCGCAAGCGCCCACAGCCCTGGCACGGCAAGGCGCGCCGTGATCTCGCCCTTCAACAACTTGCTGCACAGCATCGAGCCGACGCCAATGCCAACTGAGAAACAGGCCATGAACAAGGTCACCATATCTTCGTTGCCACCCAGGCGGTTTTTCACGATGTCCGGAATTTGCGCAATAAAAATGGTGCCCAGAAGCCAAATCCAACTAATCCCGATGATTGCCCGGCGGCTGACATTGTTTGCCCAGCTCGCTTTCATCAGCTGGCGTGTGGAGGCGAAAATATTGAACTGAATAGTCAGGTCAGGGGCGGCTTGCCCGGTTTTGGGAACCAACCAGCCGGTAAACGTGCCAACCGCGGCAATCAACACCATGAAGGCAGATACCTGAAATATGCCACCGTCACTTAAAACCAGAATGCCGCCAATGATGGTGCCAAGCAGAATGGCAATGAAGGTGCCAGCTTCCACCAGCGCGTTGGTAGACAAAAGCTCGTCCCGGTCCATCAAGTCGGGCAAAATGCCATACTTAATGGGGCCAAAAAATGTGGACTGCAGACCGAGCCCGGCCAGAACAGCAATCATGATCGGCAGGCTTTCGAGATAAAAAGCAATTCCACCCAATATCATCAGGCCAATTTCCCAAACCTTGATCCAAACGATTTGGCGTGCTTTTTCAAATTTGTCCGCAAGCTGGCCCGCCAATGCAGAGAATAAAAAGTACGGCAGGATAAACAGCCCAACCGCCAGGTTGGTCAAAATCGCCGGGGCCATATCCAGTTCGGTAGCAAACTTGAATGTGATCAAAATGATCACCGCCTGACGGAACAGATTGTCGTTAAAGGCCCCGAAAAATTGCGTCAGAAAAATAGGCAAAAAGCGTCGGGTGAAAATGAAGCTGGATTTTGGTTCCGTCACAAAAACTCGCTATTCTGCTGGTGCGTGATGAGTGTGGCTCAACTCGTGCCGGGCCTGCCGGATTATGGTGAAAGAGCCGGAAAGGAACAAGCTTGCCATAAAGGCCGCCACAATGAGGTCGGGCCAACCGGTACCCGAGAACCAAACACCTGACGCCGCTATCATAACCAGCACATTGCCGATGGCGTCATTGCGACTGCACAGCCACACAGACCGCACGTTGGCGTCGCCGTCTTTGAAGCGCACCAGCAATAGAACGCTTGCTAAATTGGCGAGCAGCGCTGCCGCGCCAACGTACCCCATGACCATCGGCATTGGTTCCTGCATATAAAATACGCTGTATATTGTTGAGCCCAACACCCACAGACCCATAGCAGCCAGGCTTATGCCCTTTGCCATGGCGACTTTTGCCCTCAGTGACAAGCTTTTGCCGATAACCGCGAGCGATATTGTGTAGGTGAGTGTGTCGCCCAAAAAGTCCAGCGCGTCCGCCTTCAGAGCCTGTGACTGACCAATGAAGCCCATGGGCATTTCAACAAGAAACATGATGGCATTGATGGCGATGACAACCAGTAACACCCGCCGATAGGCTGGGTCGAGGCCATCAAATTTTACATCGTCGCAACAATGTGCGCCCATGTCAGAGCTCCACAGAGGGTTTTGTGATAGGTCCATAATAGTCCCATCACACCATGGGCGTGCAAGGTAAAATACTGTTGGCACTGGTATTTAAGGTTTATCAAGGGCTCAAAGTGTGCGACCACGAACGAGAAGATGCCATCGCAGGACTTAATCATGGGCACATTTATATCGTCGCTAACCGCTATTTGTAGAGTCGGCTGGGTCGCGCTCTTGCTGCTGACCGCGCAATCAGCCCTTGCTCTCAATGCAAATCCTACGAGCGATTCTTCTGCTGTGCAAAGGCTGGAAGTTGCCGATTTGGCACCGGGCCTGCACCGGCTGCGTTTCAATGCAGGCAGCCGCAATACCGGTGAGCGCATTTGGGTGCCAATTGTGGTTGTGAAAGGCGAGCAAAGCGGCCCAAGTTTGATGATAACAGCGGGTGTCCACGGCGACGAACTCAATGGAATTGCAACAATCCATGGGCTCTTGCAGCGTATCGAGGGCCAGCCCCTTACTGGAACATTGGTGTTAATTCCCGGTTTCAATCAGCCAGGCATGAATGCCAATAACCGTCACTTTGTGGGGGCGGGAGGTGGCGGTTCGATGACGGACCTCAATCGAATTTTTCCAGGTCGTCTGTTAAACGGTAGCGTGGCAGAGCGGTATGTAGCCCAGCTTTGGCGCAATGTCTTGAAGGACAATGCGACTTATGCCATCGACCTTCATACCCAAACCCGCGGGTCTGATTATCCGCTGTTCGTTTTTTCCGATTTTCGAAACTCCATGTCTCGTCAGATCGCGTTTGATCTGGGCCCAGACGTTATTAAAAACGACCCGGGTCAGTCAGGAAGCCTTGAGACGACCATGATGGAAATAGGCGTGCCGGCAGTGACGTTTGAAATTGGCGGACCAAAAAAATGGCAACCGGACCTGATTGAACGCGCCGTGGATGGCATTGAAAATGTTATGCGCGGTCTTGAGATGCTGGAGGGTGAGCGCACCGAACCACCCGTTGAGCCGATTGTGGGCGCCAACTCCACCAATATTTTCACCGACTATGGCGGGTTTGCTTACATCCATGTGAAGCTGAAAGACCCGGTTCGCAAAGGCCAGCTGGTTGCCACAATTGTTGACGCCTATGGCCGAAAAATTGCGGATTATGTGTCGCCGTACGACGGGATTGTGCTTTCTGTCGCGACGGACCCTTTGCGAGAACCGGGTGCCATGTTGGTGCGTATACTGCACTAAATCCAGGAATCAGAGCTCCCCATGTCTGAAGAAAACCTTCCCAAGGACCACCCAACTGTGAAATTTGGCAAGACCGGTGTCTTGCTCATGAGTTTGGGCACGCCCGACGCGCCGACTTATAGTGCTGTGCGGCGTTATCTGGCCGAATTCCTGTCGGATCCCCGCGTTATTGAGACGCCGCGATTGATCTGGTTGCCCATTCTGTATGGCCCTATCCTGACATTCCGCCCGGCCAAGTCAGCCCGTGCCTACGCGAAAATTTGGGATTATGAGCGGGGCGAGTCGCCGCTGAGAACCTATGCGCGGTCACAGGCAGAAAAACTGGCAGTTCGCATGGGAGAGGATGTTCCCGTCGCATGGGCATTCAGATATGGCAGCCCCTCCATTCCTGATGGGCTGGAGGAATTGCGCGCCCAGGGCTGTGAGCGCATAATTCTGTTTGCCCTTTACCCGCAATATAGTGCCACGACCACCGCTTCTTCATTCGATAAAGTCTTTGAAACGCTTGCGGAAATGCGCTGGCAGCCAGCTGTTCATACGGTGTCACGTTACTGCGACCACCCGGTGTTTGTTGATGCGCTCGCGCAGTCGGCCAAACAGTCTCTTCAGGGACTGGACTGGCAACCTGAAAAGCTGTTGATGAGCTACCATTCTATTCCGCAGGCATACTATGACAAAGGTGACCCCTACGCCTGCTACTGTAAAAAAACTTCACGCCTGTTTGGTGAAGCCGGCGGGTTTGACCCGGTAAACATTGTCACCAGTTTTCAGTCACGGGTTGGCCCTGCGCAGTGGGTGGGGCCATACACCGACAAAACCGTAGATGAGCTGGCAGCATCAGGCGTGAAAAAGCTGGCGGTCATGGCGCCCGCTTTTTCAGCAGATTGCCTGGAAACCCTCGAAGAGCTGAATATGGAGCTTAGGGAGCAGTTTCTGGAAGCCGGGGGCACGCACTTTCACTATATTCCATGCCTGAACGACACGGAGCTTGGCATGGATGTGCTTGAAAAGGTCGTGCGGGATGATGCCGCAGGCTGGTTGTAGAGCAAACAATTTTGGGGGATAATATGTTGAATGGTAACAGGCTTCGGCGCGGTGTAGCGATTTCTCTGGCGACCGGCATGCTCATGCTTCACGCGCCGGCTGCTTTGGCCTCTAGTCCCATCATGGAACGCCTTACTATTATCACCACGTTCTGCGGTGATATCGCTCGCACACGAGATCATCAAATTTCCAAGCCCAATGCGGCGCACAACTTGTGTGTTGTGTATTTGAACGGCGATCCGCAGCGGTTTTTGGTCGCAAAGAAATACTACTGCGCCTTGCACGCTGCCGGCACCATGACCACCAAATTCAAGCAGCAAGATGGCAGTGACGAAAACTACCAACCGGACTGCCGGAAAGCCAATAAGCTCGGTGAAAAGGACGTTGAAAAGATCCTTGAAGACGCACCCTGGCGGCACTGGCCACTGAAGGGGCAATAGTGCGGCATTGCCTACTTCGTCTGCGGGCCTGAAAGTCCGGTAACGTCCACATAAACTGTGATGTCACCCGCTTGTTCAAAGCTGAGCGTTACTGGAAAAACATCGCCTTCGGCCAGAGGTTTGCTAAGCCCCATGAGCATGATGTGCAGGCCACCAGGTTCAAATGCCACTGTGGCACCGACTGGCACAGGCACGCTGTCCTGCATGTCCATGCGCATGACGCCGTCCACTTCCTGAGAAAGATGAAGCGTTGCCATATTGGCAATTGGACTGGACACGTCTGTAATAGACTCGACCGTTTCTGTGCCGTTGTGAATTTTCAGATACACCGCGGCAGATGTGGTGCGGCGGGTCTTGCGAGCCCAGACGTCCGAAATATCCAAAGTATGATCAGCGTTTGTGTCATGGCCCTTTGCTGTGGTGGGCATTATGACCAGCATGGAAAATAGGGCGAATACGGCAGCTTTCATGGGAATCGTCGCTCCAGCGGAATTGAACTGGGCCTTAAATGCCCTTCCGCGTGCCGATGGGTCAAGTCCTCAGGTCACTATGCCGCATCTGTGGCGCAAATCAGTTCATGCTGAATTGCAGGTTCAAAAGCGGAATGGCCGGCCACCGGTACCATCTTCAGTTTCGCCCAAGGCATGGCTTTTGATAACTCCCATGCGGAGCTTGGCGGGCAAATGCTGTCATAGCGGCCCTGGATGATAGTGGTTGGAATACCGATCAGTTTGCCTGCGTCGCGCAGGAGTTGATCATCTGTGTCCAAAAAGCCTTTATGATGGAAATAGTGAGCCTCAATGCGCGCGAAGGCGAGTGCAAATATGGGGTCCACCGAATGCGCACGCTGCTCTTCGTCGGGTACCAGTGTCACAGTGCTGCCTTCCCACAAACTCCATTCTTTCGCGAACCGCAGCCGCGTGTCTTCAAATGCCGGGTCTGTCAGTCGGTGATAATAGGCGGCGATAATATCCTCGCGTTCGCCCTCCGGAACCATGCCCACAAACCGGGACCAGGCCTCAGGGAAAATGCGTCCTGTACCGTCCCGGTAAAACCAGTCCAGTTCTTTTTGCCGCATCAGGAAGATGCCGCGCAGAACCAGGCTTTGCACCCGCTCGGGGTGGGCTTGCGCATAAAGAAGCGCGAGCGTGCTGCCCCATGACCCACCAAACAGCATCCATTTTTCTATGGCGAGATGGCTGCGGATGCGTTCCATGTCGCTGACCAGATGATGGGACGTGTTGTGCTCAAGAGACGCATGGGGCTTAGATTGCCCGCACCCGCGTTGGTCAAACAGGATGATCCGATATTTGCTGGGATTGAAGAATCGCCGTTGAATGGGGCTCGTGCCACCCCCGGGGCCACCGTGAACAAACAGAACCGGCAAGCCGTTCGGGTTTCCGGATTGCTCTACATAGATTTTGTGCCCATCACCAACCGACAGCCATTCTTTTCGATATGGCTGAATTGCCGGGTAGAGTGTTCTCAGAGATGTAGTTCCGTCCGCCCGCAAAAAATTTTTCCTTTTTTTTAACCTTAGCCTTGGCTTTGGCCCATGACAAGACCACGAACGACACTCGTTTCATTCGAAACAATTTGGCATCCATAAAAAAACAATGTAGATGGTTGGCATGCTGGGGATCGCCGAGATGCGCGTGTGGAGAGCGCAAACCAATTCGTCAAGATGGTCTAGCTTGGGAAGCATCGAGATTACGAGGTAGTTATGCCGCACGAACAGTGTCTTCGCCTGGGCGAGAAGGCCAAAGACAGACTGCGAGTTCTATTCCTGGCCAAATGGGCTGAGGGGGATGGAACACCCGACAAAGAAGACGGTACCCACGCCACCTATCATTATGAGTTGCGGGAAACGCTCAAAGGCATCGGCTTGAATATCGAAGCCTGCGGACGCTATGAGCGCCTGTTCGAAGTGCCAAACTATGATTTCCTGTTCACCCTTTTCAACCGGGGTGGTTTCCTGAATAGCGAAATGCTGGCCCCGTTGCTGGCCACCTACAGGAACGTTCCATTTTTGGGCGCAAGCCCCATCCTGCGTGGGCTTGGCGACGATAAACACCTGATGAAACTCGCAGCAAAAAGTCGGGGTCTATCGACGCCGGACTGGGAAATTTTTCGCCGCGGCTGCCATGAGATAACACCCCCGCCTTTCAGTGACGGGCGCATGGTTGTGAAACCAAATGCCAGCTCAGCCTCTTGGGGCATCAAAGCGGTGGAGCGCTGGGACGATGCGCTAACTCATATTCACTATTTACATGAACGAGGGCACGACGCCATCGTGGAAGCCTTTGTGGATGGTTACGAATTGGCCGTGCCAATTGTAGGTGGCCGTGGTCCATGGATTTTGCCAATTATTCGGTTTGAAGTGGACGACCCACTGGCTATTCGCTCCTACGAACAAAAACGTCATCTGGCACCCAGCGACGAAGTGGTGCTTACGGTTTATGATGAGCAGCCAATTGTTGAGCGCTTGCACAAACACGCGCACGACATTTTGCCTGAAATCTGGCCGTGCGATTATGCGCGCATGGAATTCAAATATGATCCAGCCACAGATGCGCTCAATTTCCTAGAAATAAACCTGAGCTGTAATTTGTGGTCAAAGAAGGCGGTGCCATTTTCCGCTAAATGTGCCGGGGTTGAATATCCGGAATTGATTGAAACAATTCTCGCACACAGTATGCTGCGGCAGGGCCTGATCACGCAGGAAGACATTATTTAAGGGTCAAAGCGCGATGAAGTTTCACGCGGTAGTTATGGCGGCGCAGCGCGTCGGCGTGGTGAATGAGCTTGCAGCAGATGCAGGCGTCAGCCACAAATGCTTGATTGAGATGGATGGCAAAAAACTGATCGAGCATGTGCTTGATTGCTTGAATGCCAGTCCTGATGTGGATCGCATCACAGTATCAATTGACAGTGTTTCCGTGCTTGAGGAAGTGGAGACATTTGTACGGCTTCGTGACGAAGGCAAGGCGCGGGCTGTTGAAGCTGCAACTGACTTGTTTTCAAGTTTTTTGGGTGCGGTTGAAGGTGAAGACCGTTACCCGTCGATCATTACAACGGCTGACAATGTTCTGCTGACCCCCGCCATGCTGGGGCATTTTTGTGGGGAAATTCGTGCCAGGCAGGCGCGGGCCGCTATTGCGGTCACGGAAAAGGCTGTGTTGCTCGACGTTTATCCGGACGGTCAGCGTCGTTTCCACAAGTTTGCGGACAATGAATATTCCAACTGCAATCTGTATGCAGTGTGCGACAAGGAAACCAGTGACATAGCGCGTGTTTTCCAAACTGGCGGTCAGTTCGCAAAAAGTCTCGCGCGTGTATTGAAAGCTTTTGGACTATGGAACGCCATAGCCTACAGGTTTGCGCTTTATAGCCTGGACAAGGGCATGAGTCGGTTGTCGAAAAAATTCAATACCAACCTTGTGGCCATAAGAATGCCGTTTCCGGAAGCGCCCATTGACGTGGACAACTTCCGGTCCAAAAAACTGGCGAACGAGATTTTGCAGTCGCGGCGCGTCAGTGTCTAAGCAACTGTATTTGATCACAATTTCGAGCCAACTTCTGCTTTTGGCGTATTCTACTTGCAAGGGCATCCAACTTTCGCAAGGGTAGCAGGGTGTGTGTTTTGTAGTTCGTGCATCAATTGATGAATGAGGATCAGTGTGGCCACTGCCGTCATCGACAGCGAATTCGTGATGTTTGAAAACGTCGAAGGCACCAATCACATGGTATTAACCGGTGACTGGACCATCGAAAACGCAAACGCAATCAACGCCACGATGCGCAAATTGTTTCCTGGTGGTAAAAAGCCAGCGGCCTTACCCATGCTTGACTGCCGCGGTATCGACAAACTTGATACCACAGGCGCTGTGCTAGTTCGCAGATTTGCTGACCAGGTGGGCGAACATTGTGAAGCCACCCTTATTGGCGTGCCGGACCAGCACAAAGCGTTGCTTGAAGTTATTCATACGTGCCCCCTTCCGACACCCACAATGCCGGACATGCCACCCTGGTATGTGGTGCCTCTTCTTGGCACAGGGCAGGCAACATGGCTTGCGCTCCGGTCACTTGCGCGATTGCTTAGTTTTCTTGGGCGTGTGCTCGTTCGCGGTGCTGGCGCCACACATTTCAGGTTTGCACCCATCGTGCACCAGATGGATGTGGTTGGCTTGCGGTCCATGGGCATCGTCGGGCTGATTTCGTTCCTGATAGGCGCTGTTATGGTCAATCAGGGCGCCATTCAGCTCGCTAAATTTGGCGCAGATATTTTTGTCATCGATATGCTGGGTATTACCCACCTGCGAGAGCTTGGCATTTTGCTGACAGCCATCATCATTGCTGGCCGATCGGGTAGTGCGTTCACCGCGCAAATCGGCTCCATGAAGCTCAATGAAGAAGTCGATGCCATGAAAACGCTCGGCATGGACCCCATTGACGTTCTAGTGCTGCCCAGGCTGGTGGCCTTATTGATCTGCCTGCCGTTACTTGCCTTTTATTCAGACATTGTTGGCATCGCTGGCGGTATGCTTATGGCGTGGGCGCAGCTTGGTATCTCCCCCGGCAACTTCATCGTTTATTTCCGTGAAGTGGTGGTCATCGATCACTTCTGGGTCGGCATCATCAAAGCTCCATTTTTTGCTGCAATCATTGCAACAAGTGGGTGTTACCAAGGCCTTCGTGTTGAAGGCAGCGCAGACTCGCTCGGTGCGCGCACAACGCAAAGCGTGGTGCAGTCTATTTTCCTGGTCATTGCGTTCGACGCGATGTTTGCCGTCTTTTTCTCGGCAATTGGGCTTTAAGGGGGGGCGCATGGACGATTTACAAAATGCTCCCAAGCCGGACGGCGCACCAGAACAGGTCGATTCGATCATAAAGATTCGTGGCCTAAGGACCGCTTTTGGCCCGCATGTGATCCATAACAACCTGGACCTCGACGTGCATCGCGGTGAAATTCTCGGCATCGTTGGTGGATCTGGTACCGGCAAGTCAGTTCTTCTCAAAACTATCGTAGGCCTCAACAAGCAGATCGAAGGCTCGATTGAGATCAATGGTTTTGACCAGGCGAACTTGTCGGGCGAAGAAGAGCGTATGTCGCGCCAGGACTGGGGTGTCTTGTTCCAGGACGGCGCTTTATTCAGTTCCCTGACGGTCGCGCAAAATATCCAGGTGCCGCTGAGGGAATTTTACGAATTCCCACAAGACATGCTGGACGATCTTGCGCGCAGTAAAATCGAGATGGCGGGTCTGCCGGGCGACGCTGGCAAGAAGTTCCCGTCTGATTTGTCAGGCGGTATGCGCAAACGGGCCGCGCTGGCACGGTCGCTGGCGCTTGATCCCAAAATTCTGTTCTTGGATGAGCCAACAGCGGGGCTTGACCCTATTGGTGCATCTGCCTTTGACGGGCTGGTGCAGGAGCTAAGCAGGTCGCTGGGGTTAACGGTGTTTTTGGTCACCCATGACCTGGACACTTTGTTCCGTGTGTGTGACCGAGTTGCAGTATTGGGGGATCAAAAAATCCTCATCAACGCACCTCTCACTGAGGTGGTGAAATTCAAGCATCATTGGGTGCAGGAATATTTTGGCGGTCCGCGCGCGCGTGCTGCTGGACTGAGCTAAGGAAGAATACAATGGAAACCAGAGCTTCATACATGTTGGTCGGCGGGTTCGTCCTCACGTTCCTTGCCGGACTGGTGGCGTTTGCGATCTGGCTCGCCAAGGTGGACCTGGACGCAGAGTATAATGACTATGACATTTACTTTGAGGGGTCGGTCAGCGGTCTTTTGAACCGTTCCATTGTCTATTTCCAAGGCATTCCCGTGGGTGAAGTGCGCGACATTTCGTTGAATCCCGAAGACCCCAGCCAGGTTCTGGTGTGGGTCAGGGTTCGCGCAGAAGTGCCGGTGAACGAAGAGTCGATCGCAAAGCTTGAGTTTCAGGGCTTCACGGGTGTTGCTTTCATCGTACTTTATGGTGGTCATAACCGGGATGCGCCTGCGCTGGTGCCGCACCCGGGGCAGGAGCGACCGATCATAAAATCCGAGCCATCGCCACTCGCGGAATTTTTTGAAAGTGCACCAAATCTCGTCAATCAGGCAATTCTGCTCACAGGTCAGATCCAAAAACTGTTGAATGACGACAACCTGGAAAATGTGGCTGGTATTATCGCCAATACTGAGCGGCTAACAGGCAACCTTGCCGATGGCACAGAAGACCTTGAAGTAATGGTGGCTGAAGTCCGGGGTATTTTGGCGCAGGCACAAACAGCAGCAGAGCGGATCACAACACTTGTCGAAACCAGCAATACGGTCATCGGCGAGGATGCGCGTCAGTTGATCGCTGAAACAGCTAAAACCATGCAAACAGCAACAGCCCTTCTGGAGCGGGTAGACAACATGGTCGCCGCGAACGAAGGTACGGTCACGCAGTTTGTGAACACAAGCTTGCCCGAGGTATCGCGAATGATCCTTGATTTGCGCGTGACGGCCCGCAACCTGTCGCGGTTAATGAGCCGCATCGAACAAAACCCGGCTGAAGTCATTTTCGGCACAAAAGAAGCGGAGTATGACTTGAAGAGCCGCAAAACTGTTGAGGAGGACAACTGATGTCAGATTTTTCAGTGAAAAAAACCTTCAATATGGTTTCCAAGGCGGTTGCTGTGTCCTCGCTTATGCTCGTCGCGGGGTGTGGACCGCTCATTTCTTTCGGTGATGATGGGCCTGCCGACCAGATCTTCAGCCTCGACTATCCAGTGGCAGGGGACCACAGCAGTGCCGCATCTGTGATCTATGTGGCTGAACCTCTGATGAGTGGCGGTCTGAGCGGCACCCAGGTTTCTGTTGTGCTTGATGACAACCAGCGAACAAGTCTCATGGGTGTGCGCTGGAACGCGAACACCACGGACATGGTGCGGGACTATCTGGTGCGGGGACTGTCCGCGCAGTCGGGCGCCTTGATGCTGGGTGAAGGTGCACTGGACGTGAAAGCCGGGTGCAGGCTGGGTGTCAAAGTGTGGGATTATGAGTATGTTCCGGGCAACAGTATCAGTGACGACCGGGTCGATGTCGAAATCGAGCTTATTTTGGTTCGCTACATTGATAACGCCTTGCTCGGACAGCCGACTTTTGCCGCAAGCGAGGCTGTCAGCGGATCTGATGGTGTTGATGTTGTTGACGGTTTTAACCGCGCGATGGCATCGATCAGCCGTGACGCTGGCGACTGGATTGGACAAAACCGCGAAGCCTGCCAACTATAGTTGCTATTCGGGCGGTGCGGGTGCCCTGCGATAGGGCCGTCTGAAATGCTCGAACCAGGCCCATGCGAAGATTGCCACACCAATTACGCTCACGATCATGAAGGGCGCACCGGGCGACTGGGCTGAAAACAACTGGCCAGCCGCCAGTGGGCCGGCAATCCGGCCAAGCGACGAAACCCCATTTGAAAGGCCGAGCGCCGCGCCCTGGATGCGCCTGTCCGTGCGCCTGGACAGCAGGCTGTTGAGTGCAGGGTAACTCACGGAAAGCGCGCCCAGCACAAGCGGGAAACTGATGGCAGCTGTGATGGGTTCTTCTGGCCCAAAGATTAGGACAAGGCATCCGATGACATGAAAAACGGCGCAAAACTGTAGCGAACGGATTTCACCGATCGCCTTAAACAGCGGACCGATTAACCAAACCTGGAAAAAGAAGACCAGGACACCGACACCCATCAGGATGAGGCCAACATCAACCGGGCCCCAGCTTAAAACCTCCTCCATCCAAAATGGTGCGATGGAGAAACTGATACTTTGCGCAACAGCTGTAACCACAAACATCACGAACAAAGAGATTCGCGATGGTGCCAAAATAATGTCGCGCCAGCCGTTGCTGGGTGCATCAGCTTTGGGGTCAAGGGCCGTCGCTGTTTCTTCAAGCGAGGATGGATTGGTTTCAGGCACATAAATCGCCGTGAGGATCATGGCAAAAAGCGACAAGCCGCAGGCAACGATAGCAGGCAAAAATATGATATTGTCACCGCCCAATCCACTGAGATAGCCGCCGATGCCTGGCCCAAACGCAAAGCCCAGACCAAAGGCGCCGCCAATTCTGCCCATGGCTTTGCCTCGGTTTTCTTCGTCAGTCAGGTCAGCCATAACCGCCATAACAACACCGATATTGCCTGTCATGGCGCCCGATATGGCGCGCGCCACAAAAACCATCAAAAGGCTGCTGGACAGCGCCAGCATCAGGTACGCAAGTGCCGCCCCCAAAAACGTAATGGCGAGCGTTGGCTTGCGCCCAATGCGGTCTGATATGCGTCCCCAAATTGGTCCAATCGCAAAGGCGGCAAAGGCGTAAACGGAGATCAGGGCCGTGCCGGTGAAGGTATCGGCGCCGTACGTCAAGGTCAGGAATGGCAACAGAGGAACAATTATGCCAAAGCCAACTAGGTCGATAAAAATGGCCAGCAATATTACGGGCATGAATTTGTCCTCAGGGCTCTGGTCGGTGCATTGGTTATAGTGTTAAATGATCGGAATAACAGCTTGAACTTCATTCGGCGGCGGGAGTGATACAGTGCGCCCAGACGTGCTTGCCATGCACAAATTTTATCAAACTCCGATGGGGGCAGCGGCAAGCCAGCTCATTCACCGGTGCTTGGATCCGCTTTGGTCCAACAAAAGCACGCCCATTTATGGGCTGGGATATGCTTTGCCGTATTTGGAGCTTGAGGAAGCTAATGACGGCGAAGCGCGCACAGGCCAAAACCAGTTCGCGTTGATGCCCGCGGCGCAGGGTGTTTTTCATTGGCCGTCATTGAGTGCAAGTTCAACCGTTTTGGTGGACGAGTATCATCTGCCGATTGCCGATTCGAGCCTTGAGCGCATGCTTGTGGTGCATGCTGTTGAACACTCGGACCGCCCCGCCCACCTGTTTCGGGAAATATGGCGAACCCTTGCGCCGGGTGGCCAGGTTATCGTGGTTGCGCCCAACAGGCGGCGTACGTGGTCCGCGCTTGATACAACCCCTTTTGGTCATGGCCAGCCCTATTCAAGAAACCAGCTGTCGCGCCTGATGGCGGACCAAATGCTGCCTGCCGAACGGTGGGACACGGCGCTAATGGTACCGCCGCTGTTTTGGCCGGGAACTGCAAAATTGATGAGGGGCATGGAAAGCAGCCTGCATTCGCTTGGTAAAAATATGGGCGGTGTGCTGGTTGTTTCAGCCCGCAAACAAGTATACGGAACGCTTTTGGAAACTAAGGCCAAACCAAAAGCACAACCTGTGTTTACTGGATTGCCCAGAGACTCCGTGCGTCGGGCTCACAAAAGGGATGAGTAGGCGAGGTTATCTGGCAACAGCTAACTAAAAATCGACTTTATGTATCATTACCCGCCAAATTACCGTTGTATTATTATTTCGCGGACTATATTTTTTGTAACATAAAATTTCAATGATGGGCCCATCGGGACCACGACTCATGAGCCAATGGAGAGACCTATGAGTGACGGAAAAGGCGATTCATCGATGGAAGAAAGCCAGGAAATGGCGATCCGGCAGGTAGCCAATGCTTTGCACCGGCTGAATGATGCTGTGATTGGTGCGGTGAGCAAAGGTGTGACCGTCGAGCTTATGAGGGCTTCAAGGTACCACAATGAAGAAGGTGCCTGGGGCGACATGCTGGTGCCGATTATTCACAAACAGGATTAGGCGAAAGCCAACCGAGAAAGGCGACAGGTGGCGGCAATTCCAACCCCGAAACTCGCGACTGCTGACGTGTGCGATGCGCTCGGGGACGATGTGCAGCCAATTCCTGTGGCTTTCAATAGCTATGGTGGTCGGGCTGATTTTGCGGGCCCGGCTATCACACTCAAAACTCTTGATGACAATTCAGTTCTCAAAGACCTGGTAAAAACAGCCGGGGAAGACCGAGTGATAGTCGTTGACGGGGGTGGTAGCACGCGCACAGCCCTGTTGGGCGGCAACCTGGCTGCGGATGCAGCAGCAAATGGTTGGGCTGGCATCCTGATCTATGGCTGTGTCAGAGATCTTCACGAACTCGCTGTCGAAGACGTCGGCATTATGGCGCTTGGCACTTGTCCGCGCAAAAGCGTCAAGCAGGGCCGCGGTGCGCTGGACGCTGAGCTTGCCATCGGTGGGGTTGTGATCAAGCCGGGCTACTGGGTGATTGCAGACCAGGACGGCGTTGTGGTTTCCCACGAATTGCCGTCCTTATAAAACAACCCTTCATCAGTTTTGCTGCTGGGCGTCCCGCCACATTAACCAGAGTGGTGGGCAGTCAGGCGTGGGTTTGACTTTGTCAATTACAGTGAAGCCGTGAGACTGGTAGAAACCGATGTTGGTGTCCTTTGAGCTTTCCAGGTACGCCGGCATGTGCGCCTGATCAACGTCTTCCAGTGCCGCCCGCATGAGCCTGCCGCCGACACCTGTTCCCTGAAGGTTCGGATGAACTGAAATAGCAAACAGATAATAGTGTGGTTCTGCAGGTCGTTTTTGCTTGAGGAAGCCATCCAGCCTTAATGTGTTGGCAATGGCCTTCGGACCTCCGTGCCACGCGATTGAAAGAGCCATTTTCAGCGTCGCTGCCGGGCCATATTCCTTTGCCGCAAGGGGTGGTAGCCACATGGTGCCGGCTTTGCCATCTGGTGTTTTGTGACCAAAACCGTTTGGCAGGTAAAGGTGCTCGGCCATTGTAGTAAACACTGGCTGCATGGCTGATGTACCGTTGAAGGCCCAATTATTGACAGGATCGTCGCTGAAGCCCTCAGCAATGATTTTGCCAATTAGACCAGCCTCATCACGCTGTAATCTCTGGATAGCAGAATCCATCGGAATGCCCATAAAGTGAAAATGTTTCATCTTTTATAGACTAAAAACCGTTCAATGCACAGCAGCTATTTTTCCAGCATAAACAGGGCTTGGTCCGCGAACAGGTTGGCGCGCGTAACGCCCATATTGAGGCGTTTGCCATTTTTCTGATGCGGTACAAAATCCAGAAGCTGAATATTCTCTGCCTCAATCAAATCATGCAGGTCCAGAATGGTGCAAAAGTGAATATTGTCCGTGTTGTACCAGGTGCGATTGAGTGCCTTAGTGACCGGCATGCGGCCCCGGGTCAGCAAGCTCAAGCGCACATGCCACTGCCCGAAATTAGGGATGGTAACAATCACACGCTTGCCGATGCGCAAAAGCTCAACAAGCACATTCCGCGGCTGGTGAACGGCCTGCAAGGTTCGCGACAAGACAACCGTGTTAAAGCTCTGGTCCGGATACTCAGCCAAGTCGTTATCGGCGTCTCCCTGAATGACCGACAAGCCCCGGGCCACACATTGGTTCACGCCGTCCTGGCTGATCTCGATACCGCGGCCGTCCACCTGTTTGTTGGCGACAAGGTAAGCAAGCAGCTCACCGTCTGCGCAGCCAATGTCCAAAACGCGGGTATTGGGCTCGATCAGGTCTGCAATCAGCTTAAGGTCCGGGCGAATGATGGAATTGCTCGTCATGGGCTTTGCTCCGCCTCATAGGTCTCGGCTGCAGTTGCAAGGAAACCCTCCAGCATGCGGTCCATTTCCGGCACATCCAGCAGGAAACTGTCATGGCCAAAACGGGTTTCAATTTCGGCGAAACTCACCGGTACGCCGGCCGCGTTCAGGGCGTGAACCACCCGCTTGTTCTCAATCGTTGGGTAAAGCCAGTCTGAAGTGAAGCTGATCACACAGCACCGCACATGGCGCGCGTCGAGGAATGCGTCCGCCAACCGGCCCTCATGGCGGCCGGGTATATCAAGGTAATCCATGGCACGGGTGATATAGAGATAACTATTGGCGTCGAACCGGTCGACAAACGTTGAGCCTTGGTGGCGCAAATAACTTTCTACCTGAAAATCGGCATCAAAGCCGAAAGTAACCGCATCACGTTCCTGCAGGTTGCGGCCAAACTTCTGCGTCAGGGCATCTTCGGATAGGTAAGTGATATGTGCCGTCATGCGGGCCACAGCCAGCCCTTTTGAGGGTGCCGTTTCGTCGCTGTAGTAACGGCCGTGCTGCCAATTGGGGTCTGCCATTACAGCTTGGCGGCCCACCTCGTGGAAAGCGATATTTTGCGCCGTGTGTTTTGCTGCTGATGCCAGCACGCAGGCGCTATGCAGTTTCTCCGGGTAGGTGGCAAGCCATTCAAGAACCTGCATGCCGCCCATGGATCCGCCAAGAACCATCAACAGCTTTTTAACGCCCAGTGCACCGATGAGCGCATTCTGAACCCGGACCATGTCGCGAATGGTGATCACGGGGAAGCGGGTGCCCCATGGTTCACCGGTTTCAGGCTCAATGGTTGCTGGGCCGGTGGTACCAAGGCAACTGCCAAGCACGTTGGAGCAGATGACGAAATATTTGTTGGTGTCTATGAGCTTGCCCGGGCCAACGATGCGTGACCACCAGCCTGGTTTGCCGGTGGTTGGGTGCGGGCTCGCCACATATTGGTCGCCGGTGAGGGCATGACAAATCAGGACCGCATTGCTGCCGTCTGCCGCCAGCGTGCCATATGTTTCATACGCAACGTCAACAGGCGATAGCTCGGCGCCACCATCAAGGCAAAGTGGCTCGCTTTCAAATAGTCGAATACTGTTGAATGGGCTGGCCTGCACGGTGGCTCTCCTGCACAAATCTGGCCGACAGAAAAGCCGCGCCAGACGCCATTGTCAACTGAGACAAACTTTCCTTTGCCTTTAGCGTGATTGAGGTCTAAGGCTATCCAGAATTTTGATCGCGATATCGAGCGCAAAACATCGGAGAGCAAAATGTCGGGACCTAAGGCCCACAGTTGGATTGCAGGTATGGCACCCTATGTGCCTGGCAAAGCAAAAGTTGATGGCATCAAAGAGCCAGTGAAGCTGTCTTCAAATGAATGTGTGTTTGGCCCAAGCCCAAAAGCGATTGCCGCTTTTGAGCAATCTTCGGCCAGTATGCTCAGGTACCCCGAAGCAGATTCGGCACAGCTCCGCGCTGCCATCGCTGAGGTATACAGCCTGGACGTAGACCGCATTGTTTGCGGTGCAGGCTCTGACGACATTCTCACGCTTCTGATCCACGCTTACGCGGGCCCCGGAGACGAGGTGATTTATTCGCGCTATGGCTTCATGGTTTACCCGGTGCAAACCAAGGCGGTTGGCGCAACCGGTGTAGTGGTGCCCAATAAAAACTGGGCGGCGGACGTCGACGGTATTTTGAATGCGGTGACCGAGAACACAAAACTTGTGTTCATTGACAACCCCAATAACCCAACGGGTGCTTACCTACCATGGTCGGAAATTGAGCGCCTGCATGCTGGCTTGCCGGAAAATGTCCTACTGGTTCTGGACGCAGCATACGCCGAATGCGTCACCGCAGACGACTATCAGGCCGGTGAAAAAATGGTGGAAAGCGCAAGCAATGTCATTATGACCCGCACTTTCTCCAAAATGTATGCACTGGCCGGTTTGCGCGTTGGTTGGGCGTATGGTCCAGCTGAAGTGATTGATATCCTCAACCGTGTGCGCATGCCATTTAACGTATGCCTTCCCGGACAGCCCGCCGCCATTGAAGCAGTGCGCGACACGGCGCACCTTGACGCGTCGGTTGAGTTCAACCGCGTTTGGCGCGATGAGCTGACAGCAAGCCTGTCTGCACTGGGCCTTGATGTGGTGCCAAGCCAAACAAATTTCGTGCTTGTTGGTTTCCCGGAAGACGGGTCAAATGATGCCGCATCCGCAAACAAGTTTCTGATGGAAGCTGGCTTTATTGTCCGCGCCCTGCCGCCCTTGCCGCATCACCTGCGTATTTCCATTGGCACGGAAGAGCAGAACCGTGCCGTTATTGCGCTGTTGACTGAGTTTATGAACGGATCGCCTGAATGAGTGACACTGCCCCGATATATACGAAAATAACGATTGTCGGGGCAGGACTGATTGGGTCATCTGTTGCGCGTGCCGCGCGGCACTATGGCGCAGCTGACCATATCGCCATAGCTGACGCCAACGAAGACGTGCTCGCCGAAGCAAAGAGCCTGGGCATTGCTGACAGCTACAGCCCCTCAATTCCAGTTGCTGTTGCTGACGCCGATATGGTTTTGATGGCCGTGCCGGTTGGGGCGATGGCGTCGGTCGCAGCGGCAGCAGCCCCTGCGCTCAAGCCCGGAGCCACGGTGTCCGACGTTGGCTCTGTGAAGTCCAGTGTACTGTCAGCGGTAAAGCCAATCTTGCCGGACACCATTCATCTCATCCCGGGCCACCCTGTAGCAGGGACGGAGCAATCAGGACCGGCTGCCGGTTTTGCAACACTGTTTGATGGCCGTTGGTGCATATTAACGCCGCCCGAGGATGCAGACCCGGAAGCGCTTAATGCCCTTGCCGCTTTTTGGTCTAGACTGGGCAGCACGGTCGAGCAGATGACAGCCGACCATCACGACCTTGTACTGGCCATCACGTCGCACGTGCCTCACCTGATCGCCTACAATATCGTTGGCACTGCCAACGATCTGGAGACGGTTACGCGCTCAGAAGTGATCAAATATTCAGCGGGTGGTTTCAGGGACTTTACGCGGATCGCAGCGTCTGACCCCACCATGTGGCGGGACGTGTTCTTGAACAACAAAGAAGCCGTGCTCGAGATGCTCGGTCGCTTTAACGAAGACCTGACCGCGCTGCAGCGCGCCATTCGCTGGGGCGATGGGGACGCTTTGTTTGACCTCTTCACCCGCACACGGGATATCCGTCGCCGCATCATCGATGCTGGTCAGGATGAAGACGAAGTTGATTTTGGCCGCCCCCACGAGGAGTAGCCGGCGGTGGCCTTTACCTGATAACAGGGCCTAATTCAGCGACCTCTGCACCATCAATCAGCGCCAGACCACTTTGCAGCATCAGGGACGTTTCCGCGCTACTGTTCGGCGATATGCGCAGGCCAAACTGTGATAGCAGGCGTGCTGCAGTTTGCCAGTCTGTTGCTGACAGGTTGGCGCTTCCTAGCGGGCGGTAGTTTTCGTCGAGTGTTAAGTCACCATCGGCCTTGAGTTGCAGGGACCCTGTTGACCAAGACAGTTCATCGACAGCCAACAAGCCGCCTTCGTCCCGCCAGTTGGCAAGTTCACTAACTGTCCAGTCACGCAATCCCGGGCCGCTTACGCCCCCAGTAAACTCCAATGTGCTGTCGCCAGCGTCCGCGAAAAAGCGGAATTCCAAGGTGCGCTTTTCATAGAGTCCCGCGTTTTCAACCACTTCGGCAAAATCTTTCCCGAGCAAAAGACTCCATTGTGTTAGCGGCGGCAGACCGGTTGGCCTGCGAATGCGCGCATCCGCGGCCCCAGCAGAGTCAATTTTAACCACCAACTTATCGCCGTCATGCATGCGGTAGCTTGCCTGCAAAAATTCTTCAAAAAGAACAATGGCACCGTCAGCGAGCGAGATATCGTTTCCCGCCGACTGCACGACCCAATGATCGGGTGTCCAGACGTGAGAGATAAGAGTAATTTGGTCGGTTTCTACCGCAAGGCCGCGCGCGCGAGTGCTGACGTCCAGGTTCTCGATTTCAATGACAATGCGATAGGGAAACCCGGAGAGGCGAATGTCACCATGGCGGACCTGCATCCCGCTATCCAGCCACTGTGCAAGCGTGGCAGTCACCTCTTTTTGCGTGCGAAACCCGACTGTGTACCAAAGCGCGACGTAGCCGAGCGCCAGTAAAACAAGCGTCGTCACTACGGTTCGAAGCTTAAAAATAGGGGACATGCAGGCTTCCTTTTAAACTCAAAACATAAGCTGGTTATAGCTGGGTCATTGAACGCAACCAAGTGACGGATAGTTTAGCATATTCCATCACCAGACCCTGAACAGACAGGTTCGAGTGAACCGGGAACGGCAATATTTCGCAGTCTGGCAGCGCTTCTTCAATCAGCAGCTGACTGCGCTGCATATGATAGTCCGCTGTGACCAGATAAATCGAATTATATTGATGTTTTTCAACCCACTCAGCGGTTGTGAGTGCATTGTCGATGGTGTTGCTGGAGTTTCGGTCCAGGTCGACACAGCAGGAAAACAAGGTTTGCGGCGCCTGCACCAGGTTCGCGATATCTGATTCAGGCACCGTTTGATGTACGCCTGAAATCAGCAACCGTTTGCCTTTCTGAGCTTGCAATAAATCAACAGCGGCATCCAACCGACCACCGCCGCCAGTTAAAACCACAATGCCGTCCGCTTCAGGCAAGGTATCGACAGCGGGGGCTTCTGGCATTGTCCCGGCAAAAACCGCAAATCCAAGGACCCAAACTGACACCACAACAAAACTTATCTTTGCTGCAATGGAAACGAATTTTGGCCTTTGGTTCGCCATATCCCGTTGCCTACATCATTTCCTTGAGGGCTCGGCGCACAGTAATGCGAGCTGTTGCCATGGTCAGAAGGGCCGCAAAAACCGGCATCAGCAGGAGCCAGGCACTGAAATCTGTTGACGGAGCAAACGCCGAAACCAGCCCTTCGCCAAGCTCTGTCGCCATGCGCGAGATCAGCCATAACGTCAAAAGCGCAAAGGCAATACCCACAAGGCCACCCTTGATGCCATGCGCAAGATAGCGCAGGTCAAACGCGCGGCATATCATGCTGTCTTCGGCTCCCATCAGGTGCATGATGGCGATCGGTTCTGCGTGGGTCGCAAGCCCGGCCCGGCAACCGAAGATAACGATAGCGACGGTGGACAGCACCACCATGCCCACGACAGATATCAGCACAATCTGAACAACAGCAGCGAGGTCCAGAATTTGACTGAGCCAAGCCTGATGGTCGTCAAGCTGAGCGCCGGGCGCGGCGATTGCCAAGCGTTCTGAAAGAGCCGTCGTATTAACAGGTGTAACACCATCAAGCGCCACGTCAATCAAGGCAGGAACAGGCAGATTGGCGTCGATGGGAAGGTCTCCCAGCCAGGGAGAAACCAGAGCCATAACTTCCGAGCTCGCGAGCACAGTGGCTGACTGAACGCCGGGTGTTGCCCGCAATAGCGTAAGCGCGGCATCCGTTTGAGCTTGCCGCTCTGTGGCATCCGCTACCACGACTTGAACCGTTATGTTGGAAGCGAGATCCCGGCTCCAGCTTTCAATGCCGGTGCCAATTGCGGCCGCGCTTGCAATCGCGAGCGCACACAAAAACAGCATCACGCCGATGACCCAAGGCAGCAGACCCTCGCGGTCTTTGGATTTAGGCAAAAACTGAAGCGTGCGGCCCCACATTAGCTTTGTCCTCTGTCCGGGCGGACCGACAATTGTCCTTTGTCCAGGCTAAATACAGGCGCGCCGATGGCAGACACAAGATTTTCGTCATGGGTTGCCACAACCGTCGTTGTGCCGAGTTTGTTAAGCTCAACAAACAAATGCATCAGCCGCTGTGACATTTCTGGGTCCACGTTCCCCGTTGGCTCATCCGCGACCAACAGGTCAGGTTTGTTAATGACAGCGCGGGCAATCGCCACACGTTGTTTTTCACCACCGGACAATGTGGCCGGCTTCGCGTGCAGTCTTTCTTCCAGCCCCACCCAGGCAAGCAGTTCTTCAACATGGTCCTGCACCTGTTTTTTGGTGGCGCCTTTGATACGCAGGGGCAGGGCTACATTCTCGAATGCGGTCAGATGATCAAAAAGGCGAAAATCCTGGAAAACAACCCCAATGCGACGCCGCAGGCGCGGCAGGTCATCGCGCCCCAGGCTGGACAGGTCTTTCCCGAAGAAATCCACGAGCCCCCTTGAGGGGCGGTGCGCCAGATACAGAAGTTTCAAAAGCGTTGTTTTGCCCGCGCCAGACGGTCCCACCAAAAAATGAAATGAGCCTTTTTCAAGCGTAAACGACACATCTTGCAGAATTTCGGCGCCCATGCCGTATCGCATGCCGACATTTTCAAAAGTGATCATACTGGCTGGCCTGACTAATAATCAACGCACCTTTACATAAGCCGGTCATCACGTCCAGCCAATGCAAAGTTTGTGGGCAAGGTGAAGCCTCCACTTGTATTTTTCCCTCTATCTCTTATAGAGTTAGCTGTGAAGACGATGTTAACCTTTGGGCCCTATTTTATGGGCGATAAAACACGTCGGTGGAAGCGAGTGGGCCTCTTATGATCCTGGTATGTCCTTCTTGTGATGCGAAGTTCAAAGTGCCGGACAATGCTATTCCGCCAGAAGGGCGGAAGGTGCGCTGTGCCAACTGTGGAAACGCATGGCATGCTACGAAGGCGGACGAACTGAAAGCACCGCCGCGCGCTGCAACGGCGGCAGCGCCCAAACCTGCGCCTCGGGCGGCTGCACCGGTAACCGCTGCGCCAAAGCCTGCAACAGGCCCAGAAAACTTCACACCGCCAGTGGTTGACATGGATGCGGGTGCCGCGGCACAAGCTGCGGCGCTGCGCCGTTCGGTTGCCGAAGAAGAAAGCGCCACTGCCCCAGCACCCCCTGAAGACAATCTTTTCAGTGAGGGCCCTGAACCCGCTTCTGATGATGATTTCGATGATGATCTGGATGGCGGCGAAGGCTACAGCGTTTCCGAAGATGATGACCTTGCAACTGCTGATGATGTCGACGCGAACACAGACGAAGACTTTGATGACGACGAAGACTTTGGCGACTTCGATGAAGATGATATTCTGGCGCGCCGCCGCGGGGATTTGCGACGTGAGGCAGAGCGCAAAATTCAGTCCCTTAAGCGCAAACTGCTGGCGGCGGGCTGGATAGCATTGTTGGCCTTTATCGTTTTTGTGCTGTTTTCACTGTTTTTCATGAAGGAGATGGTCACCAGCGCCTATCCAGGAACCAATCAGCTTTATGATTTTTTTGCTGAAGCGCGTGAAGACAGTATTTATCAGCCAGATACCGCAGAACCCCTCACAAGGCCCATTACCGAGACAGAGGTTTATGTTCGCGCCGGGCTGTTTCAGGATCAAATGCGGATAGAAACCATCGACGGCGTCAATCATGTGATGATTGTAGGTCGTTTGGAAAACACCGGTACACGGGCCGCCAGCGTGCCGAAGGTGGAAATCAGCATTAAAGATACCCGGGGACGCGTACTTGACCAGTGGGTTTTTGACCCACCGGGATTGGTGCTGAGACGCGCCAGCACATTAAGGTTTGAAACCACCCGGCCAGCGCCCGCTGGCATGGCCAGCGTGGAAGTTAAGCCGCTTGAGGGCACTCAGTCAGAAAACAGGGCGCCGCAAATATGAACCCCTTTTTCGATTGGAATAAAGCAGGTGACGCCCACCATGGTGTGGAGCCAGTTTTCACCGCCGACGAAATTGTCGCGAAAGTAGATGATTTGGCGGCCCGCCTGGTGCGCTGGTTTGATGAAGAACCTGTTGCCCAGGTCTTGATGAACGGCGCCATGATGTTCGCAGCTGACCTATCGCGTGCGATGTCCATCCGTGGCTGTGTGATGGAAATGGACTTCATCCAAACCGAAAAGAACAAAGCGTCTGGCGATGTGAAGCTGATTGCGGCTTCCAATTTGGATGTGAAAGGGCGCGATGTTCTGTTGATTGACGACATTTATGATGACGGCGGATCGCTCTCATTCGCTTACGAACATTTCACGGCGCTTGGTGCCCAATCGGTCACCAGCGTAGTATTGCTTGACAAATCAGGTGGCCGTGACACTAAAATAAAGCCTGATTTCGTTGGTTTTGAGTGCCCAGATATCTTTGTTATCGGTTATGGAATGGATGTTGCTTACCGATACAGAGAACTGCCCTTCATCGGCAAAATGGGCCGAGCATAAGTCTGAAAATTTTCTGTTCTTACGCTGGGCCCGCAATATGGGGTCTTGTCGATGATTGATGTGCAGTGGGCTTTCCGGGGGAAGTGACCGTGGCACAGGTTTTATTGGCCGAGGATGAAGATACGGTGCGCGAGTTCGTCTCGCGCGTGCTAACCATGCAAGGGCACAGCGTGCTTGAAGCAAAGGACGGCGCGCAGGCGGTTGAGCTGATGAACCAGCACCATTTCGATCTTTTGCTGACCGATATTGTCATGCCTATTATGGACGGCATTTCGCTGGCGCTGAAAGTGCGTTCGCAGCGGCCGGACGTTCCCATCATCCTTATGACTGGCTATGCTAACGAGAGCCAGCGTGCCCATAACCTCTCTGTTTTGATTGAAGAATTACTCTCGAAGCCGTTCAATAAAGACGAGCTCGTAGCTGCCGTGAACAAAGCATTGCACGGCACGGCGACCAGCGCTGCTCTCAAGTAGTTTAGTCGGACAGCCAGTCAGGCACGCTGTCCAGCCCAATCATGTCATCGAGCGATGGCCGGGCGCGAACAACGGCGTATTCTGCACCTTTGACAAGCACCTCCGGCACCAGCTCCCGGCTGTTGTAGGTGGAGGCCATCACGGCACCATAAGCGCCAGCGGACTTGAAGGCGACCAGGTCGCCAGGGGACATGGGCACAGTTTTGCGCGCCTTGGCGAACGTGTCACCCGTCTCACATACCGGGCCAACAAAATCGGCAGAAACCTGCGCGTTTTGGGCGTTGTCGCCCGGTTCTGTCACCGGGCTGATATGGTGGAAAGCCTCGTACATGGCGGGGCGAAGCAAGTCATTCATGGCCGCATCAACGATATAAAACAAGCGGTCTTCCCCTTGTTTTACATAGAGCATTTCCGACAAGAGAATGCCCGCATTGCCAGCAATCAGGCGGCCGGGCTCCAGGATGATAGAGCAGGGCAGGTCGCCCAGCACAGATTTGATCATATCGCCGTAAGCCAGCGGGTGCGGCGGCGTTTCGGCGTCCGGGTCATAAGGAATACCAAGGCCGCCACCCAGGTCGATATGTTCGATGTCGTGGCCAGCCGAGCGCAGGGATTTTACAAGCCCAACCACCTTCTCAAACGCCAGTTTGAAGGGCGCCAGATCAGTTAGCTGAGAGCCGATATGCACATCCACGCCGGTGGCGCGCACATTTGGTAACTCTTTGATTTTATTATAAACCTCGGGTGCATGGTCCCATGCGATGCCGAATTTGTTTTCCGACTTTCCGGTCGCGATCTTGTGGTGGGTCTTCGCGTCAACGTCCGGATTAACCCGCAGGGACACGGGCGCAATAACGCCCATTTTGCCGGCAACCAAATCAAGCGCCTCAAGCTCTGGTTCGCTTTCAACGTTGAACTGTTTGATGCCAGCCTCCAGTGCCCGGCGCATTTCAGACGGTTTCTTGCCAACCCCTGAAAAAACAATGCGGTCGGCTGGAATGCCGGCCCTGAGCGCACGCTCCAGCTCACCGACAGACACCACATCGGCGCCTGCGCCTTCGCGGGCGAGGGTTGATAGAACCGCCTGATTGCTGTTGGCTTTCACTGCAAAACACACCAGCGCATTCAGGCCGGAGAACGCGTCTGAAAACACACGGAAATGGCGCTGCAGTGTGGCGGTTGAATAAACATAAACCGGCGTGCCCACTTCGGTGGCAATGCGCGACAAAGGTACGTCTTCAGCGTGCATCTCGCCGTTTTTGTATGAAAAATGATCCATAAAAGGTGCCTAACGGTCTAAAAATTTACGGAAACGGACGAAAAAAGGGCGGCTCGGCTTGGTGGCTTCACGTCACCTTTTTTTCCGCACGCCGCGACGGCGAAAAGAAGCGAAAACCCAAGCAAAATTTTTGTCATGTTCATCATTACGACTCCGTAACGGATAATTTCTCCAAATCATCCAATTTTTTTCTGGCAGCTGAAATTTGCGCGCGCACATTTTCAGGTGCTGTGCCGCCAAACGATGTCCGGCTCGCGACCGATGCTTCAACGCTCAATACGTCAAAAATCGCCGAGGTGATTTTTGGCTCAATAGATTGCATCTGGTCGAGCGTCAAATCCGCCAGGTCGCAGTTTTCCCCTTCGGCAAGTTTGACGATCGCCCCTGTTACATGGTGCGCGTCCCGGAACGGCATCTTGAGCTCACGCACCAACCAGTCGGCAAGGTCGGTCGCTGTCGAGAAACCCTGCCCGGCGGCGGCGCGCATGGCGGCGGGGTTCGGGCGAAAGTCCGCCATCATGCCGGTCATGGCAACCAAACAGAGCTCAAAGTCGTCAACCGCTTTGAATACCGGCTCTTTGTCTTCCTGCATGTCTTTCGAGTAAGCAAGCGGCAGGCCCTTCATCACCATCATCAGGCCATTCATCGCGCCTGAAATGCGGCCCACTTTGGCGCGGATAAGCTCTGCGGCGTCCGGGTTGCGTTTTTGCGGCATGATCGAGCTGCCGGTCGAGAAACTGTCCGACAGCGTCAGGAAACCAAACGCGGGCGTGGCCCACAAGACAATCTCGTCCGCGAGGCGCGACAGGTGCGTGGCGGCGATCGACAATGTCGCCAAAAGCTCCAGAGCAAAATCGCGACTTGAGACTGCATCGAGTGAATTATTCATCGGTGCATCAAAGCCCAGCGCTTCTGCGGTCTGGTGCCGGTCAATCGCGAAGCCAGTGCCCGCAAGCGCCGCGGCCCCCAAGGGGCTCTCGTTCAGGCGGCCTCGGCAATCCATCAGGCGCGCCCGGTCGCGCATCGCCATTTCTACATAGGCCATGATGTGGTGGCCAAGGGTGACAGGCTGCGCCGTTTGCAGGTGCGTGAAACCGGGCATGATGGTGTCTGCGTGGGTGTCCGCCACATCAAGGAGTGTGCTGATAAACGCAGCGTAAAGTTCGTCAAACCGTTCAATCGCGCCCCGGCACCACAGGCGGAAATCGGTCGCGACCTGATCATTCCGGGAGCGGGCGGTGTGGAGCCGCGCACCCGCATCGCCGACAATCTCGCGCAGGCGACTTTCAATATGCATATGAATATCTTCAAGCGCTGGGTCATAGGTGAAGGCACCGGCCTCAATCTCTGCGCGCACCTGCTCAAGCCCTGCATGGATCGCGTCCCGGTCCTCGGCAGTGATGATGCCGGTGCTCGCCAGCATATCAGCGTGCGCCATGCTGCCCGCGATGTCTTCGCCGTACAGGCGCTTGTCGAACCCGATAGAGGCATTAATCTCCTGCATCACCGCAGACGGGCCCGCGCCAAAGCGCCCGCCCCACATGCTTTGCTGCGACGATTTGTCGGTTTTCTTCTCGTTTTCTTGATCGCTCACATGCTTGCCTTTCAGGGCGTAATCCGTATGGTCAAGCCTCGCTTATAGGGGCGCACAATTGCCTTGGCAATGATGATGCAACAGGCATTACAATCTGTGATCGCTGGCCGTGCGTACCATAAGCAAACGAATTTGAGGTAAGAGAGTAGTCATGAACAAAAAAAGTGGTTTCCTGATCGGTTTTGCCGTCGCTATTGCGGTCGCGACTATGGTGTTTATTGCGCCAGGTAATGAAGAGCCCGCGGCAGGCGGCAGCATCCAGCCATACCTGACCGGTGAAATGGCGGCTTTGACGGTTCCGGAGACCACACAAATGCTCTCGGACCATATCATCATGGCGGAAACCGGGGAGCCCAAAAAGCTTTCGGCCATGAAGGGCAAGGCCATGCTCATCAACTTGTGGGCGCCCTGGTGCGCTCCGTGCCGGGCAGAGATGAAAGAACTCGCGCATGTGCAGAAAGTATTGGGCGACGACACGTTTGAAGTGATCGCCATTAACGTGGACCGCGGCGGCATCCGCCAGGCCGAAGAAACGCTAAAGGAATGGGGCGTAGAGGGCCTCGCGCTTTATGCAGAGCCAACCATGGCGATTGCGTTTGACCTCGCCGAAGGCGCGCTGCCCACCAGCTTTGTGGTGGATAAAGCCGGCGAGGTGCGCGCGCTGTACCTCGGACCACTCGCGTGGGACAAACCCGAAGGCATCAAGCTGTTTGAAGCGCTGAAGAATGGCGAGATTTAGTATGGTGGTCAGTCCCGGCGCAAGGTCACTGAACTTGGCGGAGACGGCCCCTACTACAAGCCACGGAACTGTTGCACCAAATAGTCTGTGAAGGCGCGCGCTGAGGGTTTGGCCTGCCCGCTGCCTGCCAGCACCGCATGCATTTCTATGCTGCCCATCTTCCAGTCCGGCAGCAGTTGCACAAGCTGGCCGCTTTCAAGTTCGGCCTTACAGCCAATAATCGCGGTGGAAATGATACCGAGCCCGGCGAGTGCGGCAGTCGTTGCCACCTCGTTGACAGTGACCGCCAGTTGGCTTTGTACGCGCACCGAGATCTCCTTGCCGCCCTTTTTGAAGGCCCAGCCCTCTGCGCTTCTGCCCGAGGGTCCCATGACAACGTCATGGCGCGCAAGGTCCGCCGGTGTTTTGGGGGTGCCAGCCCTGGCAAGATACGCCGGGGAGGCGGCAATCAGGCGCGGCGTTTCCCCCAACTTTCTCGCCACAAGGGTGGAGTCGCGCAAAGGCCCAAACCGAAGCGCCACATCAATGTCCTGGTCAATGAGGTCCTGCCGCGCGTCCGTCAGCACAAGGTCCACGTCCAGGCCCGGATGCTGCTCGAGAAATCCCGGCAGCACTGGAACAATCTCCCGGATCACAAAACTGGTTGCCGACCCGACGCGCAGCCGTCCCTGCAGTTTGCCGTTACCGCGCGCCAGGTGGTTGGCTTCGTCAAGTGCCGACAGGATGGGGTCAATATTGGCGAGATAGTCCTTCCCGGCATCCGTGAGGCGCACCGCATGCGTGTTGCGGACAAATAAAACCGCGCCCAAATCGGCTTCCAGTTTGGAAATCAGCCTGGAGACAGACGGCTGTGACAGGCCGATCTCTTTGCCCGCGGCGGTGAAGCTGCCGGTTCTGGCAACCCGACAAAACAACTGGAGGGTGGAGATGCGATCGTTCATTCAAAAATCAAATAACCATTAGGTGATTTGCGATACTACCAATGATTAATCAGATGAGCAATATCAGTGTCGTGAGGCCGAGGCAGGGCAATCGATTGCCTAAATCCGGCTTCGCCAGAATTTATGACCCACTCGCCAGAAGGACCAAGACTATGACACTGCAAGAGAAACTCAATGGCTTCAAAGCCCAGTTTGTAAAACAAGCACCCCCTGGTGCCGTTGAAGCGTTTGCCAAATCAACCCAAGACCTGATCGATCGCGGCGTTGCCGAAAACGCCCTGAAGGCTGGCGCGGTCGCCCCGGACTTTGCGCTGACAGATTCTGACGGTAACGAAGTTGTGCTGCGTGAGCTGCTTGCGCAAGGCCCCGTTGTGCTAACTTTTTACCGCGGGGTATGGTGCCCCTATTGCAACATCGACCTTCAGGCCCTTGAAGAGGTTGCCGATGAGATCCGCGCCCGGGGTGCAACGCTTGTTGCGATTTCAATGCAAGGCGCCGCAGACAGCCGGAAGTCACAGCGCGACAACAAACTCAGCTTCCCGATCCTGACCGACAAAGCGGGTGAGCTCGCGGAAAAATTTGGTATCCGCTGGACGTTGCAGGACTATGTCATCAAGTTCCACAAAATGTTCAAAGTGGAGCTGCCAGTTATTCACGGTGACGGCGAATGGAACCTGCCCATGCCTGCCCGCTATGTTATCGATACCGATGGCACGATTGCATACGCCGAGGTGAACCCGGACTATACCCAGCGCCCGGAACCGGACGACTTGTTCCCTGTGCTGGATCAACTCACGGGCCCTGCCGCTGGCTAAACCGACCAGCACTTTTCGCGCAGTTCGGCGCCTGTCGTTGTAAGCGCGGCAGGCGCCGGGCAGCAACATAGCTGATAGCGCGCAGACAGTTCCCCTTAACAGTGCGCGACAGCAGAAAACACATCTGAACTTGCCCGGGCCGTATGCCTTGCGGATGAAAGGACCAGACGATGAAAACCAAGTTAATTTTGCCCATGATCCTGAGCAACATGCTCAGCGGCGTTGCGTCCGCCGTCATGATCTATGTTTCCGGTGGGAACCCCATCTGGATTGGCGCTATGCTGGCAACCTTGCCGTTGCCGTTCCTGCTGATGGTGATGACCAATGTGTTCGGTGTCACCCGAACGTCTAAAAGCTTGCCGATCAACCATCTTTTGTCTTTTGCAGGTCTCGGCATCCTGCTTTACACAGTGTCTGCCGCCGGTGGCCCCGAGAGCACTGGTGATTTTGTCGCCATGGCGATGGCTGCACTGGGTGTTGTTTCGCTGCTTTGGTATGTGCGGGTGTTCAGCCCCTATGACCGCGAAAAAAGTGCGGTCATTATCAAAGGCGAAGCCCTGCCGGAGCTCTCGTTTCATCATTTGGATGGCAGCAAAGGCACCTCGGCGTCTTTTGAGGGCTCTCAAACCCTGATTGTCTTTTTCCGCGCCAACTGGTGCCCCTTCTGCATGAACCAGCTCAAAGAAGTTCTCGCCCAGGC
The DNA here is from genome assembly GCA_017640725.1 of Kordiimonadaceae bacterium. Lineage (GTDB taxonomy): Bacteria > Pseudomonadota > Alphaproteobacteria > Sphingomonadales > Kordiimonadaceae > Kordiimonas. The sequence goes on along the minus strand of JAEPQB010000001.1, from coordinate 863,555 downwards.
GGACCGCATTGCCAAAGCGGGCGTGAAGGTCAAATTCATCTCCAACCAGGGGATGGAGCGCAATAACGAGCTGGCGAAAAAGCTCAATCTTCCCAGCCATTTCGAAATTCTTCAGGATGAAGACCTGGCTGCGGCTAAAACGCTTGGCATCGAAGATATTGGCGGCGCGCCGGTTGGCATGCCGGGCTACCCTGCCGACACCGTGATGGCGACAGTCATTGCGCTGGATGAGGCCGGAAAAGTTATCTTTGGTGATGAAACCGACAATTACCGTGTGCGTCCTCACCCAGACACATTCCTGCATGTATTCGAAGACTAAAAAACAGATGTGGGCTCAGGGGGAAACCTCAGCCTACATTTTTTGTGCCTATGTTTGCTCCATCGCCCTTCGTCCCGCTCGTGTGGGACAAGCCCGAAGGCATCAAGCTGGTTGAAGCGCTGAAGAACGGCGGGATTTAGGCAATTGTTTTGGGCGAACGCAGAAATAAGTCTCGCTTCTATGCAGGCATTCTTATTAACTGGAAAACAGGAAATAACTAAGATAGGCGAAGCAAAGTATGGCGACGAGAACTGGCTCCAAATGGTGTCGCTATATATTGGTTGTGTGGCTACTAGGGTCATCCACACCGCTCTTTGCCGAAGATGACTGCGGTTTGAACCTCGTTAGCGCGCAGCTGGATCAGGACCTGTTTCTGGAACCGTTCCCCGGCGTGAACGAAGACCGTGATTATACCATGGGGCTTTTCTTCCGGTTTGCGAGTTGCCGCAAAAACGCCAGCTGGTTCTCAGGCCATGAAGTTCAGCATTTCCTCATGAACATGCTGTCAATCGGAGACGCGCAAACGCAGTACCAATATAGCACAGCATTTGAAAGTTTGACCTTCACGCCGGACGACCTCACGGCAACAAATCCCGTTTTTCAGGACAAGCCCTATAGCTCGGTTTTGCAGGTTACCAACAGCCTTGTGGCATATAAAAATGAGGCTCGTTCAGCGACGGAAGTCAGCCTTTCACTCGGGTTTTTGGGTCTGCCTATTAGTGAATGGACACAAACAGCGCTGCATCAGATTGTGCGTAGCACCACGGGTAGCGAGGAACCCTTTGACCCCAAGGGCTGGAACAACCAGATATCAAACGGCGGCGAGCCTACGGCGAAACTCGGACTCACTTGGTTTTACCGCCAAGACGTGCGCGCCAATTGGTTGGATCTTGTATATTCGGCGGGTGCCTCTGTCGGCTATCAAACCGGCGCTCATGCAGGGGTAACGGCGCGGTTTGGCCTGTTGAACAAGCAAAAGCCGGTTTGGCAGACGGGTGCTGTGGGCGGCTACCTGACCCGGCGAGACGCGGGGCAGGAGTTTTATGGTATCGTGTCAAACCATGTCAGTTTTGTTGGCTATAACGCGCTTTTGCAAGGGCAGTTCAAAAGCAACCCGCATGAACTTTCGAGTTCCGAAATCGAGCGGTTCGTGTTGGAAAATACCATTGGTATCGGCTGGCAAAAGGAGAGGAGCGACTGGCTTTTCTCCTGCACGCGGCGCAGCTCGGATTTCGATTTGGCGGAGCGGCGGGCCCATTTTTTCTGTAGCGTGGGCTTCACGCGGCTCCTGTAGCGTTTGGCAGAAATGGGCTGAAACTGACGCGAAAAATCGCCTTTTCAGTTTTGGCAATGTTCGGTCGATACTATGTTGATAAATCCTGGCCTGTGCTGACAAGTTAAGTCCAATCGCTAACTGAGCCGTGTGAGGAAGCTATGACGAAAACAGCAATTGTGTTTGGCGCGACGGGCGCGATAGGGCAGCGTTTGCTGCCGCTGCTTGTGGCCAGCGATGCCTGGGCAAAGATTATTGTTGTGACACGGCGTCCGCTTGATACCGGTTCAGACAAGGTGACAGAGGTCATTTGCGACGCAAGCACCATTGATACCCATGCGCATGAATTGGCCGGTGACACTGTGTTCTGCTGTTTGGGTACCACCCAGAAAACTGCCGGCAGCAAAGCCAAGTTCCGTGAAGTTGACCATGATTACATCCTAAAGTGTGCCGAGATCACCCACGGTGCGGGCGCAGGCCATTTTCTGGTGGTTTCCTCTATGGGGGCTGATGCCCGTTCGCTGAATTTCTATTCGCGGGTGAAAGGGGAAACCGAGCGCGACCTTAAGGCCGTTGGGTTCAAAAGGCTCGATATACTGCGGCCGTCGCTGCTTACTGGCGGTCGCGCGGAAAGCCGCCCAATGGAGGAGCTCGGGGGCATCATGATGACCCTTATGAGCCCATTGATGGTTGGCCCGTCCCGACCTTATCGCCCGATCAAAATCGAACAGGTGGCCCGGGCGATGAGTAAAATCGCGCTCACGGATGGGGCCGGGACAAAAGTGTATTTAAGCGACGAATTGGCGGCCTTATAGCGGGCGCTTGCCTGCCGGCTACATTGAGGACTTCTCCAGCGTCATTTGTTGAGGGAAGCGCACGGTTTGTCGCAGGCCCAGCCCAGCTAACCTCATCCGATTATGTTTGCGTGCAAATGGCCTGCTACTCCGGTAGCTGCACCGCAGCACCGCCCTGGGTGGTGGCGGACTAACTCGGGGGAAGGCCATGCAATTTACACTTTTCAAACGCATCATTCTGCCATTTTTGATTGGCTGTGCCGTCACTGGCGCAGCATCAGCAAGCGGCAAGCCGCTTGCCGTTCCTGTTAGTGGTGGTGTCGAATTGTCAGCGCAGTTTTTTGAGGCAGCGGGCCCCGGTCCTGCGGTTATGCTGCTGAGCATGTGCGACCCAACAACCAGCAAAACACAGTGGGTCGGCGTCGCTGAGCGACTGCAGGCGAAAGGGATCCATTCGATCATTTTTGACTATCGCGGTTTTGGCGACAGCGGTGGTGAGATGCCGCAAATGCTGCGTACTGTTGAACAAGCTATGGTCTATTGGCGCGAAAACTGGATGGGTGATGTGCGGGCGGTTTATGACACGCTGGCGCGCCAGCCGGGCGTGGACACCAGCCGTTTGGGTATTGGGGGTGCAAGTTGCGGCGTATTTATGGGCCTTGAGTTTGGACTTGGGCGCGACAATGTACAGACCTTTGTCTCGATGGGCGGACCGTCAGACCAATTGCTCGCCGACCGCTTGAGCGAGCGCGATGATCTGCCCTTGTTGATTGTGAGCGGCAACGAAGGCCCTGCGCTTCGTTGGTCAGATGAAATTTTCGCCGCATCCAATCATCTGGATACCCGGATCACCAAATACAAACGCGCCATGCATGGCACCAACGTTTTTGTCCATAACCCCGATGTGCAGGATCAGGTTGCAGACTGGTTTGAAACCTATTTGCGGTAAGTTTTCTAGCCTCAACACACCAATTCACCGAGCGGTTATTGCAGGGAACGGCCCAGATGCAGCTGACCACAGCAAGACATTGACCGACAATGCACGGCACCATTGACACTGTGCGCTGGAAGTGCCTCGAGCATTGACATTCTCACGTGCGGTCGGCTTGATTGTGGCCATGAAAATTTCCTTGGGGGTCGTCATGATACGTAATGCTTTGCTTGCTTCTATTCTTTTTAGTCTGCCAGCTTTGGCACAAGACGAATGGCCAGAACTCAAAGGCGACTATCTGGGGCAAGAAGTGCCAGGCACCACACCTCAGATTTTTGCTCCCGGCCTCATTTCGCTCGACGGCGAGCGGGAGCTCAATTCCGTATTCTCGCCGGATGGGCGCATCTTCATGTTCTCGCGAGTGGTGGATGGGGAATTCAAGATGTATTTCAGTTTTCGCCGTGCCGATGGCACCTGGCAGAAGCCACGCATGGCCCCCCTATCCAAAACATTTCCTGGCCACAGCGATGTGGATATGGCGTTTTCGCCGGATGGTGCGTGGCTTTATTTCATCTCTGATCGTCCGCTCAAAGGCTATTCGTTGGAGCGCCTGAATATCTGGCGCAGCCGCATCACCCCCGAGGGCCTGCATGATCCGGAACCCCTGGGCGCACACATCAACGGCCCCGGCCACGAGCTGTATCCGATGTTGGTTGGTGATGGCAGCCTCTATTTCTCAGCTGTTAGGGATGACACGATTGGCGCGCGTGACAGCTATCGGGCTCAATATGTTGACGGCAAATTTGAAACACCTGTGAATTTGGGACCCAGCATCAATAGTGATGTGGACGAAGGCGACATATATGTGAGCCCGGACGAGAGCTACATCATTCATGTGTCAGCCGCCCGACCTGACGGTTTCGGTGACGGCGACCTTTATATCAGTTTCAAGGGCGAGGACGGCACCTGGAGCCAGGGCGTGAATATGGGCCCTGAGATTAACACCGACGGCATCGATTATTGCCCGATGGTTACGCCCGATGGGAAGTATTTCTTTTTTACGCGCGGAAACGACATCATGTGGGTTGATGCGCAAATCCTGGACCGGTATCGCAGCCAATAGGGTGATTGGTCGGCCGCGCCCAAAAATGATACGCGAGTCGCGTTTTTTGTTGTGAAGGGGGTCACGGACCCTTCATGGAAGCTATTTTTGTTTCTGCTGTACTCTGGCCTTAAAATCAGCATGTCTTTTCAGACTAAAGCACAACTTTAAAATGTAGCTTGAATACGCTGTGTTACTCCACTTTTGGCTCGCGCCAATTTTAATAAATTGCTGAAAAATAAAAGTATTTAAGGTCTTTTGTCTCGAACGCTCAGCCTCAAAATGTAATAGGGTACAGAATTCCAGCCGCCCGCAAATTACAAATTGTTACAATTTTACACACTTAAAGTTTCGCCAGTCTGCCACCGTGCGTGTGGGGGTCGAGAGCAATTTTGATTGGTGCGGCTTGGCAAATGAACACAATTGACAGATCGTTCAGCGCGCGGTTTCTGGAGGGCCGAAATACTGAAGCATCAGACATTCAGCAGGTCGCTTATGTCAGTGTTTGCCACGAAGACATTTCCCAAGAACTGCTTGCACGTATCCGTCACCAAGCCGACCGAAACAACCGGGCCAATGGTATTACCGGCATTTTGATTGCGCAAAATCGCACCTTCTTTCAACTGCTTGAAGGCACGCCCGTGGCCGTAAAAGCAATCATCGACCGGATAAGCGAGGACGAAGCGCACCACAGTGTATTTACGGTTCTGGATCGAACCGTCCAGAGCCGCTGTTTTCCCATGTGGCCGCTGCGGCAATTCATGCCGCAGATTGGCGGCTTGGTGCCGCTTATCGTGGAGCGTATTCGCACAGAATCCTCTGATACCGGGCGGCAGGAAAATGCGCTGGCCCTGATCGCGATCATAGAAAGCTATTTAAACGACAAGGACCTGTTCAACGCGCAGGATGAACCCTTCTTTGGGTCAGCTAATGCAGAAGCACCAGACGTTCAAAATCAGTTGCACGGGGGCAGCGCTTCTGTGGATGGACTTGCCAATGACGCCATCAGCGTTACCCGAAAACTGAGTGCTTCCATTCGCCAGCAAACCGAGGCCAAAAGGCGTCTGGAAGCGGCGCTGGCAGGCGGCGAACTTGCGCTCTATGACTGGGAAATTGGCACCACCAATGTTGTGACCAACGAGCGCTGGCTGACCATGCTTGGACTTAACCCGCGCGACCACAGGCCCAGTTTTAGCCTGTGGCAGGAATTGGTGCATCCAGACGACTTACCCGCCGCAGAGTCTGCTTTGACAGATTATTTGTCCGGAAAAAGCAGTACCTACGATGTCACGGTCAGGATGACTTGCCAGGGCGGTGAACAGAAGTTCGTGCGATGCCGCGGCCAAATCTGTGAACGCGATACCGATGGCAATCCCGTCAGACTGGTTGGCACGCATCAGGACATTACGGAAGAGACTACATTAAAACTGGAGCTGGAAAAGCATCTGCAACAATCGCGAGACATAATCTCTGAAAAAATCGATTATCTTGCAAAATTAAGCCACGAAATCAGAACGCCCTTAACGGGTATTGTGGGGCAATTGTCCTTATTGCAAGACAGCAATGACGACCCTCGTTTTGCCAAGCAGCTCGACGAAATCAGCTTTTGCGCCAATCATCTGGAAAATGTTGTTGAAGGCGCTTTGTATCTGTCCAAGGCGCAGTCTGGCACCCTGCCTGTTTCTCGTCGTCAAATTGATGCTGTCAAAATAGTCGACTCAGTCGTTGGTGCATTGATGAACCATGCCAAAGACAAAGGCCTCAGGCTGATGTTGCATGTCGAACCATCTGCCCGCCGCCCGTTTGTCGGTGATCGCCAGCGCATCACGCAAATCGCCTACAACCTGATCAATAATGCGATCAAATACTCGCTGCAGGGCGATGTTGTTGTGTCCCTGTCTGCGGAAGCAGGCCTGGACGAGAAGTATGTGGAATTTCGGTTGAGTGTAGAAGACCAGGGCGTCGGCATTTCCGAAGCGAATCAAAAGCGAATTTTCGAGAAGTTTGAGCAGATAGGTGAATGCTCCAGCGGAAATTACACAGGCGTTGGCCTTGGACTGGCGATTGTTTCAGAGTTAACGAGCGACCTAGACGGTAAGATCGCGCTGAAAAGCACAGAGGGCGTGGGCAGCAAATTTACTGTTACGTTGCCACTGAGCCTTGGAAATCGACGCCGCGCGGACAGGATTGAGCACGACCAAAAAAGCCAAGGCAGTCAATCTCTGAAGCAGCTGCGTATTCTTGTCGCGGAAGACAATGCTGTGAATGCCCGCTATCTCGCTGCGGTCCTCGAGTCCGAAGACATTCAATTTGAGTTGGCGACTGACGGAGAAAAAGCCCTGCAGTCGGCGCTTGCCGAGCGGTACGACCTGCTGGTTCTCGACGTAAATATGCCGAAGCTCACCGGGCTTCAGGTGGCAGAAGAGGTTAGGTCATCAAAAGGGCCCAACCGGTCAACCCCCATCATTGCCCTCACTGCCAATGTTTTCCCGGACGACATCGAGCGATACCGAACAGCCGGCATGAACAGTCACATTGGCAAACCATTCACCCCACCGGCTCTGCTGCAGGGATTCCTAAAAGCTCTCGAACAAGCAGAAAAGAAACCGGAAAAGCGAATTTTGGAGTTCCCGGGCGCGACCGCGCTGCCACGGGGCAAGGAACGACGGTCCAGCTAACAAATGCGCCCCAGCTGCCAGGCGTTCGCAAGACCGATATTACTGGAGGACCACACAATGTTTGATTTGTTGAAAAGAAGTAACGAACCGGAGGGCGTCGCATCAGGGGCGCCAAATAGTAACGTTAGTTTTGATGCTCGGTCTGTGTTGGATGTGATGCCTGCCAACATTATGGTGTGTACGCTGCCGGATTTCGAAATTACCTATATGAACGAGTCCTGCAAGGCGACGCTGCGCGCGATTGAGCATGAACTCCCCATTATGGTTGATCAGATGGTCGGCAGCTCGATTGATGTCTTTCATAAGAAACCAGAATACCAACGCGGCATATTGAATGATCCGCGTAACCTTCCGCACACCGCCCGTATTCAGCTTGGAGATGAGCACCTGCGGCTCGAAATAACGGCCCTGTACGACGAACAGGGCGTCTACACAGGACCGATGCTGACCTGGCAGTTGATCACCAAACAAGTCATGGCGGAAAAAGAGGCGGAGCGTCTGCTCTCAATGCTCGATCAAATGCCGATCAATGTGATGGCATGCGACAAAGACACCTGGGAAATCAACTATCTGAACAAGACAAGTGAAGATACGCTGCGGGAAATTGAGGAGCATCTACCGATTAAAGTGAGCGAGATGAAAGGGTCCTCGATAGATGTTTTCCACAAGCACCCGGAGCATCAACAACGCATGCTTTCAGACCCATCCAATCTGCCTCATAAAGCGCGGATCAAGGTGGGCCCGGAAACTCTCGACCTGAATGTGAGTGCAATTTACGATTCTGACGGCAAGTATATAGCGCCCATGGTGAACTGGACCCGGCGCACCAACCTGGAACAATTAAGTGCCAAATTCCGCGGTGAAGTTGGTGCAGCTGTTTCGACTGTATCTGACAGCTCTCAGGACCTCACCAGCAGCGCCGCTGGCCTTGAAGAAGGCTCGGCCGATTTGTCCGGTCGTATGCAAACCATCAGCGCGGCTGCGGAAGAGTCCACATCAACAGTGCAGGCTGTCGCAGGTGCCGCTGAAGAGCTGAACGCATCTATTGAAGAGATTGCCCGTCAGGTTGAACGCTCATCCAGCATGTCCGAGGGCGCGGTGACCGCTGCAGAAGAAACTTCTGAAGTTGTTGGTGGGTTAAGAGAAGCGTCCACAAAAATTGGCGATGTTGTTGAAATCATCAATGACATTGCGGAGCAAACTAACCTGCTCGCCTTGAACGCTACCATCGAGGCGGCGAGAGCAGGCGACGCCGGCAAGGGCTTTGCCGTGGTTGCCTCTGAAGTGAAGTCGCTGGCGACGCAAACCGCCAACTCAACAGACGAAATCTCGTCTCAGGTTAAAGCCATTCAGGAAGCCACGGAAAAGTCTGTGGACTCAATTGCGGGCATTTCGAAATTGATTGCAGAACTGCACTCCATCGCGTCCGGTATTGCGAGTTCGGTTTCCGAGCAAAATGCCGCCACCCGCGAGATCAGCAGCAACATCCAGGAAACCGCAAATGGAACCACGGAAGTGTCCCAGAATGTTTCAATGATGTTTGAGGCCATGAGCCAGATGGCGACCAAGATCTCCGATCTTAGCGGCCAAGCTGGCATTTTGTCTGGCTTGTCCGGAGAACTGGAAACCGGCACCAGTTCGTTTATGGAGGAAATCGACAAGCTCTAGGCCGAATAACCTGCGGCTTCATCGTCATGAATTGCTAAAGACAGTTTTCCTGGGCGGCTGCCAAACTCTCCCGCTTGATTGCGCGGCCACCCAGAATGACTGCATCGATTGTATCCCACGCGCCAATGCTGTTGAGCGGATTTTCATTGAGCAGCAACAGGTTGGCCTTTTTTCCAACCTCTATGGTGCCATAGATGTGGTCAACGCCGATCATGCGGGCTCCGTTGATTGTTGCCGCAGCCAATATTTTATCGAGCGGCAGGCCAGCGGTTGCCATCATTTCCATTTCCTGAAGCGTGCTGAGGCCCGGTTGCTTGGCATAGCTCGGTGAGCCAGGATAGTCGCTCCCCAGCACAAAATTCTCATGGCCAATCTCGTTGAGGTATGCCAGCACGCGCGCGCCCCGTGCGCTGATGCCCTCAAACGCCTGATAAGCGGTGGCTGCATCAGCTGCCGGGCCGAACCCGGCAATCAGATCACTTTTGAACCACTGGGCATCTTCAGTTTTGTACCATTTGACGAGGGCGGCGGGTGTCACGGTGTTCAGTCGCTTATCTTTAAGCGGATTTTCGTGGGTCAATTGCTTCAGGCCATCGATCACACCAAAAGTCGCAATGTAGCCTTTGCCCTCGTATTTGATGGTGTCGATCGTTTCTTGAAGCGGGGCAGGGCCTTTTTCAGCTGGCCACTGCCAGTTCCACATGCCGTGCCCAAGGACATCGATATTGTTCCTGAGCGCTATTTGCACCATATCCAGGGCATTGGCATGAGCGTACAACACGAGGCCGTGTGCATCAGCCGCGCGCCGAATATCGCCAAGCAATTTATCTGTCGGTATGGGCCAATGCGCCAAACCGCCAAAGCCATCTTCAATGTATAGTTTGGCACAGACCGCGCCGCTTTCCTTAATCGCTTTCAGGGCCGCTTCGGGCGTATGGTCAGTAGGGTCGGCAGTCAGCCCTTTTTTCATATTGTACCCGCTATCCGGGTCCATAATGAAGTGGGGAAAGGCCTCTATGGCGCGGTTGATCGGAATTTGCGGATAGGCGCCCAGGTTTGGCAGCACACCGCAGCGAAACAGGTCTGGATGAATGTCCCCGTCCGTGAACTTGGTCCACTCCGGTGTGGGGGAGGGGTCCAAGACCTGTGTGACCCCATGATACAGCAGCGAGCGTGGTTGCTGCCGATGATACGCCGTGACGAGTTCGGGATGTTTTGCTTCCTGCGGAGACCCTGCATAATCGAAACCCGGCACATGGGTTGTGTGGGCATGACTATCCATCAGGCCCGGCGTTAAATACATGCCCGCGGCATCAATCACCTCACCCTGGAAGTCGCCCATGACCGATGTTTCGACAATAGCTGTGATCTGTCCCTTATTGATGATGACAGCCATATTCTTTTGTGGTTCAGCCAAGTCAGGGGAGATAATCGTGACATTTGTAATCGCTAGCGGTGATGTCTGTTCTTCACTTCTGGCTGGCACCGAAACTGACAGGGTAAAAAGCAGGCCGATTGGAACCAGGTAACTAAAAAATTTACTCATAGAGGCATTCCTTTTTTGCCTCAGCTAGCCGGAATTACATGGTCACGCGACCGGGAACGCGTTTGTGGTCACGATTTTCTCCTAGAAAAAACTGCATGGCTTTCCTAAGAAACTACCATGGGGCTACTGATCCAAAATCTTGACTATGCTGTTAGCTTTGCCTGCCTGATTTTTGCGCTGCATATGTTGCGGGTCCCGGCCAAGCATCCGTTGCTTTCGCGCTTGCTGGGAATTGCGTTTCTTATTTTGGCGGCGCAGGCAGCGCTTTTGTATCTCATCACGCTTTTTGGTAGGCCCAGTTTGCCTGCGATGCTCCTGCCGGCAATGCCTTTGTTGCTTGGCCCAGTAGCATATTTATTTTTCAAAGCAGCGGCCGTTCCTCGTTTCAAGCTTCAAGCAATACACAGCCTGTATTTGATCCCGGCTGTGTTTGCGGTCGGCCTGATGGCGGGCGGGGAGTTTCTCACTCTTGTTGATTACACCGTGCTTCTCAGTCAATTGGGTTATGCGGTGGCCCTAAGTTTCCTCGCGCGCGGCAATGCTGATGGCCCGGCGGCCTTGGGGGTCTATGCCAATAGCATAAAGCGCTGGATTTGGCTCGCTAGCGGCTATTTCCTGATCATGTTTGTGGCGGACTTGATGATTTACATGGAAATTCAAGCTGGTACGGCAAGTGACCAAGCGCCCACGATTATGTTCACACTTTTGTTCAAGCTTATTCTCGTTGCCTTCATGCTGTTGCTGGCATTGCAGAATTCGCGGCACTTTGAATGGATTTATAGCTTTGGTGCGCAGACTGGGCCTGAAAAGCGAATGTATGTGGATGACGCTGATCTCGCACAATTTCAGAGCATCACGCATGCTTTGGCGCAAGAGTTGGGTAAACCTGACTTTTACGAAGAAGAACCTCCCAGCCTGAAGGAGATGGCGTATCGCCTAAGTGTTCCTATTCGGCAGCTGTCGCTGGCAGTGAACCACACCTACGATGAGAGCTATTCCCGTTATTTGAACCGGCAGCGCATTAAGCGCGCGAAGGCATACATTAAGGCCCATCCCGAAGCGGCGATGATTGACGTTATGTATGAAGCCGGATTTCGAACTAAATCCAGCTTCAACAAAGAATTTAAGGCGCTTGAGGGCATGTCCCCCAGCGACTATCGGAGCGCACTGTCGCAAAGCTTATCGCATTGACGACTTATGAATTATCGTCATGATGACATTTGGTCGTTTGTTTAGTTTTGGGGGCGTTTATGAGTAAAAAGCTGCTGGGTATCGCGGCGATTGTTGCACTTTTGGTTGGCGCAGCGATTTGGGCCACACAAGCGCCTTTTGAGCGAACCATTGACGATGTTATCGACGAGGCGAATGCCGGTAATGTCGAAAGCCAATATAATCTTGGTGTCTATTACTCCGAAGGCACCATTGTCCCCAGAAACTATTACCAATCTGCAGAATGGTATCAAAAGGCGGCAGACCAAAATTATGCGCTGGCCCAAAACAATTTGGCGGTCATGTACCAGAATGGCCAAGGGGTTCGCCAAAACCTGGCGCGCGCCGCAGAATTGTACCTGAGCGCAGCTGATCAGGGACTGCCAATGGCGGAGGCCAATATTGGTGGCTTGTACTTGCTTGGAATGGGTGTCGAACAAGATTTTGAGCAGGCCTATTTCTGGTCAGAAAAAGCAGCCCTCGCTGACGAGCCAGTTGCGTTGGCACAGCATAATATGGGCGTGATGCACGAACAGGGAATGAGCGTCGAGGTTGATTTTGCTACGGCGCTTTCCTGGTACAAGAAAGCCGCCGCCCAGGGCAATGCTGATTCACAGTATAATCTGGCTTTGTACCTGTACCAGGGAACAGCTACAGAGCAAGATTATGAGGCGGCCCTAGGTTGGTTTGAAAAAGCGGCTGAGCAGGGCCAGGCTGAGGCCCGCAACTATATCGGTATCATGTATTTGTATGGCTACGCCGTTGCTCAAGATCAAAGCCGGGCCCTTGAAGTATTTCAGGAAGCCGCGACTGCCGGATCGTTGGCGGCGTATCACAATATTGGGGTGGTGTACCGCGATGGGCTAGGTCAGGACGTTGACATTGGCAAATCATATCTGGCGTTTGACGCCGCTGCGGAAGCTGGTTGGGCCGCAGCCCAAAGAGAAATGGGCGTAATCTTTTCTCATGGTCGAGGCGTTACAGCCGACCCCGTTAGGGCAGCGACGTGGTATCAGCTGGCGGCAGATCAAGGGGATGCCATTTCACAGAATAATCTCGGCCGTCTTTATCTTGAAGAACCGGCAGTGGGGCTGGACCGGCAAAGAGCAAAAACGCTATTTGAAGCTGCCGCAGCAAACGGCAGCATGCACGCCGAGTATAATCTCGGGGTCATGTACAGGGACGGCCTTGGCATAGACAAAGACGCCGATGCGGCTTTCGACAGGTTTAAAGCCGCGGCGGACCTTGGTTATGCCGTGGCGAAAGCTGAAGTTGGCATCAGCTACTATTTTGGCCGGGGTGCCACCCAAAGCTATGAAGACGCATACAATTGGTTTTTGGATGCTGCGGATGAAGATGTCGACGTTGCTATTCATAACCTCGGTTACATGCATGAAAACGGTCTGCACACTGACCAAAACTATCAAAAGGCGGCTGAATGGTATTCGCGAGCCGCAGAGCTGAAATATTCCATGGCAGTCAACAACCTGGGCAAACTTTATGAAAATGGCCAAGGCGTATTCCAAGACCAGGAAAAAGCGATTGAGCTCTATAAGGAAGCGGCCGACGCTGGCAATGGCACAGGTGCTTTCAATTATGCCAGAATGATCGAGCAACAGGCCGACAGCGAAAGCGTGGCGCAGGCACGCGACCTGTATGCGAAGGCTGTGGCGCTCGGGTCCAGTGATGCCGCCCTTAACCTTGGTGTGATGTATTATGGTGGCAGGGGTGGCCCACAAGATTACGGGTCTGCCCTCAATGCCTTCCAGAAGGCGGCGGACGGCGGCAATGTGACGGCAATGTATAACGCAGGCCACATGTTTGACGCTGGACTTGGCACCGAGCAAGATTATGCCAAAGCTCTCCAATACTTCGAGAAAGCGGCACAAGGCGGCAGCACAGATGCTGCCGTTAACCTGGGGGTTTATTATCAAAATGGCCTAGGGGGCGAACAGGATTTCGAAAAGGCCTTTGGGTTCACAAAGTTTGCAGCCGAAAGTAACAACCAACAAGCAGCCTATAATCTCAGTTACTTTTACCAAGAAGGGATTGGAACTGAGGTTAATTATGGAGCGGCCATTGAGTGGCTCAAAAAGTCTGTCGGGGAAGTCGATGAAAAGTCGGCGGAGACCCTGGGCCAGTTTATCAATCTGCATTACTTGAACGAGCAGTATGGTGAGACCTCTGACCTAATTGTCGAGTACATCTCGCTTTTCCCAAATAACACGAACGAATTTTCTACTGAGTTTATGCGGTATGTCACCAATTCGCTCGAGGATGACGGACTAGATACACATTATGACCAATTGGCCCTTGCGCTTGCAGGCAGCAGTTACAAGGGCGATGAAGCCTTGGCCCCGGAATGGATATATAGGCGAGCTGCCGAGGTGTTGTTGAAGCAAAACGACAAGAAGCAGGCACAGCGCCACCTGGAATCAATAAACTCCGCGGACACGTTGCTGGGTATGTTGATTGACCGACGGTTTGAACCGCTTTGGCCTAACTTGGAAGAGAAAGCGGGCCCAGATCTTCGCAAAGCTTTTGCCACCGAAGACGCAAGCACGGCAACGGAGCTCGCAGCCGCTGCTGACAATTTTCAAGTTTTGTGGAAACGCATGAATGCGCTCAGGCAAATGGGAAATATGCCAGCGGTTCTTGATGTGGCTTTGCCCGCTATCGCTGACTGGAATGAGCAAGTTGGTGTCACCGACTGGGCTTTGTGGGCGAGCAGCCTGCGCGCATTCACCTTGCTAGAGCTGGGCAGGGAGCAAGAGGGCATGGAGTTGCTGACCAAGCTCAGTGAATTGGACCGTGACAAATACTATTATGCTGACAGCGTTTTCATTAACCGCATCATTGTCTTGATGGAGTATGGCCGTTTTGAAGACTCTTTGGCGCTTGCAGACTCGTACGATTTCGAAAATTCCACTCCCTATTTGAACACGTTCGTTTGGTTTGCGCAGTCTTGCGCCTATTTCCAAACCGGTCAGAAGCAAAAATCAGACGCTGTGTTTGAACAATTGGTCGCGAATTATGAAGAAAACAAAGGGACTGTTTTCGATGCTGCTCTGTGCCGCGAGGACTATGAGCGCGCAGCGACCTTGTTAATGGATCGGCTTGAAGACCGCGCTCACCGCGAATCTGCATTGAGGCTGTTTCAATCGTCCAACCCATCAGGGTTGATAACTGACTTTCAGCAGCAGATTCTCAGCCAGCGGAAAATTCTACTGTCTCGAGAAGATGTGAAAGCAACTTTTGCCACATTCGGACGCTCAATCCATATTGATGGTCCAGATGCCGTCTGGTCCTATTAGGGTCTTTGGTTGGTAACCTGTTACCAATATTGTGATCGCAAAATTTCAAGAGCTTTTCGGCCAAAGAGAAATAACTCTTCACCCGATGCATTGAGCACATGAGCAAACTCCGGGACCACCAACGCAGACGGATTGAGCTCCTGGTTTTCGATCATGCCCGCCATTCTTAGGGTTACTCCGTCCGCACAAATTGGTCGGCATCATATGGCTCGCCACCCGTTTGTACCGGTTTTGCAAAGGCATCGAATCTACTGGTAATGGATTTCGCCGTCCGGCCGCCAACAAGAATGCATGTCGCATGAAATACACTTTCTGGTTTTGCGCCTACACGTTTGAAGGGACAAGAGGGAATTTCTTAACGCCGAACACGGTGTTATTCCAGCTCATTAGGTATTTATTAAGGTTTTGTGATCACGTTCTGCGCCAGGGAAGCGACATATGTTTTGAGTTTTGCACAAACACGACTGAAACAATGTTTGGGGGTCCTGCCGTGGGTAGCTTCACTAATCTAAAAACACAACACAAGACCATGCTGGCTGGCGTGCTGCCGCTGGTTTTCACTGTCATTCTAGCCGCAATTACAACCTTTAACCTGCTGAGTATTGTCGACAAAGCCAAATGGGTGGACCACACACGCGTCGTCCTTGCGGAAGTGGGATCGATAGTTGGCGCCGCGGTGGATATGGAAACGGGTATGCGGGGCTTTCTTTTGGCAGGGAAAGACCAGTTTCTTGAGCCATACAACTGGGGTGAGCAGGTTGCTTATAAAAAGCTTGCGGACCTGCGCGCTACGGTTAGCGACAACCCACCACAAGTCGAGCGATTGAGGGAAGCCGAGACGACTTTGCGTGCCTGGCAGACCGAAATTGCAGATGCAGCAATTGCCACTCGTCGCCGCGTTGGCGCGGACCTGACCATGGACGATATCGCTCAGTTGGTAGGGGAAGCCCGCGGCAAAACCTATTTCGACAAATTCAGGTCCATCATGGCTGAGTTTGCGGGCATCGAAGAACGGTTGATGGCCGAGCGCAAAGCAGAGAACGATTTTGTTGTCTCTGCAACCTATTGGGCGGTCGGGTTGACGTTGCTTATCTCCATCATCGTTGGTGTTTTTGCGGCGCGTTTCATTGGCGGTCTGATTTCCGCTCCAATTGTCAGTCTAACCGGCATTATGTCTGACTTGGCAAAAGGTGACCTGGAAGTTCAAGTTGAAGGGCTTGGGCGCAAAGACGAAATTGGTGAAATGTCCGGAGCCGTAGAGGTTTTTCGGAAAGGCATGATTGAAGCCGAGGAGCTGCGCAAAGAACAGGAGGCCCTGCAAGCTTCTAAAGTCGAGGCTGAGCAACAGAAGTTGGAAGAGCAGGCGAAGATCCAGCAGCAACGCGAGCAGCAACAGGCGATACAAGCAGAAAGAGCGCAAAAAATTGAGCAGCTGGCGGAGCAGTTCAGGCAGGATTCCAACTCCATCCTAGCATCGGTCACTGCTGCCGTTGACGAAGTTGGTACACTGGCAGACGGCATGAAAGGGGCAGCAAACCAAACCAAATCATTGGCTGAAGGAACCAGCTCTGCATCAGGCCGAGCGTCTAACAGCGTACAAACCGTTGCGTCTGCCGCCGATCAACTATCTAACTCCATTCTCGAAATTTCTCAGCAGGTTACAAAGTCTGCAAAAATCTCGAGCGGCGCGGTCGTCCAGTCGGAAGAGGCGAACAGCCTTATTCAAAATCTGGTTGAAGCGGCCGACAGCATTGGAACGATTGTCGACCTGATCACGGATATTGCAGAGCAAACCAATTTGCTGGCACTCAACGCCACGATTGAGGCGGCCCGCGCAGGTGATGCAGGCCGGGGATTTGCAGTTGTCGCGAGTGAAGTGAAAAGTCTGGCCTCCCAAACTTCAAGTGCAACTGAGCAAATCAGTTCGCAAATTGCGAGTATTCAAAAAGAGACGGACTCAGTTGCTTCGAAGGTAGAACACATTCGCAACACCATTGAAGAAACGAATGAAATTTCTACGGGCATTTCGGCAGCCGTTGAAGAGCAAGGTGTCGCGACACAGGAAATTGCCAGAAGTGTCGATGAGGTTGCCAGTGGGACCTTGGAAGTCACGCAAAATATTGAGCAAGTTGATAGCGCCGCCGAAGAAACCGAAAATGCCGCTGCAAAGGTTCAATCGGCTTCGGCGGAGATGAGCACTCAATCCAAAAACTTGCGCGAAACTGTGGCCCGTTTTCTTGAACAAGTCCAAGACGTGCAAAGTACAGACTCCGTCGCACACTCCACCCCAAAGCTCCAATTGGCGTCGGGCTAGCCCCTTCAGAGCATAAGAGTGCGTCGGTCCCTCAAGGCCGACGCTTGGGCAATTGATTGCAGGGGTGCAACATGATGAATTCAACATTTAACACCGTTCTGGCCTTCACAATTTTTGCTGTGATTGCCGTAATTGGAGGGCCTGTATTTGCCCAAGAAGGTGATGACCTTAAACCACTTCAATATCTTGATTTTGGTGCTTCATTAGAGGCCGGATTTCAGGGACCAGTTGTCAGTGGTGAAGAAGCCAGTTACCGCCAGCGAACCACATTGAATGTTGGTTTAGACCTCGAAAAGTCATTTGGACTTTCAGAAAGCCAACTGTTTTTTCAGTACCAAAATCACACGGGGCCCAACGGTTCGACAATCATTGGCGACATCCAACGCTTTGATCGCCTTGACGACCCGGAATATGACCGCCTTCACATGTTTTGGTTTCAAACTCGCCTGTTAAACAAACGGCTAAGGCTGAAGCTGGGGAAGGTGGACCCTTTGAGCGAGTTCTTCGCGCCTCGCAATGCTGCGCATCATTTTGGGTTCTCTACGGTTCGAAGCTCGACAATCATTGCACAAGGCCCTCCATCCATGAGCGTAAATGCATTTTTCGATGTGTCGCCGAGTTTCCAGATCGCATTTGGCATGTATGACGCCACTTTCAGGCAGGGGCAGGACGAAAACACCCTCACGCTCAGAGATTTTTTCGCTGCGCAGCAATATGCATACTTCTTTGAAGGCAGACTTCAGTGGCAAGAGGGCGTTTGGGGGCTTCCCGGCGCCCTAAAAGTTGGCTACTGGCACCTGGATGGTGACACCACCCGTTTTGACGGCGGCGTTGAGTCGTCCACAGGCGGTTTCTATACGACATTGGACCAAGATCTCACCGACAGTGGTGTTGGTGCCTACGCCCAGGTTGGCTTCGCTGACGGGGAAGTCAGTCCGCTCGACTTTCACTTCGGTACAGGCATTAAATGGCAGGGGTTCAATGGGGCTCGTTCTGCAGACGTGATAGGCGCTGGCGTGTCACATGCAAGTTTCAGCAATGACGCCTCTGCGCCATTTTTTAAAAAAGCAGAAACCGCCTATGAGGTTTTTTACAAGGCGCCCGTACGTGACAATTTGGTCCTGCATGGCAACCTTCAGGCTATTGACAACCCCGGTGGCTTGGGCGCCAATGATGCAGTGGTGTTTTCCCTGCGCTTACAGTGGTTTTTGTAGATTTCGCTCGCTTGGATGGCCGCAATTCTAATTAGCCCGGCAATTCCGTCACTGCTCGGTGCGCCTCTTCAATGGCAGATTGCAGCATCGCATTAGCTGCTGCGTCAGAATTCGCGATGGCGATGCGGCCAAAAGGCTTTCGGGCTCGCACATGGGGCCAGCGTTCGTCATCGCTGTACCAATAGGCCCCATCAAAATCTTCATCCATGGGGAATTCGTCGCTTAGAGGTGACGGCCAGTAGGCATAGCCGTGGGCCCAGCGATTGACAGTAATGCCTGCAATGTCATCTGCCGCGTCAAAGCCGCCATCTCCCAGCAGGCTTTGAAGCTGGGTACGGATACTGCGCTCAATATCTTCAAACGGCGTAGACAAGAGTTCGTAACGCAACGCCCGAAATTGTTCGTGTGGTGTCAGGCCTTCGCGGTGCTCATAAGGGTCGTCCCGGTACATGGTGGCCGTTATGGGTTCATCGGGCGATTGTGCGAACTGATAATCGCCCATGCTAACCGGGAAGTTGAGCCGCACAGTATTATGGTATGCGCCCGGGACATAGGCACCATAAATGCCGAGGTTTTTCCACGCACGCCAGTTCTTGAAGGCAACACTGGTGTAGAGGAGCGGTTGCTTTACTTGCTGCGCCATGGCTTCCCGCTGCTGCTCTGGCAGTTCTTTGCAGATATGAGGGATCATCGAATTGTAGCAGGCCAGAATGCAATGGCGTGTCTTGACCCGGTACGCTTTATCGCCCTTCATGTAGACTGCGTGAACAGCCCGTGCTGACTGAAAAGGGCCATCATGCGCAACTTTGACCACCGTAGAATTTAGTCGCACTTTTACAGGTGCATCTGCTTGATCAAGTTTCGAATAGTCAAATCGAGCTGTGATCAGATCGTCCACTGTGTTGCCGGCAGCTACCCCGGGTATCAGCGCGCGCACCAATAGCCTTGCAATTGATGCGTTACCATCAGGAAAATGGTGAATGTAGGGCTCGTCTTCACCTTCAAGTGGCGGCAGACCTGAAGCTTCCCACCCGGGCATAAGGGCATAAGTAATCGCACGCGCCGCCGTAATGTCTTCAATGCCGAGGCCGATATCTTGCGTGAAGGACTGCAATAGGTCGAGCACTTCTGTGTTGGTAACGCCGAGATGGCCTTTTAGAAAGTCATTGTAGGAGATTGAAGACAAGAATTTCATCTTGTCCGCCACGGCAACATGCGGGATCTGGTCTTCTTCAATAGTTAGGAGGCGCAGAAATTCCCCTTGGGCCACTTTTGAGATTGGCACCATTGCAACCGCTTGTTCAAGCGTTAGCAGGTCATCCGTTTCTGACTTGTCCCAGCCGCTAAATACCCGACGGATGAGACGGTTCGCACCCCACTTTTCTTCGGTAAAATGTATGGCCCATTTCAGGTCATGCTTGTCATAGATGCTTTGGTCGAATGCTTGGTAAAACGCGCTTATGTCCACGCCCAGGTCTGCTAGCAAGCCTTTGACAACATCACTGTAGCTAGATGGTGCCACCATGGTTTCGCTACCGCCGTGACTAATCAGGGTTTTGCCGTCGACTTGAAACTCGTTGCGTCTGGCATGACCGCCAAAATCGTCGTGATTGTCCAGTAT
This sequence comes from Kordiimonadaceae bacterium, assembly GCA_017640725.1. Classification (GTDB taxonomy): domain Bacteria; phylum Pseudomonadota; class Alphaproteobacteria; order Sphingomonadales; family Kordiimonadaceae; genus Kordiimonas. The sequence goes on along the minus strand of JAEPQB010000001.1, from coordinate 843,572 downwards.
CAAAATGCGGGCTGTAGGATTTTTCTGGCGATAAAAGTGCGCAGCCGCAAGCCCGCTTACGCCGCCGCCCACTACCACGAGGTCATAGATGTCGCCCTCATCCTCAACCGGTCCAAAATCGGACCTGCCGTCGCGGCCAACCGCGTGGGCTGCTGCAAAAGCGCGGTCATTGCTGCCGCGCAGTCCGGTCCATGACGGCGGATAACTGGTGGTATTTGCAGAGGGCCCATCAAGCGCAACGGCGCTGCCGGTTTTTGCCGCGAACGGCGCGGCAAATGCCGCTGCACCAATGCCATAAACCAGGTCGCGCCGCGTGATGGCGCGGTGCATGCCGAGCTTTTTGTCCGAGTCTTTCAAAGTGGGCACCCCTTCGAGGAGAAATGTGCGTATTCCGGCTGGAACCCTAGCATTGCGGTTCAAATATAGGCAAATCAATCGGTTGCAGATATACAGCAGTTGGCAATGGTACTGCGCTCTAGGCAGGCTGCAACGCGATCATGAGTGCTGTTTCATACAAGTCTTCATAGTCGGCGTCGGAAGCTTCGCCGCTACTGTCCAGCGTAACAAACAGAACCGAGCCTTCCAAGAGAGACGCTATTAGTTTTGCTCGCGTGCAGGCGTCTTTTTCTGACAGGCCGGGCAATGCCTTCAGTACGAGTTTTTCCAGCAACGCCACATAGGCACCATGATAATTGTTGAGCGCCGATTGCGCCTCCTGGTTCAACTGCGCCAGCGCCCAAAACTGAATTTCCAGCCCAGCTTCTTCAAGGCTCATTGGCACATCAACCGCGAGCCACCTGAGTGCAGACTTCAAATCATGCATCGGTGACTTGCCGGAGGCATTTTCGGCCAGTTGAAGTCCCTCGGTGTGGCGCAAAACCATGGTTTGCACCAAGGCTTCAACGAGGCTCGCAAACGTAGGGAAATAATACTGCAGTGACGCCAGCTTGATCCCAACCTTGCCGGCTACCGCCCGCAAAGAAAGGCCGGCGGCTCCTTCCGTTGACAATATCTTGGCCGCCACTTCCAGGACTTCGGTGCGGCGTTCGTCAGCGGTTTTTCTTCGATTTGGTGCGGCCAATGCCTGCCTCCTAGCATGTTTTGGGTGTAACTGTCACTTGACAGGTTAAATTACCTGTCATAGTACAGGTTAGCAATCGGAGGGTGCCACATGGATATAGATCGACGCAAGTTATTGATGGGGGCAGCGGCTGCAAGTGTTGCGGCAGGAACGACTTCGTGCGCTTCACCTGTTGAACCGCTTCGGCCTGGCTCAAAAGTGGTTGTCATAGGGGCGGGTTTTGCGGGTATTGGTGCGGCCGAATTGCTCCTCGAAGCCGGTTTTGATGTAGAAGTGGTGGAAGCGCGTGATCGTGTAGGTGGCCGTGCGCATACGGTATCGCTCGGTGGTTTTCCAGCTGACCTCGGGGCTAACTGGCTGCGCAAGGGAAACAGCGAATTGTTACCCATCGCCAGAAAACTCGGCTTGGTTGACAGCTCGACGAATTTGCAAGTCCCTACTGCGGTGCAAAGAGGCAAATTCATTCCGGTGGATATCGCAAGCATTGAAGCTGAACTTGAGGCACCCCTAGCCGCTCCTTACCTCTGGCATCAAACCCAGATGTTTTTGGGTGGGCGGCCTCGCGCCAGAAGCATCAGTGACTTGATTGGAAATTCACTCGACCCGACAACAGCAAGTGGCTGCGTTGGCAGACGTCTTATGGTCGGTTCGTCAGCCGCAGACCTTGATGATCTGTCCGGCGATGTACTGATTGGCCCAAGCGGCGGGGATAGTACAGCTGACCTGATTGAGCCAACAGTCGTAGGGGGCATGCAATCCCTGCTTCAAGCACTTATTCAGCGCTCCAAACCAATACTAAATGAAAGTGTAAGCGCCGTGATCCGTACTTCTGCTGGCGTTCAAATTAAAACCAACCGGCGTGACATTGCGGCGGATGCCGTGATTGTGACGGCGTCAATAGGGGTTTTGAAATCGGGCGCTATAGACTTCCAGCCCGGCCTGCCCAAACGGCATACTGACGCCTTGGCTGGGATGGAAATGGGCAGTTTTGTGAAACTGTGGGTGCGCTACCCGGAGGCGTCATGGGATTTGCCATCCGACGCTATGGTGTTTTGCGACTCCCCGGACGTCCATTTTTTGGTCGATTTTGCCAAGTCGCATGGCAACCCCGTATTGCTAGGAGCTGTTGGCGGAAAGCGTGGCCTTGCGCTCGAATCCCTATCGGATGACGAGGCGCGAGAGTTCTTCCACGACTATCTTCAATCACAGCTGGGTGTTGCTTTGCCGGCACCCGAAGGGTTTTATATTAATCGTTGGGGCAAAGACCCTCTCGCTGGCGGTGCTTACATGTATCCAAACCCGCAGTTTCGGGCCCATGACAACAAGCAACTGCGGGAGCCAATAGCTGGCCGCATTCTTCTGGCGGGTGAAGCGCTCGCGGACACTATTGGCTATGTGGACACGGCCTGGAGCGATGGCCGCCGCGCCGCCTCGCATTTGATAACAGGGCGAGGCTGAACGTAAAGGAAAGTCGCCGAGGTCTTTTACTCCGTCACCTGCCGTGTCCTGGACGGACTTTCCTTCATCGTCAAATAAAGCTCGTCGGCGCAGATGGCTACATTTGAACTGTTCGTCGCCATCTGCACGAGCGCGCCCTGATTGAGAGACAGCGCGATCGTCTCCCAAACAGTCAAACGCGAAGGCAATTTCAGTACGGGAATTTGCATCTTCAGGTCCACCTAAGTCGCGTTATTCCATTTCTGGAAAGTCGCCATAGAAGCCGTCGATCTGAACGATCTTGCCGTCTTCATTGATCGTAGTGACATCCATGCCGTGCAACACCAATTTGTCATTGTCATAGATTTCCCAAAGGTAGCGATAGCGCAGGTTATGGCCGTCCACGCCAGTAATCCGGCGATTGTGCACATTTGGCCGTTCGGTGCGCACCTTAACCGCAAAAGCTGTGAGTTCATCGATCGTGCGCGTTGTCGCGGTAGGATCGACAAAAAACACATCGTCAGTGCAAGAGCGTTCAAAATGACCACGGATCTTGGTGACATCCGTCTCATTCCATGCCGCCAGATAATGGTCAAACGCCTCTGGAACTTCATTAGTGGATTCGTGTTTCATTTTTCTATCCTTTGATATATAACAGACCAATGGTCGGTATATATACATACAGACCGGCAGTCTGTAAATGAAAAACAGATCACTGATCTGTATAGGTGATATTCGGAAAATTTAGTGCCTACTCAAGAACAACGCAGAGAAGCGACCCGCAACCGCCTGATCGAAACCGCCAGAAAGCTTATTATTGCGGAAGGCGTACAGGGCACGACGACCCGTACCATCCTGGATGCCGCTGGCGTCAGCCGGGGTGCCATGTATCATCATTATGCGTCTGTGGAGGACCTGGTTGCAGCGGTGTACGAAAGGGAATCGAAGGGTGCTATTCAGCAGGCACTCGAGAATAATGAGGCCGCGTCTTCTCCTTTTGAGCAGCTGATTGGTACCAGTTTGTCGTGGCTGGAGGCACTGACCGACTTCGATGTTGCCAAAATTCTGATCATCGAGGGTCCTGCAGCCATCGGGTGGGAGCGTTGCCGAAAAATTGAAACAAAGCACAGCCTCGCGCAAATGAAAGCATGGCTGGAGGAAGCAAACGCATCCGGCGAAATCAAAATTGAAAACGCAGATTTGGTCGTAAGGATGCTGAATGCCATCCTCACGGAAGCTGCGCTTTCAATCGTCCGGTCAAAGGGCGCGCGTGCAGCACAGGAAGAAGCGCAGCGCACGTTTCTGCAGTTTGTTGGCGGCCTGAAAAAAGGTACCTCTTAACTCAAAAGCACCGCCATTGGGTTAAGAAGACACGCCCTTAAAAAAAACGCCAATTTCTGTTATCGTTGCCTTCTCAGGGTGGGGGTAACGAAATGATCACACAACAGTTCCGTCTTCATTCCATCAAAACACTGGCGGGCGCATGCTTGCTGGCGCTGTCGATGTCCGGTACCGCGAGCGCACAGTTTAAACTACCAAAACTTGATGTGCCCGGCTCAGCAGTTGATGCCTTACTCCGGGGTATGAAAGGACCTAAGGACCAGGATGGCTGCGCCACAACGGCGAGTGTTGCGTCTGTTTTTGCGGGCTCGCTGGCGCAGCAGGTGGCAGGGGGGTCAAGCGACCTTGCGGTGCTTGCGCAATATAGTGGCACCATGCTCACCGCTTCGATGGTAGCCGACCTCACATGCGGCGAGCGTGCCGAAATGGGCGAGGCGGTTACTGAAACTTTGGAGACAAATTCAGACGGCGAAACCCACACCTACCAGTCCAGTGAAACCGGAAAAACGGTGACAGTAACCCCAAAGGAGACCAAGCAAGAAGAGCAGGAAGTTGGCCTGAAGTTTCGGCGCCCCGTTGAAAAGCTGAGCGCAGCCGGCATGACGGTTGACGGCGGATACTACGAAGTAGCCAGCAAAACGTTTTTGCGTGACATGGCAAGTGAGAGAGCCCGTCGGCCCCTCAAGGCGCTTAAAACAGGGGCCGTCCTGCATGTTGCAGGCTGGGTTGGGGACCCTGGCGACGAATGGGCTGTTATTGATATTGATGGCCTGATTTCCGGCTACGTGCCGAAGGCCGATTTAGCGGCGCAACCATTGGATTCAAAAGTCGGCGCTGACAAAGCGGTCTCCAAGCTTAAGTCTGGTGATGCCAAATCAGCAGCGCGAGAAGCTAGGAGACAACGCGCCGCAGACCGGTCGCAGCGTCCAGCTGATGAAGACAAAACAACCTATTATTCAAAAGAAGAAGTGAAAGAAACGCGCGCCCTTTTGAAGAAGAATGAGACCGAAGAGCAACAAAGTGCCGTGAAGACCGAATGCAAAACTGTTGATGTGACGGTTGACGAGAAATCTGAAACCAACAAAATGTGCAAGTCCCCGGACGGTGTTTGGGTGCTTTAATCATGCGGACCGAAGCGAAACCAACATACATATTATGGATGGTTGTGGCGCTAGCTGGGCTGGCCTTCATTTGGGCGCCACAAAGAACTGTTGCCTTGCCCGCTGAGATTCGGGCAAATGCCTGTGCACCCACTTACAATTTCCCGATTGTGCAACGCATCATTGATGGCCAAATCGATGTTGATGCAAGGGGATTTGTTGCCTCTTTGGCGACCAAGCACATTGAAAACCCATATTTCCCGGATTTCTTTGAGGACGACCAAATCAAGGACCATATCCAGGCAGTGATGCAGCAGTCTTTTTCGTTCAACCTCTATCCTGATGAAGTCGTGGAGGATTATATTGCGGGCTCGTCAGACCCGGTATTGCAAGACGAAATGCAGCGCAGCCACCTGCGGGATCAAGCCACCAAATTCACCCATCTTCAAAAGCTGCTGGAGGAGTTTTTCAAGCTGCAGGTGAATGCGGACATTCTCAAATACTCTCTCGAAAATTTCCGATCAAAGGAGGACGGAAGCCTTCGCCTTGCCACAAGCAATGTGCCGCGCGAGGAGGGGTTTGCCTACATTGATGAGCGTTATGCCCATCACTTGTCCAAGGGACACACGGAAACCGGCGCCACTTTCCGGGCCTTTTTTGACCTGCATAATTACGGGGACAAGAAATACAACAAATATTCCAAAGGACCCGTTCGGCGTAGTGGACAATTAACGGAAATAGACGATGTTGATGAAAAAATACGCGATGTTCTGTGGCTTAAGGTTGGCCTAATTGCCAGGTCGCTGAATATTCCCAGGCAATATGCAAAGGCTGACAGGCGCCTAAACCCTTGGCGGCTTTTCAACGATTTTATGATCCACCCCATCAGGCTTGAGGAGATTCTGCCTGACTTTTCCAGTGCGGGAATCCTCACTACAGAGGGCGCGTTTTCCAATAGACACTGTCCGATCAATGATAGCACCCATGACGTTTTTGCAACCGCACAAGACATTGAAACCGACTTTTTCCTGCGGAAGGGCATCAGCCCGTTAGCGACCCCTGACACCAGTGACCCTGATTGGTGTGCTCCTATTGTCACGTTCGATGCTGTCACAAGCAAACCAAGCGTCTTTTTGCCGCCAAGAGCAGGTGAAACTGGCACTCCAGGTGCTGAACTGGACACGGTGATCAGGAAGTTGACAGTCGCGGCGCAGAGCAGTTGTCCCGGCCTGAAACAAGTTCACATCAATGGCTTTCATGCCATGGACAAACGACGCCTGTATTCTGCGGGCTTTACACCGCTCGCGGATACTTATTTGCGGGCTGTTGGTTTCGCAGACAAGTTTCTCCCTCTCTATTTCCGGATCGAAGAGGGGGATGCAGAGGCCATGTACTTCCTTTCTGTGGTTTACGCACAAGGCGGGCTAAAAGACAAATGGCAGGAGCGTTATTGGCGGTACCGCGCGGCAGAGGCAGGCCACGCACCGTCGCAGGCCATGATTGCTGCGGCCTATGGGCCTGAGTATACGGCGTTGGCAAAAACCTGGGGCGAACGGGGGTGGATGAAAACCAATACCTATAAGGGTCTCTATTGGGCAAAAAAATCGGCTGATCAGGGCGACCCGCTCGGCATGTGGAACTATGCAAAATTCCTTAAGATTCATCATTACGGAGGTGTTTATAGCCCAGAGGCGTGGATCAAAATGTGGAAATACAACGCGATGGGCGGCATTAGCTTGATGGAGCTTTTGTACAAGGGCGACAAATATAAAGATACGAGGCGGGATGCCTTCAACCGGTTGGCTGGATTGACTTCTCCGCTGGTGGAAGCTGCCGCTTATGAAATGCGCGCAGGAGAGACCTGTCAACTGGACCAGTTCAGGCGTCCAGATACTATCCATGGACCCGGCTGTGCGTCGGTCATTTCAATTTATCAATCTTGGCGGTGGCGCGTGTTAGGGCAATGCGACGGTGTTCTCAGCGGCGACAAATGCATGTTCATAGAGCCAGACTGATGACCATGCGGTACGCGCGAAAAATGGGCCTGTGTGGTTTTGTTTTGGCGGTAACGTTAGCAGGAACCAACGTCCATGCTTTGGGGCAAGAACCGCCAACAACCAGCACCAAAAAACCAATTGAAGATATCCTAAAGCCGCGCAATGAATTGCAGGAGCAAACTAAGGGCAGGGCTGCCATTCGCATATCGCGCACTGGTGGTGGCTGGGGTACGGGGCCAAGATACAGTATTCAGTTATTCAGCGACGGTTCGCTGAAGCTGCGCGGCCTTTCCCACCCCCAGATCAAAGAAAATAAACAAACCGAGCCTATCAAGTTGGACCCCGTTGTATTCGGTATTGTCCAGCGCGAGGTTCTTCGGCTGAAAGATGACCACTGCGACAAATATATGATCACAGATCAGGGCACCATTTATTATCGAATCCTGAGCGCAGAAGCCGATATCGAATTCAGTGTTTATACAGGCTGCCTCTCGGTCATGGATGATGGCCAACGCCTGAGCAAGGTAATTAAAGAAGCACTGGGCATTTCTGCACCTGACCGATGGTAACCCAATTCAACCCGACAATCATAATTCCAAACGACCTGCACACGATAGTTCAACTACCCCATGCTTAGACCCCGTCAACGAACCTTCGCGTCTCCGCCTTTTTTGCCTCTTATGAAAAAGGTGACGGTCGCCTCTCCGAGGTATGATCCTCCCAAGTCCGCTTGCTCATAAAATCGGGCGGTGACCTGATGACGGCCCGCGCCGAGCGCTCGCCCAAATCCAAACGCACTGCCATTGTCATCGCCGAAGGCGAAGTAGGGCTGTGCGTTGTCGGTAAAGCTGCCCAATTCACGAACCATGAATTCTACGCTGCCAACTTCAATGTTGGTGCTCGCTTTTATGTTGACGGCGTGGTCTGCAAGCCAGGGATAAAACCGCGCACCGTCCGGTACGCTCGCCAGCAGACTACCCGTTCTGGCGTTATAGAGGAAGAACTCGGCCTGAATTTTGGGTGCAGGTGTTGGTTCTGGCGCCGGGTCAGGTTCGGGAACAGGGTCCGGCGTCGGTTCTGGTTCAGGTGTCGGTTCTGGCTCTGGTTCTGGAACGGGCTCTGGCTCAGGAAGTGGATCGTGATCATGGTCAGCAAGCATGGGCGGCAGGCTGGTGCCAAACGGTGTTCGGTCCACATCTTCATAGAGCCGAACTCCCGTTTCATACAGCCTGTAACCGGTCTCGGCGCTATAGAAACGTTCTGATAATGCCGAAGTGCCGCCATCAAAAGTGCAGTTTCTTGCCTCTTGCACACATCGAACCATGAGTTCGCTAGTGAGAGGATCCATCCCAAAAATATAGTCGCCATGCAATGTCGAAAGCGGTGCAGCATTCATCATGGCATCGGAGGAAAGATATGGGTTTTCACCGGCCTCTGACATTCTGAAAGCAACTTGAAACTGAGGTGTTGGGAAGCGGTAAGGGTGAGTGTTCGGGCAATCAACCTCATTGGAGTTCGGCCCGCCCGGATAGGACACATGGCTGTTGATCGTGCCTGCCAAGTCACCGGGCATCTGCCGGTGCGACAAGATTGGCTGACCTGCCATTGTGCCATCAACAGTCGCGACACAGGAGGGGAAAGCAATGCTGGCTTCAAGCATCTCATCGCCGTTGATGTCGGTTCGGCCGATGGTGATCTGGTTTCCGTAATTCATTGTGGACCGGGACGCCAGCATTTCCAGACCCTGCGGCACTGGTTGCACGGCCTCATAGTTGCCGCCTGCCCTGAGGAAGGTTTTATAGTAGACAAACAACCGGTCAGGGATAACCACTTCACCCGCTTCATTAAACAGCGCAGGCATCCAGGCGCCAACCCGGTAATTGATCCCGCCTTGACAGCTGCTGTTGCCCTCAAAAGGCAACGTTTCCGGTGTGGAATGAGCGTTTGTGCGAGTATTGCCCCAGAACATATGTAAATGCGCGCGCCCAGGGTCGCCTGGAAAAACGATTGGATCGTCATAGCTGAAATGGCTCACAACACAGGTAAACCGATTGCCGTGGGCACTTCTGGACGGCGCAAGTTCTCCAACCAGAAAGTCAGAAAAATCACTGCTCCCACGAGTATATGCAATGTGGTTGCTACCTTCAGGGTGCTCAAAACTGTCCTCAGGGGCAGTCGGCACAACAAAGCTGAAATTAAGCGTAAAATCCTCGTTGCCAGCGTATGCCCAATTTGGTTCCCACATATGAAGCGTGTAATCGCAGATGGCTTCCTCAGCGGGCGCAGTGATGGTGAATTCGAACGGAACTGTGTTGTCATCCTGCTGAAACGATGGACAATTACTGCTGCCAGTGGAACGCAATAGCCGCGCATTTGAAATGCCCTCAGGGGCCTCAAGAACCATTTTGACGTCAGAGCCAGGTGTAACCGTCAGTTGCTGCACTACGGGGTTGCCCAGGCTAAAGCCAGTGGAGGGGTCAAAGGCGGTAATTCTCGTCCCACTTTGTGCGTGCACGCTTCCAGCCAATGTCGCAGAAAGAGAAATAATTGTGCCTGTAATGGTCGTCTTATGCTTCATGGCAACACACCCCACAACGTTTCGACAAGCACCATGAAATTGATTGCGATGAATTGCAAATGACGCGAAAAACTTTAATAAATACCGGTGTTTACTCGTGAAGTTTGATGACAAACACCGCCTGCTAGCCCGTGGTGTGCTACTGTTGAATTTCTGTGTTCCGGCAGCTACATGCATCCTCAATCACAGACAAAAGCGGCCAAGAAGTAGTTGGAATGTTGTTCGAGAATACCAAACGAATCCCTAGACTTAGGTTTAGAAAAGCCGACTATTCCTAGTGTTTCTTGCTAGGTGTGTTACGGTGCCGCAGGTCAACAATATAGTATAGCATTACAGTAATCGGGCACTACAAAGGGGCATGAGCCTGAAAGAATGCCGTCAGGCACCTACGGAAAGGTAAGTTCGTGCGCATCCACACCCTTTTAAGCCTCTTTTTTGGCCTGCTCTTGGCCGCAGAATCAGCAGCTGTTTCTGAAGACTACGACTATCGAACCATCCGGGATCCGCGCAAGCTGACAGACGAACAGTCCGCGCAGGCCGCAGCCAATTACCAGCGCTACTGCTCGCTTTGCCACGGTGCGGACCGGCAAGGGTATGTGAATGATCACGCGCCGTCGCTGCGCAGTAAAAGCCTTTTCAGTTCCGGCGTGCCACATGAAGTGCTGCGCCCCATCCAATATGGCCGTGATGGCACACCGATGGGAGGGTACCTTGACGAGGTTGGCGGACCGCTAACGTTGGATGAAACCTGGGACCTCACCTACTGGCTTTTCTGGCAGGCGGATACGAAGCGCGTACGCATAACCAAAGATTTGGTTCAGGGTGATGCCACAAGAGGCGCAGACTTGTACGCAGAAAACTGCACGGAATGCCACGGGGTGAACGGTGAGGGCGTAACTGCACCGGCTCTCGGCAATCCATCAGCGCTGTCGCATAACTCGGACGAATTCATCCGGTACGCTATCCGGGAAGGCCGTGACGGCACGCCGATGGAGGCCTGGAAAGACAGACTGACATCTGATGAGATTGACGGCCTTACCGCCTTTTTGCGCAGCCGCGCCATGGGATGGCAGCAGTCCAAAGTGGTGCTGCGCGACGTGCCAATGCCAGATCAATATGTGATTAACAAAAATGGTGCGGACCCGGAATTTGACCTTCAGGACGGCCTTTACGTTTCTGCAGCAGACCTTTTGGTCGCTCTTGAAGAGAAAAAACGTATGGTCCTGTTGGACACACGCGTTACATCGGTTTGGCAGCGTGTGCACATCGAAGGAGCGGTGCCGCTTCCTTATTATGTGGATCTTGATGATGTTGTGGGTGATCTGCCGAAGGATGTGCAGATTGTTGCCTATTGCTCGTGCCCAAGGGCTGCGGCAGACGATGTCATATCCCGACTGCGCAGCCGAGGGTTCACCCGCACTGCAACCATGTATGAAGGCATCTTCGGCTGGATGAACATGGGGTATCCCGTCATCAACGGAAAATCAGAGTAGCCAATCTCTCATCCATGGTTAGTCGTCGGTGACCTTAGTGGTTCAATTGGCCGGCTTGTGAAGCTCAATCACATTGCCATCCGGGTCGCGCGCAAAAAAGAAGTAAGCGCCGCCATATTCAACGGTTTCCGTGATTTCAATGCCATGACTTTGTAGCTGCTTAAGCACGCTATCAGCGTCAGTGATTTCAAGCGCAATGTGCGTATAGCCAGTGTTTTTCTGATCATAGTCCATCAGAACGTTTTTGGGGGAAGCGTCCTCAGAGGCGTTGAGTATCAAGTTGATATTCACACCGCATGGGTGTTCAACAATAGCCACGGGTTCGGGGCCAACCGGTCCAACAATAAATTCAAACCCAAGTTTTTCGTAGAATTCCCGTGATACGTTCATGTCACGTACGCGCAGCCCAACATGGTTGATACGAGTTATTTCTTTCATGTCATTCCCTAAAATTCCGATAGTTTGAGACAAAGTCGGTGGCCAATCTATGCACCTTTCTGCATGGAGTTAGTCATGAAAATCATCGGTTTTGCGCTAGCCAGTCTGCAAATGTCGTAAATGGGCCTCCGACCAGATCATTGGCGGCATCAATGCGCGGCTGGGCACCAGGTCCCATGTATGTGTGATCCTGAAAATAGCTCAACATCTGCCCAATTTCATCTGCGCCGGGGTAAAAGTTTTCATAGGTTTCCAGGGGTGCCTGAGTAACCGAATGTTTTTCTCCGCCCTCACTGAATGCCGCCGCAATGTCGTTGAAACTATATAGGCCCGCAGCCATCGACAGAGTTTGGCCGTTCGCAGCTTCCGGATGAGAGAATGCTGCTGCCACCAGGCGACCATATTCTGAAATCGTAGCCATATGGATGACGCGGGCATCAGGGTCTATGGGAATAACCCAACCTTTGGCACCGCCGTCCAGATCTGTTGGGGCCATATCGCGAACGAAATTTTCAAAATAGAATGCCGGCTGGGTGATGGTGAACTTAGGAAATCCCGCAGTGGCGACAATAGCATCTGCTTTCGCTTTGTCCGTAAAATGCGGCACTGTCCATTTTCCGGATGAGATGGCCTCAACATTGGGCAAAGACGACCAAACAAAATGGGAAACACCTGCAGTTCGCGCAGCCTCGATAGCGTTTTCGGCTTGCGCGATCTCGTTGGTGCCTTCCTGCCAGAAGTTTGTCACGACAAATACACCGTATGCTCCCTCCAGAGCACCGGTCATGGAATGCACATCATCCAGATTGCCCACCACGGCTTCATCCGCCGGGCCATCATAACTGGACCCTTCACGCAGGAGCGCGCGAACCTTAAACGGCCCTTTTTGCTTAAGGTAGCGCACCACGGAACCGCCTTGCGAACCGGTTGCCCCGACAACTGCAATTGTTGGATTATTCATTCCCTCGATCCCCTCAAATCGTTTGCAGCCACCGTACCGAAAAGCCTATAATTTGCGTAGAACGAAAAAAAGAAAACAAGGTTTGCGAAAAATGCAAAGATCACTCACGTGAATATCAATGCCGTTCGTACCGTGTTGCTGGCGCTGGAAACTGGAAGCCTCTCAGCGGCTGGACTGAAGCTTGGTGTGCCGCCGTCAACGATCAGTCGGCGCATAAAAGAACTCGAAGCTGAATTGGGCCAACGACTGATCGTTCGAGGAGGACGCGGTATCTCTGCAGTTGAGCAAGCTCAGGATACACTGTTGAAACTGAAAGAAGTCGTGCGGGCCGTTGACGACTGCTACATCGACAAAGCATCCCGGAACCGGCTGCGGGTAACCGCCACGCTTGAAATGAGCATCTCTATTTTGCCTGAGGCCACCACGAAATTTCAGGAGCAGTTCCCGGAAACTGTCGTCGAGATTGTTGGTGATGACAATCTGCTTGGTTTGGTGGAGGCTGACTTTGACCTGGCGATAAGGTCAGGTCCGTTAAAAGAAAGTAATCTTGTCGCCCGCAAATTGCGCAGTGGCGGATTACTTTTGGCGGCAGCACCAGACCTTGCGAATGAAATTGAGGATGTTCGAGATCTTGAGAAAGCTGCCTTCGCTCACATGACAGGTCGATCTCTAGGGTTGTCGGGGCAATTCAAAGGTCAGCCATTCAATGTGACGCCACGTGCGAAGGTTAGCGCTAACACTTTTACCGCCCTTTTGCCGAGCGTGATTGCGGGCTTGGCTTATGCGGAGATGCCGGGACATATAGCCAACCCACTGATTGAGTGTGGCAGGTTAGTCCAACTGTCTCAATTCAAGCTCGACACGGTTCCGCTGCATGCTCTTTATCCCAAGCACCACAAGAACGAACCCGCACTAAATGTCCTTATCGATCTGGTTGAAAAAGTGCTGTGCGCCTAGGGGCTAAACAGGTTCCGCTACAATCACATAGTTGCGACAGTGTTTGAGTGCCCCCTCAGTTTCAACCAAAGCCAACGCCTCAGCACGAAGAGCTTCACCGTGCGCTTTTAGCGCATCGACGAGCGTACGATCTTTGTGTTTCTCCAGTCCCGGCAACACCAAGTCTATCTGGGCGTTCACAAACCGTTTTTTGTAGCTGATTTTGAAGTGTTTTACGCTTTGAACCGCAAAACCTGAGCGGGCGAGGTTGTCGACCACCCATTGAGCGGGATACTCCCTGTAGGGCCTTTGTCCTGAAAGCAGTACGCAGGCGTCGCGGTATCTCCCAATTTCCCAAATGAGCTGACCTGCTTTGGTTTCAGGCCTGAGTGTTGGTACATAGGGCTCAAGGCCTGTGACATAGAGCCGACCACGCGTGAGCGGTCGCAAGCGCTGGAAAAGACACTGTTGGAAATAGGGTGCGAACCCATCGATGGCACCTAGCAGATAATCCGCCAGCACCGTATCAAACGCCTCGCCCTGCAAGAGATCCGGGTCTGCCCAGTTGCCTTCCAAAAACTTGTCCTGTGATCGGAAAGCCGTTTTGATGGCGCCGCGAACCCAGTTGGCTTCTCTTATAGATCCCGTAACAGCGGTCCAGCGATCAGTTTCCAGGCCTGTCAACCAGCTGAGAGAGTTTACGCCGGTGCCTGCATCCAGCACCGCACCCCATGGGCGGTCACCCTGAATCCGCTCGACATATCGATACAGTGCTGAATGCTTGCGTTCGCTCACAGGTTTTGCCTCATTGTTCGGTGGAATGCGTTCAGCAGCGTGCCGATTAACGCGTCCGATGCAAAAAGTGCTTAGCGCGCAACTTTCCTGAACTTCAAAGTCATACGGTCGCTTTCCCCTATGGCGGCGTATTTTTCCCGGTCTTTGTCACCCAACTCATAGGAGGGAGGCAAAGTCCAGACGCCTTCTGGGTAGTCTTTGGTATCCCGAGGGTTGGCGTTCATTTCAGAAGCGGCAACAAATTCGAAACCTTGAGCTTCGATCGCTTTAATCAAATCCGATTGTTTCCAGCGACCTTTGGCGATCGCGTCTTCAAAAGACCCGTCAAAATCCTCGTCAATACGATGTTGCACAACCCCAAAAACGCCATTTGGTTTAAGCATTTGCCAAACCTGATCTGCGGCGGCGTCAAAGAAATCAGCCTCAATCCAATTATGCAGAGCCCGAACCGCAATCACCACATCCAGTGAATTCGATGCGGCGGGCAGACCGGCATCAGATGGAATCCAAGCTCCGATTGCTTTGTCGCCGAATAGGGAAGGGTTGTCTTTCACTTTGCCCGGGAAGGCGCGTAGCCCTTCAGCATAATTTGGGTAGCGATCCTTGTAGATGTCAGGGTGGTGTTCGAGGCCAACATACCGGCCTCGGCCCCTGACGTACGGCGCCAGAATGCGAGAATACCAGCCACCCCCGGGATTGACTTCGGCGACCGTCATGTTCGGTGTCAGTCCCAGAAAAGCAATCAGTTCCGCCGGATGGCGTGCGCTGTCTCTGTCGGCGTCGCCGGGCAATCGGTCTGCATTGGAAGCAATAGCCTGCTCAACAACACTTGCAGAAGGTGCCTCTTGGGCGAAAGCGCCGTTTGCGAGCCAAAGTGCTGCACATGCGCTGACCAATATCTTGGTGGTTCTAATCATTATTCGGACCTCTATGGATGGGATGATATTATTTGTTGAAGCTCTCAAAAGCGGCGTTTCGGGAAAACTGTTCGGATCATCATGATGTCTGCAAATCCAGTAACCTGCGGGCCTCTGAAATCAGACGCTGATAACGTGGTGATTTTCGTGCGTCCCTGTAAACAGGGTTATTTTCGAACCGGAGCACAGAAAGTGGCCCATAAAGGGTCACATACCGTTCAATGTAATTCATGGACGCGTCCACCAGCCCTACGCGCGCCAACGCGCTTGCGATTGAGGACCAATGCCGGGCAGTTTGCCAATAGTCAGGGGCAAACTGCATTTCATAGTCGCGCACGGCTGCTTCAACGGCTGCTGTATCCCCCAAATAGCTTGGCACATCCACTGGGGTCCAAAGGCCGTTGGGCGTCCATTCGTTTTGGAAAGCGAAAGGGGTGTTGGCAACTTTTTGCCTGATTTCTTGCTCCAGTGTCTCCACTTCTTCGAGATTTCCCGAGAGCTTGGCTGCGTCAATTGCAAACATGCGTTCAATCAGGAAATGCTCGACCGATCCGCTTGATTGATTGCGTAGGTCCTGAAGTGCTCGTTCAATGTTCCCCCTGTCCTGGGTCAACAAAGCCGTACGCGTTCGTCTGCTGTAGAAGCCCCAGTTTGGTGCTGCGACTTCATTTTCTAACACGGCATATGCTCGGTCAGGGGCGCCACGCAGTCGCCACATGCGATCCATATTATCAATCAGATCATAATTGTCTGGGTATCGCTCAAGATATGCGTTGCCCAACTGAATTGTGTCTTGTAGCGCCCCCAATGTCGCTTGTGTTTCAATGACCTCGGTAACAAGTTCGATATCCAATGGGTTTAGCTCTCGGGCTCTTGATAAGTAAGTCAGAGTTTCTTTGAACCGGCCCTGCCGACGCGCAACATATGCGCTCAGTTCCCATACGTCAGAACGGTTTGCTGCCAGGTCCATGGCACGTTCCAGAATGGCACTGGCCTTGTCATAGTCCCTGAAGCCCCAATAGTGATAGTATCCGCGAACTACCATCGTGCCTGGGTCCTCTGGCGCCAACGCTTCTGCGGCTTTCAGTGTCTTGTCCGCCTTTTCTATCCACTCGCGGCCTCTGCTGGCGTACCAATACTGTGCCAACTCCACATGCGCTTTTAGTGACAGAGCACTGACATAGTCAGGGTCAATCACCAATGCTTTTTCAAGTTCTTCCAAAGTGGCTGTGAGATAGTTGTCCACCTCTCGCAGCTCGAAAATTCGTTTTGCCCGGTAAAATAAGTCGCTGGCCCCGAGGTCTGTTTTTGGACGCCGGCTTAGCTTGGCCTGATCTGCAAAGTTAAAGCCATTGGATAACGAACGACTGATGCCGCTTAGGATCTCTGACTGGACTTCAAAATAGCTGTCAGAGCTGAGCTCCCGGTCATAGGTTCTCGTCCAATCTACCAGACCGCTTTTGGTGTCGGTTAGGCGAGCCTGAATTCGAACGCGCGGGCCGTCGCGCTCGATCGACCCAGACAGATACGCAGTGGCACCCAATTCTTGTTCGATCAGATGCAACGGCATCTGACTTTCAACGAACGCCAAGACAGATGACTTTGCGATCACTTTGACACCGCTCATGTTGGCTAGCGAAGATATCAAGCTGTCTTGAAAGTTTGCGGCGAGGTCAGCTCCAGTGTTTTCCTGGCCCACACTGTCAAAAGGCAGAACGGCCAATACACCTTTTTCAACTGCAACTTGCTGTTCGGTCGGTTCGGGTGCAATCGCAACAAAAACCGCCACAAGCAGCATGGTCGCAAAAATGACCAACAATCCGCCCGTGATTTCGAAACGATAGGCGCTTAGACCTGCCTGAGATGGCGGGTCTGCTTGATGCGACGGTGAGAGCGAACCAGGCAAGGCATCGATCCTAAGTGTGAACACAAGGTTTGAAAGTTTGCACCTTATAGCAGATTAGCCGCCTGTAAATTGTCGAAAACATAATGATCTGCCAGCTTGCTTGTCTTGGTTGGCTAAATAATCAGCCCAATGGAAACACGAACCTGCCGCGGCACAAGGGGGTGCGCGTGCACATCTGCAACAGGATTTCTCTCGTTTTCCAGTCGGCTTTCGAAGAAGTAACTAATATCAGAGGCACGGCTATTCAGAAGGTTTAACACTTCAACACCAAAACGCAGCCTGCCGTGTTCATAAAAGCCGCCCCAGTTCAGCGTCGTGGTTGTATTTGATGTGACGCTGCCATCCTCATTAAGCGGCGCGGACCCCACATGACGAAGGATCAAGTTGGATGTGATCCCGGCGATCGGCTCAAGTTTTAATCCCGCACTCAATACTGAGGGAACTGCATTTGGTATTCTGTCTTCCTGTTCGCCGCGAAAACGGGCACGCGTCAGGGCGTAATTGACAAATACATTAGCCCATTCATTCATCTGCCAGAAGGCGCTGGCTTCAAAACCAAACCGACGACTGCCGCCCTGCGCTTCCACAGTGCCCGCATCGCCAACATAAACAAGCTCAGAGTCGAGGTTGAGCCAAAAGCCAACAAACGCAGTTTTTAGCGAAGAGGTTTCGTACCGAACCCCAAGTTCTGCACCGCGAGATTTGGCCAACAGTGGCACTTGCTCAGCGGGAATACGCGTCAGCGGCTCGATGGTGATCGTTGCGCCGCGCGCGTCATTTGAATGAAAACCCTCGCCGTAGTTTGCATACAGCTCAACCCGGTCAGACAGACGGTAAGCAAGGGAGGCGGAGGGGGACCAAATTGTTTCGCGAGCTTCCCCGCTGTTTTTAGGGCGTGCTGCAGTAACCTCCACATCAAGCGTGTCAGAGCGCAGGCCTGCCTCCAGGCGCAGTCGCCCAAAATCGCCGCGTGCGATGGCATAGCCGCTGTAGCTTGTGGAGCTGACCACATCGTCACGAACCAGCGTGTGTCGCACACGGGATGCCGTTCCGTGAAGGCCCACTTCGGAGATATCGTCATGGCGATAGGCTGCGCCCAGTTCGAGATCGACCTGCTGACCTAAAGCAAAAACATATGAGAGGTCGCCGCCATAAACCTGTCGACGATCAACTTGCTCAATTTCATCTCCGCGCTGCGGCTGTGCATGCGCGGCTGTGACCGCATTCAGGCTTCTCTTTTCTGGCGGCAACTGGCTGAAAAAGAAAAACGGTTCGTTGAGGAAGTAGGTGAAATTCGAAAACAGTTGAAAATCATAGTCGACAAAATAGCCGGAGACCCGTGCCCCCCAGCCAGATATTTCTGCAGACGCGCTATAGCGTTCGGTGCTGCCACCCAGGTCAGGATCAATGGATCCAAACAAATCAAGCTCACCTGCTTCCACCAGGCGCAGGGGGATTTGGTCTGTTGCTCGCCAATTGGCTTCATAGCCACTCAGATTGATGCGCCAGTCCAACTCTGAAGTCTGACCGGACACATTGAAAAGACCATTTTGCTTTTTGAAATCCTCTGGTACCTCGAATGGGCCATCAAATCGTTCCTCTTCAACAGCCGCCAACACCTGGACATTGTCAAACAGGTCAAAACTGCCAGCGAGAAGGGCACGGCCATAACCGTAACTGCCGTGCGTAACGCGTGCCAAACCGTTGCCACCATTCAAGCGGTTATAAGTGCGAATACGGGCGTTGCCGGCGGTTGCAAAATCGCCAACATCCGCGTGATAGGGGCCTTTTTCAAAATCGACGCGTTCTACCAGCTCGGGTATGAGGATGTTGAGGTCCGTATAACCCTGACCATGCCCATGAGATCGCATATTCAGGGGCACGCCATCAATTGTGGTGGCAAAATCAGTTCCGTGGTCAAGGTTAAAACCGCGTAGGAAAAACTGATTGGCTTTGCCTGTGCCAGAATGCTGAGTTGCAACTAGTCCCGGAACGACTTCCAATATTTCCCCAACCCGAGAAATGGGTCGGTTTTTCAAGTCTTCGTAGCCCACTGTGCCACTTGAGCCCGCCAGCACTTCGCCGATGGTATCCAGCGCACGTCCAGAAACTTCAATTAGTTCCGGCGCGTTATCCGTGTCTGTATCAATGTTTGCGTTCGTGACAGAAGCTGTCAGAAGCAAGGAAAAAACCACAAACGTCATCGCCAAGTGACTCACAAACTAATCGAAACAAACTATTTCGACAGACTAAGGCACTTTTGGCCTTATGCTAAGTCAAAAGTTGTTAGTGTTATAACTTAACAGTCCAGCGTGTGAGGCGAACCGTTCGTCGCACGGACGTTGTATAACTTTCTTTCTATGCGTCCATGCGCCGATACACAGTTGAATAATCACAGCTGAACAGAACATGCGAGGAATGACATGAAGTATGCAACGGCGCTGCTAGTGCTCACCGTGTGGAGCTTGACAAGCACCGCGGTATCAGGGCTTGAGCCATTTGGGATGCCAAGAAGTGAAGTGGTCCCAATTGAAGATAAAGCGAACGATCGGCAGTATGCTCTCTATATCAAACTGCCGGAAAGCTACCGGGAAAACCCGGAAAAACGATACCCTGTGATCTATACCACTGATGCAAAGTGGCACATGGACTTGCTGTCTGGCACAACCGAATATTTGATGCCAGAGGTGATACTGGTTGGCATTAGTTGGCAGCTGGACGTCGGAGACGAACGCGAATTTGTGAGCCGGTTTCGCGACTACACACCGGTTGCTTCAACCAACCCCGAGCGGCAGGCGCAATATAACTTTGGCCAGGCCGCTGAGCACTTGTCGTTCATTCGCGATGGCGTGATCAGTTTTGTGGAACAAAACTATCGGGCTAATGATCAGCGCGCTTATTTGGGCTATTCACTGGGTGGGGCATTTGGGGCCTTTGTGCTGTTTTCAGAACCAGATACTTTCGATCGTTATATATTGGGCAGCCCCGCATTCAATGAGATCAGCTTGGCTTTCTCCTCCACGCTTGCACAGCAAAACGGCGCCAAATTGGAAACCTCAAAGCCAGGTGTTTTTGTCTCGCTCGGTGAGCTGGAAACCTCTGAGGTGGATCTTGCAAATGGTTTTATGACTGTCTTGGAACGTGCCGCTGATTCCGGCTTGTCGCACACAGGTTTGCAAATCATTGAAAACTCCGACCATGGCTCAGCCGTTCCGGAGACGTTTGTGCGCGGTATCAAATGGTTGAAGCAGCAGTTCGGCCAATAGGACCAACCCAATGAAGGATACCACCATGAAGCGGAAAAACCCTGTCCAGTGCGCGTTGCTTGCCAGCTTTGTTTTGGCCTTCCAAGTCCAGGCGCAACAAGAACTGTCGGGCTTGACCGGTCCATATCTTGGGCAAACGCCGCCAGGAGAGACTGCTGAGGTCTTTGCTCCAGGCATAGTCAATGCTCCATTGTATGAATCGAAAGAGGGTATGTTTGCGGGCTCGATGGACGCCTTCTACTTTGTCAAAGGACCAAAAGATGGGCCAGAGCGGCAATTGATTGCCATCGAAAACCAAAATGGTCAGTGGCGACAATCGGTTGTCTTTGAAGGTGAAACCGAGCCTTCTTTTTCGCCAGACGGCAATACGCTCTATTTTCAAACCCGATTTATGGAACGTACCGCCACTGGCTGGACTGACTTGCAGCCTATTGGTGCGCCAATAGCCAACTTACCCATTATGCGCCTGTCCGTTGCAACGAGTGGCACACTTTACTTCGATTCCTTCAGTCCTGAGTTGGATGTGCCGCTGCGCTATTCGCGTTTGGTGAATGGTACCTACGAAGAACCAAAAGAACTCGGTGCCCAGTTTGCGGTGGGTCGATACAATGCCCACCCCTATATTGCGCCCGATGAGTCCTACGTTATTTGGGATAGCCGGCGGGAAGACGGCTTTGGTACTTCTGACCTCTATATCAGCTACCGTCTGCAAGACGGGTCATGGGGTCAGGCCATCAACTTGGGGGACAAGATCAACACAGTTCATGCTGAAAACTATCCGACCGTTTCACCTGACGGGAAGTTTCTCTTTTTTGACCGGCGCATTGGGACCGGTGATGACCGAACGGTTGCCATTTATTGGGTGGATGCTGGATTCATCGAAGATCTGAAGCCCAAACCATAATCAAGATACACAAACAGAAAAATTCTCGGCGGTTTCAGCCTCTGAATGCTGAGAACTCTTATCCACACGGGAGGAAAACAATGACAGCGACACGTAGATTTAGACAACTTTTTGCAATCCTATTGCTCAGCGGTTTTAGCAGCATCACCGCTTTGAATGCTCAGGACCAAGTAAGCACCGCAGCAGAGGCCTCTGCCACTGAAGCGGATCTGCCGTTCAGAGAAGTTTCCCTGCTGGAATCAGCATTCATAGACACCGCACCCGATGAAAGAGACGGGTCCACACAGGTGGGGGTTCTGGACATTGACACCGACAAAGTGGCGCGCATAGTGCAACTCGCTGAAGACATTGGCGCGGGCAAATATGGACGATACGACAGCCTGCTGGTTGCCCATAAAGATAAGCTGGTGTTTGAAAGCTACTTCCGGCGTGGCCGCATCAATCTTGCGCACCCGCAAGCATCTGCCACCAAGGGCCATACAAGCTTGATCCTTGGACGTGCGATGCAACTTGGTTACTTGACCATGGCGGACCTTGATAAGCCACTCATCGATTTTCTTGGCGACTTGGACCGATCTAAACTGGTGGAGGGTGCAGAGAAAATCACGCTTCACAAAGCCCTCACCATGCACGGTGGACTTAACGTCAGCAGCGAATTGAGAGAAGAACTAGAGCGCGATGCAAACGAGTTCACAAGCCAACAAACAAGTCAACTGAAAGGGCAAGGACTGGTCCAAACACTGCTGCAGGAAAGCGGGCCCATAACAGACGAAACGCAAACCTACCTTTATGGCAACTTCAACCCCATGCTTGTCATGACTGTAATTGACGCAGTTGTGCCAGGGTCTGCTGAAGACTTCATCAAAACGGAGGTGCTCAATAAACTGGACATTTCAAACTATGCTTGGGAGACGCACGTTAGTGGCTTGCCGCAGGCAGGCTGGCTGGTCAGCATGACATCCCGCGATATGCTGAAGTTGGGCAGCCTTGTCCTTAATGATGGCAAATTGAACGGCGAACAGTTTGTTCCTGCAGAGTATATTGCCAGAGCAACAACAGGGCTTGTCAAACCCGCTGAAGACTGGATGCCCGACAGTTATCGCTATGGCTATTTTTTCTACCAGTCACCACTGATGGTTGGCGAAAAAAGTTACAACGCCACATTTGCCTGGGGTGGTGGCGACCAGCGCATCATCGTGGTTGATGAATTGGATTTAGTGGTTGTCTTCACTGGTCATGACAACGAAGGCACGCTAATGGAACAGGTCACAGAAGTAATTGTGCCGGCGTTTGTGAGCTAGGAGGGAAAGATGAAATCAAATTTTTTGACTGCGATTGTTCTCGGTGCTGCCCTATGTGTGGGCACTGCTCATGCTCAGGACGCCATGCCCACCCTTGAAGGCCCGTACCTAGGCCAAACGCCGCCCGGGAAAACTCCAAAGGTGTTTGCCCCGGGGGTGATCTCAACGGACAAATGGGAATACGGTGCTGTGTTCGCGCCGGGCATGAATGAGCTTTACTGGGTGCGCGAAGTCCCCGGCGCGGACCCCGAGCGCCAATTCGTTGTGTTCGAAGAAAAAAACGGTCGCTGGACGGAGCGATTGCTTGGGGAGCGACGGGGCACTCCCACCCTGTCGACCGATGGCCAAACCATGTTTTTTGGCCGTAGTTTTAAAGAGCGCACACCGGACGGTTGGTCTGATTTCAAGCGGCTGGGCGCGGCGTTTGAAGATATTCGCATCATGCGGGTTACCGAATCTGCGCAAAACACCATCGTGTTTGACGAGGCCTCTGAGAATGGCACGCTACGCTATTCCAGAATGATTGACGGAAAACGTGAAGACCCAAAACCGTTGCCAGCAGTGATCAACACCGGTGAATGGAACGCGCATCCCTTCATTGCACCTGACGAGAGCTACATCATCTGGGATGGTCAACGTGGTGTTGAAGAGCGCAATGCTGACCTGTTTGTCAGTTTCAAACAACCAGATGGTAGTTGGGGTGAAGCCAAAAAGTTTGGAGATGGCATCAACTCGTCTATGGCGGATTTCGCGGCATTTGTGACGCCCGATGGCAAGTATCTTTTCTTCAATAGAACAGTTGGCGTCGACAGCGATGGCAACAGCAATGTCGATATCATGTGGGTTGATGCCAAGGTCATCGAAGACTTACGATCAACACCATAGTTAACCTTGCTCCGTCGGGCGAAGGCCCGGCGGAGCAGGTGCGTCGAAATCATCCCCTGAATTTGTTATAGTCATTCCGCAGACCAGTAAGGGATTAGGGGAGAAGGGGAATGACTTATATCGATGGTTTTGTCGCAGCTGTACCGACAGCCAACAAAGACAAGTACCGAAAGCACTCTGCACTGGCGGCGGCGCTCTTTAAAAAACATGGTGCTTTGACGGTGATTGAAGGTTGGGGCGACGACGTGCCCACTGGCGAGGTCACCGACTTTCGCCGCGCCGTGCATGCACAAGACGACGAGACAGTCGTATTTTCCTATGTTGTCTGGCCCAACAAAGCGTTTCGTGAAGACGCCAACCCCAAAGTGTTCGCAGATATGGAAGCCGCGGGCGAAGCGATGATGAACATGCCTTTTGACGGCAAACGCCTGATCTATGGCGGATTTGAGGCACTTGTTGAGCTGTAATTCGGTCTATTGAAATTCGAGCACTGACTGGAAAATGGCTTTCGCACGGCGGTGGCCACGACCTTGGCCATATGCTGTGGACATAACGGTGACGACCATTTGGCGTTCTGGTACGATATAAATCTTGTTGCCGCCGTTTCCGGATGCAAACCAATAAGTTATTGGTTCGCCTGCAATCTCTAAACTGTTTTGGTACCAATAATATCCGTAATGCGTGGCATTTGAGGTGCTGGAAGAAATGTCCACACGCGGTGTGAGGCTTTCATTGATCCAGCGCTCACTAACGACCTGTTTGCCATCAAAGCTGCCTTTATTTAAAACCAGCTGACCGATACGAGCAAACCCGGCTGCGGTTAAAAACAGATTTCCTTGACCCTTGGTAGTCCCATCACGGTCTTCCTGCCAGTCATAGCGTTCAATACCAAGTGGCTTGAACAGCTTTTCCTGCGCGAAAGCCTCCATGCCCCTGCCGGTCGCGTTGCCGATAACCATTCCAGCCATATAGGCCGCTAGGGAATTGTAGCGATATACGGTGCCGGGTTCTTCAAACTTCGGCACTGAAAGCGCAACCGCCATTGGGTTGTCGGACGTGTCCATATTGTCTTCATAACCGGGCGAGGTGGGGTCATCGGCGTCAGCATGAAGACCGGTGCGCATGGTTAGCACGGCATCGAGCGGGATTGGTCCGAGAGCGGTGCCTGCCGCTTCTGGCCAATATTGTTCAACAGGGTCTTGCAAACTGCCAATGGCGTTTTCATCGATGGCAATACCCATCAAAAGCGAGGTAACACTTTTGCCCGCTGAGCGAACATCAACCAATGTTTCGGCATCCGCACCGCCATAATAGCGCTCGGCTAGCCATTCTCCGTTTTGGATGACGACAACAGATTTCAGGTCGCCATGGTCGTCATTGTCAAACTGTTGAAGCGCGCAGACCAGTGAAACCGTAACACAGTCTTCAGCTTCACTAGCGCACCCTGTCAGGCATAGCAAATACGCTGAAAGTATGATGGCACGCATGTTAATGCTCCGTCTCCCCATGCATCGAAGTTTAGGCTGCTGCAGGCGAGGCGTCCAGACTTTGCCGCCACACGCTATCCCAGGCCTTTTGCGTCTTTCGGTATTTCGCCGGCGACAATGATGGCGGTTTCCTCTGCTGCGGCAGCGGCCCACTCCTGCATAAAGGATTGCCGGAGCACCGCCACCATATAGGCCTTGCAGGTGTCGTTCACCTCGATGCCGTAACTGTTGAACCGATGCACGACCGGTGCGTAAAGCATGTCCGCCGCCGAAAACTCACCGAAAAGAAAATCACCCTTCGCACCATAGGCCTCGCGGGCCTCGGTCCATAGAGCTTCAATTCGGCGCACATCAGCTTCCACCTCTTCGCTCAGGTCAAGGCCAGCGAAATGGGCGCGCAAATTCATTGGTGCATGGTTCCTGAGCGCAAAAAAGCCTGAATGCATTTCTGACGTAATCGAGCGTGCATAGGCGTAGGCTGCATCGCTTTCCGGCCACCAGAATTTATCCGGCGCCAATCGGGCACAATAGTCGATTATCGCAAGGCTGTCCCAAACGCGCACATCGCCGTGCTTCAGAAGCGGTACCATGCCGGTGGGGGAGTGCTTCAAAAGCTCCGGTTTGCTCTCTGGCGTGTAGAGGTCAATTTTGATTTCTTCAAACTCAAGGCCGGCGTGCTTGAGGGCCAGCCAACCGCGAAGCGACCAGCTGGAATAATTCTTGTTGCCGATAACGAGAGTGAAATTGCTCATGGGGTCCTCCTGCTGCCTGAAAGGGGACGCCGAGACGTATCATTCAATAAGCAAGGTCACAAACCAGAAAAGCTGATCCAATGCATTAGATTGCTGGCCGGGCTTACCGAGTTGGTACTGGGATATCGCCGCCATAATCATAGAAACCGCGGCCGGACTTGCGACCAAGCCATCCAGCCTCCACATACTTCACCAATAGCGGGCACGGGCGATATTTGCTGTCCGCGAGGCCGTCATACAGCACCTGCATGATCGACAGGCAGGTGTCTAGGCCGATGAAGTCCGCGAGCGTCAATGGCCCCATAGGATGGTTGGCACCCAGCATCATGGCATTGTCGATGGCTTCCACACTGCCTACACCTTCATACAGTGTGTAAATGCCTTCGTTGATCATTGGCATCAAAATGCGGTTCACAATAAACGCCGGGAAATCCTCTGAAACAGCGGTGGTTTTGCCCAGTTTCTCTGTGAAAGCCGCAAACTTTTCAAAGGTGTCGTCGGCTGTCGCAATGCCGGGGATCAGCTCAACCAGCTTCATAATTGGTACCGGGTTCATGAAATGTACGCCCATGAACTTGTCTGCGCGGTCGGTGCTAGCTGCAAGCCGAGTGATTGAAATTGAGGACGTGTTTGACGCCACCAATGCATCTGCTTTCAGGTGCGGGCACAGGTCCTTGAATATGGATGTTTTGATCTGTTCATTTTCAACGGCAGCTTCGATCACCAAATCGCAGTTACCGTGCGCGGCAAGCGAGTCGCCAAGGGTGATGCGGCCCAGTGCACCCGCCATGTCTTCCGGTGTAATTTTGCCTTTGCCAACCTGGCGCTCCAAGTTGCCTTTGATGACAGTCAGGCCCTTTTCCGCCAGGTCCATTGACATGTCCTGCAAAACCACATTCAGGCCCGCCAGTGCGCTCACGTGCGCGATGCCATTGCCCATTTGTCCTGCGCCGATAATGCCTACTGTATCAACCATATCCGTTCTCTTACCCGTGTGGTGTGCGCATTATCGCGCTCTCTTGAGTAGATTATAGAACAAAAGGGCGCCAGTTGAAGGCGCCCTTTCGAAAATTGCTCACTGTTGCAGAAGGGTGACTAGAGCGCAGCTTCGAGTGCTGGCACCGCTTCAAACAAATCAGCCACAAGGCCATAGTCCGCCACCTGGAAAATGGGCGCTTCTTCGTCCTTGTTGATGGCGACGATGATCTTGCTGTCTTTCATGCCTGCAAGATGCTGAATGGCACCGGAAATGCCAACGGCGATGTAAAGCTCTGGCGCAACGATCTTGCCGGTTTGACCAACCTGATAATCGTTCGGCACAAAACCCGCATCCACAGCAGCACGTGATGCACCAACGGCAGCACCCAGCTTGTCGGCGACTTTTTCAATGATGGCGAAGTTTTCGCCAGAGCCCATGCCACGACCACCTGAGATGATGATTTTTGCGGATGTAAGTTCTGGGCGATCAGAGACTGAAAGTTCTGCACCAACATATTCAGATTTGCCGTCAGTTGCGGCGGCACCGATCGCTTCAACAGTGGCTGAACCACCTTCGGCAGCAGCTTTGTCAAACGCTGTCGCACGCACAGTGATGACTTTCTTGGCATCAGCAGTTTGAACTGTCGCAATCGCGTTGCCGGCATAAATCGGACGCTTGAATGTGTCTTCTGAGACAACTTCAACAATGTCTGAGATTTGCGCTACGTCGAGGGCAGCAGCAACACGTGGCATGAAGTTTTTGCCCGTTGTTGTAGCTGGTGCGAGGATTGCGTCATAGCCGTCAGCGACAGAAAGCACCACCGCCGACAGTTCTTCAGCAAGGGTGTGTGCGTATGCAGGGTCGTCAGCCACCAACACTTTAGATACACCGTCGATAGCGGCTGCAGCTTGCGCTGCGCCTTCGCAGCCAGAACCAGCAACGAGTGCGTGCACTTCGCCAAAAGCTTTTGCGGCTGTGACAGTAGAAAGCGTCGCGTCTTTAACAGAGGCGTTGTCGTGTTCAACAAATACGAGAGCGGTCATTAGATTACTCCCTTTTCTTTGAGGTTGGAGACAAGGGCTTCGACGGAGTCAACAATGATGCCTGCTTCACGCTTGGGCGGCTCTTCCACCTTCAGCACGGTTAGGCGCGTTGCCATATCAACACCAAAATCACCCGGCGTTTTCTCATCAATTGGCTTGCGCTTCGCTTTCATGATGTTTGGCAGCGAAGCATAGCGTGGCTCGTTCAAGCGCAAATCAGTAGTGATGATTGCAGGCAGAGCGAGTTTAACCGTCTCAAGGCCGCCGTCG
This sequence comes from Kordiimonadaceae bacterium, assembly GCA_017640725.1. Taxonomy (GTDB): domain Bacteria; phylum Pseudomonadota; class Alphaproteobacteria; order Sphingomonadales; family Kordiimonadaceae; genus Kordiimonas. The sequence continues at coordinate 815,705 of JAEPQB010000001.1, read as the reverse complement.
ATTTCGCGGGTGACGTTCACAACGCCGCCATCAACTTTAACTTCAGAGGCGAACGTGCCTTGTGCCCAACCGAGAAGCTGACCAAGCATTTGGCCAGTTTGGTTGTTGTCGCCGTCAATGGCTTGCTTACCAAGAAGAACAATGTCCGGGTTCTCAGCTTCAACAATGCCCTTCAAGACTTTGGCAACCGCAAGTGGCTCAGTTTCGCCGTCATGCTCAACGAGGATGCCGCGGTCCGCGCCCATGGCCAGGCCAGTGCGGATAGTTTCCGTGGCGGCCTTAGGGCCAACTGAGACAACAACGATCTCTTCAGCAGCACCAGCTTCCTTCAAGCGAATAGCCTCTTCAACGGCAATTTCGTCGAAGGGATTCATGGACATCTTTACGTTGGCGAGTTCAACGCCAGTATTGTCGGACTTCACGCGAACCTTCACGTTATAGTCTACAACCCGTTTGACGGGCACCATGATCTTCATGGGTTTCTTTCTCCCGCGTTGTTCGAGGGATGGGGATCATCCCGCGAAATCTGTGGTTCGGGCCTGCGCACCGGGGCACGCCAGCCCTTGGATTCGTTAGGGAGGTCAGCGGTAGCCTATCACTTTGCCTGAGTCAATCATGACCCTACGTAAAGCGGGCGCTGGCTGGCCTTTTGAGACCTTTTTGGCTTATTTACCGGTTGGCCCCGGGCACCCACAAAACGTCGCTCTTGCCTTCGTCATTGAGGTGCCTTGCCAGAACAAATAGATGGTCCGACAGCCGGTTCAAATATTTTATCGCAACAGGATTGATTGACTCTGTCTTTGAAGCAGTGATCGCTTCGCGTTCCGCGCGGCGCACAATTGTGCGTGCCAAGTGCAAATGTGCGCTCGCGGGAGAGCCGCCCGGCAGGATGAAGCTCATGAGATCCGCAAGGTCAGCGTTCAACGCGTCAATTTCCGCTTCGAGGCGCGTTACCTGCGCGTCTGTCGCGCGGAGCGTCATTTCGTTGGGTTCAAAGTCATCGCCGGGGGTCGCCAGGTCCGCGCCAACATCAAACATGTCATTTTGAATGCGTGACAACATGCTGTCCGCCTCGCCGCTGGTATGCAGGCGCGCCAAACCGATCGTGGCATTTGCTTCGTCAACAGTTCCGTATGCGGCGACCCGCGCATCGTCTTTCTCAACGCGCTTGCCGCCTGCAAGCGAGGTCTGGCCTTTGTCGCCGCCGCGCGTGTAAATCTTGGTCAGTTTTACCATTGACGGCTAGTCGCTGGAAAAGGCTATTGCAGCAAACAAAACAGCGCACGCTTGCAATCCCACGCGCAACTGCATCAATTTGTTGCTGTTTTTTCGGTCTTGTTGGGAACCGCGTGCCATGTTGATTGTTCCAGCGAAAACTGTGAACAATGAACCCAGAGCCGCGAGCAGCGCCAATATGAAGAATATGTTCATGTTAGACTCACTTGAATCATGATAGGCCGCTACTATACTGGTCAGCGCCCGTGCGGCAATGACTTATATCCACTGCCCTACTGGGCGCGACACCTTGTCTCAACACGGATCGACACAATGATCAAACGTTTGCTTCTGACTTTGGCTTTTGCCGCCGGACTGACCGCTTCTGCAAATGCGCAGGCGGGGGCGATTTATGCAGACGGCGTTCTGCAACCAGACCTGCAAACGGCATTCGACCGGGTCAACCCTGGTGGCATCATCCGGTTGGAGCCGGGCATGTACCACGAGGGCGCGACCCTGAAAAAGGGCAAAGACGGTGTTTTAATCATTGGCGCACCCGGTGTGATTTTTGACGGGGCCTCTGTTGGCGGAAAGGCGACATTTGTTATCCAATCGGATGGCATCACGATCGATTCCATTGAATGCAAGAATGTAGCGGTCAGAAGCCGGAACGGCGCGTGTGTGCGCTTGGAAAGCGGCGATTTGACCCTTCGCAAGGTCAATTTTTCGCACAATGAAAACGGTATTCTGACATGGGACCGAGCCAACAAAATCCTGATCGAAGACAGCATCTTTGAAGGCAATGGCAAGGCGGGCCGGGCCCACGGCGTCTATGTGAGCGGCGCGCAGCAGGTGATTGTTCGCCGTACGCGCATTATCGGTTCGCACGATCATGGCCACGGCCTCAAGATTCGGGCAAAATACATTCTCGTTGAAAACAGCGTGGTGGCCTCGCTTGAAGGTAATGACAGTTACCTGATTGATATCCCGAACGGCGGACGCGCGATTGTGCGCAACAGCTTGCTGGTTGAAGGGGCCAATACGGAAAACTGGTTTATTTTGTCGTTTGGCGTTGAAGGCACGCGGTTTGAGAAAAACTCCCTGCGGCTTGAGAAAAACATCATCGTTTCTGACCGCGAAGGCGGCTCCAAATTCATCAATCTTCTGGAAGGGCTGGCGGGCCCTGAACTGGCGGGTAATGTGATCGTCGGGGACATCGAATATGACTGGTCCGGCAGCAATTATTTCTTTGATAGCCGCGGTGATCTGAACTGGCCCGACGCCCCGGAACTGCCGAAAGTGGACCTGACCCAACGCAGCCGTTAACCGGGATCCAGCCGCAACGATTTTATCAATTCATCTGCACCCACACCGCTATCTCGAATGGCGCGCAGCGTGAGCGCTTTGTCGCGTTTGGCGAAGCGTTTGCCATGCTCATCGGTCAGCAGGCGATGGTGGCTGTAGGTTGGAGTCGGGTAGCCGAGCAGCTTTTGCAGCACCACATGAATGTGCGTGGCGTGCCAAAGGTCTTCGCCGCGCACAATGTGGGTGATGCCTTGCAGCGCGTCGTCGTGCACCACAGAAAGGTGATAGCTTGTGGGCGTATCCTTGCGTGCCAGTACCACATCGCCTAGCTCCTCAGGTGTGGCTTTTACCAACCCTTTGTGCTCATCCTGCCATGTAAGCTGGTTGCCCGTGATCGCCAGCGCGGCTTTCAGGTCCAGCCGCCAGGCGTGCGCTTCGCCCGCAGCAATGCGGGCCTCTTGCTCATCTGCTGAAAGTGGTCGGCAGGTGCCGGGGTAAATGGGGCCATCCGGCCCGTGTGGCGCCGAAGGGGATTTGGCAATTTCTGCCTGAATATCTTTTCGCGTGCAGAAGCAGGGGTAAACGACCCCCATATCCTTCAGGCGCCCCAGCGCCGTGGCATAATCTTCAAAATGCTCAGACTGAATGCGCACCGGCTTTTCCCACGCAATACCCAGCCATGCCAGATCTTCATAAATGGCAATTGTAAATTCCGGCTTGCAGCGAGTGGTGTCGATATCCTCAATCCGCAATAAAAACCGGGCTCCCGCCCGCTGAGCTACCTGGAAAGCCATCAGGGCAGAGTAGGCGTGGCCCTTGTGCAGCAAGCCGCTTGGGCTGGGCGCAAACCGGGTAACAAAGTCAGATTGAATTGCGAGACCTCCGCTCATACAGTGCGTGTACCTTCAATTATCCGAGGCGACAATGTCATCCGTTGATCCGATGCCTTTAGGTGCTCACTTGAATCCAGATGACCCTGTTGACAGCGTTCGCTATCTGGGACCTAAATCCAAGCGCGAGCTCAATGAACTCAATATTATGACTGTGGCAGACCTCGTCAACTACGGCGTAATTGATGCCTTCCTAGCGGTCAAAGCTGCCGGGCACCCGGTTACGCTCAATTTCCTCTGGGCCATGTTTGCAGGCCTGATGGACTTGGATTTCCATAAGATTCCGAAGGAATTCAAGGACGCAGTCAAAAGCGAACTGAAGTCAGATGGAAAAGTCGACAATCCATCTACTGATTGAAAGCATCGTGATAGCTAACGATCCCGGTTGGCATTGGGTCCTCGAACGATAGATGCTGAAAATATTCTGCCGGGGGGCCGGGGTAGGTAAGCGCTGCGCTGCTCACAAAGCCAAAGCGGCTGTAGTAGGCAGGATCGCCAAGCAGTACGCATCCTTTTGCGCCATTTGCGCGCAAACGCGCCAACCCTTCATTTATCAGGGCAGAGCCGATGCCGCCTCGTTGGTTGTCTGGCCAGACGGACACGGGCCCAAGCCCAAACCAGTCATGGTCTTGCCCGTCGATGCTGACCGGAGAAAACGCGATATGGCCCAAGAGTTTGCCATCTTCTTCTGCCACCAAAGAAAGAGATAAAGCGCCTGCTGCCCTCAGGGCGTCCACAATTGCGGGTTCGGTCTGGTCACTGTAAGGGACACCCGCAAACGCTGCTGCAGTAAGAGCATGAATGGTGGTTTGATCTTCTGGTCTTTCAGCGCGAATGTTCATTGATGCGTTTTTCCAATAGTTGCAGCGAGTAGCTCATCCATGAATTTGGTCGTGATCTTGGCATGCCCCATCAGCAGACGATACAACACTGCACCAAAAATCATGTCGAGTGTTAAATCGATGCGCATATCTGCGTTCACTCGATTTGTTTCGATCGCGCGGGACAAGAGCGCTTCTGCCTCTTTGCGGCGCGACTGAATGAAATGGCTTCTGAATGCCTTGGCAATTTCGCTTGAGGCGTCCGCCGATGCCAGTGCCAGCGCCACGTGCCTCCCGGCCGGGTCGTTGAAAGTTGACGCAACCCCGTGCAAGAGCATTTGCAAGGCCTTTATCGGGTCATCGGAGCCTGGTTGCTTCGCTTCAGGTACAGCTTCCATCAGCGCGGCCATGGCAAGCTCATGTGCATTAGACCAATAGCGGTAAATGGTTGGCTTGCCGACGCCTGCGTGCGCCGCAACGGCTTCAATCGTGACGCCTGGCACACCGCGTTCCTGGATGAGGGCAGCGGTGGACCTCATAATTTTTTGTCGGGTTGCCTCACTTCTTGGGCGACCCCTTTGTTTTGTGTTTTCTTCTGCTGTCACGGTGTGTGTTGACTTTCTCTTATATTTACGTTACGTAACGTAACATAAATGAGTTGCGGTCACAAGCAATATAGATGAGACAATATGGATATTCCCAGGAAAGGGCCCGGCCATGAGTGACGACAGCAAAACACCAAGCAAGCCAATGGGCGTAACCGCTTATTTTTGTGTCAAAGGGGCTGCCGAGGCGATTGCCTTTTATAAGAAAGCCTTTGGCGCAACTGAGGTGCTGCGCCTCGAAAACCCCGACGGCAAAATCGCGCATGCGGAAATTCAAATCGGGGAAACAGCAATGATGCTTGCCGACGAATGGCCCGATTTTGGCGCACTTAGCCCGGTTTCTATTGGCGGCTCTCCCGTCAAGTTCACTCTTGTTGTGGAAGACGCTGATGCAACCTTTGCCCACGCAGTGGCTTGCGGATGTTCCGAGCTACGCGGAGTGGAAGACCAGTTCTATGGTTATCGGGGCGGCATGGTGAGTGACCCATTTGGCTACAGCTGGTTTATCCAACATAAAGTAGACGATCTGAGCGAAACTGATATGCAGGCGCGCTGGGCTATAGTGCAAACTGAGATGTGAGTCGGGCTAAACAGGCCGAGTCGTGTTCATTTTTCCACTTATTGCGCAAAATTTGCGATTTCGAGTCGTTTATGACTTTTTCACACTAGATAATGTCTTGTCATACGCACGTAACACTGTATCTTGATTCTTGATGATGTCGGAAGGGCCTTCAATTTTATGAAGGAATCCGGGCCGATGATGGGCGTCGGCTCTCCTTCCTAATAATCAGGGGGAACGACTATGGGTGTTGCGTTCGCGCCCAGACTGCCTACGCCAGAGACCTGTCCGGCGCTCGTTTTGAATGCCGACTACAGGCCACTTAGTTATTATCCACTCAGTATCTGGAACTGGCAAACGGCCCTGAAGGCCGTTTTTTTGGATCGAGTGAACATTATTTCAGAATATGACACGTGCGTGCATTCACCTTCGACAAAGGTGGCGCTGCCGAGCGTGATTGCGCTCAAAAAATACATTCGCCAACCAGAATATCCGGCCTTCACCCGGTTTAACTTGTTCCTTCGGGATAAATTCACGTGCCAGTACTGCGGTTCACCCGATGAACTGACGTTTGACCATGTGATCCCGCGTAGTCAGGGTGGGCGAACCAGTTGGGAAAATATCACCGCGGCCTGCTCGCCCTGTAATCTTAAAAAGGGGGGAAGGACGCCGAAAGAGTCTTCCATGTATCCAAGGCGAAAACCGCATCGCCCCACCACGCATGAACTCAACGCCAATGGCCGACAATTCCCGCCCAACTACCTTCACGAAAGTTGGCGGGATTATTTGTATTGGGATACAGAACTTGAAGCTTAAATCTTTGTTTGTTGTGCCTCTGATTGCGATGGGGCTGAGTTTTGGTGTTCAGGCACAGGCTAATCAGTGCGGTGAAGCCGGTGTGTCACTTGACCATGTAATCTGGGCCGTGCCTGACCTCGAGGAGTATGTCGCCCGGTTTGAGGAGATCACCTCGATCAAGCCGGAGTACGGCGGCAAGCATACCAACGGGCTGACCGAGAACTATCTGGTGTCGCTTGGTGAATGTACTTACCTAGAAATTTTGGGCCCGCAAAAAGGTGTCACGCCCGAACAGCTTGGCAGTATAGCCAGCCGTTTCACACGCGAGCATATCGTGGGTTTTGCATTTGGCGCAGACCTGGAAAACCCGCCACAATCGCTCTCCAGCGTGCGCCTTGGTGACCGTAATTCGGGAGGACGTAACAAGCCGGATGGTACGGCTCTCTCTTGGGTGACGCAGCCGCTGCCGGACTTTGACTTTGGCCCTGACCGGTTTCAGTTTGTCATCAAATGGACCAGTGAACCCCACCCGGCTGCCACGTCGCCAAAGGGCGCTGAGATTGCGCAGCTGACGATCGCCAACCCGCAAGTCACGGGCTTGCAAGAGCTCGTGGAAAGCAACCGGTTGCCAATCGTGCTGCAGCCATCGGGTGTGCCAAACATGTGGCTGACCATTCGCACCCCGCGTGGGTCGGTCATCCTGAGATAAATTGTCAGACTAGGGCGGGTCTATCAAACCCGCTTCGATATCCAGATGGCAGCGCGACAGCCCGCTTTAATTACACCCGACAGCACGGGGTAACCAACGGCTTCTTCAGCGCCGTGGGCTTCTGCGATTTTCTTGTGCTCAACTTCTTCGGCCTGAAAGTCCTTGATCACTTGCTCAAGTTCGGGGTCTTTGCCCTTCAGCTTTTGGCGCTGTTCTTCATAGTGCTCGTCGATCACTTCTTCGACCGCCTGCGTGCAGGCCATGGCCGCCTTGTCTCCCATCATGGCCGTGGTTGCACCAAGGGCAAAACCGGCGATATCCCACAAGGGTGCCATGATGGTGGGGCGCACATCGCGCTCGTTGATGATTTTGTTAAACCGGTCCAGATGCACCTTTTCCTGCTCATGCATGTGCCTGAGAAGACCTGCCTTTGGGTGATCATCTCCCATAATGGCGCGCTGACCGGCATAAATGCGTACAGCCCCAAACTCGCCAGCGTGATCCACCCTCACCATGCGCTCAATTTCCTGGTCAAGCGTGCGGTCGCCGGGCAGGGGGCGTGTCTCAGGATCGTTTTTGGTGTCAGCCATCTTGGAGGTCCTAGTCGATTTATCTGGCCTACTTGGCTTGGCGTGCTTTGCTGACGCAAAACACGGTCAAACCCGTTGCCAGGAGGAAGTTATAGCCTGCCATGGATATGCCGAACAAGGACCATGCTATTTCGTCGCAGCGAATAAGTGGCGCATTCATGATGGCGTCCAGCGCGTCATTCACGCTGTCAGTGACGCCAACCATGCCCGAGCAGGTGCTGATGCCTTCCCACCAGCGCTGTTCTACGCCCACATGAAACATGGCGAGCCCGGCGTCTACCGCAAACGTGAGGGCCAGCAGGAAGAGTATCCATTTTTGCGGAATTTTCTGCACGGCGGTTGCAAAAAGCGCAACACCCATCGCCACCATATAAGGATAGCGCTGCCACCAGCACATGTCGCAGGGGTGGTACCCATAAAACTGAAAGCCAAAGGCGCTTGCAAGGATTACGGCAGCCGCAACACCGGCAAACAAAACCGGGTTTCGATTGGGAAGGGAAAATATGGAGTTACTCATGAACCTGTTGCCTTAAATATATTTAATCGCGACAAAGCCTGCGATGCCGAGGGCGGCCATTACGCCGGTAAACAGGCCGAGACGTTTTTCAATGAATTCACGAATCGGGTCACCAAGCCACCACAACAGGCCTGCAACCAGGTAAAAACGCGCGCCGCGGGCCGGGATGGCAGCCAGTGTGAACACAAGGGGGTTCATGCCTACAACGCCGCTCGCAATCGTAACCACCTTAAACGGAAGCGGGGAGAAGCCAGCAACCAAAACAATCAAAATCCCCCACTCGGCGTAATAATCCTGAAAGCGCGCGAACTGGTCCTGATAGCCATAAAAATCAACAATGGGTTGGCCGACGGTTTCGAACAAGAAGGCCCCGATCAAATATCCGCCCACACCGCCCAGAACCGAGAAAATCAGCGTGATGGTGGCAAGCCGCCAAGCCTTCACACGGTTCGCCAAAATCATCGGGATCAGCATCAGGTCTATCGGTATCGGGAAGAAACTGGATTCTGCAAAAGAAATGCCGGCCAGCCATTTTTCACTTGCCGGGCTTTGCGCCTTTTCGATCATCCAATCATAAAGTGGCCTGATCATTCTTGTTCTCCGCGCCAAATGTTGCTGTCGATGCATAGCAATCAGAATGCGTTAATACAATCTTGGTGATTATTTGGTACATCTATGCCGTTGGACACGCGTCAATTTGCTTCACGAATGAGGCAGGCGTATGATGCGACAGGGTCGATTTGTAATGAAAAGAATTCTATCAGCGTTGCTGGTGGTTTTTTGCGGTTTCCTGAGTATCACGAGCGAAAGTCATTCCGAGCATTTCATTCTGGGCGTTGACCCGGCCAACCAGTCGCGTGACGACTACCGCGTTGGCTTGTTGCGGCTTGCCCTTGAACAAGCTGCCGGCGACCATACGATGGAGGTGGTGTATTTTGACGTGAACCGCAGCCGCGCAATTCGCGCACTTGCCGCTGGATCAGCCGTGTTCAATGTGATCGACAGCGGTAACAGCCGATCCCGAGAGAAGCGGTTAACCTTGGTCCCCATTCCGCTGACACGCGGATTGTTGGGTTATCGTCTGTTGGTGGTTAAGCGTAGTAATTTGCACCTATTCTCAGACATAGATAATTTTGACTCGCTGCAGTGGAAAATCACTTTTGGCTCCAGCCCATCATGGCCGGATACTGAGATCATGCGACATTCCGGTTTGAAGGTGGTGACGGGCGAAAAAAGTCAACTGTACCCGATGCTAAGACGGGGCCGGTTTGTGGCTTATCCCCGCAGTGTACAAGAGGTCTCACAGGAGTTGAGGAACTTGGCAGGCGGCAATGCTGAGGGCGGCGTGACGAACCCCCTCGTGATCGAACCCTCTGTCATGTTGAGTTATCGGTTCGACAGCTTTTTTTACACCGGCCCCGATGATGAAAGCCGCGCTCGCATCATCGAGGAAGGTTTGTTGGCCGCCTATGAAAGCGGTGCTTTTGAAACTTATTTCAACAGTCACCCCAGCATTCTGCAGGGCCTAGGGGAGCTGCGCCATCACAGGCCGCTGGTGTTTTCACTTGAAAACCCGGATCTTAGCGAGCGCATCCGCAATATTCCTGAGAAGTTTTGGATCAGTTTTTAGGCGGGGGCCGCCTTACCTAATGCCAGCACGCATATCTGTTGAGAATGCGTGCTTGACGGCGGCACTTGGCTGAGTATGATGCGCTTCGCTTTTGCAAGCATTCCTCACAGGCCCCTGTGGCGGAACTGGTAGACGCGCGGGATTCAAAATCCCGTTCCCTTTCGGGAGTGTCGGTTCGATTCCGACCGGGGGCACCATTTTACTGTCTATTGCGGTTTCTTTAGCACCATAAAGGCGACGCCTTTGTGGCCCGGTTTGGTGTTCATCTCCACCTCAAAGCCCGCTTTTATAAAGTCGGCTTCCAGTTCAGTGGCGGTAAATTTGGCAACAAAAGGGGCCATGCCAATAAATTGCATCACCGGGATCAGCATACCCAGCAAACCAAAACCATCTTTGACGCACACGGTTGAGGTGACAAACCGCCCGCCCGGTTTGAGAGCCGCAAAAATACGCTGTATTGCAGTTTGCCGGTCCTCAAGCAAATGCAGGATCGAGAGCGCGAGCGCCATATCATAGCTTTCCGGTTTGAGGTCCATATCTTCGACGGTACTACATTCAAACGTCACATTGCTGACACCGGCTTCTGCCGCGCGGTCGTGTGCGACTTCAAGCATTTTGGGCGAAACATCAACGGCCCTAATTTGACTGACATGCGGTGCATGCTTGATGGCCGTTGAACCGGTGCCACATCCGATTTCCAAAATGCTCATATCTGGTGAGAAATAGCCCTGGGTGATTTCCAGTTTTTTGGCGTATGCCTGCTCATCCTTAATTGGCTGAGCAGCATATTTCTGGGCGATTTTGTCCCAGAATTTAGCTGATGATCCCATCATTTCCTCGCTGTTTTATGGGTTGTTACCTCCAAGTGGGCATTGCGCATAAAATTGCCAGACATAAATGCAGCTTTTTGTGAATTCACGCATAATTACCTTATTGTGCCTTGCATACGAACATGCATTGACTAGGCTTTGGTTCACATATGGACCGAAAAATTGGGGATGAGCTGTGCAGGATACTTTCAGTAAAATCTGTTTGGGCGTGATCGCGGCGTCTTTGGCTGTGCTCGCGGGCTTGAAGGTGTATGAAGTGGCAGCACCGACACACAAAGAAGCAAGGTCTGTGTTTGCGGGAGGTAACAATACGCAAACTGTTTCCGTATCCACCTCGAAGCCATGCAGTAGGCGGATTGCGGAGCTAGAAACAACATTAGAAACCTTGCAAATTCAGATCAAAAGCGTGCCTGAAAAAATAGAAAGTTCGGCCGGTAATGAGCAAGCCGGTCCCAACAAACTTTTCGAGCAGCTTATGCACAGTATCGTTGATACAAGAACCCAGCTCGAGGCTGAGAAAGCCAGATGCCAGGCTTGAAACCGCTTTTTAGGGAACCTGTGCAAACTTTGTGCTGATGTGCTCAATCAGTCGGTAGCCAAGCGCAGAGAATTTTTGTGCACCCGCGCGGTACAGGATTTTTGGCATGGACGCCTGAGGGATGCCAGACAGTTCAACTATCGTGAGGCCGGGCTCTTGCAGGTAGGTTTGTGCAAGATTGAGCGGCAACAAGGTCACTAGGTCAGATGTACGCGAGGTGCCAACGAGGGCATCATAATGCTCGCTTAGGCACAGGCTGGCCCCACGGGTTAGGGCCGCCAGCCCGGTGCCGATTGAGGCAAACTGTGCCGGTGCAGGGCTGTGACCCACCGGGAAGCCATCCAGGTCCATTAGTGAGGGTGCTTCAGCTTTTGTCAGAGGATGATCAGCCCGCACAAGCGCGACAATGGGTTGCGCTGGTAAGTCAACAACATGAAGCGCGCTACCCGTTGGTGGTACAGCCAAGTCACAGACCGCGAGGTCAATCGTGTCATCCAAAAGGCGGGATACGAGGCTTTCGGTATCGCCAGTTTCAAGCCGAAGCTGGACGGATTCGAAGTCTTGCACCACTGTCTGGATCAAATGTTCCGAGAGCAAAACCGTGTAGGCGGGTCCAAGCCCGACCGTGATCTGGCCTGAGGTGCCTGCGCCCCAATTAGCCACCATTTTTTCTGTATCAGTAACCGACCGCAGGATTTCGCGGCCATGATCAACCAGTTGATGGCCAAGTTCGGTCAGTTGCAGGCGGCGACCGGACCGGGTGAACAGTTCCGCCGCCAAATGGTCTTCAAGCGCATGCAGGCTCTTGGTAAGCGCCGGCTGAGTGATAAACAAGCGCTCCGATGCTTTTTGCAGCGTGCCTTCTTCTGCAACCGCCACCAGATGGCGCAAATGCCTGATGTCCAACAAAATATCACCACTAGTTATATTTCAATAAGTATATATCACTTTTTTCTATCTCTGGGCCAGCGTATTCTGTCCAAAGAAATGGGAGAGAGACGATGGAAAGTGCAGCGATCATATTCATTGCTTGGTTGATTGTAGTTTTGCTGGAGATTTTGGCAGGGCGTTTCCTTGAAAAGGAAAATACCAAAACACGCGATGTTTTTATCGAGCTTTTCTCGACCGTAAATGTGTTTTTTATCAGTGTGCCGCTCGTGATTTTAGCGGGTGCCAGTTTGGCGGCCTACTTGTTCCCGGCGCAAGCAGACGCTCTGGCAGGGCTGCCGTTCTGGGCTTTCTGGCTGTTGTTCATGGTCGGCGATGATATGATGCAATATTGGTGGCACCGGGCCAGCCACTCTTTCCCGATGCTTTACAACCTGCACCGCGTGCATCATGACGCGGACTATCTGAATGTCCGCATCACCTATCGCAACGGTCTGTTCTATTACCTACCAATGCCCAGCCTCTGGATTACGGGTCTGCTCGTCTATTTGGGTGGCGGTGAGGTGTATGCCTTCTATGCGGTTGGCAAAAGCATTGTGATTATTGGTGCGCACTCAAGCGTGCATTGGGATGAGCCGTTTTACAAAATCAAATGGTTATCGCCTTTGATGTGGGTAATTGAGCGCACTATTTCGACGCCAGCCACACATTCTGCGCATCACGGCCGCCACAAATCAGACGGTGTAACCAACTATAAAGGCAACTTCGGCAATTTCTTTTTCCTGTGGGACGTGATTTTCGGCACTGCGAAAATCACGCGGCGCTATCCACCGGAGTATGGTGTGGAGAATATCAACGAGGTATCCGGCACGCAGTTGATGCTTTGGCCTTTGGTCGGCGCTGCTACGGGCACAGTAGAGACCAAGCCCACTCCTCTGAAACCAGCGGAATAAGAACCTTCTCCTGGGCTTGCTTGCCCAGGCACCCTTCCCGGCCCATATAGTGTGGAACATCAATTCAGATCAGAGGCTCACTGTATGGAACCGCTTATCCTGCCGTTCGGCGGCAAAACCCCTGTCATTCATGAAAGCGCATTCATTGCACCTGGTGCCGTGATCATCGGTGATGTGGAAATTGGGGAAGATGCCAGCATTTGGTACGGATCGGTCCTTCGCGCTGACTGTAACAAAATTGTTGTCGGCGCCCGCAGCAACATCCAGGACGGTACCATCATTCACGTCGATGTTCCGGATGTTGGTGGTACGCCTTGCCTGATTGGCGAGGATGCCCTGATTGGCCATAAATGCATGCTGCACGGATGTACCATTGAGGACCGGGGTTTCATTGGAATGTGTGCAACAGTGCTTGATGGCGCTGTTGTTGAGTCTTCTGGTTTTCTCGCGGCTGGCGCCTTCCTGGGTGCCGGCAAGCGGCTGCCTTCCGGTGAGATGTGGGCCGGGCTGCCCGCCAAAAAATTCCGCGACCTGAAGGATGGTGAAGACCGAATGATGCTGATGGGGGCCCAGCACTATGTGCATGAAGCACACGCTCATAAAAAAGCTGTTGAAGACTTGGCTGGAAACTAAGTTTCCGCCGGGCCTTCCAATTCAGGCATAGGCTCTCCGTTATTGGGCTTAAACTTGAGAACAACTGTTGGGAGAATACTCAGTTCAAGTTCGATATCGCTGAAGTGGAATTTGTTGAAATTTAGTTTGCTTCGGGCTGCGCTGGCACGAAACAGCGACCCCAATATGGTGTTTACGAGCTTTTTATCTTGGGTTTCCTCCAGCAATGCCGCTTTTTCTTCTTCGCTGATTTGCTCGTGAAGGCGTAGATGCGGAACCACCTTCGGCGATAGACCCAAACCAACCTCAATTTCAGTAACGACATAGCCAGCGCGCTCGATATAGGGCAGGGCTTCGTTAAACCGTGCTGCGGTTTTGCTCAGTGTGTCACCGCTGAATTCTTTCAGCCCTTCCACTGTCGCGGAATAGGCTGATGTTGCGTTTTCGCTCCAGGTGGCAGTGCTTTCTCCTCCCAGGAGTTTTTGGCGAACATCTTCAAATATATCTGGCAAGCGGCGGCGGTTCATAACTCTCAGTCTCCCCGTTAACTGGTCATGTCAGCTTTTTTACATGGCGGTAGAGGGCATGCAAAACAAGGTTTTGCCACTGGTTGACCGGCAATTTATTGAAAAAATATGCTGCGGGCTTACCCTTAAATTCCGAGGGAGATTAAAATGGCTGCAGAAGATCAAAAAAAGCTTGGCTCGCCGTTTGGGCACGGATCAACTGCCCTGGAGGTGGTTGACGGCATTGATTTGAATGGAAAACGCGCTGTGGTAACGGGCGGCTATTCTGGCCTTGGCCTGGAAACTGTTCGGGCGCTGGTGCGAGCTGGAGCCCATGTTACCGTACCTGCGCGCCGCCCGGATGTGGCCGCAGAAGCCGTGGCCGAATTCGGCAGTCAGGCACGGGTTGCCAAGCTTGACCTGTCTGATGTTGCCAGTGCAACGGCTTTTGGGGCCGACTTCGTTGAGGATGGCCAGCCGCTCGATATCCTGATCAATAACGCTGGCATCATGGCCTGCCCGGAAACACGGGTCGGGCCGGGCTGGGAGCTTCAGTTTGCGACCAACCATTTAGGTCATTTTGCCATGACAAAAGCACTGCTGCCTGCACTGTTGAAATCAGCAGCACCGCGTGTGGTGAGTTTGTCTTCTGCAGCTCACAAGCGTAGCGATATACTATGGGATGACGTTCATTTCGAAAACGGAACTTACGAAAAATGGACGGCGTACGGTCAAGCTAAAACTGCTAACGCTTTGTTTGCGCTCGGCCTTCACCAGAGGTATGCGGGGGAAGGTTTGCTCGCTACATCCGTGCACCCTGGCGGTATTATGACCCCATTGCAGCGCCACTTGCCGAATGAAGAAATGATGGCATTTGGCTGGACCGATGAGAATGGCAAGCTGACAGAACAAGCGGCAAAAATATTCAAAACGCCAGCTGGTGGTGCTGCCACAAGCATTTGGTGCGCAACCTCTAGTTTGCTGGAGGGACATGGTGGTGTTTACTGCGAAGATTGTGATGTTGCGGACCTGCAAACCGAAGAATCGCCCAGATTCGTTCATGTTGCACCGTGGGCTGTGAACGACGAAAGCGCAGCAAAACTATGGGATATGACTGAAGGAATGCTCTCCTGATGGTGGCTATTGCTTATCCAAACCGGTCGAATTGAGAATATTATTGAATTAGGCCAGACTTCGGCTTGACCCGGGGGCCGTTTTGGGCTGGTATTTGGTGAATGAAAGTTGGCGGGTCGCCAGCATAACAAGATTCTAGGGTGTCTGACGCATGGTTGTTCAGACCAGCCGCCTGCAGGGTGGCTACTATCCATTAGGGGAAGGATAAAGTAATGAGCATCTCTAATCTCAGTCGAATCATGGAAATGTTCAACTTGGCCGACAAAGAGTTGTCTGCTGAAGAGAAAAAAGAGCTGGTTGAAGAGGTCTTGCTGATGACGTTGGCACGCGCAACCAGCGCTGATTGCAATATCGACTCGGTAGAGGTGGCGAGCGTTCAAGCCATTATCAAAGAGGCTACGGGCTCAGAAGTCAGCCCGCAGGACATCCGGATTGCCGCAATTTCTGATCTTTTCAAAGAGGCCAGCCTCAAGCGTTATCTGCAAAAAGTAGCCGGACGGATCGATGTGGAAGATCGTCAGCTTGTAGTTAGCTCCCTTGGAAAGCTCATTAAAGTCGATGGAAAAGTCAGTCCGTTTGAGGTGGACTTTTTCAATGAAGTCGTTGAAGCACTTGGACTTACGCCAGCGGAACTGGCTGGTCTTGCAGGTGATACCATCACCCGCTAACTGAATTAGTAAGCGATTGAACGATTAGGTGCCATCGCCGACCATTTGGCGGTGGCCTCTTTTTTTGTCGAATCTTGAATTGCAATTGCTGATTAAATAATCCTCATCAAATTTAGTTAAAATTTGAATCAAACATTTACCGAATACAAATCGCTGCTATGTATTTTATGGGTCGAGCGGATTTTATCCGATTCTAGTATTACGTGTATGCACGATGGGGTTGCCCAATGGATTTGAAAACACTGACCAACATGTTTCCTTCCCACAAGTTGGTTATGGGAGAGCAGTTTGCTCAAGAAAATATCAGTGCACTCAAGATCCGAAGTGTTCTGAATTGGTCTGATACAATCTTCGTAAACTGTGACTTCAGCGAAGCCCATTTTCATTTGCTGATGGTCTCAAGTGCCATTTTCTTTAAATGCGACTTTTCTGGCGCGATTTTTCGAGCATGCGACATTGATGGCAGTGAATTTATTTCCTGTAACCTTACATGTTCGGATCTGCTCGGTTCGTCCGTAACTGACACAACTTTCACAGATTGCATCATTGGCGGACTGCGCGGTCCCGCTGATCAAGAGGGTCTGAACTTTTACTTCCCGAGATATTCACGCAACCTGCCGCTGACGTCGCAGGCGCCTTACTATGTGTTCACGGCGGTTGGCGAAATGATGTATCTGTTCAAAACAGAAGAAAGCTGGCGCGTGCATGGAACCAAGCGACGCGTAACTATCAAGCATTCTGATGTCGAAACCGCTGACGAACCCTACCGTACGGCGGTTAAAACAGCAGATGAACTTGATCATCAACGCCTTGCTGCCCTTCTGGCCCAGCCAGAACTGGTCAGCTGAAAATCGATTCAGCCATCGATTGCCAACAGGCTCGCACCGATAAGAGCAGCTTTTGGATCGGTGATGAGGCTTACTGGAATTTTGGCGATGTAGTCGTTCATCGGAGGCTTGTCCATGAAGCGTTCGACAAAATCACTCCGGGCGAGAAAATCACCAATTTTGGGCAGAATGCCACCCCCCAGATATACCCCGCCAACAGCACCTTGAGTAAGCGCGATGTCTGCGGCGACACCACCCAGCATGCTGCAGAAAACTTTTAGAGTTTCCACGCACGCGTCGTCAGCGTTTTCGAGGGCTTGCTGGCTGATTGTACTGGGTTCATAGTTTCGAGGCTGTACGCCGCGCAGGCTGCACACGGCTCGATAAATTCGCAAAATACCAATGCCGGACATGAAGGTTTCAACCGTTACGCGGCCCATACTTTTGTGAACTTCCTGGAACACTGATGTTTCCGTGTCGCCGTGCGGTACAAAGCTCGCATGGCCACCCTCGGTGGGTGCTACGGTGACAGTCGTCCGCCCAATCAGTACGAGAGCCAGTCCAAAGCCGGTTCCTGGCCCCATAACGCTAATCGGACCATCATGCAGACTGGAATTGGTTTCATGCAGTTTCAGGAGCTTGTCCTGATCCAGTGCCGTGACCGAACGGGCGAGTGCTTGAAAATCATTGGCAATCACTGCTTTTGGCAGGCCAAGGCGCTCCTCAATTTCGGCGCCTTCTATTGTCCATCCCAGGTTGGTTAGCGTGGCTTCGCCTTTAGAGACTGGTCCAGCAACAGCAAAACAGGCTGCATCAAGGCCGGACACTTCATGGTCAGTGATATAGCGACCGATCAATTCGACCGGGTTTTGAAAATCGGCGCAAGGATAGGTCTGAAAACCACTGATGTCCGGTACGCCGTCTAGTCCGACAGACGAGAAATCCGCAATCGCAAATCTGGCGTTAGTGCCGCCTATGTCAGCAACCAATATATGTTTTCTAGCTGTGCTCAAGTCCCTGCCCGGTCAACCCCCAAGGGTGCTCTCTCACCGTCGAACGGTATTCGCATTCTTGACTTTGATCGATAACCTTCGTTGACAGCGCTGTCAACTACCATATAGTATCCAGCCTTCATTATTTAGGACAAAATCGCCTACTAAACAGTGGTTTTGAACCAGTGCCAGAACGAGGCAAACACTGCTAAGGTAACGGGTGAATAGCCCAACAGCAGGAGAGAGAGTGTGGCAACTGCAGCTACCATAAATGACGTGGCGAAAATGGCAGGAGTGTCCATTAAAACAGTTTCCAGGGTTGTTAACCGTGAGCCAAACGTGCGGGAAAAAACCAGAGACTTGGTCTTACAGGCAATCCAACAGCTAAATTATAAACCCAGTTTGGCAGCCAGAGGATTAGCGGGCGGAAGGTCTTTTTTGATCGGCATGATGTACGATAACGCCAGCGACAGCTTCCTGGTAGATTTGCAGCGCGGCATTTTGAGGGCCTGCCGAGAGCGGCACTATGGGCTCGCACTATGTCCGGCGTCTCGGGCAGAAGACCGAACCGCCGATTTGATGGAATGGGTCGTTTCCACGCAACCTGACGGTATCATACTCACACCGCCGCTGTCCGACGACCAAAGCCTCGTCGACCGCTTGATAGATGCAAATGTCACTTTCATTTCGGTATCGTCCACCGGCACTGGACTGGGACCGTCCGTTCTTATTGATGAAGTTGATGCTGCGCGGTCAATGGCGCAGCATCTAATTGATGCGGGCTACCAAGACATAGGCTTCATCAAGGGCCCTGCTGATCATGCTTGTAGTGATCTGCGTTTTCGAGGGTTTGAGATGGCAATGAATTCAGCTGGGCTGCCGGTCAACTCAGACTGGGTGAAGGTAGGTGAGTTTGATTTCGACTCTGGCGTTGCCGCAGCAGAACAGATGCTAAAGGGACCTAATCGTCCAACCGCGATTTTTGCGAGCAATGATGATATGGCGGCGGGCGTCATAAATGTTGCGTATCGTTCGGGTCTCAACGTGCCGAAGGATCTTGCTGTGGCGGGCTTTGATGATACGCCGCTCGCTCAACACTTTTGGCCTGGCTTGTCGACCGTGAAGCAACCCATCATTCAAATCGGCCAACAGGCAACAGAATATTTGATGGGTTTGTTTGAAGGTCCGCCAAGTGGTGACAGCAACGAAAAAACCAAGTCAGGCGAGCAGTCGATGGTGTTGCCCTATGAGCTTGTGCTGCGTGGTTCAACTGGCGCTTAATCAGGATAACAATAAAGGCGAACGAAAGTCAGAGTAGATGGTTCAACAACCGAACATTAGCGGTGAAATGCGGCGGAAGCACCTCTCGACCGCTTATGAGATAGCAACAGCTTTGCTGCATGAAGAGAGTGAGCTTGTTTCCTTGGAGCAAAAGCTCTCACAAAAGGCCAAGCCGCTGTTAAAAGCTAAGCTGGAAGGGATGATCCACCGGTGGGGTTCGCTGGACAGGGCATCCAACTTGGACCGCCTGGCTGCCGTGATTGATCGGCTGGCACACGATCGAGATGGCAATCTCTGGCCTTTTGAAACATTCCAGCGCCTAGTTGAGGACGAAATGGCTGGTTTTGTAGTTACCGCTCATCCAACGTTCTCAATGTCTCAGGAAGCTTGGCACTGTGCGGGTGCTTTCATGCATGGCCTGAAGAATGGTAACAAGGCTGCCAGCAAAGCGTTTGATGCGAAACGTCTGGGCAGACTTCACCCCGACCGATCCCCCACACTGCATGAAGAATTAGATTATGCGAATGTTGCGCTTGGCAATATGCGCAGAAGCTTGCGCACCCTTTATGCGGTTGTGTTCGAGCGGGCAGCAAAATTATACCCCGACGAGTATCGTGAATTGCGTCCTCGCCTAACTACCATAGCAAGCTGGGTGGGATTTGATCTAGATGGTCGCACTGACATCAACTGGTCACTTGGTTTGCTGTTCAGGTACCGAACTGCAACGGCAGGGCTTGCGCTATGCCAAGCCGCGGTTGACGCCCTTCAGCTAACAACGTCTGGGACTGATGACAAAGTTTCTCAAATACGTTTGGGCTTTGCCGATCTAACAGACTGTTTTGAGCGCGGGGAGGCAGCACTAGCCAGTTATCAGGACGAAGGTGGTTCAATCGCGGAGTTCAACCACCTGACTGTCGAAAACCGTAAAATTAAGGAAGCCGCCAGAGCCCAAATCAAAGAGGCGCTGGATGCACTGTTGGAAATGGACTTGCCCGCCAATGAATGGCAGCAAGTCGCTCTGCTGTCGACCGAATGGCATTCGGTCGGTCTGGGTCTTTCGCACATCCACTTTCGTTTGAACGCCGCCCAGCTTCATAATGCCATGGGCCCCGAGATCAACCTGACGCGCGCGCCGGATGAAAGCGCAATGCGGCGGCATTATTTGGCGGCGATTTCTGAAAAACTTCAAGACGTGAAACCCCAGTCCATTCACTATGGAATTCTGGCGGCTGAACGCACCACAGCGAAACGTGTCTTCATGATGGCGGCACAGTTTCGCAAGCATTTTGACGCCGCCACCCGCATTCGCATGCTGGTTGCTGAATCGGACACACCTTTCACTCTGCTCGCCGCGCTATATTACGCAAAGCTGTTCGGCGTTGACGATTACGTTGAAATTTCACCGCTTTTTGAAACGGCGGTGGGCCTTGAGCGCGGCGACCGTGTGATCGCCGAGGTTATCGATAACCCTCATTTCCTGGCCTATATTCGCAAACAGGGCCGCTTTTGCTTGCAGCTGGGTTTTTCAGATTCGGGCCGCTATATCGGCCAGCCAGCTGCCTCGCTGGCAATCGAGCGATTTAAACTGCGGCTGATCCGTCTCTGGAAGGCGCGAGGCCTTGGCGATATCCAGTTGCTGTTCTTCGATACTCACGGGGAGTCGATCGGTCGCGGCGCCCATCCGGAAACTTTGAAAGAGCGCTTTGTTTATACCCAGCCTCCACGTGTGCGTCAGGCTTTGGCCGCACTAGCGCGACCCGAGAAGCACGAAGTCAGTTTCCAGGGAGCAGAAGGTTTTCTGTGGTTCCTGAGCGAAGACACAGCACTTGCGACGCTCACAGATTTTCTTGAAGTGCGCTTTGCGCATCATGACGCGGACGATGATGCACTCTATGCAGAGCGTGGATGGTCACTCGATTTTTTCCTAACACTGGTGGAATATCAGGGCCACTTAACCGATGACCCAGGATACGTGCGGTTAATCGATTCGATCGGTCGGAGCTTTTTGTATCCAACCGGGTCTCGGTCGATGAAACGGCAAAGCGGGAGTGTGACACATCAGCGGCTTGAGCGTATCTCCCAAATTCGCGCCATCCCTCATAACGCTGTGCTGCAACAACTCGGATATTTGGCCAATAGTTGCGCGGGACTTGGGACCGCCATCGAGCGTGCTCCAGACAAATTTAATGCCGTTCACGCAAAATCTGATCGGCTGAAAATTGTAACTAACATGGCAATGCATGCGTTGGCGCGCTCTGACGTCGGTATTATTGAATCGTACGCCAAGCTGTTGTCGCCGGGCTATTGGCTCGACAGATGCGATGATGCAGTAACCGAAGGCGATCGCAGCAACCTGCGGCGGCTTTCAAGCGTACTTGAGGGCCTTTTCGATAGCGACAGCATTGACGCTTGTATCCGCGGCCTAAGGCGCGACGCGAGCATGATGACAGACTGTTTGGCCGAAGACTGCGACACGTCATTGCTGGATATCAAAGGCGTGGACCAGGAATTGATGGATTTGCACGAGATGCGGATTGGCCTGATCCAGTTCATTTTTATGAAGTCGATGCAGGTGCCGCGCTTTTCCAGCCGATTCGATTTCTCGCTTGAGGAGCTTTTGGTTGAGCTTTTGCACCTGGAAGTGCCGGACACCGTTGCACGTCTTCGGGAGATTTTCCCGGAAGCTGAAGGCGAGGAAGGAAGCTGCGAATACGGCGAAGATGCAAGTTATAAGGGCGCTCGTACTGCAGGATATGCCGAAGTACATCGCACTATTTTTGATCAGCTCGACAAAGCCTACGAGCTTGTCTTAACCCTCAGTGGACTGATCGCGCTGAAAGTGGGGGCGTTTGGCTGATTGCCAAAGCCCGCAAGGAAGTATTTATGGAACACGCTTTTGATCTTGTGATTTTTGGTGGAACGGGAGACCTCTCGCGCCGCAAGCTTTTGCCAGCCCTTTATGCCGGTCTGGTTGCTGGGCGCGTGCATGTTGACACGCGCATCATTCTGACGTCTCGCTCTGGCGTCAAAACGACCGTTGAAGAATGGCTTACGGATGTTTTTGGCAAGAACGTTCCCGCCTGCGGCGTTGAGGCTGAAAGCCTTAAACAGTTTACCAAGATGGTCGACATTGTGGCGCTTGGCCTCACCGAAGGTGGTGACGATTGGGCAGACTTATCTCAAAAACTGAAATCCACCAGCGATCGACCTCTTGTACATTTCCTAGCTGTACCACCGGCCGTGTTTACGCGCACCTGCCAGCTTTTAAGCGACTATGGCCTGAATGGCGATAACGCGCGTGTGGTTCTTGAAAAGCCACTGGGGCATGACCTTGAATCTGCGCAGGCCATCAATGCAGATGTTGGCAGTTGTTTTGAGGAAAAACAGACTTTCCGCATTGACCATTATTTAGGCAAGGAGGCCGTGCAAAACCTGCTGGCGCTTCGATTCTCAAATATCATGTTTGAAGAACTTTGGAGTGCCCGCACCATTGACCATATCCAGATTACCATTGCGGAAGACCTTGGTGTGGAAGGCCGCGGCGCGTTCTATGAAGGCACCGGTGCCATGCGGGACATGGTGCAGAACCACCTTTTGCAGTTACTTTGTCTGGTTGCCATGGAGCCGCCAGCGCGCCTGGATGGGGACAGTATCCGCGAAGAAAAACTGAAGGTTCTTAAATCCCTGAAGAATTTTACTGGTGCTGAAATTGATCAAAATGTGGTGCGTGCTCAATATGAAGCAGGCGCCATGGCCGGTGAGGCAGTGGGTTCCTACGAGGAAGACCTGGAGCTTGAAGGCGACAGCGAGACAGAAACCTTCGTTGCCATCAAGACTTTTATCGAAAACTGGCGATGGGCCAATGTGCCGTTTTATCTGCGCACGGGGAAACGTCTGCCTGACCGGTTTGCTGAAATTGTTATTCAGTTCAAACCAATCCCGCATTCTCCGCATGCGGGCTGGGGCAAGCACATCAACCCAAACCGATTTATCATCCGATTGCAGCCAGAGGACCATTTGGCACTGCGCATGATGGTCAAGAACCATGGCTCTGCAACAGAGGCGCTCAAAGAAGTGGAAATGAATCTGGATGTTGTCGGCGAGAGCGGCAGGCTTGGTCCATATTTGCGCCTGATTTTGGACGCGGCACGTGGCGACCAGCGCCTGTTTGTTCACAGAGACGAAGTGGAGCATGCATGGCGCTGGGTCGATAACATCATCGAGCACTGGCAGCAAAGCGGCACGCCACTCAAGAGATATCAGTCTGGCACCTGGGGTCCATATGAAGTGCATGACCTTATGGTCCGTGATGGCCGTCAGTGGTTCCATGAAACCAGCGGACGACTGAACAATGGCTAATTGGCATGTTTTTGAAAGCCGTGATGATATGGTGATTGCGCTGAAGGTTGCCATTGAGTCACAGCTGCAGGCTGCGATTGAGGCGCGCGGGCAAGCGTCCTGGGCTGTGTCTGGTGGCTCCACACCAAAGCCGCTTTTCCAGGCTATGCAAAACGCACCGCTTGACTGGCGGCATGTTGATGTAGCCCTCGTTGATGAACGCTGGGTTGACTATGATCATCCAAGGTCCAATGAGGCCTTCGTTGCAGAGAATTTGATGCAGGGCAGGGCGGCTTCGGGGTGCCTTGTTGGCATGAAGTCAGATCATGCGACGCCGGCCCGCGGTGTGATGGAGGTAAATAAACGCTTTGACGCCCTCTCGCTGCCGTTTGACAGTTTGCTGCTTGGCCTGGGGCCAGATGGTCATACGGCATCTTTGTTTCCCGGCGCCGAGGGCATTGAAGTGGCTTTTGCCGAAAGTGCAACGACTTGCGTTGCCCTCACCGCTATTCAGAGCGCTGTCACCGGTGAGGAGGTTGAGCGAATGAGCCTTTCGGCAAAGGCGATTCAAGAAGCGGCTCAAGTCGTTTTGATGATTACCGGTGACGAAAAAAAGCAAACCTTAGAGGCTGCACTTTCGGGTGATGGGTCTTTGCCTATTGCGAGAGTGTACGCAATGAAACCGTTTGAAATCTACTGGGCTCCATAACCCCAAAGGGCCTCAAGGAAAACAACATGACCGACACAAGATTGATGGAAATCACCGAGCGGGTGAAAGCACGTTCTGCGGATAGTCGCAAAGCGTATGAAGAGCGCACAGATGCCATGCGTGCAGATGGCCGGCCAAGGCCGCGCTTGTCGTGCGGCAACATTGCCCATGCCATCGCTGCCTGCTCTGAAGCAGAAAAAGCCAAACTTGCTGAAGAAAATGGCATGGCGAATATCGGCATTGTGAGCGCCTACAATGATATGCTGTCAGCACATCAGCCGTATCACGCAAAGCTCGATGAAATGAAAGGTTACATTGTTGAAGCAGGTGCCGTATCGCAGATGGCAGGTGGTACACCCGCCATGTGTGACGGCGTGACTCAAGGTCAAAGCGGCATGGAGCTATCCTTGTTCAGCCGCGATGTAATTGCCATGTCTACGGCTGTCGCCATGACCCATAATGTCTTTGACGGCGGCATGTTGTTTGGCATTTGTGACAAGATTGTTCCGGGACTTTTGATGGGAGCACTCTCGTTTGGCCATATGCCATTTGTTTTTGTACCAGCTGGCCCCATGCCCACAGGCATTTCCAATTCGGAAAAAGTGAAGGTGCGTCAGAAGTATGTCACGGGCGAAGTGGGTCGGGCCGAACTGCTGCAGAGCGAATCTCGCGCCTACCACAGCCCAGGCACTTGTACCTTTTATGGGACAGCGAACTCCAACCAGATGATGCTTGAAATGATGGGGCTGCAGTTGCCGGGCAGCAGCTTCGTGAACCCGGGAACACCACTTAGAGCCGCCCTTGATAAGGCGTCGGCCAAAACCATGGTGGGGCTCGCGAACCCAAACAACCCTATTGGCCTCGCCGACATGGTGACAGCAGAATCTATCCTGAATGGTGTGATTGGCCTGTTAGCAACCGGCGGTTCAACCAACCACACCCTCCATATTATCGCGATTGCAGAGCGCGCTGGCATCCAGCTGAGTTGGCAAGACTTCGCTGATCTGTCCGAGATTATCCCGCTTTTGGCGCGGGTGTACCCAAATGGCCTGGCAGATGTGAATGCTTTTCATGCCGCGGGCGGCACGCCTTTCGTTATCAAAGAGCTTTTGGGCGCCGGCCTGTTGCACGGCGACATAGAAACCATTCTGGGTAAAGGTCTTGCACCATTTGGACAAATGCCAACTCTCAAAGGCGACGACGTTGTTTGGGAAGACACTGCCGACGAGCCAATCGACAATATGATTGTACGAGGGGCTAAAGACCCGTTCCAGCCAACTGGCGGTTTGGCACTGATGGAAGGGCCGCTTGGTCAGGCCGTGATGAAAACATCAGCCGTAAAACCAGAACACCAATTTGTCGAAGCACCGGCGCTTGTATTTGAAGATCAGGACGACATGCTGGCTGCCTACAAGGAAGGCAAACTGGAACGCGATTTTGTCGCTGTTATTCGTTATCAGGGGCCAAAAGCGAACGGCATGCCGGAGCTGCATAAACTGACACCAAGTCTGGGTGTGCTACAGGACAAAGGCTTTAAAGTTGCAATGGTAACGGATGGCCGCATGTCTGGAGCATCCGGCAAAGTGCCATCGGCCATTCACGTTTCGCCGGAAGCGGCCATGGGGGGCCTGATTGCCAAAGTCCAGGACGGTGACATGATCCGAGTTGATCCAAAGGGCGGCAAGCTCGAGCTCATGGTTGACCCAGAGGAACTGGCTTCCCGCGAAGCTTCATCTGGTCCGAATTATATTCCGACATATGGCCGTGATTTGTTTGAGGTCATGCGCGGTACCGTTTCAACTGCTGACCTTGGTGGCTCGGTGTTCAGAGGAGGCGTTTAATGACCCATGTGAATGAAGTTCTCGGGGCGTCGCCGGTGATGCCGGTGCTCGCGTTCAAAAGCGTCAATGAAGCGGTCGAGGTCTCAAGCCTGCTGTTTGACTGCGGTGTGAGAGTATTTGAAATCACATTGCGCCACGAAACAGCCCTGGACGCCATCAAGCAGGTCAAGGCAGCGCTACCGTCCGACGCTATTGTCGGTGCAGGAACCATTCTGTCACCTGACCTTGCGAAGTCTGCGCGCAATGCTGGCGCCGCTTTTGGTGTAAGCCCTGGCCTCACCAAGGAACTGGGCACGGCAGTTCGTGCAATGGGATGGGCTTTTTTGCCCGGGGTATCAACCATCTCTGAAGCCATGGCCGCGCGGGACATGGGGTTTGAAGCCCTGAAGTTCTTTCCTGCCTCAGTGTCTGGCGGCCCTGGGTTTCTCAAAGCTGCTGGTGCAGTGCTTCCGGACATTCAATTTTGTCCCACCGGCGGTATTACCACTGAAACAGCGCGCGACTATCTCTCCCTCGCCAATGTTCCGACTGTTGGCGGCTCTTGGATAACACCTCGAAATGCTGAAGGTGAAATCGATTTGGACAAGACCAAAGCTAACGCGATGGCAATCAAACAGTAATAATTTCAACGAATGTTGAAAATGGGTTGACCCCATCTGCCGGGTGCCGTTAGGCTCGCGCCATCTGGTGGGGAGGCCGGTTTTGAAAATCATCCATGTTGTTTTTGTTCTGTTGCTTGCAATCGCGGGCATCACAGTTTTTGTTTGGACCAGTGAAGTTCCCAACGCAGCTACAGGAATACCGCACCCGGAAGTCGCTGGTCTATCGCTCGGTGGCAGTGGAACCGACAAACTTAGCGCCATTGGCGATGCTCCCTACTATTTCCAGATTTTGGTGATTCTTCTCGCAGGCTCGCTTCTGTACATGGGGGTGCCCGCACAGCGGCGCGACACGTTGCTTAAGGTCGTTTTCGCAGTAGGCCTGCTGTTTGCGCTTTTCGTTTGGGCAATGCTTTGGGGGGGGTATCAAAGCTACCTTACAACTGGTGAAACGACGGTTGTTTTTGGTTTCCCGGCACCAACCAATTGGATGTTTTGGGGCATTTGGGGCAGTTTTGTAGCCTTCGACCTCTTCTATGTTTTCGCATTCCGGCGCTATTTCCTGCACCCGGACGATGAGGCCGCATTCGAAGCGCTTGTTCGTGAAATGAAAACCGAGGAGAACGCCTGATGGAAGAGTATCGTCAGCCCATCATCCTCCTGTTTGTCGCCGCTTACATGGGTCTTTGCATCTGGGTGGGCCTGTGGGCCATGCGACGCACAAAATCCGCTGGCGATTTTTTTGTCGCTGGTCGTGGGCTCGGCCCTTGGGTTGTTAGTCTCGCTGTGTTTTCAAGCACACTGTCGGGCTTTGGTTTTGTTGGCGGTCCGGGCCTGGTTTACGCCACCGGGTTGAGCTCGATCTGGATGGCGGTATGCTCGGCCCTTGGTTTTGCCACCGGTTATTTCTTGATCGCCAAACGCATTCGCATGATAGCTGAAGTGCGCAACGCAATGTCTCTGCCAGACATTGTGTTTGCGCGGTACGGAAGTGAAGCTGCGCGCCTGTTGACCGCAGGGACCATCCTGCTGGGCGTGCTGGGGTATCTGGCGACACAAATCCTGGCGATGGGTGTGGTGCTGCAGTCCATCCTCGCAGGCACAGAAATGTTCGCCGATATAAGTTTGCTTTCAAGCATCGTTATCTCATCTGCCGTTTTGATTTTCTACTGTGTCACGGGCGGCATCGTTGCGTCTGTATACACTGACCTGGTGCAAGGTATTGTGATGATCATTGCTGGTGCGTTGGTGGTGATCACAGCCGCCAGCGTATTTGATGGTGGTTTTGCGGAAGCCACCAACATATTGCTCGCGAACGACGGCGAAGACATCATGCCTTTTGGTACCCTTGGGCCCATGGCGGCGCTTTCCTGGTATTTCCTTTTTGGTCTCGGCCTTGCCGGGCAGCCGCATGTGGCGACCAAAATGATGATGAACCGCAATCTTTCAGACAACAAAGCCATACTGCCAATGACCGTGTTTGGGTATGTGATCGCTGCCATGCTGTGGGTGTCTGTGGGCATCATCATGCGGGCTCTTGTGCTGGGTGATGTTGCGGCGCCGCTTGCGGGTGCTGACGAAGCGGCCCCTGCTTTCTTATCCACTTACGCACACCCAATTCTGGCGGGTGTCGTGTTCGCTGGTCTGTTTGCAGCTATTATGTCGACAGCTGATGGTTTTCTGAACATCGGGGCCGCAGCGATTATTCACGATATTCCAAAAGCATTACGAGGTCGGTCCCTGGACAATGAGCTCTTTTGGGCGCGCACGGCGACGATTATTCTTTCGCTGGTCGCGGCAGCAATAGCGCTTTCCAGTGGCCAGCTAATTGCCATCCTTGGTGCTTTCGGGTGGGGCACTTTTGCTGCGGCGCTGGTGCCGGTTGTGCTTATCGGGCTCAATTGGAAACAAGCCAGTGCCCGCGCGGCCGTGGCGGCAATCTCGATCAGTCTGCTGATCAATTTCGCGATACAGATTTGGCAAATTCAAATTCCTTACGCCATGTCTGGGGGATTCATCGCAATGCTCACCTCCATGATTTTGTTCATCGCTATTTCGATGTTTGAAAAAGAGAAAAAGCTGCCCAAAGACATTGATCGGATTTTGGAGCTGTAGCGTAAACATCAGGTCACTTTGCAGGATCTGAACATGTCTAAACCTATCATTGTTCTGCTGTCGAATGCGCTTCGGCTTGCTGACAACGCCGCACTTTCTGAAGCGGTATCTAGCGGTGCACCGGTTATTCCGGTGTTTATCTTTGATGAACAATCACCAAAAGTGCGACCACTGGGTGCGGCCAGCAAATGGTGGCTTCTGCAATCTTTGAGCAACCTTTCCAGCCGGTTAAAGGCCATGGGAAGCATGCTTGTTGTCCGGCGAGGTGTTGCTGCAAAAACAGTGCAGGAACTGGTCGAAGAGACGGATGCTGGGGCAGTGCACGTCATGCGCGGTTACACTCCTTCAGCGCGGGCCCTCGAAGAACAGCTGCATGAAATCTATGCAGATACAGATATCCGCATTCGGCGGTTTGCAGGCAACTTGCTGATTGAGCCCGAAGCGGTCCGTACCAAAACCGGAAACCCCTACACAGTGTTTAGCCCCTTCTGGCGCGCTGCGAGTGTCCTTATTGATACCGTGGCCCCACAGCCCACACCAACGAAACTTTTGGCACCTAAAGACTGGCCGGCAAACGATGGTGTTGAAAGTCTTGGGCTTGAGCCCCAGCCTGCTTATTGGGCTGAACCCATCGCCGAGGCTTGGGTGCCGGGTGAGGCTGCGGCACTTGATCGCTTGCGCTCGTTTCTGGATGGCCCCGTGCTGGACTATAAAGCGGCGCGGGATTTTCCCGCTATCGATGCCACGTCTGCTCTTTCGCCTTATCTCGCATTTGGGGAGATCGGTCCGCGCACCATTTGGTGGCATACAAAACTGCAAATGAACGCAAACGAAAGCATCACAAAAGGCGCCGCGCATTTCCTTCGTGAACTGGGTTGGCGGGAGTTTTCCTCGCACCTGCTGTTTAATCAGCCGCATATGCAATCTGAACCCATGCGGCAACAGTTCAGGGACTTCCCGTGGATTGAAGGTGAGGGCGATTTCCTCACCGCCTGGCAAAAGGGACTGACAGGTTTCCCGATTGTCGATGCCGGAATGCGCCAGCTTTGGCAAACCGGTTGGATGCACAACCGTGTCCGCATGATCGTGGCATCTTTCCTGGTGAAAGACTTGCTTTGGCATTGGCGGGAAGGCGAGACCTGGTTTTGGGATACGCTGGTAGATGCGGACTTTGGCAATAATATTGCCAGCTGGCAGTGGGTGGCAGGGTGCGGCGCGGACGCTGCGCCCTATTTCAGGATTTTCAATCCCATCACACAGGGCGAGAAATTTGACCCAAAAGGCGACTATGTGCGCCGGTATGTGCCTGAGCTGGCAGACATGCCAAACAACTATATCCACAAGCCGTTTGAAGCCCCGGTCGGCGAGTTGCAAATGGCTGGTGTGAAGCTCGGCAGCACGTACCCAAAGCCCATAGTCAACCGCAAAATCGCAC
Organism: Kordiimonadaceae bacterium; assembly: GCA_017640725.1. Taxonomy (GTDB): domain Bacteria; phylum Pseudomonadota; class Alphaproteobacteria; order Sphingomonadales; family Kordiimonadaceae; genus Kordiimonas. The sequence goes on along the minus strand of JAEPQB010000001.1, from coordinate 785,800 downwards.
GCGAAAAAGCGCTCGCGGCTCTTGCCAGTATCAAGAAGCCGGATTGACATTGTGTCCCTAATTTCCCAAGTCGATAGATTGGGAACGATTGGGGGATGGTATGTCCGAAAAAAAAGACCTGGATTGGCGCAGTATTGGATTTGAAGTTGCGGCGATCGTATTTGCGGTTTTGCTGGCATTGTGGCTTGAGGGTTGGCGCAATGATGTTGAACTCGCAGACCGTGCAGCCACCCATTTGGATCGCATCCGCGCCGAAGTGCAGCAAAACCGAGAGTCGTTGGTGAACGCTATTGCGGAGCATGAAGCTTACATGACAGGTCTGGGCGAAGCGTTGGAGACCGGCGACTTAGATATCCAAAAAGTCGGACCATTTCTGCAAATCGAGGGCGGCGCCACAAGCGATGCTGCATGGCGATCAGCACAGCTGTCGCAAAGCATTGCCGCGATGATGCCGCTTGAAACGCTCAACAGACTGTCAGCCCTTTACGAGACGCAGGGCTATTATACCGATTATCTGAACTATTTCTTCCAAGACTATGTGAACCTGATCACTGAGATTGAAGCTGGCGATGAAGCGCCCAAATATGTGCAGAAGTTCCGGCGGCATTTGTCAGTTACCAATTCTCTCGCTGAACAACTGCTAAACCGCTACGACACGTTTTTGGGTAACGGCGAAGGGGAATAGCCGATGATGAAAGACCTTTTGAAGAAATTTTCTTCAAGTGGCCGTGTCGATTGGATCGGATTGCGGCCGGAGCGACGCGCACCCATGCTGGTTGTGGAAGAAGTTGAAGTCACCGAAACAGGTCTTGTGGGCGACAGGCGCAAGTCCCCGGGCAAAAGGGCCGTAACGCTCATTCAGGCGGAGCATCTGCCTGTTATTGCCGCTCTTGCCGGCGTGGATGCGGTGGCGCCAGAGACTTTGCGCAGAAACATTCTCGTTTCTGGCATCAACCTTCTCGCGCTCAGACATCACGAAATTCTCATCGATGATGTGGTGTTGCGCACCACAGGACCCTGTGCGCCTTGTAGTCTGATGGAAAAAGAAATTGGCTTTGGTGGCTTTAACGCCATGCGCGGTCACGGCGGCCTGACCGCAGAAGTGGTTCAGGGCGGCATGATTAGGGTGGGCTCGATTGTTACGCCGGTTTTGCCCAACGAAGACTAGTCGCTTTTCAGTTCTGCCAGAATGTCATCGGTGTCGCTCCCCGATTTCACCGGACCATGGCGCACCTCGGGTTCGGTACGTGAAAACTTGGGTGTGGGCGCGGGTTGCATCAAACCATCCACTTCAATGAAGCTGCCTCTTGCCTGATTGTGTGGGTGATTGTGGGCTTCCCAAAACGGCAGGATCGGGGCAAAGCAGGCATCGGTGCCATCCAGCAATTCCTGCCAATCAGCCGATGTTTTGCTTTTGAATAGCTCAGTCAGCTCCCCCTTTAGCGATGCCCATTCGCCGGGGTTCAGGTGCTTCTGCATCCAGCTTGCGTCCAGGCCAGCCTTATCGATGAAAATCTGCATGAATTGCGGTTCAATCGCGCCAAAGCTCACATACTCGCCGTCTTTGGTTTCAAAGGTACCATAGAAATGCGCGCCGCCATCTAGCAAGTTCACACCGCGCATCGGCGCCCAGCGACCACTGGCCATCAGCGAATGGAAAATGGACATTAATGCTGAAGAGCCTTCGACCATGCTCACATCCACAACCTGGCCTTTGCCGGATTTCTGGGCCTCCAGGAGCGCGCACACAAGACCAAACGCCAGCATCATGCCGCCGCCGCCATAGTCACCCACCAGATTGAGCGGCGCCGAAGGTGGTGTTTCCTTGGGGCCCATGGCATGCAACGCACCCGAGAGCGCAATATAGTTGATGTCATGCCCCGCAGTGTGGGCAAGCGGCCCAGTTTGCCCCCAGCCGGTCATGCGGCCGTACACGAGTTTCGGGTTTGCTGCCGCGACTTCGTCAGGGCCAAGACCCAGCTTTTCCATCACTCCCGGACGGTAGCCTTCAAACAAAGCGTCCGCTGTTTTGCAAAGCTCCAGAAAGGTTGTTTTGCCATCGTCCGACTTGAGGTCGATTTCAATGGAACGCTTTCCACGCCTGTTGATGTCCTTCGTGATAGCCATGCCGCCACCCGGGCGGTCCACAGCGATCACTTCTGCGCCCATGTCGGCAAACATCATGCCCGCAAACGGCCCAGGGCCAATGCCCACAACTTCAATGATGCGAAAACCGGATAATGGTCCCATGAAAAAGCCCCCTGAGTCTGACGATAGGTATTCATCAAACTAGGGGGCTTTGAAGTCTCGGCAAGTGTTTACTTCGGTGCCATGCGGGCGGCGGCGTCCATGCGGATGGTTTCGCCGTTCAGGTAAGCGTTTTCAACGATATGACCCGCGAGCTTTGCATACTCTTCCGGCATACCAAGGCGCTTGGGGAATACCACTTGTGCCTTCAGGCTCTCGACCGCTGCCTCAGGAAGGCCGTCAAACAGCGGTGTGTGAATGAAGCCCGGTGCGATGGTCATCACGCGAATGCCCTGACGCGAAAACTCGCGAGCGGTTGGCAGCGTGAGGCCAACGATGCCACCTTTGGAGGCTGCATAGGCTGCTTGACCGATCTGGCCTTCGTATGCTGCAACAGACGCTGTGTTGATAATCACACCGCGTTCGCCGTCTTCGCCCGGTTCATTGGTCGCCATCGCTTGCGCTGCTTCTGCCAGCATATTAAAGCTGCCGATCAGGTTCACGCCAACGACGCGACGGAAGTGATCCATCGGATAGCGGTTGCCTTCACGGTCCAAAACTTTTTCAGGGTTGCCGATGCCGGCACAGTTGACCGCCACATGCAGGCCGCCAAATTCTGACTTTGCAAGCTCAACGGCAGCTTTCACGTCTGTTTCGCTTGTGACGTCTGTACGGATATAGCGCGCTTTGCCGCCCAGTTCCTTTTCAAGCGCAACGCCCAACTCGTCGTTTACGTCAACGATGATGGCATTTGCACCTTTGGCAACAAACGAGCGCACCGTTGCGCGACCAAGACCAGACGCACCGCCAGTTACAAGTACTGTTTTGCCAGCAACATCCATGGGGAATCTCCAACTAATGAAATGAATTGGCGGGACCATAGAAAATGGTGCGATTGGCCGCAAGCAGCAATTGCCTGATCGGCTTGATCGATCAGCCTGAGTGTGAAAATTCAGCGGGTGCAATGATCATAATATTGTGATGGCCTGCCGGGGCTGTTAAAGCTTGGCAACTGCGACACAGGCACCATATCGCTTACACGTGATTTGAGGGGCAGGACCGGATCAGGAGACTTCCAATGGAATATGATTATGACCTCTTTGTAATTGGCGCAGGCTCAGGTGGCGTTCGCGCAAGCCGCATCGCAGCAGGCTTTGGCGCCAAGGTTGCGGTGGCCGAAGAATACCGCGTTGGTGGCACGTGCGTGATCCGCGGCTGTGTCCCGAAAAAGCTGATGATGTATGCATCCCACTTTGCCGAAGATTTCGAAAGTGCGCGCGGCTATGGCTGGAACGTGGGTGAAACCTCCTTTGACTGGAAAACACTGATTGACCGTAAGGACGCAGAAATCGATCGCCTCAATGGTCTGTACATCAAGAACCTGGAAGCTGCAGGCGTGGAAATCATTGATGGTCGCGCGACCATTGAGGGCCCGAACAGCATCCGTGTTGGCGACAAAGTTTTCACCACTAAATATATTCTGGTTGCGACCGGCGGCTGGCCAACGATGCCGGATGTGCCTGGAATTGAGCATGCTATTACCTCCAACGAAGTCTTCCATCTGGATGAACTGCCAGAAGACATTGTTGTGGTTGGCGGCGGCTACATCGCAGTTGAGTTCGCAGGCATTTTCCACGGCATGGGAGCGAAGGTGACGCAGCTGTATCGTAGCGACCAGATCCTGCGTGGATTTGACGATGAAATTCGCGGTCATTTACACGACGAAATGATTAAGAAGGGCATCGACCTGCGCACCCATGTGAATATTGTTTCGATTGAAAAGACAGACGACGGCTTGCTGCTGCACCTGACGGACGGCTCTGAGTTGAAAACCAAGGCGGTCATGTATGCCACTGGCCGCGCGCCAAACACCAAAGGACTTGGCCTGCATGAGGTTGGTGTCGCGTGTGATGAAAAAGGCGCGATCATGGTGGACGCCTACAGCAAAACCACGGTCGAGAACATCTATGCGGTGGGTGACGTGACAGACCGTGTAGCGCTGACGCCTGTGGCGATCAAGGAAGGACACGCTTTTGCACTCACGGTGTTTGGCGACAGCCCAACATCACCTGAGCATGACGCAATCCCGACCGCTGTGTTCTCACAGCCGCCCGTAGGCACCGTCGGGCAATCAGAATCAGAAGCGCGCGCAACGCATGGTGAAATCGAAGTTTATACCTCAGATTTCCGTCCCATGAAACATACGCTCGGTGGGTCCGATGAGCGCGCATTCACCAAGCTGATTGTTGACAAGAAAACGCAGGTTGTTGTTGGGGCTCATATGATTGGTATTGATGCCGGTGAAATTATTCAGGGCATCGGCATTGCGGTGAAGGCAGGCCTTACCAAAGCACAATTTGATCAAACCGTTGCTGTGCATCCATCGACGGCAGAAGAATTTGTGCTGATGCGTAACCCGCGTTCATAATCAAATATTGAGGTAAATTAGAAAAATATTTCTGATTTACCTCTAGTTTAACGCTGGAATAGAAAATATTTGTCGTTTTAATGACCTGGTTCGGTGTAGAGATTGCCTGAGCCGGGAAAGCGGCATATGAAAGAATTGCGCAATCAGAATGTGCATTGGGAAGCGAAGGACATCTAAATGAGCTCAGAAATCCAGATGCTCGAGTCTGCTGTGGTTCGGTTTGCAGGCGATAGCGGCGACGGTATGCAGCTAACCGGGAGCCAGTTCACCACCTCCACCGCCCTCGAGGGCAGTGGTCTGGCAACATTTCCGGACTTCCCTGCGGAAATTCGCGCGCCGGTCGGCACAACTTTCGGCGTGTCTGCTTTCCAAATTAATTTTGGCGCGCGCTCCATCAAAACGGTTGGCGATCATCCTGATGTGCTCGTGGCGATGAACCCCGCTGCGCTGAAGACCAATCTCTCGAACCTGCGTGCAGGTGGTATTCTGGTATTGGACAGCGGTTCATTTACCAAGCGAAACTTGCAAAAAGCCGGTTATGAAGACAACCCAATCGGAACGCCCATGCTGGACGATTATCAGGTCATCGACCTTGATATCTCCAAGCTGACCCTCGAGGCCGTCAAAGAATTTGGCCTTGGCAACAAAGAGGCGCTGCGCTGTAAAAATATGTGGACGCTGGGGCTGATGCTCTGGATGTTCTCGCGCAAGCGCGAGCCAGTTGTTGATTGGCTGAACAAAAAATTCGCTAAAAAGCCGCAGATTGCTGAATCAAACGTGGCCGCGCTGAATGCAGGTCATGCGTTTGGCGAAACGGCGGAACTGAATGTTTCCATCAAACGCTATCAGATTGGCGCGCAGAAATCTGAACCAGGGCTTTATCGCACAGTGACTGGCAGCCAGGCGCTATCTTGGGGTATTGCGATGGGCGGTGAACTTGCCGGCCTTCAGGTTGTGCTGGGTAGCTACCCCATCACGCCCGCTTCACCGATATTGCACACGCTTTCCGGCATGAAAGAAATGGGTGTTGTTACGTTCCAGGCGGAAGACGAAATTGCCGCCATCTGTGCGGCAATTGGCGCGTCTTATGCGGGTTCGCTCGGTGTCACCAGTTCCTCGGGCCCCGGCATCGCACTTAAAACAGAAGCGCTGGGCCTCGCGATTTCAACAGAACTGCCAGTGGTTGTAATCAACAGCCAGCGCGGAGGGCCATCAACAGGTCTACCGACAAAAACCGAGCAATCGGATCTCTATCAAGCCATCTATGGCCGCAACGGCGATGCGCCGCTGCCGGTGATCGCGACGCGCAGTCCCGGCGACTGTTTCGAAGTGGCGATTGAAGCGGTTCGCATGGCGGTGAAATATATGACACCTGTCATGTTGCTCACAGACGGTTTTATCGCCAACGCAGCAGAGCCATGGAAGCTGCCTGACCTTGATGCAATCGAGCCATTCAAAGTTGAATTTGCAGATACACCGGCAGAAGGCGAAGAATTTAATCCGTTCGAACGCGACCCTGACACGCTTGCCCGCAACTGGGGTATCCCGGGCGTTAAGGGAACCGAGCACCGCGTCGGGGGCATTGAGAAAAGCTTCGACACGGGCCACATTTCTTATGACCCTGCAAACCACCAGAAAATGACCGATACGCGCTTTGCGAAAATCAATGGCATTGCGAACGATATTCCGCTCCAGGACGTGGACCAGGGCGAACAGTCGGGCACACTTGCGGTGGTTGGCTGGGGCTCCACATTTGGACCAATTTCAGAGGCTGTGAAGGCTGCGCGTGCGGATGGTCTGAACGTCAGTCATATTCATATCAAATACCTGAATCCGTTCCCCCGCAATTTGGAGGAGCTTCTCAAAGGGTTCGACAAAATTCTGGTTCCGGAGATGAACGCCGGGCAGCTCAAAACAGTGCTGCGGGACAAGTTCCTGCTTGATGCCAAGCCCTTGAATCAGGTGTCTGGACTGCCGTTTAAAATCCAAGATATACTGTCGGCCATCCGCGCCGAAGTTAGCGCATAAGGAGCGAAGGGCATGAATGAAATGACAGCACCTGCGCAAAAATTGACGATCAAAGATTTCACAAGCGACCAGGAAGTGCGCTGGTGCCCCGGTTGCGGTGATTATGCGATCCTGAAATGCATGCAGCGTACGCTGCCGGACATGGGCGCGACGCCCGAAAATACCGTCTTTATTTCGGGCATTGGCTGCTCTAGCCGGTTCCCCTACTATATGAGCACCTACGGCTTCCACACCATCCACGGCCGTGCGCCAGCAGTGGCAACGGGCGTGAAGCTCGCGAACCCCGAGCTTGATGTTTGGCTGGTGACCGGTGACGGCGACGGCCTGTCGATCGGCGGCAACCATTTGATGCATGTGCTTCGGCGCGATGTGGATATCAACATCCTGCTGTTCAATAACAAGATCTACGGCCTGACCAAGGGCCAATATTCACCAACGTCTGATCCAGGCACGCGCGCGCCTTCAACGCCGCAAGGCTCTATTGATGCACCGCTGAACCCGATTGCGTTTGCCCTTGGGTCGGGCGCCCGATTTGCGGCGCGCACGGTCGATACCGCCCAGAAGCATATGCCCGGCGTGTTCACCCGCGCGCATGGTTTCAAAGGCGCATCCTTTGTGGAAATCCTGCAAAACTGCATTGTTTACAATGATGCCACTTGGGAAAATGTGACGGCCAAAGCCGTTGCAGCAGACGCACAGCTTCTGCTTGAAAACGGTGAAAAAATGCTGTTTGGCGCTGAAGGCAACAAGGGCATCCGCTTTAACCCCGCGAGCTTTGCGCTTGAGGTGGTAACCATTGGTGAGAATGGCATCACCGAAGACGACATCCTTGTGCACGATGAAACCAACCTGCAGCTGGCCCGCATGCTCGCGGAACTTGGCGGCCAGGAAGGTGAGCCAATGGCGATGGGCGTGATTTATGCCGTTCCGGCTGACACCACGTATGAGCATGCCGTGATTGATCAAGTGAACGAATACAAAGGCAAGCGCAGCCTCCGGGACATGATTTACTCCGGCCAAACCTGGACAGTCGAGTAAAACATAAATTCCAAACCTGATGAAAAACCCGGCCATTGAGCCGGGTTTTTTTAGCTTAGCTATCAGCAGCTGCCTTGGGTTTGCGCACCCAATAGACCGTGCCCAGTATGAACACGAGTGTGCAGAACACGCTGCCCTCCGGGCCAGTGTTGCCGCCATTCAGCCAATGCGGCCCGTCTGGTGCGAATTCCAGCAGCAGCGCAGGCACGCCGGTATCCAGGCCAGTGATTGGCAAATCAAACCCCACGCCCATGAACCAGTTCCAGCCGGCATGCCAACCCATGGCGCCCCAGATGTTGCCAGTGTGCAGGACCCATGCGCAGGCAAACAACGCAAATGCAAAGGTGTTCACATTGTCATACCATGGGTTCTCAGGGTTGACGTGCAGCAGGCAGAAGAGAGCAGAGCTCACGATGATTGCCACCCAAATATTGAACTTGCGCATCACCACATCCAAGAGCCAGCCACGAAATACATACTCTTCCACGCTGGATTGCAGCGCAAATCCAAGCAACAGAAGCACGATGTTAAACAGGGCTGTTGGCGAGGAGAATGCAGGCAAAATGGCACCAGCATCATAGCCGCCAAAAACCCATATCAACGACACAGTGGCGAGCACCATCAGGATGCCTGCACCATGCCCGCCAAGAAAGGGCCGCAGGCCGCCGCGTGTCAGGCCGACGCTCGCGAGAGGTCGCCTCTCCACAAATTTGATCCATGCTGTTGTCAGCAAGCCAACGGCGCCAAAAGAGACCATCAGCATGGCAAACAAGCCAGTGGAGCCTATGGGTTCCCATTCTGTATCGATGAACCCAAGAGGCTTTAAAACCAAAGCGCTGGTGCTTATAAGGCCGCCAAAAATAAAAAGTATAGCGAGGATGGGTGCCAAGGCACCCCACGGTATCCAGCCACGTGGCTCGACCTCGCCAAAAGGCGATTGTTTCGCTGTCGTCATGATTTCCTCCCGTCGCCTATTTGCGACTTATGTTTATGCATTCCATATGGGCGATCGAAGAGCGAAGTAAAGTCCATAGTCGAGTTTGCCGTATTTCCCGTACAAAGCGCGAAAGGAAGATCAATGCCGAAATCAATTTGGTTGATCATGACAGTGCTCGCAATTGGTGTTGGTGGCTATGGCCTTGCGTTCGCCTTGGTGCCAGGGTTCGCGGAAAGCTCCCATATGGGACACCATTTTGAAGCTCGTCCGATTGCTATGTACAGTCATTTCACACTTGGCCCCACTGCGTTAATTATGGGTGCGTTTCAGTTTTTGCCGCTTCAGGGTGCCAAGAAACCCGCTTGGCATCGGTTCGTGGGCCGCCTTTATGTGGTTTGCTGTATGGGCGCTGGGCTTGCCGGCATTTGGATGGCATTCGACAGCGTAACCGGTTTCGCTTCCGGACTTGGCTTTTTCCTGCTCGGGTTTTTTTGGTTGGTAACGACGAGTTTAGCCTACCTCAGGGCGCGGGCGAAAGACTTACTATCCCACAAAAAATGGATGATCCGCTCTTACGCACTGACCTATTCTGCGGTGACATTGCGCATCCAGCTCGGGCTCGCGATCCCGATCATGGGTTATGAGTTTTTTGAGGTTTATTCCATCGTTGCCTGGAGCGCCTGGGTGCCCAATGCCCTGTTTGCAGAATGGCTGGTGAGGCGTGATCACGGGAGAAGGTTTTCCACATTGACTCAGTGAAACAGCCACCAAGCTGTCGACAGACAAGGGGCCATCAATCCTGATATCCATTTGAATGGACCTCTAATAATGGGTTTCGCAGGATTGAAGGTATGGTCGAGCGCTAAAACAACCCAAAGAATACAAGAGGCAAGCAGCGTAAGCCAAAAAGGTGTTAACCAACCTGGAGCCCACGCGAAGTAATGCCAAGGAATGGCGAAGAAGGTTATTACGCCTCCCAAAAAACCAATGGCAGTAAATGTCCAAAATATTGCGTCTATTAATTTGTTCGTACGCGTGTCGGTGCTCATGAGTTCCGATCTTTTTGTCATGATACGGACGGTTCAAGCAATTGAACATTGCCCGCCTCTGCGTCCATGCGGGCGCGGGTGCCGATCGGCATGATCTGGTTGCCAGCGATATGCCCGAACGGAGACCCATAAAAGGCTGGCTTGCCCATCGGTTTGCAATAATGGTCAAAAATATCCATGAGGGCGAAAGCACCGTAGCCGTCACCGTCATTGCCAACACGGGTGAAACCGCCAAATACAATGCCCGAAATGGCATCAAGCACACCGATAAGCTGCAATGTGGATAGCATGCGGTCGATGCGGTAGATGGCTTCGCCGATATCCTCCAGGAACAGGATCTTGCCCCGCATGTCAGGCATGTAAGGACTACCGGCAAGGGCGGTTAGAACCGTTAGGTTGCCACCAACCAGCTCACCCTCGGCCATTCCGGGCACAATGGTTTGCACGCGCAAGTCATGCTGCGCCAGCGTACTAAAGTTGGGCACCGGATTTTTGATGGTTGGGGTGTCGCCATCGAACAACAGGTTTTGGGCTGCCGCCGCGACGGCGGGTCGCCAGCGCGATGTGCCGTTGGGTCCATGAAAAGTGGTCATGCCCGTGCGCGCATAAACGGCGTTCAATAGGGCGGTGATGTCACTATAGCCAATCACCACCTTCGGATTCTTGGCAATGGCATCAAAATCCAGCAGCGGTAGCGTGCGCGCCGCACCCCAGCCACCCGTCAGGGCAAAGATTGCTTTCACGTTCGGGTCAGTGAAGGCTTCCATAATATCAGCGGCGCGTTCTTCATCTGTGCCCGCCAGATAGCCGTGACGCTCGCGCACATGCGCCGCGAAGGTGGGTTTCAGGCCAAGACCCTGCATGTTTTCAGCGGCGATATCGAAACGCACCCGCTCGAAAATCGCGCCGGCGGGGGCGATCAGTCGCACTTCATCACCCGGCTTCAGCGCAGCGGGCCGCGAAGGGTTCGACTGAGCTTTGGAAGCCGCACCGGGCCCGATTGCAAGCGCTGTTGTTGCTGCCAGTGTTCCTGCTATAAACCCGCGTCTGTGCATGAATTTCCCCCTTTTCGATACTTTTGCCAAAGCTTTTTGCTTTGCACCAGTGTCTTGTGCTGAAACTTGCTGCCTGCATGTCAAAAGTTTAGGGTTTGCAGCAAGGGAGAGTTGCGCATGATCAAGAAAATTCTGGGCGGACTGCTGGGCGTGGTTATTCTTGGGGCCATTGGGCTTTGGGCCTTCTGGCCAAAGGGGCTTGTGGTTAATGGACCGCTTCTGGATTTTTTGACAGGCCGGCAGGCGGAAACACCGACAGCTGATGTGATGCGCGATCGTTTCAAATTGCCGGAAGGCTTCCGTATCGGCATTTTTGCAAGCGGCATCAATAACGCGCGCACGCTTGCGGTCACAGCCACTGGTGATGTGCTTGTCACCAGCATGCGGCCCGGTGAGATTGTTCTTCTGCACCGCGACGAAAACGGTGACGGTGCGGCAGACGGCAGAAATGTCATCGCAAGTGGGCTTGATTGGCCGCACAGTGTCGCCCTCCATGGCGGCTATCTATATGTCGCGGAAACCACACAGATTGTGCGGGGTCTCTTTGACGCCGAAACACGCGAGCTTGGTGCACTGGAGCCAGTGTTTGGTGGCATGCCACCGGGCGGTAACCATCGCACCCGCTCAATCGGTTTTGATCCATACGGTGCGATGTATGTGACTGTGGGCTCCAGCTGTAATGTCTGCATTGAGGAAGAGCCCTACCGTGCCACCATGCTGAAAATGAATGCAGATGGTACTGACATGCAGACCTATGCCACCGGTCTTCGGAACAGTGTGGGTTTTGATTGGCGACCAGAAACGGGTGGCTTATATGCCACTGATAATGGCCGTGACCTGCTTGGTGATGATACTCCGCACTGCGAGCTTAATCTGGTGCAAGAGGGTTCAGACTATGGCTGGCCCTGGGCCTATGATGACCAGCAGCCCGACCCGGACTTTGGCACCAGTAACCCAGAAAAAGTGGCAGCGTCAAAGCCGTTGTTGCATGGTTTTGGTGCGCACACGGCGCCCCTTGGCATTCGGTTTTTCGACCCGGATACCGCGCCTGCGGGATACGCCGGTGCAGCGCTTGTTGCCCTGCATGGCTCCTGGAACCGCAGTGAGCTTGCGGGTTATAAAGTGGTTTCAGTGCATTTTGATGGTGACACTGTTCAACAGCGCGATTTCCTGACCGGCTTTGAGCTTGATGAAGACGTGATCGGGCGGCCGGTTGAAATGGCCTTTGGCCCAGATGGGGCCATCTATATCTCTGATGATTATGCGGGTGTTGTTTATAAGGTTGGCTTCGGCGATATCGCTGTGCCGGGCTTTTCAGTCGAGGAAAAACAAGTGACCGACCCGCTCGCTGACTTGGATGCCATGACGATCGCCGAACTCTCCGCCACTGGTGTGGGCTTATACGGCGAATATGGGTGTGCCAGTTGCCATGACCCGGAAGCCGCTGCTGAAGGTGTTCAGGTCAAAGAATTACAGGCGCTGGCAAGCCGTTATTCAATTGACGATTTGAAAGGCTTGTTCGCGGCACCGCCCGGGCCAATGCCTGCGTTTGAGTTCAGTGACATGGAAGCGCAAGCCCTTGCTGTGTATCTGCTTTCGGAGTTCGGCAATTAAATCATGGGCATGAGCCTTTTTTGTGGGCGAATTCGTACTACCTCCTGAACTGTCATGCAATTCGGGAGCCTCGCACATGATTAAAGTCCACCATCTGAACAACAGTCGCTCACAACGCATTCTTTGGTTCCTTGAGGAACTGGGCGTTGAGTATGAAATCATCAACTATACCCGTGATCTGGAAACAAATCTGGCACCCGACAGTTTGAAAGAAGTGCACCCGCTCGGGAAATCGCCTGTGATTGAAGATGGTGACGTGAAAATTGCGGAGTCTGGTGCCGCGACTGAATATCTCGCGCACACATACGGCAATGGTGAATTCTCCATCGCGCCGGGCGAAGCTGACCATTGGACGTATGTGGAATGGCTTCATTATGCCGAGGGTTCACTGATGTTGCCTTTGCTGCTGAGGCTTTACACCAGCCGCCTGGGTGAAGCAGGTGAGCCGCTGGCGCCGCGTATTCAGAGCGAAATTGCAAACCATTTCACCTACACGGCGCAAAGCCTGGGTGATAAAGAGTTCTTTGCGGGCGGAAAACTGACAGGCGCGGACATTCAAATGAGCTTCCCGCTTGAGGCAATGCATGCACAGGGTGGCTTGGCCCACTGGCCAAACCTGGCGGCTTATGTCGACCGTATCCATGCACGACCCGCGTACCTGCGCGCGTTGGAGCGCGGCGGCGACTATGCAATGGGCCCCAAAAAGGCATAAGCAAATACCGCGACTAGTTGCCGCGCGGCAGCCGGTCCGGTTCATATAAACTCCTTGTTGCTTACCCTTAACCATGAGGCAGGCAGCAAGGAGAATGAGCATGAACACCTACCTGATGTCGGCGGCAGCTTTATGTGCCGTCACAACTTTTATTCATTGTTATTTTGGCGGTCGACACATCGCCGCACCGCTGTTGAAGGCGTCGGATATTCACGATGTGCCTAAATATACCAATTATTTTTGCTGGCATCTGGTAAGCGCCATGTTGGCCGTTATGACGCTTTCTTTTGCCTGGGCGGCAATTGTGCCTGAGGCGAAAGAGGCTGCGATTGTGGCAGAGCTGTTGGCAGTGGTCTTTATGAGTTGGGGCATAGGTCTCATCATCTGGAAACGCCAAAGCTTCCGCCAAATGCCGCAATGGATCTTGTTCGGGTCTATTTCATTGGCGGGCGGTGCTGGGCTATTGGTCTAGAGCGTGCAATCCAGAATGAAGGGTTCAAATACCGAGCCCATAATGAAGCGATTGCCCACGGGGGCGGCGACACTTGCACCTGACATGGGATTGCCATCAGACAAATAAATCTCGGTTTCAGCCAGACTTTCCCCATCGTCAGACACCGTGAAAATCTGAGAGGCTGATCTGTTCGCCGGGTCACCGGCGTGCGCCAGAAAATCGAAGGTTTTGGGGTGGGAGACAACCCACAATGTGCCATCAGCGTCGATTTCGATATTGTCGAGGCCGCTGTCGATTTCCCGCTCACCCTTCAGGGTCAATCGACCTGTGTTGGGGTTGACCGCGTATGATGACAGGCGCTTGCCAGTGGTTTCCGCAACATAAAGAATGCTCTTGTCTTTGCTCAATTGAACGCCGTTTGCATAAACCATATCACCCAGGATTTTTTCGGTTTCGCCTTTGTGCCCCAGCAGTATGCCAGACCGCGCCAACCTGCCATAGACCTCCAAAGTGCGGCCAAGCGATGTTGTGCTTCCCTGGTCGATGGAGGCAAAGAATGTTTCCGGCCCGAACGCCGCAACGTCGTTGAGGCTGATTGGGTCCCTCGGTGTAACGCTGGCCACATGACTGAGGATTAAGCCACTGATCTCAAAAATGTCTACCTGGCTTGATTGGCCGGTTACCGCGCCGTCATCGTCCATAATTGGCGGGTGGTTCACAACAAACAGGCGGTCGTTTTGTCCGGAATTTTCTGGCGCTTTCCAAAGACTGATGCCATGGGGGTGAAAGTCACCTTCGTAGGTGGTCAGCATCATTGCTGGCGCTTCGAATGTGCCCGGGAAATAGAGATAGATGCCACCGTCATGCACGCCGCTTGCGGCTAACTTTCGCCGGTCCATCGCAGAAATGTAGGCAATGCCTGTTACGGGGTCGACTGTAATGTCTTCTGCGCCGGTGACCCCTTCGACAACAGTGCATTGTCCGCCAAAATGAGGTTCGATCGTTTTAAATGCGCCGGCACTTACCATGGCCTGGGCAACAAAGCCGCCTATGAGCAAAAAAACGACAATAACGCCAACAAACAGTTTCTTTTTCACCAAAAATCTCCCCGTTCTTGCGCCAGACAGTATCAACAGCGCACCATTCTAGCAATCAGTCAGCGTTTTCTTGCTGTGCAGTTTTTTGCGCTCAACGTTTTGTACAAATCTTTTCGTGGAGAAAGTACGTACTGAAAGACTGCGGACAGGGGTGGCAAGCACACTTCGTTAACACTTTTTTTGAAAATCGTAGCTACAGTCTGCTGCGCGTAATGCGTTCCAAACTCAGGGGTGAGGGTTGACTTACAAGGGACTAATAAATGTTTTGGCAGTATTGCTGATGTGGGGGCTGTCGCCTGCGCACGCCGACCCTTTGATCATCTATACCGAAAATTATCCGCCCTATAATCTACTGGACGATGACGGCGAAGTGGTTGGTCTGGCTACTGAAAAAGTACGTCAGGTTATGGCCTCCAGCGGCCTTGAATACGAAATCAGATTGGTTCCCTGGTCCCGCGCCGTGCACTATACGCAAAACAATGCAAACGCCCTGATATACAGTATTACCCGTACACCCGCGCGAGAAAGCCAATTTGATTGGTTGGTGCCCTTGGCTGAGAGCAGTTTCTATGTCTTCAACCGCGAAAAAGATATCCGTGTCATAGACTTGGAGTCGATTCGAGCAGGAGCCTACACAGGTGCATGTGTTTCAAATGACCTTGGATGTGAACTGTTTCGGGTGATCGGAATGCCGAACCACAAAATCTTGCGCGTTGCAGATAATGAAACGGCTGACTTCAGGATGGTTGTTGCTGAGCGAGCGGACCTATACATTAGCGACATCAATGTGAACACTCGCCTCCGTTTATCTGAGGGTTTTGATCCCATGTTGACTAAGCCTGTGTTGCGCCTTGAAGGAAAGACCGGGTTTTATCTCGCTGGCGGTGCCAAACTCGATCCGGACATTCGCAGCGGCATTGTCAAGGCATACGAGGCTTTGATGCGTGCCAATGCCTACCAGTTGGCTGACCCGCAAAAGTTACAATCTAGATTATCCCGCTAATTCAATATCAGATTCCGCTCACAGCAGTCTGTTCGCGATCGGACACTCTTGTTCGATTTTGAACAGAACGAAGGTTTAACGGGGGTCTGGCATTCGCTAAGATATTGAAAAATAAATAATATTTTTGAAACTTTATAGGCACGCTGTTTGCTCTGCAAAGGGTAAATGAGGGCAACAGGTGCGGATGCCGACTGCTTGCCCACCCCTATAGCGAGGCAAGCCAGATGCTATTCAATTATTTTTCCGTTTCCTTCCGGAACCTCCTAAAGCACAAATTGTTTTCCATCGTGAACATCGCCGGCCTTTCGGTCGGTTTGTCCGCAGTGTTGCTGATCAGTCTCTATATCTGGGATGAGGTCAACTATGACAGTCACCTCAAAGCCGGTGGCAACATCTACAAATTGGAAACCCACACGAACTTTCCGGGCCGAGGGCCGCGCGACAATCCGGTAACCGGCGGAGCGGCTGCGCCCGGATTGCTGGCAGAGCACCCCGAATTGATCAAAGACGCCGCACGAATGTTGCAGCGCCGACAAACTGTGACCATCGGCGGCGAAGGCTTCAGCGAACGTGTTTATCACGTGGACGCCAATATATTTGAATTGTTTGACTTGACGCTCATCGCCGGATCGCAAGCGTCTGCGCTCACTGATGCGTCTAGCGTTGCTATCTCGCAGTCAACGGCAATTCGATATTTTGGCCGAGATGATGTGGTTGGTGAAACGCTGCGCCTCGATGATGGCAGGGACTATCGGGTGAGTTCTGTTTTTGAGGACTTTCCTGAAAACACGCACGTGCGCCCTAACTTGATGTTCCCGATTTCTGCCAGCAACAGAGATCTTGTGTCTCATGACGAAGGATGGTGGTCGCTCGGTTACACCAGTTATGTCCAGTTGCAAAGCGGGGTGGACGCAGCAAGCTTGGCTCCTGTTATCTCCGACTTTATCAATCGACATCTGGAGGCACCAGCCGAGGGTGTGGTGATGAGTGAGCAATATAATTACAACGTCATCCCGATGGAAAAAGTGCATTTTGATACAGCCGCACCGGATGCGGGAAACGCCCTTCTCCTTCAGGGATTTGCGGCTATTGCGTTTGTCATTTTATCCATTGCCACCTTCAACTTCATGAATATGTCGATCAGTCGAACGATGGTCCGCACCCGTGAAGTGGCAGTACGGAAAGTGTTTGGCGCAGGCGAGCGCAACATCATCAATCTGCTGTTGAACGAAACCCTGCTCACGGTCCTTATTTCTTTGCTGCTTGCCGTGGTTATCACTGAGGCGTCGTTGGCCTGGTTCAATGGCTTTGTCGCCAAACTGATGGACCTTGGCACGCTCGCGACGCCAGAGTTCGGGGGGGCGCTTTTCGGTCTTGTTCTTTTGGTGTCCTTGGGCGCTGGGTTTTATCCTGCAAAAATCATGGCTGACCTACGCCCAGCAACAGTTTTGCGTGGAGGCCGGTCCGCGAGCCGAAACATGTCGCGCCTTGCCAAGGTGCTGGTAACGGCCCAGTTCGCTGTGGCCATTGGATTGATGATTACCGCTACCGTGATTTATCAACAGATCAACTACAGCCAAGCGATGGACCCAGGGTATCAAAAAGAAAACATGCTTCTTCTTGAAGGGTTGAGCCACCCAAGAGTTTCGCGGTCGCAACCGTCCATTGCAGACCGTATCGCCGCTGTTCCGGGTGTGACCAACGTTGCGCTCGTGGATCAGGCACCGGGCGGTCGTTATGGCTGGATGGAAGGCATCAGTGTTGTTGACGGGGAGCAGCTTGACCAGCCGATCGCTATTCGCGGTGTGTCCGTCGGGGATAATTTTCTGGACGCTTTTGGAATGCAGCTTGTTGCAGGCCGCGCCCTGACAAGTGAACGCGAAGCGGACATCAGCCGTGAACGCGGTGCCGAACAGTCCAAAGAAGCTTACAATATTCTTGTGAACGAACAGGCCCTCAGAACACTGGGTCTGGGCACCGCAGAAAATGCCGTCGGCAAAATGTTGGGCAACTTCACCATTGTTGGTGTGTTGCGCGACTATGTTTGGGGCACGTCCAGAGGAACAATACCGCCAGCAATGTATGTCATGGATCAGACTGTTTATCGTCTTCTCGCAGTGCGGTTCAGAACCAGTGATGTACAGGCATTAACGTCCGCGATTGACGCTGAATGGGCAACCCTCGTTCAGGGTCGCCCGGTGAGACGCCAGTTTATGGATGATCGCATTGCAAGCTTGTATCGGTTGGAAGTGCAGCAAGGTGAACTGTTTGCCTTGTTTGCGGGTTTGTCCATTTTGGTGTCCTGCATTGGCCTATATGGCTTGGCGTCCTTCACTGTCGCGGGGCGCACGAAAGAAATTGGTGTACGCAAAGTATTGGGAGCCAGCACCAGTATGGTGACACGTCACATATTGTGGGACTTCTCAAAACCCGTGTTGCTCGCAAATCTGATAGCCTGGCCTGTCGCCTTTTATCTGGCACGCGAATGGCTAGCGGAGTTTACCTACGCCATAGAACTCAGCGCGATGCCATTTGTCGGCGCGGCGGTGTTGGCGCTCGTGGTGGCCAGTTTCACTGTTGGGGGGCATGCGATCCGAGTGGCGCTGGCGAACCCGGTAACGGCGCTTCGTACGGATTGAGAACTGGCATGGGACTGACTACCAGTCCCACTCGTCCTCTTCTTCGTGCACGACCGAAGCATACAGGTCGTAATCATCACTGTCGTCGATATGCGCCATGACCATGTCACCGGGTGACAAACCTTCCGCACCGCTCAAATGAACTTGTCCGTCGATTTCTGGTGCGTCTGCGTAGGTGCGACCAATTGCGCCGCCCTCATCGTCCACGTCATCGATTAGAACAGCCATTTCCAGGCCCACTCGTGCCTTAAGTTTGGCTGCGGAAATTTCCTGGGAAACGGCCATGAACCGTTCCCAGCGTTCCTGCTTCACGTCTTCAGGAACAGGGTCTGCGAGTTCATTGGCGGCAGCCCCTTCAACCGGTTCATACTTAAAGCAACCGACACGGTCGAGTTGGGCTTCTTGAAGCCAGTCCAATAGATACTGGAAATCGTGTTCGGTTTCGCCAGGAAAGCCGACAATGAAGGTCGAGCGAATGACAATTTCCGGGCAGATGCCGCGCCATTTTTTGATGCGCTCCAGCACTTTTGCGTCATTGGCTGGGCGCCGCATTGCGCGCAACACATTGGGGCTGGCATGCTGGAACGGGATATCCAGATACGGCAGGATTTTGCCTTCTGCCATCAAGGGGATCACATCGTCTACATGTGGGTAGGGATACACATAATGAAGACGGACCCAGACGTCGAGATCACCGAGCGCATCGGCAAGATCCGTCATGTGGGCGCGAATTTCGCGGTCCTTCCAGGTCTCAGTCTGGTGCTTGAGATCAAGGCCGTAAGCGGACGTATCCTGACTGATAATCATCAGTTCCTGCGTGCCGGCTTCAACAAGCTTCTCGGCTTCGCGCAGAACCGCACGGATGGGGCGCGATACCAAATCACCGCGCAGGCTTGGAATGATGCAGAACTTACAGCGGTGGTTGCAGCCTTCAGAAATCTTCAGGTACGAGAAATGGCGAGGCGTAAGCTTCAGGCCTGCGGGCGGTACCAGATGAACATACGGCTCATGTGGTTGTGGCGCAGCTTTATGCACCTCTCCTACCACTTGTTCATACTGTTGTGGGCCCGTTACCGCCAGCACGTCTGGCGCTACTTCGCGTACAACCCCTTCATCCACACCCAGGCAGCCGGTCACGATAACCTTGCCGTTTTCGTTCATTGCTTCCTTGATAGCGTTGAAGCTCTCTTCTTTGGCACTGTCGATAAAGCCGCAGGTGTTCACAATCACCACATCACTGCCCTCATATTCGGCCGAAATTTCATAGCCTTCTGAGCGAAGCTTGGTGAGGATGCGTTCACTGTCCACAAGAGCCTTGGGGCAACCCAGTGAGACAAAACCAACTTTTGATGCGTGCGTATTCATGGCGCGGCTTATACAGGCAGAGCCTCGTAAAAGCCAGCGCTTTACAGCCCTTCTTAGTCGCGAACTAATGGGTGCCAGGCAACGGCGCCGCCATTGGTTAGCTGTCGCACGCCGCTTCCATCAGTATTCATGATAAACACCTCGTTGGTTCCGGCAGTGTCGCTTTCTTCATCCCTGGAGAAACCAGGGTCCTGCGCCATGCGCGAAACAAAAACGATCTGTTTGCCATCAGGCGTGAAAGCCGGGTGACCATCGTAACCACCTCCTTCTGTAAGGGGGTTCGCTGTTCCTGGTGCGCCGATCTTGCCGATGAATATATCGCGGTCTGCGTCCCTGTCGCGTTTGCCGGAATAAACGACGCTTTGGCCGTCCGGGCTTGGGTAGGCGTAGGTCCCAAAATGGCCGGTGTGGGTTATGCTGCCCGTATTTGTGTCCACCACAAACAGCCCAGGATCGCCGAATTCAGATTCAATACGGCGTGAATGAAACAGCAGCCTTTGGCTGTCTTTAAAAAACACCGGGAAGCTGTCGTACGCCTCACTTTCAGCAATGACCTGAGCATTGCTACCATCTGCGTTCATCAGCACCAATTGTTGCTCGCTCAAACGCGAGTAGACGATTTTGGCGCCATCTGGGGAAAAGCTTGGGTGAAAGGCATATTGCTGTTCAAACGTCAATTGCGTTGCCTCCGACCCGTCCCGGTTGGCAACAAACACCTGAGCATCAGTGTCTGTTTGCAGGGTGTAAATAACGCGTTTGCCATCTGGGCTGAAGGCAGCGTTCCAAACGGCACCATCCGCCGTTGGCACAACAATTTCTGCACCTGTTTGAAGGTTCAGGATATGTGCCCTGTGCGGGCCGTCGTCATTGTAGGCAAAAATGAGCTCTTGCGCATTTACACTGCCACACATCAGGGCCAATGCGCCAAACGCTATAGCTTGAAATTTCATTACAAAGTTTCCTCGACTGTTTTTTTTTGAAGCAATCAAGGAAGAAGGACTTTACATCACGTTATTTGCGACCATCGGCCATTGGGTCGCGATAAGCCGCAAATCACGCCGTGTTTTTGAATGCACCATATTCCTTCAGGAAGCTGTCCACGTCTGTGCGCAGACTGCTGGCGGTTTCATTCAGATTGGCGACTGCCGACTTAACCTCGCCAGATGCCTCGCTGGCCTGATGGGCGCCGTCTACAACTACAGCCAAACCGTCAGCCACTTGCTGGGAACCGTTGAGCGTCACGGTCGCGGTCTGTGAAAGCTGTCCACTGGAGGCCTCTTGTTCCTGAATAGCACCAACAACCTGGTCCAGCACGCCGTCGAGGGTTTTCATCTTGTCGTCCGTTTCGCCAATTGCGTCACTCACGGTGCTTGCAACATCCTGCATCTGGCGCACCTGGGCGCTAATTTCTTCCGTTGCTTTTGCCGTCTGGGTCGCCAGGTTTTTCACTTCGCTTGCAACAACGGCAAAACCCTTGCCTGCGTCACCCGCGCGGGCGGCCTCAATGGTTGCGTTGAGTGCAAGCAAGTTGGTCTGCTCAGCAATCTCATTAATCAGTGTCACCACATCATCAATTTTCGCGGCGGCTGAGCCAAGCTCAGCGACTGTTGCTGCGCCGCGCTGAGATGCTTCAGAGGCCGCTGAAGAAAGTGTGTTTGCTTCGCCTACATTGCGAGTCACCTCAGCAAGAGAAGCCGTAAATTCTTCTACGGCGGCTGCCATGGTGCCGGCTTCTGACTGCATTTCTGACGATGTGCCGCTGACGCGTGCCACTTCGCCCTGCGAGCCTTGCGCTGTCGCCATCATGCTGTCGGCAGAATCGTCCAAAGTGCCTGACGCGCTCTCAAGCTGCTTGATGCTTTCCAGCACGCGGCTTTCAAATGACAGGATCATGTCTTCTAGCTGTGCCTGACGGGCAGCGCGATTTGCCGCCTCAGTCTCACGTTCTTCAGCTTGGGCCCGCTCGGCTTTTGCCTGTTCTTCTGCAAGCTCAAGTGCTTGAGCTTGCTGCTCTTTTTGCTGTTCAGCCAGTGTCTCGACTTCCTGCATGGCGTCCCGGAACACCAGCACAGCTTTTGAGATATCACCGATTTCATCGCCGCGCTCTTGGTAAGGCACGGCGGTATCTTTAGCGCCGCCCGCCAGCGCGCGCATTGCTTCGGTGATCTTCACTACGGGTTTCGAGATGATGCCGCCGGTTTGCCAGCTGAAAAGAATGATCAGCAATACAATCAGGATGCCCCAAATGATCAAAACGGTGCGCTGTGTATCGAATGCCGCGCGCATCACTTCAGACTGTTCGGCCTGCTTAATGGCTTGGCCTTCCATAAGTTCGCCAATGGTGATCAAGACTTTTTCAAGATATGGCCAGCTTGTGCCTTCAGTTTCCATGGCAAATGCTTGAGCAATGCGAGCCTCATTGCCACTTCTGACATGGTCAAGCTGGACGTCATATACATTCTCAACCAACTCATCGACAAAGCCACCAAGCTGACGCGCTTTTGCTGCTGCAGGGTCGCCGGGCTCGAGCCTCGCTTGATAGTCAGCAAAAGCTTTGCGATAGCGCACCATGGTGTCGTCAAATACATTGAACAGAAAATCACTGCGCGTGATCAAAATGCCGCGCACTAGGCCATTGATGTCCACGAGTTCCGCATGCGCGGTGCGCAGCAGGACGCTTGCCTCATAGGTGTTGGCAGCTTTGTCAGTTGCCTGCCGGACTGTTGACATCTGCAACAATGTCACAATCAAAAACAACACCACAAAAATTGCGACAATGCCTTGCCCGACCGCAATTTTGCGGGTCATGGCAAGATCTGCAAACCAAGCCTTAAGGCCAGATAGCATGTGATTTTCCTTCGAACATTTGAATGCCGCTTATGCGGCATAATTAGCCACTGGCCGCCTTTGTGCGACCCCCACTACCAGATACCCTAAAGGGTATTAATGAAGCTTTAAGGACCCTGACTTTTTGGTCAAGAATAAATGATTTTAGGGATTCAAATTGTGTTTGGTGGCGATGTCGCGAAATATTTGCTGGTTTTTCAGCACTTCTGCATAAACCCAGCGATAATTGGGTTTCTTTTTCAGTACGCGCTCAGCTTCTGCCTCGCCCACAAGCCGCGCCATCACGTCAAATTCCTGAACCCCCACGATGAGATGCGCATATGTGCTGAAAGCGTTCCGTGCGCCGCCGCGGTACGGGCCGGGCACACTGGGGTACAGTTGTTTCAGGTCTTCAATGGCAGCATTCATGTTCGGCGTGAGCACGCTGCCCAGCCAATGCAACTGTTCATGCAGGAAAATCGAGAGCGCGCTGTTGTCGTCGTCCAGATATACGGCGTTGATGGTCAGGATCGGATGACTGTGCGGCGCGTCATACTCGTCAATCATCACCGAATAGGTGAAAATATGATCGCTCACTTCATGTGTATCCAACAAGCGTCTCAGCTGCGCTGCTGCGGCCTGTTCTCTGGGCGAGTTATTCTTAAGCCGAATGTCAAAATCGCTGGAGGCGGCCCAAGCTGAGGATGGCACTAGCAATGAAAGGTACAGGACAAACTGAACAAGGCGCATGAACGAACTCCAAGAATGGGTCGATGCTAGCGGCAGTTCCGCTCACTCACCAATCACGTGAGCGTTAGAGTTCTTAGTCAGAAGCGCCAAAAGGAGTGAATTCGCGCATCTATCTGGATTGAGATTGGTATTTTTTATCCGCGGCCATTCTTTCAGTCAGTTTTCGCAACTTCTTGGGCGGCGCCATGACGCAACTGGCCATTCGGTATGCTGAATACTGCTGTGTGGTGTTTGTGGAATGAACAAAGATGGCTTCCAACAGCGACGTGTATTCACGCGGGTAAGAATGAAACACTGCGGACAGTCGAAGCGAAGCATCTTTCCACAGAATTTCTGTCAGTAGTTGAGGCTCGGATAGCAGCTGTCCAACACGGGCTAACTGCGCATCGGTTCCCGATGCCAGTGCTCCTTTGAGCTGGCTAACCAGTCTGGTTGAGAAATCGTAAAGTTCCTGCTGGGAAAATTCAGCTGCAGGTGTATCGCGCTCGACTGTCTTCAGAATCCATTCCGGTGCATCAATTGACTTTACAACAGCGTTGCTTTGACCGCGATCCCATCGTTTATAAAGAAAAGTGCCAACTGCGACTAAAATCGCGCCAAACACCACATAGTAAATGAAAAAAGACAACATTGATCTCGCCCCCAAGAACTCGATAGTGTTTTGTGGTGGTTAATCGATTAATCGTCAAGGCCAACCAGCGCGCGGGCGAAGTCGCGCGGATCGAAGGGCTGCAGGTCTTCGATGGCTTCGCCGACACCAATGGCGTGCACGGGCAAGCCAAATTTGTCAGCACAAGCGACCAGAACACCACCACGCGCTGAGCCATCCAATTTGGTCATCACGATGCCGGAGATGTTGGCGATTTTCTGGAACACTTCCACCTGATGCACGGCGTTCTGGCCAGTGGTGGCGTCCAGCACCAGCACGGTGTCATGCGGTGCGCCATCCAGTTTTTTGCCGATGACGCGCACAACTTTGGCAAGTTCCGCCATCAGCTCGTCCCGGTTTTGCAAGCGGCCTGCTGTGTCGATCAGCAGCACGTCCACATTCTCAGCGATCGCGCGTTCCATCGCCTCAAACGCGAGCGCGGCGGCGTCTGAGCCGATTTCTTTGGTGATGACAGGCACGCCCACGCGGTCGCCCCATATCTGGAGCTGCTCAACGGCAGCAGCGCGGAACGTATCCCCCGCCGCCAGCATCACGCTTTTGCCTTCGTCTTTGAATTTTTTGCCAAGCTTGCCGATGGTCGTGGTTTTTCCGGCGCCGTTAACGCCTGCCATCAGGATCACATGGGGTTTGTTCGTGGGTTCAACCACAAGCGGTTTGGCCACGCGGCCAAGGATGGCTTCCACTTCCCACGCGACAATGTCTTTGACTTCTTCGTCGGTGATTTCTTTGTTGAATTTGTCTTTCGCGAGCGCTTCTGTGACTTTGCCAGCAACGCTGACCCCAAGGTCGGTGGTAATCAACAGCTCTTCGAATTCCTCAAGCGTTTCATCGTCAAGTTTGCGCTTGGTGAAAATGCCAGTGATGCCGCCGGACATGGCACCAGAGGATTTCTTGAGGCCTTTTTTCAGGCGCGTAAACCAACCGGTTTTTTCTTCCTCAACCGCGGGCGCTTCTGCAGTGGCTACTTCAACCGCTGGCGCTTCAACCGCCGGTTCAGGTGCTGGCGCATCTGGCGTTGGTTCAGCCAAAACCTCTGTTGTCGGCGCGACGTCCGCCTGCGGCTCTTCCTGTACTGATTGATCGTCGGTCTTTTTGCCGCGCAGCCGTTGGAACCAGCCTTGTTTTTCGTTATCGCTCACGCCTGATCCTTTATGAATTCGCCAAAACGGCAGACATGCTGGCACCATCAATGCCAGTTAGTTTTACGGGCACGATGCTGCCCACCAGTTGAGAGCCACCGCCATCTATTGCAACCGGAATAAATTGTTCGCTGTGGCCCGTAAGCAAACCGTCGTTGCCTGCGCGTTCAACAAGCACATTGGCTGCTGCGCCAATACGCGCCTGCATCAGTTTTGCAACCTGCTGTTCACCAAGTGCCCGCAGCCGCGCCGCCCGTTCCTTGCGAATTTGCTTGGGCACTTTATTAGGAATTTTGGCGGCCGGTGTGCCCTCGCGCTCTGAGTAGGGGAAAACATGCAGCCAAGTGAGGTTACATTCTTCCACGAGCTTAAGGCTCTGCTCGAACATCGCTTCAGTTTCGGTCGGAAAACCCGCGATAATATCCGCGCCGTACACCATTTCAGGCCGGGCTTTGCTGACCGTGGTGCAAAACTCGATGGCTTGCTCGCGCAGGTGGCGACGCTTCATGCGCTTCAGGATCATATTGTCGCCCGCTTGCAAACTGAGGTGCAAATGCGGCATCAGGCGCGCGTCACCGATGATGGCATCCATCAAGGGCTCGTCCACTTCGATGCTGTCGATCGATGAAATGCGCAGGCGCGGCAGGTCCGGCACAAGCGTCAGGATTTTCTGCACGAGCATGCCAAGCGTTGGTGTGCCAGGCAGGTCTTCGCCGTAGCTGGTAATGTCAACACCCGTGAGCACCACTTCATTGTAGCCCTGCTGAACCAGGTTTTTGATCTGGTTGACCACTTCGCCAATGCCAGTAGACCGGCTGTTGCCGCGACCATAAGGGATCACACAAAAAGTACAGCGGTGGTTACAGCCATTTTGAATTTGCACAAACGCACGGGAACGCTCGCCAAACCCGTCAATCAGATGACCCGCGGTTTCTTTGACGGAAAAAATATCGTTCACCTGAACACGCTCGGCGTGGGTCAGGTTGAGGCCTTTGAAGGATTTGGCATCCAGTTTTTCTGCGTTGCCGATGATGGACGTGACTTCTTCCATCTTGTCGAACTGCGCAGGGTCAATCTGTGCTGCACAGCCCGTGACCACAATCGGTGTGTCGGGGCGTTCGCGCTTCATGCGGCGAATACTTTGACGCGCCTGGCGCGTGGCTTCAGCCGTTACGGCGCAGGTATTGACGATAATGATATCCTCAAGGCCCGCGTCTTCCGCGTGCCGACGCATCACCTCGCTTTCATAAGCGTTCAGGCGGCAACCAAAGGTAACAACTTCGGGTTTGGCGTTCATAGCTCTGCCTGACCCTCAAAAACAAAGGTGGCTGGACCCGTCATCTGAACCGTGCCATCCGCAAGCCATTCCACTTCAAGCTCACCGCCATCCAGGGCAACCGTTGCTTTCCGGTCGACAAGGCCCTTGCGGGTTGCGGCAACCACGCTGGAGCAGGCGGCGCTGCCGCAGGCTTCCGTGATGCCAGCACCACGTTCCCATACCCGTTGGCGCAGTGTGCGGCCATTCGCTTGCACGATGGAGACATTAACGCGCTCAGGGAAAAACGGGTCATGCTCAATTTTCGCGCCCAGCGTTTCCAGATCAACGGATGCCACGTCGTCGACAAAGAACACTGCATGCGGGTTGCCCATGTTAACAAGGCCGGGGTTGGACAGGGGCCCACATTCAAAATCAGCGGAAGATGTATCAGTTTCATGGGCGACGGGGATGGTGTTCCAGTCTGTACTGGCTGGCCCCATGTTGACCGAAATAAGGCTGTGGGCCGCCACAGCGCTTAGGTGCCCTGCATCTGTTTCAATGCCTACTTTTTCTTTGCCGGTTTCCTTTAGGATCAGTTGACCCACACAGCGCGTGGCGTTGCCGCAGGCGCCGACCCGGCTGCCGTCCGCGTTCCAGATTTCCATGAAAACATCAGCGGCCACGCTGTTCCGTAATACGATCAACTGATCACAGCCAATACCACGTCGCCGGTCAGACAGCTTGCGCGCACGACCTTCGAACATTTCAAGCCCGCTTTCGCGCGCGTCGAAAATCGCAAAGTCGTTTCCAAGCCCATGCATTTTGATGAATGGGTGCGTATGCTGTTCACTGGTCATGACGCGCTTATATGGGGAGGAAAGCGGCAGAGTCTATCCTTTTTAGCGGCAAAGACATTGCTTTTTAGCGCGGTTTTTTGAAATGTGGTCGTGTGGGCAACTCTTCTAAGCGTCGAGACTTAGGCTAGTGAAAAAATTGATCATTCATATGGGGGCACATCGATGTGGCTCCACGGCTGTGCAATCGATGCTGCGCAGGGAGCAGGCGCAACTCAGGGAAAATGGCATTAAGGTGCTATTGCGCGCAGATATGGTCGCCGGCGGATTGGACCTCAGACGCCTGCACAAATATCATTCAGTGAACCCCATTTGGCAAAGCAAGCTCAAGAGAGCTGTGCTCGCTGTTGACGAAACAAACGCCCATACGTTGCTTGCGAGCGAAGAAAACCTAATGGGCACGATGCCTGCCGTTCGCAGCAAAGGATTTTACCCCCATTTCAGGCGTCTTGTAAGTGGCCTTGCTCGGCTGAGCAGTATGGTAGACGGAAAAGCAATCATTGCGCCGCGCTTGGTTATCCGCCGGCAGGACAGATACCTTGAGTCTGTCTATGCATTCCGTATCTCGCGTGGTTTGAACCAGGATTTTGATAGCTTTATTCGTAACGTAACTAAGGCACCGGTCAGTTGGCTGAAGCTTGCACAGTCTCTTGCTAAGCTACCCGCCAGTGTTCAGCCAAAAATCGCACTGCTGGAGGCATGGCCGAAACCAACGGCGGGAGATCAAGCGTTAGCTTTTTTGATCGGCGAAAACGACTTGAACCTTCAGACCAAACGACTGACCGGCAACACCCGGCATTCAGAAACGGCACTGCGGCTGATGCTGGCCCTAAATAAAGCAAAAATTGAATGGCAATCAGCTGATTGGAAACAGGATGTTTTTGATCTTGTCGATATCTATCAGGATGAGCCCGAGGCCGATCTGATTTTTGCCCTCAAGGACCGCATCCCCAAACGCCACTATGCGCGGTTTTCGCAGCTATATTCTCCGCAGGCAAAGCTGTTTTTCGATGATGAACAGCGCCAGGCATTTTTGGATGGTGTAACTGAGAGTAACGCCGAGTTGATGGCCATGGACATGGTGGTTTCAGAGCCAGAGACTTGGAATGGCTAACCTACCCAAAGACTATGGGGAGCAGGGCGTAGCACATGGCCGTCACCAGAAAAGTGCCTATGACGTTGAGCCATAAGCCTGCCCTGGCGAGGGTTGGGATATTCACATGCCCACTTGAGTAGATCACAGCGTTGGGCGCAGTTGCCACCGGCAGCATGAAGGCGCAGCTTGCTGCCATGGCGGTTGGTGCGGCCAGCATCAAAGGGTCAATATTTCCAACAGCGGCGACGGCAGCCAATACTGGCACCAGTGCTGCAGTTGTCGCTGTGTTGCTGGTTAATTCCGTCAGAAAAATTACAAGTCCTACGATTGCCAAAATCAAAAGCACGAGCGGCGCGCCAGACAATACTGCCAGCCCTTCACCGATCCAAACCGCCAGGCCGGTTTTCTTGATAGCCGCGGCAAGGCTTAAACCCCCGCCGAACAAAAGCAGCACGCCCCACGGCAATTTAACCGCATATTCCCAATCAAGCAGGCGATCGCCGTCCTCGGTTTTCGCTGGGATCAAGAACATTGCAAGGGCGCCAGATACAGCAACAACCATGTTGCTGAAGCCTTCGAAACCCGGGATTTTGCGGACGGCAAGAACCGATACCCATGCAATTGCCATGGAGGCAAACACGATCGAGACCCGTTTTTCAGCAGGGCTGATTTTGGGAAGCTCAGAAAGTTCCTTGGCCACAACGGCGTCGCCGCCGCGCGCCTCATCGGCTGAAAACGGGAAGGCAATTTTAGTGAGCACAAACCAAGCGGCCGGGATCATCACTGCCACAACAGGCACCCCAAACAGCATCCATTCCAGAAAGCTGATCGACAGACCACTTTCCTGCTCCATAAAAGCAACCACAAAGGCGTTTGGGGGTGTGCCAATGATGGTGCCGAGACCACCAATGGAAGCTGACCAGGCGCAGCCAATCAGCAAGGCAATTGTAAAGCGATGCCCAAACGCTTTTTCACCGAGCACTGTTTCTGCAACGCTTAGGGCGATAGGCACCATCATCAACGTTGTTGCTGTGTTGGATATCCACATGGAGAGCAGGGCACTGGCCACCATGAATCCGGCGATGAGCCCAGCGGGATGACCGCCTGCCCGGGCCAGGATATTGAGCGCAATTCGCCGGTGCAGGCCCCAGCGTTGCATACCCATGGCAGCAATAAAGCCGCCCAGAAGCAAGAATATAACCGGGTCAGTATAGGGGTGAGATGCCTCTCTGGCGCTTGAAACCCCCATCATCGGCAGCAGCACTAATGGCAGCATACTTGTTGCCGGAACGGGTAAAGCTTCCGTGGCCCACCAAACAGCCATGAGGCCAACAATTGCCACCACATCCCACGCTTCAGCCGAAAGGCTTGCGGGTCGATCCAACATCAAGAAAAATACGAATACCAATGGCCCAAGCACTAAACCAACATCTTGATATCTTGCTCGCGGGCGGCGTGGCAGGGAAAAATTTTCGGCCATAGGTATTTATTTACTCTTTTCCAATTAAGGTCTGAAGTTGTGGATATCCGCTATTGACACTAGTGTAAACGGGCCAGCAAACAAAAGGTGAGCATGAGCGCAGCATGGTCGAGCATTCTATCGACAAAAAGGGGCCCGATAACTACGCCGATATTCCCTTCCAGATTGACGAGTCTGACCCTGACGTTCGCACAAAGATTCGGCTGGTAATTGGCGAACTTTATTATCGCCAGTTCTTCATTCTTTGGGCTCTGACTTTTGCCTATTATCTGCTTGTGGTTGGGCGTGATGCCTTAAGCGCGCCGAGCGACGTTGCGATATGGCTTCATCTTTCCAATGTGAGCGTTTTGGGCTTTCTCTCGATCGTCTATGTGCTTGAAAAAATGGGAAAAATCGGAGCCTGGAATATATATTTGGCGCCAATTCCAATAGCATTGGCCATGGTCGTAAACGTGTATCTGCATGTGATTTTGACGAACGATGCAAATTATATTGCGCGGGGTCTTTTGGTTATTATGGCGTTTAGCGTCGTGTCGATGTTGCCTTGGGTTTTCTGGTTGCTGACAGGTTTTGCGACAATCTCTCATATTTGGATTTCATATGAGGTTCTGGGCAGTGAGAGTGTGACCATTATTGGCGTTGGTATTGGTGCCATGATGGTCTCTTATGGCGGGTTCGTAGTGCGTTACAACTCGATCCGAGAGCAAGCGCGACTTAATCTCCTCAATCAGGCACGCGCAGAAAAACTCGAACAACTGGCGCGCGCTAAAGACGAATTCATCGCCAACATGAGCCATGAATTGCGCACGCCGTTAACCGGCCTAATGGGCATGGTAGACTTGCTCGATAAAGCAGATTTGCGCAAAGAAGAGCGTCATTATCTCAATACCGCCAAAACCAGCGCTGAAACGCTTCGGGTGGTGATTGATGATGTGCTCAGTTTGTCCAAGCTTGGTGCTGGGAAACTGAAACTGAAGCTGGCGCCTTTTGAACTGGGCACCCTATTGTCTGAAATAGCCGAAATGATGGCGGTGGGGGCGAAAGA
The DNA here is from genome assembly GCA_017640725.1 of Kordiimonadaceae bacterium. GTDB lineage: Bacteria > Pseudomonadota > Alphaproteobacteria > Sphingomonadales > Kordiimonadaceae > Kordiimonas. Next base: position 755,016 of record JAEPQB010000001.1, on the reverse strand, counting down.
CAAAGGTATTGCACTGGCGCTGAAGCTGCCAGCTGAGCCTTTTCCGCCCGTTATGGCTGATCAGGGCAGAATTAGGCAAATCCTGTTCAATTTGTTGGGCAATGCCGTCAAGTTTACTGACCGCGGTCAAGTGGTGTTGTCCGCAAAAATCATCGAGGCGGAGGACGAAAGTGTAACGGTTCGACTGAGCATCGAGGACACAGGCCCAGGCATTGCACCCGAGCATCTGGAGCGCTTGTTCAAGCGATTTGAACAGGTTGATAGTTCGTCAACCCGGCAGAAATCCGGCACGGGCCTGGGGCTTGCCATCTGTACCGAACTTGCCGAACTCATGGATAGTAAAATCCAGGTTGAAAGCACGGTTGGGTCTGGGTCTGTATTTTGGTTTGATTTGACTCTGGCTGTGGCAGACGTCGCCGTGTCTGCTCAAACCAGCCGGGCTGAAAAACAACTGGACGAAAAAGAGCTGTTTTCACGAAATTTGAGTATTTTGATTGCTGAAGACAATCCAGTGAACCAAATGCTGATCAGGAAACTGATGACCAAAGACAAATGGCGCACCACTTTTGTTGATGATGGCCAAAAAGCTGTGGAAGCCGCTGCCAACCAACAATTTGATCTCATCCTGATGGATATCCAGATGCCAATCATGAACGGCGAGGCAGCAACGCTGGCCATCAAAGAAGCGGATGGCTTAAATGCGGCAACACCGATTGTTGCATTGACGGCCAACTGTATGCCCGAGGATGTGGAGCGATATCTGAGTATTGGCATGGCTGACTCGATTGCAAAACCAATCAAGTTCGACCAATTTTACAAAACTATCGTACAAAACTTACCAGATTAGCAGTTTGGGGAGACTTGCTGGGTGTCGGTAGAAGACGAAACCAACGAAATTGAGATGCGTGTTCAGCGAGGGCTGAACAACATTTACTTGCGCCATTTGAGCAAAATTTCTCTGGTTATGTTTATCTATTATGCCTTCATCAGCGTGTCGCATTTTTTTGTGCTGGAGGGCTCGGGCCGATATCCCATATTGGCGGGAAGCGTGATGGCGAGCCTGGCTGGCGGTGCTCTCTACGCCCTTATCCGACTTGAGCGCATCCCCGCAGAGCGGGCTCAAATAGCGTTTGTACCTGCTGGCTTGATCATCATTCTTGCGGTCTTTGGACACGTCTATTTTAGTGGTGAGCTGATACAGCTGACAAACGCCGCTTTTATCATGTTTGCGCTGGCGTTCTGCACACTGTCGCCCTGGATATTCTTGGGTTTGTTTTCATTTGAAAGCGTACTCTACATTGGTGCGTTATATTTGGTGCCTGATTACAATACGCAGCATTTTGCCTTTATGTATGTGGCGTTCTCGGCCCTAACCATCCTTTGTTTTGCACTTCGGTACCGCACACTATACAGCACCGAACGACTATTGATTTCGAACCGCAGCAAAGCAGCCAAACTTGTTGACGCCTCAAAGCGTATTCAGGAAAACATTGAAGAGGTTAAGGCATCTGCGGAGGCCGCAGAAAAAGCGAATGCCGCCAAGGATGTATTCCTTGCCAATACTACGCACGAATTAAGAACCCCGCTAACCGGTGTGCTGGGCATGATGGATTATTTGTCCAAAACCGAGCTGAGTGAAGAACAGCGGCAAGCCGTTGACGCAGCGCAGTTCAGCGCTCGCACTTTGTTGGTTGTAGTGAATGATCTGCTGGATGTTGCGAAATTGGATGCAGGTAAGCTGGAGCTCAAGCCTGAGCCTTTTGTGCCAGCGAGCGTGGTTTCCCAGGTGGTGGATCTGTTAAACGCAAAAGCCAATGCCAAGGGTCTGGGCCTATCCATTCATGGTTTGGCAAGGGCTGGCTTGCCGGTCATAGGAGACCCGGTTCGTATCGGCCAGATTGTCCTGAATTTAACAGACAACGCTATAAAATTCACAGAGGAAGGCGAAGTCGTTGTCGCTGTGAAACTGCGGAAAAACGCGGAGGACTCGGTACTGAAAGGGCATGCCAATTTGCATATTACCGTGCAGGACAGCGGCCCTGGCATTTCGGAAGAAGATCAAAAGAGGTTGTTTACCCGGTTCGAGCAGCTGGACGGCACTGCCGTGCGCTCCGCAGAAGGGGCTGGGCTTGGCTTATCGATCTGTTTGGGGCTGGCAGCACAAATGGGGGGCAGGCTAACTGTTGATAGCGAACCGGGCATGGGGTCCATGTTCAGCCTTGATATTGACCTTCCGATTGCCGACGGCGACGAGGCTGAACTTGCCAAAAGCCACAAGCCGGATGGCGTGGTCGTACGCCCCGAAATTGTGTCGGCCCCGCCCCCTGAATTACCTGACGGCGTGGAACCTATAAACAGGGATGACAGCAGGCTTCGTGTGCTTTTGGCTGAAGACAATGCGGTCAACCAGATGTTGATGCGGAAAATCGCTGGCGCTTTTGACTGGGACCTGACAGTGGTTGGCAATGGTGAAGAAGCCATTTTCAAAATTGAAGATGAGCCTGCCTTCGATCTCATTTTGCTTGATATACGCATGCCAAAAATGGACGGTGTTCAGGCCGTTCAGCGCATTCGCTCTATGGAAAACGAGAAAGGGGCTGTCCCTGTGATTGCCTTGACTGCAAACACTGGCAAAGATCAGGAAACTGTTTACCTGCAACAGGGCATGTCAGCGATTGTGGGCAAGCCGATCGATCCCAAGATACTGGCCAGCACAGTGGAAAATGTTTTGGCACCGGAAAAATGATGCCAAAACCCGCCGCAGAAACGCTTGTTTTCCTTGACTCTGTCCCCACTTTTTCTTAAACGGGCGGCACTTTCCGACAGGAAGCCATAGTGATCAAAGCACCTAAGACGCGCGTAGCGGGGTGTCCATCAGTCAGCGAGTTTCGCCCACTGGTGTCATAATGCTTTGTTTTTGTGGCGGTTTTCGGAATTAGAAAAGGAACGGTTTTGAATGTTTGACAATCTTTCAGATCGACTGAGTGGCATATTTGACGGCTTGAAAAAGCGTGGTGCCCTCAAGGAGGCGGACGTATCAGAAGCTCTGCGCGAAGTGCGCGTAGCGCTTCTTGAGGCTGACGTCGCCTTGCCGGTTGTGAAAGAATTTGTCGCGGCCGTTAAGAAAAAAGCCATCGGCCATGAGGTCCTCAAGTCGGTCACGCCCGGCCAGCAAGTGGTCAAGATCGTCAATGACGAAATGGTGTCCATGCTGGGGTCTGAAAGCTCTGGCCTGAACACGGCTGGTGTGCCGCCTGTAGTTTACCTGATGGTCGGTCTGCAGGGTTCCGGTAAAACCACAACCACTGCCAAGATCGCTAAACGCCTGACGGAAAAAGACGGCTTAAATGTAATGATGGCGTCCCTCGACGTGCGTCGGCCGGCCGCGCAGGAACAACTCAAGATTCTCGGTGAACAAATCGGCGTAAAAACCCTGCCCATCATTGAAGGGCAGATGCCAGTTGATATCACCAAGCGCGCCATGAATGCAGCCAAGCTGCAGGGCATGGATGTGTTGATGCTGGATACCGCAGGCCGCTTGCATGTGGACCAAAGCCTGATGGCGGAAGTAGTCGCGGTTCGGAACGAGTCCGCGCCGCTTGAGACCCTTTTGGTCGCCGACAGCCTCACGGGTCAGGACGCCGTGAATGTCGCAAAAGAGTTTGATGCGCAGGTTGGTATCACTGGCGTTGCGCTCACCCGGATGGACGGTGACGGTCGCGGCGGTGCTGCGCTTTCGATGCGCGCGGTCACCGGCAAACCCATCAAACTGGCCGGTACCGGCGAGAAGATGGATGCGCTCGAGGACTTTCACCCAGAGCGTGTCGCAAGCCGAATTCTTGGCATGGGCGATGTTGTCAGCCTGGTGGAAAAAGCCGCTGAAACCATCGAGAAAGAAGACGCCGAAAAAATGGCCAAGAAAATGGCCAAAGGCACCTTCGATCTTGAAGATCTGCGCACCCAGTTGCAGCAGATGTCCAAAATGGGCGGCATGAAAAGCGTGCTTGGCCTCTTGCCCGGAATGGGCAAATTGAAGGGCGCGATGAACCAGCCCGGAGTAGACGACAAAATGTTCAAGCGCCAGGAGGCGATCATCAGTTCGATGACACCCGCTGAGCGCGCGAAGCCACAGCTTCTGAACGCTTCACGCAAAAAACGCGTGGCGGCAGGCAGTGGCACCAGCGTCCAGGAAGTGAACAAGCTTCTGAAGATGCACATGCAGATGGCCAAGATGATGAAGAAGATGACCAAAATGGGAAAATCTGGCCGGATGCCGAATTTGCCAGGGGGCATGGGTGGGGCAATGCCCGGCCAGTTGCCGCCCGGCTTTGACAAATTGTTTTAGGGGAAACTCCAAAACACAAACCTGATTTCCGTGGGGCGCCACCCTGCAGAAGTTGAAATTAACTTGAGAATATTCCCAGTGACCGAGGTCCGGGAATCTGAAAGGAAACTAACATGGCACTAGCACTTCGTATGGCCCGTGGCGGCGCGAAAAAACGTCCTTACTACCGCATTGTTGTGGCTGACAGCCGCATGCCTCGTGATGGTCGTTACATTGAAAAAGTGGGCACCTACAACCCAATGCTCGCGAAAGACGATGAAAACCGCGTTTTGCTGCAAGAAGACCGTATCAAGCATTGGATGGGTCAAGGCGCTAAGCCATCTGACCGCGTGAGCCGCTTCCTTGAAGCTGCTGGCATTCTTGAAGCCAAAAAGCGCAACAATCCAAACAAAGCGAAGCCAGGCGCGAAAGCCCTGGAGCGCATTGAAGAGAAAAAAGAAAAAGAAGAAGCTGCAAAAGCTGCTGCAGCTGAAGCGGAAGCGGCTGCTAACGAAGCACCGGCTGAAGCACCAGCTGAAGAAGCGGCTGCTGAAGAGTAAGCTTTACTTCACTGACTTATCTTTGAAGCGCGTCGGTCCAACCGGCGCGCTTTTTTTGTGCGCTCAGAGCAGGCGTCAGTTTTTAAGCTTGGCTTGCTTTAGCGAGATGCCAACTGTCCAGGCCCCCAGACGAATGGCGCCAGCGGTCATTATGCCGTACGCCGTCATGGCAATGCTGATGAGGATAAAGAAGTCTGCAATAGTCGTATCGCCCCGTGCATCCAAATACCAGCCGCCCACGACAATAACGGCGAGCCTGCTCAGGGCGCCAATAACGGGCCAAAACAGTTTTCGTGCCCCTTGCGAGGCGAAATAGAGGCATAAGCCCAAGCCAAAAAATGCGTAAAACGGCCCGACAATTTCGAGGTATAGGCGGCAGGCGTCACGAACGGCTTCGCTGTCCGAAAACAGGTCCGCCCACACGCCCGGGAACATCGCCAAAAACACACCGACAATGCCGGATAGGCCCGCCGCGGAAAACGCCGACACCCAACCTATTCTGATGCCCCTCGCGTAGGCGCCCGCACCAAAATGTGCCCCGACCATGGTGATGGAGGCGGAACCAATGCCGAATATGAGCGGGATCATCAAAAACTCAAGCCGCGCGCCGATGCCATATCCGGCCAGTGCATCATCGCCGAAAGTCGCAACCAAGCCTGTGATGGCAATGATTGTCGCAACGGACGACAGCGGTGAAATGGAGGCCAGAGACCCCACCTTCAAAATGTCGGCCAGAACATGTGTGTTAATTGCGTTTCCTGAGATGTGCAGTCGCAGCACGCCTGACTTGCGGGTTAGATACCAGAGTTGAAACACTGCAGAGCAGCTAAAACCAATAAGTGCCCCCATGGCCGCCCCTGCGATTCCCATCGACGGCAGGGGGCCAACGCCAAAAACCAAAAGGCCTGACATGATGATCTGAACGATGGACCCCATCGACATGGCAAAAGCCGCCACTTGCATTTTGCCGGTTGCGCGAATGACGCCGTTTATGCCGGTTGCGATCCACATGGTGATGCAGCCGGAGAAAAACAAATCGGAGTAGGCAAGTGCTTCAGTCAGCACATGGCCCGCACCGCCCAGGCTGGAATAGATCGTTTTGCCGCCCAGCAAAAACAACAGCGAAAAAACAACGGATAGAATGACCGACAGCAAAACCGCGTGAAACGCGATATTTTCGGCCGCCTTCCTGTCGCCAGCGCCCAGTTTCTGCGCAACAGCGCCAGAAATAGCACCGCCCATGGACCCGGCCGATACCATCATCGAGAGCATCATCATGGGAAACGCGAGCGCCAGGCCCGCCAAAGACGCGGTGCCCAACTGGCCGACGAAATAGGCTTCGGCCATGGATGTGGCCAGTGTCACAAACATGGCGATCACGTTGGGTGCCGCCAGTTTGGCCAGCGTGCTGCCGATCGGAGCGGTGAGCAGTTGAGAGTACATAATTCACTGACAATCAAATGGGTTCAAAAGGTGAACTAACGAAATTGGTTCAAAAAGTCAACCTAATGAGCTATGATCAGACTATGACTAAAACAAATTATGAAAAGCTGAACTGCCCGGTCGCCAGATGCTTAAGCGTTCTTGGCGACCAGTGGACCTTTCTGATCATCCGCGACACTTTTTCTGGCAAAACGCGGTTTGGGGAGTTTCAGGAAAGCCTGGGAATTTCGAAAAACCTCTTGAGCAGACGACTTGAAGAACTGTGCGCTATTGGTGTTCTTGACCGCAAACCCATTCCGGGGTCAAAGCGTTTTGAATATCTGCCGACCGAAAAATGCTTTGACCTGCGCCCGGTTGTTTTGTCGATGGCAGCCTGGGGCAACCGCTGGTTCGCCGCCGACAATCTGAGCCAAATTGAATGTAGCGACAAAACAACGGGTCATCCCGTTGAAGTCGGTTTTATCGACACGGTCACGAACCAAAAAATAGGATCGAGCGACCTTCATGTGGAGCGCCGGGAAGCCCAAGCAGCAGACGGAGCATCTCGATGAAACCTGCCGGTAAACCGTATTTTTTGATTGCCGCAGTGCTTTCTTTGCTGGGTGCGATTGCCCATGAGGTGGTTGGTGCGCCCAAGGTATTGGGGCCACTTGCAGACACAAACCTGCCTGTTGACGTTATCTGGCTGCATCATTTTTCCTGGCATGTGGGTACCATTGCCGTGTTGGTGATGGTTTACATGTTTGTGCAAAGCGCCCGCATTTCAGACCAAGCCCATTTGGGCATAATAGCAACCAGCATAAGCATTGCGTTCAGCTTACTTGGCATTGGGCTCGCGAGTTTTGGCAGCGCTAGCCTGTGGACAACACCGGCCCCTTGGGCCTGGACGCTGGTCAGCCTATTTGGCCTTTTGGGGTGCTACAAAGCCCGATCCAGCCATCATCCCGCACTTAAAGGCTGAAAATCGCCGCATTCATTCTTACATGTAAAGTCATGAAGAAATTGAAATTCATGACAAAGGTACGACTTGTTGCTGCTTTCCTTGTGCTGCTCACCGCATGGGGTGCCTGGTACTCGTTTGAACGCAACGTGGAATGGTCGGCGCGCATTGCATGGGGCGAAGCGCGCGGCGAACCCAAGGGTGGGATGCAGGCGGTCATCAATGTGATGGCCAACCGGCGGGATGACCCGCGCTACCCCAATTCGCTCGCGGCGGTGGCGCGCCAGCGCTGGCAGTTCACAGCTTTCAACGAGAATGACCCAAACCGCCCTAAGCTTGAAGCAGTGGAGGAAGACGACCCGCAGTATCAGCGCGCCAAACGGTTGGCGACTTTTGCGGAGCTCGGTATCCTGTGGGACTTAACCGACGGCGCCACTTACTATCACAGCGACATCATCAACCGCCCGACATATTTGGATGAAGCCGAGGTAACCACCACCATCGGCAGGCATATCTTTTATCGGGATGCGGACTGAACACATGGCGCTACTTTGAGGCTAGAGTTTCGTCCACAAATTTGAGCTCGCCAGCCGGCTTGAGGATTGCCATTTTTTTGGCAAGTGAAACGAGGTCTTGTTTGGAGTTAATCGCGCAATAGCGAGTTGGTAAAATGTCAAGACTGGGCCCTTCACGAAGATGGCCATTTGGGCACTCGATTGGTAGAAATTCAAACGCTGTAATCGGTTTTTCTGCACCTTCAAACGCTAAAGACCTGAACAATATGTAGTCGCTTCCAGGCCTGCTTCCCAGTTGCAAAGCCCAAAGGTCGTAATTGGAGGTGTTTAACTTGACTTTGCCAAGTCCTACTAGGAAGCCCAACTCCGATTTCGCAGATTCCAAACTCGCTAACTCATCACCCTTCGTTACAACGATGAAACAATGTATGTAGCCATAGTTTGAGAATCGAAACCAGCCGTCTTCGCCCTCTTCATCCGTTAGTTTCCAGTCACCTAGCCGTATGTTGTGAGCACAGCCGAACGAGTCGTCTTCCTGGAAGTTCTTTGGCCATACAGATTCTTCGTCATAGCCCCACAACGGAACATCAGAATGAATAAATCCGCTTTGACCCAAACAAGGGAATGTCCAGATCGCAGTAGTCAGGATAACAATCAACAGTCTCATATTCAGTCTCGTAATTTTCGAATACTAATGATTGTGCTCGAACTTGTATTTGCGACACAAGCATTAGTTCCATTGACTCTACTGGCCCGCCGCCATAGACACGGGCGCGAGTGAAAGGGCCCTGAATGGCGAAGCAGGCAAATCGCGACAATGCTGGTGTGGACGGCGACTGGATTATGGTCGGTGCGTTTGGCGCCCCCCATGGTGTGAAGGGCGCCGTGCGCCTGAAGTCCTTTACCGATGACCCAAGTGCCGTGTTTGCTTTTGACCATTTGCACGATGCGCCTGCGGGCAAATCCGTTCGGGTGCAAAAGCAGCAAGCGACCAAAGACGGGTTCGTTGCACGGGTCGATGGCATCACGTCGCCAGAGGCAGCAAAAGCACTCAGGGGCGTGCAGCTGTGGGTGCACCGCGATGTGTTTGCGCCGGCTGACGAGGACGAGTTTTATCTCGCTGACCTCATCGGTCTTGAAGCGCGCGACACGGTCGGCAGCAGAATCGGTACGGTGAACGCAGTCGAGAATTTTGGTGCTGAAGACCTGATTGAGCTTGCGCTCGATGCTCCCATTAAGGGCTTGGGCCGCTTTGCTTTTGTGCCGTTTCGCACCGAATTGGTGCCGGATGTGGCGATCTCTGACGGCTATCTGACTATCAATATGGCATTATGGCAGGAAATCCAGACAGGTAAAATCGCTGAAAGCCAGATGAAAAACGCTGAAGAATCAGAAGGATAGCCGGTGAAACCCTTGTTTACAGCGCAAATCCTGACGCTTTTCCCGGAAATGTTCCCCGGGCCACTGGGTGCATCCCTTGCTGGCCGCGGGTTAGAGCAAGAAAAATGGGCGTTAAAAACGCTGGACATTCGAGATTTTTCGAGCGATAAGCACCGCTCGGTGGACGACACCCCCGCGGGCGGCGGTCCGGGGATGGTGATGCGCGCCGATATTTTGGGTAAGGCATTTGATGCTGCGGCTGAAAGTGCAGACCCAGAATGGCCCGTTGTTTACATGAGCCCGCGCGGTCGGCGTTTCGACCAATCGGAGGCCAAACGGTGGCAACAGGCTGGCGGCGTAACGATCCTTTGCGGTCGCTTCGAAGGCGTTGATGAACGTGTGCTCGAAGCGAGGAACGTAGAGGAAGTCAGTGTCGGCGATTTTGTTCTGTCAGGCGGTGAGCCTGCGGCGATCGTGATGCTGGACGCGGTGGTTCGCATGTTGCCCGGTATTATGGGCGCAAGCGAAACGCTGACTGAAGAAAGTTTTGAAAGCGGGCTTCTTGAATACCCGCACTATACCAGACCCCAGGTTTGGGAAGGAAAAGAAATTCCGGCGGTTCTTACGAGCGGCCATCATGGAAAAGTCGCTGAGTGGCGACGCGAACGAGCAGAAGAGATTACTCGGATACGCCGGCCAGACCTCTGGTCGACCTATGTTCGGGACAAAGAAGAATAGGTTTGAGACATGAATACGATTGAAAAACTCGAGCAGGAACAAATTGCCAAAATGTCAGAAGGCAAAGACATTCCTGAATTTGCCGCAGGTGACACGCTGCGTGTTGCAGTGAAAATCCGCGAGGGCGACCGTGAGCGGACCCAGGCTTTTGAAGGCGTTTGCATTGCACGCTCCAACAAAGGCATCAGCTCCAACTTCACAGTACGGAAAATTTCCTACGGTGAGGGTGTTGAGCGTGTGTTCCCACTTTATGGTCCAGCTGTTGAAGGCATCGAGGTTGTACGCCGCGGTAAAGTTCGTCGTGCGAAGCTATACTACCTGCGTGGCCGCACCGGTAAGGCCGCTCGCATCGCCGAGAAGAAGGATTTTAACCGCAAATAATTGCGCAATAAAATTTCAAAGTTCGGCCCTGCACCCTAAATATCTTGCGCGAGGCTGAGCACATAGATAAAGACGGGAGCGGGCGCAAAACCTGCTCCCGTTTTTCGTTTTTGGCTGACCTTGGGCCACCCCTTGATCCAACGCATGGATTGCGGGCGTAGGGAAGCCTAACAGACGAATGGGCCAATGAGTGGAGGTAGAAGATGCCAAAGACCATGTACGATAAAATCTGGGACAATCACCTTGTTGAAGAACGCGGCGAAGGTGTGGGCCTCATTTATATCGACCGGCATCTGGTGCACGAAGTGACCTCCCCGCAGGCGTTTGATGGCCTGCGTGCAGCGGGCCGCGACATCCGCCGCCGCGACAGCATCATTGCCGTGCCGGACCATAATGTGCCGACAAAAGATCGGGACCAGAAAAACCCGGACGATATGTCGGTGGCGCAGCTTGAGGCGCTTGAGGCCAACTCGCGCGAATTCAATCTGGACTATATTCCCATGGCTGACGCGCGGCAGGGCATCGTGCATGTAATTGGGCCAGAGCAGGGTTTCACCCAGCCGGGCGTCACCATGGTTTGCGGCGACAGCCACACCTCAACGCACGGTGCGTTTGGTGCATTTGCCATTGGCATTGGCACCAGTGAAGTTGAGCATGTGATGGCGACACAGACGCTTCTCTTGAAGAAAGCGAAAAACATGCGCGTGACCGTGCGCGGCGAGCTGCCGGTTGGTTGCTCGGCCAAAGATGTGGCGCTGGCGATCATCGGTGCGGTAGGTACAGCGGGCGGTACCGGCCATGTGATCGAATATGCAGGCCCGGTGATTGAAAGCCTGACGATGGAAGGCCGTATGACGCTGTGTAACATGTCCATTGAGGCAGGCGCACGCGCGGGCCTCGTGGCGCCCGATGAAAAGACATTTGAGTACATCAAAGGTCGCCCCTATGCGCCGAAGGCGGGCCAATGGGAAGCTGCAGTGGGTTTCTGGGGTTCATTGCGGTCAGATGACGGCGCGAAATTCGACAAGGAAATTGTGCTCGAGGGCAGCGAGATTGTGCCGCAAGTCACTTGGGGCACCAGCCCCGAGGATGTGGTGCCTGTCACCGGCGAAGTGCCTCAGCCAGAAAGCTTCGCAGAACCTTCCAAGCAGGAAGGCGCGCAAAAGGCGCTTGATTATATGGGGCTGCAGGCCGGTCAGAAAATCACAGATATTGCCGTGGACCGTGTGTTTGTCGGCAGCTGCACCAACAGCCGGATCGAAGACATGCGCGCTGTGGCTGAAGTGATCAAAGGCCGCAGGAAAGCCGACACTGTCAAAGAGGTCCTCATCGTGCCGGGCTCTGGCCTTGTGAAGGCACAAGCCGAAGAAGAAGGTCTCGACAAAATTTTCGAGGATGCCGGATTTGAGTGGCGGGAGCCCGGGTGCTCCATGTGCCTTGCGATGAATGCGGATAAAGCGTTGCCGGGGGAGCATGTGGCCTCCACCAGCAACCGTAACTTTGTGGGCCGACAGGGGCCGGGCGCACGCACGCATCTTGTCAGTCCCGCCATGGCGGCGGCAGCTGCGATTGCTGGTCACTTTGTTGACGTGCGTGATTTTTAGGAGGTAGACCCATGGAAAAATTCACCAAAATCACCTCCATCGCCACGCCGTTTCCGCGCGTGAATGTTGATACCGATATCATCATCCCGGCAAAGCATTTGAAGTCGATCAAGCGCACCGGGTTTGCCGCTGGCGCGTTTGAGAGCGTGCGTTATGACAATGACGGCAACCTGATCAAAGACAATGTCTTCGATGGTCCAAAATACGAAGGCGCGCAGATACTGATCGCGGGGGACAATTTTGGTTGCGGTTCAAGCCGCGAGCACGCCCCCTGGGCGATTGGTGAAATGGGCTATCGCTGCATCATTGCACCAAGCTTTGCTGATATTTTTGCAGGCAACTGCATCAAAAACGGCATCCTGACCGTCAGCCTGCCGCAGGAAGATGTGGATGCTCTCGTGATCGCTGCTGAAGCTGGTAACGACATCACCGTCGACCTGGACGAGCAAACAGTTACCTGCGGCAATGCACAATACAGTTTTGACTTCAATCCGACGCACAAAGACATGCTGATGGAAGGCCTGGACGAAATTGGCCGTACGCTCAAGTCGTCTGGCGCGATTTCGGATTTTGAGACCAAGCAGAAACTCATGACCCCGTGGCTCTACCGCGAAGGATAAGCCCATGACCACATACAACATCACTATGCTGCCGGGCGACGGCATCGGCCCCGAGATTATGCGCGAAGTGAAGCGCGTGATGGCGTGGGTCGAAGAAACCCACGGTGTTTCTTTTGATGTCACCGACGGCTTGATCGGCGGCTGTGCATATGAGGCGGACGGTGTGCCGCTATCGGATGAGACGCTCGCAACAGCAAAAGCGTCAGACGCCATTTTGATGGGCGCAGTTGGCGGCCCGCAGTGGGACGGGCAGGTGCCATACGATAAGCGCCCTGAAGCCGGCCTGTTGCGGCTGCGTAAAGAACTGGACCTGTTTGCCAACCTGCGGCCTGCCATGTGTTTTGACGCGCTCGCGGACGCTTCCAGCCTGAAACGCGAGATCGTTGCCGGGCTCGATATTCTGTTCGTGCGTGAACTGGCGGGCGGCGTTTATTTTGGTGAGCCGCGCGGCATTGAAAACCTGCCTGGTGGTGGGCGCGTGGGCATCAACACCCAGCGCTACACAGACGCAGAAATCATTCGTATTTCTCGCGTCGCGTTTGATATGGCGCGCAAGCGTGACGGCCGGGTGCATAGCGCAGAGAAAGCCAATGTGATGGAAGCGGGTGTGCTGTGGCGCGAGGAAGTCACCAAGCTGCATGCGGCTGAATACGCTGACGTGAAGCTGGAGCATATCCTTGCTGACAACTGTGCCATGCAGCTGGTGAAAGCGCCGAAGCAGTTTGACGTGATCCTTACAGATAACCTGTTTGGCGATCTGCTGTCTGACGCCGCCGCGATGCTCACAGGTTCGCTTGGCATGTTGCCGTCGGCGTCTCTTGGTGATGGTGGGCCTGGCCTGTATGAGCCGGTACACGGTTCTGCACCAGATATCGCGGGCGAGAATCTTGCCAACCCGATCGCAGCGATCCTGTCGTTTGCAATGGCGCTTAGGTATTCGCTGAATATGGGTGATGCGGCAGACCAAGTGGAAGCCGCGGTTTCAAAAGCACTCGATAGCGTGCGAACGGGTGACATCTATGCCGATGGTTTCACCCGCGTTGGCACCGACGGTATGGGTGACGCCATCCTCACCGCACTCAAACACTAATCCGAGAGATCAAAAAATTCTTTGCTGACAGATTTTTTATCTGACATCGGCGCCGCAACGGTTTATCACGGCGCCCAATTCGACCCTTAAGGAGATTTAAAATGGGTTTTCGCGTCGCTGTTGTAGGAGCGACCGGTAACGTCGGTCGCGAAATGCTGAACATCCTTGCTGAGCGGGATTTTCCGGCAACGGAAATTATTGCGATTGCGTCCCGGAAATCCATGGGCCAGATCGTGGATTACGGCGACAAAGAGCTGAAGATCGTTGCGCTTGATACGTTTGACTTCTCGGGCGTTGATATCGCGTTGTTTGCCGCAGGTTCTGGTGTGTCCAAAGAGTTTGGCCCAAAGGCTGCCAAAGCGGGCGCTGTTGTGATTGATAACTCCAGCTTTTACCGCATGGACCCGGATGTGCCGCTCATTGTGCCGGAAGTGAACCCGCAGGACCTGGCGAAGTTTTCCAAAAAGAACATTATCGCCAACCCGAATTGCTCCACGGCGCAGATGCTGGTGGCCCTAAAGCCACTGCACGACGCAGCAACCATCAAGCGGATTGTTGTATCCACCTACCAGTCCGTTTCCGGTGCTGGTAACGCCGCGATGGACGAACTCTTTAGCCAGACACGTGCGATTTTCGTGAATGACCCGGTAAAGGCTGAGAATTTCACCAAACAGATCGCCTTCAACGTGATCCCGCACATCGATACCTTCATGGATGATGGCTACACGAAAGAAGAGTGGAAGCTGAAAGCGGAAACGCACAAGATGCTTGATCCGAACATCAAAGTGACAGCAACGGCTGTGCGTGTGCCGGTGTTCATTGGTCACTCGGAAGCGATCAACATCGAATTCAAAGATGCGATGAGCGAAGAGCAAGCCCGTGACGTTCTCCGGAACGCACCGGGTTGCTTGGTGATCGACAAGCGTGAAGACGGTGGCTACATCACACCGGTTGAAAGCGTGGGTGAATTCGCAACTTACGTTTCACGCATCCGCAAAGATGACACCGTTAAGAACGGCCTGAACATTTGGGTGGTGTCTGACAACCTGCGCAAAGGAGCGGCGCTCAATGCAGTGCAAATCGCTGAAAGCCTCTTGAACCAGGGATTGTTGTCGGCTGACTAATGTCATGGCCCATCGGGCCAGAAGACCATATCAAGCGGTGGCATGCACATGTCGCCGCTTTTTTATTGCGTCCACCAATTGAAGCTGGCGAGATGGCTTAAGGGCAAAAAAGAGGATCAGGGGAAATGACAGAAGCAGCGATCAGACCACGCCGCAGCGTGTTGTTCATGCCGGGCTCAAACGCGCGTGCGCTTGAGAAAGCCAAGACAATCGACGCAGATGTTCTGGTGTTCGACCTTGAGGACGCAGTGGCACCCGAGGCCAAAGAAGAGGCGCGTGCGCTTGTGGCGGCGGCGCTTCAGTCCGGTGATTATGGTCACCGCGAGCTGGTGGTGCGCATTAATGCACTGGGTACTGATTGGTGGCGCGCGGATTTGGCGGCCATTGGCCCGCATCATCCATCGGCTGTGCTGCTGCCGAAGGTGGAGAGCATCGATACGCTTGAGAAAGTTTCTGACGAGCTCGTTTGGCACTCAAGCGATCACTCTGCCGAGTTTTGGGTGATGCTTGAGACGCCCCGCGGGTTCTTGCGGGCCGAAGATATTGCGCAAAGCCATGACCGGCTGACCACCTTTGTCATTGGCACCAATGACCTTGTGAAAGAAACCCGGGCCCGGCATGTGCCAGGGCGTGAACCTGTGCTGCACGCCCTCTCGCACGCCATTTTGGTGGCACGGGCGTATGGTCTCAACGTGCTCGACGGTGTTTACAGCAATTTCAAAGACGCAGAAGGCTTTGGTGCCGAGTGCACCCAGGCCCGCAACATGGGTTTTGACGGCAAAACCCTTATTCATCCATCCCAGGTAGATGCGGCGAACGCTGCATTTAGCGCCAGCGACGCCGAAGTGGAAGAAGCCCGCCGCATGATCGCAGCCTTCGAAGCGGCGCAAGCAGAAGGCAAGGGCGTTGCCGTTCTGGATGGCCGCATGATCGAAGAACTACACCTCTCGGAAGCCCGCCGCATGGTAGCATTATCTGAATATTTGTCTGCCCGTTAGCGACTGGTTTCCGGTGTTTCTTCCAACTCACGGATTTTGCAATCGGGATGGTCTGGTGCCAGTTCTTTCAGTCGCGCTTTGATGCCTTTCAACTCGCTTTTTGAACGAGTTGTGCGATACAGTGGCCCATAAAGAAGACAGGCCTGATCGAAAGACTTCTGTGTGTACAGCAGGTCCGCATATTGGCGACGAATTCGCCAGCGTTGGGGATAAAGAATATACGCCTGTTTGATGCTTTCTGCCGCTGCATCAAAATCGTTTTGGCCGCCATAGATGTATGTACCCGCGTGCCACATACGGGCTCTTGCGTTAAGCGGGTCTGCATCAATGCCTTCTTCCATATAGCCGCGCACTGTCTGTAAAAACATGTCGTCAAGTCCAAGGTCAGGATCGCTGCTTCCTTCATTTTCCTCATCTTTAGCGTCTTTAAGCAATGCCCTTCGACGTTCAACTTCAGCCTGCCACAATACTTCTCCTGCGATGGCTTTCACTGCCGGTGAAACGGCGGGCATCGCAAGTGATTGTTTTGCCTGCACTGCCGCTGCGTCCCAATCATTCGCATTGGTCCAAGCCTTCAGCAGGATTTCATGAAGGTCATTGTTGTGGGGGTCCTTTTTCAGCGCTTTTTTGAGATCACGAACAAGACGTCTTGCGGCCTTTTCCGATCGTCTCAGCGCGAGTTTGGCACGCCATTTGGCTGCCTCAGCTTCCTTGTCGCTGAGCACAATCGGTCCTTCGATGTCGAACACTGGTTCTTCTATGACAAACTTGTAGGAGTAAAATTTACCCGCTTTGTAATAGTCGCGCATATCGGTATCAAGGGATTGGTAGTTTACTCCAAAGGCCGTTTCAAATGCTTCCCGGGGTTTAGCGCCGTCTGCCAACAACTGCAGCAAAGTGGACCGGCCAGTTCGATACTTCGGGTCCGTATAAAGCATGTGCGTCAACAACCAAGATTGGCCGTAGATAGAGTAACCATCCCATTCGTCCCGGTCACCTTCAACCAGCTTGCGCACATACAACCACTCATTCACTTTTAAAGCAGCCGCGCGCGCCATCAAAATTTCACCAACCCACATGGCGCCGTCACGGTATTTCACAGACGATAAATACTCAGCAAACCCTTCCTGATACCAAAAAGGGTATGGTGCTGGCGCGCTTTGGAACTGCAGAAAGTGAACATATTCGTGCCGCAGCACCTGTTCTCCTTCAATTTTAAATAGTCCGAGTTGTTTTCCGGAATAGAAAACTGAAACGGGGCCTTCTTGACTATTCCAAAACAGGCCCAGCGACCCCTTCGATTGGGTTATGTCTCGGTAGGACCGGCTGTTTTTTGCAAAGTATATTGTGAGTTTAAGACTGCCGGGGCGTGGTGTGAGGCCTGCTACTTCGATCAAAAACTGTCTATAGCGCTCCAAATCCTTAAGAAACTGGACAGAGTCTTCTTCGTTCCGCTCCGAAAATAGTGTGAAATTTGGCGTGTTGTATCTGGCCCAATCAGCGTGGGAGTTAGCCGAGCTCAATAACAACACCACAGCCGCCCCGCTCATTTGAACAGCTAAACGATGTGCAGCGTAAGAAAACAATCTTGCCATTGAACTTCGCACCAACCCGCAAAGGTTAGCGATGCTCACTTCAAACCCCAAAATGTGCACAAATAACGCCCCAATCGAAAGTTTATGAAATCAATAATTTTATAGGCATCACCAATGTGTCAATGCAACACTGAATTTGTAGCACATCCCAATAGGGTCACACGCTTTGCTCTTGAGCACAGTGTCGTTCACTATTTTTTACAGCGTAACAGCCGGTAACTACTCACCGATGTGTTTGGCGAGGAATGCTTCCGCAGCTTTCAATGCGACAAGCCGCGATTTTGCGGTCACCATATAATGGGTACCTTCTTCAATTTTGACGAACTCGCTTTCTTTGCCAGATTTTTTCAGGCGCTTGTGCATCTCGCTCGACTGTGTCCAGGGAACTCTGGCATCGTCTTGTGTTGCCATCAGGAGAACAGGTGCACTCACACGCTCTGCCTGATGATGCGGCGACACAAGTTCATCTTCAACGTCCTTAAGCCCCATTCTTTTGGTCCATGAACTTCCGCCAATTGTGTTGCGTTTGTCGTCTCGTTTGATTTTCACAAGATTGGCAACCCCATTGAGTGAAATGGCGCATTTATAGAGGCCAGGCTCTTTGATAGTGCCCATCAACGCAGCGTACCCGCCATATGAAGACCCAACGATGCAAACGCGTTCTGGATCTGCATACTCCTGATCAACGAGCCATTTAGTGGCGTCAGTGACATCGTCTTGCATAAGGCCGCCCCATTGATTGGCACCTTTTGCTTGAAATGCACTGCCATATCCACCCGAACCACGGAAATTTGGTTTCAGTACCAGGTAACCGCGGCTGGCATAAAATTGAGCCTCATAGTCCCATCTGGCATTGTCACGCACTCCGTATGGCCCACCATGTGGAAGAATAATTGTTGGTAAATTCTTCAGATCCTTGCCATGGGGCTTGGTCAGGTAACCTGGAATAGTGCTGCCATCCCGTACGGGAATCGTAACTGGTTCTGTTGACGCCATGAGGCTGGGGTCAACATCGGGTCGCATGGCAGCCACAAACTGCAAACTGCGATTTGGTCGATCATAGAGAAAATATTCTCCAGAGCTCGTGTCGCTTTCCACCAGCACGAAATACCAATCCTTTGAAGGAACATGGTTCAGAATTGTATTCGTTGTGTTGGGCAGGGCTTTGTCTAGGCCGCGCTGAATGCGGGCTTTTGTCGCTTCAAAATAGTGACGCTGCGTAAAGTCGTCTGTGAAAACAACCCCCTCAACACGTCCGGTCAACGGACTTTCAAAAACATAATCGATGTCTACGTCCGGGTGCGCGAAAACAGGCTCAGATACTTCGCCCGTGGCCAAATCCAATTCATACAGATTTTCCAGACCGGTATCGCCCCGACCGGTGACAAAGATGCGCGAGAAATCTTCTGTGAACCCTGCAACATCAAAGCGTTTTGCCCAGTCTGTCTTGGCCAAGTTAACCCAGTCGTCATCTTCGTTTCTGATGCGGGTCGTCCAAGTGTCACCGTTATACCCGGTGCCCAACCGGACTTCCGATGTGGCATCTGTATACCAGTTCTGAATACCTCGGTGTTGGCCTTCAACTTTGCGATGCGAGCCTGTTTTCAGCTTCACGCGGTAAACTGTTGATTTTCCGTCCAACTCCATATCCAGCTGCATAAGGATATGATCCGGGTCATCGGGCAGCATGTCGACAATTCTCTCATGCTGTGAGGCATACCGGCCGTCACTTTTGCCGGGGTTTCCGAGCCAGCGCGTACGATCTTTTCTGATGTCGTACGCGAACCAGCGGGTTTCTGTGGTCTTGCCACGGAAAACGCGCCTTTTCAGTGTTGCGGCTGCATTCAACAAGACAAAATTCTCGTTGGCCCAACGGTGGTCCAGGAAGCTTGTGCCTCCCTCCGGCGGAATCATAATGCCGCCGCCGCCATCAAGCGGCTGGATCACCAGATTGCTGACGCCGTTTTGCTCAAGGAAAAAGGACATGTACTTGCCGTCGGGGGACATCTGTGCACCTGTGAACCCCGGTAGAGCAGCAAAGACTTCTACGGGTATATCAGCGGGTGACTTCGATGCTTCCTGAGCATCAACGGCGTTTGCAAACAAAGCCGTTGAAACCAAGAGTACGCACGCCAAATGGCAACGCACCGCTGCGAATGCAGGGTTAGCTCTGTCCATGTTTATTGTCCGATGTGTTTGGCCAAAAAGGCTTCCATGGCCTTCAGTTTTGTTAGCCGCGACGCTGCGGTGTCCATACCATGGCCACCGTCTTCAATTTCGACATACTCGCTTTCGGGACTGACGTCCTTCAGGCGGCCGTAGAAGTTTTCGCTGTCTACAATGCGCAGGCGGGTGTCGTCTTTTGATGCCATCACAAGCGCTGGCCGCGATATCTGTTTCACCTGATGGAAGGGTGACACGTCCTCAAGGTCATGGCCCTCAAGTCCTACCCGTTGCAACCAATTGCGGCTGCCCCAAAAAGTGGAATCAGCGCTCTTGAGGCGTGGAAGATTAACCGCGCCATTGACGGTAACACCACATTGGTAGAGCTCCGGATTTTGAATAAGCCCCATCATAGCGGCATATCCGCCGTAGGACGCGCCAGCAATACAAATTCGGTTGGCGTCAAAAACACCTTCATCGATCATTTGCTGTGTGGCATCTTCCACATCGCGCTGCATCAAGCCGCCCCATTGCATGAACCCGGCGCGTTCGAACGCGTTGCCGTAACCTGACGAGCCCCTAAAGTTTGGCCTGAGCACGGCATAGCCCCGTGATGCAATAAACTGGGTCCAATAGTCCCACTGTTTGTCGTCACGCGCACCCCAAGGACCACCATGCACCAGCACAACCGCAGGCAAGTTTGACGGGTCAGCACCCATTGGAATGGTTAAGTAAGATGGGATGACCGTGCCATCGGTAGCGGTGATGTTGACCGCTTTTGTTTCAGACATCAGGTCTGCCGGCAGGCCGGGACGGCTTTCAGCTAACTGCACCAGCGACTTGGCTTTGCGGTCATATTGAAAATAGGCCCCAGGTTCTGTGTCGCTAAATCCTTTCAAGAGGTAGCGCCCATTGGCATGATCAAAGTCGACAATATCCAACTCATAGCCTGGCAGGGCTTTGCGCATAGCCCGCATCAGGCCGGCCCTTCCGCGGTGAAGATAATGGAATTTGAGCATGTCGTCCGTGTAACCAACACCGACCACTTGGCGAAAACTGCGATCATACCGCACATAGTCGATGTCCACATCGGGGTGGGAAAAGACTTCATCAAGAATTTGGCCGGACGGTACGTGTAGTCTGTAGACCCCGGTTTTACCGCTCGGTGAGGTGGCAGAAACCAGCATATGTTCGCCGTCTTCGGCAAACCCGAATATCGGATATTTTTTGTACCAATCCTGATTGGTGACCTGTACCCAGCCTCCTTCTGGGTTTTTCCAGTATGCTACATCCTCCTGTTCATAGACCCCCGATCCATAGCGCGGTTCTCCGGTGGGATCGGTGATCCAGGACTGGACACCGCGGAAGCCATCTTCCAATTCTTTGTATCGCCCGTTCCGAATATCGATCTTTCTGATTTCAGACTGGTTGTTAAAGTCACCGTCCAGCGACAAAAGGATATGGTTAGGCTCGTCTGGCAACATGTCGATGATATCGGTTTGCCACATTGGAACGTCTTCTCTAGCTTTCAGGCCGCCCGCACCATTCTTCTTTTTGCTGGTCCGCACAATCCATTCAAAATCCGATCCGTCCGCATTGATGGCGGCGAGCCTCGATTCTGTGTTGCGGAAGTTGACGTACTCGTTTCGGGTAAGCGTCATTTCATACATTACCAGCAAGCGCTCATCGTTGGCCCAGCGGAAGTCAAAAATATCAGCTTCGCCAATCGGCGGTTGAATATATCTGTCACTGCCATCCAGATTTTGAACAACCATTACCTTGCGGCCTTCAATCGAGGACATGAAGGCGACTTTCGCACCATTGGGTGACTGCGATAAGTGGCTTACCTGTGGCAGAGCGGCAAACGCTTCTGCAGGAATGTCAGATGGTTTTGCGTACTGTGCTTGCGCAATGGACGTGCTGGCCGAAACCATACTTACGGCAACAAAAGAATACAGAAATGCGGAAAAGAACCGATGGTCGCGAAGACGCATGGATTTGCCCCCTATCAAAAGTTTATAGCCCCGCGGAATTTATAAGCAGGCACATGATGTGAGTGCAACACCAAATTCTTCACAATTTCACATCATTGCCGATACTTTTCATTTGCTTTTGGTTACATAAAATTTATTTGAGGCCGTAACGTCGCATGGGTGCATTCCATGCTTGCGAATTATAGGCAAGCCGGGCTAAACCTGTTTCCGACTAGGACTGCGGTGCCCAACGGGCCTCCGCAGAGGGCCAAATGTAAACTCTGTCAGGGGACTGGATATGTCAAAGGGTAACCGCCCGCTTTCTCCCCACCTGCAGGTCTATCGTTGGGGTGCCCATATGGCTGTGTCCATATTGCACCGCGCGACCGGCTCGGCACTTGCTGTCGGCGCTGTACTTCTGACCTGGTGGCTGGTGGCACTCGCAACTGGACATGAATATTTCGCAACTGTGCAAGGATATGCAGATTCGCTCATCGGGCAGCTCGTGTTGTTCGGCATCACATTTGCGCTGATGCAGCATCTTGCATCGGGTGTGCGTCACCTGTTCATGGATATGGGTCGCCTGTATGACCTCAAAGTGAACACGCTGTCTGCACAGCTGACGTTTGTGTTCTCCATCCTTGCTACCATCGGCGTTTGGTACGCCGGCTATAAAGTGATGGGGGTGCTTTGATATGACTGACATGAAAACACCCTTGGCAAAAGTTCGCGGCCTCGGCTCTGCAAAAGACGGTACGCATCACTGGCTGGCACACCGGGTGACCGCGATTGCCAACATCCCGCTCATTCTTTTTGTTGTTGTCTCTTTTGTGGGGAATGCCGGTAAGGGCCACGCAGAATGGGTGGCCTGGCTGAAGCAGCCCATCGTTTCTGTGCTGATGATCCTGTTTATCGCAAACATGGTGCATCACATGCGCCTTGGTCTTCAGGTCTTGATCGAAGACTATGTGCATGATCACGGGCTGAAGTTTGCCAGCATGATCGCTCTCACGTTCGCGAGCGTACTCATAGCGGCCCTTAGTATTTTTTCCATTCTTCGTATTGCGTTTGGAGGATAAGTCATGAGCAGTTCTTATCCAATTCATGTTCACACTTATGATGCCATTGTTGTTGGCGCGGGCGGCTCTGGCCTGCGGGCAACCATGGGCATCGCCGAGGCTGGCCTGAAGACAGCCTGTATCACCAAAGTTTTCCCGACCCGTTCGCACACAGTTGCAGCGCAGGGCGGCATTGCCGCGTCGCTTGGCAATATGGAAGGCGGCGACCATTGGCAGTGGCATATGTATGACACGGTTAAGGGGTCTGACTGGCTTGGTGACCAGGACGCCATTGAGTATATGGTGCGTGAAGCACCAGCAGCGGTTTACGAGCTAGAGCACTACGGCGTGCCATTTTCACGCACCGAAGAAGGCAAGATTTACCAGCGTGCTTTTGGTGGCATGACCCAGAATTTTGGTGAAGGCCCAGCAGCGCAGCGCACGTGTGCGGCAGCTGACCGGACCGGTCACGCCATGCTGCATGCGCTCTACCAGCAGTCACTGAAGTATGACAGTGACTTCTATATCGAATATTTCGCCATTGATCTGATCATGGAAGGCGGCGAATGCCGCGGTGTGATCGCGATGAACATGGAAGACGGTTCCATCCACGCGTTCCGCGCCCAGGTTGTGGTGCTGGCGACAGGTGGTTATGGCCGGGCGTACTTCTCTGCGACATCAGCGCATACATGCACCGGCGACGGTGGTGGCATGGTGCTGCGCGCTGGCCTTAGCCTGCAAGACCTTGAGTTTGTTCAGTTCCACCCCACCGGCATTTACGGTGCGGGCGTGTTGATCACGGAAGGTGCGCGCGGGGAAGGCGGCATCCTGATCAACTCTGAGGGCGAGCGTTTCATGGAACGTTATGCACCAAGCGCCAAGGACCTTGCGTCCCGCGATGTGGTGTCTCGCTCCATCTCGAACGAAATTCGGGAAGGTCGCGGCGTTGGCCCGGACAAGGACCATATGTTCCTGCATCTGGATCACCTGGACCCGGCGATCCTCGCAGAGCGCCTGCCAGGCATTTCTGAAAGTGCCAAAGTATTTGCGGGCGTGGATGTGACGAAAGAGCCAATCCCGATCCTGCCGACGGTTCACTATAATATGGGCGGTATTCCAACCAATTATCATGGTGAAGTGATTAACCCGACCAAAGATAACCCGGATGCAGTCGTGCCTGGCTTGTTTGCGATCGGTGAAGCTGCATGCGTTAGCGTGCACGGCGCGAACCGTTTGGGCTCCAACTCGCTGATTGATCTCGTGGTGTTTGGCCGCGCGGTTGGCAAGCGGGTGCCAGAGATCGCAAAAGCGGGCGCAGCCCAAAAACCATTGCCTGCAGGCTATGAAGAAATGGCACTGTCGCGCCTTGATAAAGCGCGCTATGCCGACGGCGGCACGCCAACCGCTGAGCTTCGCCTTGAAATGCAGCGCAACATGCAAACCAACTGTGCTGTGTTCCGTACCAATGAAGTGCTCGCGGAAGGCGTCAAGAAGATCGATGACATCGCGGGCCGCATGGACGACCTGAAAACAAGTGATCGTTCACTTGTTTGGAACAGCGACCTTATCGAAACGCTTGAGCTGGATAACCTGATGGGTCAGGCGGTACTGACCATGCATTCTGCCAACGCCCGGAAGGAAAGCCGCGGCGCGCACATGCAAGAGGACTATCCGGACCGCGATGACGAAAACTGGATGAAACATACGGTCTGCTGGTATGACGGCAAGGACGTTACACTTGGCGACCGTCCAGTGCACGACTTCACCCTTACGGAAGAAGTCGAATATATCAAACCTAAAGCACGTGTTTATTAAGGGAGGATTGAACAATGGCTGAATTTTCACTTCCCAAAAACTCCAAGGTTGGCAAAGGCAAGACCGTTGCCGCCGAGGGAGCAACCAACACCCGGGATTTCCACGTCTATCGCTGGAACCCTGATGACGGTGAAAACCCGCGCATGGACACGTTTAAAGTGGACATGGACACATGTGGCCCGATGGTTCTGGACGCTCTCATTAAAATCAAAAATGAGATGGACAGCACGGTCACCTTCCGTCGGTCCTGCCGTGAGGGGGTTTGTGGCTCCTGCGCCATGAACATCAATGGCAAGAACGGTCTGGCGTGCACGACCGCGATTGAAGACGCCAAAGGCGCGGTGGCGATTACACCACTGCCGCACCAGCAAGTGATCAAGGACCTGGTGCCTGATCTCACCAACTTCTATGCGCAGTATGCGTCGATCAAACCCTGGATGCAGACTCAGTCGCCAACACCAGAAAAAGAGCGCCTTCAAAGTCATGAAGATCGTGAAAAACTGGATGGCCTTTATGAGTGTATCCTGTGTGCTTGTTGCTCAACGTCCTGCCCAAGCTATTGGTGGAATGATGACAAGTATCTGGGCCCGGCGATTTTGCTGCAGTCCTACCGCTGGTTGATCGACAGCAGGGACGAAGCGACAGGTGAGCGTCTGGATGATCTTGAGGATCCGTTCCGGCTGTATCGCTGTCACACCATCATGAACTGCGCAAACGCTTGTCCGAAGGGATTGAACCCGGCGAAAGCGATTGCCGAGATCAAGAAAATGATGGTCGAGCGTCAGGGCTGAAGCCACTGATCAAAACTGATTGATAAAGGGCGTGCCTGTTGGTGCGCCTTTTTCTTTATTCAAAACTGTAGCGGGACACTGCGCGCAGCGTTACCATCGCCGTATGAAATTTGGCGACACAACATTCATTCGTTTTCAGGTGATTTTTTGGCTGTTGGCCGGCAGCGCGCTGTTGGCGTCCGGCATCGTCCAGATGCAAGCAGACGCAGCATTTGTGCGCAACCTCTATCTGACCGGTGCGGGTTTTCTCGCCAGCTTCTTTCTCGCGTTCCTGTATGAACGCTTCATTGTGCCCAAATCAAAGACGATGCTTGTGCCAGCAGTCCTGGTCTCGTTAGCTGTTGGCTTTGCGTGCACGTTAAGCGTGAACCCCATCACTTTCTTGCAAATCGGCGGCAGTTGGGAGGCGTTGACATGGCAATATGCCGTCAGCGGGGCGCTCAACTTTTCGCTCGTGCTATTTGTTTGGAGCTTGCTGTTTCTGGTGCGGGCAAATGTACCGATTTACCAGACCGAGAGCACGGCGCAGTTTGTCACAAAACTTACAGTTGATGATGCAAGGGGTCAGCGGGTTGTGGCTGTTGCCGATATCGCCGTGATCCGCGCAGCCGGGGATTATGTTGAGCTGTTGCACGGTGATAAAACGGATTTGCGGCGCGGGTATTTGAGTGATCTGGAAAATCAGTTGAACCCGGACCATTTTGTGCGCGTACATCGCTCCTTTATGATCAACAAAACACTGGTTGCCGATATCATCAGAAAACCCAAGGGCCAATTCGAGTTTGATATGGGCGAGCACGCGTCCGTCACCTCGGGTCGCAGCTTTGAAGAGGCTGTTATCGCGGCCTTCGACCTGCGATAGACCACACTCATCAACTTCCCGTTCATCGTTTTTTTACCGACTGGCGGGCGTGCCTGGCCGTGAGCTCGCGCGCCTGCCGAACATGCCTTGAAAGTGGGCACAGCGATCCATGATGCTGCTTACATCCCGTATTGAGAGGAGACAACATCATGACGACAGCACTAACAAGAACACTCATGGTCGCATCTTGCCTGATGATGACAAGCGGCATAGCCAGTGCGCAGGACAGTAATTGCACACTGCCGCTGGACGACATTCTGGACCAGGCGGCCGAAGCGAGAGGCAAAGACGCACTGGCGAAACTCACTGCGCTTCGTATCAAAAGCAAACATCACGAGGGCAAATGGAACCCGGACTTTGACTACCGCATCATGAAGCCGGGCTTCATGATAATGACTGCTACTTACTCGGACGGTGTGGTTATCACCGAAGGGTTTGATGGCAAGCGCGCCTGGGAAGACCTGGAGCGCAACCCGGAACCCGTATATGTGGAAGGCGACGCCTTCAAGGGTTTGGCACAGGGGGCTCATTCGCCTATCCACCTATACGGCCTTCACGATATGGCGGCCATGGGCGCAGAAGTCAGCAAAACTGGCTGCGTAACGCTTGATGAGCAGCCTTATTATGTGGTGCGGGTTAAAGCCACCTTTGGCACAGATATCGAATATTTTGTGCATGCAGCCTCGTTTCTAGTTGAGCGCGCCCGCGCCACCCGGGCCCTGCACCCAACACTTGATGCAACTCAGATCAATATTGAAGAACGCTGGTCTGACTTTCGCCGGGTCGACGGCGTGTTGTTCCCGTTTGGTTACAGCCAGTGGGACGTGGATAAAAACGAACGGCTTTCGTGGCTGGAGGTCAAATCAATTGAGCCAGACCTTGAGGCCACGCCGAGCCTGTTCGTAAAACCCTGATCAGCTTCGAAGTGCCTGAAGGGTAGCTTGAAATATTTGTGGGTGTGCCAGTGCATTCAACTCCTGCATGTCAGGCAAGCAATCGGGCTGTACAAACCGTAGCAGTTCCGGATCTGTGTCACAGAAGATGATGTCGAGCGCAAACCTGTTGCCGCCATAGAGGCCGCGATGGATCATATTGGCGTTAAACACCAGCAGGTCACCGCGGTTCAGCGGGATGGCTTTGCTGTCTGGCAGGTCATCAAAAACGTTACGTCCATCTGCAGCTGTTCGGGTCGCATATTCAAGATCTGTATCCCAGCGGAAGTGAGTTCTCGGCATGAGTTCGATGCCGCGTTCGTCGACCAACGGCACCCGGAAATGCAAAACCAAGCCTCCTGTCAGCATGGCCTTTTGTTCTGAAATGTCGTCGCTATTATATTGGCCATCTCTGTGCCAATAATTTTTCCTGTCAGAATGCTTAGGGTCGAAAAACAACTGCGTGCCCATGAAGGCTGGTCCGTTCGGGATAAGCATTTGGGCCAGTTTTAAAAGTTTGTCGGTTGCAATGAAGTCCAACAGTGCCGTTCGCCTGGAAGGTGTCAGCGCATCCTTGTGCGTGATATAGGCGCTGTTGATGGCCCCGTTTTCATAGAATGCCTGATTGTCGTTTAGCCAGTTTTCATGAAACACGCGCAGGACAGGCTCTATTTCCGTCAATTCTGCCTCGCTGAAAAATCCGCGCGCTAAAACAAATCCGTTTTCCTGATACTCATCCTGCATGGCAGCAGCTTACCGTGCGAGACAAAAAGGGAAAGCCCGAAAGACGGTCGACTACTGACATATACTGTCAGGAGAGTGGCAGGAGCTGGCTTTCGCTCAACAATGCAAGTGCTATGCTCCCTTGCATTGAGTCGTTGAGGAACAAGACAGGGGACAACATCATGGACAATGAAAAGCCAAGAATTGCCGCCAAAGGTGCCTGCATGTGCGGCGCCGTTTCGTTTGAAGCCAGCGCAGTGGATACCGGCGTGGGTGCCTGCCACTGTGATATGTGCCGGAAGTGGGCGGGTGGTCCTTTGCTCGCTGTGGATTGCGGCTCAGACATAACGTTCGACGGCGAAAACAATATCGGCGTCTTCTCTTCTTCTGATTGGGCGGAGCGCGGCTTTTGCAAACAGTGCGGATCGAGCCTCTTTTACCGGCTTAAGCAAAATGGACAGCATATCGTGCCCGCTGGCTTGTTTAGTGCCGAAAGCCAATTTGTGCTCGATCATCAGGTCTTTGTGGACCAGCAACCCGACTATTATCAGTTTGCTGGGCACGATAAGCTGCACAATATGACGGGCGCCGAAGTGTTCGCCATGTTTGCGGGTGAATGACCTTGCCTGAGTCAATTCAAGAAATGCTGACCGGCGGTCACGCAAACTCGCTGGGACGCACCCTTGAGGTTGTTGAGTTAGTGCTTGCAGACAGCTCCCGATTGGATGAGCTGTTTAATTGCTATTTCTGCGATGATGCTGTTGTGCGGCTGCGAACATCCAATGCCCTCAAGCGTATCGAAAAGGCGGAGCATGAATGGCTCGTGCCCTACATCAAACGGTTACTTGATGAGGTGAGCAAGATTGATCAAGCCTCCACCCAGTGGACCATGGCCAACCTGTTTCAGGCTTTGGCGGATGATATGAGCCCTGATGAGCTTGTGGCGGCGAAAAGCGTTCTCAAGCGGAATTTGACGGCCAGTCAGGACTGGATCGTCCTGAACGAAACCATGCGCACGCTTTCAGAGTGGGCGAGATCAGACGATGAGTTGAAACCCTGGTTGCTGCCGGAGTTGGGCCGCCTTGCCAAGGATGCCCGTAAGTCAGTCTCTGGTCGCGCCAAAAAACTGGCGGCAACGCTCAGTTAGGACAGCAGCCGAGTTTTCAGTAGCGCGCGGCGCTCGGCGTTCATACCCATGGCGTTCGTTAGATACTCGTCCACCGAGCCATGCTCGCGCGCCATCACATCAAACGCAGCCTCGAGGAACGCAGGTTCCACACCGATAAGCGGATGCACTGCCCTGGGGCTGACTGGGCGTTTGGCCCGCTCGCTGACTTGCTTTGCGACCTCAACGGCGCGGTTATCAATGTCGACAGCCTGGTTGGTCAATAGAAAGTCTTCGAAGATCGCGTCCTCGGGCATATCCAGCGCCAGCATAACAAGCGCGCCTGCTATGCCCGTGCGGTCCTTGCCTGCTGTGCAATGAAAGAGCGCTGCACCGCCATCATTATCGTCCACCAAGACATCAAACAGTTTCTTTAGGCCCGATGCGTTCGCTATCGGCATGGTTTCAAATGCGAGAATAAACTGGTCCCTAAGTTCGGTTTCCGGAAACTCGGTATGCTGCAGCTTGTCGAACATTTCCCTGATCCAGGCGGCTGCATTGCCACCAATAGGGTTGTCGACATAAGTGGGCTGCCAAGGCGCATACCAGGTGATGGCCATATTCTCTTTTTCGTGCGGGGAGCGAAAGTCCACCACTGTTGTGATTCCCTGATCCGCAATCAGCTGCGCGGTTGTTTCATCAATCTCTGCATAGTGGCCAGAGCGGAACAAGCGCCCGTGCGCCAAATTGCGGCCTTCCCTGTTCACATAACCGCCCATATCGCGAAAATTGCGGACGCCGGGAATATCAAGGATTCGGGCTGGCATAAAAGTCTCCAAACAGGGCTGCGCGGATTGGCTTATGGCATAGACCTAGTTTCATTTCGCTATGTTGCCAGCGAACAGGCCAAAAATATTGGCGTGATGACGTTCCCATGTTAGGGACAAAAGGACGTCAACTTCGGGGTTCAGTCACAGTGACCGCAGAAGGGCCGCTCGCCGCCTATAATCGCCTCATGCAAGAGGGGGAAATTCGCCCTGACGAAGATCAGGCGCGGGTGGTTAACCGTTTGCAGCGCTTGTATGACGAGCTCATTGACTATCCGGAAATTGCCGGACATGGCAGTGGCCTGTCGATCAAGAACTGGCGTTTGGCACAGCTCTTTCAAAAGTCCCGCAAAACCAAAGTACCGGAAGGTGTGTATCTGGTCGGTGGTGTTGGGCGCGGCAAATCCATGTTGATGGACCTTTTTTATGAAGTCGCGCCTCTGAAATCCAAAAAGCGGGTGCATTTTCACGAGTTTATGCTCGATGTGCATGCGCGCATGAAAGTGTGGCGTGGCCTAAGCGGCAGAGAGCGCGCAGCCCTTGGGGGGCGCGCCAGTGAGGATAACCCGATCCCGCCGGTGGCGCGGCAGATTGCGGCCGAGGCAACGCTTCTGTGCTTTGACGAACTACAGGTGACCGACATTGCGGACGCCATGGTGCTGGGGCGATTGTTCAAAGAGCTTTTGGAGCGCGGCGTGATTATCGTGTCCACCTCAAACCGGCAGCCGGATGACCTCTATAAGGACGGCCTGAACCGACAGCTGTTTTTGCCATTCATTGCGATGATCAAAAACACCTTTGATGTCATGACTTTGGATGGCCCTACCGATTATCGCTATGACCGGCTCAAGGGCGTTGACACCTATTACACACCAGTTAATCAGGAAACCACCGACAAACTGTCAGCGGCCTTCTTTCGCCTGACCGACCGGGATGTTGAAAACCGGGACAAGGTGCCGTCAGCAGAACTTACGGTGCAGGGGCGTACGCTTTTTGTGCCCAAGTCGGCGCGCGGTGTGGCGGTGTTTTCCTTCAAGCGTTTGTGCGCCAACCCGCTTGGCTCGGCGGACTATCTCGCCATCGCGCGCGCCTACCATACGGTGATTATGGTTGCGATCCCGCAGCTCACGAAAGACAAGCGCAATGAAGCCAAGCGGTTTGTAACATTCATTGATGCGCTTTATGAGCACGGTGTGAAATTCCTGTGCAGCGCAGAAGCCCGCGCAGAAGATTTGTACCCGGAAGGCGACGGCTCGTTTGAATTTGAACGCACGGTTTCCCGCCTGATTGAAATGCAGTCAGAAGACTATCTGACGCGTGGGCACGGAAAGCTCGATACAGATGATTGATTTGTGACTAATCATCTTGTTTTCGAAAACCCAGATGGCGTTCTGTTGTTTGAGAAACTTGTCGGTTCCGGCGATCTTGCGGAGCTCAGCAAATTTACCGATCTGCATTTGTCCAAAAAGCCCGGTTATCGTTTGACCGATCCGTCACTTGGTTGGCTGCTGGACGCAAACGGCCCGATTGGACGACTGGCTAGACGGATTATTGGGTCTGCGGCGCAGCCCATCAAGAGTGTGCTGTTTAACAAAACAGTATCTAAAAATTGGATTACCCCTTGGCATCAGGACCGTGCTGTTCCTATGCGCGAGAAAAAGATACTACAGGGCTATGAAACATGGTCAGAAAAAGAAGGTGTGCACCACGTCGAACCGCCGTTTCGTATCATCGAAAACATGATCACCATTAAGGTCCTGTTGGATGATTGTGGTCCTGAAAATGGACCGATCAAAATTGCGGCTGGTTCACACCACCTCGGAAAGCTCAAGGCGAGTGAAGTGGCCGAAGCAATAGAAGGTCGAAAGCAAATAAATCTGGTGGGTAAGGCTGGTGATGTTTGGGTTCATGCTGGCAGTTCTGTGCATTCTTCAAATCGGTCTCAACTAACGGAAAATCGCCGTATCTTACATGTTGACTATTCGGCAGAGGGTTTGCCGGATGACTTGAATTGGCTGTCGCTGGCTTAACGATGCAGCCAGGGTTTCACCAGTTTGGTGAGCAAAGGCATGATCCCATACACCATCAACGGCACAATCACCGTGAGTGACGCGAGCGTCACAAGAAACGGCTGATTGGTTACATGCTCCGCGATCAAAGGCGGAATAAAATACACCGGTGCAATCAGGCCGACAAAAGTGACCAGCGCCATTTTAGGCCGGCTGGGTGGGCTGCCAGCAGCGCTTACCGGGAACATATACTCGAGGCTTTCAAACCGACTGTATTCAGGCGCTGCTGCGCAGAAACTGCTGGTTTCTGACAAGAGCTGGTGCCGCACATCAGATGTCATCCAGCCTTCCAACTGGTCAACGCTCGCAAAACGAAAGATATGCGTGGCGGTGCAGTGCTCGCCTGCTTCAGGGGGATCAACCGGCCTGATCAATTCGCTGCCAACAAATCCGTCAAAGCCTTTGCTGGCGTCCCGAATGCGTTTTGACCAAGTCTCAAAAGTTGCCATTTCGCCAGGGCGAATATGATGCCTGATCACTGTAGTGACGGCTTTGTCTTGGTTGCTCATGGGCCTCACTCAATGTTGCGCTCGAAGATGATACGTTCATAGCGCGTTACCAGGTCAGAAAGAAAGTCGTCAGTTGCCTTGTCGTTTTCGCCAAGCCGTTCACGGACGGCATTGGCCTCCGTTATTGCCTTTTCGTATTCGCCTGTCATGCCCAGGGCGCGCACTTGCAATACGCGCGGTGTAATGGCGTTTGGATAGGCACGGAAAATGGCAGAAAAGTAGCTGAGCGCCTCGGTGGCGCGGTCGGTTTCAACAAGCGCCCTTACATACATCAACTGCGCCTGCACATCACCCGGCGTTACGTCCAGCACCATATCAAGCTCATCCCGCGCAAGCAGGTATTCCTGCCGCGCCAAATATACGCCTGCGCGATTTTTGATGGCAGAAACATAGGCCTCTTCAAGCTCGATAGCCTGCGTGAAGGCTGTTAGCGCTTCGTCAAGGTTACCTTGCTTATAAAGGGCTGTGCCGCGCGCGTTAAAGCCACTGGCCTGCGTTGGCATAGTGACGATCATTGTGTCCGCGACGCCGAGCGCCTTTTCGGTGTTTCCTGCTTCAATCATCAGGTTGAACAGCAGCAACGCGCTGGTGGCGTCTTGATCATCTTCTTTGAAGAGGCGCAGCAAAGTTTCGCTAGCTCTCTCGTGGGCGCCGGTGCGCTGGTAATAGGTCGCCAAGCGGCGCTTCAGGACTTTGATGGCATCGTCGTCAAGGCGGTCCGCAAACACTGCACCATCCAAAATGGTCTCAGGGGCTTCGGCAAGTTCGATTGTCCGCTGTGCATAGGCAATGGCGCGCGGCAGGTCGTTGCGCTGTGCAGCGGCAAGGCTTGCCATTGAAAAAGCCGCTATGTCTGCGCTGTCTGCGCGCAACAGTGGAGATAGTAATTCAAGCGCGCGCCCATTGGTGCCCTGTTGAATGTAGATGTCACTCAGCGCCAGAATTGTGGCGCGGTCATAGGGTGCAAATCTTAGCGACTGTTCAAATTTGGCACGCGCCAGGCTTAGTTCGTTCAAGCGATAGGCAAGATGCCCGTGCAGGCGGATAATATGCGGGTTTTCACGCTCTTGAAGCGTGGGCACCAGCAGCACTTTCTGCGCTTCTTCATCGTCGCCGGCCAGCGCGAGCAGCATGGAGGAGTAATATTTGGCTGTATTGTTGTCCGGAAACAACGAATACACCCTGTCGAGGTAAGCTTCGGCGCCCATGTAGTCCTGTTCAACAATGCTGATACGCGTCAGTTCCAAGAGTGCGGGGACGTTGCCTTCATTATAATAAATGGCTTCTTCGAATGCGGCTTTGGCGTCTGCCTGTTGGCCAAGCATGGTGTAGGCGGTGCCGAGAGTATAACGCGTTAAGCTGTTGTCCGGGGCTAAGGCAACGGCGGCCTGCGCTGCCTCGGCCGCATCTGTTAGCCGGTCGAGCTTTAGCAGCACCTGTGCACGCGAAATGTGAACCCGATAGTCGCTTGGGTCCAGGTCCAGCGCATTGTTGAAATACTCCAGCGCTTCAAGTGGTTTGTCTGTTAAGGACGCCAGGTCGCCCAACAAAACCTGTGACTGATATATCTGGGGTGGCAGGGTGAACTCGTGGGAGCTCACCAAAGAATAGCCTGCTGCAAACCTTTGCTCCAGCATCAGTGTTTGGCCTTGCACAAGCACAAACTCGTCTAGATTGGTAAGGTCAACAGGCTGGATTTTCTCAATTGCGATGGCGGCACCAATTGGGTCAAAAATCGCCAAATTCGCTTTGGCAGCAACAAGATAGTCCGCAGAAGTTGCCTCGCCGCTGCGTTCTTTCTGCCGCACAAATTCTATCAGGTTCTGATACTGGCCAGCCGCGTACATGTCGTTGAGTGCATCTGGCGTCAGATCGGGCGAGGAGGGCTCATTTGCCTCGCTGCAGGCCTGCAGCAGCAACGCAGCGGCGACAACTATATGCTTGGCCACGCGTTTCATGGGCACACGCCTCTTTGCCCAAAAGATTGACGTTGCAATATGGGAACTGGCGGGACCGTTTGACTGTTTGAAAGTTCGCGCATAGGTGGCCTTGTTTGATGAAACTCAACCCCAACGCACATAGGTAACTTAAATCATTTATGCGGCGATGGAAATGGTGATTGGTTAGCTTAATTGTGACCACGCGTGTTTTATCGTTATTACGCGCTCCAAAATGCATGCACTAAAGTCCTGTTCAATAACCGTAATTTCTGCTAGGCATGTTGATCTGACCATTTATTGGGGGTCGCAGTAACAAGCCGTTATTCGGAGTTAACTTGTGATGCGTAACCTGTTCTCAAAATCATTGGCAGCCGCCACGGGGCTATTTTTACTGACCAACATGGCCAGTGCTCAGACGATTGGCGTTGATGTTTCGTCAGAGGTTGGCTTGTTTGATCCGGTTGCTCTTGGGACCAGTCTTGAACTCGACCCTTGCGGCAGCAGTGTAACACGTGGCAGTGGTCAGTTTTTGAACAGTGTTTGTGACACCGCGAGACCGGACCTGTTCAGCGTTAATTATGTGATTTCCAGTGAAAGCACCACATCTGTGCTGTCGTTTGGTACTGGCGGAACGGGTCTGTTCGCCGATGCCGGTGAAACCTCACCTGCGCAGACAACAGTTAACTCGCTTGTGTCTGGCGGTGGCGTTTTCCAAAATCTGGGGTCGGCGTCCAGCATATTTTCCAACCCGTTCTCTTTGTCTCTTTCAAGTGGTGTGGGAAGCTCAATTTTCTCAACGGCCGGCTCTTATGTGATTAGCCTTATTGTGGCTGCTGAAAGCAATGTCACTTTCTCTCAGGGCAACGGCACCAACCAGCGCACCTTCAGGGATGGCCTTTTGCAGATAGGCAACGGCGAAACAGGTTTTGATATCAATGGGGTATCAGTAGGCAATTTTGACGGCCGGTCGTTTGGGTCAGGTCGTGGCCGCGGCAATGGGCAAGCGAATGTTGGTTTGTCACAAACCACCTTGACCGTAACAGATGCGGTTACAGTACCTGAGCCTTCTAGCTGGGCGCTGCTTTTTGCTGCGTTGGCAATGATTGGGTTTGGGCAGCGGCGCACCCGCTCAGCCGGCAGGCGACTGTAGGATTTAAACTAGGCTATTATGTTTTTTGAAGCCGGGCATCTTTGTCCGGCTCGTTTATTTGTTGAATCTGTCAATCATAAAAAACCCCTTTAACTGACCGTACAGTCAGTTAAAGGGCCGAGTCTATGTGAATAAGGGGGGCAATTTGGCCAATTAGGGATTTGGTAACCCTAAAAAGATACTTATTCAGTATGGATTTTACGTTGCTCCGCCTTATGTCAGCCTCAGAATGTGTAAAATGGGCTAAAATCTTGTAAATTCTGGTGGAAAGGCAACCAAAAAGGGGAAATCGCCATTGTCCGCAATAGGATTTGTTGTAAGCTTTGATAGGCCTACATTCATTCAGCCAATAGGGGCACAAACATCGCTTGTCACTACGGGGTAAACACGCTAGGAACCGGCGACATTATTCAAATACTCTCTGCCGCTTGGCACCTCCCGGACGCGGCACAACAACACTCGTTGGAGCTTTTTCATGGCACGTAACAAAATTGCACTGATCGGTGCTGGTCAAATCGGTGGCACACTCGCGCACCTGGCAGCCCTCAAAGAAATGGGCGACATTGTCGTTTTTGACATTGTTGAAGGCATGCCGGCAGGTAAGGCGCTTGACCTTGCACAGTCTGCACCAGTTGAGGGCTACAACGCATCTCTCAAGGGCGCGAACGATTATGCCGATATCGCTGATGCAGATGTGATCATTGTTACCGCAGGTGTTGCACGCAAGCCGGGCATGAGCCGCGACGATCTGCTTGGCATCAACTTGAAAGTGATGAAGTCAGTTGGTGAAGGCATTGCCGCCCATGCGCCAAACGCCTTTGTTATCTGTATCACGAACCCGCTTGACGCGATGGTTTGGGCGCTTCAGAAATTCTCTGGCCTGCCAACCAACAAAGTATGCGGCATGGCGGGTGTACTTGATAGCTCACGCTTCAGCTGCTTCCTTGCGGAAGAGTTCAATGTATCTGTTCAGGATGTAACCACATTCGTTCTGGGCGGCCACGGTGACACAATGGTGCCGCTGACGCGCTACTCGACTGTTGCGGGCATTCCAGTTCCAGACCTCATCAAAATGGGCTGGTCCACGCAGGAGAAAATTGACGAGATCGTTCAGCGCACCCGTGATGGCGGCGCAGAGATCGTTGGTCTGTTGAAAACCGGATCTGCGTACTATGCGCCTGCAACCAGTGCGATCGAGATGGCGGAAAGCTACCTCAAAGACAAACGCCGCCTTCTGCCATGTGCGGCATTCCTGAGCGGCGAATACGGCCTGAACGATATGTATGTTGGCGTACCAGTTATTATCGGCGCAAACGGCGTTGAAAAAGTTGTAGAGATTGAGTTGATCGGCGAAGAGAAGTCGGGCTTTGAGCACTCGGTGGGTGCGGTGAAGGGCCTGATGGAAGCCTGTACTGCAATTGATGGATCGCTTGCTTAAGCGGTCCATTTTCATATGAACCTCCTGACACGAATTGAGAGAGTGGGTGGATAAATGAATATTCATGAATATCAGGCGAAAGGCCTGCTGAAAGAATATGGCGCACCGGTGCTTGGCGGCGGCGTTGCCTACACAGCGGCCGAAGCAGTTGACGCTGCGAAAAAGCTGGGTGGCCCGGTTTGGGTTGTGAAAGCTCAAATCCATGCGGGTGGCCGCGGCAAGGCTGGCGGCGTAAAAGTTGTTAAGTCTTTGGATGATGTTGAAGCTGTTGCAAAAGAGCTGATCGGCAAAACACTTGTAACGCACCAAACCGGCCCAGAGGGCAAAGAGGTGAAGCGCGTTTACGTTGAGGACGGTTGCGCGATCAAATCAGAATTTTATCTGGCGATCCTTCTGGACCGCGCATCTGGTCAACTTGCAATCATGGCGTCAACTGAAGGCGGCATGGATATTGAGGAAGTTGCCGAAGCGACCCCGGAAAAGATCACAACGACTACAATTGAGCCAGCAACTGGTCTTCAGCCATATCATTGCCGCAGCGTAGCATTCGGCCTTGGCCTTGAAGGCAAGGCCGCGAAAGAGTGCATGAAAGTGGTTAGCTCACTCTATAAAGCTTACACAGAACTTGACGCGCAAATGCTTGAGATCAACCCTCTCGTTTTGACAGAAGACGATGACATGGTTGTTCTTGACAGCAAGATGTCATTCGATGGCAATGCGCTGTTCCGCCACCCTGCGGTTCGTGAACTCAGGGACGAGAGCGAAGAAGACCCCAAAGAGATCGAAGCATCCAAGTATGACCTAAACTACATCAGCCTTGATGGTTCGATCGGTTGCATGGTCAACGGTGCCGGTCTTGCGATGGCAACCATGGACATCATCAAGCTCAAAGGCGGCGAGCCAGCCAACTTCCTTGATGTTGGTGGTGGCGCCACAAAAGAGCGTGTGACCGAAGCCTTCAAAATCATCCTGTCGGACGACAATGTGGAAGGCATTCTCGTGAACATCTTCGGTGGCATCATGCGCTGCGATGTGATCGCAGAAGGTGTGGTCGCAGCCGCCCGCGAAGTGGCGCTTTCAGTGCCGCTGGTGGTTCGCCTTGAAGGCACAAACGTAGAACTCGGCAAACAGATTATGGCTGACAGTGGCCTGCCAATCATCTCCGCCGACGATTTGAATGACGCAGCTGAAAAGATTGTTAAAGCTGTGAAGGAGGCTGCGTAATGTCAGTTCTAGTTGGAAAAGATACTCGAGTTATCTGTCAGGGTTTCACGGGCGCGCAAGGCACCTTCCACTCTGAGCAAGCCATCGCTTACGGCACCAAAATGGTCGGCGGTGTAACGCCTGGTAAAGGCGGCATGACGCACCTTGACCTGCCAGTGTTCAACACTGTGGGTGATGCGCGCGAAGCAACAGACGCAAACGCCTCTGTAATTTATGTGCCACCTCCGTTTGCGGCAGATTCAATCCTGGAAGCCATCGACGCTGAGATTGAATTGATCATCTGTATCACTGAGGGCATTCCTGTTCTGGACATGGTTCGCGTGAAGCGCGCCTTGAAGAACTCAGGCTCACGCCTTGTTGGACCGAACTGCCCGGGCGTTATCACGCCGGGTGAGTGCAAGATCGGCATCATGCCTGGTCACATTCACAAGCCGGGTAATGTGGGTATTGTCTCCCGTTCTGGCACGCTCACATACGAGGCTGTCGCTCAAACAACAGCTGCTGGCCTTGGCCAAAGCACGTGTATCGGTATCGGCGGTGACCCGGTAAACGGCACCAACTTCATCGATTGCCTGGACATGTTCCTGGGTGACGACGACACCCACTCCATCATCATGATTGGTGAAATTGGTGGTTCTGCCGAAGAAGAAGCAGCCGAGTTCCTGAAGCAAAGCAAAGTGAAGAAGCCAGTTGCTGGTTTCATCGCTGGCCGTACGGCGCCTCCGGGCCGCACAATGGGCCACGCAGGCGCGATCGTCTCTGGCGGTCAGGGCGGTGCAGAAGACAAGATCGAAGCGATGAAATCCGCGGGTATCATTGTGTCTGACAGCCCGGCTCGCCTCGGCGAGACGCTTCTGGAAGCAATTGGCTAATCACACTTAGAGGGGCGCGGCGGAAGCGTCGCGCCAGTATCGCATGGGCGCAGATTTAGACCGTATCGCAGCTTTGGAGGGCGTGAGCCCCCAATTTGTTGAAAACCTGTATGAGCAATATGCCGCTGACCCCACATCCGTGGACCAAGGCTGGCAGGAATATTTCCAAACGCTCGAAGCGGGCATTCAAAAGACCGGCCCAAGCTGGTCGCGGTCTGACTGGCCCCTTCGCCCTGACGATGACCTGACAACCGGCCTTGATGGCTCGGACATGTTCATCGAAACCGAAACACCAAAAGCCGAAACCGGTGCTGGTGTATCGGCAGCAGATGTTCGCGCCGCGACAATTGACAGCATCCGCGCTTTGATGATGGTGCGCACCTACCGGGTGCGGGGCCACCTGATGGCAAACCTTGACCCGCTCGGTCTTGAAGAGCGCCCAACACACCCTGAGCTTGAGCCGGGCACCTATGGTTTCAGCGCAGACGACATGGACCGTCCAATCTTCATGGACGGTGTGCTTGGCCTTGATACCGCAAGCATGCGGGAAATCATTGCGATCCTGCGGCGCACTTACTGCGCCAACATTGGTGTGGAGTTTATGCACATCAATGATGCAGAAGAGAAAGCCTGGATCCAGCGCAAGATCGAAGGCCGCGACAAGGAAATCCAGTTTACCGACAAAGGCAAAGTTGCGATCCTCAACAAGCTGATTGAAGCTGTTGAGTTCGAAAAATTCCTGGGCCGTAAATACACCGGCACCAAACGCTTTGGCCTTGATGGCGGTGAAGCCATGGTGCCCGCGCTTGAAGGTGTGATGAAAACCGGTGGCCAGATGGGCCTCAATGAAATTGTTATCGGCATGCCGCACCGTGGGCGCTTGAATGTGCTTGCGAACGTAATGCAGAAGCCGTACCGCGCCATCTTTAACGAATTCCACGGCGGCGCTTCCACGCCCGACGATGTGCAGGGCTCGGGTGATGTGAAATATCACCTTGGCACCAGTGCCGACCGTGAGTTTGACGGCAACAAAGTGCACCTGTCCCTGAACGCAAACCCGTCTCACCTTGAAGCGGTGAACCCGGTTGTGATCGGTAAAGTGCGCGCCAAGCAGCAGATGAAGCAGGATAAAGAGCACAATGATACGCTCTCCTTGTTGTTGCACGGCGATGCGGCGTTCGCGGGGCAGGGCATCGTGGCTGAATGTTTCGGCATGTCTGGCCTCAGGGGCTACAACACCGGTGGCACGATCCACTTCATCGTGAACAACCAGATTGGCTTTACAACAAGCCCGCAGTTCGCGCGCTCCAGCCCATATCCGTCCGACGTTGCGAAAATGGTGCAGGCACCAATTTTCCACGTGAATGGTGACGACCCAGAGGCCGCAGTTTTTGCAACCAAGCTTGCCACCGAATTCCGCATGGCGTTCAAGCGCGACGTGGTGATCGACATGTTCTGTTACCGCCGCTTTGGTCACAACGAATCTGACGAGCCCGCGTTCACGCAGCCACTGATGTATGCAGCGATCAAAAAGCATCCGAACGTGGTGAAGCTTTATGCTGACCGCCTCAAGGAACAAGGCATTCTGACCGACGAGCAGTTCACGCAGATGCAGGCTGAGTTCGTGACTTACCTTGAAGACGAGTTTGAAGCCGCAAAAGACTACCGCGTAAACAAGGCTGATTGGTTTGAAGGCAAGTGGGAAGGCCTTGGCCTTGCCGACAAAGACCATGAAAAGCGCCGGGCGGAAACCGGCGTGGCAGAAATGATGCTTCGGGAAGTGGGCGAACAGCTCACCACATACCCTGAGAAGTTCAATATTCACCGCACGCTCAAACGCGTTCTCGATAACAAAGTGAAAATGTTTGAAAACGGCACTGGCTTTGACTGGGCCACGGCTGAGGCGCTGGCGTTTGGAACACTTCTTAAGGAAGGGTACGATGTGCGCTTGTCCGGTCAGGATTGCGGACGCGGTACCTTCAGCCATCGTCATGCGGTGTTTGTCGACCAAAAAACCGAAGATCGTTACATCCCGCTGAAGACCATGAATGAAGACCAGCATTTTGAAGTGCTGGACAGTCACTTGTCTGAGTTTGGTGTGCTGGGTTTTGAATATGGTTACTCCATGGCCAACCCCAACAGCCTGACGCTTTGGGAAGCCCAGTTTGGTGACTTCGCCAATGGTGCCCAGATCATCATCGACCAGTTTATCTGTTCTGCCGAAGCCAAATGGCTGCGCATGTCGGGTCTGGTGATGCTGCTACCGCACGGGTACGAAGGGCAGGGGCCTGAGCACTCGTCAGCGCGGCTTGAGCGCTATTTGCAGCTTTCAGCGGAAGACAATTGGCAAGTGGTGAACTGCACCACGCCGGCGAACTATTTCCATGCTCTCAGACGACAGATGCACCGAACTTTCCGCAAGCCGCTGATCGTTATGTCGCCGAAGTCATTGCTGCGTCACAAACGCTGCGTCTCCAGCCTGCATGAGTTTGGCCCAGGCTCGCAGTTCCACCGTGTTTTGTGGGATGACGCAGACCTCGATAACGGCGTGTCTGACATCAAGTTGAAAGCAGATGACAAGATCAAACGCGTGGTTCTGTGCTCGGGCAAGGTCTATTTCGACCTTCTGGAAGAGCGCGATGCCCGCGGCCTTGATGACACATACATTCTGCGCGTGGAGCAGCTGTTCCCATTCCCAACGCATGCGCTGCGGGTGGAGCTGAAGCGCTTCAAGAATGTGAAGAGCATCAACTGGTGTCAGGAAGAGCCGCGCAACATGGGCTCCTGGACCTACATCAACGAGCCGCTTGAATCGCTGCTGACCGTTATGAAGATGCCGGTCAAGCGCGCCAACTATACTGGTCGTTTGGCAAGCGCCTCAACGGCAACAGGTCTGGCGTCCAAGCACGCTGAAGAACAGAAACAACTCGTCCACGATGCGCTGACAAGCTGATTTTAGGAGGTCAGCTGTTATGGCTCTGGTTGAGGTGCATATGCCAAGTCTTGGAGAGCAAACAAAGGAAGTAGTTTTCCTCTCTTGGATGAAAAAAATCGGAGAGCAGGTTCAAATTGATGAACCGGTATTCAAGGTGGAGATGGCCACTGGCAAGACGATTTTGAATCAGCCGATGGGAGTAGAAGTAGAGATTTTGAGCCAAGATGACGGAGTCTTGGTCGAAACTCACTTCAAAAAGAAACAGCGAATTTCCGTTGGGGATACTGCAGGTATTTTGGATACAGAAGCAGCACCCACGGTAAAACAAAAGAAATCATGGTTCGCCAAGATGTTTGGACTTGATGGTTAAGCGAACCGGTAAAACAGAGATCACAAACTAGGAGCACTGAAGGTGGCAATTGAAGATATCGTAATCCCGCAGATGGGTGAATCGGTGGCCGAAGGCTCAATCGGAACCTGGCTAAAAGGTGTTGGCGAAGCCGTCGCACAAGACGAACCCATCGTTGAGGTGGAAACCGACAAAGTGGCGATGGAAGTGCCAAGCCCTGTGGCCGGTGTGCTGGTTGAGCAGCTTGTTGCCGAAGGCGACACGGTTGAGATCGGTGCCTTGATCGCACGGGTTGACACAGAAGGTGCCGCGACAGCCGCACCGGCCCCGGCAGCAGCGCCCGCAGCCGCAGAGCCTGCGCCAGCCGCAGCAGCTCCTGCGCCTGCTCCAGCGCCCGCTCCTGCACCTGCAGCACAGCCAAAAGACTTGATGCCCATGTCACCAGCCGTGCGCCGCATGGTGGAGGACTATAACCTTGATCCAACGTCCGTGACCGGCACCGGTAAAGACGGCCGGTTGACCAAGGGCGACGTCTTGAAGGCCATTGAAGGTGGCAGCGCCCGCACGCTCGCGGCACCCGCCGCGGCTGCTGCGCCATCTGGTCCGCGTGAAGAGCGCGTGAAGATGACGAGGCTGCGGAAAACAATCGCAGCACGCCTGAAGGACGCACAAAACACCGCGGCCATGCTGACCACTTATAACGAAGTGGACATGACAGCAGTGATGGCGGCACGTGCCAAATACAAAGACCTGTTCGCGAAGAAGCACAATATCAAGCTTGGCTTCATGAGCTTCTTCACCAAAGCCTGCTGCCTTGCGCTCAAGGAAATTCCAGCGGTCAATGCGCAGATCGATGGCGAAGAAATTGTCTATCACAACTTCGCTAACATCGGTGTTGCGGTCTCTAGCCCGAACGGCCTTGTGGTGCCGGTTCTCAAGGACGCGCAGGACATGTCCTTTGCTGACACCGAGCTTGCGATCGCGGGCTATGGCAAGAAAGCCCGTGACGGTAAGCTGACAATCGACGATATGCAGGGCGGTACTTTCACCATTTCAAACGGTGGTATCTTCGGTTCCTTGATGTCGAGCCCGATTTTGAATGCGCCGCAGTCCGCTATTCTGGGCATGCATAAAATTCAGGAACGCCCGATGGCAATCGGCGGCGAAGTTGTTGTGCGCCCGATGATGTATCTGGCGCTCTCGTACGATCACCGCATCATTGATGGCCGGGAGGCAGTGACCTTCCTCGTGCGTGTCAAAGAAGCTCTTGAAGACCCAACGCGTCTTCTTCTGGATATGTAAGGCAGAAACCAATGTCTGAAGTTTATGATGTAGTAGTGATTGGCTCTGGCCCTGGTGGATATGTGGCAGCAATTCGTGCCGCGCAGCTGGGCCTCAAAACAGCCTGCATTGAAAAGCGTGAAACGCTTGGTGGCACCTGCCTGAATGTGGGCTGTATTCCCTCGAAGGCGTTGTTGCATGCCTCGCACCTGTATCACGAAGCCGCGCATGATTTTGGCAAATATGGCCTGAAAGCCGACGGCATTTCCTTTGACCTTAAAGAAATGATGGGCTCCAAGGAAAAGTCAGTTGATGGCCTGACGCAGGGTGTCGAGTTTCTGTTCAAGAAAAACAAAATTGATTGGATCAAAGGTGCCGGTCGTTTTGTTGCCAAAGACACCATCGAAGTGGCGCTCAATGAAGGCGGCACTCAGACGGTGAAGGCCAAAAACACCATCATCGCCACCGGCAGTGATGTGGCAAGCCTGCCGGGCATTGAGATTGATGAAGACCGGGTGGTTTCCTCCACTGGTGCGCTGGACCTGCCGGAAGTGCCAAAGCATATGGTGGTTATCGGTGGCGGTGTCATCGGCCTGGAGCTCGGTTCCGTTTGGGCGCGTTTGGGCGCTGACGTCACGGTTATTGAATTTATGGACCAGATCCTGCCGGGCATGGACACAGAAGTGCGCAAAACTTTCGCGCGTATTCTTAAGAAGCAGGGCATGACGCTGAAGCTGTCGTCCAAGGTTACAAAAGTTGACGCCCTCAAGACCAAAGTCAAAGTGACGTACGAGCCGGTTAAAGGCGGCGACGCCGAAACAATTGAAGCGGACCGCGTGCTCGTATCTGTCGGGCGGCGGCCCTACACCGACGGCCTTGGCCTGGAGACGGTTGGTGTTGAGATGGACGAACGCTCACGCGTTAAGATCGGTCATGACTTCTCAACCAATGTGCCTGGTATTTGGGCGATTGGTGATGTGGTTGAGGGCCCGATGCTGGCGCACAAAGCCGAAGACGAGGGCATTGCCTGCGCGGAAAATATCGCTGGCCTCAATGGCTATGTGAACCATGATGTGATCCCGGGTGTTGTGTACACGCACCCTGAGGTGGCGAGCGTTGGCAAGTCGGAGGACGAGCTGAAGGAAGCTGGCATTGCGTATTCTGCAGGCAAGTTCCCGTTCACCGCCAACAGCCGCGCGAAGACCAACCAGATTACTGATGGGTTTGTGAAAATTCTTGCGGACAAAGAAACAGACCGCGTGCTCGGTGTTCATATCATTGGTGCGGATGCAGGCAACATGATCGCGCAAGCGGCAACTGCGATGGAGTTTGGCGCGAGTGCTGAAGACATTGCACTAACGTGTCACGCGCATCCAACCGAAAGTGAAGCCGTGAAAGAAGCCGCGCTTGCGGTGCACGGTCGCCCGATCCACATGTAAATTTGCTGGACACAGAATTCAAAAAGCCCCGGTTCTGCCGGGGCTTTTTTTTAGACTAAACTGCGCCGTTGAAAGCGATGTGCGTTACCTTTTGTTGCTCTACATTATATTCGAGCCCAAAAAACATGATTCCACCATCACAGAACACCGTTGGGCCACTATCTCCATCATCGAATAGCTCGCCAC
This sequence comes from Kordiimonadaceae bacterium, assembly GCA_017640725.1. Lineage (GTDB taxonomy): Bacteria > Pseudomonadota > Alphaproteobacteria > Sphingomonadales > Kordiimonadaceae > Kordiimonas. The sequence continues at coordinate 710,063 of JAEPQB010000001.1, read as the reverse complement.
GGTCTATATCGACAAACAAATTGACATAGACATGCTTTTTCCCGTCCCGCACCGCGCCAACATATTCTCGTGCAAGGGATGGCAGTTCCTTTTCCAGGTCACCAACATAGCGGCCACCTATCCAACGACCGATGTTGCTGATTTTAAGTTTCCACAAAGCGTTTCTCGTGGCTTCAGGCAAAACCTGCTCGATTTCAGATATGACCTCATGTGAGGGAGTCCAGACGCTATCCGGCATGGGGGGAGTCTCTCGAGAGCATTGCTCATATACCAACAGAGCTTCTTCTCCAGTCAGTACTCTCCCATATGCAGCTTCAAGTTCGAGTTCCGGCTCATCCAAGTTGTTAAACAAGGCAGTCAGTAACAGAGCCGTGCCAACAAAAAACACGGCAGCTAGCTTTGGACTCCATACTTTGAATCTTTCAACCATAACCTCTAGATAAGTGTTTCTGAGTGAATTTGAATAGACTGGATTGGCTGGCTGCCGAGTGTCTTGCACCCGGGCTTTTTTGTTAGCTCAAGCGCGCTTCAGCCCCAACTGGTCCAGCCGCCACCTGAGGGTGTCGATCCGGTCCTGTCCAAAAAACGGTTCACCGCGCACCACCATTGTCGGCACGCCCCAGTGGCCAGCGGCCTCAAGGCCTTCGTGGTTGCATTCAACTTCTTCCAGATGGTCGCCGTCCTCGATGGCTTGTTCCATGTCCGCCAAATCAAGGCCCGCCCTGGCCGCGGCTTGTGCCAAATGATCGCCTTGGTCCCAGCCTTCGGTACCGCCGTAAACCAGATGCGAGACTTCCTTCGCGAACGCGACACCCTTGCCGCGCCGCTGCGCCTCCACGCCCAGCTTCGCAAGCCGTTTGATCAGCGGCTGCTCTTCCGCCACTTTGAAGGTTTGAAGGTCTTGCGTAACGGGGTCAGGTTTGGGCGGGAAATGCATGGGCATGCCCAGAAATTCTGCGCGGCGAGCGGAGTCCATCACAATATACATGATGGGTTTTTTGTTCGCCGCATCGAAGAGCGTTTTTTTGGTCCTGATAGCCACCGGAAAGACAACCCGCAGATTGACCTCCACCTCATAGTCTTCAATCAGTTTCTCAAGCTCTGGCGTTGCCAAATATGAATAGGGACTTCGGAAAGACCAATATACGTCAACAGGTTCCATGATTTACTCCCAGCTGGATGCCAGAAGCATTTAAGCAGAGCCCATGCGTTTTTTATATATGAAATTGGATTCTGACGGACGCTCTGGCCAATGCGCCTACATTGTTCCTGTCAGGTCAAGGATCGCTTTTTCGTGCCTGAGCAACCATTCCTTGCGCTCAAGCCCGCCGGCGTATCCCGTTAGCGAGCCATCGGCGCCAATCACCCTGTGGCAGGGGTGGATAAGCCCTATGGGGTTGCGACCGTTGGCGCGGCCAACCGCGCGCGGGCTTGAATTCAGGCGCTTGGCCATGCCGCCGTAGCTATCGGTCAGGCCTGCTTTGATGGATTTCAAGTCTTGCCAGACACGCTTTTCAAACGCCGTGCCTTGTGGGTCGGTTTTAAGGCCAAGCAAGGCATCTCGGTCACCGGCAAAATAGGCATCAAATGTTGCTTTGATAGACTGTGGGCAAGCGCCATCCACCACCGTTGCTTCAGGGTAATATTGCGTCAGCTGGCGGACGACACGGGCATCTCTGTCGGCGAATTCGCACACAAGCACAGTGTCGGCGTCGGTCACCAGCGTGATAGCGCCAAGCGGGCTGTCGATCTCACTTTTTATCAGTTGCATTGCTGTCTCCATTTCGATGGCGGCACGCCATACTCTTTCTTAAAAACATCGTTGAACCGCCGAAGGCTCTGGAACCCTGAGGCAAACGCAACATCCGCGATTGCGGCGTTAGGGTCAGCGAGCAATGTGGTCGCCAGCGACAGGCGGTTTTCCTGCTTGATGTCCATCGGGCTTTTGCCCAGATGCTCGTGGAAAAGGCGCCTCAAGTGCCGGTCGGTGACACCAAGCTTGTCGGATAAGGCTTCCAGGCTTTCGGGCCCTTCAGGATCTGCAAGTAACCTGAGTGCCCGGCTGACCGTTGCTTTGGTGCCTTGCCAGGCGGGGCTGCCCGGTCGGCTTTCAGGTCTGCAGCGTTTGCAGGCACGAAAGCCGGCAAGCGCGGCCGTTTGTGCGTCGGCGTAATAGAGAACATTCTGGGGTTTTGGCTTGGGGGCCGGGCACACCGGTCTGCAATAAATGCCTGTGCTGGTGACGGCAAAAAACAGCTTGCCGTCATAGCGCTCATCGCGTCTCAACAAGGCTTCATACAGAAGGTGGCGGGTATGGGGGTCTGTCATATTCATGGGAGCATCTTAGCGGGAACACGCACCCATTACTCGCCATTTTCGGACTTTTTTCTAAAAGGCTTAAACAGGCCCGAAAGCGCGCCCTGCCACAACGATGGTTGCGGCTATCGCGAGGAAGGGCAAGAAATCAACACGGGGAAGCGGCGCTTTTGCCCGCATGACATCGAGAAAGCGCTGGCCGGTGCGCGCCGACAACAGAAAGGTTGCGACACTTAATATCGCCAGAGCAATAGCCTGAAAGTTATTGCCGCCTGATTGCTCCAACAGGAACGGCCAAAAGTGGTATGTGGCGAAGCAGAAAACGATGCCCCAAAGTGCAATGGCAAAATAAAGTGCGGTGAGCGACCAGCCGCGAAACCGCTCCATCTGCTGAAAGTTTTTGGGGTCTAGCACCAACGGATCACCTTCGTTTGAAGGCTTGATCATACACATCCTTCAGACGCGCGCTATCCACTTCTGTATAAACCTGAGTGGCTTTCAAGTCTGTATGACCCAATAGCTCCTGAATGGTGCGCAGGTCACCGCCCGCGGACAGTAGGTGCGTTGCAAAACTGTGCCGAAGCGCGTGGGGTGTTGCCGTATCGGGCAAACCAAGCACGGCGCGGATTTTCTGCATGGCGCCCTGGATGGCACGCGGGTTTAACCGGCCGCCGCGCACGCCGACGAACAGGGGGGCCTCGTTGGATAGTGCGTGAGGGCATTGCTTGATGTAGGCGTCGAGAGCATCATGCACCAGTGGCAACACCGGTACGATGCGTTCCTTACCGCGTTTGCCCACCACACGCATGGTGTCGCCTTTTGGTTTGTCTTGGCCGTTCATGCCCAGCGCTTCGCTGATGCGCAGGCCGCAGCCATACAAGAGGGTGACCACCGCCACGTCGCGCGCAGCTGTCCAGTCGTCGCTTGCAAAATCGGGCAGTGTTTCAATGACCGCCTTGGCGCTTTCTTCGGTGAGAGGCCTGGGCACCCTGTGTGGTATTTTGGGCGACTGAACGGCATTGATTGCATCGTTTTCAATGCCTTCCACGCGCGCCAGATAGCGATAGAAATTGCGGATCGACGACAGCAGCCGCGCCGCCGACTGTGACGAAAGGCCATCGGCCCTGCGCGCAGCCAAAAAGGCACGAAAATCCCTGATGGAAAGGGAGGCGAGCAGGCGGGTTTCAATCACTTCACCGCGATAATCAGACAGAAAGGCAATGAAGCTGCCAACATCGCGCCCATAGGCATCGAGCGTCAAGTCAGAAACCCGGCGTTCCGTTTCCATGTAACGCCGCCAACCGGTCAGGGACTTGATAGTGCTTTCGCCCACAAGCGGCAGGCCGCAAAGTTCTTCGAAAGTCGCCGCCTTCATCCTTGATCCGGATAGCGCAAGCGACCGAGGAAGCGCGACAGCGATGGCAGGTTCGCGCTGACGCCGCGCATTTTAAACTTGGCGGTTTCGATCTTCATCACATCTTCAATGCGCCGGTCCAGAAAGGCCCAGGTGTCTTGGAAGTCGTCAGACTCGTCATTCAGCCAGAATAATAATACCGCACTCAAAACCGCGCTGAGTGTCGCGCGCTTGGTATACCAATTGTGGTCGGTGGACGTATCACCCGCCGCCTTCCACATGATGTCAGCCGTATTCCACAAAGCCTTGGTGCCCATGGCCACATGTTGCGGGAGCGCGAGCTTGGTGAGCCCGCGACGCACAGCTTCTCGGCGGTGGGCGTTCATCTCAATGCGTGTGCGGATGGCAACCGTGATGCGGTCGCGGATTTTCATGGAAGGCATGTCGAGTGTCGCCAGCTTTTCCGCAAGTGCGAGGTCTTCGCCGTCAAGGTGCATTTGCAGCGCCTCTAAAGCACCGCCCGGAAACGCCAGTTCTGCCATGGGTTCTGTGATGCCAATGTCTGCGGCGGCGTGCGCCAGCGCCTTGTCGCTCCAGCCATCAAACGGCACATGCGCATCCATCGCCACCAAAAGCGGCAACCGCAGCTCTTCGGGTGTCATATCTGATGTTTTTTGCGCGTTCATGGTGGTCAACTCCAGTATTGCGTGCCTTTTAGCATGGATGCTGGCGCCCCGCGACCGACAAGTTGCCGCATTTTGCTGAACGGGCGCAAATATGCTATAAGAACCGCAATATTGAGCTGATCTGGCGCGCTAACGCTTGCTGGACCAAGCTTTTTTGTCGTTTTGACTTGTGTGACTGACATGCCTTTGCTATATCCCCCGAGCCCGTGGGTGCGCACCCGGCTTGTCGCCCACAAAATTTGGCTATGAAAGGAGTGAGAAACCCATGGAGGTTTCCGTTCGGGATAACAATGTGGATCAAGCGCTTCGTGCACTGAAGAAAAAACTTCAGCGTGAAGGCGTATACCGCGAGATGAAGATGCGTCGCTTCTACGAAAAGCCATCTGAAAAGAAGGCTCGTGAGCAAGCAGCAGCTGTTCGCCGTGCACGCAAACTGGAGCGTAAGCGCCTTGAGCGTGATGGTCTGGTGTCGAAGTAAACACTTCTAGCTAGAACCAACCACAACGAATTTAAAACCCCTGAGGCCGATGCCTCGGGGGTTTTTCTTTTGTTTAGCGGGTTGAAACGCACTTTTCGATTACATATGTAAACAATCACTTGATAATAACGATTACATGTGTAAACAATGCGTCATGACTGATTCGAAAAAACAAATAAGCATCGCGGAAAGCAAGGTTATGGAAGTGCTGTGGCATGACCATCCCTTAACCGCTGAAGACATCCACGCCAAGGTCGCATCGGCTGAGGAGTGGAGCACGGCAACTGTGAAAACACTGCTTAATCGGCTTTTGTCCAAAGAGGCGATTTCGGCAGCTAAAGATGGCAGGCGCTATCTTTATAGCCCTGAACTCAGCCAGGCTGATTATATCAGTGGCGAGGGCCAGAATTTGGTGGACCGCTTGTTTGATGGCCGAGTGTCCGAGCTGATAACGCATTTTTCGAAGCATCAAAAACTCGATGCCAACGACATATCCGACCTAAAAAAAATAATTGCGGAGTTAGACAATGACAGCAGATAGTTTCACCCTTCTTATGAACGCGACGTTGGCAGCGACAGTTGCTATTTTTGCGGTTGCCGTGATGCGTGGCAAACTGCGCCAGCTTTTTGGCGCGCGCGTTGCCTACACCTTTTGGCTGATCGTTCCAATGGCGGTGATCGCCAGTATGCTGCCGACTGGCATTCAGACTGTTTCGGTAGATCGTGAGAGTGCAATTGCCCAACAATTTGAAGTTCCCGCTGCGGCCAGTATGAATGCTGTAGCGCCTACTTCGCCATCAGCAGCCGTTGCACAAACTACTGACGCATCCCTGTCTTTATCTGACGTAGCACCTTGGTTGCTCGCGGTTTGGGGCATCGGCGCTGTTGCCGCATTTGCATTGCAGTTGGGGGCGCACTGGCATTTTGTGCATCGCAATCGCCTTTCCGGTGGCCGCCCCCGTATCCAGCGCGCCAGCAGCAGTGACGTGGCGCCTTCCATCATTGGCCTTGTGAAGCCCTACATCATCGTTCCAAAGAATTTTGTGAAGCAGTTCTCCAAGCTTGAACGCAGGCTTATTCTTGCGCATGAGCGCGCGCATTTGACGTCTGGCGACGTGCCAACCAACCTGCTTGCCCTGATGATCCGCAGCCTCTTTTGGTTCAATCCGGTTGCCTATGTTGGTCACCAATGGTTTCGCGCTGACCAGGAACTGGCGTGTGATGAGCGCGTCATGCAAGCGCACGGTCAGCATCGCAGGCTCTATGCAGAAACGCTGTTGAAGTCGCAGCTGATGACACAAACGTCACCACTTGGCTGCGCACTTGGCCGTGCAGGTCATCCTTTGAAAGAACGCGTGGCGCGCCTCTCAAACTCGGCGACGCCGCGTGGTCGTCGCATGCTGGGTGCCATCTCGCTTGTTGCACTCTCGGCTTTTTCAAGCTCGATTGCCTGGGCCACGCTATCTAGCCACGTTGTGTACGTGGAGAATGAAGCGCAACAGGAGGACCGCGAAGACAGCAGCTTTGGTCGCGGCTGGCGCGGCGAGCGCGAGGACGATGGATACAGCCTTGATGACGCACAAGGTGCAGCTCTGGTGAACGCTATGCTTGATCGCCGCTACAACCACGCACGGGCCCTGATTGATGGTGGCGCAAACGTAAACTATAAGCTTCGCGGTGATGGTACGGCCCTGATGGTGGCGGTTGCGCGTGACAACCGGGCGATGATGGAGCTGTTGCTTTCAAAAGGCGCGGATGTGGATGGTTATGTTCCTGGTGATGGTACAGCGCTCGTGATTGCGGCCCGCCGTGACAACCTGGAGGCTGCCAAGTTCCTCATTGAAGCCGGTGCAGATGTGAACAAAGCCGCGCCCGGTGATGGCAATCCACTGATTATGGCGGCGCGTCATGGCAGCCTCGATCTTGTAAAACTGCTTGTTGACTCCGGTGCAGACGTGGACGGGTTTGTGCTTGGCGACGAAACACCGCTTATTGGTGCCGCGCGTCAAAACCAACTCGATGTTGCCGCGTATCTGATTGAAAACGGCGCAGATGTGAACCTGCGGGTGGAAACAGGCAATGGTCGTGGGCGTGCGCAGTATCGCTCGCCGATGGGTCAAGCTCGCCTGAAAGGAAATTCAGAAATGGCCGAGCTTCTCCGGAACGCCGGGGCCACACCAGCACCCACTCGCGAAGACTAATCCCCTGGGGCGCATGATGCGCCCCTCCCTTTCATCCCTATGATGCCACCGGTTCGTCGCGCTTGCGTTGACGCAAGGCGACGCTGTGGCTGAATACAAATCAACAACGACAAGCGAAAAATGATGACAAAATCACGTTCAATCGCGGGCACTGCCGCTCGCTCTCTCTTCTCAGGCTTTACGCTGTTTGTCGCAGCTCAGCTTGGTTCGGCCTCTAGCGCTGACGACCAACCTTCACTGGACCAGCTGGCGGAAAACCTCCGCCCTCGTGTGAGCGTCGGCACCGAACCACCACGCTACACTCTTGCCGACCGTATGGCGCGTTTTGGCGTAGCCGGTGTCGCGATCGCTGTGCTTGAAGACGGCAAAATATTGCACTCCGGCGGCTTTGGCGTGCTGCAGGCCGGCGGCAATGAGCCTGTGAATGCTGACACACTTTTCTCGGTTGGCTCTGTCAGCAAGGTTGCCACCGCAACCATGCTTATGAAGATGCAGGCGCAGGGCCTCATCGATATGGACACAGACATCCGTGACTATCTAAAAAGCTGGGAATTGCCCGCGAGCGATACGCCGATCACCCTGCGCATGATCCTGTCGCACACAGCCGGGTTTAATGTTCACGGCTTTGGTGACTTTCTGCCGGGGGCAGAGCTGCCAACGGTTTATGACACCCTGAATGGCACCTCGCCAGCAACGCATGGTGCCGTGCGTTTTGTCGATGCGCCGGGTTCTCGGTACCGCTACTCAGGTGGTGGCTATACGGTGGCGCAGTTGGTGGCCACTGATGTCGCGGGAAAAGACTTCCCCACACTTGCTGACGAACTGTTGTTTGCGCCGCTGGGTATGGATCGCAGCAGTTTTGCAAACCCATTACCCACCAGTTTTACGAACGTCGCCAAGGCCCATAACCGCAGCGGCGAACCGGTTGCTTTGCCACGCGGCTATGAAGCGATGCCGGAAATGGCCGCCTCCGGCCTGTGGACCAGCGCTAATGAGTTGGGTGCCATGGTGGCGGCGCTTATTGAAAGCTATCGCACAGTGGGCGGGTATTTGCCGCAAGCGGACACGGCTGACATGATGACCAAAGTCAGCCCAAGCGAACATGGCATGGGCCCGCGACTTGAGGGCAGTGGCATGACCCGCATGTTCCACCACGGCGGTGCCAACAATAGCTACCGTGCCTGGATTGAAGGGCACTTGGTGACCGGCAACGGGCTGGTTGTGCTCACGAACGGTACCAACGGGGATGACCTGTTCCTGGAAATCCGTAACGCGGCTGCTGACGTTTATGGCTGGAACCTCAATCAGCCAGTGAGTCTGGCGCCCGTGCCCTCACCGGACGCCATGCTGGCGAGCTATGCTGGCAAGTATGAACCGTCAGGCAACTATCCATTGGCGCACCGGGAAAACATGATCGGCTGGATCTATGACCGGGCGCTGAATGTCTCTTATGATGAAGGCAAGCTTTATGCGGGTATTGAGGGCAGTGAAAACCGCCTTGAGTTGACCCCTTCAGCGCCCAACAGGTTTGTGATGACCGGCTTTGACCAGCGTATCGGTGTGGCCGAGCTTGTGTTTCACCGGGGTGTGGATGCCAGCACATCCAGCATGACGCTGGAACTGACGGGCGCGCAGTCCTTTTACCAGCGTGTGCCGGCTTCAGAAGGATCGCGCTAAGCGGCTTAGAACAAACTGGAACTCTTCTCAGGCAAACTCATCAGCGACTCCGGGTCGCGCCGATCATGGTTTGACTTGAGAAGAGGGCCATACAGCGGATGGTCAAGCACCATCAGCTTTTCCGGCCGGTCAATCTGGCGCGTAATTGTGAAAGTAAACCGCCCTGAGCGAATGCCCTCGATCGCTTCTTTCACGGATATCTGCCAACTGTTCCCACTTGAAAGTTCGCCGCCGATGTGGGTAATGCTGTTGAACTTTGGGCGGCTGCGGTCTCGCACCACATATTTTACGTCATACTCAGAAGCCATTGGTTTGTCTCGACCCCACTCTTGACTGATTGAACACCAATTTGCCTGATTAGTAGGGGTTACAATAAGTGATTTTTGAGCATCTAAAAAGACCGGTCAAATTCAGCCAATACCGACAATAGCTTTCAAATTTTCATCAAATTTGATGCATTTTGATCCCGCCCGAATCGGATTGAACGGCCTATACTTAGCCAGCTTGGCTATCAGGCTCTTGAGGGCATTCAAAATGTAGGTTGTACACATGCGCGACGTGGTGAAGGGATGCGCTCATTATGCGACAAGCTTTCTCTTTATCCTGTTTTACGCCCAGCCCGCGATAATAGAGATCCGCCAGTTTCGCCTGCGCTTCCGGCAAGCCATAGGTGGTTGGGCCTGTGGTCACCGGCATGGTGTATCCAGCGACCTTGCCCGCGCCAGGCACATAGATGAAGGTTAGTCCGCTGCGTGTCTCGGCAGCTCGCTTATAAAAACGCGCCGCCTTTTTATACAACCGGTTGTCCCCGGTGCGCTCAGCTTCCGCAACATAATAGTCGCCCACTGTTACACTGGCGCTTCGAGTACCATCACAGCTTGCTTTTTGCGCAGAAGCAATGCGCGCAGGCACCGAGCGGTCTGGTGAGCAACCAGGCTCGCCTATCACGGCGCATGCACCGAGTAGGCAAAATCCCATCAGTGCTGTGAAAGCCCTTATAAATAAGCGACCAGGCATGATCGGCATTTTCCCCACGATGGACCTCAGCTAGTTGTACTAGACACCAATAAGTGTGTCGCAAAACCCTTACATTTGCAATGCCCTGGCCTTGGTGCCTGGTCGAAGCTACGGTGTTCGTGTGTAAACGGAACAGGTGATGCCCATGGCCAAGGAACGAACACTTTCCCCAAAGGAGATGGCTGAGTTAGATTTATCCGACCGCCCGTTTTTGCATCAGCAGGGCAGTACCGTCACTCGCGGGTTTGTGGTCGGATTCAGCGTAATCGATGACCGCTGGGTATTAGGCATCAGGGATGTGCAGGTTCTGGATCACACGAGCCAGGTATGGACCCCTGGCCCAGCCACCGATGAATATGTCGGCACCATCATGCATGAGTTCCACTTTAAGACGCACAAAAAAACAAGCGTGGTCTCCATCGGGGGCTATGGGTCGGAAACCCACGTTGGGCCGGCTATCGAGAACCCCTGGCGCCGGGTCCACTGGCCGGCAACGGACTACACAGGTGAGGGCAAGCTGAGGGGGTAATCCTCATTTATTGTGCGGGATAGGTGACCTGCATGAACAGACGCCAATCCCCACTTTTGTCCAGCACGCGGTCCTGCACTGAAAGGCTGCCATTTTCCAAAAACTGATAGTCGGACCGGCCTTGTTCGGTTTTGGGTGTTCCCCAATTGATGCGGAGGTTCGTGCCATCCCACGTGCCATCAAGCGGGTGAATGTTGCCATTGCTGTCCGCCCATACGCCGTCGACTTCACCATCCGGCGCAATTCTGTAGGTGCCAACACCTTCAAAAAAGCGCGCACCTGTTTCAGGGTGGCTGATGCGGTATCGCTGTTCAAAATGGGAGGCATGCAACCCTTGGGACCAACTGCTGCTGCAGGTGGCTGCGATGCCGCGCAAGGCGCATGGTGCCTCGCGCGCGATTAATGGGATAGGTTTGGGTGCGGCCTCTGCCGCCAAATTCATGACCATACCAATCGCAATTTCTGCCACCATAGATGCCTCCCATTACAGTGCGCGTAATCTTAGACGAACAGATGGGTGCGATTTTGACATCATGGCAGCAAAAAAGGCCAGCGCTCGGCTGGCCTTTTTCATTGCTCAGGCGGGGAAGGACTATTTTCACCACCGCCAAAGCAGAGGGAACTCAGTCACTTTGGGTTAAGGCTCGGTAGCCTTGAATATAAACCCAATCAGACTGCTGCGCAGGAATGTGGCAGCCTAAACAATCGGTCCGGAAGTTAGTGGCCACCTGCTTGGCGGGGTTAGCAGCTTCAAACAGTGCCCAGCCCCAGCCATTGCCCCAAAGCGCGTTGCCCGGAAACCGGTTTTGCCGGTCCTTTATCATCACGAACCACACACCGGGCTCACCCGCCCAGTAAGCTTGGCCGGTGGTCAAGGCGTCAGTTTCCGCTGACAAAACCTGTTTTACCAGCATGGCGCCGTCCGGGAACTCACCGGTTTTTCGGTACGCCTGCACAACATCTTTCGTGGTGTAAACATTATGCAGGCCGTTGCCTTCACCGCCGTCGTTTACGACAGCCCACGATCCGATATGCACCCAGTTCGGGTCCCCAAGCATGTTTTCAGGCCGTTTGATGTTGCCCTCAGCGTCAACAAATCGATCAAATGTGTTTGTGGACATAGATCCATTTGCCGATTGCACCCCGGCAAGTTCGCTGAAAATGGCCACCGCCAAAATCAGCGAAACTGCGACAACTATTCGTGCGTTGTGTGCCATTATTTGTCTTTCATTACAGCGCGAAGGACCGGGTAAAACTGTGTGAATGTCCAGTCGGTGTCGGCATTTGCCTGATGGCAGGCATTACAGGCTGATGCAGGGAATGCCTCTGCTGTTTTTGCGTATGGTTCCGGATGGTGACCAAAGCTGAAATACGCCCAACCACCCGGCTGATCCTTGAACCGCTTATTGTCTTTGACCGTCAGCTCTAGGCCCACGAACTCACCCATTTGATATCCTACGCCGCTTACTTCAGCAGATGCGCCCGTTTCAGGGTCATTATTGTTCTGCCGAATGGTCACCAACTCTTTCACGATCTGTGTGCCTTCGGCCCATTTGCCGGTTTTGGCGAAATGCTTAAACGCACCAGGCTCTACATATACGTTGTGGAACTCGGGAAAGGGTGCCGAACCACCGTTCAGGGCATTGGGGGTCAGGGGCGCACCCACAAAGATCCAATCCCGCCAGTTTTCCGGTATTTTCACCGCACCTTCGCTGGTGAACTTGGCCTTTGCAGGCCGTGCTGTGGCTGTTGTTGTAGTGGCTGCAACCATGCCTATTGCCAAGGCTGCGACTATCGCATTTTGGATTACGCTCATATCGTGCTCCCGAAGCAAAATTGTTAAGAAAAATTACTGAGAGAATTCAATCAGCGAGACCGGGTCAAAACCAATGAAACCTGGGTATGGCTTGGATAACTGTTGGTTTTGCTATTGCCATAACAGCGACGATGTTGGCCGCCCGAATACAGTTTACTCTGCGGCAGCAACAATTTTTTGCCCGGCGTTATCTGGACGAAGATAAACATCTCCGCATACTGCCAACCGCTGCAGGCACCGCCTGCTCAATCCCAATTGACGTGCTGACCGGGTGACATTGAAATCATTTTCAATCAATACCGATTGGATGAACTGCAAGCGATACTCATAAGGGTTCATGCACTCTGGCGGCAGCATTTTTGATTTTTGCTTCGGGTGCAAAACGGCCCCTACAACACCTGCCAGACTGGGCTTGGCCAAACAGTCGCAAGCGCCCGCCTTAACGGCCCAAATAGCAGTTTGAATGTCGGCGAACAGGGTAAACACAAGTATTCTGGTGGTCGGGACCGCCCGTAACAGGTCTGGGATGTGGGACAGTGAAAGCTTCGAACTGGGTGCCGGGTCTATAACAATATGGGTCGGTTGAATGCGCTTTGCCTCAGCTACAATATCGGTTGAGCCATCCCGCAAATAGGCTTCGAACCCATATGGGTGTAGCTGTGTGGCTAAGCGCGTGGCATCGGCGCGATGGGCGTCCAAAATCAATAGCCTCAGCTTATTTCCTGACGTCTCATCCATTCAGCATTCCCCTGGCTCAGCGCGGGCCACGTTTCAGCCAGTAGGCGCTGTGGGGAAGATGCTAGGAACGCAAAAACAGCATGTACAATTTCTTATGGATATCGACTTGATAAGCTTTGGTAAGTTTTCTTTCTTATTCTGTTGTAGCAAGATGGTGAAAATGGGGGTCACACACAACGCCGCTGAGTTTCGGCTCGGAAGGATGCTTTGCCATGGAACTACACCAAGTACGATATTTCTTAGCCGTTTGCGACGAGCTCAATTTCACCAAGGCAGCCAAAGCCAGTAACGTAACCCAGCCTGCGCTGACAAAAGCGATCAAACACCTGGAGTTTGAACTGGGCGGAGAACTGTTTGATCGCCAAGCCAGGCCCATTAAGTTGACGGATCTGGGCACTCAGTTGAGGAGCAAGTTCGAATCTATTCACCGCATGGCGAAAGAGATTAATGCGGATGCTCGCCTTTTTGCCAGTTTGGACCGCGCGGTTTACACGCTCGGCATCCTGAACACCATTGGCAACAAGACTTTCACAAAACTTGTGGAGCGGGTGCAAAGGCATCAACCGGGTATCGCTTTATCGCTCAAACTCGTTGATCAACGTGGCCTGATCAAAGACCTGGAGCAGGGCAGGTTGGAGCTTGCCCTGTTGGCCAATGTGCCGAAGGACCTGACGGATTTCACATGCGTAAAGCTCTATGAAGAAGATTATGTGGCGGCAATACCGCGGGGCCATCGGTTGACATCAAAAAATGCCTTGAGCCTTTCAGACTTGCACGGGGCAGGATACATTGAGCGCACTCACTGTGAAAAAGCTTATGTGCTGGAGAGTATTTTCGCAAAAAGCGGCATTGAAATCAGCACGCGGCTGTCGACGGATCAGGACCAAATTGCAAAAACAATGGTAGAAGCTGGATTGGGGTTTACGTTGTTTCCCAGGGGGTTGGCGCAAGGTGACATGGAAATTCGAACAGTAGAAGACCTGTCCTTCAGCCGTGAAATTGTGCTGGTGCAACAGGCGAACAGGAAACTGTCGCCGTCCGCAGAGGCGATTAAGGAACAGATTGTTAAGCTTGCTGTTTGAGCAAATGACACAGTAAAAATACAAAGCAACTTTGGGCCAGTTGTAGGGGGAATAATCTGTGACAAAACCAATCGTAGTTCCTGCCGTCAGGACAGACGATAGCCGGTTTTCTGAGTTGAACGGGTGGGCTTTTGAGCCACGGTATACTGACACACTGCCCAGCTCGCGCGGATTAAGGCTGCACTATATTGATGAGGGGCCACGGCCAGCCAGAAGGACAATATTGTGCCTGCACGGCCAAAAAACCTGGAGTTACGCCTTCCGCAAAGCGGTGCCGATCATGATTGGCCAGGGTTTCAGGGTTGTTGCCATGGACTATTACGGCTTTGGCCGATCGGATAAGCCAATTGGCGATGATTTTTACGACTTCGGCGCCCACCGGAAATCTGTTCTGGAACTGATCGATGAACTCCAGCTTGAGAATGTGATTATTGCGGGGTTTGATTGGGGCGGCTGGATCGGGTCGACGATCCCCATGGATAGGCCGGGTGCGATAAAGGGTTTGCTGCTTGGCAATTTCATGCACCACTTGCCGGAAGAAACTATTTGGGCGGGCTTTGAGGTTTGGCGGGCAAGTCACAATGCACAGGACGACCCGGAGGTCTCGGAAACGCTTGCCTCCTTTGAAGACAAGCTATCGCCCGATGAGCTTAGGGGATTTGATGCGCCTTTTCCTGACAAGGTTCACAAGGCGGGTGTTAGAGCATTCCCCAATATGGTGCCCTTGGAGGACACCGTTTCAACTGCGCACATTACGAGACAGGCGATTGATTTTCTCAGCCATGAATGGAACGGCGTTTGTCAGTTGGTGGCCGGCACCCAGGACCCGGTTTTAGGGTTGCCATCACTGGGCGTGGCTCAAACCCGCATTCGTGGCGCCTTGCCGATCATAAAACTGACCCAGTCCGGACCCTTGGTGTTTGAGCACAGCAATGATTTTTTGAAAAAGGCGCTGGCTGCCTTCTAGCCCAGAACTGAGCCATCAACGTTTGATAATAAAAAAGGCCAGCAGATAGCTGGCCTTTTGCGTTGCTCGGATTGGCCTTTAGTCCAGGTCGAACTTGATGCCCTGCGCCAGTGGCAATTCGGTGCTGTAATTCACCGTAGACGTTTGCCGCCTCATATAGGCGCGCCAGGCGTCTGACCCGCTTTCGCGGCCGCCGCCGGTTTCTTTCTCGCCGCCGAACGCACCGCCGATTTCGGCGCCTGATGTGCCGATGTTCACGTTGGCGATGCCGCAGTCTGACCCGCCCGTGCTGATGAACATCTCCGCTTCGCGCACGTCAGTGGTGAAGATGCTGCTCGACAGGCCCTGCGGCACGTTGTTTTGCATGGCAACAGCTTCAGCGAGCTCCTTGTACTTCACGATATAAAGGATCGGCGCAAAAGTTTCTTCGCACATGCTCGCGGTCTGTGAAGGCATTTCGGCGATGGCGGGCTGCACATAAAAACCGTTCGGGAATTCGCCTTCAAGTACACGCTCCCCGCCCGTGACGGTGCCGCCTTCGGCGCGCGCATCATCAAGTGCTTTTTGCATCGCGCTAAATGACATTTCGTCGATCACCGGGCCCACCAGCGTGCCGGCTTCCAGCGGATCGCCAATGCGAATGCCTTCGTAAGCTTTTTTCAGCTTCGGCACGAGCGCCTCATAAACGCTTTCATGCACAATCAGGCGGCGGGTTGTGGTGCACCGTTGGCCAGCCGTGCCAACCGCGCCGAACACAATGCCGGGGATCGCCATATCAAGGTCTGCGCTGGGTGCCACGATGATGGCGTTATTGCCACCAAGCTCCAGCAGGCACTTGCCGAAACGCGCCGCAACCCTTGGCCCTACCTCTCGGCCCATGCGGGTGGAACCAGTGGCAGACACCAGCGCGACACGCGCATCATCGACCATCTGTTCGCCCACATCTTTCATGCCAATGATAACGGACGAGAGGCCCTCTGGCGCGTCGCTGCCGAATTTCGCGACGGCCCGCTCAAACAGGGCCTGGCACGCGAGCGCTGTCATGGGTGTTTTCTCTGATGGCTTCCATACGCACGGGTCACCGCACACAAGGGCCAGCGCCGCATTCCATGACCAAACTGCAACCGGGAAGTTAAACGCTGAAATGATGCCCACGGGGCCAAGCGGCTGCCAATACTCACGCATATGGTGGCCGGGACGCTCCGATGCGATCGTCAGGCCATGCAATTGTCGCGACAGGCCAACAGCGAACTCGCAGATGTCGATCATCTCCTGGACTTCGCCTTTACCTTCTTCGAGGATTTTGCCGCACTCAGAGGTCACGAGCGCGCCAAGTGCGTCTTTGTGGGTGCGGAGCTCTTCGCCGAGCAAGCGCACCAATTCACCACGGCGGGGTGCTGGCACCTGACGCCACTCAAGAAACGCGTTTTGGGCAGCTGCAATTTTTGCGTCTACGGATGAAGGGTCATCCATTTTCACGTTACCCATCACACCACCGTCGATGGGGGAGGTGGCGGTCAAATTTCCGCCGTCAAAATGGCCGGGATCGAGATCCATTTGCATTAGAATGTCTGCGACGCGGGTATTCATGGTTTCTCTTCCTTTTTTGGCGATTTTTCCGCCATTTTTTGCGTGTTTATGTAGTTTTTCTGAGGCTCGAAAGCGTTGCGGTGGGTGCAATGGCTTCCGGGTCCACGATAATTTCAATAAGCGACGGTTTGTTTGCACTCAGTGCTTTTTCAAGAGCGGGTGCAAACTCGCCGGTGTTTTCGACCCGCATGCCGAGCGCGCCAAATGATTGCGCAAGCGTAACGAAATCAGGATTGGTGAGGTCAGTGCCTGACACGCGCTCCGGATACTCGCGTTCCTGATGCATGCGAATGGTGCCCAACATGCTGTTGTTGAACACGAGGAATATGACGTTGGCGCCGTAGCGCGCTGCGGTCGCGAGCTCCATCACGCTCATCATAAAGCAGCCGTCCCCGGCGCAGGCGATCACGGGCGCATCAGGGTTTGCGATTTTGGCGGCAATCGCTGCCGGCACACCGTACCCCATGGCGCCAGAGGTAGGTGCCAGCTGCGTTTTGGGTGCGCGGTACTGGTAAAAACGATGCAGCCAGGCGGCATAGTTTCCGGCGCCATTACAGACCACTGTGTTCTCCGGCAGGCGCTCCCGCATGTGAGCATAAAGCTCTGACAACTGCACAGGGCCTGGGTTGCTGACCGGCGTGATCCAGGCTTCATACTCGGCTCGCGCTGCCGCGACCTGTGTTTTCCATGCCGGCTTGCCCTCAATATGCATGTCGGCAAGAAGGGGCGCTATGGTCGTCGGGGTGGCGTTGATCGCCAGCGTCGGCTGATACACGCGCCCCAGCTCTTCCGCGCCTTGATGCATATGGATCAGAGTTTGTTCCGGCACCGGAACATTAAGCCGGGCATAGCCACCTGTGGTCATTTCACCCAATCGGGGGCCAAGCACCAACAGCACATCTGCTGCCTGCATTCGCTTGATCAGCGCCGGGTTAGCCCCGATGCCCATATCCCCAACATAATTGGGGTGGCGGTTGTCAAACCGGTCCTGGCAGCGGAACGAAACGCAAATTGGTAAATCATTGTTTTCAATGAAGGTTTGAGCGAGCTCGACAGCTGAATTGTCCCAGCCGCTACCCCCCAATATCACCAGCGGCCGCTCTGCATTTTCTAACAAATGCTTGAGCTCGGCTAAGTCTTCAGCGCCCGGATGCGCTTTCGCTGGGACGTAAGGAACTGACACTTGTTTAGGGCAAAGGTCCGTTAGCATATCTTCAGGCAATGCCAAGGCGACCGGCCCGGGCCTGCCCGAGGTTGCCACCCGAAAGGCGCGGCCGACATACTCTGCAATGCGCGAGGCATCATTGATTTCTGCGGTCCATTTGGTGACTTCTGAGAGGAAACGGCGATAGTCAACTTCTTGAAATGCCTCGCGTTCTACTTGATCACTAGCGACTTGGCCGATCAGCATGATCATCGGTGTGCTGTCCTGAAAGGCGGTATGCAGTCCGATGGTGGCATGCGTCGCTCCGGGGCCCCGGGTAACAAAGCAAATCCCGGGTTCGCCGGTTAGTTTACCGTGCGCCTCCGCCATATTGGCGGCACCCGCTTCGTGGCGGCAAGTGATGAACCTGAGCTTGTCTTCAACGCCGTGCATTGCATCAAGTGCTGCGAGATAGCTTTCACCCGGCACGCCAAACGCCAGCGACGCGCCATTGTCGATCAGCGCCTGAATAAGCGCTTCGCCGCCAGTCGTTTGCCCAGTTGTTTGTTGTGACTTTGCCATAACCTTCCCCTCGCGTGCGGGGGTGTTACGCCCGCACCTCTACAGAACGGGCATAGGCGGAACCAAATCGGTTTTCAATGAAATCATCGAAATTGGTATCTTCCTGTCGCACAAAGCCTTTCTGCGGCAATTTTCCGTTAGCCATCAGGTCAAGCATGGTGCAAATCCCGGACGCCGTGGTGATCTGAATGGCGCTCCAGCGTTTGCCGGCAATGTCCTGCGCATACACTTTGTGGGCATAGCTTTCCTGCATGAAACGGCCATTTTGTTCGCCGGATACGCTCACAAAAATCAGCACCACATCCTGCATGGTAACCGGCAGGGCATGCTCAAAAATGTCTTTCATCAGATCGCGCCGTTCGCTCAGGCGCAGGTCCTGTAGAAGCAGTTTCAGAATGTCTCGGTGGCCGGGATAGCGGACAGTGCGGTAGTTCAGGTTGTTTACTTTGCCGTCCAGCGTTTCGCACAAGGTGCCAAGCCCGCCCGATGTGTTGAAGGCTTCATACTCGATGCCGTCCAAGCTGAAATGTTCGAGCTGCTCCAGCGGCGGCACTTCCAGCTGTTCGCCTTCAACAATGGCTTCGCACGGGTTGCAATACTCATTGATCAAGCCGTCCGTGGACCAGGTTAGGTTATATTTCAATGAGTTAGATGGGTATTTCGGCAGCGCGCCAACGCGCATATGCACATTGTGCAGGCTGTCAAACCGTTTCGCGAGATCATAAGCGACAATGGAAATAAAACCCGGTGCCAAGCCACACTGCGGCACAAAAGCGCTGTCGCTGTCGACGGCCAACTCTTTGGTCAGTCGAGTGGTTTCCACATCTTCTGTGAGGTCAAAATAGTGAGCACCGGCCCGCTTGGCGGCGGGTGCGATCAGGCGCGTCATCTCATAAGGACAAGCCGACAGCACAGCGAACTTGCCGTCAAGCGCTGCGTCAAGTTCTGCCGTTTTGGTGACATCCACCTTGAGCGTTTGAACATGATCATTTGTGGGAATGCGCGCCAAAGCCGCTTCGTTCATGTCTGCAACCGTCACTTGATAGTCGCCTGACTCCGCCAGAAGCGTTGCAATCATTTCCCCAATTTTGCCTGCGCCCATTAACAAAACTTGTTTCATTGGAAACTCCCCAAACTGGTCCGCGCTCGTGCGGATTGGAATAAAACTGTGCGCCCCACCCCGAAGCGCGAATGCGGAACATTATGACGGAATATCGGTCGATTTGAATGATCATTATGCGCAAAATGTATTTATTTATTTTACAAATTAACGAAAGTTCCGCAATATTGCTTAATGGATGAAACAGATAAGAAACTAGTGGATGTGCTGCGAGACAATGCACGAATTTCCCTTAGCTCCCTGTCGCGCGTTTTGGGGCTGTCGCGTTCTACGGTTCAGGACCGCATAAGCAAGCTTGAAAACCGGGGTGTGATCGCAGGCTATACTGTGCGTCTGCGCCAGGACATTGCAGCACGGGAAATCAGGGCACAGGTCATGCTGAAAATCGTGCCAAAGGCGCTGGATGATGTGGTGTCTTTTTGCAGACGCCAGAACGCTGTTACCGCGCTTCACACCATTTCAGGCGAATATGACATGGCGGCCATGCTGCGGGCAGAAACAACTGCGGAACTCGACGATGCGATTGACGCCATCGCCCTGCTGAAAGGCGTGGAACGCACGCAAACCAGCGTCATCCTTTCAACTAAGTTGGAACGTGCGACCTGACGGAGACTGTTGGAATGGCAATGGGAACAAACACGGCGGGAGAGAGTGAATGGACGTGCGCCAGTTGCGGTACCAGTGCCCGCGGCAACTTCTGTTGGAATTGTGGGGAGCGCCAGTTCGGTCCCAATCAGCGTCGCCTTCGTGTTCTCTTTGGGCAGCTATTTGAAGAGGTTACGTCGCTGGACAGTAAATTTGCCCGTACCCTTCGGGCCTTCTTCTTGAGGCCGGGTTTCCTCTCCCGAGAGCATTACCGCGGCGCTAGAAAAGCTTACATGCGGCCCTTCACACTATTCCTGTTGATCAACTTATTGTATTTCCTGCGTGCGCCGCTGACGGATTTCGCTCTACCGCTCGATAACCAGGAATTGCAGCCGTATGGAAGTTGGGTCCAAGGTATCATTGAGGCCTATTTGACCACGACTGGTCAGACCTTTGAAGACGTTGCTACTCGGTATGATTCGGTGACTGGTATCGTTGCCAAGTCAATTGTCATTGTCGGCGTACCCTTCCTGATTCCGTTTGTCTGGCTGGTCAATTTGGGCAATCGTTATTTTCTGATCGACCACGCGGTTTTCGCGATCCATTTCTACAGTTTTGTGCTGGCGTGGCCTCTGATCTTCGCATTGCTTGCTGGCGCTGTTTACAACTTAGGTGGACCATTTGTGATTGAATCCCCCATGGTTGCTGGTCTGTTGCTGTTGGGTCCTATGGTGGTCTATCTTACCATTGCTCAAAAGACCATGTATGAAGACCCGGTTTGGCGCGCAGGCATAAAAGCAGTGGTCATGTCCCTCGGCTTTGTTGTGTCGCACTTTGTCTACAGGCTGATTCAATTTTGGTTAGTTTGGTGGCAAGTTACGTGAGCGAAGGAAAGCAACGCTTGTCTCGCCGTTTCGCTCGACACAAAAGCTTCACTGAAGCGTGAATAAGGGTGAGTGGCGAACTTTGTGAGCGATCCCCTAAATAATGGCTAGCGTAGAATGTGAAATTTGCTAAGAGTATTTTTGTGACTGATTGTAAGACCGAAACCAAGGGCCTTGTGCCCAGCCCCCTAGCTGCAAAAGCGCTACGAGAAAAAGCCGTTTATGGGCAACCATTAGAGGTTGCTGACGGCATTTCTGTGATATTGGCAGATAACGCAAAAGACTATACAGGCCCAGGAACCAATACCTATCTGGTGGGGAATGATCGGCTGTGGATCATTGATCCGGGACCCGCTGATGCGGTTCATCTTCAGGCGGTTCTTGATGCGGTCGATGGCCGGGTTGTTGAAGGTATTTTGGTAACCCATAATCACCTTGATCACAGCCCTGCTGCAACACCGCTTTCCGAACAGCTGGATGCACCCGTATACGGGTACGGCGGACTGCCGGAAGAAGTCTTGCACTCCAGTGACGAAGACATCGATCCCGACTTTGTGCCGCACCGGGCCCTGATGGGCGGTGAAAAAATTGGCACAGGTCGCTGGCATTTGCAGGTGTTGCACACACCAGGGCATTTCCCTAACCATCTGTGCTACTGGTTGCCGGAAATGGGTATTGTGTTTACGGGCGATCATGTCATGGGCTGGTCGACGACGGTGATTGTGCCGCCGCTTGGCAATCTTGCCGACTATATGGACAGCCTGGACCTTATTGCATCAACCAGTGCCGTGCGTTTGATGCCCAGTCACGGTGATCCTGTTGATAACGCGCAAAGCCGCATCAATGAAATTCGTGATCATCGCATGATGCGCCAAGGTCAGGTAGAAGAGTGTCTGCATCAAGGCAAAACTGATCCTGCCAGCATTGTGGCCGAGCTTTATGAAGGACTGACCCCAAGACTTCTGAAGGCAGCGGAAGGCTGTGTTCAAGCGCATATCGATATGTATCACGCGCGGCGCGCACAAGCCGAACGGTTTGAGCTGACCGCGAGCAATTCTCTCCATCGATAGGCAATCAGGCGCATGGAAATTCTGGGGCAGGGTCTGCGGAGTTTTCTGGCTGATTGCCCCTTGCAAGCTTTTCGCACGCGCGTCCCGTGGTTCGGTGGTGATCTGCAAACACTGAGAAACAGTTTTGTGCGCTCGCCGGGGCTGCTCAACCCCGATAGCCGCCTGCAAGCACCGATCGATGTGGGCGCAATAAGCGTTGCCATAAATCAGCCGACAAATGCCACCAAGCAAGACAAAATACTGTTGCTGGTTCACGGCTTGGGCGGCGCGGAAGACAGCACATATATGCTGAATTCGGCGCGTTATTTTAATGCCCAGGGGTATACGGTCGCGCGCATGAATTATCGCGGGGTTGGCCCCTCCAAAGAGTATTCCGAGCCACCATACAGCGCTGGATTAACCAGCGACCTGCGTGCTGTGCTCAGGTGGCTAAACAATCATTGGCCTGGATTTGATGTTTTTCTGATGGGCTTTTCCCTTGGTGGCCAATTGAGCTTGCGCATGTTGGGGGAAGGAGATGTGCCCCATGGCTTGAAAGCGTGCGTGAGTGTGTCAGCGCCGCTTGACCTTGCCACAAGCCAGAAGAAGTTGGAGCGGCCAAGAAACTTCGTCTACTCCCGCTATGTTGTGAACAACATGCGTGCCGACCTGGCGGGCCTCGTGCACCCAAAAGTGACGGCGGACCCAACAAAGCTGGCGAGCGTGTTGGCGTTTGATCAGGAAGTCATTGCGCCTGTGTTTGGCTTCAGAGATGCGCAGGATTATTACGCACGCGTGTCTTCCTTGCCGCTGATTGGCAACATAAAAGTGCCGACCCTTGCCATTCATGCGGCGGACGACCCGTGGATTCCGGTGGAAGACTATCATGCTGCAGCTTGGTCCGACGGTGCCCCGGTGGGGGCCTGCATTACGCCTTCTGGCGGGCATGTGGGATTCCATGCCAAAGGTCAAGCGAACCCTTGGTATGAAAATGCAGCCCACCAGTTTTTTGATGCCGTTAGCTCCTAGGGTCTACACCCTGGAACGCGTACAATTTGAGACATATTTTCGGCGTTCCTTGACGAAATCCTCAACTTCTTATGACAGTGTCGCCATCAATCAGGCGTGAAAGTTGGTTGCGTTCGCACAGGCAAAAGCGGCGCACAGTTATGAGGATCCAACATGGAACTGTCGATGGCGAGCCTTATTGATTCGACCCGCATCGAAAAAATCATGTTAGCGAAAAAGGTGGGCCAGTTTCTGGCAACCGAGCAAGCCGACGTGGAGCGGCGCACAGTTGAGAATGTCGCGCGGGTTTTAGCACAAGACATCTCAAAGCAGGTGCGCGGCGTGTTGGCGTATGAACTGCGTCGGTGTGACCAGCTCTCACGGGACCTGTCGAACAAAATTGCGACCGATATTGAAGAAGTGTCTGGCCCCTTTCTTCAGGCAACACAGGCACTTGACGAGGAAACATTCGAAAAGCTCATTCCAGTGCTCACGGACAGTGTGCGCGCCTGGGTGGCGCGCAGGGAAAAGCTCTCTGAAAACCTGATTTCGGTTCTGGTGCAGGAGGGCGGTGAAACCAGCATTGCTGCGCTGCTTCGAAACGATTTGATTGAGCTGCCTGAGATTGCGTGCGGTCGCGTGATCGACAAGTTTGGCAACAACCAGCGTTTGATGGACCATATGGGCGCGCGCAAAGACTTGACGTTGGTGATTGCAGAGCGAATCATCGAAAAAGTCTCAAGCCACTTCAAAAAACTGCTGGTGGACCATTATTTGATGGGCTCATCAGCGGCTTCAGACATTGTTGATGCCAGTGCCTATGAAGTGATGTGGCGGCAGATTAAAGACGCCACTTCGGCACAAATTCATGCCTTTGTTACAGACCTGAAGGTAAACAGGCGGCTGACCCACCAAACGGTGGTGGAAATGGCGACGCGAGGCAGTATGAAGTTTCTCGAGAGTGCGCTTGCGCTTCAGACTGGCAAAACTGTTGATGCTGTTAAGCTTATTCTAACCCTTCGTTATCCGCCGGATTTTGTGAAATTGTTGAAGCAAGCGCGGGTGCCTGACCAGTTGGCACCCAAGTACCTGGGGCTTGTAAAAGCCTACAACCAAAAGGCGTAGAACGTGAAGCCGGGTGAGTCATATCAGCAACAGCATGGCTCCGGGCGGCGAAATGCGTTTCAGCTAAATACAAGAAAATTAACAAAAATTTTACTTAGTCATTCACTAAATGGTTACAGCCGCCTGCCATGCTGCAACGTACGGTCAGGTTGTGGAACGATTTTAAAATGACGTTTGGACGGGAAAGTATGAGCATCGACCCAGTTAAAATGGTGAATGCTGACACCCTTGAAAAAGTGGTGTTAACCCGGCGTGTGTCCGAATTTCTGCACCGCTCGCAGGACGACGAAGAACGTTCTGTGATTGAGAATGTGGCACGCACACTAGCGCAGGATGTTGCGACTCGTGTTCGCGAAGCCTTGGCGTTTGAACTGCGCACCTGCACCTATCTGCCGCATGACTTGGCTGCGAAAATCGCAACAGATGTTGAAAGCGTATCGGGTCCATTTCTAGCGACCACAACAGTGTTTTCCGACAGCCAGTTGGCGGGCCTTATTCCACACCTGGAAGAACATGCCCACGTGACAATAGCGCGGCGCAAAGACCTGGGTGAGACCACCTGCGACGCGCTGGTAACTTTCGGCAGCGAGAAAAGCGTCAGCTTTCTGGTGCGCAACGACAATGCGCCGCTGAATGAAGCGGTTCTGTCAAAAGTTGTGAAGCGCTTCCCGGATCGTCAGCCATTGATGGATCAACTGAGTGCACGCCCAGACCTTCCGATCTCGATCGTGTCAGATATTGTCGACAAGGTGTCAGACAAGTTCCGCAGCCTTCTTGAAGGCCAGTACGGCGTGTCGAGTGATGTTTCAGATGCGGTTATGCGGTCTGCGGCGTCCAAAACAATCTGGACGATGATCGAGAATGCAAACCCAAACCAGATTCATGCTTATGTCAGCGATTTGCGCGCCCAGAAGCGGCTGACGGTCGATATGATGCTGGATATGGCGGAACGGGGATGCATGCCGTTTCTTGAAAGTGCCCTTGCTTTCCGTTCGGGCCTCACGCTGGCTGCAGCGCGTGACATGCTGCATGCCGGTGACCCGGCTTTGTTTGTTGCACTCATGAAGCAAGCCGACATGAGCAAAGCGGACGCTCATACAATTTTGCAGGTGCTAAAGGCCAACAAAGGCTGACCGAAACCCTGCGGGGAAACCGGGCGGCGGCCGCCGCCCAGTCCTCAACTCCACCGAGAGAATAGAGGCCTAAGCCTCGCTGCTGTCTCCGCCCATGCCGATAAGGCCGAGCACCTGGTCTTTGTTGCGCAGGAACAGGAACAGGCCACTGAACCACACCAGCACGGCTGTATAGAATAGGGTGCCGTCTTCCATCATCTGGCCGCCTTCTTCCCAGCGAACTGTCACGCCGAGCGGGCTGAACAGGTGGAAGATGATGGCGCCAGACATGATGCCAACAGCCAGCAGGCCGCCGAGGCCGCGCGTTCTCGGAATAAACACCAGCAGAATGGCAATTGCTTCAGCTACACCAATCAGATACCCGCCAATGCTTTTGAAAAAGTCGAGGCCGATCCAGTCGCCCACGACATTAAAGATATGTACCGTGATCGGCGCGTCCATAAACTTGAACGGAAAGCTGCCGCCAAAAATGATAGCGATCAGAATGACCGGTATCCATTCAATATGTTTCTTCAAAAAATCCATCAAAGTCTCCTCTCGGTTAATGGGTGATGGGATAGTGTTTGGTTAGTTTCTTTTCGCCGAGCCAGGCGCGAATGAGCCCCAGCAACGACGTGGGTTTAAAGCCGCGCCGGCGGTTTTTGGCGCCGATGCGGTAGAGCGCGCCAAACTGCATCAAAAGCGCCCTGTAGGCTTCCCTGAGCGTGGTGCGACTGTCCCAGATGTGGGTTTGCTCACCGCCTGCGCCGTTAATCTCAATAATGCGGAAACCCTTGCCTTCCTTCAGGGCATCAAAGTCACCAAAGCGCACGTCAAAGCGGCCGATGTAAAATTCGCCAACAGACTTTGCGATTTCGTCAAAGGCATCGGTCATGGCTTCCGTGATCTCCGCATTGCCGTTGCGGAAAATGGTGCCGCGGCTATGACTGCCGGCAAAGGCCAGACGCACACTTTCACCAGCCGGGACCACATCATTCAAACGGTGTTCATGACGGTCCATATAAATGTGCGCCAGCTTGCCTGCGCGGCTGTCATTCAGGATCAACTCTCTGAGCGTACTTGTCCCATCACCCGTGACACGCGGGAAGTATTTAAGCGTCAGGCTGGTAATGCGGCCTTTGTCTTCGCCGGGTTCGCGCACATAAAACACGCCTGCTTCGCCTTCTTCGTCGACCAGCGTTTGCAGCATGAAGTTGGCGCCCGCAGGGAAGGTCTCAATATATTGGCGCAGGTCAGCTTGCGTGTGCGCCAGTTGCACGCCCACACCGCGCATGCCGATGTCAGGCTTGGCAACAACGGGAAACGAAAGCCCTGCTTCCTGCATGGCTGATGTTGCTTCTGAAAGCGTTCGCTCAAGCCCGCCTTCACCGCCCCAGCGCAGAATGGAAACATAGTCTGGCACCAAATCGCGGGACGCGCCCTTCACTTCAGACAGAACCTGATATTTGCTTTCGCCCACCAGGCCCGAGTATGGCAGCGCTGGGTTGCAGTTGGTCAAGAGCGTCGGCCCAAAATGGCGTAGCGACAGCCAGCCGCAGTAGATTGCAATCGGTGTGTAAAACAGGCGCGGCGGCGCAAACTCAAACCAGGAAATCTGACCAGCAGTTTCGTCCAATGGCGGCATGCCGGCGTGCGGTTCGTCGGTGCGTGGCATGCTCAAATCACTTGCTGGCATCAATACTCTCCTCAACAGCGTCATCAAGTGTGGTTGCAGACTTGGACCGGCGCGCAAGGCGCGGTGCAACCAGAATGATCAGAACCGCAGCACCAGTGGCAATGAGCGCAGCAAATGTGCCGCCCATACCGCTGAAGGCGCGCTGGATTTCACTAATGAAAAACACAACGCCGATCACCCATACGAGGCAGGCAATGCTCATGACCACAACAAAATGCATCAGTGACAGGCGCAAAAACCCGAATGTGACATAGGTAACGAGGCGTGTTCCCGGCAAAAAGCGGGAGAAAAACAGGATGGCCGTCTCGCGGCCCCTCAGCCAGTTGCGGATTTTTTTGGCACGCTTGATAGGCAGGCGCTGTCGGATGGGGCGGAACTCACGCGCGGACCACCCGGCGAAATACAGTGCTACATCGCCGCCCACAATGCCCACGAGCAAGGCGCTGATCACAAGCCAGGGTGACGCCAGGTCACCGCCCACCAAAAGGCTGCCTGCCACCAGCGCGCCGTCTTCGGTCACCAGTGTTGCAAGCGCAAGCGCAACCGCAAGACCAAGCGGGTCGTGCGTCATGGCTTCCAGCCAGGCGAGTATCGCTTCAGGCGATGGTATCATGTTTAACTGTGCTCCCCAGGTGGCACTTTTGGCTCCGGCTTTGGCGCTGTCAAGTGCATCCGGCCGTTATTCAAAGTTTCTACCACATGCCAATTTGTCATAAATCTGTCACTGGCTGCGGTGTAGTAGCCAACATAGAGGCTAGGTTTGTGAAATTAAGGGATTGCACGTTTTTGTGAAGCAAATGTGCACTCGGTGAAGGTCGGCGAAGGGCAGCTATGGTCATGAAAATATTGGTTTTATGCACGGGTAATTCGGCAAGGTCCATTTTGGGCGAAGCGCTTTTCAACACGCTGGGCGCGGGCGAAATCGAGGCCTTCAGCGCCGGCAGCAAGCCGGTTGGCAAGCCAAATCCCTATGCCTTGCAGCTGCTCGCATCCAAGGGAATAGAGACCTCTGGTTTCCGCTCCAAAAGCTGGGACGAGTTTACGGGCGAAGGCGCGCCTGCAATTGATATTGTGGTCACTGTGTGTGGTAACGCCGCAGGGGAAACCTGCCCCATTTGGTCCGGATCACCCGTGACCGTGCATTGGGGCTACCCAGACCCAGCCGGTGTTGACGGCTCAGAAGAGGAAATCCTCGCAGCTTTCCAATCAGTCTATGATGGGCTAAGCGCCAACATTGAAGCCTTCCTGAAGCTGGACCATGCTTCCCTGTCAGCAGCAGAGCTGAAGGCGGCGATGCTTGATATCCACGCGCAGAATTCGGGGGAATAAGATGCGTCAGAAACTACTCGCTGAATTTATCGGCACGCTTTTCCTGCTCGCAACCGTTGTGGGCTCCGGCATCATGGCGGAAAATCTGGCGGGCGGTAATGTGGCGCTCGCGCTTTGGGGCAATACCGCCGCGACGGGCGCGATCCTTGTGGTGCTTATTCTGGTGTTTGGGCCCATATCTGGCGCGCACTTCAACCCGGCAGTCACGCTTGTAATGCTGGCGCGCGGCGACATTGACCGCACGGGGGCTGCGGCATTCATCCTCACACAAATCATTGGTGGCATTGCAGGTGTGATGCTGGCGCACGCCATGTTTGACGTGGAGATTGTGCAGGCGTCGGTGAAAAACCGCGCCAGTATCGGTCAATGGATTTCAGAAGGTGTCGCCACTTTTGGCCTCTTGATGGCGATCCTTGGCTGCCTGCGCCACCGGGCAGAAGCTGTGCCCTATGCCGTGGGGTTATACATTACGGCAGGCTATTGGTTTACGGCCTCCACTAGTTTCGCGAACCCGGCCGTCACAATCGCGCGCTCGATGACCGATAGCTTTTCGGGCATTTTGGCCAGCGACGTGCCCGCCTTCATCGCCGCCCAGCTGATGGGCGCTTTCCTAGCGTTCTTCGTGTTCAAGCAGTTCCCAGCTGAGGAAAAGGCCTAAAGCTCGTCAATCATGCGGTGCAGGGCCAAGAGGCAACTGGCGCCTAAGTGGCGGCAGCGTTCCGGGCTCCAGCCCCAGGTTTCGTCCGGCAGGTTGGCGTTGTCTTTGAAGGGCATCTCCAGCGTCATGGCGAGGCAGCCATGGGTTTCTGCCACATAGTCTGTGCATTTTCGAAGGTCTGACGAACCGGGTGCGTCCGCCGGGTACCCATGCTCGCGCTGAAAATCAGGCGACAGGTTACAGAGAATGGATTGGTATTTGTCTAGCAATGCAAGCTGCTTGTCTGTGACAGATGGCACACCTTCGAACCCGGCAACAAAATTGTACGGCAGGTCTTCGTCGCCGTGCACATCCAGGTGAAAGTCCGCGCCAGTCTCTGCCATTTTTTCGCGCACCAGATATACCTCTGGGCTATTCTCCATCGTCGCGTCTT
This sequence comes from Kordiimonadaceae bacterium, assembly GCA_017640725.1. Taxonomy (GTDB): domain Bacteria; phylum Pseudomonadota; class Alphaproteobacteria; order Sphingomonadales; family Kordiimonadaceae; genus Kordiimonas. The sequence goes on along the minus strand of JAEPQB010000001.1, from coordinate 680,887 downwards.
TCCACTCGCGGTTCAGATTGGCGCCCGCGGCGTTGGTGCGCAGGTTCCCGCGACGAGACCCATCGGGGTTCATGTTGGGCACAATATAGAAGTGCGCCTTTTCCATGAGCGCGCGGGCGATGGGGTTGTCGTCATCCAACAGAAAATCAAATGCGCCTTCCATCCACCATTCGGCCATGGTCTCGCCGGGGTGCTGGCGTGCGATCAGCCAGATGGCCTTGCGCCCCTCTGGGCCGTGGCCAATTTCCACCAGGTCCATGTCCTGCCCATCGAGCGTGTGGCCCAGTACAGATGTGCGCGCAAGTGGGTGTTCTGCCACGTCCGCGATCAGGTCTGCATGGCGCTCCATCGAATAGGGCGCGAAATAAGCGAAATAGAGGCTGTCTTGCTCTGGCTCGAAGGACCAGATGAGTTCGCCGTCCGCATACTCAGTGGGGATGCGGAACCAGTTATCCCGGTCGTAGGACGCGCAGACATTGTACCCGGCCCAACCGTCGGCATAGGCGGCATCGGCTGCATTTTCGATAACGAATCGGCAGTTTTGGTCCTGCACGCCCGAGACTCGGAAGTGAAACCACTGGAAAAAGTCCGATTTATTGTCCAACCGGATTTTTAGTCGCACATTCGACGGGTCGCTGTAATCGACCGGTTCGATGTTTCCGCTATCAAAATTCGATGTGATCAACATGCAGACCTCCTGTGGTGCTGAAAACTATGTGCGCAAGCTCTAACCGATGCTGTATGCGACAGCAAGACTCAGCTAAAAGCCGTTGAATATTAGCCCCCGGCGCTCGGAAGCATTGGGTCTGTCAAAGAATAGGTCATCGACTCTGCTGTTTTATTTCCATGACAGGACAATCCCAATTTGGTACCATTTTCTCACTGACGCAATAGCGTGAGCGGACACCCCTGCTATCTAACGGGGGAAAGGAGGCACCCGACCTTACAGGCGGGTGTCTCTGTGTATATAAAGGCTGCACCGGCCCTCACCCCTGGTTTGTTTTGGCCAGAACACCACGCAGAACTATGCCAGAGCGGTATGGCAAGTGTTTGGGCCGATATCGAACCAGTTAACTGAGGCATAACTGCCGCAAAAACCGGCTATTTGCCTTGATCTTATTGAAATCAGGCAAGAATCCCTGTCTCACCTATTGACACCATAGGGGGGCATCAGTATTGTCCGCCGCCAATGGATTCGAGCAGTGACGGATTCGGCGCTGCTGCCTTGACACAATCGAATGAGTTTTGTTTGGGTCAAGTTTTTGTTTTAACTGGTTTTTTAGGAAGACGAGCCATGAAAGTTCGCAATAGCCTGAAGTCTTTAAAAAATCGCCATCGCGATTGCCGCGTAATTCGCCGCAAAGGCCGTATTCTGGTGATCAATAAAACGCAGCGTCGTTTTAAGGCTCGCCAAGGTTAATTTTAGACAGAATTAACCGCTTCTGAATTATTGTTTAGCCGCGTACCCAGTGATAGGGTGGCGCGGCTAAAACTATTTAGGGGTGGGTGGTTTATGCAGCCGAATGCTGTTCTTTTTGACATTGGCAACGTGTTTGTGCCGTGGGATCCGCGGCTGCTTTATCAAAAACTAATTCCAGATGCCGATGAGCTGGAGCACTTCCTGAGTGAGGTGGTCACGCTCGAATGGCACAGTGAGCATGACCGGGGTCGTCCGTTCGCCGAAGGAGTGGCTGACCTTTCTGGCAAGTATCCTGAATACGCGGACCTGATTCAGGCTTTTGACGACCGATGGGAGGAAACCATCGGGGATACAATTCAGGGCACAGTAGACGTCATGCTGGAGCTTTTGGAGCGCGGCACCCGTGTTTACGGCCTGACCAACTTCTCTGCTGAAAAATGGCCGCACTTTTGCCGGACGCGCGATTTCACGGACCATTTTGAGGGTGTTGTGGTTTCGGGCGAAGAAAAACTCATTAAGCCCGACCCGCGAATTTACCACACTGCCATTGCGCGCTTTCATCTGGACCCTGAACGCACCGTGTATGTAGACGATCGCAGGGACAATGTGCTTGCGGCCGAACAGCTGGATATGATCGGCCACCAGTTCACGGCACCCGGCGTGCTGCGGGGTGCGTTTGAAGACTTAGGCTTGCTTCGCTGAAAAATACTAGTGAACGGCGCCAGCCCACACCCCCTCCCGGCCCCCCAAGCATAATACCGTGCGGTGGCCGGGAGGGGGTGTGGGCTGGCTATGGTTCTATAAGCTGAAAATCTACTTCAATTCGTTGCCGCTGATCCAGGAAATATGCAGCACATTGGTAGCTCCCGGCGTGCCAAACGGCACACCTGCTGTCACCACTATACGGTCACCCGCGCCAGCCATTCCGTGCCTGATCGCCATGCGTTTTGATTTGCCGATCATGTCTTCAAAGGTTTCGATGTCTTTGGTTTTCACCGTATGAAGTCCCCAAACGATGCTGAGGCGGCGTGCGATCTCCATCCTCGGTGTAAGCGTTAGGATGGGCGCCGATGGCCGCTCCCGCGCCGCACGGAGGGCTGTGGAGCCAGACGTTGTGAACGTAACAATCGCTTTCGCGCCAATGCTGCGGGACACTTGGCGCGCGGCAGCTGTGATCGAGTCCGCCGTTGACGAATTGGGTGTTGCGCTATTGTCGTGACGGTTTGCCAGATACGATGGTTCATTCTCAATCCGGATGGCCACGCGGTTCATGACGCCAACGGCCTCGGTTGGATAGTCGCCAACAGCAGATTCTGCAGACAGCATAACGGCATCAGCGCCGTCCATCACTGCTGTCGCCACGTCAGACACCTCCGCCCGTGTTGGCACAGGCGATGTGATCATACTCTCGAGCATTTGCGTTGCCACAACCACCGGCTTGCCGGCCTCGCGGGCAACAGCAATGATGTGCTTCTGGATGCCGGGTACTTTTTCAACCGGTTCCTCAACACCCAAATCACCGCGTGCCACCATCACGCCGTCAGCGAGCTCAACAATTTCATCGAGCGCTTCAACTGCAGCTGGTTTTTCAATTTTCGCCATTACAGCAGCTTTGCCGCCCACCAGTTTTTTGGCTTCGGCCACGTCGGCAGCGCGCTGTACAAACGAAAGCGCGACCCAGTCCACTTTTTGGCTGAGGGCAAACGTTAGGTCTTTACGGTCTTTTGGAGTAAGCGCGGCGAGTGGCAGCACGGCATTGGGCACATTCACGCCCTTGCGGTCAGAGAGGGCACCACCGACAAGGACAGTGCAGCGTGCGCTGTCGCCAAAGTTTTCTTCCACATTCAGCTTAACTTTACCGTCGTCGAGCAGAATGTGTGTGCCAGCCTCAATGGCTGCAAAAATCTCTTTGTGTGGCAGGCCAACACGCTCAGCGGTGCCAGGCTCGCCGGAGAGGTCGAGAGTAAACTCCTGACCTTCTTTCAGTTCCACTTTGCCATCAGCAAACTTGCCGACGCGCAGCTTTGGGCCCTGCAGGTCCGCCAGAATAGCAATCGGGCGGCCTGTTTCTGCTTCCACGGTTCTGATAGCGTCTACGAGTGCCGTTTTATCGGCGTGCTCGCCATGGCTCATGTTCAGGCGGAAGACATCAACGCCGGCATGGAACAGGGCGCGGATTTCTTCCAAGCCACTGGAAGCAGGGCCCAGGGTTGCAACAATCCGGGTTTTGCGGTCACGGCCGCGTGTGTGCATGTCATCTATAGCTTGCGACATAGTGTTCGGGGTTTCCGTTTTCTATTTCTTGACAGGTCGACTTCAAATATTAGGGTCAGCCGAGCACTAGAGCGCCCGCTTGGCCTTTTGGTGTATCTGGACCCGTATTTTTCCCTCATGCGATTGGTACCCTAATGCCGCACACAATGGAACAGCCTGTTTTAATTAATCGCGATGCGCGCATGGGTGTTATCCTTCTTTGCGACCATGCAACCAACCATGTGCCAGCGGCATATGACGGATTGGGGCTCGCTGACGAGCATTTCAATGATCACATCGCTTATGACATTGGCGCGGAGGCGGTGACCCGCAAAATCTGCAACTTAATGGGTGCGCCTGCGGTGCTGGGTCCGGTCTCTCGACTGTTGATTGATTGTAACCGCGGCCCGGACCATCCGACTTTGGTGCCACCGACAAGCGACGGTGTCGACATCCCCGCCAACCGGGACCTGACCCCGGCCCAAATTCAGGCGCGTATGGATGCCTATTATCACCCGTTTCACCAGGCCTGCGACACGCTTGTGGCAGAGCATCTGGCGGAAGGTATCACGCCCCTGTTGATGGCCGTGCACAGTTTTACGCCGACCATGAACAATGAAAACCGTGTCTGGCACGTAGGGTTCCTTTGGAACCAAGACCCCCGCCTTGCTCAAGCTCTCATCGGCATGCTGGAGCGGGAAACAGATTTGGTGATTGGCGACAATCTGCCATATTCCGGCAAAGACCTATATTACACCATGCAGCGCCACGGCGCGGACCATGGCCTGCCTCAAACGACGCTTGAGATCAGGCAGGACCTTGTGGATACCGATGATAAAGCGAGGCAGTGGGCAGAATTATTTTCCGAACTGCTTGACGAATGTTTGAAGCGTGACGACCTGATGACACGCAAATACTATGGTGGCGTAACGCCCTGAAGGAGATAGATGATGAGTAAGATTGACCCAAAAGACGCGCAGATCGAAGCCGCCGTGTTCCGGCGTTTGCTTGCGCACCTTGATCATCGCAAAGATGTTCAAAACATCGACCTGATGGGTTACGGCGGCTTTTGCCGGAACTGCCTGTCGGACTGGTACCAGGAAGCCGCAGAGGCTTTGGGTGAGAGCGTGGACAAGGACGCCGCGCGGGAACGTATTTACGGCATGCCATACGGCGACTTCAAAGCCCAGTATCAGGGCAAGGCAAGCGAGGAGCAGCTTGAACGCATGAACGAAAGTGTGGCGAAAAACAAGTTGCCGTAACGGGCAAGCGCCACATATCACCACACAAGCATTCAGGGCCGTTTGATGCGGCCCTTTTTATTTGAGGGAGTTTAGCGTGGACGTTACTGGCAAAACCGCTTTCATTACGGGCGGCGCATCGGGTATTGGGCTCGCCATTGCAAAATCATTTGCCGCCAAAGGCGCGAATGTCATGCTTGCAGACATCAATGCTGAGGCGCTGGAAGAAGCTGCGGCAAGCTTGTCGGCCGCCGTCGCGGCTGTCGGCACGGTTCTGTGTGATGTTGGCAGCGAAGCAGACGTGCGCGCCGCCGCCGACGCCACCATCGCGCGGTTTGGCAAAGTGCATATTGTTGTCAACAATGCGGGTGTTGGCATTGGGGGCCGGGCCGGTCAAACACCGATTGAAGACTGGAAGTGGATCGTTGATATCAACGTAATGGGTGTTGTTTACGGTGTTGAAGTCTTCACGCCGCTCATTAAATCCCACGGTGAGGGTGGCTATTTTGTCAATACCGCCTCAATGGCGGGTCATGTCGCAAACCCGGCGATGGCACCGTATCACGCGACCAAGTTTGCGGTAGTCGGCTACTCCGAAGCGCTGAAGGACGATCTAGCGCGCAGCAACATCGGTGTGAGCGTCCTGTGCCCAGCCTGGGTGCGCACCAGCATTTATAAAAGCCACTTGAACAGCCCGACGGAAAAAGCGAGTGCGTTTGGCGAAGAAGGCTTTTCGGTGATGAAAGATGTGGTTGAAAGCGGCATTGCGCCTGAGCTTGTTGGGGACTGGACCGTGGAGTGCGTAGAAGCAGACCGGTTTTACATCTTCACCCACCCATCGATGGCGCAGTATATTGATATGCGGCACGAGCAGATTCGCGCCGATTATGCAGCTTGCGCCGCTGATGCGCGGCTCGCCGACGAGCCAGAAAGCTTGCCTATCCCCTCAGAAATATAGGCAGACTAACAAGTTAGAAAAAATATCCGCAAGGCGATTGCCTGTGTACGAGGCGGTGGGTATGGTGCCGCCCAATTTCATCAGTTTCAGGGAGTATGGTTATGGTTCAAGCGGGTGGTGTTGCCGGCGATCAGTTGCGGTCTTTCATTGAGCGTATCGAGCGGCTTGAAGAAGAGAAAAAAGGCATCGCGGAAGACGTGAAAGAAGTGTACGCGGGAGCAAAAGCCGTTGGTTTTGATCCAAAAGTCATGCGCAAAGTCATTGCTCTCCGCAAAATGGATCAAGCTGACCGGCAAGAGCAGGAAGCGCTTCTTGACGTTTACATGCACGCGATTGAGGGTGGCACCCTGCCGGAGCCCGGCGAGTAAGACCAAGTCCCAAGTTAGGGACTTGCTTGTGCATTGAATCGAAAAAAGTCTACAGTCCCTTCCACTGGGGTAATGGTGGTGGGGACTCACCTTGTCTAACAAGAAAAATGACTACAACTGGCTGGACAGGGATCTCTTGATAACCTTCTGCGCTTGTGTGGTCTTTTTTTCCGTTTTCCAGTGGCTAGATTTGTTCGAGCGTGTCTTCGAATATTCACGCAATTTTGAAGACTGGGAACTTGATGAGCTTTTTCTTGTTTTTGCCTCTCTGCCTCTGCCTGTTGCTTGGTTAGCCTATCGAAGAACACGTAATCTGCAGGCGGCTCATCAAGAGCAGTTGCAACTTGAAAAACAGCTGGCTCAGATGCGCAACCTGGACTCTTTAGGTATTATGGCGAGCGGCGTTGCTCACGAGTTGGGAAATCAGCTTTTGCCGGTGGTGACATTGTCTGAATTGCTGAAGAGCGACAGCAATCTCACCGAAGACGCCCGAAGAAAGGCAGAGTTGATCCATTCCTCCGCACTAACTTCGCAGAAAACGCTTTCCAAAATTCTGGCGTTTTCCAATCAAGAAAAAAATCAGGATGCCAGGTGCAAAGTCCGCGACGTGTTAGATCGCAGCCGTCTTATCCTCGCACACACGTGCCCTAGTCAGATTGATCTACGCTGGGGTTATCCACCGGGCGAAGAAGAAGTCCAACTGTCGGAAGACAGCTTGCAAGACATTTTGGCGAACTTGATATCCAACGCCTTTGACGCAATTGGGGAAAGCGGCGGCACCGTCAATGTATCGGTTGAGCGAGTAGACCATCAAATCGAGGCGGGTGATGGCGACGAAAACGAAGACCATCAGTCACTGCTCTCGTTCTGTGTGAAGGACACTGGCCCGGGAATTGAGAACAATATCAAAGACAAAGTGTTTGATCCTTTTTTTACAACGAAACAAGTCGGTCAAGGTACTGGGTTGGGCCTTTCCCTGGTGCGAAAAGCAGTTGTCGCCGCTGGCGGGGAAGTTAATCTCGACTCTAAATCTGGGCGCGGAACCAGGGTGCAGTTTACCTTACCGATTGTCTGATAGTGATTGCCGAAATTTTAGATTAATGCTTTAGTTTCTCGATGTTGGGATGCTGGAATTGAAGATTTTATTGGTTGATGATGACCCGATCGTGCTTGAGTCGCTTGATTTGACACTCAAGGAATTCGGCCACGAGGTGACGCCCGTGAACGACGGCGTGTATGCGGTTGAGGAAGCCGCCCGCGGCGATTTTGATTTGTTGATCACCGATCTCATAATGCCGGGGATAGAGGGCATTGAAACAATACGTCATTTTCAAAAACACCACCCTGGCATTGGAATCATTGCCATAAGCGGAGGTGCGCGAGGCTCTTCTACGCCGTATCTTAACATCGCAAAAGCAGTCGGCGCTAAGGCAACGCTAGCAAAACCCTTTACGGCAAGTGAACTGAATGAGGCGGTGGACCAAGTTGCCGTCGCCAGTGCCTAAACGCCCACAGCACTTCTTAAACAGCCCCGACGCTAACGAAGGTGCCATTGTCGCCGCAAAATGCCCTAGAGATTTTGGTCACATGAACTGCGTCGCCCGTGGTCAGATATCTTGTTGATCCCTGGCCTTTTGAAGCGAAGTCAGGATGCCGGATCAAATAGTCTCGAAGGGATGCGGCAACCACATCGGGCTGTGATACAATTTTGGTTTCTGGACCAAGGGCTGATCTGAACTGACTTTCCACAATCGGGAAATGCGTGCAGCCTAAAACCGCAGCGGACGCATTTGTGGGCCCAAGTTCTGAAACGTAACCTGAGATCATTCCTGAAATGGGTGCTTTCCCGGCACCGCCCTCGATGGCGTCCACGAGGCCGGGGCAGGCTTTCTCAATCAGCTTGATGTTTGGCGCTCTTTTGGCCACTTCTTCGCGGTAGGCACCGCTTGAGACTGTTTTGCGTGTGGCGAACAATAGAATTTCGTCCGAAATCGATGTGTCTGGCGTGCTCGAGGCCCAGTCAACGCCAGTGATAGCCTCAACCATCGGTACAAGAACCCCCAGGATTCGATTGCCGGGGAACGCTTCCTCAAGCCAGTTTTGCTGTAGGGAGCGAAGGGCGATGGCGGCTGCCGTATTACAGGCCAGAATGACGAGCTTGCACCCGTTCTGCATCAGGTGCTCAACACCAGTTCTGGTCAACTCCACAATCTGATCGTTTTGGCGGTGGCCGTATGGCGCGTTTTTGTGATCGCCGAAATACAAAAAATCCTGATCTGGCATGCTTTTTTGCAGTGCTTGCAAAATTGTAAGTCCGCCAGAACCAGAATCAAAAACGCCAATCACAGAGATCCCCTACCTCTTCAGGTCATACTCCTCCAGCTTGCGATAGAGTGTTGACCTGCCTATGCCAAGGCGCCGCGCGACCTCAGCCATTTTCCCGTCATAATGACCAATGGTCCGGCGGATCACTTCGCTTTCAATTTCCGCCAGCGTGCGAACGTGACCACCAGTTGCCACAAGGCTAATTAAGGGAGTTTCCGGATTCGTGCCAGAAGAAATCCCACTTGCCATCGGGAAGGTGCCTGTCGAATACGGCATGGTTGGGGCAATGGGGTTTTGATCTGCTGCTGAATGCTGCAGTCCTTGCAGATGGGGGAAATCCTGCGCCTCCAAAGTCTCATGCTCGGACAGGATTACAGCACGGAAAATAGCATTCTGAAGCTGCCGAATATTGCCCGGCCAGTGATAGTCAACGAGCGCACGTAGCGCTGAAGGCGCTATGGAACGCTTTGGCAAACCTTCCATCTTGGGGATGAGGTGCAGAAAATGGTCCACAAGGGCAGGGATGTCCTCGCGCCTTTCCCGAAGCGGTGGCAAATTGATCGGATATACATTCAACCGGTAGAATAAATCCTCTCGGAAACTACCATCAGCAACACAGTCTGCGAGATTTCTGTTGGTGGCAGAAATCACCCTGATATCAACTTTGATGCTGGCTTTGCCGCCCACAGGATCGACTTCCTTTTCCTGCAGGGCGCGCAACAGTTTTACCTGAACATCGGCGGGCAGTTCTCCGACCTCGTCCAGAAACAGCGTGCCGCCGTTGGCTTCTTCAAACTTACCGATGCGTTTTTCGGTGGCGCCGGTAAAGGCACCTTTTTCATGCCCAAACAGAATGCTTTCCACCAGGTTTTCGGGAATTGCGCCGCAGTTAACCGCCACAAACGGTTTGCCTGCCCGTTCGCTGGCTGCATGAATGGCGCGCGCAAAAACTTCCTTGCCAACGCCGCTTTCGCCGTCGATGAAAACAGGGATGCTGGCCGTCGCGGCCTTGCGCGCAAGGCTTAAGGCTTGGCTCATTGCGGGGCCACTACCAACCAGACTTTCAAATCCCGCGACAGAGAGCTCTTTTTGCATGGGCTCAATTTCGCCGACCAGGGCCGAGGTTTCCAAGCCAGCATTAATGGCGGTCCGAATGCGCTCTGCGCTTGCGGGTTTCACAATAAAGTCACTGGCGCCTGCTCTCATGGCGTCTACGACAGTTGTGATTGATGAGTGAGCGGTCAGCATGATCACGGGCAAGTTTGGAAACTTTGGTCGCAGGTTTTCCAGCACTTCAAGGCCGTCCATGCCCGGCATTACAAGGTCAAGAAGCACGATGTCGATGGCTTCGCCTTGTCGGTCAGCCATGAAATCCAACGCTTCCTGGCCAGTTTGTGCCACGAAAGGCACATGGCCCGCCCGACTGATAATGCCTTCAAGCAAAGTGCTTTGGGTTAGTTCGTCTTCGACAATCAATACCGATTTTTGTGCCATGGCCGCCCACTTTCATGCTTTTCGCGACCGAACTCCTGTGCCGATTCGGCGCGCAAGCTGTATCGTTTCAGGACAGCAGTTAACAAATCGGTAATGATAAAATTTTTCCTATTTCAGTAATCGATAGAAAGAAACTTGCTCAAACGAGCATATGCGTTACCTTTTCATTGCCGGGAACAACAGTCTTTGAGGGGCATTTATGCGAGCCCGCATTTGTGGCGAGTATGGAAGGCCGTTGCCCGCGCATATTCTTTAAACAGTTTCACGGAGAGTGTTCATGAAACTTGCAGTGATACGGGAGCGGCGCGAAGCGGAAAACCGCGTGGCAGCCTCCCCCGAAACGGTCAAGAAGCTGATCGGCCTGGGTTTTGACGTTATTGTTGAGACCAGTGCGGGCGATGCGGCATCTGTTCCAGACCAAGCCTTTGAAGCGGCGGGCGCCACGATAGCCCCTGACCTTGCCGCAGCAATTAAAGACGCGGACGTCATATTCTCAATTCAGGGTCTTGAGGGCACGGACGCAGGTAACGCTAAGAAGGGTGCGCTTTTACTAGCGTCCTTAAACCCGTTTGTGGATGGCGACCGCCTGAAGGATTATGCGTCCGCCGGGTTAACAGCTGTTGCCATGGAGTTTGTACCGCGGATTACGCGCGCACAGTCCATGGACGTGTTGTCGTCCCAGTCAAACCTTGCTGGCTATAAAGCCGTTGTGGACGCCGCGGAAGCTTATGGCCGCGCTTTCCCTATGATGATGACAGCCGCGGGCACCGTTGCACCGGCGAAAGTCATGGTCATGGGGGCCGGTGTTGCAGGTCTGCAAGCCATCGCAACCGCCAAGCGATTGGGTGCGATTGTAAGTGCAACTGATGTTCGGCCTGCCGCGAAAGAGCAGGTGGAAAGCCTGGGCGGCAAGTTCGTAATGGTCGAAGATGAAGAAACAGCTGAAGCTGAAACATCAGGCGGCTACGCGAAAGAAATGAGCGACGAATATAAGGCTAAACAAGCCCAGTTGATCGCCGATACGCTCGCGAAACAGGACATTGCAATCACAACTGCATTGATCCCAGGGCGTCCGGCCCCTGAGCTGATTACGGAAGACATGGTTAAGTCCATGAAGCCGGGCAGTGTGATTGTGGATCTTGCCGTTGAAATGGGTGGCAACTGTGCGCTGTCGAAAGCGGGAGAAATCGTTGAGGTCCACGGCGTCACCATCGTAGGGCACAAAAATGTGCCGTCGCGTTTGGCAGCTGATTCTTCCGCGCTCTATGCCCGCAATTTGCTGCATTTCATCACCCCGCACGTCAAAGAAGGCGCGCTACACATTGATTTCGAGGATGAGATCGTTGCCGAGTCCGTTGTGACCAAAGACGGTGCGATTGTTCATCCCCGCCTGACAGGAGGCGAATAATGACCGAACTTGTTGTTAGCCCATTCATCCAGCAATTCAGCATTTTCGTGCTGGCCATTTTTGTTGGTTATTATGTGGTGTGGTCGGTAACGCCCGCGCTGCACACCCCGCTCATGAGCGTAACAAACGCGATCTCATCGGTGATTATCGTCGGTGCACTGATTGCCGCTGGGCCAGAGGGCGTCAGCCTTTCGAAAATCCTCGGCGCCATTGCTATTGGCTTGGCGGCCGTAAATATATTTGGTGGCTTTGCTGTCACCGCGCGCATGCTCAGCATGTACAAGAAGAAAAAGTAAGGAGTAGACCATGTCTCAGACGTTCGTCGATATGACGGCTGTCGCCTATATGGTTGCTGCTGTCCTTTTCATCTTAAGTTTGCGGGGCTTGTCGAGCCCTGAAACAAGCCGCCAGGGCAACGTGTATGGCATCGTTGGTATGGCCATCGCGATTATCGCGACTGTGCTGAACCCCGAGATTGTCAGCTATGACTGGATCATTGGCGCCATCGTAATCGGTGGTGCGGTTGGTTTCATCATCGCGCGCAGGATTGCCATGACGGCGATGCCGCAACTGGTTGCTGCCTTCCACAGCCTTGTGGGGCTTGCAGCCGTGTTGGTTGCCGGGTCCGCCTTCCTCAATCCTGGTGCGTTCGGTATTGCTGACGCTGCGGGCTCCATTTACACGGCGTCCAAGATCGAGATGTCACTTGGTATCGCGATCGGTGCGATCACTTTCTCAGGCTCCGTGATCGCGTTTGCCAAGCTGAACGGCAACATGTCTGGCGCGCCGATCATGCTGCCGGCGCGCCACCTGATCAACTTGTTGATGGGTGCCGCAATAGTAGGCGGCATTGCCTGGTTCTCGGTTGACCAATCTGTTGCGTTTGGCGGCGTGAGCGTTTTCTGGTGGGTGACCTTGCTGTCGTTCATCATCGGGTTCCTGCTGATTATTCCAATCGGCGGTGCTGACATGCCCGTGGTGGTGTCGATGCTGAACAGCTACTCAGGCTGGGCAGCAGCGGGCATTGGTTTCACCCTGCAGAATACTGCCCTGATCGTAACGGGTGCCCTCGTGGGTTCTTCGGGTGCGATCCTGTCTTACATCATGTGTAAGGGCATGAACCGCAGCTTCATCAGCGTGATCCTTGGTGGCTTTGGCGGCGATGATGCCGCTGCTGCGGGTCCGATGGGCGCGGAAACTCGCCCTGTGAAGCAGGGCTCTGCAGACGATGCTGCTTTCATCATGAAGAACGCAGGCAAAGTGATCATCGTACCCGGTTACGGTATGGCGGTAGCGCAAGCCCAGCACGCGCTTAAGGAAATGGGCGATATGCTCAAGGCTGAGGGTGTTGATGTGGCGTACGCCATTCACCCGGTTGCGGGTCGTATGCCTGGGCACATGAATGTGCTGCTGGCGGAAGCAAACGTGCCGTATGACGAGGTGTTTGAGCTTGAGGACATCAACAGCGAGTTTGCAGGCGCAGATGTTGCCTTCGTGATTGGTGCCAATGATGTCACCAACCCTGCAGCCAAAACTGACCCGCAGAGCCCCATCTTCGGCATGCCGATTTTAGACGTTGAAAAAGCGGGCACGGTGCTGTTCATCAAACGCTCCATGGGCAGTGGTTATGCTGGCGTGGAAAACGAGCTTTTCTTCCGCGACAACACCATGATGCTGTTCTCTGATGCCAAGAAAATGGTGGAAGAGATCATCAAGGGCCTGAACTAAGGTCTTATAAAACTGATTTGGAAAGGGCTGGCAGTTGCCGGCCCTTTTACTTTTCAAGCGGCAGCAGTTCGGTTTCCCACTTGTGCCAATATTCGGCTTCCTGCTCTCTTGGCATCAGCCAGCGGCGATTGGCTTCCCGAACTTCATCTGACTGACGAATGGTTTTCAGCACAGCGTTAATGTCCTGAATGGCCTGACGCCCGAGCGGTGTGTCCGAGCAGGCGATTGCACCGAGGCCAAGGAACCCCTTGTGCTCTTCGATCGGCATATAAACATAGCCGCTTGGGGTGCCGGTGGATTCTTCATGGTATTTGAGCATGATCACATAATCGACGAAATAGTCGATGCGCCCCGCTTCCATCAGTTTGAACATGCTCTGTGTCAGTTGCGTATCACCTGACCACTTGAACATGGTTTTGGTTTTCTCGGCGTCTTCAAACAGCGGATTAAGCCAGCGGCTATAGGATCGGCCCGGCTGAAACGCGCCTATGATCGATTCGTCCTGCATAAGGGCTTCAAAATCAACATACCCGTTCGCGCCGTACTTGTAGATGCGCTCCACGGCTTCGGGTTTGGCAATAAGACCATGTAGGAAATAGATGTATGACGGCGCGCTCCAGATCACACCGTCGCGCTTATTGGTTTGTAAGTCGGCGCCTTGATAGGGCGATGCGGCAAAGCAGGCGTCCCGGGTTTGTAGAACGGAATAGATGCGCACATTGGTGATTTCGCGCCGGTCATGGGTGTAACCCGGCAGGCGTTCTTGGACCATGCGCTCAACCGTTTGGGCATACCCCGCGCCTTTCAGTGGCCCTTCGTCAATCCAGGCCGGTTGCCAATCAATGGAAAGCCAGGTCAATGTAGGGAATTCATCGTTTGCTGCCAGGGATTGTGTGACAAAACAAAATACCACTGATAGCCACGCTATTTTTGACCGGACATAGTTCATCCCAATCCTGCACCCCTTTCCAATTTCGCAGAATATGGCGTGTCGTCGCCCCAAACAACTCAAAACGCATAATCTGAACGCTTGACAGAGATCAGTTTTCAGCGGCTGCGAACAATTTGGACCGGCGTATACATGTTCTCTGGTTGTCGATCAATTTCCACCCGGCTAGGGTCGGGGTAGCCGCGCTCAATAAAATCCGCAGCAGCCAGATTGTTGAAACGAATGGTGACAGCCGAACGAAATTTGTTTCCAATTGGACTGCTGCCATGAGCCATGAAGCAGGAGAAGATAACAGCGTCTCCGGCGTTAACTTCCAGCCTAATGGGATCACTAGGGGGCAGGTCTTCCGGCACAATGCCGGTACCGCATTTGGTGCGGTGATAAGCACGCATGCCTTTCTTGTGAGAACCTGGAATCAGATGCAGGGCGCTATGCTCCGCCGTAACATCGTGCAATGCGATCCAGCACACAACCCCATCAGAACTACCTTGCATCACTGGCCACTCTTGATGAAGTGGCCGTAAATTGTATCCTCCCTCAATATGTAATTCTTCTGAAACCATGATTGGAAACGGTTTGAGCGACACAACCGGTTCATCTAGCCCAGCCTTCTTCAGCGCTTCAATTAGTTTTGGTTTGCCGGGTAATCCCAGAACAGAATGGTGATTTTGTGAGATCTTTATGGCATTCAGATAAGCAGTCTGATCATGTTTTTTCAATGAGACCATGGCGTCGTGAAGACTGTCTCTGTCTCCTTCCACAGGTGTCGGCAATCCCAGATTTTCGCAAAGTAATTGTATCGGAAGCGCTAAAGCACGATTGACCTCTGCAATTTCTTGCATGTTCAGGATAGAGTTTGCGACAAGATAGCCATCATCACAAAAGGCCTCGTAGGAAGTGCGCTGGTTGGTCATGCAATCACCCTTGTTGAGCGTTATCTTGCATTAGTTAACGCTTTTGTCCTGTAAAGCCATCAGATCACTAAATTCAAACTCTCGACGGTCATCCTTTTGTAGGGTTTGGTGGTTCTTATAAATCAGCGAGACGACGTCTGCGAAATCATTTTCATCGTTATTGAAAAAAGTACCTTCAATGTCCAAAGCTTCCAATGCTCTGCAATTATCTGCAAGTTTTTGCTCGTTGGAAACCCAATCCAGCGCCCGTTGCAAATACTCGCGAGGTGACGACGTAATAAAATCCTCCGGGGCACCCACTTTGCGCAGCAGGCGACTGTCTGTTTTTGAGTGTGGTTCCGGACCCTCCAGCGTAATCATCGGTTTTCGCACCAACAATGTATCAATTGTCCCATTTGTGTTGCCAAAGGGAAATGTGCTTAGGACCAAGTCCAGTTGTTTCACTCTTCCCATATACTCCGGGTAAGATACACCCCTATGAACCAACGAAGTTTTGATCTCTTTCTGAATAATTGCCTTAAAGGCTTGAAAATCAATCGTATCAACGTTTGGGAAGAAGTGGAATTCGACTCCTTCGGGCGATTTCTCGTCCAAGGTTCGGCAAACGTGCAGGAATTCTTGAGTTATTTTGGGAATGAATCCAAGCACACCAACTCTTTTTCTCTTTGTAGGTGGTAGTATTGATGCGTGTGTGCCGGTACCGGACCAGCCAGGATAGGGGCTGTAACCAGCGCTAATGCGGCGATGAATAATCTTTTCTGAAAAACACTTTGGATCTGGGCGCAGATCGTTGTTGACCACGACATAATCCATCTCTCTAGAGAGTGTTGACGCCGGGTGTCCCATTGAGAGAAACTGTATTGGTGCCAACCTGAGATTGGCCAGGTAGCAAGTGTTTCGGCTCATGCCGACGCTGGGGTAGTAAATCATGTCTGGGTAGCAACCTTTGATGATTTTGATGTTTTTCTCCACGCATTTTTTACTGCGGTCGATCTGTATAGTTTTGGAAAAAAGCTTAAGGGTGGTAGGCGATATCCCATCACGATTGGTGACGAGAATTGTCCTAAAATTCTCCTTGAGAGAAACCGCTGATTTGCCATGACAACGGAACATTGCGTGATGATCTGAAAAACTCTCAGCAAAAATCAGTATGGTTGGCTTTTGCTTTTCGACAAAAGGCCGCTGCTTAACTCCGGTCAGGCGTTTTTCTTCCATCCACCTTCGAAACATGTTGTTCAGGTTTTTTTTGATACCGTGTTTTTTGTCCCAATAAAGGTAACTGCAATACATCCAGGTTCTTGAAATCGCTGAAAAATCGTAACCTGGAAACGCCATCGATTCATAATCACTGCCAAGGGACTGCAGTGCTTTTTTATTTGCTGTTTGGCGTTTCGTAAGAGCATAGCGTTGCCCTAAGCAGCCAATAGCAAGCGGCACTATCAGCTGAGGGGCCACTTGTCTGATTTTCTCGCCAGGAAATAGATGAATGTTGGACAGAACCGTCAGATAAAGAAAAGCTTGCTGGCTCAAAGATTTTGAGTCTTCGGCAGGGTGATACTTCTTCAAAATCTCATGCGGCGACGATTCGTCTATTCCAATTGTATCAAAAACGGGCCCTAATGATTGTTTGACGCCACATGCGGCCAAATAATTTTGCTCGATTGCCTCTGACTCTGCCAGCAGAACAAATCGTGAATAAAGTTGGACTAACTCTGTCGCAAATTTTTTAGCCGGCATGGATGCCTTCAAAACGTTATATCCCTTCAAGTTGTCTAGGATATGTATGGCGTTTTTAAGCCCCTGATTATAAAGTTTGTCCTCATCCAGTTTTCTTAGACTGGATATCCATTCCACATAAAGTTCGGCAGCTTGCTCTTGTTGCATTCGATTTTGCATTACAACCTGGAAAATTTGTTGAGTTAATAAAGACCAAAAAGTCGACGGACCAGCGACAAACAACTAATCGGCCGAGCGAGAAAACACTGAATCACAAGAGTTGTACACTGTACAGTTTGCATACTACTGATCCAACATATAGATACTAATACATTCGTAGGATTGTTATGAAAAAAATTCTGATCACCAGTGTTGGCAGCAATGTCGGCGGAAATTTTCAATTGTGTCTGGCGCACCGGCGTGATGAGTTTTATTTTATTGGCACCAATCTATTGGCGGAAACTGCATTCAACTTTATGTGTGACGAGGCACATTTGGTGCCGCCTGTCGCTGACGAGGGTGCATTCGTTGATGCTCATGCCCGTTTGGTTGATGAGTGCAAACCTGCCTTGGTTGTTGCTGGTCGGGACCAGGATGTATCTATATTGTCGAAAATGCGAGCTTCTGGCAGTTTTCCAGACACAGAATTTCTTGTGCCATCGATCGAAAGTGCTGGGATATCGAATGATAAATATCTGTCCTACAAATTTGCTGAAGCAAACGGATTACCATTTGCTCGTAGCGCAAAAACCTTTGTTCAGGCGCAGGCAATTGTGGCTGAAACCGGCTATCCATTAATTGCAAAGCCTCGCATGAATGGCCATGCATCCAAGGATGTGTTTATTGTCAGAAGTGAAGAGGAGCTGAGAGCCGCCGTTGAAGCTGGAGGTTTTGTAATTCAGGAAATGGTCGGACACAAAAACGAGCCTGAGGATTATAATCCTGTTTCCGAATGTGGTGTGCCACTTTTTTACTCCTACGCTATTTCGGATCAGATTAGCGGTCAGGCGCTTATCGGTTACGACTCAAAGGTCCTATATCAGATTGCGTCTATGAACTATTACAGCTTCGGCAGGTCTCAGAAATATGTGCCGATTGGAGACACTAAGGTCTTGGATATCATCCGTGGCTACGCCGAGGCTCTCGCGAAATTGGGTCACTTTGGGCCTCTCAACCTTCAGGGCAAACTCGACAAAAATGGTGACTTGGTAATCTATGAAATCAACATGCGTTTCACAGGTGCCACACAGGGGCGAACTGTGCTTGGGTGGACCGAGGTAGAATATGCAGTTGACTATATTTTCGATGGCATATCTCCCAACGTTAGCTTCGATCCGGTTGATACGACCTTTGCCGTTCGGGAGCCGTTCGCCTATGCCCTTGATACTCAGACAGTAGGAGCCATGCGAGAGCGAGGTTATTGGAAACGATAGCTCTGCCGCAACCCGAAAGCTAAAAAGGCCGCCCCGGGCCATGGGGCGGCCTTTCCTTTGTGGATCAAAGGAGTGACGGTTAACCCGGGCCAACAGGTTTTTCCGTCAACGTACCGCTGTCAGACCCGGTACGCGGATGCATGGACGAGAAGGGACATAAGGGAGTGTGCCTTCATTCGTTCGCTGTCCATGAGGAGACTATAGTCATACTTGAAATTAATAATCAATCGCAAAAACAGGATTTTTCACTTTTTTTCCTGTTCAAATTTTTGACCTGTTCAAATGGGCTGCGGCTGGGCTAATAGCTATGCAGGCTCGTGCCGTGATCTTGTTGGGCAATGATCATGCTTTGGCGCGAATGTCGGGAGGGTTTTCTTATGATCAGATCAGCATGTATTGGCTTTGCAACTCTAATCTTCGTAACCATTGGCGCGTCTGCGCAGGTAAAGCAGTCAAAGCAGCCAGAGCACGAAGATAAGTTTCGCCAGCTAGAGGAAAGCTGGCCAACGCCGAACGATCAGCGTATCGCTTCAGGCAAGCCTGGCCCCGGTTATTGGCAGCAGCAGACCGACTACAATATCAAAGTAGAGCTCGATGACGACAATCAGTCGATCACCGGCTCAGAGATGATCACATACAAAAATAACTCTCCGCATACACTCGACTACATCTGGGTGCGGCTTGATCAAAACCGCTTTGCGAAACACTCAGACGATCACTTAACGCAGCCGACAAACTCCACGGAGCGCATGAGCTTCTCTGCGCTTCGGCACGAGAAATATCGTCAGGAATTTGATGGCGGGTTCAAGATTGCTGCGGTGACGGACGAAGACGGTGACGCGCTCCCATACGCTATTGTGCGCACCATGATGCGTGTGGACCTGCCAGAAGCCCTTGGCCCGGGTGGCAGCTATACTTTTGGCATAGACTGGTCCTACAACATCATCGAATCGAAAAAAATTCCGATCAAACGGTCTGGCTGGGATCACTTCGAAAAAGATGGCAACAAGATCTATAACCTTGGCCAGTGGTACCCTCGGGTTGCGGGCTACACAGATGCCAAAGCCTGGAACAATCGCACCTTTTACGGCCTTGGTGAATTCCAGACCGAGTTTGGCAATTATGATGTAGAGATCACTGTGCCGGACGACCACATTGTTGCGGCAACAGGTGAACTCCAAAACCCTCGGGAAGTTCTAACTCGTGAGCAACGGGATCGCCTGGAAACGGCGCGCGCATCAGACCGCCCTGTGATGATCGTGACGCGCGATGAGGCACTTGCAAACCAATCAACAGCACCGACCGGCAAAAAAACCTGGAAATACCGCGCCGAAAACGTGCGTGACGTTGCTTTTGCTTCCAGTCGCAAGTTCGTTTGGGACGCCATGGGTTATGATCAGGAAAGTGACGGCCGAAAAATTATGGCCATGTCCTATTACCCGGAAGAGGGCATGCCGCTGTGGGACAAATATTCCACTGAAGCCATTGTGCACACACTGGAGGTTTATTCGAAATACACTTTCCCCTATCCGTATCCGGTGGCCATTTCCGTGAATGCCGCAACGAGCGGGATGGAATACCCAATGGTGAGTTTCAACCCGCGACGCCCCACAGAGGATAAGGAATCTGGTGAGCGTACCTATAGCCGTGGCACCAAATATGGTCTTATTGGCGTGATCATCCATGAGGTGGGCCATAACTATTTCCCGATGATTGTGAACACCCCAGAGCGGGACTGGTTCTGGATGGATGAAGGCTTCAATACATTCCTGCAGGGCCTTGCCCACCGCGAGTGGGAAGAAGGCTGGCCGGGTAACATCGGCTCGCCAGAAACCATTGTCCCCTTCATGACGAGCCGCAACCAAATGCCTGTGATGACCGACCCAGAGTCGCTCATTCAGTTCGGTGCAAACGCCTATAGGAAGCCTTCCGTCGCTTTCAATATCTTGCGTGAAACTATCATGGGGCGCGAAGCGTTTGACCATGCATTTAAAGAGTATGCGCAGCGCTGGATGTTCAAACGCCCTTATCCAGCAGACTTTTTCCGCACCATGGAAGATGCGTCCGGTTTTGATCTGGACTGGTTCTGGCGTGGCTGGTTCTACACCACTGACCATGTGGACATTTCGCTGGACCGTGTGACCTGGGGAACCATCAACACCAAAAACCCGGATGTTGAGATGGCTTACAAGCGCGACCGCGCCGAAGAGCTTGGCAAAACCATGGTGCAGCAACGGCACGCTGATGATCGCCGCCGTGTTCTGGAACGGCCCGAGCTCCAGGATTTTTACAATCGCAATGACAGCTACACCGTGACCGATGCTGACCGGGATAGTTATGAGAAGTATGTTGCGAGCCTCGAAGACTGGGAACGCGAGCTGCTGAACAACAGCGAAAACTTTTACTTTCTTGAGTTTTCGAACGTCGGCGGTCTTGTGATGCCGGTAATTGTTCAAATCGAGTATGCTGACGGCAGCACGGAAAAACGCCGCTGGCCTGCAGAGCTGTGGCGCCGCAACCCCAACAAGGTGATCAAGCTCGTTACAAGCGAAAAAGAGATCAAGTCGATTACTCTGGATCCGCACCGTGAAATCGCTGACGCCAATCTTGAGAACAACTATTGGCCGCGGCGTCCTGTTCGCACGCGCCTTGAGCTCTTCAAGCGCAAACGCGGCAAAAGCCTGATGGAGAAAGCTGGCGAAGGCACGACGTACCAGCAGCCATAATCCAGTTAATTTCTGCCACGAACCAACTCACCTTCTGCTACGTTAGTGTGGCAGGAGGACTGCTTATGGATCAGACATCACCTACGCGCCACATTGCGCTGCGCATCATTTTATTACTTGTTGGCGTCGCCATAGCGATGATTGGCGTGAGCACCGGATTTGGTGGCATCAAAACGCTTGGCTTGCAGGTTTCACCAGATTTTATCGAGATTGCAGACGCTGAAGCTTTTGCCGTGCAGGATAATCACGCCAGGTTCCTGGGCGGGTTCTGGCTTGGGGCTGGGCTGTTGTTCATTGCCGCCGGTTATTATCTCGCGCCACTAAAAACCGTATTGATAGCGTTGCTTTCGATGGGGTTTTTGGGCGGACTAGTTCGTTTTAGTGCTCTGGATATGGGCCTGCTGTTTGGTCCCGACATTTTCCCGCCACTTGCGATGGAACTGATTGGATTCCCTTTGCTGGCTTTTTGGATCCATAGATCGGTGCAGGCTGACAGTACTGATCGCTGAAGCGGGAATTGACACCCGTCATGGATGCAACGTGTGCCTTAGTGTTTCAATAAACCGGCGCTTGGCTAGTAGGCACGAGCGCGCTATAGGTTCTTGGCACAGTTTAAGGCGTCTCCATGACGGAACATGCGTCCATCGTTGATTTTTTGAGTGCAAGCCTGCAGGGGCTTGAAGCTTCCGGTCGTATTGTGCTGACCCCGGTGCAGCAGGCTGTGAGTGACCGCATTGCGGCTCGGTTGGACGCTGAGTTAGACGAAATGGTTGGCGAACTGGAACGTATTGCTTCGTGCCAGCAAGAAGAAGACGATAGCGCGGAACCCTTGCCGCCATTCGAGGCGTTCTGTGTCGGTTTGAGAAAAATCGGTGACAGTCTGCTTCCGCATCTCATCGGTGCCTTTACCGAGGAGTGTCAAAAAGAAGGGGTGCCCACGGAACCGTTTTCCTGGCTCATCCGCGCGCGCGCCGACGCGTTTGTGGCCTATCTGCTGCAGATCGCTCAGGTTCACGGTTTGGCATTTGATGAGACTTTGACCGCGATGGGAAAATCTGAGCAGATCGCCTTGGCAAATTTGGGCGCAAATCTTCGTGGAATTATGCAAAAGGAAATCAGTAGCCTTTAGAACTGAACATGCTGTGACGTGTTCAGGTTTCATTCATAAATTGTGGGTTAGATGTGGCAGCCTAGTCGGTGTGCGAGATGTATTGTGTTCACTAATAGAGTAATAGTTTTGATTTTTTTGAGCGTTGCGCTGATGTTTCCAGCGGCGACAGCTCAAGACTCGCCTGAAACCGACCAGCAGCAACAAGCTGAAGAGACAAAACCCAAAGGTGTTCTTGCCCGCCGTGCCGAAAAGCGCCGGAAACGGATTATGGAACGGTATCAGGAAACCGAAAACACAGAAGCCTGTGTGCCGATGCGTTCGCTGCGTCAGTCCATTATTCTCGACAATAGAACCATTTTCTTTGAAGCAACTGGCCGGCGCGGTTTCATGAACCGCCTGCCGACCGAGTGCCCTGGACTTTTGCGAGAACAGCGCTTTGCCTATGCCAATTCATTTGGATCCCTGTGCAGAGCCCAAATTATTACCATTCTGGACAGCTTTGGCCGCACCTGGGGAAGCTGTGCCCTCGGCGACTTTGAAGAGTGGGAAAAGAAGCCAAAAGACGAGTCTGGCGACAAATAACGCCCTAATCTGGCGGTTTTCGTCGCAAACCATTTGTACGGCCAATCCAATCTATCAGAAGATATAAACGAAGGTTTTATAGGGGTTTGCCGCAATTATTGGCCCCGGCACCTTATCGCAATCGCCCCACTTTCCGTCGCAATAAAGTTTCTGCGTCTTGTTAATAGGCTCATACCGCTGAACGTAACTTCATAACAGTTCAGCGAGGAACGGGTCCGATGAAACTAACAGAAAAAAGTCTGCAGAACCCGGCGGCAGTGATGGTGATTGCGGCAATGGCACTTGTGCTTGGCACAGTGATGCTAATGCGTTTGCCTGTTCAGCTGTTCCCGGCGATTGAGCGGCCTCAGCTTGCCGTGCAAACATTCTGGCGCGCGGCCAGCCCCAGTGAAATCGAATCTGAGATTGTCGAGCCCATTGAAGAAGTGATGCTTGGCATGCCAGGGCTGCAGGAGCTACGTACCTTCTCAAACCCGAGTTTTGGTTGGGTTTCCATGGAATTTGCCCTCGAAGCAGACATGGACCGCACACTGCTGGAGGTGATCAGTCGGCTCAATCGTTTACCGCCTTTGCCAGCAGACGCGGATAGGCCGCAAATTGTTATGAATGGTGGTAATCCGCAAGGCGAAACGCTGATCTATCTCTTCACTCAATTCCGGGAAGACAGCGCATTGGCGCCTGATGAATATGTGGCATTCATTGAGGACAATGTTGTGCCCAGGATTGAGGCCGTGGAGGGCGTTGCAGACGTCCAGATAAATGCACCAACCGGCCAACAACTGCGCATTGAGTTTGATCCGGTTCGTGCAGCAGATTTGGGCGTGAATCTCAATGATATCGCTCAGCGAGTAGGCAGAACGGTGGATAGTTCTGGCGGTTATCTTGATGTAGGACGCCGCCGTTATCTTCTCAACTTTCAAGGGCGATATGAGCCTGAAGAGCTCCGTGCCCTTATTCTTCAATGGCGTGACGGTAGCCCTGTCACACTCGGTGATATCGCAACTGTTGAAATGGGCCCGCCGGATGCAACACAGGTAGTATACCAAAACGGCAACCCGGCAATTGGCATGCCCATTATCCGGGAATCTGGTGCAAACGTGCTGGCGACCATTGATCGTCTGACAGCCGTACTGGATGAGCTCAATGCTGGCATTCTGGCTGAGCAGGGCATCACAATAGAAAAGTCATTTGACCCCTCTGTCTTTATCAAACGAGCCATCAACCTGCTATCAACCAATTTGGTAATTGGTGTGCTGTTGGCAATCGGCGTTCTGTGGTGGTTCTTGCGCCAGATCCGGGCAACGGTTTTGATTGCGCTTACTATCCCGGTTTGCCTTCTCACGACTGTGATCATGCTCGCCCTTTTTGGCCGAACGGTTAACGTGATATCGCTCGCCGGCATGGCCTTCGCCACTGGTATGGTCCTTGATGCGGCCATCGTTGTCCTGGAGAACATTGTCCGACTAAGGGAGAGGGGGGAGAAACCCTCTCTTGCTTCACTGGCTGGCGCAAAACAGGTTTGGGGTGCACTCTTGGCGTCAACGGTAACCACGGTAGCGATTTTTGTGCCGATCCTGTTCCTGAAAGATGCTGAGGGGCAGTTATTCGCTGATTTGGCCATCACGATTGCTGTCAGCGTGGGTGTTTCGCTCGTAGTTGCCGTCACAATCCTGCCGGTGGCCGCCGAACATATGCTGAAGAAACTCCCTGCCAATGAAGCAGCTGGTGCGCGCGCCAAGCGCATTGCGGCGCGCCTGATGACCGTTTCTGGCACGCCGATGCGGCGGGTTGCGATCATCGCGGGCCTTGTAACGGGGGCGATTGGATTGAGCTGGAGCATGCTGCCTAACCTCAATTACCTGCCACCTGTTAAGCGGGATGCGGTTGATGCCTTTTTGATGTTCCCATCGGGTGCCAATATGGAAACCGTCGATAACGAAATTGCATCCGTAATTGTTGATCGGCTGCAGCCATATCTGGACGGTGAAAAAGAGCCTGCGCTCAAAAACTACTACTTCATTAGTTTTCCAAATGGACAAGGCGGTTCAATTGGTGTTCGTGCTCAAGACCAGGGCCGTGTGAAAGAACTCGAGAAAATCGTCAATGAGGAAATCCTGGCGGGCTTCCCGGATGTGTTTGCTTTTGCCCAGCAAGGCAACCTTTTTGGCGGCTTTGGCGGCGCTGGCTCCGTGCAACTGAACATCCACTCGCGGGATCTCGATGGATTGAAAGATGTGACGCGGCAAACCATGGGTTTCATTTCACAGGCGCTGCCCGGTGCGCGGGCTCAGCCAAACCCAGACCCCAACGTGATTTCGCCAGAACTAAAAATTATGCCGAATGACCGGCGCCTGGCGGAGGTTGGTTTCACGCGCAATGATATTGCCCGAATTGTTCGCGCCTTAGGCGATGGCCTGTGGTTAGGCGAACATTTCGACGGTGAACGCCGTGTGGACATGATGCTGAAAGCTAAAGACTGGGAAGACCCTGAGCTCTTGAGCAGCACGTTGGTTGCCACACCGCTGGGTGGAACCGTGGCCCTGGGTGACTTGGTCACATTTGAGCGCGGCGTTGGACCAACATTCATTCAACGGGTAGATCGCAAGCGCACGGTGACCTTCAATATCAGCCAGCCTGAAGATATGGCCTTGGAAGATATGGTTACTATTTTGAAAGAGCAGGTTGAACCACAGATCAAACCATTACTGCCCTCAGACGCCACAATCTCTTATGGCGGCAGTGCCGATGCATTGGACCGCGCGGTATCATCTTTGTCACTTAATTTTGTTCTGGCTCTTGGCTTGCTGTTCATGATTTTGGCCGGGCTGTTCCGCTCCACGAAAGACGCCTTCTACGTGGTGGTTACTATTCCGCTTGCAACTGTTGGCGGCGTTTTGGCGCTCAATCTGTTGAACCTGTTTGCGTTCACGCCACTGGATTTGCTGACGATGATTGGCTTCATCATTCTGCTGGGCCTTGTGGTCAACAATGCAATCCTTTTGGTCGCGCAGACCCGTAAGGGTGAAGAGGAAGGTCTAACACGCCAACAAGCGGTGGAGCGGGCACTCACTCTGCGCCTGCGCCCCATATTCATGAGCACACTAACCTCTATTATGGGCATGTTGCCGCTTGTGCTGTTCCCGGGTGCGGGCAGCGATATTTACCGCGGCATGGCAACAACAATTGTCGGAGGTATGTGTGTCTCCACATTGTTCACTCTGGTGATGTTGCCGGCGCTTCTGCGCCTGGACGAGGAGGGTTCATTGAGCCGCCTGTTCACCAAACAAAACACGACATTGAAACCTGCTGAGTAATCAAAAAAATAATGCGAGGGTATTCCAAATGATGAACATGAAAATATCTAATGGTCGAGGCATCACAGGCCTTGCTGCTGGAATTATGTTGGCTGCATTAGCCTTGCCAGCAGTAGCGCAGCAGCAACCGCCGCCAGCTCTTGTTGAGGTGGCGCAAGCCAGCGAAGAGTTAATGGCACCAAAAGTGTTCATGCCTGGCACTGTGGTCAGCCAAAATGATAGTCAGGTTTCGGCACAGATCGCGGGTCAGGTCACCTGGGTGGCGCCTGAAGGCACTATGGTGAGCCGAGGTGATTTGCTGGCCGAAATTGACGACCGCAATCATCGCCTGGCGGTGGATCGCAACGAAAGTCAGGTCAAACGGTTGGAGGCCCGCGTGGCGTTCCTAACATCAGATTTGGCACGGCAGAAAGAATTGGCGGAAACTGAGTTTGCGCCGACCAGCCAGGTTGAAGAGGCCGAAAGCACGTTGCTGATGACCGAGCAAGAGCTCGCGCAAGCACGTATCGCGCTGGAACAGTCTAAGATCGATCTCGACCGGACGAAGGTTCGTGCGCCGTTTCCGGGCCGGGTGGTTGCGCGTTTGGCGCAAGCGGGAGAGTATTCAACTCCTGGACGTCAAATTGTTCGCCTCGTTGACACTGAAAACCTGGAAGTGCGGGGCCAGGCCCCCGTGAACCTGGCGGGTTTGCTGCGCGATGGGCTGCCAGTGGCCCTGCGCAAAGAAGGTGACCAGTATGACAGTTCTATTCGTGCGCTTGTGCCAGTTGGTGACACGGTAAGCAGGACCATGGAAATCCGGGTGCATGTGCCAGCAAACGCTGGCTATGTGGTAGGTACTGCATTGCAAATTGGCGTGCCGTCCAGCGCACCTTCTGAGGTTGTTGCTGTGCCGCGTGATGCGCTGGTTCTCAGGAGTGAAGGCACTTACGTATTCCGCATCAAGGAAGACAATACAGCTGAGCGTCTTCTTGTGCGCACAGGGGCAGCAAGTGGTGCGCGTGTTGCCGTTGTCGGTGGCATAGAGAGCGGGGACCGCGTTGTAATCCGCGGTGGAGAGAGGTTGCGGCCGGGTCAACCAGTTCAGTTTGAAGGCGTGGAATCGAGCCGCTAGCAGCGGCTCTGCGGTTCTTGTTGTTAGCAGTGACGCCTGATGGTTTCGAGTAAATGACGTCAAAACCAAACATGCCTCTTGGCTCTGGTGACCAGTCACCCCATAATGCGCCTGAATCCGAATTGGGTCGGGCGCCGTTTTTGGGCGTGTTTACGTCTGACCCAGAAAAGGTAACGACTGGGCACTCTATGACATTAATGAACCGCTTGTTTGGAACCAAAGAAGCCACGTTCTGGTCGTTTCAGTTTATCGGCTGGACTGGGTATGGTCTGGTTAGGACTTTCCAGGGCATAATCCTGCAACAACTGTTCCCAAACTATTTTCTGCTTATCGTAGCGGCCATTTTTATCGGCGTTTCAATGACAATAGTGATGCGCCATGTTTATCAGGTCGTAAGAGACAAGCCGCTGCCGCTATTGCTGCCGGTGGTGATTTTGCTCTGTTCCGCGCTGGGGCTTTTGTTCTCATCACTTGAAGTCGCGTTGGCGCCAACCCTCTTGCCCGGCACGCCGCGCGCAGAAGGGATTGCCTTTTTTGGCAACGCTATGTTTGAGGCAACCGTTCTTTTTGCCTGGTCAGCAATCTATTTTGGATATCACTATTATGCTGGCCTGCAAGAGCAGAAAGCGCAGGTTTTGAAGGCAACCGCGATGGCGCACCAAACACAGTTAAAGATGCTGCGCTATCAGCTCAATCCTCATTTTCTATTTAATACCCTGAATGCGATTTCCACGTTGGTGCTTGATAAAGCTGAAGACGATGCCAACAAAATGCTGACAAAGCTATCGAGTTTTCTTCGCTATACGCTGGTCAATCAGCCAACTCAACGGATCAGTTTGGATCAGGAACTTTATGCCCTCGGTTTGTACCTGGATATTGAAAAAGTCCGATTTCAGGATCGGCTGACAATCGAATATGACATCGATGAGAAAGCCAAAACAGCTTTGGTGCCCAGTTTGATCCTGCAGCCACTGATTGAAAATGCGATTAAATATGCCATCGCCCCTTCCATTGAAGGCGGCACAATCTCCGTATGTGCCAAAATAGAGGGTGATCAACTCATGCTGGCCTTGAAGGATACAGGCCCGGGGCTTGAAGATATTCACCATATCGTAAGCCAGTCTGGGTCAGGCGTGGGTATTGCCAATACCAAAGAACGACTGTCGCAAATTTATGGTGATAAGCATGAATTTCGGCTTGAGAATCTTGAGCCAACGGGCCTGGGTATTTTTATCCAGGTGCCCAAAGAAAAGCCAGAGAACAACAAGAATTAGTCTGGGCATAGAGAAAAAGAGGAACACATTATGAGCAAGATCCGCACACTGCTTGTTGACGATGAGCCGCTGGCGATCCGGGGCCTGACCATTCGCCTGGAACCATTCAGCGACCTCGAGATTGTCGGGACCTGCTCCAACGGCCGCGAAGCGGTTAAAGTGATCAAAGAGCAAAAACCCGACCTTGTGTTTCTTGATATTCAAATGCCCGGCTTTGACGGGTTTTCTGTTCTCAGGTCATTGGTTGGCGAAGCGGAAATCCCCCTCGTGGTGTTTGTGACGGCCTATGACCAATATGCCCTTGAGGCCTTCGAGGCGCATGCGCTGGACTATCTCTTGAAACCAGTTGAAGAGGACCGCCTGGCAGAAGCAATCGGTCGCGTACGGGAAGCTATGTCGCAGAGGTTGGCCATCGAACAGAATTCCAGATTGGTAGAACTTCTCGAAAATATGGATTCACCGCCCAAAGAGGCGTTAACGGCCCTCCTCGAGCAGCCACAGGAAATGAGGGAAGAGCGGTTTGACCCGCACCTTCGCATCAAAGACCGCGGACATATTACGATTGTTGATGTGTCTGACGTGGATTACATCGACGCTGCCGGCGACTATATGTGTATCCATGTCGGCGAAAAAACGCACATCCTGCGCGAAACCATGAAAACCATGGAAAAACGCTTAGACCCAAAAATATTCCAGCGCGTGCACCGGTCCACTATTGTGAATTTGGACAAGGTTACAGAAGTGCGGCCACACTCAAATGGCGAATGTTTTCTGACGCTCTCATGCGGTATGGAATTGAAAGTTAGTCGTTCCTACAAAGATGTAGTTGGTCGTTTCCTTTAAGCCTGTTTGTCCCACACTATAGAAAATTGATAATCTTCGTGTAATAGTTGTCACGTTCGATTTGGCTCCCCGCGATTGGTTTTTGCTAGTTTCCTAGCGGAAGGTGATTGTTGGATGGCCAAGCATGTTAGTCAGGCAGCCTCGCTAGGGGAGGGGCCTGCAAGCACATTTGAGGGGCGATTATGTTTAAAAATCTTAAGATTACAGTTGCAGGCCTGGTGGTGGCTGTGCTGGGCATGTCCATATCTGGTCTTGCCGCAGATTCAAAGTTACCAACCAAGCATGACCCAGATAGCACTCATGAGATTCGCTACGATGATTGGGAGCTGATCTTGTCAGGGTCGGTCCTGGATACTGGGCCCAGCGATCGCCGACCGGCAAGCCGCGCTGGCAACCGACAGACCAATTCGCGGATGAGGCATGGCAACAATAGCGCCACGGGATTTGAGGGCAACCGGGTCCTATTTGATCAGTTTGGTGCAGACCATCATGAGAGCCTGCTTGCGATCAGGAAAGACCTGGAGTCGGTGCCGGATTTTTTGCCTCTGGAAGAATTTAACCAGTGGGAGCAGCTGGCGTACTGGTACAATCTCCACAATGTTGCTGTGATGTACGAAGTTGCCAAGGCCTACCCAATTAAGAAGCTTAACAAGCTGCGTGAAGGCAAGAATAATGTGTGGGATGTGAAGTCGATGTCGATTGGCGGTGTGCCAACATCCATTCGCGATATCGAAGAGCATGTCATTAATAACTGGCGCAACCCCCTTGTTCTCTATGGGTTTTTTATGGGCAGCATCGGTGGTCCGGACATTCGCACAAAGGCCTATACCGGTGATAATGTTGTTGAAGAACTTCAGCTGAATGCCGTCCGTTTTGTGAACAGCTTGCGGGGCTTTCGTTTGTGGTCCAGCCAAGGCCGCCCGTCCGAACATTATGAGATTGGCAAATCTCTATTCCCCAACTTTGAAGAAGACCTGCGCAAGCATTTGATTGCCTTTTCCCGGCCAGACACGCGGGCTGACCTTGTGAAAGCCAAATCAATCAAACTCAAGAATTATGACTGGGGTATCGCTGATCTCAAGAATGGCTCCACGTATGCGGGCAGCAGTTTCAACACCAACCCCAGAGCGTTGGCATTCTTTGTTGAGACACCAGCTGCGGGCAATTCCGGTCTGCCGGGAGGGGCGCCACCAAGCCCAACTGTTGGCATCAATAACTTTGCCACTGGCGACATTTTTATGGCCGGGAGTTCATCGTCGTTAGCGCCGCAGACCAAAGCATTGTTGCGCGCCATGAAAGCCAGAAACCAGCGACGCCTCCGTGATGGTGAAGTGACGGTCGAGGAATTTGTCGGCGATGAAGAAGATGAAGGGTCTCGTATTGTTCGGAAGAAAAGCCTCAAGGAAGTCGTCGAAAGCGATAGCGGCGACGACGGCGGCCAGTTAACGGAGTAGCAGTTCTAGCTTGTTAGCTCTCGCGGTGTTATGTCACGCCATGACACCCCAAGGGGTCAAAAAACAGAAAACCCAGCGTCTTGGTGCGTTGGGTTTTTGTTTGGGCGTAATTTGCCATTAGACAGTTGGTATGTGTTCCATCAGGCGCGGACCTGCTCTTAGCGGCTCAATTCGAGTTGCGAGCCCGGTACGATCATCTGTTTCGACAAATGTACCGCAAATGGTTGCTTCCCCGCCTGCAGGTGAATAGCGCTCTCTGTTTACTTTGGTTAGGAAACGGTTGATGGGCTCGGCTTTTTCCATGCCGATCACACTATTATAGTCGCCGCACATGCCGGCGTCTGTTTGATAGGCCGTGCCGCCTGGAAGAATTTGCGCATCTGCTGTTGGCACGTGGCTGTGCGTGCCAACCACCAAGCTGACACGCCCATCGAGATAGTGACCCATCGCCATTTTCTCAGACGTGGCTTCACCGTGAAAATCGACAATAACGGCACTGACGGTCGCGCCCATACGGTATTTGGAAAGAACTTTGTCAACCGCACGGAAAGGGCAATCCATGGGGTTCATAAACACCCGCCCCATGGCGTTGATCACCAGTATTTTCTTCCCGCGCGGTGCGTCATACACAGAGTATCCGCGGCCCGGCGTTGGCTCCGGATAGTTAACAGGGCGCAAGATGCGGTTGTCATTATCAATGACCGACAGCAGCTCTTTTTGGTCAAACGTATGGTTACCGCCAGACAGAACGTCGGCGCCGGCTTGAATGACCTGGCCTGCAATTTTGCTGGTCGTTCCGAAGCCTGACGCCGCGTTTTCTGCATTCACGACAACAAAATCCAGTTTCAGCTTTGCGCGTAGGTCCGGCAGTGCATCAATAACGGCGGTTCTGCCGGTGCGCCCCATCAGGTCGCCTAAAAACAATAAACGCATACGATACTTTCCGTGCTGGCCTGCTAAGCAGGCGCGTCAGTCTTTTTACGCGGCAAAATCGTGCCGGTTTCCGTAACGACGCCCTGAAGTGGCCAATCATGAGGTTCTACTGGTATATTTTCCACAAATTGAGCGGCATAAGCAAAGCCAAAAGCTTTTATGTGGGGGTGCTGGGCTAACGTGCGATCATAGTGGCCAGCACCGTACCCCATGCGATTGCAATCCGCATCAAATGCCAAAAGCGGAGCAATTAGTGCGTCCGGCACAACTTCTGGTGCTTCTGCGGTGGGTTGTTCGATCTTGAACATACCAACTTCCAGTGGGTCGCCAAACCCCCAGCGTCTGAATACAAGAGGTGCTTCCGGACCTACCACGACTGGTAACGCCAGATTGAAACCGTGCCGTTCCAGCATCTGCATCAAAAAACGTGGGTCGAGTTCATCCCGTATTGGCCAGTAAGCACCGATGGTCGCGCCAGGCGACAGCGAGGCCAAAAGCTGCAAGCCATGCTCGGCGGCTTCTTCAGCTGCATGATAACCAAGCAAAGCCTTGGCCCCACTTCGCATGCGTCTGGCGTTTTCTCGAACGCCATCCTTTTTTGCTTTCTCGTTCATCTTTGCAGTGGCCTGCTGACGGGAAAAGGGTGCGGGACCGCCTCTGCCGCGTTGACGTTTGTATCCTCCGTAGCCTGATAAATCAGGTGGGCGCCGTGAATAGTAAGGACCACGGTCCGAACCAGGGACAGCTCCCTAGGAGAATTTATAGCCCCGGGGATTACTGCATATCGTGCGCACAGCGCAGAGCCCGCCGCGTGTATTTAGGCGTTTGCAAGCTCTTGTGCAATACCTTCTACTTCGCTGGCCACTTCATTCAGCACCGAAGCCATGTCATCTTCAGAGAGCGTATTCAGTAACCCTTTGCCGCCACTGCCTTCCAAGTTGTCATGCAATTCGTCGGCAATAAGCACGGCTGCCATCAGGATAAGCCGTGTTTCACTGACGTGGCCCAGCTTGCCGGTCAGTTCCTGTGCTTTGTTATCTACATAGGCGGCCAAACTTTTGATGCGCTCTTCGTCGCCATCCGCACACGCGAGCGGATAGGACTTGCCTGCAACACTAACAGTAATTTGTGCCATCAGTTTATACCTCCCACTGCAGGCTGCGTGTCAGAAAGATAGCTTTCCAATTCAGCGATCACGTCGTCCAACTCTGCTTTCAATTCAGCGCGTTCTTTTAAAAGTTCATCCACCTGCGCAAGCAATTTAGGGTCACTTGGGCTTTCTGACGGAATGGTGTCACCGATCTGGTTCTGCAGGCCCTCAAACTCATCTTGCAGGCTCGTATACTGACGCTTCAACAAATCATAATTCTGTTGAAGGGCATTTTTTTCGGCCTCTACCGCAGCAACGTTGTCACCGTCTTCGCCAGATGGTTCCTGCAAGGACAAGGCTGCAATTTGTTCATGCAGGCGATGATTTTCCTGTTCGAGCGCCAACATGCGATCAGCTTGTGATGACATTTCCTGAATGGTTTTTTCTTGCGCCTCCCGGGACTGCGCCAGCGCACCCTTGTAGGCCGCAACCTCCTGCGACAGGTTTGCAAGCGACGCCTCGAGTCGCGCTCTCGCGTCCTCAAGTGCGTTTGAACTGTTTTTATCGGTCATCAGGATTCCCCGGTTCTCACTGTTCAGCGCAATTGCAATCCGGCGCCCACTACGCCTTATGATTTGCGTTAATTCGTTGAGGATAGGGCGTTTGCTCGAACTAGGTCAATTGTGCAATTTCCAATGGTCCAGAAAAATGCAGACTTTCAAAGTCTGGTTTGGGTTCAATGGTTGACTAAAGCGGCGTTCCCAGCCATGTAGGGGCACTTTTTTAGTCAGGAATACCAGCTAATCCTTTTATTCAAGATGGTCCCTCATGAACGATACTAGTTTTTCTGCCGAAACTGACCTCCACAACAATATGGCTAATGCGATCCGTGCTCTGTCTATGGATGCAATCCAGCGCGCGAACTCGGGCCACCCGGGAATGCCGATGGGCATGGCCGATGTTGCGACAGTTCTGTTTACCAAATTTATGCGTTTCGACCCTGCACAGCCAACATGGCCCAACCGAGATCGCTTTGTGCTCTCTGCGGGTCACGGCTCGATGCTTATCTACTCGCTTTTGCATCTGACAGGCTACGAGCGCCCGACGATGGAAGACATCAAGAACTTCCGCCAATTGCACAGCCCAACGGCCGGTCACCCCGAGTTTGGCGAATGCCCGGGTATTGAAGTGACAACAGGCCCACTCGGTCAGGGTCTGGCCACGTCCGTGGGAATGGCGCTCGGTGAGCGACTTTCGAATGCGGAATATGGGGACGAAGTCACCGACCATTTCACTTATGTCCTGGCGGGCGACGGGTGTTTGATGGAAGGCGTGAGCCAGGAAGCCATCTCACTCGCGGGCCATCTTGGTCTCTCGAAAATGATTGTGCTTTGGGATGACAATTCGATCTCAATCGACGGCGGTACCGACCTCTCAACCAGTGAAGACATGCAGGGCCGGTTTGAAGCAGCCGGTTGGCATGTGCAGTCTGTCGATGGTCATGACCCGGAGGCAATTGAAGCTGCAATTGCTGAAGCGCAAGCCAGCGAACTGCCTTCCATGATCGCCTGCAAAACCACTATCGGTTACGGTGCCCCCAACAAACAGGGTACTGCAGCCACGCACGGTTCGCCGCTTGGTGACGAGGAAATTGCTGCAGCTCGCGACCTGCTGAACTGGTCAGCCGAGCCATTTGTCCTGCCAGAAGATGTCCTGAACGCATGGCGCGCAGTGGGCGCCGAAGGCGCGAAGCTCTCTGCTGCGTGGAAGAAAAAATTCGATGCGCTCGATGACTTTGTAAAACAGGACTTTGAGCGCCGCCTTGCCGGTGACCTGCCGAAAGCCTTTGACCAGGCCATCATCGACTACAAAGCTCAGTTGGTTGCTGAGCCCGTGAAAGTTGCAACACGGAAAGCAAGCCAAATGGCGCTTGAAGTTGTTAATGCAGCGGTGCCTGAAACAATCGGTGGTTCAGCGGATTTGACGGGTTCTAACCTCACCAAAACTTCGCAGACAGCCCCGATCTCTGCCGATGATTTTTCGGGTCGTTACGTTTATTACGGCATTCGTGAATTTGAGATGTGTGCAGCGATGAACGGTCTTGCGCTATATGGCCAGCATATTCCGTATGGTGGCACGTTCCTGGTTTTCACAGACTATGCGCGCCCAGCCATTCGCCTGGCGGCCCTCATGGGTCAGCGCGCCATTTACGTGATGACGCACGACAGTATTGGCCTTGGTGAAGACGGGCCAACTCACCAGCCTGTTGAGCATGTGATGAGCTTGCGCGCCATGCCCAACCTCAATGTTTTCCGCCCATGTGACGCCGTTGAAACCGCAGAGTGCTGGGCATTGGCTATGTCCAACAAATCCACACCAAGTGTATTGTCACTGACCCGTCAGGGCTTGGCACAGCAGCGCCTGACCCGCGAAGATGATAACCTTTGTGCCAAAGGTGGTTATGTGTTGCATGAAGCCGAGGGTGGCGAGGCCGCTGTGGTGATTATCGCAACTGGTTCGGAAGTTGAAATCGCAGCGGCAGCGCGTGACGCACTGCAGGCAGACGGCACGCCAACGCGTGTGGTTTCCATGCCGTGTACGGAGCTTTTTGATGCGCAGGACGCCGAATACAAAGCATCGGTTCTGCCTGCAGGTGCGCTAAAGGCCTCTATTGAGGCTGGCGCGACATTCGGTTGGGAACGCTACACCGGTACAGACGGCGTGCAGATCGGCATGAATAGTTTTGGTGCCTCAGCGCCTGCTGGGGAGCTATATGAGCACTTTGGTATTACAGCAGACGCGCTTGTCGCTGCAGTGAAAGCCAAACTTTAGGGAATTCTCGCGAGGCTTAGGCCCCGCAAATTTTACTTTTGAGGAGAACCTCCATGACAGTCAGAGTTTCAATTAACGGATTTGGTCGCATTGGACGAAACGTGCTGCGCGCCATTTATGAAAGCGGCCGCACAGACATTAAAGTTGTAGCGATTAATGACCTGGGCGACGCGGAAATGAACGCGTACCTTTTGAAGCGCGACAGCGTGCACGGCCCGTTTCCGGGTGAAGTGTCTGTTGAAGGCGACAAAATGGTTGTGAATGGTGACGCGATCCGCGTAACCGCCATCCGCAATCCTGAAGAGCTGCCATGGGGCGAAGAAAACGTTGATGTCGCAATGGAATGCACGGGCATTTTCACCGCGCGCGACAAAGCCGCAATGCACCTGACCGCAGGCGCAAAGAAAGTTCTGATTTCCGCACCGGGCGCAGAGGCCGACAAAACAATCGTATATGGCGTGAACCACGACACGCTGACGCCAGACGATAAAGTGGTGTCTAATGCATCATGCACAACAAACTGCTTGTCACCGGTTGCAAAAGTATTGAATGACCTGGTGGGCATTGAGCGTGGCTACATGACGACTGTGCACGCTTACACAGGCGATCAGCCAGTACTTGATACGCTGCACAAAGACCCACGCCGCGCGCGTGCAGCAGCGCTCTCGATGATCCCAACATCCACTGGTGCGGCCAAAGCGGTTGGTTTGGTGCTGCCTGAACTGGCGGGCAAGCTCGATGGCTCTGCCGTTCGTGTGCCAACACCGAATGTTTCCATGGTGGACCTGAAGTTTGATGCGGGCCGTGACACAACAGCAGAAGAAATCAACGCTGCCATTCAGGCCGCTGCAGAAGGTGGCCTCAAAGGTGTGCTCGGTTTTGAGGACATGCCAGCGGTTTCAATCGACTTTAACCACAATCCGAACAGCTCAACGTTTGACGCGAGCCAAACCAAGGTTATCGACGGCAAGTTCGTGCGTATCCTGACTTGGTACGACAACGAATGGGGCTTCTCCAATCGCATGTCAGATACTGCGGTTGCGATGGCGAAGCTCGGCTAATCGATTTGGAATAAGCTTAAATTTGGGCGGTCTTGGTGGGCCGCCCTTTTTCGTTTTAGGATAGTAAAATGGCATTCAAAAGAATCTCAGACCTTGGCGATTTGACCGGCAAAACTGCGGTTGTGCGCGTAGATCTAAATGTGCCGATGGCGGATGGTGTTGTGACCGATGATACACGGCTCAAAGCTGTGAAACCGACCGTCGATGCTATTGCGGCGGCGGGCGGGCGCTCCGTGTTGCTGGCCCATTTCGGCCGGCCAAAAGGTCAGGTTGTGCCAGAGATGAGCCTGAAGCCGGTGGTGACTGCGCTCGCGAATGTTCTTGGCCGCCATGTTGGCTTTGCAGAGCTCGGTGAGGACCTTCCTGCCAGTGAAGTGGTGGTGATGGAAAACACACGTTTCTTCCCAGGTGAAGAAAAGAATGACCCTGAACTGGCAGCCAAATTTGCTGCGCTTGGCGACGTTTATGTTAATGACGCTTTTTCTGCAGCGCACAGAGCGCATGCTTCAACTGAAGCTGTTGCAAAACTGATGCCTTCAGCCGCTGGGGAAACCATGGGCGCTGAGCTTGAGGCGCTGGGTAACGCGCTGGGCGAGCCTGTACGGCCCGTTGTAGCAGTTGTGGGCGGCGCCAAGGTGTCGTCAAAACTCGCAGTGCTGGAAAACCTCGTAGAAAAAGTGGATCACCTGATTATCGGCGGCGGTATGGCCAACACATTCTTGTATGCACAGGGCCATAATGTGGGTGCGAGCTTGTGCGAAAACGATCTCAAGGATACTGCGCTCAAGATCCTCGAAAATGCCAATAAAGCGGGTTGCCAGGTTCACCTGCCCACGGATGTAGTGGTGGCAACAGAGTTTAAGGCCCACGCTGCAAACGAGACCAAGGCGGCCGATGAAGTGTCTGGTGATGAGATGATATTGGATGCAGGCCCAGCGTCTGTGGCCGTTCTGTCTGAAGTACTTGCTGATTGTAAGACACTTGTGTGGAACGGCCCCATGGGTGCATTTGAAATGGAACCCTTTGATATGGCGACGGTGGCGCTTGCAAAGGCGGCCGGCGCGTTAACCGAGCAAGGCAAACTTCTGACGGTCGCTGGTGGTGGTGACACGGTGGCAGCGCTGGCGCACGCCGGTGTGAAAGACAAATTCACACACATTTCGACGGCAGGTGGTGCGTTCCTGGAGTGGATGGAAGGTCGTGAGCTGCCTGGTGTGGCTGCGCTCGAATAGGTTTTCGAACCGTCGAATCGACAGCCTCAGGTCGCTTGATCTGGGGCTTTTTTTCTCCCTGATAATCCGGTTCGATTTACCTCATTCTAAATGTCAGCGCTGTCATTTGGTGCGGTCACGTCTTTTCCGTTAAATGTCTATGAAAACAGTAGAATTTGCCCCGATTTGATTGCCTATTGCGCCTTTGCGCGCTAACTAAGGGGCTGTCGCGGCGGCGTGTCTGAAGGGGCTGACCGGCGACTGGGTCCAACTAATTTTACCGGCAGCGCGCGGCGGCCGGATCGGGGAAGAAAATGAAACCAGGTGTCGTTTTTGGCGATGATTACGCAAAACTAGTCGAAGCTTGCAAAGAAGGCGGCTATGCCCTTCCGGCGGTAAATGTCGTGGGCACAAGCTCCCTAAACGCCGTGATGGAAGCGGCGGCCAAAAACAGGTCTGACGTCATCATTCAATTTTCTAACAGTGGCGCGCAATTCTATGCTGGAAAAGGCATGGAAGATGCGTTTCGTGCCAAGGTGCTGGGCGCCGTGTCAGCCGCTAAGCACGTACAATTGCTTGCGGAGCATTACGGCATTTGCGTGGTGCTGCACACTGACCATGCCAATCGCAAATTGGTGCCATGGGTGGAAGCACTGGTTGAAGAAAGCCGCCAGAATATCAAGCGCGAAGGCGTACCGCTCTATAGCTCGCACATGCTTGACCTTTCGGAAGAGCCAATCGGTGACAACCTTGAGACCTGTGCGCGAGTACTAAAAGAAATGACGCCGCTGGGCATGAGCCTCGAGATTGAACTTGGCGTAACCGGCGGTGAAGAAGACGGTGTTGGCTCTGATGTTGACGACGACTTTGAAAACCCAAGCCTGTACACCCAGCCGGAAGATGTTCTCCAGGCCTACGACCTGCTGACACCGCTCGGTCATTTCTCAGTGGCTGCATCGTTTGGCAATGTGCACGGCGTATACAAGCCGGGCAATGTGAAGCTGCGCCCAGAAATTCTGCAGGCTTCACAAGCAATGGTCGAGAAAGAGCGCAGCACTTCAGCAAATCCACTGCATTTTGTTTTCCATGGTGGGTCTGGCTCTGAGAAGGCAAAAATTGAAGAGGCACTCGAGTACGGTGTGTTCAAGATGAACATTGATACCGACACGCAATTTGCCTTCGCGGAAGCAGTTGGCACTTATGTCAACGAGAACCAGAATGCCTTCAAGTGGCAGGTTCACCCCGACGATGGAACGCCTTACAAAAAGCAATATGACCCTCGTGTCTGGCTACGCGCGGCGGAGCAATCAATGGTGTCGCGCCTTGATGAAGCCTTTGTTGATCTAAAATCGAAAGGTCGTACCGTCGCTGGATAAAACCCAGCGACAACGCCGCTGTTCATATTGAGCAATTTGAGGCATAAGCTTAAACCTGTGGGTGTTGCCCAAAGGGGATTTTTCTATGGCCGCTGAAAACCAACATGTGTGTGAACTGTATCTGATCACACCGCCACAAATCGACGATCTGTCTGCCTTCGCGTCAATGCTCGACGAAGTTCTGGCAACTGGAAACGTGGCTTGTGTGCAGCTGCGTTTAAAGAACTCGACAGATGAAGTGATCAAGAGCTCAGCCGATGCCTTGATGACTGTATGCCATAAACATGAGGTCGCTTTCATTTTAAACGACCGTGCAGACCTGGCAGCGGAGGTCAATGCGGACGGTGTGCACATCGGTCAGCATGACGGCGACGTACGAACCGTGCGTACCCTGTTGGGCCACGACAAGGACATTGGTGTTACGTGCCATGACAGCACACACCTGGCGTACGAGGCTGGTGAGGCGGGTGCCGACTATGTTGCTTTTGGGGCGTTTTTTCCAACCAGCACAAAAGAAACCGAATTCCGGCCTGAGTTGGACGTCCTCACGGCTTGGGATGAGGTGACTGAAATTCCGTGTGTTGCGATTGGTGGTATCACTGTTGAAAACTGCCGGGAAGTGGCGCAAGCAGGTGCGCACTTTATCGCCGTCTGTTCAGGCGTATGGAGCTACAAAGACGGCCCCGTGAAGGCCGTTGAAGCCTTCGCCAAAGCCTTGGACAACCTTTAATCTCTTCGGGCTACTGACGGAAATTGGGGCGATCGACCCCAAAGTGGGTCGCAAGATAATCAGTTATTGTTTGTGCAAGGTCGCCATCCAGCGGGTCCATGCCCTGCTCGTCGACCATCCATTCAATCACTTCCGCCCAGCCATCTTCATCAAGGCCTTGCTGCACCACAAGCTTGATCGAGTGACAGCTGGCGCACCCATCAAAAGTTTCCTGCTTACCAGGCCCATCAGGCAACAAAGCGAGGTCGGGGTCATTGGCGACTGCCGGTGTGGCTTCGGATGCACTTGCTGTTTTGCGTTTCAACCAATCAATCAGAAGAAGTCGGTCTTCGGTTTTGCGAATGCCGGCAAATGCCATTTTGGTGCCGCGCGCGTAAGTGCGCGGCGAGAGAAGATACTGGTTTATGGCGTCATCGTTCCACCGTCCTTCTAGAGAAAGCAACGCATCGCTGTATCTGAAGTCATCGCGGCTCGCGATGTCGCGGTCAAACACGCCAAAGAGGTTGGGGCCGACGCGGTTACGACCGCCTTCATCCAGGGTGTGGCACGCCGCGCAACGGCGAAACAAGCGCTCCGCTTTGGCATCATCTTGCGCAACTGTTGGAAGGCTCAAGGTGGTGGCAACCAGAATTGCCAGAAGTGATTTCATCATGGTCTAACTCAATACTCAGGCAACGGTCACGGCGACGCGGTGGAAACTGTTGTTCAAATAGCCTTTCGGATTCCAGTCAATAGCAAACGGCTGCGAAACACCGTTGGCGTCCGTCGCTCGCGCCCAAATCTCATAGTATCCCGCCTCAGGCAACTCAACAGTGGTGCGCCAGCGTTGCCATGCACCTTTGTTCGCCGGTGCAGAAAGCTCTGCACGTTGCCAGGTGGCCCCAAAATCGTACGACACATCAACAAAATCCACTGTGGTGTCCCCCGCCCAAGCATGCCCGCGAACTTCAAAGCTGCGCGGTGCGCCCTCAATGCCTGTTTCAGGCGATGTGATCAGGGACTTTACAGGCATGGCTTCAATAATCTCAAAGTCTTCGGTCGGTACCTTGGTTCCTGGTGCAACAGGGTATTTTGGCACACGATAAGAGGTACCTGTCATCTTGGGCCCATCATGAACTTGGTCACGGAGCCAGATGCGTGTGAGCCATTTTTGGGAACAGCTGCCAGGCCAACCTGGCACAACAAGCCTCAGTGGGGCGCCGTTCATGGGATTGATATCCCCGC
This sequence comes from Kordiimonadaceae bacterium, assembly GCA_017640725.1. Taxonomy (GTDB): domain Bacteria; phylum Pseudomonadota; class Alphaproteobacteria; order Sphingomonadales; family Kordiimonadaceae; genus Kordiimonas. Next base: position 639,805 of record JAEPQB010000001.1, on the reverse strand, counting down.
CATTCTGGCCGAAGGCAATCAGGTTGGCGTCGTCCATGGCTTTGGCGATTGGCATGCCGCGCGAAATTGGCATTTTGTCTGCTTTGCCGGACAAGTGGATGTCTGCACCCTCGTGGGCCGTGTAAATCACAGTGTCCTGCACGCCTGCTGCATTTAGGACATCGCGCAGGCGCACGCCCGTCCATTCCGAACACCCAACAGCACCGTGGGTCCATTGGTTGCCGCGAGCAGGCGGGTTGAACATGGCGCGGCCATTGCCGCCGCACTCAATAACCAGTTGCTGGCTCACAACTTCAAAATCGCGCTTTAAGTCCGCAATGGAAAGGGTAAGCGGCTTGTCGACCAAACCATCAATGGTCAGTTGCCAAGTGTCAGCATCCATATCTGTTGGCATCAAACCGTTGTTGCGCACAAAATGGCGGCTGTTAGAGGTGACGTCTTCATCCAAAAGGTGCGCAGGCGTTTCGGCATTGAAGGGCCGGTCATTGAGGATGCGAATGCCGGACTTAGTGCCTTCAATTGTTGCTTGCGCAAGCGCCGCCGGTATCAATCCCGATGGCATGTTGCGGTGGAAAGGGATGGCAGCACCCACCATGGTGCCCATGGCGGCCAGCCCCATGTTGCGCAGGAAACCGCGGCGATTGCTTTCCGCCACACGACCAAACAAGTCTTTGTCGGCACCTTCGGGCCCGTCAGGATGGTCGTGGTAATACTGTGTAATGGAAGTAGGTTTTTTGTCCGTCATGGCATTCCTCATAACGCGGGGGTTAAGAGGAATGCTATGCTCTCAATCCGGCAAAAACAAGAAGCTTACCGGCCTTGTCTGCCTGTAACACAGAAAGTTGAATTTTGTGATTAGCGTCCGGACGTTGTAAGTTGATCAAGTGTCTCGATCAGCACTTCGGGTTCTGGACGATCCCGGTAACCTTCACGCATCAATTTGGCGGTCACGGTTTTGTTGCGATCCAGAACCAGAATAACAGGGTGGGGCACACCATGCGCATAATGGCCTTCTTTATAATCTTCGTTCCGCAGGCCAAGCTCATCAATCATCACTGAGCCTTCGTCAGAAATCAGCGGGAAGTTGACGCGCCATTTTTTGTGGAAGCGCTCCAGGTCACGTACTTTGTCGTAGCTGATCGCTGCAATGCCGAAACCACGATCCTTTACCGCTTCAAAAGCATTGGTGTTGAGGTCGATAAGCTGCATCTGACAGAAAGGGCACCATTTGGCTGACCGGTAAAACACGACGACCGCGCCGTTTTCACCAACAAAGCTATCAAAGTTTTGGGCGCTGCCTGTTTGATCAGGTCCAGCAAAATCAAGGGAAATAGTTGTGCCCACTTCAGGGCCAACTTTCATGGCGGCGGCCTCTTCTGCGCTTGCGGAAAAAGTGGCAGCAATAAGGGCGGCAGTAACAGATAAAATTCTCAGGAACATGTTCTTGGGGTCTCTAAACCTTAGTCATAAACTCGCGCGGGACTATGGCATGCAAGCCGTTCACTTGGCAGTCACAAGATCGTGTAAACGAAATATATAAGCCGCCCCGCAACTTATAGGCTGCGAGGCGGATGTTTCGGATGATTACTGCTGGTTAGAAACGAATTCCAATTGCGTTATCGAGGCTGTATTTACCGCCGCCTTTAGTGACAAACGCCAGCGCCACAATTGCCCAAAGGATTGGGTATTCCCAGCCGCCATCAGTCCAGAAAAATCCTGCGCCAAAGTGCACGCTTGAAGCCACCAGCAGCAAAACAGTAATGGCGAACGCTGACGCCCGAGTGAGCAGGCCAAGCGCCAGGGCGATGCCGCCAAAAAATTCAACCGAGCCAGCACCAAGGGCTGCGAGGTAACCATTGGCATAGCCAAGTTGGTTGGCGAAGAACTGGCCTGTTGCTTCAAGGCCGTAACCGCCAAACCAGCCAAACAATTTTTGTGCGCCGTGTGGCACCAAAAAAGCGCCAGCTGCGACGCGTACGAGGGTTTCTGTGATGTCAGAGCCTTTTGCCAGGCCTTCGATCCGGGAAATTAGGGATTGATCAGTCATTTTCTATCTCCTTGTCCAGGCCAGTTCGGCCTTGCGTTGTTGCGTGACCTGTAGATAGTGTTTGCAGTTTCGATTGAAAATTGTTGAATTTCGACGCCAGCGTTCGAAATAATGAAACTCAAGCGCAGCGGAGCCATGCAAGTGTGGCATGTCAGCCGGTTCGCCAACGCCGTTGCATCGCCCCCACAAATCTGATACATCGCGCCCAACTTGTTCTTTGACCGATTTAGATCCCAAGAGGTGTCCCATGAAAATTGACGGCAACGCTATCCGTCCGGGCAACGTAATTGAGCATAAAGGCGGCCTGTGGCGCGCAGTAAAAATTGCTCACACCCAGCCAGGCAAAGGTGGTGCTTATTTGCAGGTGGAACTCAAAAACCTGCGTGATGGCTCCAAGCTTAATGAAAGATTCCGTTCGTCAGAAAAAGTGGAACGCGCGCGCCTTGAGCAAAAAGACTATCAGTATCTTTATATGGATGATGATATGGCGCACTTCATGGATCAGCAGACGTACGAGCAAATTTCCATTTCCGCTGAAGACATTGGTGAGGACACCGTTTTCCTGCAAGACGGCATGATGGTGCGCATCGAATTCCATGAAGAAAGCCCGCTTGGGGTTAGCTTGCCGGAAAAAGTCACACTGGAAGTCACTGAAACTGAACCGGTGGTGAAGGGCCAAACCGCGTCCTCTAGCTATAAACCGGCTACTTTGGAAAATGGTCTGCGGGTTGGCGTGCCACCGTTTGTGAACCAGGGCGACAAGATTATCGTGTCTACGGCTGAGCGCGAGTATGCCGGCCGCGCCGAAGGCTAAACCAAAAATTCTGAGTTTCGAGTAAGCATTTAGGAGAGGCCCATGGCCCGTCGTTCCCCCTTGATCAATGTGATGGTTAGCGCTGCCATGAAGGCAAGCCGTGGTCTGCGTCGTGACTTCGGCGAAGTTGAACAACTGCAGGTTTCCCGCAAGGGTCCGGCTGATTTTGTGTCAATCGCTGACAAGCGAGCTGAAAAAATCCTGTTTGAAGAGTTGAAGTTTGCGCGCTCGGATTTTGGTTTCCTTATGGAAGAACACGGCGAGATTGCAGGCGAGCGCGATGACGTTCGTTTCATCATCGACCCTCTCGACGGCACAACAAACTTTCTGCATGGCATTCCACACTTCGCGATCAGCATTGCTGTTGAAGAACGCAAAGAGATCACCGCTGGTGTTGTTTATGCGCCGCTTACAGACGAACTTTATTGGGCGGAAAAAGGCCAGGGCGCATTTTTGAATGACACCCGGCTGCGGGTTTCTGGTCGCACCAAAATCGAAGAAGCCCTTTTGGCAACAGGCATTCCATTCAAAGGACGCGACGGTCACGAAACATTCATCGCGGAAATGACTGAAATTGCACCACAGGTTGCTGGCATCCGCCGGTTTGGTGCGGCTTCCCTTGATCTCGCTTATGTGGCGGCAGGTCGTTATGACGGTTTTTGGGAAGCAGGTTTGAACGCGTGGGATGTGGCGGCAGGTGCCCTCATTGTTCGTGAAGCTGGCGGTTACGTCACAGACTTCAAGGGTAGCCAGAATGTTGTAGAAGCAGGCAGCATCATTGCAGCCAACGACCGTTTGCACGCGCCGCTCGAGCGCATGCTGAAGCGTGTTCACCGCAACATGCAGGCGTCTTAGTCGCAAATCCTCTAACCTTCTGGTTGCGTGTCATAATTTCGCCCTTAAACTAGGCCTAGCTGGATCGTCGGCCCATGCCGACGACCTGCCAACCTTGGGGGAAGGCCGAAAGCGATGCAGAAACCGCAAAAGTTCATGAACCGTATGCTGCTGTTTTTAACGGCAGTCGTTGTCCTCGGTGCTTTGCTGCGTGGTCCCCTTTTGACCGCCTTTATGGCCAACGTGGTATTGAACGGCGTGATCGCGGCGACCCTGCTGATCGGCGTTATTTTTGCGTTTCGCCGCGTGGTTGACCTCAAACCAGAGATTGAATGGATCAAAGCCTTCAAACGCCACGAGAGTGCGGCCATTTCCGTGACACCGCGCCTGATGGCCCCTGCTGCCGCCCTGCTGTCGGCGCAGGAAGAAGGCAGCATGCGTCTTTCGACGCTTTCGATGCGCTCAGTCCTGGACGGTATCGCCTCGCGGTTGGAGGAAAGCCGCGAGATCAGCAGATACTTCACTCAGCTCCTTATTTTCCTTGGCCTGCTCGGGACCTTTTGGGGCCTGCTGGGTACCATTGGTGCAATTGGTGGCACCATCAACGGCCTATCTGTTGATGGCAGCGATATGGCGCTGATGTTTGATGAACTGAAAGCCGGGCTCGAGGCACCGCTTTCGGGAATGGGAACTGCTTTTTCCAGTTCGCTGTTTGGGTTGGCGGGCAGTTTGATCATGGGCTTCATGGACCTTCAGGCGAGTCAATCACAAACCCGTTTCTATAATGATGTGGAAGACTGGCTCGCGTCGGTCACCCATCTTTCACGCGGCGAAGTGTCAGAAGGCGTCGCAAGCCCGAGCTCATACATGACAGCCTTGATGGAGCAAACTGCTGATGGCATCGACAGGCTTCAGCGCACGCTCAAGCAATCTGATGATGCGCGCTTGCAATCCCAGCACACTATGACGGCTATCGCAGAATCGCTTGCGGCTCTTGCCGATAAGCTTGACGCCCAAACAGCGCATCAGGCCAAAAGTGAAGCGAGTGAAAAAGCACTGGCTGACTCGATCGCACAGTTGGCGGACGCACATGCCAAAGCAGCAGCCATTGAGCCCGCCGCACCTGCGCCTGCCATGGATGACACTACCAAAGGCCACATCCGAAATCTTGATGTTGGCATTAAACGATTGATCGACGAACAGGCCAGATCAAGCGAAGCCCTGTCGGAGGACCTTCGCAGTGAACTTAAGCTTCTGGCGCGCACAATCTCCGCCGGTTTGGACGCCAACCGAGGCAATGATGGTTCCGGCGGTAGTGGCGGGGGCACTCTCTAATGATTGCTGCACGCAGACGCATGGGGGGCGGCGCGCCGGACAATAGCTGGCCGGGGTTTGTTGACGCACTTTCCACGCTGTTGCTGGTGATCATTTTCCTATTGTCTATGTTTGTTCTGGCGCAGTTTTTCCTTGGGCAGGCGTTGTCCGGACGCGAGCAAGCGTTAGCGGAGCTTCGGGGGCAGGTTGCTCAGCTCGGCAACCTGTTGCGGCTTGAGCAGCAGGCGAACCAAAGCCTACGCGCCAACATGACGGAGCTTGCTTCGTCGCTTACTGCTGCGAACGCAGACCGTGACCAGTTGGGCGCCAATCTGGATACAGCGCGGCAGCAGCTAGCGTCATCAGAAGCAAGCCTCGCTGAAATTACGGCGGCGCGGGACGCGCTCGAAGCACGTGCGGCGGAACTGGAAACACAGTATGCGGCCTCCTCTGAAGCGCTCACGGAAGAGCAAATTCTGTCCCGGCGGGCGCGCGAGCAAGTCAATGTGCTGGAGCGCAATGTAACTGCGCTGAGGGAACAGCTATCTAGGCTGGAGGCTGCGCTGCAGGCGAGCGAGGAGCGAGATCGCCGCAGTCAGGCCGTTATTGTAGATATGGGGCGCCGCCTTAACCGCGCGCTTGCAAGCAAAGTGGAAGAACTGGCGGGGTACAGATCGGAATTCTTTGGGCGCCTGAAAGAGGTGCTTTCCAACCGACCCGAAATCCGCATTGAAGGTGACCGTTTTGTGTTCGCAAGCGAGCTGTTGTTTGCAAGCGGCCAGTCTGACCTGGGGCCTGAGGGCAGGGCTGAGCTCAGGAAATTTGCAGAAACCCTGATTGCCATATCGCAGGAAATTCCGGGCGAACTACCATGGATTCTGCGGGTGGACGGCCACACGGACAAACGTCCTATCTCAACAGCCGTGTTCGCGAGCAACTGGGAGCTTTCAAGCGCTCGCGCGATCAGCGTTGTGCGTTTCCTGATTTCGGCAGGTGTACCACCTGAGCGCCTCGCGGCAGCGGGCTTTGGTGAATTCCAGCCGATTGATCCGGCTGACAACATCTTTGCATACAGCCGAAACCGGCGTATCGAAATGCGCCTGACACAGCGCTAAGTTCGGCTGAACACGTTTGAAGAACGGTTTACAATGTCGTTCATGGACCGTCCTGTAGCTTAAGCGTACAACATAAGCAGGTCTTACGATTTCAGGGGGAACATCGTGAAGAAACTATTTCTATGCGCTGGTGTTATTGCCAGCCTTGCTACAGCGGTAACGGCACAGCAAGCGCCAAATGGGGCAACTATCGAAGCGCTGACAGAAAAGCATTTGCGCGGCTCTTTTCCACTTCTCAAAGACCTGTTGTCCATCCCTAGTGACGCGCATTTCCCGGACCATGTGGCTGCCAACGTCGCCTGGATGACGGAAGCGTTTGATGCACGCGGTTTTGCGACAACTAAGCTAGACACCGGCGGGCCGCCACTCTTGCTGGCAGAGCGACCTGTTGAGGATGCGACGAAAACAGTCCTGATTTATTTGCAGGTCGATGGGCAACCTGTGGACCCGAGCAGGTGGAACCAGGAAAGCCCCTACAAACCGGTTCTGAAAGAACGAAGCGGCGACACGTGGGCGGAAATAGACTGGTCCAACCTGGAGGGCGCAATCGACCCGGAGTGGCGGGTGTTCGCGCGCGCGGCGTCCGACGCCAAAGGCCCGATCGCGATGTTCCTGACGGCACTCGATATTCTTGAAAGAGAGGCTCTTAACCAGACGCACAACATCAAGGTGATTATGGATTTTGAGGAGGAGCTTGGGTCCCCGCACCTGCCGGCTGCTGTTGAAAAATACAAGGACCAGCTCACGGCGGATATGCTCCTCATCTATGATGGGCCTCGTCATACCAGCAACCGGCCAACTCTTGTGTTTGGGGCGCGAGGCATCGCCACTGTTTCGTTGACTGTGTTCGGGCCGCGTCGGCCCCAGCATAGTGGCACATACGGCAATTATGCACCCAACCCGGCCGTACGGTTGGCACAGCTTGTAGGAGGCATGGAAGACGCTGATGGGCGGGTAACTATTCCGGGCTTTTATGATGGCATCACGCTGTCTGAAGAGGTAAAGGCCATCATCAACAGTGTGCCCGATGACGAACCTGCCATCCGCCGGTCTATTGGCTTCAAAACGCCTGATGCCATCGCGCCCACGTATCAGGAGTCGATCCAGTATCCGAGCATGAGCGTGCTTGGTCTTGAAAGTGGTTGGGTGGGTGCGCAAACACGCACTGCGATCCCAGCAACTGCAACGGCAGAACTTGATATTCGATTAGTGCTCGAAAGCGATCCCGAGCGGCTTGTGGGCCTTGTGCGCAAATATGTCGAAGATCAAGGATATCATGTGATCGGCGGGGCGCAGCCGTCCGAGGAAGAACGGCAAACCCATGACCGTCTCATCTCGTTCACCTATGAAATTTCATACGCGGCATTCAGAACACCGCTGAATGCACCTGCAGGGGATTGGGCGGAGCGGGCTCTGGTGCGGGCGTTTGGTGAACAGCCGATCAAAATACGCACCGGCGGTGGCTCTATTCCCATATCGCCTTTTGTGAAAAGCCTTGGGCTGCCAGCCATCCTTGTTCCTGCCGTATTTATCGATAATAACCAACACAGCCCGAACGAAAACTTACGGCTTGGCAACTATATCGATGGTATTCGCGCTTATCTCGCGATCCTGACACAACCGGACTGAAGACCCATGCGAAGACTATTCTTTTTGTGCTGTTTGAGTGTCATTTCCTGGGCCTCTGGTGCTCAGGTTTCAAGCGAGGCCGAGCTGGTCATGGCTGATATTGCTCGCGGGCTAGAGGCTGGAGAGTTCAAAGGTATCACTGGCGGCATGGTTAGCATCGGCGGCGAGGTGCAGTTCGAGGCATATGCCGCTGGCAATGGCCCGGACAAACGCCATGATATTCGCTCCGCCACCAAAAGTATCACTGCGCTGCTTGTGGGGGAGTTGATCGAAGACGGGTCGCTGAAAACGGTGAAAAAGAAACTCTCTCAGATTTTGCCCGATGAATTTTCTCACATGGAGAAAAATGACCCACGGCGCGACATAACCGTCGAAGATGCCATGACCATGCGAACGGGCCTTGCGTGCAATGACTGGGCACCCGCGTCGGTTGGGCATGAAGACAAAATGTACCAAACCGAAGACTGGGCTGCTTTTCTGCTCAGCAAGCCCATGGCGTATGAGCGCGGAAAGCATTTCAGCTACTGCACAGGCGGCGTTGTGTTGCTGGGCCGCGTGATTGCAAAATTGTCCGGTATGGCCGTGCCTGATTTTGCCAATGAGCGTATTTTCAGTCCCTTAGGCATTACAGACGCGAAATGGGAGCATACGCCCGCGGGCCATACAGATACGGGCGGGCACCTGCGGCTTTCCCTGGCCGATTTGCACAAAATTGGGCTGCTGGTTCAGGCTGGCGGCAAATGGCAGAGTGACCAGCTCATTGAAAGCAAGTGGCTAAATAGCGCTCTCAAGGAGCAGACGCGCATCTATGAACGAAGGGAGCGCTATGGCTATTTGTGGTGGCGCGATGGCGGCAATGTCAAAGGCAAGGATGTGAGCCTCATTTACGCCCACGGTAATGGGGGCAACTTTATCTTCATCGTTCCTGAACTGGAGTTGGTGGCCGCTTTCACCGGGAAAAATTATGGAAAGCGCTCGCAGTTTATCCCCAATCAGCTGGTTGCCCAGCGAATTGTGCCTGCTTTGATTGAGGGCAATTAGTCCTGCATCCAGCTGAACAGGGTTTGGTTGGTCTGTTGTGCCTTGATTTCAATTTTTGAAGCAGCGGTATAGTCATCAAGAACAAAACGAAACCCGACGCACCCTTTTCTGGGGGCATTTACCCAGTGAAGTTCGGGCACATGTTCTGATGCCAAAACAGAAGAGACGCACTTGTCGTCGACGTAAAGGTCTATGTTCACGGCAGCGTTGCTGCCTTCATAGAAGGCCCACCCGATGGCATGCTGGCCGGGAACAAATCCAACGTCATGGAAGCAAAAGGCCTGTCCGGTTTCGCGCGCGACGAACTGCTTTTCCATATAGGCGCAAACCGCAGTATAGAATGCGATATCTCGCTCGTTCCATGCTGCAATGTCCTGCCTCGTGGCGTCATCAATCTCCAGATGGCTTTGATCTTTTCGAATATTTTTGGTCTGGATTTCGATGGGGATTGCCAATGTTTCACTGAGGTGCGCTAACCCATCCGCGTAGCGTTCTTGCGTTCCAATAAAGTGGAAAGCCTGCCACGGGAATCTGCCCACAAAACTGTATTGTTTGTTGGTTTCATGCGGATGGCGATAAAACTCTTCGAATGACCGCTCCATTCGCTGGGTCCGCTTCAGGTACAGGTATTCTGAAATCACGCGCTCCACAGGTTCGCGGACAAACGAAATCACATTTTCGCAGCCGAGGAACTGAAGATATCTGTCCGCGGAAAAATGTCCGGTCAACCAGGCCTTGCGATCGATAAGAAAACTCTCGGTAAATCCAAATTGATCAACGGTATCCGGGCCATAAATGTGCTGACGCACAAGCGCGGTTGTGTGCGGTGCTTCAGCGCCATAATCCTTTTCAATAGCGTCTTTGCCAAAATAGGCTTCTGCACTGGCGTTAAGGCTTGTGCCCGCTGTCTTGGGGATATGGATAAACAGTATGGGCTTCATAAACCGCTTTCTCAGGCCGCAGCTTCACCAAATTGCAGGTCCGCCAAACGCTTATACAGGCCGCCAGCTTTTACAAGTTCTTCATGTGTGCCTTCGGCTACGATCTGGCCTTCATCCAACACGATGATTCGATCCGCTTTTTTAACCGTCGCTAACCGGTGCGCAATGACTAGGGTCGTGCGACCCTCCATCAGTGTCTCAAGTGCGCTTTGAACTTTCAATTCTGATTCTGCATCCAGTGCGCTTGTTGCTTCATCAAGCAGCAGGATCGGAGCGTCGCGCAGAATGGCGCGGGCAATGGCAATGCGCTGTCGCTGACCACCTGAAAGGCGGGTACCGCGTTCCCCAAGGAATGTGTCATAGCCTTCATCGGACCGCTCGATAAACTCGCGGGCCGCCGCGGCCTCAGCGGCTGCCTTTACCTCATCATCGGTCGCCTCAAGCCGCCCATAGCGGATATTCTCTGCAACAGAGTCTGCAAAGATAATCGTTTCCTGCGGTACCAGAGAAAGTTGCTTTCGGAACTCTGTTGGCTCAGTTTTGGAGATATCGATACCATCGATCGTGACAGATCCCTGTTGTGGATCATAGAACCTGAGCAGCATTTGCAACACAGTTGACTTGCCTGCACCGGATGGCCCGACCAGAGCCAAAGTTTCCCCCGGTTTGATGGTAAGATTGAAGTTATCAAGCGCAGCAGCGTCTTTTTTGCTCGGATAATGAAAAGTTACGTTGTCGAAACGTATTTCACCGCTCACTCGGTCTGGCACTGCAACAGGGGATGCTGGTGCCTTAATCAGTGCTTCCGCGACCAAAAGTTCTGCCAGCCGCCCAGCTGCCCCGGCGGCCCGCTGAAGCTCGCTATAAACTTCAGATAAGGCACCAAACGCGGCTGCGACAAAGACAGCGAGCATGATGAATTCAACCATATCGCCGCCGGACATAGAGCCAGCAATCACATCCTGTGCGCCCTGATACAAAACTAAAGCAATGGCGCCAAATATCATAAAGATCATGGTGAAAGTGAGTGCGGCGCGAACCTGGATGCGGCGTTTTGCAGCGAGGAATGCATCATCCACATGGGAGCCAAACCGTTTGGCTTCAGATTGCTCCTGAGTAAAGGCCTGCACGATATTGAGAGCGGTGAGCGATTCGTTCGCCCTGGCGCCAACATCGGCCACTTTGTCCTGGCTCGTGCGAGACAGCGTTCGCACTTTGCGCCCCACCATAACGATAATTACCAGTAGCACGGGGATCACGACCGCGATGTAGCCCATCAGTTTCGGCGACTGAATGAACAAAAGCACAGTTCCGGCGACGGCGATGAGTAGGTTCCTGATCCACACGGACACGCTGGAGCCAACAATGGACTGCACTAACGTTGTGTCCGCTGTTAGCCGCGAGACAATCTCCCCTGGTCGGTTTTCTTCAAAAAACTCGGGGGAGAGGGTGATAAGGCGCTCGTAAACTGCTTTGCGAATGTCCGCAACCACACGTTCGCCGAGCCAGGTCACGAAATAGAATCTGAAGGCTGTTGCAACCGCCATAACAACCACGATCGCGACAAGGATCAGGAAATAATCGTTAACCAGTGAAGCGCTTTCAGCGTTGAACTCTTTATCAACGATATCGCCCATCGCACGCGGTATAGCCAATGACGTACCGGCAGCCACCAGCAAAAAGAATGCTGCCATTACCAATTGGAACTTGTAGGGCCTGACGAATCCCCACAATGTCCTAAGGTTTTTGAGCTTGCCTTTGGGTGGCTCGTGCTCTTGGCGGATGCCATTATCGCTCATGAATGATTATTCCTCACTTAACCGATCTGACATATAAGCGCGGTAAGCATAAATGCCAACGCTTCAAACCCCACTAAAGGCAGTTAAGCGTTAAATTGGTCACAAGTTGCAGGTTTGGGCAAAAAAACCACGAAACAGCCTTGCATTAAGACGAATGATCCCCTATACGGACGCCTCGTTTTTGGAGATTTGACCAATGAAACAAGACATTCATCCCGATTACCACACTATTAAAGTGGTTATGACAGACGGGACAACTTTTGAGACCCGTTCAACTTGGGGCTCGGAAGGTGACACGCTGAACCTTGAGATTGACCCTAAGTCACACCCAGCTTGGACTGGTGGTGCGCGCCAGATCACCGAGGGTGGTCGCGTTGCACGCTTCAACAAGCGTTTTGGTGGTTTGAAGCTGAAGAAGTAAGCTTCTTAAATCATTAGAGTTTTCAAAAAGGCGTCCCATGTGGGGCGCCTTTTTTGCGTGCTGCCTCTTGCAACAATTATCGGCTATGCCCACATAGAATTTAACCGGTCGCCGCATCAGGCGGGGCTGGTGAATTTAACGGCCTGACCATGGTGGTGGGCCCTACAATCTAGTTGCTTCTAATGGAGGACTTGCTATGCGAACCTTTGACCTTTCCCCTTTGATGCGCAGTTCTGTCGGTTTTGATCATCTTAACCGCTTGCTCGACTCGGCGCTTACCAGCGACGGCGCGTCTGCGTATCCACCCTACAATATTGAAAAAGTTTCAGAAGACGATTACCGCGTGACCATGGCGGTGGCCGGCTTTTCACCGGAAGAGCTGACCATCACAGTTCAGGAAGGCACGCTCATTCTTGCCGGTAAAGCTGGTGAGGACGATGCTGAGCGGAAGTTCCTGCATCGCGGGATCGCCAAGCGCGCATTTGAACGTCGCTTTGAGCTGGCGGACACCATTCAGGTTGGTGATGCCAGCTTTGAAAATGGACTGCTGCAAGTTGAACTGCGCCGTGTAATCCCTGAGCATAAAAAGCCTCGCAATATTGCGATTCGCTCTGGCGATGCGAAGATCAAAACGATCGAATCTGACGCAGCCTAACCCACGATCATGTCTGCGGGCGGCTGAGCCCAAAACGGCCGCTCGCAACATCAGTTTATTGATTTCTCCCTGACGACCCTCGCTGTCGTATACCTTGTGGAGGCAACGCCCGACGTGTGTCCTGTGTGGCTTGCCTCCACCTTTTCATTTAAGCACCTCACGATTTGAAAAATGCATCGGCGGCCGCCCGGCTTGCTTGCTTCGATGTGATTTCTTGCTTTGTGCGTCCGATTTCGGCTTCCAGGCGCTCTACACGCTCCTGCAATTCATCAGCTGAAATTGTCGACAGGTCCTCTTTTTCCAGGTCGGTGAGCGGCCCGGTTTTCTTCCTCGGTAAATCGTCCAGATCCATGCTGGCCTCCCCTAAATGTGTCTGCCATACTTCCACAACTTAGCAATGGAAGGGCCGATATGAAAGCTGTTGAAATTACCAAACCTGGTGGACCGGAAGTTCTTGTTCAAACGGACCGCCCTGAGCCCATTGCCGGGTCGGGTGAAGTTTTGATCGAGGTCAAAGCAGCAGGTGTAAACCGCCCCGATGTTGTTCAGCGATTGGGCTTGTATCCGCCGCCACCGGGTGCCTCTGACATTCCAGGCCTTGAAGTTGCAGGTGTGGTGGCTGCCGTTGGCGAGGGTGTGACGTCAGTTACTCTCGGAGATAAAGTGTGCGCGCTCGTTCCAGGAGGCGGGTATGCTGAGCTTTGTACTGCCCCGGCTGCGACATGCGTGCCAATGCCGGAAGGCTTGTCTTTCATTGAAGCTGCTGCGCTGCCGGAGACATACTTCACTGTGTGGTCCAATGTGTTTGACCGGGCGGGTTTGTCCGAAGGTGAGACATTTTTGGTTCACGGTGGCTCGTCCGGTATTGGCTCCACTTCAATTCAGCTCGCCAAAGCCTTTGGTGCAACGGTGATAACGACCGCAGGTAGCGCTGACAAAGCTGAGTTCTGCAAATCCCTCGGGGCTGATCTTGCCATCAACTACCGCGAAACCGATTTTGAGCAGGCAATTTCTGATTTCACCGATGGTGCTGGGGTCAATGTGGTGCTGGATATGGTTGGCGGGGATTATTTGCAAAAGAACATCAATATTCTGGCGCCAGACGGGCGGCATGTGTCCATCGCCTTTTTGAAAGGTCCGGCGGTTGAGGTGAATATGATGCCGGTCATGTTGAAACGGCTTGTATTAACCGGTAGTACCCTCAGACCCCGGGACAATGCGTTCAAGGGAGCCATTGCTGCTTCGTTGCATGAACAGGTATGGCCCTTGTTGGAATCCGGGGCTGTCAAACCCATCATTGACACGGTTTTGCCGCTTGCCAATGCGTCGGACGCTCATCAATTGATGGAATCCAGCCAGCATATGGGAAAAATCGTTCTTGAGGTCTGATTTTCGCGGTGACAGCGGTTAAATCGCTTGATAGGGTGACCCCCATGGGAGATCACCCTCTCCACCCCTATCCGGAAAACCGATATTCGAATATGGGGGCAGCCCGCAAAGGCGGCGCTGCGGAGGGTCGTTTTATGAGTGTAGGAATTTTGTGATGACACAACCATTGATGCCGATGGCAACAGCAGTATGGCTCGTAGACAATACAGCGCTGACCTTCACGCAGATCGCGGATTTTTGTCAGCTGCACGAGCTTGAAGTTCAAGGGATAGCAGACGGTACGGTAGGGACCCACATTGTTGGGCAGGACCCAACAACCAGTGGCCAACTCAGTCAGGAAGAATTAGACCGCTGCCAAGCAGACCCGGATACGCGGCTTAAGCTTACAGAAGACGATGTTAAAGCGGTGCCGCGCACCAAGGGGCCGCGTTATACGCCAGTTTCCAAACGACAGGACAAACCGGATGCGATTGCATGGCTGGTGCGTCACCACCCTGAGCTGACTGACCTGCAAATCAGTCGTCTGGTTGGCACGACCAAGCCAACTATTCAAAGCATCCGTGAACGGAGCCACTGGAATATTCAGAACATCAAGCCACAAGACCCTGTTGGCCTTGGCCTTTGTCGTCAGATTGAACTGGATGAGGCGGTGCAACTGGCGGCGGCGCGGCGTGAAAAAGCGGCTGAAAAGGCGCCAGCTACCGCGGAGGCTGCGCCTGCTGTGGAAGAAGCAGAGGCAACGCCAGCCGAAGAAGTTGCTGAAGAATAGGCTTTCATTCAAGCACACAAAAAAAGCGCGGGGCCTGGGCCTCGCGCTTTTTTTTGGATCAAGTTGTTAGTCGCTAATGTTTGACGGCCAACCTGACCATTTCCTCTTTTAGGCGGAGCTTCTGTTTTTTGAGTTCCATCAGCCGCAAAGCGTCTGGTTGCGGTCGCAATTCCTCTCTTGCGATGATGTCCTCAATTTCGGCATGTTTTTGGTTCAGTGATTCAACATGCGTTTGTAAGCTCATGCCCGTCTCTCCTCATCAAATTTTCTATCAATTGATTTGATCATTTCGGCTCGCACGAGTCACGGAAAGAATTTACGGCCCAAGTTTCACTGATTCCTTCGGTGCTTAGCAGGGGCCTATGCGACAGCCAGTTGGCCTGTTAAATCCGAAATCAGAGAGACTCGCAAAATGTTCGGTCTTCTTTAGGGGTATTTTTGAAATAATCGTACGTAAATTTCTTATTTGTCGGCCAATGGACCCAAAAGCGCACCGCGATGGGTGTCGGAGACTCCGAGCTGTTCTGTATAAGCGTCCCAAAAATCGATTTTGGCTGAGTTGCCAGTGGCCGCTGATTTCAGGCACTGAATCAAAGCTCTCTGCTCGCCTTTTTCTGCGTCCAGTTCCAAGGCCAACAGTTTCGTGTAGCCGTCAGACTGCCTCGGTTGGCTGCACCTCTTTTCACGCAAGGGCACAATCTTCTCTGTTTGCCAATGCGTTGAAGTGGAGAACAGATTAGCAAGCGTTTCGCCGGAGATGGTTATCGATAGCGTTCTTAACCATATCGCCAACAGCAGCAGGTTCACATCGGCTCCCGCAGAATCTTGGAGCGATAAGCAGGCATTCTTCACCGCATCATTGTCGTAATGCTTGATGGAAAACTGCCAAAACTCTTCAGCACTGATCTTGGGCATGGGGAAGCGGGTCTTCTCGCGCAGTCAACAACATGTTAAGATCATAGCATCCAACGAAATTTCTGCAAAAGGTGAACCGTGGAAGAAGCAGCCATCAGAGCGCGCCTTGCCACCATTAAAGAAGAACACAGAGACCTGGACGCGGCTATCGAGGCAATTCAGTCGTCCGGTGTGTTTGATTTACTGCAGGTTCAACGCCTAAAAAAGCGCAAGCTTGTGCTGAAGGACGAGATATCGAAGCTCGAGGGAATGCTATTGCCCGACATTATTGCCTAGGCGGAAACAGTTAGCGAACGTTGTCGCCTTTCATGTCTCGCTTGTTTTCATACATCGCCTTATCCGCTTTATCGAGTGCGTCATCGGGCTTGTCGCCGGAACGGAAGGTATAGGTTCCAAACGCCAGGCTCATGTTGATTTGCTCGCCGTCAATATTCAGTGGATTGTTGGTGATGATGTCTGCGAGAGCTTTGGATTTTTCCGCGCCAACTGATTCATCCGCTTGCGCAAGAATAACCCCAAACTCGTCGCCGCCCAATCGTGCGATGACGTCAGTTGTCCGTACATTGTCGACAAGAAGTCGTGCGACGTGAAACAGGGCTTTGTCACCAGATTCGTGGCCAAACTTATCATTGATCATTTTCATGTCATTCAGATCGATGAACATTAGCGTTGAGGGTGTGCCGTAGCGCTCGGCAAATGAGATCATTCGGCTCAGTTCGCGCACAAAGGCACGTCTGTTAGGGATGGGCAATAGTGCATCAGTATCAGCGACATCTTCCATTTCTCGAAGACGACGGTTGGTACGGTCGAGTTCCTGACGAAGGTTATCAACTTCCTGCATCAGCGACAGGATCGCGTGCTGAACACGCTCCGTCATTTCCTCAGGCGGGATGCCAAGCACTTGCACCGTATCCTCAATACGGCGGACCGTGCCTGTTTCGGTTGCCGAGCTCGTGCGTTCGGTTCGCCCTGCAGGGCGCGCCGGTGCCGTTCTAACAACGCCAGGTGTGCTGGTAACTTTCATTCCAAATCCCGTTTTTGTGCCAACCCCCGTTTAGCACACACCATATTAACGAACTGTTTCCCGCAAGCTATTCAATTTTTTTGAATAATCTTGCGTGTGTGCGGACCCGGGCGTCTTGCATTCGAAGGCCCGCTGCCTATAATGCGCGCACTTCCGGCAGGGTGCCGGGCGATTGGGCCAGCAATCAGGATTAAGCCATTGACGGAAACCGCACCGCAAGTTGGCATTATTATGGGCAGCCAGTCTGACTGGCCCACCATGAAACATGCTGCAGATGTTTTGGATGCCTTGGGCGTTGCTTACGAGAAGCGCATTGTCTCTGCCCATCGAACCCCAGACCGTTTGTACGACTATGCCAAATCGGCCCGGGACCGCGGCCTGAAGTGCATTATTGCCGGTGCCGGTGGTGCCGCTCATTTGCCAGGCATGGCGGCAGCGATGACTCCGCTTCCAGTATTTGGCGTCCCAGTTCAATCTGCTGCTTTGTCTGGTCAAGACAGCCTTCTTTCCATTGTTCAAATGCCAGGTGGTGTTCCAGTTGGTACGCTCGCTATCGGTAAAGCGGGTGCAAAGAATGCAGGTCTTTTGTCAGCGGCAGTCCTGGCGCTTATGGACGACGAATTGGCAGGGCGGCTTGACGCTTGGAGGTCAGCGCAAACCGAGAGCGTTGGCGATATTCCCACAGACGACTAATTGCAGAGGCAGACATGACGCGCATCAATCCAGGTGGAACCATCGGCATTATGGGTGGCGGACAATTGGGGCGCATGTTGGCGCTTGCGGCGGCTCAGCTTGGTTACAAGTGTCACATTTATTGCCCGGAAGAAAACAGTCCGGCTTTTCAAGTCGCTGACCAGAAAACAGTTGCCGCCTACGAAAACGAAGTGGCGCTCACTGAATTTGCCCAGTCAGTAGACGTGGCAACATACGAATTCGAAAATGTGCCAAGTCAGACGGCGGCAGTGGTAGCAGCCAACACGCTCTTGCGGCCCGGGGCCAAGGCACTTGCGGTGTCGCAGGACAGGTTGGTGGAAAAGCAGTTTCTCAATGAAGCGGGCGTTGAAACAGCCCCTTATGAAGCCTTCCATACAGCTGAAGACCTGCAAGCAGCCTTCAAAAAAATTGGACGGCCATCTGTCGCAAAAACACGACGCTTTGGCTATGACGGTAAAGGCCAGAAGCTGATCAAGACACAAAAAGACCTCGAGGTGGTTTTAGATGTGACCAATAACACGCCGGCGATCCTTGAAGGGTTTGTGCCCTTTGATCGCGAAATCAGCGTGATTGTGGCGCGCAGTGCTTCCGGTGACGTGGCGGCGTTTCCTGTCGGGGAAAATGTTCACACCAACCATATTCTGGATACGACCGATGTGCCGGCAACGGTAAGCGACCGCGTCGAAGCAAAGGCCAAAGTTATGGCAACCAAGGTTGCCAACGCGCTTGATTATGTTGGGGTTGTGGGCGTTGAAATGTTCGTGATCGATAGCACCAGCCAGATCATCGTCAATGAGATCGCACCCAGGGTTCATAACTCGGGCCACTGGACAATGGACGGTGCAGTCACCAGCCAGTTTGAGCAACATATTCGCGCTATTTGTGATCTGCCGCTTGGCAATACGGGCGCGCTTGGCACCGTGCGCATGAAGAACCTACTCGGTGAAGACATTCTGGACCTTGACGGTTACTTCGCGGACCCAACAGCCAGCGTTCATCATTACGGTAAGCATGACCCGCGGCCTGGCCGCAAAATGGGCCACGTCAATTGGGTGAAACGCCAGGATTGATTGATCGGCCAAAGTCTTTTGGTCCGTGGTACCTCAATCTATTGAGTAGCGTCGCTCTCAATATTGTCAAAGTCTGGTACGTCGGAATGAAGCGCCTCGCAGGATTTTTGCTGCATCAACCCAAGTAGGCGATTATTGCGCTGCTTCAGCGCCTCAATTTCCTTTTTTTCCGTATCGGAGAAATCCAAAAATAGCGGTGCGACCAAAAGAAGGCCGACATTGTTGCCATTTTGATTGGATCGTTCGGTTTGCAGTTCAGGAATTCTGCTGGCGTTGACCCGATACTCCGCCGCTAAATGTTCGCAGCTCAACAAAGTGTCGGATTCGCGTTCAATACTGACAATTTCTGATGCACGTCCGCCGCATGCCGACAGAAAAAATGCAGATGCTAAAACGGCTACTCGAAAATTCACTTTTGGCGTCCCCCAGATCAATTGAAAGCTTTTATATATCAACCATTTCCGATATGAAGTGTTTTTTTAACAATATATTGGGGGATAAAGTGCGCAATATTCTTGTAGCATCTCTAGTTTTACTTTTGTCAGCCTGTGCTTCAGGCGCACGCACAGGCTCAATGGTTGTTCCATTCAGTCCGGAAAAAAATATTGAGGAAGGACACCCGGTCAGGGAAGCTGTCCAGGTTGGCGGTGTTGACGGCGGCAAAGAAACCAACGCTTTGTGGACATCGCAAATCTCAAACGAATCGTTCAAGGATGCGCTCGAGCAAACACTCGCGCTGCACACTATGCTTGCGGAAAACGACGCGCGCTATCGGCTGGATGTGGAGCTGGTAGAGCTAAATCAACCCTTTATTGGACTGAACATGACGGTGAAGGCTGATGTAAAGTATCGTTTGACCGATACGACAGACGGCTCGGTCTTGTTCGACGAAGTTTTTCATTCCGAATATACGGCAGCATTTGGCGACTCTCTATTGGGTTCAAAACGCCTTCAGCTTGCGAACGAAGGGGCTGTTCGAAACAATATCCAGCTGATTCTTGAGAAACTCATCGGCCTGGGTAACGCGATAGATCAGACCGCATCGGTTCAGATCGTGTTAGGCCACTAGCACCATCGGCATAACCAGTAGGACAGGAGGTATCACACCTCCTGTCTTTTTATTAGCGGTTATCAAGCTGGGCTCTCACGCTCACCAGTCCATGCAAGGTGATCCGGTAAGGACCACCCCCGCGGCTTGCAATAAAGCGCCTGCGCTTAAGCCGTTTAAAAAGCTCAATTGAAAAGCCGGACAAATACCAACCTTCCCGGTTCACGCAGCTTGCTTTGTTGATTTTCCGGCGCTCGTCGCGTTCAATTAATATGCGTCCGCCCTGCGCCAAGGCATGCAGCGCACGTTGTTCTGATTTTGAAATATTCACGGGGAGTTCGCTCCGCACAATAGAATTGCTGCTCCGGCCACGCGTGTGGAGGAGGGGTTCTATTGACCTGCCAGCTCAACTTGGTTGAGGGGCAGGCTTCAGCGGGTCTCGTTGCAGTAAGTCAAAAACGCTCCGTAAGTCGACAGCGTTTATGTAATCAGCAGATGTGCGTTTGTCTAGGGGTGAAGTACCCAGGTGGCACCCTCGGCTTCAACGCTGAAACCATGCTTTTCCGCGAAGGCATAAACCACCTGACGCATGGGGTAGCCTTTGGTGCGGCTCCAGTGCCAGTCATCACCTGTAATGCGGGCGTTCGGCCAAAGTTCGTGGCTGACCTCAAGTTCGTCCGGCTTTTTGTCACAGTCGATGTAAATTACGTCTGGCTCAATACCTGCGTCTTTAATCGCCCTAAGCGCATCAGGTGACCAGCCGCGAAATGGAATGAAGCGGTCTCTAAACTCAACCACATTGGCCATGGCGGTGGGGAAAGGTTTGTTGTTAGTGATGTCCGCCAGCATTTTCATCTGTGTGGCGCGCTCAGGGTATTTGCGCGTCAAGTTCGGACGGCCGATATAGCGGCCAACCTGGCGAATAAGATCATCATCCCACGGATCCACGCCGATGACTTTTAGTTTTGGGTGCTTGGTCAGCCAGCGGCGCGTGGAGGCGCACAGGAAGCAACCAATCTCAAGGAGAAGACCCGCGTTTACCTCATAGATGACGTTGTCGACAAGTTCCCGCCCGCGTCCGCCAAGGGTATAGTCCCACGCTTGCACGTCTTTGGTGTCAGGCCAATGAGTGTTTTCTTGCAACGAATGAAAAGCGTCACTCATGGTTTTCTTTTTTCCATACCCACCAAGACTGCAAGACTATCAGTCCAGACACAAAGGGTATGCCCATTGCAGAAAATTTGATCAACATAGGACCATAATTGATCCAGAACTGCTTTGAGAAGAATGTTTCAGCATCAGCCCAGACCAATGGACTAACCAGTCCCAAAAACAGAAAAAGAATACTGACAGTTGAAACACACAATAACGTCACCCGCCTCCAGGGGAACCGGGTGGGCGTTTTGTTATTTTCCAAAGCTCAACCTGTTTTTCGGGTTAAAGAATTGAGAAGCCGGTTGCCGCCCAGTCTTTGTCAAAGCCTGCGAGGCCATTAACCGTCAGTGGATGGTTAAAGAGCTTTTGCATCACAGCCCATGGGAAAGTGGCAACGTCAGCACCGATGCGCGCACTTTCGAGCACATGAACCGGGTGGCGCACAGATGCGACCAGAATTTCAGTGTCGAAGTCATAATTGTCATAGATGGTGCGGATGTCTTCGATCAGCTCCATGCCGTCAAAACCAACGTCGTCATGGCGACCGACGAACGGTGAAATGAATGTTGCACCAGCTTTTGCCGCCAAAAGCGCCTGATTGGCCGAGAAACACAGTGTTACATTCACCATGATGCCCTCAGACCGCAGGGCCTTACATGTTTTGAGGCCGTCGATGGTCAATGGTACCTTCACCGCAATATTGTCAGCGATTTTTGCGCACTTAAGACCCTCTTTCAGCATGGTTTCATGGTCATGTGCTGTGGTTTCAGCAGAAACAGGCCCATCTACTTCCTTGGCAATTTCCGCAATCACTTCGAAAAAGTCGCGGTTCGCTTTTTTGATGAGCGACGGGTTTGTAGTAACGCCGTCCAAAAGACCGGTTGCGTTTGCTTCGCGAATTTCATCAATGTTGGCGGTGTCGAGGAAGAATTTCATGGTGGCCTCCTGGGCAATGTAAGAATGCGATGGTGCGGCTGCGCACGTTGCTTGCCTGCGCTTAACCAAGATTCGCGTTGAATTCAAGTTTAATGGGTGATTGCGATGGCGCGGCGGCTTTCTTATGGTCGTGAACGAACCGAGGAAAAGGTCGTTCAGGATGAACCAGCAGGCAATGGATTTAGGAGAGCCGTCGCAAGAGCATTTGCGCCTGTCTGTTCTTTTGCCGTTGCCGCTTAAGGGGCCGCTTGATTACCGCTTGCCGGAAGACATGCCAGTGCCCGCGCCTGGCACGCTCGTGCGCGTTCCGCTGTCAGGGCGAACTGCTGTGGGTGTGGTTTGGCCAACAGACGAGGCGAATGGGAAGACTCTGCCGCTCAGCAAGCTCAAACCTATCGAGTCGGTTCTTGCACTGCCGCCAATGGTGGATGATCTGATGAAGTTTGTCGATTGGGTTGCGGCTTACACCCTGTCGTCACAAGGCGCCGTTTTGCGCATGTGCCTGTCAGTGCCAGCGGCGTTGGGCGATGTGCCGGTCAAAACGCACTATTTAAAGGCGGATGTGCCAGACGGCCTGCGTATGACGGACGCACGTCAGGCTGCGCTTGAGACTGCGTCAATAGATTCGCCCATGACCGCAACCGTGCTGTCGGAATGCGCCGGTGTCTCAACTGCGGTCGTTCAAGGTCTTGCGAAAGCGGGAGCACTTACACCTGTCGAAGTTTCAGTTGATGCGCCGTTTGCCCAACCCGATATGAATATCGAAGGGCCCGAGCTTTCTGACGAACAAACCATGGCTGCTGAAGCGATCGCGGGTCAGGTGTGGCAAGGCGGGTTCAAACCGTTTCTTTTGGATGGCATCACCGGGTCCGGCAAAACCGAGGTGTATTTTGAAGGTCTTGTAGAGGCCTTGAAAGAGCCCGGAACGCAAGTATTGGTGCTGGTACCTGAAATTGCGCTGACCGCGCAGTGGCTCAGTCGATTCGAGGCCCGGTTTGGCGTCACACCTGTGGTTTGGCACTCGGGCATCGGTATGGCACAGCGTCGCCGTGCCTGGCGTGCGGTTGCGAGCGGCGAGGCCCGCGTCGTTGTAGGTGCGCGCTCTGCCCTGTTCATGCCATTCAAACAGCTTGCTTTCATCACTGTTGACGAGGAACACGACCCTTCCTTCAAGCAGGAGGACGGGGTGCTTTACCACGCCCGCGATATGGCTGTGGTGCGTGCCAAGTTTGCGGAATGCCCCATTGTGCTGGCAAGCGCCACACCCTCCCTCGAAACCCTGATCAACGCAAATGACGGCAAATATGAAAAACTGATGCTGCGTGAGCGGTTTGGCGCGGCAGTTCTGCCCGACATGCAAGCTGTCGATATGCGCAGTGAAGCACCCGTGGCGGGCAGTTGGATTGCGCCGTCCCTGAAGGATGCGATGGAAGCGACCTTGGCAGCTGGTGAGCAGGTCATGCTGTTTCTGAACAGGCGCGGCTATGCCCCGCTCACCCTGTGCCGAACGTGCGGGCACCGCGTTGAATGCCCCAACTGCTCGGCATGGCTCGTGGAGCATCGTTTTAAGCGAGAACTCCAGTGCCACCAATGTGGCCTTACGCGCCCGACGCCCGAGGCGTGCCCGGAGTGCAACACGGAAGACGCACTCGTCGCCTGTGGCCCGGGTGCGGAAAGGCTTTTTGAAGAAGCAAAGTCCCTGTTCCCGGAAGCCCGCATCAGCGTGATGACCAGTGACACGATGACCAACCCGCGCCAGACCGCGCAAATGGTTGAGCAAATCGCCGCCGGTGCGGTGGACATTGTGGTGGGCACCCAGATTGTGACCAAGGGCTACCATTTCCCGAATCTAACGCTGGTCGGGGTGGTGGACGCGGATCTGGGCTTGCGCGGCGGCGACTTGCGCGCTGGCGAGCGCACGTATCAGCAGCTGGTGCAGGTTGCCGGGCGGGCAGGGCGCGCGGAAAAGCCCGGGCGCGTGTTGTTGCAGACCTATGAGCCAGAGCATCCTGTTGTCCAGGCACTGTTGTCAGGAGACGGCGACACGTTCATGCAAGCGGAACGCGATAGCCGCGAGCGTCATGCGATGCCACCCTTTGGGCAACTAGCGGCCTTGGTTCTCTCAGGCCCGGAGCTCAGAGACGTTCTTGAATATGGTCGCAGACTTGCTGCTGCTGCCCCAGCGCTTGAGGGTGTGCAGTTTTTGGGACCAGCCCCGGCACCACTCGCCCGAATCCGCGGACTGCACCGTATGCGTATGCTTGTGCACAGCGCCAAGCGTTCAGGTTTGCAAAGGCTGGTTCGTGAATGGGTGCGCGCGGCAAAGCCGGAGCGGGGTGTCAAACTCAAGATAGACATCGACCCGCACAGTTTCCTCTAGGCAGCGAGTTTATGCCGCAGGGAACATGTCCTCATACCATTCGATATCATCTTCATATTGCTCTTGTGCAAAAGCCAGCAGCTCTGGGCTTAGGTCCACATAGAAGTTTGATTTTTTTTCATGTGGCAGAGGACCTGAGAGACCAAGGTTTGCGCAGAGTTGGCCCATTCCTGCATGCTCGAGCGCATAGACTTTTGTGTCAGCCAGCAAAAAGTCGAGCATGGGTCGAAAATGATTGTCGAAGGAGTGCGGCGCTTTCTGAAAGTCATTTTGGAAAAATGGCAACATAATACTGTTGAACTCAGCAAGCGTGGCCGGGGTGTGCTTGACGTTATTGTTGCCAATTGTGGTGACGTATCGATAGGAATAGGCCGACTTGAAGCGCGCTAATGGATGACGCACCAGTGCAAAGCTGCTGTCAAAAGGCCCCCAACCGCCCCAAATGTCGGCAGTTACATGCTGCACGCTCGACACCACCTGGGAATAGTCGCCCTCTTTCTGCAGATCGGTTATGCCGAACTCGTCGCGAATCATCTTTGCCGTGCCTGTTGTGCCAAGTGGGCCCTGCGGTCGACCAAAGTTGGACATGTACCAGCCTTCGGCCATTAGGAGGTTATAGAGAGACGAACCGGCGCATTTGGGCACGTGGGCAAAATATATCTTGCGTCCGTCTTTCCTGAGAATTGGCATAGGTCTGTTCCCCCTTGAGCGCAAACTGGTGCAGATATGAAGTTGAGTCTAACAACGTCAACAAATTGCAGCAATACAGAGCCTTACGAAATCGAGCCAAACACAGGGGCACAAGACCAGTTATTTGCCAACAAACATCTCACAATTTTGATACCCAAAACCGGAGAATCGACGATCTCTCATATGCCCGCTTGCAAGGGCCAAATCTCTATGCTAGAGGGAGCACGCATTTTGGCTGGCTAGCGCCAAATTTGAGGGAAATCCTTGGATTAAAGCGGCCATACATTTTGAGCGTGAGAGTTGCTCGTTCTGGGTGCCTCACATTTTCGAGCCGACAGGTTCTGTCATTATTTCAGGGGACGTCTGACGTGACCTCGCACAAAGCGATTGTTTCTGGTTTGTCTGGCCGCTATGCGCTGGCAATTTTTGACCTCGCCAATGAAAACAATGCGTTGCAAGCCGTTGAGGCTGATTTTGCAAGCCTCCGCACCATGCTGACTGAGAGCGACGATTTCGGCGCCTTGGTGGCATCACCCGTCATTACCAGTGAAGACCAGGCCAAAGGCGTTGCTGCGATTGCAGACAAAGCTGGCTTCAATGCGCTGACCGGACAATTCCTCGGTGTGCTCGCTGCGAATCGGCGCCTGACATCGCTCAACTCTATCCTGAGTGCTTTTGACCGCTTGGTTGCTGACCAGCGCGGTGAAGTGAACGCGAGCGTAACCAGCGCGGCTAAGCTGACGGCGACACAGTCAAAAGCTCTGCAAAAGAATTTGAAGTCTGCTCTGGGCCAGGACGTTGCGATCGACGAGATCGTCGACGAAAGCCTGCTGGGCGGACTGAAAGTAAAAGTGGGCTCTCGAATGATCGATAGCTCTTTGAAAACTAAACTCGATAACCTCGCAATCGCTATGAAAGGGGTTCAATAATGGATATCCGTGCAGCGGAAATCTCTAAGATCCTTAAAGATCAGATCGCAAATTTTGGAACGGACGCTGAAGTTTCTGAAGTCGGCACCGTTCTTTCTGTTGGTGACGGTATCGCCCGTGTATACGGCCTCGACCAGGTTCAAGCTGGTGAGATGGTTGAATTCCCAGGCGGCATCAAGGGCATGGCGCTGAACCTGGAAAGCGATAACGTTGGTATCGTTATTTTCGGTGATGACCGTGGCATTAAAGAAGGCGACACCGTTAAGCGGACAGGCGCCATTGTGGACGTGCCTGTTGGTAAAGGTCTGCTTGGTCGCGTGGTAGACGGCCTTGGCAACCCAATCGACGGCAAAGGCCCACTTGAAGACGTGACACGCTCACGGGTTGAAGTGAAAGCGCCGGGCATTATCCCACGCCAATCAGTTTCTGAGCCAATGCAATCTGGCCTGAAGGCGATTGATGCACTGGTACCAGTTGGCCGTGGCCAGCGGGAGCTGATCATTGGTGACCGTCAAACTGGTAAAACAGCGGTAGCGATTGACACTTTCATCAACCAGAAGCCAACAAACGATGCGGCTGCTGATGATAGCGGCAAGCTTTTCTGCATCTATGTTGCGGTTGGTCAGAAGCGTTCAACTGTTGCTCAGATCGTTAAAGCCCTCGAAGAAAATGGTGCTCTTGAGTACTCAATCGTTGTTGCTGCAACAGCGTCTGAGCCAGCACCAATGCAATTCCTGGCGCCATACACTGGTACGGCGATGGGTGAGTTCTTCCGTGATAACGGCATGCATGCAGTGATCGTACATGATGACCTTACCAAGCAAGCAGTTGCTTATCGTCAGATGTCACTTCTGCTTCGTCGCCCTCCAGGACGTGAAGCATACCCTGGTGACGTATTCTACCTGCACAGCCGTCTTCTCGAGCGCGCAGCGAAAATGTCTGACGAGCGCGGCGGTGGTTCATTGACCGCACTGCCGGTTATTGAAACACAGGCTGGTGACGTATCTGCATACATCCCAACTAACGTGATTTCGATCACCGACGGTCAGATCTTCCTCGAGACTGAACTCTTCTATAAGGGTATCCGTCCTGCGATTAACGTGGGTCTGTCAGTATCTCGTGTGGGTTCTGCAGCACAGATCAAAGCAATGAAGCAGGTGGCCGGCTCTATTAAGCTTGAGCTTGCACAGTACCGTGAGATGGAAGCTTTCGCGCAGTTCGGTTCCGACCTTGACGCTGCGACACAGCAGCTTCTAAACCGCGGTGCCCGCCTGACTGAACTTCTGAAGCAAGGCCAATACAGCCCGCTGCCAGTTGAAGAGCAGGTTGTTTCCATTTTTGCTGGTGTGAACGGTTATTTGGACGGCGTTGCAACAACTGACGTAACGCGCTTTGAAGAGCAGTTCCTCGGCGAAGTTCGCGCCAAGCATGCTGATGTTCTGGAAGCAATTCGCAACGAGAAGAAACTGTCCGACGATACGACTTCAAGCCTGAAGTCGATCCTCGACACTTTCGCAAAGTCGTTTAGCTAAGACGTTGATGAGGAGAGGCTGAGCTATGCCAAGCCTTAAAGACCTAAAAATCCGCATCAATTCTGTTAAGTCGACGCAGAAGATTACCAAAGCCATGAAAATGGTGGCGGCTTCTAAACTGCGTCGGGCACAGGAAGCAGCCGAGGCTGCGCGTCCTTACGCTGAGCGGATGGAAAAAGTGCTGAACGGTCTTGGCCAGGCGGTCAAGGATCAGCCGGGTGCTTCGCCATTGTTGGCGGGAACCGGTTCTGATGACGTGCAGCTCGTTATCGTGGCAACATCTGAGCGTGGCCTTTGCGGTGGTTTCAATACCAACATCGTGAAAGCGGCACGCGCTCATATCCTGAAGCTGGTTGACGCTGGCAAGACGGTTAAAATCTTGTGCATCGGTAAAAAGGGTCATGTGATCCTTCGCCGTGAGTTTGAAGACAAGATTATTGACCTCAAGGACCTGTCTGGCGTCAAGAATATCGGCTTTGGCGATGCGCAACCGATTGCAGCTGAAGTGCTGGCGATGTTCGAGCGCGGCGAATTTGATGTGGCAACACTCTTTTACGCCAAGTTCCAGTCAGCGCTCGTGCAGGTCACAACCAAGCAGCAGCTCATTCCGGCTTCCCTTGATGAAGCCGCGAACGAGAATGATGCGGGCGATGACCTTGGCGGCGCCGTATACGATTACGAGCCAAGCGAAGAAGCGATCCTTGATGATTTGCTGCCGCGCAACGTAGCGGTTCAGATCTACCGTGGTCTTCTCGAGAACGCAGCGTCTGAGCAAGGTGCGCGCATGACCGCGATGGACAACGCAACCCGCAATGCAGGCGACATGATTGACAGCTTGACGATCACGTACAACCGGACCCGTCAGGCCAACATCACCAAAGAATTGATTGAAATTATTTCGGGCGCGGAAGCGCTTTAAGAACGTTACACGAAGGAGTGTAAAACATGGCTAACAACACTGGCCGCATCACACAGGTAATTGGCGCGGTTGTCGACGTTCAGTTCGACGATCACCTGCCAGCTATCCTGAACGCCCTTGAAACTGACAACAACGGCGCACGCCTTGTTCTTGAGGTTGCACAGCACCTTGGTGAGAACACGGTTCGCACAATCGCGATGGACTCGACTGAGGGTCTGGTTCGCGGTGCAGAAGTAACCGACACTGGCGCAGCGATCTCTGTTCCGGTTGGTCCTGAAACGCTGGGCCGTATCCTGAACGTGATCGGTGAGCCAATCGACGAGCGCGGCGAAGTTGGTCACAAGAAAGTGGCACCAATTCACGCTGAAGCACCGGCATTTGCTGATCAGTCTACCGAGCAGGAAATCCTGGTTACCGGTATTAAGGTTGTGGACCTTCTGGCACCATACGCAAAGGGCGGTAAAATTGGTCTCTTCGGCGGTGCAGGTGTTGGTAAAACAGTTCTGATCATGGAGCTGATCAACAACATTGCAAAGGGTCACGGTGGTTACTCAGTGTTTGCGGGTGTTGGCGAGCGGACACGTGAAGGTAACGACCTTTACCATGAGATGATCGAATCAAAAGTGATCAACCTTGAGGGCGAGAGTAAAGCGGCCCTGGTTTACGGTCAGATGAACGAACCTCCCGGAGCCCGCGCACGTGTGGCCCTGACTGGTCTGACACTTGCGGAATACTTCCGTGATGAAGAAGGCCAGGACGTTCTGTTCTTCGTTGATAACATCTTCCGCTTCACGCAAGCGGGTGCAGAAGTGTCAGCCCTTTTGGGTCGTATTCCTTCTGCCGTGGGTTATCAGCCAACACTGTCAACTGACATGGGTGCCCTGCAGGAGCGGATTACATCCACGAAGAAGGGTTCGATTACATCTGTACAGGCCGTATACGTACCTGCGGATGACTTGACTGACCCTGCACCAGCAACCTCTTTCGCGCACCTTGATGCAACAACGGTTCTGTCTCGTCAGATTGCTGAGCTTGGTATTTACCCTGCGGTGGATCCACTCGATTCAACGTCTCGTATCCTTGACCCACGCGTTCTTGGTGAAGAGCACTATGAAGTTGCTCGTTCGGTTCAGGAAGTTCTGCAGAAGTACAAGTCTTTGCAAGACATCATCGCGATCCTTGGCATGGACGAACTTTCTGAAGATGACAAACTGGTTGTTGCGCGCGCTCGTAAGATCCAGCGTTTCCTCAGCCAGCCGTTCCATGTGGCAGAAATCTTCACGGGTATTTCAGGTGAGCTCGTGTCTCTCGAAGACACAATCAGCGGCTTCAAAGCAATTGTTGCCGGTGACTATGACCACCTGCCAGAAGCAGCCTTCTACCTTGTTGGTAACATCGACCAGGCTGTTGCTAAGGCCGAGAAACTGGCAGCTGAAGCTGCATAAGGAAAGCGTAGCCCATGGCTGATATGCTTCATTTTGAAATTGTCTCTCCCGAGCGTCTTCTCAAAGACGCTCAGGCTGCCATGGTTGTGGTACCGGGCGCAGACGGTGATTTTGCGGCAATGCCACAACATGCACCGATGATGTCCACGATCCGCCCCGGAGTGGTTGAGATTTTTGAAACCGAAGGCGGCGACGCAGAGCGTTTGTTTGTCAAAGGCGGCCTCGCGCAGATCAGCCCAGAGGGTTTGACCATTCTGGCTGAAGAAGCGATCCAGCTTGATGATGTTGATGCAGCTGACCTGAGCGCAAAAATCGCAGACGCTGAAGCAAGCCTAAGCGCCGCAGCGGACGATGTGGCTCGTGCGGCAGCTGAAAAAGAGCTGGCCTGGATGACAGCTCTCTCTGAGATCGTTTCCTGATTTTCTGATTGAATGAATTTCAAAAAGCGCTGCCTTTAGGCGGCGCTTTTTTTATGTCATCAACTCATCAATAACGCGCTGGTACACGTCGCGCTTAAAGTCGACGATTTCTTCAATCACAGTGCTTGGGTCTGACCATTTCCAGCGCCCAAACTCGGGGTGTGACGTTTCAATATCGATGGCCTCGTCGTCCGCCAATAATCGCAGTTTGAACCACAACTGTTTCTGGCCCGCGAATTTGCCGCCCCACATCTTGCCTTTCAGATGGTCAGGCAAATCATAAAGAACCCAGTCTTGCGTTTGTGCAAGCAACTGCACTTGATCAGCGCGAACACCAATTTCTTCTTCCAATTCACGAAGCGCTGCAACTTCGGGGCTCTCGCCTTCATCAATGCCGCCCTGCGGCATTTGCCATGCACCTGGGCGGTCCAGGCGTTCCCCAACAAATATCTGATCATTACTGTTAAGAAGCAAAATGCCGGCACAGGGACGGTACGGCAGTGCCATCGCCTATGGCTCGATTGATTGCAGGCCAGCAACCTGCGAAATCGGTACCAGAACCGCACCCCGGCTCTCAAGGCCACCAGCCCAAATGCTAACAGCATTCATGGAAACCGGAAGTGGGCGGATAATGCCAACAGCAGACCCTGTGCGCTTTGCCATGCGTTCAAGTTCGTCAAGCCGCTCGGAAATCACAGCCGCTGAAGGCTCTTCATCCAAAAATCCAATGCGGCTGTTTACGGCGAACGGTATGCCAGCGTTGGCAGCCAGCTCCGGGCCAACGGTATATTGGCTGTCCTGACTGTCCACATACATAACACCACGTCCCGCCAGCTCGCGCATGATGGGGCGCATGCTATCAATAGCTGCTGTAAAGCGAGAGCCTTTGTGGCTCAGTACACCGACATAGCCAGTCGCTTTCGAAAGCGATTCCCTCAACCAGCGTAAGTTTTGATCTGGTGGATTGGTAACCAGAAGCGTGAGCACGCCTGGGTCGTCCTGGGGGTAATTTATAGGCTCCATAGGCACCATCAGCAGGACTTCATGGTTGTCTCTGCGCGCCTGTTCGGCCCAGCCGCTATTGCCTTGGCCAAACGGTGAAAAAGCGAATGTTGTATTGTCAGGCATTTCGGCCAGCGCGCGCCGTGTACGACGGGACTGCATGCCCATATCTGTTACAATGATAGCAATCTTCGCTGCGTCTGGCGCCATGATTGGCGTAGCGGCATAGTATTCTGAAGACCGTTCACCAGAACTGCTGACAATGGGCAGTGGGCCCTGATCACTGATCTCGAGGAAATCTTCCGATGCCTGAACAGGGATCGGCCGGAACGGCGGTGCTGTTGGGCCCGAATCTACTTCTTCGCCAACAGGGTTTTCCGTGACTTCCGCAGGTTGATTGGCTTCCGGATCATAAGTTGCTTCGAGGATCGTGATGCCGCCGAGCACAATAGTCAGGCAAACTGCCCACGCGATAGCCAGTGATCTGAATGTTGTAGGCATAAACCCTCAAGCCAGTTTGTGTGCTAACTCAAGGAAAATACGCATGAATTCCTTAAGAATCAATCAACAGCTGAATGCAATCTAACGACTGTTTGTTTGTTGCGCTTCTGCAATCTGTGCCTGCGGCAACCGCGACATGTTTTTCAACAGCTTGATTGCATAGCGAAGCTGGACGTCGGCCTGTGGTGCTTCTGGGTCCGCTGGCTCTTCCAATTCCAGTTCTTCGAGCACCGGCTCATCAATTTCACCGGCACGGTCCAGACTGATCTGATCGTTTTCAATGTGGCCTTGCAGATCAGCTTCGCGGCGCGCACTGGCCCGTCGCTGATTGGGGAAAAGTACCTCAATATCGGGTTCAACGCCGCGTTCCTGAATGGATTTGCCACTCGGTGTAAAATAGCGTGCTGTGGTCAGGCGAACGGCCTGGTTACCGGTGCGGCCCAGTCGGATTTCACTTTGTACTGTGCCTTTACCAAAGGTGCGATCGCCTAGAATGATGGCGCGGCGATGGTCCTGTAGTGCGCCCGCAACGATTTCCGACGCTGATGCAGAGTAGGCATTCGTCAATACAACAACCGGTACACCGTCTAACATGTCACCGCTGGTTGCATACCAGCGACTGTTATTATTTTGAATGCGTCCACGGGTCGAAACGATCTCACCTTTGTCCAAAAATGCGTCCGAAATGCGAATCGCCTCATCGAGCAGCCCGCCTGGGTTGTTCCGAAGGTCCAGTATCACCCCGTCAAGATTGTCGCCCAGTTCTTCAACGATACTTTCAATGGCGTCTTCAACACCGGCGCCAGACTGCATATTGAAAGTGGTGACGCGGATGTATCCGATGGTTTCGTCTTCCACCCGGTGGCGCACCGAGCGGACCAGAATTTTCTCACGAGTAATTTCAACTTCAAATGGCTCAGCTGTGTCTTCACGCACGACCGTTATGGTGATGTCAGACCCCACTGGGCCGCGCATTTCCTTAACGGCTTCCGTCAGCGTTTTGCCCATAACAGCATTGCCATCAATGTGCGTAATCAAGTCACCGCCCTGGATGCCGGCGTTGGCAGCAGGTGTTTCATCAATCGGTGATACTACTTTGACGATGCCATTTTCCATCTGCACTTCGATGCCGAGGCCGCCGTACTCACCCTCCATCTGCACCCTAACCTGTTGATATACATCAGGGTTTAGGTACGTGGAGTGTGGGTCTAATGAGCGAAGCATGCCCTGAATAGCAGCTTCGACGAGTTCCTTTTCGTCAACTTCATCCACATAGTTTTCACTGACAAGCCGAAGAATGTTGGCCCAGGTATCAAGCTGGTTGTACAGCTCCGACTCCTTGGAACTGCTGTCTGCCATGCTTGGCACAGACATCATTAAAGCCATCATTGCGCCGGTCATCAGATTTCGCATGTGGTTACCTTTCATCACTTACTTCTAACTCTCTAGTTCACCGAGCCGCTGCTGATTGCCGTTGCAACCAGGGTAGCGGGTTGATCGCCTGTCCCCCTCGGCGAAGCTCCAGATACAAACTGCCTTCGGCAGAACCATTTGGCATGGTTCCGACGGGCTCACCCATCAAAACCCACTGGCCCACCGCGCTTTGCAGTGTTTCAAAACCGGCCAGAAGACTATGGTAACCGCCTCCATGGTCGATGATCAACAGCAGACCATAATTTCTAAACGGCCCCGCATAAACGACACTGCCATCATAAGGCGAAATCACCTGTGCACCGTCCCGTGCGCGGATGCGAATACCCTTTGCAGTTGTGGCACCGTCTTGCACGCCGAACCGCTGCACGATTGGGCCAACTGCTGGATAAGGCAATTGGCCTTTGAGGTCGCCGAGTGCGCGCCCGAGGCTGCTAAATGGTCGCTCCACAGCATCCGGTCTATCACGCCTGGTTGCGATGGCACGCCGGTTTGCGGCCTGCTGTTCGAGTTTCGCGATCAATTCCCGCAAGGACCTCGCTTCGTCAGCAAACTCGCGTAGCTCACGTTCCAACTGGCGTGCACGCTGGTTGGCTTGCCCCGCCTCCGCTTTCCGTTCATCAAGCAAAATAGCCAATCTATCTTGATTATTGGTTAAGCCCTGTAATTCGTTCTTCAGGTTGAAGCGCTCGTTGGACAGGTCCGTTTGAATTTTGGCCAAAATTTCCAGGTCAGTTCGCAACGCCCCGGCGCGTTCGTCGATGAGAGGCACAAGCGACGCCATGAGGCCGGTTGACCGGGCCGTTGTTAGCGCGTCGTCTGGCTTCAAAAGTGTCAGTACCGCAGGCCTTTTGGAAAGACGTTCGATGGCGGCAATCAGTTCCACGATATTCTCATTATTGGACAGCAAAGCATCCCGTTTGGATGCCGTTTCAGTTTCCAGGTCTTGGATACGTGTTTCCAGCCGTGAAACATTGCCTTCCGCCAATTGGATCGCGCGTGCGCTTTCGATCAGGTCTGCAGACAAGGCATCGGCTTGCCGGCGTGCGCGCTGACTTTGGCGCTCGAGAATGCCTTGCTGGCGCCGACCGGCTTCAATTTCGGCTTCGATTTCTTCAAGTTTCTCTTTTGCGTCATCGGGCGACTCTTGAGCCGATGCCAGCGCAGACCCTAAGCCGGTGCCCAATAGAAGAATAACGAGAGCTGAAAGGGTCTTAAGCAGTTTGCTGTTCCTCAATCTGGAACGGCACATCGGTCACCAGGTTCCGGCCCGTCATTTCAACCGGCTGCCTCAGTCCCATAATATGCAGCATAGACGGCGCCATGTCGGACAGGCTGCCATCTTCAAGGACCATGTCGTGGTTCACCATTATCACCGGCACATCAAAAGACGTATGGGCTGTGTGGGGCTGGCCGCTGTCGTGATCCATCATCATTTCCACATTGCCGTGGTCGGCAGTAACCAGCATGGCTGCACCGGCGGCGTTGACTGCGTCTTCGAGGCGCGCGAGGCAGGCGTCTATGGTTTCGACGGCCTTGATGGCAGCGCTCATGACGCCAGTGTGGCCCACCATGTCAGGGTTTGCGAAATTGACGATGATGGCGCCGTACTTGCCGCTTTTGATAGCCTCCACAAGCTTGTCGGTCACTTCAGGGGCCGACATCTCGGGTTTTAAGTCGTAGGTCGCTACATCTGGCGAGGGCACCAAAATTCGATCTTCGCCTTCAAACACCGGCTCAATGCCCCCGTTGAAGAAGAAAGTTACATGCGCGTACTTTTCGGTTTCTGCGATACGAAGTTGGGGCACGGTGTTGTCGGCCAACACTTCGCCGAGGCTATTTTTAATTTCCAGTGGCGGAAACAGGATGGGGTGGAATTCACTCAGGGCCGTTGAATATTCTACCATGCCGAGGGCAGCAGCAAACTGCGGCACCATAACCCGCTCAAAACCGTCAAATGCCGGGTCCAAAAGCGCTGTCAAAATTTCCCGTGCCCGGTCGGCGCGGAAATTTGCCATCAGCAGGCCGTCGCCTTCTGCTATGCCGGCATAGTCGCCAATAATGGTTGCGGCAGTGAATTCATCATTTTCGCTGCGCGCATAGGCTTGCTCAACGGCATCAGTCGCGTTGCTTGCTGACTGCTCCGCGGCTGCGGTGGTCAGGGCAGCATATGCACGTTCCACCCGGTCCCAGCGTTTGTCCCGGTCCATCGCATAATAGCGCCCGGTAACCGTCGCAATTTTGGCGAGCTCAGGCGTATTCAGGTCCGCTTCGAATTTTTCGATAAATTCGAGCGCGGACTGCGGCGGTGTATCCCGGCCATCAAGGAAAGCGTGGACATGCACCGCGATGCCTTCGGCTGCAAGCATGTTTGCCAGTGCGGCCATATGATCCTGATGGCTGTGCACGCCGCCCGGTGACAGAAGGCCCATCAGGTGGGCGGCACCGCCGCTTGCTTTAAGTTTTTCTATGAAAGAAACCAGCTCAGGGTTCTCGGCAAGTGAGCCAGTTTCGATCGCATCGTCAACGCGGGGCAGGTCCTGCAACACGACGCGGCCCCCTCCCAAATTCATGTGTCCAACTTCGGAATTGCCCATTTGCCCGTCAGGGAGCCCCACCGCCAGGCCGCTGGTTTTGAGCCAGGCCCGAGGGCACTGGTTCCAAAGGCGATCATAGGTCGGTGTGTTTGCCTGCTTGATGGCATTGTCCGCTAATTCTTCGCGGTATCCCCACCCATCAAGGATGCAAAGAACAACGGGCTTTTGAACGGAAGCAGTATTTTGGCTCATGGGTCTAAGTCCTGACTTACAAACAGGCCGACAGTTTAGTCGCGATGATACGGATGCCCAGCATTAATCGACCAGGCGCGGTAAATTTGTTCGGAAATCATTGCCCGGACCATCATATGCGGCCAGGTAAGCGCACCCAGTGCCAGTTTAAGGTCGGCGCGCGCAAGTACGGAGCTGTGCAGACCGTCCGCGCCGCCGATCATAAAAGCAATATGGCTATAGCCAGTGGACTGCCAGTCATCGACCTTGCCGGCGAGATTGCGAGATGTCAGGGCTTTGCCACGTTCGTCCAGTAGCACGAGTGCTGCGCCGTCTGGCACTGCGGCGAGCAGTCGCTCTGCCTCGCGTGCTTTGCGCTCTTCCGCGTTTGCAGCTTGCTTTTTGATATCGATTTCTGTGACGGACGTTTTCCAGGGCAGGCGGCGCAGATAATCATCCATCAGCGTCTGTTCTGGACCGCGCTGCATGCGCCCAACCGCTATGATTGAAATGTGCAAGGAACCTTCTCCGAAGCTTACGCCCGGTTAAACAGAATTGAGTTCCCCATGCAGCCATCAGGAATGGCTGCAGAAACCTAATTCAGTACGCGCTCTTCGCCTTCGTTGTCGTCGGCGTTTTCTTCAATGTCGGTCGCCCACATTTTGTCCAGATTATAGAAGCTTCTCACTTCTGGACGGAAAATGTGAACAATCACATCACCCACATCGATCAATACCCAATCAGCTTGCTCAAGGCCCTGAACGATCATGTCCTTGTGGCCAAGTGCCTTCAGGCCCTTGACGACATAGTCAGTCAGCGCTGCAACCTGACGCTGCGAACGACCGCTTGCAATGACCATAAAGTCTGCAATGCCGGTTTTGCCTGCTAAATCGATGGAAGTGATATCTTCCGCCTTATTGTCATCCAAGGATGCAATGACGGATTTCAAAAGATCCTCGGCGCTCATTGCCGGGACAGGATCAGTGACGCTATGCGTCTCCGATGATGCGTGCAAGTAGGTTTCCTTTCATCTATCGCCACCATTTATTGCCTTTATGGAGACGGATACTTGTGGCCGAACCGCTGTGTCTTGGTATTTGCACAAAGGTCCAAGCCGGTGCACTGGCTTTCATAAGTCCGTTCGGTGAAACGCGAAAGTTGGCGAATTGCCGAGCAAACCTGCTGTTTAAGCCGCTGACAGAATACCCCGGACGGTCAAAAACCGCAATGGGTAGTGTTTGGGCGATCATTTGCCATTCTTTCCACAGGTGGAAACTGTCAAGATTGTCTGCTCCCATCACCCAAATGAAGTCGGTTTTTGGCATGCCACTTTTTAGAGCGCGGACTGTGTCCGCGCTATAGCGTGTGCCCAGTTTCTTCTCGATATCCGTGACCACCATGCCCGGTCGGTTGCCAACAAGCGATTCGAGGCTTTTTTTGCGCCGTTTGCGCTTGGCCATGTCGGACTGACTCTTCAGTGGATTTCCCGGACTGACCATCAACCAAATCGCGTCCAGGTCCAGCCGCTTTAAGGCTTCTGACGCCACATGGATATGGCCTTCGTGCGCCGGGTTGAAGCTGCCGCCATAAAGGCCTACGCGCCTGCCGCGCCACGCGTTTGCATGGCGGATCAAGGAAAATGGCTGTTTGCGCGATTTCATGCCTGCCTAGGGCCGGGTTTGCCCGGTGCCACGGACCTGATATTTGAAGCTTGTGAGCTGCTCAAGGCCGACGGGGCCGCGGGCATGGATGCGGCCAGTTGCAATGCCAATTTCTGCGCCCATGCCGAACTCGCCGCCATCCGCGAACTGCGTGGAGGCATTATGCATCACGATGGCGCTGTCGACTTTTGTTAGGAATTCTTCGGCTGCTCCGGCATCCTCCGTGACGATGCAATCTGTGTGGTTTGAAGAATAGTTGGCGATATGGTCAAGGGCACCTTCGAGACCATCAACGATTTTGATGGATAAAACTGCATCCAGATACTCGGTGGTCCAATCCGCCTCTGTTGCCGCGATGACATTGCTATTCATTGCCTGAACGGCGCTGTCGCCGCGAACTTCGCATCTCGCGTCAACCAAGGCGTCCAAAATCGCAATCAGCATCCCGATAGCACCACTATCAACCAATAGGGTTTCAGCGGCGCCGCAAATCCCTGTGCGGCGCATCTTGGCGTTCACGACGATATCCAGCGCTTTTTGCGGGTCCGCCATCTCATGCAGGAACACATGGCAAATGCCTTCAAGGTGGGCAAATACAGGCACACGGCTCTCTGTTTGTACGCGCTCCACAAGGGAGCGACCGCCGCGGGGTACGATGATGTCGATGACGCCTGACATGGTGAGCATCTTGCCGACTGCGGCCCTGTCGCGGGTTGGCACGAGCTGGATGGCGTCTTCGGGCAGTCCTGCGACCTTCAAACCCTCAATCAGGCACTGATGGATCGCGCTGCTGGAGTGAAAGCTCTCACTGCCGCCACGCAGGATAACGGCATTGCCAGCTTTCAAGCACAAAGCGCCGGCGTCAGCGGTTACGTTTGGACGGCTTTCGTAAATAACGCCGATCACACCAAGTGGGACCCGGACACGCGCGATATCGAGGCCATTTGGACGGTTCCAGCGCGCCAGCTCGTCTCCAACCGGATCATCGAGGTCTGCAATGGCTTCCAAGCCAGCTGCGATGCCGTCAATACGATCATCATCAAGCAGCAGACGATCAATCATGGCCGCTGAAAGGCCTTTGTCTTGACCGAAGGCAACATCCTTTTTGTTGGCCGCTAATATTTCCTCGCGCCGCAAGCGAAGCGCTTTGGCTGCTTCAACAAGCGCCGTGTTTTTGGCATCAGTGGAGGCGAGACCGAGCGTTGAGGCAGCATTGCGCGCCCGCACTCCCAGGTCATCCATCATGGATTCAATATTTTTTTCGTCAAACATAGGACCACTCTTACTCGCTATAACAGCACAAGGTCATTGCGGTGGATCAGATTAGCACGACCGACATATCCTAGAATATGGATCAGATCCGCAGATTTTACACCTGCAATTCGATCAGCGTCGTTTGCGTCATAGGCGACG
Organism: Kordiimonadaceae bacterium; assembly: GCA_017640725.1. GTDB lineage: Bacteria > Pseudomonadota > Alphaproteobacteria > Sphingomonadales > Kordiimonadaceae > Kordiimonas. The sequence continues at coordinate 601,085 of JAEPQB010000001.1, read as the reverse complement.
ATGCCTTGAGCGACCAAATGACCGTCCGGCCCCATACAGGCAACCAGATCACCACGCCCAAAGCTGCCCTCTACTGAAACAATTCCTGCCGGCAGCAGACTTGCGCCCTTTTTAAGCGCCGCGACGGCGCCTGCATCAATGTGCAAAAATCCCTTTGGTGCCATCATGCCCTGAATCCACTGCTTGCGCAGCGTGAGCGGGTCAGACTTGGCAGTGAACAAAGTACCTCGTTCACCGGCTTCCAGTCGTTTGATGGGCGAGGGCGCCCGGCCATCCATAATCAGCATCGAGCATCCACCTGACACGGCGATTTTCGCGGCCATCAGTTTTGTAACCATCCCGCCTGTGCCCACGGTTACTTCTGCAGGAGGGCCCGCCATTGCTTCAATCTGCGGTGTGATCTCAGTCACATGATCAATAAACTCAGCGTCATCATTGCGCTGCGGATCAGTTGTGTAAAGCCCGTCAATATCGCTCAAGAGCACCAGCAGATCGGCCCCCATCATTTGCGCGACACGAGCGGCCAGCCGATCATTGTCACCAAAGCGTATTTCGCTGGTGGCCACGCTGTCGTTTTCATTGAAAACAGGGATGATCCCTTTTTCCAGCAATGTTTCGACCGTATTTCGGGCGTTTAGGTACCGTGGGCGATGCTCCATGTCGTCAAGTGTCAAAAGAATTTGCGCGATGGTCAGGTCGAGAGCGGCAAAACCAGACTGGTAGGCTTGTGCCAGTTTGATTTGACCGACAGCTGCCGCCGCTTGCGCATCCTCGAGCTTATTGCTTCGGGTTTCAAAACCGAGGCCCTTCAGGCCAAGCGCCACCGCACCAGAGGAAACAAGCGCCACTTGTTTGCCGTTTTCGACGAGTGCCGCAATGTCAGCGCACAAAGCGGTGAGCCAATCAAGGCGCAGGTCACCATTTTCCACCAATAGCGCCGAGCCAATTTTGATAACGATGCGGTTGGCTGAATTGAATTGGTCAGTGAGCAAGCTGGATGTCATGACGGCTTTTGCTCCCTAGATCGGTGACCATTCACCAGCGGTTTCAGTACTGTGGTCTTCTTCTTCGCGGGCTTCTTCAGCGGCGCGCTGGGCGATGTCTTCTTTGACCACATCCCATAAGGCCGCGAGCACTTCTTTCACGCCCTCGCCAGTAGCACCTGAAAGTAACATAACCGGGCGTGCGGCAACGTCCGCAAGGGCAAGGCGTTTTTCTTCCAGCTCTTCATCGCTGACGGCATCACACTTGTTGAGCCCCACGATCATTGGCTTGCCGGTAAGATCACCACCATAATTTTCAACTTCAGCCATGATGGTTTCATAGCTTTCCGCAACATTGTCTTCGGTGGCGTCAATCAGGTGAAGCAGCACGCCGCAACGCTCCACATGCCCGAGGAAACGATGCCCGAGGCCAACACCTTCGCTTGCGCCTTCGATAAGGCCCGGAATATCCGCCAGTACAAACTCGTTTTGACCAACCCCAACGACGCCCAACTGAGGGCGAATTGTAGTGAAGGGATAATCTGCAATCTTTGGCTTCGCCCTTGATACCGCACTCAGGAACGTTGACTTGCCCGCGTTTGGCAGTCCAAGCAATCCGGCGTCAGCGATGAGTTTGAGCCGCAGAACAATCCACAACTCTTCACCGTCACCGCCCGGTGTCGACCGGCGGGGAGCACGATTGGTGGAAGACTTGAAGTGTGTATTGCCAAGGCCGCCATCACCGCCACGTGCGAGCACAAACCGGTCGCCAACCTTCATGAGGTCAGCCATCAGGAATTCCATGTCTTCATCAAATACCTGGGTGCCAACCGGAACTTGCATAACAAGGTCTTCGCCCGAGGCGCCTGTCATGTTCTTGCCCATGCCGTGCTGGCCTTTTTGGGCCTTATAGTGTCGCTTGTAACGATAGTCTACGAGGGTGTTGAGGCCGGTGACTGCCTCGATCACTACATCGCCGCCTTTGCCACCGTCACCGCCGTTCGGGCCGCCAAATTCGATATACTTCTCCCGTCGGAAAGAAACACAACCGTTTCCTCCGGGACCGCTTTTGATAAAGATTCTGGTCTGATCAACAAATTTCATGCGCGCCTTGTATCAGAACAATTGACCAAGGCAAAGATGCAGAGCACCTTCCGCTGCAAAAATAAAGGCAGGTGATAGCGTTTGCTCCTATGGCTGTTGCTCAAACAACTGCCAAATTAGGCGCCTTGTTCCGTGGTTGGGCCGGTTGGTGGTGTTGAGCTTGGTTTTCAACACTCTCACCATTGTTCACACGCTTGATGCCTTCAACGTAACTACCGAATTGCTCTTTGAGTGTAATTGTCTGTGAGGACAGATCTGTAGCAGACAGCGACACTGTGCTGGACGATTCGCGTGTGTACTCGGCTACATTGCGTACATCTTGCAATCGATCTGAAACTTCCTGTGTCGATGCTTGAGCCTCTTGTGCATTCCTGGCAATTTCTGCAGTTGCAGCACTTTGTTGCTCGATGGCTGAGGCAACTTCTGTGGAAATGGAAGCGGTTTCCCCCATCACGTCTTTGATCGCTTGAACAGACGTGGCCAAGTCGGACGATATCGACTGGATAGTATCGACTTGAACGCTGATTTCATCTGTAGCATTAGACGTTTGGTCAGCCAGTGCTTTAACTTCCTGTGCGACAACAGCGAAGCCTTTGCCTGCATCGCCTGCGCGTGCCGATTCGATTGTGGCGTTTAGTGCCAGCATGTTTGTTTGGTTTGCGATCGCATCAATAAGTTCAACGATTTGGCCAACTTTGTCGGAAGCACTGCTGAGGCTGTCTACAACGTTTGCTGCTTCGTTGGCGCGCTGGTCCGCTTTTCGTGTAATTTCAATTGACCGGGCAACCTGGCGGTGAATCTCCTTAATCGACGCAGATAATTCTTCGCTGGCAGCGGCCACCGATTTTACGTTGGCGTCGGTATGGACCGACGCTTCAGCGGCGCTCGAACTCTGGTTTTCGTTTTTACGCGCCTGGTCCACCATGTTTCTTGAGGTGTTGTTGAGTTCGCTCGCAGCCATATCGAGGGCCTTCAGCACAAAAGTAATTTGCTCGTCAAAGTCTTTTGTTAGCTTTTCAGACTCTTCCATTCTGCGCTTTTGTTCCTGAGCTTCTGCGCGCTCACGCTCTTGTTCAGCTTTTGCCTGGCGGGCTTCTTCTGTTCGGCGACGCTCAAGGTTTTGTTGGCGTTCTTTCTCCACTTCAGCGGCTTGCGCCTCCAGTTTCAGCCGCTCAATGCTGTTCGCCTTCAGTTTCTCTACAGCACTGGCCATGCGGCCGATTGAGCTACCGTAATCAGTGTAAGGTACGGTAACGTCAAGGTTGCCTTCGCTGATCGCAACCATTTGCTGTTCAAGCGTGTGCATCGGGTTGGCAATGCTGCGGTACACAATCATGCAGAAAGAAAGCACTGCGAAAAAGGCGACCGCAATGACGGCGACAGATATCAGCAGATAGGTGTTGGATTCAGATTGCAACTGACCAGTGGTAGTCAAAATCTCCTGGTTGCTGAAGCGTGCAACATCATTCAGCAGATTTATGCGGTCAGTCGTTTGGGCAAACCAGGTTTGTGCCGAATATCGCTCTGTGCCCACTTCGCCGTCGGACGCAACAACAAACTCCCGCATATCCGTAACAGCATCTACGGCACCGCCGGTAACGGTTTCATCAAAGAAGTTTGCTGCCGGTTTACTGGCAAACTCGCCAAAAGTTTTCACATAGGATGCTTCGGACGACCCTAATTCGTAAAACCTCTTCAAAATCAGGGGTTCAAACACGCCCTTGCTATAGCCGACATTCCCCATCGCCCGTTGAATGCCAGCCTGTTCTTTCGCTTCCAGAATGCTGACGTAAGCTGTGAGTTGTCGAGTTACCTTTGCCTCGTCACCTGTGAGAGCAACGCCCTTAACCGCAAACAACAGCGTATTGATGGTGCCTGTGTAGTAGCCGGCCATTTGGCCCACTGACAACTGGAAGGCATCAACCTCCGCCCGTTTTGTGTTCAAGCTTGAAAGCTGGCCGATGGCGCTCTCAATTCTTTCGCGAAAGCTGGTGTCAAATTGCTCATAGGGAAAATCCCGGTGCGCCGTATAGAAGCTTTGGAGAATGGCGTCTGTGTCGACGCGCTGGTTCTGCATACCGTTCGTTTGGGCTGCTGCGCCCTGGGAGGCGATGAAGCCGGCCGAACGCCCCCGTTCTTTTTGCAATTCGTGCACAAGGTCACTGATGCTCGGCGTAAAGGTCGCAATGACATTGATCGAAGCCGCTTGATTGGCAGTGCTGTATGCCCTGAACCCCAAAATGGCAGCCAAGCCAATAACCAATACGAGTGGTACAAAGACTTGCAAAAAAATGCGTGTGCCGATGCCAAATTGGTTGAGTAGTTTCTCCATCATTTTAGTCCTGCGCTTACAGAGCAGCCCTTCACTCTGCCAATTAATGCCTGCAACCCATGTGAATCATATTTCTCCATAAAATTGTATAAAAAGTGTTAATTATGCACAAACTATTGTTATCATTGATGTTCCCCGTTTGCATGCCTGTACTGAGGACACAAAAAAGGCGCCTTAGCGCCCTTTTTTCGATTGGAACGGGGTCTTGGTTACGCGGCTTCTGCCTGCTGGATTTCGCTGATCTTCTTAACGAAGTCGGTGAACTGTGACTGGAGGGCGCCGGTTTGTGAGGCAAGGCTGTCAGACGAACTTGCGACATTCTGTGACGACGATTGAGTACGTTCTGCGACCTCGTGCACGCTCGATAAGCGTTCCCCAACTTCACGGGTGCTGACCTGGGCTTCTTGTGCATTGCGCGCAATTTCGGCGGTCGCTGCAGACTGCTGTTCAATGGCTGAGGCGACAGCTGAAGATGTCTCAGCCGTTTCAGCCACCGATTCCTTGATCGAAGAAATCGCTTCCGTGATATCCGAGGATACTTCCTGAATACTGGCAACTTGCGCTGCGATTTGCTCGGTTGCTTTCGCAGTTTGGCTTGCCAAGTCTTTCACTTCATGGGCAACAACAGCAAACCCTTTACCAGCTTCGCCAGCCCGCGCTGCTTCAATGGTTGCGTTCAGGGCCAGCAAATTGGTTTGAGCAGCAATGTTGCTGATGAGTTCAACAATTTCGCCCACCATTTCGGAAGACTCTTTCAGCGTTTCTGCAACCATCACTGCTTCCCCGGCACGCTCATCGGCTGTCGCGGTGATGTTGGTGGAGCGCTCCACCTGGCGCTGGATTTCAGTAATGGACGCCGCTAATTCTTCACTTGCAGACGCCACTGTCTGAACATTTGCATCGGTCTGCGTAGAGGCTTCCACAGCATGGCCGCTTTGGTCTTTGTTTTCCTGCGCCTGTTCCGCCATAGCGCGTGAGGTATTGTCCAGCTCTTGCGCGGCAAGCGTGAGTGCTTTCACCAGGAAAGTGACTTGTTCTTCAAATTCAGCGGTCAGCTTTTCAGACTCTTCAACCTTGAACCGCTGCAATTCAGCGATTTCGCGCTCTTTTTTGCGCTCGTTAGCCAAATGCTCGGCTTCTCTTTGGCGTGCGGCCTCTTCCTCTTGCTGTCGCTCCAGTTCGGCCTGTTTGGCCTCCCGCTCCAGTTTCAGTCGCTGGATGTTGTTATTTTTCAATTCATCAATGGAGTTGGCAAGCTTGCCAATGGAACTGCCATAGTCGGTGTAGAGAACGTCCGTCGACAGATCGCCTTCCCCAATTGCCGTCATGTTGTTTTCGAGCCGCGCCATCGGTTTGGCAATGCTGCGGTATACTACCAGCGAAAATGAAATTACGCCGATGCCGGCCACCACAACAAGGCCAACAACCATTGTGAGGTAGGAAGTCGACTGTTGCTCCAGATCGGCGGTGGCACTCAAAATATTCTGGTTTGCGAAGGCAACCACTTCATTCATCAGGTTGATGCGATCTGTGGTTAAGTTAAACCATTGTTGGCCAGTATAAGTTTCAGTGCCCACCTGACCATCGGTGCTTAAAACGTAAGCGCGCATTTTGCGCACAGAGTCGACAGAAGCACCCTGAACCGTGTCGTCGAAGTAGCGCGAAACCGCAAGCGGAGCAAAATCCTTGAAGGTGCTCAGATACGCATTTTCAGTTGCAGCAAGGTCGTAAAAGTCCTTGAGGCCAGACGGCTCAAAAGCACCATTATTGAAGCCGAGGTTGCCTGCTGTACGCTGAAGGCCAGCGAAGTTCTTGGCCATCTGCAAGCTGACAAACGACTTGAATTCGCGTGTGATAGAGGCATCGGTCGTGGTGAGAGCAATGCCCTTCATCGCGAAAAACAACCGCTCAATAGTGCCGGAATAGAAGTCTACCATGGCGGCGACAGGAACACTCAAACCGTCAATCCGGTTGCGCATCCTGGATAGAGTGTCCAAGGTGTCATTGGCGTCAGAAAGCCGCGTCCGCAGGGTTGCTTCATACTCCTCAAAGGGAAATGCCCGGTAGGCAGACAGATACTCAGAGAGTTTTGTATCTACCAAGTCCCGTTGATCAGCCAAGGCAGCGCGGGCCTGCGCAGCGCCATTGGTGTCCAAATAGGCAGCAGACCTGCCGCGCTCTTTCTGGAGCTCATGGATGAGATCACTGATGTTGGGGGCAAAACGCACCACTTGATTGATCGCAGCTGCCTCACGTGACGAATTGTAGGCTTCCAGCCCCAATGCGACTGCAAGTCCAACGATTACCACCATGGGCACAAATATTTGCGACAGAATGCGTGTACCAATGCCAAATTGGTTTAGAAACTTCTCCATTATTAGCTCCTTGCGTACGGTGGGCCCCAAAACACCACCAGGCACGCCCCAAGCTTGCTAAACCTATGCAGGTTCTATTTCGTCATAAAATTGTATATAAAGTGTTAACAGTGCACAAACTGTTGAATCCAAACAAAAAAGGCGGACCAAATGGCCCGCCTTCTTCAACACTTTTTGTCGGTTGGTTTAGCTTACAACAGAAACAAAAGCGCGGTCGCCTTTGCCTTTGGAAAACTTAACCTGGCCTTCCACGAGCGCGAACAGCGTGTGGTCTTTGCCCATGCCAACATTTTCACCAGGGTACCATTTGGTGCCGCGCTGACGAACAATGATGTTGCCGGCAAGAACATTCTCGCCACCGAATTTTTTTACACCCAAGCGGCGACCAATACTGTCGCGGCCGTTACGGGAACTACCACCAGCTTTTTTGTGAGCCATGAGAGGTTACTCCTTATACTGTACCGCGCCTTATTCGGCTGCAGCTTCTTTGGTTTCAGTTTCAGCCTTCTTCGCAGGCGCTTTTTTGGCTGCGGTTTTAGCGATCTTCGTCACACGCAGAACCGTAATTTGTTGGCGATGGCCTTTTTTACGGCGGTAGTTGTGACGGCGCTTCTTTTTGAAGACCGTGATTTTCTTATCTTTTTTCTGCTCGAGAACTTCAGCGGTTACATTCGCGCCTTTCACGAGTGGCTCGCCTACTTTAACACCCTTGTCGTCACCGATCATCAGGACTTCGTCGAGCTTTACTTTTTTACCAACTTCGGCGTCCAGTTTCTCAACTTTCAGGACATCGCCTTCGGTAACGCGGTATTGTTTACCGCCAGTTTTTACAACTGCGAACATCACAGTTCCTTTCTGTTTATCGTGCCGCAGCAAACCGGGTGGGGCCTAACCCTTTGAAATATCCCACACTTTGGGCGGTTTCCGCTGACTATTTTTCAATAGTATAACTGTCGGCCAAACCATGGTTTCGCCGGTAATCGCGCGGACTATACGGATTTCGGGTGGTCTGTCAACTGAAATGGCGGCTGTTGATGTCCCGCGGGGTTTCGCACAACGGGCCTTCAATCTTTTCTCAGATTAAAGCTGAACCTGTGCCGAACTTTTTTAACCTTCTTCGATTTTCCATTCACTTTAGGTGGCTCATATCTCATGGCCTTCATGGCTGCAATCGCGGCTTCCTCGAAATAGCCCTTTGGCTCGGCTTCAATAACTTTGATGGACCCTTTTGAGACGCGGCCGTTCTTTTTGACGGTAAACTCCACCACAACGTACCCCTCGACGCCCTCTTCTTGCGCTTTGCGGGGATAACGAGGTTGGGCAAAAACAACTGGCTGAACTGTTGCGCCATTTTTGCCGCGTGCTGGCAGGGCATGGAAGTTGTAGTTGAACTTGTAACGGATCGCCTGAACTTTTTGCGGCTCTCCATTGAGGATCATGGGCTTATACTTGAATTCACTTGCTTGCTTGCTGGCCGCTTCCTCAAAATATCCTTTTGGATGGGATTCAAGCACTTGCACGCTATCCGGGTCTACTGAACCATCTTCGAGTACCGTAAACTCAACCAATGCGTACCCGCTAATGCCTTCCGCCACAGCGCGCTCTGGGTACCGAGGCGTTTTTGACGCATTCAGTGGTAGTTGAGACAAGTGTTGTTCTTCAACTAGCATTGGCGTTGGCGCATCTGGACCGTTGCGTAGCTCCGTCAGATAGTCGATTGGGGATAACGTTTTTTCAGCATCTGCGCATTGTGGATATTTTGACAAATCCTCAGTCAAAAGGGTTTCACTGTTTTGTGCTGACAGGACAAATACAGCAACACCACAAATGTCTTCATAAAACTTGTCCGAAACAATGGCTCGGATGGCATTCCAACTGTCCTCATAGCTTTCCAGTTGCCAGTGGGCTGCGGCCAAAAACAAATACATGTTTTTAGCGCCTCTTGAATTTCGTTGAGCATTATCAATTACGTCAAAAAACTTCTCTAGGTCAGCAACGGTGCGAGCGTAGTCGCCCACGTAGTATGCAAGCATCGACAAAAACTGCCATTGAGCAGCATTGACATAGTCTTGGGGCACCAAGTCTTTCCAGTCGGAAGCAACTTCGTATGCTTTGCGGAAGTCACTTTCTGAAAAATGCAATTGAGCCAATATATACATAGCTCCGTGTGCTTGAGCGACTGGGATGAAGTCTTTCAGCAGAAGTACATTTTCAAAGGAACGGATGGCTTCGGGAGTATTTTCCTCTGCAAAAGCGATCTGTGCATTATATTGCCACACAATCGAACGTTCGTACTCTCTGGCCCCTTCTTTATTCAACAGTTGCTGAACCAGGCTTTTGGCCTGAACTAAATCGTGTTGCTCAAGGGCGAGTTGTATGCGCTCGAACTCTTTATGGGTTGCCAGGCTAATAGCTTGTACTTTGCGAGTGGTCTTTTGTGCCTCAGCACCACTGACTGATAAAAAGGCGCACAGCATCAACCCGACCAAGTACGAGCAAACAGTTTTCATCATCTTTGTGATTCCCCCAACTCAAGAACTGTATAGAAAACGCTAACATCAAGCTTTTGTTATGGCTAGCAATGAATGCTGGTGCGGCTGGCAAACCTGACTATTGTTCATGAGGGCTGGTTGGAGATTGAACATGACCACAATCATTGGCGCGGTGGTGCAGGTGGGCACACCGCTTTTTGATACACCTAAAACGATTGAAAAGTTGGGTGACTGGACGTCAAAAGCGGCGGCTGAGAAAGCCAACCTTGTGGTGTTTCCCGAAGCTTTTGTCGGTGGCTATCCCAAAGGCATCGATTTTGGTGTGCGGCTTGGCTCTCGCTCAGATGAAGGGCGCGACGATTTTCGGCGCTACTACGAGAGTGCCATTAATGTACCGGGCCCGGAGGTTGCCGCCATCGGTGAGATGGCCGCCAAGAACAATACCAACCTGGTTGTCGGCGTGATCGAGCGAGACGGCGGTACGCTCTATTGCACGGCTTTATATTTTTCATCCGATGGATCGTTGCTTGGCAAGCACCGCAAGCTGATGCCAACTGCGCTTGAGCGTGTGGTGTGGGGCTTTGGTGACGGTTCAACGCTTGCGGCACCGAAAACCGACATTGGCAGGTTAGGTGGTGCGATCTGCTGGGAAAACTATATGCCGCAACTACGGCTCGCGATGTATCAAAAGGGCGTTGAGTTTTACTGTGCGCCGACAGTCGATGACCGCGACGTATGGCTGCCCACAATGCAAACGGTCGCGCTTGAAGGTCGGTGTTTTGTGCTGTCTGCCTGCCAGTTCATGACACGTGGGAACGGCCCCGCCGATTTCAAGCCGGTGCAGGGCGATGCGCCAGACACGGTGCTGATCCGCGGCGGCAGCTGCATCGTCTCACCGCTTGGCAAAGTGTTGGCAGAACCGGTTTATGGCAAGGAAACCATCCTGACCGCAGAATTGGACAAGGCAGAAATCACCCGTGGCAAGTACGACATGGATGTGGTCGGCCACTATGCGCGGCCAGACATATTCACTCTGACAGTGGACGAACGGCCACAAAAGATTGTGACCGAGCAGACAGACTAATGCGCATTTGGGCGTGCTGCATTGAGCACGTTGAACAGCGGCTCGCCAGAAATTTCACGCAGCACATGGCCACCATCTTCAATGACGTGAAAGGCCACATGCTGGTTGCCACAAGACAACAGCTTGTCACGCATGCCTTCTGCGCCCCTGAGCCAGCTGCCGTCTTTTGAGCCGGTGATGAAATTCACGCGCAGGTTTTTGTGCGCGCACATGCGCTCAACACTGCGACCGCCACCATAACCGGGGATGAAAGAAACAGAGCGAATTTCAGCACCCATTGCAGCGGCATGGCGGGCGGCGGCGCCGCTGCTTGCGCTCCACCCTATCAAATGCACGTCAGCAATTTGGAAGCCCTCTTGGCGCAGTTTCGCCATGGCTGCATCCATCACGCGCTTCAGGTCTTCTGGCCCACCCCGGTAAAGCTGTTCGGTTTGAACGATCAGCCAACCCAGATTTGATGGTTCATCTCCCCAAAAGAAGGTGGGTTCAGGATAGTCACGGCTACCGGGTGAAAACAGAATGGGGTAGGAGACGGTGAAATCTGGCGACGTAGGCCGAACGATGGTCACAAACTCGGTGCCGTCAGATGTCTCTATCTCGCCAGACGTGATGCTGTCCTGCAGCGCCGTCGCCGAATATGTCCAGAACATCACAGAAAACAAAATAAGCCCGAGCTGTCGTGTCATCAGTCCCTCCTTCATGTGCCCTATAGTGAACGATATGCCGTTTGGCTGGTAAACTGATAGGGCGAAGGGTCGGATTAAGGGTTTAAAGTGCAGTCTGATTGAACTAGCCCGCAAAAAAGAAGGGCGCTGCCCGCTTGGACAACGCCCCACTGTGACGAATAATTTTACGTGCTTTATGCGGCAACCCGCTTTTTTGCGGCGAAATACTGGTCTGCAAGCTGGTCCACAAACTCCGCAGTGGTCTGCACTTTGTCGATCGCACCAATGCCCTGGCCGCAACCCCAAATGTCTTTCCAGGCTTTGGACTTTTCGCTACCGCCTGAGCCAAAGCTCATTTTTGACGGGTCACTTTCCGGCAGGTTTTCCGGGTCCATGCCGGCATCTAAAATGGATGGTTTCAGATAGTTACCGTGCACGCCAGTGAACAGGTTTGTGTAGACAATGTCGTCTGCGGCATAATCAACGATCGATTGCTTGTAGCGCTCATCCGCGTTGGCCTCTTTGGTCGCGATGAATGCGGAGCCAATGTAACCGAGGTCTGCGCCCATGGCTTCTGCGGCCAAGACCGCATCACCGGTGGCGATGGATCCGGACAGCGCAATTGGGCCATCAAACCATTGACGGATTTCTTGCACCAGGGCGAACGGTGACGTTGTGCCTGCATGGCCGCCGGCACCCGCTGCTACAGCGATCAGGCCATCCGCGCCTTTTTCCACGGCCTTTTTGGCGAACTTATTGTTGATGATGTCATGCAGAACGATGCCACCGTAAGAGTGAATCGCATCGTTCACTTCAACACGGGCACCCAGTGAGGTGATGATGATTGGCACTTTGTATTTTACGCACATGTCCACATCATGCTGCAGACGATCATTGGAGCGGTGCACAATCTGGTTCACAGCAAACGGTGCAGCCGGTTTGTCAGGGTTTGCCTGATTATAGGCGTCCAGTTCTTCGGTAATGCGCTTGAGCCATTCCTCGAGAACCGGGCCAGGGCGTGCGTTGAGCGCCGGGAAGGAGCCCACGATGCCAGCTTTGCATTGCTCGATAACAATGTCGGGGTTTGAAATGATGAAAAGCGGTGAACCAATCACCGGAATGCGCAAATTCTGAAGCTGTTCTGGCAGTGCCATGTCGCTCTCTCTCCTTGGTGAGCCCGATGGTGCATTTTTATTCAACGCGCGGGCGGAAACTCATGCCAAAGGAATTTAGGCCACAAGACCCCACAGTCCAGAAATTAGTTTATTGGGGGAGATTAAACCCCCAGCAATTGCTTCACTTCACCAAATGCGCCGATAGCTTTGTCCAAATCGGCGCGGGTGAGCGCCGCAGACATCTGTGTGCGGATGCGGGCTTTGCCTTTTGGTACCACTGGATAAGAGAATGCCACCACATAAATTCCGCGCTTCAGCATCTCGTCGGCGAACTCTGCGGCGGTCGCCGCGTCGTACAGCATGACGGGCACAATAGCGTGCTCACCGGGCAGAAGGTCAAACCCCAGCGCTTCCATACCGCTTCTGAAATACGCGGTATTGTCTGCAAGCTGCTCGCGCAAATCGTTTGACTGGGTCACCAGTTCAATTGCCTTGATCGCACCGGCCACAACCGGTGGGGCCACAGTGTTGGAAAACAGGTAGGGCCGTGAGCGCTGTCTCAGCAGCTCAACAATTTCCTTGCGCCCGCTGGTGTAACCACCTGATGCACCGCCAAGTGCTTTGCCAAGTGTGCCGGTGATGATGTCAACACGGTCAATGACACCGCAATGCTCGTGAGTGCCCTTGCCGCCTGCGCCCACAAAGCCGGTCGCGTGGCAATCGTCAAAATGCACCAGGGCATTGTATTTGTCCGCCAGGTCGCAGATTTTGTCGAGCTGCGCGATATAGCCATCCATGGAGAATACACCATCGGTAGTGATCAATTTGTAGCGCGCACCCGCCGCGTCGGCTTCTTTCAGCTTGCCTTCCAGGTCGTCCATATTGTTGTTTTTGTAGCGATAGCGCATCGCTTTTGACAGGCGTACGCCGTCAATGATGCTGGCGTGATTGAGCTCGTCAGAAATCACAGCGTCTTCTGGGCCGAGAATGGTTTCAAACAAGCCACCATTGGCGTCAAAGCAACTTGGGTACAGGATGGTGTCTTCTGCGCCCAGGAAGTCGCTCAACACGTCTTCAAGCTGCTTGTGCAATGTTTGCGTGCCGCAAATGAAGCGCACACTTGCCATGCCGTAACCCCAATCCTTGAGGCCCTGCATGGCGGCCGCGTTCACGTCTGGATGCTGCGCCAGACCCAAATAATTGTTGGCGCACAGGTTAATGACTTGCGCGCCATCAGAGATGCCAACACTCGCCCCTTGCGGTGTCGTGATCTGGCGTTCGTTTTTATACAGACCCGCCTCGCGGATACCCGTAATTTCACCGGCCAAATGGTCCTTGAAGTTTCCGTACATAGCGTGTCCTTATGCTTCCCAGTTCAGCACAACTTTGCTGGCGTCGCCCGCATTCATCAGATCAAACCCCTGCTGAAACTCAGTGAAGGGCAGGCGGTGGGTGATTACTGGCATTATGTCCAGTCCGTTTTCAATCATCACAGACATTTTGTACCAGGTTTCATACATCTCGCGGCCATAGATGCCCTTGAGCGTCAGCATGTTGAAGATCACAGTTTCCCAGTTGATGTCGGCACCTTGGGCCGGAATGCCGAGGATGGAGACCTTGCCGCCATGGCACATGTTTTCAATCAGATCGTTAAAAGCCATGCTGTTGCCGGACATCTCCAGGCCCACATCAAAGCCTTCGCTCATGCCAAGGTCGGCCTGCACATCTTTGAGGCTTTCATTGCGCACATCGACCGTGCGGGTCGCGCCAAGTTTTTTCGCGAGCTCAAGGCGCTCCGGGATCACGTCTGTAATCACAACATGCCGCGCGCCTGCATGCCGGCAAACCGCTGCTGCCATGGCGCCAATTGGGCCCGCGCCCGTGATCAGCACATCCTCGCCAAGCAAGTCCCATTGCAGCGCGGTATGCACGGCATTGCCAAGAGGGTCAAACAGAGACGCCACATCCAGGTCAATACCGTCACGGTGTTCCCATACGTTTGACATCGGGAGCGAAACATACTCTGCAAAGGCACCCGGACGGTTCACGCCGATGCCACTTGTGTGGGCGCAAAGGTGTCTGCGACCTGCCATGCAGTTCCTGCAGCGGCCACACACCACATGCCCTTCGCCAGACACCAGCTGCCCGGCGTGAAAGTCAATGACATTGCTGCCAACATCAACAATTTCGCCGACAAATTCGTGGCCCACTACCATCGGTACTGGAATGGTTTTTTGTGCCCATTCATCCCAATTGTAGATGTGCATGTCGGTGCCGCAGATGGCGGTGCGTTTCACCTTAATCAGAACATCGTTGATGCCCATTTCAGGCTCGGGCACATCCTGCAGCCAAAGGCCAACATCTGCTTCTTGTTTGACGAGTGCTTTCATGCCGGAAACCCATATTTTAAGCGTGAAATACTATGGCTCTATTGCCTGATGGGGCACGCGCGCGCAAGCCAAATCGTTTCATGTGTAACCAAATGTGCGTGATTCCTTAGCCCCAAAGAAGCGGCGATGGCGGTTCGATGGTGCCGTCTTTGACGGCAAGACCATTCTCGCGATCGTTTTTGAGCAGCATAGGGCCGTCAAGGTCAATATACTTGCAGCGCGGTGCAATCACCATTGCGGGCGCCATAGCAAGCGATGTGCCTAGCATGCAGCCCACCATCATATCCATGCTGTGCAATTCCGCAGCCGTCGCGAGGTCAAGCGCCGCTGTTAGACCGCCGCATTTATCAAGTTTGATATTGATCACGTCATAAAGGGTCCGCAGGTGCGGCACATCGGACGCTGTCATGCAGCTTTCGTCAGCGCACAAGGGAACGGGACTTTTGTATTCCGAAAGGCAGTCATCTTCGCCGCGCGGCAGGGGTTGCTCAATCAGCTTTACATTCATGTCATTGAGCTTCGGCGCAAGGTCCCTGAGCAGGTCAAAATTCAACGCCTCATTGGCGTCCACGATTATCTCAGCGTCCGGTCGTGCCTGGTGAACTGCTGCCACGCATTCAAGCGCGCTTTTGTCTGCAAGTTTCAATTTGAGCACCGAGCTCGGAGTTTCAATTGCTTTGCTCGCCATCCTTGCCGGCGCATCGATGCTGAGCGTTATTGCTGAAGTAACTGGCTTGGCTAAACTGGCGGTCAGGTCAAAAATGCTTTTGCCCGTGCGCTTGGCCATAAGGTCCCAAAAGGCGCAATCAAGGGCATTGCGCGCACCACCAGCCGGCAAGATATCCATCAACAGGTCACGTGTTAACGGCTCTTTATGTTGCATCATAAAGGCTTCGAGCTCTGCCCGCATGGTGGCGGGGGTTTCCCCTTTGTAGTTGATGCCTGCCGCTTCACCGCGACCGACCGCACCAGCATGCTCAAGCTTGATGGTTAGGACTTCAGCGCTGTCGCACTGTCGCCGCGAGATAACAAACGGCACCTTCAGGTCCCACGTTTCGATGCTTAGTCGATAGTCAATCAAGGTTATGTGCCGTTCGAGCCGGGACCCTGCCAGCGGTCAACAAGGCCGGTCTCAAATTCGAATAAATCAAGTACGCGACCAACGGTATGATTGACGATGTCATCAAGCGATTGGGGCTTGGTATACATAGCTGGCATCGGCGGCGCGACAATGGCCCCCAATTGGTTGGCTTCCATCATCAATTTGCAGTGGCCAGCATGCAGCGGTGTTTCGCGCGGCATCAGCACCAGCCGCCGTCGCTCTTTAAGCGCCACGTCTGCTGCTCGGGTGAGCAAGTCATCTGCGTGGCTGTGCACGATCGCAGACAGGTTTTTCATGGAGCAAGCGGCGACAATCATACCGTGCGTTTTAAACGACCCGCTGGCGATAGAGGCACCCACTTGTGCGATGTTGTGCACTTCATCAGCCAGTGCTTCTACGTCCGCAACAGACATGTCTGTTTCGATATTGATATTCATGCGGGCGGTTTTGGACATCACCAAATGTGTTTCCACATCGGTTGACGCGCGCAGTACCTCAAGTAAGCGGATCGCATAAATGACGCCGCTGGCGCCGCCAATGCCGACAATCAGTTTTTTCTTATCGCTCAAGAGCCACTCCTAGACCAACCGCTCACAACTATAAACGAGACCAAAGCGTGTGAGCAAAATTCTTCATCCCCAAGAGAATGTCAAAGAAATCATTCAAGGCTGCGTCACTGAGTCCATCCACCACTGAATGGGATGGCTTGGCCAACAAAGAAATCACTTTCATCAGAGGCCAGGAACACGGCGAGTGCTGTGTCTTCTTCGGCACGCGCCAAACGGCCGAGAGGGACTTCTCGCTTCAGGTTGGCCTGAAACTTGGGGTTTTCCTGCATTTCAGGTGGATAGTAGGCGGGGTTTTCTACCCAGTTTTGGGCAATCAAATTAAGCTGAATATTGTCCCGCGCCAGTTCAACGCCAACAGACTTAACGTAAGAAATCTGGGCACCTCGGGCAGCGGAGTAGGCCGCAAGTCTTCCCATGGCTTTAAGCGGTACAGCGCTGCCAAACACGATAATTTTGCCAGCACCCCGTGCTTTCATTTGCGGGGCAACGGCGCGCACCAAGCGGTGGAGGGGATAGACCATGACTTCAAAGGCGTGCTCGAAATCATCATCTGCGAGGTCGTCAACCAGCGTGCCGAAAAGATTTTCTGAAGCCAGATTGGCGACCAGAATATCAATGTTGCCTGCACTTTCGATCAGTTCTTGTGGTCTGTTTGGGTCCGTCAGTACGGAATTGTCCGTGATAACTTCCGCCCCTTCGCGCGCGAAATGCTCCACGGTCGCGGGGCCCATGTAATCCTCGGCCTGGGTCACCAGTGCGCGTTTTCCCATTAGTCGTCCATAGGCAGGCAAAGTCATGGCTGGTTCCCCTTTGCCCGCCCATCCATGGTCAGTCCATTCAAAGCAGGACTGTAACGGAAGCGAGCTGATCGAGTGATAATCCAACAATGAAAATGGAACTGGTGCCGCCCGTGTCAATCAACACGCCCGATTGACCATCTTGCATAACCTCACTTGCTGCGTTTGTAACCTCTGCAACACTGGCAAATTCTGTAATTGTGCCAGAAAGGTCCAAGCTGTCGTCGTCCAGGTCAAAATCGTCAATCCGGTCGGCACCATGGTTTTGCGCAAACATGAACACGTCGCTGCCTGCGCCGCCCGACAATGTGTCGTTGCCACCGCTGGGCCGCAATGTGTCATCGCCGGCGCCGCCATTGATGACATCCCGACCGCCGCCGCCAAAAATATCGTCTGCGCCGTCGTCGCCGTTGACCACGTCATTACCCGTGCCGCCAAAAATGGTGTCATTGCCATTGCCGCCAGAAACCTCGTCGTTTTGGCTGCCGCCAAATAACGAGTCGTCGCCGTCGCCGCCAGTCACAATGTCAGCACCCCCCGAGGCAAAGATAATGTCATTGCCATCACCGCCTTCCAGCCGGTCATTCTGAGACGTTGAGGCTTGGTCATTGCGACCGCCATATATGGTGTCGTTGCCAGCGCCGCCCGAGATGCTGTCATCGCCGGTACCGCCGCCCAACTGTTCGTGACCATCTCCGCCATAGAGGGTGTCGTCACCAGTGCCGGCAAAGGCGACACTGTTTCCGCTGCCATTGACAATTTCGCCGTTGTCGACACTGCGGTCGCCGTCTGTGTCTTCAAAACTACCGGTGATGATGAGATCGTCACCCGCGCCGCCAAATAGCGTGTCGCTTGCGGTCCCGTTAACATCCGATGCAGATACGGCAACGATCAGGCCAGAGCCGATGTAGCTTCCGCCAACAAGCGTATCGTCGCCGGCACCGCCTGCCACAACATCATTGCCATTGTCGCCAAGAACGAGGTCATTGCCGGCATCTTCGGCGCCGGCAAACAAAACGTCATTCCCGTTGCCACCACCGGCAATATCGCTACCGGCGCCGCCGATTACGGTGTCATTGCCGCCACCGCCGGAAAGCCGGTCAGCATCTCCGCCGCCCAGAATTCGATCATCGCCGCCCACGCCGCGGATGCGGTCCGCACCCAGGCCTCCCTCCAGCCGGTTGTTGGCGGCATTGGCGACAATCACATCGTCGCCGTCGGATGTGATGATGTTTTCAATTACCGTTTCCGGGCTGATGAATACCGTTTCACTTCTTGTTCCAACAAGCCCGCCAAAGGAGTTAAAATACTGAATGGTGGTGCCGACATCGATGAAGGATCCGCCAAAAGCAGAAGAGTCCGGGGACAGGTTGATGTTAACCGCTTCGTCACCACCAATAATCTGCAACGTATCGGTTCCGCCGGTGTCAAAAATGGTTTCCCAATAGCGTTCGTTCACATCAAACGTATAAACATCATCCGTTTCCGGTGTGTCGGGCGCACCGTATATTTGGCGCAGCGCCACGATATCCAAATAGCTGAAGGTGGTTGGATAGAAGTCCACACGTGTCGCGGTCGGGAAAAAGACCGACGAAAAGCTGGGCACAAGCAGCGTAAATTCTGCACCGGCAAACTCTTCGGGGAATTCGGGTGATTCTTCAAGGTCAGCATGCTCAAGCCCGATCGCATGGCCAAGTTCATGAAGCACCACAAACCGCAGCAAACCATCGCTGCCAATTCGGCCTTCGAAAATCGCGATATCGCTGCCCGCAGGAGACTGGCTTGGCAAGCCGGCCAAACCAATTGTTCTGCCGCTGGAAAATGTGTTGCCGAAAATTCTGAGCGTGCCGAAAGATTCGCCCTCATCTTCAACTTCCGTGAAGCGAATGTTGGCAAAGCCTTCGATTTGATCCAATCCGTCCCGGAAAAAGCCTTCCGCCGTGGGGGACAATGGAATGGCGAAAGGGGTAATATCGTCGTCATCCAGGTTGAAAGATGTGCGAAATTCCGGGTTTTCACCGGGAATGCTGAAAGTCAGGTTAACCGTATCAACACCGTTTCCGTAAGCCTGAAAGAAGGTGAGCGTATCAATGATAACGTCACCTGTATCGGGCACTTGGAACAAGGAAATAGGATCAGGTCGGGTGCTGAGGTCCGCTTCTTCGACAAACAAAGTGTAGCTGCCTGTGTCCAGCAGCGTAAAATTGTCAAAGTGACTGGCACCAATAAAATATGTACCGGATTCACTGGGTGTGAATGTAATCCGGCTATTGGTGGAAACGCCGCCATCATCGTTTGAATTGGCAACGGGGATACCATCCGCATTGAATATACCGGTCAGGAATGGGTCAAGCAGTGACCCCTGACCCGTGCGGCTGCCCTCGAGGTCTATCTGATAGGTGACACCTGCTTCCAACTGAACGGCGAAAAAATCAACATCGCCCTCTTCTTCAATGGTTCCAGTAACACTTCCGCCTACTGTGACACTAAGGTCGGTATTGATGTTTCCAAAAGGTTCGTCGTCCATACTTACTCCTGACCTGTGCTGCCCCTTCGTGCAACGACTGCAACATACTGTGCCATTCGTTTATGTGGCATCAACCTTAATCAGGCATGAACAACCAAAATAGTCACGCCGGGTCACATTTCTGTGCCCGGCGCGCTTCGGCTTGTGGGGGTTTGATCCTCAGGAGGCGAGGAGGGTTGTCTCCGCCTGGGCAGAGCGGACGGTAATAATCTGGCGAATTTTGTTGAGGAGCACCGTTGCATGCTGGTCTTCAAGGTCTGAGCAGTCCAGCTCAATCCATTGCAGACCATCATTGGTTTTGCGCGCTGATAGCGTGTCACAGACCATGCCACGAATTGTGAACAATTCCAGCACACGGGACAAAGTACTTGTTTCGAGCTCAGCCTGCACTGAAAAACGCGTGCGGCTATTTCCTTTCATAACCATCTTGGGCTCCTTTATTCGCTGACGACGCAAAGCTATCGCGGTGTTTGTGAAAAAGGGTTCCTAAAGTGGCTGAGTTGTGAGAATATTCGAGACAATATTTCAAAATTATCGTGAAAGACGAGAAAAAATTGTGGATATTGACAAAACAGACGCACGCATTCTCGATTGTTTGCAGGAAGATGCCAGCATGTCGCTGAATGACATCGCGGATTTGGTTTCCTCCAGCCGGTCCGCGGTTTGGCGGCGCATTCAGAAAATGGAATCAGAGGGCATTATCAAAAAGCAAACCATTCTTTTGGATGCGCCCAAAGTGGGTTTGGGCGTGATGGTATTTGCGCATATCAAGATGCAGGCCCAAAACCGCGATAGCTTGCCGGAGTTCATTGAGCGCGTCAGCAATTTTCCGGAGGTTATGGAGTGTCACACTTTAATGGGCGACATTGATTTTATCCTCAAGGTGCAGGTGCGCGATGTTCAGGCCTATGAAGAGTTCTTCTGGAATCACTTGTCCAAAATTGATGGCGTGCGCGAAATCAGCTCGTCGATCGCGCTAACCGCGGTGAAAAATACCACCAGTTTGCCTGTGCTCCACCACATATCCTGAGAGGTGACCACAGATAGGGTTGGCCAACATTGTTGCTTTGGCCTATAGCCAGAGGACCAGTTTCGTCGGGGACCTTTCATGCAGCAACAATCGGCACGCTCAGCCATCGGCGCAACGACAGCGATAGTGCTGTTGCTGCTGGTTGCCTCGTTGCTGGCGGGTTTGTTTGGTCAAACAACACTGTCGCCAAAAGAGTTTGTTCAGGGTCTATTGGGCGCCAGCGATACGGCAACAAACATTATTGTCCAGGATTTGCGTTTGCCGCGGCTACTGCTCGGGGCGCTTTGCGGCGCCACGCTTGGGTATGCCGGGGCCCTGTTGCAGGGGCTGCTTCGAAATCCGCTGGCTGACCCCGGCGTGGTGGGAGTGTCGGCTTCTGCCAGCCTTGGGGCTGTGATTGTTATTTATCTTGGCGCTGGCGCAGTTGGATCGTTTGCAGTGCCGCTTGGTGCCATCGCCGGTGCTTTGATCGCGACAGGGATATTGCTCGCTGTGTCCCTGCGCGACGCCAGCGTGCTGACACTCATTTTAACCGGTGTCGGCATCTCAAGTTTGGCAGCAGCAGGTATTTCGCTCGTCATGAATTTTGCGCCGCACCCCATGACCTTGCAGGAAATGATCTTGTGGATGATGGGGTCGCTTGAAAACCGCTCTTTCCATGATCTCGTGTTGGCGGCCCCCTTTATGGCTGTTGGTATTCTATTGGTGGCCGGTGCAGGGCAGGGGCTGAATGCCCTCAGCCTCGGTGAAGATACGGCGCGCACTCTTGGCGTAAATATTAAGTCGTTACGCACCCGAATCGTTATTGGCGTATCGCTTGCTGTTGGTGCAACGGTCGCGGTTGCCGGGGCCATCGGGTTTGTTGGGCTTGTTGTGCCTCACCTGGCGCGCACGCTGTTTGGGTTTGAGCCCAAACGCATTCTGCTGCCAAGCGCCCTGCTTGGCGCGCTCATATTATTGTTGGCAGATATCCTAACCCGCTTGCCGATTGGTTATGGTCAACTTCGCCTCGGTGTTGTGATGGGTGTGATCGGCGCGCCGGTATTCCTATACATCATATTCAAAACGCGGGAGACCATGCGATGAGCACGCCCGCATCCATTGAAGCCCGCAACATCTCTGTGAAACTCGGAACCAAACAAATTTTGTCCGACATCAGCGTATCTTTCCGCGAAGGAGAGATGGTGGGGCTTCTGGGCCCTAATGGTGCCGGCAAAACAACCCTGATGCGGGCACTTTTAGGTCTGGTGGAAAGTGCGGGGGCGATCCATTTTGACGGAACCTCCGTCGCAGAGATGGACGCCAAAACGCGCGGCCGCCGTATCGCTTATCTTGCGCAAGGCGGTGCCGTGCATTGGCCTTTAACTGTGCAAAGCCTGGTTGAACTCGGGCGACTGCCGCACAAAACACCCTGGCAGGGCACCAACCAGGAAGATGAAGCCATCATCGAGGACGTGTTGCGTCAAACCGGTACATTTGAATTCAGGGACCGTGTTGTGACGCATTTGTCTGGCGGAGAACGTGCGCGCGTGATGCTGGCAAGGGCGCTTGCTTCCAAAGCGCCTTTCCTGTTTGCCGATGAGCCCGCAGCAGCACTCGATCCGCGCTACCAGCTTGAAATGATGTCGCTCCTGAAGGCGCATGTGTCGCACGAGCACGGCGCCGTTGTTGTGATGCACGACCTTAATCTTGCCCAGCATTTCTGTGACCGGCTCATAGTCATCAGCGATGGAAATCTAGTGGCTGACGGAAGCCCCGAAGAAGTCCTCAACGATGCGCTTTTAATGTCCGTGTTTGGTGTAACGGCCACGCGCTGGAGTGAAGCCGGTGACAGTTTCATCGTACCCAAATCTATTGTGGACCCCTGATCCATGACGGCGCGCAGACTTATGCTGCAGGGCACAGGGTCAGATGTTGGTAAGTCAGTGCTTGTTGCCGGATTGTGCCGGGTTTTCAAAAATCGGGGCCTAACTGTCCTGCCATTCAAGCCGCAAAATATGTCGAATAATGCCGCCGCGACTAGGGAGGGCGGCGAAATTGGCCGCGCCCAATGGCTGCAGGCGGTTGCCGCAGGGGCCGAGCCGCACACAGACATGAACCCCGTCCTCATTAAGCCGGAGTCAGAGAAAGGCGCGCAGCTTGTCGTGCAAGGCAAGGTGCACGGCCCGATTGATAGTGGCTACTATCGCACCCACAAAGCCGAACTGTTGGCCACCGTGCAATCAAGCTACCGGCGGCTCTGCGCAGATGCCGATCTTGTGCTTGTGGAGGGGGCAGGTAGCCCGGCGGAAGTCAACTTGCGTGCCGGCGACATCGCAAATATGGGTTTTGCCTTGCCGACAAAAACACCAGTGGTGCTAGTGGGTGATATTAACCGCGGCGGCGTGATCGCGGCTATTGCCGGTACGCATGCACTGTTGCCCCCTGAGGAACAAGCACTGGTGCGGGGCACAATCATCAATCAGTTTCGCGGCGATGTTTCGCTGTTTGATGGCGGCTTGAAAGTTATAGAAGAAAAAACTGGCTGGCCGAACTTCGGTGTCGTCCCGTTTCTGCGCGCTATTCGGGAACTGCCTGCCGAAGATGCGGTTGTGCTGGAACACCAGCGGGCAAAAAGTGGCAGCAAAAAACTGGTAGCAGTGCCCATGCTGCCTTCAATCTCAAATTTCGATGACCTCGACCCCTTGGCGGCAGACCCGGATATTGACGTGATGTTTTGTCCGCCCGGCACGCCCTTGCCGCAATCGGCTGACTTGATCATTTTGCCAGGTTCAAAATCGACCTTGCGCGACCTGCGGTTCCTCAAAGATGAAGGCTGGATAGTTGACGTTTATGCTCATGCACGTGCCGGTAAACCCGTTCTTGGACTTTGCGGCGGCTACCAGATGATGGGTAAAATAGTGAGAGACCCAGTGGGTATTGAGGGGGCCGCGGGAGTTGAAGCTGGTATTGGATTATTGGACGTCGAAACGGTCCTTGAGCCCATAAAATCGGTGCACATTACGGAGGCGCACTGCCCGGCGCTTGAAAGCAAGGTCTCTGGGTATGAGATCCATATGGGTCAAACAAGGCTCGGCAGAGATGCGAAGGAATATATCGTTGGCGATGGTCGCGCGTTGGGTGCGGCATCAGCCGATGGCAAAATTATGGGTACCTATGTGCATGGATTGCTTCATGACGGTGAATTCAGAGCTGCTTACCTGAATGCGGTTTTGGGTATGAGGGGCCCTCGTGTCGATCATCTGGATCGCATTAATGCCACGCTGGATACGGTTGCCGAAGCGCTCGAAACATGTCTTGATGTCGACGCGTTATGGCGCGCAGCGGAGGTCTAATATGCATGATCTGATCATCATTCTGGATTTGGCGGGTGTGTTTGTATTTGCTGTCAGTGGTGCGCTGGCGGCCATTCGCAAAAGCATGGACATGTTCGGCGTGGCTGTTCTTGCCATGATGCCTGCCATAGGCGGCGGCACCCTTCGTGACCTTACGCTCGGGGAACCGGTGTTTTGGGTCGCCAACACCGGTCCGATTTGGGCCGCACTCGCTGCTGCCGCCGCGAGCTTCTTCTTCGCTCGTTTCATTGAAAGTCGGTTGCGGTTCCTCACTTGGGCTGATGCGGTTGGCCTGTCACTTTTTTGCGTCACGGGGGCCGAAAAGGCGCTTGAGGTCTCTGGTAGTGTGCTGATTGCCGCCATGATGGGCGTGGTGACCGGTGTGGCCGGGGGCATCATCCGCGATGTGATTTGCAATGAAATCCCGATTGTGATGCGGCGGGGCGAGATTTACGCCACAGCAGCCTTCATTGGGGCCGGTGTTTTTTGTGCGCTGATTTACGCTGGTGTGCCCGAAACCGTTGCGGTTTGGGTCGCGATGGCGAGCGCCTTTATAGCGCGCGCCGGCGGGATTATGCGCGGCTGGTCACTTCCAACCGCGAAATAACTTAAAAGGACACTACATAGCCTTTTTTCGGGCTGGCACTGCCGTCCAGCACCGCGCCATAGATGCGGGTCATCGCTTCTTCACCGCTTTCTTTCACCACATCGACCCAGTCATCTGCGCGGGAAACAAAAGCGACCCAGCTTTCAGCTACTTTTTGCTGCAAGCCAGCGTTGCCCCACTCAGCAGAGCGTTTCTGTGCTTGAGCCGGCGCGAAAAAGAGCGATGGTTGTGGTCCTTTCAGCTCTTTATTGCTACCCATCTGATCCCAGTTGGTTGCGCCAACCGAGCAGCTGTATTTGAGCTCATTATCAAAATGGGTGTGGATGCGTGCGCGCACATCGCCGTTCCCGGCCATGTCTACATATACTGTTGGGACGTTGCCATCGAGTGTCTCAATGTCGCCGTAAGCCAGTGTTTCGTCATAAAGGCCCATGCCTGCAACAAAATCCACGTTACCGGGAGATGTCAGGCCAATCACCTTGATGCCTTTGCGTTTCGCCAGCTGGAAAGCAAGGCCATAAGCTGTTTTGGATGAGGCGCTTGAAAGGATCACCTGACCAGCACCATAGAAGCCATTGTCATCAAGGAAATCATCAATCAGGAACGAAGTGGTGAACAGAGGTTTGAACAGCATCTGAATTTCTTCAAGGTCTGCTTTGTAACCCGGATCACCGGCGCAGCGGGTGTAAAAATTATAAACTGGGCTCAACTCAGCGCGGTGAGCCTTGCTGTCAAAAAGACCTGCTGGCGAGTTTTTAGCTGGTGAAACAATCAAGTGCGTCGCCATTGGAAAATAGCCGTAATATTTGTCACCGACCGCAACATCATCGAGCGTGCTTTCGGCGACTGTCGCGAATCCCCAAACAGGCACGAAGCCAAAGCCCTCAGGGGCCGGGAAGAAATTCCAGTATTTCAGCTGCGAGTCGCCAAAAGCGGCATAGGTAATGTTGTTTGCGGTGAATGCGAACCGCTCAAGCTCAAAGCGGATTTCTCCAGCTTCAAGGGCGCGTGTCGCGGCCTCGCAATCAGAGTTGAATTTGGTTTTGCTGATATCGGCCTTGCTGACCATTAATTCTGCGGCTGTCATCTCATCCTCCCGTCGGGTTGCCATAGTGTCCATGTAGCGCTCGGCGATCAGAAATCAAAGTCAGACAGCAGAAATCGGCATTAGAAATAATTGCTCCCAATTCTTGGCGGCGAAACAATAATTCGGCATAGTGTGCGCGGGGGCGCGGAAAGGGAGTTTTCCATGGATTTTTTTAATGACGAGTCCATCAACTGGGATGAGTTGATGACACAGGGCATTGACCTGGGACTTTTGATACTGGGTGCCATTGTTGTTCTGGTCATCGGTGTCTGGCTGGCGGGGGCAGTAGAGCGAAGGCTTGCGGCCTTATTCGCCAAAAGCAGCAAAATCGACGACACGGTTTCTGCCTTTTTGGCGAGCCTCGGCAAATATATCGTTCTCATATTCACAGGTATTGCACTCTTGGACCAGTTTGGGGTGGAGACGACAAGTCTGGTTGCCCTCCTTGGTGCTGCGGGCCTTGCTATCGGTCTCGCACTTCAGGGAACACTGTCGAATCTGGCGGCAGGTGTCATGCTGTTGATATTTCGCCCTTTCAAGATCGGTGACTTTATTACGGTTGGCGGCGAGTCTGGCTCAGTAAACGCTATTTCGCTATTCACAACCCAGCTCGATACACCTGACAATGTGCGCATCACCATCCCGAACGGCAATGTTTGGGGCAGTTCCATTACCAATTTCAGTTTCCATGATACGCGCCGTTTGCAGGTGGTTATCGGGATTGGATATGACGACAACATCGACAAGGCGATGGAAACCATCAAAGGCATTGTTGAAGCAGACACACGGTGTCACACAGAACCAGCGCCAGTGATTGCGGTGTCAGCTCTTGGTGATAGCGCCGTTGATGTCATGCTGCGGGTCTGGTGCGACGCAGGTGACTATTGGGCGCTGAACTGGGACCTTCTGAAGGGAATCAAGGAAGCCTTTGACGAGAAGGACATCAACATCCCTTATCCAATCCGCACCGTTTACAATGTTAATGAATAACATTTGAGACCTGATTTAACCTCAAATTGCTAATCTAAAGTTCAGATTACAGGAAATTTACCGGCTCGCTTGTTGACAGGCGGGCCGCTTCTTTTAGGGTGCGTGCCGAGCAGCGTGGATGGCTGGTCCACGCGTTTTGAGTTTGTAAAGACTGGGAGGGGACCATGAAACAGTTCTTGAAAACATCAGTGGCGCTGAGCGCGCTTATGCTGGCTGCGTGTTCTGACAGCGGCAATGACACAACTGCAAGCAATGAAACAGACATGGTTGCCGAAGCAGCCAAGCCTGAGCTTGGCAGCTTTGGTATCGATATGACGGCCGCAAAACCAAGCGTCGCTTGGGGCGAAAATTTCTTTGTCGCTGCTAACGGCGCCTGGATTGACGAGTTCGAAATTCCGGCTGACCGCAGTAACTACGGCGCCTTTAATGTGCTGGGTGATCGCTCTCGTGATCGAACAAAATCAATCATCGATGATCTTGCAGCGGGCACGTTTGAAGCCGGGTCAGTCGAACAGAAAATCAGCGACTATTACAACAGCTACATGGACATCGAGACGGTAAATTCTCTGGGCATTGAGCCGCTGCGCCCAGCCCTTGCTGCGATCGCTTCCATTAACAGCATGGAAGACCTGGTGCGCGCCTTTGGTGCCGCTGGTCGTGACAATACAAGCTCGCCGATCACGGCAGGCATTGGCATCAACCGCGGAAACCCAGATCGCTATGTGCTGAACATGGGCATCGGTGGCATTGGTTTGCCTGACCGTGACTATTACCTGCAGGACAGCGAAGACTTTAACGCCAAGCGCGAAGCTTATGTAGCGCACATTGCAGAAATGCTGACCTTTGCAGGCGTTGAAAACGCAGAAGAGAAAGCGGCGGCTATTCTTGCGCTTGAAACACGCATTGCGGAAAAGCAATGGCCCCGGGCACAGCGCCGCAACCGCGACATGACTTTCAATCCAATGTCTGTTGCGGACTTCAAAGCCAAATACACTGGCTTCGACTGGGATGCCTTCATGGCGGGCGCTGGCATTTCAGACCTTGAAGACCTCAATGTCTCGCATCCGGACCCTGTTGCTGACGCAGTGGCGCTCGTGAACGAGATTTCAATTGATGACTGGAAGGCATACCTGACCTACCACCTCATCAACAATCATGCTGCGCTGCTATCTGAAGAAATTGATACTGCAAGCTTCAGTTTCTTTGGCCAGACTTTGTTTGGACAGCCGCAACAGCGCGCGCGCTGGGAACGGGGTGTGCAACGAGTCGGCGCCCGTAACGCTCTTGGGGAAGCCCTTGGCCAGGTTTATGTGGACCGCTATTTCCCACCAGAAGCGAAGGCTGAAATGGTGCAGCTGGTTGAAAACCTGCGCACGGCGCTTGGTCAGCGAATTGATGGCCTGGATTGGATGAGCGAAGACACGAAGGTGGAAGCGCGTGCCAAGCTTGCGTCCTTCAATCCGAAAATCGCATACCCTGATGAGTGGCGCGACCTGTCGGGCATTGAAATCAAAGCAGGTGATTTGTTCGGTAACGCCAAGTCAGTGGCGAACTATAATTATGCCGATCAGATCGCGCGCCTTTCACGGCCAACCAACAAAGACGAATGGTTCATGACGCCGCAAACGGTTAACGCCTACTATAACCCGCAGTTCAATGAAATTGTGTTCCCTGCCGCCATCCTGCAGCCACCATTCTTTGACCTGGCAGCAGACCCGGCAGTCAACTACGGCGGCATTGGCGCAGTTATCGGGCACGAGATGGGCCACGGGTTTGATGACCAGGGGTCAAAGTCTGATGATAAAGGCGTTCAGCGCAACTGGTGGACCGACGCGGACCGCTCCAACTTCGAAGTGAAAGCGGACGCTCTTGTTGCTCAGTACAACACTTTTGAGCCAGTAGAAGGCAACTTCGTCGATGGGCGTTTTACCCTCGGTGAAAACATCGGTGACCTTGGTGGCTTGTCAATGGCGTATCACGCGTACAAGCTCTCGCTTGGCGGCGAAGAAGCGCCGGTTATTGACGGCCTGACCGGTGATCAACGCTTCTTCCTTGCCTGGGCACAGGTCTGGAAGCGCAAGTACCGGGACGATGCTTTGATTGCCCGGCTGAAGTCAGACCCGCATTCACCAGCTGAATATCGGGTCAACGGCGTCGTGCGCAATATGGCGGAATGGTACGAGGCGTTTGGTGTCAAAGAAACTGACGCATTGTATCTGGCACCCGAAGATCGCGTCGCCATCTGGTAAGACGACCAGCAATTTAGTGAAAAGGCCGGCCTTGGGGTCGGCCTTTTTTTGTGATCTTGCGCTTCTTATCAGGGCGCTGCTTTCCCATTTTAGCCATAGGCAAGATCATGAAAGGAAAAGTCCTTCGGGTGAAATAACAGCAGCAGAAAGCGTGACTAGACTGAAAGGAATTGCAGAGGGGGGTGCCAAACTTGTTGGGAGTTCCGCACCATGAAGCACGTGGGTGACATACTTAATCTTAGCTATGACGTTCGTCGATTGATGGACGATATCAATAGCTCTGCTGAAAAGCTTGAGCAGGGCGTAGACAATGTCGCGACGCTTGCCGAACGCATAAAACAGACGGCTGCCGCCTGCAGCGATTTTTGCAACCGTTCGCTAGAAAAATACGCCGGCAATAGCACCGCCGCCCGTCAGTCTGAGGTTTATCTGGCGGAACTGCTGCAAGACATCAAGGACCAGCTTCAAAATGTTTACGGCGATGCGGTGGTGTTTGACATTCACTGTGTGCCTGACTGTTCCGACCGCATGGACAAGTCCAGCCTGAACAAGCTTTTGCATAGCCTTCTGAAGCAAGCGGCAGATGCCACCATTGCCGCTGAAAACGGTGGAAAGGTATCTGTTTATGTTCATCGGCGCGGCCATGACTGGAAAATTGATGTGAGAGACGCTGGCGCAGGGCTGGATGAGCGCCTTGTTCGCCAGTTTGCTGAGCGGGCCAATGAAGTTGCCCACCGTGGGGGCAGCTACAATGACCTTGGGTTGCCGTCGCTGTTCGCGCTCGCGACCGAGATGGGCGGCCGGTTGGCACTCAAGCACACTGGCAAGCAAGGCAGCGCTTTTCGCCTGTCACTGCCCAGTAGCAAACCACTGGAGGGGGTCGCTCTGACGTCAAAAATGTAGGCATTCCAAATTTCACTTGCGTGCTGGCACATTCCGTGACCCCGGATCAGCACGTTCCATGAGGCGCATCGAGCCCCCCAATTTTCGGTGCGCCTCTTTTTATGGCTTCACCCTGTAAAAGCCAGGGACTTGCGGTGAACAAATTGTGTGACCTGGAATATCTGATCAACTGTTTGACCACTTTTGCTTAGCGGACAAAGCAAAACGGAAACATCACGCAAAGAGGCAATGGGCCCCATATAGGGCAAACGATCATATAGCGGCTCTCGCGCCAATACGACGTGTGCCAGCTGTTGCCAAAGCTTTGACCCTCTTCCTTTTCCGTCCAAGGAAGATACAAAAGAACCCGTATAATCGGCATGGGAAAAGGAACGGACTTCCGTGCCAATTAATCGACATTCAAAGTCCAATGGGCTTCGCGCAATCGAATAAACAACGGCGTTCGGCAAAATGCTGGCAAACTCACGGTGGGGGAAATCGGCTCTACTTGGCAGGCCGCCAGGTGACGCGGCGCTCTTGTCAAGCCAACGCATCAAAAAGGTTTCTTGGCCTGGAGACATAGACTCCAGCCTGGCATCTCCTGTCGTGAAATTCTTGGCTGCCTGAAGCCATCGCTGAACGCGCGAAAAAGCCACACCCATGACCCCTGCCAGTTAACGCCCCCACAGGGCGTACGTTGGCTATTGAGCTTCAGATTTGCAGAAAAAAAGTTTTTTGAATTTGCTGTTTTTACACTTAGTCGAACTTGCTTGGGAAGCGACCTGCCTCCTTGCGCAGGCGTGCCGGTGTAATGCCCAGAACTTTTTTGACCGTAGTGGTCATGTGGCTTTGCGAGGCAAATCCGCAATCATAAGCGATTTGGGCCAGGCACAAGTTGCCATTGATCAGCAGGTTTTTTGCTTTGTGCGCACGCCGATACATCACATAGGCATGCGGCGCCATACCCACGGTTTCCTTGAACCGTCGAGAGAAATGATAGGGGCTCATCGCCGCGATTTTCGCCAGAACATCAAGCGACAGATCGTTGTCCAGGTGACATTCGATATAGTCCACTGTCTCCCGAATGCTTTTGGGTGGCAGTTTGGCAAACTGCGATGGGTTCTGTTTTTCGCCATGTTTTGAAAACCGGCGCAGCAGCGTTTCAGAAAACAACAATGCCCAGCCATCCAGTGCAAGCTTGCCAACATTTTCTTCCCCGAAAATGGAAGCATATGCCGCGTTCAGCAGGTTGATCATGGATTTGTCGTGCGCATTGGTAAAGCGCTGCAGGTCATCCAGGTCAAACTCTGTTTCAAAAAGCTCATCAGCCACATCGTTCACCAGCGAGGTCGACAGATAATAGTGGCTGAAAGTTACCGTATCTTCACTGTGCCAAACCTGTGGCTCGTGCCAGTCATGCAGGGTGGCACTCCCGGCAACAGCTTTGATGTCCGGCTCGTCAGAACTCCATACCGGGCCCCCAGCGCAATGATGCACTAGGCTCAGAAACTGAGGGTCCGGATGGGTTACCGATGCCTGCAGGGGCGTCCGCCACAATGTGGCTTTGAGTGCGCTTTTTGTCTCAAGCCCGACGGACTTGATCAGGGCATCAGGAAAGTTTTCCTGGCCCTCAAAAGCAACGATGGGGGTTTCGATTGTTGCATTTGCGATTAAAGCGCGGTGGATGGCATCAGTGTTCACGGGCTCTTGCATGGGGGGAACCTTTGATTGAGCACGTGAGTGGGGTACAGGAATTCTGTTAACGCAACCGAACGTTTCGGTAGCGAAGCACAGGCCAATTGCTGGCCGACATGCAATGTCGACGCGTTAGTGACCACAGCTATCCCCCCTACGGACAGCGGTTAAGGCACCGAACCATATCGGCTGCCTTTGCGATCAAGCGGTATGATTCCTCGGTCATTCCTCTGATAGCGAGCCAAGTATGAAGGTTGGTATGGTCATAAGTCAAGGAATCCCGGGCTTTTCAGCAAGAAAGTGATAGATCAAAGCAAGACGCTGCAATGTTTTCGGTGCGCATAGGCGTATGGTTAACGTGGTGGCGAGGAATGGGCCCCGAAAGGTAAAAGCATGAAGCTGTCCTGGATTTTTCTGGGATCAGGTCAAACGGGAATTAGCCGCCCTGAGGATGTTCCAGCATCCATGATCCGCGAAATGAAACAAATCGCGGCGCACAAAGGGGGCAAAATCGGTTCACTTGATGTTGCACTGCACCTGCATAACGGCGGGTGTTGCGGCGCAAGCTACGAGATCCAGAGTTTGAAGTCGTCTCGCTGTGCGGCGACGGTCTTCACATGCTGGGGGCAAGATGGTTGCGAGCATTGGTGGCATTCCGCTGTAACCCGGCAGGAAGGCAACGCGCAAGACCCCGGCATCCCGTGCGCCTGCACCCAAACTGAACACCCGCGATTACCTTGGTTGGCACTGGCTGAGTTTTCGGGCGAAGGCAGCTTGACGGCCGAACAGATCGACCTTGAGCTTGCCACCGCCTGGGCCCTGATATCGCTTCACGGCGACAAAAACCTGCCTGAAGTGCAGGCGGTTAACCACTATATCGGTGAAACCGAACAGCTGGAAATTCCGCCTGGCTGTTAGTTTTGGCAGTTTTTACCGCGGTAGACCGAGTGGCTGATGTCTAGCCATGTCCAACCCGATTGGCCCTGTTTGCGTCGCCTGTTTATCACACTTGCGATTCGTGCAATAATTCCCGCTAAAGTTGCAGTTTAGCTGCGGGGAGGATGCAATGACAAAAACGGACGCTCTGCAAAGTCGGCAAATC
Source organism: Kordiimonadaceae bacterium (assembly GCA_017640725.1). Lineage (GTDB taxonomy): Bacteria > Pseudomonadota > Alphaproteobacteria > Sphingomonadales > Kordiimonadaceae > Kordiimonas. The sequence goes on along the minus strand of JAEPQB010000001.1, from coordinate 568,573 downwards.
AATCACAAAACCATGCGCCAGATTGTCGGTGGGATCGCACTATTCCTCGCCTTCTTCACTTATTGGCTTTCCGATGTTTATTGGCCGGTGAACTCCATCAGCGCCACCTACTGGACCAACTCTGGCGACTTGTTTGTGGGATCGCTGATTGTTGTCGGGTTTTTTCTGGCGGCCTACAACGGCAAGCACGGACGCGATCTTGAATATTACATCAGCAAGGTGGCGGCGGTTTTGGCCGTGTTTGTCGCCTTGTTCCCCACAGACATTGAATGCACTGCAGACCAGGTCACAACTGGGCAGGCTTGCCCTGTTTTTGCGCCATCAACCTGGATTGACGCTATCACGGGGTTCTTGGGTACCTCAGCAGATGTGATCCACTATGTGGCTGCGATACCACTATTCATCTGCTTGGTCGTGCTGCTGTGGTTTTTCTCAAAAAGGGCGAAAGAAAAAGGCCATCCGGGCCGCGCGCTGGCATACCGCATTCTCGCCATCGCCATGATTGCTGGCATGGCCATAATTTATGGGATTGTACATTTTTGGCTGGTGCGCAGCGACGCCATCTTTTGGGTTGAGGGTTGGGCGCTGATGACCTTCGGCATCGCCTGGCTGCTGGCGGGGTCTTATACGAGTGACCCGGAGCTGAGCTCAGTTGGGTCCACGTAATTAGCAGCCCAATCAGCCTGCTTCGCTGATCAGCCAGTTTTTGAAAACCTCGATTTTTTCTGTGCCGGCATGACGCTCCGCATACACAATATGATAAGCGTCCGGGCTTTTTACCGGCGCGCTGAATGGCGCGACAAGCTGCCCGCTTTCAAGATCGTCCCGGATATACATCTCAGGCAGGATCGCGGCCCCGAGCCCGGCGCGGGTCGCTTCGATCATCATGGTGAAATTTTCGAACCGGGTACCGGCCTGCATGGTTGAAATCTCCGTGCCGGTCGCATCCGCCCATTGGCGCCAGGCATCGGGCCGTGTGCGCATATGCAGCTGGTCAAAGTCACTCACGGACGGTTTGTGGTCACCGGGCACCGCAGTTGGCGCTACAGCCGCGACCACCGTCTCTTCAACCAGCTTGTGCGTGACGAACCCGGGCCAGTTGCCATTGCCATATTGAACGGCGACATCCGTGCCAGCTTCAACAAAGTCTTCGTGCGTTAGGCCAGTCACGATGTTGATCTGAATTTCAGGGTGCTCGCCCGTGAAGCGGCTGAGGCGCGGGATCAACCAGCGTGATCCAAATGTGGGCAGCAGGCCGAGCGTGAGCACCCGGTCATAAGCGCTCCAGGTAATCAGGCGCAGTGTTTCTTTCTCAAGCTCGGTCAAAAGCGGCGTCAGCTGCTCAGCAAACTGCTTGGCAGCCTCGGTGGGCACCAATCGCTTTCGTTCGCGCGCGAACAAGGGTTGTCGCACAAATGTTTCCAGCGATTTGATCTGCCTGCTGACAGCACTTTGCGTCAGGTTCAGGGTTTCCGCAGCACGCGTGACATGGCCGTGCGTCATAACGGCTTCAAAACATTCGAGTGCGATTAAGGAAGGGAGCTTGCGTTTCATCAGAAGTTCATAACAAAAAATCATGAAAATATACAGAATCATCGCTTTTTAGCTGCGTTTAGTTGCTGTAAGCATACGCACAAATCATTAACTATAGGGTGAGAGCCAAGGATGTCAGACAAGCCAGTTTTTAAGTGGGATGATCCCTTCCTTCTTTCCGATCAACTGAGTGAAGAAGAGCGCCTTATTCAGGCGTCTGCCCACGAGTTTTGCCAGGGTAACTTAATGCCGCGCATCCTTGAGGCCAACCGCCACGAGAAGTTTGACCCCGCGATTATGCGCGAGCTGGGGGAAGTGGGCCTCCTTGGTGCAACCATCCCGGCCGAGTACGGCGGCGCAGGCGTGAACCATGTGGCTTACGGCCTGATCGCGCGCGAAGTGGAGCGCGTTGACAGTGGATACCGCTCCGCGATGAGTGTGCAGTCCTCACTCGTGATGCACCCCATTAACGCTTATGGCAGTGAAGAGCAGCGCCAGAAATATCTGCCGAAGCTGGCGACTGGCGAAATGATTGGCTGTTTTGGCCTCACCGAGCCTGACCATGGCTCTGACCCCGGTGGCATGAAAACCCGCGCCGAAGCTGTTGATGGCGGTTACCGCCTGACGGGCGCGAAGATGTGGATCACCAACAGCCCGATTGCTGACATTGCGGTGGTGTGGGCGAAGCTCGATGGGCGAATTCGTGGCTTTATCGTTGAGCGCGGCATGGAGGGGTTCTCCACACCCAAGATTGAAGGCAAGCTCTCTTTGCGTGCCTCTATCACTGGTGAAATTGTTCTCGATAACGTGTTTGTGCCCGAAGAAAACCTGCTGCCGAATGCATCAGGCCTGGGTGGGCCGTTTGGTTGCCTCAATAAAGCGCGCTATGGCATTGCCTGGGGTGCGCTGGGGGCCGCTGAGTTCTGCTGGCATGCGGGGCGTCAGTATACGCTTGATCGTACGCAGTTTGGCAAACCGCTGGCGCAGACGCAGCTGGTGCAAAAGAAGCTCGCGGACATGCTAACCGAAATCACGCTTGGCCTGCAGGCTTGTTTGCGCGTGGGTCGTATGCTGGATGAAGGCACAGCGGCGCCTGAAAACATTTCCATCATCAAGCGCAACAGCTGTGGCAAGGCGCTTGATATTGCGCGCCAGTCCCGCGACATGCATGGCGGCAATGGTATTTCAGACGAATATCATGTGATGCGCCATATGGTGAACCTGGAGACGGTGAACACCTATGAAGGCACATACGACATTCACACGCTGATCCTGGGCCGGGCGCAAACCGGCCTGCATGCGTTTTTCTGATTAGCGGGTCTGCACCGGCCCTCTCCCCCACCCGACCACCGCACGGAATTATACTTGGGTGGCCGGGTGGGGGAGAGGGCTGGCGCAGCATCAATCAAAAAAAGGACTGACATGGCAGGGCCACTTAAAGGCATAAAAGTACTGGACCTGAGCCGCGTTTTGGCAGGCCCCTGGGCTGGCCAGTGCCTTGGCGACCTGGGCGCCGATGTGATTAAGGTCGAGCGACCGGGCGCCGGGGACGACACCCGAAGCTGGGGCCCGCCGTTTTTTGAAAGCGAGGCCACTCCGGGCGAAAGCATGGCCGCCTACTATATGTCGGCGAACAGGAACAAGCGCTCGATCACCATCGATATTACCCAGCCCGCCGGCCAGGAACTGGTGAAGCGGCTGGCCGAAAAGTCCGACATTGTGATTGAGAATTTCAAGGCGGGCGGTCTCGCAAAATACGGGCTCGATTTTGCCGGGCTTTCGACGGTGAACCCGGGCATCATCTATTGCTCCATCACCGGATTTGGCCACACCGGGCCCTATAAGGACCGTCCTGGCTATGACTTTCTGGTGCAGGGGCTGGGTGGCATGATGAGCGTGACCGGGGAGCGTGATGACCTGCCGGGCGGTGGCCCCCAGAAAACCGGCATTGCGACCGCTGATGTGTTCACTGGCCTTTATGGTGTGATTGGCATTTTGGCGGCGCTGCATCACCGGGAGAAAACCGGCGAAGGCCAGCATATTGATATGTCGCTTCTCGACACCCAGGTGGCGATTATGGGCAACCAGGCCCTTGGCTATATTGTGTCCGGTAACGAACCCAAACGCATGGGCAATGCGCATATCAGCATCGTGCCTTACCAGAGTTTTGCCAGCAGCGACGGCCATATTATTCTGGCGATTGGCAATGATGGCCAGTTTGCGCGTTTCTGCACGGCGGTCGGTCGTGAAGACTTGAGCGCAGACGAGCGCTTCATCACCAATCCGGGCCGGGTCAGGAACCGGGATGCCCTTATTCCTGAAATTGAGGCCATCATGAAAACCCGGACAACCGACGAATGGGTTGCACTTCTTGAAGCCAACACAGTGCCCGGCGGTCCGATCAATGGCATGGAACGCGTGTTTGAAAACGAGCAAGTTGTCTCGCGCAACTTGCATGTCGAGATTGAGCGTGCAAACGGGGAAAAAATGCCGTCAATTGCCAGCCCGATTTCCTACTCATCGACGAAAGTGGAGTATCATCGAGCGCCGCCCAAACTCGGAGAGCATACAGATGAAATTCTGGATCAGGTGCTCGGCATGAGCGATGTGGAAAAAGAGCAATTTCGTTCTGTTTTGGGTGACTAATCGTCACTTTTTGCTTGTTTTTCGTCCTTTTTCACAGCTTGCACACGGATAGTTTATCCGGGTTGAGATGCATGCCGCCAAACCTTCGCTTATATGGCTGACATCAATTCATTCGATCCAAATTTTCGATAAGGGCTAGTATCGTGAAACAGATGATCTCAAAAATACTCGCGTCGGCACTTGTGCTGTTCGGCGTTAGCGTTGCTGCAGCAGCGGAAGAAGACCCCATTTACACCGGTTTGTTTAACAACCGCGCAGTTGGTGGTTACGACACAGTGGCTTACTTTACTGAAGGTAAGCCTGTGAAAGGCGAAAAGAAATTCAGCACTGAATACATGGGTGCAAACTGGCGCTTCTCGAGCCAGGAAAACCTGGACCTTTTCCTTGCTGACCCGGCGAAGTATGCCCCGCAATACGGCGGATACTGTGCCTGGGCAATGGCCGGCGGTGAAAAAGGCGAGCGTCCTTACGGTGCCAGTGGCGACCCAAAACAGTGGGAAATTGTTGATGGCAAACTGTACCTCAACTATGACGCCAGCGTTAAAGAAGACTGGTTGAAAGACATCCCAGGCTTCATCAGCAAAGCAAACACATTCTACCCACAGTTTGTGGGCGAATAAAAGCACAAGGCTCCGCATCGTGCGGAGCCTTTTTTCTGGGCCTACTATTTTGGGGGAGGAATGATCTGTGAAATTGTTGAGTTTTGTGCGCGGCCTGACGGCGGCGTTTTTTCTGTTTTCCGCGGCGGTGACTGCTCAAGAAGATACTGAAATCGTGACGGAAGGGGTGAACCACATTGGGCTTGCTGTGAAAGACCTTGAGGCTTCAGCCGCATTTTTCACAGAAACTCTGGGCTGGCGCCAGGCGGGTGGGGACCCTGAGTATCCGGCGATTTTTGTCACAGACGGCAATTCGTTTGTGACCCTGTGGCGGGTTAACAATCCCGAAACGGCGGTGCCCTTCAATAGGCGCAATAATGTGGGGCTGCACCATCTGGCTTTCACGGTCAAAAGCTTGAAAGCACTCCATGAATTGCATGCCAAATTCCTTGAAACTGAAGGCGTGCGCATTGAATTCGCGCCAGAATTTATGGGGCAGGGGCCAACCACTCACATGATGATCCGGGAGCCATCCGGCAACCGGCTTGAGTTTGTTGTGCCGGGCAGCCGCGTTCGCGCAGAGCAAGAGCAGTCTCAGGAATAAGGCTTAACTGTCTTTGAACTTCACACCGGGCTGTGGCGCGGTGTTGACTGTCAGCTCAAACACGTCCGGGCGACTGTAATGACCGCTTGTATCCAGGGTTTGTGCGGCTTCGCGCTGCACTTTCAAATCAATCTCGCCAAACACGATGCCTGACCGGTCGAATACGGGCTCGGTGATGTAGCTGCCGTCACCCGCGATAACCGCGCTGCCACCATTGTGCACAAAATCCGCCATCTCGCCGGGCATTGACATCAGCATGGCTTCCGCGTCCGGTTCATTTACATTCAAGGACTTGAAGCCATCAATAATGTCGCCCTTGGTCATGATCGAACCTGCTGCCGCCACCGCACAGCGCCCTTCAAAAGCATAGTGGCGGCTTGCTATCTGATGCATATCTTTCACGATCGGCCACTGAGCAATATGCAAAAATTCCTGCTTTGCGTGCATGGCCGCGCGCGCCAATGGCATCCAGTGTTCCCAGCAAATCAGGCTACCCAGCACGCCCCACGGCGTTTCGACGGTTTCAAGTGTGGACCCGTCACCGCGACCCCACACCAGCCGTTCCGTGTAGGTTGGCACAAGTTTCCGGTGCGGCACCGGCGCATTCAGGCTGGGGGAAAAAGTAAAGGTGGTGTTGTAGAGGGTTGCCCCTTCGCGTTCGTGCGTGCCAAGCACAATGAACACCCCTAAGTCCTTGCTGAGCGACTGAAACGCTGTTAGATACTTGTCCCCGGCAACTACGCTGTTTTCCGCGAGCAAGCGAAACAGCGCCTTTGCCCCTGGTTCATCCCAAACGGCGGCGTTGGGTGCAAAATCAAGCCATACGGGGTATCCGGGCAGCCAACATTCCGCAAACGAAACGATCTGCGCGCCGTCCGCAGCAGCCTCTTTGATATGCGCAAGCGCTTTTTCAACACTCGCTTCAAGGTTCAGAAAAACAGATGGTTCCTGAACAATGGCAACGGTTGGCATGACCTTCATTATGGTTTCTCCCAGCGCATAACGTTCTTACAGTTTTGTATAAGGGTGTAGAAAAATTTTTTGAACACAATAGAGTGTGAACACTCTATCATTTATTTGTGCCCGAATTTCCACATCACGGAGCCTATTTATGCGCTTTATTTCCCTTTTTGTTGCTGCGCTCATTAGCGTTGCCAGTGCGCTGCCTGCCCTTCATGCCCAAAGTGGTGGCTCGCCAATTATCACGTATGACAGCCGTTTCCATCCGGTGCTTGCGCGCAAAGGCATGGTTGTTAGCCAGGACTTTTACGCCAGTGAGGCAGGCCTTGAGGTTTTGAAACTAGGCGGCAATGCAATTGATGCTGCCGTTGCGACAGGCTTCGCGCTTGCGGTGACCCACCCTCAGGCAGGCAACCTCGGTGGTGGTGGATTTATGATGGTCTATCTAAAATCCGAGGACCGGGTGATTGCGATCGACTACCGCGAAATGGCACCGGCTGGTGCGTCCAGGGACATGTTCCTGGATGACGCTGGCAACGTGGACAACCGCCGCGCGCGCTTCAGCTTAAAGGCGTCAGGCACACCAGGCACTGTTATGGGTCTTACACAGGCGCTCAGCAAATATGGGTCGCTTCCCCTTGCAACAGTTATGGGCCCCGCTATTCGATTAGCTGACGAGGGCTTCCCCATGTCTTGGGCTTTGCAGGCCTCACTGAGCCGCTACCAACAGCGGTTGGGCGGAGACCCGGTGACCAAAGCCCAGTTTTTCAAAGAAGACGGCACACCATACCAACAGGGTGAACTCTTCCGCCAGCCGGAACTCGCCGCAACGCTGAAGGCGATTGCTGCCAACGGTGCAGACGGCTTTTACCGTGGCTGGGTCGCAGACCGCATTGTTGAAACCATGCAGAAAGATGGCGGCCTGATCACACATGATGACTTGCAGAACTATGTGGTCAAAGAACGCGAGCCACTGCGTGGCACGTACCGTAATTTCGAGGTTGTGACCATGCCACCACCGTCCTCTGGCGGTGTGCATGTCATCCAGATGCTCAATGTGCTTGAAGGTTGGGACATGAAAAGCCTGGGCCACAACAGTGCAAACTATATTCACCGACTGACAGAAAGCATGAAATATGCTTACGCCGACCGGTCGAAGTATCTGGGTGACCCGGATTATTTTGATGTGCCGGTTGCTGCGATCACAGACAAGGCTTACGCCGCCAACATTCGTGGGCGCATCAATCTGGAACGGGCGACACCGTCCACGGAAATCGCGCCTGCACCGAAGCTTCCATATGAGAGCAACGACACTACGCATTTTTCCACCATGGATGCTGCCGGCAATATGGTCGCTAACACCTACACGTTGAACTTCACCTATGGAAATGGCCGTGTTGTTGCCGGGGCAGGGTTCCTGCTCAACAACGAAATGGACGATTTTTCTGCCAAGCCGGGCACACCGAACGCTTTTGGTCTTTTGGGCGGTGAGGCCAATGCCATTGAACCCGGCAAGCGCCCGCTCAGTTCCATGACACCGACGTTCCTGTTCAAAGACGGCAAGCCATACATGGCCGCGGGCGGACCAGGTGGTTCAACGATTATCACGTCTGTGTTCCAAACCATCCTGAATGCGATGGAGTTTGATATGAGCGTGGCAACAGCAACCGCGCGCCCGCGAATTCACCACCAGTGGTTCCCAGACCGATTGATTCTGGAGCCCGGTCATTCAGTTGACACGCGCCTTCGTCTTGCTGAAATGGGTCACAGTGTCAGTGGCCTCGCGTCCTTTAATGAGGGTGAACGCGTGCTGGGTGCCACAATGTCGATTATCCTGCGCCCTGACGGTTTGATTTCCGGTATGGCGGACTATCGCCGACCCGGAGCCCATGCTGCCGCCTACTAGTCGGCGAACACAATAGACAACAATAAAAAAGGCCGCTGTTTCCAGCGGCCTTTAGTTTGCAAGGATAGCCTCTCGAGCAGAGAGGGCTATTCAGCCTGTGTCGGCGTTGGTGATGGGCGTCTGCCACCCCCAATCAAATCCAACACCCGGCGCTTGGCACCACCTGCTGCTTTCTGGATGTCATAGCCCACAGAATAGAGGGCAGGCACCAGGAACAGCGTTACGAAGAAGGCGGTCAGTACGCCGTAAGCCAATGACACCACAATCGGCTTCAGGAAAGCCGCCTGTGTTGACTTCTCCAGCATCATGGGCACAAGGCCGATGAAGGTGGTGAGCGTGGTCAGGAAGATCGGACGGAAACGAGCCACGCCCGCATCTACAATCGCCTGAATATGTTCGACACCACGTTCGCGCAGTCGGTTGGTGTAATCGACAAGCACAAGGTTGTCGTTCACCACAACGCCCGCGGCTGCAGCCACACCAAAGTTGCTGAATATTGCGAGTGTCAAGTCCGTAGCAAAGTGCCCAATGACGGCGCCAACAAACGCAAATGGTATTGCCACCATAATCAGGATTGGTTGGAAATAGCTACGGAACGCAATAGCAAGCAGCATGTACATGGCGAAGAAAGCCGTCAGATACAAAAAGAGAACTTCTTGCAGGAAGCGTCTTTCGCCTTCCGCTTGACCAATGGCGCCACGCTGAACGCCGGGGAACCGCTGTTCCCACGCTGGGAAGAAATTCTCGTCCAGATCTTCCATTATCTGGTCGCGAACGTCATCCTTCAGGTCTGCACTGATGATAGTGGCACGCCGACGATCCCAATGAAGTATGCGGTCGATACCAGGCGCATAAGTCAAGTTTGCGACTGATTCCAACGGCACTTCACGGCCATCATTTGTGCGCACACGGAAGTGCTTCAGGCTTTCAATGTTCCGGCGGGCTTCAACTGGATATTTTACCATGACTTTTACGTCCTGGCCTTCGCGTGGCAACCGCTGTACTTCCTCGCCAAAGTATGCCTGACGTACTTGCCGTGAAACCTCTGCGATCGTGAGATCAAGTTTCTCAGCACCCGGCTTCAACGACATCTGAATTTCTTCAGTGGCACCCGTGATGTTATCGCGAACATCATACAGAGCGTCGTAAGTGCGCAGTTGTGCCATAAAGTCTTCGGAAGCCTCTTGAAGCAAGTCTAGGTCCGGGTGACTGATCGAAAACTGCATACCAGGGTCGTTGTCATTGAGCGTGTAGCGAACCGTCACTTCCTCGGCATCAGGAATATCGCCAATCAACTCGCGCAAACGAAGCGCTGCTTCTTTTGCTGGCAGTGCCCGAACTTCAGGTGGTGCCAATTTAACGATGGCGATTACACTGTCTCTGCGAGACCGCGTATACCAATTTTCAATCAGCTGCAGTTCGCCGCCCGTTTCTTCTTCCACTTCAGCAACCAGACGCGCCTGGGCTTCTTGCATTTGCGCCAACACTTCCTCGGCACGGCTATACGGTGTGCCATCAGGGAGAGAAACGTCAATGTTGATTTCTTCAGACTCGAATTCTGGCTGGAATGCAGTTTTCACAAACCCATTGCCCAAAATTCCGCTGACAACCAAAAGATAAACCGCAACAAAGATTGAGGTTACGAGCCAGCCATGGTTGACCGACCATTTGCTTGCCGGCCGATAATATCGATCCGCAAAGGTCGTGATGCCAGTGGCAATTCGCTTTTGCATCTGCCCGAACCGACCCAGATGTTCCCGGGGCTTAAGTTTGGACAAGTGCGCTGGCAAAATAAGCAAAGCTTCTACCAGCGAGAATACCAATGCCAGAATGACAACCCAGGTAATATGCCTGGTGAATTCACTGGTGGCACCTGAGATGAAAATCCAGGGCAAAAACGCAATAATGGTCGTCAAAACGCCGAAAATGACAGGCTTGGCAACTAACTGAGTGCCGAAGACCGACGCTGTAATACCACCACCTGTTTTCTGGCTTTCCGTATGGATGCTTTCGCCGACTACGATTGCGTCATCTACTACAATCCCCAGAACAAGCAAAAATGCGAATGTGGAGATCATATTAAGCGAAACGTCTACGGTCGGTAGCAGAACAAAGGCCCCGGCATAAGCGGTAGCAATACCAACAGACACCCAGAAGGCAACAACCGGGCGCAGTGTCAGCATAAGTACAACCATCACCAAAATGAGGCCCTGACCGGCGGCACCCATAATGGTACTCATACGGCCTTTGAAGTCTTCTGCCTGGTCTGTCCAAAGTGTCAACGAAACTCCGGTTGGCAAAGTCTCGCGGCGTTTTTCGATCCACTCTGAAACACCGTTTGAAGCCGTCACGATGTCCATGGTTTCGCCCGACATAACCTGAATGAGGACAGCTGGCTCTCCGTTCAGAGTTGCGAGAATTTCATTGTCTTCAAAACCGTCGACCACATTGGCAACATCACCGACACGAATAGTGCCGCCATCAGCAGTTTGGCGAACGATGATGTCGGAAAACTCAGCTTCCGTGTCTGCGCGATTGCGTACAGCCAGCTGCAGTGATCCAGCATCAGTTCGAACTGAACCGGATGACAGGTTCAAGCTGCTATTGCGGATTGCTGTTGCGACCTGGGCAAAGCTGATATTGTACCGACGAAGGCTTTCTTCTGATACTTCAATTGATACTTCTTCCAAGCGAGTGCCAAACAGCTCCACGAGTGAAATGGCAGGGAGCGCAGCCACTTCGCGGCGCATGGTTTCAGCAAGGCGCTTCAGTTCACGCTCGCCAACGTCACCATGGACCGCAATACGCATGAATTCGTCACGGTTTACCCACTGGGTAACGGTCGGTGGTTCCATGTCGCGGGGAAAGCTGTTGATGCCGTCGATGCGCTCATTCGCATCATTCATGAACTGAGTGAAGTCCACGGTATCCAGAGCTTTCATCCAGACATTGCCACTGCCTTCGCGAGAAATGGAGCGGATGAAGTCAATGTTATCAAGATCAGAGAAGCTCTCTTCAATGCGAGAGATAATTTGCTCTTCAATTTCCTTTGGTCCAGCCCCGGGCCAAGCCACAGTGACCTGCAACCCATTGAACCGCACTGTTGGGTCAATCTCGCGCTCCATCTTGAAGAAGCCAAGTACACCGCTGAGGATGATACCCACCATCAGCAAGTTGGCGGCGACGGTATTGCGTGCCCACCATTCAATCAAACCATTCATGATATCCCCCTATCAGCGCGAAGAGGTAGCGGTGGTTTGTTGACCGGCGGTGCGAACAATCGGCTGCGCTGGCATGCCGTTGTAAGCTGCGCGTACCGGCGCTGTAACCACTTGTTCACCGCTTTCAACACCCGCAAGCACAATCACCTGATCAAGCGTCGTTGACAGCACATTCACTTTGCGGATTTCAAGTTTGTTATCATCACTGATAACGTAAACCTCATCCTGCTTGCGAAGCGCTGTGCGTGGCATTACCATCGCGTCATGCGGGATGACGCCCTGGATTTCCGCCGCAACAAAAAGACCCACTGCGAGCGGCATGCCATCGTCTGCTGCCAAGCCATAAGGGTCATCTACTTCCGCAACCGCGTATACAAGCCGTGTTTGGTTGTCGACTGCGGCATTTACACGGGTAATTTTGCCTGCCCATGAGTGACGCTTGCCACCCACAGTGGCCACCAGATCAACTGAAGGCACATTACCTTGGTCAGCTGTATAACCGATTGGCAAAGCAAGTTCAGCAAGCTGGGCGTCGGTCAGGGGAAGGCGAACCTCTACGGTGTCGGTTGCGAATACGCGGCCCAGGCGAGTACCAACGGACACAAATTCGCCAACGCCAACGGTGCGTTCTGTTACGCGACCTTTGAAGGGTACCTTGATCTCGGTGCGCTCCAGGTTCAGGTGCGCGGTACGCAGGTCAGCTTCAGCTGCGCGCAGCGCTGCCTGTGCTTCTGCTACCTGCGGCTGGTTGAGCGCGAGCGGCGTTGGTTCGCCGTCCACGACCCATTCGTCCCATTGTTTCTTTTTGATGCGTGCGTCTGCAAGTTCTTGCTCGACCCGAACAGCTGCTTGCGCTACCCGCGCTTCAGCGCTGGTTACAGCAAGCTTATAGTCGGCATCTTCAATTTTCAGAAGGGTTTGACCGGGTTCAAAATAGCCACCTTCGTTGAAAGCTTCCGCCACTTCAACGATCCGGCCATTCACTTGTGGAACCAAGCCAATATCTGTTTTTGCCCGAACTTCGCCCTGCGTACGAACGGTGACTGTCACACGTTCAGAACGAACTTCGTCCACATACAGGGACACAAGGCGTGCTTCTTCAACTTTCTTTTCCGGGGCTTCTTTGGCTGATGACAGCACCTGAACGGAGCCTAGCCCAGCCGCTATCACCAGCACTGGTGTAGCAAACTTGAGTATTTTCCTCACTTTATCCTCGCAATGTTTTGTCGTTGTTATTGAGCGGCTTTTCGCCACTTCTGCTTATCGTTCAACGTATATAATAAAATTATATAAGAGTCACTTCGAAAATTTTAAGTGGCAATCTCATTACGTGTTGTAATCACTTTAGTTTACAGCGATTCCAGCCATTTCTTCGAATTTGTTAATAAAATTTGAGACGCATTCATATTTTGTGAAGAAAATGGCAATAGAATCCGCTTCGTCGCGAGTATTCTAGGGTCCGAAAAACAGTTATGGCGTCTGCAAACCCCTATCTTAATCATGCTAAAGCCGATCAGGCATCTCAGGCTATGTTGCTCGACAGCATGGCAGAGGGCGTGTTGGTGCGTCAGGGGCCAAACGTTGTTTTCGCAAATCGCGCGATGTTCGAAATTCTGGGCGCCAGCTTTGATGACGAAGACAATATCGCTCGGTCATTAGATGACTGGATTCACCCCGAAGACCGCGCAAAAGTAGAAAGCTCGTTCCAGAACAGGGTTGCCGGCGGCGACGCAGAAAGCGAATACGAGTTTCGACTGCTCAGGCTGGATGGCAGCCTGCTCTGGGTTTCGTGCCGGGCTGCGGTCGTAGACTGGGGCGGTGAAAAAGCGGTAGTCGCGTTTTTGCGGGACATCTCCGATGAGATTGAAAGCCGCAATCACCACAAACTCAGTTCCGACCTCTTTAAAAACATCTTCAATGTCACGCCTGACTTCATGCTTCTGTTTGGGCTGGACGACCTGAAAATCATGGATGTTAATCCGGCGTTTCTGAACGTTTTTGGTTACCGAAAAGACTCAGTGCTCGAGACAGAAGTCGGAAAACTTGAAATGTGGTCCGACCCAACGTTTTTCGAACGCTTCGTGCATGAGCTAAAAACTACGGCTTCCATTACAGATATTCCCGCAGCGCTTAGAACCAGAGGCGGTGCAATCAGGCATTTCAGATTGTTTGCGCGGCGCATTGACGGCACCGGCACGCCGCTTCTTTTGATGACGGGCCGCGATGTTACCGAAGAGATTTCGCATGCTCAGGAATTGCAGCGGACCCGGGATGCTGCAGAACTATCGAACCGGACAAAATCTGAGTTTTTGGCAAACATGAGCCACGAGCTACGCACACCGCTAAACGCCATTCTGGGGTTTTCTGAAGTTATTCGTGACGGTGTTGGGGGGCTGGATCTTTCCAGCAAGCACACCGACTATGCCAATGATATCCACAAGAGTGGTACGCATTTGCTGGCGATCATCAACGATATTCTGGACTTGTCGAAAGTAGAAGCCGGCCGGCTCGAGGCACATATCAGCGTTCTTGATCCCCTGCCGTGTCTCGATATGTGTTTGCGCCTCATTCATCACCGAGCGAGTGAGAGCGGTGTAAGGCTGACGCACGAATTTCAGGACAATCTGCTGCTGGAAGCAGACGAACGGCTACTGAAGCAAATTGGACTAAACCTCTTGTCAAATGCGGTGAAATTCACCGAGCGCGGCGGGTTGGTTGATATCAGTTTCAGGCGCACGCGCGATGGCGGTGCCTGCATTGCGGTTTCTGACACTGGCATTGGCATGACACCTGACGAGATTACCATCGCCATGCGACCTTTTGGGCAGGTTGATTCGAGCCTAAGCAGAATTCACGAAGGGTCTGGCCTTGGCTTGCCTCTTGTGGTCGCTTTTTCTGAAAAGCTGGGCGCGAGGATGACGATCGAGAGTGAACCGAACCAAGGCACATTGGTCCGTGTGTTTTTCCCTGCAGAGGTTGTCCAGGAGAAAACATCAACAAGCGCTTCTGCCGCGATTGCGTCCTAATTTTTTCTACTTTTCCCGCGCTACTGCACGCCATCCAATGTCGGACCGGCAAAACCCTTCCGGCCAGTCTATTTCACTAACAGATTCGTAAGCCCTCATTTGCGCTTCAGTTGTGTTGGCGCCAAGTGCGGTGACATTCAAGACGCGTCCACCGACAGCAACGGTATCGCCGTTTTCGCGTTTTGTCCCGGCATGAAAGACCATTGATTTTGGTGCTTTTGAGACTTTGTCCAGTCCTCCAATGAAGCTGCCTTTAGAATAGGAACCAGGATAGCCTTTCGCCGCCAAAACCACGGTCAAGGCAACTTCGTGGCTCCAAATTGCCGATTGCTCGGATAGATTACCTTCGGCACACGCCATCAAGAGCGGAACAATATCGCTTGAAAGGCGCATCATCAAAACCTGACACTCCGGATCGCCGAAACGGCAATTGTATTCGATGAGTTTGGGGCCGGAGTCGGTGATCATAAGCCCGGCAAAAAACACACCCTGATAAGGGCAGTCCAGGTCCTGCATAGCCTTGACGGTGGGTTCGATGATTTCACGAACAACACGTTCTTCCATCTCTTGCGTCATGACGGGCGCTGGAGAGTAGGCGCCCATGCCGCCGGTGTTGGGGCCTGTGTCCCCGTCGCCGACGGCTTTATGATCTTGCGCTGTTGCCAGGGGTAATATGTTATGGCCGTCACAGAGCGCAAAAAAGCTGGCTTCTTCGCCCTGCATAAATTCTTCAATAACAACTTCTACCCCTGCGTCGCCAAACGCACCATCAAACATGCTGTCGATCGCGGTTTCTGCCTCAACAACTGTCTGGGCAATGACAACGCCTTTACCCGCAGCCAGTCCATCAGCCTTCACCACTATCGGCGCACCCTGTTGGGCTACATAAGTTTTCGCGCTTTCGGCGGTGTCGAACCGGCCGTATGCAGCGGTGGGAATGTTGTATTTGGCGCAAATATCCTTGGTGAAGCCTTTCGAGCCTTCGAGCTGAGCAGCAATTTTGCGCGGGCCAAAGACGGGAATGTTGGCTTCTGAAAGCGCGTCCGAAATGCCATCCACAAGCGGCGCTTCAGGCCCCACCACAACAAGTCCGATATCAAATTCTGTGCAGAAGTTGATGACGGCCTCATGGTCAGAGACATTCAAGTCCACACAGGTCGACATATCCTGCATGCCGCCGTTGCCCGGCGCGCAGTACAAAGTTTTCAGGAGCGGGCTTTGCGCAATTTTCCATGCAAGAGCATGTTCGCGGCCCCCTGACCCGATCAGCAAAATGTTCATACAGTCCCCCTAGGCCCGCTGATATCTTGAAAGCTCGCTCCTTGTATCATAGGTTCAAAACCACTCAAGACCGAAGTGCAGGTCTGTTGCCAAGTTTGCCCTTAGATTGTTTGTTTCTCATGTCCGACGCCTGGCCGGCCAGTAACGTTCAAGAATTCAGTGTTTCCGAGCTTTCTTCAGCGCTCAAGCGGTCAGTAGAGGACCAGTTTGGGTATGTACGCGTGCGCGCAGAACTCTCTGGGGTAAAGTTTGCAGCGTCCGGGCATCTTTATTTTGCCCTGAAAGATGACAAGTCGGTTCTGGATGGTGTCAGTTGGCGGGGTCAGGCGCAGAAATTTGCTTTTCGCCCGGAAGACGGCCTTGAGGTTATTTGTTCCGGCAAGCTGACCACCTATGCCGCGCGCTCCAAATACCAGATGGTGGTCGATCATATGGAGCCAGCAGGCGCGGGCGCCTTGATGGCGCTTCTGGAGGAGCGGAAAAAGAAACTTGCAGCAGAGGGCTTGTTCGATCCTTCCCACAAAAAAAAGGTGCCGTATCTGCCACAAACAATTGGTGTGGTTACCTCACCAACAGGGGCGGTTATAAGGGACATTTTACATCGGCTGGCAGATCGTTTTCCGCGGCGAGTGATCGTTTGGCCGGTGATTGTTCAGGGCGAGGGCGCCGCGGGCCAGATTGCAGAAGCGATCAAGGGTTTTAATGCCCTTGATGGGTCGGGGGCCGTACCGCGTCCTGAAGTGCTGATTGTGGCCCGTGGCGGTGGGTCAATAGAAGACTTATGGGCTTTTAATGAAGAAGAGGTTGTTCGCGCTGCGGCTGCCAGCGAAATCCCCCTGATTTCTGCGGTAGGTCACGAAACGGATACTACTCTTATAGACCACGCCTCTGACCTAAGGGCTCCCACGCCGACGGGGGCCGCCGAAATGACGGTGCCCGTTCGCGAAGAGCTGATGGCCACAGTGACGGACCTTGGGCGCCGCTTGGCCCAACAAAGACAGAATTTGGTGCAGTCACGCAAAGATCAGGTGAGGGCGCTGTCGCGAGCCTTGCCAAAACCTTCTGACTTGTTGGCGATTTCCGAACAGAAATTAGATGATCTTTGCGATCGATTGCCGCGTGCTTTGTCGCTCGTGGCTAGCACTAAAGAAAGCCAATTAAATCGGGTGGCCGGAGGGTTGACCGCCGGCAGGCTGCTGCAGATGGTTGAATTCAGGGGGCGGGAACTGATGGCCAAAGGCACGAGACTGCTGCCGGCTGCGAAACGATCGCTGCAGCGTCAGGAAGACAAACTCGTTTCCGTTGCCCGCATGCTGGGCAGTCTGTCTTACGAGCGGGTTCTGGATCGGGGTTTCTCGGTCGTAAAAGATAGCTCTGGTCATATTGTCAGCAGTTCTGGTGGACTATCGAACGGTGATGTGGTTGAGCTGCATTTTGCTGACGGTCAATCAAGCGCTACTGTCACAAGTCGCTCGGATAGCTCGCCCAGAAAGACAACCCCAGCAAAGCAAAAGAAATCCAAGCAGAAAGAGGACGGCCGACAGGGCGACTTGTTTTAGTTTTCGAGTTAAGCCCTCTTTTCGCCCCAGTTCTGGAAGAAAAACATGTCATGAACAAATTATGGATCCTTTTTGGTTTTCTTTTCTTCTCATCCTCTTTGAGTGCTGCACCTGTTCTGAACGGCGATGCCACTCAAGGAGGAATGATGTGGGGCACCGTTTCGGCCGATACAAAAATATGGCTGGATGACCAGCCCGTAGCGGTCCATCAGAGCGGTGTGTTTGTATTTGGTTTTGGACGTGACGCAGCCGCAACTATGACCCTTCGCTTTGAGTACGCTGATGGTTCTGGGGAGGAAGTCAGTCTCCAGATTGCAGACCGGGAGTTTGACATCGAACGGGTTAATGGCTTGCCCCCCAAAACAGTAACACCGCCACCTGAATGGCGTGATCGGAGGAAGGTGGAAACCGGTCGGGTGCGCTCGGCCCGCTCTGTGCAAATGCCGGAGACACTATGGATTGACGGTTTTCTTAAACCAGCGGAAGGGCGGTTTTCAGGCTTTTATGGCAGTCAGCGTATATTGAATGGTGAGCCCCGAAGCCCGCATTACGGTTTGGATATCGCCGCCGTGACGGGCACGCCAGTTTACGCACCTGCTGGCGGCGTCGTGCGGTTGTCTGCGCCTGATTTCTTGCTTGAAGGCGGCATAATCATTGTTGATCACGGATTGGGTGTAACATCAACTTTGTTCCATCTGGATACCGTTACTGTGGAAGAGGGGCAACGGGTCCAAAAAGGTGAACCAATAGGGACAATTGGCGCAACCGGCCGCGCGAGCGGTCCTCATGTCGATTGGCGGGTGAATTGGAAATCCGTTCGTCTAGACCCATTGTTATTGCTCGAAGAGGGTGAACATTGAACAAAAACCTAATCGCAACTGCTCTGACAGTTGGCCTGTTTGCAAGTCCTGCTATGGCTCAGGATGAATGGTCATTATCTCTGGATGGATATGTCGGCGTAACAACGGATTACCGAGACCGCGGACTCTCTCTTTCCGATAGAGATTTCGCTGCCGTTGTGTCTGTCGGCGCGTTCTTCGACAATGGATTTTACGCTGGTGTGGATGCAGGAACTGTTGACACTGCCAATGGCGGTGATGCGCGGCTTGAACTGTTTGCGGGCTATAGCCTCGATACTGGTGGATACGTCTATGATTTTTCTGTCGAGGTCGATAGCATCCATGGCGACAGCAGCCAGTATTACCCGGAATTCAAAGCGTCCATTTCAAGGGATTTCGGTCTCGCGTTTACGCGTGCTGGCGTAGCCTATGCGCCGGGCGGCCGATGGGTAAACCCCAATAACCAGAGCTTTTACAGTTTCGCTGACCTGGAAATTCCGGTTCCTAACATGCCTTCTTTGACAATAATCGGCCATGTTGGGCGCGATTTCAGAAGCGATATTGAAAACCTGTGGGATTGGTCGGTTGGATTGTCAGCGTTCGTTGGGGACGCAGAGCTCAGTGTCACTTACGACAAATCATCATTTGATGGGCGTATCGGTTCAGGCCGCGTCATTGTCGGCGCCAGAATGTATTTCTAGCCGGGCTGATTTTTTTTCAGCCATTTCACGTGATTTGCTTAAGAAATTACCAGCATCTGGCGACATTAGCCTGTCAGCAGGGAAGAGCATTTTGACCTCGGTGCCAACCCCTTTTTGGGAGGACACCAGCAAAGCGCCGCCATGCAATTCCATCAAGGTGTTTGCCAGCGGCAGCCCCAGCCCTGTGCCTTCGTGACTGCGGGTCAATGTGGTGCCTGCCTGCCCAAAGGGTGTTAAGGCAAGGGAAAGCTCGCGGTCGCTCATGCCGATACCGTCGTCAGAAACAACCAGCATAAGCCCGCCTGATGGCGCCAGTTCTGTATCAATGGATATGCAACCGTCTCGCTCGGTGAATTTCACAGCGTTACTGAGCAGGTTTAGAAGAATTTGCTTCGCAAGGCGGCGGTCTGCATACACATAGCGCGCGTTCGCTGAAACATTCACCTCAATGCTGATACCGTTGTTGCGAGCTCTGTTGTGGATGAGAGCGCTTGTATCCTCAATGAGTAAGGTGAGATCGAGAAATTCTTCGTTGAGTTGTACCTGACCGGACTCCACCTTCGACAGATCCAGAATATCATTAATAATATCGAGGAGATGTTTGCCGCTTTGATTTATGTGGCTCGCGTAATCGTCATATTGCCGCGCGCCCAGGTCTCCAAAAATCTTTTGCGTCATGATCTCTGAGAAACCCAAAATCGCGTTCAGCGGTGTACGCAATTCGTGACTCATATTGGCCAGGAACTCTGATTTCGCCTGGTTTGCATGTTCTGCGTGCAGCCGCGAATGGATCAAGGCCTTGTTGTGCTTGCGCTGCATTACCAGCGCGCCAACAAGCATAGCGATAAACAGTGCCGAGAAAATCAGGATCAAATTTGTATTCGTCGAGCGAGCATCGATTAGTTCAAGTTCTGTCCGTTGCCGCTCAAGCATTGAGTCCAGACTTTCGTTCAAATAAGCGATCGATCCAGTAAACTGCTCGAATTGCTCGTCCAGCTGGTTGCGGCGCACGGAATTGAGCAGTGCAAACGCTTCTTTCAAGTTTCCTTCGGCTTGCAGAATATAAGCTTGGGTAAGATTCGCGAGGCTGCTGGGGTCGTCGTAAAACTCGGTGGTGCTCAGCAGGTCTTGTGATTGCTGCAAAAAATCGCGCGCCATTTCTGCGTTACCAAGCTGGGCGTGGCTTATTGCAGCTAAATCCAACAGGTGCGCTTTCGAAACCGCATCGTTTGAAGGGTTGGCCAGGGCTTTTTGCAGATAGTGCAGCGCAGCATTGAAGTCGCGCCGCTCGTAGCTCAGCCATGCCAAGCCTTCTTGGCCATAATAGCTGGCGCCCACGCGACCGTTTTGAAGACCCAGCTCCTCAAGGGCGGCAAAATACCGCTCCGCAATATCATAATGACGACTGGCCTGCAGTGCTTGTGCCGTATTGTACAACATCGACTCACGGTCCAGAGCGATACCCTCGCTTTGAGACAGGTTTAGCGCTTGGCCATAATATTCAATGATATGGTCAACATCGGCTATGGCGGTATAGGTGAACCCGAGCGTGAGATAGGCCTGCATGCGCATCCAGTTGCCGCGTTGCGTGTCGGGTAGCGTCAACATGCTGGTGGTCAGCTTTGCCAATCCGCTTAGCATATTGCCAGATTCGATTTTTACCACAGCATCCAGCGTTTCAACTATGAACAGGCCGTTTTCGTCACCCAGTTCCTCTGCAAAAACCCGGATCTCATCAACTTTCTGCTGAGCGGTTGTCAGGTTTCCATTGACCTGCTCAATCGCGGCGAAGGCCAAATCACTGTATATCTGCAGTTCCTGGTCACTTGCTTCTTGTGCAAGTTCACGCCCCAAAGTCCCATATTTTTCGAGAATTTCGACGTTACCGGCATCCATTGCTAAAAAGAGAACCTCTTTAAGAGCTTCACACTTAGCTGCCAGCGAAGGAGACTGGTCAATCAATTGCTCTAGTTCTTGAATGCGCAAGTAGCTGTCTGAGGCGCGCGCATCAAGAATATCCTGCAGCAACACCTCTGCGTGAATGACATCACTGTGGTCAGCGTGCACCACGCCTTGCGCCATGACAAAAACTGCCGCGGTCCATACCGCCACCACAATTGTTCGAATTTGACCAAGCAAACCCATTAGTCTGTTCCGCACCCAATACTTCGCACCAATGCTAACAGTAGCTTTGAAATCGCAAAAAATCAGTTAACGAAACTCAGGCTTTCTGCGCTTTTTGGCGTGCACGCCAAGATTCTAGCGCAGGTGTTACGCGTGCCATCAATGCGGGAATTATTGGCGCGGTTCCAGCAACAATATGCTTGTGAAGTGGTTTTTTTCGATTGAATCGGAGGTGAATGCCGTCGCCGGTTGTCAGCACACCACCCGCTTCTGAGAGAATCAGGTCGGCGGCAGCCACATCCCAGTCGCTTTTGGGGCGTAAGGTAACGCAGCAATCGAATTGCCCGTCCGCGATCTGACAAATCCGAAGGGCAATGGAGTTTGCCTGCACTGAATGCATGCTTTCCGGCCAATCGACCGGCCAGTATTTGTTTGGCTTGAAAGCTGCCGGGTCGCCCATCATTTTCGCTCGTGCCAGGTCATCGCAATTGGAAGCACGGATGGGCTCACCATTTTTTGTTGCGCCTTCACCAACACGCGCGAAATAGAATGCGTCTTTTACCGGGGCATAAAACGCGGCGAGGATTGGCTTCTGGTCCTGCACGAGTGCAACGGAAATGCCCCAGTCGTCGCCGCCCGCCAGAAAGGCACGGGTGCCATCAATCGGATCAACAATCCAAAGGCGTCCACATCGAAGCCGCTCAGGCTGGTCTTCTGTTTCTTCTGATAACCAGCCATATCCTGTTCTGTTTTGCAACAAAGTGGTGCGCAGAAACTCATCAACGGCGATGTCGGCTTCCGAAACTGGATTGTTCGGTGACTTGTCCCAGGTCTGGATGTCCCGCGCAAAGTAAGAGAGCGCGATGCGGCCCGCTTCGCGGGTTACCTGTTCGACAAGTTTGGCATCGTCGTCCCTGGTCCAGGGGCAACTGTCCTCGTCAAAAAGCGCTGCTGTTGGGTCTGAACCCGCCATGCTTTCCTTCCGCTCGGCTATGCACCGGCAATCATCATGCCGTCGATGCGCACGGTTGGTGCGTTCGTGCCATATCTAAATTCAAGGTCAGATGCTGGCACAAGAGCCCTGAACATATCCTTAAGATTGCTGGCAATGGTGATTTCGCTCACGCTTTCCGCCAGCTCTCCCTTCCGAATTCTGAAGCCCGCGGCGCCGCGGCTATAGTCGCCTGTCACCGCGTTGACGCCCATGCCAATGAGTTCAGTGACATAAAAGCCGTCTGCGATATCTGCCATCAATTCTTTGGGGCTCAGTTTACCAGGCGCCATATAGAAATTGCTGGTGGTGATACCAGGCGCGGAAGATGTTCCACGCGAAGCATGACCTGTCACTTCAAGCCCCAACTGGCGCGCGGTGGCGGAGTTCAACATCCAGCTTTTCAAAACACCATTTTCAACCAAAGCGCATTTTCCAACTCGGACACCTTCGCCGTCAAAGAGCTTTGATGACATTCCTCTGACCATGAGCGGGTCATCAATCAGTTGAACATCGGGTCCAAAAACGCTTTCCCCCATCTGGCCCTTCAGGAAGCTGGTGCCTCGGGCAACGCTGGTGCCGGAAATAGCCCCGGAAAAGTGCCCAAGCAGGCTTTTCGAAACGCGCGGGTCGAACACCACCGTCAATTCACCGCTATCGATTTTAGAAGGGTTCAGACGCTTAACCGCGCGTTCGCCGGCAACGCGCCCAACTTCAGCGGCGCTCGTCAGGTCATTGAAGTGCCGCGCACTGGTGAACTCATAGTCACGTTCCATGCCAGTGCCTTCACCGGCGACCGCTGAAACAGATGCAGAAAAGCTGCTGCCTTTATAGTGCCCGGAGAAACCGTGGCTGGTCACCAAGCTAATCGCCCAACTCGACGCTCCAGCCCCGGCACCATCTGAATTGGTGACGCCCTCAACGGCGCGCGCGGCATCCTCTGCATCTCGCGCCATCTCGCGCAGTGTGTCTGCTGAGACGTCGGTATCGTCGAAGAGTTCGAGGTCTGCGAATTCGCCTTGATGCAAGCGGTCTTCCGGCGCCAACCCACAAAATTCGTCTTCGGGCACCGCTTTGGCCATTGAAACTGTTCGGGATACCAGTTCAACCAGATTTGCGGGTCGTCTGTCAGAGGTCGACACCATGGCCTGTTTTTTGCCAATCAGGGCACGCAGTCCAATGTCTTCTGCTTCAGATCCTTCCACATCCTCCATCTTGCCGTCGCGCCAACTGATGCCGCGACTGCGTGCATCCACCGCCACTGCATCCGCGGCATCTGCCCCTGCTTTTCGGGCTGATTGAACAAGGTCATCAAGAAGGGAAAGGGTATCGGTCATGTTGGCTGTGCCTGCGTACAAAAAAGAATTGCTGCGCACCATAGCCACAGTTCTTCGGCCCTTCAATTACAGATACACCAGGCGAGAGTTTTTCTGCCTGAAGCGGCGCGGCGAAAGAGTGCCCTTAGCCACGCCGTCTTGATTAAAACGCCAACTGCCAACCAACTGTTAGCGTATAATCCGTCTCCATTTGCGGGCCATTCAGGTCTTGCACCACAGGGACACCGAACTCAATGCCCAATCGGTGGCCTTCAAGCGCGCCGCCGGTTACCAGAAAGTTGGCACCAAACAGAGCATCAATGCGCTCCCCGCCGTGAAACTCAGTTTGAGCCGTTTGCACAGGTGCGACGATTTGAGGGTCTTGTCCGTCAATGCGCCCCTGTGTGCTGCCTTTCAGGCGCGCCGAGATGGAAAACGCGTCCGAGAACCCATACGAAAGCCAGCTGGTGGCTTCCCAGCGATCCCCAAGGCTGTAGTTGGCGCCATTATCGCCAAGACGGATAAGTGCACTGGCCTGTGCACCCCAGTTCCAGCTGCCTTCATGACCGACATAGGTAATGCCAGGCGCTAGGTCCCAGGTGCCGGAACCAATTTGCATAGGGTAGGGCAGGCGCACGGTGGGTGTGCCGTCCATCGGGGTCAAAATCTGGTCACGCTCCGAAATTTTGCCAGTAGGGACAGAAACCCCAGCATTCAAATGTACTTTGTGCGTGACATTGTCGAACAGGCGCACCAGCGCCGCCACTTTTGTGTCACCAAACGCAGAGGTGTTGGTGGTGAACTCCCCGAGGCGTGTCGTGCCCATACCGCCCTGGAAAGTGATGTGGTCCATCTCCCGCGTGCCGTACATGGTCATCGCCATCAGGGTCACGCTATCACTCGGGGCATACATGGCGCCAAGCATATACATGTCCATGGTCATGGTTGTTGGCACCACACGCAGTGTTGGCGGTTGCATTGGCTGGCCAAAAAACTGATTGGGCACAGTGGTGGCGATTTGTTCTGGCGTGACGGAGTTAGTGCCAATGCGGTTACCGCCCATGTCCATGCGCATAAAGCGCGCAGACAGCATAAACTCGCCTCTTTTATGGAGGTGGTCGCCCATCACGCCAATAGGTGCATGGTCGTAGGCGCGTGGATCGGTGTGCACGTCATGTGCGCTTGCTGGATGCAAAAAAACTGTGGGCAGGCACGTCAGTGCCGCCGCAAATGAAATGCGGTTCATGAGAAAAATCCTGATTTAAATATGCTTTGAGTTGATGAGGGCTCAAGCCAATGGCGGCGCCCGCGCGGCGGGGCGTTCAATCAGGATTTTGATGAGGTCTGTCGTGACCGGGGAATAATAGGTGTGTCCGAGTGTTGCCGCATTGGGCGCCAACACCTCACCTATACTTGTTGGTGTATCCAGCGCAGCATAAGGACAGCGCTCTTCTGGCATCTGGTCCATCATGCCGTCGTCATGGTCAAAGTGAACAAGTTGCCATGGAAGCTCGCCGGCTGACGCACAAATGGTGACCAAATTGCTGCCCTTCATGAAGGACTGCACGTCCAACATCATGCCAACTGGCACAAAAGCCTTTGCAGAGAAGGCAACAAGCAACAAGGCAATCAGCCATGGTTTGTGAGCGTTGGACATAGAGGACTAGTTTACCAATAAGGGCGCGCAAGCATACATCAGCAAGCAAAAGATAGACGCACTCTATCGGTTTTGAGCTGCCTCAAAAAGCCCTATTACAGCTGCAAAAGGTCGCAGGGAAAACTAACTGGTTTCGCCTGCCAGTTCCCGGCGCCAGGCTTCAAAGGCGGTTTCATAGTAGCGGGGATTGAAAAGCTGCCAAGTGCCCAACGACTGTGGCACCAAAAAGTCAGCTGACCCTTCAGCCGCCGTTTTACCCGCCTCGAAAGACGCGCGCGCTTTTTCTTCAACAAGGTCCAGCAAATTGATGTAGTTGCCCAAGTCTGCGGCACGTGCGATGGCACCGTGCCCAGTCACGATGGTATTTTGTGGGTCGGCCAGCAATTGCCGCACTGAAGTGCTCAGATGGCTTGGGATAGCGTCGACATAATTGTGGAACAAACCGGCCCACACGAGGTCACCCGCAAAAATCACTGGCGCATCGCTGATCTCGATGGCCACATCAGAAGGTGTGTGGCCCTTAAGGGGATGGAGCGTAATGGTGCGCCCACCAAGGTCCATCGTCACTGTCTCCGTTTCATTTGTCATGATGCGGGTCGGCAAAACAGGACGAATTGCGGGCTGAGCGAAGCTCGCGCCTTCCGGGGTTTGGCGCGCGCCGGTGTATCGCTCAACAATCAGCTGATTGGTGGTGGCTGTGGCAATGATGTTGGGGCCTGCCGCGCCTTGCTGGTAGCCTGCAAGACCGCCGGTGTGGTCGGCATGAAAATGAGTAACGATAACGTCTGTTACTGCCTTGCCTGTTAACTTTAGCGCCAGTTCCGCGAGCCATGCGGCGCCCGCGGGTTGAAAAGAGCCATCAATGGCGACCACTTTATCTTCGCCAGCAATAATGCCGCCATTGCACAGTGTCGCAATCGCAGCCGGGTTGAAGCTGCCATCGGCATTCAAAGGCGTTGACACAACACCCCAAATCCCTTCGCCGATTTCTTCGAGGCGCGCAAAAGGTTGCTCATCAACCACTTTGCCGAATGCTGGGAAACTGCGCGCGCGACTTGCGGTGCTGAACGCTGCCAGGCTCACTGCAGCACCTGTAGCCGCCAACCCTGTCATTAAGCCGCGCCGTGAAAAACTGTGTGTTGATGTCATTGGCCAACCCCTGTCGAAAATTGCCTGCTTAACCCTCGCAAAAGCCAGGGTGCCCTTAACGCCAAATCATCGTGAAAAAGGGCAATAAAGCAATTCGCAATTATGTTATCGCGCTTCGGCTGTGGCCTGTGAGTTCTGTGCAAGAGCCCTGTTCGCCTGCGCCAAAAGGCGCTGGGCCAAGGGGCTGATGGTTCCGGGTAATTCTTGAATGGCTGCGACAGCGCCCAGCCAACACTGGATAGCGGCTTCCATGTCACCTTGCTGGGCCAGCAGATTGCCATATTCGAAAGCGACATCTGCCTGATGCTCTCTGGCGCCAACGGCGGTGAAGAATTTCTCAGGTTTGGCAGACAAAGCTTCATCAAGCGCTTGCAGTCGGCTTTGGGCTGTTTGTGCACTGTCAGTGCGCCGAAGCAGTTTGGTTTCAAGGAGCTCAAGTTGCGATTTGATCAGCTGGTGCGCGGGGCGCGTGCTGTCTCGCCTTATGCTTTCGGTGATTTTTACGAGCCCGGTCTCAGCCGCTGCTCTTGCACCATCCAAGTCCCCTGTTTTTTCCAGTGCCTTGGCAAGCTGCATATGGCTGCGCGCAGATTCCGTTAGCCACAACGTGCTGTCCGGGTCTTTTGCCGTCAAAGCGCGATAGCCGGCAGATGTTTTTTCAAAAATCGCTGCTGCCGCCTCAAAGTCTTGGTTGAGAGCCATAATGCCGGCGATTTTTTCCCTTGAACCAATGAGCCTGCGTCGCGCCTGAAAATTGTCCGGTTGCTCTTTCAGAAGGCCTGCAAAAAGGTCTTCCCTTTTTTTGAAGATGGTTAGCGCTTTATCCAACTGGCCTGCGTGCTGATAGGCGTCCCCTAAATATAGGTAGCTGGAACCCAGCGACAGAAGTCCTTCCGTATTGCCTTCCTGCTCGCTTAGCAGTTCTTCCCGGGTGACCATGCTTTCATGCGCAAGCGCAATCGCTTCATCGGTTTTGCCGTGAAAGCGCACCAAAAACCGAGCAAGATAGGTCTGCGCATCAGAGCGTTTCTCGCGCCAGAAATCGCGCGGGTCTTCCTGCCAAGCTAGTTTCCAGCTGGCTTTGATAAAGGGGCGTGGCCAGTCCTGACCGCGCATCACTAGTTCCAGCCGCTCCCTGAACGCGGCTTCGGCCACCTCAAGCCGGCCTTGGCGGTCAGCCAAATATCCAACAAAAAACAGGTTGTTCTGAAGCCTGTGCAAAGCCTTGGAACTGGTGGGATTTTCGGCGAGGAACTCTCTTGAGACCAATAGGGTGGATTCGAATACTTCTTGCGCCTTGTCGCTTTCACCGCGGTGATCATACAATTGGCCAAGGCGCATCAAGGCTGCCGTAAAGCCAAAAAGATGGCCCTCTGACATGGTGTCCGGGCCTGCATCCTCGTAATATTGCAAAAGCTGGCGGGTCACCCTTTCAACGGATTCAAGGCTACCGTGGCGCAACACTTCTTCAAATACCGCGGTCATCACAAACAAGGAGAGGTTTTCGTTGTCTTCAAGCCTGCGCTGCGATTCTTCAGATTTGGCACCAGCAATTTGCGCCAGGCGCTCAGCCTCCTGCTGAGCAGACATGGCATTATAGGTGAGAGCACCCATAACAGCGACGCTGACTGCTGCTGCCACCCCACCCGCGAATAGCTTTCTGTTTCTTCTTTGACTTTCGCGCTGGACTATGTCGTTCAGGCCCACGCCCAAAAGGCCGGCAATTATCTTGTTGAGACCCATCTGTCGCCCATCGCCCTCTGGGCGAACATCCGCAGCCAGTCCTTCCGCACTCAGACCGGCTTTCATGCCGTCTGTGTGAAAATGGTGGAGCAGGGCTTCTGGGAAGCATTCGAGTGACGAGTCCCTAGAAAACGGCGTGCCATCGACGATCATACACAGAATATGATCGTCGCCGTGTAACCGTTTGAATTCGGCGATTTCCTTGTTGACGAGCTTCGATTGCGCCGACCGGGGAGAGCAAATAACCAGCAAAAATTCTGACTGGGCCAAAGCCTCAAACAGGCGTTCGGTCATCTTGCCTGCAGCTGGAAGTTCGTCCCGGTCACGAAAGATGGGCGATAGCTTTGCCGGAACCAGACCCTTGTCGGTTTTTTTACCAACAAGCTTGCGGGGAACTTTGTATCTTTCAAGCCCATTCAATAGCCATTCGGCCCACTCTGAGTCGGCGTGGCTGTATGAAATGAATGCCTTATATTTGAATGTGCTCACTCAACTGCCCCAAGTGTGCAGGGTTTATCCCAGCGCCCAAGGTATTTTCTGTGACATCTTTGTCAAGATTATGCCGAGCAAAAACAAGCAAATTGTCTGGTGTTTGCGTGTCTTGGAATTCCGGTCCAGAGTGGTTCAAACCATGGGCGGGGCTGCCTGAAGCCCACAGTTAGTCCAAATATTTTGGAAACTTGGGCATGGCTTCGAAGTGGTTTTTGTCATGTTCGATAACGACACGAGCCTGGTGCTGCTCCGCAAGAGCTTCAAAACGATCCATGGACTGCAGTGTTTGTCCGATATCCGTATTGAACAAAGGAATCGCTCTCAGGGTGCGGCTTTCTTCATGAATATAGAGGTCTCCAGAAAACAGCAACGCACCCGCCGAGTTGAGAGTAAGGAGCAGCACAGAATGACCAGGCGTATGGCCCGGCGTGCCATAAACGACCGCACTGCCATCTCCGAAAACATCATATGTCTCGTCAAACAAGATCGTTTTTGCGGTCTTGAGCGCTGAGTATCCTGTTTGGGCCTCTTTCATGGCATCCGAAAACATGAAGTCGCGTTCTGCGCGGTTGGCGATCCAGGTTGAGTGGCCAAACAAATTGGCGTTGCCGGCATGATCCGGATGCCAATGCGAGAGCGACAGATATTCAATGTCAGCAGGTGACATGCCCAGCTCTGCTAGTTGGCTGGTTAAGGTTTGGCTCATCGTAGAGTGAAAGGTGGTGCCGATACCTTCTGGATTGGCTGCCAGTGCTTCATCGAGCCCCGCATCCCAAAGCAGGTCACCATCTGGGTGACGAATTAAGTAGCAGGGCACCTTAAGCGTTATACTTTGCCCTGCGAAGCGGCGCTGCTTGTCAAAGCTGACCATATCAGAAACTTCGATTGTCCCGCAATCAAGTGTGTAAAGCTGGACAGAGTCTGTTGCATTCGCATTGGTAGCAGCCACCAGCAGGACGGCTGCAAAACCGAATAGTTTCATTCTTATTATTTCCAAATCTTGGGGAAATCGCCCTTGATACCAAGCGCATCCCACATGGCGTCGACTTTCTCAATTACGGCGTCATCCATGCGGATTTCCTTGCCCCATTCGCGGTGGGTTTCGTTGCCTACCTTGTTGGTGGCATCTAACCCCAGTTTGCCGCCAAGGCCACTTTCCGGGCTGGCGAAGTCCAAATAGTCGATCGGTGTGTTCTCCACCGTAACGATGTCGCGCACCGGGTCCATCCGCGTACTCATAGCCCACATTACATCTTTCCAGTCGCGTGCATCGATATCGTCATCAACAACGATGACAAACTTGGTGTAAACAAACTGGCGCAAGAAAGACCAGACACCCATCATCACGCGCTTGGCGTGACCGGCATAGGCTTTCTTAATCGACACAACAGCAATACGGTAACTGCAGCCTTCAGGAGGCAGCCAGAAGTCAATAATTTCCGGGAACTGCTGTTGCAGAAGCGGAATAAACACTTCGTTCAGGGCTTCACCGAGCACGCTGGGCTCGTCCGGGGGGCGGCCAGTATAGGTAGACAAATAGATCGGGTCTTTGCGCATGGTGATGGCGGTAACGTTAAAGACCGGGAATGGCTCGACCGAATTATAATAACCCGTATGATCGCCGTACGGCCCTTCATCGCCGTACTCATCCAGGCTGACATAACCTTCGATCACCATTTCAGCGGTGGCAGGCACCTGGAGCGGCACCGTCTTACAGTCCACTAAGGGCACTTTTTTACCACGCAAAAGCCCCGCAAACTGATATTCGCTCAGGGTGTCGGGAACGGGCGTTACGGCCGCGAGGATGGTGCCCGGATCAGCGCCAATAACGGCTGCGGCAGGCACAGGCTCGCGCTTCTTATCTTTCCAGCGCTGGTACTGCTGCGCACCGCCCCTGTGCTTCAGCCAGCGCATCAGGGTTTTGTCTTTGCCAAGCCGCTGCATCCTGTAGATGCCCAGATTATAATTGTCTTCTGCTTTGTCAGACGGGCCTTTGGTGACAATCAGTGGCCATGTAATCAGTGGTGCCGGCTCCCCTGGCCAACAGGTTTGGATTGGTAGCTTGAAGAGGTCAATGTCATCGCCGGTTAACACTACGTCCTGCACCGGGCCGGAGCGAACCTTTTTAGGGCGCATCGACAGCACTTGTTTCGCAAGCGGCAACAGGCCAATGGCATCTTTCACGCCGCGTGGTGGTTCTGGTTGACGAAGGAAAGCGAGCGTTTCCCCGACTTCCTGCAGTTCATGCGGTTCGCGGTCCATGCCCCACGCCACTCGCTCAACTGTACCGAACAGATTAACAAGCACCGGCATGTCGGATTTTTCGCCGCGTTCGTTAATGACATTCTCAAACAAAATCGCTGGGCCGCCAGCACCCAAAACACGGGTCTGGATTTCTGTCATTTCAAGCTCGGTGGAAACAGGTTCGGTTACGCGCACCAAGCGCCCCTCTGCCTCCAGCCGGTCCAGAAATTCTCTTAATGAATCATAAGCCATAAAGCGGGTTATAGGGCAGGGCGGGAATGTCGCCAAGTCCGATTATGCCGCAGGGGTCAATGCTGTTATTCACAAACCAGCCCGTTGGGTTTCAGACCCGCGACAGCAACCTTCCATTCTTTGTCAGTGACCGACGTCATCCGGTTTGTTTGCAAGTTCAAGTGAGCCTCGCACTGATTGAGAACGCCTTCCACGGCTTTTGATACTGTGAGCAGGTCCGCGGTCAGGCGTGAGATGACTGGTCTAATGTCTTTGGACAGGTCTTGAAGGGGCGGCAATGTGGCCTGATTATATTCACTTTGTTGCCAGGTTGCCAGCAACCGGTTTTGTATCATTTTGGCTGCCGTCATTTGCGCCGCGACCAGTTGAGACGCCCTGTTTTCCTTGATGCCCAACTGTTTCGCCTGATCTACAGTTGAAGACTGAATTCGTGCTTCGCGCTCCAGATCTTCGACGGGGATTGAGTGGTGCCACTTGTAGCGGGCGACCAACGGCATGAGAGCCAGTCGTTCCTCCAAAATGCCGCGGAGCTGCGCGACCTTTGCTTGATCGTTGGCCAAGATGGCACCACGAGGCGAAAAAACCGCCAATAAAATGAATATCAGCAAGAATTTGGTAATTGGATTTGGCATAGACAGTCTATAAAGAATCACTTGTAGTTTGCGTGAGAGCATATGGACGACGAAGACGAAATACCAGTTATGAAAGGCACACCCATTACCCGGGGTGGCGGCCATTTCATTCGTGTTGGCTGGTGGGCCAAGGGCTACAGCGTGAATAGTGCCACGGCTGGCAAGTACAAACTCTATTCCTGGCTTCTGTTATTGACCGCAATTATTGGCGGCTTTGGTGGCGGATACGGTGTTTGCTTCGTTTATTTTGAGTATGCAGAACCGCTCGCATATCGGGTTTTCCCCACCGTACGCTATTACCCGATGGTCATGGAGTTTCTCATCTTCCTTACGTCACTGCTGGTGAGCTTTGGACTTTATTGGCAGGTGCGGGCAAAAGTGGGTGAAGCACTAGTGGCAGGTGCGACCAAACTGCATGACGGCTACAACCCGATTGATCAGCGCCGGCGTGGGTCACTGAAAAGGAAGAGGGCGTATTTGTTCCATATTTTGCTGCTCATCGGCGTCGCTGTTGCGCCGATCGAAATCCGAGACAGCTTGCGATGGCTGATCATGCTGATCCCGATTTACTTCCTCGGGGAAAGCATTGTGCTTCGGTTCTTCTGGAAAAACTGAAAAGCAGGGCTGAAATCTAGTCTTTGGCAAACAGCTGGCTGGCGTCTTTGAACGCCTTAAACTCCAGCGCATTCCCCGCTGGGTCCTTGAAAAACATTGTGGCTTGCTCGCCCACTTCGCCTTCAAACCGAATTTTTGGTTTGATAATGAAGTCCACATTTTGAGCGGTTAATCGGCCGGCAAACACATGCCATTCTTCCCATTCCAGCACGCAACCAAAATGGAAGCTGGGGACGGCGTCACCGTCCACAGCGTTTTTGTCGGGTTGGCCAACCGGAGTGCCCAGATGCACGACAAATTGGTGACCAAACAGATTGAAGTCGATCCATTTCTCTGATGAGCGCCCTTCAGGGCACCCCAAAATGCCACCATAAAACTGCCGTGCAGCCGACAAATCATCAACCGGTACAGCGAGATGGAACGGTGGTGGAACAGAACTCATAAAGGTCTCCAGATCACCGACGGGCTCGGCGAAACGTCATAACATGGTCGCCCACATAGTTTCTGCTAATAATCATAGTGTCGTTATTGACAATTTCACACTCGTAGCGACTGGTCGCTTGGGCGAAAGTAAGAGTAAATTCGAAGTCGTGGGCTCTGAAGGCAAGAGGTTGACCAGCCGCGCGGTCACAGTCTCCACGACATGAAATGCTTCCTTCCTGAAAACCTCTACTGCGCTTACGGTCGGTTACTCTGAATGACCAATAAGTTGGTTGGCTCAGGTTGCCAGTAATTCGTTCCCAAGTACCTCTAATCGTTGCTTCGCCGCACTCCTTGGCTTGTGCCAGCGCAGCCTGTTCGCCGAATAACAAAAATACGAGGGCAGCATATGCCCCAATCACTTTTGACCGCATGATATCACTCCCCATTAATCACCCAGGAAAACAATATCATTTTTGGGCAAGCGTGGCGAATCCGGTCTAATTTGTCGGCATCAACTCAAGAACCGCCAACGTCATGGCCCGTACTCCTGCCTTAATGGAGGGCTCGGGCGCGATTTTGAAAAACGGTGAATGGTGCCCGGCAACCCGCGGGCCACCCGCAGCTTCCGCATCCAGGTCAGCTTGAGGCGTACCGCCAATCGCGAAGTAAAACCCTGGAACATTCGGTTTGACATTGGTGAAATAGGGGAAGTCTTCTGCCCCCATGCCGGTTTGAATTGCGGGCAGGATGCCGTCTTCGCCAAAATTGCTCCTGAATACCGGGTCAAGGCGAGCTGTCAAAGCTTCATCATTGTATGTGACGGGCGTCGTTTCGACCGACAGCACAACTTTTGGCAATTTGTCTTCGGGCAGGCCTGCCACCCTTCCCATATTCTCTGCGATGCGCTTAATGCCCGCTAACAATTTGTCTCGTGTTTCGGTGCTGTTGGCGCGAACGGTAAGCTGCAGGTCAGCATGGTCAGAGATAATATTATGCTTTGACCCGGCATGGAAGGAGCCCACCGTAACAACGCCTGGCTCCAGCGGTGAGATTTCCCGCGAAACCAGTGTCTGCAGTGCTGTAACGATCTGGGACGCCAGAACTACGGGGTCATTCCCCAAATGCGGCGAAGCCCCATGGGTGCCAGTGCCATACACGCGAATGTCCACACTGTCTGAGCTTGAGTACGTGAGGCCGGAGCCGTAAATCACTTTGCCTGCGGGCGCGCGCGCCGCCACATGCAATGCGAGTGCATAGTCAGGCCGGCCAAAGCGTTCATACAAGTTGTCTTCTATCATGGCCCGGGCGCCGCTGATGATCTCTTCAGCGGGTTGGCCAATCAGCATCAATGTTCCGCTCCACTGGTCGCGCATCGCAGCCAGGCGCCGTGCTGTGCCTATCAAGGAGGTCACATGCATATCGTGACCACAAGCATGCATCACGGGGCGTTCTATGCCGGCGCGGTCAGCTTGGATCGCTTCGGACTGATAGCTAAGGTTCGTATCTTCTTTAACCGGCAAACCATCCATGTCCGCGCGCACCAGAACGCGCGGTCCGTCGCCATTTTCCAGAATGGCAACCACGCCCGTGCCGCCAACGCCTGGCGTAACCGTATAGCCAAGTGCTTCAAGCTCTGCGGTCAACCTCTCAGAAGTTTTTGTCTCCATGAAGGAGAGTTCCGGGTTGGCATGAAAATGTTTGAACAGGCTATCAAGATAGCCGTAGTCGGCATTGATCGCGTCTGTCAGGTCGTCCGCAGAAACTGCATAAGACGTAGAAATTGACAGGGCACCCAGCACGAGTGCCCGTTTTAGCGTTGCTTTCAGCATAAACCCTCCCCAAGGCAAAAAGCGTGATTAATCAATGTCGCCAAAATGTTTCAGGGCGGCAATCGCAATCTCATCGCCCCATTCTTGCACAAAATGACCACCATCGGCAATTTCGAGCGGTTCAGGGCATCCTTTGATAAGGCCGCGCAGCATTTGCATGGCAGGTGGACCCAGAACCGGGTCTTGCATGCCGATCGCCATAAAGCTCTCGCCCTCCCAGTCATTTGACCAGAAAGCGGCCGCGCGCTTGGAAGTTTCGATGCCCTCCATACCAGGGTCAGTCATGACCAGAGCCGGGAAACGCCGCGCACCGGCTTTATATTCGTCGTCAGGGAAAGGTGCATCATAGGCAGCGATCTCTTCTTCGCTCAGGTGCGGGGTGCCGCGGGCAATGATGCGACCAATGGGAAGATTGGGTGTGTTGGCGACATAGTCGCGCCACGCAACAAAGCCTTTGCTGGCTCCCATGCCGGTCGCAATCGCGGTGTTCATGACAATCAGCCGCTTGAAACGGTCTTTCATGTCAACAGGGAGCGTCAGCCCCAACAGCCCGCCCCAGTCCTGGCAAACGAGTGTGATGTTCCTCAAGTCCAGTGTTTCAATGAACCGAAGCAACATATTGCGGTGAAAATGGAATGTGTAATCATTGTCCTTAACCGGTTTGTCAGAGCGGCCGAAGCCGATGAGGTCGGGTGCAATGACGCGGGCACCTGTGGCAACAAAATGCGGGATCATGCGCCGATAGAGATAAGACCAGCTTGGCTCACCGTGCAGGCAGAGGAAAACCCGATCAGCATCCTTGGGGCCTTCATCCACATAGGCGACACGAATGCCATCGTAGCCGTCCAGGCCCTCGACATAGTTTGCTGCGAAGGGCCAGTTTGGCAGGTTTTCAAAACGCTCGTCTGGGGTGCGGACAACGTCCATCCTTCTCTCCTCTGATCAGTTTTCTCCGGTGCTGTACACAATGTGAATTAGGCCGCGAAAAGCGGCAAGCGAGATTTTTTTATGTTTTGAAGTGAAAGTGGCGTTGACTCGGGTGGGGTGCTTCGCTATTCACGGCGGCGGAGACGTGGCTGAGTGGTCGAAAGCGCTCCCCTGCTAAGGGAGTATACTGGCAACGGTATCGAGGGTTCGAATCCCTTCGTCTCCGCCATTTGCCTAAAAATGTATATATTTCAATGACTTATCTTCGCCCAAGCGGTGGCCACTGAGCTGATCAATCGCCCAGTTACAAATGATGTTGCAATCAGTTATGTTTAGGTGATGTAGTTAATTGCCCTCATCAAAGGTTCTTTCTTCCGACGCTTTGGTTAGATTCTGCGACTGTTCACAAGATTCTAATCACATGTCCGCTTTTGGCCAAAAGCAGTCTGGCTAAACTAGTCCAAACACGCTGCGTCACCCTTGAGGGTGTACTATTAACTCGGCGGCTCGAAAGCCGCCGACCGAATGTTTGCCGGAGTTTCGGCTAGTTTAAAACCTCACTCGTAGACGGGCAGTGCCACTATGACTGTTGTAGCCGGACCGGAATTCACCGTCATACCCGACAGCAAATGTCACGTTCCCTTCGCCATAGAAATTGAGGTTCGCGTCAATTTCAAAACTGGTTTGACTGGGGTCAGCGCCAAGTAGGTTCAACTGGTTGCTGCCCGCGAAACTCCCCGAAAGCCGACGAGGGTCGCCAATGAAGTCGTAAAAATACCCAACTGATACTTCGGGTCGGACAAAACCGCTTCCACTGTCATATTCGTGAGCCAGTTTGACACCCACACCCGCTTCAAAATAATCGACGCCTTCATTGTTGACAGAAAAGGCCAAACCGCCGGTTTCCCGGAAGTCTTCAACGCTTTGGGTTGCATACTGGAGGCTTGCAAACGGCGTTACTTCCAACCCACTCGCTAATGTTCGGGGTAAACCGGCATTCAATCGGGCAGAGAATTGGTCCACATTATAGTCAGCAGTCACATCGTCTGCCAACAGACCTACCCGTAGTGCTTCGGCTTCATTGAACGCATAAGCAAGCGCGCCGCTAAAATATAAGTCATCGTTATCAACAGCATAATATGCGTTTACCGAATAGCTTTGAACATCAGTGGAGCCCTGAGCATCGCTTATTTCGTCTAAATCCATGTCCGAGTAGGAAACTGCGAGACCAGCTCTGGATGTGCTGCCGATCTGTTTGTCCAGCCCCAGCACGAAGCCATAGCTCGTCGCGTCATAACCGCCCAGAGTTATGGTATTATCGCGTGCCAGGCTTGCACTGCGCACGAAAACCTGACCCCACAGGCCTGAATTGCCGTTTTGATCAATTGCCAGGTGGTCTTCAATGAGGGAAAGCACCTCATTTTGTGTCTCGTAGATTTCTCTGGTGACGCCTGCACTGACACTTGGCAACAGGGTGGTTGCAGCATCTTCAAACTGCGAGGTGTTTGTCAGTTCGTTAAGTGCATTGGCATGAACCGCAAAAGCTTCTGAATTTGCGCTGCCATTCAAGGCAGATGCGATCGCATTCCCAAACGCATTCACATTGGCGTCTACCGAAACTGCACTGAGGTTCGCAACAGTTGGTGTAATTGCCAAGCCTGAGTCAGTTGATGTCAAAGTGAAATTGACGAGAAAACTGTCGTCCGCTGCAATTGCGCCGCCGTCGCTGAGCGTTCCGCTCGATGAAACAAGTTGAATTTCTTCACTAAAACTTAGGGCTGTCACATCGTCAAACGACAGCGAGATGCTGGTGTCTGGCGCGATGGTTACGTCACCCGTGATGCCGAGCACCCCGGAAGTGCCAAAAACCAATGACTGTGATAAATTCGTGTTGCCTACGATGCTGCGGGCCGCGTCCACCAGAAATCCGGAGTCTGAAGCAATATTGACCTCATTCAAACCGGCTCCGAGGTTGATGTTGCCATTTAACGCGCCCCCCGTAATGTTCAGCGTGTCGTCACCGTCACCTGTAAAAACGTCACCGCTCAGCAGACCTCCTGAGTGGTTTATGATAACGGCACCGGGTGCGGCACTAGCGTCAATAGACACTGAATTACCAATGATCGATCCAGAATTGTTAATTGTCGTTGGTAGCAAAATGTCTCCAGCTCCAAAGAAAGTGTCATTCGTGATTGCTGCCAGCTCAGGCGCAACAAGCATACCCGGTCCGGTAGCCGACTGGATCGTGCCGCTGTTGGTGACGGTATTGCCGCCATTACCAATAATGATGCCAGCTGGTTGAACGTTGATTGGTGTCGTACCCGTGCCAACAGACGCCAGCCCCACCAGCACTTCAATCGTTGCGTCGGCGTTAGATCCTGTTGTCACAATAGTCCCGAAGTTGTTTACAGAATGACCACTTTGAACAAGTAGAATTCCGGGTGATCCATCACCGTTTGTAGCGATAGTTCCGCTATTGGTGGCGTTAGCGCCGGGTGTCGCCAAAACTATGGCAGGGGCGACATCCCCAAAACTTTGAATAAGGCCACTGTTGGTGATTTCAATGTCGCTTTGAAATGGGTTCAGAAGTGTTGAAACTGCTGGGGCGAAATTACCTTCCGAGAACACCTGTCCGGATCCGCCGATGGATACTGATATGTCTGTACCACCGCCAACAAGGATCCCCGTCGATTCAACCCCTTGGCTTTGTACGCGTCCAGCAACCAAAATGTTGTGACCGCTTCCAAAGGCACCAATGGCAGGACTTGCATCACCCGATGAGAAGACGACACCAGTCTCCTCAACCACCACATTGTTGTTGATGCCGAAGGTCAACAATAGGGCACCGCCCACCTGACCAGTGGATATCAAATCACCTGCAATATTGATGTTGTTTTCTGACTCGAGAGACACCAGTGCAAAACTGAAGTCCGTGGGTGCAAACACCTGTCCGCCCTGCTCGACTGTTATGTCGCTTGAAAACCCCTCAAGAATTGCTCCTACTTCAAAGGTCGGGAAGAAAATCGAAGGACCAGCAGCCGCTTCAAGCAGCGCGCCATTTTGCACCAGGATTTCACTGTCGGCGACCGCAGTACCAAAACCTGTGCTGATCAAACCTGGCCCGCAAACAAAGGTGCTTTCCTGAATGCAGCTGCCGTCTGTAGTTGGCGTCAACGGCACAGGTGCCTCGGGCGCTGTAGGCAGCGCCTCTTGCGCTTTTGCGATAGTTGGAAAAATCATCAGCGCAGCAACTGCTGCTGACGACAATAAATGGTTCTTTTTCATAGGGTCCCCCGCGTCAATTCAATACTTAGGGGCGATTGGATCAGCTGGTGGCCCACCGTCCCCGTAAATCCAAAAACACCCTTTGAAACAACGAAGAACCAGAACCCCTGCGACCAACCTATGGTCTTGTGCGATCAAACCAGATTAATGCTTTGCACTTGCGACGAAACCATGACCATTGTCGACCAATCAAACACTGACTATGTCTAGAGGACTTTGATTCCCTGCAACAGGATGCATAATTTTGTGTGCCCGACCGACTGATCCGGCGGTTGTGGCGCGAGAACAGTATGATTTGCGTTA
The DNA here is from genome assembly GCA_017640725.1 of Kordiimonadaceae bacterium. Taxonomy (GTDB): domain Bacteria; phylum Pseudomonadota; class Alphaproteobacteria; order Sphingomonadales; family Kordiimonadaceae; genus Kordiimonas. The sequence goes on along the minus strand of JAEPQB010000001.1, from coordinate 529,716 downwards.
AAACCCTCTTTTGCTGCGATGAAATCAATGAATTCAGGCGGCGCACCATCTTTTCTCAGTAACTAAATGTGATAATGTCGCTGCATGAGGGCACGCCTGCGTGATACTATTTGCTCGCGAGGGCAGCCAAAGCCAGCAAGCCAAAACCAATGACGCCGAAGAACATAGAGTAATTCCTTCATGGTGGACAAAAGTCTTCGAAAACCCCTTCTGCTAGTCAGCGGATCTGTTTGGCTTGGGTTCCTTTTTCTTTATACGGGATTGTCTGTGCTGGATCGCGGACTGCCGCCTGATCTGATGCAACGCTTTGTCATTCACTCTGTTTCGGCGGTTTTTAGCGTTGGTGCAGGCGTATTCATGTTTGTTTTTTTGCAGTCCAAAAAGCCTATGCGGTGGACTGCTGTTTTTGCCCTGGCGGTTCTGACACTTCTGCTGCACGCCTTGATTGCAGCATCGACCTATAGTGTTTTTCCCGCATTTCCAAGCAGGCCGAGCGTTCCATTCTACTGGTTGTTCAACACTGCTGTGCTCTATTCCAGTCCCATCGTAAGCTCTGCGTTTATTGGATTTATCGCAATCCATTTTGGTCAGCAGTTGAGCGAGCAGCAAAGACTGTTCCTTGAAAAAAGCAATGCGGCCCGGGATGCTCAGCTTGCGGTGTTGCGTCACCAGCTAAATCCGCACTTTCTATTCAATACACTGAATTCAATTTCGGCGCTGGTCACAGAAGACGACAAAAAAAATGCAGAAAAAACGATCTTGCTTTTAAGCGAGTTTCTGAGGTTTTCTCTGGAGTCCGACGTGATTGATTTAATTCCCCTTGAGGAGGAATTGGCCATCGCAAACAAATACCTACAGATTGAAAAGGTGCGCTACGAAGACCGGCTGAATGTTGTAACCCACATTGATGAAGCAGCTCGAAACTGGTTGGTGCCGCCGTTTCTTCTCCAGCCACTTCTAGAGAATGTGATCAAGCACGCTGTCTCTAAAGTGAACAGGCCGGTCAATGTGAGTGTTAACTGCATCGTGAGTGACTCTGGTTTGCGTGTGACAGTTGAGGACGACGGACCGGGTGTTTCGGGCGAAAGTGAGCCGAGCGCCGGTACAGGCCACCGTAACTTGAGCTCCAGACTAAATTTGATTTACGGTTCACACGCCAAAATGGAAATCAAGGCGTGCCGGCCAAAAGGGCTGAGGGTCAGTGCCAAGATTCCAAATAGCTACATAGCGGACAGAAAGAGTAAAGTTGCTTAGAGTTGTCGTGGTCGATGATGAGCGGTTAGCCCGGCAGAGACTTAAAGCTTCGCTGGCAAAAATCGATGATGTTAAATTGGTTGCAGAGGCATCCAGTGGTGTCGAAGCGTTAGAAGCCATAGAGAAATTCGACCCGGCTGTGGTGTTGCTGGACATTGAAATGCCTGAGGGCGATGGTTTTGAAGTCGTCACGCGAGTATTGCAGCAGTCAAATCTGCCCGAGATAATATTTATCACTGCGTTCAATAGTTACGCCGTGAAAGCGTATGAGCACGGCGCTTCCGACTACCTGCTGAAGCCGTTTACGGAAGCGAGATTGCGAGACGCCCTATCTAGAGTTGGTGAGCGAATTCGATTGCGAACAGTAGACGAACGAGTTGTCCGCCTACAGCAGACTTTGCGGCATCTTCAGAGCAATAATTCTGGTTTCAACTCAAATCAAGACATCTGGTTCCGGCGGGGCGCGGAAGAAGTCCGGGTGTTTAGAAACGAAATTCAACATGTCAGTGCCGACCGAGATTATGTTGAAGTCACAACGACAGAAAAAGTGTTACACCTGCGCTTGACTGTGACAGCGATCGAGAGAAAGCTCGGAAAAGAAGACTTCATCCGAATTCACAGGTCGCATATTGTTCGCAAGGCAGCAATACGGGCGTTGCGCCGAAAACGGCAATCAAAAGCGGAAGTGGAACTAGTGGATGGCAAAACACTGCCCGTCGGCGCTTCATATCTTGATGACGTAAGCAGTTTCATTGCGGACCGCCAAATTCATCACTAGGCATTACAATCAATATCCCCACAGGTAGCCGTGAGTTCCTCGAATGAATATGAAGAACGTTATCGAAGAGCTGCTTTCGCTTTTGGCCGATTGCCGACAATACAAGTGCAACATGTTGCACTGGCTGGAAATGATCATGGTGTTACAAAATTTGTTACAAAACACGAAAGCAGATACCGTTTAAGGCATTGAAAAGATTGAATAATATTTTCGTGGCGGCGTTTCCCTTCGTCTCCGCCATTTACCTTGAAAAACCGTTGTTTATCAATAGCTTAATGGGTGCCGAGAGGCAGCCTCCGAGCTGATTGATCGCGTAGCTACAACTGTTGTTGCAAACAGTTCTATTTAGGTGGTGCAGCTGTTTGCCCTCGACGATACGTTTTTCATTCCGACAATCTGCTTAGATCCTGCGCCTGTTTTTGAAAATCGCAATCACATACCCGCTTTTGGCCGAAAACGACCCAAAGCGGATGTTTCGTCACTGCTTACGGCAGCTGCTCAATTCGAATGAAGTCTATTGAGCAAGTTTACGCCCACGAAGCATCATTAAGTTGGTAAATCATTGGTTTATATGTAGGGTTCCCATACAGATCTTTTTTCGGGTGGGGGTGCCAATGATAAAAGTTCAAGGAAAACTGTTGGTTGCGGTGTCGCTTTGCCTGTCGGGCATCAGCGCAGCACCAAGCCATGCGCAGGGCTTTGACGATAATGCCGCCATGGCGTGTATCACCAAAAAAGAGGTGAAGGCCAAAAAGAAGTACACCCGCGATACGGTTGAATTCACCAACAGCTGTACCGATCCTGTCTATGTTTTTTGGTGCTTCCCGAATGCAGAGCCTGAATGGCTGGGCCGCTGCCGCGAAGACCGCAGTAAAACATTCTATGACAAGGCGCGCGTTATCCGCGCCGGTGATACCTTCAGCGCTTATGTACCAGAGGCGGGCTCCATCAGCTATGGGGCTTGCTTTGGCAGTGGCAAAAGGGCTGCTGTTTTCAAAACCGAAGATGGGATGCAACTGCCGGGTGGCGGCTATGGCTGCACGTCTGTTGCCCCAAAAGATGAATCTGTTGCCCCAAATAACGAAGCCAGGGCGCCTTCCAGTATTTCAAAAAGCCTGCAGGCCTTCAGCTGCGGGTCAAATGCGATCACGGCGCAAATGGGTGTGAAGGGCAACCAGTTTTATGTGCGTCGCGGCAGCGGCCTGATGACGATAACCGGCAAATTCAGCGATTATACAAAAATCGAGAGGGTGGAGGTGCCGGGCGAAGGCGGCGGCATAAAACAAATCAAATCCTTTGACCGAGAAAAATTCTCCAAACATGTCTGCGCGGGTGTTGGCGAAAACCCCAATCCCAAAAGCAATGCAGTTGATACCATGATCAACCAGTTCATTGAGGCGCTCATGAACGAATGCGCAACAGATAAAGACAAAGCCGCCTGCGAGCGGCGCGCCCGCCCGATTATTGAGGAACTCAGAAACGCCGGTACTGGCGTAAGGGGTTAGGGTCTGGTGGCAAAACAGAACAACAACTAGGGGGTAGTATGAGACCGGGTCTATTTTCGCTACTGGTTTTCAGCGGGTTGGTTTCGATAGAGAGCAATTTTGCAGTCAAAGCCCAAGACAGCATCAACAGTTGTAAAGTAGCCCAAACCACATGTGAAAACGCAAATGTCGCACCGCAACGCAAAACCCTTTTTCGGCAATGTATGGCGGGTGGCAGCCCCGAAGAAAAGCTGAACTGCATCAAGTCAATCAAAGAAAACCCCCTTGTGCTTGAGCCAGCCAAGCAATGCACCATTACGTATGACCAGTGTGCCTATAAGGTGAATTACGAACTAGAATATGAAGCCCTGGATAGGGCAAGAGAAGTTGGAACCAAATACGGCTGGGATATTTATTTCAGCCAATACCCTAACGGGCAGTGGCTTCAGTCAGCCAGATTGTCGGCAGTGCACTATTACTGGCCGGATGTTAACCGGGAAAATTCCGTTGAGGGGTACAGAGCCTTCATTGAGCAGTTTGAAGGAACAAGACAGGCGAAGCAGGCTAGTGTGTTTCTGGAAGCCTTAACCGACTCTTCGGTTGGCTCGTTGGATGTGCCGTATCTCGATACAGTTGACGTTACTCAGCCAATCGGAGTGGCGGAGTATAGGGATCATCTGTACGCGGCACCAACATACTTTCTAAGCTACGCCAAAACGCGAAGGGATGTAACGCTATCAAAATTCTCATACGCCTTTGAAAACGGTAGGCTGCAGTATGGCGCAAAGGATGGCAGGTTCAATGTTGCAGACGTTTACTCTACCAAGTTTCGCCACCCAAAAGTGAAAATTTCGCGGCCCCGTTTTCAGGTGCGCGCGCTAGAGCAAGACAAGGCAGGGAACAGTTATGTGCTTGCTTACCATAGAGGGCCCTGGAAAAAAAACCGCCACGGTAACATCGTTTATAAGCTGTCTGAAGACGGCACGTTGATCGGCACCTTCGAAATGCCAAGCAAGAACATCCAATTTCATGACATGGCAATCACCAACAAAGGCAACATGGTTTTTGTTGGCTATCAAAGGTCGGGCAAGCAAAGAAAATATGTCATTACAAAAATGAACAAAAACGGAAAAGTTGCCTGGCAGAAGGTGAAGAAGGCTAAAAACAAAGAAACAGGTTATGAAGGAAAAAAACTGATCGCTGTTGGCGAAGATGATGTCATAGTTTTTGCAAAATACACGGTGCGTGGGGCACGCGATATGGGTGTGATCAGCAGAGTTGATCCAAAAGGCAAAACAGTCTGGTCCAGCGGAATTGATGACGTGGGTTCTTGGGACAACTTCCCGTTGCTAAAATCTGCAGACGGCAATGAAGTTATGTTTCTGAAAAGATCTTATTCAAATGATGGCGGAAATTGGATTTTACACTATGGCTTAGACGGAAAGCTAACCAGGGAAGCCAAAATTCCCGATAGATTCGGCTTAAAACATGTTTTCGTGTTGCCCGACGCTTCTATGCTGTTTGTTGATGGGGGCGGTGATTACGAGCAGTTTCGGGCGAATGTTGCCCGATACAACCCGAACACAAACGAAATCATTTGGCAGCAGGATTATTGGGCTGCATTGCCTGAAGGTCGTCTTACAGACGCGAAGCTTCTTTCCAACGGTAGTTTGCTTGCCCACGTAAAATACGGGAATTCCAAGCGGCTACTGCATTTCAGGACAGTGAAATGATGACATTTCTATCCAACAAAATATCCACATTTGGTGTCAGTGTCTTTTCAGCGGCCATCCTGTTGTTAGCGATTGGCCAACCTCTTCAAGCATCTGAAATTTACCGCGAATCATTTTTTGAGGGCCTTGCCGTTTCGTCTGAGGTCACCGACATAAACGGTGACCCGCAAACATGGACTGTGGTCATCAAATTGGATGCCAAGGCCAAGTTTTCTTCCATCATGGGCGAGCCACTTAATGTGTGCTCTGGCATCTGGGAAATTGACAGTGTCTCGCGCACCAACTTGCCTGCGAACATTAACCTTTCCAACATTCCGGACGATGTGTTGGAAAAGGTTGTCTTGAGGGATGTGAAGGTTGCTTTTGCCCTCTGGAAATACGGCGAGAGTGAATTGGATATTGCCCATTTCGTTTGTGATTTGGGCGCCATGACCAAACCCGGAAGTGGCAAGCCTAGTTTTGCGGTCCCAGGGTCAACAAGCTGGGAAGAAACATTGTATGACTATGGCAGCGGTTTCACTGATGTGGCGTCCGTAGAAAACAACCCGGGTTTATATGCGGGTGGCTTCAATCTGACCAAGGAGATGTTGTCAGACGATCTTGTCGATGCCGAGAAGGCAAAAGAGTATCTGAAAGCCGCGCTCGACAGCGAAAAAGACCGGCAGGCAAGTGATTGGCCCATTATGTATAGCTCGCTCGCCAGCCTTGGCGGTGTGCATGCATGGGACCACAACCGGCCGTATGTTGTGTCAATCCGCATGAATACGCGCCCGCTGGAAGGCTGGCTGCGCGACCAACAGGTGGCAGAATATCGGGACCTAAAAGATAAGGCCGCAGAATTTTTGGAGGGCGAAGACCTCACCTACGCAACTGCGGAACTGGAAGAAAACATTCAGAACATGCTACGCAATAACTATGCTGCGGCGACGCCAAGTGCACCAACCGCCGCCAACTCAGCTTTATCAAAATGTGTTTCTGCCGGGGCAGACAATTTTGAAAATTGGCAGAGCGGATATCAAGTAGATACGACTTGCGTCCCACTGCCAGACATTCGTATGGCCAGAATTTCGGGCGGCTGTATTGAACGACAAACGTTTGATGATTTGCATAAACCCTGGACGTCCTATGGTTCCGACAACTTTGGCATTCATGCGGACGGCTGCCTATACGTAAAGGGTTTTGAGTTAGCTACAACAGAAGTCACATTCGAATTATTTGATTTGTACGCCAACGAAAATGACGTCGCACTTCCATCTGATGAAGGTTGGGGTCGTGGAAATCGTCCCGTTGTTAACATCAGTATCGCTGATGCCAACAAGTTTATAGAATGGCTAAATAAGGAAACCGGCGAAACATACAGGCTTCCGAGTATGTTCGAGTGGTTCCGCGCCTATGAAACTGGCTTCAACCGATTGTTGCGTGAACCAGAAGATCGCGCAAAGTTTGCAAATTTTGGCACAAAAAGAGTCCTAAATCGGCAAAGCGGCGATTTTGAGAATGTTCAATTAGATAGTTACGCTAATACAGCACCTGTCGCTTCCTTCTCTCCGGACTCCAATGGTGTCTATGATTTGTTAGGGAACGTCGGTGAACTAACGGCAGGTTGTTTAAAAGATTTGAGTAGGCCGATAAATGGTGTTGTTTTTCGAGAATCTGGTAGCGACATAATTCTTTACGAGCGTATCAATGCCCAACAAGTTATCGATAATGAGTGCGCAGGCATTATAACGGCTGCCAGCACGTACGATAACGGTCCCGGACGCTGGTCTAATAGTAGTTCCTCTGGATATAATTCTGCTTTCCTAGAAGACGAACCGTTGAATTTGAAGGAGAACTATATGGGTTTCCGATTGGCACGCGATTAGAAAGCACCAACCCTTTGTTTGTTCAATTACCAAACCTGGGTATCGCCAGTTTTCTGCAATACAAGTGCAACATGTTGCACTGACTGGCGGTAATCCTGATGTTACAAAATTTGTTACAAAATGCGAAATTGTGCACCTGTTAACGCATTGAAAAAGTTGGAAAATATTTTCGTGTCGGCGTTTCCCTTCGTCTCCGCCATTCACCTTGAAAATTCTTTATATATCAATGACTTAAGTTATTGTGAGCGGTATCCATCGAACCGAGTGATCGCGCTGCAACAAGTGATAATGCAATCAGTTTTTCTGTGGCAACTGGTGTAGTTTGGAAAGGGCGACAGGTTTCTAGCTTCAAATTACACTGTCTCGACGCTCGTATTGCCGTTAAAATCACGATTGCCCGTCCGCTATTAATCGAAAGCGTATGATCAGAGTGCTTAAAACCCAATAGCCCAGCTATGTAAACTGGACAGTGTGCTATCTATTCGGTTGCACAGCGTAAGGTTTTTCTACCTAACTGGTTGTTGCGGCAAGTTATTGCGCTACCATTTGTTTCTATTTCTCCGTTCTTACCGGACCACCTGTTGTTTTCTATGGCACCTGAACCGATGGCTAGGATACGACAGTTGCGCATCTTATTATTTCTCAAGTATGAAACTGCCACTTCTGACTGCGCAAAATAACAAGTGTCGATTTCTTCAAGCTTGGCCTCATTGTCTTCGAGCGTAACCATAGCGGCTTGGTTGAATATCAGAGGATATGGAGCAATTTTGCCGTCACCGGTTTTTCTTCTAAAACTATTCGATTTGATTTTGACTTGCCCCAAAAGTATCCGAATTGCAGTGCTTGAAAAGCCACCTTTGGTCCCAGAAAACTCCAACTCAACATCATTATCTGCAAATAGAGTATCTCCACCATTTATGATGACCGCACCACTGTCCGACATGTTGAATTTGTTGTTTGTGATGTGCCAGACCGAAGACTTATGTAAAGATAAAGCGGTATCTTGGCCTCTGAAAGTAAACCCTTCGATGGACCCCACTCCTGATGAACCCGTCCTGTCGGTGTCAATCTGCAACCCAAATTGGCCTTTGCCTTCAATAATCGTTCGACGCGGGCCTTTTGCGCTCTTAAGGTTGTAATGAAAGTTCAGTTTTTCGGAAGTATATGTGCCGGGCATAACGACTATTTCTGATCCGGCAGGGGCAACTTCACCAGCCTCAGTGATGGTTCGAAAGTCGCCATCTCCTGTCGCAGAGACAGTCCATGTTTTTTTGAGCTGTATTGCCAAAAGCCTGTCTAAATATTCACGCGCCAGCATGAAAGGGTCGGGAGCGTTGCGACCCATACGTCTTTTGGCTTGCTGCAATATCTCTCTCATACCGCGATCACCAGGTTGCTGATCTGGATAGACGGGATAAGCAAGCTCACCCAGCCGCCGGTTAATTTGTATTCTGTAGCGGTAATAGCTTGAGAGCCCGTCAATCTTTTCAGTGTTCTCTGGATATGCTTTTAGATATTCCCTAAACTTGTCTTCAGATTTATTGGCTTCTGCAAACAAGTTGGGTTCCTTTAGACCTCGCAAGCGAGCATCAGCAAAAAATCGCTCTTTGGACTCTGGGTACGCACGAAGGAATAATTCCAGAGCCTGTTCGTCGCTTGTCCCTCGTGTAATGTAGTCCTCTGCTTGACGCATATGTATGGACCGGAAATGGCCTTTTTGCCGCTTCAAACCATACCTTACAGCGATGGTGAACTGAGCTTGTCCGTTAGCCGACCCCTTGCCGCCCTCGGCTGCGGCATTAATCAGTGCAACTGCATCAGAAACTTCATCGAAAAATGCCGTATTCTTTGCCACTACAGCCATCTGACTTGCAAAATCTGAATGATCAGGATGAACATAATTATCGAGACTGTATTTAACGATATTTTCCGCATACATTCGGACCACTTTGACGAAATCGGCATCAACGGGCCATGAGCGCAGATAGGCTTGAAATCTCTCTAAATCATCATCGAGGTTTTTTATTTGCTCAGACTTTATATGTTGCTCGAGTTTTGGCGCCATCTCGGGAAAATACTGAACAAGTTCTATTGCAGCAGGTATCTGCCGCCACCTCGGATTATCTAATTTGTCAGCCTTGAACGCAGCAACTGCGATATCGAATGCACGATCAGCAGCCAGTTTCTTATGTTCTGTATGTCGAGATTTGGATCGATAGTCGAAAAGAGCTTTAACGCTGTTCGCGTTCATTGCAGCTGTGAAGTCTCGTTGATCTTTGGCTGCGGCAACACGAGTTGAGTCCTCTGGAAAAATTCGCAAGTATTCGTTGTAGCTATTGTCAGTATCATCTTCGGACGCCACTAGCCAAGCTAAGCTTTTTATGCCTTCGGTGTACTCTGTCTGAGGCCAGTCCAATAGAAAGCGCTCAACCGCAGGCAAGGTTTTTACTGTCTTCACATAACTCAGATGAATTCGTTCTTTAATCGCCAAAAAACTGGGTGCAATCTTGTTTCTGTCGAACACGTGTGAAGCTTCAGTCCAGTCGGCTGGTCCGCCCAAACCTTTTGCCCACATCTGAGCCAGTATAGAGGTTGAGACTGGGTCTCCCATTTTTGAGGCAACATCAAGGGCTACTCTGGCTCTGCGATATCCCTCAGGGGTCTGTGTATGCTGATACAATAAATAGCCAAGAAGCTTGTTGGCGTTGCGCTCGCCTAAAAGCACCGCCTGTTCTGCCAATTTTACCGCGTATTCCTTGTCAAGTCCGACCCCAACTCCTCTGCTGTATGCCTCTGCCAAAAGAAAAACTGAAGGAGCAAAACCGGTTGCGGCGGCTTTCTGAAACTTCTCGAAGCCTATTGATTCGCTGCGTTTCGTGCCGTGTCCATGCATGTACATCAATGCTTCAAGGTGAAGAGCAAAAACGTCATTTTCACTCGCTTTCTGTGCGACTGCAAAGGCTCTTTCATATCTGGAATTGTCTGAAAGGGCTTGGGTATACAGTGCATGTGCGAGATTACCACGAAGCCTTGGGGTGGCAGGATAGTTCAATACAGCGATCCGGCACGCAGAGATTGCCTGGTCGGCGTCGTTGGGCTCCATTTCTACATACAGATTAAAGTGGGAGGTATAGTTGAAATAAACAATTTTCTGGATAGGCCGTATATCTAATTGCTTTGTGGTTTTGAGGTCCGGATGAAGACCTGATCCAGCAAGGTTATCACACTTGTCTACAGAAGGGCTGAGGGCGAGACTTTCAGCATAAGAAAGCGGTTTAGCTGTATCGAATACATTGCCAGTTTCGATAACATAGGTGTTTTCTGCTAGCTCATAGCTCAGTTTAAATTCAGCGTTTTCTGATATGAGCTTCAGGCCAGACTGTTCAACTGCGAAATCCTCGTTGCGGCCTTGGCGAGTTAAGACGACTTCAAATCCCTTATGTGTTTTCTCGATAAAGAATGAGCCAAAGTTTCCTTCGAACCCGCCCGTTAGTCTCGGGAGGTCCTGTTTGGACAACTCGAGAACATCAATTCCCAACTGCAGGTTAATAGTGGTGGCGGAAGAAACCGGAAAACTGAAATAGGCGTCCAAGCCTTCATACACGTAGGCTCCGAAGACATAGTTTCCGTCGAGGATGGCTACGACATCGTAAGACTTTCCAAGGAGAAACATTTCTCCTTTGTATTCACCGGGATTTACTGGGTATAGAATTAGTCTCAGGTCGCCCTCGGCTCCTAGGTCTGCTGTGTAAAGGCCGGGAACTGTGTCTTCAAAAGGCCGTGCAATTGCTGGTACAGACGAAGTCAAACAAATGAGGAAAAAACCGACTAATCTCAGTCCTGCAGCCATGATAGCTCCTCCTCATTTAAATAAAGTAGTCGCTCTGCCTCCGTGCCGGAGAGAACACTCTCAAGTGCTACTGCGTTGTGACGATAACTAGTTGCGAAATTGATGTCTGAAACCCAACCACCTGCATCGCAGGACCTCTTTGTTTCATTAACTCGGTAGGGCAGGTTTCTCGCGTCAACTTCAGGAATGAGATAGTAATCCTTGCCTGGCTCAATTGTTTTCAGCCAGCTTTTGGTGCGCTCTAAAAAGCTGTCGGGTATTGGGACGTTATGGCTTGAAACAATTGTCGTTTTGGTTTGTATCAAACAGTTCTCAGGCGGTGCACCTAATAATATGCCGCCGCCACCGCCTTGCCTTCGTCTTTCCCAATAGGTCTTGTAGTACGGGTTCGGCTTAGTACCGGTTTGTTCAAGCTCGTCGACAACGACAACATATCGCCTCGCGCTTGGAAAACTGTTTCGCACTAACTGCTTCCGACTTTCAGTCGCATCCCTCAAAATACGCTCGGCGTCTGTTCTAGCTTTTGATCGATCTTCCACTATTGATGTTTCATAAGTGCGTTTGGATTTTGCTCTTGATATTGGGGACACTAAAAATGCGTCATTAGATGCGCCTGAATAAGGGCTTATTTTGCTAAAGGCGGTAATCTGGCTAGGCTTGTTCGCTTTGGTGTTGCTGTCTCTTGCAGTGTTGGGGGCTGTTGCAGGCGCACTATTAATTGCAGCGATTTGTGATGCGATGTTGCGCCGCTCTCTCAGTCGTCTAATTCTTTCAGATGTTGAAATGCTCATCGATTCAGCATAATTACCTGCTGTTTGGCGCGAGTTACTTGCCTCCAGATCATCTTTCAAGAACCCATTAATCTGGCTGGTCAACTGGTCAAGTGTATCCGGCTTACTAGGCCTATGTCGGCTCGTATTGGGTATTCCGCCACGAAGTAGCGCATTCGTCCAAGCCTGGGTCATCTTGCTACGATAAGGTCCCCAGGGCTGCATCCATTCCCTAGCCGCAGATGCAGACCTCTTCAAGCCATCCAAAACACCCCAATACTCGAGGCGCATAGGTTCTGGTACGCCCAAAATGGCAGGAGAAGGGTGAATGCGCAGATCGGCGAACTCGTAGTAAATTTGGAAAACCGCTTCCTGCAGATAAGAGTCTGAATGTATGTGAATTCCCGAAAGGCCGTCCTTCAAGGTTTTAATTCGGTCTTGCATAGCAGTTAGTCGGCGCAGATAGCGATCTACGGATTTAGCGCCGGACCAAAAACCACTTGCCGCCCCCACGCTTTTCAACCGCAGGATAAATGACATTAAAGCATCGGTTTGCACACCAATATCATTTATCTTGCTAAACAGGTCTGCGTTTATTGCGCGAATTGCGTCTTCAAAAATTCGATCGATTTCCCCCTCAAACCCGTCATTTTCACTTTTGGGAATCTCTCGTGGCCCGATTACAACCTCTACAACCGCGCGTGCTCGGTAACTGTTACCCCATGGGTGCTCATACCCTTTGACTTCTGTTTCTGTGATTTTCCACGATACCAGAATTGCATTTCGTTTAAGGGCTGCTGCGGACGCATCAGTCCTTGCGTAGACTTCATCATGATCTCGAACCCATTGCTGTGCTTCCGCACCGCTTGGAAAGCCATGAGTCCATTCGCCTTTCAATGTGAGTGTTTCGACTTCTGTTACTTCTGAAGGGCCCATCTGTCCGAACGATGGGCCGACGGCCAATAGAAATGCCCCCACGAGAATGAAATTGGCAAGCATGGCTCTGAAAAGGATGCTCATGGTCAAGTTTCCCAACCGAGAGATGGTTCAACTTGTGAAACAATAATAAGAGAATGGGGCAATCTACAACCAACAAAAAGGCATAAGCGAGGCGCGAGCAATTGAACTTCTTGCTTCAGTGCGGCGACATTTCCGGAAATCACACGGCTTTGTTTGGCGATCTAATTCGTGTACTCGGTCTATTTCTGGCCGATTGCTGAAACCCTAGTGCAACATGTTGCAATGGTTGAAGATGAATTTTGTGTTACAAAACTTGTTACAAATTCAGAAATTGCACATATTTTAACTCATTGAAAATATTGAAAAATATTTTCGTGGCGGGGTTTCCCTTCGTCTCCGCCACTTACCTTGAAAATTTTTTATATATCAATGACTTAAGTTATCGTGAACGGTGTCCGTCGAACCGAGTGATCGCGCTGCTACAAATGATGCTGCAATCAGTTTTTCTTTGGCATGCAGTGTAGTTTGCAAATGGCGACAGATTTCTAATCTCAAATTACTCCGCTAATCGCTCGTATTACCGCTAATATCACATTTAACTGTCAGCTTCTGGCTGAAAGCAGACAATCGGGAAAAACTTAATAGTTCTGACTGAATAGATTGTTTGGGTTTGGCATCCGGAGAAAGAAACTGAAGGGATTTGCTCTTCCAAGGTTGAACACTGTTTGAAGACAATGAGAGATGTGGTTTTGAGGGTTCAAGGCCAATAACATCATCAGCCGCGGCTGCACCTAATATTGCACCCAAAACCGCCATGTACCGCTTCAAATTGCCCAAGATACGTCTCCTCTTGAAGCTGCCAAAACCACGGCCACCGTCGAAGGTGCAGGTTCCATTTGGAAACGCTCAACTTCGAGAATGCGTAACTTAGGGCGCACGATCACTTCAGATCGTATTGAACGGTTTGCGATGCCCGAATTCGAACAAGGAACGAGCATCGCCATGTCTTTGCGGCCTAATAGCGATCCGCATTCATCACCTTTGTCCATGCTGCAATGAAGTCTGTGATAAACTTGAGGCCATTGTCGTCCTGCGCATAAAATTCTGCGTAAGAGCGCAGGATTGAGTTGGAACCAAACACCAAATCTACGCGTGTGGCCGTCCATTTGACTGAGCCTGTCCCTCTGTCCACGATCTCGAAAAGATTATTGCTGACTGAATTCCAAGCGTTGTTCATGTCCGTCAGGTTCACAAAGAAATCGTTGGACAGAACACCCTCGGTTTTCGTGAATACTCCGTGCTTGGTGCCACCATAATTGGTGCCCAGCATGCGCATCCCGCCAACCAGCACTGTCATTTCCGGCGCCGTCAAACCCAGCAGTTGCGCATGATCGAGCATCAGCTCTTCGGCGCTTACGGCATAGTCTTCTTTCTGCCAGTTGCGAAAACCGTCCGCTACAACTTCCAATGGTTCAAACGACGCTGCATCCGTGGTGGCACTGGTTGCGTCACCGCGTCCTGGCGAAAACGGAATAGTCGTTTCAAATCCAGTTGCTCTTGCGGCTTTTTCAATGCCGACATTGCCGGCCAGTACAATTATGTCTGAAATGCTGGCACCAACTTCTTTTGCGATCGGATTTAGTGCCGATAAAACGCGGTTCAGCCTTTTCGGCTCGTTACCTTGCCAGTCCTTTTGGGGTGAAAGGCAAATACGGGCGCCGTTTGCGCCGCCACGGTAATCAGATCCGCGGAAGGTACGTGCGCTGTCCCAAGCCGTTGCCACCATATCGCCAACGGAAAGGCCAGATGACGCAATTTTCGCCCTGGCGGCATTCAAATCAAAGTTTTTGTTTCCTGTTGGCACTGGGTCCTGCCAAAGCAAATCCTCTTTGGGCGCGAAAGGCCCGATATAGCGCTCTTTGGGTCCCATATCACGGTGTGTCAGTTTAAACCAAACACGCGCGAACACTTCGGAAAAATAGTCTGGGTCATCGTAAAAGCGTTCTGAGATTTTGCGATATTTCGGGTCTTTGATCATCGCCATATCTGCGTCCGTCATAATCGGATTGTGCCGAACCGACGGGTCTTCCACGTCAACGGTCATGTCCTCTTCTTTGATGTCGACGGGCTCCCATTGAAGCGCACCCGCTGGAGACCTTCGCAGCTCCCAGTCATAAGTGAATAACAGGTAAAAATAGCCATTGTCCCATTGCGTGGGGTGAGTGGTCCAGGCGCCTTCAATGCCGCTGGTTACGGTATTTCGGCCGATGCCACGAACAGAATGATTGATCCACCCCAGCCCCTGGTCGGCCAATTCCGCTGCTTCCGGCTCCGGACCAAGCAGTTCTGCATTACCGTTACCATGGCATTTGCCAACGGTGTGGCCCCCAGCAGTGAGAGCGACTGTTTCCTCGTCGTCCATGGCCATGCGTGCAAATGTTTCGCGGATTTGTTCCGCGGTTTTGACGGGATTGGGCTGTCCGTTCACACCTTGTGGATTAACGTAAATCAAACCCATCTGCACAGCGGCCAGTGGGTTTTCCAATGTACTCGGATTACTCACATCTTCGTACCGAGTGTCGCTGGGGGCGAGCCATTCTTGCTCGTCACCCCAATAGGTGTCTTTTTCAGGGTGCCAGATGTCCTCTCTGCCAAAGGCAAAACCAAACGTTTTGAGACCCATACTTTCATAAGCAACGGTGCCGGACAGAATGATTAGGTCCGCCCAGCTAATTTTGTTGCCGTATTTCTTCTTAATGGGCCACAACAACCGCCGCGCTTTATCAAGGTTGGTGTTGTCGGGCCATGAATTTAGCGGTGCAAACCGCTGGTTGCCAGTACCCGCTCCGCCGCGTCCGTCTGAGGTGCGGTACGAGCCGGCTGCGTGCCAAGCCATCCGGATCATCAAACCGCCGTAATGCCCCCAGTCTGCCGGCCACCAACCTTGCGAGTCTGTCATCAGGGCGTGAAGGTCTTTTTTTATCCCGTCAAAATCGAGTGACACGACCGCCTCACGGTAATTGAAAGTCTGCCCTGTCGGATCGGTTTTGGCGTCATGCTGATGCAAAATATCCAGATTGAGGGAATTCGGCCACCACCCTGTATTAGAGGTGCCCGCCCTGGTCATGCCACCATGCATTACGGGGCATTTCGAAAGACCTGCTGGGTCAGCTTTTTTACTCATGTTTCGTGCTCCTGTAGGGATCAAATTGAAATTGGTTCGCGCACAAAGAGGCGCCCTCGTCGGCGGGATCTGCTGGATCAATGCCGCCAACGTTTACTCAGTGATTGCAGTCCTTGGGAAAGGCCGACTTAAGGGTTGTTCCCAGGTTGATTGGTAGTTTTCTTGACTATTCGATGTCGCGCTTTCGCAGGAATGACCGAATCTTTTCGGCTACCAGCGGTGCATCTTCCTCAAGCGCAAAATGCCCTGAGTTCAACAGGTTGAAATCAACATCTTTCACATCTCGCATGAAGGCTTCGCCACCGGGCGTAGGGAAAAACGCATCGTTTTCTGCCCAAACAACCAGCACTGGCGGTTGGTGCCTTCGCATGTAAGCCTGCCACTCCGGGTATTTGGCGACGTTGGTGCGATAATCATAAAATAAGCTGATCTGCACTTCGTGCTGACCAGGACGCGACAAGCGCTCGTGGTCCAGAATCCAGTTGTCGGGCAAAATTTGTTCCGGGTTGCGGGTACCGTGTGTGTATTGCCAGCGCAGTCCTTCCCGGCTGAATATTGCTGCCGCAATTTGTGCTTCATGCTCCGCATCACCGCGCCCAATTTCCCAGAGCTTCATGATCGGGGCCCAAGTGTCTTTGTTCAGGCCTTCTTCATAGGCATTGCCGTTTTGAACGATGATTGACTGAACGCGCTCCGGGTTCGCAGTGGCAATCCGAAAACCAACCGGTGCGCCGTAATCATGGACGAGCAGTGAATATTTTGAAATTTCACGCTGTTCGAGGAATTTGTTCACCGTTAGCGCGATATTGTCAAACGTGTACTCATACTCGTTCGGTCCAGGAAAATCACTCGCGCCAAAACCGGGGTAATCTGGTGCAATGAGATAATATTCATCACTCAAAAGCCTGATCAACTCCCTGTATTGGTGTGAAGAGCTTGGGAATCCGTGCAGCAGCACCAAGGTTGGTTTTGTCGGGTCTCCCGCTTGTCTGAAGAACACCTTCACGCCATCAACAGTTTCATATCCATAACTGACAGATTTTGACGGTGAAGCATGGACTTGCGAAATTGAAAGCAGTGTGGCGGTTAGAAATAGTAGGACGACTCTAAGCATTTTCTGCTCCTGTATAAGAACCTGTTTGTTCAACCATTAGGTGATAAAAAAGAGGGGACGCCTGACCAACAGGCTGTGAAAGAAAGCAATTTTTGGGGAAGGCGACTTTCTTTGACGGGCCTGTGCGCCCCCTCTTTCCAGAACGACAATTGAAGCGATTTTTGCAGTTTCCAGAGCCAGATGGAGGTAGGGCTGAAATCGCTTAAAACCCGCAAGACATAGTGGGGGAGACGGCAAGTCTTGCTGATATTGCGACAGTGCTGGCTGGTTAGAGAAACTTCAAAATCACGCATCGTGTCGTTCCTTTAAGTCAGTCACCGGCAATCAGTTGTGTGCCGTGGGTGATTGCACCGCCAGAACGGAGTGCCGCAGCCACAAAAGTTGCTTCTGCAAGTTCTTCCTCTGTTGCACCGGCCCCAAATGCCGCAGCTTTGTGAATTTCCAGGCAATAGGGGCATTGGGTCGTGAGGGCGACTGCTATTGCCATCAGTTCCTTGTATTTTTTGGGGATTGCCCCATCGGCAAGCGCCGCCTCGTCGAAAGCTTTAAAAGTGTCCCAGGCTGCGGATGCTTTTGCACCCAGTGCGGGCAGTTTCCGCAGGTCTTTCATATCATACATGATTGTGTTCCCTAGATTTTGTGCTGTGCAATGTGTTCCTAATTGCGGCCAGCCATCACGCCGCCATCAACATCCCAAACTGCGCCTGTTACCCACGACGCGTCTTCGCTCAGCAGAAAGTCGATGGTGTTGGCGACATCTTCAGGGCGACCGAGCCGTCCTAAAGGGTGAAAGTCATCAAAGGCATCTGTGAGGGTTTCTTCAATTTTCCCCTCGTCAATAAAGGCCCCGTAGATCGGCGTCACGACCACGGCTGGCGCAACGGCATTCACGCGAATGCCGAACTCTGCGAATTCCATAGCAAGATGCTGTGTTAATGAATGCAGCCCCGATTTTGCCATCGAATAGGCGGTCGACGGGGTTGCCTTAATAGCTTGCTTGGCCCACATGGCACCAATATTGACAATGGAACCACCGCCGTTCTCTTTCATGTTGCTTACAACAGGCTGTGTAACGAAGAAGGTGGATTTGTTGATATCCAGAAACTTGTCATAATCACTTCTGGTGTATTCGAGAAATGGTATGGGTTTGAAGGCACCAGCTGCATTTAGCAGATAGGAAATCGGTCTTGTTACAGATCCAAATTCACTGATCAATCGGTCCACGTCGGTCTCTTTGTACAAGTCCGCCGTAATTACGTGCATCTCGCCGGATCCGGATGCCTCCAGATGGTTGCGCGCCTGCTCAAGCTGCTCGGCGTCATGTGACACAAGGATCAGGTCAGTGCCGCGGTTTCTGAGCTTCTCTGCCGTCGCCAGTCCCATGCCGCTGGAACCACCAACGATGATACCTAGTTTGTTTTGATTGGGGGATTTGGAATTCATAGTGTGCTCCTGTTAGCGAAAGGCTGCTTTGATCGCGGCGACAGTGGATTGGGTGTTTTTCACGTCGCTCGCGATCATGCGAAAATTAGTGAGAGCGGCTTCGTATCCGTTGTAGTGCGGGGTGATGGCGCCGGCGGTGGCATTGGTCACCACCATGACTTCAAAGCCTTGCTCAATCAGTTCGCGCATGTGCGATTCAGTGCACAGGTTTGCCGACATGCCTGCCAGCACCACTTTGGATATTCCGGCTTTGCGCAGTTGCAGCACCAGGTCGTTTGTTTCTGGCCCGTAAACCTTGTGCGGGCTGGTTACCACAGTGCCTGCTCTGTTGATGTAAGGCTTGTACCGATCGAGCCAGTCAGCGCCTGAGCCTTCAAAGCCTTCAAGGCTTAGCGCGTCAGCGCGGTCAAACATGCCGATCGCGTGCATGAGAGCTTCCAGTGCGCCCTCAAATTTCCACTGATGGTCGTGCTGATAATAGTAGTGCGGGGAGATAAAAAGCGGCATGCCGGAATCAAGTGCCGTTTCCATCAGAAGGTCGAGGTTTTCGACCACCCGATTGTCGGTCACATTCTTGCCAACCACACCCCAGGTAACACCATTCGGCGACAGGAAGTCGTTTTGAGGGTCAGTGATCACAAGGGCTGTGGTGCCCCGTTCCACTTCGAAACCGGGCAACGGCAGGCCGTCATTGACCGGCGGTGTATGCGCGGTGACAGCTTCGGAAGCATCCTGCGCGTTGGAAGGCATATATGAAGCCGCTGAAATTACCGCGGCCAATGTGATGGGGAATATTGCGCTGCCCAGCAAAAGCTTGGTTTTGTGCGTCAGTCGTTTGTTCATGGCTGGTCCTTTCTTTGTCTTCCATGATCTACATGCGGAAATGGACTTGCCATTTCTTGGTCTACCTGTTCGGTGACCAACTCAGACTTGGACTCAAAACCCTATTGTCGCGCGAGATGCTTGAGGGAGCTCGCGCAGTATCACGATCCTTGTTGTGAAGAATTTTGTGGCGCCGCCCTATTGGCAGCAAAATTCTTTATTTATCAGACGTTTTCCCAACATTTTTCATCGGGACGATGTTGGTAAGGTCAGCAGCCGCCTGTGGCGCCAGCTTTTGGAGAGCCACTGTGCACCAATCAATCCATTCGCGGGACCATCGTATGCCGGCATCCAGTGCCAATTGTTTGCCCTGGTCAGCAAGGGTATCACTGTGCTCCAGCGCCCGATGTTTAGTTTCATATTCTAAAAGCAGATCCTGACACAGCTCCAGCCGCCGCTGCAGGTTTTGCCGAAAGGCGTCCATATCTATGGAATCCAGAGCGTACAGCTGGACCAGGAAGGTATCTTTGAACTTGGCTGATCTGGACGGCTCCCTTGACCATTTGTATAGGGATTCGCGGCCTTTTTCGTTGATGGTGAAGACAACGCGGTTAGGCTTTCCAGATTGCTGAACTTCCTCTGCATCAACCAGGCCGTTTTTTTTGAGCTTGCCGAGCTCCCGATAAATCTGGGAATGCTGCGCGCGCCAAAAGAAGCCCATATCTTGGTCAAATTGCTTCGCGACGTCGTAACCCGACTTTGGACCCCCTGATAGGGCAACCAATATTGCATATTTGAGAGCCACTTCACTTCTCCATATTCGGCCAGTTGATATTCCACTAGTTAATATGAAACTTTGCACATATATGTTCCATAAATATAATATGTGTCAAGAGGTATATGTAGACGTGTAAAAATATGCTTTTGCTGCCTATGCCACAACCAGCCAAATACGTTAAAAAATCGCTAGCCTCAGTCTATTGCGAGGCTAGGCACATAAAGCGCGTACACCCTAGTCTGGCTGCGCTACTCTATTGAAATTCGAGTTGTGAGTATTGGGTGCGGAAAACTGATCGCATGCAATCAATCAGTATCAGGGTCGTCCCTATTGAGAGGGATGACATTGGCAGCATCGCCATCAGATTCCGGTATCAAAGTCTTAAGAGCATTATCGCATATTGCGATTGATTCGCGTTGAAACCTCACGGCGGTGTCCAAGGCAACCATCTTCCCTGCAGCAGCAAGTCCTTGGCAATTTTTCAACTGATTATATTTTTTTTCCAGCTGGATGAATAAGTCCTGGTGCATCTCGCGGCGCCGCAGCAAATTCTGCCGAACACTATCCAGGTCAACATATTCAATGCCATGGAGTTGAATAAGGAGATCATCTGTCAACACGCCGGTTTCTGAGGGCTCCTTAGACCACTCAAACAGAGCTTCTCTTCCAGCGTCTGTAATCACATAGACGGCGCGGTTGAGTTGATCCGAGTGTTTCATCTCGGCCTCATGCACGAATCCGCACTCTTTCAGCTTCTCCAGTTCGCGGTAAACTTGAGAAGATTTGGCCCTCCAAAAAAATCCAAAGTTTTCTTCAAAGTCTTTTGTAACGTCGTAGCCAGATTTTGAAGCTTCGGATAATGAAACCAACAGTGCATACTTGAGTGCCATCCCCACCTCCATGACCCCATTACATGCTTAGTATAGTAGAATCCTTTTCTTGCGTTAAGGACCCTCTTGGAACAACTGTTCTACGGATAATACAACTATTTGGTTCACAGATGGCTTCGGGATGGGTTTTCCAAATCAAGGCAACAGTGAAAATCCTGGGCTTTCAGAACACTCAGAACATCCTCCGGGATTAAAAGTAGATTTCAATGTG
Organism: Kordiimonadaceae bacterium; assembly: GCA_017640725.1. Lineage (GTDB taxonomy): Bacteria > Pseudomonadota > Alphaproteobacteria > Sphingomonadales > Kordiimonadaceae > Kordiimonas. The sequence continues at coordinate 508,580 of JAEPQB010000001.1, read as the reverse complement.
AGCCTAACCAATGCCAAATGCTTGGTCGGCTTTTAACCGATAGCAGTCAATACCGGTGCAACATGTTGCACCGAGTGGGAAAAATCGTGGCGTTACAAAATTCGCTACAAAACGCCTAATTGAACTTATTGCAACTCATTGAAATTAATTCGCCGATATACGCTGTTGTGCCCTCTACTGCGATGACGGCAAGCGAACCGGATGGTGTTAACAGCTAACTCGGCCTAACTGCGGGCTTCTCTTTCTTGCAGCGTGTCAGGACATGACCGACATGTCGGTCAGCAGCACCATCGGCACGAAAAAGTCATAAGGTATTGAAATGTATAGTAAAAAATAATGGCACATGACTTGCCATTAAGAGGCCTGGGTGGTGTAGCAACTCAGGCCTAACGAACGGCATATCACCCATTTTTCAACTGTGTCTGATTTGGACACGCCAGACAATGGGGGCTTATTGCCATGGAAGACCTGTTTCGCGGACTGCCCAACCCGGCCGACCCATCCTTCGCTGAAATCGTGAGTTTCAGTGAAGAAAACGCATCCAAAGTTCTGCCGCACATGCCGGCGTTCACATCCCTGATCGCAACTGAGGTCTCTTTTCGGGATGCCTATTCCATCAGTTATGAACTGAGCGGTAAACGCATTTACTTGCCGAAGACCGCCGACAGGTTTGCATCAAAGATTGGTTGCGCCATCGATGCCCAAACTTATGAGCGAATCCTCGATATCGCTTGCGCTGAACCGCATGTAGAAGTGCCGTCCTCCTGGGGCATTTTTAGCATCATACGCAAAATCGCGATCATCGAATATCTGGAACAAACCCAGTCCAAAACGCAGGCACAGATTGAGTTTGGCGCAAACCGGCGCTTCATCGACAAGCTTTGGAACGACCAAAAACTAGTGGGGGACACATACCCATTTTTGGGCGGACCAAGTGGTTGTAAAAAACAACCTGTAACCCACAGAGGGCAAAACAATCACTCGCTAAGTGGCTGTGAACAGCCCGTCAAATAGGTCCTGGAGAACGGCATGGCAAAACCACAAGATATCAACCCTCTGGTTACTGACGCAAACACCCAAAATTCAGCGTCCGTGATTGGAAGCTCGCCGCAGATGGCCCTGAGCATGTTCTATCAAGCGGTCGGTCAAGCGTATGCCATTACGATGCAGAACGCGGCCTCGACGCAGCATAACCTGAACATGCTGAACACGCCGATTGTCACGAACGCTGTGACCGCCATCACCAAGGCAGGGCAGGGCGGCGGTGGCACTGGGGCGCCTGCACCTGCGCCCGCCCCAGCGCCCGCGCCGCATCATCATTCGTGAGGTGACGGATCATGGCTTTTTTCAACTGGAAAAAGAATTTTGAGACTGGGCCTGAGAGCGAAGACCAAGAGCCAAACCCCGGAAATGCCGAACCAGACCCAGGTGATGCGTATGTAGGCGCCCCAACGCCAGCACCGGCACCAGAACCCGCGGGCACGGACATTACTTTCGCCAATTATGTGAACACTTTTCTGGGGGATGTGAACTCGGCTGGCCTTGATACACAAAAAGACAAGGAAGTTATCCCTTTTTCGACCGCCGCAACCCAACAAGCCGTCTCCATGATGGGCGAGGATGCCCGCAGTTATTTGCAGGGCATGGAGTTGATTTACACGGCGGCTACGGCCAAGGGCCTCGAGATGGTGGCGGAAGAAAATCCGCAAGGTGCCAAACTCCTGACCCAAGTGGCGACTTCTCAGGCGGCAACAGGCACATTCAGTGTGGCTATTGCGGCCTGTGCTGAAGCCTTTGCGAAACTGTAGGGGGCAGCATCATGGCCAAAACTCCCACAAATCGCAAAACCTCTAAAAAAACGACTGGTGCGAGAAAAGCCCCCACCAGGTCCCGTTCGACAAAAGTGGCGGGCGATAAGGAGCCCGTCGATGAAATTACGACCCTTATTGATGCGGAAAACCTTGAAGTATTCAAGGCCGAGGCCCTCGAACATGTTGAAGAAATTGCCGCCAGTCGGCTGGAGGATAAGGTTTCTGAACGTGTCCAGGTTGAAATCAAAAAGCTGAAAAAAGAAGTCGTTGATGAGGTGATGAACACCATCATGCCGCTTTTGGAAGCGCTCAAGAAAATCAGAGACGAGGCGCCCTCCACTGGTGCCGACGAAGAAGCGGTTGAAGGTACCGCAACAAGTGCGATGGGTGCATCGGTCCCGTCTCTCGAGGATATGCAAAAAGCTGCTCTTGAGACCATCCGAACCCAGGAAAAACTAATGACAGGCTCTGAACATATTCTCGAAGAGCTCGAAAAGGCCCGCAAGTTGTTCGCCAAAGGCAGGCGGCGCGGGGTCAAAGGCTACTGGCTCGACCAGTTGTTGAAGAATTCCTCAGGGGAGAATGGTGGAAGCGACAAATAGCCTCTCAACTGATGAATATTGTCCATAACCAAAGGAGATTTATTATGGTGGACCACGTTAACAATCAAATCACTGATGCAGTTACTCAAGCCAACGTGAAAGTTGTCGCGGAAGCGCCAGCTATGGCCATGGGCCAGCTCTATCAGTCCGCAGCACACATGACTGGTGCTGGCATTGAAAACGCCGTGAACGCTCAGAACAACCAGAACATTCTGGCGCAGGCTGCAACTACGCAAGGTGTCATGCAGATCTACAGCGTGGATACGGTTTCGGATGCCATTTCCATCGCGACCATGATCAATCAGCAAGCCAATTCCTAGGCCTACCATGGGAAGGCGCGTTAGGTGCGCCTTCCCATAACCAAAGCAAGGAGCCACGACATGTCTAAAGATAAGGGCGTCAGAGTATGCGCGCCGCTGCCAGATGATGCGGTGGTTGTCGGTTTCTCACCCGTTGTTTCGCAAGCCGGGGGCCTGCAGCAAGCAGCGGCAGCGCAATCATTGGCAATTGCAAACCAAACCATGCGGGCTCAATCACAAGACACTCAGGGGCTCGCCAACTGTGCCAAGAGCACTAACCAGGCTTTGAAAGCAGGATCCCTGAAATCAGCCAACCGCCTACTCAGGACAATCAATGCCCTGAACCATTTAAATGCAGCAGTTGTTGATCGGGACGAATAAGGAGAAGAACCATGTCTTTTACGAAAACAGATGTTGGCCTTGTCATAGAGGTCGTTAGCCAAAGTGACGGAAATCCTCCTGCTAAAGATTTAATGATTTTGCAAGCTGATGAGAAAGCCTGTGCCAATTTCACTTATGGAATCTTTCCGACCAAACTGACCGTGCTGCTGGTCGCCGTGAAGAATAAATTCAAGGGCTTGAAAAAAGTAGGGGAAGTTGGGGTTTCAGATATTGTCGAAGTGAATGTGTTGGGCCTCATTCTGCCTGCCGGCACGAGGCAAAATTATAACAAGCTCCTGACATATTCGACATTGCCGTTTGTTTATATCTGCAACAATGACCTTGGCAAAGACGGTGTGACAGTTCCACTTTTTGAGTTTCCAGGAACGGGGACCGGTCTGACCGGGTCAAAGGTCATCACGCTGAATAGGGATAGCGGAAACTTTCTGCTTGACGACCGGTCGGAGTCGTTGGACGCCTCTACATGCACAGCAGTGAAAATGGCTGAAAAAGATTTCACCCCGTTACTCACACGATACAACAACGAGTTCATTTCGTCGGGTGTTGATGCGGGCAATATTTTTACCCAGATAGGAAACGGTTGTTGGGCCACACGGACTTATCTGTCCAAAAATATTCTCTACGCGGATGTGTTGAAGGCAATCTCAGAGCGCTGGTTCATCTCTTCAGGGAAGACGAAAGACTATAATATTGGAGCCAGTTTGTATCTTAGAAACAATCAGGGCCAGACAAGCAGTTACAAGTCGTTAGCGACCTCGCTGAATATCAAATCCGTCAATAAAGCAGCCCATGCAGAAGTGCGGCTCGCTCTTGTATTGGACTTTTTGTCTGCCTACAAAATTACCCCCTCAGTAAGCCTTGTCGGAACACCCTTAAGTGCAATGTCGATCCTAATAGGGTCAACGAGTTTACTTTTGGATAATGCCGTTAAGCCTTCGTCGGGCTCTGCCAAATTGGGCTTATTTAGCTCTTTGTTGCCTTGCTACATGTGTCTTGGGAATGTGGAGTCCACGGTCGGAGGATACATTAAGTCAATCAATGGCCAGGCTGTTGGTATGAATGCGACTTTTGAAGGTGTGACCCAAACTGCCCTGATAGCTGACACCGAATACTATGATGTAGATAGTACGATCGAATATCGTGATATCGATATTTATAAAAAGTCCACGTCGACCAGCGGAAGCGATACTTTGATCGCTTCGGTTGGGCAGATCAAGGTTAGCGAACCCCTTGTATCAAATGTGCGCCTGACACTCGCCACAGATAGCACCGTTACTCCTTATCCAATGAGCGTGTCAGATGCCGGAAATTCGACACTCGGCGTCGGGCTCCAAAATCCACAATCAATGCAGCGCTATGACTTGGCGGCGGCCGCGCTACAACTTGTTCACGGCAAGTCTGCGAATTTGGTGATTGACGATACGGCTGCATCTTCATCTGGACGTAGGCGTTGAAACGCCAGGGATATTCTTGGAAACCCGCAAATGGAAAACATGTCGGACAGCGCCTCACCTTAAATTAGGCCGGCCGACCTGACGTGTTTTCTCAGGGCTTCCTGCGGCACTTGAAGGGCGGCCGCCCAGGCGGCGAGGTCGCCCGGGTACTGTGCCATGATCTGGCGCAGCTCTTCTCGCGGGATATGCTCGACTGGGCGGATGGCGGGGCAATTCTTGATGAGCTCGTAACAAGACGTTCTTGAGATTGAGAGCGATTCCGCAGCGGGCTTGATGAGCCATTCAGAATTGTGAAGTGCCGCCAGCAACTCATCGTGGGCCACACTGGACGGCGCGCGGTATTGGTCCTTGGAGGTGCTGCGAATGCTCGAAGACTGATTTGCCTCAGGGAGCAGATTGGGTGTTTGCCCCAGCAAAATTGCGTTAACGGCATTTTTCAGTTCGCGCACATTTCCGGGCCAGGAATACTTCAGCAGATCGGAAATCTGGCTGGTTTCAATATCCATGTGGGAAAACTGGCCTGAAATATTATTTTGGTCGAGAAAATGTAAAATTAAGAGCGGAATATCGACTTTTCTGTTGCGCAGAGGTGGCATTTTTATCTGAGCCGCTGCCAAGCGGTGATAGAGCGGTTTGCTGAAACGAAAACCTTCTGCCTCCACATCAACTGGTCGGTCGGTTGCCGCAATGAAGCGCACATCAACGGGTGTTTCGCTGTCATGTCCCAAGACTTGAATCGCTTTAGACTCTAAAGCGCGTAACAGCATTGGCTGCACGAGCGCCGGGGTATCTCCAATTTCATCGCAGAATAAGGTGCCACCTTCCGCTTGCTGAAAACTACCTTGCCGGTCACGTGCGCTACCTGTGAAGGCTCCCTTCTTGCTGCCAAAAAGCTCAGTAACAGCCAATTCCTGAGGAATGGCTGCCATGTTCACCGTCACCAGCGGACCACCAGCGCGAGTACTATTTGCATGTAGATCAGTTGCCGCCAGCTCTTTGCCTGTGCCGGTCTCTCCCATTAACATGACAGGCAAATCGGTCGCGGCAAATCGATTGATAAGGCTGCGGCATAGATTGATTTCTTGGCTAATGCCAATCAAAGAACTTGGGTTTCCAGTAACTTGCAGTACCGGCAACCGGCAAATTCCAAGAACCACATAGTTGGCAAGCGTCACAAAAATGATGTCTTCCCGATCACTTAGCTGAGCGCTCACCGGGGACTTGATTCGATCACCATTGAGATGAACAGTCATGCGACTATCCGCCGGTGAGACGCGAAACTCCGAAGAGGACACCCTGTCTATGATCACCGGGCTTCGCGAAATGTGAAAGTCTGACAAGGGTGCTGAGGTTTTGTTGTCAGGGTTTCGAAATTCTGGCGAAAAGCGATTGACCGCGACTGAATCGCTGGTGCCGCTTGGGAACGGGACCGATCGACCAATCATGGTGCGATCCGGGTGCCAAAGGACGGCTAAGGCTATTTCCGTTCGCAGGTCACCAGGCCGCCTTCGACTACTTGCACGGGGTGGCAAGGTGTCCTGACTGAAATCAAACTCATTTTCCATCGACAAAAGATACTTTTAAAAGTAGTAGTTATGCAACGATACATTGAGTGATGAGTCATAACATACGCTGCCGACGGGGACGGGCATGCAACTCAAACCAGCAAATCAGGTTATTGGGCGATATGATATTGTCTCAATTCTTGGCAGGGGCACTTATAGCCAAGTGTACCTGGCCAATGATCGAGCGCTGAAACGACGGGTTGCTCTTAAGGTGTTGAAAGAATTCGACTCTTCGGAAACAGGGTCAAAAGAGTCCAGGCTTCATGAAGCCCGCATTTTGGCCAAGCTCAATCATCCAAATATCGTCACGATATTCGATACCTTCGAGCATGACGGTTCCATATTTATTGCCATGGAGAATTTGAGTGGCGGTTCGGTTTCGGGACCAGGCCCTTTTCCCGCTCGCCAAAACCTGCCGGACCTATTCCGGCAGATTGCGGCCGCGATCGCATACGCCCATGAAAACAATATTCTCCACGGTGACATAAAGCCGTCCAACATTGTTTTTGCACATGACGGAACGCCTAAGGTCATCGACTTTGGATTGGCGAAATTGACGGGTCAGGCGGCGGTGCTGAGCACTCTTTCGCAAAATGCGGAGATGGGCTCGAGCTTCATGGGCACACTACCCTATATGGCGCCCGAACTGATGAGAGGAGAAGAGCCTGGACCTTGGACCGATGTTTTTGCACTTGGTGCCGTTTATTATCAGCTTGTCTTTGGCAGACCTGCTTTCGCAGGGCCAAATGAAGCGGCGATTTTAGGGGCCGTCATGTCGGGAAATTTGCCCGTTTTCGCATCGGCCAATGATCCGACAGAAGCTGCTTTGCAGTCTCTGATAAAACAGATGCTCGCAAGCGACAAAAACAAGCGCCCCGTTAGCATGGCTGCAGTGGTCAGCGAATTGAATAGGATGCCGGTCGCCACTCCGGGGCAACGGGGGCCTCTTCAAAATGCACCTCTGAGTTCCTCATGGACCCGACTGTCATTCTGGAAAGCTGGCCTGACGGCTGCCCTTATGGGCGGCATGCTTGTAGGGCAATCTGGCAGCTCACAAAATATTGGAATTCACTCAACCCAAAAAATCATGAGCTCTCTTGAAGCGGGGTTTGCGCACCTAAGGCAGTTCGGAAAAAAGGGCGAACTAGCTGCAGCCCAGTTGGCCTTCGAGCATGTCCTGCTAGCCGACCCTGAAAATGCGGCAGCGACGGCTGGTTTGGCGCTGACGATGCTCAGGCGATATACCGCCGAAAATAGAGACCCTTCTCTTCTAAATCGTGCCAAGGACACAGCAAAGCTCGCTGTATCGCTCGACAAGAACCTGGCAATTGCGCACCTTGCCATGGGCCGGGTTCTCAAACAGGATGGCATGTACGAAGAGGCGCGCCCCTATTTCAATCGGACGATTGAGCTAAACCCCGCAAATGTTGAAGCGCATATTGATCTGGCTTTTGTTGAGCATCGGACTGGGGAAACCGACAAGGGGGTGGCCCGACTGGAGCAATTACCTCAGACACTACAAAACACGAAGGAAGTGGCGAGGGCACTTGCCAGACTTTATTATGCGGCGGGTCGTTATGGTAAAGCCGAAAAGGCGTTCGCGCGCCAGATATCAATTGGGCCAGACGATGCTCGGGCCTATTCGAACCTCAGCGCCATGCAGCATCTTCAAGGAAAGACCCTGGAGGCAATATCAACGCTGCAGCAAGGCCTGATGATACGACCGAGCCGCACATTATACAGTAATCTCGGCACCTACTTATTCTTCCTGAAGCAATATCCACAGGCTGTAAGCGCCTTTGAGGATGCCCTGAATATTCAAGGTGGCACCAACGACTACCGAATTTGGGCAAACCTCGCTGACGCTTACTCTATGGTTGATGGAAAGCGAGCCAAGGCACGTCAAGCTTACCAGCGAGCAGGCCAGCTTCTTGTGGAACAATTTCCAGCCTGGAAAGACAATAAAACCCTCGTCAGCAAACTCAGTCTTTATCAAGCGAAAACGGGGAACATTTCGGAAGCTGAGGTCAACATCGACAGCGTTATGAAGGACGGATCTGCTGCCCCCGACGTTTTGTTTCGGGCCGCAGTCGTCAAAGAACTCTCGGGCAATCGTCCAGAAGCTTTACTCCTTGTTGAAGCAGCGCTGACCAAAGGGTATCCCGCAATCGAAATTGAAAATGCGCCCGAATTGTTTGTCCTGCGTCAGTCTCCCGAATTTCATATTCTTCAAACCAAACTAACCATCAAATCCAACACATGAGATTAATGCCTTATGAGCACCCAAGAGATTCATCAACACACTTACCTGATACTGCGTCTGGCAGTTAGCCAACAAACTGATCATATCCAAAGCAGCCTGTCACGGGGCTATTGCTATGAAGGCGAGTATTTCGGGGCCTATGAACTGCGTTCAAATCACCAAATCATCCCTTTGCTCGTGGTGGAGGGGTTGGACAACGAAGTGGATGAATTGGGAAATACGCACCTCCAAGTGGCAACAATTCCAAAAGCGCAAGTTGGTGGGCAAAAGTGTACGCCCTTTGTAGGCGGTGAGATTTCTTCGCTCTTCAAAAAGTTCGTCAATTACAAAAAATCACACATTGATTTTTCCATGCCGGAAGAGGTGAAACCTGATCAGTACCAGAATGTCTTTATCCCCAAAAAGAAAACTGAGTTTTTGAAAGTGGAAAAACACATTTTGAGACAGCGCGGGGCTCGATATCTGCGATGGGGTCTGACCGGTCACCTGGTTCTGGATAGACGCGGCAGGGGATACGAAATTGACGAACCCGTCATGACATTTGACCCTGAAGTCATTGTCGATACGGGTGATGATTAAAATTTAATTGTTTTGCCGGCCTCCAAATTGCTTATGGCCTGGTACTGGAAATCCGGTTCATCCTCTTTTGCAACACCAGCAACAGGGCAATACACAGCACAAAAGTGCCACCATAAATCAGTAGGAAAGTGCTCACACTGAAGGCAGGCAGCGTTGGCGCGACAAAGACCAAAATATGGATGGGCAGAAATAAGACGGCTACGTTGAAAAACGCCAGTTCCTGAGGCACTTGCGTCCTAAAATCGGGGTCGATTAGCCGCAAAAGCAGCAGGCCGCTGCCCGTTGACCCAGTACAACATCCAAAAATTGCCAGCGCACGCTCTAGCCCCAATTGTTTGAGTTGTTTGCCCAAGAAATAACATAGCAAAGCGGTTGCCACCGTGATCGCAACAACGACGGAGACAATTGGCGCAATGAACTCTGCCAATATGGCGAACTTGATGCTCAGCAAAGCACTAACAACCATAAAGTCTACTGCACTCCCGGTGATGCGCTTTTGAGTAGCACTGTCCAAATAGTGCGCCAGCCCAAATCGCACAAAGGCGTACCGAATAATCAGGCACCAGACCAAACCATGAATAAAAAACAGGTTATGGCTGAACAAAATGTCAATCAGTCTCGGGTTGTCGGGGTTGCCTGCCAGCACGTCTTGCGCGGCTACAAGCCATTGTTCTGTGATGAAATAAGCGAGCCCCAAAAGGCAGATATGATAAGCAAGGCTGTCGATGTTGCTGGGGTGGGTAATTTGACGGCCCTCGAGTTTGCCGTCGTCCGGCGCGAACAGCCCCTTTTGAAAATCTGGTGTGATGGATGCTGATTTGTTTGCATTCAACCCTTTTGCGATGGCCCACCGCGCGGCGGGAATACCAACGGCAAAAGCGATCACAAAGCCAAGCGACGCAAAAATAATTCCAACCTTGGCGGCTTCCCTGATGGCAAATTCGTCTTGCCAGATGGCGCCGAACGCCAGGACTTGGCCTGGGCCCTGGGTGAAGCCGTGCGTCGATAATGCCCCAAGGTATTCGCTAGCTGTGGAAATGCCGGTGATGTTTAGAATGTAAACAACGCCAAACCCAATGATGGCCTGCATCGCAAGACAGGCAACCCATATGAGCGCCAGCCAAAGCCCGCCATATGCAGTTGTTCCACCTTTGGCTGGATGATCATTCACGGTAAGGCACAGAGACATGAAGCTGAGGGTGAAAAAATGAAACGTGAAAGCTGTATAATCGTACGCCAAGCGGCTGTCTTCACCGGCAACAGCAAGGAGCACAAATCCAAGTACGCCGCCCGTTATGCCAGAGGGAACCAGGTTTCGTTGCAAGATGCTGAAGTTGGCGCGCAAAACCGTGCCAGCCAACATCAAAACGCACAATAAGGCAAACGCACTTACACCGCTGAATGTATGTTCCAATTTATTTCCCCAAACCGCCTCAGGAACAATAGTGCGACTTGAACGCCGACTATCTGCAAATCGATATACCGGTTAAGTGTTTTCATGAAGCGTAAATTCGATTTTCTTCATGTTTGATCGGCGGCACCTGCGCCTTCCATCACACTCCGTATCCAGATGGCATTGGCTTGGCAGGTTCGACTAAACTTTTTTTAGCCCCCTGCAGACCATGCTGTTGCTTTGAGACCTAAGCATTTAGTGATACCTGAGGTGATGCAGGGCCCATTCGCCCGGATCATGAAACTACAGGAGAAAACAATGGCGAAGCCAAAAAACACATTTGAGCGAGTGCGCGTTGCCGTTGGGGTGAGCCTATTATTATTTGGCCTTTCCGCCTTGTCGCCTACTGTCGCCCAAGAGGGCATAGAACACCTTGATTTGGCATATTATGAGGGTGAAGGTTTTAGTGATCAGAAACACAGGCTCGACCTGGTTGTTCCTGACGGCCAACCCATTCGCGCTACCATGTTGTGGATTCATGGCGGTGCCTGGGCGTTTGGTGACCGCAAAGATGATCTGGAACTGGCCCGCGCCTTCGCTCGTGAAGGTGTGGCAGTAGCTGCGATGTCCTATCGGTTGAGCCGCGGTGACTGGCGAGGTGAGCAATTCCCGTCGACCGGTGTACAGCATCCAGAGCATATAAAGGATGTCGCCCGGGCATTCGCATGGTTGCACAATAACGGCAGCCAATATGGTCTTGATGTGAGCCGGTTATTTGTCGGCGGGTTTTCTGCGGGCGGTCACCTCTCGGCTTTGCTTGCTATGGATGATCAATACCTTGCCGCACATGGCCTAACTCCTGCGAACATTCGCGGGGCTTTGCCCGTGGCTGGCGGATATGATCTGGATGACTATTATCTCGCGATTGAGGAGGGCCTCGGCAAAGATGTTGCTATTGGTCACGTGTTGGGTGTGTTTGGGCCGCGTGACGGACTGGCAGACGCATCACCCATGACGTATTTGCAACGGGCTTCCGTTCCAATGCTTGTTTTGACCGAAGGTCAAACAATTGAGTACACACGGGTCTTTGACAATGCTGTTGCTGAAAGCGAGAAATCGGACTTGATCCGTTTCAGCTATTATGAAGAGGAAACGCATGCTTCCTTGCTTGGAACTTTGAGCCAGCAAGGTAGCCCGGCAAGGGATGAAATGATCGAATTCATTTTGTCTCAGGACTAGGGACGGCGAGTTATCCGGTTGAAATTTATAGTAGGCTAAATAAAAGACGCCGCATTGAGGAAAAATGCGGCGTTAAGGGCTCCAAGGGTTGGGGTGGGTTGGAATATATTATTATTCTTATATTAGTTGGCCATTCGTTGGCTTTGTTCCGCGACGCTTTCAACTGAAGTATCTGCAAGCGCTGTTTGTTCTGCGATTTTCTGCATAAGGTCAGTTACATTTTCCACACCGCTGGTGGCTTCTTGCATGTTTGCTGAAATTTCTCTGGCCACCGCGCTTTGTTCTTCAACAGCGCTGGAAGTGCCGACCACATATTCACGTACTGACTCGAGCGATTCAGAAATGACATTGAGGGACTGATCAACTTCTTCAGAAGCGGATTGCACGCCTTCAATCTCGGCGGCAACGCGGTCTGTTGCGTCGGCCGCTTGGCGGGCAAGACTTTTGACTTCGCTTGCAACTACTGCAAACCCTTTTCCGGCTTCGCCAGCGCGGGCGGATTCGATCGTTGCATTTAAGGACAGCAAGTTGATTTGGCCTGCAATGCCGCGAATTAGTTCCACGATTTGTCCCATGGCGCGGGCCGCTTCGAGAAACTGTTCACTGGCTTTGTTGGCCATGCGAACTTTATCAGCTGCCGCGTCAGCGGTTTCGCGAGAGCGGGTCATGCTGGTGGCAATCTCTTGGATAGCAGAATTCATCTCTTCCGCGCCTGACGCCACCGCCTGCAGATTATTTGAGGCCTGCGACGAAGCAGCAGCTGCTTCTGCAGAACTGTTTTTAGCGGTTGCTACAGCCTCAGACACAGAGCCAAGGTCCCGAGCTATTTTTTTCTGGGCGTTCTGTCTGTTGTGCCGCCGCTGAACCATATCAGTGATATCAGTTGCGAACTTGACAACTTTGATTGGATTGCCTTCCGCATCCAGAATTGGGTTGTATGTCGCCTGGATCCAAAGATCTTCGCCAGCTTTGTTGACCCGACAGAATTCACCTTGCTGGAATTTGCCTTTTCGAAGGTCTTCCCAGAAGTTTTTATACTCGACCGAATCTCTCTCCGCCGAAGGCATAAAAATTTTGTGGTGCTGGCCAACAATTTCTTCGAGATCGTATCCAACAGCCTGGTTGAAGGCATCATTGGCTTCAATTATGGTGCCGTCCAATTCAAAGTGAATAACCGCTTGTGACCGGTTGATGGCTTCTATCTGCCCTTGATGGTCTGCTGCCGTCGTTTTTGCGGCTGTAATATCAGAAGCAACTTTGACGACCTTCGCGACATTGCCCTGCGCGTCTACAACAGCGCTATAGCTCGCCTGAATCCAAACCGGCTTGCCTGATTTGGTAAATCGTTGGAATTCAGAGACATGGTCTTGGCCCGACTTAAGGTGATCCCAGAATTCTTTGTATTCGTCGCTGGTGCCATATTTTTTATCTACGAACATCCGGTGGTGCTGACCAACAATTTCGTCCAGCGAGTACTCCATAACGTTCAGGAAGTTTTCGTTTGCATGTCTAATAATCCCGTCAGGGGTAAATTCGATCATGGCGAGAGATTTACTGATAGCAACAACATCCCTTTGGCTTGCTTCGGCCTCTTGCTTCGCCGCTGTAATGTCAGAGCAAACCTTGAAGACTTTTACGACCTTGCCCACGGAGTTTTTTATGGGCGTGTAAGCAGCCTGTATCCATATGTCGCCGCCATCTTTGCCAACGCGCTTGAAACTGGAAACATGTGACCGTCCACTCGCCAGGTCAGCCCAGAAGCTTTGGTACTCGGGGCTGTTTTTTTCCACTTTTGAAACAAATATGCTGTGATGTTGACCAATGATTTCATGTTCCTGGTAACCAGTTGCCATCAGGAAATTGCGATTTGCCTTCAGGATCGTTCCGTCAGGCTTGAATTCGATCGTTGCCATGGCTGAATCAAGTGCAGCGAGCTTCGCGCTTGAATCATTGGCGAATACACCGCCAAACAAGCCAGCGAGCCCAGTGGAGGATTTTAAAGCGGCGGTATTGGCATCTTCTTCAATTGCCTGAAGGTCTAAGTTGGATTGCATATTCATAGCAGGTTCCTCGTACCCCAAAAGTTGCTGATTTCTTGCAGGGTACGAGCTCAAATGTGATGCAAAGTGGAAAATTGTAATAAAGTGTAATGCGCTTAATGCATTGAAACTAAAAGGCTAATGATTGCGGTGATCAAATTATTCATTCAGGGGCGCGCTTTTTGACGAATTCCGGGCCTGCTGAGCTACAATTCGTTACAGTTTCACCAGTTTGATTACAATTTTGCAACTAGCCTAGAGTGATTGAAACCCACTGTGGGATGCTTGCTGTGTTTCTTGCGTGCGCAAACAATAGTGCCAGGGACTTCTCAATTCTGGACTTCTGCATGAACGTCACCGGAGAATTGATAGCCAATGCCGCGTACGGACTTGATCGCCACATCACCGTCCATTGTCAGAGACAGTTTTTTGCGCACTCTGCTAACAAGGTTATCAATGCTGCGATCAAAAGCTTGCGCACTATGGCCCGACAGGCTCGACGTCAATTTGTCTCGGCTGACGGGGGCGCCCGCATGTTCAAGCAGGATTTGCAACAACAGGCTTTCAAAACGTGTCATCGTGACAGATCCAGACCGTCGGTTTTCGGCCTTCCAGATGGCCGGGTCAAACGTCCAATCCGAGAATCGATAAAGCGTTTTTTGCGTCAAATCCTCAGGCGGACTGGATCGCCGGATAACCGACCTCGCTCGCGCTACCAGTTCGCGCAGTTCAACCGGTTTGCAAACATAATCGTCAGCCCCGGATTCAAGGCCAATAATCTTGTCGATATGATCGTTTCGCCCGGTGGTGATTATGATGCCGCAATCAAACTCGTTGCGAATTTTTCCGCAGGTTTGCAGGCCATCACCATCAGGCAGATTGAGGTCGAGCAGAACCACATCAATGTCTGGCTTTTCCCGAAGCGTGATCCACATCTGGGCAAGGGTATGGGCCTCGAAAACTTCGAAACTATTGAGTTCAAAGATTCCCCGGACTGCGTTGCGCAAATCTGGCTCGTCATCGACGATGAGTATCTTGTGGATCGTCACATAACCCCCTGCATGGCTTTGACGAAATTGGATACTCTGAACGAACCTGCTTTCAATATCAGACTAGTGGTAAATTTGTCATTAACATCAATGTCGATAGCACGAAAATGTAAAAAAAACCCTTATACACCGCAAGATTATGGAATTTCTCAATGACGGAACTTCCCATGAGGCGCAGTTTGTTTCCCCTCTCCAACCCCAAAACGTTGGTGGTATTGGATGACCTGCGTGATCTGGCCAGTCTGCTGGCTGATTTTGCTGAAATTTGTGGCTGGGATGCGTACGCGGTAAACAACAAACAGGATTTTGAATCCGCGATAAACAAGCACAGCCCGTCGCTAGTCTTTCTGGATGTTTACATGCCTGAGTATGACGGCGTTAACGCGCTTGGGTTTCTTAAAGAGTTAGATTTTACCGGCCACGTGTGTTTCATATCTTCATGCAGCGAAGCGACAATGAAATCGATGCAGGACCTGGCCGTCGGATACGGTTTGAACTGCTGCGGATCGTTTTCCAAGCCGGTTAATTTTAAGGCGCTCTTTAACCTTCTTTATCAGATTGACTAGTTTGCGCTTCGGTCGCGATTTTAACAAATGTGTCAACCTGGAAAGGCTTATTGAGTAAAGGAATGCCGTGCCGGTTTGCCTCACTGATTTTGCTGCAGTCACTGCCGCTCATGCACATGCCAACAGTATTTGGCATTTTTCGCACCAGGCTTTGCACAAGGTCAAATCCAACGGGGCCCTCTTTCAAGTTCACATCTGAAAGAACAAAGTCAATCGTTCCAGGTTTGTCAGATTCTTTTAAGGCAGCCGCCTGAGACGACACTGTTGTAACGTCAAGTCCAAGGTGATTTAGCAATGCATGCAGAGTGTCATGAAGTGACTGCTCGTCGTCAACAAGCAGAAGTCGTTTGCCTTGAAAGATGGATGGTTCAAAAATACCTGAAGTATCAGCCTGCCTGCTTTGGGGCGCGAGATCCGAGCCAGGGAATTTCATGGTAATAGCCGTGCCAGTACCTTCTTCACTTTTTAAGTCCAGTTGCCCGCCGATGGCATTCAGGTCTCTTTGCACGGCGCTTAGACCCAAACCACTCCCTGAACCTGGGTCTTTCGTTGTAAAGAAGGGTTCTGTAGCGTTTTTGACTTGGTCATCACTCATCCCCTCACCATTGTCACGCACAACAACGGGCACCAATCCAGTCAATGGGTCCAGTGGCAGGACGTCAATTTGTACACAGCCTTCGCCGTGCATGGCGTCGCGCGCGTTATTAAGCAGGTTGACCAAAGAGTTCTCAATCTGGCCGCGCTCAGCCAAAACCTGCGTCTCATTGTCAGCGTATGAAATTTCCAGATCATGCGCCGCGCCCAAAGTGGAATGCAATAAATCGCGGCAGTCGTCGATGGTGCGCGAAATATTGACGACCTCGGTTTTTGGGGTTCGGGTTCGTACCAACGACAAAAGTTTGTCTGTCAAACCACTGGCACGCTGCACCGCGTTTAGAGCTGGTGTCACGCGGGCTGTTACTTTGTCGTCTGACGACAGCATCGAAATAAGTTCAAGGTTACCTGAAATTATTGCGAGAAAATTGTTGTAATCGTGGGCAATGGAACTGGTGATTTGCCCGATTGCCTCCAATTTGCTCTGACGGTAGGCATTTTGTTCGAGCAACTCCATATCCGAAATATCACGGATTGTTGCTACTCTCATCTCAACTGAAGACCGCACCCACTTACCAGTCGACAGCGCACCCAAAAATTTGGTTTTGTCCGTTTTTGTGAACATGGCCCGGACAAGCTTGCCTGCGTCCAGGTCTGCACGGGCCTCGGCAAGCTCCGAGATGTTTTCTTCATCAAACAAATCCCGAAAATTCGTGCCCACAAAATCATCTTCAGCGCACCCAAACATCTTGCCCGCTACCACATTGGCGCTCAAAATCGTGCCGTCTGTTTCGAAAGTGAAAATTGCTGATGTAAGCGAGTCTAAAACTGCAGAAAGGAAGGAATTTCTGTTCTGCAATTGGGTTGAGAGGTCTGCCAATTGCCGGCTTCGCCGCGCTAAATATCCGCCTAACGCCACACGCAGGTCTTCGGCAATTTCCAATAGATCATCACCAATTGGTAAAGAACGATATGACGTAAACTCTGTCCATTTTGCAAATGACAGGCGCGGCAGGACCATTTCCTTGCCAGAGACATTTTCAAAATGGAGTTTTTCTGTTGGGTTGCCTGCCCAGTCCTTTTTGATCACCCGCTCAGGAAAAAACCATATTATGGCGTGTCGCTTGTCCCCGGGAATTGGTGCAGCAAAAACCGCCCCAGAGGCCTCTGTAGCGTACTCTTTAAAGTCTGCAATAAATTCCGAAAGGCAATCATTGCCCCAGACAGTAACAGATTCGTCATTGGAGACTTTTGTCGCAAGCTTGTTGATAAGGTGTGGCGGTGGCGTCGAGCCAACTGTTCTCCATTCATCGTCGATCCAAATAGCCGCGCCACTGCAGTTGAATATACTCATGACATTTGTCTGACCCTTGCCAAGGGTGGCGTCGGTCAAACTGTCTGAGGCTGAGATCGCGTCGAGTATTACTTTTAGCGTCTTCCTTGCACCGATCTGGCGCTGTTTCTTATCTTGAGCGATTAACAATTCGAGCCTGCTGGAGGCTGTTTGTGTCAGTGTGGCGAGGGCGACTTTCTGGCTATAATTCAAATGATGAGGCAAGCTATCATGCAGAATAACCATGCCCCATAGTTTGCCGCCGACTTTGAGGGAACATGTCGCGGAGCCGTTCACTCCAATAGTTTTGTGATACACCGCCCTTACAGGTGAAACCGACCTCAAGTGCACGCCTTCAAGGTTGCGCGCTTCTGCTGGCGCACCGCTCGCAAGGGCCATGTCGCTTGCCACATAGTCCCGACTTGGGGTGAAGGAAGTCAGGATGCGTTCGTGCATGGCGCGCGCCTGGGGCGGGATGTCACTTGCAGGAAAATACAGGTCTTGAAAGCTTGGCAGCTTGCTGTCGGCGCGCATTGCTTCCGCAATTGTTTGGCCTTCCCAGTTTGGGGAAAACCTGTAAGCAACTACCCGTTCAAACCCGGTTATTTTTTGCAGCAATCGAACCAATTCTTGGCACAAGTCTTCGACTGTTGCCCGAGAAGACAAATGCGTGTTGAAATCAAGGATTTCTCTTGGGAGAATACTGACCCGCCCCGATTGCTCGGCGATTGTGATTTCCACAAAAACAATATTGCCTTTGGCCACAAACCGGAGATCGACATATTCATCAGAAACATTGAGTTTCGTCAGTTTATGTTGGACGACAGGTTGCTCCTTTGACGAATCTTTTGATAATGCACGGCACAAAAGGATGTCTTCTTCTTGGAAAACCGCAGTTAGCGGTTCATCCAGAATATCATCTGCTTTCTGGTAAGAGAGGATTTCCCAGAAATTCTCTGAGCGCCCGATGATACACTCTTTGTCCAGGTTAATGGTGACCAACGCGCCCCAGGACTGAACTTTATCTGGCGTGGCAATTGGCTCACTCGCGCAAAATTCTTCCGCACTTGCGCCGCTGGTTTTTGAGACGATCAAGTCACTTACGCTGAGGTCTGGAACACTATCGTCATGCTGCTGGATTACTTTTGTAAACAGCCAATATTTGCCAGGTTGACGACCATCATGCAATTCCACCACGACTTTTACCGGCGGTGTCATTTCAAAATCAAAGTTGAAAACGAACTGCTCTTGGAGTTTGCCTGACTGCACGCCAGTAACAAACCGTCCATTAAACTGGGGAATGTTTGTGCAAGGCGCGATTTCATGGAAAAAGTTTTTGCCAACCACCTTTTTGGCGTCGCGGCCGCTCATTTTGGCTTCGGTCGCGTTGTAAAAACAAATGGTGCCATTGGCATCAAGCTCGATCACACCAATCGGTACTTGATCGAGTTCATCATTGCTCAAACGATTTATTTTATCCAACGCGACCACAGAAGTGGGGTTGGTTAAAACTGTTGTGGTCCCTGGCATATATCCTCTACATTCCCCGGTGAGGAATGATCAGCCTAAACTGCTTCAGTGGTTTTGGCAAATGTGACCAGGGAGGGGGCGTGGCCGTTAATGATGGTACGCGGCCTAAACACCATGCTTGTGACAGACACAGATTTTGGCGAAGTTTCGCTTAGGAAGCGCCTACAAAAATCTACTCATGATGTACATGAGCAACTCAACCAGTGGCCCTTGGTATCTATATTAATCACTGGGGCAGCTAATGTTGAGCACTACGCTGGATTTTTGCGGCATACATTCAATTATCGATCCGCATGTGAAGCGGCTCTTTCTGCCTTCAAATCCGAACTTCAGGATATTGTTGACCTCCATAAATATGAATATGCGCCATTGTTGCGGCTTGACCTGAATTGCTTTGTTCAGTCTGACGCCTCTGAGTTTTTAGGCGATGCAACTACTGCCAATTTTGCATATGCCAACAGCTATCAGGCGCTTGGTGGCCTGTATGTTTTGGCTGGATCTTCAAATGGAAATCGACAAATTTTCAAGGCCATGTCGTCTCAGATTGATGACGAAAAATGGCCGTGCCAGTATTTGTCGCGTTCGACGGATGCGCAGGAGTGGCGTTCCTTCTGTGAGTGCCTCGAAGAATTCAAAGACAGTGGTGAACCAGAGGACGAAATTGTCCAGGGAGCCAGGAACACATTCGCGGCAATCGCAGAAATCATTCTTTAGGCCTGTCTTATTGGCCGAATTTGACCACATTGCCTTCAGCCTTCGATAGGGAATAGGCCAGTTCAAAAAAGGGCGCTATTGGTTCTTGAAAAAAGCGTTTGTTCCTTTGACATGAAGCGACATAAAGTTGGGCCATGGTTTCTTCCAAGACTGATAGTGAGCTCTTAGCCTCGGTGGCCCGCAAAGATAAAGCGGCGCTTAAGGAGCTTTATCACCGTCACTATGATACGCTTTACAGGTTCGCCTACTCACACTGTAAAGATGAACACGAGGCCTCTGACATTGTTCAGGAAACAATGGTCGCAGTTTGGCAAACCGCCGATAAGTTCTCTGGTCGGTCGGCTGTGCGGTCATGGATGTTCAGCATTGCACGAAACAAGGCGATAGACTTGAGGCGCAAACTTGGGCGGATGGATTTAACCGATCAACAGCATGAACAAGTTGACGATGCGCCAGATGCCCAGTCAATTGTGGCCGCAAGCCAGGATGCCGAACGCGTGCGAGCCTGTATTGACAAACTTAGCGACAGCCACCGCCGCGTGGTTCACTTCGCTTTTTTTGAGGACCTGCCATACGGAGAAATCGGTGATATTGAGAATGCTGCGGTTGGGACCATCAAGACCCGCATTTTTCACGCTAAAAAACTACTGATGCAATGTTTGGGAAGCTTTCATTTGTAGTATTTGGATTGCTTAGTCGCTGATGGTGGATTCAAGAACGATTGAGGCATCCTGGAATGCTTGTTGCGCTGCATTGCGAGATTCTTCACTGTCAAAGGTGATGCGGTACAACCCAATCGCAGAAGGACCGTCAGAAATACGGCCGCCGTTTTCCTGCAACAGCTGCTCGATTTCCGCAATGGGAGCGTTCTGAGCAAACGAAACCTGAATACTCCAAGACTGAGCTACAGATTGCTCACCAGCAAGACCAAACTGATCTTCCGCGGAGTCAAAAAAGCCCGATGTATATACAAGGGTCTGTCCAACCGCCAAAAATCCAAAAATCGCTGCAGCGATTTGCCACTTTACAATATTTGAAGAGGCAGCCGAGCTTGCCGCCTCTGCATCAATTGCCCGCGACAGGCGTGCCCACCCAAACTCTTTGCCTGCAATGGGAGGGGTGTCCGATTTGAGAGCAGACGCGACACCTTTTAGGGTCGCGAGTTCAGCCGCGACCATAGGGTCAGCCGCCGCGTCAGCCTCTACCTGGGCGCGTTCTTCGTCCGTCAATGTCCCGCGAACATAGTCAGCTAACCGAATTGTCAGGCCTTCGTCCTGAGGCATTTCTTTCTCCATAAGCTACCAGCGCACTTTGCTGATCACGCTTTGTTGAATGATCCAAAACCACACTGCCGTTGCTATTATAGCAATAACATTATGTAAGTCGGCAAGACTCGTTGAGTGGTTCATTCTTTGTTCAGAATTTTTCTGTCAAACAGCTTAAGCGCTATAAGGGGGCTATGGCATATGGGGCATCAGATAAAGAACTGGCAAGCGCTAGTGCTGTTCTCGATTGTGCCGTTGCAGTCAATAAATGCGGGTGCACAAGAGGCCAACAATGCCGTTCAGCAAACAGTTTTTTTTCATGACCTGAAAATTAGATACGAGTTTGCCGATATTGGCGCGTTTGAAAATAGTGCGGACGCAATCACAGCCCGACTGAA
Source organism: Kordiimonadaceae bacterium (assembly GCA_017640725.1). GTDB lineage: Bacteria > Pseudomonadota > Alphaproteobacteria > Sphingomonadales > Kordiimonadaceae > Kordiimonas. The sequence continues at coordinate 487,485 of JAEPQB010000001.1, read as the reverse complement.
AAGTGGTTTTGAGACGGAACTATCGCCGAAATGGCATTTTCTGCTTGAAGGCGAGGGCATCCTTTCCCTTGAGGGTGCTAACCAATCCGATGGGCCGCCGGATGGCAATGCTCCTGTAATCGCGGATTTCCAAAATGCGGAACTCAATCGCTTTCAAATATCGACATCCGTGATACCCAAAACTCAACTTACGCTTGGTCGTCAAAGGGTGTCGCTTGATGACATGCGTTTTGTTGGCATCAGCGACTTTAGGCAGAGTGATGTCACCTTTGACGCGGTCCGGGCTCAAGGGCGCTGGCTTGGGCCATTGCAGTTCGATGTGGGTTACATATGGAAGTTTAACCGCCGGTTCGGCATTCGTGAACGTGCTGGCGGACTATCGTCTGATAGTTGGCTCCTCAACATCTCGCTCCCCACGCCTGTGGGTCAGATAACTGGCTTTCATTACGACATTGAAACTGACCTCGTTAAAGATGCTCAGCCAGCGCAGCGCTTTGATGCGTCCAGTACGGGTGTCAGGCTTAACGGTCGGTGGCAGCGCGATGACGTTGGAGTTACTTGGGAAGCCAGCGTGGCGCAGCAACAGTCTCAACGGCCTGAAACCGACGACTCCCTCTATTACGCAATGGGCAGTGCGAGTGCGCGTTTGGGCGATGTGACTTTAACTGCGCGTTATGAGGCACTGGAAGGAGACGGTACACAGGCGTTTCAAACTCCTTTCGGCATGTTGCATATTTTCCAGGGTGATGCAGACGTGTTCCTGACAACGCCGGTGGATGGCATAATAGATCAATCAGTAAGGCTTAATTGGCGGATTGGGTCCTGGGATTGGCTGCGCGGGTTGCAGTTCGCTGCAAAGTATCATCACTTCGAAGCCGAACGAACAAACGCCGAATATGGCGACGAAATCAATTTGTCTCTTTCGGGCAAGCTGTTCAATTCAACTCAATGGTCTGTGCAGTATGCCTATTATGATGCCTCCGGCTTTGGTGCAGATACAGAAAGATTGTGGCTGACTGTTTCCCGGAGATTTTAGTTGGCAAAAATTGAACCGAAGAGCGCGTTGTTACGACATACCAGCAACTGTCCCTGCAGATGCGAGAAATGACCTGATGACCCATAGCTTAAAAAGCCTTTCGATTGCGGCGCTTTTTGTGTTGGCGGCTTGCACACAGCCGTCCCTCAGACTCGCGCCTGTGAGTGAGATCGAAGGCGACGAAAACGCGGTGATTGATCGGCGCGAACTTGTTGTGCTCGTTGGGACCACAGACGCAGCTGTGTGGCTGGATACACAAACCTATACCAGAGGATACCGACTGAAAACGCAGGAACCACTAGGTGGCCTAGGCACAATCATGATGGTGTTCGAACTTCCAGAAGGCCTCGAAGGCGGCCTTGCCATCAACGAGGTTGAAGCCCTGGAACCAGGCGCAACGGCTGGTGTCAATCACCGCTATACCTATCAGACAGAGCCGTTGACCGCGCAAGAGATTAATAATGAAGCCGTTTTCAGGCGCACGTATGCGAGCCGGCTTATTGGTTGGCCGGCTGCAGGTTGCCCGGCACAGTTGCCATTAGGCATCATTGATGCCTCGGTTGACCTTGATGCTTTGGTTTTGCAACAAGCCCATATCACCCAAAAACAATTCAGTAGCAGGCCAAGCCAGGAAACGGACTGGCATGGAACTGCCGTGGCAGAGCTGTTGGTGGGTGGCGGTCGTCTCAACAATGCCAAACTCTTCAGTGCTGCGGTGGTAAGCCACGACGTGAATGGTCAAGCCTCTGCCGGTGTTTCGGATATTTTGAGAGCCCTGGACTGGCTGGTATCCGAAGGTGTGATGGTTGTGAACATCAGCCTTGCTGGCCCCTACAACAAGATTCTTGACCAGGGAATTCAATACGCCTCTGACCAAGGCGTGATTATGGTGGCCGCTGCAGGCAATGGCGGCCCAGAGTCTTCCCAAAAATTCCCGGCAGCCTTTCCCGAAGTGATTGCAGTTACAGCTGTTGACGCTCGCGGTGCGATTTATCGCAAGGCCGTCCAGGGCGATCATATCGATATTTCTGCTCCTGGCGTCGATGTTTTTGTCGCGGGCACAGGCACTGGTCGATACATCACAGGCACATCTTTTGCCGCTCCGTTCGTTACGGCTCAGTTGGCAGCAACTGTGAACCCAAACGATATTCCTTCGATCAACAATGCAAAAGCGATGTTGTCTGCTTCCAGCCGGGACCTTGGTCCACAAGGGCACGATGAAACATTTGGCGCCGGTCTGTTCAAACATTCTGCGTGCAAAATTTCCTGATCTTTTTTGGCGGTTTTCCCGTCGATAATTCTACCGTTAGAATTTTTTTTCTCTTTTTTTGAACCGCCAGCCGGGTGCAGCCGACTGACTTACGTGCAGGGCGGCATTGCTTGCCGATATGGAGCTTGCGCGAACTGTCTCAATGAAGGAGAGCTAACATGTTTGATAAGTTTGAAAGCACACGGGCGGCGACCATAAGCGGTAGCGGCGATGCAGAAGTGCTTAATGGTACAAATGAAGACGATCGCATTACAGGTCTGGGCGGAGCCGATACAATCACGAGCGGTATTGGCGACGATACCATCGCATATGAGGGTGACCCATTTGACGGTGGTGACGTTTCTGCTGAAGGCCGCCAGGTTATCGGAAACGAAGATTTTCTGACGGATTTTACGATCGGTGTTCCAATCCTCGAGATTGAAGTGAATGACGCGGCCACAACCAGCGAAGTGCTCGCAGAAGCCGTTGCCGGCAACATTTACTACAATTTGCACTCAACAGATTTCCCGGCGGGTGAAGTACGTGGCCAATTGACTTTGGTTTCTGACGACCGTGATGAAAATGGATACGGCGATGTCACTTTTTCTGCTGTGCTGAACGGTGCGAATGAAGTGCAAGACCCAGCAGTTGAGACTGATGCTGAGGGCACAGCCAGCATTACCTTTACCGTGGCAGAAAACGGCGATGTGACATACACGACAAGCATCGACGTTGCAGACTTTGATGAAGATCGTCTCACTGTGGGCCACTTGCACAATGCGCCTGAAGGCGAAAACGGCCCGGTGGTTGTTGACCTGCTGGCGGATGCTGCAGTTGATGGCTCAGTAGGTAACAGCTTTGGTGTCCCAACGGTGGAAATCACCGTTGATGAAGCAGACACAACTTCAGAAGTGTTGTCAGAGGCTGTAGACGGCAACATCTACTTCAACATTCATTCCACTGACTTCCCGGCGGGTGAACTGCGCGGCCAACTTGAGTTGGTTTCGGATGATCGTGACGCCAATGGCTACGGCACCGTCTCATTCCGTGCAGAGTTAACAGGTGAAGCTGAAGTGCAAGACCCAGCCGTTGAAACCGATGCAGAAGGTTTTGCAACAATCACGTTTGACGTGGCCACCAATGGCGACGTGACGTACACCACTTCTATCGAGCTTGAAAACTTTAACGAAGCGCGATTGACAGTTGGTCACTTGCACAATGCACCAGAAGGTGAAAATGGCGGCGTCGTAGTCGATATCCTCGCTGACGCACGGGCAAACGGCTCCATTGAGAGTGACACCAACATTGATGTGTTTTCACTGAATGCAGCAGACTTTGGCATTGAAGGTGATGTCAGCTTTGCTGCTGTCGATCTGTCGTCAGACTTTGCCGAAATTCCAGAAGGCGCAAATGTAATCGTCCTTCTCAATACGGACAACGACGGTGACAGCGAAACACCATTCCTGGCGGGAACAGCGGCAAGCCAAATCGCCGATTTGGTCAGCGAGCCTGGCCCAGGCGTGTTTGTGTATTTGAATTCGAACCTCGGCGTAAACCGCTTGGTTTACTCGTCGGATTTGTCAGACGCCAATGCTGACCTGAGCATTATTGCCCGTCATACAGACTTGACCGGAACGGACGCTGCCGACGCTTTGGCTGACTTTTCTGCTGACAACTTTGTCTTCACCGACATCACGGTCAACGGCGACAACACTGCAGAAGCCATCAATGGCACTGCTGGTGATGACACACTCATTGGCGACCGAGGTGACGACAGCATCAATGGTGCTGCCGGCAACGATTTCCTCGTCGGCGGCCGTGATGATGACGTGATCAACGGCGGCGAAGGCGATGATGAACTGCGCGGTGGACGCGGTGATGATGTTCTTGACGGCGGCGCTGGCAACGATGTGCTGTTGGGTAGCCTTGGTGACGATGTCCTAAACGGTGGCGCTCGCGGTGATGTCCTGTTTGGCGACGACGGTGCCGACACGCTTAATGGCGGTGGCGGTGCAGATAGTGCCAATTATGTCCGTGACGACGCCGATATTTTTGTCGACCTGCAAACCGGCGAAGCCCGCGGTGGATTTGCTGAGGGTGATACGCTCATCAACATCGAAAGTGTAACATCTGGCACGGGCGATGACACCCTGTGGGCAATCGACACTGGCAGCCGTCTGTCGGGCGCTGGTGGCGATGACAAGCTCTGGGGCCGTGGAGGCGATGACACGCTCGCTGGTGGCAATGGCAATGACACACTGTATGGCAGTGAAGGTGCTGATGTGCTCAACGGCGGCCGCGGTGTTGATGAAGCTGATTACCGCATGTCAGACGCAGGCGTTCAAGTGGATCTGGCGGCTGGTACCGCATCTGGCGGTTATGCCGAAGGCGATACTCTGCTGCGTATCAACAATCTTGATGGCAGTGCGTTTGATGATGTTCTCACCGGGAACAGCCAGGCCAACTGGATACGTGGTAACGCGGGCGACGACACGCTCACAGGCGGTGCCCGGTCTGACACCTTCGTATTTGGTGAAGGTTCAGGCGACGATGTCATCACAGACTATGACCGTGACTGGCTCGATCTCAGCTCCACTGCTACCGACTTTACCTCTCTGGAGGATGTGTTGGCGGCAGCCACTGAGACAACAGACGGTCTTTTGATTGACCTTGGCGCTGGCGATAGCGTGCTCCTGCAAGGTGTCGAGGCGCAGGATCTGAGTTCAGAGTATCTGATCCTGTAGGGCCCACCACAGGCCCAGCCTTAGGCAGCGGCTCCGCGACCCTCGGAGCCGCTGCCGCTCCTTTTCTACCCAGCGCATATTAAGCGGTAATGATCGACCTGCCTAACGCCACCCTCAAGCCCATTGGCGAAGACTGCTGCTCTCTGCAGGACATGGCGCAAATTCATTTTGCGACGCACATTCAGCAAGCGCATCACCGACCAAAACCAGTGTTGGCAAATGATTGGGGACATTGGCTGATTGGATCGCCAAAGTGGAAATGGTAGCTTTGATCGACACCCGTTCAGAGGAGCCGAGCCCTGCAACCAACATTGCCGGCATGTCGGGTGCCAAGCCTGCCTCAATCATACTGTCCATATTTTCCTGAAGGCCAAGGCGCGCCATGTAAATCGCGACCGTTCCGCCATCCAGAAGCGCTTTCCACTGGGGTCGATCTTCCGGCAGGCTTTTTGACGTTGCCCCAGTCATAAAGGTGATGCGCCGAGCCTTGCCACGGTATGTGAGCGGTACGAGTTCCTCAGCGGCTGCTTGCGCAGCAGTTGTCACGCCCGCTACCACTTCAACCGGCACCTGCCGCGCCTGAAGGTATTTGAGTTCTTCGCCGCCACGGCCAAAAATAAAAGGATCGCCGCACTTCAGACGAACAACTCTGTGCCCTTGCTCCGCAAAGTTGGCCAAAGACTTGTTGATGAACGTCTGCGTTGTCGAGGCTTTTCCGCACCGTTTACCAACTGCGATTAATCTCGCGTCTCTCCGCGCATACTCAAGAAGCGTTGGGTCAAGAAGTGCATCGTGCAGAACCACATCAGCGGCTTCAAGGAGCTTCAGCGCTTGCAATGTGATGGTATCTGCGTTGCCGGAACCTGCACCGACCAGCCACACTTTTCCTTTGGCCTCGACACTGGTCGATTGCGATGAAATTAGGTGTTCAATGCAGTCGTCAATGTGTGTGCCTTCGTCGCAGATGTTTTGAAGGGATGTGTCCGCAAACAGGCGATTCCAGAACTCTTTCTGCGCGGTAGGTGACAGTCGGCGTTGGACTTCTGGCCGCCACTTTCGTGCGCTTTCAACCAATTCTCCAAGCCTATGTGGCAATAGTCTTTCAAGTTTTTGGCGCAGATTGCGGGCAAGCGCAGGGGCGGCGCCGCCGGTTGAGAATGCGATTTTCAATGGCCCGCGGCGCACAACCGCCGGCGTGAAATAGTCGCAAAATTCCGGCTGATCCACCGTGTTCAATAATATGTTGTTTGTCTTTGCGAGGCTTCTCAGCGACTGGGAGTGAGCAGGTTCCTCGCCGCTGTCTATCGCTAACAAAATGCCCTCAAAATCTCTGCTGCCAAAAGGCAGCGAAGCTTGGATGACCTTGTTGTTGTCCAATAGGTCCGCAATCTCTTTGATCGGGTTATGTGCCGCTAGCAAGACGGTGCTGCCCGCTTCTACGAGGGGTCTCAGTTTTGCGAGCGCGATGGGGCCGCCACCCAGAACCAAACACGCGCGGTCTTTCAGGTTGAGGGATATTGGTAGATAAGGGTCATGCTGCATTGGCGCTCGCCTTTCGATGAATGATGGCATTGATTTCGGGGACGCAGGAACCGCAATTGGTTCCCGCCAACGTATTTTGTCCAACCAGGTCTGCAGTTGCGTAATCCAGGGATCGAACACAAGCTTCAATCTGGTTTTGACCAATGCCGTGGCATGAACAGATAATGTCACCGATATCTTCGATTGGGCCAGGCGGTTTGCCAGCCAGAAGCGCCTGTCTGTCGGATGTGGATAGAGTTTCCTGCGCGAACAACTGATCGAGCCAAGGCACGCTTATACCTTTGACGGAGGGACCGGAAAACAGCACAAGTTCCAATTGACCGTTCACCAAAAGGGCCTTGCGGAAAAACCTTTTGCCTGGGTCCTCAAACTCCAACCATTCTCCCACTAGAACAGACAAATGTTCCTGCATCTGCTGATGCGACAACCAACGCCTGCCAGCCACACGGGACAAAAAGCAATTGTCCATCTTCTGATGGGTCAGATAGTCGGCGCCCGAATATTCGAATTTGTTGCGTGACAACAGCATGCCGCGCCAACGCATATCGATTTGTTGGATTGCAACTGCTGTGCTTTTGAATGCTGGTTGGGCTGAAACCGGGTCGAGCATGGGTTGAACCAGTGCGTCAATGCCGCCGGTAAGACTGTGAGTGTCCGACCAATGCATAGGCAAAAACACCTCTTTTGGCTTTTGGTCTGCCGTAATGCGTGCCCGAACTACAACAGTGCCAAGGTCACTTTTGACCTCCACAAAATCACCATCGACAAGCGAAAGCTTTGCGGCATCTGACGGGTTTATATCCAATAGAGGTTCTGGGCGGTGGGTGTTCAGTTTTGCGGCAAGGCCGGTGCGTGTCATGGTATGCCATTGGTCGCGGTACCGCCCTGTATTGAGCATGAAAGCGCGGTCAGTATCCTGATGTGTGGAACTCGGGCGATACTCAACCGCAACCATGTTGGCTTTTTGGTCGGCCGTGTAAAATTGTCCGTCTGCATAATACCGGTGCCCCCGAGGGCTTATGTCTATTGCGCCTGATCTGACCGGCCATTGCTGCGGCTTCTGGGTTTCATAGTCATTTGTGGTGATTTGGCTAAGGCCGCTAAGGTCTAGCGCCCGCCTCCCGTCATTTTTGTAACCCGTAAGGGCTGCATATTCCTTAAAAATGTCTGCAGGTGTTTTGTAGTCAAAGGCCTCTTTCCATCCCATGGCTTGCGCGACATCGCAGATTATGCGCCAGTCCGGTCTGGCGTCCGCGTATAAGGGCAAAAAGGCACGTTGTCTGGACAGCGTTCTGTCCGAATTGGTCACCATACCATCTTTTTCGCCCCATCCCGCGGCGGGTAGACGAATATCAGCGTAGGACAATGTGTCGGTTTCTTCGACACAGTCAGAAACAATAACCAACGGGCATTTTTCCAGTGCTTCGCGCACACGCGACGCGTTTGGCATGCTGACGGCGGGGTTGGTCGCCATGATCCACACGGCTTTGATCTCACCCGAGTGCATAGCTTCGAATAGGTCTACGGCCCGTAGTCCCTCGTGCTGGGCCAGGTTCGGTGCATTCCAAAAATCGCCAACAATCTGTTTGTCTTTGGTCGAAAAGCCCATGTGGCAGGCCAGCATATTGGCTAAGCCCCCCACTTCTCGCCCGCCCATTGCATTGGGTTGGCCAGTCACTGAAAAAGGGCCCATGCCGGGACGTCCGATGCGACCAGTGGCTAAGTGACAGTTGATAATGGCGTTGACCCGGTCGGTACCATCATGAGCTTGGTTCACGCCTTGCGAAAAGACAGTGACAACTTTTTCCGTTTCACTGAACAGCTCGTAAAATTCGGAGACCTCTTGTTTTATGTCAGCGAATTCATGGCTTTCTTGGAGGTGCTGTGCTGAATTGCGAGCCGCTGCCAAAGCGGCCTCAAAACCGTTAACGTGTGCGTTTGTATAGGCTGCGGGCGCATGTTCATTGTCATTCAGATAAGCTAGCAGCCCTCCAAACAATAGTGTGTCACCATCTGGTGGGATTGGCACAAACAAATCTGCGATGTCGCACGTTTCGGTCCTGCGTGGATCAATCACGACAACTTTGGTTCCGCGTTCCTGTTTCGCTGCCTTGAGCCTTTGAAATAGAACGGGATGACACCATGCGAGGTTGGAACCTACCAGTACAACCAAGTCAGCTTGCTCCAGATCGGAATAGTCACCGGGAACAGTGTCAGCGCCGAATGCGCGCTTGTGACCGGCGACCGTGGACGCCATGCAAAGTCTCGAATTTGTGTCGATGTTTGCGGAGCCAATGAAGCCTTTCATCAGTTTATTGGCAACGTAATAGTCTTCTGTGAGCAGTTGCCCAGAGACATAAAATGCCACCGAGTTGGGCCCGTGTTGTTCGATGGTGTTTTTCAAGCCGTATGCGACAGCTTGCGTGGCTGTTGCCCAGTCCACGTCAGCGTCACCAACCCGGGGTTTGCTCAGCCTACCAGTATATCCAAGGGTCTCCCCAAGCGCATAGCCTTTGGAACACAGCTTTCCATAGTTTGCGGGATGCTCGGGGTCACCTTCGATTTTGATAGGCTTGCCCGCATCGACGGTTGCGATTACCCCGCATCCCACACCGCAGTAGGCGCAGGTTGTTTTGACTTCTTTCACGCTGGGATCTTCTCTTCAGTGTCAAGAGTAAGCCCCAAATAGACTTGGCCGTCGCGGCACACATCTACGGGTAATTTAGGGGTGCAGCCCTTGTCGGCTCCCATCGCTTCGCCAGTCTTCAGGTCAATCACCCAGTTATGCAACGGACAGGTCACGGCATGACCGTGTACAATTCCCTCCGAAAGTGGTCCGTGCTTGTGTGGGCATTGGTTTCTGAGGGCAAATACTTGACCATCGGACGTTTTGAATAAGGCGACTTCGCCCATTGGTGTTTCAATTCGCCGAGCACCTTGTGACGGGATATCTTCCAGTTTGCAGACTTTAACAAAGTTCATGTGAGTATGGGTGGTCATGTTAGACCCTCTCAAGTGACTTGAATTCATGATTGTCGACGCCAGCTGCGCGCTCAGCCCAAGGGTCAGTCTGGCTGTCTTCCTGGCTTTCAATGAAGCGAGCTCTCAGCTCATTTCGCTCGGTGGCGTCATCCAGGAGACGTTTTTTGACATATTCGAGACCTACGCGCTCGATCCAAGGCGCTGTGCGTTCTAGATAATGAGCGTCTTCGCGGTACAGTTGAATGAAGGCCATGCAATAATCGATGGCTTCTTCTTCCGTTTCTACTTTGCACAAGAGATCTGTAGCTCTCACCTTGATGCCACCATTGCCGCCGACATGAAGCTCATAGCCAGACTCCACGCAGACGATGCCAAAGTCTTTGATTGTGGCCTCAGCGCAGTTGCGTGGGCACCCGGAAACGGCCATCTTGAATTTGTGAGGCATCCAGCTGCCCCAGGTTTCTTCCTCAAGCTTCACGCCCAAACCAGTACTGTCTTGGGTACCGAAACGGCACCAATCCGAACCTACGCAGGTTTTGACTGTGCGGAGAGACTTTCCATAGGCATGGCCTGAGACCATGCCAGCCGCATTGAGGTCGGCCCAAACAGCTGGTAGTTGCTCTTTTTTTACGCCCAGAAGGTCTAGGCGTTGGCCGCCGGTTACTTTGACTGTTGGAATGTCGAATTTGTCGACCACATCTGCGATTGCACGTAGTTCTTTTGACGAGGTTTGGCCGCCCCACATGCGCGGAATAACAGAATATGTTCCATCCTTTTGGATGTTGGCGTGAACTCGTTCGTTGATGAAACGGGAGCGGCTATCATCCACATAGTCACCGGGCCAAGCGCACAGCAGATAGTAGTTTGTGGCGGGCCGGCAGGAATGGCAGCCGTCTGGCGTTTTCCATTCCAGCGCCTGAAACACCTCAGGAATGGTTTTCAATCCCTTTGCAACTATCAGTCGGCGAACTTCGTCGTGCGTCCAATCCGTGCAGCCACACATCGGTTTTGGCCCTTCGTTGGCTACAAACGTGTCGCCAAGGGTATGACCAAGCAGTTTTTCAACCAGTCCGGTACAGGAACCGCAGGACGAAGATGCTTTTGTATGTTGACGAACTTGATCTAGATTTGTGAGTTCGTTGTCCAAAATGGCATTTTGGATGTCCCCTTTGCACACGCCGTTGCAGCCGCAGATTTCAGCTTCTGCGGAGAGGTCTGCAACGGCCTTAAAAGGGTCCAGATCTGCCCCTGCTTCCAGGTTTTGACCAAAAATCATGGTGTCGCGGAACTCCGAGACGTCTGTGCCGTCTTTCAGCATCTGGAAGTACCAGGGACCGTCGGCTGTGTCGCCGTAAAGGACTAATCCGTCAACTTTATTGTCTCGGAGAACAATGCGCTTATAGACGCCGCGAGAGGCGTCCCTAAACACAATATCTTCGGTTTCATCGTCGCCTTCAAAAGCACCAGCAGAAAATAGATCAACGCCCGTGACTTTGAGCTTTGTGGACAATAGAGAACCCTGAAAACCGTTGGATTCTGTGGCGGCAAGTTTCTCTGCGAGTGCTTTGGCCATATCCCAGATTGGTGCCACAAGGCCGTAACATGTGCCTCTGTGCTCAACACATTCACCAATGGCAAAAATATCGTCGTCTGACGTGAGCATATTGTCATCCACCAACACACCTCGCCCGCAGGCGATGCCGCCAGATTTGGCGAGTGAGATGTTTGGTCGGATGCCAACAGCCATCACAACCAGATCAGCCGCAAATGACTGACCGTCTTTCAGGTTCACCGCTTCAACGGTTTTGTCACCAACCAACTCGCGTGTGTCGGCACCTGTAACAATGTCGATGCCTCGCGACTCTAACTCTTTTTGCAGTAGGTGACCCGCAGCGGAATCTAGCTGTCGTTCCATTAGGTGGGGTGCAAGATGAAGAACTGTGACTTTCATGCCAAGTGTGGAAAGGCCATACGCAGCCTCCAGCCCCAATAGTCCACCGCCTATGACAACCGCACTTTTCTTGTGCTTTGCAGTTTCCATCATTGTTTCGACGTCGGTTACATCCCGAAAGCTGATGACGCCGTCCAGTTTGTGACCGGGCACCGGAATGATGATGGGGTCGGAACCAGTTGCGAGCAGAAGTTTGTCATACTTCTCAGTTGATCCAGACTGTGCGACCAACGTTTTGGTTTGGGGGTGCACGCTTATGATGGGGTCACCAGCATGAAGCGTGATGCTATTGTCCTGATACCAATCCCAGTCATTGAGAATGATGTCTTCATAACTCTTTTCGCCCGCTAACAGAGGCGACAGCATAATTCGGTTGTAATTGACGCGTGGTTCAGCCCCATAGACTGAAATGTCGTACTTGTTTGGCGCGCGTTTCAATAGCTCTTCCACAGTACGCATGCCGGCCATGCCGTTTCCAACTACGACAAGCTTGGGTTTGGTGTGATGGCTCATGGACGTTTTGCTCCACTTACATCCAGCAGAGCAAAATAAAGATGGGATTCATGGCGTCCCGACCTGATTGTCGCTCCAACTGGACACCGTTATCCTGAAAAATGACCCTTCTTTGGGCCGATTGGGTTTCCCCTTGGCTTCGAATAAGCAAGCAGTATGCCAGTAAGCGTGCGTGAGCGAATTGTTAGGCCTGTCCAAGCCAGAGTCCATTAAGGCTGGTACACATTCCTTGGAAAAAAGGTGAAATGTTTTCCCAAAAACCTAATAAGTCCCTGAATTATTGCGCTTTTAAGTGGGGTCGGCCCAATTGAATACACGCGCCATTCCTCGCAACCGAGAGCATCGTTTAGTGGTGATACCTGGCCTATGGAAAACCTGTGCTCGACTGAATTGCGCTCAGCGCATACATTATTTGGTTAAAAAATAGACAGTGCACAAAAATACATCATTATTTGTGAAGAATCGTTGGGCAGTTTGTGTCTGGAATATGTCGAAAATCGTTGATCGAGGCGTTGCTCACCCCTCGGCCTGCCTATGAATTTGATTCTGGTTTGGGAGTAAGTGCAGGGGAATCAAAGAGATGCCAAAGAATCTGAAAATGGCCGAAGCGGCGTTGGGCACAGCGACGCCTATGTTTAGAAACACTTTGGCATAGACCTTGCTGTTTTTGGGTTAGGTCGCCGCAGTGGGCGGCTTGAATTGTCCGATCCAATGAGGGGTCGAAAGGCACGACTGCAACATTTCAAAGGACACTTTTTCGTTCTTAGTTGCGGATGTTTTTTGGCTTCCATGCGATCGGGTTTGCATCGTCGGAGGCTTGGATCAATGGTTTCAGAGGATGCTTTGGTTATGACATATTCAAAAATTCGATTGTTTGTTCCTGTTTTGGTTTTGCGTAAGTTATTATTTAGTATTGGTATTTTGTCGATCAGTTTGATTTCTGTCGGGTCTAGTGCGCAAGAGCTGGAACTGGAGAAAGACGAGCTGAAGCTTGGCTTCATCAAGCTCACAGACATGGCCCCACTGGCGATCGCATACGAAAAGGGGTTCTTTGAAGATGAGGGCCTTTACGTCACTCTCGAAGCCCAAGCCAATTGGAAAGTGTTGCTGGACGGCGTAATTTCCGGCGAGTTGGACGGCGCCCACATGTTGGCAGGGCAACCACTAGGTGCAACCATCGGCTTCGGAACTGAGGCTCACATCATTACAGCCTTTTCGATGGACCTGAATGGCAATGGTATCACCGTTTCCAATGATGTTTGGGCTGAAATGAAAAAGAACATTCCAATTGGTGACGACGGAAAACCCGTTCACCCAATCAAGGCTGACTACTTAAAACCAGTTGTTGAAAAATACCGCGCCGAGGGCAAGCCATTCAATATGGGCATGGTGTTCCCAGTGTCTACCCACAACTATGAACTGAGATATTGGCTGGCCGCGGGTGGTCTCCACCCTGGCTATTATTCGGCAGACAACATCACCGGCCAGATTGATGCCGACGTACTGTTGTCTGTTACACCACCTCCACAGATGCCTGCGACTTTAGAGGCGGGGACGATTTATGGTTACTGCGTTGGTGAGCCATGGAACCAGCAGGCCGTCTTTAAAGGTATCGGCGTGCCGGTCGTGACCGACTATGAGATCTGGAAAAACAACCCCGAAAAGGTCTTTGGCGTGTCTTCGGAATGGGCTGAAGAAAATCCGAACACTCATCTGGCCATGGTTAAGGCGCTTATCCGTGCAGCAAAATGGCTGGATGAGAACAATAATGCCAATCGCCCTGAGGCGGTCGAAATTCTCGCCAGTTCTTCATATGTCGGGGCCGATGCAGAAGTGATCGCCAATTCCATGACAGGAACATTTGAATATGAAAAAGGCGACAAGCGCGACGTTCCAGATTTCAATGTGTTCTACCGCTACTATGCCACCTATCCATATTATTCCGATGCAATTTGGTACCTTACTCAGATGCGTCGCTGGGGGCAGATTGGTGAGTCAAAGTCTGACGAGTGGTATGCGGACGTCGCCAAAAAGGTTTACCGCCCAGACATTTACCTGAAGGCAGCGCGTTTGCTCGTGGAGGAAGGCATGGCCGACGAGGCGGACTTTCCTTGGGCATCTGATGGCTACCGTGCACCCCAAACTCATTTCATCGATGACATTGTCTTTGATGCAAAGCAGCCAAACGGATACCTCGCTAAATTTCCAATTGGCTTGAAGGGTGCAACTACAGCTGACTCTGAAACTGCATCTGCCGCTGTGGCGGGGGATTGATCTGATGGAGGCAGCAGCTAAAAATGAAGATGTAGCCCTGGCAGCTGACAAAAAGGCACGCCAGGCGCATCGGGGTATCCTCATTAACCGTCTGGACGGCTACATAAAAATTATTGGCCTCGGCTGGATAGCAACGCTTTTGCGCCTAGCCAATGGTGAAGATCCTGCAATTCAGGGCCGCGAGCTATGGCGCGGCCTTGGCATCCCGCTCGTATCGATAGGCTTGTTTCTTGTTGCGTGGGGTAGTTTGGCGCCCAAAGTTGTCACGAGTTTGGGTACCATTCCTGGCCCCGTGCAGGTTGCTGAAGAATTCGGCAAGCTTATCGACGACCACTATGTGGAGCGCGAAAAAGCCGCTGCATTCTATGAGCGGCAACGCGTCCGCAATGAGAAAAAGCTGGCGAAAAACCCGGATGCGGTCGTTAAAGTGCGCAACTATACCGGCAAGCCAACATACTTCGATCAAATCTGGACAAGCCTGCAGACCGTCTTTATGGGCTTTGCTCTTGCGACACTAATTGCGGTACCAATAGGTGTTTTGGGAGGGCTTTCTCCCACAGTAGATGCGGCGGTCAACCCGCTGGTGCAAATATTTAAACCGGTCTCGCCACTTGCTTGGCTGCCTATTGTAACAATGGTGGTTAGCGCGCTTTACGTGTCAGACGACCCTATGTTTGAAAAGTCCTTCCTGACGTCAGCAATCACGGTGATGCTCTGTTCCCTGTGGCCCACGCTGATCAACACATCCATGGGGGTTTCTTCAATAGACCGAGACCTGATGAATGTTGGACGTGTTCTGCGCCTATCGACGCCGGTACAAATTCGCAAACTCATCCTGCCTTCAGCGCTGCCTTTTATTTTTACAGGCATGCGATTGTCCTTGGGTGTGGGTTGGATGGTTCTGATTGCGGCGGAAATGCTGGCTCAAAACCCCGGCCTTGGGAAATTTGTTTGGGATGAATTCCAAAACGGCTCCTCAAGCTCACTGGCAAAAATCATGGTTGCTGTTCTGACAATTGGAGTGATTGGTTTCCTATTGGACCGGTTGATGATGGCCCTTGAAACCCTTGCAACCAGCAGAGCACATCAATGATGGGGGATGTTATGAATTTTTCAGATCAACCGCATCTTGAGCTTTCCGATGTCTCGCTCGCCTATGGTAAAGGCAAAGAGCAAACAGAAGTGCTTGGCGACATAAACCTGTCTATCAACGAGGGTGAATTTGTCGCTATCGTTGGCTTCTCTGGCGCAGGCAAAACTTCGCTGATTTCTATCATGGCTGGGCTGGTAAAACCTGACACAGGGCGTGTTTTGCTCAATGGCAAGCCTGTCACGGGTCCCGCACCAGATCGCGGCGTTGTATTCCAAAATTACTCGCTGATGCCATGGCTAACCGTGGCAGGGAACATCGCCCTCGCAGTCGACACCGTTTTCGCTTCAGAAACACAGAAGGAAAGAACAGCCCGGGTTGATCGCTACATTGATATGGTAGGCCTATCCCACGCCAGAGACCGGCGGCCACATGAACTGTCAGGCGGCATGCGCCAGCGTGTGGCTGTGGCGCGGGCGCTTTCGATGAACCCGGACATTTTGTTGTTGGATGAACCTCTGTCTGCGTTAGACGCTCTCACTCGCGCCAAATTGCAGGATGAGCTGGACGCCATCAGAGCCCAGGACAAAAAAACGGTGGTTTTGATTACCAACGACGTGGATGAAGCCATATTGCTGGCGGACCGGATCATTCCTCTTACGCCTGGCCCACAGGCCACGCTCGGTGACTCGTTCGAGGTTAACATTCCTCGACCTCGGCTTCGTTCTGCCATGAACCAGGATGTTGCCTTTAAGAGCCTGCGGGCTGGTGTGACGAACTTTCTGATAGAGGCGGGCAAGTCTGCCGAAACGGAACGTGGCGAAGCCAGCCAGACATTGCCGGACATTAAACCCATTGAAATTGGCCGGACACCAAAAGCATACCGCGAAGCAGCGAGCGGCCCGCAGACGGATCGCTATGTCGAATTTTCTCAGGTGTCAAAAACCTTCCCGACACCAAAAGGACCGCTGACTGTTGTGGACGGTTTTGATCTTAAGATCAAAAAAGGCGAATTCATCACATTGATTGGCCACTCTGGATGCGGCAAGTCAACGGCGCTGAACATGGCCGCCGGATTACTTCCAACGTCTAAAGGCGGCATCATTCTCGACAACCGAGAAGTCGTGACCACAGGGCCGGAGCGAGCAGTAGTTTTTCAGTCACCAAGCCTCATGCCGTGGCTAACCGCTTATCAAAATGTCGCCCTGGGTGTTGAGCGGGTTTATCCGCACGCTGCCTTGAGCGAGCGTCGTGACGTCATTGAATACTATCTTGAACGGGTAGGTCTGGGTGACGCCATGCACAAACTAGCAGGCGATCTGTCAAACGGCATGCGCCAGCGTGTCGGTATTGCCAGGGCATTCGCCCTATCCCCAAAGCTTCTTTTGTTGGATGAGCCATTTGGCATGCTCGATAGCCTAACGCGCTGGAGTTTGCAGGAAGTGCTGATGGAAGTGTGGAGCCGCACCAAGGTGACAGCCATCTGTGTGACGCATGATGTAGATGAAGCCATTTTGCTCGCGAGCCGATGTGTCATGATGACCAACGGGCCGCACGCAAAGATTGGCAACATCATGGAAGTGGATATGCCCTATCCGCGCCACCGAGCAGAGATGGTCAATCACCCAAAATACTATGAATACAGGGAAGAGTTACTGACATTCCTTGAGGACTATGAACATGGCGACCCTGTTGAGGAGAAGCCGAAAGAAAAGGCAAAGTCGGCGGCATAGATGTTGGGAAGCAACCTCAAAATACTGGTGATTGACGAAGACCCAGGACGGGCGGCTGTCCTGGAGGGTGCACTTGTTGAGGCTGGCTATACTCATTCCGTAACGCTTCGGACGAACTCAAATCTTCATCAAAGGATTATGGCCTTAGAACCTGACGTGGTGATTATTGACCTGCAGAATCCTGACCGCGACACGTTGGAGAGCATGTTTCAGGTTAGTCGCGCCGTTCAAAAGCCAATTGCGATGTTTGTAGATCAATCTGACGACGACTCCATTCGCCGCGCCGTGAACGCAGGCGTTAGCGCCTATGTTGTTGATGGTCTGAAAAAAGACAGAGTTAAACCGGTTGTGGAGCTGGCTGTCAGCCGGTTCGAGTCCTTCAGCCGGATTGTTCGAGAAAGAGACGAAGCGCGCACGGCGCTTGCGGAACGCAAAACGATCGACAAAGCAAAGGGTCTGCTCATGGATCGAAGGCAGATATCGGAGGACGAAGCTTACCGCATGATGCGGCAAACGGCCATGCAGCAGAGCCGTCGTCTGTTTGATATCGCAGAGAGTATCATCACTGCTTTCGAACTTGATGCCCAATTGTTTGGAGGGGCAGATCATGGTTAGTTTGGTCAAACCTATGGTAAGAGCAGGGTTTGTTGCGCTTACAGATTGCGCACCCTTAGTGGTTGCCCGTGAACTTGGTTTTGATGAACGCGCGGGCGTTCAGATTGAACCTGTACGGTTGCCCTCCTGGTCAGCAATGCGAGACCATATCGCTTTCGAAAAGTTGGAATGCGCCCACATGCTTGGTGGTCTTTCTCTTGCCATGCATCTGGGCCTGAGTGGTGTGAAGACAGAAATGGTAGTTCCCCTTTTGATGGGACGGGGCGGCAATTCTATCACCATATCCAAGTCGGTTCATGAGAAGGCATTGGAAGCAAAAGGCGGTTCTTACATTGGAAATCGTGCCAATAGCGCGTCATTGATTGCGCCGATTGTGGAAGGGCGAAAGGAGAAAGGCTTGCCTCCTCTGCGTTTCGCAACCGTGCATGCCTTCTCAAGTCACAATTATGAACTTCGTGCGTGGTTGGCACACGGTGGCATAGACCCCGATAAAGATGTCCAACTTACTGTGGTGCCACCGCCAGCCATGGTTGGCGCGATGATGAAAGGCGAAATCGATGGCTACTGCGTCGGTGAACCATGGAGCCAATTGGCTGTAGAAGCAGGAATTGGTTGTATCGTCGCTACAAAAGCAGATCTTTTTCCGCAGAGTCCCGAAAAAGTGCTGGCTTTTCGCCGAGCCTGGGTCTCAGGTCATGGCGATGAGGCTGCAGCTGTTGTTGATGCAGTAGCTGGTGCCATGACATGGGCATCCGTGCCAGGCAATCATGAAGATCTGGCCTATATGCTTTCGCGCAGTGAATATCTTGGTGTGGATCAAGATGTAATCCTGCATGGCCTGATGTGCATGCCTCGGCTGACCCCCGGCCAGGACCGTATGCCGATACGGCACTATATGTCTTTTGACGGACCCGGGTTCGCGTATCCGCAACAGTCGTCGGCACTATGGCTTTTGGCACAAATGCGCAGATGGGGACAGGCACCAGCAGGGCTTGAGGAATACGCAGGCAAGCTATGTGATCCATCTTTGATCGAGAAAAATGTGCGTTATTCGGTGGAATCTAAGTTTCGAAAAGATGTGGGTCCTGGGGACAACGCATTTGATGGGATCAACTTTGATGGTGAAAACATTGAGGATTACTGGCGAAGTTTCCCAATTGGCGGCGCTTTGAAAGCGTCCTGAATTACAACTGCGCCAACGGCGGCGCGGACAATAGCACTACGGATCAACTGCTTTGGCAAAGCTGCTGGGCAAGTCCGGTTTATTCAATCCAAATAATCTATTCTTCTTGGGAGGAAATGCCATGCAACGCGTGATGCATTCTAAGGGGTCCGTTTGTTCTAGCCCCGTCATTTATTCAGTTATTGCAGCAATGTCTTGGTCAACGACAGTCAGCGCTGAGGAAGCAGCAAACATTGAAGAGCTATTCTCCAAAGGTAAGCTCGCATTGGAGAGCCGGTACCGCCTTGAAACTGTTGATCAGGACAATTTTGCCCTCAATGCAGCGGCTTCTACCCTTCGTACACGTCTCAATTTTACAACGGCGACAATGAACGGCTTTTCAGGATTTCTGGAGTTTACCAACACCACATCAATCGGATCTCAAAAATTCAATAGCACCACAAACGGGAATACCAACAGGCCCGTTGTTGCCGACCCCGAATTAACCGAGCTCAACCAAGCCTATCTGTCCTACAAAGTTGGAGGACTAACTCTCAAAGGGGGCCGCAGGGCAATAAACCTGGATGATCAACGTTTCATTGGTAGCGTAGATTTCCGCCAGAATGACCAAACATATGACTCCATTACAGCCGAATACAAATCCGGCAATGTGAAGGCGACCTACGGCTATGTTGCAAACATTAAGCGAATTTTTGGACGCGATAATCCGGCTGGAGAGTTCGATACCAATACACACATTTTCAATGCAAGCTACACCGGTTTGCCATTTGGCACACTGACTGGCTTTGCCTATTTGCTCGACATAAATAACCCTGGTGCTCTTGGCCTTTCGACCAGCACTGTCGGGGTTCGGTTCAATGGTAAAAGCAAAGTGTCCGATAGTTTAAGTCTTGGCTATTCTGCCTCCTATGCCTCTCAATCGGACTATAAAGACAACCCCAATAACTATCGGGCCGACTATCTGCAGGGGCAACTGACAGCTTCATCTAACGGCTTTACCGCCGGTGTACAGTATGAGCTGCTTGGATCTGATAATGGTGTAGGCTTCAGCACACCTCTTGCAACGCTCCATAAGTTCAATGGCTGGGCAGACCGTTTTCTGGCGACACCCGGCACTGGACTGTCAGACGTATCTGCGTCACTCGCTTATAAAGTTCCTGGCAACGGGCCGCTCGCGGGAATGCTACTGAAAACCATATACCATGATTTCAATTCTGATGTTGGCGACATCGATTACGGTACAGAATGGGATTTCTTGGTGACCAAAAAAATCAACAGCTATCTCAGCGGATCTGTCAAAGCTGCGTTTTTCAACGCGGACAGTTTTGTCAACGATTCAACCCGTTTTTGGTTCACGCTGACGGCCAAATTTTAGGCGCAAAATCTTCCGCGATGTTTGCGAATTGACGAGCTTGGGGCGTTTTGGCCCCAAGTTGAAGGTCAGCCGATGAAAGCCATTAAATCAGCTGAAACTGCAGCTCAATACCTTCGTCTGCATTTGGGCCCACCCACACTGAGAATTTGCCGGGTTCTGTCCCAAACGATTTGTTCCGGCGGTAAAAAGCCAGTTGCTCGCTTTTCAATTCGAACGATGCGGTTTTTGTTTCTCCAGCTCTAACATCAACGCTTTGGAACCCTTTAAGCTCTTTAATGGGACGCGTGATGCTGCCTACATGGTCGCGCACATAAAGCTGTGCGATTTCTGTACCGTCACGCTTTCCGGTATTGGTGATGTCCACTGTGACTGTCAGTGTTTGACCGTCCGTCAACTCAGGTCGGTCGAGCGTAAGGTTCGCGTATTCGAACTCGGTGTAGCTCAAGCCGAAACCAAATGGGAATAACGGTCGGTACCCGGCGTCAAGATGAAATGCTGTCATTCCTAGTGAGGTCTGTGTCGAACCGATTGGAATATCGTCGATGGCAATTACTGTGTCGTCTGTTGCTGGACGACCGGTGTTCTTGTGATTGTAGTAGAGGGGTAGTTGCCCCACAGCCCTTGGGAAACTGACTGGCAGGCGACCTGTTGGAGGCCGGACCCCAAACAGCGTGTCCGCTATTGCAGGCCCGCCCATGGACCCAGGGTGCCAAGCGTAAAGCACAGCATCGCAATCATCCAGAATATTGGTCAATGTCAACGGCCTTCCAGCCTGGATGACGGCAACAATAGGCGTGCCGGTCGCTTTTACTTTTTGTATCAGCTCTTCTTGCCGGCCGGGCAGGTTAATGTTGGCGCGGCTATGGGCCTCCCCAGACAGGATAGATTCTTCCCCAAGGAACAGAAGGGCTACATCCGCTTTCTCAGCGGTCAGAACAGCAGAGTCGATATCTTCCCAGCCGCAGTTCCTTGTGCACTCCAGAGCGCGCGAATAGTGCAGTCGCGCACTGTTGCCAACCAGTGCTTCAATTGCAGACTTTGGCGTGATGCTTAAATCGGGGTCGCCATCGAAAATCCACGTACCCAATTGTTCGTATGGTTCGTCTGCCATCGGCCCAATGATGGCAATGTCTGACAGTTTTTGTTTGTCCAGCGGTAAGGCAGCGTTATCGTTTTTCAAAAGCACCAGACTTTCGTCGGCCATCTGCCGTGCAACTGCCATCGCCGCCGGATTGCCGTACTCTTCAAAATCATCCGGGTCAGTATATGGATTTTCGAACAATCCTAATTGGAACTTTAACCGCAAAATATTGCCGACCATCTGATCGATACGATGCTCAGAAACAAGCCCTTCGTCGATCAAACCTTCAATATGGTTGAGGTAAGCGTCACCCGCCATTTCCATATCTAAGCCAGCAATCAGTGCCTGATGCGCCGCATCGCGGTCGCCATCTGTTAACCCATGATCCGACAATTGGCGGATCGAGTCCCAATCACTGATTGTCATCCCTTCATAGCGCCATTCACCGCGCAGAACTTGCTGGAACAAGAACTCGTTAGCTGATGCAGGAATACCATCGATGTCACTGAAAGACGCCATAAAGGTCGCGACACCAGCGTCTGCAGCCGCTTTGAACGGTGGAAGATAAACGTTTCTAAGTTCATTTTCAGGAATATTGGTGGTGTTGTAATCCCTGCCGGTTTCAGATGCACCATACCCAGCAAAATGTTTGGCGCATGCTGCGATCGAGCCATTATCTGACAGGTCATCTCCTTGAAAGCCCATGACCATCGCAACGCCCATTTGGGTTGTCAGGAATGGGTCTTCACCAAAGCTTTCGGCAATGCGGCCCCAGCGGGCGTCGCGGGAAATGTCGATCATTGGCGCAAATGTCCAATGAATGCCATTTTTGCGAGCCTCTAGCGCCGCGACACGTGCCCCCTCCTGAACCAGGTCAGGATTCCATGTGGCCGCTTGACCAAGGGGTATGGGTTGAATGGTTTTAAAACCATGAATTACATCTCGGGCCGCAACCAATGGGATGCCCAAGCGCGATTCTTCAACAGCAATTTTCTGAAGTTCATTGCCAACCGCGGCATTGGATAGGTTGATGACAGAACCCAGTCGACCTGCGCGGATTGCTTCTGCCATGTCGGCGGATACCGTGTCCCCTGTTGCATCCTGCTGGTTCATCTGACCGATTTTCTCGGCGAGGGTCATTCGGGCAAGCAGGTCCTGCACTTTTTGATCAATTGCGTTCGATTCTGACTGCAAATCCATGCGATTTAGAACCTTGTTCATCGATTTAGTCTCACTCAGTACCAGAAATTCTTAGGCCGCAGCCGGATTCAGTTTGCCGCGGATAGATTCAAGCTTCTCTCGGACCTCGCGTGCTTTTTCCTGCGTTATCCCGAACGAGGCAACACACCATATGGCAAACCCGGACGCAAGCAGTGGGATAAAGGCATCAAACAGCCGCAGCAACGTCAGCGTTTCTTCAGTTTGATTTCCACCCAGTTCAACATCAAACCCAGAGACATTGAGAAGTATGCCACCACCGGCGAGGGCTGCGGCTTGACCCAGTTTGACGACCCACCAATAGATCGAGCCATACATACCTTCGCGTCTTTCGCCTGTGTTCAGTTCGTCCATATCCACAACGTCTGCCATCATTGAAGGCATGAGCGTGAACAAACCGCCATATCCAAACGCGATGAGCGGAGCCGGAATAAGGACAAGCCAAGGGTTATCAGGCGTGTAGCAAAACCATTTCAGCCCAAAGCCGATCATGGAAAGTATTGTGGAAATAGCAAAGGCGCGCCGTTTGCCAATTTTTGTTCCCAGCCAGGTGACAAACACAATGATCGCAAATGTGGATGCCGTCATTGCGGTGCCGACATAGCCGAAATACTCGGCGCCTAGTGCCGTATCGCCAGCAAAGATATAATAAATAATCACATAAGTCTGAATAGCGGCGACCAGCTGGAACCCGTTGAAAATCAGGAAAGTTGCAAGGCAAAGTTTCAAAAACGGCATGAATTTCAAAGTGGTCACGAAGCCTGTCACGAAACCACTCACGTTACTGCTCATGGCTTGCCACTTGGATTGACCCTCGACTTCAACGGGCTCGTTCGTGCTTTCTGGTGTTATCGCAATGCGCTCCCGCAGGAATAGGGCGGGCAGCATGCCAAACACGATGGCAAACAACCCAATAACCAACCCAACACTCGCAGCCCCGTCGACCATGTCATCAAACATGGTTTCATCCTGCATAATCAGCAGAAGCCATGGGTATACAAAGTATGCGAACTGACCAATGAAAAATTGTGTACCCATCAGCCGTGTCCGCTCGTTGTAGTCAGGCGTCATTTCATAGCCCAGAGCCACCCAAGGCGTTGCGAAAATCGTGTAGGCTAGGAAAAAAATCAGGGAGCCAAATAGGAAGTACCAGAAAAGATATGACTCGCTCTCTCCGCGTGGCAGTTGCCACAAAAACATGTAGGCAAGTCCAACGCCGATGGCGCCGATAAAGATATAAGGTCGGCGCCGTCCCCAACGGGATTTTGTGTTATCTGAAATATAGCCCATCAACGGATCCGTGATGGCGTCGAACAGGCGCGGTAACATGCCCAAAAGACCCACAAGCGCCGGGTTCATGCCCAATCCCAGGTTGAGGACAATCATCATGGCTCCGATGGAACCAGCCAAAAGGTTGTTTACAAACGCACCTGCGCCATAAATGACCCGCTGCAGTACCGGAATGCGATCTTCTGGGGCTGTCGCAAAAGCGCCCGTATCACTCATTGACTTTCACCGTCTGCTTGCTGGTAAACACGTACCCAATCAACTTCCAGGTGTTTGGGATAACCTGTTGGGTCAATGCCTTTTTCATTGAGGTCTTCGGACAGATGCCCACCAATCGCAAGGTTCAGGATCATATAAAATGGCCGGTCGAACGGCGCGGCCGGCCTTTCTTTCGCCAGCTCACTGGTCGTGCTCCAGTCCTTCGGTGTCAAGGTCGCATAATGCTTGCCATCCACATACCAGCGCACTTCACCTTCTTCCCACTCGACACCAAAAACGTTGAACCCGTCTTCGGTTGTCGGCAGAACGGTGGCGTTGCCTTTGTGATGGTTCTTTGGCCAAGTGCCTCCGAAATGGAGAGTGCCCAAAATCTTGTTTTCTTTGCCGCCTTCACACGTGTCACACTGCGTGCCAAGATTAACTGCTTCAAGGATGTCGATTTCTCCCGATGCCGCCCAGGCGCCGTAATACTCATCGCTTGGCAGCATCCAGATTGCTGGCCACGTTCCCTGTCCCGTCGGCAATTTGGCACGAATTTCAAATCGCCCATATTGCCAGGCGGCTTTGTCTTTTGTGATCAGTCGAGCTGAAGAATAGGGTAGGGTAGCCATTTCCGGATTGCCCTCGCCGCGCATTTGGCCAGGCAGGGCAAACCCGGTGGTTTCTTTTTGCAATGCGGTGATCGTTAGCACGCCATCTGATACCGACGCATTCTCTGGCAAGTCAGTATAGCACTGCTTCTCGTTGTTGCCGCCACCCCAACAATTGGTTTCAAACTGCCATTTGTCAGGGTCGATTGTTTGGCCTTCAAATTCGTCAGACCACACAAGCGTCCAGTTCGCCTTTTCGGCGTCCGAACTAATTGAATTTGCAGAAAAAAGCGGCACCACTGACAGCAAAGCTGAGCATAAAATAATAGGTGCCGACTGCCTCAAGCGGCGGCGTTGATTTGACATGACAGGTTCCCCAGACTCTCCCCGACGCAAACCTCAGCTTGCGACTCTGATAAAGACAACGTTGTCATAATTTGTCCTTTTTTGCAAGGCGTCTTGTCGCTATTATCCCGTCTGGGCGTTTTACAGCGCCTAATGGGAAGCGAGAAAACTAATGCCTACGATTATTGACGTCGCCAAAAAAGCTGGCGTGTCCATAAAGACAGTGTCACGGGTCATGAATAATCAGACCAATGTGAAAGAAACCACGCGCGAGCGCGTGCACCTGGCAATGGAGCAGTTGGACTATAGCCCCAGTGATGCGGCAAGGCAGCTGCGCACGGGCAAGTCGCTTGCCATTGGAATGCTGTACAGTGACCCCAGCAGTGGATACCAGTCGCGGCTTAATCACGCGATGATGCAGGCCTGCTCGGATGCCGGGCGGTATTTGGTGGTGGGACTGTTCGAGGAACACGGCGGCTCCTGGCAACAGCAGCTTGAGGCATTTATTGAGCGCACCAAGGTGAACAACATTATCCTGGTGCCACCTATGTGCGACTCGTCCATTTTGCAGGAGTATCTTTTTAATCGTGGCATCCAGTTTGTGCTCATGTCGCCTTCTCACACAGCTCCCAAGGTGTCTTCCGTATCGATGGATGATCAAATGGCAGCGCGCGAAATGACCCAGCACCTTTTGGATCAAGGCCACAAACGGATTGGGCATATTGCCGGCGACCCTGCACACATCGCATCGTTTTTACGCCGAAGAGGATACGAGGAGGCCATCGTTTCAATGGGGTTGCCGCGGCCTGGCAACGATCTTGTTATTGACGGTCAATTTGATTTCCGGCGTGCGTTGGCGGCTGCCGAAACCATGTTGTCGGGCGATAATCCGCCAACTGCGATTTTTGCCGCCAGTGATGATATGGCCGCGGCTGCCTACATGGCTGCGGGCCGGCTTGGACTGGCAGTGCCTGATGATGTGTCGGTAGTTGGTTTCGACAACATTTCCATTGCGGGAACTATTTGGCCTTCGCTAACCACCGTCGCGCAACCGTTTGACGATATGGCCGCAGAATGCATCCGAATTCTTCGAAATGCGTCGTCAGATGATTCTTCCAGACCCGCGCCAGAATTAGTGGTTGTGCCGCATAAAATCATTGTTAGAAGCTCGTGCACTGCGCCTGCGAACTAGCCGTTTTTTCATAATCTTGCTAAAAATGACAACCTTGTCATTGACTTTTGACCCTGTTCGCGGTACGCCTGAGATCGAATGACAACCTTGTCACAATTTGACCCTACCGAGTAACACAGGGTCACCCAGCTTCCGGGGAGGTAGCTGTTTAGGCAAGGTGGGGGTCATTGGAGAGGGGAAATTTATGTTCAAGATGAGCACCAGTCTGGTTGCTATGCTCGCGGCCACGTCTTTTAGTTCCATCGTCAATGCGCAAGACCAAAACAGCGAAGACGAAGAGGACACCTTAGAAGAAATTGTAGTTACCGGTTTTAAGGCGTCGCTTAGAAGTGCCCAGTCGCTTAAGGAAAACGCAGATACATTCGTAGATGCGATTACCGCGGAAGATATTGGCGCGCTGCCAGACCGGTCTGTGGCGGAAGCACTGCAGCGTGTGCCAGGCATTAACATTGGACGTTTCCAAAAAACCAGTGACCCGGACCGCTTTGCGGTAGAGGGCGCTGATGTTGTTATCCGCGGATTGCCGTTTGTACGTTCTGAACTGAACGGGAGAGACGTTTTCTCAGCAACGGGTGGACGCGTTCTGAGTTTTAACGATGTCTCTCCCGAATTGCTCGGCAGGGTGCAGGTTTTCAAAGCAACATCTGCTGATATGATTGAGGGTGCAATCTCCGGCACCGTTGACCTTGGAACCCGTAAGCCGCTTGACTCAGATGGCTTCAGGGTAGCCGGTGCAATTGAGGCGAACTATGGGGATTTGGCTGAAGAGTGGTCACCTGGGTTTTCGCTTGTAGCCGCTAACACCTGGGAAGGCTCAAAAGGTCGCTTTGGCTTGCAACTCGGTTACTCGCAGTCAGAATTGATTACCCGTTCAGACGCGTCGCAAGTGACGGACCCTTGTTATCGTGCTCCAACGCTTGACGGGCCCTGTATTCGGGCGCGGTCGGTTAGCTCAGCTGGTGTCGGTGAAGACACTGGCTTTGATGCGACAAACTTCCCGCCTGCTGGATCTGTCGTGGTGCCAAAAGGCGCTGGTGTGCGCACAACTGGTTACGAGCGTGACCGGAATGCATTCTCAGCTGTTGCTCAGTTCGAAAACAATGACAAAAACCTTCTCGTAACTGCAGAGTATCTGCGGGCAGAAGCTGACTTGTTCTTCGACGAGCACGCCATTCTGGCGCTGGTGAACGACGATGCCCTGTTCCCTGTGCAACCAGACGGAAGCCCTTGGAACTTCGATCAAAACGGCGTTTTCCAGTCCGGCGTTCTTTCGCAAACGGCTTGGCACGGATTTAACAACTGTGTGGCAGGCACTTTGGACGTGCCTTCGGGCGAAACGGCGTTCCCATTCCCTGCAGATCAGCCTTGCGATATTCAGGATGGTGTTCCAACAGAGTTCTTGCGTTTCCAACGGGAAGACCAAGCGGTTACAGAGGACTACTCGCTGGATATTCAGTGGTCTCCAACAGATCGCATACACATAAACCTGGAAGCGCAGCGTGTGGAAAGCCGTCGCACAGAAGACGGTGTGTTGGCTGCCATGAATGGTCGGTCTGACATATTCCTGGATCTGGGTGCCGGCCAAACGCCACTGGTAGAGTTTAGAGCTCCTCTGGGAGCTGATTCTACGGCGCATTTCAGCAATCCGGACCGTTTCTACAACTGGTTCCTGATTGACAGCTTCATCGATAACGAAGGTGACATGAACACTTTCCGCGCTGATGTGGACTATGACTTGAACGAGGACGGCTTCTTCAAACGTGTGAAATTTGGTGCACGTTGGTCGGACCGCTCTCGGATCACAAGGGACAACAACTTCGGTAACTGGGGTAACCTCTCAAACGCGTGGACATGGACGGATACGCCGAAAAATCCGGTTTATGCGAGTAACCCAGCGGCTCAGGGTGTTAACGGCTTGAGAACACCGTTCGCTGACTTCCAGCGAGGCAACGCGCCAATTCCTGTACCTGGTGGAACGGGTTTTTTCTGGGGCGGGGATAACCTGGTTCAAGATTACCGCGACGGTATTGTGCAAGCACAGGCGGAAGACATCATTGAGGCCTGGGGCGCGCGTATCGCGGAGACTTGGGGTCCCGTAAGTGATCGTGCCGGACTTGTTGGTGACTCTGTTTATCTGCCGGGTGAAATTTCGGACGTGACGGAGAAAACACAAGCCTTCTATGCGCGTGTTGACTTCGGCAACAACGAAATTGCCGGTGACGGCATTGCCATTGAGGGTAACATTGGCCTTCGATACGTGAAGACGACGATCGAGGCCGGAGGGGAAATCCAGTTTGGATTGCCTGAGAATGCCCCTGATGCTGCATCAAGTTGTGTCGTCATCCCGGGTCGACCGGATGCCGAACTACCACCTTTCTGTTTCTTGTCTACTGGTAGGCAGCAAGAATTCGTATCGGGCTTCACAGGCGAATTACTGGATGACAGTGCGGATATTGAGTTCGAACACTGGCTGCCAAGCTTCAACATCAAGTTTGGTCTAACGCCAGACCTGCTCGTCAGGGCAGCGGTTTCGAAAGGTATGTCGCGGCCCGACCTGGCCAATTTCCGAACGGGTGGTGTGATTGGCAGCAACCTGGGTGCGCTCCAAGCGGATGGTACCTTGGAAACAGGGCCACTCTTTGCACTCCGAACAGGTAACCGGCTGTTGAGACCAGTTACAGCTTGGAACTATGACCTATCTGTCGAGTGGTATTTTGATCGAGTTGGTTCTTTAACCGCAGCCTTTTTTGTCAAAGATATCAATGGCTTGATAACCGACAACTCGACAATCAGGACGTTCACCAGCGACACGGGCGCAACTGCCGAAGTCCGGATCGACGGCCCGACAAACCAAGACAGTGCAACGATTAAGGGCTTTGAAGTTGGCTACCAGCAGACCTTTGACTTCCTGCCAGGCCCACTCAAATATCTCGGTTTGCAAGGCACTTACACGTATGTTGATGGCGGTGATTTGGGAGCCCCTGAGGACGATGTGCGAAGATCGGCTTTTGCTGATGACCTTGGCTTCCCTGGGATTTCTAAGCACACCTACAACATCACGACCTTCTATGAAGATCCCAAACTGTCGGTAAGGTTTGCGTACAATTGGCGATCAGACTTCCTTCTGACACCAAGGGACGACATCTTCCCGTTCTCGCCCATCTTTGGCGAGTCCACAGGGCAGCTTGATGGCTCAATATTCTACAGTGTTACTGACAATATTAAGGTTGGTATCCAGGCAGTGAACCTCTTGGATGAAGTGACGCGGACGACACAGCTTATTGACTTTGATGGCACGCGACTGCCGCGTACAGCCTTCAGAAACGATAGGCGATTCACCTTCTTGGCACGCTTCAACTTTTAGCAAATACTATGGCGAGTTCTGGTCAGAAATTGATCAGCGCTCGCCATATCTTTCCTCGGTTACCGCGTCGACTTTTTTGGTCCAGCCCAGCTCGCCGCCAAAATTGTGCAGGCGTAACCTGGAACGGGTCTCGATCTCTTGATAGCCAATATCCCGCTGTGTAAGCTGGGCGTGTTTGGAGGGTAGGCATGGCAATCAAAACTATCGTTATTGTTGGGGGCGGCACGGCTGGCTGGATGTCGGCTGCAGCATTCGCAAAATTCGCGCAGAACAAAGAGGCTCGGGTCATTCTTGTTGAATCCGAGGCGATTGGTACGGTTGGTGTAGGTGAAGCTACTATACCGCCGTTTGTTCAATTCAATGAGATGCTGGGTATCAGCGAAGCCGAAATGCTCTCGTTTGTTGGCGGCACCTTCAAACTGGGTATTCAGTTTGTAAATTGGGGCAAGCAGAACGACAGTTATTTCCACCCGTTTGGCGACTATGGCTACCAAATTGATGGTGTTGCCTTCCACCATATCTGGATGAAGTACCGTAAGAGCGGTGACCCAAGGCCGCTGTTTTTGTTCAACGCAGAAACCATCGCAGCTCAATATCGCAAGTTTGGCCGCATGCAAGACAGTGGCCGTGACGACCTCCCGCCTATCAATTACGCCTACCATTTGGATGCGGTTAAGTATGCAGAATTCCTGAGAAAATTCTCAGAGGCCCGCGGTGTTGAACGCATCGAGGGAATGGTGGATGACGTTGCCTTAAACCCTGAAAACGGTCACGTGACTGGCCTGACGCTAAAAGATGGCCAGACCATCGAGGGCGACTTTTTTATTGATTGCACTGGTTTCCGGGGCCTGCTGATAGAGCAAGCGCTGAAAACAGGCTACGAAGACTGGACACAGTGGCTGCCGTGTGACCGTGCCTGGGCAGTGCCGTGTGAGCAACCTGAAGAGCCGCTACCGTACACGCGTGCCACGGCCCATTCAGCTGGTTGGCAATGGCGTGTGCCTTTGCAGCACCGTTTGGGTAATGGTCATGTGTTCTGCTCAAGCTTTATGGAAGACCAGGAAGCCCAGGACATCCTGATGAATAATCTCGATGGCAAACCTGCTGCAGACCCAAAGCTGCTTAGGTTTGTCACTGGACACCGGAAGAAATTCTGGAACAAGAATGTGGTCTCGATTGGTTTGGCGTCTGGCTTTATGGAGCCACTTGAGTCGACTTCCATTCACCTCATCAGCACAGGCGTAGCCAAGCTTTTGGCAACATTCTCATTGCGCGGCGTAACGGAAGTCCAGCAAAACACGTATAACCGGCTGACACTAAAGGAATATACGCGGATACGCGACTTCCTGATCCTCCATTATAACGCGACACAGCGGGATGACAGCGACTTTTGGAACCACTGTCGCACCATGGATATTCCTGACACGCTCAAGGAAAAGATCGACCTGTTCAAGTGGAATGGTCAGATTTTCCGTGAGGAAGACGAACTGTTTACTTCAACGAGTTGGACAGCGGTGATGCTCGGGCAGGGTATTGCGCCAGATGGCTACAATCCGCTCGCGGATGTGCTTGATCAGGAAAGCCTGCGCAAGGAAGTGTCTGAGATCGAAAAATCAATCAAATATCTGGTCTACCACATGCCATCGCATGGCGATTATCTACAAAAATACTGTCCGGGTGTTGCTGCTTAAACAGGTAGCTCAAGCCGACAGAACTTCGTTGAGGAGCGGTTAAATGAACACATGGCGTACCCCTAGAAAAGGCCTGTGCGCGGCTGCTGTTGCGGGTTTATTGTTTGCGCTGGCCCCAGTCGCTGCGGCCGAAAATTCCGCCTCCCCATGGCCTGAATTGCAATCGCCGCTTCAAAACCAGGATGCCATCGAAGCCAGAATTGATGAGATCATGAGCCGCATGACTTTGAAGCAGAAAGTCGGCCAAATGATCCAGGCTGAACGGAACTTCATTACACCCGAACAAGCGGCTGAGCACCATATTGGCTCAATTCTCAATGGTGGCGGTAGTTG
This sequence comes from Kordiimonadaceae bacterium, assembly GCA_017640725.1. Taxonomy (GTDB): domain Bacteria; phylum Pseudomonadota; class Alphaproteobacteria; order Sphingomonadales; family Kordiimonadaceae; genus Kordiimonas. Next base: position 455,878 of record JAEPQB010000001.1, on the reverse strand, counting down.
GCCCGGTGGCCGGTCCGACGCACCTGTGTCAGCATGGCTTGAGATGGCAGACGCTTTTTACGACGCCTCCATGGATACCAGCAATGGCCGCCTGGCCATTCCCATCATTTGGGGCACTGACGCTGTTCATGGACACAATAATGTTTGGGGGGCAACGGTGTTCCCGCACAATATTGGTTTGGGTGCCGCAAACAACCCCGAGCTTATGCGACAGATCGGGGCGGCAACGGCTCGTGAAGTGGCAGCGACGGGCATAGACTGGACATTTGCTCCCACGCTCGCGGTTGCGCAAAACCTCCGGTGGGGCAGAACCTACGAAAGCTATTCTGCGAACCCTGAAATTGTCTCGCGGCTTGGTGACCAGATGGTTCTGGGCATTCAGGGTGTGCCAAATTCAACCGAGTTTCTCTCGGTCAACCATGTTCTAGCAACGGCAAAACACTTTGTTGGCGATGGCGGTACCATGCAGGGCATTGACCAGGGCGACACGGTGTTGCCCGAGGACGAATTTTTCCGGCTGCATGGGCAACCTTATGTTCCTGCGCTGGATGCCGGTGTGCAGTCAGTCATGGCGAGTTTTTCCAGCTGGAATGGCCGCCGCATGTCAGCAAACAAATACCTGCTTACCGACATTCTGAAAGATCGCATGGGGTTTGATGGTCTCATCGTTTCTGACTGGAATGCTCATATGCAGCTTGCCGGGTGTGCAGAAAAATGGTGCACCGTCATCATTAATGCTGGCGTTGATCTGATTATGGTGCCCGAGGAGTGGCAAGCCTTTCAAAACAGCACAATCGGTCAAGTTGAAAACGGCGATATTCCGATGGAACGCATCGATGATGCAGTGCGGCGTATTTTGCGGGTGAAGCTTCGTGCCGGCATGTTTGATGATGGTCGTCCAAGCGACCATGCGCTCGCTGGCCGTGTGGACGTGGTTGGACATGCGGACCACAGGGCGGTAGCACGCCAAGCGGTTAGAGAGTCGCTTGTTTTGTTGAAAAACGAGTCTGTTTTGCCGTTGAATCCCTCAACCAATCTGTTTGTAGGCGGTTCTGCAGCAGATGATCCGGCCATTCAGGCAGGCGGTTGGACCGTAAGTTGGCAAGGGCGCGATAACAAACGATCCGACTATAAAGGGTTCAGCACATTGTTGCAGGGATTCGAGCAAGCCATGGATGCCGTTGGAGGTTCCGTGGTCAAAAGTGACGAAACGCCAGTTGACGCAGCAGTTATCGCGTTTGGTGAAACGCCTTACGCTGAATTTCAGGGTGATTTGCAAGGGACTGACTTCAACTTCGGCGACAGTGGCGATTTAGACTTAATGCGGGCAATGAAGGCAAAGGGTGTTCCGGTTGTGGCCGTATTTTTGACTGGTCGGCCAAGAGGAATCGACGAAGTGTTGGAGCTTGCAGATGCCGTGGTTGTTGCCTGGCTACCCGGTAGCGAAGGAGCAGGCGTGGCTGACGTTTTATTGTCTGGTGCTGATGGGGCTGCAGGGTACGACTTTAAAGGCAAGCTGCCATTTTCGTGGGTAGGAAATGAAAGCTCCGGATCAAAAGAGCGCCTGCCACTTGGTTATGGCCTCACGTACCAAAACTAGGTACCGAGACCATATCCCGTTACCGGCGCACGCCGTACAAGCTTAGTTTAGCCGCGTCAGATCAGCTTCCGCCGCTAGTCTGCCGAAAGAAGCGCCGGTGTCTTTTGCCGCAATCTCCATCAGGAGCACTTTTGCGCCTGACGCATCACCATCTAATAATCTGGCCATCGCAACGCCATATGCAGGCGTTGCATACAAAACACCTTCGCTACCCCTCGCTTGGTCAAGGATTCCTTCACAGTTTTCGTCGCCTCTAAGACAAAGCGACAGCGCGTGGTACACACCGTTTTCCATCAGTTTCCAACTCGCGTCGACTCCCAAAAGCGTCTCAGCAGCTTTTTCATCCTGTCCTGACCGCTTGAGCGACAAGTAAAGCCAATAGCGAGCCGCCGCCGCTGCATCGGGGTTGTGAGCCAAGGCTGACGCCCCTTCATACGCGATGGCAGCACCTGCGAAATCACCTTGCAGATAGCGCGCAAGGCCCAAGTGATACCAGATGTTTCCTTTTAACGTGGATGTTGGAATGCCTGCGTCATTCGGCAAGCCATCTGGTTCGACTGTGTCGGGCTGGGCAGCAGTAATTCTGACGGCGCGCTCGAAGGCCGCTTCAGCTTCCTTGTATCTTTTCAAACTGATCAGTCGATGACCGATGTGACGGGCAAACCTTGCATCATTAGGGTGCAATATTTCGCCTCGTTGATAGGTGGCGATCGCTTCCGCGTAACGGCCCAGATACCCAAGCCGCCGGCCAACCCAAATGACGGCGTCCGCATTTGCGGGGTCGTTGGCAAGCTGTGCCTTCGCTTCTTCCAACAGTCTCTCTTGTTGGATCGCAAAATCAGACTGTGCGGCTGCATAGGGGAGCAAAAACACCGAGGCCGCGAGCCCGCCCATTATCAAAACAACGTATTTCATCGTGCCCCCTTTGAGATTGCCTTAGGCAATAGCTTAACATTATTGTGGTTTGCCGCAATTGTGGCGCCGCGTTGACGAAACAGGAGTGTGACCATGCGCTTGATTTTCCCAACCTTATTGGCTTTGGTTCTGGCAACTGAAAGTGTTTATGCTGGCGATGCGAGCGACGTGCCTTACTACAGACAGTATGACAATCTTGAGCGAGGCGGCAGCGCTTGCAACATCACATCCGTCGCCATGATGGTCGATTATTTCGGTATTGCTTTGGATTCAGCGAACGTTACGCGCACACCAGACAAAATCTATGATCGGTTTGGCATTAAATATAATCCTGAGGAACTGGCCGCGATCTTTAACATTATTGCCCGTGAGGCAAACGCCAACGTGCGTGACGTATTTTACGAACGGGGAACAATAGCCCAATTGCGCGGCGAACTGGCAAATGGCAATCCGGTCATTGTGCATGGCTGGTTCACAAAACCAGGTCACATTATGGTGGTCACCGGATTTGATGGCGAGAGTTACACCGTAAACGATCCCGCAGGCCGATGGAATTTGAAGAAATGGGGTGCAAATTCCTACGATACTTCTGTTTCCGGTCAATCAATAAAATATCCAGCCGCTGAGTTTGAGTACGCCATCAACGACAACGGCACGGGTGACGATTTGTGGCTGCATGTGTTCGAGCCTTTTGAACCCACAGCCAACTAGTTTTTGTGAGTTCAAAAGGCATTGTGATTATGCCAGCGCTTGTATATTCAGTCTGCTTGCTGAGGGCTTGCCGCTGAACCGGCAAGAATGCCGCCATCGATCGTAATCTCAGAGCCTGTCATGTAACGCGCTTCGTCTGAGCCAAGCATTACAGCAAGCGCAGCGACCTCATGAGGAAGGCCAAATCTTTGTTGCGGAGTGTCTGCCACCATTGCGGCCATGTTTGCCGCGCGGTCTGGGCCATCACCTAACATTGGTTCCCACATTGGGGTGAAAATGGCGGCTGGATGAATTGAATTGCAGCGAATATCTAGCCCGTTTTGCGCACAGTAGAGCGCTACCGTCTTGGTGTGATTGCGGATGGCCGCCTTTGATGAGGCATACGCCGCTGCTGCTGGTATGCCGACCATGCCTGAACGGGAAGATATATTGATGATGCTGCCAGCCTTATTTGCTTTCATTGCGCGAATGGCATATCGGCAGCCCAAAAATGTTCCATCCAGATTGACGCGGTGCACTTTGTGCCAATCGGATAGAGAGGCGTTTTCTGGGTCATGTGCCACTGGTCCTTCTTCAAAACCGGTAATACCAGCGTTGTTGACCATGATGTCTATTTGTGGATGAGATTGTTCTATCTTTCGCCAATCTTCTTCATCGCCCACATCGAGCTTGGCAAAAATTGCTCCAATTGAGTTTGCAAACGCTTCGCCAGTGGCTTGATCGATGTCGGTTACAATTACGCGCGCGCCTTCATTCACAAAAGCGTCCGCAATGGCTGCGCCAATTCCTCGGGCTGCGCCAGTAATAAGTGCTGATTTCTTCTCTAGTCTCTGTCCCACTGTTCAGTTCCACGCCTTATTGAAAATTCTATTTTTGAACAATACGATTCACATTGAGTATTAGAGGCCAAAATGAGGCACATCTTGGCTCTCGGCGCCATACTTTTGGCGATAAACGACAATAGACTGGCGTATGGATTTTTGGTTCGGACATGCTCTAGGTCAAGAAACAGTCCAATTGCCCATACGGCTGGCTATCCATGATTTGAGAGGCGTATGGGGTAGCTGGTTCCGCATTACTTGCGTTCACCGCTAGTCTCGCAATACCATCTCACTATGCGCCTCATAAGGTGCGCGTATTCAGCGGACGCACAGGTCCGAGCCAAGACCAGCCGTTCAAAAAGGCAATATGATGAAACAGTTACCGTTCTTTTTCTTCCTTGTGTTCTTGTTTGCAACTCCCGCCAGCGCAGACGGAGCACTGCCAGATGATTTTGATCTGATGATCGAAACGGACATGAAAAGGTGGCATGCGCCGGGTCTCGGCCTCGCGATCGTCAAAGACGGCAAGACCATTCTGGCTAAAGGCTACGGCGTAAAGTCCTTCAAAACGAATGCGCCGGTGGACGAGCGCACAGTCTTTCAGGCAGGGTCCACCACGAAGGCATTCGCGTCGATGGCACTTGCCATGCTGATTGACGAAGGAAAAGTCGCTTGGGATGATCCCATCATCAAACACATTCCAGAGTTTCGGATGGGTAACCGGTATGTTCAGGACAGCATCACCATCCGTGACGCCCTAAGGCACAGCAGCGGTGTTGCTCAGATATCCAACATCAATATGTTTCTTGGGGAAAGCCTGCCTACCGCCTGGGAAATGATGGCCGACATTGGTCAACAAGCCAGCTTCCGTAACAATTGGGATTATAACAACACAACGTTTGGTCTCTCTGGTCTGGTGGTGGAAAAGGTAACAGGTCAAGATTTCCATGAATTTGTGCGTGATCGCATCCTCACCCCGCTTGGCATGGACGACACCCTGATGCTGGATGATGAGGTGCGCAATGCGGGCAACCGAGCCGAAGCCCATCAGTACTTTGATGGAAAGGACTATGAAATTGGCTACCCCTACATCGAATTCAGTCAATCCGCAGGCATGATGAATTCGACGCCGAGCGATATGGCGAACTGGATTGAGTTTCTGCTTGCTGGCGGGGTTTGGAACGGTGAACGGCTTGTCTCAGAAAGCCTGATAAACGAGATGATGTCACCGCAAATCTTGCTTGAACCCGCCAGCATTTACCCCGCTGCGGCTTCCTATAGCCACAACTATTATGCCTATGGTCTCGCCTGGTTCGCCCATGACTATAAAGGTCACAAAGTTGCGATGCACACAGGTAGCATCAACGGCATGTCCGCTATCGTGGGGCTAATTCCTGACGAAAACATTGGGGTTTATGTGTTCATCAACAGTGACCATATCGAGTACCGCCATGCTTTGATGTATAAGGTCTTCGATTTTTTGCTGGGGAACCCAGAAGAAGACTGGTCACAAAAGCTCTATGCCGTTTATCACCCAGAGGCGGCAGCAAGCGATGCAGCCCCTGAAACGCACCCAGATGTTTCACCCGAGGCCTTGGCGGGCACCTATGCGCTCAGCGGAAGTTTCCCGCTGATCATCAAACAAGATGGTGTCTCACTCATTGCCTCTTTGGGAACGGGTAAAGTGGAGCTGCAAAAGCAGGCCGACAACGCCTATTTGGTGATTGACCCTGACACAGCGCACATCCCATCTCAGAACGTTTTGGGGATCGAACTGGACAGTGACGGCAAGGTAACTGGCGTCCGTTTAAGCGGCTTGAATTTCAAGCGCGAAGAATAAAAAAGCGGTGTCAGGGTGAGTGATCTGACTGCCTCCACCGTTACGATTTGATAGGCCATCATATCGGCTATCGACAAGCCGAAGCGGGTGAGGGCAATCCTCGGTGTTTCGGCTCTTTCTAGCCCTATGTATTGAGGCCGCCCACCTCCACAATGAAGTCGGCGACTTCCTTGACGCCATCACCGTCCTTGATGTTGGTGAAGATAAAGGGTTTCTCGCCGCGCATTATTTTGCTGTCTCGGTCCATAACATCCAAGCTAGCCCCAACAAATTTTGCCAGATCGATCTTGTTGATCACAAGCAGGTCGGATTTGGTGATTCCGGGTCCGCCTTTTCTCGGAATTTTGTCACCAGCACAAACATCGATCACATAGATGGTGATGTCGGCGAGTTCGGGCGAAAAAGTTGCTGCCAAATTGTCGCCGCCACTTTCAATGATGACAAGGTCAAGGTCCGGGATGCGTTCATTCATCTCACGTATAGCAGCCATATTAATCGACGCGTCCTCCCGGATCGCCGTATGGGGACAGCCACCGGTTTCAACGCCCATGATCCGCTCCACCGGCAGTGCGCCGGACCGCGTTAAAAACTCAGCGTCTTCTTTGGTGTAAATATCATTGGTGATAGCAGCCACCGAATAGGTATCTCGCATATGCTTGCATAGCGCGTCCGTTAGGGCCGTTTTACCGGATCCAACCGGGCCGCCAATGCCAACTCTTAAAGGGCCTGTGTGTGTTTTTGTCATGACCGGAACAACCTCGTATATTGAGTTTCATGCTTCATGGAGCCGATATCGGCCATAAGCGTGTTGGTAGAAAGTGTGTCTAAATCTGCATCAACTGCGCGTTTAACAACCGCAGGGATCACATCCCCCAGTGCGGCCGTAATCAACTGACCATCTGTTTGGCCAAGCGGGATCAAGCGCACAGCCGCCGAAACCATGTTGGCAGCGAATGCATGCAGATAGGCGTGCAAAGTCGCTTCAAGAGGTACTTTGTGACCGGCTGCGGCAATACCAACTGCAACTGGGTAAGGAATAGGACCGACTATGACCGACCGAAGTTCGATTAGCGCTTTTGTAGCCCATGCTTTTTCCGTGATGTCCAGGAAAGCGGCACCTTGCATGGTGCTTTCAAGTTCGAGTTCTGCCGTGGGAATAAAAGCGTTCGCAAATTCAACAATTTGTGCCACCTGCTGTACAGAACCGGCACCGCGGTATGCATGAGCAAGCGTTACGGCATCAACGTGCCCGTCGCCTGCAGCAACAATTTGTTCTACCCAGGCCCGGGTTGTGGCGGCGTCTGTGACCCAACCACTTTCCACCGCGTGCTCCAGCCCGTGGCTATAGGTGTAAGCCCCCACAGGATAAGATGGCGAAAGCCAGCTCATCAGCTGATAAAGCGCACCGCCAGTTATGCCCAAGTCAGTGCTCATGACTGTGAACCATTGAATGGCCGCCATATGCCCCGCCTTCCGGGTCAAATGGTGCAGTTACTATTTTTGTAGAGGCTCCCAGCCCATCCACCATGTCAAGGATGACTTGGTCAAACCGAATGAAAACCACGTCTTTTTCAATCTGAGTTGGAAGATGCCGATTGCCTAGATGCCAAGCCACTCGCAATAATTCCGTTGGGTTTGTGCAGCGAATTTCAATCAGTTTTTCTGGCGCGGCTACCACCTCAACCAACTCACCGTCTGGTGTTTCCAGGGCATCACCGGTGTGCAAATGCTGGGCTTCTTTCAAGCTGAGAAGAACTTTAGCGCCTTGTTCGCTGGTCAGGAGTATGCGGCGCCGAAAACGGTCATCATACGGCAGAACAACCCTGTCTATGACAAGGCCGGACCATTGCCCTTTAGGCTTAATAGTGTGTGCGACTAAGTCTGCCATATGGGCCTCATCTAATACATGAAATAGCGCTGAGCCATCGAAAGCTCTTCCGCAGGTTCGCAAGTCAACAGTTCACCGTCTGCACGTACTTCATAGGTTTCCGGGTCGACGTCGATGTTCGGAAGGAAGCTGTTGTGAACCATGTCCGCTTTAGAAACGGCTCGTGTGTTCTGAACGGGAAGCAACTGTTTTTCTACCCCCAGTTGGTTACCAAGCCCATTCTCAAATGCCCCTTGGGAGACAAATGTCACCGATGTGTTGGTACGTGCCTTGCCAAAGGCGCCGAACATCGGGCGATAATGCACTGGCTGAGGTGTAGGAATTGAGGCATTTGGGTCCCCCATCAGGCTCGCGACGATCATGCCGCCCATCAGCACAATGGCTGGTTTCACCCCAAAAAAGGCGGTGTCCCACAACACCAGGTCTGCCCGTTTGCCAATTTCGATGGAGCCAATTTCTTTCGCCATGCCATGGGCGATTGCAGGGTTAATTGTATATTTGGCAATATAACGCCGCGCCCGGAAGTTGTCGTTATCACCACGCTCCTCCGGCAGGGCACCTCGCTGGCGTTTCATTTTGTCTGCTGTTTGCCAGGTTCTGATGATCACCTCGCCAACACGTCCCATGGCTTGGCTGTCAGATGCGATGATCGAAAATGCCCCCATATCATGCAGAATATCTTCGGCTGCGATGGTCTCTTTTCTGATCCTACTTTCAGCAAAAGCGATATCTTCCGGGATAGATGGATCCAAATGATGGCACACCATCAACATGTCCAGGTGCTCCACGACTGTATTCACCGTGTAGGGGCGTGTCGGGTTGGTGGAGGAGGGAATAAAGTTTGCTTTGCCGCATACCTTAATAATGTCCGGTGCGTGCCCGCCCCCTGCGCCTTCGGTATGGAAAGCATGGATGCTACGCCCCCTCACTGCGTCGATTGTGGTTTCCACAAACCCGGACTCGTTCAATGTGTCTGTATGGATCATAACCTGGACATCAGTTGCATCCGCCACGCTCAAACAATTGTCTATTGCTGCAGGTGTAGTGCCCCAATCCTCGTGAAGCTTTAGAGCGCACGCGCCGTTCATCACCATCTCCTCGAGCGCAAATGGGCGCGATGCGTTGCCTTTACCGGCAAAGGCCAGATTCATTGGAAATTCGTCGGCTGATTGGATCATTTTGCCTATATGCCAAGGCCCTGGCGTGCAGGTGGTTGCAAGTGTGCCATGGGCTGGTCCTGTGCCCCCACCCAGCATGGTTGTGATGCCAGAGTTCAGGGCCTCATCAATCTGCTGCGGGCAGATATAGTGGATGTGCGCATCAAAACCACCCGCTGTAAGGATTTTGCCTTCGCCTGCGATCGCTTCGGTGCCGGGACCAATGATGATGTCGACATTGGGTTGAATATCAGGGTTACCGGCCTTTCCAATTGCCGTGATACGACCGCCCCGCAAGCCGACGTCCGCTTTATAGATGCCGGTCGAATCCAAAATGACCGCGTTGGTAATGACGGTGTCGACCGCTCCTTGGGCCCGGCTCAGTTGGCTTTGCCCCATGCCATCGCGAATAACTTTGCCACCCCCGAATTTTACTTCTTCGCCGTAAGTGGTGAAATCCTTCTCGACCTCAATAAAGAGTTCAGTATCGGCAAGGCGAATTTTATCGCCTACGGTTGGTCCATAAATCGCTGCATAGTCCGCGCGTGGGATTGAATTTGCCATTTTATAGTTTCCCCATGATTTCGCGGTGGAATCCGTAAATCACCTCTGCGCCACGTACGCGCACCAACTGAATATCGCGCGATTGGCCGGGCTCGAAGCGCACGGCAGTGCCCGCAGGAATATTTAGGCGCATTCCCTTGGCTTTTTCCCGGTCAAACTCAAGCGCTTTGTTCACCTCAAGAAAGTGATAGTGGCTGCCGACTTGAACGGGCCGGTCACCTGTGTTGGCGACAGTGAGGTCTACCGTTTCCTGGCCTTCGTTGATGACGATGTCACCTTCCACTGTGATTATTTCTCCTGGGATCATGATCAGCTCCTCATCGAATGGGCTCGTGGACAGTCACCAGTTTGGTGCCATCAGGGAAAGTGGCCTCGACCTGAAGCTCAGGGATCATCTCTGCGATGCCTTCCATTACCTGGTCACGCGAGATGACTTCAGCGCCGGCCGCCATTAGGTCAGCAACTGAACGACCGTCGCGTGCACCCTCAACAACAAAGTCCGTGATCAAGGCAACCGCTTCCGGGTAATTCAATTTCACACCACGCGCCAATCGACGTTCGGCCACCATGGCAGCAACGCTAACAAGCAGTTTGTCTTTCTCTCTTGGGGTCAGGTTCATGTTGGTTCCTTCCTCCTTAGAAAATCCAGCGCGGTAAAATTGCGTCTGATACGCGCTGGCTTCCAGTAACTGTTTGCTCTGCACGGGTGATAACCTTGCTGAGCAATGCGATGAGTTTTTTGCTATCTGTTGCCGCGAACCGGCACAGGAGAACGGGTCTACGCATGCTCGTCCCGGCGACCACGGTGGGTTCGTTTTCGATGACGTCCCGCAAGTTGGCCTGAAGTTGGTCTAGGTTTTCGCTCACAAAAAACATGGAGGCATACGCCACCATGTCGGCAAGTTGCGACGGCGATCTGCCGGTGTTTTCCAGTTTGCCTGCCAGTTTCATGCCATCGGCATAGATGAGCTTGTTCGCATACTGGATACGCCAGCTATCGAACAAGTTGCAGTGCGTAACCTCTTCTTTCATGGCTGTGCGACCCAATACCATCGTTTCGCCGCCGATGAACGTTCCGCCTTCAGCAATATTCAGATCAAATCGCCTATGAGCCGCACTGCCATTAAAGGCGATTGTCTCTTGGGGTAGCCAAAAAAGTGTAGCATCTTCTTCAACACTTAAATGGGTTCGGATTTGTGCGGGCCGATTGAGTTGTCGAGCACGATAAAACCGCTCCGCCGCCTGACTAGTAAGCGCGAGTTTGGCCGACTTTCTGACTTCGATCCGGGTGGTCAGAACGTCGCCGTCTGCGATACCGCCAGACGTGTTGATCAACACGCCGCGTTTCGGCCCGTCATCATGCATTTTTGGGAAACGCGCCTTCAGGCAGCCATCCTGCATCAAATGCGCAAGAGCATTGCCGTGCCCTTTATTATGAGTACAGATCACGAGTTCGCCCGAAGAGCGTTCAAGGGCTGCTAAATTTTTGACGGGCGCGTTCACCGGGACTTAGCGCTGGCGGCGTATGGTTGCGGGTGCGTGACGCTTTCTGGTCATGCGCAGTACAAAGGCACCCGCGCCCAGCACAACTAACGCCCCGCCGTGAACAGGTTCACTAAAAAAATGTAGCAGAGATGTCAGAATGTCCGTGAAGTGATGGCTGCCCGAATGTGCAGAGGCAGGCGCGCTGATGAAAGCGGAAAAAATGAGTATAGAGACAGCTTTAAGCATGCGACAAAATCCTTGTTTTGACTGCTCTAAACTTTCCCTGTGTCCGGCTTCTTTGGCCGTTATAGTTTGCAAGTTTCCTTGCCGGTCTTCATTTCTAACAGCTAATCAATTCATGACTAAATAGTCAAGAACCGCAAACGTTTGGCATTAACTGGGGTTATCCAAGTTCGAGAGCTAATCCACCATTTGGCAGTGCACACTCTTCAAGATTATTGGTATCTCCATCCCCAAATACACATCGATCAACAACCAAAAAGTCCTGACTTGGTTCCACAATGACCAATGGATGATGCCAGGTGCCGCGTGCATACTGCACACCCTGGCTGCCGGTCGCTCGAAAAATGTGAATGTTATCAATTGTCGGCTTGTCCACAGGGTCTGCCACAACGGCCAGCCACTCATGGTTGGAAAGCGGCATGAAGGCCTGGCTGCCGAGCGGGTGTCTCTCGAGTAACGTCAGACGAACCGGCCAAGCTGGTCGCTTGGCGCGAAAAATGGAGATTGCCGGTGTTCCGCCCTTAAAATCCGCGTCCACCTTGCACAGCGCATGGTATCTGCCTGCTGCGCCGTCATTGATCATAAAGTCGGCGTCGCCCGATGCTTCAATCACGTCACCGAAGGGTGCAAAGGCCTCTTTTGTCAGCGGTTGAATCTTAGGGTGCGGGTTCATCAGTCAATATGCCGCTTGCCAAACGTCCGGAAGCGGGAAACGCCGCCGTCTGGGAAGATGTTAAGGCGGACATGGGTCACGGGCCCAAGTTTCTCAATAGTGGAGCTGTCAAACCGGTGAATATGATCGGCCTGCAGTTTCACTTGCGGCAAAAGTGGTTGCCAAAACATGGACTGAGTGATGAGAGCTTCGTCCGTTGATTTGTCGACAAATGCCGCGTGCACTGAGGCACTGTCCGGGAAGTTACCTTTAAAATGAGCCGTATCTATCTCAATCTCATCGATCGTGCCGGCGTGACCCAGTGCCAGAACAATCCAGTCATGCCCTGGCTCACGGCGGCGTCGGGTTTCCCAACCATCACCCATGTTGATGCCGCGACCTTCGGTCAGCAGTGTCCATGTGCTGCCATAGTGCGCATTGTTATACCCAACAATGCGGCCACCGTTTTTGAGAGCACTGAGTTCAACGGTTTCGCTCGCGCCCACTGCGGACCAATCAGGACGGGTTTCGCCGTACAGCCGCAGGCGGGCGATACCGCCATCCGGGAACATGGTTAGTCTGATCCAGTTCACTGGTTGGTCACAATCGACAGCCACTAAATGTTCTGCGTCCGGGCCGAGCGTATAGGGTGCCAACAGTTCCCGCCATTCGGTTTGGTCGCCAGGTTCCGTCTCGCTAAAGCAGCCTTCAATGGAGGCGGCTGGCGCAAAATTGCCGGTAAAATGGTTGGTATCTATCGAGGCCGCATGGATAACACCCGCCGTGCCAAGCTTGATGATGGCATGATCGCGGCCACCATCGCGGCGTCGGCGGCTTTCCCAGCCGTCCATCCATTTGCCGTGATCATCATATTTATCGGCGATAAATACCGGATCACTGTCCTGGATCATGCGTTCTTTGGCTGCAAAGAAATCATCTGTTGCAAAGATAACTTGGGTACCTAGTCGGGGCGACGCCAGGTTAACGGAGCGCTTCGCAATCGCCTCAAGTGATACAGTCATGCAGTTTCCCCGCTAAATGGATGATGAGTACGCCAATGTTTGGCGATATCGATGCGTCTTGCGCACCAAACTTTGTCATGTTGCTGAATATAGTCGACAAATTTCTTCAGTCCCTGAAAACGACCGGGTCTGCCGATAAGGCGGCAATGCAAACCAACCGACATCATTTTGGGTGCGCTGTCACCCTCTTCATAAAGCGTGTCAAACGTATCCTTTAAGTATGCGAAGAAATGATCGCCCGTGTTGAAACCCTGAGGGCTTGCAAACCGCATGTCGTTGGCATCTAGCGTGTAGGGAACTATGAGGTGCGGGGCATCGCACGTGACCTTGGACCAAAACGGCAGGTCATCCGAGTAATCGTCGGCATCATAAAGAAAACCGCCATTTTCTACCACTAGGTTCCGCGTATTTTCTGATGTGCGGCCGGTGTACCAACCAAGGGGCCGGTTGCCTGTAATTCTTTTGTGAATTTCGATGGCCTGTTCCATGTGCGCCCGCTCTTGGTCGACAGGCATGCCATCATAATCAATCCAGCGATACCCGTGGCTTGCGATCTCGTGCCCGTCTGCAAGTGCGCGCTCAATCACTGCAGGGTGGCGTTCCATGGCCATGGCAACCGCAAATAGCGTGATTGGAATGTTACGCTCACGAAACAAGTTAAGAATGCGCCATACGCCAGACCGGGAGCCATACTCATAGATCGACTCCATCGACATATGGCGAGCCCCTTCAAACGCCCGGGCCCCAATAATCTCTGACAGAAAAGTTTCTGAAGCTGGGTCGCCGTGAAGCACAGCGTTTTCGCCGCCTTCCTCATAATTCAGTACAAATTGAACAGCCACTCGCGCGCCGCTCGGCCATTTGGCGTGCACGGGTTTTTCACCGTAACCAATCATATCGCGGGGATAATCACTCATCGCTCACGCGCTCCTCCAGCCGGAACCGCAGAATGTTGGAAATCTGGCTGATAGCTTCCTGAAATTCGTCGGTGGGTGCGTTGTTAAGGCGCTTAGCAAACGCGGCAAGGATCATATGTTTGGTTGCGCCTTTTACGGCGAAAATGAACGGAAACCCAAACTTGGTTTTATAGTCACTGTTGAGCTGCGTGAAAGCTTCAAATTCTTCGGGCAACAAACTATCAAGGCCTGCGCCAGCTTGCTCACTACGCGAATCTTCCGTTAGCTCTCCGCGCATGGCCGCTTTGCCCGCCAGGTCCGGGTGCGCGCAAATAAGCTCCAGCTGCCGGTCAACGCTAGCACCACCAACGGCTGTTGCGAAAGCGTCTATCATTTCTGCACGGGTAGCAAAGGGACGCATGGCTTCCGCCTGCCGTGCGACCCAGGGTGAATGCTCTGCCACATCGCCGTAAAGGGCGACAAACCCTTCTGCGTTCATGGTATTGACGTCAGACAGGCTGATTTGTTGCGCATCGGTCATTCGCTGTCCTCAAGCGAAGCAATCCACACAGCAAGCTGGTTGCGTTCCTCGTCGGTCATACCCGTTTCGTTGCCAAGCGGCATGATGTCTGTTTCAACCACTTGGGCCTTGATGATATCCCGGTGGCGTTTGAGGTCAGCGATAGTTTCAAACATGGTGCCGTTAGGTGCTACTTCAAAAAACTCGTGGGTCGGCTCGGCGGCATGGCATGACACGCAGTGCTTTTCAGATAGCGCCAGGATTTGCGCATCACTCACCAGCTGAGTGCTACTGGTGTCTCGCTCGACAGGGGCCGTAAAAAAGAAAGCTGCAATGATGCCAACGGCTGTTACGCCGAGCGCCCAACCATAGCTTGCAACTTCTTCCTTCGGTTTGCCGTGGGCGGCTTCGTGGCTGTTCAGGAAATGCCGGAACGAAGCGCCGATCACCATAATCAACGCAACAACAAGCCAACTTTGCGGATGGTTGGTGATGAAGGGATAGTGATTGCTGATCATCATCAACAATACAGGCAGGGTCAGATAGTTGTTGTGAACCGAGCGCTGCTTGCCAATTTGCCCGAGCGTTGGGTCTGGTTTCTCACCCGCCAGCAGTGAGGCGACAATCTTCTTTTGATTGGGGATAATGATGCGAAACACATTGAACGCCATCATGGTGCCAATAAGCGCCCCAACGTGGATAAGCGCTCCGCGACCGGAGAAAACCTGAGAATAGCCATATGCTGCAAGGATGATGAAAGCCGTTAGCGTTGCGCCAAGGCCAATTGTGCTTTTTCCCAGAAACAAGCGGCACATGCCATTGTAGGCCAACCAGCCAACAGCGAGGCTCGTGAGCGATATGCCAATGGCCTGCAAATTTGTCAGCGCCATTACTGAAGGGTCGATCAGGTAGCTTTCGGCTTTCAGGTAATACTGCAGAATGATCAGCGCAAAGCCTGTCACCCAAGTGAGATAGGCTTCCCATTTGTACCAAACCAAATCGTCGGGCAGATGGTCTGGCGCAACTGTGAACTTCTCAACATTATAAAAGCCACCACCGTGTACGAGCCAGGCAGAACCCATAATGCCGTCAGCTTGACCTTCGCGTCGGCGCAGCGAAAGGTCGAGCGCGATGAAATAAAAACTGGTGCCAATCCAGCCGACACCAACAATCAGATGCGCCCATCTGAACAGGAGATTCAGCCAATCAATGGCAAACACTTCCATCTTCGCTTCCTATTTCGCTTGTTAGAAAGGTACGCACCCAGCAACCTTTTCCACAGAGCATTATGAGCGCTTCACTGTGATCTATAAAGAGGTATTCTTTTGCTCATATGTTCTCAATTTGAGATCATAGGGTGTGACCTAGTGAATTCATCAAACGTTTTTTCCGCATAATTCGCGAATGCTAGTGGTGCTTTGGGGAGTTGTGCTTTGTTCACGCAAACCAGCGACAACTTGTCGGGTTTCAGATCCATATCTTCAACCGGCAACAGTTTAATACCCGGTTTGGCCTCCCATGAATGCAATCCGAGCTGCGTTTGGAACGCAATGGTTTGATTGTCGCCCACCAAACTTCGCATGAACCGCAACGAATTGGTGCGCACCTGACGCTCCACCGCCGGATGGCCAGCTCTCTCAGATCGTTCAAGCAGTGAGAGAATATGATCACCAAACGACAGGCTGTTTTTTGGCAGTACAAGCGGAAACTTCACGCAGTCTTCTATCGTGACGCTTTTGTTGGAAGCCAAAGGGTGATCTGCACCCACAGCTGCGCACAGTGGCAATTCAACCCCAAACAATTCTTCGCCCAACCCGGCGTCAGCTTTTGAAAACGTGAGAGCCAAATGGCACTCTGAAGCTAACAAGCCCTCGGCAACCGCAGAGGCGCTTCCCACCTGCACATCAATGTTTATGCCTGGATAGTCCTTTTGAAACTCACTTACAATTTCAGGCAGCAAGCTATCTGCAATGCTTTCAACGGATGCAATGCGAACTTGTCCGCGCCGCAATTCGGACAGATCGTCAATGCAGGCGACAGCATCGTCAAAATCAGCCAAAGCTCGGATTGCGTGACGTTGCAATATGTATCCTGCTTCGGACAGGCGCAGCCGTCTGCCAACACGTTCAAACAGTTGGATGCCAAATTCTCGCTCCAAGTTCAGCAGATGCCTGTTAACAGCAGAAGAAGCCACATTAAGTTGGCGTGCGGCAGATCGAACAGACTCGTGCTCCGCCACCGCCACAAAATACCGCAAAGCGGGTGAATAGAACATCATTGCGCGCTTGTAGTTAATCATTATTGATGCCTTTTTGATGTCAAAACAAAGCAACAATAATGCTTTTTAGAGCAAACAAAAACCCCTTATACTCTTTGAGTATACCGGTGAGACGTGACTGAAGGGGATCGAACTCGATGGGTAAAGTAACCACACACGTTTTGGATACCGCGCGCGGCATGCCCGCAAGTGGTCTTGTGTTGGAAGTTTGGCGGGAAGTGGGCGGCCAATGGTCCAAGCTTAATGCTGCCAAAACGAATGAAGACGGCAGGCTGGACAGCCCAGCCATTGCCGACGGTGAGTTGGCCGTAGGTTCTTATGAATTTCGTTTCCATGTCGCTGCTTATTTTCGTGCCGCGGGTGTAGACCTGCCAGAACAGCCATTTTTGGATGTTGTGCCGATCCGTTTTGGGGTTGCAGATGCTGAGGCGCACTATCACGTGCCGCTTTTGGTCTCGCCATACAGCTACTCCACATACAGGGGTAGCTGATGGTGAGGCGGGACCATATGATTTTCGGTCGTAACGGCAAGCGGACTGTGGTTTCCGAAATGAGCCCGCATGAAACTGTGCTCGATTATCTGCGCCTTCGTGAAGGGGCCATGGGCACGAAAGAGGGGTGCTGTGAGGGGGATTGCGGGGCCTGCACGGTCGTGGTGCGGTCGCTCCAAGATGGCAAAGCAAAATATGAAGCGATAAACAGCTGCATTGCTCCGATTGGTTCGCTTGACGGTCGCGATCTGATCACGGTGGATGATTTGGCCGCAAGCGGTCAGTTACATCCTGTGCAGCAGGCAATGGCAGACAAGCATGCTTCGCAGTGTGGTTTTTGCACGCCCGGGTTTGTTATGGCGCTGTATGCACTGTACGAAAACGCTTCAGCTGGCGTTGATCGCACGGCAATTACTGACGGGCTTGCAGGAAACCTGTGTCGTTGCACCGGCTACCGACCGATCATTGAAGCGGGGTTGGCTGCCTGCAATAGCAAAGCTGCGGGCGATGCTTTTGGCCAAACTGAAGTATTGGACCAGCTGAAAAAAGAGACTTCCACATCGTTATTCATTGGCAATGAAAACAGCTTTTTCGCTGCACCAGCGACAGAAGATGAGCTCGCGCAAATCTACGCTGAGCACCCAGACGCAATCATTGTCGCTGGTGCTACCGATGTAGGTCTTTGGATCACCAAGCACCTGAACAAGCTTCAGAAGATCATCTATGTTGGTCGGGTGAAGGGTTTCCGAGACGTGGCTACTGATGGGAGCGGCCTAACCATTAGCGCTGGTGCCACCTACACGGACGCTGAAGAAGCGCTGGCGCATATTGACCCTGACATTGGTGAAGTGGTGCGGCGCATTGGCTCCAAGCAAGTCAGAAATGCTGGCACGATCGGCGGCAATATCGCGAATGGCTCTCCCATCGGCGATACGCCGCCGCTGTTGATCGCACTTGATGCTGAGCTCACGCTCCGTAAAGCGGCAGGTGAGCGAAAGATGAGGCTGGAAGACTTCTTCATCGACTATGGCAAGCAAGACCGCAAGCCTGGCGAGTTTGTCAAATCCGTATTTGTGCCAAATCTCGCAGAAAACGACCATTTCCGCGCTTTCAAGCTCTCGAAACGATTTGACCAGGACATCTCGGCTGTCTTGCTCGGCTCAAAGCTGACCTTAGATGGTGCAACGATCGCCAAAGGGCGCATTGCATTCGGTGGCATGGCAGCAACGCCTAAACGCGCCAAACATCTTGAGGCATGGCTGAAAGGGGCCAGTCTCGAAAATCCGTCAAGTTTGTCGGAAGGCGTTAGAGTTGCCCTTAAACAGGACTTTGCGCCGATCTCAGACATGCGGGCCAGTGCTGAATATCGTCTTCGGGCAGCCCACGGTTTGGTGATGAAGTCACTATTTGAAATCGGGGCTGAAGCCGACGGCGCGCACGCAGATACGCGGCTGGTGGGAATGCGGCAGAGGGCATCAGCATGACCCATCGTGGCCTCAAACTGAATCCGCCAGAAGTGCAAGAGCCCCGGGCCGCAAGTCATGGTTCTGTTGGTCGTCCACTGAAGCACGACAGCGCTGAGCTTCATGTGCAGGGCGCAGCTGCCTATATTGACGACCTGCCAGAACCGCGCGGCACACTGCATGTGGCGCCGGGTTATGCAAACATTTCTGCAGGCAAATTTAAAAACCTGGACCTGACGGAAGTAGCCGCCAGCGATGGTGTCGTCGCTGTACTAACGTCCGCAGACATTCCAGGCGTCAATGACTGCAGCCCGGCGCTTGGTGATGACCTTATCCTGTCACCCGATGTGATTACTTTTCATGGGCAAGTGTTATTCGCGGTGGTTGCGGAAACCCGCGAGCAAGCACGCATGGCGGCACGCAAGGCGCACATTGAAGTGGCTGATCAGGTCCCACACGTTACTGTGGCTGACGGAAAAGCGGCGCAATCGAGCGTGCTGCCCGATTATAGCTTTCTGCGCGGTGATCCGAATACAGAAATAAAGTCCTCTCCCATATCCATCCGGGACTCATTTCATGTGGGTGGGCAGGAGCATTTTTACCTTGAGGGTCAAGTAGCGATGGCTGTGCCGGGCGATGGCGCTGAAATGCTGGTGTATTCTTCGTCGCAGCACCCGTCTGAGGTACAGCATACCGTGGCCAAAATGCTGGCAGTGCCAGATGCTGCGATCACCTGCGAATGCCGACGCATGGGCGGCGGTTTTGGCGGCAAGGAATCGCAGGCCGCACAATGGGCTGCGCTTGCCGCATTGGCCGCCCATAAAACCGGGAAACCGGCGAAACTGCGGCTCGACCGTGATGACGACATGCGCCTCACCGGCAAGCGCCACGACTTTGACGTGACCTGGAAAGCCGGGTTCTCTGACGATGGTGTATTGCAGGCGGTTGATGTAAATTTGGCTGCGCGTTGTGGCAACTCAGCTGACCTTTCAACGGGTGTTGTCGACCGTGCCATGTTCCATGCGGACAGCTCATACTATTACCCCCATGTGCGCATCCATTCTGAACGCATTCGCACCCATACGGTTTCAAATACGGCCTTCAGGGGCTTCGGTGGCCCGCAAGGTATGCTGTTCGCTGAGCGCATGATGGACGCTATCGCATTTCACCTTGGCAAAGACCCGCTCGATGTCCGCAAGGCCAACTTTTATGGCGAAGGTCGCGACATAACCCCGTATGGGATGCAGGTGACAGATAACATCCTGCCGGATGTGATTGAGCGACTTGAGAAAACCAGCGACTATCGCGCGCGGCGTGAGCAAGTTCGCGCATTTAACAAAGCCAATCCGTATTTGCGCAAAGGCATCGCGTTAACGCCCGTAAAATTCGGCATATCTTTCACGCTCAAGCATCTAAACCAGGCTGGTGCCTTGGTGAATGTATTTGCCGATGGGTCTGTGCAAATCAACCATGGCGGCACGGAAATGGGCCAGGGCCTCTATATCAAAGTCGCGCAGATTGTGGCGGACGTTTTTGGCGTTGATATTGACCGGGTCAAGATCACGTCCACACGCACGGACAAGGTGCCCAATGCGTCACCGACGGCCGCATCGTCGGGCACGGACCTGAATGGTATGGCGGCATCGATTGCCGCGACAACCATTCGAGACCGAATGGCAGAGCTCGCGGCGCGGCTTTATCAATGCCAGACAGCCGAGGTTGTCTTTGCGAAAAACCATGTTCAGGCGGGTGAAAGCAAAGTCGCCTTTTCCGAGCTGGCGCGGCTCTCGGTGCTGGAGCGGGTTTCGCTCTCATCCACTGGCTATTACGCAACCCCAAATATTACTTGGGAACGCGAAACTGCAACGGGCCAGCCTTTCCTGTATTTTGCATACGGAGCTGCCTGCAGTGAAGTGACTATTGATACGCTCACGGGCGAGATGAAGGTGGACCGCGTAGACATTCTGCATGACGTCGGGCGTTCGCTAAACGACGCCATCGACATTGGTCAGATCGAAGGCGGGTTCGTTCAGGGCATGGGCTGGTTGACGACTGAAGAGCTTGTGTATGACGACAAAGGCATCTTGCGCACGCATGCGCCGTCCACATACAAAATTCCGACGGCGTTCGATTTGCCGGAGGATTTCCGGGTTGAGCTCATGCCATCTGAAGGCAATCAGGCTGACACTATCCATAAGTCCAAGGCAGTGGGTGAACCCCCCGTAATGCTTGCGATTTCGGTCTATTCAGCGATTTTTGACGCTATTGCCAGCATGGCAAAACCTGGCACCAAGACGCTGCCACCGCTCAATGCACCGGCCACCCCGGAAGCAATCCTTAAGGCAATCACCGCTCTTCGCGAGGAGAGGCGCGTTTGAAAACCTGGTCAACACTAAGCGCGTTTCTGGCCGAATATGGTTCAGCAGCGATGGTATCGGTGCTCGCCGTTAAGGGCTCCGTTCCGCGCGAAGCAGGTGCGCGCATGGTCGTTGCACCAAATGGCAGCTTCAAAGGCACCATTGGCGGCGGGACATTGGAGTGGGATTGCCTGAAAACGGCTCAGAAAATGCTATCTGACAAAACAGATGGCTACGAGCTGCAAAAATTCGCGCTTGGTCCAAGCCTTGGCCAGTGTTGTGGTGGCTCGGTAGAGGTGTTGATTGAGGCGTTTGATATTGAGCAGGTCCATGATGTTGCGCTGTTATCAAAGGCAGAAGAAAAGGGCGTGTTTTCGACCGCCACATCTCTGACAGATGGACGCGTCAAACGCACAATCTCTGGTGAGGCGAGCGCGGACAGGGTCACAGATATTGGCGATGGTCAATATCTTGAAGCATTCGGCGATCAGCTTTCCCAGTTATATTTGTATGGGGCAGGTCATGTGGCGAAGGCACTGATGCTCTCGCTTGCACCGCTGCCGTTTCGTGTCAGTTGGTTCGATCAGCGCGCGGATATGTTTCCAGCCCATGTGCCATCAAATTTTCGGTGTTTGGCTGAAGAAAAGCCTGAGGCCTCTCTGGCCGCAGCACCATCTGGCGCCATGGTGTTGATCATGACGCACAGCCATGATCTGGATTTTGCTCTGTGCAATGAGGCGCTGACACAGGACAGATTTTCATACGTTGGCGTGATCGGGTCTGAAACCAAAGGCAAGCGTTTTCGCAGCCGCTTGAAAAAACTAGGATGTCTTGAGGACTTGATTGCGCGCCTTCGGTGCCCGATCGGATTTGAAGGAATTGCGGGCAAAGACCCAGCCTCTATTGCAGTTTCCGTCACAACAGAGCTTTTGATGAAACGAGAATCGCTTAATGTCTGATACCGCGACATACAAAAACGCAGCCAAGGTACTGACTGGTACTGTTGTGGGCTTTACCGGCTCGCCGACCAGTGGTCAGGTGTCGGAGCAAGATGTCCTGCACATTGAAAAAGGTGCCATCGCCGTGAACGCAGACGGGCGCATCGCCTGGATCGGCGCGGCGGGCGAGCTGCCCGAACAGTATGAGAATGCCGAGCGCCACGATTATCAGGGCCAGTATCTGATGGCAGGCTTTATTGATGCTCATGTACATTTCCCCCAGTACCGCATGCCAGCGGCACCGGGTAAGTCGCTCATGGAATGGCTGTCCAAATATACCTTCCCTGAAGAAATACAGTATGGCGACGAAGCCTTTGCTCAGCGAGCCGCCACCGTATTTCTGCGCGAACTCTTCAGAAACGGCACCACGTCGGCGCTCACCTTTGCGACAGTGCACAGTGTTTCTGTCGACGCCCTGTTTGAAGCAGCGAGCGAATTCAACATGGCCATGGTCAGCGGCAAAACCATGATGGACCGCATGGCGCCAGAGGGTCTGACGGATACACCAGAAGAAAGTTACGCGCAAAGCCAGAGCCTGATCGACAATTGGCACAAAAAGGGGCGCGCCCGCTATGCGGTCACCCCGCGGTTTGCTGTAACGTCCACGGAAGAGCAGCTAAGGTTTGCAGGTGAGCTTCTTAAGGCAAACCCATCCGTATTGATGCAGACGCACCTGTCTGAAAGCCCAGGTGAGATCGCGACCGTAGAGGAACTGTTCCCGGATGCGCAGGATTACACAGATGTGTATGCCCGGTTTGGCCTGCTGACGGACCGCAGCATCTTCGCCCACGGCATTCACTTGAGCGAGCGAGAGTATCAGCGCATTCACGATGCTGGTGCGTCGATCATTCACTGCCCCACATCCAACAACTTCTTAGGCTCCGGGCTGTTTGATTTGCCTGCCACCAAAAAGGCGGCGCGGCCCATTGCCGTTGGATTGGCAACTGATATTGGTGCTGGCACCAGCTACAGCATGCTCGCAACCATGGCGGAAGCCTATAAAGTGGCCATGCTCAAGGGATATGCACTACCGGCTTTTGAGGCTTACTATCTGGCAACACTCGCTAATGCACAGATACTGCGCATAGACGATGAGACGGGCAGTCTTGCCGTTGGCAAATACGCTGATATCATCGTCGTCAACCCGCGCGCTACGCCGATCTTGGAGCATCGGCAACAGCTATCGGGTTCGCTTGAATCCAGCCTGTTCGCTTGCATGATTTTGGGGGATGACCGGCTGATATCTGCCACTTATGTGGCAGGGAATATTGTTCACCAGATCGATTAGGCTTGGGACAGGGCACGCGGGCCAAAGCCCGCGTACGAATTCTTTAGAAACTTAGTTGGTGCCAGGAATGGCGGCACCCGGTGTCCAGGGTGCGCCAGCTTCTGCGAGCGCTGCCCGGAACTCTTGCATACGGCCTTCCACCAAAGCTGCGGTGCGGGCAGTGATGTCGTCCAGACCTTCCATGGCATAGCCAAATTGCTCACGGTGCTGCTGCGTTGGGCCATACGAGCCCCAGTCAGCAGAAGACGCATACTGCAAACGGCTCATCACGGTTGCGGGTGTTGCGCCCATACCCTGACGGGACCGCAGGCCAGTAAGCTCGTTCACCAGCGTTTCCATCTCACTGCGGATGCTCTCGTACGTTGCTTCCAGTGCCGCTGTGTCAGCTGGTGTGCGATCAAGTGCCGTGCGCAGCAGGCCTAACTCTTCACGAAGCTTGCGCAGGCTTGCCCTTGTTGCAGACGCTTGTTTCATCGCAGCGCTGACCTCGCCTTTAAACGCGGCACGGGTCGCATGGTCGACACCCGGAAGTGCACCCTCGCGAATGGCAGCCAGTTCAAAACTCACTGGTTGTGCAAGCTGAGACACAGTGCCACCTTCACGCTTCATTAGCGTTGCCGAGTAAGTGCCCGGTACAGCCATCATGCCGCTCGCGTCATTCGCAGTTGTCACAGCACCCGTTGAGGCATGTGTCATGTCCCACGTCACGCGGTGCAGGCCTTTCTTCGCTTTGGCAGCAACCCGGTTCACGAAGGCGCCTGAGGCGTCGCGGATTTCCAGGTAAACAGCGGGCTTGGCTTCCTCGTTTTCCGCTTCGATCGACTCCCAGCTTGGGTATGTGGGGAAATCACCATCATCGATGATTTCTTTGTCCGCGGCTTGGCGCCGGTCTTTGGCGGTCTGCAGGCTGTCCTTCAAATAGTAGGTCAGCGTCGCGCCGTGCGGTGGGTTTTCGGCTGCATAAGCAGAGTCGCCATCACTATCAGAATGCAGGCCGCTTTCGCGGTACCATTTAACAGGGCGACCGGGTGCCATCAACAGCGCGTCCCGCTCAAACGCGTCTTCATCCAGCGAGCGCAGCGGGCTATAATCATCCAGAATATAGATACCGCGCCCAAACGTGCCAGCAACCAGGTCGCCTTCATCGCGTTGAATGACCACGTCACGGGTAGAGATGGTTGGCATGCCACCCTCAAGCTCAACCCATTTGTCGCCACCGTCGACGGTGAAGAAGAGGCCAAACTCAGTCCCGATAAACATCAAGTCTTTGTTCACATGATCTTGCACAATGCGCCATACCAAGTGCTTCTCTGGCAGATCGTCAGCCAGCGAGGTCCAGGACCGACCAAGATTGGTCGACTTGATCAGGTAAGGTTTGTAATCGCCATATTTGTGGTTATCGAGCGCCACATAAACGGTTTCACGGTCAAAGAGGTCAGCCCGGATATCGTTGACGTAAGCTGTCTCTGGAATACCGCGAATGTCATCAAGCTCAATCGCGTTCCAGTTCTGGCCGCCATCAGTTGTTACCTGAATAAGGCCGTCGTCTGTGCCGGCCCACAGCACATTCTCGTCTACGGGGCTTTCAGCGAAGTTGGCGATGGTGTGGAAATTGGACATGGCGAGCAGGTCCCAGCCCGCTTCCACCGACCAGGTACGACCCATCATCGGATCGAGCATGCGGTTGCCGTCCTTGGTCAGGTCCGGTGAAATCGGTGTCCAACTATCGCCGCGGTCGTCCGAACGCCAAACCCGCTGCGACGCGTGATAAATGCGGGCAGAGTCATGGGCTGACACATTGATCGGCGCATCCCAATTGTAGCGCTCCGCAGGTTCACCCGGCCGTGGCTGCGGCCGGATGTAAGTCACTTCGCCGGTTTTCCGGTCATGGCGCGCCAGGTTGCCCTGCTGCCACTGCGAATACATGATGTCGGGGTTGCCCGGTTCAGTTGCCGGTTGGTGACCATCTGCAAACAGGGTCAGGAACCATTCACTATTTTTGATGCCTTGCTCGTTATCTGTGCGCGAGGGGCCACCCTGCGTGGAGTTGTCCTGCGTGCCGCCATAAACGAAATAAAACGGTTTGGCGTCATCCGCGGCCACTTTATAGAACTGCGAAACAGGCAGGTTCGAGATGAACTGCCAGTTTTTCATGCGGTCATGGGACATATATACGCCGCCATCAGAGCCCACGAGCACAAAGTCCGGGTCCGTGGGGTGGAACGCCATGGCGTGGTCGTCCACATGCTTTTTGTCGTTGCCAAGCGGGCCCCAGGTTTTACCGCCATCGTCAGAAACTTTACTATAGTTGCTCATCATATAGATGCGGTCGAACTGATGCTGATCTGCATACAGTTCCTGGTAATAATGAGGGCCAGTGCCGCCGCCCACTTCGTCAGACATTTTGGCCCAGCTGGCACCGCGGTTTGTCGAGCGGTACACGCCGCCTTCGCGGTTATCAATTTCGATGCCGGCATAGACAACATCGGGCTGCATCGGTGAAATCGCGAGGCCGATTTTACCCATATTGCCTGTTGGCAAGCCAGTTTTCAGCTCTGTCCAAGTTTCACCGCCGTCTTCGGTCGTGAAGATGCCAGCACCGGGGCCCGTGCCTACGTATGCCCCAATGGTGCGTTGGCGCGACCAGGTTGCCGCATACAGGCGGTCCGGATTGCGGGGGTCAGCAACCAGCGATGTTACACCGGTCCATTCATCAGCCGTTTCCAGAACCAGGTTCCAGGTTTCGCCGCCGTCAGTGGTTTTATAAAGGCCGCGCTCACCGCCGCCTGTCCAAAGAGGGCCTTGAGCTGCGACCCAAACAACGTCCGGGTTCGTTGGGTGAATAATGATGTCGGAGACATGCTCTGTTTCACCAAGGCCCA
This sequence comes from Kordiimonadaceae bacterium, assembly GCA_017640725.1. Lineage (GTDB taxonomy): Bacteria > Pseudomonadota > Alphaproteobacteria > Sphingomonadales > Kordiimonadaceae > Kordiimonas. Next base: position 429,807 of record JAEPQB010000001.1, on the reverse strand, counting down.
TATTTTTCCAGGTTTTGCCGCCGTCGAGCGACTTGTAAACGCCGTCACCAAAACTGATGTGCCGGCCACCATTGTTTTCACCGGTGCCAACCCAAATGATGTTTGGGTTGCTTGGTGCGATGGTGACATCACCAGTTGAATACACTGCCTGGTCATCAAAAATGGGTGCCCAGGTGGTGCCATTGTTTTCGGTCTTCCACACGCCGCCAGACCCAACGGCCACATACCATGTGGATGGATCGGTCTGGTCCACGGCAATGTCTGCAATCCGGCCAGACATGTAGGCTGGTCCTATATTGCGCATTTTCATGGCTGAGAAAGTTTTACTGCTGAAGACTTCAGCTTTTTCAGAGTCCCCTGACTGGCTTTGTGCGGCGCCCGCAAAAAGCAATGATGCAAATAATGCAGAAGTGACGAGACGTTTCATGCCCTTACCCCGTTCATTGTGACTTGTCCGTCGAGGAGCATAACAATATGGGGCGCCGCCACAATGGGTAATTGTATAACAATGACCAAACTTTAGTTTGCTTTGTGGCACTTCCTAAACTGTTGAAGCAATCGGGAACGGTTACTGTTTTTTTGCGTAGGAAATGCTTATGGTTTGGTTGGCTTCGAAAAAAAAGCTAGCAGAAGGAGTTTCTCAGATATGACGGAATACAATTGTCTGAATGTCACCAACTGTGATGGAGTCATAACGGTTCGCATAAGCCGTGAGGAACAGCGCAACAGCCTCAGCCTTGAGCTGATGCGGGAACTCACAGATTTTGCGCTTGCTCACCGTGATGACAATGAGACGCATGCCATCATTCTTCGTGGTGCAGACACCTTCTTCTCAGCGGGGGCTGATCTATCGATTTTTGAAGAGAAAAACGCCAAGGCTTCAGCGGGCGAAAAGCGCCCAAAGCTGATGGAACTGAGGAAAGAGGCGAATGTGGGCCCCAATATGTGCAAAGCATGGGAAGAGCTTCCCTGTGTGACCATCACCGCAATTGAGGGGCACTGCATTGGCGGGGCTGCCGCACTAGCTGTCGCCTGCGATTTTCGCATTATGGGCGAAAGCGCTTACATGAGTTTGCCGGAAGTGCCGCTCGGCATTAACATGAGCTGGCACACTGTCCCACGGTTGGTTGCCATGATCGGTCCGTCGCGTACCAAACGCATGGTGATGTTTGGCGAAAAACTGAAAGCCAATCAGCTTGAGACGTGGGGTTGTGCTGATGAGGTGGTGCCTGATGGCACAACGCATGACACAGCCCAGACGTGGGCAGCGAACCTGTCAAAACTGCCACCCCTGCCCATCCGCATGACCAAGCACGCCGTGAACGCTGCAACTGCTGCCAATAACTATGCTGCCACATACATGGAAAGTGACCAGTATCTGCTGACAGCATTGTCCGAGGATTTTGAGGAGGGTGTTTCGGCGTTCCTTGAAAAACGCATGCCGGACTTCAAAGGGAATTAATGTGAGCGGTCAGAGCCAATCAGATTATTGACGGAGGGGCCTCTGGTCAGTTTGACCCTAGTGGGTTCACTTTGGCGGGAGTAAGCCCTCATGCGTTCTATGCCTAGTCAGCTTCAGTGGCTCTCAGGATATCTACCACGCGGCTATAGATGACATCGTTCAACATCACCGTGTGATCGCCGTTGGTGTTCACGAACTGCACAACAACTGTATCAATATCAGGCTGGTACCAGGCTTTGCTGAGGTACCCAAGCACCCAGCCGTCATGGCCAAACTCGTACAGGGATGAGTAAATCTGTGCGGCGCTGCCGCTGAAAAGAGAACCATTATTCAGCGCCCGCACGAATTGCCCAACATCGGCCGCGCTCGCCACATATCCTTGATCCAGTCCCTTTAAGTCTTCCTCGTAACCAACATAATAGCCGCTCATCAGTCGGCTTTGCTCAGGCACTTCATTCACTGAGAAGTATGTGTCGGAGAGGCCCAATGGAGCCAGCATTTCCTCTCTGATGAATTGGGTGTAGTTGTAACCGAGCACACGGGTCATGATCCGCTGCAGCAACAGATAATTTGTGTTTGAGTAAGACCAGTCCGTACCCGGCTCGAACAATGCCGGTTTATCGAGCGCAATTTCCAAAACATCCAGATTTGCTTCGCCCCAGTTAAACTCGGGCTGGTCGGTAAAATTAGGAATGCCACTTTGGTGCTGAACCATCATACGAAGTGTTATTGTTTCAGCATGCTCGATCCTGCCAACCAGCTCGGGCATATAAGAAGCAAGCGTGGTGTCCAAGGACAGCACTCCATCCGCCGTCAGCTGTGCCACTGCAGCGGCATCATAAAGCTTGGCGATACTGGCGATTTTAAATAGTGCATTTGCAAAAGCGGGGATTTTTTCTGCCCGGTTATGCCAACCACTTGCATATGTTTCCGGCGGTTTGTCGCCTTGTTGTGCATAGACAATGATACCAGCAATATGCTGATCCGCAGCATCTGCCACTTCTTCCTGCAGCGTGTCAGGTAGTGGTTTCAGGTAATGAAGGGCAGCTTCCCAGGGGGCAAAAATATAGATGCTTGTGAATGTCACGAAAACCGCAGCAATGCGCGCCCAAAAGACAAGCTTTTTGTTCTTCATAGTCCCCCGCTTTCTAGTTGGAAAAGCACTTTAGCAGGCGGTTCTTCAGTTGAATACAGCCGTGTGGCGGGAGCTGGCTGAAGGAAGATCGAAGTGGCCAGGCAACTCTGCATACTGCGTATGCAAAAGTTTAAAGTGGTCTAATAATAAAACCATTGATATATTGAGGCTGTTGAGATCAAAGCAGTGGAGGCGCCAATGATACCGGTATTATCATTTGTTCAGGAGGGGCAGATTGCATCCTCGACATTTGAAACGCTTGAAAAGGGTATGGCAGATATATGTCAGTCAGCTTTTGGTGTTGAACCGGCCATCCGCTGGGTGGAAGTGCAATCCGGTAACGGGTTTTCAGGCGCGCAACCTTCAAAGGCGTCATTGGTGAGGATGGAAGCAAACCGTAGTTTGACACAGGAAGAACGTGTAGAAATTATGGAGAAGATCTGTGATTTCTGGATGGAAAACACCGGATGCTCCATCAATGAAATTGTCGCTGCTGTCAGCGACCCGCTTAATTAGGAGGATCTGGGCATGCCCCTTTATTTGTGCAACATGAAAACTGGGTCTGTACCTGTCGAAGCGAAGGCGAAAATTGCGCGGGACATAACCGATATTCACTGCAAAGCCACCGATGCTCCCGCCGAGTTTGTGCATGTTTTCTTTTTGGAGGAAGCTGAGGCGCCGCCCCTCGATAACAATCAGGCCTATTTGCAAGGGAACATTCGCGCGGGACGCAACAGTGCGCAAAAAGACGAGATAATTCGTGGCATGTGTGGTTCAATTGCACGGCACACGGGCCTTGGCATCGCTGACATTGGCATGCAACTGATGGACGTGCCCGCCAGTTGGGTGATGGAAGGTGGTGACGTTTTCCCAGAACCCGGTGAAGAAGCGGCATGGTTGGAAGCCCATGCACAGCGTTTGGCAGCAGAGGCGGCGAAATGAAAGGTACTGTGATTATCTTGGGCGGCGGTCCTGTTAACGGTGTTGGCGGTGCGCTGGCGGCACGGTTTGCACGAGAAGGCCATCATGTTCTTTTTACTGGCCGCTCTATCGAAAAAGTGCAGGCTGCCGCGGATGCTTTGGCTGCTGATGGCGCCTCAATTGAGGCGATGCAGGTTGATGTGACAAGTGCTGAGGACCAGGACGCTTTGTTTGCAAAAGCAGAGAGCATGGGCCCCATTGCCGCCGTATTATATAACGCAGGCAACAATGCGATCATTCCTTTTGAACAGTTGACTGCGGACTTGTTTGAAGACTTTTGGCGGGTTGCCTGTTTCGGTGCCTTTCTCACCGCCCAGCGGGCGGTGCCGCTTTTGAAAACGCAAGGTGAAGGCAGTTTGTTTTTCACTGGAGCCTCTGGCTCGCTTCGTGGCAAACCCAACTTTGCGCACTTTGCTTCTGCCAAAGGGGCGCTGAGAAACCTGTTGCAATCGCTCGCGCGTGAGTTTGGGCCACAGGGTATTCATGTCGCGCACTTCATTATTGACGGCGTTATTGATGGTGACCGAGTACGCGAAAATTACCCGGATTATCTCGATCAAATGGGCCAGGACGGGGCGCTTTCACCTACGTCTATTGCCGACGCTTTTTGGGCAACGCATGTGCAACCAAGAAACGCCTGGTCTCATGAGGTTGAGCTAAGACCTTTTAAGGAAAAATGGTAGGAGAGGCGGTTAATTGGAGGCTCTTTTCACGCCAATCTCGTCTTCCGGTAATGGCTTACCGTCGCCGCCAAGCAGCGCGAGGGGCGGGATGCTCTGATCGGTTCTCTTGTCGATGATTTCAAAGCTGGGCCCGTCTTCATGAACGGCCCATTTGTCCCCCCACTGAGTGATAGCCACTAACACAGGAAACAGGTCACGGCCTTTTTCGGTTAGGTGGTATGCCGCGTATTTCGAGCCACCTGGGTCGGTGACTTTATCCAGCAGCCCGTTCTCGACTAAAAGCTTCAGCCGGTTTGACAGCGTGTTTTTGGCGATGCCGAGCGATCGCTCAAAATCCTTAAATCGGGTTACCCCCATAAAGGCGTCCCGAATAATCAAAAAGCTCCACCAAGGCCCAATCACTTCCAAGGACCGCGCTATCGAACAGCGCATATCGGCAAAACTTTTTTGCTTCACGGTAACCTCCTGTTAGTTGGTTTTATTATAGAACCATTGGACAAAGAGGCAAACCAGCTTTGCATTTGGATAGTACAAACCGGTCGCGGGCGAAACTAAGCGAAAGTTGCGAGAAGGCACCTGATCGCATATGGTGCGCGCAACTTTCGAGGGTCGATACTTTTTATGAAGCGCGCACTATTTTTGACCGCAACTGCACTCGCGGCGACTCCATCTTGGCTATCTGCGCAAGAAGCGGTACCCCCGCCGCAATCCCCCGAATGTGAGGGAAGTGATTGCATTATCACTTATCCTCGTACTTTTTTTGACAAATATTCCCCCATTACGGCGCTTGATGTGGTGACAAACACGCCTGGTTTCCAGATCGATGAGGGTGATCGGTCACGTGGGTTTGCGGGTGCAGCTGGCAATGTGCTTATCAACAGTGAGCGCCCGTCGGCAAAATCTGAAACCGCTTCTGACATATTAAGTCGCCTGCCAGCAGGCGCCGTTATGGAAGTGCAACTGATCCGCGGGCAGGCAGGTGGTCTTGATCTTCGCGGCCAAAGTGTTGCGGTGAATGTCATCCTTGTGCGCGGTCAAAGACGCTCTGTTACCTATGAAGTTGGCACCAACACACGCTCCATCGACGTAGGATTCTATCCGTTTTCTGTCGTTTCCGTGTCTCAGTCGTCTGACAAACTGGACATTACTTTTGGCGCCGAAGTTGAACGCGGTATTTTCCAATTTGAAAGCGTTGAACAAGTCCTTGGACCCAATGACGAATTGCTGGAGCTGCGCGACGAGGAATACGAAGAGTCTGGCTGGGAATGGAAAGTCTCGGCCAATGGTCAGGCCCGCCTTGGGGACTATAAGGTTGGCTTCAACGCCGCCTACAGTGACCGTCGCCGGGATGGTGGCGAGATTTCTGAACGTCTGCCAACCGGTGACCCGGCCCCATTCTTTTTGCTGCAAGGCCTCGACGAAGACGAGAAAGAACTCGAGCTGGGAGCCGATATTGAGCGCCAGTTTGGCAAAAACTGGTCAACCAAAGTCGTTGGCCTTTACCGCCGCGAAGACGAGGGAAACGGCGGTGACCTGTCCCGCGGACCAACCGAGGAGACAGTCGGTAGGCTAACCGATAGCAATCTGGAAACACTGGAAACTGAGACGATTGCTAGGCTTGAGACTGATTATTCAGGCTGGCGCAATCATATCATCGAGCTCTCTGGTGAGTATGCGGTCAACAAGCTCGACAGCAATTTGTCGCTGGCCCTTGCCGACACGCCGGGCGGCGAGCTTGTGCCGATTGTTGTTGCAGGCGGAGAGACCAGCATCAAGGAAACGCGCGGTGACTTCACGCTTTCAGACAGCTGGACACTTGGGCAGCTTGTCTTGGACACCACGCTGGCGGCAGAAACATCAACCATTCGCCAGACGGGCGACAACCCAAACTCCCGGACCTTCAACTTTTTCAAGCCCTCATTGGCGGCAAGTTATTCACCCTCTTCGCGGCTTCAGGTCCGTGCCCGCATCGAACGATTGATCGGTCAGTTGAATTTTGGCGACTTTGCCAGCTCAACCGACCTGGGCGATGACGAGATTTTGGCGGGAAATCCGGAACTTAGCCCTGACACGCGCTGGCGTTTCAGTTTGGCGTCTGAATGGCGTTTTGGGGACTTGGGAAGCCTGACACTTACCGGATTCCATGAGGAAATCAGTGATCTGGTTGACGTCTTACCCGCGGCGAACGGCCGCGAATCTATCGGCAACATCGGCAGTGCAACCCGCACAGGCGTTGAGTTTGAGGGCACTTTGCCTTTGTCACCCATTTTGCGCGGGGGCAGGGTGGATTTCTCGGGTTTCGTACAAGACACCAATGTGTCTGACCCGGTCACTGGCCTGGACAGGCGCCTAACCGACCTGCGCAATTGGGAGGTGGAGACCCAGTTTCGGCAGGACTTTCCGCAGTCAAAGTTTTCGTGGGGCGGGGTGTTGGTGGTTGGCAGCAACGTACCCTTCTTTGGTGTGGATGAACTTGACACAAATCAGCGTCAGATTGACCTGGATATTTTTGCCGAAATCACAAGGTTTGGCGGACTCCGTTTCCGTCTTGAATTTGGCAATGCTTTCGTTAACGGCCGTATTAGAAACCGCCGAGTGTTTGACGGCTTGCGCGGCATCAACCCCTTGCTGTTCCGCGAGTTCAGGGATCAGAATTTCGGCTACCGCGTAACGTTTAGTGTGCGCGGCAACTTCTAATGCTGCCGCGCAGAGGGGCGCAGTTTAGGCGACCTTTTCGTCGTCTGACACAACATGCAACTGACTGACTTCAGGAGCCGCCAAATCCTCAAGCGCGTGTTTTTCCTGCTCAATTGAACGCATGACAGTTGCGATCAAGCGGCGCTGCGCTTCCTGGCGCTCAGATTCTGCCGTCTCGTCAGGGCGATAGCTTTTGAGTTCTTCTGTCGTCAGGTTGCCCTTCGCTTCCAGCACACGTTCAAGCGTATCAAGCCGCTCCCTTGTGACCGCAAGCTCCTGCATAAGCGCCATTGTCATTGAGAGAAGGTGTTCTTCGGTTTTTGTGTTCAAAAACTGCGGCCTGCGGCCTTGCGCGTTCTTGTTGACCAGGTGGTTCAACTCTTCAGACATACTATTCACCTTTGATTGCGCCATATGCGTGCCAAGCCGCACCGCGTCCGTGATCTTCTGGGCCTTCGGTCACACTTGCTGACGCGACTTTGGCAACGAACAGGTCGCTAGCGGCGAAGCCACTCGCCTGCATCTCGCCGTGAATGCTGGTGTCATGAAGCCGAGACCAAAATGGTTCATTATTATTGTGGGCGTCCCAGTCGCGGATGAACTGCTCATAGAGCGGCATTTCATCTGTGTAGCTGGGCTGCTCAAGGTGTAGCGACAGACCAGACGGAGCGAGCACGCGGTAAATTTGGTTCATAATGATTGAAATCGCGCTGTTGGAGGTCTCATGCAGGAACATAGATGTGTAGACCATGTCAAAGCTTTCGTCGTCAAAGCGCGACAGGTCCTCTCCGCTTGCCTGAACAAAGCGTACATTGTTGATGCCGAGCGCCGCCGCCCGCGCAGCCGCATAGCGCAGCACGGGTGCCGCAACATCAATGGCGATCACCTCAGCCTCTGGGAAAGCAGCAGCAATCGGCAGCACTGTGTGACCGATTGTGCAGCCGATATCGAGAATGCGCTTGGGCTTGAAATTCGGATACTCGTCGCGCAACCAGTCAACAACGGCACAACCTGCCATGTCGGTTAGTTTGCCCATTGCACCGCCCGTGGTGGCAAACATCCCCATGTCATAATTGGCCCCTGCTGACACGTCGTCATCAACCAGTTCGGTATGATAACTGCCTGGCATGCAGTGATGATCCACGCTTTTGATGTAAGGCGGAATTTCCAGCGCAGGGTCCAGTTCCAAGTTGCCAGCGGCTTCAATAAGGTCTGCTGCCTTTTCAGCCAGCGCGTCAGCTTGTGGTAACACAATTGAACGGCTGATTTGCTGGCGCTGTTCCATAGTGTTGCGCTTGGCCGCGCTCCAGATCCGGTGATAGGGGTCACGGTTCATGGCTTCGCGGATTTCATGGCGCGAGCGCGGTTCCCGGCGCAACTCTTTTTGCAGGGCAGGTAACACACGCTTTTCATAGCTAAGCTCATTGCCCGCACCCAACGTCTGCGACAGGTATTTGTTCATGGAAGCGATAAAATTGAAGCGAGCTACATCATCATGATCATGCTCAGGGAACATATCGTGCTGTTCAACATGGTGCCACGCTGGCGGTAGGGAGGAGGATGTTTTTGTCATATCTCTACTCGGTCACTTGATTTGTGATTTGAATAGTAAAATGGCCCTTTGGCCAACCATGACAAATGTCATGCGAAATTACGCTTTTTTCGAGTTCTTAAAAAAATAATAGAGTTGATCGTGCGTTGGTTGAAAGGACAGGTGGCCAAGTTTATCGATAGGTTTCCTCTATCGATAGACGTCTGGCCACCAGCATTATGTCGAATAAGGCTCTAGTGAACCTCCTCACCGCCTGAAACATTCAATGCTTCGCCGGTGATATAATTCGCGGCTTCAGAGGCAAGGAATACACAGGCCGCGGCAGTGTCTGAGGCGAGGCCAGGCCGCCCCATTGGATTGCTGCGTTTCATGTTTGCGAGATAATCATCCACACTGTCAAAACCAAGAAGCTTTGAGAAATAGTCATTTTGCTTGGCACCCAGCCCGGTTGTGACATGGTTGGGGCAGACGGCGTTTACAGTGATACCGAAGCCGCCCAGTTCAACGGCATTCGAGCGCGTCAGGCCGACCATCCCGTGCTTGGACGCTGTATAAGGCGCCATATGCGGAAAGCCTGTTTTAGCGGCCTGGCTAGCAATATTGATAATGCGGCCCCCATGGTCTCTCATGGCCATGGCGGCGTACTTGCTGCAGAGAAATGCGCCCTTCAGGTTGACGTCGAGAACCGCATCCCATTCGTCTGCAGCCAGCTCAAACATGGGTTTCATGATGTAGCCAATGCCAGCATTGTTAACGAGAATATCCAGTTTGCCGAAATGCTCGACCGTTTTGTTGATCAAGGTTTGAACTTGTGCGTCATCACGAATGTCCGCCGCAACAGTTAACACTTCGGCGCCCATGCCGCGCAGGTCAGCAGCAATTTCTTCCATTTCGGACGTTGTACCAATGTCACCAGCTGCCATATGTTCGGCGGGCGCACCCAGGTCAGTAACAACCAGTTTTGCGCCTTCAGCCGCAAATGCTTTCAGGATGCCTTCCCCAAGGCCCTTGCGGCGGCCCGAACCCGTGACAATCGCGACCTTGCTTTCCAGTGTTTTTGCCATCTTCTTAGCTTTCGATATTGTCTGTCAGAATGAACATGGGGTTGTCGGCAAACCCCTGAAATTCACCAGCCACTTTTTGCATGACATCGGTGCCAACTTCCTCACCAAATTTGGCCATATCGGCCACATCAATGATTTCCACGTACTCGAATGGGCTGGGGTCTTCTGTACCCAACAGACCGTTCGCGCGAAAAACGTTGAAGCTGCTGATGGACGCGAGACTCCGCACTGTTTTGAGGTCTGTCTCTTTGGCCCAGGCTTCGTATGCGCTTCGGTCGGTTCCGTCTTTCAGATTAAAGAGAACAACGATAGTGGTCATGGTGGCGTCCTTTCTGGCTAGTTTTGCTCAGGTACCAGTTGCTTCAAAACGTCGAAGGCAATGGGTGCGTCTGATAGGTTCAATAGGTTGTCAAAAATCTGACTGGTGTTTGCTATTTCGATGTGGCTCAACGATGCAGCGAGCAGGAATTTTTGCTTCAACTCTGTTTCTGTGAGCGGATTGGCCGGTGACCCGAGCGTTGCGGGAACGGCCTCAGAAATTATTCGGCCGTCTGTAAGTTCGATGGACACACGCTGTGGTGCAAGTGCGTTCAGGTCTGGGTTATTGTCGACAACGACCTCGACTTTATCTGTGTGCGCCGTGACTGCAACATCAGCGAAATCCACTGCCGAAAAGCGCTTTGGGTTAATGCTGCCGTCCTCCAGCGCCAATCCCACCAGATACGGCAAACATAGCCTTGCGTACGCTTCCGTCATGCCGGGTTTATAGGGTCTCCCAACAAGACGATGGATAAGCGGGGGCACTTCCGCCGTTAGACGCGCAAAATTGTTTTTGGTAACGATGCCAGAGTTCATGTGCTTCATCAAAACTGACAGCACGCCATGGCTTGCACGGCCTGTTGGGTAAGGTTTGATGGACAGCTCATCAATCGCAAACGTATCGCCAAATCCTTCGCCGAGGCTATCGGGGTTGCCGCCCTCCTCAATCAAAGTGAAATAGCCGAATGGACCTGAAAGAATATCATGGGGGCCAGTAAGGCCTGCCTCTGCCATGTCACATGCATTTAGGGCTGCACGTGCTGATAGAGCGACTTGTATGGCAAGTGCTGAAGTGCCTTCCAAATGGGCCTGCATCGTGCCCTGAACCTGACTGTAGGCAAGGCCCATAGCATCTGCCGCAACGTCAATTTTTAATTGGCGCATACGACAGATGGCTGCGGCCGCTCCAAGTAACCCAGCAGTGGCTGGCCTGAAAAATCGTAATGCACTTTCGCTTGCCACCCCTAATCTAGATGCGATTTCAACACCAACGATAATGCACTCCAGAAGGTCACGACCGGTGGCAAGTGAGTTGTCTTGCAGTTCAGCCCATAACGCACCTGTCGTCACCGACATGGCGTGAACAACGGCTGGTTCATGAACAGCGTCCCATTCCAGACAATGGATGGCGTGCGAAGTTAGAAGTGCTGAGCACTCTTTGTTTTGTCGACGTTCGCGCCCGGGAATAGAGTAACCGGCCCGGTTTCTGTCAAAGGCGGCTTGAAGGGCTTTGTTGGTCGCTGATCCGCTGCCTGCAAGCGAGCATCCCAATGTATCAGCCAAAAATCTGGATGCGGTTTTGTAAGTTTGGTCTGACGCTTGCGCAGTTGTTTCCCCTAACGCGAATTCAAGAAATGCGCGCAAATTGTTCGGCAATGAAGAGGATTGGGTCATTCTGTCAGTCCTCGTCGTCAATGTTCAGAAGGATTTGCCGAAGGACAGTAGCAACCGTTTCACGATCTTCTTTGCCAATACCATCAAGAAGCCGATGCTCAATCTGGTTTTCTTTAACGATAACAGCTTCGAAAGCATCCAAGCCTTGTTGCGTTACAGAAACGATGACACTGCGGCGATCATTGTCATCTTTGCGTCTGCTTATCAGGCCTTTTTTCTCCATGCGCGTGAGTACATTGGTCATGCCGCCCGACGTGAGCAGGTTATGGCGCGAAATGGCGTTTGGTTTGGCTTCATAAGGGGGGCCGCCGACGATGAGGGCGCCCAGCGTTTGCAGTTCAGTGTAATTGAGGCCGTGCTGGTTCAAAAGTTTGCTCAGGCGGGCAAGGAAGATGTCGTTTATGCGGGTGATACGGCCCCACACCTGCCATGGCGTGATATCCATGTCCGTTCGGTTTTTCGCCCATGCGCGGCTTAGTCGATCCAATCTGTCTTCTTGGTCTGACATAAACTTCCCCACTTTTCAGAAGTCAATATAACTTGACAGAAAGCTTTCTATCAAGTGAAATTGACGAAATGCCTGTTAGTCCAAGAGCCAGCCATGGGAATCATTCGCGATCCTGACTTTGAACCAGAGTACACCGTTCCTGTTGTTGTGATAGGCGGCGGTGCTTGTGGATTAACGGCTGCCATCGCGGCGCGGCGTCAGGGCGCAGATGTTGTGGTACTTGAGCGCGACCCGCATCCAGCAGGCTCGACAGCCATGTCCTATGGGGGCATTTGTGGCGCTGGTACCAAAGCACAGGCGCGCGCGGATATTAACGACGCCGCAGATACTTTTTTCGAAGACATCATGACGATCACCAAGGGCCAGACGGACCCAGCGCTCGCGCGGACTATCGCTGACAATGCAGGCCCCACGCTTGATTGGCTAACAGAAGAGCTGGGTTTCGATCTCGAGGTAGAGGTCCAGTGGGCCGGTCTGGGTCATAGCAATTTGCGCCTGCACGCGCCGCCCGGCCGATCGGGCGAGGTGTTGATGGGTATGCTGTTGTCCGCGGCTGAGCGTGAGGGTGTAGACATTCTGACCCAGTCAAAGGTTGAAGATCTGATTGTTGGGGAAGGCGACCGTGTACTCGGCGTAGTGGTCAAAACCCCTGATGGGGAAGAACGCTTTGGTGCCCAACAGCTTATTCTGGCGACTTGTGGTTACGGCGCCAATGAAGAGCTAATCGCAACACATATGCCGGAACTGAAGGGCGCGCAGTATTATGGCCATGAGGGGAACGAAGGCGACGCGCTGTTGTGGGGGCAGGCGCTTGATGCGGCCTATGACGATTTGGGCGCATACCAGGCTTTGGGGTCCCTCAGCAGCCCCGGCAATCTTGTAATCCCTCACACACTTCTCATCGGTGGCGGCGCGCAAATCAACAAAAACGGCGAGCGTTTTGAAAATGAAATGCATGATATTTCCGGCCAGGCGCTAACAATCCTGGAGCAACCGGACGGCGAAATTTGGATCGTCACTGATGAAGCGCTGCACACTGAAGCCGCAGACAGGTTTGAAGAATACCGCGACGCGGTGAAGCTGAACCTCTGTAAAAACGCCAACACATGGGAAGGCCTAGCAGAGCAGATAAAAGTGCCGGCAGGTGCACTGGTGCAAACCATGTCAGACCTGCAAGACTTTAAGGATGGTTCGCGGCAAGACCCATTTGGAAGAGATTTTGCCGGCACCAAAAAACTTGAACCACCCTATTACGCCATAAAAGTGACGGGCGCCTTGTTCCATACGCAAGGTGGCCTGTGCGTAGATAGCCAAGCCCGGGTTGTTCGCCGTGATGGCACTGCGTTCCCGAACCTTTATGCAGGTGGCGGTGCTGCACGCAGTGTCTCAGGTCCTTCTGTTTGGGGTTATCTGCCCGGAATGGGAATTTGCACTGCTGTTACACTAGGAAAATTGGCTGGTGAAACTGCGGCCCAGTCGCTTACAGACTAATACTATCCCGAAAATAAGGACAAGCTGTCGCACCCCAAGCAGCCTTTTGACTTTCGTCAAGCACGCGCTTTGATGAAACAGATATCTAGGCCCTAGACACAAAGAACTAGAGCCAAGGTTTAGTGGAATATTTTCTAGCAAATTGCCAGGCAGCATTAACCCAAAACAGTGGATTGATGATCACGCTGTTTATGGGTGGCCTATTGGGAAGTGTAACCCACTGCGTTGGCATGTGCGGGCCGTTTGCATTTGCACAAACGGCTTCTTCAAGGTCGCAAGCTACGGTGTTTGGTCGGCTGAAAAATGTGGCTTTGTTGCCGTACCACCTTGGCCGCATCATCACTTATGCAGTGTTAGGCGCCTTGGTGGCATCATTTACGAGCCTGTTTGCAGACAAGGCGCTCTTCACTATCGCAGCTGCTGTGATGATGGGAACCGCAGCCATTTTGTTTTTGGCAAGTGCGGTTTCAATTCGCTCTTTTGGTTTGGATTCTGCCACTTCGGGCGTTGGCCGTATCGGCACCACTCTTGGCCAAATTGCGCGGCCTTTTTTCGCCGGGCAGTCGCCGGTACATCGCTTCGCACTTGGACTGGTTCTTGGATTTCTACCATGTGGGCTCGTTGGCGCTGCGCTTTTTGCTGCAGCAGCGTCAGGCGACCCATTCACCGGCTTTTTTGCCATGGCGAGCTTTGGCCTCGCCACCATTCCGGCGCTCACCTTTGGGGCGGCGCTGGGCCAATTTTTTGCGCGCAAATGGTCCGCAAACATTCGGGTTATCGCCCAAGGCGCGATGGCCTTTAACGGACTGAGTTTGCTCGCAATTGCAGGGGGATTACTATCATGAGGACAAGCCTATGACATCGCTTGCTGAAAAACCCAATTATAACGACGAGATCGTGAAATGGTTCACGATCGCGACCGTTTTCTGGGGCGTGGTTGGCTTTCTTGTTGGCGTCGTTTTGGCGCTGCAGTTAGCGTTTCCAGCGCTCAATGTTGGTGAATATCTGACGTTTGGGCGGCTGCGTCCGCTGCATACATCTGCTGTGATTTTTGCCTTTGGCGGGAACGCGCTGTTTGCCACCAGTTATTTTGCGGTTCAACGCACCTGCCGGACACGACTTTGGGGTGATGGTTGGTCCAAATTCACCTTTTGGGGCTACCAGTTCTTCATCGTAATTGCAGCTCTTGGATATGTGACCGGTGTAACGCAGGCCAAAGAATATGCGGAACCAGAGTGGTACGCAGACCTTTGGCTGACGATCGTTTGGGTTGCGTACCTGATCGTGTTTCTGATGACACTGAAGAACCGCAAAGAGCCACATATTTACGTGGCCAACTGGTTCTTCCTTGGTTTCATTGTCACGGTCGCAGTTCTGCACCTGGTGAACAATGCAGCTATCCCCGTGTCGCTGTTCAGCAGCAAGAGCTATCCGCTCTGGGGTGGTGTGCAGTCTGCCATGATCCAGTGGTGGTATGCGCACAACGCGGTGGGCTTCTTCCTGACAGCAGGCTTCCTGGGCATCATGTATTATTTTGTGCCAAAGCGGGCAAACCGGCCGGTTTACAGTTATCGGCTCTCCATCCTGCACTTCTGGTCCCTCATTTTCATGTATATTTGGGCGGGGCCCCACCACTTGCATTACACCGCACTGCCAGATTGGGCACAAACGCTTGGCATGACCTTCTCTGTGATGCTGTGGATGCCGTCGTGGGGTGGTATGATCAACGGGATGATGACGCTCTCAGGCGCGTGGCACAAACTGCGCGAAGACCCCGTGCTAAAGTTCATGATCATCTCGCTTGCATTCTACGGCATGAGCACCTTTGAAGGCCCGCTGATGTCCATTAAAGAGGTGAATGCCCTCAGCCACTATACTGATTGGACCATTGGTCACGTGCACTCAGGTGCCCTTGGTTGGGTCGCTTTCATCAGCTTTGGCGCCGTCTATCACTTGGTGCCGATCCTTTGGAAGCGTAACGGCCTTTATTCGCTCAAGCTGGTGAATACGCACCTTTGGATCGCGACCATCGGCATCGTACTCTATATCGCATCCATGTGGGTAACCGGCATCATGGAAGGCCTGATGTGGCGGTCATATGACGCCCTGGGTTTCCTGGAATACAGCTTCGTTGAAACGGTGCAGGCCAAATTTATTCCTTATCTGATCCGGGCACTGGGCGGCATTCTGTTCCTCCTTGGTAGCCTGATCATGGTCTACAATCTCATCCGGACTGTGCGCGGTGACACCGCGCGCGAGCCCGGCATGGTCAAGCTGGAGGCGGCTCATGCTTAACAAACACGCTGCTTTGGAGAAAAACTCCATTCTGATGCTCATCTTTGTGGTGATCACCATTTCGATCGGCGGCATCGTTGAAATTGTGCCGCTGTTCAGGCTGGAAACAACCATTGAACCAGTAAAGGGCGTTCGGCCATACACGCCGCTAGAGCTAGCCGGGTACAATGTCTATCTGCGTGAAGGTTGCTATGGCTGTCATAGCCAGCAAATCCGCCCCTTGAGGGACGAAGTAGAGCGCTACGGTCATTACTCCCTGGCGGCAGAAAGCATGTACGACCACCCGTTTCAGTGGGGCTCCAAGCGGACGGGACCTGACCTGGCGCGCGTGGGTGGCAAATACTCTGACGATTGGCATCTTCAGCACATGATTGATCCGAAGTCACTGGTGCCTGAATCCATTATGCCCAAGTACGCGCACCTCGTGGAAAAGACAGTCACGCTTGATGATATTCCAGACCATATGATGGCTCTTCGCATGGTGGGTGTGCCTTACACCGACGAACAGATTGACAATGCTTATGCGGATGCTCTGGCGCAAGCTGCCACGGATAGCCCCGGTATTGATGGCCTTTTGGAACGCTACAGCAAAGTGAATGCACGCAACTTCGATGGTCGATCAACAACCACAGAAATGGACGCGTTGATCGCTTACCTGCAGGTGCTGGGCACGATGGCTGAACTGCAGGACTATAAGCATGATGGCACACAAAGGAGTGGCAGATGATTGAGTGGCTCTCCGACAACACCAATGCCGGCATGGTCGGCCTCCTCTTCTTCTTCTCTGCTTTTTGCGGGATCGCTTACTGGGCGTTCAACCCGAAGAAAAAGGACGAAATTGAAGGTCACAGATACATTCCTCTCGAAGGGGACGAGCAATGAGCAACATTGAAAAAGACGAACACTCCGGCGTTGAGACCACGGGTCACGAGTGGGACGGTATCAAAGAGCTCAATAACCCGGCACCGCGCTGGTGGCTGATCGTTATGATCATCACCATCATCTGGGGCATTGGATACTCTGTGGTTTACCCATCCTGGCCAACGCTTTCCGGTGACGGTGAGCGGGGCGGCACCGTCGGCACCATGGGCTGGACCCAATACAAAGAACTGGAAGAAAGCCAGGGCGAGATCATGGCGCGCAGGGCCCAGTATCTTAGCCGCTTCGAAACGTCCAGCTTTGAAGAAATCCAGGCGGACGCTGGCCTCTATGCTTTTGCCATCGCTGGCGGTGCGTCCGCATTCAAAGACAATTGTGCGACCTGCCACGGCACGGGTGGCACCGGTGCGCCTGGCTACCCAAACCTGTTGGACGACGATTGGCTGTGGGGCGGCACGATCACTGATATTCACGAGACTATTCAGTTTGGCGTCCGGGCTGATCATGATGAAACGCGCTTTTCTGAAATGCCCGCTTTTGCAGACATCTATAGTGCGGAAGAAGTCGCGGACATCGCAGACTATGCGCTGAGTTTCAGTGCAGGGGGCGATTTCCCAGCGCGCGGCAAGCTGCTCTATGACGAACAGTGCGCCCTTTGTCATGCAGACAATGGCACGGGCGACCGGTTCCAAGGCGCGCCAAATCTGGCGGATGCAATCTGGTTCTATGGAGGCACCCGCGCGGAGCTCATC
Source organism: Kordiimonadaceae bacterium (assembly GCA_017640725.1). Taxonomy (GTDB): domain Bacteria; phylum Pseudomonadota; class Alphaproteobacteria; order Sphingomonadales; family Kordiimonadaceae; genus Kordiimonas. The sequence continues at coordinate 412,595 of JAEPQB010000001.1, read as the reverse complement.
AACCAAATCAATCGGCCCAAGCACGGCATGATGCCCAACTGGGACACGCGTCTGGACGCGGAAACGATCCGCCAGCTTGCGATTTACGTTCATTCGCTGGGCGGCGGTGAAGCGGAGTAACACGCTATGAGTGATGTGGCGGAACCAATTAAGTTTTTCGAAAAGCGGGAGAGGGCTTACCCCAAACGGGTTTGGGGTAAGTACCGCCAGCTTAAGTGGGTGGCGATGATCGTGACCCTTTCGATCTACTATTTGGCGCCGTTTCTGCGGTGGGATCGCGGCTTACACGCACCTGATCAGGCGATCCTGATCGATATGCCCGCACGCCGTGCCTATTTCTTCTTTATCGAGATTTGGCCGCAGGAGGTTTATTACCTCACGGGCATTCTGGTGCTTGCCGCCGTTGCCCTGTTTTTTGTGACCAGCCTCGCTGGGCGTGTTTGGTGTGGGTACACCTGTCCTCAAACCGTTTGGACCGACCTGTTTGTTTGGGTGGAGCGTATTGTTCAGGGTGACCGGGCAAAGCGCATGAAGCTCGCGAATGGGCCATGGTCTGTCGAAAAACTCTGGAAACTGTCGGTCACCCACGCATTGTGGATCGTGATTGGCATGCTTACGGGCGGTGCCTGGGTATTCTATTTTAATGATGCGCCGACGCTGCTTGAGCAGATCATCCATTTTGATGTGCCGTGGTCAGTTGGTGGCTGGATCCTCGCCCTCACATTTTCCACATATCTTATGGCAGGTTTCGCGCGTGAACAGGTGTGCATGTATATGTGTCCCTATTCGCGCTTCCAGTCTGCAATGTTTGACAAAGATACGCTGATCATTGGCTATGACGACGTGCGCGGTGAACCAAGAGGCAAGCATAAAAAAGGTGACACTTGGGACGGCCGCGGGGACTGTGTTGATTGCACCTTGTGTGTGCAGGTTTGCCCGGTCGGCATTGACATACGCGACGGCTTGCAGATGGAATGCATCGCCTGCGGCCTGTGTGTGGATGCCTGCAACGGGGTGATGGATAAAGTGGAACGCCCGCGTGGCTTGATCCGCTATGACACCACAAATAATCAGGAAGCACGGCTTGCAGGTAAACCTGAGAGCTCGCACATACTTCGACCCAGAACTTTCTGGTATGTTTCCATAATCTCCATTGTTGGGCTTGTGATGCTGTATGGCCTGCTTAATCGAAGCGCCTCTGAGCTGCATGTGTTGCACGACCGAAACCCGCTTTATGTCACCTTATCGGATGGCACAATCCGCAATGGCTATGACATTCGCATCTTGAACAAAACCCACGAAGACATGGTGTTTTCCCTGACAGTGGACGGTCTTGACGGGGCCAACCTGCGAGTGCAGGCAGCAGGCGACCCAAGTGCGGATGCACTGCTGGTTTACGCAGATAGTGTCGGCCATTTCCGGGTGTTTGTAACCGCACCAAAACCCGGTGCGGCCCGTTCCAAATTAATTTTTACGGCAACATCCAGTGACGAGATGATTTCTGAAATTTACTCAGGCCTTTTCCTGAGTTCTAGGCGCTAGGGAGCCTTTGATGACCACTTCAACTTTCGACAAACGGGATAAATGGATTCCCTGGTATTTTGTCGCCTTTTTCGTCGGATTGGCGATCATGGACGGCATATTTGTGTATCTCGCCACCAGCACTTTTACCGGCGTTGTGACAGATCAAGCTTATGAACGAGGACTGAAGTACAATGAAACGGTTGCAGCTGCTGAAGCCCAGGCTGATCTTGGTTGGACCAGTTCTGCTTCTCTTGACCAGAATGGCACTTTCAACTTCGCGCTTTCCGATGGTCTCAAAGGTATTGTTGGGGCTGAGGTTGTTGCCGAGTTTACACGTCCGACCCAAAGTGGTGTAGACTTCCAAACGCCGCTCATGGGCCTGCAAGACGGAAGCTATTCTGCTCAGGTAAGTTTTCCACTTGATGGTATTTGGGATGTACGAGTGTATGTGACATGGAATCAGCAGCAATATCAGCACAGCCAACGTCTGATCGTACGCTAGGTGTCTGCCTGCACTGTGGCACTGCGGTCCCTGAGGGTGCTGATTTTTGCTGCAGTGGCTGCGAAGCGGCACACAGTGCGAGCGAAGCAATGTCAGAGCAATTTGGCTTTGCCGCGCTCGCCCACGATCTGGGTGATGACGAGCACTCCTTGACACTGGGTGTTGAGGGCATTCACTGCGCCTCGTGTATTCGGTTGATTGAAAATGCGCTTGCCGCAGGAGAAGGCGTTTCCCAAGCGCGCGTCAACATGTCAACCGAACGCATGACAGTTCGCTGGCATGGGCCAAAAGAACGCGCTGACGCCCTTGCCAGTTCCGTTACGAAACTGGGCTATAAACTGCATGCGCTGACCGATGAGGCGGCGCCTCAAACCGATCAGGAAAAACGCCTGTTGCGTGCGATTGCTGTCTCCGGCTTTGCAGCTGCCAACATGATGCTGCTCTCTATGGGGTTATGGGCTTCCACAACGGAAACCATGGGCATGGCAACGCGTGAGCTGATGCACTGGATATCGGCGCTTATCGCTATGCCAACTGTTGTTTATGCCGGCCAACCCTTTTTTAGTTCTGCGCTTGGGGTGCTGAAGGAACGGCACACCAATATGGACGTGCCCATCTCGTTGGCTGTGATCCTGGCCACCGCCATGAGCCTTTTTGAGACAATGAACAAAGGCGAGCATGTCTATTTTGACAGTGCTGTTATGCTGCTGTTTTTCTTGCTCATCGGTCGCTATCTGGATGCACGTGCCAAAGGTAAGGCGCGGACGTCCGCTGTTCAGCTCTTGGGGCGCCTTCAGGGATTTGCGACGGTGGAAGAGGCTGGCAAGACAGTTCAGATGCCGATGCGAGACCTGCGCGAAGGCATGATGGTGCGCGTGGCCATGGGCGAGAATATTCCTGCAGACGGCGTAGTTGTTTCCGGCGCGTCGAGTGCAGATTTGTCGCTGATCACGGGCGAAACGGTGCCAGAATCGATTGGCGAAGGCAGTGAGGTTTTTGCTGGCACACTCAATATTTCGGCTCCCATACGTGTGCAGGTTTCCAAAGCGAGCGAAAAAAGCCTGCTCAGTGAAATCGTGAAACTGATGGAAGTGGCAGAGCAGGGGCAGTCCCAGTATGTTCGGCTCGCAGACGCTGCGGCCCGGCTTTACACACCGGTTATTCATTCGATGGGCGCGCTCACGTTCCTGGGCTGGTGGCTTATCATGCAGGCGCCTTGGCAGGTGTCGCTCCTGAATGCAGTAACGGTTTTGATCATCACCTGCCCCTGCGCGCTTGGCCTTGCAGTACCGGTGGTGCAGGTGCTTGCGAGCGGGCGCTTGATGAAGCGAGGCATTCTTTTAAAGTCTGGGGACGCGCTCGAAAAAATGGCCCACATTGACAGAGTGGTGTTTGACAAAACTGGCACTCTGACGCTGGGTCGACCGACACTGATATCAAGTGACCATGATCAGAAGTTCTATGAACTCGCGGCCTCAATGGCGAGCCACAGCAAGCATCCCTTGTCGGTTGCGCTTGCCGATTCCTTTGAAGGACCGCTGGTTGAGCTGGAAGTTGCTGAGAGCCAAGGACAGGGATTGGCGGCACAATTCGATGACAGTGAACTCAGGCTTGGAAGCCGAAAATGGTGCGGGATTGAAGGCGATGCTGAAGACGCTGCACTGGAAATATGGCTGTCAGTTGATGGTGCTGCGAAGGAACGGTTTGTTTTTGCCGACCAATTGCGCCCCGATGCAGCAGAGGCGGTTGCGAGCCTGAAAGACGCCGGACTTGATGTTGAGCTGTTGTCAGGAGACAGGAAAACGGTTGCACGGCAAGTTGCTGCTAACGCTGGTATTGAAGAATTTTCAGCCGAGGTGTCACCGGTTCAGAAATGTGATCGTCTCAAATCACTTCAATCAAAAGGCCATTCGGTGATGATGGCGGGCGATGGGCTCAATGACGCGGCAGCGATGGCATTTGCGGATGTCTCCATTTCACCCGCCAGCGCGGTGGATATTACACAAAACACGGCAGATGTGGTTTTTCAGGGCGATGAGCTCGCTCCCATTGCTTCAAGCTACGTGACAGCGCGCAAGGCAATGTCCCTGGTGAAACAAAATTTTGCCCTCGCTGTGGTTTACAATATTGTGGCTATCCCACTTGCGATCATGGGCCATGTGACTCCACTGGTTGCCGCCATTGCGATGTCGGGCTCGTCGCTTGTGGTGATCCTGAACTCGTTCCGCCTCAATATGATGAGAGACAAATAGATGGACATCCTGCTGTATCTAATCCCCATCGCTCTCACGCTTGGTCTTATTGGTCTTATTGCTTTTATGTGGGCACTTAAGAACGATCAGTTTGATGATATGGAAGGCAATGCGCATCGAATTCTTCTCGATGACGATGACGAAGAATAAAAAAGGGCCCGCGAGATGCAGGCCCTTTCACTCAGTCTACAATGCAATGCTCGTTAAAGCCGCAGCAAAACCCGTGAGGTTTGAGCAACAACTTGCGCAATAGGCGCAGGGCTTTCGGGTGGGATTGGAGCCGCTGGCCACAATGCAATCAGTGCGTCGATCTCTGCGATCACTGCATCACGCGTATCGCCCGGCAAACTGGCTGCACGGTCCTTGGCAACTTGCGCGAAACCCCATGCATCCTGATACTCTCCAGGGTCTGTCACAGCGCCATCAGTAATGGCAATCGTGTATTCTTCAACAATCACACCCATAAGGTAAGTGATGACGCTTGCCGCATCGCCGCCTGCTTTCTCTGCGACCATAGATAGGTTTTCTTCAGCGGCGCGCAACTGAGGCTCAATTTCTGCGGCGGGCTTACCAGCATCTAGTGCGGCAGAAACAGTTTCGAACAACGATGCATCAAAACCCAGAGCATCCAAGCCGGCACGCTCGGCTTGGTGCGTTTCAGAAACTGGGTGCAGCAAGTGTGGTGCGCCCATAGACGCCTCTCCGGCTCTGTAAAGACTAATGCCAGCTTTCACATGGCCAGTCATGAAGGCCAAGCGGTTTTCAACAGGAAGGGTGTCCATGGAATGGCCGCCTTCGCCGCCTTCACCTTCGCCAGACTCGCCTTCGCCGCCTTCACCTTCGCCAGACTCACCTTCGCCGCGTTCGCCTTCACCAGACTCGCCCTCGCCAGACTCACCTTCGCCAGACTCGCCTTCACCGCCTTCACCTTCGCCGGATTCTCCGCGCTCACCTTCACCGGATTCGCCTTCTCCGCGCTCACCTTCGCCAGACTCGCCGCGTTCGCCGACGGTTTGCTCAACGACAGCTTCGCCGCCTTCACCTTCGCCGTGCTCGCCTTCTCCGCTTTCGCCAGAGCAAGCTGCGAGCGCTGTTGTGCTCAGCAATGCCGCCGTTAGTCCCAGCCCCTTCAGGCGCTTAAATTTTGTTTCCATTTTTGCTTATCCCCTTGGAAGATGCTTTTGATTGCTTATACAATCGCACCCAGGTTCTTGCAAACGATTCTCAACAGGTAATTCATGCTGCTTACACTCGCCGAAGTCCTGGATAGCCAGACACTTACAGATACCCGGAACTCCTTGAAAACTCTCACGTGGAGGGACGGAGGCACAACTGCTGGGGGCAGGGCAAAGAAGGCCAAAAAAAACGAGCAGGCCGACTTGCGTTCTGGCAAAGGCGCAAAACTTCATGATGCTTTGATGGCGATCTTAAAGGCCCACCCCGTGGTGCAAGCTGCTGCCCGGCCAAAGCGCTTCTCCCGGTTGCTGATCAGCAAAACGGAAACAGCTGGTGGGTACGGATTTCATACCGACAATGCCATCATGGGGCCTGCAGGATCGCGGCTGCGCTCGGATATTTCCTTCACCCTGTTTTTGTCACAGCCAGACGAATATGAAGGTGGTGAGCTTACCATCGATCTGCCGGGCGCCGTGCAGTCACTGAAGCCCGCAGCGGGGGACATGGTCCTTTACCCGTCATCCAGTATCCATCAAGTGGCCCCGGTTACATCCGGTACCCGCCTGGCCTGCGTCGGTTGGATTGAAAGTATGGTGCGTGACCCAAGCCAGCGCGAACTTTTGTTTGATTTGGAAAACCTGCGCGCAGAATTGGTTGGTAAATTGCCGGGTCAGTCCGCTGAATTGCTTACACTCGACAAGAGCATTTCAAATCTGTTGCGCATGTGGGCGGAGGTGTAGGTCAGCGCCAAAACACTGACCAGAAAACTGTAAGGTTTATTGCCATCCCGCCCGGTCGAAAACACGCACGGCTTCAGCCTGATTTTGACCCAGCAAAGAAGCGTTCAATTCATCTTCCTTGAAGGAGCCGAGCGTCACGACTGCAGCTGCAGGGGCGACGCCGGGAACGGCAGGGTATTCATTATTGCCGTTGGCAAAATAATTCTGCGCTTGGTCTTCCGTTAAATATTCGATGAATTTAACGGCATTTTCCCGGTTGGGCGCGCCTTTCACAACGCCTGCACCGCTGATGTTGACGTGCGTACCGCGCCCGTCTTGATCCGGAAACACAACACCGACTGAATCTGCAATGGCGTTGAGCTCGGGGTCATTTGAGGCGACATATCGGGCCAGGTAGTAGGTGTTCACGACGGCTATTCCACATTCGCCGCTTGCCACAGCTTGGATTTGGCCCGTGTCATTGCTTTGCGGATCGCGTGCAAAGTTGGCAACAACGCCTTTGGCCCAGTTTTCTGCGGCTTCGGCGCCCAAGTGGCTGACCATGCTCGCCATCAGTGAAATGTTGTAGATATTTGAGCTGGAGCGAATGCAGACTTTGCCAGAATTGCTGGGGTCTGCAAGGTCGGCGTAATTATCCAAAACCTCTGGTTTGCCCGCCGCTTTGTTATAAATAATGACGCGTGCTCGCTTAGACAGGCCATACCAAAGGCCTTCGGGGTGGCGCAGGTATGCTGGCACGCGACTGCTTAACGTTTCCGAAGAAACGGTATCCAGAATATCAGCTTCTTCGGCTCGCCACAGACGGCCCGCATCTACGGTAATCAGAACATCAGCCGGGCTATACTCACCTTCGCTTTTGATGCGTTCAATCAGGGCATCAGCACCGGCCTCAATCAAGTTGATCTTGATCCCCGTTGCTGCAGTGAACTCATCATACAGGGCCAAATCGGTATCATAGTGCCGGGAAGAATAAACATTCACTTCACCAGCTATTTCCGTTTTGGCTGACTCGGCATTTTCGTTGCCGGCATTGTTCTCATTTTGGCTGCACGCAGCCAGTACCAAAGCCCCGGTGGTGGCTAAAAGGGCGTTTCGAAACATCAGGGATTTCCTCGCTTAATCGATAATAGTTAGTTGCCGGAAAGTGAATTCACGGCCCTTGTTAAGAATGATTATCAGAAACCAACGGAATTGCAATTGTTATTCTGTTGCGGAAAAAGCCAAAATTGATGCCTCTTTTGGCGTAATGACAACGGGCATGCCTTCTGCAAGGCCAGATATGTCTTCCAGTTGAACATCAAGTTCAAAATTGTCGCTACCTTGTACGGTAATCAGGTGGCCATGCGGCGACGGGCGCACAAGTTTGATGGTGTTGCTGGCGCCCTCCATTTGTTCAACTTGCAAGACATTCTGACGCACAACTAACCGCGGTGATTTTGGCAAGGAGTCTGCATTTTTTAAGCATTCGATGGGCCACTCACCGAAGCTCGTGACCATACGGTTGCCGTCTACTTTGGCAAGCATAATTTTGCTTCGGGTAAAAAGGGTCGCGATTTCGATGGTAATAGGATTGTCGAGCAATTCTCTTGGTGTGTCGAACTGCACAATTTTCCCTTTGTCTAATATGGCAATGCGATCGGCCATTTCCAGCGCTTCATCGGGATCATGCGTTACCAGTATTGCAGCTGTGCCGCTTGCTTTCAGCGTTTGACGGGTTTCGGCACGCAGGTCTTGGCGTAATTGGCTGTCAATATTGGCAAATGGTTCATCGAGCAAAAGAACGCTGGGTGAAGGTGCTAACGCCCTGGCAAGAGCGACCCTTTGCTGCTGACCACCTGACAAAGAGTGCGGGTGGCGGTTTTCATACCCCACGAGGTCGATAGTTTTCAAAAGGCTTTGAACACGCTCTTGGCTGTCAGGGGTCGCGGCGATGCCAAAAGCGATATTCTCTTCGACCGTCATGTGAGGAAATAGGGCCCCTTCCTGAAAAACAAGACCCACGGGCCTTTCCTCAGGCGGTGTCGATCGATGCTGAGTTGCCAGGGTCAAGTCATCCAAGCTGATCTGCCCAGATTGAAGAGGCATGAGACCGGCTGCAAGGCGCAAAAGTGTCGTTTTTCCGCAACCAGAAGGGCCCAGCAGACAGGTTATTTCGCCCGAATTCGCTTCTAGGCTAACGTCGTCAAGTACGCGGCCCTCTCCATATGAGTGCGATATATTTTGGAACACCAAACCCATGCAAGGGTCCTTTCATCACATTGCGGCTCTGGTTTCTATGGATTGCGAAGCCAGAGTTATCTGATAAACAGAAATCAGAGTTCAAACAATAGCGGACTAAACTGTCCTCAAGGCACCCTTTATGACGAGCATGGACACGATAATGCGCAAAGCTGACCTGTCTGGATGGACCTTTGCGTCTTTGCTTGTCGCAGCAGGTATGGTGTTGCCAATTGGGGTGTTGCTATTCCATCTATTTGTGCCGGGCGGCGCTGCATGGGACCATTTGCTTGAAACGACGTTAAGCGGATATGTGTGGAACTCCCTTACTTTGATGGCGTTAGTTGCCGTGTTTTCCTGCCTGCTGGGCGTGCCAACGGCGTGGCTCGTGGCGGCAACCGATTTTCCGGGCAAAAAAACAGTGAGTTGGCTCCTGGTTTTGCCACTCGCTGCCCCTGCTTATGTGGTGGCTTATTTATACACTGACCTTTTGGACTTCGCAGGACCTGTTCAAACTTGGATCCGGTCGAGTTTTGGCCTGGAAGCTGGCCAGTACTGGTTTCCAGCCATCCGAAGTCTACCGGGAGCAGCACTTCTGCTAAGTTTGGTTCTGTATCCCTACATCTACTTGCTGGCTCGCAACGCATTTGCGACGCGGGCTGGTGTGCATTTTGAGGCTGCGCGGACATTGGGCCATTCGCCATTCTCTGCGTTTGTTCGAGTAGCACTTCCTGCCGCACGGCCGGCGATTGCTGGCGGCTTGGCATTGGTTTTGATGGAAACACTTGCTGATTTTGGCGTCGTCGATTATTTCGCAATCCCTACATTCAGTACCGGCATTTTCCGTACCTGGATTGCCATGGGGGAGAAGCTGGCTGCCATGAAACTGGCGGCGATCATGCTGGTGTTTGTTATTGCACTCATTGGGTTTGAAAGCCTGGGTCGGCGTGGCCGGTTCGATAGTGGAACTGCCCACGGCAAATTCATACCAATGCAGCTCCAGGGCTGGGCGAAGTGGGGTGCTTTGGCATTTTGTTTTGCTCCCGTAACGATTGGCTTTATTGTGCCGATGGTTAGTTTGCTGGCGTACACTTTTGAAGGTGGCGACCAATTGCTAGGCCGAGGGTTTATTGATTTTCTAACTAACAGTGTGAGCGTTGCTGTGGTTGCAGCGATTGTGGCAACTGGTTTAGCGCTACTGCTTGCGTATGCACAAAGACTGAGCGAAAGCCCAGCCACAAAAGTCGCCATTCGACTATCAACACTTGGATATGCGTTGCCAGGATTGATGCTTGCGATTGCCTTGCTCGGCCCTATTGGTAACTATGATCGTGCGCTTACGGGTTTTATGGCGGACAATTTTGGCTGGACTGGCGGTTTGGTGCTGAGTGGCACCACGGTTTTGCTGGTCTATGCCTATGTTGTTCGCTTTCTGACCGTGTCCTTCAACTCTGTGAGTGGTGGGCTCGCGACTATTTCGCCGTCAATGGACGCAGCAGCGCGGAGTTTGGGTGAATCACCTAGCGGCGTTGTGCGCAAAATTCATATGCCGCTTTTGCGTCCAAGTTTGGCTGCCGCCATGTTGCTCGTATTTGTTGATGTGATGCGGGAGTTGCCGGCAACCCTAATATTGCGCCCATTTAATTTTGAAACACTGGCAACACGTGTCTATCGCTTGGCAAGCGACGAGCGGCTTGCTGAGGCTTCAACAGCGGCACTTGCAATTGTGCTTGTTGGACTATTGCCGGTTTTGCTGCTCAACAGAGTATCGAGCAAGAACAAGTTTTAGGCTTTCAGTAAAAACTGCCGGAACCTGTCTGCAACCTCATGGGGCAGCACAGTTGGTCGTCCGAGGTTCTTAATTGAGCCTGGTCTTATGGTGAGGTGAACCAGAGTTGGTCCTTCTGTGCTGCTGGCTTGTTTGAGCGCTTTATCAAAACAGGAAATTGCACCGCATTGCCATGCCGCAGCGTAACCACAGGCCAGCGCAACATTCGGAAAGTCTATTGATTCTGAACCTGTCGATTGGCCGCCTGTCGAGTCGTGTGCTCCATTGTCCAAAATGATGTGGACCAGGTTTTTTGGACTTTGTTGGCCGATCGTCGACATTGTGCCGAGCCGCATCAGTGCCGCCCCGTCACCGTCTAGGACAAAAACAGGCCTTGATGGTTGCGCACAAGCAATTCCAAGTCCTATGGCGCTTGCTGAGCCCATCGAGCCCACCATGTAGAAATTTTGGTCGCGGTCATTCAGCGTGAAAAGTTCTCTGCCACACTTACCCGTGGTGGCAATCACAGCGGCATCGGATGAGACTATGTCTTGAAAAGCCTCCAAGGCTTGGTGGCGGCTCGGCTTCTCCTCGTTCCCCATCAAAGAATGCAATATGCCGCGTGGCCGCGGAGGCAGTAATGGCCGAGTAAGCTGTTCAGGATCGTCTCTAAAACAGTCTGGACGGACGAGAAGCGCAACGGATTTACGATGTGTTTTCACCTCGGTCGCGGCTTCTTTCACCTGCTGTCGCATCACCGGTTCACTAGCGGACAATTCGACGACTTCCACTTCCATCAACTCTAGCATTTCCTTGGTTATGCTACCCATCAGTCTGTGCTGGGGTTCGTCTTCGACACCGGGTGCAGCGCGCCAACCAACCACCAAAAGTGTCGGAATTTTAAACGGCTGATTGAGCGACGTCAGCGGATTCACCAAATTCCCGAGTCCTGAGTTTTGGCTGAACACGGCCGAATGTTTTCCAGCCAGCCAAGCACCGGCGGCAATTGCCGCTGCTTCGCCTTCTATGCTGGCCGCCACATAGCTGCCATTGTTGGCCAGGAGCTGCATGGGGCCTTTCAGGAATGAACAGGGCACACCAGAAGAAAAAGAAAAATCATTTGTTACGAGCGCATCTAGAAAATCAGAAGCGTTTAGCACTGCTTACGACCCCGATTTCTTAATCGGTGGACGATATGCGTCTTGCTTCTTAATGAGGTCTTCCGTACCGGTGATGTCCAGTAATTCGCTGACTGATGTAATGTTGCCCTCCAAGCCAGCCACTGACCGTTCGGCAGCAATCTGTTGATAACTGTCCTGCATCGCTTTTATTGCGGCGCGTAGCCCGTGATTCGCCCAGATGACTGCGGCAATACCCAATCGCACAAAATCGGCCGTGGGTGTTGAAGCATAGGTTGTTGGTGCTATCACAAGCGGGATATTGCCGTTCCAGCTTCGGCAGAATGACTCAATTTCGAATGCGGTTTTTTGTTTGGAGTGCACAAAAAGCGCGTCAGCCCCAGCCACTTCATAGTTGCTGGCTCTTTCGAGAGCCTCTGAGAGGCCCGCACCCGCAACAAAAGCTTCGGTGCGTGCAACAACGCAAAACTCATCAGAATTCTGTTGGTCTTTCGCGGCCCGTATCATGCCGCAAAAGTCATCAATGTCAGCGAGTTCGTGGCTGGTGTTTGCGAAGGAATTCCTTTTGGGAAAAGCTTTATCTTCAATGCAAACGCCTGCGACTCCGCGTTCTGAAGCTTTCCGCACAAACCGGCCAAAGATATTAAAGTCGCCGTAACCGCTGTCAGCGTCCACAAGGACGGGTGTTTCAACGAATTCAAGCATGGGGTCCACAAGGTCCAAAACCTGTGACCAGCTGAGCTCATTGGCGTCCCGAAGTCCCATTGACGCGGAAAGGGTCAGGCTTGACGCCCACAAAGCTTCAAAGCCTGCGTCTGTGGCCAGCTTGGCCGACAGGGCATTATGGGCTTCCATAATGAAGCCAAGCGCGTTGTTTTCAAGCAAGGCTCTCAGCTTTGTGGCGGGGCTCAGATTTTGTTGTGTTGGGTTATGGCTCAATGCGGGTACCGACCTGTTGCACTTGAAGTTTTCATCAGCATACTGCCACTGGGGACAACAACCCTTTTTAGCCCAGACCCACGCGGTCTGTCATCGCAAATGTTGTTTTGTCGCAAGCATTTGCATCACTTTGGAGTGAAAGAGCGTGAATCTGCCAGAACTAAGTCCGCAGCTGCTGAGCCTTGACGGGTACGCCACAAAAGCAATGGCGGAAAAAGCGAAAAGTGTTCCAGGTGTCATCAACATGGCTTTCGGCGAACCTGCATTTGGCCCGCCGTGTTCAAGCAAGCAGGCTATTGAGGAAATGGACCTGAACTGGGGCGCGTTTTTGGACGCCAGCAAGCGCTACGAGAGTAATCGGGGTATGCCTGAATTGCGTGCGGCGATCGCGCATTATTATGACCGGCGCTATGGCCTACAGGTTGACCCCGACAGTGAAATTTTGATCACTCACGGTGGTGTTGAAGCCATCAGTTTGGCGGCATTGGTGACCACTGATCCTGGTGAGCGCGTGTTGATCACCGACCCCAGCTACATGCTCTATTCAAGGGCCTTACAAACCTTGGGGCGTCAACCTGAGTGCGTTTCGCGGCAAATCACTGAGCATGAGTATGAAAATGCACCGGACTGGGGAGTAAACGGCAAAGCCAAAGCGCTTATTGTGAACTCACCGGAAAACCCAAGTGGTTATGTGTTGAGTGATAAGGATTTTGCTGGGCTGAGCGATTTTGTTGAAAAACAAGGCCTGTGGCTCATTCATGATGAAGTCTATGACAGTATGGCATTTGCGCGGCCTCACAAGCCGGCGCGGGCTGTGTCTGCTCTCAATGATCGCTCGATACTAATCAACAGTTTTTCAAAAAAATATGGTGTGCCCGGGCTGCGCATCGGTTGGATGTGCGCGCCAGCACCAGTTATCGATTTGGCCGCTAAACTGCATGATTATATGTATCTGGGTGTCAATATTCTTTCGGAACGGATCGCCCTGCGTCTCATCTCTGATGAAAGCGCCGACAAGTGGATGGATGAGACTTCGGACCTTCTTGGTCGCAGGGCGAACCAGTTGATCGAAACACTGATACCTGAAAAGGGTTTTGTTTGGAGGCGAAAGCCGCTGGGCAGCATGTTTGCCTTCCCGGATGTGAGCGATTTGGCTGCCAGGTTAGGGCAAGAAAACGCAGAGGGTGCCGGTAGAGCCGTTGCAGACTGGCTACTGGAAACCCACAAGGTGGCAGCTATTCCGGGTTTTGTGTATGGGCCAACAAGTGCCTCGAGCCTGCGCATGATTTTATGCTCGGACGATGAAACTTTCGAGCGAGGGCTCGCAGCACTTGCGTCCCTTTAGCCCCTTGCTTGAGCGATCTTTCTGTCGACCATGTTGGCGAAGGCGTCACTAACCGCCTGCATGTGTGGCTCCAGGTAAGAAAAATTGTCAGCATGGTCAAAGCTATGGCGCATTGCCGGGTTCAGTTCAAAAATCAGCACGTTGTCATCTGGCAGAATGGTGAAATCAAATCCGAAAAAGTCCAGTCCAATCATAGCGGGAAGTGATTGCAGCAAGCCGTAAACTTGGTCACCAAGTATGCTTGCCGGGTCGTTCATAAATTGCTGTTCTTTTTCGAGCATCCACTCGTTATTGGCCATGAATGTTTTGCGGTTGCCGCCATGCACATTCCAGACTTCGTCGATATGATGCACCACCGGGTAAAGGGCGCCATCAATTGCGAAAAACCGCATCTTGGTGAAGTGGCCTTCGGGCGAACGGTTTTCTACGAATTCGATGACATAAAGCTCTTCGCCGTCGGCATCTGTGATGTAAGCCTCAAGCGCGCTCCTATGTTCAATCAACTTGGTTGATACAGCCGTGTGAGTTCCCGTGCGGCGCACAATGAAGGGGTATTCAAAGCCCTCTGTTTCGATGGCGGTGGCCAGTTCATCCGACGAAACATTAGCGGAAGCAAACCTCATGGTTTTGGGGAACCTGATGCCGTCGATTGAATGAAGCCGGTCATAATTCCCGTCACGTGTGGTTTTGAGAACCTCCGTGGGATGATTGATCAGACTGGCCGGCGGATGACCAACAACATACTTTTCGAGAGAGATGAGCGAGGCGTGCTCAGTGTCCGGGTCAGCGATGGTGTTCAGCAGTAAGTCTTGTTTGCCTGTTGGCTGAATTCTGGAGAGGTTATCGCGCGCGACAACATAACTGGTGACATCATAATCGTGCATGTCGACCAGATACCGAAGCATAAAATGTCCGCCACTGCGGTAACACTTATAGCTGCCGTCGCCTCGCTTGCCGACTTTGTAAATGCTTTTGTCATAGCCAGTAACGCTAAGTATTGCGCCCTTGGAAGGTTGGCTGTCACCTGCAAACTCTCGCTCGACCGGATTTTTAGCAAAATAGGATTGGAGAAAGTCTCGAGCCATGTCCTCGCCATTGGCGTTTCGGTACAGAGCCGCCAATCGTGTATGGTCATCGTGGCTCGTGGGGTCTTGCTGGACCAATTGCTCATAGACTTTAAGGGCCAACTGCAGGCGTCCAGCGGCAAGCAAAACGGCCCCGGTTTGGCGAAGGTCTTCCGCATCCTTGCCTTTTGTGAGCGAGTCGTTGCCCACTCCAGCCAAATGTGAGGCAATTTCATACAAAATAGCTGATTCTGCCGACTGCATGGTTCCGGACAGCATGTCTGCATGGCGGAACATCATCGATATCAGCGTTTCTTTAGCAAGACCGGCAGGAATTGGCGCATCTTTGTCACGGCGTCCAAGAGCGACAAATGCTTCCGCAACTTCCCGGTCCAGGTCAGAGGGTTCGCTGTCAGCTTTAGAAGACTTATTAAAAAAAGGCATTCGGTGATTTCACTTCGCGCTTCAGGTAACTGGGGTGCATGCTATGCACGAGCAGCCCGGCGTATCAAGCGCAACATGTACTTTGTCAGGAAGAACAAACCTGCACGGCCTGATCCAGAGATTGCAACCATTCTGGTCCGTACTGATTGCTAAACCAAGTCCGCATGCCAGCAGTGGCATTGATGAAGGACTGTCGCTGCTCATCGGTCAGTTGATAAACCGTGCCGCCTGCATCTGTAAATTCTTTGAGCGCGGCCTGTTCCCCAGCTTTAACTATGGTGCGTGTTTCCGCCTGCAACGCCCGTAAACCGTTCATCACCGCTTGCTTTTCCTCTGCGGAGAAACGCTGCCAGCGGCTATCGGAGAGCCACCACATAGCCGCCATATATGCATGACCATCCAACGACAGGTGTTTTATGTGTTCATGAAATTTCATGCCGACAATATCTTGAACGCTGTTTTTGGTGCCTTCCACGACCTTGGTTGCCAGGGCTGAATAGAGTTCTGACCAAGCGATTGGTGTTGCACTGGCGTTGAGTTGGCGCATCATTTCTTGCTGGATGGGGGCAGTTACGGTTCTCAGTTTTAATCCTGCAAGGTCTTCAGCTGACCTGACTGGCGTATCAACTGTTGCAAAATTTCGCCAACCACCGGTGTTGGAAATGACTCCCAGGCGTATGCCAGTTCCAGCCTCAAGCATGGCTGTGCGGAGCTGCCCAGAAAAAGATCCGTCCATCACACACTCAGCAACGGTGTCACCATTAAATGCGTAGGGCAGGTCAAGTACCTGGATTGCGCCAAACAAACTGCCAGCACCGCCGGCAGTTGTCATGGAAACTTCGAGTGTGCCTGACTGCAGGGCTTCGAGGCATTCACGGGCATTGCCGCAAAATTGGCCTGCAGGAAATATCTGGACGGATAATTTGCCGCTGGTTTCCCGTTCAACTGTTTCTTTGAATGCCAAAGCGCCAGCATAGTCTTCGTCATCTTTAGAACCCAAGAATGCGACTTTGATTACCTCGCCGCGCTGACCCTCGAAGCTGGATGCAAGACCAACAAAACACATAGTTACCAGCGCAAAGAAAAACACCCGGATAACTTTGGTTCTAAAATCGTCGGCTTGTGGTTCGGTCTCGCTCATTTTGTCCTCACAAAAAGCCAAGCAATCGAGGGATTGTCAGCGATATCGCCGGGAAATAGGTGATCAGGAATATCACCCCGATTTCAACCGCCAGAAACGGCAACATTTCCTGTGCAATACGGTCGACTTTCTCCCCCGAAATTGACGAGGCAACAAATAGTACCAGACCCATGGGCGGTGTCGCCAAACCAACCGTTACATTAACGCACATGACGATCGCAAAATGGAGCGGTTCAATACCAAGTCCAATGAATATCGGCCCCAGAACTGGACCCAAAATCAGGATCGCAGGTCCCGCGTCCAGGAACATGCCGACGATCAACAAAAAGATATTCACCAAAAACAGAAGCAGGAGAATGTTATCGGTAATGCCGGTCAGTGCTGTCGCCAACTGCTCTGCCATGCCGGAAACTGTAATGATCCATGCGAAGGTAACCGCAGAGCCGACCAGCAAAAGGATAACGCCGGATTGTTGCGCCACGGACCGGAAGATATGTGGCAAGTCCCGTGTGTTCAGCGACCGCATGAAAAACAGACCAACAACAAGCGCATAAAAGGCGGCAACCGCGGCGGCTTCCGTTGGGGTAAATATGCCGAGAATAATACCGCCAAGTAGAATAACCGGCGTCAATAGCGCCAAAATGGTGCTTTTGAACGCGTCAGCTCTCTCGCCCCAGGTGGCTTTTCTGCTGGCAACCGGATAGTCACGGGCTTTTGCGATCCGGCTTGTCATCAACATCAACCCCACGGCAACTAGAAAGCCTGGCACAATGCCCGCAGCGAACAATCCACCTACGGATACGTTCATGATGAAGGCGTAAATAATCATGATCCCGGACGGGGGAATGATTGGCCCGATGACGGAGGATGCGGCAGTGACCGCCGCGGAAAACCGCTTCGAATATCCGGCTTCTTCCATCGCAGGCACCAGCATTTTGCCTAGCGCCGAAGTGTCGGCGACCGCAGAACCAGAGAGGCCAGCAAACAGGATGGAAGACAATATATTGATCTGTGCCAGACCGCCGCGCACATGGCCAATCAGCGTTTCACTGAAGCGCACGATGGCGCGTGTAATGCCGCCGGAGTTCATCAATTCGCCGGCCAAAATGAAAAACGGAACCGCCATAAGCGGAAAACTATCCATGCCGTTGTAAAGTCGGCTGAGGAGAGCCCTTACATACATCGGTTGACCATCAAGAGTTAGGCTGAGGGCAGGGCCGATAAGCAGCGCAAACACGACCGGTGCGCCGATCACCATCAAAAGAACAAAAATCCAGAAGTAACCCAACGACATATCAGCCTCCCCCTTCAGGGATCAGATGAGATTTTCCTCTGTCCATGAGGGTCAATATGTGACGCAGGTTGGTCTCTATGCCGACAAGCATAAGGCCAGTAAATGCTATTGGCACAATGCTATAAAACCACGCGAGTTCTATCGGCAATGTGGCGGCCAGGGTTGCTCTGCCACGGTTCCAGAAGTCGAGGCTCTCAATGAAAAAGACATAAAGGGCCCACAAGACCAGCAGGTTAATGGCCAACCCGAGCCAAAGGCGAAACCGTTCACCAAACGGTTCTATAAACATGTCTACTGAGACAAATGCGCCGTATCGATAAGCCCAAGGGCTAACCAGGAAAGTCACCCAGACCATCATGACTTTTGCGATTTCTTCACTCCAGCCAAAAGCATCGTTCAGGATGTATCTGTAGAAAACCTGAGCCAGTACGATAGTGACCATGACGGCTAACAAAACTGCTGCCAAATTGCAGCCGACGCGTGCGACCGCGGCGTTTACCTTGCCGAGCCAATGGACAATTTTCTCAAGAAAACCCAGCACATTCTCTCTCCAGATTTGTGCTTATCTACTTAAGCAGAATTGGCGCACCACCTTGGTGATGCGCCTGAATGTTGCTCAAATCCAATTGTGCATGCAATTGCTTAGTTGAAGTTCGCCCGAAGGTTCACACCAAAGTAACGCTCTGCATCGCGCGGAATCTGATAACGGAAGTTGTCACCGCTGTAGGTGGTAACAAAGCTTTCGTCAAACAGGTTGCGCACAAAGCCAGTGATCAGATACTGGCCGTCATTCATTGACAAGGTGATGCTTGCATCCACTTTGTCGTAACCAGGCAGCAGGCTCACTGGTGCAAACGTTCCATCTGTGCGCGGCAGCAGAGAATTTTGGTCATCCACACGAGCCCAGTTGGCGTTCAACACAACTTCTGTGTCGTCGTTCACCGGAATGACATACTCGCCGCCGATGTTGAAGTTGAAGTCAGGCGAGAACAGCAGATCCAATCCAGAACGATCCGAGCAGTTGGCTGGTGGTTGACCAGAAAGTGGGTCAACCGGGCAGTTGAACTCTTCGATCTGGGCATCATTCAACGCAGCCGATGCGGTTAGAGTGAAGTTTGCCGTTGGGTTCCAGAGAACATCCAGTTCAATACCTTTGGTGGACACGTCACCTGCGTTTGTCAGGCGCGTGATGGTAACACCCGTGGAGTTATCGAAGTTGTTGGCCTGGAAGCCGCTGATTTCCGTGTAGTAGGCAGCCAAGTTTACAACGATGTCTGAGTCTGCGTATTTGTAGCCAACTTCGAAGCTGTCAGAAGACTCTTCATCAATTGGCAATTCGTCATTGCGTCCCATGTTGTAGAACACGTTGAAAGCTGGCCCTTTGTAGCCTTGCGCATAGGTTGCGTAAAAGATGCCAGAGCCTTGCGTGTCATACTGAAGGCCTGCTTGAACGGAGAAGTCTGTGTTTGAGCTCTCGTTGTTGAAGTCAGTGGCAAAACCACCAGACGCCTCACTGAATTGACTGTTTGGCAATTGAGGGCGAACACCAACACCTTGGCGCCCAAATGGGTCCAGGCTCACACGGCGGTGATTGAAGGACACGGTGTCATCGGTATAGCGCGCACCAACTATCAGCGTTAGTTCGTCTTCGATCAGTTCATAGTGGGCTTGCCCAAAGAGAGCGAAGTTTTCGATATCAACGCTTGAGAAGCCCGTGGCTGCAACAATGTCATTGGCATTACAGGTCAGGCCAGGGTTGGCATCCAGGATCGGTTGGTTTTGACCGCCATTGTTTTGACAGCTGGCGTTCCGCGTAAAGTCAGCTTCCTGGTCCTGATTGAAGTAATAGAGACCCACTTGGTAGAACAGGCGCTCGCCCTCGGGGCCTGCTAGCCGGATCTCTTGCGAGAACTGATCCCACTCCCGGGTGCCATCATCATGAAGCTGGAATGGTACACCAAACACGGGCTGGTCGGACGTGCCGCCGATCGATGTGAAGTCGCCTTCACGGAACTCCGTATTGACCCAGTTTCGGTAGGCTGTGATCGACGTGAGCGTAATGTTTTCGAAGTCTTTGTTAATCTCTACCGACCAGGCGTCTGTGTTGTCGATTGTGGTGGTCTCGAAATCATGGTCTACCCGGCGCTGACCCAGATCGAGGTCGGCT
This sequence comes from Kordiimonadaceae bacterium, assembly GCA_017640725.1. Lineage (GTDB taxonomy): Bacteria > Pseudomonadota > Alphaproteobacteria > Sphingomonadales > Kordiimonadaceae > Kordiimonas. The sequence goes on along the minus strand of JAEPQB010000001.1, from coordinate 392,883 downwards.
ACGCCGTTTACAATGCCATTACTGTCGGGCGCAGCAGGGGATGCTGGATTTCGGCCGCTTGGTAATACTTCCAAGTCGGCGCAGCAGTCGTCATCTGTTTCCGAGTGCTCATAAATTGCGAGGATCGAAAGCGTGTCGGACGGCTGATATTCCACCATCGCTCTCACGCCAAAACGGTCATAGCCATTCACAGTTCGGTTATTGAACACGTTGCGGATATAGCCGCCAAATTCGGATTTGGTGACAGTCAGGCTTGCGTTGACAGTGTCCGTCAGCGGACCTGCAACGCGGCCGCGAACCCGCCACTCGTTGTCTTCGGCATACATGGCATCAATATAACCCTCAAACTCAGAAGAGGGGCGTTTGGTCACAATGTTGACCACACCAGCCGATGCGTTTTTACCAAACAGGGTGCCTTGCGGTCCGCGCAGGACTTCCAGTCGGTCAATGTCATACAGGTCCGCGAATGCCTGGCCAGAACGGGCCAGAACAACACCGTCAACAACGGTGGAAACGCTTGGTTCGGCGGCGCCACTGAATGAAATTGTGCCGATACCGCGAATTGTGATTGCAGAGTTGGCGTTTGTCGTGCCTTTCCTGAAGCTTACGGCAGGAATAAGCGTTTGTAGTGATTCGATATTGGGCGCCTGGCTGCGTTCGATGGCAGCTGAACCCAGCACGCTTACTGCGATTGGCACTTCACTCAGGCGCTGTTCGCGCTTTTGCGACGTTACGACAATCTCTTCAAATACTTCATCCACTGAAGCATCTTGGGCCGCAGTGGGTATCGTCATGGCCAACGCTGCCACACTTGACAACGCTGTCATTTTGATCCGAACTGAAGTGGACATATAAACCTCCGGCTTAAATTATGTTTTGTAGACTCAAAACTAAACGCACGGGAGCTGCAGGCTTTGTGGACGCAAAGCCAAGGGTGGTGGTTTCTCCCCAGACATAACTAAAGGTGCCTAAACGCACATAAAAGTTACGACTTCTTAATCTTCCCAAGTGCCATTGGATAACATTTGCAAAAAAAAAGCAACTTATTGTCGGGCTTTAGGGCAAGAAGTGATTCATCTGCACAAATTTACTTGCAGCATTTTTCGAGCAGGTCATACTGTGCCAGAGAGAGAAAAGACACCGCTGTCAATTGGAAAGAATCGACGGTAGGTGTGTCAACCAGGGTCCAACCATGGCAAAGAAAAAAGAACTGCGCCTTCGTCACATGGAGGAAGCACCTTTCTTCGACTTTGTTGAAGAAGAAGATCGTTACCTGTTCACCGGTGACCCAGCCAAATATCGCTTCAACGTTATCGGTACGGGCACGATAGGCCAGGAACATATGCGGGTCACTGAACTGGAAGGCCGCGCCATCGTGCATGGCCTGTTTGATCTCAGTGCAAAAAGCTTGGCAGTTGCGCAGCATATTTTCAAAGAGCATTCCGACCGACAGCTGGTCACATACCCAACACTGGAAGCCGCCTGCAATGACCCAGCAGCCGATGCCCTAATTATTTGCACACCAAACCACACCCATTTAGACGTGTTGAAAGTAGCCGTGCAGTCGGGCAAGCCAATTCTGCTTGAAAAGCCCATGGCGCCGAATTTGGCAGACGCACGAGAAATCGCAAAAATTGCCAAGGACTATGTTGCGCCGATCCAGGTGGGCCTGCAGTATCGATACAAAGCTACATACGCCGAAGCCATCAAAGAAGTGCTGGGGCGAAAAGTGCTTGGGGATGTCAAAACGGTTTCGATGGCAGAACATCGCCCGCCATTTCTCGATAAAGTTGGTCAGTGGAACAAATTTGCCGAAAAATCAGGCGGCACATTGGTTGAAAAATGCTGTCACTATTTTGACTTGATGACCATGTTTGCGGGCGCGCGGCCCACGCGTGTTTTTGCGACTGGCAATCAAGCGGTTAATTTTGTCAACTTTGAGAAGAATGGCAAAAAGTCTGACATCCTCGACAATGCTTTCGTCACTGTTGACTATAAAAACGGCGCGACCGGCGCTTTTTCCCTGAATATGTTTTCGCCTTCTTTTTATGAAGAGCTCATTGTTATGGGCGATGAGGGCCGTCTGAAAGCGTTTGAGGAAATTAATACGCTTCAGGACGATGTTCTGCAGACGGGGCTGGATATTTTGCACGGCGAAGACGCCATCTCGCGCCGCATTTCACCACGTTACATTGACCGAATCGAGACCAGTGGCCACAGCGGCGCCACCTATATTGAACACGCGCGTTTTGTGGATCTGATCGACGGCAAAGACACTGATGCTGCTGACTGCGCTGAAGGCCTGCTCGCGGTTTTGGTTGGTGCTGCTGCGGAACTGTCTGTTGCCACTAAGCAACCGGTTGAGATTGCTGATCTGATTAACGAACACGACCTGGAAGACTTCCTGCCGCCAGAAAAATAGTCCCGCGGCCCATTTGAGAGAAAGACCATGAGCAACGCCAGTATTCAGGACAAACAAGCGGATTTTCAACAGCAGTATGCTGATGGGCCTTTTCCAGCACTCGTTGTGAATGGTGATGATAATTTGGATCTCAGCAGTGCTGTTGAGTGGGTGAAGGCGGAAAAGAGCCGACTGTTTCAGGCTCTTTCTGACAGTGGTACGGTTTTGTTTAGAGGGTTTCCGCTCAAGTCTCCGGAAGACTTTGACGCCTTCATTGGGGCATTCGGCGAATCTGGTTTTACTTATAAAGAGTCGCTTTCAAACGCAGTGCGGGTCAACCTAACACCGCGTGTATTCACAGCCAACGAAGCACCGCCGGAAGTGGGCATTTACCTGCACCACGAAATGGCACAAACGCCGCTCTATCCGTCCAAGCTCTATTTTTTCTGTGAGATCGCTGCCGATGAAGGCGGTGAGACACCTGTGTGTCGGTCAGATGTTCTACTCGACCGCATGAAAGAGACCATGCCTGAGTTTGTTGAAAACTGCCGCGATAAGCTCGTCAAATACAGCTTGATCATGCCATCGATTGACGACCCGGAATCAGGGCAAGGCAGAGGTTGGCAGAGCACACTTGGTGTGAACAGCAAGGAAGAGGGCGAAGCCCGTTTGCAAAAACTGGGCTATAGCTGGCAATGGTTAGAAGACGGTAGTTTGCTCACCACCACGCCTGCTTTGCCGGCCATCAAAAAATCAGCGAACGGCCGCGAGGCGTTTTTCAATCAGTTGATAGCAGCTTTCCTTGGCTGGGCGGATATCAGTCACACTGGTGTGCATAAAATTGCGTTTGGGGACGGCACACCAATGCCAGCTGATGCCATGCAAAAAGTCTGTGATATGGCAGAAGACCTGATTGTGGACCTGCCCTGGCAGCCTGGTGACGTGGCCCTTGTGGACAATTATCAGGTGATGCATGGCCGCCGCTCGTTTGTTGGCAAGCGGCGGGTTTTGGCTTCGCTGATCTCCTAGGCTGCTGCCGTACGCCTGAAAAACAGCATATAGGCAGCGGGCACAAATATCAGTGTTAACGCTGAGGCAAACGCCAGCCCAAACATCATCACGGCCGCCAACGGTGACCAGAGCGCACCACCAAAGAAATAGAGCGGCGCTAGTCCCACAACTGTTGTGATCGATGTCAGCAGAATGGGCCGCAGCCGTTTCATGCCAGCGTTGGTGATGGCTTCAGTGATGCCAACATCCTGCATTTCGATATCGATCTGATCAACAAGCACAATGGCATTATTAATGATGATGCCAGCAAGGCTAATGATGCCGAGCATTGCAAAGAAAGACATTGGCTCACCGGTAACCCACAACCCAATCGGTACGCCCACAAGGGCAAGTGGCACCGTCATGAAGATAACAGCCATGCGCCGGATTGAGTTGAATTGAAACACAACAGCCAAAATCATTAACAGAAACGCAAATGGCAGACCGGCCCCCAGTTTACCGTAGATGTCTGCGGCGTCCTCGAGCTCGCCACCAATATTAACGTTAAAGTCGTCTGGCATTTCAAGGGCATCCAGACCCGGTTGGATATGAGCCAATAACGCTGCCGCAGGCAATTCTGTGCTTTTGCCGGTAATCGTTATGGTGCGAACCTGATCTTTTCGCCTGATCTGCGAATTCTCAAGCTGAGGCTTGAGAACCGCTAGTTGCTCAAGTGGTGTCAGGTCGTCACTGCCCGCGCCGGCTGGCAGAATGATGTCAAGCAAGTCGCCAATACTGTTTCGGTCCCGCTCAATAGAACGCATCATGATGGGGATTGATTGGTCTTCATCCCGGAACTCTGAAATTTCGAAGCCATCGATATAAGCGCTCAATATCTGCGCCATGTCTTGAGAGCTTAGGTTCAAGCGACGCGCTTTGTCCTGGTCAATATCGATTACAAATTTGACCAGCTTTTCGCCCCAGTCATGCTTGTTGTCCTGAATGCCAGGCGCTGTGGCAAACAGCTGTTGCACTTCACCGCCTAATTGCAAAAGGCGCTCCAGGTTGCTGCCGGAAATCTCAACCTTCACCAGGCCAGACTCGCTCGCGCCCATTGATAGACGCTTGATCGTGAATCGCCCTTCCGGTTGATTTTCAAATAAGTGCCGCTTGGCCCTGTTGGAAAAGCGATCTGCTTCTTCAGAGCTGTGCGTGTTGACCAGAAAAAAGGCAGTAGCCGGGTCTGGGTCTTCCGGGTTGAGGCTCAGGTAAAAGCGAGGTCCGCCCGAGCCGACATAAAGAACATGATCCCGCACTTCGGGGTTTGTCTCAATGTCTCCAATCCAGTTTGAAACTTCGCCAGCTATCGCTTCAGTCGCCGAGATATCGGACCCTTTTGGCAGGTCCATGTAAATAAGCACTTCGCCGCGGTCACTGGTCGGGAACATTTCGTTTGGCACATTGGCGAACAGTTGAACTGTTCCAAAAATCAGGGCGTAGCTGCCGATAATCACCCAGCCCGCTCGGTTTACCGCACCCGGCAGTATGGCGCCGTAAGTCCGGGTAAGGGCATTCTCTTTTTCTTCTTCCGACTTGGGTCCGTCCTCTGATCTGCGCCGGAGATAATTCGACGCAATAAGCGGCAGAAAATACATGGACGAAATCCATGACCCGATCAGAGTGAGAGCAACAACAGACCCAAGTGAAAAGGCGTATTCCCCTTCTGCACCGACCAGCAGGAAGAACGGTGTGAAGGCAAATATCGTTGTCAATGAAGATATTAGCAGCGGCATAGCGAACTGTTTGCCTGCCGCCATCGCTGCGTCATGACGCCTTGAGCCTTCATCGATACGGCGCAGGATGTCTTCAACGATTACTACGCCGTTATCAACCAGAAGGCCGAGCGAAATAATGACCGCAGCGATGGAGATTTGCTCAAGCGCGATGTCAAGCAAGCTCATGCCAAGCAAGGTAAACATCACCGCAAATGGCACAATTGAGGAGATCACGAGACCAGAACGAATGCCCAGGAACGCCAGTACCACCAATAGAACGACAATGAATGTCTGCCCTACATTTGATAAGGCATCTGCAATGGCACGGGTCACATCGTCGGGTTGGAACGTCGCAAAACTGAAAGCATAACCAATCGGTGAGTTTGCTTCGAACTCCTGAACTTTGGCGAACACATCTCTACCGACATCCTGAACGTCAAATGCAGGCTGCATTTGAACAGATATAACGAGGGCGGGTCTGCCATTATAGAAGGCCGGCTGTTCCTTTGGTGAAACGAAGCCGCGTTTCACTGTGACAATATCGTTTAACCGAACAAAATCGCCAGACACGGCGATTTGCGTCAGCATATTCTCGATTTCCTCGACACTTTTGAAGTCGCCGCTTGCTTCAAGAAGAATAGCATTGCCACCCGCATTCAGCTCCCCGGCAGGAAGAATGATATTCTGGGTCTGAAGGTCATTGATCAGCGTGTTAAGTTGACCGCCAATTGTACCGAACCGGCGCGTATCCAGTTCAAGCCAAATGCGCTCTTCCTGAACACCGGAAATTTCCACTTTGGATACACCGTCCACAGAATAGAGCTGTCGCTGCAGCTCTTTTGCTGTCACTTCCATTTCGCGGTAGGAAAAGCCTTCAGCTGTCATGGCGATGGTGGTGATGGCAACGTCGCCAAATTCTGTGTTTACAAATGGGCCACGGGTGCCTTCGGGCATTTCGCGCTCAACATCGCCCATTTTGTCACGCAATTCTTGCCAAATGGGGTCGAGGTCGGTCACCTCGTCCTTTAGGTTGACATATATGCGCATACTGCCTGTTTTTAAGACGGTATTGATTTCATCCACTTCTTTGATTTCGCGGATTTTTCGCTCAACTTTTTCCGCAATCAGATTTTCCACACGCTCTGGCGTCATGCCCGGGTATCGAGCATCAACAATTGCTGTGCGGATCAGGATTTCCGGGTCTTCGCGCTTGGGAAAATCCACATAGAGAAGAATGCCGGATATCACCAAGGATATCATGAGCAGGACGGTGAAGCGGGCTTTGTTGAGCCCCAGTTCCGTGAGAGAGGTCATTTTTGGCCTCCCTAGCGTGCGGCAGGAAGACGGCGCACTTTCTGACCGTCAGACAAGTATGAGACCCCAGCGGAGGCAATCAGCTCGCCGTTTGATAAGCCGCCCACAACAATAACCAGATTTTCCCGAATGCCTGCTGTGTATACCGTGCGGCGACTTACGGTTGAGCTTTCCGGATCGAAGACAAACACTTCCGCTTGTCCGCCTACTTCGCGGATCGCTTCTCCCTCTTGAAGAGTTTTGGAATTTGCGAGCGAAAAACAATTCAACGGCACCAGAAAACCAATGTCTGCTTCAACCAAGCCAACAGTGACAGCGACGTCGGCAGACATGCCTGCTTTCAAACCAGGGAGTTCTTCTTCGAGAGCAACCACCACCGGAAAAGCAGAGACTTGCCCGGCGCGAGAGCCCAGTTCCTTAATGCGGCCACTCACGGTGCGTCCGGCCAAGTCCGCGATTTCAACTTCGGTAACATCGCCCAAGCTTAGTTCATTGATGACCGTTGCAGGCACACTGAACTCCACCTCGAAGGCGTTTTCGCTGTACAAAGAGACAATCGTTTGTCCAGCAGTAATATTTGAAAAGGAGCGTACGTTCACTTCGGAGATGATGCCGTCAAAGGGTGCGCGCAAAACTGCTTTCTCGAGCCGTTCATTGGAAATTGCATATTGCTGCAGGGCCTGATCTGCTTGCGATTCTGCGCTACGCAGATTGGTTTGAGAGGTGTCGTAAGCAGCTTGCGTGACGTTGCCAGTTTCCAGAAGCGCAGCTTTGCGCTGGAAGTCAGTCCGGGAGTTCTCCAGCGTAGCTTCTGCTTGTTCCAGCGAGGCTCTTGATTGTTGCAATTCAAGGCGCAAGGTTGTTTCGTCCACTCGTGTAAGTGTGTCGCCAGCAACTATTCGCTGTCCAACTTCCAGGTCGACGGTCGACAGTTGTCCCGATATTTCGAACGAAAGCGGCGTTTCGTCTGCTGGCTGAACCAGGCTTGGGAACCGACGTTCCATACTTTCAGCTTGTGCCGATACTTCAAATACTCGCAGCCCTCGAACCGGCGGTTCTTCGGGAGTCTGGTTGCTTTCTCCACATGCCACCAAGAGCATGGCAAGCGAGGCGATGAAAGTGACTTGAAGTGGTTGTTTTTGGTTCATGTCGGCTATCCCTAGTTAGACCGTGATCCCCTGAGGCGGTCGCTCCACGGTTTCATTGTACATAGCAATGTGACAGTTTCCCAGCATGCAGTGCGGGTAATATGCAACCACGTCTTTTGAGGTCACTAATATAGGGCGCCGCAGTCCGGCTTGTTGATTGCACCAGCTTTGTCCCGGTTATCAACGACTATTGACCCGTCTTTCAAAACAACTGTCACGCCCGAAATAATCGCATCAATGTTTATTGTTGGGTCGCCGCGCACGCCAATGATATCAGCTGCAAAGCCTTCGCCAATTCGGCCCAATTCCTGTTCTTTGCCAAGCAGTTTGGCGCCATTGATCGTCGCCGACTGGATTGCTTCAACGTTGCTCATACCTGCCGCCAGAAATGCCTTTAGCTCGCATGTGTTTTCGCCAAACCCGGACATTACGGCATCAGACCCCATGGCAATAGTTACACCGGCTTGGTGGGCAGCCCTGACAGTCATTATGTTGCGTTCAACAAAGGCATGCAGGTTTTGCTGAATTATGGGTGTGTAGCCATACTCCGAGGCATGTTGTGCATAGTAACGATTGTGATCAACTGTGGGCACGTAGATGATGCCTTTTTCGCGCATTGCGGCGATATGCGTATCACTTATTCCGACTGGATGATCGAGTGAAGTAACGCCCGCTTTGATGGCCGCATCAACGGCTTCCGGGCCATAGGAATGAACTGTTATGCGTTTGCCGGCTGCTTTTGCAGCTTCGGCAGCCGCCGCGATGGCGGTTGGTGAATAATAAGCTTTGCTTGTGAGATCAGAGGCGCTTCCCGTTGTGCCAAATATCTTTATCCAGTCAGCCCCCGCATCTATTCGTTTCTGGGCAGCAATTCTCAAAAAATCAGCAGACGCTTCTTCAACACCCTCAGGCGGTGGATCGTTGAAAGGATGAATTCCAGGACCTGAGGCAAAAATGCGCGGCCCGATGACTTCTCCAGAATTGATGGCATCCCTCAGCTCAAAATCGAGATTTTGATCGGCATTAAGGTCCCGCACAGTCGTTACACCGGTGCGGAGGGTCAGCATCGCGTTTAGAATTGACGCACTGTAGCGCTGCTCTCTGGTTGCCTGTCCGAGTTCAGCCCAGGCATCCCCTTTAGGTGTTGATGGCAGCCCATAAGTAATATGTGTATGGGCATCAATGATGCCTGGCATTGCTGTCAGGCCATCAAATTCGACAACTTCTGCATTGATGGAACGGTCAAGGTCAGTGCCTACCGAAATGATAACGCCATTCCTAATTGCAATGTCCTTGGCTTGAAGTGCAATACCGGTTCCGTCAATGATTTTGTCAAACCGCAATATTTTGGTTTCGGATGCTTGGCTAAACTTGGAGAGACCAAACATTGCAATGACTAATAGGCCCAATTTTAGCACTGCTGAATTGTTAATCATTTGAACCTCTTACAACTATTGCGATAAATTCCGGCAGGCGTTGATGTCTAAAAAACACTTCCAGTGTCGTCTTTGACATTCAAAATTATCAACCTAAGTGCGTTATATTTATTTAAAAATCTGGTTGCTTATCAGTCTGTTTCGGTTAGTTTCGTCAACTAACGGTACTAAACCAAAAATTGCTAGCATTGGGCAGACGCCCTCTAGGGATGCCAGCAAGGTGAGTAACGTTACTGGAGATTAATGCTCTGTGCAAAAACTTGTCGAGATTATTAAATCGCGGGGTCCGGGATTGTCTGAAGCTGACATTTTTCGGGCATTGTGTTCGGATGTGTATCATCTTCTAAATGCAGATTTGATCAGCATTTGGTCCATTGAAGATGATGGCGATAGCATTGTTCGGCGCTTCTTATTTGAGAATGGACAGGAACTTGACCAGGATCAGAGCGCCGAGGTGAGGCTATCTCGTACCGAGCATCCCGATTACTTTGCCGAAATCCTGTCCAGCATATGTCTTTTGGCGCCGGATGTTCGAGACAATCCGCATCTGGAGAGCCTTGTGGACATCTATTTCGACCCTCAAGGTGTGCAGTCGCTGCTGGACTATGTGATTTATCGCAACATGGTCCCTGTTGGCATTATATGTTGTGAAGCCCGCGATGCGCGTTCGTGGAGCATGACCGACGCTGAAAAAATACGCTCGCTCACTGTCGCCATGAGCTTTGAATTTGAAGCGCAAATTTTCCCGCTGAATTAAGCTTCACTTTGCCTACTGCTCTCGGCAATCTATAACAAACACTATGTGAAGAAGTTTTCTGGGGAGGGAGCTTTTATGTCGAATAACGCGTCACCTTTAGCCACCGATTGGGTCGAGCATTTCACTTATGTAACGCCTGACAAACTTGCCACCGTTGACTTGGCAAGCGGCAGAAAACAAACCTATCAGGAAATGCATGAGCGTGTTGGTCGCCTGGCAGGATTCCTAAAAAGCAAAGGCGTTGGCCCGGGCGACAGGGTTGGTTTTTTGGCCCTGAACTCCACAGATTTATTGGACCTCATTTTGGCCATTTGGCGGGTTGGCGGTTCTGCGTTGGCTCTCAATTACCGGCTTACTGCCGCCGAACTTGAATACATCATCAATGATTCCACCCCCAAGGTTCTTGTTTTTGACACTGAGTTTGAGGCCGTTGTCACTGAAATCAAAGGCTTGGTCAGTATTGATCATTATATTGACTTTGATGGCGTTGGTGGCCCTTCATCTTTCGAAGCCGGCATATCAAGCAGTGCCCCGCTTTACGACCGAATTGAGCAACCCATAACTGACCAATGCATGCTTATGTATTCGTCCGGCACCACGGGGCGACCAAAAGGCGTGATCATTACCCACGAAATGATCCGCTATTCCCATTTCAACGGCACGGCCCCCTCCAGGGCAACTTCTGACGATGTCTGGCTGACGCTCATGCCGCAGTTTCACATTGGTGGGCTGAATGTCACCAGCCTGCCTGCACTCTCTATTGGCGGCACAGCAGTTATCATGCGAATGTTTGACCCTGATGCCACGCTCGATGCCATCAACAACCCTGACCTTGGCATCACTCACACGCTTGGAGTGCCCGCCATGTTCAATGCCATGCGGTTTTCTCCGAAGGTGGAAACGACGGACTATAGCCGCATGAAATCTACGCTTGCCGGCGGTGCCAGTGTGCCGAAAGAACTGGTTGAATGGTGGTATGAAAAAGGGCTGCTGATCCAAGATGGATACGGCATGACTGAATCTGCCGCCAGCAACTGTATGACCACCCGTGCTGATGTGCCGCGTGTCATTGGCACATCCGGCAAGGCCCTACAGTTTACCGAAATGAAAATTGTGGACGAGGCTGGCAATAAGGTCCCGCGAGGGGAAGCCGGTGAAATTTGGATGCGCGGCCCTGTGATTACACCAGGATACTGGAATAATGAAGTGGCTAATGCGGATAGCTTCCAGGACGGCTGGTTCAAATCTGGCGACATCGCGCGCCAGGATGAAGAGGGCAATTTCATCCTGCAGGACCGGGCGAAAGACATGTACATCTCGGGGGGGGAGAATGTGTATCCTGCCGAAGTTGAGGGCGTTCTTTTCGAAATGGACGAAATACAAGACGTGGCTGTTATTGGTATGCCAGATGAAAAATGGGGTGAGACAGGCTGCGCTGTGGTGGTTGTTTGCGAAGGGCAGACGCTTGATTTGCAGGCTGTTCGGGCCCACTGCGATGCTAAGCTCGCGCGCTACAAGCACCCTATGCACATGGTAACCATTGACATCTTGCCGCGCAACGCGACCGGCAAGGTCAAAAAGTTTGAGTTGCGTGAGACCGTGCCGGGATTATTGCAGGAGCAGGGTTGAGTTGGTTCCATCAACTAAGTCCGGTGGTCGCGATACAAATTGGAGTGTCTATGCCGCGCCAGTTAATTCGCTTTTGCTGGCCGCCGAGCAATTGGGGGCCGTTCAATCAGAGGTTCTCAGTGCGACGCATTTGGATATCAATGATCTTAGTGACCCCGAAAACAGGGTGCCGGTGGAAACCTACCTGAAGATGTTTCACGCTGTTGAGGTAGCCACAAACTGTCCGGATATTGGTCTGTACGCCGGGCGCATTAGTTATCTGACCGGGCTCAATCTTCAGCTTTATATGGCAACGATCTGCCATACCTTCCGCGACTATCTGAATCTAATGCCCAGCGTCCTCAAGATGTGGGGCGATATTGGCGAGGTGAAAATCCAGTCAGATGGCGCTTTCATCAGACTTGAATGGCGACCACTTGATAATTCAACTGGTGCACAACGTTTTTTAACGGATGTTATGTTATCGGCAAGTGCCATGATTGTTGACAGCCTGTGTGTGATGCCGAACCCCGTCCTGAAGGCAGCCGTCACATATCCGGAACCGGAAGACACCCGGTTGCTTCACAAGATGCTGGGAAACGATGTCGAATTTGCAGCGGCTGTCAGCTGCTTGTATTTTGCCAGAGACAGTCTTCGATTGCCGCTGGTGCAGCAAAACTACCGCCGTGCGCAGGGCGGCGTCATACCCTTTGCCGACCTGTTTGATGGCAAAGATCCAAGCGACAAATTCTGGTCCCGCCTACGGCAATCAATCGTGCGTCTTTTACCTCTGGGAGACTTGTCTATATCGGCAGTTGCTGCGGACATGAATGTGTCGAGCCGAACCCTGCAGCGACATCTCGGTCAGCGAGGCACTAGCTTTCGCTCTGAAGTGCGGGAAATACGGGCGCAGCTCGCTGTTCGCTACCTAAGTGATCCGACCGTAACGGTGACAGACACGGCATTTTTGTTGGGCTACAGCGACCAGGCAGCTTTCACCACGGCCTTCAAGAGTTGGCATGCCCAGGCGCCCACAGATTACCGTGAGAAAAGTGGATTGGCGTAAAATATAAATAAAATGGCGCGAAATATCATGAAATGACGTTGTTTTTCGCCTATTCTCTTTGCCTGCCATTTGCGGACGGGAGAGAGCTATGGCCCTAGACTTTGACAGTGCAAGGTTGCCAAATCCATTTCTGACAGCGGACCACGAAGCGTGGCGCGATCAACTCAGAAAATTCATTGATAAAGAAATCATGCCCTATGCCGATGAATGGGACGAAGCGGGTCATATTCCGGACGCGCTTTGGCCGAAGGCCGGTGAGCTTGGCCTTTTGGGGCTTGGGTATCCCGAAGAATATGGTGGCATATCTGAGGGTATCAGCATCTGGCACAAAAACATCGTGAATGAAGAACTATCCCGTGTTGGCGCTGGGGGCATTGCCGCCTCCCTTATGGTGCATGGGATTGGCCTGCCGCCGGTTGTTAAATTCGCGCAAGACCACATCAAAGACATGGTTGTCCCGCCTGTGTTGCGCGGCGAGAAAAATATTTCACTGGGCATCACGGAACCGGGTGCTGGTTCCGACGTAGCACAACTGTCGACCACGGCCGTCAGGGACGGCGACCACTATGTCGTAAACGGCTCTAAAACCTATATCACCGGTGGCATGCGCGCTGATTGGGTGACAACCGCCGTGCGCACAGGGGGCGACGGTGCAGGCGGAGTTTCAACGCTATTGATCCCGACAGACAGTGAAGGCTTTTCGCGCACTCCGCTCGATAAAAAGCAGGGCTGGTGGGCGTCCGACACAGCAACGCTGTACTTCGACAATGTCCGGGTGCCGGTTGATCATCTTCTGGGGTCTGAGAACCGGGGTTTCGGGGTTATCATGCATAACTTCAACAGCGAACGTATGGGCATGAGTGTCTCTATGGCTGCATCAGCGCGCGTATGCCTTGAGGAGGCCGTGAATTGGGCGCGAGAGCGCAACACCTTTGGCAAACGCCTCGCGGACCATCAGGTTATTCGCCACAAAATCGCAGACATGAAGATGCGCATTAACGCTACCGAGGCCTATATCCAGACGCTGTCCAAGCAAATCGAAGATGGCGTTGAACCAGCAGGCGATATCGCACTTTTGAAAGTGCAATGCAGCCAAACCATGGAATTTTGTGCGCGTGAAGCTATGCAGATCCTGGGCGGTGCCGGCTATATGCGCGGCAACCGTGTTGAGCGCATTTACCGTGAAGTCCGCGTCAATGCCATCGGCGGTGGCTCGGAAGAAATCATGCGGGACCTCGCTGCCCGCCAATATGGCCTGTAGGGGGATTTATGAAACTTTGGCATTGTCATAATTCGCGGTCACTGCGACCGCTCTGGGCGCTAGAAGAAATGGGCCTGGACTATGAACTTGAAGTTCTGCCGTTCCCGCCTCGAATGTTCAAAAAAGAGTTCTTAGGCAAAAACGTACTCGGCACCGTTCCGTATTTTGAAGACGGCGATACTAATATGACGGAATCGTCTGGCATCTGTCAGTATCTTGTCGAAAAATACCAGCAATACGAATTTGGCCTGAAGGCAAAGCATCCAGAGTACGGCGACTATCTCAATTGGCTGTTCCAAAGCGATGCCACGCTTACTTTTCCGCAAACCATCGTGCTGCGGTACACGATGCTGGAGCAGGGTGACCGCCGTTTGCCCCAGGCTGCAGAAGACTATGCCGCCTGGTATATTGCGCGCCTGCGCCGTTTGGACGCCCACATAGAGAACCGCGAATTCCTGTGCGATGGCCGTTTTACTGTCGCAGACATCGCTGTTGGCTATGCATTGCATCTGGGCCAGTCGCTTGGCTTGGACGCCAAATACACCCAACAAGTTAAAGACTATCTTGCCCGCCTGCAGGCGCGCCCAGCTTTCAAGCGGGCGGCGGCCATCGGCGCGGACCAAAGCCCGTTTAAGTAGGAGACCTCCATGCGTTTCACTGAAGAGCACAATGCAATCCGCAATACGGTTGCGCAGTTTGTTGAAAAAGAGATCAATCCGTATGTGGACGAGTGGGAAGCCGAAGGCATTTTCCCGGCGCACGAGGTTTTCAAAAAGCTGGGTGACCTTGGCATGCTCGGCATTCACAAACCGGTTGAGTATGGTGGCCTTGGCCTGGATTACAGCTACCAGACTGTTTTTGCAGAAGAAATTGGCGCGATTCGTTGTGGCGGCGTACCGATGGGCATCGGTGTTCAAACCGACATGGCCACCCCGGCGCTTGCGCGGTTCGGCAGTGATGAGTTGAAGCGTGACTTTCTTGCGCCCTCCATCACCGGCGAGGCTGTATTCTCCATTGGCGTGAGTGAACCACACGCTGGCTCGGATGTTGCCGCCATCAAAACAACCGCTCGCAAAGATGGTGACGACTATGTCATCAACGGCACCAAAATGTGGATTACCAACTCAACGCAGGCGGACTATCTGTGTTTGCTGGTTAATACCAGCGATGACCCGATGCACAAAAACAAGTCGCTTGTCATTGTGCCTACCAACACGCCTGGTGTGAGTTTCTCTGAGCGCCTGAATAAACTTGGCATGCGGTCAAGCGATACCGCGCAGATATTCTTTGATGATGTCCGTGTGCCACAGCGCTACCGCATCGGTGCCGAAGGGGCCGGGTTTACCTACCAGATGATGCAATTTCAAGAAGAACGCGTGTTTGCCGCCGCGAATACCTTGAAGGGCCTAGAGAACAGCATTAACGACACCATCGACTATACACGAGAGCGCAAAGCGTTTGGCCAGTCTATCCTCGATAATCAGGTCGTGCATTTCCGCCTTGCGGAGTTGCAATCCGAGGTCGAGATGCTGCGCGCCATTACGTATGACGCCGTGGAAGGATACATCCACGGTGATGATGTCACGCTCAAAGCTTCGATGGCCAAGCTGAAGGCCGGCCGTCTGGCACGCGAGGTCAATGACGCATGCCTTCAATATTGGGGTGGCCAGGGCTTTATGTGGGACAGCGGGATTGCCCGCGCTTACCGCGATAGCCGTCTGGGCTCCATCGGCGGTGGTGCGGACGAAGTGATGCTCGGCATCATCTGTAAATATATGGGCATCATGCCGGCCCGCGCGCGCGGTTAGGGGCGAGCTATGGCTGTTCTAGAATCTAACCTTGACCCAAATTCCGATGCTTATGCTGCCAACCATGAGGTGATGAGCGCGGCCATTGACGAATTCCGTGCCATTGAAAAGCTTGTGATTGATAAAGCGCAGGAAAAGGCCCCTCGCTATGCCAAGCGGGGTTTCCTCTCACCAAGAGAGCGCATGAACCTTTTGCTGGACCCGGGGGCGCCCTTCCTCGAGCTTTCAACGCTGTGCGGTTACAAACAGCAAGGCGATAAAGACGGTAGCGGTGCTGGTGGCAGTTGCATCACTGGTATCGGTTATGTTGCAGGTGTGCGGGTTATGGTAATGGTGGATGATTTCCTCACCAAAGGTGGCACCATCACTGAACTCGCGGGTAAAAAACGCCGCCGCATGCTGGATTTATCGCTGGAAAACAAGCTGCCTCTCATTACGCTGGCTCAATCCGGTGGTGGAGATCTCAAGTCCCTGGGCGACTTTTTTGGCCCGTCGGGGGCAGGGTTTGCCATGCAGTCCAAACTGTCAGCAGCCGGTATCCCACAAATTACTGTGGTGCACGGCAGTGCAACCGCGGGTGGGGCCTATCAGCCGGGCTTGTCCGATTATGTGGTCATGATCCGCAAACAGTCGACAGTTTACCTTGCGGGCCCGCCGCTCCTTAAAGCAGCCACCGGTGAGATCGCGACCGATGAAGAAATTGGCGGCGCTGAAATGCACGCCGAGGTCGCTGGAACAGCCGATTATCTTGCTGAAGATGATGCCGACGGCATTCGCATTGCCCGTGAGATTGTCGCGAAACTTGGATGGGACGACGATCAACCGCCAGTGAAGTCAAAGTCGTTCGAAGCCCCGTTGCACGCTGCAGAGGAGCTGTTGGGTTTGGTGCCGACTGACCCCAAAACGCCCTACGATGTCCGGGAAATTATAAGTCGCATTGCAGATGGGTCGGACTTCCTCGACTTTAAAGCCGACTTTGATATGGGCACCGTATGCGGCCAGATGGATATCGAAGGTCGGGCGTGTGGCGTTATTGGGAACAATGCACCGATTACTGCAAAAGGTGCCGCAAAAGCTGCCCAGTTTATCCAGCTATGTGAACAGGCTGGCACGCCAATTTTGTTCCTGCACAACACGACTGGGTTCCTTGTGGGCACAGAAGCTGAACAGGCTGGTATCATCAAGCATGGTGCCAAGCTTATCCAGGCAGTGACCAATGCACAGGTCCCCAAAATCAGTGTTGTTGTCGGCGGCTCATACGGTGCAGGCAATTATGCAATGTGCGGGCGCGGTATGGACCCGCGCTTTATGTTTGCCTGGCCACGGTCAGTTGTTTCCGTCATGGGTCCAGCACAAGCTGGCAGTGTGATGCGCCAGGTTGGTGAAGCCAAAATGGCGCGCCACGGGGCGGTCAACCACGAGCTGCTTGATGCCATGGAAAAAGATGTTGTGGACACCATGGAGGCAAAATCCCGCGCGCTCGCGAACACCGCACGCCTTTGGGACGACGGTATGATCGACCCACGCGATACCCGTGCCATCGTTGCTTTTGCGCTTTCCGTGTGCCGCGATGCAGACAAGCGCCAGCTGAATGCGAACAGCTTCGGCGTCGCGCGTTTGTAGGGAGGACATCATGGAACTACCTGTTTGCGAAACGCTCCTGCTCGATTTGAATGATGGTGTCCTGCACGTCACGCTCAACCGGCCGGAAAAACGCAATGCAATGAACGACAAGCTTGTGCAGGAAATGCGTGATGTGTTTGCCGCCATAAAAGACGACCGCAGCGTGCGTGCTGTGGTCATGCGCGGTGCAGAAGGCAATTTCTGTTCGGGCGGCGACATTTCCGGCATGAACACGCGCTCAGCACCAGGCGCAGACGCTAAGTCCGTGATGTGGGAATTTAACCGCAGCTTTGGTCGCATGATCACCGAAGTGAACGCAGCGCCGCAGGTGGTGATCTGTTGCCTGGAAGGTGCAGTACTGGGCGGTGGATTCGGTCTCGCCTGCATTTCAGATGTGGCGATTGCCGATAAGGGAGCAAAATTCGGGATGCCGGAGACAGGCCTCGGCATCATTCCTGCGCAAATCGCGCCGTTTGTGGTGAAACGAATTGGCCTCACGCAGGCTCGCAAGCTCGCACTTCTTGGTGATTGGGTGAACGGTGAACAAGCTGAAAAGCTTGGTCTGGTGCACGCTGTGACAGACGACGTCGAAGCCATGCAAGCGGCTCTCGACCGTGTGCTTGCAGGTGTTCGGCGAACGGCGCCGGGAGCCAACGCGCTGACGAAAAAGCTGTTGTTGTCAGTCGGTGAGTTGGATCACGAAACCATGCTTGACCAGGCCGCGGACTGGTTCGCCGAAGCACTTGGGAGCGCCGAAGGTGCCGAGGGCACCAAAGCATTCATCGAAAAACGTAAACCCAACTGGGCGGAGGGTTAGGCCATGGAAAAGATCCTGATCGCAAACCGGGGCGAGATTGCTGTGCGCGTGCTGAAAACAGCAAAAGCACACGGCTATCGTACGGTAGCGGTGTTTAGTGAGGCGGACGCAGAAGCCTTGCACGTTTCGATGGCTGACGAGGCCGTTTGCATTGGACCTGCTCCGGTGGGTGAAAGTTACCTTTCTGTAGAAAAAGTGATTGATGCGGCCAAGCGCACGGGTGCTGATGGTATTCACCCCGGGTACGGATTTCTGTCGGAAAACGCGGACTTCGCCAAAGCATGTGCGGATGCGGATATCACATTCATTGGCCCGTCAGCTGAAGCCATTGAGTTGATGGGCAGCAAGCGCTTGTCGAAACTTGCCATGATTGAAGCAGGCGTTCCCTGTGTGCCGGGATATAGCGGCGCTGACCAGAGCCTCAAAACGCTGGCGGCTGAGGCGGACAAAATTGGCTACCCATTGATGATCAAAGCGTCAGCGGGTGGCGGTGGACGCGGCATGCGCCTTGTGGAAAGTGCCGATGAGTTTGCGGCAAGTGTTGAAACCGCAAGGTCTGAGGCGGAAAACGCCTTTGGTAGCGGGGAACTGATCCTTGAAAAAGCGGTGCTTGAACCCCGTCATATCGAGGTGCAGGTGTTTGGTGATAGCCACGGCAATGTTGTGCACCTTTTTGAACGGGATTGTTCAATCCAGCGCCGCCACCAAAAGGTGGTAGAGGAAGCGCCAAGCCCGTTCATGAAGGATGATCTGAGGGCTGCAATGACAAAGGCTGCGGTCAACGCGGCCAAAGCCTGCAGCTATGTGGGGGCTGGCACGGTTGAATTCCTTGTCGACAAAGATCGCAACTTCTATTTCCTTGAGATGAACACCCGGCTTCAGGTGGAACACCCTGTGACCGAACTTGTGACAGGCCAAGACCTTGTCGCTTGGCAACTGGCTGTCGCCGAGGGTGACCCATTACCGCTTCGCCAAGATGAGATTACCCTCAATGGGCACGCGATTGAGGTGCGACTGTATGCGGAAGACCCTGTGAACGGTTATTTGCCTCAAACCGGCAAGGTTCAGCATTGGTCGGTGCCTGATCGTGATGGTGTTCGTGTTGACCACAGTGTGTGCAATGGCCAAACCGTCAGCGCCCATTATGACCCCATGCTCGCGAAAATCATGGCTTATGGCGATACACGTTCTGCTGCACTGCGGCGTCTCAAGTCCGCCCTTGATGATACATCCTTGATGGGTTTCGCCCACAACCGTGCGTTTATGCGAGAGGCCATTTCGTATCAATCATTTGCAGATGGCAATGCGACGACAGCCTTTTTGACCGAAAACCAGTGTGAACAACTGTCCGCAACACCCAGCACTTTTGAGCTAGCTAAAGCCGCGTTGATACTGTTTGCAGACGGACGCAGTGATGGCTCGGGTTGGGAAAGCGCTGCTGGGTTCAGTTCGCAATTTCTGTTCGAAACCAATGAGGGGCACAAGGCCGTTTCAGTGCTGCGCCACAGGGAGCAATTCGCTGTGACGGTGGGCGAAGAAACGCTGGAGTTCTCCGACGTGAGTGTCTGCGCCAACACGTGCCAGCTTACGCACAATGGTGTTCTAAAGCGCTTTGCGTTTGCACAGGACGGTGAGACGGTTTTCCTTGATGCGGCGTCCGGCCATTTCATTCTCCAAAACATGTCCCATGAGCCAGCGCTTGTTGGCGCCGCCGCTGCTGACGGCAAGGTAAAGGCACCGATGGACGGCGCAGTTGTGGATGTGAAAGTCGGCTTGGGTGACAGCGTATCGAAGGGTGACACGTTGCTGGTGATGGAAGCCATGAAAATGGAACATGCGCTGAAAGCCGGTTCTGACGGTGTGATTGAAAGCATCAATGCCGCCAGCGGCGACCAGGTCAAAAGCAAACAGGTTCTGATCAGTATAACGTCAGACACGGAGGGGGAATAATGACCGATAAAGTGGTTCGGATTGGTGGCGCGTCCGCCTTCTATGGTGATAGCCAGCTTGCTGCACGTCAGCTGGTTGACAAGGGCGAAGTAGACTATCTGGTGTTCGATTATCTCGCTGAGGTCACCATGGCCATATTGGCGCGCGCACACATGCGAGACCCACAGTATGGCTACGCTGTCGACTTCGTCACTGTTGCCATGAAAGATGTGCTGGCTGACTGTGCGAAAAAAGGCATCAAGATAGTTGCCAACGCGGGCGGCGTGAACGTGCCAGGCTGTATCGCCGCGCTTGAAGCACTTTGCGAAGCGCAAGGCCTCAACCTCACGATTGCTGGTGTTTACGGCGACGATATATCCGGGCGCGCCGGCGAGTTTGTTGGCGATGCGATGCCAGACATGGACACAGGCAAGCTGCTGCCTGAAAAGCTTGCGAGTGCAAATGCATACTTGGGCGCCCAGCCGATTGCTGATGCGCTTGCCGCGGGCGCCAACGTTGTGGTTACCGGTCGAGTGGTCGATAGTGCATTGGTGCTTGGGCCGCTCATCCATGAATTTGGCTGGTCAATGAAAGAGTATGACAAGTTGGCACAAGGGTCGCTCGC
Source organism: Kordiimonadaceae bacterium (assembly GCA_017640725.1). Taxonomy (GTDB): domain Bacteria; phylum Pseudomonadota; class Alphaproteobacteria; order Sphingomonadales; family Kordiimonadaceae; genus Kordiimonas. The sequence continues at coordinate 372,325 of JAEPQB010000001.1, read as the reverse complement.
CGGACATGTGCTGGAGTGCGGAGCCCAGTGCGCTGGTGGCAACTTCACTGACTGGCACTTGGTACCAGACTATGCGGATATCAGCTACCCGGTTGCAGAGATTGAGGCCAGCGGAGATTTCACCGTTGGAATTCCCCCGGAAACAGGCGGGCTAATCAACCGAGGCTCTGTTGGTGAACAAATCCTCTATGAAATCGGCGACCCAGCCAATTACCTGCTCCCCGACGTCGCTTGCGACTTTACAGGTGTCATGCTTGAAGACGTTGGCAAAGACCGGGTTCGCGTATCGGGTGCAAAAGGGCGTGCGCCGGGGCCTGATTATAAAGTGTGTGCCACTTATGTGGACGGGTACCGCCTGATGGGTTGCTATTTCCTTGCCGGGCCGAGGAGTGCTGACAAAGCGCGCACCGGGGCGGAGGCTTGGATCAGGCGTGTGCGCAAAGCCTTTAACGAGCGAGGCATACCCGATTTCCGGGATGTATCCATCGAAGTGGTTGGGGCTGAAGCCGTTTACGGGCCTCATGGTCAGGCGAACGATACGCGCGAGGTTATGTGCAAATTTGGCTTGCATCATAATGACCCCAAAGCACTTGCCTTTGCGTCGGCTGAGCTTGCCTATCTTGGCACATCGGGCACACCCGGCATGAGCGGCCTTGGCGGCGGTCGGGTCAAGCCTCAGCCACTGATGCGTATCCATTCAGGGCTGATCAAGAAAGCCGAAATATCTGTCAAGGTTCAGGTCGGCGACTCTGTCATCTCTGAGGAGCCCTATGATGTGGCAGACACGTCAAATCTGGCCAATGGACCCGCCATGCCAGTTGCCCCCGCAGAGGTGCAATCTGACTGGGTGGAGGTGCCATTGGAGGCGCTTTGTTATGCGCGCAGCGGGGACAAAGGCAACAAAGCCAATGTCGGCCTGATGGTGCGCGATGAGAAGTTCCTGCCGATCCTGGAAGGGCAAGTAACCTCTGAAGCAGTTGCTGAGTATTTTTCTCATCTCATTGACGGTACCGTATCGCGATATGCCATGCCGGGATTTGGCGCATATAACTTCTTGCTCACCGAAGCGCTTGGTGGCGGTGCAACCGCTTCAATCCGAATGGACAGCCAGGGCAAGGCATATGGTCAGATGCTATTGTCGATGCCTGTTAAGGTGCCCGCCGACTGGCAGGTTGCTTAAGCTTCACCGACCGGTCGCTGCACTCTGCTCAGCCAGGACCAGATAGCGTTTGGTCGTGGCTGGGTCGACACCATCGAATGGCCAGCAGGTTATCAGCATGATTTGACCGGGGGCAGGGGGCAACAAGGCCCCCTCTCGAACGTCAAAAATGCGGGTGTCCGTAACTTCATAGCTTCTGTCTGTTTCAACCGACTGAAAGTTAATTCTGTCACCTGTTTTGACGTGCTCCAAGATGGAAAAATGGGTGTCCCGGTGCCCTGAAAGCACAAGAGGACCGTCACTCTCATATTCCTCATGTCGCCCAGCACCAAAGGCCATCGCCTGGTTTGTTGCGCGGTCCAGAACGTGTATCTCTTCACCGAGCAAAAACAATTTACCAATCACACCAAAGTCAGCCCAAGACCAGGGTTTTGAAGGCGATTGCTGGCTTTGCGCAGTGACAAAGGCGCGGTCCATCAAACCGTAAGCAAGTTCAGCCTTAAGCGGAATCCATAACCCTTTGGCGAGCAATACCGCGCCCGAAAGCGCGGTTGCAATGGCTGTTGCACGAAGCCTGTTCACGCTGTCACCCTGCGGCGATTGGTTGCCGTGATCACCAGGATGGAAGCAAGCATGAGTATTGTGCCCAGCAGTAGATAGAGCTTCATCGGTGAGGCTGTGCCCCTGGGGCTCACGGCCTGCAGTTCCGCTGAGAATGCTGGTTTCGCCAAAAGGCCGCTTGTTATCGTCATGCGTTTGCGCTGGGCCCAATCCATGCCGGCTGGCAGGTTTTGGCGAACTTCACGTTTGAAGAGCGGGTCGTTTATCGGACGTGCGGGCTCTTGTTCTACGGCAACGAGGCTCGTGAAATCACTGACGAGATGATAGTCGAGCGCAAGTGTGGTTATCTGGGCGCGTTTGGCGTCCATAGCATCTTGACCAAACTGACCAACAAAATCGCGGTTCACGGATTGAATCTTGCGCCGCGCCCATAAGTTGGCAACGCCGGCCGAAGCACCACCTTGGGCAGCAGGCACTTCCATTGACCAGGGCTGGCCATCCTTGCTGCCCGTCACCACCATTTGGCTAGAGCCCAAATCACCCTTCAAGGCAACAATGATCGGCTCGCCTGCGTACAGGTCAGGCAGGCTCACTGGCGCCAGGTCAATATTGTTTGGAATTCCTGAGACGGCGATACCGGTGATTTGTGGTTTTTCAATCTTGGCAAACAAGTCGGCCATCGCGGTCATGACATCATCCTGCATGGCGATATTCACGTAGGTGCCGCGGCCAAAATGTGCAGCCTCACTCATAAAATAACTATTGGGGGCGCTACCAATGCCGACAGTAAACAAACGGGCATTTCCCAAGTTTTGCTTGATCTGAGCCATCAACGCAGCTTCATTCCCAACGGCACCATCGGTAACGAAAATCACCTGTCGGATTTTCGTGCTAACGCTATCCTGCTGAGGAAGGGCAAGCGTTAGCGCATCACTCATTTCTGTGCCGCCATCGGCTTGCACGTTGCCGATGAAGTCCAGGGCTTCGTCGATTGTACGGTCGGTCACAGGCTGGCTGCTGGAGAAGAGCGCCTGCGCAAAGCTGTCAAAGGCAATCAGGTTGAAGCTGTCCTTTGCCGTCAGTCGCAGGACCGCGCGCCTTACAGCCGCTTTCGCCTGCCGAATGGCCTGTCCACCCATCGAACCTGATTTATCCAGCACAATTATCAGCTCACGGGCGGGTACATCTTTTTGGCCACTGGGATCAGTTGGCGGCATCAACATGATAAGGTGGTGGTTGCCTGCGCTTGTGTTCTCTTCAAAAACACCGATTTGCGGGGCTGAGTTGGATTTCGGCGTCCAGCGGAGAATAAAATCCTGATCTGCGAGCACAGCGCCTTCTGACAGGCTAATTTGCGCGCCGCCATCCAGTTCCACAACCGAAACGGCGTGACTTGGGCTGTCTATTTGATCGAGTTCAAAACCGGGCGCCAAAGCGACAGAAAGGGATACTGGATTGTGCCCATATTTGGCGCCATCAACCCATGCGGGGTTAAGGGTGCTGCCGTCTGGAACCTGATCCGTGTCAAAACCCCATCCAGCACGGGCTTGAATGTCATCTAAGGGTATGCCGGGGTTGTATCGGGGGCGAACCACCATCGGGAACCTCAGTTCAAAGACATTGTCACGTGGCTCGATCAGGTCTTGATACTCAATCATCACTTTGATCGTTTCACCCGGGCCGATATTGGCTATTCGGGTAGAAAAAATGTTGGGGCGACGTTGAACCACCAAACTGGCCCTCTTACCCTCATCGCGGGCTTTTTCGAAAGTGCGTTTGGCTTCCTGTTTTTCTTTGATTTCACCTTCAATAACCCGGTCACCCACCTGCATCTTTAGCACGTCAATCGCGGAGCCTTTTGGTAATGGATAGGTGTAAATACCCTCAACCCAGGCGTCGCCCGTGTTCTCAAAATATTGGGTAACGCGCGTGCGCACGATGGGGCCAGAAACGGCCATATCCACATCGGCTTTGAGTGTTGGGGCGCGGACAACGCGCCCAGGTTTTTCAGTTGCAAAATACAGGCCGCCGGGTTCAACGGTGTTCACGTCGTATGTGGGGCTGGCGTGGCTAGAAACAGAAAAGATAAAAACAAAAAGGAGGGATCGAAGGATAGGCATGGGGAGTCCTTAGGCAGGAGTTTCAGTTGCACTTGTCTTAGAACCCAAGCGTGGCGGGCTCATGCCGGAACCTTGCCGAAGCCGCGGAAATGTTGCGGTCAAAATGTGGCAGCCGAGAGTGAGTTGATTTTCCAGCCATTTTATGGCTGGCTGCCGCCATGAAAGAAAAAGCGCCTTACCCCACAGACCAGGAAACTCTCGATGCCGAATATTCGCCCAGCCGAATGGTTGAAAGCTTGGATGACTATCTGGAAGAGTATGCAGCTTGTAGCCAGCCGCCATCACCTGGCGCGTTCAAGAACGCGCAATTTGGCCTGAAGTATGGACCGCATAAGCGACAGGTCCTCGATTTTTTCCCTGCTCAGTCAAATGGATTGGGGGCTCAACCACGCAAGCCACTGGTGGTATTCATCCATGGTGGGTTTTGGTCCGCGCTTGACGGTACATTGTTCAGGTTCCCGGCACCGTATGTGAACGAAGCTGATGTGCATTATGCCGCGCTTACGTATCGATTGGCGCCTGAAGCAACAATCACAGGCATAGTCGAAGACGTCAGAACCGCCATCCGGTGGCTTGCTGAAAATGCGCAAGACCTGGGTATAGACCCGGACGGTATTGCCTTGGTTGGGCATTCTGCCGGCGCGCATTTGGCGGCCATGGTGATAGCAGATGAGAACGCGCCGCAGTTGGCAGGCGCTTTGCTGATTAGCGGTGTTTATGACCTGGACCCGGTCCAGAAAAGCTACGTCAATAATGACGCAAAAATGAGTGAAACCGAGGCAAAGGCGCTCAGCCCGAATCTGCTTGCTCCCAAGGCTCGTTGCCCGGTTCATATCTGTGTCGGGGATATTGAACCTGAGGAGTTTAAGCGCCAGTCCCAGTTGATGTTTGACGCCTGGCAGCCCCATTGCCCGGACATGACACTGCAAGTCATGGGTGAAAAAAACCATTTCGACATTCTTTTTGGCCTGATGGCGCCGGGTTCGAGCCTTTTGCTGCGGGCTATTGAATGTGCAGTGGGACGCAAGTGCGTGACCGATCAATGCGCGATGCACGGCTATGTCGAAGCGGACATGTTTGCGCGTGAACGTGCCATGTTCCAAATGCCTGACGACGTCATTTATCTTGACGGCAATTCCCTTGGCGCACTCCCGAAGGCGGCCCCTGCACGCGTTGCCCAGGTCGTCGAGAAAGAGTGGGGTGACGGCCTGATCCGCAGTTGGGGTGATGCTGATTGGTACGGCACACCACTGGCGCTGGGTGACAAGATCGGACGACTGGTTGGTGCCGCCCCGGGGCAAACAGCCGTGACAGACAGCATTTCGGTCAATCTCTTTAAATTGGTTTGCTCGGCGCTGGAAATGCGTCCGGGTCGCCGCACGCTTATCACGGAAGAAAATAATTTCCCGTCTGACATTTATGTGTTGCAGGGCATAGAGCGCTTTTGGCCCGGTGTTGACCTTAAACTTGTTGGGCGCGACGGAACACTTGATGAGCTTTTAGACGACACCGTCGCCGCGGTTGTGCTCACGGGCGTGGACTTCAAAACAGGCGCGAACCACAATATGGCAGCGGTTACCGAGCAGGTGCAAGCCGCTGGCGCTCTCATGATTTGGGATTTAGCCCATAGCGCCGGGGCTGTGCAAGTGGACCTGGACGGAATAGGCACGGATATGGCGGTGGGCTGCACCTACAAATATTTGAATGCTGGCCCGGGTGCTCCCGCCTTTTTGTACGTTGCTGAGCGCCATCATGCGGCTGCCCAGAACCCCATCAGTGGATGGTTTGGCCACAAGGACCCGTTTGCTTTTTCAACCGATTATGAGCCGGCAGACAACATTAGACAGTTTCTTGCAGGCACACCGCCCATCGTCAGTTTGGCAGCGCTCGAGGCATCGCTTGATATCTGGGAAGGTGTGCATATGCCCAGCCTGCGCGCCAAAAGCATGAGCATGGGCGACTTATTCATCGAAATGGTGGAAGCGCTTGATCCAGCTTACGGGTTTAAGCTTGCCTCGCCGCGCCGTGCAGACAAGCGTGGCAGTCAGGTCTCATTCAGGCACCCAGACGGACTTGCCATCATGCGTGCACTAATTGAGCGCGGCGTGATCGGTGACTTCCGCGCCCCAGACATTTTGCGCTTTGGCTTTACCCCGCTAACTCTCAGTTACTCTGAAGTGTGGCAGGCTGTGCAGATTTTAGACGATATCATGAAAAATGAGACCTGGCGCACGGTCCAGCAGGACCGTGGCCATGGGGTTACCTAGCCGCTGCTCACAGTAGGTTCTTCACGTCAGAGGAAAAGCTGGGGTAGGCGTAAGCTGAGCTTTGCAGCGCACTGGCCGGAATGCCGTGCTGCATAGCGAGTGAAAATACATGGATCAAATCGTCTGCATTATGCCCAATCAGGTGCGCACCAACGACGCGGTCACCGTCTTCATCGATAAGCACTTTCGCCCACGCAACATTTTCGTTGTAGCTCTTGCCTGAAAACCAGCCTGTCATGTCATTGGTTGTGACTTTCAGGTTGCTGAATTTTTCAGCCGCCTCAGCTTCGGTCAAACCAACGGTTGCGAGCGCTGGCACGGCATAAACGCCGCTCGGCAATGCGTCATAGTTTGGCGATTCCGAGCCGCCGTCGCGAATGTTCCGACCTACAATTTGCCCTTCATAAGTTGCCACAGGTGACAGTTGTGGCGCCCCGACGAGTGCGTCGCCGACAACCCAAATGGCCTTGTTTTCAGTCGACTGAAGGCTTTCGGTGACGTTGATGCGCCCACGGTCAACATTGATGCCGGCTGCTTCAAGGTTCAACCCTTCCGTGTTGGCCACGCGCCCGGCACCGTTTACGGCCCGGTCTGCAGTCACTTTTTGGGCTTGGCCGCCTTTTTCGAACTGCACCTCAACACGGCCATCCAGATCAACAATCTCGTTCACCGAAACACCGGTATGGATGGTTATGCCAACACGTTCACTCTCTTCCACCAGCTTGCCAACAAGGTCGCTGTCCATTCGCGGCAGCAGTTGTGGCATCACCTCGAGGATCGTCACTTTGCTGCCCGCGCGGGCATAAACGTGGCCAAATTCAAGCGCAACAACACCGCCGCCGATGAAAACAACTTCCTCTGGCTGAACGGTATCAGACAGGACTTCATCACTGGTGATGAGATGCTCGGCCCCCGGGATCGGCAATGGCCGCGGCACGGACCCGGTCGCAATGATGATATTGTCCGCCTCCAGCTCCGCCTCGCCAACACGAACCGTGTTTGTACCTGTGAATTCGGCCCGGCCTTCGAATACAGTGCCGCGCTTTTCAGCGACACCCTTCATGGCCCCGGGGATGAAGCCGATCATGCCGTTTTTTCGCTCAATCAGCGCCGCCCAATCGAGCGTTGCTTTGCCGACGGTTATTCCATGATCAGTCGCTCGCTCGATATGGTCTAGCGCCTGTGCCGCAGCAACAAGTATCTTTTTGGGCGTACATCCGCGGTTGGGGCAAACGCCGCCAAACTCGCGTTCTTCGATAAATGCGATTTTGTGTCCAGCCTCAGCAAGGACTGACGAAACGCCAAATCCACCATTGCCGCCGCCAATAATGATTGTGTCGAATTTTTGTATGGTCATGTTCAGGCCCCTTTTGAAAATCGGGATAATCTCAAAGTTTGAGCTTCATATGTGCAGTCGGCCGAGATCTTTGAGAGCACAACAATATCAACTTTTTGAGATCGAAGCAGGTATAAGGTGCATTGATTGCAGCATTTTTGCCGGTTAGGGTTCAGAAACCGGTTGCTTGTCCCGAATTCATAAGGTGGGGTTGCTGTGGCGCTTGAGCTCCAGTCAGTTAGTAAAAATGTTGACGGCGAAACCCACATTTCAGATGTGAGTGTTCGTTGTAATCCTGGCGAGTTCAATGTGCTTTTGGGGCCGACGCTGGCTGGAAAAACCAGCCTTTTGCGGCTGATGGCGGGCTTGGATGAACCAAGTGCGGGCCGTATCATGATGGCTGGCCAGGATGTTACGGGCTTGCCGGTTCGAAAACGCGATGTTGCGTTCGTTTACCAGCAATTCATCAATTACCCGGGCTTCAGCGTTTTTGATAATATCGCTTCCCCACTAAAAATCGCGAAAATCTCTAAGGATGAAATCGCCGCGCGCGTTGAAAAAGTTGCAGACCTCTTGGGTCTAACGCCTTTTTTGCAGCGCAAACCGCTTGAGCTTTCGGGTGGCCAACAGCAACGTGTCGCCCTTGGCCGGGCGCTTGCACGGGAAGCTGAATTGGTTCTTCTGGACGAGCCGCTGGCGAACCTTGATTACAAGCTTCGCGAAGAATTGCGCGCCGAATTGCCAAAACTTTTCCAGAACACGGGCAGCATGGTGGTTTATGCGACCTCAGAGCCCGAGGAAGCCCTATTGCTAGGGGGACAAGTGATTGTGTTGCATGAAGGGCAGGTGCAGCAGGCCGGTGCTACCCTTGAAGTCTATAATAGTCCAGCTTCCCTTCAGGCAGCCATGACGTTTGCTGACCCGCCGCTGAATGTTTTGCCTGCGATTAAGTCTGATGCTGCCGAGGTTAAATCTCTGGATGGTGATCTCACACTCAAAGTTAACGGCAACGCAAGTGCTGTTGCGGAAGGCGCCAAGTGCACAGTTGGCTTTCGCCCACATCAGTTGGGCCTTGCCCGCACGAGTGAATGCGAAGTTGAGCTCAAGGGCCGAGTGACGCTTACCGAAATCACCGGGTCTGAAAGTTTCATACATGTTGAAGCCGTTGGCGAGCGATGGACGGCACTTGCTCACGGTATCCACGCGCCAGAGGTTGGCGCCGAGGTTTCGTTGTTTTTGGACCCTGAAACTGCATTTGTTTTTGCCGGGGGTGCGGGCAATGGCTGAAATTCACCTGAAAGATATCGCGCACGCATACGTGCCCGGTGAATATGCCCTGAAGTCGATGGACCATATCTGGCAGGATGGCAGCGCCTATGCGCTCTTGGGTCCGTCGGGATGCGGGAAAACCACGCTTTTGAACATCATTTCGGGACTGCTGAAACCGTCAGAGGGCCAGGTGCTGTTTGATGGCAAGGATGTGACGGGAGCTGACACAGCGCATCGCAACATTGCTCAGGTTTTCCAATTTCCTGTCATCTATGACACCATGACAGTGCGCGAAAATCTCGCTTTTCCGCTCAAGAACCGCGGCATGGCGCCCGCCGACATCAACGGCCGGGTCGAAGAAGTGGCTGGCTTGCTGGAGATTTCAGATCGTTTGGATAGTCGCGCTACTGGCCTGACGGCGGATGCAAAACAGATTATCTCTCTGGGGCGGGGGCTGGTGCGCACGGACGTCAATGCCATCCTGTTTGATGAACCGCTCACTGTTATCGATCCTCACCTGAAGTGGCAAATTCGCTCCAAACTTAAGGACCTGCATCGCCAGTTCAGCCACACCATGGTTTATGTCACGCATGACCAGACGGAAGCCCTGACATTTGCCGACAAAGTTGTGGTGATGAATGCCGGTGAAGTGCTGCAAGTTGGAACACCCGAAGACCTGTTTGAGCGCCCGGCCCACACGTTTGTTGGCTATTTCATTGGTTCACCTGGCATGAATTTCTTGGATGTTGAACTGGATGGTTCACGGGCCGTGCTGGGCGACCAGTCTATTGATCTGAAACAGGCTCCAGCTAAGAAGTCAGGCGTGCAGTTGGGCATTCGTCCCGAGTTTCTGGACTTTGCAGACCAGGGTATCAGCTGTCAGGTGACCTCGCTTGAGGACCTTGGACGACACCGAATTGCCAGCGTTTCCATTTCCGGTCAATCAGCCAAGGTGATCGTGCCATCAGGCAAACCAGTGCCAAGCGAAAATGCCATGCTCAGTTTCGACCCCGATCACACGCTACTCTATACGGATGGCTATCTTGAGGAGTCGTTACGCTAATGCAACGAACCAAAAATCAAAAAGCGTGGTTCCTCGTTCTGCCCGTATTTCTGCTGGTGGCATTTTCGGCGATTATTCCGTTGATGACAGTGGTCAACTATTCGGTTCAGGACAGCTTCGGCAATAACGAGTTTTTCTGGGTCGGTAGTGAATGGTTTGTCGAGGTCCTGAATTCAGATCGCCTGCACGATGCTTTTGGCCGGCAGTTGATGTTTTCCGGTATTATTCTCGCCATTGAAATCCCGCTGGGCATCTGGATTGCACTGAAGATGCCAAAAAAAGGCTGGGCAGTTTCCGTGTGTTTGGTCCTGATGGCATTGCCGCTGCTGATTCCATGGAATGTGGTGGGCACCATTTGGCAGATTTTCGCCCGCGAAGACATTGGCCTATTGGGGCACACACTCGCGGCGTTGGGTGTCGATTATAACTATACGCAAGATACGCTTTCAGCCTGGATCACCGTTATCGTTATGGACGTGTGGCACTGGACTAGTCTGGTTGTGCTCTTGTGCTATGCAGGCTTGTCCTCCATCCCGGACGCATACTATCAAGCTGCAAAAATTGACGGGGCCAGCAAGTGGGCTGTATTCCGCCATATCCAGCTGCCCAAGATGAAACGCGTACTCACCATCGCGGTCCTGCTCCGGTTCATGGACAGTTTCATGATTTACACAGAACCGTTTGTGGTTACGGGTGGTGGCCCCGGTAACGCCACCACCTTCCTGTCGATTGATCTGGTGAAAATGGCGATCGGGCAATTTGACGTGGGTCCCGCTGCAGCATTTTCTATCGTTTACTTTCTGGTGGTTCTGCTTGTCAGTTGGGTGTTCTACACGGTTGTGACCGCCAGTGATGCGGAGGATCAGTCATGAGCAAACTCCGTCTCACGCCTGTCCTTTATATCGTCTTTCTGATGGTGCCCATCTATTGGCTACTGACCATGTCGCTTAAAACCAACGCAGAGATTTTGGGCGGCTTTTCGCTGTGGCCAAAAGATCCGACATTGGCAAATTTCCGCACAATCCTGACAGATGCCAGCTGGTACTCGGGTTACATCAACTCGACCATCTATGTGGTGCTGAACACCATCATTTCGATCACCGTCGCGCTGCCGGCCGCTTACGCGTTTTCCCGCTATCGTTTTCTTGGCGACAAGCATTTGTTCTTCTGGCTCTTGTCCAACCGTATGGCGCCGCCCGCGGTGTTTGTGCTGCCTTTTTTCCAGCTCTACAGCTCAATCGGCCTGTTTGATACGCACATCGCTGTGGCGTTGGCGCATTGCCTGTTCAACGTGCCTCTTGCGGTTTGGATACTTGAAGGCTTCATGTCCGGTGTGCCGAAAGAAATTGACGAAACCGCACAAATTGACGGCTATAGTTTCCCCGCCTTTTTCACCCGCATCTTCATGCCCTTGATAGCAAGCGGGATTGGCGTCGCGGCCTTCTTCTGTTTCATGTTCAGCTGGGTTGAGCTTTTGATCGCGCGTACGCTGACCAGTGTTGACGCCAAACCCATCGCGGCAGTGATGACACGCACTGTCTCCGCCTCGGGCCTAGACTGGGGTGTGCTGGCGGCAGCGGGTGTGCTGACCATCGTGCCCGGTGCCATCGTTATCTGGTTCGTGCGCAACCATATTGCCAAGGGCTTTGCCCTTGGACGGGTTTAGGGAGTGAGCTGATGGACCTGGCCTGGATGGGGTGGACGACTTTTACGGGCACTTTCTTAGCGGTGATCGCTTCACTACTGATCGCAATGACGGTGTGGGAAATCGCGCGCCCAGGTGGCGCACCAAGAAAAGGCCTGCTTGGTTTCACTTCAACTCGGGGGGACCGCTTGTTTGTCACGCTGCTCGGCAGTGCATTCATCCATCTGGCGTGGATGTATTTCGCTGGGGGTGTAGACCTATGGTGGGCACTTGGTCTGTCGGGCCTGTATGGGCTGGCCGTATTCAGGTGGGTTTAAGCCCCGCCGGGGCGAGGCTCAATGTCATTTCATCGTCTGGATTATCCAACCATGCGTTTGAACGCATCCTCGTGCTTGTCCAAAAACCTGTGCTTCAGCGCACCCAAAACGTGGGCTCCCAAGATGATGTACAGCAAGTAGGGCAAAATATATTTGTGGAACGTGCCCCAAATTATGTAGGCGTCACTCTTGCCCCATAACGGGTTCAGTTCAAGCGTAAAGAAATAGGTTGGAAAACCGTGGTAACTGGTCATCACATAGCCGGTTACCGGTACAGCGATCATCATGACATACAGGGTGATGTGAACCCGGTGTGCCAGTTTCTTTTCCCAGGGTTTTAGTGATGGATCCAGCTCTGGTCGCGTGGACATGCGGTTCCATATGAGGCGCACGAGGATCAAGACAAAGACCAGAACACCGACTGTTTTATGCACCACATAATAGGAATTGCGGTACGGCGTATCTTCAGGGATCATTGACGTGAATATGCCCATGGGGATCAGCGAGATAAACAGGATTGCAATGGTCCAGTGAAGCATGCGCGATACTCGGCCATAGCGGTTTGGTTCATTGTCGCGGGCGAGAACCAATTGGTCCTGGTTTTGGCTTTGCTTGAAAGCAGCAACAAGGAGTGCGACACCCGCGCCGAGCGCCACCAGCGCTTGTATCCACAACAGCGCAGGCTTGGCGTTATCAAGCTGGGTTTGATTGGGCTTGGGATTTTCAAGAAAACCGGTGCCAAGAACATAAAACAGGAACCAGGCCGCAACTGCCAAACAGCCTGAGGCCGCGAGCAGAGTGCCAAGGGCGCGGACTTTGGGCGCGCTATAGTTCATGAACCATGCGGCCGCAACGGACGTGACGATAATCGCCAGCGCAACCCAACTTTCAAACAGCCATGGTCTCAAGGAGAGTAATCCGTCTGCCTCTTGGGCCGTGACGGCTGGCGCAAATGCAAGCATTAGGCTGACCAGCGATATCCGGTTGAACAGTTTCATGATTAGCCTCCGTTTGGTACCAGCAGAACTTTGCCGCTGCGACCCGGTTCAGCCGCGCGTGTCACCGCAGCTTTGATGTCTTTCAGCTCAAATCGGGCGTCGATTTTGGCTTTGATGGCGCCGCTGGCAACCAGTGGAATGATCTGGCCAAAGGCGGCTTGTTTGTCGGCATCACTGGCGGTTTCGAACCACTTCGACAACCAGAAACCACGCACACGCACATCGTTAAATATAACGGCGATAGAATTCAGCGTTGGTGGCTGCATGGACAAAGCGCCGTATGAAACCACGGTGCCACCATGTGCCAGCATTTCAACCATCGCTGAGAAGGTTTCGCCTGCCACACAGTCTATCGCCATTTTGATCGGCGCACCGTCTGTTGCCGCTTTGGCTTCTTCAACCATGCCGTCCTGCTCGACCAGAACCACATCCGCGCCAAGGCTCTTAAGGTCAGCCACCAAACTTTCACGCCGCACAATATTGATTGTTTTGATACCGCGCTGTGCCGCCAGTTGGACAATAAATTCACCAACTGCAGAGTTAGCCGCGCTTTGAACGATCCAGTCGCCCGGCTGCAGATCAACAAAACTCTCAAGGATCAAGTGAGCGGTTAATGGGTTTACCGTCAGCATGGATAGTTGTTCGACATCGCCGCCCGCCGGTAGCGGGATGAAGCTGGCCGCGGGGCCAACCATCTCGTCGCACCAGGTGCCACCACCCGCCAGCATCACATGTTGGCCCAGTTGCAGTTGCGACACGTCAGTTGCGACTTCTTCGACCTGCCCGATGCCTTCGGAACCCGGCGTTGACGGCAGGTCCGGTGTGGTGCCGTACCGTCCGGCAATCTGCAGCAGATTAGACGGGTGGATCGGTGCCGCGAGCACTTTCACTCGCACCTCGCCAGACTTGAGGGCAACTGGTGGCACTTCTTTGACGTGGAGAACCTCTGCAGGGTCCCCAAGCTCGCTATATTCGATGAACTTCATGCTGAATCTCTTTGATTGATTTTTGCAAAATATGCATAAAAGATTCGAAATAAGTTGTGAATATAGCAAAATTAGACATTTGAATTGCCAAAAAGACAATAATAGTCGGTTCAACCTAATACATGGGAAAGCATAATGGATCGGATGCGCGCGCTTGAGTATTTTATCGAAGTTGCCGACGTTGGCAGTTTCTCCAAAGCTGCCAAAACGTTTGGCGTGCCAGCATCTTCAATATCAAGGCGCATTCAGGATTTGGAAGCCGCTGTGGGCGCAGTCCTGTTTCACCGCACGACGCGAGTTGTGAAACTAACAGAGCTGGGTGCCCTGTATTTGGAGCAGGTGCGACCTGCAGTTTCTTCGCTTTCAAGTGCAGGCGAAGTGTTGAACCAGCAGCTGCATGCCCCTTCCGGGCGGCTGGCGATTAGTGCACCGCCCGGATACGGCGAAGCCCGGGTTGTGCCTGCACTCCGGAAACTGCGCCAGCTTTATCCTGAGCTCGTGCTGGATATTGAGCTGACGGACCAGCTCACCAAGTTTGGCGTGAATGATGCGGACCTTGCCATCCGGGCAACAGGCAACCCGCCTGACCGTGTGATTGCGCGGAAGCTTACGAATAACCGCTTTGTATTGGTGGCAGCACCCAGATACCTGGAACGCTATGGCACCCCGCGGCAGTTGTCAGATTTCGCCAATCATTTGGCGCTTTTTTATCGTGGGCCAAATGGTGTTCTCAATTGGCAAGCCAAAACCGCCCAAGGTTGGCAGGAGCCTGAAGTTCAGGTGGTATTCATCAGCAACGTTGGCGCAATGTTGGCTGAAGAGGTGCTGCAAGGGTCTGGCCTTGCGTTGGTGCCAGAATGGGGCCTTGCCGATCATCTGGAGACGGGCAGACTGGTTGAGGTCACGCTTGAAGACGCCAGAGTTTCAGTGTCCCGCAGCGCGCAGTCTGGTATTTATCTTCTGTATTACCAGCCCAAGTATCGCTTGAAAAAAATCCAGGTTGCGGTGGATTTCCTGATGCAGGAACTGGCCCTGCCTGAGCATGCGGCGTAATGCTTGCGAGTGGGCCCGGTCTGGCAGGTACAGCAAAGGCGTTTTTTGCGGACGCAGCACCGTAGTTTGGCTATGCTGCCGCAAACGGTTTAATTTGGGAGGACCACCGTGAAATCAATCGTTCGCGTGCTTGCGCTTGTAAGCTTGATGAGTCCGGCTGCATTGGCGGCCGATGAGGCTGCGATCACAGAATTGCAACAACGCATGCAATCAGAGGGTACCAGCAATCTGTTGTTCTTGAATGACGCAGATCGTCGTGTTGCGTTTGCGCATATGGACCGGTTCGCACCATCGCGCGCGTTGCCAGCCTCCGGCACTCCATATCCGCTTGCCACAGAGTTGGACGCAAGTTTGATGGGGGTGACATACTCGGTTGACGGTCAAAACTTCACGGTTGAAAGCTTGCTTGGGCAGGAGCCTTTGATGGGTATGGCGGTTCTTCAGGGCGATACCATCCGGCTGGAGCATTATGCGCCCGACCATACACCGGAAAGCACCTGGGTTTCCTTTTCCGTCACAAAGTCCTTCACTTCGACACTGATCGGCGCTGCGCTCAAGGACGGGTACATTACGAGCCTTGATGACACAGTTGAGACCTATCTGCCACGTTTGCGTGGCACAGATTATGGTAGCGTGAAGGTCCGCCATATCCTGCAAATGGCCTCTGGCATTGCCTGGAATGAAAACTATGAAGACCCCGAGTCTGACGTGGCGCAGGCAGGCGCGCATCAGGGCGTTGCACTGACAGATTACATCAGCAAACTGAAACGCGCGCACCCTGCGGGCGAGGTGTTTAATTACAATACTGCCGAAAGCAATCTTGCCGGTGAGATATTGCGGGCTGCGATTGGCAATAACGCAGCGACTTACATGAATGACAAGATCTGGCAGGCCTTTGGTATGGAACATGACGCCACCTGGCTTCTTGCAGCCCCCAACGGGCAGGAAACTGGCGGTTGCTGCATTAGTGCCAGCCTGCGCGATTACGCGCGAATGGGTTTGGTTGCCAAAAAAGGGGGCATGCTGCCATCGGGCGAAAGCATCTTACCAGAAGGCTGGATGGACATGGCGACCACGCCGTCTAAGGGGTTCGACGGATACGGCTATAAATGGTGGCTGCTTCAGGATGGTGCCTACACGGCCAGCGGGATATTTGGCCAGATGATTTTCATCGACCCGAAACGGGACCTTGTTATTGCTGTTCACAGCAACGCACCAGCGGCGGTTGGAACCGACTATCACAAGCATTATCGGGCTGCGGCGGCAGCCATTGTTGGGCATTTTGCGGCACGGTAGCGCTCAAAGAATTTGCAATTAACCCAATAATATCAAATCATTATGGAGATGCCGCGGATATTTTCGCGGCATTTTTTTTTATGCTGGTTGACAACATATAGACGTATAGCTATATGTAAATTCATGAACACGATATTTAAAGCCATATCCGACCCAACACGGCGGCGTATCCTAGAGCTGTTGCGGGAAAAACCCATGAGTGCCGGTGAAATCGGCGAGCAATTTGACGTGTCGCAACCGACCATGTCTGCCCATTTTTCAGTGCTGAAAAGTGCTGACTTAATTGAGGGCGAAAAGGCAGGCAAGCAAGTGATCTATCACGCCAAAATGTCGGTGCTTGAGGACGCTCTCCGCGGCTTCGCCGAAACGGTGGGGTTGAATATGGAACACAAAACAGACCCCGGGATTCGACAGCCGGGAATTGAGGAGTAAAACCTATGACAACCTATAAAAAATTTACAACGGTGCTCGGTCTGTATGCCATCGCTTCCCTGGCGATCAGCGTTACGCCGCTCGTGCTTAACGGCATGGTTGCCACCCTTTGGCAAACTGCAATGATCATCGGCCTCCCAATCGTGATGTTAGGCGGCGCATGGCTTTTTGTTGGCGCGACAGACAGCAGGCATTCACTTGATGACCAGACCGAAAGCGAAAGAGGGCAGGCTACTGGCGCCATTTATGCCGCGGGCGCTGTTCTTCTGGTTTCACAAGCCTTGGCAGTGTTGAAGATTTACGGGCTTCTTGATGCACAAGCGAGCGACCGATTGTTCGGCTTTGGGATTGGTGTCTTCACTGTGATCCTGGGTAACGCAACGCCGAAGGTGGTCTTTTCCCAGAAGACGCTGGAGCTGCGCAAACTAACGGCTCAAGCCGCACAAGCTGCAGGCAGGTTTTCAGGTATCAGCCTGATGCTTGCAGGCATTGGCACAATGGTCGCGTGGGCTTTTCTGTCACACAGCTTGGCAAACGCCGTCACGATCACGCTTACCCTTATCGCCGTCATCGCCTCGTTTGTGCGTTTCCAGGTCGCGCGCAAAGCCTAAGCCTTTTGGGCATTGATCCTACCCCTCCAGCCGATAAGTCGGTTCATGAGCGGCTTCCCAACCGCTCACTCGGGGTCGATGCCCAATTTCTTCGCGCGGGCCAGCCATTGTTTGCGAGCGAGTTGGCGCATATCTTCGACATTGTCCATCTCGTCCATAATCTCCATGCCCAAAAGCGCTTCAATCACGTCCTCAAGCGAAACAATACCTTTGGTGCCGCCATATGTGTCGACAACCAGGGCGATGTGCTGACGACTATCCAGAAAATGCTCCAACAGCGCCGGTAGGGAAATATCGGCTTCAATATGCTGAATGTCGCGTTTGACTGCACTCAGCGGTTTGTCGCCTTCATCCTTGGCTTCAAGCGCAAGTATCTCGTCCCTGAGAACAAGCCCGACAATGTCATCAATGTCTTTGCCAAAAACAGGAAAACGTGAGAACGCGTGGGTGAGCATTTCAGTTGCTGCATCACTCACCACGGTGTCTTGCTGAAGGGCCGCCACCACAGTGCGCGGCGTCATTATATCTTCGGCTGTCAAAGAACCAAAATGGATCAGGTTGCGCACGATACGGGCTTCATGTTCTTTGATCTCGCCGCTGCGCTCCCCAATGTTGGTCATGGCGAGAAATTCATCCCGGCTGAAGGGGTGGACCGGCTTGCCGCGTGCAATCAGTTTCGTCAGTCCTTCAGATATCCAGATCAGGGGATACAAAAGCTTTATCGAAAGCCGAATGAAAACCATGGTGGGGCCAACAAGGCTGGTCCAATAAACGGCACCGATGGTTTTTGGGATAATTTCTGACAGGAACAATATCGCAAGGGTCATGATACCCGAAAACAGACCGATCCAGGTGCTGCCAAACACAACCGTTGCCTGCGCGCCAGACGCGATGGCCCCCACCGTGTGCGCGATTGTGTTGACGGTTAAAATGGCGGCCAGCGACCTGTCCACATTGTCCTGCCTGAGTGCTTTCAGTGCATCCGCCCGCTCAGGCTGCTCGGCCCTGATTTTTTCAATGAAGGACGGCGTAATACTCAGAAGCACGGCTTCAGCCACTGAGCAGATGAAAGAAAAAACCAGCGCACCCATGACAAAAATGGCGAGCAGGATAATGTCGCCCTGGGTCGGCGAGGGCGCCAAGGTTTCAGCCGCTAGGGCCGGGTATGTTGCCCCTGGAAAAAGCAGCAACATGAGGCCTGAAATAGATATCCTTGAGCCCCACGGGGGTAGCCGAAAAAAACGCGTCATTTGGGTCCTTAGCGTGTCGAAGGAAAAAATCTGTCCACAACTATAAGCCACAGCGTGAACTCTATTCAACTGTGCCCTGAACGAATAAGTGCGTGATAAACAAGACGAATAGGTGATAATGTACTTTCACGGTGGGGGACGCGCTAATGGCGGAAATTGATATCGACTTGTACGAGCTGATTTCCTGGAAGCGGGTTGATGAGTTGGAGGCAGCGCTGAAAGCGGGCGCTGACCCCAACCAGTTAGACCCATACGGCCAGACCCCTATTTTTCGGGTGGTCTACAACCGGTCGGCCCAGCAAGCCCACATGCTGAAACTTCTGCTGGAGCACGGCGCCGACGCCAACCATCGGCATGACGCAGATGGGGAGACTGCAATTCACAATGCCACGTCAACAGAAATTGCTGAAATTCTGTTGGCGCATGGCGCCGACCTTGCCATCAAGTCCAGTATCGGCGGCACGCCTTTGCATTCGGTGACAAGCGCGGAAATGGCCCAATTTTTTATCGACAAGGGCATCAACGTGAATGCCCGTGATGACTATGGGGCCACTGCGCTCATGGACGCAGGTTTTGAAGGCCATGAACTGGTGGAGTGCCTGCTTAAAAATGGCGCCGCTGCAGACGTGCGAAACGAGAAGGGGCAGACCACTGTCATGCGCCTGGCAGATGATCCCTTCATCGATGACGACGAAGAGTTACAGAAAATCGCCACCTTGCTGATTGAGGCAGGTACCCCATTGGACGCCCTAGATAATGAAGGCCAATCAGCTATCGATATAGCGCGCAAATCACGTCATCAGCATTTGGCCGCGTTTTTAGC
Organism: Kordiimonadaceae bacterium; assembly: GCA_017640725.1. Classification (GTDB taxonomy): domain Bacteria; phylum Pseudomonadota; class Alphaproteobacteria; order Sphingomonadales; family Kordiimonadaceae; genus Kordiimonas. The sequence continues at coordinate 353,139 of JAEPQB010000001.1, read as the reverse complement.
AAACATACAGAAAACGCAGTCCACCGATTAGCGCCAGTCTTATTGGCTGAAGCGTGATTTTGCCGACACGCTGGCTTCATAGGTTTTGTCGACGATCGCAGGTGTAATGTTGTTATTCCTATAGTTGCCAACAATCCGTTTGATCGTGAGATTTTGTGCCCTGATAAAATCAATGAAGGCTCTGCTGTAGCTGGGCACAACTTTGGCAATTGTATTGTCTCTGGGTACATGCAGGAAGTGGGACTGAAAGATGATGCCACTGTCCTGAAAATACACAAACCCCTGCCTTTTTGAATGCAGGTTTTCGAGAACAAAAAAGCGCATGCCGTCGAAGGCATCACCGTGCTTGGTGGTCGTAAAGTGGAAATCCTCAGCGTCACCGCCAAAGCGCGATCCGGCTTTCAGGGCGGCGATTGTATAGTCATCAGCAAGTATGGTGATGCCCTGGTCAGCAAACACTTTAAGCCCGGCTGTCTGGTTGCCTTGTGGGTGCGTCACATATACTGAACGGACACGCTTTTGTGGGAACTGGTCTCGGGCAAAACTGAGAATGTTTTCCGCGGTTCTGATACCGACCGCACCGCCAAATACTGTGATTTTATCACCGGACACTTTGAGCAAAACGTTCGCGATCGCGGCAGAGTCTGTCACCAAGTACAGGTCTTTGCCAATTTGCTCTGAAATCAGCACACCGTCGCCGGGTTCCAGCATCGGACCGTATCCGTCCGGCAATCGCAATTTGGCGGGGTCCACGCCGTCGATTACATCAAAATCGTCATTGAAACTGATGTAAGTCGGTTCGGTTTCGCTGCCGTAATATTTGGTTACGGTGCGCGCGTATGTGAGGCCTCGGTTGGTCTGATAGTTGTCATAGACAAAAAAACCAGTGAGCGGCTGATGGTCGATCGATACCAACTGGACCGGGTCGTCACGGAAATGGTAGCTGATGAGCCCGCCCTCTGCGTTTTCATGGCCGAGCACTGTTGTGCCCGGTGCCCGGCCGCGACGAAGCGTGACGCTGTTTGCAATATCGGTTTCTTCAAGAAGGGGTCTTACCGCCAAAAAGTCCACATTGAGCAGAATATGCCCCCTAAAACGGTCAAAATTATCCATGCCCCGGGGGAGAACTGCGCGCCCAATACTGGTGGCGCTTTTTTCATAAAACAGGCTCTCAGTGTCGTTTTGAAATTGAACCCTGTCGAACAAACGCCCGCCGGCAAAATACAGGATATCATTGTCGTAGAAATGCCGCTTTGCCAAATCTACCTCAACCAGCCGCTGCGACATGTGCACATTCGGGGACTGAAAGTCCCAGTAGTTTTCGTCTCGATACTGCCTGTTCAGAAAATGAAGTTTGAGTGAAAAAGCACTGATAGACCGGGTTTTTTCATAGTGAGAATGCAGCTTCGCTAAATACTCTTCCACGTCGGATGCGCTTGCGGCATTCACAAAAGAGAGTAGAATCAGCCACCCCAAAACCAGTGACTTAAATGCCCTGAAAGGATGCGGTGAATTGGGCGGCACAGGCGGTCTCCATATTGCAGTTACAGCACGTAACCCCAATACGCTTCAGCGCCGAGAAAGGGTGCTTGAAGAGGGCACAGATGCTTGGGAAAGCATCGTTGGCGTACTGCGAGCGCAATTGTCGTTAATGCGAATTGCTGTCTTGAAGGCGAAATCGCTCTAGTTGACGTGGAGGGAAAGGTGCGCACAAAAAATGAAACCGATCTATGACACCATCGGCAAAGGCTATACGGGCAAGCGTGTGCCCGACCCGCGCATCGCGGCAGCGATCCACGGCGCGCTGGGGCAAGCAAAAACGGTCCTTAATGTGGGCGCGGGTACCGGCTCGTATGAGCCCACCGACCGCAATGTCACCGCACTTGAGCCCTCCACCGAAATGATCCAGCAGCGGCCCCAGGGTGCAGCAAAGGTGGTGCAAGGGTTTTCAGAAAATATTCCCTTTGCTGACAATCAGTTTGATGCAGCCATGGCGGTTTTAACTGTTCACCATTGGACCAATTTTGAAGCGGGCATTCGAGAAATGCAGCGGGTCGCAAAAGAGCGTTTGGTTATTCTCACATTCGACCCCGCGGCGCCATATTTTTGGCTCGCGGACTATTTGCCAGAGATTATTGAACTCGATCAGCCCATCATGCCACCGATCGCTAAGTTTGCGGACCTGCTGGGTGAAGTGAAGGTGAGTTCCGTTCCTATCCCAAACGATTGCACGGATGGGTTTTTGGGCGCCTATTGGCAGCGGCCACATGCCTATCTGGACCCCGAAGTTCGGGCCGCCATTTCCACCTTCGCCAAACTGGAGGAAGCCCCGAAAGCGCTTCAAGAATTGGAAGCTGACCTCAAGTCAGGCGCGTGGGAAGAACGGTACGGCCACATGAATGCGCTGAAGGAGCTGGATATTGGGTATCGGCTTGTGACGGCGGAATTGTCTTAATCTGGTTACTTGAAGGCCCAGAGTGTCTCAACTTTGGGGATTGTTCCGGTTCGGAGATTGCTTCCGTGCCACCGGCGTCGCGCCCCACAAGTTCTTTGAAACAAACCCCTCTCAGGCCATCAAATTGAATATCCTTCTTTGGACAGGGGCAGGGTTCGTATCCGATGACCGGTTGCATCAAAAATGGCATTGCACACTGCTGGGGCAAGCGGTGGCAGCGCGGGTTCGCCCGCACCGGTTGGCGGATAGTTGCTTTCAATGAAATGAACGTCCACATCCGGTGCGCTTGACATGCGCAGTAGTGGATAGGCGTCAAAATTGGCTTGCTCAATGCGCCCCTGTTCCATGGTGATTTCCTGCTCTGCCATCACGCTTAAACCGTCCATAACAGACCCCTGACACTGGTTTTCCGCGCCGCTTAGGTTAATAACCGTTCCGATATCTGCGGCCACAACCACCTTGTGGACTGTTATGTGGTTTGAGGCATCAACACTAACTTCGGCGACTTCTGCAAAATGACCGGCGTGACTGAAATGGAACGCTAGCCCCAACCCGCGCCCTGTAGGAAGGGCCTTGCCCCAACCCGCTTTTTCTGCAGCCAGCTTAATGACAGCAGCGGCCCGGCCGGTATTGAGGCTGTAGGGGTTTTGGGGCGGTAGCCACCGTGGTTCACCCATGACTTCAAGCAGAAACTCCAGATGGTCTCGGTCCGCTGCGACTGCCATTTCATGAAGGAAGCTTTGGATCGCCCAGGCGCGGGAATTAGAGCCAGGCGCGCGCAGCAAACCACACCGGGTTCTGAGTGGCAGAAGGGATTGGCTCAGGGTGAAATTCTCAACAAGCTGTGCCGGAAACTCACTTGCGGGCTGGCGCGGTGCCCCTGCAATCACCGGCTTTTCACCGTCCTGGCTGAAGGTAATCAGGTGGTTTTGCCAATAAGACAGCTTTCCGTCGGCATCCAGTCCGCCCTCAAAGGCGTGAAACCCGGCAGCCCGGTAAAAGTCATGTTGGGTGTCGTCTTCGCGTGTCCATTGCAGCTTAACCGGCGCCTTAATGTGCCGGGAGATGGCGGCAGCCTCACATGCATAGTCGTTAACCAGTCGGCGACCAAACCCGCCACCGACGCGTGTTTGGTGGAGTGTCACTGCATCTTCGTCTAAGCCAAGCACACGGGCAACACTCCTGACGCCCCTTATGGGCGACTGTGTGGGCGCCCAAAGCTCAATGGTGCCGCCCTTGTACCATGCTGTGCAGTTTTGCGGTTCCAGGTTGGCGTGCGCGGCGAACTGATACTGGTAAAATGAGCCAACTGATTTTGCTGCACTGTCGCGGGCGGTTTTCACATCGCCCTTTTGGTGCAAAATCTTGTCGCCGGGTTTGTTTTTTAATGCATCAGCCCGTTGTTGAAGCTCGGTCCAGCTGTCGTTTGAGGCGTTGCTTTCGTCCCAGGTGACCATCAGCTGTGACTTGGCTTGAAACGCGGCCCAGGTTGATGTCGCGACGATAGCGACGCCGGGCATCAGTTCAAGGTCATTGCTGTTCCCGGCCAGAACAAAAGCATGCTTTACGCCCGGTAGCGCCCTGATTTCATCCAGGTTTGCGCTGGCAACAGTGCCGCCGATGGCTGGGCATTTCTCATAAACCGCATAGAGCATGCCGGGCACGTTTTGATCGATGCCAAAAAGGGGCGCGCCGGTCACAACTGCAAGATTATCTACCCCCGCAGTGCGTGAGCCGAGCAAAGAGAAGTTTTCTCTGCCTTTCAGTTTCAGGTCAGAGGTTTGCGGAATAGGAAGGGACCCAGCCAACGAGGCGAGGTCGCCATATGTTGCGCGCCTGTTGGTGGCTTTATGAAGCACCGAACTATTTTCAGTGGTGCACTCTGAAGCCGGCACGTTCCATTTTTTGGCTGCCGCCTTAATGAGCATGTGGCGCGCCGCAGCACCCGCTTGGCGCATGGCAATCCAATTGGTTGCGATAGAGCGAGAGCCGCCGGCATTTTGCCAGCCGAACAGCGCCTCATTGATGGGCGACTGCTCCACCTTCACATCTTGCCAATTGGCATCAAGCTCTTCGGCAATAATCATGGGCATGGCCGTTTTGATGCCCTGGCCAATCTCCGGGTTTTTGGAATAGATATGGATGGTGCCGTCGGTCGACACACGGACATAGGCATTGAGTTCCTGAACCGCATCGGTGCCGGTGTCGCCAGCTTTGGCACCGGCGCCGTTCATGTTGAACGCCAACACAAAACCGGCGCCTGCAAGACCGAATACTTTAAGGAAATTGCGGCGATCCATTGAAGTTTTGGCAGGTGCCGCAATGCCGTCTATTGGATCAATTTCATTCAATAATGCGTTTAGGGAATGATGCTCACATTCCTCAGTTTGATTTGTCATGCCTCGCCTCTACGTTTTTTTTATTCGTTGGAACAGGCATTGGTGTTTACCGCAGATCGGCTGAGTGTGTCAGCAACTATCTGTTATCTTATTACAAATAGTGACGTCGCCCTTGCTCTCTCTTCTTGGGTCTGGTTGAATTCCGCCCTATGTCATATCGGCACAGGGTAGGGAGAGAGTTTGTGAATAAATTTGTCGTCGCCACGTTGGCTTCCTTGACAGCGCTTGCGCCTGTTTCGGCTAACGATCAAGCCGCACAAAAGTGGATCGATCAGGAATTCAGCCAGTCTACGCTGAGCCCTGAGGAACAGCTCGACGAAATGCGTTGGTTTGCGCGGGCGGCGGAGCCTTTCAAAGGCATGACGATTAATGTGGTTTCCGAGACCCTGACCACCCATGAATATGAAGCACGGGTTCTTGCCGAGGCGTTCTTTGAGATCACTGGCATTCGCGTGAACCATGACCTGATCGGCGAGGGGGATGTGGTTGAAAAGCTGCAAACCCAGATGCAGTCAGGTCGCAACATTTATGATGCCTATATCAATGACAGCGACTTGATTGGCACCCACTATCGGTATCAGCAGGTGCGTAATCTGTCTGACTGGATGGAAGATGAAGGTGCTGATGTCACCAACCCCGGCCTGGATATTGATGACTTCATTGGCCAAAGCTTTACCACGGGCCCGGACGGCAAACTGTACCAGCTGCCGGACCAGCAGTTCGCCAACCTTTATTGGTTCCGCTATGACTGGTTCACCGATCCTGAACTGAAGGCCAAATTCCGCGGCAAATATGGTTATGAACTCGGCGTGCCGGTCAATTGGTCCGCCTATGAAGATATCGCCAATTTCTTCAGCAATGACGTGGGCGAAATTGATGGCGTGAAGGTCTATGGTCATATGGATTATGGCAAGAAGGACCCGTCGCTGGGTTGGCGATTTACCGATGCCTGGCTGTCGATGGCAGGCGCTGGTGACGTTGGTCTTCCAAACGGCAAACCGGTCGATGAGTGGGGTATCCGTGTTGACGGCTGCAAGCCGGTGGGCTCCAGCGTATCGAGGGGCGGCGCCACCAATGGCCCGGCAGCGGTTTACTCGGTCACCAAATATATCGATTGGCTCAAGAATTATGCGCCGCCAACGGCGGCCGGCATGACATTTTCAGAAGCCGGCCCAGTGCCAGCCCAGGGCGCAATCGCGCAGCAGATTTTCTGGTACACGGCCTTCACTGCTGACATGGTAAAGCCTGGCATTGCAGTGATGGACGGCGAGAGCCCCAAGTGGCGTATGGCGCCTAGCCCGCGCGGTGCCTACTATGACGAAGGTATGAAACTTGGTTATCAGGATGCCGGGGCCTGGACGCTGATGAAATCAACACCGGTGGACCGGGCGAAAGCTGCATGGCTTTACGCGCAATTCGTTGTTTCCAAAACAGTTTCGCTGAAGAAAAGCCACGTGGGCCTGACCTTTATTCGCGAAAGCGACATTTGGCACGACAGCATGACCGAGCGCGCGCCGTCACTGGGTGGCCTCATTGAGTTCTACCGATCAGATGCCCGCACTCTTTGGACACCCACGGGCACCAATATCCCGGACTATCCGCGCCTTGCGCAGCTTTGGTGGCAGGATATTGGGGATGCAATTTCCGGTGAAAAAACACCGCAGGAAGCCCTTGATAGCCTCGCGAACCAGCAGGACCGGATTTTGCGCAGGCTCGAGCGTGCGGGCGTGCAGGGTGAGTGCGGACCAAAGCTAAATGAACCGCAAGACCCGGAATATTGGCTTAGCCAACCCGGCGCACCTAAGGCCAAAAAGCCGCTTGAAAAACCGCTTGGCCGCACTGTTGATTATGATGAGCTGCTCAAATCCTGGGCGGCCAAACCACGAGACGGCGAAGAAGCGGCAGAAGAAGACGACTTTTAGAGTTAAAGCGTAACTTTGTAGGGGAGGGTGCGAATGGCAAACGGTGATGCTGACGCCGGCAATCGATCATTAATGCGACGTTTTTTGCGCGGTTTAGGGCTGTTTGTGTCCCTTTCTGTCATACTTGCTGCATTTTATTTGCATGACCCGTTGCCTGATAACCCACCGGCTGAGGCACTTGCCTTTGAAGCTGCGAACTATGACGCGGAGATCATTCGCGACAGTTGGGGGGTGCCACACATCTTTGGAGCCCGTGACGCCGACGTCAGTTTTGGTCTCGCTTACGCCCACGCAGAAGACGACTATGAAACCATTCAGGAAGTGCTGGCGGCTACCCGCGGTGTGCTGGCGCGTTACCGCGGACCGGATGCCGCCGCCGCCGACTATATCGTTGAATTCTTTGATGTTTGGGACACGCTCGACGCCAAATACGCAAGCGATGTGCCCGCCAACGTAAAGGCTATCGCCGATGCATATGCGGCGGGTTTGAACCTCTATGCCTCTGAAAATCCGGACGCCACCTGGCAAGGGTTGGCGCCGTTCAAAGGCGAGGACGTGATCGCGGGCTTTATGTTCAAAACGCCTTTCTTTTACGGGCTGGACCAAACCCTGCAGGAGCTTTTCGCGCCAGGTCGCAATCAGGAAATTGCGCTGGCGCCAACTGGCGAAAATTCAGCCTTTATGCTGCAGGAACGCTCTGGTGCTGAGCTCGGATCCAACGCAATCGCTGTTGCGGCCAGTCGTTCCACAGACAATACAACGCGCCTGCTGATAAATTCTCACCAGCCCATGACTGGCCCGGTTGCCTGGTACGAAGCGCATTTGAATTCTGAGGAAGGCCTGAACATCACGGGCGGCCTGTTTCCCGGGACACCGCTGATTTTGCACGGGTTCAACGATGATCTCGGTTGGGCGAATACCGTCAATAAAATGGATCTGGCGGACGTTTATGTGCTGACCCGCAACCCTGAAAACCCGATGCAATACCGCCTGGACGGCGAGTGGGTGGATTTTGAGGTGGAGGAGATTACCCTCAATATCAAACTGTTTGGTCCGTTTGTTTACCCGGCCAAAAGGACCCTCCTGAAAAGTCGCCACGGCCCGGTGATTGAGAGTGACGGCAAGACCTATGCCCTCAGGTACGCCGGCATGGGTGAAATCCGCCAGTTAGAGCAATATTATCGGCTTAATCGCTCTGAAAACATGGCGGATTTCATGGATGCGATGGGAATGAACGCTCTGCCAAGCATCAACTATGTGTATGCTGATAAAGCGGGCAATGTGGCCTTTATCCACAATGGTCAGTACCCTGACCGCATTGAAGGTTGGGACTGGGCAAAAGACCTGCCTGGCGACCGGTCGGAGTTGATTTGGCAAGGGTATCGTCCGTTTGAAAGCGTGCCCAAACTTATCAATCCTGCCTCTGGAATGGTTTTTAATGCCAACAACACTCCCTATAGCGCCACGGATGGTTCTGACAATTTGACGGCGGCGCAGTTCCCCGCCCACATGGGCCTTGCGACTAGAGAAACCAACAGGTCCTTGCGGCTGATTGATCTTACAGATGGCACGACACCCATCAGCCGCGAGCGCTTGCTGGAGATCAAATTCGACGACGATTATTCAACAAACAGTAAAACCGCACGGCTTGCCAAAAAAATGGCTGCAATTGAATTTGCAGATGACCCAGTATTGGCTGATGCGGCCCGCGTGGTTGGTGAATGGAATTTGTCGGCAGACGCTGAAAACCGCAACGCGGCCTTGCCCATTTTGGCGCTGAGTTACCATGACAAGTTCACACCTGATGACGAGAGCGATGCCACGCTAACCGAGGCGCTTCAGGTTACAGTTGCGTTCCTGAAAGAGCATCATGGGCGCTTGGACCCCAAGTGGGGCGACGTGAACAGGTTGGTGCGCGGCAGTGTCAGCCTGCCAGTTGACGGTGGGCCTGACACCTTGCGGGCAATTTACGCCGCAGGCGACAACTCTGGGGGCATTGCTGCCTCCACGCATGGCGACACCTGGATCGGTTTTGTGGAATGGCGCCCTGATGGTAGCCAGGTGGCTGATGTCATCCATCAGTTTGGCAGCGCGACGCTCGACGAACAATCGCCACATTATGCTGATCAAGTGCCCCTGTTCGTTGAAAAACGCTGGCGCCGGGCACTCACTTCGCGCGAAGCTGTCTTGCGTGATACCCAACGACGGTACCGACCGGGGAAATAGGAAGCTGACGTGAAAACAGACGCGCCAATAAAATGCAGTTGCGGCAAGGTTGAGGGTGTTGCCCGCGGCCTTTCGCGCTCGAGCACCAATCATGTGGTGTGCAGCTGCAAAGGGTGCCAATCATACGCCCACTACCTTGGGCGAACAGACGATATGCTTGACGCCGAGGGCGGTTCAAACATCGTGCAGATGGACCCATCGAAGTTCGAAATCACACGCGGTATGGAGAATGTGGTCTGCATGCGGGTGACAAACGACGGGCCACTGCGTTGGTACACCAGCTGCTGCAATACACCGCTTGGAAACACCTTCCCGCGCGGTGGGTTGCCATTCATCGGGTTTTTGCCGATTTGCCTCGGTATCAAAGGCACGTCCGAAGAACTGGTTGCACTGGTCGGAAAGTCACGCGGTCATGTGAACAGGCCTGAAAAAACGCCTTTGTTTGACCGGATTGGCAACGTTTTCATGATCATCGGACTGTTTTGCAAAATCATGTTTTGGCGCGTGAGGGGTGGCCCGGCATTCAAACCGTTTTTCGATGCCGAAACCATGCGTCCGATGGTCAAACCCATCAAAATCAGTGACGAAGAACGCGCCGAACTTGAAGCAAAAGCAGGCTTCTAGGTACTGCTGATCTAATTTCTGCCAATGATGTGCAATTCTGTTTGTCGACCATCGATATAACGCACGTTTGTGCCGTCAAAGAAGGCGTCCTCCTCCAGCATAATCCGCACTTTTTGCCCGCCCCATTCGGGGATGGCGACAGTGGCGTTCAGCTCAATGGACCATGCCGTATTGGCGACCACAGGATAGTCCCCTCGGCCTGGCACGCCGCCCTGGCTGTCCCAAAGCCCGATGGTCGCGCCAGCGCCGTGGCCGTGATAGCCGATCGGGTGCGTGTAAATGCTGGGTTCAATACCTTCCCTGATCGCTTGCGCCCGGCTTGCGGCCAAGACCTCGTCGCCGCTTGCGCCCGTTCGGTAATTGTTGGTCAATATGTCTTGCAACTTGTTGCCCGTCGCCAAACCGGCCTTGATACCGGCAGGCGCATCAGTTTCGCCGCCCTGCAGAATATAGCCGTGATGCTGCGTGTCAGTATTCAGGCCCATATAGGTGATGCCAAAATCAACATGGATTAGGTCGCCCCGCCGGATGACACTGTCTTTCATAGGGTCAAAAAGTTCGGTCATCTTTTGACCGCGGTCGTCAAGGGTGCGGCGCTGAATGGATACTGTCGGGTGGAACCAGGCCACGACACCCATTTGTCTGATTTTGTCGCGGTACCACCACATCACGTCAGCCGTTGTTGTGATGCCCGGCGTGATCACGGCATCAGAAAACCCTTCGGCGATAATGGCATGTGCAAGCCCAACCACATGGGGATACATGTCCATTTCTTCCGGAATGCGGCGCTCCAGCCAGCCAATGGCTATGGCCGGATCGTAAACAACCTTGCTTTTGAGTGCGTCCGGCAGGGCCGCAATCAACCCGCGGTGCTGGCTTTCGCTCATGCCATCAGCTAGGGCAAATGTGTCTGAAACATTGAGGGCAATTTTGTTCGGGTTGCGCTCCGTTATCAGCTCAGCGACACGCGCCCATTGGTCGGGCTGTTCTTCCGGGTTCCAGGCTGCCGGGAATATGTCGCCAACCGCATAACGACTGACTGCCAACCGTTCCACCGATTCTCCATTGTCGAAAAACATCAGCACAGTACGGCGCCGCGCGGAAAGCCAGGTGGCTGGAAGCATCGTCTTAACAACTGGATCTTCGTTATATTCCCGGGCAATCAAGACCCACATGTCCACACCGCGCTCGCGCATGACGGCAGGCACCACTGTGTCCAGCCGCTTTTTTAACCAAGCGTCCTCAAGGGCTGCCCGTTCTTTCATGGAAAGCACTTCAGGGTATTGCCAGGTTTCGGCAGCAGCCGCCGAAAATGCAAAAGCCAATGTTGCGACCAGAGTGAAAAGCAGGTGTTTCATAAAATTCCCCAATGTTGCCCTTGTTGAAGCTAGGGCGGATTCGTTGCTGCTTCAATCTTCGTATCCGGTTTCTTTCACGGACTGCATGGCAACAAAGGTAGAAGTGTGCGCAACGTTAGGCAGTGTGGAAATCTGTTCACCCAAAACTTTGCGGTACGCGCTGATGTCTTTGGTGCGTACCTTCAGCAGATAATCGAACGACCCCGCAATCATGTGACACTGTTCAATTTCCGGCGTCTGAAGGACAGCGGCATTAAACGCGGCTAGCGCCTTCTCCGTCGTATTGTCCAGCTTGACCTCTGTGAATGCGACATGATCTCTGCCCAGTTTGCTGTCGTCCAGAACGGCTCGGAAGCCCAGAATGTAGCCGTCTTCCTGCAAACGCTTCATGCGCACCTGGCAGGGGCTTTTAGAAAGCCCCACTTTTTCCGCAAGGTCTGTAACTGACATTCGGCCATCAATGCTAAGCCAGTGCAGGATTTTCTGATCGATGCGGTCGATTGTACTGAGATGTGTATTTTCCATTATCTTTTTTCCCGTAGTACTCCAAATGAAAAGACGAAGAGACGGCATAATTCGTTTCAACAGGAAAAATAACCATGTTTTGTCACGTAATCTAGCCTTCAGTGCTTTATGGAGGCGGGACATGAGCGATACACAAAATCTTTCACAACTCAGAACGCGGGTCAGGGAGCTGCATCGCTTGCCGGAGGCAACGGTTGTTAAGCACCTGGTTGATGAATCGTCCCTCGAGCCAAACACACGCGCTCGCATCACTGCCCGCGCCGTAAAATTGGTTGAGGGTCTTCGACAAGAACAAGACCTCAGTTTAATGGAAGTGTTTCTCGCAGAATATGGCCTTTCTACAGACGAGGGTGTGGCTTTGATGTGTCTGGCTGAGGCGCTTTTGCGTGTGCCGGATCGCGAGACAATTGATGCTCTTATTGAAGACAAAATTGTACCTGCCAACTGGTCTGAGCATATGGGCGACTCTGCGTCCACCCTTGTCAACACGTCGACATTGGCCCTGTTGCTGGTTGGCAAGGTGCTGGACCCAGCACCGCCAGCGGGGGTTTTGTCGACCCTTCAGGGCGCTGTTAAGCGGGTTGGGGAGCCCGTGATCCGCGCCGCGATCGGCAGAGCCATGAAACTGTTAGGTAAGCAGTTTGTTTTGGGGCGTACAATCGAGGAAGCGGTTCGGCAAGGCAGCAAAGAAGCAAAAAAGGGCTTTAGCTTTTCCTACGACATGCTCGGCGAGGCCGCCATGACATCTGCAGACGCACAGACCTATTTCGAGGCCTACGCGGACGCCATTCGTTACCTTGCTGGACGCAGCAAAAGCGCTTCTTGCCGCGATAATCCGGGGATTTCAATCAAGCTTTCTGCACTGCACCCCAGGTACGAAATGGGCCAGAAGGATAGGGTGTTGGAAGAACTGGTGCCCAAGGTATTTTTGTTGGCCAAAGCGGCGCGCAAAGCGAATATGGGCCTTAATATTGATGCCGAGGAAGCAGATCGCCTTGATTTGTCGTTAGACGTTATTCAGGCGGTGATGTCACGGCAGGAGTTCGCGGGCTGGGACGGTTTTGGCGTAGTTGTTCAGGCGTACGGAAAGCGCGCCAGCGCGGTGATCGACTGGTTGTATGCACTGGCAGAAAATCTCGACCGTAAAATTATGGTGCGCTTGGTAAAGGGGGCTTACTGGGACACAGAGATCAAGCAAGCTCAGGTCGACGGCGTGTCTGACTATCCTGTTTTTACACACAAAGCTTCAACCGATGTTTCCTACATTTGCTGTGCTCGAAAACTTCTGGAAAAAACGGACCGAATCTACCCCCAGTTTGCCACACACAATGCACACACCGTCGCAGCAATTTTGGAACTGGCAGGTGATGACCTGCCGTTTGAATTTCAGCGGCTCCACGGCATGGGTGAAACGCTCCTTAATAATGTGATGCAGCAAGAAAATTGCCGCTGCCGGATTTATGCGCCTGTTGGCGCGCACCGCGATCTCCTGGCATACCTTGTCAGGCGACTTCTCGAAAATGGCGCGAACTCGTCATTCGTGAACCAGATTGTTGACGAAACGGTGCCAGCCGAAGTTGTCGCCGCTGATCCGTTTGAGGAAGTTGGCGTCAAACTCAACGGTGCGGGTCTGGCTCTGCCGCCAGACTTGTATGGCAGCAAAAGGCGCAACGCTGCTGGTTGGGATCTGCGCAACACAAGTGACATCAACCGGTTTGAATCTGAACGTAGTCTATTTCAAAAACATCAGTGGCGGGCAGAGCCTACTCATCAGGTTTGTGGCACAGTGACAGAGCGGGAGATCACAAACCCTGCGGACCCAAATGACTGTGTGGGCTTAGTACTAGAAGCAGATATTGATTGCGCCAATGCTGCGGTAGAAAACGCAAAACCGTGGGACTCGGCATATTCCGAACGGGCGCAAGTTCTTCTCAACGCTGCTGACCTATATGAACAAAACAGCGGTGAAATTTTCGCGCTACTGACCAGAGAGGCTGGTAAAACGCCAGTTGATGCAGTCGCCGAACTGCGCGAAGCGGTAGATTTCCTGCGCTACTATGCAGTGAATGCAGCAAAGCATGAAAGCCGAGATGCCGTTGGTGTTTTCACCTGCATTTCACCCTGGAACTTTCCACTCGCGATATTTACCGGTCAGGTTGCAGCCGCGCTCGTTGCCGGCAATGCAGTGCTTGCCAAACCGGCGGAGACCACCCCCCTTATCGCGGCGCTGGCGGTCAAGCTTTTGCATTCTGCCGGTGTCCCAACGAACGCTTTGCAATTGGTTCCGGGCGAGGGCCGCAGTGTCGGGCATGCGCTTACGAGCCATCCTTTAATTGGTGGGGTTTGCTTTACCGGGTCAACCGAAACAGCCCAAAGCATCAACCGTGCGATGGCGGAAAACCTTACTCCGAATGCCCCACTCATTGCTGAGACGGGTGGCATTAATGCCATGATTGTGGATTCCACCGCGCTTGCCGAGCAGGCGGTGCGGGACATTGTGGCGTCTGCGTTCCAGTCAGCCGGGCAGCGATGCTCGGCTCTGCGTATGCTTTATGTGCAGGAGGATGTCGCAGACAGCATGCTGGAAATGCTGAAAGGTGCAATGGATGAACTGAAAGTTGGCGCGCCTTGGGAATTTAACACCGACGTCGGGCCTGTGATCGATCAAGCCGCCTTCCAAGCCATTGCTGCCTATATCTGCAGCGCTGAAGAGAGCGGCAAGGTGTTGCACAAAGTAAGCGTTCCAAGTGTGGGCTATTTTGTTGCGCCAACGGTGATCAAGGTTGCAGGCATTAGTGACCTGGAGCGCGAGGTGTTTGGCCCGGTTTTGCATATGGCAACGTTCAGCGCTGGTGACATTGACCAAGTGATCGATGAGGTCAATGCATGCGGATACGGTTTGACGTTTGGTTTGCATACACGGATCAACGAGCGCGTTGAGCGTGTGCGGTCTCGAGTGCAGGTGGGCAACCTTTATGTAAATCGCAACCAGATCGGCGCCATTGTCGGGTCCCAGCCTTTTGGTGGAGAAGGTATGTCGGGCACAGGCCCGAAAGCGGGTGGCCCGCATTATCTTGGGCGTTTTTTCAAAGAAGTCAGCGTGACAGCCCATTCTGATGCTGCTCGCCCACTATCGTTTGAAAAAGTGCAGGCAGCCATAAAGGCAAAACCTAAAAGCACGGGTGCCGTTCTCAGCACTGTTAAGCTGCCTGGGCCGACAGGTGAGCGTAATGAGCTATCCACCTATGCGCGTGGGTTGGTGCTGTGCCTTGGGCCGACACCTGAGTTTGCACAAGAACAATCGCGCCTCGCTGCGTCGCAGGGTTGCGAAGTGCTGATGATAGCGTCGAACCTGGCGAAGGGCGAGGGGCTTGATGGAACGCTCGACAGTGCAACTCTTGAGAAGTTAGATGAACTGGATGCGGTCGCTTATTGGGGTGAAGTTGAGACCGCTAAAATGATTCGCAAAGCGCTTGCCGCACGATCGGGCAAGCTTGTTCCGCTCCTGACAAGCAAGCAAATGGCTGATTGGTGCGTTCTTGAGAGGCACATTTGTGTCGATACGACCGCCGCAGGTGGCAACGCCAGTTTGCTCGCCGAGAACCTCTAGCTAAGTGTTTTTTTCACACTCATAAAACCCGAATAACGTCAACTCACATTCAGTAACATTTTTGTCACATCGGTCGAGATTCACCGATGATGTACCGATATCGAACCATCTTTAGGTTTACGACAAAAGTTTAGCTGGACAGGGTTATGGGATATTTCGCCGTTCTAAGGGGTTGAACGGTGACAGGGAAACCCGTGCTGCTTGGGGTCGTGGCACACAACTATTTTTCGGGGGCTATACATGAAAAATAATGAACTTTTGAAGAGCCGTCTAACGCACAGCACAGCTGCTCTTTTGATTGCCACACTCGGATTTGCTGCGGGCAACGGCGTTTATGCGCAGGATGCTGAATCAACTGTTGATGACGACGAAGATGAAGTCGAAGAAGTAATAGTAACCGGTTCACGTATTCGCCGGAACGAGTTCACAAGCGCTTCGCCAATCCAGGTTATCTCCGGTCAAACCAGCCGTGAGATTGGTCTTTTCAATGCCGCAGACATGTTGCAGGCGTCTGCGCAGGCTTCCGGTCTGCAGATAGACAACACATTCAACTCATTTGTGTTGGATAACGGTCCTGGCGCCGCGACCATTTCCTTCCGGGGCCTGGACGCAGAACGCACGCTTGTTTTGATTAACGGCCGCCGCGTGGCGCCAGCTGGCGTGGGTGGTGCGCCAACAGCAACGGATTTGAACCTTATCCCGTCTATCATGATTGATCGCATTGAAAGCCTGCTTGACGGTGCGTCTGCGGTATACGGCTCAGACGCGGTTGCGGGCGTAGCCAACGTTATTATGCGGAAAGATGTCGAGGGTTTTGAAGTTGAAGGTTCCTGGAGTGAGCCATTCGAGCCAGGTGGTCAAGAACGCACAATCTCTGCAATTTGGGGCACCACAGGCGACCGTGGGTCCTTCCAAATTGCGGGTGAATACTATAAGCGCGACAAAGTCCGCTTCAGGGATCGTGATATCACTCGTGAGTGTGACAGCTTCTATTATGAAGACGAGCAGGGCAACATCCTGGAGGAATTCCGGGGCCTGGCACCAGGAACCACGCCAAGCAGCTGTAAGCTGGATACCATTAACCGTGTGTTCTACCCCTTTGTGTTTGGTAACCTCTGGTATACCGAAGGCCGGTCGAACCTGACCAACGATGGGCTGGTGTTTGGTGTTCCGTTCGATGGAATTCCTAACTTTTCAGACACGGCTATCGGACTTGGTCTGGAACAGTTTAATCCAACCGCTTTAACAATCATCGATATCAACGGTGACGGTATTGATGATAGTGCACTGATCGACCCGGACGGCGATGGCCTCACGGACGTTGACCTGCAAACGCCATTTTACAATGCTCAGCTGTCTGATCGCTATCAAAATGCTGATTTCCTGGCAGGGATCGAGCGCTACAGCGTGTTTGCCAACGGTGAATACACCGTTGACGAAGACACGGACACCACTGTGTACGCCGAAGGTTGGTTCAGCGAGCGGAAGCAGAATATTTTCAGCCCCGGCGCAACCATATTCCCAGAGGTGCCGGTTACCAACCCGTTCAACCCTTGTAGCCAACTGGACTGCCTCGGGTTCTTCGGACCTTTCGCCGGTCAGGCAGAAATGACCCCTATTGTAGCCATTCGGGATGATCGCGACCGTAACATCGTTAAAGTTAACCAGTATCGTTTACTGGGCGGTGTTCGCGGTGACATCACTGGCATGGATGATTTCTTGCTGGGCAACTGGGCCTATGATGTCCATGGGTCCTATTCTCGCTCAAAGGGTACTGACCGTCAGCGTGGTATTCGCGAAGACCGCCTGACTTTATCTGTTGAGACAACGATCGAAGACCCGAACAATCCAGGCAGCTTCATTTGTGGTGTCGACGCAGACAATGACGGCGTGCCTGATGGAACTGATGGCTGTGTGCCAGTCAACATGTTCGCAAGTTCCATCTATCAAGCAGGCGGAGGTACATTCGCAACCCAGGCCGAAACCAACTATCTATTTGATGATCGCTTTTTCGAAACCATTATCGAGCAAACAGTAGTAAGCGGCTTTTTAACGGGCGACTTGTTTGAATTACCTTGGAACAATTCGGTTGTGCCGCTCGTGTTTGGTTATGAATATCGCCGCGACAGTATTGAATCTAATCCGAATGACGTTGCGGCAAACGGCGAACTGTTTGCCTTCTTCGCGGACCAGGGAGCCGACGGTGCCCGCAGCCTGAATGAATTTTTTGCGGAGACCCGTTTTGAGTTCTTGAAGGGCAAGCCTTGGGCGGAAGAACTCACGCTTGAAGCGTCTTTGCGTTGGACTGATGAAAGCAACTTCAGCCCGGCATGGACATACTCTTTCAAGGGTATCTACCGTCCGATCAACTATCTAACGTTCCGCGCAACATACGGAACTGCCTATCGCGCACCAAACCTTCGAGAATCGTTCCTGAATGGCGTAACGGGCTTCAATCCAATTACCGACCCTTGCGTGGTGCCACTTGACGCGCGCGAGCCTATCGACCCATCTAACCCGACCGGTGGGTCACAGTATCGCCCGGACGGCGATACACGGGCGCAAAATGTGTTGGACGCATGCCGTGCAGATGGTGTCGACCCGCTAACAACCGGTTTGAACCCGAATATCAACACCAACTACACCGTGGAAATCACCACGGGTGGTACGGACGAACTGAACCCGGAGGATTCGCGTTCTATCACAGCTGGTATCGTGTTCGAACAGCCGTTCACTGACGCATTTGATCTGTCACTGTCCGTGACTTATTTCGACATCAAGGTGACTGACAGTATCGAAGAGCCCTTCAACCAGTTTCTGATCAATGACTGTTACGACAATCCTGATCAGCTTAATGCAACCAGCGATTTCTGCTCGCGTATCACACGCGGCGATGATGGCCTGGTTGAGCTGCTTGACGCGAGCTTCATTAACATCGGTCGTCTGACATCGCGTGGATTCGACCTCAACGGCTTCTATCAGCAGGACTTTGAAGTTGGTGATGAAATCCTGTCTGTGAGCCTGGATGTTCGCGCGTCGCACATCCGCGAGCAAATCGTTGAAATCATTGACTTCATCGATGACAACGCAGGCGAGCCAACGACACCGCACTGGCGTGCGCAGGGTACGTTGCAGGTTGACTATGGCGATTTCGGCTTCAACTGGTTCACACGCTGGATTCAAGGTGGTGAAAACACGCCACCAGAGTTTGATCCGCTTGGCACACCTTGTGATGGTCTGCCCACGGCATGTCGTCCGGTCTTCTTCACTACAAACTATGATGTTCACGACATGTCCCTGACATGGAACCCGGGTGACATCGTCTTCACGCTCGGTATTTCGAACGTATTTGATGTGAAGCCGCCACGCATTGACACTGACGGCGTGTTTGGTGTGCGCAATTTCCCACTTGGTGTTGGCTACGACCTGCAGGGTCGCACGATCTTCACCTCGGCGAAGATTGCCTTCTAAGCAAACATGTTTGGCATCATTGTCAGATAAAATTGATCGAGGGGCTCTTTCATGGAGCCCCTCCTTTCGTTTAGTCTTGGCGGTACGTGGGGGCACTCCGCCGGGGGAGCAGAAAATCAGAATTTGGGAAAGCGTATGTTCGCCAGATTAAAAAAAGTAATTTCAGCAAGCGTTGTGGGGCTACTGTCGCTTGCGATATCACAAATCAGTACCGCACAGGAAAAGCTACCGCTTGATGCGTTTGCAAGTCTGCCAGCAATTCTGGCAGTCAAGGTCTCACCCGATGGCAAACAATTGGGCATGATCAGAGCAACTGGAAAAGACGGGGGATATATCCTCGAAATATTCCAGACGAAGAATTTGAAGCGTCGGCCAGTTAGAATTGGCACCGATCGAATGGAAATGCGCAATTTCTATTGGCTAAATGACGAGCGTGTTCTCGTCGATTTTCGGCAACTTCTTGACGATGCCAACGAACGAGAATGGGTTGGAAAGAGCGCTGTAGTGAATTCTGATGCCAAGGGAAAATGGCTGGAGTTGCCTGACCGTGCTCGCATAATGAACTTGTGGGAGAAAAACCCTAAAGAAATTCTGATTTCATATGACGCAAACGACAATCGTGTGCCTGACGTTGTGCGATTCAATATTCGAAACGGTCGCACAAGCATGGTGATGCGCAGTGACGAGCGCACAGGAAACTATATTGCCGATTATGATGGTGAAGTTCGGGGAGCAACTCGATTTGATTCCGGCGCTAACAGTATTATCCAGCTTGCTCGCGTAAAGGGCGATAGTAAGTGGAAAGAAATCAAAGTTATCAATCCTGAGCTGCGCGAAACTTTTGAGCTGTTGGATTTCAGCATTGAGGACCCCAACGAGGTGTATGTGCTCTCAAACCAAGGCGAAGACAAAGCCGGCGTATATACACTCAATATCGAAACAGGTGAGTATTCTGAGCGCCTTTTTGGCTTGCGGTCGGTCGATGCCGGAGGAATTCTCCAGAGTTTCAAAAAAGACAGCTATGGTGAGCTGATTGGTTTTTGGTACAATACCGGTGACCAGAAACGTTACTATCTTGACGGCCAAGAAGAAGCGCTTTTCAAAGCGATGGAAGGCTTGTTCCCTGGCAAAAGAGTGTCTTACGCCAGTAGATCAGATAACGATAATGCTATTGTTATCCGCACCACCGGCGCGAAAGACCCGGGCTCCTTTTATCTGTTGTTGGACAAATCGAAACTCGAGTTTATTGGGGCTCGAAAGCCGCAACTATCGGAAGAAGCTTTGGTGGACGTCGAGTATAAAAGCTTCAAGGCAAGAGATGGTCTGAAAATCCCGTCTTATATAACCATCCCAAAAGGTGAAGCGCCGTTTCCTGCAATCGTTTTGCCACATGGCGGCCCATGGGCGCGCGATTTTGGCGGTTACGACGAGTGGGCACAATTGCTGGCGCACCATGGCTATGTGGTGATCCAGCCGCAGTTCCGCGGTTCGGAAGGATACGGCCTAAACCATTGGATGGCGGGCGACGAAAAATGGGGCTACGAGATGCAAGATGATCTTGACGATGCCGCCATGTATCTGGTCGAGCGCGGTCTTGCAACCAAAGACAAGCTTGCGATTTTTGGCTGGAGCTATGGAGGTTATGCAGCGTTCGCAGGTTCGATGCGTGACAACAATGTTTATCAGTGCGCTATCGCCGGTGCCGGTGTATCTGACTTGGATTCAATTCGAGGCGAGCTTGGCGCCAATCGGTTTTTACGGGAACTCCAAAGACCAACGATCCAGGGTGTGTCTCCCATCGATCAAGTGGACAAGGTCAATATTCCAATTTTGGTGGTGCATGGTGACATCGATATTCGGGTGCATGTCAGCCACAGCCGAAGGTTTGTTAGTCGATTGAAGGCCGAAGACAAGTTCCACAAGTATGTTGAACTTAAGGACGCAGATCACTTCTCGAACACGCTGAGCTATGACCATAAAACGGAGTTCTACACGGAACTTCTGGGCTGGTTAGAAACGCAGTGTTTCAATTAAGTCGGGCTTTGCTAAATCAGTTTAAGGGCCGCTTTGCGGCCCTTTTGCTTTACGGCCTAATTGCTTTTGGTCTTGCTGGTGTGAACGATAACTTCACCAATGATAAGCAAAGTCAGCGCCCCCCAGAATACTTTCCACTGCATGCCGTCGCCCGGCACATAGTTGAACAGTATAATTGTCAGGATCAATACAACAGAACAGATGCTTGCGAGCAAAAGCGGCAGCCAACTTGGGCCACCCACTTTGAAAGGGCGTTCGCGGTCAGGGTCTGTACGACGCAGTTTAATGTAGGCGAACATCATGCCCACATAGGGGATGATGAATATGACACCGCTGAACGCAAACAGTGACCAGAACAGATCCTGATTACTGCCTGCAAAAAAGCCGTACAGTACCAAAATAATGGTGCTGGATATGCCGAGGGCGATGGCAGCGCCCACGGGCGTGCCTCTGCTTTTACTTTCAACGGCGAAAAAGGCCGGAAGCTCGCCCTCTATTGCGGCCTCCGCAGCGGCCCGGTTGGCGCCCATCGCCCAAGTGGCGCCATTCGAGAAGAAGGTGTAAAGCGCGCCAATGGCCAACAGCGTGACAAACGCACCGCCAATGCCGCTATCACCAAAAAACAGGGTGAGCGTGTCAACCAGGCCTTCGACCAAATTGATGTCCTGAACCGGGACCGCAACCAATACTGCGACCGTTGCCAATAGGTAAAAGCAGATGATAATCGCGCCTGATATCAACACACCAGAGGGCACATTCTTTTCTGGGTTTTGGATTTCGTCAGACCCAGCGCAGATCAATTCAAACCCCAGCATGCCATAAATGATAACAGGTAAATATTGCAGGCCATCGCTGAGGTCAGGCGCTATGGCTGCCAGCGAAAGATCATTCGCCGCGCCATTTTCCGAATAGTAGAACGCGGCACCGCAAATAACCGCGGTGAAGACAATTATTTTAATGATGGCGCCGATATTAGGCACCCATTTGCCAACTTCCAATGTGATGATATTGACCAGAACAGTGAGCCAGGAAAGCCCGACACCAACCGCGATTTGCGCAGACAGGGGCATTTCGGGCCAAAAAAGCTGAGCAAATATACCGGCGAACAATACGGAAAGGGACGGCAACCAAACCGCCACATTGACCCAATAAGACCATGTAACCCGCGTGGCCCAGCGGGCGCCAAATGCTCGCTGCACCCAGGCATAAATGCCACCCTGGTCGGGGTACGTGCAGCCTAATTCAGCAGAGATCAGGGAAAAGGGCACAAAGAAAATTACACCAAGAAATACCCACCAAAAAATGCTGGAGGCACCAATAGCTGCTCCGGTCGCCACCGTATCAATTAACAGAATGGCTGAAATGCAAAACAGCACGATGTCTCTTTTGCCGATGACTTTTTGATGATCCATAGATCCCCCTATTTCCCCAGACCATTGTTACTCAGGTTGGGGGACGTAGCAAGGGAGTGCTTAAGGAGCTAATGCGTCGGCTTGTTTTCTGATGTGATACGCCGCGTCAGTGGCGAATAAGGTACTGCAGGCAGTGAAGCGCGCAGGCAGGTTGATCACTGGAACATTTTCCATAAGTGCTGCGATTTTGGGGTGCCCCGCAAGTGACCAGTTTGACTGGGCACGCGGCAGGTCAAAAAGGCTCGCGATAATCACGTCGGGTTGTTGGCGCACAATCGCCTCCAGCGGCAGGGGACCCCAGCCAGAAAGACCATAATCGTATGCAATGCTGGTCAGGCCGGCATTTTCGATGATTGCGTTTACACCTGTGCTGGTGCCCGCAGTGAAGCCGCTTGGTGTCACATACAGAGCCTTCAACTCTAGCGATTTTGTAGCAGACAGTTCTGCTTGCATCGCTTTCCTTGAAGCGACAAATGATTTGGCTTCTTCAGTCCGGCCGATGGCATCGCCGAACTCAAGTACGCTTTCAAAAGCGGCGTCATTGCTTGCGGTGAAGGGCAGGGCAATTGTTGAAATTCCGGCCTGATTAAGAATGCCGTCCATCGCTGTGCTGCCTTGCCATTGCCGAACAAGAAGCGTTGGTTGCAGATGTAAAATTTCTTCAAGACTGCCGCGGTTTTTGGCGATGCCTTTGGCTTTGTCCGCAAAAAAGCTGAATACGCTATCTGCGTCACGGGAGAGGGAAGCAATGGTTTCTCGCGGCGCCAACGCCAATACGAACTGGTCTGAGCAATAATCGAGCGACGCAATTTGCTCGGGTTGCTCATCCGCCTTTAACGATATGGAGGCGAGCAGAAGGGTAGCACCACACATTGCCTTCAATATGTGGTGCCAGTCTTTCATTAGAAACGTGTCCTGACGCCGCCAAAGGCAGATATGCCGGGTGTCCCGTAACCGTTTACTTGCTGATACTCAGTATCAAACAAATTATCGATGCGACCATATAGCTCCCAGGTTTCGTCCAGCCGGTAGCTGGCGCGCACATCAACACGGCGCCACCCTTCCACGGGGCCCGCACTGTCCGCTTCGCGGCCATTGTAGGTGAAGGCAATGCTGGTGTTCAGCTGCTCAGTCGCTTGCCAACTTAATGAAGCAAAGGCTTGATTTTTTGGTCGGCGGATCAACCGGTCACCGGTTGTGCGATCTTCCGCATCGGTGATGGTGTAATTGGCCTGAAGCGTTAGGTCGTCTCTCAAGTCATAGTCTAACGTGAACTCAAAGCCGGTCGCGCTGGCCCTGTCCACATTTTGGTATCCACCCGTGAAAGTGAAGATGATCAGGTCACGGGTGCGTTGCTCAAAGTATGTTGCGCCAAACTGGCCTCGGCCATTTTCAAATGGTTGCGTCAGACCCACTTCCCAGGCATTTGCCCGCTCCGGGTTCAAATTGGGGTTGGCGTCAAACCCACAGCAGCTGAAAGTGAGCTGAAAAATGGTCGGGGCCTTGAAGCCTTCACTCCAGGCTGCGTGCAAACGAGAGCCAGAGTCTTCAAACAGGTAAGCCGCATTCACTTCCGCGTTTGTTGTGCCGCCAAAGGTTTCATGGTCGTCATGCCGCAGGCCGGCGGCGAAAGAAAGCCCGTCCGCGCTGTACGCCAAGCTGCCGAATACGCTGGAGATTGAGAGCGGTTCCGGATCAACAGTTTCAGCGTCAACTTCTTCATGCTGTGCACCCGCAAGCAAGGTCCAGCCCTCATCGAGGGCGAATTCGCCTAAATAATCGAAGTTGGTGCGGTTGGCTGTGGCGCCGTTTGAAAACACGCCGCCCGAGAAGTTGTTGCGATCAATTTCTGAGTATTCCACCGAAAAAGTGTTTTTGAAGCGGCCATCAAGCAAGTCAACAAAGCCGCGGCCAGCGATCGAAAACTCTTCAGTTTTGTTCAGATCATCCGTGTCGCCCAGTGCAAAAATACCGTTCGCAAACACAAAGCCATCGAATTCACTTTC
The DNA here is from genome assembly GCA_017640725.1 of Kordiimonadaceae bacterium. Lineage (GTDB taxonomy): Bacteria > Pseudomonadota > Alphaproteobacteria > Sphingomonadales > Kordiimonadaceae > Kordiimonas. The sequence goes on along the minus strand of JAEPQB010000001.1, from coordinate 329,097 downwards.
TGAATCAACATAGCTGCTTGCGACTTCAAAACGGATATGTTCGCTCACTTTTGCGGTTAGCTTGCCGCGTAGCGTCAGGTTTTCAAAACCATCGGTTTCAGTGTTGCCGTCAGCGCTATCTGCGGCCGAGATGCCACCCTGATCGACAAAACCGGCAGAAACGGAGTAGCCGAATCGCTCGTTGCCGCCTCGAATGGAGCCGCCAGCCCGGAAGCTTTCAAACGCGCCGTATTCAGCATAGGCGTCACCGCCAAAGCTGTCCGAACCGGACTTGGTGATGATATTGATGACACCACCGATCGCGTCCGAGCCGTAAAGTACAGCCTGCGGGCCTTTCAGCACCTCGATGCGTTCAACACCGCTTGGGTCCAGTCGCGCAAAGTCAAAGCCGCCGCCGGGGGCAGAGCCGTCATTCACTTGCACGCCGTCTATCAGCACAACGGTTTGATCGGTTGCTGAACCCCTGAGGCTGACAAACGCAGTGCCACCAAAAGCGCCGTTTTGGTTGATGCTAACACCTGGCAGGGTTTGCACGGCATCAAGTAGAAAGCTGAATTGCCCCAGCTGAATGTCTTCTGCGGAAATGACACTGACAGACTTTGCAACTTCGCTGGCGGGCTGTGCGCGCCGGCCCGCTGTGACGATCACTTCTTCGATGTCGTCGTCGGATGTTTGCGCTAAAACAGGAGTGGAGAGCAAAGTGCTCGCCGCCAGTGCAAACTTCAATGAATTGGAATGTTTCACAATTTCTAAACTCCATATCAGGCCGAATGCGGCCAAATAAACCAACCGTATGGAGTTTGTTTTTGAAGAAACACACCCGGCACACGGCAACAAATCGTCGCCTGTACGGATGTCCGTTCTTGATGGCTAACCCGGCCTCAAGAGGGGCGACCGGATGGCAGGTCTCCTGGCTTGTGGATCAATGCTGCCGCCCAGCCTTCCCGACCAATAGATCAGTGGCATTGTGGGCGAAGCTCCTCACTTACAGTTGCGGGTACAGCTGCGGTTTTGTGCCGTGTCGTAAACGACGGGTACGCACCGCATTCCCTCTTAGCTTCTGGGCTGGTTTCCTCGCCCAGCAGAACCATCGCGCTGATTGGAATAGAACGAGGTTGCTCGCTTGGCAACGAAATAGTTTTGCAAAATAGTGCGCGCTGGGGTAAATGCCGCTCGCCGTGCTCACAAAAGCACAGAAAAATGCACTTTTCGGCCACTTAACAATGGCACAGTGTTCATTCTTCGTTTAATGCTTTGAGGTAAGGACGGCGCGCCGGAACAACCGGTGGCGACAATAAAATAGTACCAGGAAACGAACGCATGTGCCCAGCTATTGTTCCAGAGGGCCAAAAACGCGGATATCTTGTTCCTATCGGCGGTGCCGAGGACAAGGAAGCCAAACCAACCATCCTGAAGCGATTCACGGAAATCTCTGGTGGTAAAAAATCCCGCATCTTAGTTATTCCAACTGCTTCTCGCCTCGACGACACCGGGCGCATGTACCAGACCTTGTTCAAGCGACTGGGCGCTGGCGAAGTGAATTATACGCCCATCACCAGTCGTGAAGACTGCGATAACCCAGAGTATGCGGCCCTTTGTGATGAGGCCACCGGCATATTCATCACGGGTGGCAATCAGCTGCGCCTGTCCACCATTCTGGGTGGTACGGCTGTTGCTCAAGCCATCCGCCGCGGCAATGCCGCTGGGGTTCATATCGCAGGTACGTCTGCTGGTGCGTCTATCATGGCGCAGCATATGATGGCTGGTGGTCCGGGGGACAGCGGTGCCCGCGAAGGCGGCGCGACGCTTGCGCCGGGTTTGGGGCTCACCAACTCAGCGATTATTGATCAGCATTTTTCTGAGCGAAACCGGATTGGACGGCTGCTTTCAGCAGTTGCTTATAATCCGTATTTGTTTGGCATAGGTGTGGATGAAGACACAGCGGCTTTCATCGACTCCGATAATGTTATTGAAGTTGTAGGCAGCGGCGGCGTGACCATCGTGGATGGTTCGGGCCTAAAATATTCCTCTCTCAGCCAGGCTCGGTCTGGTGAAGCATTGGGGCTTCTTGGGCTGAAGCTCGATATATTGCATGAGGGCTGCCATTACGATTTGAATACGCGGGAGGCTTTCCCACCCGCGGAAGACGGGCAAGGTCACTGTAACATTTCGGTGGGAGACTAAACCCTAAAAGACCGAAGCAGGCAGGCATTATTTTAACTGAGTAAAGTGTCGGGGGACATTCTATGAAGATACTCAAAACCAACGTTTACGTCGGGCCGAACTTGTACGCGAAATTCCGCGTCATACGGCATGTGCTTGATCTGGGTGTTCTTGAAGAATGGCCCTCTGTCCGGCTTGGCAAAGACTTCATTGAAGGTCTGGTTGCCGCACTTCCCGGGCTCGAGGAGCATGGCTGCTCCTATAAAACCCACGGTGGTTTCCTGCGCCGCCTCCGCGAAGACGAAGGTACTTGGATGGGCCACATCATGGAGCATGTGGCCATTGAACTTCAGTGTGTGGCAGGTAATGACGTCACCTTTGGGCGTACGCGCTCTACTGGCAATCCGGGCGAATACAATATGGTATTTGCCTATAAACACCGGGACGTGGGGCTAGCCGCCGCAAAGCTTGCAATTCGGCTGCTGATGCACTTGCTGCCCAAAGACGTGCAGGCACAGGTCGATTATGAAATCGATGATGATTTTGATTGGGAAGAAGAACTAACTGCCTTCATCCGGCGTGCGCAGCGCCATGCGTTTGGTCCCTCCACTGGTTCTCTCGTCGAGGCCGCTGAAGATCGCGGTGTGCCATGGCTGCGGCTCAATGCACACAGCCTCGTACAGTTTGGCCATGGCAAGTATCAAAAGCGCATTCAGGCGACAATCACCAGTGAAACACGGCATATCGCGGTTGAGATCTCCTGCGACAAGGAAGATACCCACCGCTTGCTGAATGACCTGGGCTTGCCGGTGCCCAAACAATATATGGTCTACAATGAGCGTGAGACAGTGCGCGCCGCCCACCGCATCGGCTACCCTGTTGTGGTCAAGCCCCTAAGCGCCAACCACGGGCGTGGTGTGACCATCAACATCAATGATGACGACGAGGCAGCCGCCGCGTTCAGCACGGCACGCGAACAAGGCACCAGTCGTGCTGTGCTAGTGGAAAGCTTCATCACCGGCATGGACCACCGCATGTTGGTGGTCAACAACGAGCTTGTTGCGGTTGCGAAACGGGTGCCTGGCCATGTGGTTGGCGACGGCAAAAAAACAATTGCTGAGCTCGTGGATCTAGTGAACGAAGACCCGCGCCGCGGTGTGGGCCACGAAAAGGTGCTCACTCGCCTAGAGATTGACCATCAGGCCACGCGACTGATGGAAAAAGCGGGCTTCACCGAAGAAACGGTGCTGCCGCAAGGTGAGCCGTTCTTCCTACGCTCAACCGCAAACCTGTCAACAGGTGGTACCGCCGTTGATATGACTGACGTTGTGCACCCTGATAACCGCGAAATGGCGGTGCGGGCTGTGCAAGCCGTCGGCCTTGATGTGGGCGGTGTTGACTTCCTCACGGACGACGTCACTCAGTCCTACAAGGACATTGGCGGTGCGATTGTTGAAGTGAATGCGGCCCCTGGTTTCCGCATGCATGTGGCGCCGTCTGAGGGTGAACCACGCGACGTGTCAGGCAAGGTGATCGACATGCTGTTCCCGGCCGATGCACCCAGCCGTATTCCGATTGCTGCCATTACCGGTACCAATGGTAAAACCACCACGTCGCGCATGCTGGCGCACATCATGAAGGGCGGCGGCAACATTGTTGGCCTGACGACCACGGACGGCATTTATGTGGACGGCAAACAAACCGTGAAGGGTGACACAACCGGCCCGCAGTCGGCGCAGATGGTACTGCGTGACCCAACCGTTGACTTTGCCGTGCTTGAAACAGCACGTGGCGGGTTGGTGCGCAGTGGCCTTGGGTACGAATCTACAAATGTTTCGGCTTGCCTGAATGTTTCAAGTGACCATTTGGGCATGGGCGGCATCGATACGATGGAACAGCTGGCGGCTGTAAAACGCATTGTTGTTGAGGCCGCAAGCGATGTTGTGGTGCTCAATGCCGATGATCGTCACTGCCTGATGATGGCGGACTACTGCGATGCTGAGCACATCATGTATGTGACGATGAATCACTCCCACCCTCTGGTGAAACAGCACATCAAACTGGGTGGGCGCGCAGTGGTGCTCGAAAGTGGTATGAACGGCGACATGATCGCCATCTACGACAATGGCACACATATCCCGCTGTTGTGGTCGCATCTTATTCCAGCAACGCTGGAGGGCAGGGCAACCCACAATGTGCAAAACGCGATGTTTGCTGCGGCCATGGCCTACAGCTTTGACATGCATCTCGACAAAATCCGGGAAGGCTTGCGCACGTTTAACACCAGCTTCTTCCAGGCACCGGGTCGGATGAATGTGTATGACGAGCATCCGTTCCGGGTGATATTGGATTACGCGCACAATGCGGCGGCGTTTAAGGCGATGACCAACTTGACCGACCAGCTTGAGGTCGTTGGCAAGCGGGTGGCTGTGATCGCGTGCCCAGGCGACAGGCGCGACGAGGACATCATCGAGAGTGCCGAAACACTCGCCGGTCACTTCGATCATTACATCTGTAAAGCGGACGACAACAAGCGCAAGCGCGAGCACGACGAAGTGCCGCAAATGATGCGCGGTGCCCTGATCGAAAACGGCGTAGATGCCGACAAAATTCAGGTGATTGTCGACGAACAAGAAGCGGTGGAAGCAGGCCTCTCATTGGCGCGCGAAGGCGATCTGGTGGTTGTGTTTGGCGACAATATCATCCGCTGCTGGAAACAGATCATCTATTTTGGTGGTGAAAACGCTGAAGAACAGGTTGGCACCGGCGAAACCAAGCCAATGGTAACCCAAGCCTTCGAAGACCTGATCGATGATGACCAGAAACTTGTGAGCGATGGTCGGGGTGTACGACTTGCGCGCGATGACATTGAAGACGGCGACTAGGCGGGAGACCTTTTGATGGTGATGACCGTTGACGAGCTGGAAACAGCGCTTTCAATTCCTGTACCTGAAGATGATCGGCTGCTCCTTGATGACAGCCGCCGCCTGACCGGGCCAGGGCTGTTGTGGAAGCATTACGGCGCCAATCTCGATGTGTTTGTTGAGGAGTTCGACAAATCAGAGATAGCCAAGGTGTGGAGCCAAGAGGCGCGCAAAGTCCTTGACGCCATTGGTTGGCAAGCTGAAAAGAGCATATCTCGTATCTTCGAGAACGGCCTGAATTTGGCCATCACGGCGCCGATTGATCAGCTGTACTCGGCCATTTTTGTTGCGCAAATCGCGTGGCACTACACGGCGCACCGGCTGTTGGAAACAGAAGCCGATAGCCTTGAAGGGTTTGTTGGTGAACTTTTGCCGGTTATGCGGGAAGAGGCTAACCCTGAATTGCTTGCGCTGCAAAAACTGGCGGATGAAAAAGCCATTGATTTCCTGAGCGATGACGATGATGTCTCGCTGGGCCATGGTACCGGCTCCATTACCTGTCCGGTGCGGGAAATCCCGCCCTTAGATGAAATCGATTGGTCCGCTCTTCACAACCTGCCTGTGGCACTGATTACCGGCACCAATGGCAAATCAACAAGCGTTCGGCTTTCGGCTGCGATCGGCGAGGCTGCTGGAATAGTCTCGGGCACCACGTCGACTGACTATGTGAAAATCGGGGATGATATTCTCGACCGTGGTGATTACTCCGGCCCTGGCGGTGCGCGCATGCTCTTGCGTGACAAGCGGCTAGAGCTCGCGTTCCTGGAGGTCGCTCGGGGCGGTATTCTGCGGCGCGGATTGCCACTCAGACAGGCACAAGCCGCGCTCGTCACCAATATTGCAAATGACCATTTGGGCCAGTACGGCGTAAACACCGTTGAGGCGCTTGCAGACGCCAAGTTTGCGGTCGCGCGCACGCTCGCGACAGATGGCACATTGGTGTTGAATGCGGATGATCCGCTCGTGGTCAACAATGGCCTTCAGGCGGAACGTAAGGTTTGCTGGTTCTCACTCGATCCAGAAAATCCGCAAATTCGCGCTTCAAAGGCAGCTGGGCAGGTCTGTTGCTGGCTCGAGGGCGGCATGATTACTTTCTTCGATGGCAACACCGCGGAGGCAATACTGGCTGCGGCGGATGCTCCCGTCACCATGGGTGGTGCCGCCAAGTTTAATATCCGCAACGTGATGGGGGCTTTGTGCCTCGCGAAAGCACTGGGGCTTAAGGACGAGGCCATTATTGCTGGCCTGACCGCGTTTGAAAGCAAGCCCGAGGACAACCCGGGGCGCTGCAATGAGTTTATGGCTAAAGGTGCTCGGGTATTTGTGGATTTTGCCCACAACCCCCATTCGGTAGAGGCGGTATCGGACGCGCTCGCACACCTGCCATCAAAGCGCAAATTCCTGTTGCTGGGTCACGCTGGGGATCGGTCAGACCAAGAGATCCATGACCTGACACTTGCGGCGCTTGCCTTCAAACCCGACGAAATTGTCATCGTCGAACTTGAAGAATATTTGCGCGGCCGCGAATTGGGCGAAGTGAGTGATCTTATTGAAAAGGCGTGTCTTGAGGCTGGCTTTGATGCATCCGCAATCACCAAAGCAGACAGCCCACCCAAAGGCACAGAAGTTATCATAGAGAAACTTCAGGAAGGCGACCTTGCACTTCTTCTGGTTCTGGATGAACGCGACAAAGTGTTTGAGCTATTGGAAGCAGCGGCCTAGCGGCAGGGTGCAAATGTGGTGGCCACAACAGGCGCGACAGAGGAAACACTAGCGCGCTTCATACCGTCCGAGTTGTACGCCATCACAATCTCACCCGCTTTGTTGACCGCAATCACACCGCCGTCCCCGTTTAGGGACTTTACATCATCGAGCATGCGCCAGGCGGCATCTTCAAGGCTGTCGCCAGCGAGTTTTGTCGCGTTTGCGACTAGTCCGGCACCGCCAGACAGAATGAAATATTCACCAACACCTGTGCAGGAAACCGCGACCTCACTGTCGGCCCAGTTGCCAATGCCATTGATCGGTGTATCGCCCAACCGGCCTTCGGGTTTGCCAAAAACACCACCTGTTGATGTCGCTGCAGCCAAGCCACCGTGAATATCCAGCGCAACAGCGCCCACGGTGCCATGTGCCAGTGTTTCCGTTTGTGTGTCTTCCTCAGTGGTGCCGTCAGGCAGAGTATAATAGTCGTCAGGGTCGACGACGCTTTCCAGTCCCTGTTTGGCGGCAAATTTGGTTGCGCCTTCACCCGCAAGCATCACATAGGGTGTCTCGTCCATCAGGGCGCGTGCGGCGCTGATTGGGTGCTTCACGTCCCGGATAGCGGCAACGGCGCCTGCATTGCGGCCAGTGCCGTCCATGATCGCGGCATCCAGTTCAACATACCCAGCGCTGTTTGGTGCCGACCCTCGGCCAGCGACATAAAGGCCTGATGCCTCCATTTCCCGCACCATGGCTTCCACGACATCAACAGCGCTTGCACCGTCTTTGAGCATTGTCTCACCCTCGGCTGCAATACTTGCGAGATGCGCTTCTGCGCGGTCGTATGAACGGCCTTTTTGCGCACCGGCACCGCCGTGAAGGGCCAGCGCAAACTTTGGAGAGTTGGTCATGAGTGTGCTATTCCTGAATTGGGATCAATTTCTGTGATCGTTTAACGCGGGAGTGCCGCCAATTGAAGCCCCAATTTAATCCGCCTGCAATTTGTGATCGTTTAAAGGGCGATATCAGGAGGACATCATGAAGCTTTTTGGTCGCGCCTATCTAGAGGCCTTTATCGCGTTTGCCATTTTGGATGGTATTTGGCTTGCGTTTGTCGCGAGTGATTTTTATGCGGAGCATCTCGGTTATATAATGCGGGAACAGATCATCTGGCCTGCCGCATTTGTTTTCTATTTCCTCTATGTCGCGGGCATTGTTTATTTGGTGAGTGTGCCTGCAGCCCTTAGAAACAACAGGAAGAAAGCCGGGCTGAACGGCGCGGTTCTGGGCCTTGTAGCTTACGGCACCTATGATTTGACCAATTATGCCACCCTGCAGGGCTGGCCCTTCATTGTGTTGGCAGTTGACCTTGTTTGGGGAGCCGTTGTCAGCTGTGTTGTTGCCTTGGGTGGCTTCATGGGCGCCCGCCGCTATATCGACGCACAGCGCATGAAAAAGGCGGCCGCAGCCGCCCCTTACAAGGACTACTGAGGCAAACGCCTATTCCTTTTTCCACTGCTTGAACCATTTGTCGAGGATTTCAACGGTTCGCAGCATGTTGGATGGAATGCTGGTAGTGCCGTGATACTCGCCGTGGATTACAACCAGTTTTGTCGGTGTGCCGAGCACCTTCAGTGCAGAGTACATCTCTTCGGCCTGCGCGAGCGGGGTGCGCAAGTCTTTGTCACCAGTCATAAAGAGCGTGGGTGTTTTGATATACGGTGCGCGCGCAAGCGGGCTGTGTTTGATCCACAGGTCCGGGTCTTCCCACCAAGGTGTGCGAAAACGCTTGTAGCCCCAGCTCACGATGTCGGCGGTGCCGGCGAAGCTGATCCAGTTGATAACCGGGCACAAGGCTGCCGCACCCGCGAACCGCTCGGTATTACCTACAGTCCAGGTGGTGAGCACACCGCCACCCGAGCAGCCCGCCACATACATCTGGCTTTCGTCGATGATGCCACGACCAACCACAGTATCGACGCCCGCCATCAGGTCATCAAAATCGCGGCGACCGGGATAGCGGTTGTCGATTGCATTGGCGAAATCAGAGCCATACCCAACCGAACCGCGCGGGTTTGTATAAACCACCACGTACCCCCGGGCTGCGAGCGCCTGCCAAAGGAAGTTGAAGTTCACGCCGTACATGCCGTGCGGCCCGCCGTGGATGTACAAAAGAAGCGGGTATTTTTTGCTGGCATCGAAGTCAGGCGGTGTCATCACCCAGCCCTGAACACGGGTGTCGTCGCTGCTGTCGTACCAGATTTCTTCAACGGCACCTGGTGTGATGCCTGCCATGACATCTGCGTTCAGGTCAGTGAGTTGTGTGATTTCACCGTCTGACACGTCGCCAATCACCAGGTTAAAGTCGGTGTCCGGGTCGCGGTAACGGCCAACAAAAACACCGGCTTCGGTCATGCTGGTCATGGTGACCTGATGCATGCCTTCGGTGATGGCCTCGATGCGGCCATTCAAGCGGAGCCGCATGATCTGGATGTCGCCTTCCGTGCGCACCGAGAAATAGACCCGGTCATTGCGGCGGCTAAACATGAAGCCGCCAGCACCTGCTGGCAGATCATCATTGATTAGGCGCTCATTGGAGCCGTCTGTTCCAATGGCGCGGACTTGGTCGCGTCCATAGGTGGACGCGATGTCAGACTTGCCAGAATAGACAATGGTTTCACCATTTGGGCTCACGGCTGGGTTTGCCCAATAACCAAACTCTTGCGTTAACTGCGTGATTTCGCCGCTCGCAATATCCAATTTGTGAATGTTCGACGTGCTTTGCGTTTCGTCTGGGTCACCGCCAGGGCCATTGCCATCAAAAATGATCGACGCACTATCTGGTGTGAAAGCAAAAGGCGCGTTGCCAATCATGCCGGAGAAACGCGACACTGTGTGCCACTTGCCACTGGTGAGCTGGCGGGCTGTGCCACCCTCAGACGGCACCATAAACAAATGGTCGTATCCCGCAATCATGCCAACACGGTCCTGCCGGTAGTGCAGGTCGTCAATAACGGTGGCATTCTTCTGCCACTTGGCACCTTTCGGCGGGGCTGCGATTTTGATGGCCCAGTCGCTTTTTGCCGGCACGCGCGCGCGGAACGCGATTGCAGATCCATCTGGCGCCCATCTGATCATGCGCGGTGCGTTTTGAACGTGGGTGAGCTGGCTCACAGCGCCTTCGTCATCCATCCAGCGCACAAAAACCTGACGGGTGTCATCGTCTGCTTGCGCAACATATGCAATACGATCGCCAGCAGGTGACCAGCGCAGGCCAGAGCCTTTGACCAAAAAGCGGTTCTTGCTACCGTCCGCGTTCATCAGCCAGATTTCTGACTGCCAGCGGTCATTCATTTCATCCACACGCGAGCGAACGTAGGCGACCTGACTGCCGTCAGGCGAGAGCTGCGCATCGTTGACCCGCTCCCAGTTCATGTACATTTCTGGCGTGATGGTATCTGCCGCTGACACGGACGTGGCAAGCAGAGCAATTGCAGCGATCGCTGCACATAGAATTCGTTTCATAAGACCCTCCCAAATCTGATGCAGAAGGGCACTATAGTTTAATTGCGCGCGTTTGTCAGGGCGGGTTTAACTGATGACGCTGGGTGCGTCGCGGCCAGTTCTGGCGCGAATGCCACTGATGTGTTCAGCCACAGAAATCAGACCTGCCAGTGCGTCTTGTGTTTCAACAGTGTGCTTGCTTGCGTCCGGCTCATAGGTTTCCAGATAGAGCCTAAGGGTTGCACCCTCGGTGCCAGTACCGGACTTACGCACAACCATGCGCGCACTGCTTTCAAATACAATGCAAATGCCCTGGTTGGATGTGACAGAGCCATCAACCGGATCGGTGTAGCTGAAGTCTTCTGCGATGGTGACAGTATCATCGCCGAATTGCTGCCCAACCAACGCATTGAGGTTTGAGCGCAAGCCATCCATCACCGCATCAGCAGAGGCCGTATCTACCGCTTCATAGTCATGCCGCGTGTAGAAATTGCGGCCATAGGTTTGCCAGTGAGCGGACAGTATATCTGCGACTGATTTGCCGCTTTCCGCTAAAATGTTGAGCCACAACAACACAGCCCAAAGGCCATCCTTCTCTCGCACGTGGTCGGAGCCTGTGCCTGCGCTTTCTTCACCGCATAGACTAATGCGCCCGTCATCGAGCAGGTTGCCAAAAAACTTCCAACCGGTGGGCGTTTCAAAGAAAGAAAGGCCCTTAGCCTCTGCAACCCGGTCAACCGCACCGCTTGTCGGCATCGAGCGTGCCACACCCTTGAGGCCGGCTTGATAGGCCGGTGCCAAATGTGCGTTGGCTGCCAAAATCGCGAGACTGTCTGACGGGGCCACATAACAACCGCGGCCCAGGATGATATTGCGGTCGCCGTCCCCGTCTGATGCCGCACCAAAGTCGGGCGCGTCTTCGCCGAACATGGTGTCGAACAGTGTCTTCGCGTAAACCGGGTTTGGGTCAGGGTGGCCACCGCCAAAATCAGGTAGCGGCGTGGCATTGATCACAGTGCCTTTTGCCGCTCCCAAAGTGCCTTCCAGAATAGCAGTGGCATAGGGCCCGGTGATTGCGTGCATAGCGTCAAACTGCATGATAAAACCGCTCGCGAACAGGGCCTTGATCTTGTCAAAATCAAACAAGCTACCCATCAGTTCGGCATAGTCAGTGACCGGGTCAATGATCTCAATCGCCATATCTTCCAGCGACTGCGTGCCGATTGTGCCCAGCGATGCGTCTGAGGCATCGCTCGTCACATATCGGTCAATGCTCTTGGTGTTTTCGAAAATCCTGTCAGTCAGGCTTTCTGGTGCTGGTCCCCCGTTGCGCGCATTGTACTTGATGCCAAAGTCACCATTCTTACCCGCTGGGTTATGGCTGGCAGACAGGATGATGCCACCCATCGCGCCGTATTTCCTGATCACACAGGACGCAGCGGGTGTGGACAGCAGTCCGTTTTGTCCAACAATCACACGTGCAATGCCGTTGGCTGCTGCCATTTTGAGAATGATCTGGATGGCGTCTTCATTGAAAAACCGACCATCGCCGCCCACCACCAATGTTTCACCTTCAATGCCATCAAGTGCATCGAAAATAGACTGCACAAAGTTAGCCAGATAGTGCGGCTCCTGGAATACCGGCACTTTTTTGCGCAGGCCTGACGTGCCTGGTTTCTGGCCCTCAAAAGGGGTGGTTTCAATGGTGATGATTGCCATATGAGCCTCTATCTATCCAGTTCTTCGAGCATCATGCAGTGCCTGCATGTGGCGCACAATGCCCTCGTTTTCTGACAGTTTGCCGACATTAATCGGAATTTTGCGCTGCCAATTGGGTTGCTCATGCCTGGTGCCGGGCACATTAGGCTGCCCGGTTAGCCCCAACAGGTCTTCAAGCTGGCAAGCGGCGACAAGCGACCGGGTTGAGCCGAGCAGCTCATGCAATGCAATAGACAGCTCCTCAGTCATTTCTTCTGGCGGCTCTTCGGGGTTCATCCCGATGGGCAGAAGTCCATACTGTTTCAGCATGCGAAGCAGCGCACATTTGTCAGCATAGCGCTTGCCTTCGTCGGCGGCGAGCTGCTCCGGGTCATCACCAATGCCGAGATCGCGCCGCCAGGCAAAGTCTTCACCGCGCCAGTATCCGGCAAGTGTGGGGAAGTCATGGTTGCTGATCGACGCGAGCGCACTGGCCCGGTAATCCTGTGGCTCAATGAAATGGCCATTTTCGTCTTGTTCGAAATACATCAGGGCGCAGCCAAAAATGTTGGCCCCGTTGAGCTTAGGCCTCAGGCCTTCCGGCACTGTGCCAAGGTCCTCACCGATAACTGCGCAGCCCACACGTTCGCTCTCAAGGGCGATGATTGCGATAAGGTCTTCCAGTGGATAGTTCACATAGGCGCCTGGCGTTTCGCCGTCCGTTGGTACCCAATAACTGCGGTTAATACCCAATATATGATCGATCCGCACAAGGCCCGACTGAGCCATGATCGAGCGCACCGTCATCACAAAGTGCCGGAACCCTGTTTCTGCCAGGCGGTGTGGATTCAAAGGGGCCAGATCCCAAACCTGACCGGCCGGGCTTGCTGCATCTGGCGGCGCACCCAGGCTGACGCCGTTTGCTACCGTTTTGAAGCCACCCCAGGTTTCGGCGCCCCCCGGCACCATGCCAACGGCAAGGTCCAGATAAATGCCAACACTCATGCCAGCAGACTTGGCGCGGGACTGTGCCGCTGCGAGCTGGGTATCTGCAATCCACTGTAAATACATATAGAAACGGATATGATCAGCATGATCTTCCGCGAAAGACTTCACTTCCTCAGAAGCATGGTCCTGGTACACAGTGGGCCATTGTTGCCACAGCATCAGGTCTGGGTCTTGCGCCAGGAAATGCTCTGACAACACGTCAAATAGTGCATGCTTATAAAGGGGCTCACCCTTGTCGGCGCAGTAAGATGTGAAGGCGATTTTTCTGAGATGCCCTTCTGGTAGACCATCCAAAATGCGGAAGGCTCCGCGGTAAGCTTCGAACTTGAGCTTTATGACAGTTTCATAATCAACAAGCTCTGCGCTGCGGGCCGCTTGAGCCTCTGGGCTTTCAATCAGCTTTTCTATGAAGGCGCGTCCGTTTTCGCCGTCCGTCAGTTCGGGAATAAGGTGCGGCGCAATATGCAGAACATTGATGAATGTGCGGCTTGAAGGAGAATAGGGGCTTCTGTTCTGTGCCGCTTTTGGGAACAGCGCATGAACCGGGTTGAGGCCGATGAAGCTTGCCCCTTGAGACGCTGCAAACTCGGCCACCGTGGCCAGGTCGTCAAAATCGCCAATGCCCAGGTTTTTGTCTGACTTGAGGCCATAGAGCGGCACCATCAGGCCCCATTGTTTGCCCGCGTGGCGCAAAGATTCTGCTTTTTCCGGCGCGTAAATCAGATGGCAGTCTGCCTCAAACGGTGCCTTCAGCAAAAAGCGATGGTATCCAAGCGGAATATCAGGCGGCAGAATGCATGTATAGCTGCGATACGCATCACCACCACGCCCATGTGCGACACCCGCGGGCACCAGTGAAGAGGTGCCTTTGATCCGCTCACCACTCTCAAGCAAGATGACCCATTCAGCTTCCGTCGCAGAAAGGTCGGCTGGCAGCTGAACCGGCATTGCCATGTCCGCGCCTTTGATCATGACCATCGTCGGCGGCAGTGTGGCTGTTTCTTCCTTATGCTTCAGCTTGAGCGCTGCATCCAAACCCTCGCTTGTCGAAAGGTCCAGTCCCATCGCTTCCAAAAGCGCGCGCTTGGTTTCCTGGCTTGCGATATGGTTTTTGCCGGAAAGATCAAAAAAGCCGTCCACGACCCCGTAATGGGTCGCGAGTTCGCTAACGCCGTCCGCTACTCTGGTTCGGCTCAAGCCTTTGCCATCTGATTTAAGGACCAAGGCGCTCTCACCGGCCACCTGCAAAGACATGCCCACACTGCGGCTGGCGAAGGGCAGGTCGTTTGCCGTGTCCAATAGCACCTCCCAGGTGCCATCAAGTGGCAAATGGAAATCGATCTCCGAGAAGCCATTATTGAAAATGATGAGCAGTGTGGCGCCGCTCTGGGGATCGCCCTTTGAATCCAAGTATGTTCCAGCGTCTGAACATAACATCATGCCGATTGCGTGCCGGTGTTCATGATGCCATTCGTCTGGCTGCAACTCGTTGCCTGTTTCGGCGATCCAGGTCACATCCTTGAGGCCGTTCTCTGCCCGGTCCTGACCATGCAGGTATTTGGGACGCGCCAGCACCGGATGACTTTTCCGAAGCTCAGCAAGGCCGGTGGTGAATTCTGCCAAACTCGTATCAGCGCCCGCCCAGTCCAGCCAAGAAATGTCATTGTCCTGGCAGTAGGCGTTATTGTTGCCCTGCTGGCTGTTGCCAAACTCGTCACCCGCCAAAATCATCGGTATGCCTTGGCTGACGAATACGGTTGTCAGCAGGTTGCGCGCCCGCTTGCGACGACGCAAAAGCACTTCTGCATTTTCGGACGGACCTTCAGAGCCGCAATTATCGCTGAAGTTATGGCTGTGACCATCGCGGTTTTCTTCGCCGTTTGCCCAATTGTATCTGTCATTGTAGGAGACGAGGTCATGGAGCGTAAATCCGTCATGTGACGCCACATAGTTGATGGAGCGGAAGCTTTCGCTGCTGTTGTGTTCGAAGGTGCCCGCAGAGCCCAACAGGGCGTCTGCCAGCGCTGGCAATACAAACCGCTCCCCGCGCCAAAATCGGCGCACCGTGTCGCGGTATTTGTCGTTCCATTCAGCAAACTGAGAGGGGAATGCCCCCAGCTTATAGCCGTCATGGCCAATATCCCATGGCTCTGCGATCAGCTTTGTTTGCGACAATACAGGGTCTTGGGCTATGGCTGTCAGGAATGGGCTGTCGGATTGGTATTGGCCGCCAGTGCGGGCGAGCGTGGTGGCAAGGTCAAACCGAAAGCCATCCACTTCCATTTCCTGCACCCAATAGCGCAAAGAGTCCATCACCATGCGGAGCACATAGGGGTTATCCATATTCAGGGCATTGCCACAGCCTGTTTCATTCGAATAGTAGCGCTTGTCCTCGGCAAGCCGATAGTAGCTGGCGTTGTCAATGCCCCGAAATGACAGGGTTGGGCCAAGTTCCCAGCTTTCTGCCGTATGGTTGAAAACCACATCCAGAATGACTTCGATGCCTGCTTTGTGAAAGGCGCGGACCATTTTGCGGAATGATTGCAGGCCAGCGGGGCCAATAAAGCTGGGATGAGGGGCAAAAAAGGCGATGCTGTTGTAGCCCCAATAGTTGCTGAGCCCCATTTCAGTTAAACGGGGTTCACTGAAATGCGCCTGCACGGGCAACAGCTCTATACTTGTGACGCCCAGCTTCTTGAGGTGAGCGAGCATTTTCGGGGACGAGAGCCCCTCAAACGTGCCGCGTACTTTTTTGGGCACGCCGGTATGTCCGATTGTTGCGCCTTTTACATGGGCTTCGTAGACAACAGTTTCTGTCCAGCTGACATCCGGTTTAGGCGCTTTTGCGCTTGATTTTGGTACAGAGCCCACCACACATTTGGGCATGAAAGGCGCGCTATCGTTTGCGTCAAACGACAGGTCCGCAATTGGGGCGGCGCGCGAAAACCCAAACAGTGCATCATCGAAGACAAATTCGCCTTCCAGAATACGCGC
This sequence comes from Kordiimonadaceae bacterium, assembly GCA_017640725.1. GTDB lineage: Bacteria > Pseudomonadota > Alphaproteobacteria > Sphingomonadales > Kordiimonadaceae > Kordiimonas. Next base: position 313,102 of record JAEPQB010000001.1, on the reverse strand, counting down.
ATAGGGGTCGAGCAGCAGTTTGTTGGCGTTAAATCGGTGGCCTTCTTCTGGCGCATACGGGCCATACACCCGGTAGCCATACAGCTGACCATCTTGCAGGCCCGGCACAAACCCGTGCCAAACATCACCGGTGCGCGCAGGTAGTTTGAGGCGCGCCAGTTCCTGTGAACCATCATCCGAAAACAGGCAAAGCTCGACAGCTTCCGCATGCTTGCTGAAAAGCGCGAAATTGACGCCGTCATCGGACGTGTGGTTCCCAAGAGGCGAGGGCCTGCCGGGCCAGATGGCATATTGATCGGACATGATTGGTCTCAAATCTTAAGCAGTTACTGATACAGGGCATGATAGGCGGCGGCGGGCAAAGCCCAGCTAACATCCTCCCTCATGCCATTGCGACGGATTTGGACCCACGTTTTTTTATCTTGGTAAAGCTGAAGCGCCCGGTCAAGCCCTGCAATGAAAGGATCGAACCCGGCCGGTGAAAATTGTATGCCTGTGCCTTGTTTGTGCTTCAGCGCTGCTGTGCTGGCGTCAATCACTGTGTCGGCAAGACCACCAACACGCGCAACAAGCGGCACACTGCCGTACCGCATGGCGCAAAGCTGCGTCAGGCCGCAAGGTTCAAAGCGCGACGGTACCAATATGACGTCCGCTCCCGCTTGCACCTGATGCGCCAGTTGCTCATCATATCCAATGAAGGCGCCAACATGGTTCGGATGATTTCTGGCCGCCTCTTCAAATACTGCTTCCAAATCCTTGTCGCCCGAGCCCAACAGCACCAGCTGTGCATCGTTACCGACGATGTGCGGGAGTGACGCCGCGACCAGATCAAGCCCCTTTTGCTCGGTCAATCGGCTGATGACACCAAATAATGGCCCTTTGGCTTTATGGGATAGGCCAAAATGCTGAAGCAGTGATTTTTTCGCCGCTTTTTTCCCTGCTACAGCTTTCTTCGAAAAGGGTTTTGGCAAGGCATCGTCTGTCTCTGGATTCCACACCTCAGTATCTATGCCGTTGGCGATACCATGGAGCTTGTGGTTGAGCTTTTTCAGCAGGCCGCCAAGACCCATGCCGCCTTCTTCCGTTTGAATTTCTCGGGCATAGGTGGGGCTGACTGTGGTAACCAAATCGCTATAAATAATGCCTGCTTTCAGGAAACTGATTTTGTCCCAAAACTCAACACCGTCCTGATGAAACATCTGTGCAGGCAAGCCGATTTTGCGCATCAAAGACTTTGGAAACTGCCCCTGAAACGCCAAATTGTGGATTGTGAACACAGTTTTTGGGGTCGGTCCTTCCGTTAGGGACAGATAGGCCGCGACCAGCCCGGCTTGCCAGTCGTGGGCATGTACAACATCGGCTTTCCATTTGAATGCCTGACCCAAAGCAACTTTGGCAGCAATTTCGGAGAAAGCGGCGTAACGAATGCCGTTATCTGCCCGGTCTTTGCCATTTGCATCCAGGTATGGGTTGCCGTCGATGTCGAACAGGTGCGGCGCGTCAGCAACCAGAATGGTTTGGCCCGTCGGGCTTTTGCCTTTCAGGATATTGACGCTTCCGCCAGCAATGTCAGAAAGAACGCCCACTTTCTTCGCGCGCTTCACGCCAGCCTTAACCGCCGGAAAACCAGGCAGGAGCGTAAAAACCTCAAGGCCACGGCTATCGAGCGCTGGGGGCAACGCCCCCATGACATCGGCAAGTCCACCGGTTTTAATCAGCGGAAAGCATTCAGACCCTGCGAAAAGTATGCGTTTAGGACCGGCCAATTCAGTCCTCCAGCGCGTCGATCATATTTTGCGTGATCAGACAAATACCCTTGTCTGTTCGGCGGAAGCGGCGTGCATCTTCCTCTGGGTCTTCGCCAACAACAAGCCCGCGCGGGATTTCGACACCCCGGTCAACCACCACGTTTTTCAGATGCGCACCCCGGCCAATTGTGACGTAAGGCTGGATCACGGAGTTTTCGAGGTGACTGTAGCTATGTGCATGAACCCGCGTGAACAGCAGACAATTCTCTACATGGGCGCCAGACACGATGCAGCCACCGGATACCAGCGAGCTAATAGCTTCACCGCGGCGACCGTCCTGGTCATGCACGAACTTGGCGGGCGGCGTAATTTCACTGTAGGTCCAGATCGGCCAGTCCTGGTCGTAGAGGTTGAGCGCGGGCTCGATTGATGTGAGGTCCAGATTGGCTTCCCAGTAACTGTCCACCGTGCCGACATCGCGCCAGTAAGCTTCATGGCCGGCGATGGCCCGCACACAAGAGCGTGTAAACTGGTGCGCATGGGCATAGCCGTTCTTCACAATGTGGGGGATGATATCTTTACCAAAATCGCGGGCGGACTTGGGGTCAGCGGCGTCACGCTTCAACTCTTCAAACAAAAACTCAGTGTTGAAAACATAAATGCCCATGGAGGCGAGACACTTGTTGGGTTTGCCCGGAATTGTTGGCGGGTCCGCAGGTTTCTCTAGGAAATCGATTATCCGGTCTTTTTCGTCAACACCCATCACACCAAAGCCTTTGGCTTCCTCTGGTGTTACTTCCAGGCAGCCGATGGTGACGTCGGCACCGGTGTTTACATGCTCCTCCAGCATCAGCTCATAGTCCATTTTATAGACATGATCGCCGGCCAGAATGACCATGTATTTGGGAGCATAGGAGGCAATGATATCAATGTTCTGATACACAGCGTCCGCCGTGCCTTCGTACCACTGAGTTTCAGAAACACGCTGGCTTGCGGGCAGAATGTCAAAGCTCTCGTTTCGTTCGGCCCGGAAGAAGTTCCAGCCGCGCTGCATATGGCGAATTAGGCTATGTGCTTTATATTGTGTCGCCACGCCAATACGACGAATGCCGGAGTTCATCGCGTTGGACAGCGCGAAATCGATAATCCTGCTTTTGCCGCCAAAATAAACAGCTGGTTTCGCGCGCTTGTCCGTCATTTCTTTCAAGCGGCTGCCGCGCCCTCCGGCCAATACGTAAGCCATTGTGTGCCGCGACAGTGGTTGTGCCGACGATCGTGTCATAATCTTTCCCCCCGATTGGCGCCAACAAGGCAGCCACTCCAAATAGTGTCACTCAAGGCGCCTTGCGCTTCAAGCGATGAATATATTGCAGTATTCAATGCCTGCTTTCACAACAATGCAAAACAAAACTGCAACAGGACGTTTGCTAAAATAGCGCCGATTTCTGCGCTTGACAACGCTGTCTTTTCAAGTGCAGTTTTAAGGCTAATTCGTATCTAGTAGGGCGGTAGGATAATGACCAAAATTCAAACAGCTTCTCCGGTGGGTTTTAAAACCGAACAAGGACCCCTTGGTGACGCGGTATTGCGACATCTTGTTTATTCAGTTGGCAAGGACCAATCACATGCTGTGAAGCGTGACTGGTGCGCTGCGCTGTCGCTCGCCATCCGTGATCGCATGGTTGATGGATGGATGGACACGACCCGCCGCATTTATAAGTCCAAGCAAAAGCGGGTTTATTATCTGTCGATGGAATTCATGATCGGGCGTTTGCTCGAGGATGCCATCGCCAATATGGGCCTGACGGATGAAGCGCGCGAGTTTTTCGATTCGATTGGCTTTGACCTGTCTGCCATCCTGAAGTCAGAACCTGACCCGGCCCTTGGTAACGGCGGTTTGGGTCGATTGGCAGCCTGTTTTATGGATTCGATGGCCACTGTTGGCGTGGCCGGCATTGGTTACGGCATTCGCTACGAGCACGGGATTTTCCGCCAAAGCTTCCAGGACGGCTGGCAGCTTGAAGAGCCGGAAGATTGGCTCATCTTCGGCAACAGCTGGGAATTCCAGCGCCCGGAAGTGGAATACTCCATCGAGTTCGGCGGCTCTGTGAACCAGGGCCATGATGGCAAGATGGTCTGGACCCCAAGCGAGCGCATTCTTGCTGGCGCGTTTGATACGCCCATCGCGGGTTGGGGCGGCAAGCATGTGAATACACTGCGCCTTTGGTCTGCGCGCTCTGCCGAGGTGCTGAACCTGCAACAGTTCAACCAAGGTGAATTTATTGCGGCTGCGCGCAATCAGGTGCTGGCTGAGTCAATCACCAAGGTTCTTTATCCGGGTGATCACACACCGGAAGGCCGCGAACTGCGCCTGAAGCAAGAAGTGTTTTTCACGTCGGCTTCCTTGCAAGACATTCTGCATCGCTATTTGTTGGACCACGAAGATTTGTCAGGCCTTGGCAGTGCCGCAGCGGTTCAACTCAACGATACACACCCAGCGATTGCCGTACCTGAATTGATCCGCCTTTTGGTGGACAAGCATGGCATGGAATTTGTCAAAAGCTTTGAGATTGCGCGGGAAACGCTGCATTACACCAACCATACACTTCTGCCTGAGGCCCTTGAGAAATGGCCGCTGGAGCTGTTTGAACGGTGTCTGCCGCGCCATCTACAAATCATCCGTGAAGTTGACAATCTGTTCGCAGCCGAAGTGCGCGCTAAATTCGATGACAAAGACCCGTCACCGATGCAGGCCATCGGCTATCACCATGATGGCGCATGGGTGCGTATGGGCAATTTGGCTTTCATTGGCTCTAGTCACGTAAACGGTGTTTCTGCCCTGCACACGGACCTGATGAAACAAACCGTGTTCAAGGACCTGCATGAGGTCTACCCGGACCGCATCCTCAATCAAACCAACGGCATTACGCCGCGCCGCTGGCTCTATGAGAGCAACCCGCGTCTCGCCAGCCTGATCACCAAAACTATCGGCGAAGGCTGGGTCGATGACCTTGAGCAGTTGACTGCACTGGTGCCATTTGCAGACGATGCCGCTTTCCGGGACGAGTTTGCCGCCGTGAAAGCTGCTAATAAAGTGGATCTGGCCGCCTTCATCAAAGATCAAACCGACATCGTGATTAATCCGAATGCTATGTTTGATATCCAGATCAAACGTATTCACGAATACAAGCGCCAACTGATGAACGCGCTTGAAACCATGGCGCTCTATAACGCGATCAAGGCTGACCCGGGCGCAGGATGGCAGCCGCGCGTCAAGATATTCTCCGGCAAGGCGGCGCCAAGTTATTCATTGGCGAAATTGATCATTAAAATGATCAACGATGTGGCGGAGCTGATCAATAATGATGCTGATGTGGGTGACCTTCTGAAAGTCGTATTTTTGCCGAACTATAATGTGTCTGCCGCTGAGGAGTTGATCCCCGCCGCTGATCTGTCGGAACAGATTTCAACGGCAGGATTTGAAGCGTCTGGCACCGGCAACATGAAGTTTGCGCTCAATGGTGCTCTCACCATAGGCACCCTCGACGGCGCCAATGTTGAGATCATGGAACATGTGGGTGAAGACAATATCTTCATCTTCGGCATGAAGGCGCATGAAGTTGCCGAGCGCCAGCGCAGCCACGCTCAGCCTTGGGTCACGGTTTCCGAAACGCCGCGATTGCAAGAGGTTGTCACCCAGCTTTCCAGCGGCTTCTACTCGCATGGTGATACAGAGCGTTTTGCTGGCATTGTCGATAACATCCTCGCCCATGACTATTTCCAGGTAACACCAGATTTTGACGCATACTGGCAAATGCAGCGTCATGTTGATAGCGTATTTGCGGATGAAAAAACCTGGCATACCAAGGCGATATTGAACACAGCCAACATGGGTTGGTTCTCGGCTGATCGCACGATCCGTAGCTACGCGGAACAAATCTGGGACGCGCTGCCCAAGTAGGCTAGGGCTTGAAGCAACATCAGGGTGGGGGACGCAGTATGAAGGCGACACTGGACGCGCAGGAAATTGACGCGCTCGCGACCGGCACACACGGCGACCCGTTCTCGCGCCTGGGCAGACATGTTCTTGGCAAATCCACCGTTATTCGCACCATGGCGCCCGGTGCCATCTCGGTTGATGTGTTTACACCAAAAGGCCAAAAGCCTGTGGCGTCACTCACTAAAATCCATGAGTCCGGCCTGTTCGAGGGCCAGCTTGCGGCGTCAAAGGCTAAGTCCGGTTACCGTTTGTCAGCGTCTGATGGCGAAAACACCTGGGATTATTTGGACCCATATTGTTTTGGCCCGCTCTTGAGCGATTTGGATGTGCATCTATTGTCGGAAGGTACGCACGAGCGAGCGTTCGAATGCTTTGGTGCTCATTTACTATCTATAAGTGGCACAATTGGTGTTCGCTTTGCCGTTTGGGCACCCAATGCCAGCCGGGTTGCGGTTGTCGGTGAGTTTAATCACTGGAACAACAGCCAGCATGTAATGCGCAATCGCGGCTCAAGCGGCATTTGGGAGATTTTCATCCCAGAGATTAAAGACGGTGCCCACTATAAATACTGCGTGTTTGATGCAAGTGGGGCGCAGTTGCCTCTAAAGGCGGATCCGTATGCCTTTGGCGCGGAGTTTCGCCCCAATACGGCCTCTGTGGTCAGAAAAATTGATGATTACGAGTGGTCTGACGCCGAATGGATTTCAACGCGGGGTGAGCGCCAGCACCGGGCTGCGCCAGTGTCAGTTTACGAAGTTCATCTTGGGTCATGGCAGCGCGCTGGTGAAAATGGTGAACTGTTTTTGGACTATGCCGAATTGGCAAAACGCCTGATCCCATATGTTAAGGAGCTGGGCTTCACGCATATCGAATTGCTGCCGATCACCGAGCACCCGTTTGACGGCTCGTGGGGGTATCAGCCGGTGGGACTTTATGCACCGACCCGTCGGTTTGGTACGCCCAAGGACTTTAAGGCGTTTGTGGATGCCTGCCACCAGGCCGAGTTGAGTGTAATTCTTGACTGGGTGCCGGGCCATTTCCCTTCAGATGAACATGGCCTTGCACATTTTGATGGCACTCATCTTTACGAGCATGCAGACCGGCGGCGCGGTTTTCATCCAGACTGGAATACCCTGATCTTCAACTTTGGGCGGCGTGAGGTTCAGAATTATCTGGTTAGCAATGCGCACTTTTGGCTTGAGGAATATCATCTGGATGGTTTGCGGGTCGATGCCGTAGCCTCCATGCTATACCTCGATTATAGCCGTAAAGAAGGTGAGTGGCTGCCAAACGAGCATGGCGGCAACCAAAATTATGAAGCTATAGGCATGATGCAGCGCATGAATGAGCGCGCCTATGCGCTCAACGACGGCATCATCACTATTGCGGAAGAATCGACGGCATGGCCGGGCGTTTCGTCGCCAACGAGCTCTGGCGGATTGGGCTTTGGTTTCAAATGGAATATGGGCTGGATGAATGACACGCTCGAATACATGAGCAAAGAACCAGTTCACCGCAAACATCATCATCACCAGATGACGTTTGGTATCGATTACGCCTTTTCAGAAAACTATATTTTGCCGCTCAGCCATGATGAAGTTGTGCATGGAAAAGGCTCGCTTCTCGACCGTATGCCGGGTGACCGGTGGCAGCAATTTGCAAATTTGCGCGCCTATTATGGTTTTATGTGGACGCATCCCGGCAAAAAACTGCTGTTCATGGGCGGTGAGTTTGCGCAAACGCGAGAGTGGAATGCCGACCGGAGCCTTGATTGGCATTTGATGGATGACCCGGATCACCGCAATATTCACACGCTCATCAAAGACTTGAATGGTTTGTACCGTAACAACCCGGCACTTCATGAGCGTGACTGCGAAGCCTCAGGCTTTGAATGGATTGATGGCGGCGCATCAGAGGATAATATTCTATCGTTTATGCGCTGGGGCGAGAACGGCAGCAATCCATGCCTTGTCGTTTGCAACTTCTCGCCCCTGCCGCGTGAAGGGTACCGGATCGGTGTGCCTTACGGCGGGTATTGGCGCGAAGTGATGAATACAGATTCGCACTTTTATGGCGGCTCTGGTGTCGGCAACCACGGCGGTATGGAGGCTGAAAACATCCCTTGGCATATCAAACCCTATAGTTTGATGATGACCATCCCGCCACTCGCGACCGTCGTGTTTACTCATCAGCCAGAATAGTCGTTGGATAAAAAAAGGCCCGGCGAACCGGGCCTTTCGGCGCGAAACAATCGCGCCTCCCCTCGATATCAGTAATGCTAAAAACGTTTCCCGAAGCCAATACCAAACACCCAAGGGTTCAGGTCAACATCAGCGGTCACGGCGCCGCCATTGATTTCAACATCGGTATTGAGCCAAATGCGCTTGACGTCCGCATTGAAAAACCAGCCGCTGTCATTGTTGATGTCAATATCTACACCAGCCTGCAGTGCAAACCCGAAGCCATCTTCGTATTTGATGGACCCCACATCACCTGGATCATCATTGTAAAAAATCGTGTAGTTCACACCCGCACCCAAATAGGGACGCACTTTCCCGCCTGGGTTGGCGTGATACTGGAACGTGAGGGTTGGTGGCAGTACCCACACATCACCGAGGCTTAGGTCACCGAGCGCTGTGCCACGCGCCGATGTATTGTGTTTGGTGGTGGCTAAAATGAGCTCGGTCGCGAAATTCTCTGACCAGAAGTAGGTGATATCAACCTCTGGCATAATAGCCGTATCAACCCGCGCCTCACCACCGATTGAAACTGTGCTGCTCTCGTCTGGCACGATATCAATTGCCCGCACTCGAATTTGCCATGGACCGTCCTGAGCGGTTGCAGAGACGGAAGCACCAAAAAGTGCGGCAGCGCACATAATTGCTTTAGTTAGTTTCATGTCGGTTCCTCATTCCTTGAGATTTGCTCTTCATAGAAAATGGATTCCGACCCCCACTTGATAACAGTCAAGTTTTCCAAACTTGGGCTTGAGTGCGACATTCTGTCCTAATTGCCTTAAGGAAACCTTTAATGGCTTTCACTTGTTCCGAAATTTGTTGAACGATAGAGTTCCACAGAAGCCGAGCACGAAGGGATTTGCTATGAAACGTACACTGTTAGCGATTTTTGGCCTGATGGCCGTTGCTGCAATTGCCTACTTCCAGCTCGGCGTCGAGCCCGTTCCCAAGTATGACGTGATCATCACCAATGGCGTTGTCTACGACGGATCAGGAGGGGGCGGTCAGCAAGTAGATATCGCCATCTCTGACGACCGGATTGCGGCAGTAGGGGATCTGTCGCTCGCAACTGCCGACACATATGTAGATGCGAGCGGAAAAGCTGTTGCGCCAGGGTTCATTAATGTTCTCAGCTGGGCGGTTGAAACATTGATCGAAGACGGCAACGGCGAAAGTGATATCCGCCAGGGTGTTACAACAGAAGTCTTTGGTGAGGGTGTTTCTTGGGGTCCGGTAAAACCTGAGATGAAAGAATATGCAGAGTCGCGGCAGGGTGACATCAAGTACCCAATCGAGTGGACCACACTGGGCGGCTATCTCGAGTATCTGGAAAACAGGGGCGTATCGCCCAACGTTGCGTCTTTCATGGGGGCAACCACCGCCCGCGTGTCGGTTCTGGGCTATGAAAACCGCGCTCCGAGCGAAGAAGAACTGACTAAAATGAAAGCGCTTGTGGCAGAGGCCATGGAAGAAGGCGCGCTTGGTGTTGGCTCGTCGCTCATTTATGCGCCGGCAGCCTATGCGGAAACGGATGAATTGATTGCCCTTATGCAAACGGCTTCGGAGTATGGTGGTATGTATATTTCCCACCTGCGCAGTGAAGGAGACCGCTTCGAAGAGGCGGTGGATGAATTGATCACGATTGCGCGGGAAAGCGGTGCGCCGGCTGAAATATACCACCTGAAAGCAGCAGGCACCCAGAACTGGCCCAAGATGGACCGGGTGATTGCCAAAATTGAAGCGGCGCGCGCTGAAGGGCTTGCCATTACAACAGACATGTATAGCTACACTGCTGGCGCAACCGGCCTCGACGCCATGATGCCGCCATGGGTGCAGGAGGGTGGCTATGAAGCCTGGGCGGAGCGGCTCAAGGATCCTCTGATCCGCGAGCAACTGATTGTTGAAATCGCAACGCCGCAGGCGTGGGAAAACCTCTATTTGGCGGCAGGAGGGGCCGACAAACTGCTGCTGATTGGCTTCAAGAATGAAGCGCTCAAGCCGCTCACCGGCAAATCGCTTGCTGAAGTTGCGGCCATGCGCGGCAAAGGGCCAATAGAAACGGCGATGGATCTGGTGATAGAGGACGGCAGCCGGGTTGGTACGGCTTACTTCATCATGTCCGAAGAGAATATTCGCAAGAAGATCGCTTTGCCGTACATGAGCTTTGGCTCTGACGCGGGCGCACCAGCGCCCAACCCACCCTTTACGCTGAGCGGCGCACATCCGCGCGCATATGGGAACTTTGCGCGTGTCTTCGCAAAATATGTTCGGGAAGATGGCATCCTGACGGTTGGCGAAGCAGTGCGAAAAATGACCAGCTTGCCGGCTGAAAACCTCAAGCTCAGGGAACGTGGGCGCCTTCAGGAGGGCTATTTCGCCGACATCGTGATCTTTGACCCCGAAACCATCCAGGATCATTCCACCTTCGATGATCCACATCAATATTCCACCGGCGTAAATGATGTATGGGTAAATGGTATTCAGGTCCTCAAAGACGGTGACCATACGGGCGCTCGGCCCGGCCGAGCGCTTCGGGGACCAGGTTGGCTTGGTTGGAAGGAAACTGCACAAACGCAGTAGCGGCAATCGCCTGCATTTGCTTCCTGCCATCAGTGGGGGAAGCAAATGAAACGATCCAAAATTTTCACGGCTTTGGTGGCGATGGCTGCCTCAACGGGCGCTATGGCGCAGGGCCAGGACAGCACACCTGGCGAGCGCAATCTGCTTGTTTTGAGCGAGCTTTTGCCGGGCATATATAGCAGCGCCAATCAGGCTCTGTTTGATGCGCGCCGTGGTATAGTAGAAGCGGAGCGCCATGGCCGCGAAGAATTCCAGATTGAACGCCTTGAAGCACCGCACAGCTTCTCGCTAGTGGGCACCTTTGCGGGCAAGGAATCCAGCTACCAAATGTCTTTGGTTCCCGGCCCGACGGATCAGGAGTTGACGGCAAAACTTGCTAACGGCGAGGGCGCGACAATTGAAGACTGCGAAATCCGCTTCAAGCGTCGTGCTGAACATTATGATGGTGCCGCCGTCGGCTCTGGCTGCGACAGTCTTGGCTTTACTGGCATGCAGGTGTCCCGCAAAGAAGTGTGGGTCGAAGTGGCCAGCAAAGCAGAGCCCTATTGGTACGAGCGCGCGCGTGAGTTTCATTGCTACGCTGATCTGCCGGGCGTGAGCGGCGGTCGCGACATACCGTTTGAGCGTTATGACAACATCACGCTGCATGACAAAGGCAAGACCCATTGGTTCACCACGCGCGGCGAAGAAAAGCGTGAAATTGGCCTGACGCTTCAAGCCATCACATGGCATGTGCTCAATGAAAACAACGGCAATTTCAATCGTAATTCCCTGGTGCTTTATGCGAGCGAACGCATGCCGGATGGCAGCACTAAATCGCACCCATACACCTTCACGGAGCCAAGCGCGGAGCGGCTTGGCTACAACCTGCGCTGGATGTTGGTGAACTGTGCAATCACACCGAGAGACAAAGCCCGCCCGGAGATGTAGGGCGGCACAGAGAGTGAGGAGAGAGGGGATAACCATGAAACATCTATTGAGCGGCCTGCTGCTGGGCTGCGCCGCGGCAGTCATGCCGGGTGCGCAAGCACAACAAGACAGGCTGGATATCAGCGTGCCGGAAGACGCGCTTGAAGTGCAGCGCAAGTTTTTGTGCTCCCGCACGGAAGGCGACGTCACTTACGGCTATTTCGAAGGCAAAATGTATAGCCGGGTTGAAGGAGAGAGGGACCGCATCCTCTTCAACTTGGTCGGCGTGAACGTGCGCCAATGCAAAGACCTGATGGACCCTGAGCGTGGCAAGGGCTTTAGAAGTGTCAGCCGCGAAGTGATGCTGTATCTGGACCCCGAAACCAACGAAGTGCTGCGCACTTGGGAAAACCCTTGGAATGGGGAAACTGTGGATGTCATCCATGTGGCGAACGACCCCGTGAACATGCGTCGTCCAATCCATGTTTACCGTGAAGACGGCTCACCGATTGAATTTGATGGCTTGTTCAAAAACGGGCGCGTGATCACGTCGTTCAATATCCCGCTATTCTACAAAAATCCGTTGGGTGGTGAATATCAGGAGTATGTGGGCGGCACGTATCACGCGATGGAAATGTTCAACAATTATGCTTATGAAGACGAGGTTCTAGACCGCAACAATATGAAGCTCAGTCGCTACACTTATAGCTGGACAAGGGTGGCGGACTGGTTGCCGTGGATGAAAATGGGCGACCGTCTTGGCGTCATGTTCACATCGGTTATTGGTGCGCGGGTCAATACGGTGGATGATATCCCGGAGCCGCTCCTGTCGGAGATGAAGGCCAATTATCCGAAGTTTTTGGCGCCGCCGCCCCTGGATGATGATCGCCCAAACGAGACCACTTGGGTGATCACAAAGGCAGCCATTGATGCAGCGCGGGGGGAAAACTGATGCTCAAGAAAACACTCATCACTTCTACCCTGATACTTGCGGGTTTTGGCGTGCACGCTCAGCAACTGGATGTGTCGGATCCCAACCAGGCGCTGCTCGCCAGCAATAAAATTTTCTGCGCCAATGAACAGGGTGAAATCTCACTCTATTGGTGGCAGGGGGAAGTCTACAGCCGCATTCCTGGCGAAAAAGACACTCTTATCTTTAATGTTCAGGGTATGAATGCGCGCCAGTGCGGCCGAATGGAAGACGAAACTCGTGGCCTTGGTTTCCGGAGTGTCAGTCGCGAAATAATGCTGTATCTCGACCCGGAGACTAACGAAATCCTGCGCACCTGGACCAACCCATGGACCAATGAGGAAGTCGAGGTCATGCATGTGAACAATGACCCGGTAAACAGCCGCGGCCCGCGCTGGGCGCGGGACGAGAACGGCGAACCATCCGCGCGTTTTGAACCACAGCAGGTGGTCAATGGCATGGTGCTCTCTGGCGGCGGTGCCGCCCGCCTGTTCTATAACAATCCGCTAACCGGCGATTATCAGGATTATGAGGGCGGCAAATACCATGCAGCCGAATTTCTGACCGTCTCCTATCCGCTTGCGGATGCGTTGGATGCCAGTCAATCCGCCATCCAGGACGCGGTCATCAGCTGGGGCCGGATTTCAGGGTGGTTGCCCTGGATGAAAATGCGTGGCCGCTCCGGCCTGATGGTTCATTACACGCACGGCATGCGCCTCCATGACTGGGAAGATCTGCCAGATGTGCTGCGGAATGAAATAGAGACCAACTGGCCAAAGTATCAAACACCGCCTCCGACCGATGATGACCGGCCCAATGACACGACCTGGACTGTGTTCAAGCGTTGGATTGACGAGAAGCGTGAACGAGGTGAAGTGCCGAAACAAGGCCCGCGTTAAGTCTGGAGCATGGATCAAAAAAGAAACCCGCTGGTTTGTCGCCGGCGGGTTTTTCATATCTCACGTCTTAAAGCCACTTTTTCCTGAGCCAGATGATGGGGCCAGATAGCGCGAGTAAGATCGCCATTATGGTGATGACGTCATTGAAGAAGCCCCAATCATCATGGAAGATAACACCAGCGTGCACATCAGCAGCGAAAAGGTAAAAGGGTGTGCCGGGCGCTGCGTTTCGAAAGGAAACACCAGATTCCACCATTGGCTCTGCGCCTTCTGCAAAGCTGCCACGGAAGATGGCCTTACTGTTTTTGACGTACCATATGCCGTCATCGGCACGGGCAGCAGCCGTGATTGCCCGCTGTGGCCCTTCAATTTTGTGCCAGTCCATTTCGCCGTCGCGGCGCCAGAAATTGCGCCCGCCACTGAAGGCGGCAAAAACACGGTCACCCACCCGGAACAAACCACCACCGGTCATGTTCATCGACGGGGGCAAGGGCAGTGAGGATTGCACCTGCCAGCTGCTGCCACCATCCGCGCTTTCCAAAATACCAAAGCGCGTGGTCATCATCAGCCGATTTGGTTCACCGGGGAATGCCACGGCACCCCGGATCGTGTGGCCAAAGGATGTTGCCTGATAAGCGGGCGGCAAGGATGCGCGCTCCACTTCCATGCCGCGCGACCAGGGAATGAAATCCAGTATGTGGTTCATTGGGATCGCCGTTGTGGTCACAATCAGCATGGGGATTAGGGCAACAAAACCAATGATGGGGGCGTGCCCCCGGAACAGCCATCGATAGATTTTTTGGCGCTTGCTGCCCGGTGTTTTGTTTTTCTTCCAGCGTTTGGGCAGCCACCAACTCAAAACACCCGTAATGCCCAAAATAATCATGGCGAAACCGGCAATATCGTTGAGCCACAGAGACCCGGCACCAGGTAGCGTGCCGTGCCCAAAGTGAAGGTCCATCATCACGCGGTAAAATGGCAATTTTTCAGAAAGGCCAGCAACGTTTGCTTTGATGCTGATCGGCGAAGCACGTGCTGATGTCGTATTAAACAACACAAGGTCGGTCTCGGAGACGACCGCCAGCAATGTGTCTTCATCTGGCCCGTCGGAAACAGATGAAACAAACTGCCCCTCAAGGCCAAGCCGCCTTGCGCTAAGGCCATATTCCTGAACCTGCCAAAGGCCGTCGTCAGTTGCTAACACCAGTTGGTTCAAGTCGCCGGTGTGTGAACCGAGCATTCGTTTTACCTGGGGTGTGCCTGACACGCCTTCAAATTCGACATCATTCCAGGTTGCGCCACGGTCATCGCTGTACCAAAGACCGCGTTCTGAAGCGCCAACAAAGCGGGTTTCTTCCGCATTGACCGCAATGTATCGCATGATTGTCGCTGGTGCGATGCGGGCAACCCGTGTGGATGACCACTCAGCAGGCGTCGCCGTTTGCGCCGACCAGCGCCATTCCGGATGGTCGAGAATAATACCAGTAATGCACAGTAGGGTAAGCCATAAAACGGCAGTCAGCCCGGCCCACCGGTGTATTTTCAGGAAAAACTGATAAGGCTTCAGTTTAATCCATGGTTTTTTAACGGCCACGTATCACTCCCCACTATGGTATGGCCCAATCGCTATGATAGCGACAAAAATGGGCGGGGACGTCCCCCACCCATATGGTCTCTGAAAGTATCGATGCTTAGAAATCGTAGCTCATCGATACTCCAAACTCGCGCTGACGGGGCGGTGTAACCGCAAAGTCGCGCGCAAAGGTTCCGCGCCCGAAGAAGGACGTACGCACCTGGCTTGGGATAAAGAAGAACTGGCGGAAATCCGCAAGCCGCGTCACAACTTCTGGCGTGTCTTCCTTGGTTAGGTTCTTGGCGTAGAATGCAACACGCAACCCATCATAAGTGAAGCCCAGGTTCATGTTGATCTTGTTGGTTCCGCCAACAAACGCAAGGTTTGCAGCCTGAACAAAACGTTTGCTTTCGTATTGATAGTCAACGTTCATGAACAGGTTCATGCGGTCGTTAACCTCATATACAAAGTTTGGCGAGATGGTCAGCATATGCTTTGGCGTTTGTGGGAGCTGATTGCCGGCGGTTTGGCCAGAAGGGTCCACCGTGTCCACAAGGTCAACACGGCCATCAGGTCGTGTGCCAACAATCAGAACACCAGGCGCTGTGTCCACAACACCGTCATTGTCAGCGTCAGGTGCCCTTGATGGCTCTGCCGGACCGGTGAAGAAACCGTTTGTGTCCTGCAGGTCGCGGAAGTTTTCATCAATATAGTCCTCAAACTGCGCGTCCGAATAGGCGTAGGTAACACGCAGGTCAAAGCCTTGCGTCACCGCGGCACTCATCTCAATCTCGAAGCCTTTCACTTCTGACGTACCAGCATTCACGATCGGCGCCACCGTTGACTGCGCCGTAGAATTCACCCGTTGCAGTGCTTCAGATGTGGTGAGCGGCTGTGCTGTCCAGTCCAGATAATAGACCGAGGCGTCATAGCGCAAACGGCCATCCAGCAGGGAGCCTTTTGAGCCCAACTCGTAAGACCAAACTTTTGATTCCTCAAAGGTGCCTTTGCCATCATTCAGGAAATTGGCGCGGTCAGTGGCATCAAAATCAGCGTCAAAGAAGGCGCTGTTGAACCCACCTGGCTTATTGCCGCGAGCAACGGACGCATAGAAGTTGAAGTCTTCGTTGACGTCATAGCGCAGGGCAAACCTGGGCAATGTTGCGTCAAATACTAGATCATCCGGCGCATCAAGCTCTGCTGCTGTCAGTGGATTGTCGATGCCAGCACCAGCCAGGTGCAGAGTTTCCTCTTGCCAACGAAGTTCGGCCGAGAAAACCAAGTTTTCCATGATGTCATAGTCAAGACTACCAAACACGGCCACATTTCGAATGAAGCTGTCATTAGCGAGTAGAACAACATCGCTATCGACCGGCGCAGGGCTTACCAGCGGGTCCCACGAGGTGCTGAAATTATCGCCTTGGGAGTCTTTGTAATAGTAACCACCAATCAACCAGCGTAGGCGCTGATCATCGGGGCTGGCGAGACGCAATTCTTCAGAGAAATAGCTTTGGCTACCTCGGCTGAAAGAAGCGAAGCCCCCAGGGTTAACTGCACCAAAAGCGTTCTGGAAATCGAAGTCTGTATAACCAGTCAAAGACGTTAGCGTGTAGCCGTTGAAGTCATAATCAATAACAGAATTGATCCGGAAGCTGTCGCGACGCACACCGTCAACTGTTTCGCCGTTTGTGCCGCTTAGGTCGTAATAATAGCTGCTGAAACTATCGATTTCGCCACAATAGTATCCGCGGCTACGTGTTGATCCGCGGAAAGCAAAAATGAAGAAGCTCAGGTCTGGTTCAAAACAGTTGATCTGGTTTTCGCCAATCGCCGCTTCATTGTCATCACCGCCGTTCCACAGGCCATAAGCAAATCCACGGTCTCGGTCTTCAGAATAGGCAGCATCAATGTACACACTCAGGTTATCAGAAGGTGTCCAGTTGATTTTACCACCAATCATCTTGGTTTCTTCGTCACCAAGTTCTTTCCGACCGTTCACATTGTTTATGTAGTCACCACCGAACGTGTAGAATGATCCGCTCAGTTCAATGGCCAGTTTATCTTCAATAACTGGTGCTTGGACAAAACCGCGGATTTCATAGTGATCATGGTCACCCGCCTCAGCCGCCACACGACCCCGGAATTCGTTCCCCGGCCGAGAGGTGATGAAGTTAATCGCGCCGGAGAAAGTACCCCGGCCAAACAATGCTGACTGCGGTCCCCGTACCACTTCAACGCGCTGCACGTTGTTCAGATCATACGAGGTAATCGGCCCTGCCACATACACGCCGTCCACAAAGAATGAAGCATTCGGCGAGCCCAAAATATTTGACATGCCGCGCACGGAAGGACGGTTGTTGGCACCGCCTGTCGCCCGGCCAAACCCTTCCCGGAACGAAAAGCCGGGCGTTAGAAGAGCGAGGTCTTGCACATCCTGCGAGAGCGAGCGCTGGATCGCTTCCGCAGTGAATGCGGTTATTGCCAGTGGCACATCTCTCAGGTTTTCTGAACGTTTCCTGGCTGTGACGATAATTTCTTCAAGCGCCAGTTCATCTTCCACGGCTGCTTCCTGTGCTGACACAGCAAAGCCGTTAACGGTCGTGGCTAAACCCACTACCGCCGTTGTCGACAGAAGTCGTTTGATAAGCATGGTTCCTCCTGCTATCGCAGCGCTCTACGAGGCACGAGAGGATGAAAGACACAACAATGTCCGGCCTCGCTTTGAACGCTTATTTCCCCAATGCATCCAACGCCCAATAAAAGGAATTAATCGTCAAAGTCAACCTCATGATATATCAATATGACAACTAACAAAAATGTCGAAACTACATAAGTTGCTGAAATACAAGAATTTCAGCAAATTCATGACACTATGGACAGATCAGTTTTGATGATATGTGTGGCAAAAATGTCGCCCTATTCGCCGTAGCGCGACATGAGTTTCCAAATTATTGCGACTCGGTAAGAATACGAATTCGTTTAGCGGTCAGGTAGAGGAATAAACTCATCGTCGCCAGCAACCATGGCAAACTCACCGTTCTTCCAGCGATTTTTTGCGTCTTCTAACATCGCGCTGTCGGTGTGGGCGAAGTTCCACCACAAACGACGAGGTTGCTTGAGTTTGTCGCCGCCAATAAGAGCCAGATGGGCACCTTCTATCGTGTTCACAGGAACGACTTCATCCTCGCGAAGGACAACCATGGTTGCTTCGCCAAATTCTTCTTCGCCCAATTTTACTGAACCGGAAACCACATAAATTGCGCGCTCTTCATGAGATGCCGGGATGTCGAGGGCTGCGCCTGCATTGATACGGACATCGGCGTACAGTGTGCGACTATAAACCGATACGGGGGAGGTGGCGCCCCAGGCGTCGCCCGCGACGATGGTCACTGTTGCGCCATCGAGTTTCACAACAGGAATGTCGGCAGCTTCATAATGTTGGAACGAAGGGTCCACCTCTTGTTTGTCGGAAGGTAAGGCCATCCAGACCTGAAGGCCGAGCAGGTTGTGGCCAGCCGCGCGCACATCGTCAGGCGTGCGCTCAGAGTGCACGATGCCGGTGCCTGCCGTCATCCAATTCACTTCGCCTGGGCGAATGGGCTGCGCATAGCCAAGACTATCGCGGTGCATGATTTCACCTTCAACAAGCCACGTGAGCGTTGACAGGCCGATGTGGGGGTGTGGGCGCACATCAACGCCAGTGCCCGGGGCGAAGGTGGCGGGCCCCATCTGGTCAAAGAATATGAAGGGGCCAACCGTGCGCGCTTCGATGGACGGCAGCGCCCGACGCACTTCGAAGCCACCAATGTCTTTTGCTTTGGGGCGAATAACTGTCTTGATGCCCGAACAGCTTTTGTTCTCACAGTCTGCGGAAGTGGAATCATGGTAGCTCATCTGCTTTCTCCTTGCTGGTATGGGCGCCACAAGAGCATGTTTCGATCACAGTATGATGACCGATTACACGAAGGGCAACCGATCAGAATCTCGCTATGGACAAAACGACATCATTTGTCGTATTGTTTGATTCTTCGGACGGGCCAATCGGGAGAGTAAGGGCATGCCATATACACTGAAAGTTAATGGGGAGACACGCACTGTCGATGTCGAGCCCGACACACCTCTTTTGTGGGTGCTACGTGACGAGCTGGGCTTTAAGGGCGTTAAGTTCGGTTGCGGCGTGGCTGCTTGCGGTGCTTGCACGGTCCACATGGACGGCGCGGCGACGCGCACGTGCGTTTATCCGGTTGAGGCCGCGGAAGATATTGAGATCACCACCATCGAAGGGCTGTCGGATGAGGGCATGTTCACCGATGTGCAACAAGCCTGGATCGACGAGCAGGTGCCGCAGTGCGGTTACTGCCAGTCCGGCATGGTGATGGCGGTTAGCGCGCTGTTGGACGAAAACCCGGCTCCAACTGACGAAGATATCAACGATGCCATCAGCAATGTGTGCCGGTGCGGCAGTTATCCGCGCATCAAGAAGGCGATCAAAAAGGTCATCAGTGAAAGAGGAGCAGCATAATGGCTGAGGGTAAGAAAAAACTCACGCGCCGTAAGTTCCTGCTTGGCACTGGTGCGGTTGTTGGTGGTGGTTTGGTGCTCGGTTATGCGGCGCTGCCAAACCAGATGAAAGACATTGCGGCCAAACACAAGGGTGAAGGCCAAATCCTGTCGGGCTGGATCAAAATCACGCCAGACAACAAAATCACGGTGATCGTACCTCACGCTGAAATGGGGCAGGGCACGCACACGGCGCTGCCGATGATGGCAGCCGAAGAGTTGGACGCAGACTGGGACCTGGTTTCCATGGAAGAGGCTCCCGGTTTGCCGGAGTTTGCCAACCAACCGCTGGGTGAGGGCTTCATTGTTGGCGACAGCATGCCTGACATTCTGGCGCCTTTGATCAACAAGGCCTTCTATTCGATTGCACAGGCGATGGACCTGCAAATCACGGGTGGCTCCACGTCCGTTCGTTTCACTGGCCAGTACGGTATGCGTATTGCGGGTGCTGCTGCACGCGAAATGCTTGTGCGCGCCGCCGCCAAAGAATGGGGTGTGGCGCGAAGTGACCTGACCACCGGGAAAAGCTTTGTGCACCACAAAGCTTCCGGCCGGTCAGCAAGTTATGGCTCGCTCGCGGAGGCCGCCAGCGCATTTGACCCGAACCCAACACCAACGCTGAAGCCAAAGGCGGCGCACACCATCGTGGGCACACGCACCATCAAGCGCTTCGACATTCCGGGCAAAGTCAACGGCACCGCGAAATACGGTATCGACGCTGAAGTTGACGGCATGCTGTATGCCTCAATCGCGCGCGTGCCCGTGCATGGGGGTGCGATCACATCGCTTGACGACGCGGCTGCGCTTGCGATGCCTGGTGTGAAGAAAGTCTGCAACCTGGGCTATGCCTATGCCGTGGTTGCTGACAAATACTGGCGCGCCAAAAAAGCGCTCGAAGCCGTCGATATCAAGTTTGAAGCCGGCGGCAATGAACTCATCGACTCCGACGCCATTTTCGCGCGGTTCAACAAAGACCTTGGCGAGCTTGAGCTTGAGTATGACATCGACGAGGGCGATGTGGAGGCCGCAGAAGGCAAGCTTATTGAAGCTGACTATTCTGTTCCATATCTCGCGCACGCCTGTATGGAGCCAATGAACGCAACCGCCTGGATGCGGGACGGCAAACTGGACGTTTGGACCGGCACACAGGCACCTCTGATGGCGCGCGCCGCGGCCGCCAAGGCTGCGGGCCTTGAGCCAGAAAATGTCACCATCCACAATCACATGCTCGGTGGTGGTTTCGGTCGGCGTATTCACGCCGAAAACGACTATGTCGCGCCCGCGGTTGAGATTGCCAAAATGGTTGGCGAGCCGGTTAAGACCATCTGGACGCGCGAAGAAGACATGCGGTTTGATGAGTACCGTCCGGCAGTTGTCAGCCGTTTTGCCGCCAAGCTGGGCGACGATGGCAAACCAACGGCTTGGAAGAACCGTTTCTCCGACAAACGCGAGCCAGTGGAGGCGCCGCTCATTCCTTACGGTGTCGAGAACCAATCCATCGGATTTGTGCGCAGCCAAAGCCATATCAAGCTTGGCCCATGGCGCAGCGTGGACCATTCGCAGCATGCGTTCTTTACCGAAAGCTTTGTTGACGAGTTGGCACATGAAGCGGGCGCAGACCCGCTTGCTTACCGCTTGTCAATGCTGGCTGACAAACCCCGTCATGCCAATGTGCTGAAAACAGCGGCTGAAAAAGGTGGCTGGTACGCTGGCGTTAAAGATGGCCGCGCCATGGGGGTTGCTGTGCACGAAAGCTTTGGCTCCATCGTCGCACATGCTGCCGAAGTTTCCATCGGCAGCGACGGCATGCCAAAAGTGCATAAAGTTACTTGCGCTGTGGACTGCGGCGAGGCGATCAATCCTGACAATATCGAAAGCCAGATTGAAAGCGCGATCATCTATGGCATGACCGGCGCCTTCTTCGGTGAAATCACTGTTGATGGCGGTCAGGTGGTTGAAGGTAACTTCCCTGAGTATGAAATGGTACGCCTTGCTGACGTGCCAGAAATCGAGGTATTTATCATCGAGTCTGGCGAAAAAATGGGCGGCATCGGGGAACCCGGCCTGCCGCCAACGGCACCCGCGATCACAAACGCCGTGTTTGCCCTCACTGGCCAGCGCGTGCGCCAACTGCCGCTGAAGAATTACGACTTCACGGCCAGCGCATAGGCATTAAGCCCACACCTCAGGCGCCGACCCGGCGCCCGAGGGTTTGCGACAGAAAATCAGCATGCCTTGGCAGGCGGGTTTTGCCCGCCTCCACGATATTGCGCACATCCGCAGGGATAAGGGGCGGGGCGTTGTCGCCGGGTGGTAGCACGCCGTCCGCCACTTGAAAGTCCATGCCATAGAGAATGTATTCGTAGCTCTGATGGCTAAACAGCCTTAACTGGTCATCAAAGTCGGAGTGGCTTGGCGGCTTGAAACGCCAGAAATCGAACTTGGCCTTCAGGCTGTCGGTGATGCGTTCGTCTTTCTGCACTTCGCGCCAGAAATCCGTGTCGTCGCGCTTTGTCAGGCAGTAATGCATGTTAATGAAATCAAGAATTTCACTGTAGCGGCTGCCCATAATTTCATTGAAGCGTTTCGATAGCGGCTCGGTGATTTCACCAAACGGGAAATGCTCACACAAAGTGATCGCGGCAAACTCAATGAGGTAGAGACCGGTCGACTCCAGCGGTTCGATGAAACCGCCAGACAGACCAATCGCCACGCAGTTTTTGGTCCAGGGCTGTGGCCGCATGCCAACCCGGAACTTGAGACGGCGGGCCTCAAGGCCTTCTGTGTGTGCGCCTTCGTGGGCTCGCAGCTGTGTTTCTGCCTCGTCGTCAGATAGGAACTGGCTTGAATAGACATAGCCAACGCCCCTTCTGTCTGTCAGGCCAATGTCCCATTTCCAGCCGTGGCTAAGTGCCGTTGCAGTTGTGTAAGGCTTCACCTCACCAGGATAATAGGCGTCGTAGGGCACACGCATCGCAACCGCCCGGTCGCACAATAGCCATTGGCCATAATCGGTGAAGTCTGTGTCCAGTGTTTTGCCGGAAAGCAGGCTTGCAAACCCGGTGCAATCGATAAACAGATCTGCCTCCAGCGACAGGCCGCCTTTGGTTTTAACCGCGGTGATATCCCCGTTTTCCGCTTGCTCAATATCTGTGACATCGTCGATATAGTGCGCCACCCCGCGTGTCACTGATATGTCGCGTAGATAGTCGGCAAACTTCTCGGCGTCCATATGATAGGCATAAGGAAACGGCGAGCCAAAATCCTTGCTGCCACCCATGCGCGGGCTCAGCCCCAAATCAGAAAACGCGGGCTGCACAGACACCGTTTCGGCATACGGTACAGACCGGTCACTCATCAACCAATCGGCGCCCGCGCGGTCGATGCGCGCCATAGGGCGGCGCTGGAACGGGTGATAGTATCCGCCATCGCCAATGCGGTGCCAATCATCAAACCGGATCGCCTGCTTGAAGGAGGCATCGGTTTTTTTCATGAATTCGGTTTCGCTGATGCCCACAGACTGCAGCACCTGGCGAATGGTGGGAACGGTGGCTTCCCCAACGCCTATGCGCCCGATGGAGGCGGATTCCACAAGTGTGATTTCGACCATGGTTTTGCGACCGTTAAGGGCCGAGTTCATATAAGCCGCTGTGATCCAACCTGCCGAGCCACCGCCGACAATCAGAACTTTCTTGATGGCACTCATGGTCAGCTCGCCCGCTCGTATTGGGTGCCAAATTTGGCCTCAAGCCATGCGTCATGGCTTGGGAACGCACCACGCGATTTTAGTACAGCGTCTTCAATCTCTTTAGGGATTGCTGTTGGCGGCATGCGGCGGCCAGCGATTTTGTCACGCTGAAAATCCATGCCGTACATTACATACTCATAGGTGTGGTGAGAGAAGAGCTGCAGGCTGTCCGTGAAATCTGAGTGGGACGGCGACTTATACTGATAAATCTCGAGCCAGCTTTTCAAGCTGTCGGTAATGCGGTCTGATTTCTGGACTTCCCTCCAGAAGTCTGTGTCGTTGCGGCGGGTCAGGCAATAATGCAGCACGATGAAATCGAGCGTTTCTTCGTAGCGCCTTTGCATCACCAGATTAAATTTGTCTGCGAGCCCTGCCATATTGTTTGTCATCGGGAAATATTCGCAGATTGTTGCGGCGGCGAGCTCCACCAGGAATAGCCCTGTGGACTCCAGCGGTTCAATGAACCCTGACGCAAGCCCAATGGACACGCAGTTTTTGGCCCAGAACTGCTCCCGGCGTCCGACTTTAAACTTCAGTCGCCGTGCCTGAACCTCGTCAGCGTGCGCCCCTTCGTAAGCCCTGAGCTCCGCTTCGGCGGTGTCATCGTCGATAAAGTCGCTGGAGTAGACGTAACCAACCCCGCGCCTGTTCGCGAGGCCAATGTCCCATATCCAGCCATTGGAAACAGCGGTAGAAAGTGTGTAGGGCTTGCGCGTGCCTGGGTAATAGGTCTCAAACGGTACCCGCATGGCGACCGCCCGGTCGCACAACAGCCACTGGGAATAATCCACATGCGGCACGCCGAGCGCGCCTTCGATCAACAGGGCGCGGAAGCCCGTGCAATCAATGAACAGGTCGGCTTCCAACCGTTTCCCGGCCTGGGTTTTAACGGCCGCAATGCGGCCGTCTTCATGCATTTCGGCCTCTGTCATCAGGTCCTGTACATGTTTTACGCCGCGCTTTGTCGCCAAATCACAAAGGAAGTCTGCCGTGCGCTCTGCGTCCATATGATAGGCGTAGGAAACGGGTGCCTCATAATCGGGGCTGTCCATCAATTTAGGGCCAAGCCCGTCTTCACACATCCAGGGCTGCGGGGAGACTGTGGCCGCAAACGGTGTACTGCGATCTGACGAGAGCCACCGCAGACCCGCGCGGTCCAGCCGCCCAGCCGGCCGGCGGTCAAACGGGTGGTAATAGGCGTCATTGCCATCCAGCCAGTTCACAAACTTGATGGCTTGCTTGAAGGTGGCATCAGCGGCGCGCATGAAATCCTGTTCAGGCACACCGATGGTGCGCATGGTGTCGCGCACGCTTGGCACTGTGGCTTCGCCCACACCGATGCGGCCAATGTCGGGCGACTCCAGTACGGTTATATCGATGATTTTCTTGGTGCTGCCATTGAGTACGGCGTCCATGTAAGCGGCTGTGATCCAGCCTGCTGAGCCGCCCCCAACGATGAGAACTTTCCGAAGTGCCATTGATCTCTCCCCAGTGGCAACCGCGCTGACGCGCAAAGAAAAAGCCGCTGCTATAGGTATAACAGCGGCTGTGAGATGAAAGCCAGAAGCGAATGGTCGCAGGAAAGATTAGTCGTCCATACTGGAGAGGGAGTACTCAAAACAGTGTCTCACCACCCCTGGCTTTCGCCTCAGTTGATGGCAACAGGGGTCCAGGCCGTTGCCATCAGCCATTTGGTTGGGTTCCTAGAAGTTTGTGCGGAACCGGACGCCGTAAATACGCGGGGCGTTCAGGTAACGAATGTTAACCGAGCCGTTGATGAAGCCTTTTGGTGTAAAGGCCTGCTCAAACACATTCTCCATGTAGAAGTCCAGGCGATGCTGTTCTTCGTCACCCATGGTGATGCCGGCGTTCAAGTTAACCAGCCAGAAGCTGTCAACCGAGTCTGAGAAGAAGCCGATGCCCGCTGGTCCACCGACGCCCGAGAGTGCGCCGTTGTTGTTCGGTACAAAACGGCCCGGATCAGGGAACTCATTGTTGAACTGAGTGAGGAAGAAACTGCTGCGGAACAGCGTGTTAATCGTCCAGTCAAAGCCCTTAACAATGTCGCCATCGATCTCATAGTTTTGCGACAGGCGCATGTTCAAGTTCCACTTGGAAGTATTCTCCAAGCGATTGCCGCGAACATCCGTGAGCGCATCACCATTTGTTACCCGTGGGTCAAACAGAATGTTTTCGTCGTCGTCACTAAACTCTGTGTCGAGGTAAGCGAGATTGAAGCCGAAGTTGAAGCCCTGTGGCAGATCGAAGTTACCATCGATTTCCACACCAAAGACGCTGGCGCCGCCCACGTTGTCAGAAACAACGCGTTCAGTGGTGGCGTTCGGGTTGGTTGGTGTTGGGCTTGGCACTGTTACCAGGTTCTGAACAACACGGTCTGTGTAGTCATAATAGAAGGCTGCCGCATTCAGGACTGCACGACGACCATTCCAGTCGAAGACGTTTTTCGAACCAACTTCGTATACGACCAGTTTCTCAGGGTCCCAAGTACGGGCCTGAACAACGCCTGTTTGCGATACGAGCGGACGGTTGATACCACCAGAACGGTGACCGGTGGACACTGTACCATAGAGCAGTTGATCGTCACTGAGGTCATACTCGAAACCAACACGCCAATCGACGAAGTTGTCCTTCACGCGGCTGGTCTGCGTGAGCTCAATCACGCCCGGTGTGGTTGGGTCGTCAAAGTCGTTATCGGTTACGATGATCTGACAGTTTTGCGGTGCACCCTGACAGGCTTGCAGCACATCATCCCAGTTGTCACGCAGGCCGAAGCTTGAGAAACCATCAAGGAACAATTGTGTTGCGTCGCCGCCTACGGCGATGCTGTCAACGTCTGGGCGTGTGCCAGGAGCCGCGAGACGCAGGCCTTCAGACCCTATCACCAGGTCGCTTGGCTCATTGATGCCAGGCTGGCTGAAGAAGAAGTCAGAGTTGAAGGTGAACTGGTAACGCGCGTTGAAGTCGTTTTGGGTTTTTTCGTCTTCAGTCCAGCGAATGCCACCCTTGATGCGCAAGCGATCGTTGATTTCGTACGTAGCGTCACCATAGAAGGCAATAGATTCTACTTCGCTGTCGTCACCACGGCTTTCACCGCCAAGGCCGTTCTGCCAGCAGCTGATCGTCTCCGGGCCAAGCGGCGCTTCGAAACCAAAGAAGTTACTGTTGCCGCAGAAGCCGTTACCAATGTCCCAGGAAACGAAGTCATAGGTTTCTTTGAAGTAGAAACCACCGGCAGACCATTGGAAGGCACCGTCGTTTGTTGAGAAGAAACGAAGTTCCTGGATAACGCTCTCGCTGCGCTCACCCTGAGAGAAGGTGTCGTTTACGCTGAGGTTACGCTGTGGGTTGGCGCCGGAAGCAATGAAATCAGCTTCGGCTTCAGATCCTGGATATACCAAGCCCAGCTGCCATTCACGAGACGCGTTTTGGTTATAGGCGTCAAGACTGGTGATGGAGCCGTTGTATTCCACACCGAACTGATCGAAATCATAGGTGATCGTCGCCTGATACATTTCGATTTCCTGGTCAAAGCGACCTTCTGTGCGGAAATACTGGTTCCATGGATCATCGAGGTCATCGATATCAAAGCCGGCTGACAGCGAACGGCCAGAGAATGTTCCTGGGTCGCCACTTGACTGAACGTCAGAATAAGTGGCGAAAAGGTCAACTGTCAGGCGGTCATTGGGTTCCCAGCGAACTGACAGGCGGCCTGCGATATCATCTTGGGCGCTCGGCGTTGTGAAATCAGTCACGCCCAGGTCTTCGATGAATTCATTGCCAAAAAGACCATCATGCGCCTTGTGCCAACCCGCAGCGCGGATCGCGAGTGTGTCAGACAGCGGTACGTTCAATACGGCTTCGAACTCGCGGCCATTGAAGTTGCTGACACCAGCCATCGCGTAGCCAGAGAATTCTTGCGTGTCTGGACGGTTTGAAATGATGTTGATTGTACCGCCAGTGGCGTTACGGCCACGGATTGTACCTTGGGGGCCTTTGTTGACTTCCACGCGCTGCGTGTCGAAGAACAAGGGGCCGATACCGCGTGGGCGCGGCAGGTAAACACCGTTAAAGTGAGTGGCGACTGATGGGTCAGACGAGAAGTCACTGTCGGCGGAACCGATCCCGCGAAGGAAGACTTCGAACTTGCCTTCCTGTTTTGCAATCTGGAGGCCAGGGACAGCATACTGCAGGTTGGCGAACTCTGAGTTCACGCCGATGCGCTGCAGGTCAATGCCACTGAAGGCTTGAACCGTACCTGCTACATCCTGAATGCTTTCCTCGCGGCGGTTTACTGTAACGATAATTTCTTCAAAAACTTCTTCCGTGTCAGCGTCTTGTGCAATCGCTGTCGGCGCCGCCATCATCAAGGCCGGCACCGAGGCAAAGCACATCAGCTTCGACTTGGTTTGTTTTGAGGTACGCATACCCCTCTCCCTTCCATATCTACCCTGCACAGAGCATTACAAATGGGGGAAAGGCGCACATAAATGTGTCGCGAATGCGCGTAAGTCTCTCCCCTCAGAATCGACTATGCAAAAAACTGTCACAGAATGCAAACATTTCATTAAATTACGCAAAAATTACAAAAAAAGGTGTGATATTTATGCCGCATAATCCATCGTGTATTCATAAGGCATTGAAAAATATGAATAAAAAATAGAAGCAAAGAATTGTGCAAAAATGCAAATTATTGCAAATTTTTGCAAAACTGAAAAAACTTGTGATATTTGATGCGCTTTTACGCGCCGCAGGATTCGCGGACAATCAAGTCGGTGGGCAAAAGCTCGGGGCGAACCTGATCGCCCTCACGGATGCGCAGCAGTTTGCCAATCAACCGTCTGCCTGCCCGGTTGACGTCCTGGCGCACTGTGGTGAGCGCCGGGCTCGTGTAGGACGCCATGCGGATATCGTCATACCCAACGATTGATACATCATCCGGGATACGCAGCCCGCGCTGCGTTAGCGCGCGAATGGCGCCCATGGCAATCAGGTCGCTGGCTGCAAAAATGCCGTCAGGGCGGACACCGGCTTCCAGCAGGGTTTCCACAGCCTCGGCACCAGACTCAAAACTAAAGTCAGCCGGGCGCACAAGTGCACTATCGACAGTGTTGCCTGATCGTTCGAGCGCATTCACATACCCCTGATATCGGAGCATGGCTTCCGGTGCATCGGTGTTGCCGAGGAAAACGATGCGCTTGCGTCCCAATCGGATCAAATGGTCAGTTGCGCGCTGTCCCCCTTGCATATTGTCTGACCCCACAGAGCAATATTGCTGGTCAGGCTGCATCGCGCCCCACACCACAAACGGTACAGATTTTTGCACCAGTTTGTTCAGGTGCTCATGCAGCGTACTTTGCCCCAGGAAAATCAGCCCGTCGGAATAGCTGGGCAGGTCAAGCTTCGCGATCATCGCGCTGTCAGACGGCATAACGTGGCTCAGCATAATGTCACAGCCTTTTTCCTGCCCCGCGTCTGCCAGTCCACCAATCAGCTCCAGAAGGAACGGGTCACTGATGCGACGATCCCGGCCTTGCGGGCTTGGCACCACAATCGAAAGCAAAGGCGATGCGGAAGCGTTCGCTACCGGCCCCATGGTGCGGCCTTCATATTGGCTGTCCCGCGCAAGCTTGCGGATCTTGACCTTGGTGCGGTCGCTGACGAGAGGGCTGTTCCTGAGCGCGCGAGAAACAGTGGCGATGGAAACCCCCGCCATTTCCGCCAAATCCTGCAGGCGCTTCGGTGAAGCCTCTGCCGGATCAAAAAGCGGATCATCGTCTTTCTTTGGCGGTGCACCCATGTGTCATTCCTCTAGTATCTTTGGGCCTCTAAGTCCTGTAGGCCTCTATAATTTGTGGGCAGTCTCTAGGAGAAGACCACCCAAATCACGGCAATCAGTGCAAGAACCGCAAGGCTCATCCACTTGTCACGGCTGCGGGCTTCCTCATAGTCCGCAGCGGCTTCCGCACCGCCTATCATTAGGCTCTGCGCTTCAGCACTCACTTCCTTGCCACTGGTCAAAACCAATATCACGCCTGAAATCAGGAACAAGATGAAGGCAAATTCCAGGAAATTAATGCCAGCGACCCAAAGCAAGGGACCAGACAGCGCATCTGAGTTGATCACCAACAACAGTTTGGCGATGCCGATAACGGCTCCAAGCCCCAATGTCCAGGCAGCACCACGGGCATTTGCCCCTTTCCACAGCAATCCAATCAGGAAAACGGCAGCGATGGGGGGCGCGATGTAGGACTGCACCTCCTGCAGATACTGAAACAGCTGACCAGAAACCAGCTGAATAAATGGTATCCACAACAGGCCAAGGCCAACCAGCGCAGTTGTGGAAACACGGCCGACCGTCACCAGTTCCCGCTCCCCAGCTTCTGGGCGCAGCGGCTTGTAAAGGTCCATAGTCACGATTGTCGAGCAACTATTGAACACGCTTGAAAGCGAGCTCATGAGGGCAGCCAAGAGGCCCGCAACCAATAGGCCACGAAGGCCGACCGGCAGCAGTTCGCCAATCAGTGTCGGGAGCGCCGCATCAGGCTGCGCGAGCGTCAGGCGCCCCTGATCAACCAGCACGGCTGCAATCACACCGGGTATGACAAAAATGAAAAGCGGCAGTTGCTTCAGGGCCGCCGCCATAATGGTCGCGCGACGCGCGCCTTCAATACCGTTCGCGGACAACACACGCTGCACAATATATTGGTCAGTACACCAATACCAGACCGCCAAAATTGGCGCGCCAAACAGGATGCCGGTCCAGGGGAAGTCCGGGTCGCTCATGGGCCGCCACAGGCTCATGGCCTTGTCGCCGGCGGCGCTGCTCATGGCTTCCCATCCGCCAACTGTGTTGAGGCCAACAACCGTAATCACCACAGCGCCAAACAACAGAATGACCATCTGCAAGGCGTCGGTATACAAAACAGCCTTCAAGCCACCCCACACGGTGTAAACACCAGTGGCGATGACGACAATGAAAGCACCAGTCCAAAAATCGACCCCCAGCAGGGTTTCAAAGACAATGCCGCCAGCCGCGATGGTGACAGAGATTTTGGTTAGAACATAGCCAACAACCGACACCACCGCCAAATAGGTGCGTGCACCCTTGGAAAACCGTTTTTCCAGAAATTCGGGCATGGTGAACACGCCAGACGACAAATAGAAGGGCACAAAAAACCAGCCCAGTAACAAGAGCGCAAAGCCAGCGATAATCTCAAATTGCGCAACCGCCACACCGCTCGCCGCCCCGGTGCCAGCCAGGCCGATCAGGTGTTCTGACCCAATGTTTGATGCAAAAATGGACGCACCAACCACCAACCAGCCTGTGTTTCGGCCAGCCAGGAAAAACTCAGCGGAATCGCCCTCAGCGCTCTGCGTTTTGCCAGCGCGAAACGCGATAAAAAATACGGCTGCAAAATAAATTGCGATGATGATCCAATCAAGCGATGCCATCATAACGTCGTCTCCCCCTACCGCACCTGCGGTGCCCCCTCTGACGGCGCATTAACCCGAAGCGTCATCAGGGCGGCAATCACCATAGAGCCGCCAGCGAGCAGAAGACCATAAATTGCTTGTCCTGCAAAGAGTTCACTCAAAACTAAGCCAAGGGTAGTGGCCGCAACAATCTGGGGAATAACGATGAAGAAGTTAAACACACCCATGTATATGCCCATCTTGTGGTGCGGAACCGCACTTGAAAGCAAGGAGTAGGGAATAGACAGAATGGATGCCCAGGCAAACCCCACGAGCCCCATTGAGACGACCAGCAAGTTGGGATCAGTGATGAAGAAAAACGACGCCAGTCCAACTCCGCCAACCAACAGGTTGCCAGCATGAAGGCGTCTGCGTCCAATGCGGTTGGCAAATCCGGCAATGACCAGCGCTGCACCGATCGTCACCAGGTTCCGGACCATATTCAATACGCCGGCCCAGTCAGCACCATTGTTGTAAACAGTGCTTGTGGGGTCTGTTGACCCAAAATGAAATGCGGTCACGGCTGGCACGGTAAACGACCACATGGTGAACATGGCAAACCAGGAAAAGAACTGAACAACAGCCAATTGTTTCATGATGGTGGGCATCAGGATGAGATCATCCATGATCTCAACAACCGCGCCATCGTTTTTCCCTTGAGCTTTAAGTCGGGCCGCGAGCATGCGCAGCAGCCCAAATACTGCCAGGCCACCAGACAAAATATGCAGTCGGTATGAACCGCCACCTACAAATATGACAAGTGAAGCCACAAGCCCAATCGCAAGCCATAGCAATCCACCTGATTGGTGTTGTTGTGCGTCAACCGTGCCATTCGCGCGGGTTTTAGTGATATCCAGGCCGTCATGTTTGGCAGCACTTTCCTCCACTGCCGCGTTGTAGGCTTCCAGCTCCTCGGGGCTGTATTCCTTGGTTGTGAACACAGTCCAGAAGACGCACACAAGAAGGATCAAGCCGCCAGTATAAAAGGCATAAACAACAGAGTCGGGGATGATACCTTCGGCAGCCGTGTTGGCAACGCCGAAGACGTTTGTCATCATCCATGGCAACGCGGCGGCGACTGAAGCACCTATGCCAATGAAAAACGTCTGCATGGCGTACCCAAGCGAGCGTTGGCGTTCTGGCAGCATATCACCCACAAACGCCCGGAAGGGCTCCATGGCAATATTGAACGAGGCATCCATGATCCACAGCATGCCAGCTGCAATCCAAAGTGTTGGGGAATTGGGCATGACAATGAGCGCAAGCGTCGAAAAGATAGCGCCATAAAAGAAATAGGGCCGCCGCCTGCCCATCCGGGTCCAGGTTTTATCGCTCATGTATCCGATGATGGGTTGCACGATGAGTCCCGTCAGCGGTGCCGCCACCCACAGAATGGCGATTTCATCGATTTCCGCACCAAGTGTTTGAAAAATTCGGCTGACATTGCTGACTTGCAGCTCAAAGCCAAACTGGATGCCCATGAAGCCAAAGCACATGTTCCAGATTTGCCAAAAGCTGAGCTGCGGCTTGCTCGCTGCTTGATCTGTCATGATCGTTTCTCCCCAGCCGCAGCTAACGAGTAAACATAAAAGCAGTCAAGTGCAAATTTGCAAAATAGGTTGCAAAAAGTGACAACATGAATTGAGGAAGGTAGTTATTCAACGTCCAGTGGGCTGGAGACGTGCGAAACGCCGTCGCGCGCCTCTATATGCAAGATGCCATGGTGTTCCAAGTCCCGAAGTTGACTGGTTCTCAACGTCATTGGCCCATTACTGTCGGCCTCAGCAATTGCCGCCATGCGGTCAAGCCAGGGCAAAAGACTATGCTGTTCTGGTAGCTGTTCTTTCTTAGGGAGTAGCCAGCTTGCGCTTGCAATATCAGCGAGCCCTGCATGCTCTCCTTGCAAAAAAGGCCGTCCGTCATGCATTTGCCGGGTGATCAATTCCGCGTTTGCGAGCACCGCTCCCGACGAAGACGATGGCGTGGCCGCCATAGACCGTTGCCAGTGCAACAAGGCGACTGGCATGCCGACGTTCCCGTTTGGAAACAGGCTCGGCGATGGCACGGCAGCCTCAATGGCTAACAGGCAGGCGGCCGCACCGCGAACTTGAATATCGCCAATGCGTATTCCTACATGGTCAGCAGACACCCAATCTGAACTGCGGATTTGCTTCACGCCAAACGCCAGCGCAAGCAGCCACTTTTCTTCGGGCGATGCAAAAAAGGTCATAACCATGCCAACCCCATAGCAGGCGGTGGGGTAGGGGTCGACAAAAAGCTGCGTGAGTTCAGATGTCAGGCAACTTGCGCATGTTTGACGTTTGATGGTTTGAGGTAGGCGTCAAATGCTGCAGCTACCAGTCTGGAAGCCTGTGGCAGTGACGCCGGCACTTCAAGAATGCCGTCCGATATCCAAAGCAATCCATCTACAACAAGAGGGGCCAGCGATTGTATGGCGTCATCAAAATAGCCTGCTGGCAGGCCATGATGCTTGTAGAATGCTTCTGTATCCAATTTGCCGTAACACATCAGCTGCTCGATGGCTGCCCGCCGAACCATGTCGTCCGGTGATGTCTTGATACCCTTTGCGATCGGTAGCTTGCCAGCTTCGACCGCGCGGACGTACCTTCGAATATCAGGCGTGTTTTGCACATAGCCCTGGGGCATGGCCCCGATTGCAGAGACCCCAAGGCCGATGAGAGTAGTTGCCTTGTCAGTTGTGTAGCCCTGGAAGTTGCGCCTCAGTCGACCTTCGGCATGAGCGGAGAACATGGTGTCATCAGACCTGACAAAATGATCAATGCCGATGGCATGAAAGCCCTTTTTGCTCAGCTGGTCTGAAGCCGCATCGAATAGATCCAGCCTTTCTTTTGCGTCGGGCAGAAAACTCTCGTCGATTAGTTGCATGTGCTTTTTCATCCACGGCACATGGGCATAGCCAAACAGGGCAACTCGCGTTGGTGCAAGCGCTTGGGCAAAATTGATGTTTGCGCGCATTTTTTCAGCTGTTTGGTGAGGCAAGCCATACAGCAGGTCCATATTGATCTGCTCAATGCCATAGCTGCGAACCAGTTTCACCGCATCATAAACCAGGTAAAAAGGCTGCCGCCTGCCGATGGCGTTCTGCACGTCTTCATGGAAGTCTTGAATGCCAAAACTGACGCGCGTTACACCGGCAAGGGCATAAGCCGCAGTTTTCGCTTCCGTGAGCTCTCGCGGGTCAATTTCAATGGCGATTTCAGCGTCAGGTTTCACGTCAAAACTATCCCGGACATGCGCCATAATACGGGTAAAGTCATCGGCCGTTAGCATGCTGGGAGAGCCACCCCCAAAATGGATATTTGTGACGGACTGCGTATGGGAAAGCGCGCTTTTGACCAAAGCGATTTCTTTCAGCAGTAGATCCACAAAGCGGGTCACTGGACCGTATTTCTGGGTCGCTTTTGTATTGCAGCCGCAATACCAGCAGATGCTTTTGCAGTATGGGATGTGAATATAGAGCGACGTACAGTTGTCCCCCTCTAGGCTCGTGAGCCAGGACAGGTAGGTGGTTTCCCTAACTGCCTCAGAAAAGTGGGGTGCAGTTGGGTAGCTGGTGTAACGGGGCGTGTTTTTGTTGTGACGCAGTAGGGCTTCTGACAAGGCAGACATAGGGTGGCTCCAGCACAAAATTCCGATGAGTCGCACCCTAGTTTTTTGCTCGCCAAGGATACTTGACGAAAGTCAACCAAAGCCCTCGGGGATTGGCGCACAGTGCCGACTGTCAAAACTGGGAGTGTTGTTTTGGTTGGCATTGAAAGTCAAAAGTCGGACGGCTTGTGCGGAGGCGGTTTTTCGATCGAAAATGGGGCCGGTGATGACACCTACCTTGCGTTGTTGCTGCGCTATCTTGATGTATGCAACCAGGTGATGGCGGCGAATTGCCATCGTTTTCCCTATAGGCAGATTTGGTCAGCCGGAGAAGATGCCCGTTCTGGCAATCCGGTATTGCTTCTATTGGTCGACGAGGAGGTGAAAGCGGCAGGTGTTGTTACGCTGGGGCAAGCGTCAATTTCAGTGAACCCGGTCTCCTTGATGACACTGGGTGACATTGATGGCGCACTGCCGCGTTATCCGATTGAGTTTCAGTATATCTTGCGCGTTGTTTCTGCGCCGGATCTTTATGTCGCGGACCCGTCAAAGATCAATTGGGATTGGCTTCAGGCTTGATTATTCCATTGCCTGCAAATCTGAGCAGGGAAACTCGTTCGAGCAGGCGCTGCAGGAGTAGGTGGAAATCACATCGATGCTCGGGATTTGCACCATTGAGCCTTTGACTTCAATGTTGGTTTCCTGCCGCAATTTGTTAAGAGCACGCGAGAAGGTTTCTGATTTCATGCCCAGACGCGCCGCAATAAGCGATTTGTCGTAGGGCAGTTGCAGATCAATCTGATCTTCCTCCAGCTGGTTGCAGTGTCGCAGCAAAAAGCAGCCGATGCGCTGTGATGCGTTCTGGAGTGTCAGGCTTTCAATTTCGCGGCTTTGCCGTTTGCGGTGGCGCGACATCGACGACAGCATGGAAAGCGCAACAGGTTGTTCGTCATTCACCGCTTTTTTCAGCAGGCTGCTTGGTAGCCGCAGGACTTCAACTTTTTCTGCAGCAGCCGCGCAATAGGAATGCATGCCATCTTCGAAAATGGCGGTTTCGCCTACAAGCTCTCCCCGGGTTGCCATATCGATTACGGCTTCAGCGCCGTCCATGGTTTCGCGGAACAGTTTCACCCATCCCGACAGCATGATGTAAAACCACTCCGCAGGGTCTTCCTGCATAAAGAGCGCTTCGCCTTTATCCAGTTTGAGAACCTGGCCTGCCGCCGAAAGTTTGCCGATGGTATCTTCGGACGCACCTTTAAAAAGAGGCTGTCGGGCTATCATCTCGGCAGAGCTTTCGCCAGCCATGGTTTTTACGTCGATATTTCCCATCCATTCCTCACGTTCATGTCCAATGACGCATGCGTCACCTAGTCATTCAGATTGAGAGATTCCATTGGGCAAAATGGCGCACCCCCTGAAGTGCCCCTTAGAGAGCCCCCGTGCCAATTTCCAGTGTTTTTATGACATTTTTTGCCTGTTTCTGCCACTTTTTTTGCGTTTTTTCGTACTTTTTGCGCTTGTCGTTGAGTGCGGATTAGTGGAAGTCCCTGCTTTTGGGGATCAACCCGCGCACATTGCGCGGATGCATTGATGCTTTGAAGGGTGGCAAGCGCCGGTCCCCTTCGGTTGGCTTTTTCACTTCGTCCGCTGCCGCGACCGGCACACTCAGATCATCCACATCATCCGACAGGCGCAGCAACTCGGCAGACGCATCATAAAGCTTGCGCGCAACCAGATGGGTGACCCCGTCTTCCCGCTGCAGTTGGCCTTCAACCACCAGCAGGCGACCGCCCATAAGGATGGCGCGGTGGGCGTCAAAAACCTTGCTCCAGACAACAATATTAGCGACACCGGTTTCATCCTCAAGTGTCAGAAATATAACGCCTTTTGCGCTTCCTGGGCGTTGCCGGACCAAGACAAGGCCAGCGACAGAAGCATGGTCTCCGTCGCGTTTTTCTTCCAGTCCGCGGCAGGGCACCACGCCGCGCGCTTTCATGGTCGTCCTCAGGAATGACAGGGGGTGCGCTTTCAGTGAAAGCCGCAGGGTTTGATAGTCATTCACCACATGTTCGGCGAGCGGCATAGTTGGCAGCACCGCCTCCACCTCAGGTCCGGTTTCTTCAGTGTCCGCATGGGCAAACAAAGGCAGGTCAGGAGTATCCACCAGGCCGCGCACTTGCCACAGGGCCTGCCGCCGATCAAGACCGCAGGATCTGAAGGCATCAGCTTCCGCAAGCTTCTCAAGTTGCACCACCATCATACGGGTGCGGGCATGCACATCAAACGCGTCAGTGAAGGGTCTGAGGCGCGCAGCCATCAGCAGCTCGGCAGCGTCCTCGCGAACCCCCTTAACCTGGCGCATACCAAGCCTTACAGCGCATCCCCACTTGGTCTTGGGGGCGGGTTCAAGCGTGCAATCCCAGTCGCTGTGGTTTACGTCAACCGGCCGCACCTCCACGCCGTGCTCGCGTGCGTCCCGAACGATCTGAGCGGGGGCATAAAAGCCCATGGGTTGGGCGTTCAGGAGCGCGCAGGCAAACACGTCCGGGTGATGGCATTTGACCCAGGAGGAGGCATAGACAAGCAAGGCAAAGCTGGCGGCATGGCTTTCTGGAAAGCCATAATCAGCGAAGCCCTCAATTTGGCGAAAGCAGCGCTCAGCAAAGTCTTGCGTGTAGCCACGATCGGTCATGCCATTGATGAATTTGGCCTCAAACGCGCCCACCGTGCCGCTGTTCCTAAAGGTTGCCATGGCGCGTCTCAGGCCGTCTGCTTCGCCAGGCGTAAAGCCCGCTGCAACAATCGCAATTTTCATGGCTTGTTCCTGAAACAGTGGCACACCGTATGTGCGGGAAAGCACTTGCTCCAGCTCGTCAGTCGGCCCGAAAGCCGGGTCAGGCGCCGGGTACTCAACGGCCTCTTTGCCCTGTCGCCGGCGCAGGTAGGGGTGCACCATATCGCCCTGTATGGGGCCGGGGCGCACAATCGCCACCTGAACCACAAGGTCATAATAACTTTTGGGTTTCAGGCGCGGCAGCATGCTCATTTGCGCGCGGCTTTCCACCTGAAACACACCCACACTGTCGGCACGCTGCAGCATGGCGTAAGTGGCGGGATCTTCGTTTGGCAGGGTGGCAAGCTCATAATTGCGGCCATGGTGCATGCGCATCAAGTCAAAGGCCTTGCGCAAGCAACTCAGCATGCCCAGCGCCAGCACATCCACCTTCAGGATATTGAGCGTATCCAGGTCGTCTTTGTTCCACTCGATAACCGTGCGGTCCTTCATCGCGGCGTTTTGAATGGGCACAATGTGATGCAGCGGGCTTTCCGTCAGCACAAAGCCACCCACATGCTGTGACAGATGCCGCGGGAAACCAACAATTTCATGAGCAATCGCAAGGGTTTGCATCAAGCCTGGTTCAGCCGGGTCAAAGCCTGCCTGTCGCACCTGTTCGTCCGGGATTTCACTGCTGTAGAAACCCCACACGGTGCCAGAAAGCGCACTGATCATGTCTTCCGACAGCCCCATTACCTTGCCCACTTCGCGGATCGCACTGCGCGCCCGATAGGTGATCAGTGTCGCCGCCAACCCTGCCCGGTGCCGACCGTATCGCTCATAGATATACTGGATCACTTCTTCGCGGCGCTCATGCTCAAAGTCGACATCAATATCCGGCGGTTCGCCGCGCTCTTTGGAGACAAAACGCTCGAACAAAAGGTCGACTTTGGCGGGGTTCACATCAGTGATGCGCAGCATGTAGCAAATCACAGAGTTGGCTGCTGACCCGCGCCCCTGACACAGAATTTTCCGGCTCCGGGCAAAATGCACAATGTCATGCACGGTCAGGAAATAGGGGGCGTAACCAAGCTCATCCACAAGTTCCAGCTCGCGCTGCAGAATGTCGCGGACTTTATCTGGCATGCCTTCAGGGAAGCGGTCTTCAGCACCTTTGTAGGAAAGCTCCGCCAAATGTTGCTGTGGGGTTTTGCCCTCGGGTACAGGCTCATGAGGATAGTTGTAGCTCAACTCGTCCAGTGAGAAATTGCAGGCTTCCTGGATGACTTGCGTGTTTTTTACGGCCCTCGGGTATTCGGCAAACAGGCGCTGCATCTCGTGCGCGGGTTTGATGAAACGTTCTGCGTTGGCAGCGAGCAAATAACCTGCTTCTTCAATGCGTTTATGCTCCCGGATACAGGTGACCACATCCGCAAGCACGCGTCGCTCCGGCCCGTGAAACATAACGTCACCCGTGGCCAGCAAAGGCAGGCCAGCTTGCTGGGCACAGGTGGCCAGTGCATGGATACGACGCTTGTCCTCACCCTGATAGGTATAGTGGGCCGCCAGATAGAGCGGTGCATTCAACTGCTCGCGCATGCGCTGCAGTTTGTTGATGTGGGTCTCACTCAAAATGTCACCAGGCGTTTTGGCGTCGGGTACTAAGGCAAACATCAGTCCTTTGCTGAAGGAGGCCACGTCTTCAAGGCCAAGATGGCATTCGCCCTTGGGTGCGCGCCGGTTGCCGATGGTCAATAGTTCCGTCAGGCGCGCGTAAGCGTCCCGGTCGGTCGGATACGCGAGCAGTGAGGGCGCATCCATAAGGTCTAACCGGCACGCAGGGATGAAGGGCAGGTCGTTTTCTTTGGCGGCTTTGTGGGCGCGCACAATGCCAGCCATGCTGTTGCGGTCGGTGATCGCAAGCGCGCTCAAACCTTTGATTTTGGCCATGATGACCAGTTCTTCGGGGTGAGATGCCCCGCGCAGGAAACTGAAGTTACTGGTGCTATGGAGTTCGGCATACATGGGCAAGCCTTAAGCAAAAAAGCCATGCATGAACCAGCGCGGTGCATGCCCATTCAGGGGATCATAAACGGTTTCTGCCGGGCGCACGCCGGCTTGCTCGTATAGGCCGCGCCGGAACACCCAAAAGCGGGCACCGCCCGCAACTTCAATCCGGTAATAGTCCCGACTGAGCGTTTCGGGGTCATCTTCGGGCAAGAGTGCCCACCATTCAGATCCGATGCGCTCCGGCCCCTCGGCGCGAGTGACTTTATGGTCTACCCGCCGCCAGCGGAAACGGCGCGGCGCGCCTTCGGGCACTTCAGCCAGAACGTCCATGGCTTCTGGCCGCTGCAGCAGGCGAAGGGGGCGTGCTGCCAAGCCCTCAGGCATGCTGTCCCAATTCAGTCCGCTTGCAAACGCCGGAGCATATGACTGTGCCCGCTCTGGAATATGGCTGTGCCGATGCTTGAGTTGCACCACTGCGCCGCTGCCAAGGCGGGCGCTCAGTCGGTCCAATACACGAGCTGTTGCCTCTGTTTCCGTGTCCTTGATGGTAGCGATTTGGCTTGGAGGCAGGGCCTCCGCTTCACTGACCGACAGCATAATCAGGTCAAACCCGAAACCTGCCTGCAGGGCATCCAGTTTCTCGGCGAACAAGCGCATTAAATGGGCCGTGTCGCGGGTTGGGCGGCTGGTGCCAATCATGATGTCCTGACAGGTGCCGTCTACCCGGAAAGCACTGAAAACCAGCCGCCGCACTCCCTGGTCCGCGCGCGCCAGGATGGTCATCATATCATCGATGAGTTTGGGCAGGGCAGCCTCAACAGCAGCCAGATGCTGAATGGGCTCCGTAAAAGCGTGCCGCAAGCGCCACAAGGGTAAGGGTTGCAGCGGTTCAAGGGGCTCTGACTGCACACCAAGTGCCTGGTCCAGTCGCTTCAGCAAGTCGCTGACATGCTTGGATGCTTTGCCCCGGAACCGGCGCGCAAGCGCAGGGCGCGGCAGGGTGAGTATGTCGCCGATGCGTTTTAGCCCAAGCCGGTGCAGGGTCGTGACGCTGCCGGTGTCGAGGCGCAAGGCCTTGACGGGCAGAGGCTTTAGGGCTTCTTCGGGCGCACGTATTTGCAGGAAAGTACCCTGAACACGGGTGTTTGGGGCATAGCGTGCCAGCGCCCAAGCAGTGCCCACAGTGCTTGCAACAGCGATGTGTGTATCAAAACCCGCTTGTTTGAGGCGAAACCGCAGGTCAGTGAGCAATTGCTTGTCCCCGCCAAACAAATGGCCGCAGCCACTAATATCAAGCAGTAAGCCATCAACACCATCCATGGTCACAAGTGGGGTGTAACGGTCGCACCAACGGGCGATGGCATGCAAAGCTGTGGCATCAGCGTCTGGGTCAGCGGGTGCGGTTTCAAGCGCGGGCAAAATGGCGCGCGCTTCTGCCAGCGTCATGCCGGGCAGCAGGCCAAGTGTTTGCCCCGCAAGCGACACTGCTTGCAGTTTCTGGGTTTGGTTCATGGTTTCCGTTAAAGCAAAAGCCTTATCCGGCTGCCCGCTTTTCACGCTCGGGTCGCTGCGCATGTGGCTGCGGACCCAGCGGTTCACGGACCAGTGGGGAAACCATATGGAAGCGATGGTGCGCATCATGCCACTCCAATAGGGTTTCGCGGGGTAATTCGCCGCCGCGGTGTTTGTGTAAATGGGCTGTCAGGCGGGCCTTTCCGGGCCAGGAGGTCTGTTCAGTTTCCGGTTCGCTCGCTGCGGCATCAACGCGCCACCGACTGTAAGCAACAGTTTGTGGAGGCTTCGCTGACCGCATCAGAAGAAGGCACTGTGCTTTGTGGTTTTGTGCCGCTAGCGAAAGGCGCCGACTGCTGGTGAGGTCAATGTCTGACAGTTCGCCGATGACGGCGCTAAAAGCGCCAGACTTGATCGCTTCCTCAAGCGCCCAAAGGCCATCTTCATGAGTTTTGGTTCGTGCGATGATAAACTGTTCAGGGGGATGTCCAATATGCAGCAGTCCGGGGCCGTAAGGCATGCCTTGTTCACGCATTAGGGTCTGGCTTGTCACCCACAATAAGGGCTTACCCCCTTGTTTTAGCGTGGATAATGCCCAGGCCATTGCCGCCCCGTGGTCTTTTGGGTTTGGGACCCAAAGCTCATGAATCCAGCCTCTAGGGAAATAGTCATTATGCTGTTCAGCCGGTGTGTCTTTGTGCTCAAGCGCAGGCGGCCCGTTGGTTGCCGGGTCCAGATCAGACAAGGTGGTGCGCAAGGCTTTGAGTTTGCCAAGCTTTTGAACAAGCTTGGCATCGAGGCCTTCTTCCCAGATATCCTTTTCTCTGGGGGCATAGGGCTGTGCCTGATTATCATTGATGGCACGAACATGCATACTGCCGACTCACTCTAAATGTTCACTATTTGTTCTCATTTTTTCGTGCCAGAGTCAAGATGAGGAAATCAGAATAGAATTCGAATTACCCTTGCGAGACTGTTCAAAATACACGAGGCTAGGTTTTGGGGGAATGAGGTGGGAAATGTTCGCAAAAATTTGCGTCAAAACATTGATTGTGGCCGCTGCCCTCGGATTGCCGTTGAGCCTAGCGCACGCTCAGGAAGGCACAGAAGCCCGCCCATCTTGTCGCATGTATTTCACGCAAAGCTGGGACGATATTAATGCCCCGTTGGGCAGCTACCCCACATCAGGGTTTTATCAAAAACTAAAGACAATATTTGCGGATGCGGGTGCCGAATTGATTGCCGAGCCATTTGTGCCCTGGACCCGTGCAGTTGAAGAAGTTATGCGCGGAAAAGGGCAGGGCCTTTCAATGGCACTAGAGACCCCCTCTCGCGCAGAAAAGCTGGCATTCCTTGGCCCCATTTTTACCAACAAATGGTACAAATATATCAGAAGAGGTGCCAATCCGAACATGGCAAGCCCTACGGTGGGCGTGTTACGCACATATGCAGATTTGACGCCCATAATAGAGGCTGTTGAGGCCATGAACGGCACGCTAATTGGGATGCCCTATGAACGCCTTGGGCGTATGCTTGAAGAAGACCGGGTAGATGTCATTCTTGCGTCTGAATATGGAATTAGCCTTCTTTTGGACCGCCGCCAGCAGCAGTTGGAACGACTTCCAGGGGAAGGGGTTGACGTTCACACATATGTTGCCATTAAGCATGATGCGCCCTGCATGACACGGAAGGCAGAACTTAATGCGGCGTTGAGCACATGGGCCAAAACCGATGACGCAAAGACCTATTCTGTAGGGCCACCGAACGCGCAAAACCTGACAATCATGAAAAAACAAGCCGACGGGACAACACCATGAGCAAACATTACCTGCAATTGGCCGCTTCGGTTGCTTTGCTTATCGTGACAACGCCCTTGTACGCGCAAACCTGTGTTGTTGCTTTTCCTGAACAAAATGGCAGTTGGGCCACTGTTGAAGAAAATCAGTTTGGCGGGCCCCTTATCAATTCTGCTGATCAGATATTTGCCGCAGCCAAAATGGAGGTGGCCCACCATCCAGTTGAGCCATGGGCAGATGTGCTAAAGAAATTTGAAAATGGCAAAATCGATATTCTTGCTATTGCGCTCCGGTCTGCAGAGCGTGAAAAAACCATGAAATTTGTTGGTCCGTGGCTGAGCTATCACTGGGGACCATTCACACTGGCGCACACAAATCCGAATGACCTCAAACACCCGACTATCGGCGTGAACCGTGCCCTGAAGAATGTGCAGCCAATACCCACCTACCTCACCCGGTTGCATGGCAACCCCGACTGGGACACGCCCGCAAACCTTGTGAACAAACTATCGTCGGGAAAGATAGATATCATTCTCGGTGAGCGTGAAGTGATAAACCGACAGGCCAGCATAAATGGCCTGCAAGTAAAAGAGCTGCCAGGAACGGACATGCGCATGACGGCCTACATGGCGATCAACCCCAGCAGCGCGTGCATGAAACATGCAGAAACGCTGGACCGTGCTATCCGGGACTGGAAGAAAGATGGCGGCCATGAGCAGTTGATAACGGCCGTTGCCGAGCTCAATTAAACCGATTTAGGCTTCTAAGTGATCAATCACTTCAAAGGCGGCACGCTCGCCTGACTCCATCGCGCCTTCCATGCCGCGGTCAAGTTGCGCGGTGTGTTCCCCGGCAAAGAAGATGTTACCGTGCGGCGCGCCGATGGTTGGCACAATCGTGCTGACCTGCCCTGGGGCCCAGGCGGCGTAGGTGCCCCCTGCAAAGGCATCCTGTTGCCAGGACCATGTGCGCACGGGCCTAATTGCGCCCTCAGTCGCCGGGCGCGCCTTGTGAATTTCAGCGAGCAATAGGCTGAGCGCATCCGCCTCGCCCATTTGGTCGAGCGCTTTTGCTGCCAAGCCTGTTGACCAGGTCTTCACATATGCTGGCGCGTCGTCGGCACCAGCAGAAATGAACAGACGCCCGGCCGGTGTGTCTGTCCAATAAATCATGGGCATATCGTCCTGTTCCCAGAAGGGTTTTTCAATCTCGAAGAAGCCCTGAAATACACGAGAATAAGGAACTGATTTGAAGGCTTGAAGTCGTTCCGGTGGCAAGGACGCGCCAAAGACCACGCGCGAGAGTGCTTTTAGTGGCAAGGTCAGGATCACTGATTTTGCGCGCACTTTGGCTCCGTCGGTTGATGTTAGTTCAACAGAGCCGCCATCCTGAGCAACTGACGCTAGATTGAAACCAAAACGAATGTCACCGGAAAGGCCTTCAGCCATGCCCATGGGAATAAGCTGGTTGCCACCAGCCACCTGATAAGTGGGCGTTGTGCCGCGCTCCAGAAATGCGAATTGGCGGCGAATCCAGGCGGCATTATAGAAATGCATCATGGCCGATATCTGGTCCCCCCCATCACCGTAGGTGGGGTTGATATCGGTAAGGAGAGAAGCGTGCTCAGCGCTGAAGCCTTGCTCAAGCAATGTCTGTTTCAGCGACTTGTCAAAAGAGTGGAACTGGGCGTCCAGCCAATCCTCAGCATTCTGCACTGGATTGAG
This sequence comes from Kordiimonadaceae bacterium, assembly GCA_017640725.1. Lineage (GTDB taxonomy): Bacteria > Pseudomonadota > Alphaproteobacteria > Sphingomonadales > Kordiimonadaceae > Kordiimonas. The sequence continues at coordinate 268,933 of JAEPQB010000001.1, read as the reverse complement.
ATTACCGATTAGGCCGCGCAGCCGCTCCCATGGGTATTGGCCGCGATTGTCATCATCAAACGTATTGAGTTTACTAATCTCCCATGCTTTCCGGTCGGCGAGAATTTCGCCTTTGTAAACCATCGCAGTATCGCGGCGACGAAGTGCAGCATTGCTGGCGCCTGGGTTGCGACGCGTCAGGCCAAGATCGTCTGTTGCGGCAACCATGCGGGCATAGCCGACCCCAATCGATTGGCCACCGAGTTCCTGCTCGCCGTTCATGTCTGTGAGAGAAAAAACCCGTCCGCCAACACGCTGCTGCGCCTCAAGAACCAACACTCTTAGGCCTTGTTCTTCAAGGTGCTTGGCGGCGTTAAGGCCCGACAGGCCAGCACCCACAATGGCTACGTCGCAGTCCAGATTGCGGGCAAAGGCGATACCACCAAGTGCCGGTGCCGCAAGCGCGGCTGCACTGCCCAGCAAAAAATGACGGCGGCTTAATTTCAAGGTGCTCATGTGTTCTCCCCCAAACATGGCAACAGACATCCAACTAATAAATGATATACTACTATAACATTTATGGCTTTCGATTGATATACGTCATGTTATTTTCAACCGAGTTTGACGCACGATCACTGGTCAGATGTGAGTAGTGGGCGACCATGACAAATTACCAGAGTTTCGATCGAGAGGGGCTTATCAAGGCTGCAACCATTTCGGCTGCGGATGCCGGTCGTTTGGTGAGCCTTTATGAAGAATATTTTGACCTGAAGGTCGTTGAAACTGATGTGGTGTCTGAAGAGTTAGCCTCAAGCTGGGGTGCGTCAGCCATGGCTGGGCAACCATGTTTTGTCCTGGCCTCATCAAGCGGCACACCAGTTTACCTGCGAATTGTGCAAAACCCGGACATGCCCAACTACACGCCGCTTCGAACTTTTGGCTGGAACGCAATTGAAATTTGTGTCGCCGACGTGGACGCTTTGTATGCCCGGCTTCAGTCATCGCCGTTCAAAATAATTGGCCCGCCTGCGGAACTTGAGTTTTCTTCGATCATCTACCCGATGCAGGCGGTGGGGCCAGAGGGGGAGGTTTTGTTCCTAAATGAAGTTCGGGATAATTTACCGAACTTTGACCTGCCAAAAGCCGGTGCATGGGTCGACCATGTTTTCATCATGGTTCTGGCGGCACCAGACCGGCAAAAAGCGCTTGAGTTTTACACCCAGAAACTGGGATGGGGCGCGGGCGACAGCTATTCCCTCACTTACAAAGTGATCAACCAGGCCTTTGGGTTTGGGGAAGACCATAAAACCGACCTGACCATGACCTGCGTTGATCGCCTGGTGAATAACGAGATTGACCAATACCCGGACGAAACCACTGAGCGAAATTGCGCGGAGGGCATGCTGCCACCGGGTATAGCTGCGGTGACTTACATAGTGTCTTCACTGGATGCGATTGATGTGCCGATGATTACGGTGCCACAGGTGCGCGAGGGCCTGATCTATGAGGGTCGCCGGACAGCCTGCTGTATCGGTGCGGCTGGCGAGCTGATTGAACTCATAGAGATCGGGTAGGCGCACAATGGGCAAAGCGAGTGAAACTGCTGAAATGGTCGCTGCTGTGCGCGCAGCATATCATTATGGTCCAGAAGCGGCGCTGTTTGACGATCCGTATGCCATAAACATGTTGGGTCCACAGTATTGGCTCAAATGCCGGGTTCCGTTTCTAAGGCAGCACTATATGCGACAAGGCATGTTCAAGCGGCTGAAATCTTCCCTTAGCGTTCTTTCCCGAGCTCGGTACGGTGAAGACCAGCTTGCCGTTGCGGTGAAAAATGGCATGCGCCAATATGTTATTTTGGGTGCTGGCTTTGATACATTTGCCCTTAGAGCAGGGGCTGAATTCAAAGAAGTCACGGTGTTCGAGGTAGATACCCTTCATAGCCAGGCGGCGAAGCGCAAAAAAATTCGGACTTGCGGTCGCGAAGTTGCACCAGATCACAGGTTCGTAGCGGTAGATTTTGAAAAAGACAAAGTAGGTGCCAAGCTTATCGAAAGCGGGTTTGATACTTTGAAACCCAGCTTTTTCAGCTGGCAGGGCGTGCTCATTTACTTGGAAAAAGAAGCCATTATCGGTGCTCTGAAGGGGTTGGCTGACATTGCCATGCCGGGCAGCATTATTGTTGCTGACTTTATGGATGGTCGCTTGTTCGACCCGGGGTTTCTTCAAACGATCCCGGAAATTGCGTCTGATCTTGAGCGCCTGATGGCGCATACTGCCTCAAAAGGTGAGCCGATCGTGACAGGGTTTGTTCCCACTGAGTTTGCAGAGCTTGCAGAGGGCTGCGGCTGGACCATGACTGACACTGTAAATTCAAAGGAGTTTGCGGCAAAGTTTTTGGACGGGGAGCCCGACTATCGTTGGCCAACTGAGTTTGATCATTTGGTGACATTAGAGCGCGTGCAGTAGGCTGGTACGAGACGGGAATTGAAGGAGTGTTGGGTGTTTAAAAAAGTTGCATTTGGTTTTGCCGCGCTCGCTGTTTCAGCAGCTTTGCAAAGCGCTGCCTCAATTGCCGAAGATCAGCGCGTGAAGGTCACTGTTGGTGCGTTTGCAGCACCTGGTTCGCCTTGGGACAAAGACTGGCAGACCTTTCGCCAAAATGCTGAAGGCCGCTCAAACGGCGCCATTGATATCAAACTTTTGATCCGCGGTGAAACCGGCGGCGAACCTGTGACAATGAGCAACATTCGCCGCAACCGTATTCAGTTTGGCGGATTTACCATCGGCGGTGCCTCTGCGATCGTGCCGGAGCTCTCAATGTTGCTCACGCCGTTCTTTTTCGAAAACCGTGCCGAGCTTGACTATGTGATGGATGAGCATCTGCTGGATGTGTTTCAGCCTCTTTTTGCAGAGAAAAACCTGGTTCTCGTGCGCTGGGTTGAAGTGGGGTGGCTGAATTTCTTTGGCAAAACGCCCATTCTACGACCTGAAGATGCGCGCGGATATGCACTCCGGTCGCAAGCGTCTGAAGCGTCGCAAGTTCTGATGACCTCACTTGGTGGCGACATGATCCAAATGCCGTTTCCAGACCTGATACCAGCCTTGCAAACTGGCCTTGTAAAGGGCGGGGACACCAACATGGTGCTGTATGGCATCACGGGCCTGGGCAAGGAAGCGCCGCACCTAACGCTAACCCAGCATGCCTATGATACTGGGGTGGTTGTGGCGAACTATAAGTGGTTCTCGGGCCTGAGCGCGGCAGACCAGGACACCATCCGCAATGCTTTTCCTACGTCTGATGAGGCCCGGGCTGGTGTTCGTGCGATGACACAGTCGCTTGGTGCCATGGTGCAGGCCGACCCGGACATCACGGTGCATACTCTATCTGACGAAGATCGCGCCGCTTGGGTTGAAGCCACTAAAGGCAATGCAGAACTAATCGCCCGCGAAGTCGGCGGCAGGTCGCAAATGATCTATGACGCCATGGTTGCTGGCCGCGCGGATTACCGCGCGCGTGTTGCAGCAGGTACACTACAGGCGACGCAACGCACAGAAGGGGGCAACTGATGGAATTCGCGCGCACCTTTTTGAAGATCGTTTCGAAAGCGGAACGAACTATTACTTTGCTAGCTTTTGCTGTCATGACGCTTGTCATTATCGCGGATGTGTTTAGTCGCAAGCTCACCGGTGTTGGTATTGCGGGTGCACCGCGCATCGGCGTGTTTGCCATGATCGCCACGGCGTTTGTCAGTTTTGGCCTGGCGTCTGATGCCCGCCGACATCTGCGGCCCAAGTTTGCAGACACTTGGTTTCCTGAGCATTGGGATGGAGCCATCACGCGCATTCAGGAATTGCTAACAGCTGCCTTTTGTCTGGTGTTTGCCATCGTTGCGGTGGGGGTTGTGCGGGAAACCTATGAGCTCGGTGAGGCTACGCGCATGCTTCGCATCCCCGTATGGCCGATGCAGGCAATCATCCCGCTGGTGTTCTTTGTCGCTGCTATCCGTCACAGTATTTTTGGCCTGATCCCGGAGCTTAGGCCAGTCCTTGAAGATGCAGAAGGTCTGGACGCCATTCCGTCTGGCGCGTCAGAAGACACAGAGGGAGAAAAAGCATGAGTGCTCTAGTTCTTTCTTCCTCACTTGTGCTCATGCTGTTGCTGCGGCAACGCATCGTCATCATGCTGATGCTGGCTGCCGGTTTCAGCTATTTGGTGTGGGGTGACGGCAAGCTTGGCTATGTGGTTCTCGACACATGGGCCGCAGCTGACCAGGAAGTATTGCTGTCGATCCCGCTCTTCATACTTGCAGGCAACATCATGTCGCGTGGTTCGATTGCACGCAGGTTAATCGCGATCATGCGCGAGGCCATGAACCCGATCCCGGGCGGTCTTGCCATTGCGACCGTACTGTCGTGTGCGTTTTTTGCCGCGATTTCCGGTTCCAGCACCGTGACACTGATTGCCGTTGGCTCAGTGATGTATCCGGCACTCATTGATGCGGGATATAGCAAGAAGTTTGCGCTCGGCGCACTGTGTGCGGCCGGCACGCTTGGCATCATTGTACCGCCATCAATCCCGCTCATCTTGTATGGAGTAATGACGGAAACGTCGATTGCGGACTTGTTCAAGGCCGGTATCGGCCCGGCCATCTTGCTGACCAGTCTGTTTGTCATCTATTCGATGGCGGTGAATTGGAGCAAAGAGCGGGCGCCGTTCAATTTCTCCGCCCTCATTGACGCCCTCAAGAACGGCATTTTTGCACTGTTTATGCCAGTTGTTATTCTGGGCGGTATATACGCCGGTTGGTTTACTGCGACAGAGTCTGCAGCAGTTGCAGTGTTCTATGCAGTGCTTGTGGAGCTCCTTGTGCACCGTGACATGACACTGGCTGAACTCAAGGACACATCGCTTGAAACGGCAACCATGATGGGCAGCCTGTTTCCGCTCCTCATGATGGCGTTATCCATCAACACCTTTATGGCCTATGAGCAAATTCCAGCGGCCCTCGTGGGCTGGATGACGGAACTTGTCAGCGACCCGGTATCTTTCCTGCTGATAACCATGGTGCTGTTGCTGGCGGTTGGCTGCTTCATGGATATCGGCTCAGCCATTCTGATCATCTCGCCTCTTTTGATGCCGCTTGCCCTTTCACAAGGGGTGGACCCCGTGCATTTTGGTGTGATCATGATCACCAACCTGGAGATTGGTTACTTGACGCCGCCCCTGGGGCTCAACCTCATTGTTGCGATGACAGCCTTCAAAGAGGACTTCTGGCTGATCGCAAAATCTGTTTTGCCATTCCTCGTGTTGATGATCATCGGCCTGTTGATTGTCACCTTTACGCCCTCCCTATCTCTGTTTCTTGTAAAATAGTCAGGACTAAATCATGGACGCTTCGATTAAAGACCGTTTGACCCAGATACTGGGTGCCGACAACCTGCTTTTGGACGAAGCCGACCTTGCCTTTTATTCGCAGGATGTCAGTAAACGCGCGGATTTTGTGACGCAGGCAGTGATACGACCCGGTGACAAAGAAGAGCTTGCGGCGGCCGTTAAAGCGTCCGTTGAAGCTGGTTACAGCTTGTTTCCGCGCGGCGGTGGCATGAGCTACACCAGTGGCTACCTGCCTACCAACAACAAAGCCATAACCATCGACACAGCCCGCATGGACCGCGTTTTGGAGGTCAACACCACGGACATGTATGTCACGGTGGAGGCCGGTTGCCGTTGGGTGGATTTACATGAGGCGCTTAAAGGGACCGGTGTCCGCACGCCGTTTTGGGGCACACTGTCGGGCATTCGCGCAACCGTTGGCGGCGGTATGAGCCAGAACAGCATCTTTTTTGGCTCTGGCCAACATGGTACCGCCGCCGACAGTGTGACAGGTTTTGAGATTGTTTTGGCTGACGGCAGCATTCTAAAAACGGGGGCCGGAGCTCAGGTGAATGCCACCCCGTTCCAGCGACATTTCGGACCAGACCTTACCGGAATTTTTACGTCTGACGCAGGGGCGCTTGGGGTCAAGGCCACCATCACCATGCGCCTCGTGCGCGAACCAGAACACAAACGGTTCGCCTCGTTTGATTTTCCGGATTACGCCAGCATGTTTGCCGCAGCCAGTGAAGTCGCACGCCGGGGCATCGCGAGCGAAAGCTTCGGTTTTGACCCTTACCTGCAAAGTCAGCGCATGAAGCGCCAGAGTCTGGCGAGTGATGTGAAGTCGCTCACCAATGTCATGAAGTCGTCGGGTGGTGCCTTCAAGGCCCTAAAAGAAGGGGCGAAAGTTGCTCTCGCGGGGCGCGGCTTTATGGATGATGTTCAATATAGCTATCATTTTATCACAGAAGCGCATTCAAGCGTTGGTGCTGACGCTGCGCTGGCGGAAATTGAGGCTGTGTGCAAAGAAGCAGGCGGTAAGCAGATTGAAAATTCGATCCCCAAAATTATCAGTGCAAACCCCTTCACACCGCTTAACAACGCTGTTGGTCCGGAAGGGGAACGTTGGCTGCCCGTACACGGCCTTGTGCCGCACTCGCGCGCCGTTGATATGATGGACAAGATCGAAAAGATTTTTGCTGACCACAGCGAGGAAATGGCAACCCATGACATTCACACGGGTTATTTGCTCGCAACCGTGGGTGCCAGCACATGCGTGCTGGAGCCTGTATTTTTCTGGCCGGATGAGCGCATGGAAATTCAGGAAGAGATTGTCGAGGCCAGCGCCAAAAAGAATTTTCAGGACTATGGTTCGCGCCCCGATGGATTTGCTGCGGTGATGAAAGTGCGAACGGCTCTGGTTGAGCTATTCAAAAAAGAGGGTGCCGTTCATCTGCAAATTGGAAAGGCCTACAAGTACCGCGAAGGTCTTGAGCCCGCGAGCTATGCACTGGTGGAAACACTGAAAAAAGAGCTCGACCCCACAGGCCAAATCAATCCTGGCGCACTGGGTCTTATCTAGCGCCAAACCTCAAACCAAATGCGTTGGCGGGTTGTTGTCACCTTTCTGTCAGGTTGCGACGGCGCTTTGGCTCGTGTATTTCAGGGGCACGACGTTCCCGAAACTATGTATTGCCGTCTAAAAGCAGCCCATCGATACATGCAACGAGGATAAAAAATGACACTCAAGGATATGCGACGGGCCAAAGGATGGTCGCAGGACCAGTTAGCTGAAATCAGCGGTGTGAGTGTGCGCACCATTCAACGGCTGGAAAAAGGTGAATTGCCGGCCCTTGAAACGCAAAAAGCGATTGCGGCAGCCTTCGGGGTGACTATTGAGGAATTTGCCAGCCAGGTAGGTGAAGAAACCTCACCTTCTGCTGCAAAGCCCAAGACAGCAGTTGTGCGGCTTGGGTGGATAGGATTGCTCGGGCATGTTGGAATAATGATGGTTGGGATAACTTGGCTGTTTTTCCTAAACCGAGAGTTCGGCGTTGACCGCGAAACCATCAATTTTGTCGCCTACATGTGGGGCTTTGCTTTGGTGGCGCATGCTGTCCACCTTGCAATGGACAAAGAGTGAGTGATTGTACCGGAATGAGCCCTACAGCAGCTTTATAATGGTTTTACCGTGGTTTTGCCCGTTCATCAGCCGAACAAACGCTGCCGGTGCTTCCTCAATGCCATCACTGACATCTTCCAGAAAGTGCATCTTGCCAGCTTCGATCAGCTTCATAAATGTTTCAGCCATTTCGTCCATCTGGTCCCAAAAGTCATAAACCACGAGGCCGCGCACAGTGGCGCGTGCTTTGATGAAGGCGCCGGGGCTTGGTCCAACTACCGGTTCGCTTGAATTCACTTTTGAAATGAGTCCACACAGGATAACCCGCGCGCCAATGGCAAGCCGCCAACTGACAGCATCCAATATTTCACCCCCGACATTATCGAAGTAAATATCAACACCCTTCGGGCACAAGCGGTCGAGGCCGTCAGCAACCGCTTCATCCTTGTAATTGATGCAGCCGTCGAATCCGGCGGTGTCTGTCAGCCATTTGCATTTATCTGGGCTGCCGGCAATGCCAATGACCTTGCACCCCAGCGACTTGGCAAACTGCCCCACCATGGAGCCGACGGCGCCTGATGCTGCTGACACAACAACCACATCCCCTGCTTTCGGTTGGCCAAGATGCTTTAGCCCGGCGTAAGCCGTAAGGCCAGGCATGCCAAGCGCCCCCAACGCGAGCGACATTGGGTAAACTGCTGGGTTAAGCCTGCGTGTCGCCATCGGTGGCGGCGCATCGGGTTGGGGCACAAGTGTGGTGTGGGTTTGCCATCCACCTGGCACGATCACCTTATCGCCCGTTTTGAAATCTGGGTGTTTGCTTTCAACAATCTCTGCGATGGTTTCGCCCTTTAGAACATCACCCGGTGCAGTGCTGCCAGACATATGCCTGCCGGCGATTTGACTGCGCATATAAGGATCAAGTGAGAGAAACAGATTTCGACACAGGATTTCACCGTCTTTGGGGGGCGCTATCGCTGACTCAGCGACAGTGAAATGCCCTTCTGCAGGCATGCCATCAGGTGTTGATGCCAATAGGACTTGGCGGTTCATCTCTTGTGCCATCGGGTACTCCGACTATAAATGCTATATCGATATATCATTTTAATTTATTCTTGATGTAAAACAAGTGATATTGCGGCGACTTCCGCTATAGTCTGCGAAATTACGGAGCGATTTATGAGCGATCAGACACTCTTGGGCCCAAGTTATTATGCTGCCGCGCTGCAAACCACATGTGACGCCGTAAACGGCTTACCGAGTAAGGAAGAAGCGCGCGCATCCATGATGCGCACCATTGACCGGCTCGCGGGTGAATTACAAGCCACCAAGCGTTTCATTGGCCCCGATACAAAACTGATTGTGATGCCCGAATATGTGCTGACTGCGTATCCGCTCGGGGACACAGTGCCCGGTTGGGCAGAAAAAGCCGCCATCGACATGGACGGCGCAGAGTACGAAGCACTCGGCAAAATCGCACAAGACAACGATATATATCTGATGGGCAACGCTTATGAGCGGGACCCCAACTTCCCGGGCCTCTATTTTCAGGCCTGTTTCGTCATTGCGCCCAGCGGCGATGTGATTTTGCGGTACCGCCGCCTGAATTCCATGTTTGCGCCAACGCCCCACGATGTGTGGGACAAGTATCTGGATATCTATGGCCTGGACGGCGTTTTCCCAGTGGCAAAAACCGAGATCGGAAACCTGGCAGCCATTGCGTCAGAAGAAATTCTGTATCCCGAAATCGCCCGTGCTTTGGCGCTTCGCGGTGCGGAGGTGTTTCTTCATGCGACGGGGGAGATGGGTTCCATGTCTGAAACGCCCAAAGCAATTGCCCGGAAGGCGCGCGCGCTGGAAAATCTGGCATATGTGATCTCTGCAAATGCAGGCGGCATTCAAGGGCATGAACTGCCGTTTTCCGCCACGGATGGGCGCTCATCCATCGTCGATTTCAAAGGCCTTGTGCACGCAGAAAGCGGATGGGGCCAAACCATGACAGCGCATGCCTGCATTGACCTGAATGCCCTCAGGAAGCATCGCCGCCGCCCGGGCATGAGCAATATGTTGGCACGTCAGCGGCTGGAACTTTTTGCTGAAACCTATGCGACACTGGGCACCCAGCCTGCGAACAGTTTGCTAGCAGATGATGGCAGTGTGAAAACACCAGATCGGGCACATTTCATAGGTGCCCAGCAGGCCAGCATCAAAAAAATGAGTGATGACGGCACAATCTGACCCGTCCCCTTCCCGAATTACAACCGTTGCACGCACCCTTTGAACCACAGTAAGCTGATTGTGAGGAAACAGGGGGCTTTATGATTTTATCCAGATTGTTTTTCCGGGCTGAGGGCCGCCAACCCAGTCTTTTCCTGGAGCTTTTGGTGGTTGCGCTGGGTGTCATACTTGCCTTGGCAGCAGAGGAATATTGGGCTGATCAGGAACGCAATCGCCTGATCCATCAAAACCTTCAGGCAGTGCAAGCAGAACTTGAAGCCAACGAGACCACTATCAGAGCATCATACGCGTATCATATTGAGGCGGGGCCGAAGAGCTTCGAGGCGCTCGACTATATTGAAAGCACTGGCAAGTATGCTGATGCCAGCTGGTACGATGGGTTTAGGGTGCCGTTGCTGCGCCATGCAGCTTTCGATACGGCCCTTCAAATGGGCGTTTGGGCGGAAACGGACGTGCCCGTTACCGCCGCGGTCAATGAAGCCTACGCCTGTTTTGAACGGATCGAAAATACGGCTGGTGCTTACCAGCAAGCGCTGGCAGAGACGCGGCGCACCGATGGTGTCAGGTTTTTCAATATCATTGGCTTTGCTTACGCGCAGCTTTCAGGAAACGAAGAGCGGTGCTTTGAAGCCATTACGGCTGCGCTGGAAGCTCTGCAAATTGTCGACTAAGCAAATGCCTCAAGACCGCGCTGCACGCCTGGGCGTGCGAGGAAATCATCCAGATAACGATGAACGTTGGTGTGACTGTCCCAGCCCACTAACTCACCGCCTTTGTAAAAATCGCGCATGGACCGGACCCATGGCCCAAGTGCGATGTCAGCAATGGTAAAGTCGTCGCCGACGACAAATTTATTGTCGGAGAGCTGAGCATCCAAAACGGACAACAAACGTTTTGACTCGCCCGCATACCGTTCAACCGGGCGTGGATCTTCAATGTCTTTGCCCGCAAACTTGTGGAAGAACCCGAATTGCCCAAACATGGGGCCGATCCCGCCCATCTGGAACATAAGCCACTGAAGGGTGATGGCTCGTTTGGAGCCATCGTTTGGCAGCCCAATCCCGCTTTTCTCCGCAAGATAGATGAGCATTGCGCCTGATTCCCATAAAGGGAGCGGGTCGCCATTCGGCCCATTCGGGTCAATCATTGCAGGGATTTTATTGTTGGGATTTAGCGACAAAAACTCTGGCGACAGCTGCTCACTGTCAGCGAAAGAGATCGTATGAAGTTCATAAGGAAGGTTCATTTCCTCAAGCGCGATGGTCGCTTTCACACCGTTAGGTGTGCCAAGCGAATAGAGCTGGATAACGTCCGGGTTTTTGGCCGGCCATTTCTGTGTGATGAAAAAATCTGATAGTGCAGCCATCGAACCCTCCTGATTTTTGGAAACAGCATTTTGCTCAGAAAGGGCTACTGTGTGCAACTGTTGGATGTGCTCTTGTTTAAAATGGGATCATGATCAAGACCGGTTATGCCAGGCGTTTAAGACCGCTTCTTCCTTTTCACGAGAAAGGCCAAGCCCACCGAGCGGAAAGCTCGTGTGGCGGAACGGGTAACTGCTGTGCCATCGCCAGGCAGCGCGGGCTGTTTCAGCGAATGGACGGTAATTCGCCCCCGCTTTAAGGGCTTTGGCACCGCTGATTTGATAAAAGCCTTCGTCTTCATCAAGTGGTGCCCAAAGTGGCATGTCCGAGAATGACCGCACCTCTTGCTCGCTGCGCAAAAAGTCTGCGTCAACCCAGGTTAGTTTGGCGCTACTGCCGATTGCTTTGCGCGCTCCTTCCAGGAAATCTTTGAAAATTATCGGCTGTCCCGCGCCGCATGTGTTGTAAATCCCGGTACGTTTGGTCTCTGTGCTATCGAGTATCCAAATGGCAAGATCGCGCACATCGATGTATTGAACTGGGTCTTTGCCGGTGCCTGGAGCGAGCACTTCCTCACTCGTTGCCAGTCTGCGCAGCCAATAGTGAAACGCGTTTCCGTCATCATTGGGCCCAAAAATCGCGTGACAGCGGGAAACCCCAAATGCGTCAGGATATAGGTCAGCGAGCAGCTGTTCTGCGACCGCTTTTTCACCGCCATACCAGCCGGGATCATCCACATATGTTGGTGCCGTTTCCGACAGGCCTGGTTTGCTGAAGTCCCTGTAAACGGCGATGCTGGAGCAGAAGAAGTAATAATTTGTGCGGCCTTGGAGAAGTCGCGCCGTGGCTTCAACGACAGCAGAATGCTCCGGCCATGTGTCGATGACGGCATCCCATCGCCTATCAGTCATCAGCGCGGTCAGATCGCCGCCTTCCGGCTTGCGGTCACCTTGCAATTTTTCAACTGACGGAAAAAGATGCGGGCGCGTGATGCCTCGGTTGAATAGGGTGACTTCGTGCCCGCGCTTCAACGCCTCAGAAACCACCGCAGGACCAACGAAGTTGGTGCCACCGAGAATAAGTATTTTTTGTGGGGTTTGAGCACGGACAATGTTAGGCAATCCCAACGTCGTAGTTGCCAGGGTTGCTGCTCCAACTGCCAGAAAATCCCGTCTGTCCATGTAACATTGTAACATTTACTGCATGGGCGGGCAAGGTCGTCTAGTGGCCGTCCGGATAGTATTCCGCTATGTCCTGCAAGTGTTCGCGCTGTTTGATGACCACATTGTTGGGGTCAGGCAGTTCAATCAGGCCTTCACGCTTGATTTTGGAAAATACCCGGCTGACTGTCTCGACGGTGATCCCCAGATAATCTGCAATGTCGACCCTGGTCATCGGCAAATGCAGCGTTTCCCGCGGGCCCAGAGCGGCCTTCTGGCGATGTTCCATATGCAGAAGAAAATAAGCGAGCTTTTCGCGCGCGTTTTTGCAGCCCAGCACAAACACCTGATCAAGTGTGGTCGCCAGCACACGGCCGCCAATGCGGCGCAGGCGGTGCTCAAGCTCTGGGTGACGTTCCATCAGGGCATCCAAGTCGCGGATGTGCCAGCGGCAGGCCGTCAGGCGGCTGAGTGCTTTGGCGCTCACACTGGCAATTGCGTCTGGTAAGAGGCCCGCGAAATCACCAGGGAATAGGAATGCCATAATCTGGCGTCGGCCATCGCTCGATAAGCGCTCCAGCAGGCCGATCCCAGTACTGATATTATAGACATAATCGCTGGGGTCTTCTTCTTCGAACAGGTAGCCATGCGGTTTGATCTCTATTCGGGTTGCGATGGCATCCAGCTCATAAATTGCTTTTTCATCCAAAGCAGAACACAGCCGGCTTTTTCGAGCCGGGCAACTGTGACACAAAATTTCACCAGAATTCGAGATGGGGCGCATGCCTCAACCCTCCGAACATGTGCTATTGGCGAGACGGTATCAGAAAAAAAGCTAAACGGAAATATAGATTTAGGGCGGCGAGTGGTCGCCGCCCATCAGCATCAAATTATGCTTAGTGTTTGTGATCCAGGTCCCCGTCACCGTGATGGTGCGGATGGTCATGGTCATGATCATGATGGTGATGATCATCCTCCACTTTATGCGCATGATGCACCTTGTGCACATACTCATCTGCATGCAGATGGTCCATTTCCCGGAAAGTATAATTTTGGTTCGCCAGGGCGCTCACGTCAGGCCGGTGACCGTATTCGGGCGTCTCAAAATCATGGGGCGGGTTTTGGTACTTCAGCTGTCCTTGCGGCCCGTGGGGATGGTTGTGGCCACCCGCGCCAACCCAGCGGAAAAGCTGCGGTCTTTGGCGATACAGAAATGAGGCCGCGCGTGCCTGATTGTCGTCCGGGTTAGTCCATGGATTGAAATGAAAATAATTGTGCAGCTTGCTGTCTGTCCGACCAATGGCAATACAGCCGAGCTTGGACCGGAATGAGCCATGATTGATGTAAGGTGGTCGCCAGAAATAACCGCCGGTTGGAAGGTCGCCAAACTGCATCATCCAGCTGGTGCCCCAGATGTGGTAACTCTCCTCCGCGCAGTCGTGATAGCTGATGTTGTCCTGCATGAATTCTGGTGTCATGCAATATAGGAAAGTCATAGCCTCGGTAATCGGGTCGAACCGCAATAGTTTGATCATGCAACCGGTTGCAGTAGAGGGCGAAACGATCGACCCTGATGCCCAGGGGCAATCCAGATAGCTGTTTACCGAAATGAAGCCTTCCTTGAGTGCCAGCGGGTGGTCCCTGTCGGTTTCTTCAAACGTCGGTTCGCTATCATTATACCAAACAATGGCTTCGGCACCTTGCGCGACCTCCATTGCACCCAGCGCCACCCCAGCCGGAATGAAAGAGTAGTGACCTTCAACCCAGGTTTCGCTGCCAACTTTTATCTCACCGTTCAGAACAAAGACTTCCATGTCTGAATAACAAAGGCCCGGCTTGCGGGTATAGCCGCCGTTGAATTTGACTTTCAATGAGCTCGCGCCTGTGTCCACATCGAGGGACAAAACCTTGTATTCCGCACCGCCGTATCCGGCGAAGTCGAAAGCGCGATAGTCTTCATTAAACTCGACATAGGGTTCAATATGGGGACGTGCCATTCTCTTTTCCTTTCCTATGCCTTACCAAACAACCCGCATCGCATCGGGGCGATCCGGTTTTTCAGCAATCTCTTCTTTTGGGATTACACGGCGTTGGTCGCCTGTGAAGTTGAAGCCTTTTGTTTGCACGATATTCAAAAAATCGGCGTACCACTGCTCACGCTCAGGAATGAGGGCGTCTTGCTCATCCACAATCGCTTTGTAGCGATCTTCCTGAGTTGCCGTTTCTTTTTCCATCCAGGCTTTGGCTTCCGCCGTCATGGGTGGTTTGTCGTCCTGCACGTATTTACTCAACATTCCCTCCTCTTTGCGTCATTCAGTGGATGCGGACTGGGTCACCCCGTCCGCAAGCATGGTTTCGATTTCAGTGTCGCTGTACCCGGCGCCCAATAAGATTTCTCTGCTGTGCTCACCAAGGTGTGGAGGCAAGCGCCGGATGGATGCAGGTGTTTCTGAAAAATTATAGGGCGATGAGGCCATTCGGATTTGGCCTTCGGTCGGATGGTCATGCAGCTGCCAAAAACCGCTCTCGACCAGATGTGGATCATCAATCAGATCATCGAGAGAGTTAACAATCATGTGCGGTACGTTGGTTGGCGCGAGGAGCTGTAGCCATTCCTGGGTGGTGCGTTTCGCGAGCTCTTTACTGATTTCCGCATGCATGTCGTTGATGTTGACGAGCCGGTTTTTCATACGGTCAAACCGGGGGTCGGTGATCATGTCCGGGCGCTCGATGATCTCGCAGAATGTTTTCCAGTGATTGTCCCAATAGGGCAGCATGGAAATGTGACCGTCTTTGGTGGGGTAGGGGGCGCGGTTGTCTGCGAGCAGGCGCGCATACCCGGCGGTGCCGATGGCGGGTTCGAAGGTTTGCCCCCATTGGTGTTCGGCCATCAAGAACGACACGGTTTGCTCAAACATTGGCACTTCGATGGCTTGGCCTTTTCCGTTGCGCTCGCGGGAAAAGAGGGCAGCGCAAACCGCATTCACAACGGCCATCCCGGTGGTTTTGTCCGCTATCACGGTGGGCAGGTATCTGGGTTTGTCGTCGCCGAGGCTGCGGGCCATAAGGGCTGAGAGGCCTGACGCAGCTTGTATGCCATCATCCAGCGCGCCGCGGTTGCCGTAGCGGCCCTTGCGGCTAAAGCCGTAGGTTGCGCAGTAGATTATGTTGGGGTTCACAGCTAAGACCGCATCATAATCAAGACCCAGCTTTTCCATGGCTGTTGGCCGAAAATTGTGGACCATCACGTCCGCGTCCGCGACCAGTCTAAATGCAGCTTCCCGTCCCTTTTCGCTTTTCAGGTCCAGAACGACGGAGCGTTTGTTGCGGTTGCAACTGAGATAAAGAGCGCACATGTTGCCGGTTTCGCGGTAGGGCCCCAGATTGCGGTTGGTGTCGCCGACGGGCGGCTCCACTTTGATCACATCTGCACCCATATCCCCCAAAGTTTGGCAGGCCCATGGGCCCAGCACGACGCTCGTGAACTCAACAACTTTTATGCCGTCGAGCGGGCCCGGCATCAGTCGCCCTCCGGTGCTGGTTCAACGCCAAAGCGTTCAAGGCCGTACAGCTTAACGGCGTTGTTGCGCATGAATTTTCTGCGCACTTGCGGCTTAAGGCCATAGTCATCAATTTCCTGAACCGTGCGCCCAAATCGCAGCACAGGGAAATCAGAACCAAAAATCACTTTGTTCTGGCCGTAACTGTTGATGTAGCGCCACACACTTTCGGGCCAGTATTTAGGACTGTGTGCGTCGGTCGCGATGAAAACATTCTCATGCTTCCAGGCCATGGCGATCATCTCATCATGCCAAGGGATACCCACATGGCTGCCAATCAGTTTCAGTTCTGGCAGGTCGCAGGCAATATCATCGAGGTAAATAGGCCTGCCTACAGAACGACAACGGTGTTCTTTTGAATAGATAAGCGACTGGCCAACCTGCATCTGGATCGGAATACCAAGCTCGATGCATTTGGCATAAAATGGGTAATACTGCGCTGCATTGGGTTCAAGATTATACCAATGCGGGTATAGGTGAGCGCCAATGAAACCGAGTTCCTTGACGGCATACTCAAGCGCCCGTACCCCATCCATACCCTGGAAGGGGTCGATGCCAAGAAGGCCGAAAAAGCGGCTGGGGTATTTTTTAACAGCCTCGGCAACCACTTCTGGTGGCATATGGTAACAGCCGGGTAGGCCTGTCCGCCCTGCCTTGGTGGCGATCAGAAAGCCATATTCAATGCCGGCGGCGTCCATGTCCTCAAGCATGGTCTCTAAGCTGATGCCGACTTCGTCATGCTCACCTTTCATCTTGCCGATAAAAAATTCGTCCGTCCAACCCGGCCTATGCGACAGTGCCTCGGGCGTCCAGATGTTGACGACAGTATCGATGGCTTTGTAGTCAAAATCGCTCATACGTTTTTCCCTATAAACCGAGTCCGACAATCGCGAAGCCGCACGTGGCAATGGTGCCTCCTGCAACTGCATGGGTGTATCGTTCAAAGATGTTGGTGGGTACGAATGTCAGGCCCTTGAACACAGCAAGGGCGATAGCCGTCATCGTGGCAACGGTGACCAAAACGAATGTTCCAACAACAAGAGTGACGCCCAACGCCGAGGCGGTCGCTGCTGGATACAGCATCAACGGGATCAGCGGTTCACAGGGGCCCAGGACAAAAATGATGAATATCGACCAGGGCGCCAAAGCCAGTTTGCTTTGGGCACCCCCGGGAGCATCGTGCACGTGCATGTGATTGCCAGCATGATCATGTTCATGGGTATGCGCTGTACCATCGGCATGCACGTGAAAATGGGTGTGTTTTTTAGCCCGGTGGGCACGGCGGACACCCCAAACCATGTAAAGCACGCCAAAGCTCATGAGGGCCCACGCGGCCAGGTCCCCTCGAATACCCTCAATAGAGGCCATCTGATTTTGGGCGGTTGTTGTTTCACCAAGGGTGACAGAAAGTGAAATAGCAACCAGGCCCAGAACGATGGAGCCGAGTGAGTGGCCGAGCCCACAACCCACGGTAACCAGCGCCATTTTTTTGGTTGTCCATTTGCGCGCCTTTCCAAGCGCAACAAAGGGCATATAGTGATCCGGTCCAATCAGTGTGTGCAAAAATGCAATGGACGCAGCTGTGGTGACAATTAGCCACAATTCGCCGGACATTTGCTTCCCCTGCGCCTCTGTTCAGAGGCTTTGCCCGGGGTTAACGCTTTCCTCAAAACTCATCCCGAGCTTTTGAAGCCTAACGAGCGGCGGCGCGAGGCGACCATGACATTTGTCAACGGATTTGCGGCTTTTTAAGTTTCCTACGACGCGTTTGCATTCGCTTCGTCGAACATGGCAAGCGGTGCAACATCTGCGGTATTCACCATCATTGACTGGCGGCGGAAGAAGCGCAGAAAACCAGAGCGCCCCATGCGAGAAGGCCCCATGCCAGACAGCTTGAAAGAGTTCTTTTCTGCTTCATGCATCATGCCGGTAAGCGAGCCGTCGTTAATGCTAATGCCACCCGCATCGATTTGGCGGCCAACCGTGATGGCCTCTTCGGCTGAGGCGGCGAACACGGCGCCGCTCAGGCCATACTCACTATCATTTGCCATGGCGACTGCTTCTTCAACGGTGTCAAAGGGTATGACCGGCAATAGGGGACCAAATGTTTCTTCACGCATAATTTTCATATCCGGCGTCAAATTAGTGATCACCGTTGGGCGACACCAGTTGCCACCGTGCTTTTCCACTTCGCCGCCGCTGTGGATAGTTGCACCTTTGTCGCGCGCGTCGGCAATCTGGTCGGCAATGATGGTGGCTTGCTTTTCAAAAATGATTGGGCCGATCTGACCGGAGTTGATATCGGGAGTGTTGATTGTAACGGCTTTAGCTTTCTCCACCAGTTTGGCGAGAAACTCGTCAAAAATCGGCTCAGCAACGTAAATGCGCTCAATGGACTGACACGCTTGACCGGTATTGAGAACAGAAGAGCGCAAAAGCGACGTGCTGGCGCGTTCAATGTCGGCACTTTCAAGTACAATCGCTGGGTCTTTGCCGCCGAGCTCCAGGCAAGACGGAATGAAGTTACGAGCAGCTTGCTCGCCGACCTTGCGGCCAGTGGCGACACTGCCGGTAAAACACACCATGTCCACATTATCGACAAGCGCGGCACCCGTGTCGCCTGCGCCGTCTACAATTGTGAGCACACCTTCTAACTCCGCAATTTGTTCAATGACTTCTCTGACCGGCTTTGCAAACCGAGGTGTTACCTCACTCGGTTTGATAATTACGGCTGAGCCTGCCATCAGGGCCGGCAGGGCGTCGATGAAGGAAAGGGTGAGCGGAAAGTTCCAAGGGCTAATGACGCCAACAAGCTGATAAGGGCGATAGCCTACCGAATATTCGATAAACGGCATGGCCCCCGCACGGCCAGTGTCTTCTGCGAGCTCCTCAGCTGCTTTCACCCAGCGCTCCACTGCTCCCGGGATGCCGTCAATTTCCATCGCGGAAATGTATGAGCGGCCCGTGTCCGCTGTTAAGGCGTGGTGAATCTCTGCCTTCTTTTTCATGAGCCCTGCAGCGAATGCGCGAAGCACTTTTGTGCGTCCGTCATATCCCAGTGCTTCCCATGCCGGTTGCGCTTGTCGAAGGCTTTTGCACGCGGCCGCCACCTCGTCTGGTGCGACAGGGTCAATTCGATAATCGACTTCGCCAGAGTGGGGGTTTCGAACATCAAGACTCATAGTCACGCTCCGCAAAAGTAATCAGTCCAGGGTTTCAACCAGGCGCACGCGCACCGTTGAATTGCCCTCCCGCAGCTTCTTCGCTTCGGCATATTCGGGAGAGTCCCAAAAGGCTTTGGCTGCCTCGAAAGAGGGCCATTTGGATATAACAACTTTGGTTTCTTCGGGCCAGTCACCCTCCAAGCATTCGCTACGCTTGGCACCACGGGAAACATACTCGCCCCCAAATTGTGCCACGAGTTCAGCCGCGCGCTCGCCGTAAGCCCTAAAGCTTTGCATATCCTGAATTTCTGCCAATATCACCATATAGGCTGCCATGTGTGCCACTCCTGATTAGCCGCCATTTGGCGGTCTAAAAAACCGGGGTGCCAGTGATTGGGCAAAGCCATTTGCCACTACCCCCGAAATGATATATCAATATATCCGGCGATGTTGACCCGCACGTTGATCAATATCAATGGGGCTGGCCAGCAAGATTTCTAGCGTTTTGAGTATGGGGGAATTTATGAGCAAAAACCGAAATAGCGATGTGACTTTTTCTGCTACGGAACGCGTCAATGAAGACTTGCCAACACCGCTCTATCACCAGATTTACGTCCTTTTGAGAGAAAAGGTGGTGTCCGGGGACTATGCTGAGGGAACCTTGATCCCGAGCGAGCATGAGCTTGAAAAAATATTCAATGTTTCCCGGATTACAGCAAAGCGCGCCTTAGATGAACTTGCGGCGGATGGTCTCGTTGCCCGTCAGCGCGGCCGCGGTACGGTTGTAACCTTTTCTGCTCCTGTGCCATCCAAAAGTGCGGAATCAATGGACGGGCTGCTTGAGAACCTGCTGACCATTGTGCTTGAAACGCAGGTAACCATTCACGAGTTCGATTATGTGGCGGCGCCACCCCGTGCCGCCGAGGCACTTGAAGTGCCACCCAGTACAAAGGTTCAGCGTGCGATCCGTGTTCGCCACAAGGATGATACGCCGTTTTCATATGTCGAAACATATGTGCCCGAAGATATAGGCCGTTCGTTCAAGAAAGAAGAAATGGAAAACCAGCCATTGCTCGCGCTGCTGGAACGGGCAGGTGTTAAGATATCGCGTGCCCGGCAGTCTATCACCGCAACCTTGGCGGACGGCAAGACTGCATCCATGCTGAGCGTGAACGTGGGCAGTCCGCTCCTGAAGGTGACGCGTGTGGTAATCGACAGTAACGACCGGCCGGTCGAATTTATTACCGTTCTTTATCGTCCGGATCTTTATCAGATGAACATGACCCTTTCGCGTGTTGAAGGTGAAGACTCCAACTTCTGGAAAACCGAGCACTAAGCGCATTTCCAAACCCACAGAATAAAAAAAGACCGGCCCAAGTGGGCCGGCTGAATAGGTTCTCATGAAGGAATGGCCGTTCTGGCAAATAGCCAAGCCTGGCCGAGACTTACTCAAAACTAAATCGAAAGCTCCGGGCCAGGGCCCAGAGCTGAATAGTCTTAGAAGTTATAGTTGAAGCGAATACCAACTTGGCGCTTGCGACGCAGGGCCACGTGGATACTTTCTTGCGAGAAGTCAAAGAAACCACTGCCGAAGCGAACATCCGCGCTGGTGTCCGCAATATTGTTTGCAGACGGCGGCGCATCTTCGTTGAACAGATTGGTCACAAACAACTCAACTGACAGATTGTCCATCCGCAGGCCTGTTCTGAAATTGATATCAAGAGCAGTCTGCGTGCGGGCAAGGTTTGTATTGCTGTCAAAGAAACTGCCGGAATAGAAACTGTCAGCACGCCAAAAGTATGTTGGATCTTCGATGCCGAGGAATGTCCCATTTATGGGTTTCTCGTATGTCAGATTCGCGTTCCACGCCCATTTCGGGAAGCGCGGGGCACGTTGACCTTCAACACTGGCGTCAGGGCCAAACACATCGCCAAAATCACCGGACCCAGCACCTTCAGGGAAGCTGTCAATTGTCGCATCAATGTATGATACCGACCCCTGGAACGTTAGAGCCTGCGAAAGATTGTAAGTAAGATCAACTTCAACACCATAAATGTCTGTGGTGGCGCCATTGCCAGTGAAGGCAACAGTCCGTACAGGGTTTGGCGCGTTCGGATCCGTTTCATCAATGAAGGCAAAACCAGAGAAAATCTGATCGGACCGTTTCATGTAAAATGCTGCAACATTCATGGCCGCGCGGCGCTCGTCAAAATATTGCTTCAGACCGATTTCGTAGTTCTCAAGTTTTTCCTCGTTGAACGTTTGGTCGATGCCTGGGTTGTCGAGTTCCAACTGGCGAAGCTGTTCCGCATCCAGTTCGGCGACCTCCGCATTGAACCCCCCTGGCAAGTTGCCGACAGAGTAGTTCAAGTAAACGGTGGTGTCGTCGTTTGGTGTCCAGTTCAACACAACGCGAGGCAAGAACTTATCGAAGTTGCCAACACCATTGTTCACGGCTGCATTGCGGATTTCGTCATCTTGGTACCGGCCTTCAAAAATGATCTGAAGTTGCTCGTTGATTTGATAGTCGAGAATACCAAACAAGCCAGCCGTTTTAGCACCAGTAGAATTCGCAGGTGCGATCACGCCAGAGAACCAGAAATCCAGAATGCCATCATAAAAGCCACCGGCAGTGAGGATATCGATATCCAGATAGTTACCGCCAATTGTCCAGGTCAACTTGTCATCAAAAGCAGTGCCTGACAGACGCGCTTCAATACTAATGTCTTCAATATCGCTGGCGCCAGACGTGTTAAAGCCATAGGTGCCTGTGCTGTCAAAGTCACCAAAGAACAGGTATTCTTCCTTGTTGTAACCAAACAGAACATCAAGAGCCATGCCGTTGTCGAAGTCATAAGTGCTGGCTATGCTGCCACGGAACGCTTCCCGTTCCAGACCAAACCCATCCAAATCATCAAAAGTCAGGCCCAACGAAGTTGCTTCGCCTAACCGTGCCAAAGCTGCCATGGCCAGATCAAAATCTGTCCGCGTTGTATTGGCGGCGACCTCGTCGTCACCCGGAATGCGTAATGTTCCTTGGAAAGCCCGCTCGGTTGTTCCACCGCCTTCAAGAGGAAAGCCGCCAAAATTGTGCTCGGCGAAGCCACCTACACGCGCAACAGCAGCAGGGCCGTCAGAATCCTCATAATAAAGAGCCCGCGCCTTTACGCGGAAATTTTCAGTCGGCTTCAAGACCAGCGTGCCAGATACGGACCAAGTTGTTTCTTCGCCAAGTTCCTGACTGCGATCATTGTTGTTGCGGTAATGACCGCCTACATGATCGTAGCTGACATTCAGTCGACCGTTAACATTGTCAGTGATGCCACCTTCGATGCCGATTTGACCACGATATTCATCGCGTGTTGCGGCAAGGCCCATCATGTTGATTTTGAATTCTTCACCCGGGTCTTTTGTGATGTAGTTGATTGCACCGGCAAACGTGTTCCGGCCAAACAGAGCAGACTGAGGGCCTTTAATGATTTCAACGCGTTCAAGTTCCTGAACGCCAATGCCCTGGATACCGCCCGTTACATATACGCCGTCGATGAATACCGATGCCGTGCGCAACAGTGGATCGCTGTTATCTACGGTTATTCCCCGGAATCTTGGAGACGTCGCGATACGTGCGTTTCTATCGTTATAGCCTTCAATAAATAGGCCAGGCGTTGCACGCGCTACATCAACAATGTTGTTGAAGCCGGCGTCAAACAGCTGTTGCGTGTTGAACGTAGAAATCGCAATCGGCGTGTCCTGCAAGCTCTGCTCACGTTTACGCGCAGTGATGATAATCTCGTCAATTGCAAAACTCTCATCGTCAGCCGCTGCATCTTGCGCAGTTACTGCCATGGAAACGCTTGGCACAGCCAGCACAAGGCTCATGGCGGCAGATGCCAGAAGTCTCTTTTTATGGATCATGTCCTTCCCCTCCGTTAAGGAACCGTGGCTTTGGAAAACTCCCCTGCTGGATGCAAATCCGAACACACGACATAAACTTGCGCATTTGTCAGCATCTCAGCACTGTTTATTTGTAATATTGATATAATACTATGTCAACTAAATCGCCGCAAATGTCTTGCTTGGCGTCGAGCATCGGCAAATGTGTGTCCAATTAAGCACACTTGGAATTTCTAGATGGTGTGGTTTAAGGCATGGCGCTACGAATTTACGCGGTCAGTCAGTTGGGCGATAGCAATGTCCAAGCATTCGGAATGAGATGGTGCAGTTAGCTTTGCTTGGGCTTCAGGAAGGAGTTGCAGGCAATCCACCAGCGGATCCAACTCGGAAGACATAATCAACAGATTGTCTGCAGGTAGTGCGCCTTCTTCAACCGGATCATAGGCGAAAGCAGCCTTGTAGGGCGCAACATAATTGTTTCCTGCCATTAAGATGTCTTCAACCATGCCTTGGCACTTTTCAGCGGAATAGGGCGGAATGTTCAGGCGGTAGGATTCGCCTTCTTTATACCACGGAAAATATTGTGCTTGTTTTTGGAACCGGTTCCAAAGCCATGTCAGGTGCCCACCATCATCCTGAGCATAAAATTCAGGGGCATAGTGTTTTAGAATATCATCCTTCTCTTCACCGCGCAGGATTGAAAGGCCATTTGCAATCGCAAACTTAACACGCTGCGGAAACCCCGTGGCTGCGGCAGTTGCGATGCTACCCCCAGTATGAAAGCCGTAGATCATGACTTTGTCGATGTCTAACGCGTCCAACAACTGAATAAGGGCACGAGCATAATCATGCATTGTTGGTGCTGCCATCGGCAGCGGGTCCGACATACCATTTCCCGGATTATCAGGCGCGATCACATGGAATGTGTCTGACAAGCGATCAATAAGGTCGCTGTGTTCTTCGGATGTGCGCGGCGATTGATGCAGCAACAGTACGGGAGAGCCAGTGCCTGCCTCCCGGTAGTGAATTTGGCCAAAGTCCAAATCTGCATATCGCCGTTTGTGCATAGTTTTCTCCCGCCGACTACTTTGGAATTTCGCACAGGCTCCGTGAATGACCTAGGTCATGGTACCTCGAACGCCTGTAGGCAGGATACGGCGCAAGGAGAGCAGAATATGTCAAACGCCGAAAATCGCCAGTGGTGCCTTGCAGAGCGACCCATTGGCCGTCCGGTTAAAGAAAGCGACTTTTCTTTTGAGGTTGCGCCCGTGCCCAAGATTGGTGACGGTGAATTTTTGGTGCGCACACGATATCTTTCCGTCGCTCCCGTCATGCGCAATTACATGATTGACGGTGCCGGCATCGAAGAGCCGCTTGCCATCGGCGATGTGATGAGAGGTCGCGGCGTTGGGGAGATTGTCGAAAGCAACAATGCTGACTGGCCTGTGGGCACGTTTGTACAGGGCAAGCTGGGCTGGCAGGATTATGCGGTAGCGACCGGAAAGCCGGGTTCGCTTATGTTTCCTATTCGACAAAAAGTGGCGCCGATAGCCACGGGCTTGGGTGTTTTGGGCATGACGGGCTTCACGGCATACTGTTCTTTGAAAGATATTGGGCAACCTAAGGACGGTGAGACAGTTGTGGTGTCCGGTGCGCTGGGCGGCGTTGGCAACATTGCAGTGCAACTGGCGCGCCTGATGGGGTGCAAAGTTATTGGCATCGCGGGCTCGGAAGAAAAATGCCGTTTGCTCGAGGACAAACTGGGCTGCCACGCCACCATCAACTACAAAAATGGTACTTTGGAGGAAGACCTAAAGCGTGTTGCGCCAAACGGTGTTGATATATTCTTTGACAATGTTGGCGGCTCGATCCTCGATGCGGTGCTGCTTCACCTGAACCGATATGCCCGTATCATATGCTGCGGCCGTATTTCTGAATATTTGAATGACGAACCGTACCGCCTCAGAAATTGGGGGCAGGTTGGGCATAACCGCGCGACCATGCGCGGCTTTTTCGTTTATGACTATGAGCCAATGTTCGAGGAAGCGGAGCGCGTGATGGCAGACTGGATTGCGGCCGGCGAGCTTACGTATCAGGAAGACCGGCTTGACGGCCTCGAGATGATGCCAACTGCGCTTATGCGGCTGTATGAAGGCAAGAACGTTGGCAAGCAAATTGTTCATGTCTCAGGCGATGATTGACCAATTTGCGATGTTCAGCTTCTCAGGTCTTCTTCACTAAGCGTGTAATAGTAGATGAACAACAAGCTGGCCCCCATACAAATTGCGGGCACAAAACCAACTGAGAAGTATAGGCCGCTAATCGCATCAGGCGATTGTTCCTCCGCACCGCGCTGATAGCCAGTATAGGCCAGAATGAATCCAAGAATTTGTGCCGCCAGACCGGAGGTGATTTTTTCAGTGAGGCTGTAGCTCGCGGCAAAAACACCGTTCCTGCGTTCGCCGTTTTTGCGGAAATCATCATCCATAATGTCTTGCAGCATGCCGTTGCCCATCAACAGCATGCCACCCGAAAGAATACCGAACATGAACGCGCGGCCGTATAGTTGGGCGAATGGTTCCTGGGGCTCTGCCAGCAACCACGTCAGCGTCACGATGGTATAGAGGGCCGTCGCCAGCATGTAACCTTTTCGCTTGCCGATCCTATTGGCAAGCCAAGTCCAGAGCGGCATGACGATTGTCCAGGTGAGGGTGGTAACCATGCCATATAGGCCCAGCATTGTTGCGTCATACTTCAGGGCACCTGTGAAGAAAAACAGCAGGCTGCCAGCACCGACCGCAAGTCCCAACAAATGCAGAATTTTGATGGCCAAAAGCATCTGATAGCTGCGACCTTTGATGATTGACCTCAGTTGTTGCAATAGAGCTGAGGGTGGATCGCCTGCAGCGTGATCAGGGGCGCCATTGAGACTTGTGAAGCTCCCGAAAAAGGCAACAAAGATGGCGCCGGCCATAATAAGTGCCAGACTATTGTAACCGGCTGCACCGCCGCCAAGTTGGCCCACAATGATGGGTGCAGCCGAAATGCCAAATAACGTTCCGAGGGCAATTGCGCTGGAACGAATCCCAACCATGTGAGTGCGAACGTCCGGACTTTTGGTCATCTCTGCCGGCATGGAAAGGTAGGGAACATTGAAGAGGGTGTATCCTACCGCACTCAAAAGCAATAAGCTGATAATCGCTTGGGTCTGCCCACCGGGGCCTGCTGTGAACAGCAGGTACGCAGCGGCCGGTGTAATGAGCGCGGCAGCAAGCATGAACGGTCTTCTGCGCCCGAACCTCGAATGCGTGCGATCTGAGAGCCAGCCAACAGGCATGTCTGTGAGTACGTCGACAAGTTTTGTCGCTAAAACAATGGTGCCAGCAAGTGCCGGCTCTATGCCAACGACGCGAATGAGATACGCCATTAGCAGTACATTGAGCGTGTTGTGCACGACCGCAAGGCCTATCGATCCAAGGCCCCAACCCCATACAAATGTTTTTTTGAGCGTCATCCGTTCCCCCAGCACCAATAAATATTGGCGAACATGCTTATATTGTTATATATCTATAACAACTAAGCAATGCCAAATGTTGGAGCCAGTTGTGTCACGTGACCTTACCCATGACCTGATGCCTCAAACCGATCATGACGGCATGAGCAGGCGTTTGGCCGTGTTAGCTTTAAAGCGCGCGGTTGGCGGCGTGCTGCAACCTGCACTGATGAAGTCATATGAAACGAATGTCAAACCGCGCACGGAGGAACGACTTGGTCGTCCAGTCAAGCACGCTGAGGATTTTCGGAATGAACTGAAAGATACGCCGCAATATAGATTATGGTCCAGCGTAAACCGGGCGGCGCAACATCGAATGTGGACAATGCTTTCGAACCAAATCGATGCTGACTATGACCGTATTGAAGAGGCTTCACAGGCTTTGCCCGGCAATGCTTCCCTGGTCGAACCAGTCGATTTTTCTGCGCCGGGCTATATCGCTCAGGCTGATATTCATTGCCAGCCGGGCGGCTACTTGCTGGACCGATTTGACGGCGACTTGGGTGCGGGTCTTTTGTATGAGATGGGCGGCAATATCTATGCCATGGGGCAAAACATTGGCGCGAAAGACTCTAAAGCGCAGCGCATCATCAATTTCATTTGTGAAGAGTTCCCCGGGTTAAAGCCCAGAAAAGTTCTGGAGCTGGGGTGTTCGGCAGGAGCACAAACAACCTACTACCCTGAAGCGTTTCCGAGTGCCGAGATCCATGCGGTGGATGTTTCGCCTGCCATGCTGCGATACGCCAAGAAAAGGTCAGATACGCTGGGTGCAAATATACAGTTTCAACTGGCCGATGCTGGCGACCTTCCTTATGCGGATAACGAGTTTGATCTGATCGTTTCACATAATATGTTGCACGAAACAGAAGCCAGTCATCAGCGGGTGATCATGAGGGAGTGCGAGCGGGTGTTGGCACCCGGCGGCCTTTGCCTTCATCAGGATGTTGCTGTGCAGCTCGATATGTTGCCGCCCTTCATTCAGTTTTTGTCTGAATGGCAAAAAGAGAACAACGGCGAACCCTTTTGGCTTGATTATGCGTCAGCGAATGTGCCGGAGTTGCTGGTGAAAAGCGGCTTTGGAAGAGACCATGTGAAAGCTCATTATCTCGATCAGCTTGATGGTCCGCTGAAGTGGTATGTGGTGACCGCGCAGAAGCCATAAATAGGCGGTTACTCGATAATGTTTGCGACTTTCGCCATTAGTGCATTCAGTCTCTGACTGTGATCAGCAAGTCGGTCCGCCGTTTCTTCGTCAGTCAGCGCAAGTTCATCAATTTTGTTTGATAGGCCAGGTGAAAGTAGTTCCGCCGTTTTTAACCTGTCGACAAGCACACAGTTTTCCTCGGCTACTTCAAGGAGCAATGCCAGTAAATCGTCGACCTTTGGGTCTTCGAAATAACGCGGCCGGTCCAACGCGGCAGCGGCGGCAATTGACGCTAAAGAGGGTCTCCGTTCATTCATTTGCCGCACCGGATCGTGCCGGTGGCGCCAAGTTTTTCCACATCGAAATCGCTGTATCCAAGGCTCTTCAGAACTTCGGCAGTATGTTCACCAATTCCTGGAAGGTCTTCTCGCAAGCCCAAGCGTTCGCCGTTCATTTCTAGCGGCATGGCAGGCAGTTTTGCCCTGGTTCCGTTATCAAGAGTGACCTCAAGCATGCCGCCTGCCGCATTAAGATGCGGGTCATCAATAAGGTCTTGTGGCTTGGCAATCGGCGCGAAAGGTAAACCGGTTTTCTCGAGCTTTGCCATCAACTCAGGTTTCGTGAACTTTCCAAATAATTCGCGCACTTTTGGCATCAATGTGTCGCGTCTTTTTACTCGCTCTGGGTTTGTGGCATATTCCGGGTTGTCCGCCAGGTCATGCAAGCCAAATGCCTCACAAAACACTACCCACTGGGTATCGCTGACAACACCGACAAAAACATGATCGTCGTCCGCAGTATCAAACACATCATAAATGGCCCAGCTTGAAATGCGTGCAGGCATTGGCTGTGCGGGTGTTCCAGTCACGGCATATTGCGCCATATGCTGGCCTACCAGATAAGCCGTTGTTTCATACAGTGAGCTTTTTACATACTGGCCTTTGCCTGTACGGTGGCGTTCTTCAATGGCAGCCAAAATACCGATTACGCCAAACATGCCACCAGCAACATCAATCACGCTTGAGCCAGCCCTTAGTGGCCTGCCGGGTGGACCGGTCATGTAGGCAAGGCCCCCCATCATCTGCGCAACTTCATCAAGAGCTGTGCGTTCCTCGTAAGGCCCGGCCAGAAATCCTTTTTCAGAACAATAAATCAGCCGATCATTAAGTGCGCTAAGGTCATCGTAACCAAAGCCCAACTTATCCATTGCGCCGGGCCTGAAGTTTTCAATCACCACATCGGCATCTTTTATTAATGACCGGGCGATGTCCTTGCCTTCATCCGACTTCATGTCCAGGCAGATGCTGCGTTTGTTGCGGTTATACATGGCGAAATATCCCGCACCCGCACCAACCAACCGGCGTGTATTGTCACCCTTAGTGGGTTCTATTTTGATAACATCAGCACCAAGGTCACCCAACATGACGCCAACAGTTGGCCCCATTACCATGTGGGTGAATTCGATCACTTTGATGCCGGATAACGGCAGTTTTTGTTTGGCTGTCATAGTGCCCCTTCATTCCACGGTGCCATGCACCGTCCCCTTGGAATGCACGTCAAATTGTCACTTGATCGCAAAACCTCAATTGTTATATCAATAGAGCAATTAAAAGATTGGTTCAACCTGAAATTCGTGACAATGAACCAATACGAGTAGATATTAGCCCCGAATTCAGGGGTGGGAGTTGCATTGGAATGGCGCCTGGTATTGATATTGAAATCAGCGAAGTAGGGCCTCGGGATGGTCTTCAAAGCATTGATCGCATTATGCCGCTGGAGGCTAAAAAGGCCTGGGTGGCTGCAGAGGCTGCTGCTGGTGTGCCGGAAATTGAAGTTGGGTCATTCGTACCGGCGAAAATCCTGCCACAACTTGCGGATACGGCTGAACTGGTCGGGTTCGCCAAATCCATTCCAAACCTGACCGTTGCCGTTTTGGTCCCTAACTTTAGGGGTGCGGAAAACGCCGTGAAAGCCGGTGCGGACAAAATCACTATACCCCTGAGCGTTAGTGAAACCCACAGTTTGAAGAATGTCCGTCGTACGCACGCGCAAATGCTGGATGAAGTTTCGCGCATTGTTGAGTTGATTAACAGTTTGCCTGCAAGTGAACGGCCAGTTTTTGAGGGCGGGTTGTCGACGGCATTTGGATGCACACTTGAAGGCCCGATTGCGGAAGATGTTGTGGTGCGTTTGGCGGAGGCTTTGATGGAGCGGGGCTGCAGCGAAGTAGGACTGTCAGACACCACCGGCTATGCAAATCCGGGACAGGTTAAGCGCTTGACTAAGGCGGTGAAGGCCGCTGTTGGTGACGACAAGTTGACTGGATTGCATCTCCACAATACACGCGGTGTTGGTCTTGCGAACGTCATGGCAGCCCTCGAGGTTGGAATTACGACACTGGATGCCTCCTTGGGCGGTATAGGTGGCTGCCCGTTTGCACCGGGTGCGAGCGGAAACATAGTGACAGAGGATTTAGTCTACATGCTCGATAGCATGGGCCTTAAAACTGGCATTGACTTGGAAAGACTGTTGGCAGTTCGGTCAATTGTTGAAGAAGCGCTTCCAGGTGAGCCGCTTTATGGTTTCACGCCAGATGCCGGACTACCAAAAGGCTATCCGCACGGCTATTTGCCTGCTGCATAGTTTGGAAAGGAATTCAGATGAGCGATGCTGACGTCAACCGAAAACTGTTTGTTATGGCCGTATGCAAAGACAAGTCGGGGCCAGAAGCTCAAGCCGCGAGAGAAGAGCATATGTTGGGTCATCTCGATCACGTTGAATCTATACTCGAGCATATATTGGTGGCGGGTCCGGTGTTTGATGATGACGGCAAAACACTCATCGGTTCCACACTCATCTATAAAACTGAAGACAAAGAACAAGCCCGCAAATGGTTGGAGGCAGATCCTTATTTCAAGGCCCCGATTTGGGAGAGCGTTGAGTTTCATTTGTTTCGCGGGGCGTTGGGTGAGGCGGTAGGTGGGGTCACCTACCGTTAGGGTTTTACCCGCAAGTCCACCCATGGATTGGCGCCAATCCTGGACGCCTCAAAGGCGCTAATCTGGTCAGAAAGCTGCAAAGTTCGGTCAATTGGATCCAGTCCATCAATGAGCGATTGGCGATCCTGTTGGCTGATGTCGAAAGTCAGCTTTTCGCCGCTTGGCATTAATATTTTCTGCTCAAGCAAATCAACCGTAAAGATTCCGTTTGAGCCCCCAACAGCTTGCTCTGCCAATCGGCCGATTTCGGTTTTATCCACGGCAATCGGAAGCACACCGTTTTGAATGCAATTGCTTCGAAAAATTGCGCTGAAAGAGGGCGCTGCAATTGCGCGAATGCCGTATTCTGCTAGTGCCCACACAGCGTGTTCACGTGACGATCCACAGCCAAAATTTTCGCCAACAATCAATATTTGTGTACCGAGATAGGCCGGGTCATTCAAAACGAAATCCGGTTCAGGCGTTCGTGCGTCCATGTCGCTATACCGCCATCCTGCAAATAGGCCGTCAGACAGGCCTTTTTTCGAAACGTGTTTCATTTCGCGTGACGGAATGATGATGTCGGTATCTATGTTTTCACGAACAATAGGTGCAGCAATCGCTGATATGCGTGTGAATTTCTCCATGTCACCGGCCGCCTGCGGACATCAGCTGATCTGATGAACGCTCGTCAATATCGCTCACGCTGGCGATATGTCCCATAATGGCGGACGCAGCAACTGTTGCTGGGCTTGCAAGATGAGACCTTGTTCGGGGGCCTTGACGGTTTTCAAAGTTTCGGTTTGTGGTGGAAATCACACGCGCCCTTTGACCAAAGCTTTCGCCGCCAGCAAAAAAACACATTGAGCAACCCGGCAGGCGCCATTCAAAACCCGCATCTTTGAAAATACGGTCAATGCCTTCCAATTCTGCCGCCGCCTTTACTGCCATGGAGCCTGGCACACAAATGGCCTTCACACCGGGTGCAACATGGTGCCCCTTTAGTATGTTAGCGGCGCGGCGCAAATCTGAGAGGCGCCCATTAGTGCAAGACCCAATGAATGCGCCGTCTATTAGCGTGCCGCGAATGGCTGAACCAGCCTCCAAGCCGATATAAGCAAGGGCTTTGGCCGTACTTTCTCCTGTCGGCTCTGGGATAAAACCATCAATTGGCAGTGCATGCTCTGGGCTAGTGCCCCAAGTCACGGTTTCGCAGAGTGTATCGATGTTGATTTCGATTTGTTTGTCAAAGCAGGCGTCAGCATCTGATTTGAGAGACGCCCAAGCATCGACAGCGTTTGCCCAGGCCTCACCAGAAGGCGCGTACGGTCGCCCGCGAAGAAATTGGATGGTTTTTTCATCTGGCGCAATGAGCGCCGTGAAGGCAGAAAGTTCAACGCCCATGTTGCACAAAGTCATGCGGGCTTCCATGTCCATGGCATCTACGACCGGGCCGCAAAATTCAATAGCGTATCCGCTGCCGCCAGCGGCACCCAATTCCCCGATTATGTGCATGATCACATCTTTTGCTGTAAGGGATTTGTCCAATACGCCACTAATGTGTATGCGCATAGTTTTTGGTTTGATTGCCCTGAGCGTGGATGTTGCTAAAGCATGTTCTGCCTCGGTAGACCCTATGCCCCACGCGAGGGCACCAAAAGCCCCTTGTGAGCAGGTGTGGCTGTCGGGGCAAACCAGGCTCAGGCCCGGTAGGACGATGCCTTGCTCCGGAGAAATGACATGAACAATGCCCTGGTCGCTGTCATTGACGTCGAATAGTCGTATGCCCGCCCACTCGCAACCGTCGCGCATGGCTTCAATGAATTCTCTTCCGCTTGGCATAATTGTATTGTCGTCACGACCTTCGATGGTATCGACAATATGGTCCATGGTGCCAAACGCGTGGGCAGGAAAGCGAACTTTTCGACCGCTTTCCTGAAGTGATTTGAGCGCGACACTGCCGGTGCGCTCATGGATAAACACCCTGTCGATATAGAGTAGGGCGCTGCCGTCGCCGAGGTCGGTAACGACATGCGCATCCCACAATTTATCGAACAGGGTTTGTGCCATAGTTATGTCTTAGCCGAGACTAGTTATGACCGCCACGTGGAAACTTGCCGCCTTCAATTTTCCTTTTGAAGTAAGTCCAGCTGGTTTCGTTGGGGCGATCATCATCACCTGGGGGCGGTGCCGTGTAAGTTGGCTCTTTTTCTGCAACATAGCGCTTCATAACGTCGGGCAGTTGATCCCAGCTATCCACTTTCTGGCCAGCCGCGTGAATGTAAATGATACCTTCACGACCCTGCATTTCCATCCAAGGGAGCCAATCAGAAATCCGCACCCAGCCCACTTTTGCTTTGGCGGTATCTGTCTGATCGCTGGTCAGGCTGTCGAGGTCTCCCATGAAGTTAAACAGTTCGGTCGCATGGTATGCGCCGCCCACATACTGCTGGTACTCGCCGCCGAGCTCGTTGTGGTAAAACAAGGGAATTGGTGCCGTCATAAACCAGTTTTCTCCCTGGTTCCGGGCAAACCAACGGGCGCGCGGGTTGCCGTCATCGTCGTAAGGGAAGCTGGGGCGCTGGTTTACCGGGTCGTTGGCGACATGCAAAACGTCAACAGTTGTGCCAGTCCAAGGGTTTTCCCATGTTTCCAGAGCTTCGCCAGTCCTTGGGTCGAGATAAAGCAGGATTTCTTTGGATACCAGGCGGTAACCCATACCTTTTTTGCCGCCATCCACGGTCACGCACGTGCGGATGTTCATGCCCACCGTGCCAAACATGCGCTTGTCAGCTTCGCCCATGCGGCGGGAAAAAACAGAACCCTCCCACGTGTATAGGACTGGTTTGTTATCCTCGGTTGAGCACTGGATTTTGCGGTTGGCGGCAACGGCACCTTCCGGTGTGTTTAAGTCAATTGGTGCAGCGGAAACGGTCGTTCCCGCCAGCAAAGCAGCCAGCGCACCCGTTAGCGCCATCTGTCCCTTTTTCAGTATCCCCATCATCAGATGTCTCCTTACTGCTGGATTCTGTTTAAATAGTATATTGATATAACAATAGGATCAATTGATTCCTTTTGTTATTGAATATTTGCAATACCAGCCCACAAAAAAGGCAGGCCTTGGGCCTGCCCTATGGTGCTGTTTTCCTTGGCTCAGAATGCTTTGGTAACGCCGACAAAGGCCATGGTGCCGATGCTAATCCAATAAAGATAAGCTGCCTTGCGTGCTTGCTGAAGCGTACCATAGATGTGGTCTTCGATCTCATCGTTCGGTCCATCAGCTTCAAGCTTTCTAAAGGCGCCGACCCAATCTGTCATCACATAGCGCAGATACAGGCCAATGATCAGGATAAAGCCAAAGAAGGCCATTTTGAATCCAAACCAATATTGACCGGCTTCTTCACCAGTGAACAACACTTTGCCAGTGAAAATGGTGTAAAGGCCTGCGATCATCAGCGCCGGAATAAGCACCCAACGGATTTTATTGTCGATCTGGGTTAGGCGGACATATTTCTCGGTCCCCCGATTTTTGAACGCTTGCCAAATGAGTGCCCACCACCATATGGCGGTCGCGACCCACGCAACGGTGACCCACACGCCGTTAACTGGCGACAAGCCATAGTTGCTTGCCATGTGGAATCCCACCGGCAGTAACCAAATAATGGCAGAGCGCGGCAGGATGTCGATCATCACCGCGGTCTGCATATGGCGGCGCCGTTCCTCGAGCGTCAGGGTGCGGTCAGCAACAAAAGTGGACGCGTTAAAAACGCCCCATTCGCCGCCCAGCCAATAGGCCGCCAAAATAATATGGACCCAGCGCAGCACGTCATGCAGCGGGATCTCCATTCCCAAAAAGTTTAGATATGTGTCCATCACATGCTCCCTACAGGTAACCCCTTTGTTGGCCTCAATCTCTGGTTCGGGGGGCTTTTTTGCATTGATGCACGTCAATAAACTGGTAAAAGTTGTGATAAAGATATAACAAGTAGAAAAAGAAGCGATATCAATTCTGATCGCAGTGGGGAGAATATGCGATGTCAGACACAGCTGAAACTCAAGATACCTCGGCAGAAAGTGACGGCCAGTCTGAGGGATATCCAAGTGCGGCATATGGTTGGTACGTGGTTGTTTTACTGACCATCGCCTATATTTTTTCCTATATTGATCGCCAGGTTTTAAGCCTGCTGGTGACCCCGCTAAAAGAGGATTTTGGGCTGTCAGATACTCAAATGGGGGTGCTGGCTGGGCTGGCTTTCGCCATTTTTTACGCCACAATGGGTCTTCCACTCGGTTGGTTGGCCGATCGAAAGCCAAGAAAATTTATCGTGGCCGCAGGTGCCATTGTGTGGTCATTGGCTACAATGGCATCTGGGCTTTCAAAAAACTTTGTTCAGATGTTTATGGCCCGCATGACAGTGGGTGTTGGTGAGGCATCTCTCAGCCCTAGTGCCATGTCCCTGATCTCCGATATGTTTCCGCCAGAACGCCGGGCAAAAGCAATTGCGCTTTATTCGACAGGCCTCGGCCTCGGTTCTGGCATCGCATACATCATCGTAACGGAAATTCTGCTGTTTGCAGAGAATATGGACTTGTCCACACTTGCGTTCCTTGGCGTAGACCGGCCCTGGCAAGTGGTCTTTCTGGCTGTGGGTTTCCCTGGTGTTTTGTTGGGCCTTTTGTTCTTGACGGTGAAAGAGCCAGCCCGGAAGCAAACCAAACAAAGTGTGGCGGATGGAAACAAAGTAACCCTTGGCGACGCAGCGCGTTATATGCGGACACACTGGTTACCTCTTTTTGGCGTAACTCTGATGGTATCCGCTATGACAGTCGTCGCTTATACTGGTTTTTGGCTCCCCGCTTTGTTTGAGCGGACATGGGACTGGACTGCGGCTGAATTTAGTTACTGGAATGGCCGGTTTCTAATCATTCTGGCACCAACGTCTATCATGTTTTGGGGTTGGTTGATGGACAGGCTAAATCAGCAAGGCAAGAAGGATATAGCATTTCGCATTACGCAGGCGGGTTTGGCCACTTTGGTCATAGCCAGCGTGATTTTCCCGCTGCTACCCAATGTTTGGGCTGCTTTCATGGTGTCGCAAATTGCTAACGTTGGCTTTACGATGGTTACTGCGGGGGGCATTACTGCGCTACTGGCGATTTTGCCGAGCGAAATTCGGGCTCAGTCAGTCGCACTATACTATATGTTTATCAGCCTAACCGGACTTATCATTGGTCCAAGTGCCGTTCCGTTTTTCACGGACAGAGTGTTCGAAGATGAAGCGCTACTGAAATACTCAATGGCGCTGGTGCCGCTATTATACAGCGGCACGATTTTGCTTCTGTCTGGTACCATCGGCAAAGCTTACCGTCAGGAACTTGCTAAATTCTCAGATTGAGGGCTTTATCCCTCAAGGCGCTGATTAAGCTCAAAGAAGTGTCCGTCGGGGTCAAAGACGCCGACGGAGCGTACTTTGACCACCCCGCCAACTGCACCTGGATACTCGGCCTCTGACAAGGGCGCACGAATAACGCACTCAAGTGCTTGCGCTTTCTCAAAAGCCACTTCTGCGTCTTCGACAGCCGCCACAAACACGGGGTTGCCAAAGTCAAAGTCATACGGAATTTCTGGTGCGTCGGGTTTTGGGCTCAACCATTCGAGAAGACCAATCATGCCGATCACAGGGTCTTCGCCTTTCATTATCACAAGGCGTGTTACGTCGCCTTTGTTGCCACCTGGTAAAAGGTTGCCAGAAAGGGTGATTTCATTGTCATAGTATTTAGACATGCCCATAACACCTTCATAAAAGGCAATGGATTTTTCCATGTCACGAACCTTGAGTGTCGTGCGTTTTATAATGGCAGTCATGTGTTTCCCCCAAAATCTATAGGCGTTGATTACATTCAAAAAAATGGCCGTCGGGGTCAAAAAGCCCCACTGAACGCACTTTTACTGTACCGCCACCGGCGGCTGGATATTCAGTTTCAGTAAGCGCAGACCGGATTTTACATCCCAGCTCCTTCGCATTTTCATACAGGTTTTTGGCGTCTGGGCATTGCACGACAAAAACCGGTTGTCCAAAGTCAAAATCATAGGTGACAGGTGGTGGTGATTGTGGTGGATCAATCCACTTTAGCAGGCCGATCATGCCAATTGTGGGGTCCTTGCCCTTCATTATCACCAGATGAATTTTGTCTCCCGGTTTTTCACCGGGTAAAAAGTGACGATCGAGCACAATCTCGTTGTTGTAATATTGGCTCATGCCAATCACACGTTCATAAAAGGCGATAGACTTGTCCATGTCCCGCACCCGGATGGTTGTACGTTTCAAGAACGGCTCGTCACCAAACCTGTCCAACACTGCGTTCATATGCTCTTCGCTTTACTCACATCACTTAAATGATATATAAGTATATCTATATAACAAAAGGGAATGCAATGGCACAATCGAATGACAAAAAACCACCGGTTCGTTTCCAGCGATCAAACTATGTAGTCAGTGATCTGGACAGGGCACTGCCAGTATATACTGAGGTTCTGGGTCTCGACCTTGTTTTTGTCAAGGAATCGGCGGAAGACAGCTATTCATACGAAGTGTTCCAAATTGACCGTGCTGCGAAGATGCGTTTTGCAGTTCTGGGTACTTCAGAGCAACCCAATTGTATGGCCCTGACAGAGCTGAAAGGCGTTGACCTTGCCGATGTGCCATTGCCCAGTCGTTCTGCTATTGTGCTCGAGTGTACAGATTTTGATGGCGTCAAGGACCGTGCCAATGCTGCTGGATTAAAAGTATTCGAAGAGGGTAACTTGGTGACCAAAGATGGTCGCAAAGGTAGAGAGCTCGGTTTCCTTGATCATGACGGCAATCTGATCGTGATCTATCTGATCCTTGAGCATCCGGAAAGCTAATGGCTGACATTCGAAAGTCCTATGTCGATTGCCGCTATGGTCAGCTGCATCTGCGTACTGCCGGTGCGGGCGGCTTGCCCCTCGTATGCTTTCATATGAGCCCCTATTCGGGCCTGCATTACGAGCCCTTTATGAAGGAAATGGC
The DNA here is from genome assembly GCA_017640725.1 of Kordiimonadaceae bacterium. GTDB lineage: Bacteria > Pseudomonadota > Alphaproteobacteria > Sphingomonadales > Kordiimonadaceae > Kordiimonas. Next base: position 231,345 of record JAEPQB010000001.1, on the reverse strand, counting down.
AAAAGACAGTTTGGTGATTGCACCAGACACGCCCGGTTATGGTGGTTCAGACTCAGCGGGCGAAGCACCCACTATGGCAGATTTTGCTGCGGCCATGCTTGATATGCTGGATGCCCTTGAGCTTGATCAGGTAGATATGATGGGCTTCCATACCGGCACTTTTGTGGCGCTGGCACTTGCTGATTTGGCGCCAGAACGTGTGCGCAAGCTTATTTTACCTGGTATCCCATACGCGGATGTCGAAGGGCGTGATAAGCGGTTGGCCATGTTCTCTGGTGACAGGCCCTACTTCACCGAGGATGGCTATGTGCAAAAGCGATGGGACTTGGGCTTGAAGGGGCGTGGTGATCAGTCAGATGATCGTTTCATTGCCTTGTTCGCAGAGAGCGTCCGCACGGGTGTTTCTGGAATGAATCGCGGCTTTGCTGCTGTATATCGTTTTGACCCAAACGCAGCGATCAATTCGCTGGACAAGCCCGTGTTCATACCAGTGCCTGATGAAATGTTGGCAGAAAGCACACGTGAAGCTGCCAAACTGTTCAACAATGCTACAATAGAGGAATGGCCAGACTTGAAAGGCGATTTGTTTGATGTGGCTGCGGCTGAAGTTGCCTACAGAATGAGGAAGTGGCTTGATCAATGAAGCACCTGTTAGGCCTGATCCTTTTTTCATTTGTTTCTCTTGTGCCAGCAAATGCTCAGCGCATAACTGAGGGATACCACGAGCTGCTGATCGTAACGGCTGACGCCTCGGCGTGGGTGAACGAGTTTGCTCCCATCGCCGGCTGGGAAGTGCGTGGCAGTGGAACCGTAGATGCCGGTTGGTTGTCGCTGTGGGGTGTTGAGCAATCTGCTTCATACACCGTCATTGGCAACCCTGGCACGGAGCGCGGCTTTATTCGCCTCATCGAGTTTGATGGCGAGGCCAGCGATTATATTCGGCCCAATGGCCAATCCTGGGACACTGGTGGCCTGTTTGATTTCAACATGCGCGTTGCTGACATGAACGCGACACGTCGTGCCCTTATGGATGCAGGTTGGACGGGGGCAAGCGAGCCCATTCAATTTTCATTCGGTCCCTTTGTAGTGAAAGAATGGTTGCCGCGCGGCCTTGATGGTGTTCGCCTTGCTGTCATTGAGAGGATTCAACCCCCTCTTGAGGGCTGGCCGAATATGAAGAAATTTTCGCGTGCGTTTAATGCCACCATGATCGTTTCAGATATTGAGGATGCCCGTCGTTTCTGGCGTGATGGTATGGGCTTCCGGTCTTATCTAGATCATAAGGCGCCCTCAAAAACTGCTGGGCCCAACGTGCTTGGTTTGCCTCACAATTTGGCGACCGAAATTGTGCGGGATGTTTCTATCATGCATCCGAATGGCGAAAACGAAGGCAGTATTGAACTATTGGCATTTGAAGGTGCGAGTGGTTCTGATTTTTCCGGTCGCACAGATATGCCTAATCGCGGTTTGGCGCGCCTCAGGTTTCCCGCTGAAGGCCTCGTTGAAGTGCGGGAGTATATAGCAAACCTGGGATACCCCGTGACTGACATTTCGAACGATTTGCCAATGTCGGGGGTTGGGTCGGTCAATGTGTTTGTTGCAACCGCCCCGGGCGGCACGAAGATCGAGATTTATGAAGTGACAGGCGACTGAGCGGGCAGGGTGTTATTTCCCGCGCCAAACTTTCAGGATTTCGCTCGGGGTCGCACTCCAGACATCATTGCTAGCCATAATTGTTTCCAGTACTTTGCGAAGTGCCCAAATGCGGAACGGCTGACCAATCACATAAGGCGTTAGCGATAGGTGCAATATGCGCCCGCCATGGCTTTTGCCTTCGCTTCTGAGCAAGTCAAAGGCAGCCAGAATTTGCTCCTGATATGTTTCTTCGTTCTGGCCAAGGGTGACCATCAGTTGCCGGTCATCCAATTCCATCGTGTGTGGCATCGCAGTAATGGTACCCGCGCTTGTTGTCATGTCATAGGGCATGTCGTCATTGACCCAGTCGCAGGCATAATCAATTCCATGTTCGGCCAACAGCTCAAGGGTGTTTTCACTTTCGCTGCGCGCTGGTGAGAACCAGCCCACGGGCTTTGAGCCGGTATGTTTTTCCAGCATAACAAGCGCATCTTCGATTTGTTGGGCTTCTTGCGCTGCATCCATGCCACCATAGTGGATATGGTTCATATCAACACCGTGACCGATAACTTCCCAATCCCGGTCCTGTACGGCCTTCAGTAACGCTGGGTAGCGTTCAGCGATTTTGGCACTCATTGGCGTCGAGGCCTTGAGGCCAAGTGCGTCCAGAACTTTCATGATACGGAACACGCCAACCCTGTTGCCATAATCCCGTGTTGTGTAGGTTCGATAATCCGGATAGGGCGTCACCATGTGGCCGGGGGCGCGAAACGGACCGTCATTTGGCGTGAGCGGAAAATACTCAAGCGCGACGGTTATCCATAGAGCGACCGACTTGTCGCCCGGCCAACGTACAGTTGGGCGGTTAAAAAGGTTCGACCAGGGATACAGATCATGATCCATGCCATGACTGCGATGCGGATACTTCAGATAATCCTCAGGAAGCGTCATCAGCTGGCCTCCCTTTGCGCGGCCTCGATACTCTTGAGCGCATCGTCGTAGCAATTGTTAAGGTAATAGTCTGCTATCTCAATAGCCGTAGTGACCCAAACGTCATCTTTGTGACCCGTGATATAGTCTAGCACTTCGCGGAATGGCCCCATACGGTGGGCGCGGCCTATCAGGTAGGCGTGCAGGGGTATACACATGACTGTGCCGCTTTCAGCGCCTTCTTCCAATAGCGTATCAAACTGGCGTTTCAGCAGGTCTGCATACTGACGGGCGCTTTGGCCATAAACATTGAAGGCATAATGATCGTTCACTTCCAGGCTGTAGGGCATGGAAACGAGTTTTTTACCTGACTTGGTTTTCAGGGGTTGCGGCTGGTCATCCTGGAACAAGTCGCAGCTATACCAAAAATCATTTTCAGCGAGCAGGTCGATGGTGTGTTCGGTGTGCGTCAATGCTGGGGCCAGATACCCCCGGATGCGCTGGCCTGTGGCAGTTTCAACGGTCTTGATCGAATCCGTCAGGATCGCTTGTTCCTGTGCATGATCCATCCCATAAATGTACCGGGTGTTGTAGATGCCGTGGCTGAAAAACTCCCACTTGCGGGCCGCGCACGCTTCAATAATCTCAGGGTGGTGCTGGCACATGGCCACAGAAAGCGAGATTGAGCCGCGCACACCAAACTCGTCCATCATTTCCATCAAGCGCCAATGGCCAACCCGGTTGCCGTGATCCCGGTAGCTATAGGGCGTTATGTCTGGGTAAGGACGAGGCCAGCTTTTGCGCTGTGGGTTCGCGGGTGGATTGAGCTCATAAAACTCAATGTTGGGTGCAACCCAAAAAGCTACTTTTTTGCCACCGGGCCAAACAATCTTGGGCCGGTTTTGGTAGGGCCAATAATCATAATGCTCGGGGTCATACTTCATGGCGTGTCATCAGTCCTTGTAGGCGTTGATTTGGTCAATCACTTCCTGTACGCGCACGACGTCTGCGTATTTGATCTGCAGGTCCGTCAGGTTGGCGAAGTGATAGCTTTCGTGTTTGTCGGCAACACATTCGATAGGCACGATGGCGCGGTAACCATGGCTCAATGCATCAACCGCTGTCGCCCTGATACAGCCTGAGGTGGAGCCGCCGGTAATTACTACCGTGTCCACTTTGTGCCATGTCAGGAACGAGGCGAGCGGCGTTTCAAAAAACGCCGAAGGCATGCGTTTGGTGTAAACCGCATCCACGCTCTCTTCGATCGTCAGGCGGTCATCAAATTCATGCCGTTCTGACCCATACTTGATGTTTTGCAAGCTGTCTGGCGTATCAGTACGCGTGCCCCACACACCGGCATCAGACGCATTATCCATATAAGCAACATGCGTCCACACCACCGGCAACCCCTTGCCGCGCGCCAACGAACTGATTTCATTGACATATTCCATTTGTTCCGGATCCGTAATATATGCCGTTTTCGGAAACAGATCCGGACGAGTGTAGGCTTTTTGCGGATCCACATTCACAATTGCGATTTTCTCGCCAAACCCGAATTTTGCACGCGCTGGGTTAGCCCAGACCTCTTCAAAAATTTCACGGGCCGTTTTATCGGACGTTACCATGGTGGACTCGTTCGCCATGCTGTTTCCTCATGAGTGTCTTAAGTTAGGAATCCCTTTTGTCATGGAAGCAGCGGGATGCTGATTGCTCAATGACCCACATCAATGGCAAGTCACTTGATTTCGCTCAGGTTTTCGCCTGGAATGGGCCCTGGGGAAAATCATGAAACCAATCAATACACTTTTGTATTCGCTGCTTGTTGCAATTGCTTGTGTCTTATGGATTGTGTTCACTCCGGAGCCCATCGGTGCTACTGGCTCACCTCACCCTGACGTGCCTTCCATGCGCGTCGCTGTTGATGGCGAGGCGCGTTACACGCCGATTTCTGCGCCGATTCTAATTCTGCAAACTGCTACGCTCACAGCGATGGCATCGCTTTTGTTGTTGCCATTCAAAACACCCTTGCGGCAGCACGGCATGCGCCGGAGGCTGATGCTTGTTCTGGGGTTGAGCGTGATTGTTTGGCTTGCAATCAACATGAGTTACGAGCGTTTCCTGACCGGCCCTCAAGAGATGGAAAACCTGAATTTCATTGCCGGGTTTCCGCTGCCTTCTGCCCTGGCGGTGTATGCGGTGTGGGGTGTTGGTCTTTTGCTCACCTTCTTCTACGTCTTTGGGTTCAACAGGTTCATCTATACCAACGAGGATAGAGAGGGCTTTGAAGCGCTCCTACGAGAGCACGAGGGTGAGTCCTAATGGAAGAGCTCCGGCAACCGATCATTCTTGGCTCTGTGCTTTTCTACATGGTGCTGTGCATTGGGATCGGCCTTTGGGCCATGCGAAAAACAAAGTCAGCGGGTGATTTCTTTGTCGCAGGCCGCAGCCTGGGCCCCATTGTTGTTGGCCTTGCCGTTTTCTCCAGCTCCCTCTCGGGCTTTGGCTTTGTTGGCGGCCCGGGGCTTGTTTACTCCACCGGGCTCAGTTCCGTGTGGATGAGCACAGTCACGGCATTTGGGTTTGCTATTGGCTTTTTCCTGATCGCTAAACGCATCCGCATGATTGCGGAAGTGCGCGATACGCTCTCGCTGCCAGACATAGTGGCAGCGCGCTACAACAGCGAGCTCGCGCGCGGCCTGACGGGGGTTACTATTCTTCTTGGCGTGCTCGGTTACATGGCGACACAAATTCTGGCGATGGCGATGGTCTTGAAGGCGCTTTTAGCTGCCACCCCCATGTTTGCTGATATTAGCTTGGTCACGTGCGCCGTGATTTCGACTTCGGTCCTTATTTTTTATTCTGTGACGGGCGGTATTATTGCGTCAGTCTACACCGACCTTGTGCAGGGTTCGATCATGATCGTGGCCGGCATTCTGGTTGTGATCACCGCGGCCAACGTGTTCGACGGCGGCATGACTGAAGTCAGTCAAACCATCTTTGCCGATGACCCCGAAGCTATTATGCCCTTTGGTACTGTTGGGGCGGTGGGTGTGCTCAGTTGGTTTTTCTTATTTGGATTTGGCCTCGCCGGCCAGCCGCACATCATTACGAAAATGATGATGAACCGGCGCATTGAGGACAATAAAATCATCCTGCCCATGTCCATGCTTGGCTATGCGGTTGCGGTCTTGCTGTGGGTGAGCGTAGGGCTTGTCATGCGCGCCGTGGTGGTTGGTGATATGCTCACACCGCTAGAGGCGGCAGATCAGGCCGCACCGGTTTTCCTCTCAGAGTATGCGCACCCTTTGCTTGCAGGCATTGTGTTTGCGGGCTTGTTTGCCGCCATAATGTCAACGGCGGACGCGTTCCTGAACATTGGCGCAGCTGCAATTGTCCATGATATCCCCAAAGCCGTGCGCGGCATGGCAATGAAGGCGGAACTAACGTCTGCGCGCTGGGCGACCGTCATAATTTCCCTAATTGCAACCGGGTTTGCGCTCTATGCCCACTATGGCAGCGGTCAATTGGTGGCGCTCTTAGGCGCGTTTGGATGGGGCACTTTTGCTGCAGCGATTGTGCCGATTGTGGTGATTGGCCTGAATTGGAAGCGCGCAACCCGTCCGGCTGCGATCACAGCGATTATTTTCAGCCTTGTGATAAACTTGGCGTTTCAGGTCTTGGGTTGGTCGCTCCCGTACGCCATGCACCCAGGGTTTCTGGCGCTGCTCGTGTCCATGGTCCTGTTTATCCTGGTGTCGTTCGCCACCCCTGAAGAAGAAATCGCCAAAGACATCAACCGTATCATGGAGCTGTAGGTTCCTCTCCTGCGAACAGTGCCCGCCTTTCACTGAACATTGAATGCAGGGCTTTTGCTGTTTGCTTAACGTGTGCCAGGTGTCGGTCTTCATCATGACTGACGAGCCACTGAACATGTTCCAGTTCCGGAATGGGCTCTGAGTATCTTTGCAGCCTCGCTTCTAGGTCACCCACAAAACATGGCAGCACACACAGCCCGGCTCCTGCAATCGCTGCCTCCAGCACAAGGGTCGGACTGGAAAATGACATCGCCGCAAGCCTATCGGTTTTTTCTTTCAGCCACGCCGCAGAAGCTGTTGCAGCGCCGCTTGGCTCGAATGAAAGGCAAGGTATTGTGTTCAAAAGGTCGGCAGCTGATGTGGGCGGGCCACTCTCGGTCAATTCTTTCGCGCCGTACAGGGCAAAAGCGACACTCCCGAGTTTTCTAGCCGCAAGCCCTTGCTGCGTTGGGCGCCGATTGCGAATGGCCAAGTGTGCCTCGCGTCGCCGCAGGTCAAAAAAATGACTATCGGGCACAATTCGATAGTTCGTGCCCGAGGGTAGTAACATAGCATTTTGGGCAACAAACCGGCTGGTCCATGCACCAGCGGTCAACTTGACGACTGGGGTGGGGTCTTTCTTCGATCGCCATCGCTCCACGCCCGCTGCAGCGTCTTGCATTTTTGTGGCGTGATCGAGCAGTTCGGCCCCCAATTCTGTCAGTCGATAGCCATTTTTGTGTCTGAAAAATAGTTGCCCGCCGGCTGCATGCTCAAGTGCCGTCATGCGGCGGCCAAGCGTAGGTGCCGACAATCCTGTTGTTTTTGTTGCACCAGCAAGTCCACCTGCAATTGCCACCGCAACAAACAACTGAAGGTCATGCCAATTTAATGTTTCATTCATGAAATTCAGATTTCGCTATTGCCCCTCGAATGCGCGTTTATGGCGCTGTATGTCTTACTAATCAACACCAAAGAGTATACCGATTATGAAAAACACGGCTAGAATTTTGGTCGGAGCGTGCTTGTTTCTAGTATTCATTGGGGGAGTGGTTATGGCACAGGATGTAGACGAAAAGCCGGTATATTTGATCATTCAGTTTGAAGTTCGTGCAGAACGTCTGGAGGAGTTCACCAGGATTATGTCGGGCGTAAAGCAGGCCATGACAACTGAGTCAGGATTTGAGGATGCCCATGTGCTGACTGGCATAGATGCTCCGAACCAGTTCATATTGATTGAGCGATGGCAGAGCAAAGCGTTGCATCTGGAACATTTCGACAGAATTGTCGCGTCAGGTGACTGGAAAAATCTTCGCGAAATGCTCTCGTCAGCGCCGGTGATGCAATACACAACAATGTTGCCAAACCAATAAAAAAAGGCCGGGGATTCACCCGGCCTTTCGTTGGTTAACTATGCTTGCTTTACCACTGTGGCTGAATGGGGGCATCAAGGCCCGTCTCTGCCTTACAGTTGGCGCGGATCGTTTCGATATCCGGCCCGAAGTTGAAGATCTCGCCTTCGGTTTGATCTTTCGCTAGCTCTGCGCGCTTTGCTTCGGTGGCGGCGGCGTCAACGCTGCCATCCGTGTTCACTTTCACACCGTAGTTCTCGAAGGCACCCTCTGTGCTCACGAGGCCGCGGCTGACCTCCAGCGATACCAGCTCGGGGTCGCGCTCCAGCGGGTTGCCCCATCCGCCACCACCCCAGGTGATGTAATCCAGCTCGTCGCCTTCAAACACCTCGATGCGGTCGCACTTGGACGGAATGATTTCTTCCGTCCCATCCGCCCGGCGCAGGACCTTGGTTGAGCGCTCTCCGGGAGCACCACCGTTCACGCCCCATGGGTAGGTGAACCAGCGGTCATCATGGATCGATACCGTGCCTTTGTTCAGGAACTCGTAGGTCATCAATATGCCGTTGCCACCACGGTTCAAGCCCGCGCCACCACTATCTGGGATCGAGGTATAGTGCTTGATGCGCATCGGGAAATAGCGCTCAAGAAACTCGTTGGGTACGTTGGTGAACCCAGGCCACAGGCTGTGGCCGTCTGGTCCATCACCCCATGGGCGACCAGGAATGCCGCCAAAGCCGATCTGGAATAGCTGGAACCAGTCGCCGCTGTCTTTGTCAAAACCTGAGAACATCAGGTGCGGGCTTGATGAGAAGCCAGCCGCGTTCAAGAACTCTGGTTGCCCTTGGCCCAAGAGGCCGCCCAAAATATCGAAGATACGACCCAGTGCGTGCGTCCGGCACGACAGGGCCGCCGGGAAGTTCGGCTTCAGCAAACTGCCCTCCGGGATGCGTACGTCAACAAGGTCATAAAAGCCATCGTTGAACATAACCTGCGGGTCGAACACCATGACCATATAGATGCCAAAGAACATCTTGAACATGTTTTCGTTCAGGTAAAAGTTAATTGAGCCAACGGCTTGCGGATCTGTGCCGTCGAAGTCGAGAATGACTTTCTCGCCCTCGCGCCACATGGTGCACTTCATTTTGTATGGACCAAAACCGCGGCCATCATCACAGATATAGTCTTCGAAGCTGACCTTTTCTGTGCTGACCGCAGTGTTTATGAGGTGGCCCATGGCGCGCTTGTTGCGGTCCAGAAGCTCGTCAGTTGCTGATGCGAAGAAATCATCGCCGAAGCGCTCACAAATCTCATGCACGCGCTTCTCAGCCACACGGCAGCTTGCGACAATTGCAAGCAGGTCAGCTCGGCACCACTCAGGCATGCGTACCTGATGCAGCACCAGCGTCAGGATGTCTTCTTGCAGCACATCGTTTTTATAAAGCTTGATCGGCGGGATGCGCACACCTTCCTCAAAGATGCTGGTGGCATCTGTCGGCAAGCTGCCAGGCACCTTGCCGCCAATGTCTGTCATGTGGCCGAACATGCAAGCCCAGCTGATGAGGCGACCTTTTACAAAGATCGGCCGGATGATCAGCCAGTCATTGTTATGCGATACGGCGCCTTCACAAGAATACGGGTCTGCGAGCCAGATCATGTCCCCTTCTTCGATGTCTCCGTTATAGCCCTTGAGGAAGCCATCGATGAAGCTGCCGAATTGGCCAACGACCATCAGGCCGTCCCGGTCCGCGATAAGCGGGAAGGCGTCGCCTTGTTCCCGGATGCCTGGGCTCATCGCTGTGCGAAAGAGCGTGGCGTCCATTTCTTCGCGCGCGTTTCTGAGTGCATTCTCGACGATATCGAGAGTAATTGTATCCACCGCGACTTTTTCAAATGGGGTGGTATTGGTTTCAAGGATTGTTGCAGGCATTGTTCGTCCTCCCCTTACGCGACCGGATTGATAAGAATGGTGCCGTAGGCATCAACAGTGCCCTCATGGTCCGGCAAAATGACTGCTGTACTGTCCATTTCTGTGACAATGCACGGCCCAAGGATTTTGTCCCCGGCCTCCAGCTTCGCGCGGTCGTAAATTGCGGCATCGTGCTTTTCACCGTTGGCCCACATTGTGTGATCGCTGACTTTGGCCTGCGCTGGATCACCGTCACCCTCAGGTACTTTGATGGCTGGCATTTCCGTGCCCTGACCAAGTGCAATGGCACGCAGGTTTACGATCTCATGCACCACATCGAGGTTGAAGGTGAAGAGGCGTTTGTGCTCTTCGTCAAACGCGGCTTGCAGTGTTGCTATGCCATCACCCGCTTCAAAGTCTGCGATGTTGATTGGCAGGTCCACTTCAAAGCCTTGGCCCGCATAGCGAACACCTGCCTCGAATGTGATGGTTTGCTCGTCACGGGACACGCCTTCTTCTTCCAGTTCACGCGCAACTGTCTCGCCCATTTCGGCTAGCCATTTGGCAACTTCGGCGTCATCAGTTTGCTTGATGGTGCGGTTGAAAGACCGCGCGTGCTCGTACCGCATTTGTGTTGTGGCATCACCTGTGGCGCACAAAACACCGGGGCTGACCGGTACGACAACCGGATAGCTGCCCATCAGTTTGCCAACCGCATTTGAATGCAGGGAACCCGCTCCGCCGAAGCCCATCAGGGCAAAGTCGCGCGGGTCGTACCCTTGCTGAACCGACACAAGACGAAGCGCGCCGAACATGTTTTCATTGGCAATATCGATAATGCCTTGTGCGGCTTCCTGAATGGTTACGCTCAAAGCGTCAGCGATGGTTTGCATCGCTGTGTGAGCTGCTTCCACATCAAGTTTGAAAGAACCACCCAGCAGAGCTTCAGGCAGGTTACCAAGTACAACGTGCGCATCTGTAACTGTTGGCAACTCTCCGCCTTTGCCGTATGCCGCAGGTCCGGGCACAGCGCCCGCACTCTCGGGTCCGACGCGCAGGGCACCAGTGAGTTCTGGCACGTGTGCGATTGAACCGCCGCCAGCACCAACTGTTTTCACGTCAAGCGAGGAAGCGCGAACCGTGAGGTGCCCCACACTTGTTTCACGGCGCAGGCGCGGTTCACTATTTTCAATGAGAGCAACATCGGTGGATGTTCCGCCCACATCGAGTGTGAGAATATTTTTGAGGCCCGCGTTTTTCGCTGACCAAAGAGCGCCGGTAACGCCGCCAGCCGGGCCAGACATCAGAAGGTTCACAGGGTGACCTTCTGATTTCTCAGACCCCATCAGGCCACCGTCTGAACGAAGCAGGTTGATCCGGCCTTCCATGCCGAGTTTGCGGAGTTCGTTCCTCAGGTTCGACACATACATGGCCATGATCGGACGCACGAGCGAATTGGCAACAGACGTCAAAGCGCGTTCGTATTCCTGCATTTCGGGCAGTACTTCGTGGCTCAATGAAATTGGAATGTCCGGGAAGACTTCTTTGGCAATCTCGCCAATTTCCTGCTCATGCACACCGTTTATGTAACTGTTGATCGTGCAGATCGTCAGCGCCTCAATGCCTTCACTTTTCAGGCTTTCAAGCGCAGCGCGGGCTTGCTCTTTGTTAACTGGCTTCACGACACCACCATTGGCGTCAAGCCGCTCTTCAATTTCTACCGTACACTCAAGCGCGGCGAGCGGTTCTGGCTTTGGCCAGGTAATCCAAGCAGCCAAACCGCCTGGAACCAGCGAACGCGCCACTTGCAAAATTTGTCGGTAGCCTTCCGTGACCACAAGGCCGGTTTTTGCGCCTTTACCCTCAAGTACCGCGTTGGTGGCCACCGTTGTGCCATGCAGGAACTGCCCGACATCAGAAGGGCTGATGCTGGCTTGCTCACAAATGGCTTTTGTACCATTGATGACGGCCACTGAGGGGTCATGCGGCGTGCTGGGCACCTTGTCACGCCAAGTGGCGCCGGTTTCTTCGTCGATCAGTAGAAGGTCTGTGAACGTGCCCCCCACGTCTACGCCTAGTCTGTAAGGCATTCTTTAGTCTCCCTGTTTCACGCGGTGCGAGAAATTCCTGTTACTATTCGGTTCGAATTATGATGCGGCGACTGGAAAGCCGCCAGCTTGGCTCACCATCGCAGGCGGTGTGCGGCCAAGCACACCTTCAACCCAGTTGGCCAGTGAAATCATTTGGTTAAGATCTACACCCGTATTTACGTCGGATTCTTCCAAGAGATACAAAAGGTCTTCTGTTCCGATATTGCCGGTGGCTTTGGGCGCAAATGGGCAGCCGCCAAGGCCGGCAACTGACGCATCCAGTGTGGTTACGCCCGCTTCATATGCGGCCCATGCGTTTGCAAGACCTGTGTTGCGGGTGTTGTGGAAATGCGCCCTGAGCGGCATGTCCGGAAGACGCTCCCGAATGGCGCTCACGATTTCGGTCACGCGCTTTGGTGAACCCACCCCGATTGTATCGGCAATTGCGATCTCGCGCGGGCCTGCTTCGGCGATGTCTTCCGCCATGGCGATTACGCGAGCAGGGTCTACACGGCCTTCAAACGGGCATCCAAAAGACGCTGAGATGGTTGCCTGTGCGCTCATGCCTTCAGATTTCGCAAGCCTGATCATGTCCTTGGTGATTTCGACAGACTCAGCAGAGGTCTGGCCCTGGTTTTTGTCGGCGAAGGTGTCGCTGGCGATGGCGACACATCCAGCTTCATCAACGCCGCGTTTGCCATCTTCGCGCGTTGCCAGTGCGCGCAACAGTCCACGCTTATTGAGAACAAGCCCGATATAGGTGACGTCCTTGCGGTCATCCAGGCCGGCAATCACGTCCTCGGCATCGGCCATTTGAGGCACTCGCTTTGGGTGCACGAAGCTGGCAACCTCAAGCCGGCGCACGCCAGCATCAATGGCTCCATTAATCATCTTGAGTTTATCGGCGGTGGAGAAGACCACTTTTTCATTCTGCAGGCCATCCCGCGGCCCAACTTCCAGAATTTCAACTGTCGACGTCATGTGCGTCCTTTGAACTGATTTGATTTAGAGCAGGGTGCTCCGCCGAAATTTGTATACAATTCACAATCCAGATTGTATACAAAAATTCTTCGGAACGATTCCTAACCAATATAGCGATGTGGATCGTTGAGATAAATCATTAGGAGAGAAACAGTGACGAGTGCCCCTAATTTTGGTGCCCTCAAGGGCCTTCGCATGATCGAGCTGGGGCAGCTGATTGCTGGCCCTTTCTGCGGCCAGTTGATGGCTGACCATGGTGTCGAAGTGATCAAGGTGGAGGCGCCTGGGATTGGGGACCCCATGCGCAAGTGGGGCCAAAGCGCACCGCTGTGGTGGCCTGTTGTTGCCCGCAATAAAAAATGTGTGACTCTCAATCTTCGGGAAAAAGAAGGTCAGGATATCCTGAAGGAAATGGTGAAAAAGACGGATTTTCTGCTGGAGAACTTCCGCGCGGGCACCATGGAAAAATGGGGCCTGAGCTATGAGGAGCTCTCCAAGATAAATCCAAAGCTCATTATGATCCGCGTTTCCGGATTTGGACAGACCGGACCGTACGCGAAAAAGGCAGGTTATGGCTCTATTGGGGAGGCAATGGGTGGTATGCGGAATTTGGCTGGCGATCCGTCTACACCGCCAAGTCGGATTGGTTTGTCGATCGGCGATTCGCTCGCGGCAACATATGCCACGCTAGGCGCGCTAATGGCCCTTAGACACCGCGATCAAACCGGTGAAGGGCAGGTGGTCGATAGCGCCATCTATGAAGCGGTGCTAGCGATGATGGAGTCTGTCGTGCCAGAATATACGGAGCAAGGATTTGTCCGGGAGCGTACAGGGTCTGTGCTGCCAAAAGTGGCACCGTCAAACGCCTACCCCACGAAGGATGGCGATATTTTAATCGCTGCCAACCAAGACACTGTATTCCGCAGACTTGCTGCCGCCATGGGGCGCCCCGAGATGGCGGAGGAAGAGCGCTATGCGACCCATATGGCGCGGGGTAAAGTGCAGGAAGAACTTGATGAAATAATCGCCGATTGGACCAAGGACTTTACCAGCGATGAAATGCAGGCACTTATGGATGAACATGGGGTGCCGGCTGGTAAGATTTTTAAAGCTCCTGATATGCTGACAGATCCGCAATATGAAGCGCGGGACGCGGTGGTGAAAGTCGACCACCCGGAATATGAAAAGCTCTATATGCAGAATGTGTTTCCAAAGCTTTCCCAGACACCAGGCGAGATTCGCTGGGCTGGGCCACACACACTTGGCGAGCATAATGATCAGGTCTATGCTGACCTTCTGGGTAAGTCTCAGGAGGAAATTGAAGCCATGCGGGAAGCCGGAACCATTTAATGCCAGCTGACGATCTTTCGCTTGAAGAAGACTATGCTGCTGCAGGGTTTGGCGGCGCACTTGGGTTTGGGAAAGTCCCGGCTTTGCTGGTTATTGATATGTGTATGGCTTACCTCGACCCTGCCGCACCGTTGTATGCTGGCATTGACCAGGAAGCGAGGCAGATCGAACGTCTGCTGAAGGCTTTCCGCGACGCAAAGCGTCCTGTCATTCATACGCGCGTGGAATATGTGCCGGGCGGTGCCGATGGTGGCCTGTTTTATAAAAAAATCTCTGCCCTCAAGTGTTTCGATAAAGGCAATCCTTTTGCTGACCCGCCAAAAGAACTCCAGCCTATTGATGGCGAGGTAATCGTCACAAAACAATATGCCAGTGCATATTTTGGGACATCGCTCGCCAGTACTTTGTCGGCGCTAGGATGCGACACGGTTGTGGTCACTGGCGTCAGCACTTCAGGCTGCGTTCGGGCGAGTGCCCTGGACACCATCCAGAACGGGTTTATACCTTTGGTGGTTGAGGATGCTTGCGGTGACAGGGACGAAGTCGTTCACAAAGCGAATATGTTTGACCTGCAGGCCAAGTATGCTGATCTGGTATCAACGGAACAGGTAATTGAAAGGCTGATGGCTGGCTGGGCCTAGGCTTATTCAGCGGCTTCAGTTGCTTCGCTTGCTACATAGCTGTTCATAAATTTGCGTTGCGCAGAAATGATGTGGATTTTCATAACAGATGCAGCCAGGGCGCCATCCCGGGCCTCCAGGGCGGCCACGATGTCACGGTGGTGATCATTGCTGTTTTGTAATTCCTGCCTTGAATATTGCCTGGCGGTCTGTGCAATGAGGGGAGGCTGTACAATTTGGCTCAACGAGTCTGCCAAAGCACGACTTCGTGTCGCTTCCAGCAAAATGGCATGAAATCGTTTATTTTGCTCCAGAAAGAAATCAACCAACAAAGGGCCGTTTTCATCCAGCATGGCCTGAATGGCTTGATGAATTTTCCCCAGTTCCTGTACTTGACCTTCAGAGATGTGGGTGGCCGCCCGCTCCGCGACCATCGACTCTAGTATGGCGCGCAATTCGAAAATGTCGTTGATGTCGTCGACTGTCCATTCATTCACAAACACACCCTGATTGCGGCGGGTTACAACGTATCTGTCAGTTGCAAGTTGCCTGAGAGCGTCTCTCACAGGCGTGCGGCTGACACCACATAAGTCCACCAACTCGCCTTCTTTGAGGTGCGCACCTGGTGCAAAAGTGCCACTTAAGATGTTTTCACGAATGAGTGAATAGGCTTTTTCTGTCGCTTTGGACATCCGATTTGTATACTCCGTCGTACAGTGTCGGTCTTTAATGTATACAATATTGTTGAAGATGCAATACAATGACCTAGTTGAGAGTTGTATTCTAAGGAGACGCGAGCGCCAGGGTGTTTGATCGCAGGCAAACAACCAGGGACCAAAACGACGAGTGCGCCGCGACATGGAGGAGGAGACTATGATCTCATACAAATCGCGCGCCCGCGTTATCGCGGGTGTTTCTAGCGTAGCTATATTAACATCAGCATTTATTGGAAATTCCGCGTTGGCCCAGGACGCTGATGCCGACGAAGAAGAAGCCTTTTCATTTGAAGAAATTGTCGTAACAGCGCGCCGCCGGTCGGAGAGTCTGAAAGATGTTCCCGGTTCGGTTTCAGTTGTTTCAGCGTCGACCATTCGGGATGCTGGTGTTGAGCGTGCCGAAGACTTTATCGCCCTGACGCCCGGCGTATCAATCGTGGATGCCGCCGAGGTTGGCGACAGCCAAGTGAATATCCGGGGTATCAATGGCTCACGTGATGCTGAAAACAGCTTTGCGTTTGTGCTCGACGGCGTATTGATGACCAACCCGGCCGCATTTAACCGCGAATTCACCAACTTGAGCCAGATCGAAATTTTCAAAGGTCCACAGGGCGCGATCTATGGTCGTAACGCTGCGGCTGGAGCTATCATTGCAACCACGAGCAAACCGGGCAACGAGTTTGGCATGCAGCTGGAGGGCAGCTACGGAAACAATGAAAGTTTTGACATCCAAGGCGCAGTTGAAGGCCCGCTTGTGGAAGATAAACTGGCTTTCCGTCTAGGGGCTGATTATCGCACGACCGATGGATTCTTCCGCAACAGTTTCCAGAACAACGATGCCATTGTAGACCGATTTGAAGGTTACAATGTGGATGGTCGTTTGGTCTGGACCCCTTCTGACGAGCTCGAAATTGATACCAAAATTCGCTACGGTGAAGTGGACGCCAGCTCAATTACTTTTAACGCCACGTTCCATCTGCCGAACTTTGCTCAGGGTGCAAATGCGCCGCTCGCAAATGAAGACGTGAATGACCATGAGTTTGTGTTCCAGCCAAACATTGTCTCGGACAACAACCAAACAGCGTTCGAGTTTTCATCCAAGTTCGACTATGAGATGGACGGCATGACGCTGACAGGGTGGGTGCTTTATAGTGACATCGAAAACGATTTGATCGCGGATGGTACATCCGCTGCATTCGGTTTCTTTAACGGTGATCCAACGTGTCAGCAAACGACGGCAGACTTGAACGCGGCAGGTGTAACACTGCCCGCGCCACAAATTTTGGGTCAGTCACCTGTTGGCATTATCTTCACACCTGATTTTTCAGGGTCTTTCTTTGGACCTTATACGCCGACCACTTGTGACGGTATCCAAGAACAACTTCGTAATCAGCAAGACTTCAGCTTTGAGCTGCGGCTCGCGTCGGATGACAGCGCAGACCTGCGCTGGATGGCAGGCATCTACTTCCTTGATATCGACAGGCAAGTGGGCGTCTCGTTGAACCGTGACAGCGGCGCGGATCCAATTCGTGGGTTGGTACAAGCCAGTGGCCCCAACCGCACAGAAGCGCTTGTGTATGATGACTTCGACAGCAACGTTTATGCTGTATTTGGTCAGGTTCAATATGACGTTAATGACGATGTGGAGTTCTCGGCTGCCCTGCGTTACGACCGTGAGGAGCGCAGTGTCTCCAACCTCGTTCCGACTGATTTGACGTCGACGGTTATCGACCTCAACTTCGACGGTATTTTCAATGATCCACTAAACCCTGGTCTTTCAAGCCTGGTAAACCCGTCTGGCGTGATTGAAGACCAAGAGCGTACGTTTGAGGAACTGCAGCCCAAACTCTCTCTGACTTGGGACGTATCTGACAGTACAACGCTATTTGCCAGCTGGGGAGTTGGCTTTAAAGCGGGTGGTTTCAATAATGCGGGCAGCGCTGCGACAGTTGATATCTTCATCAACAGCTTTATCAACAATCAGATCTCAGATTTTGCGGATCAGATTGGCGATAGCCTGCCAAACATCACTGATGATTACCGCAAGGAAACCTCAAGTGCTTTCGAAGCTGGCTTTAAATCAAGCTTGCTCGATGGTCGGCTAAACCTTGAAGGCGCCGCTTACTATACCGACGTGACCGACAGCCAGTTCTTTGAGTTTTTCGTGGGAACGTTTGGCCTGTTGCGTGTTGTTTCCAACATCGATGAGTTGGAGCTGTATGGTTTCGAATTTGCCGCGAACGCCCGGATGACCGACTGGTGGTCCTTGTATGGTGGTGTGAGTGTCACTGAAAGCGAAATCAAAGCGAATGCGTCACGGCCTGATACCGTTGGCAACAAAGCGCCATATACGCCGGACTATACGCTGAACTTTGGCTCACAGTTCGACTTTGACGTGAACGAAGATTATAGCTTTCTGGCGCGTGCAGACGTGACAGTGGTTGGGCCCACTTGGTTCCACACCCAGCAGGGTGGCACCAATGCGACAATCTTTAACCCGCTGTTTGCCTTGTCAATTTTCGGACCCGACTCAGGCGCACTTGGTAATGCTGACTTCAGCAACGCTCGCCGCGACGCCTATACAACACTCGATGTGCGTGCGGGTATCCAAGGTGAAAATTGGGCTTTGATGGGCTTTGCCCGAAACCTGACCAACACCAACTATTTGGAAGAGGTGATCCCGGCACCAGAATTTGGGGGATCCTTCATTCACCCTGGTTCTCGCCGGTCGTATGGTGTGGAGCTGAGCTATCGCTTCTGATGGCAGCCAGAAATAATGGATCAAAAAAAGGGCGCCACTGGCGCCCTTAATTTTTTTCCCGAAGTATTTCAACTAGCGGATGTTGCGAACTTCCTCAGGGTTGATCACCTTGTAAAGCATTGCAGGGCGATGCGGACCGCTTGAATACTTTTTTCCGGTTGCTTCAATCACATTGAGGGAGAATATCCACTTGCGGAAGTTTCTTTTATCGCGCGGCTTGTCCGTTGCCTTTTCGTAGACATCCTGCAGATAGCTGAGTGTGAACTCGTCCGGCATCAGCTTTAATCCAACCGTAGAGTAATCCATTTTGGCTGCCAGGCGTTGGCGCGCCATGGCCAAAATTTCTGAATGATCAAAAGAAAGTTCAGGCAACTCACCAACATCAAACCATTTGGCTTCTGCAGCATCGGTGCCAGCTTTCAGTTCCACGTCATCGCCTGGAATGAGGGCGTAGTAGGCAACGCTTATCACGCGCTCCCGAGGATCACGGTTGACCCGGCCAAACGTATATAGCTGCTCAAGGTAGACATCTTTGATGCCAGCCTCTTCTTCCAATTCTCTGACGGCGCAGGTGTCTACGCTCTCATCAATTTTTACGAACCCACCAGGCAAAGCCCATTTGCCTTTAAATGGATCCATCCCGCGTTTGATTAACAGTACTTTCAGTGCCCCATCAAGTACCGTCAATATCACCACATCCGTGGTAACGGCTGGATGCGGATATTCATATGTATATGTCATAGATTAACTCACAGAACCCCTTGTGAACCCCCCGTGAAGGAACCCTGTTCTGCGACCTAAGTGGGCCTGTGCATACGCCCGTCGCAAACCAATTCCCCTTCTGCTCCTATAATCTTATTGTATCAGTACACTATTTGCTACATTTTTTTGACGTAAAACCTATCAACTATCGCAGGTGGAATAGTGCTTTACCTATTGTTGCACGGCGCCAATTTCTCTGCGAGCCGTCCTCAATAATGAGATATATTTGCCGTAATAATTGTCCTCTGCCTGAACACAATAATTATTGGTCGTGGCTCCAGCCTGCTCTATCAGCGTGCGCTGGGCAGACATTTGATAGCCATACTCGAATCCGTAAACGTCTGCCGCCATATCGGCCATCAGGTCGGCTTGTTTCTCTTTCGAGAGGTCTTCCAACACGGCGTAATCCGGTTCTTCATAATGAGCGAGCAATATCTGCTGCAAATGCCTGCTGACCAGTGCATTGATTTGAGTGAAATTGACATTCAGGTCATGACGCTTGCAGGAATAAGCGTAGGCGCGAAACTCCGCAGCCTCTTTAATGTAGCGGTAGAGGCTCTGGTTTGTACGGCGAAATTTCAGCCAAAGTTCCAGTGAAACACCGCGCAGTTCCTCAGGGTTGGTCGGAATTGGAATGTTACCACGCGTGCTGTCGACAAATCTGGGGTCACGATTGGGGACAGTTTGTTCTTGCCCTGTTGTTTGCTGCCCAAGCGCAGGCCCTGCGAATGCAACGACCAACAATAAGACAAAGCCTCGCATTGCTGGATACATATGATCAACTCCACCTACACTAGGATTCCTGCAGGCACCTTTTATTTTCAGGCGTCTTTTGTCAATATGATGAAAATCAACTGGAGTGTTTCTTTTGAAACTGAACAACCTGATTTTCTTTTGCATGGTGATTTTTTTGGGTGGTGCCGTTCGTGCCGAGGAGTGCATCACTGTGCAAACCACGGTCGAGGGCAACTCGCTTGAGGGGCAATTATGGCCAGACCAGGAAATAACGGTTTTGGGCTGGGGTTGCGGCTCACCAAAACGCTACGATTATAT
Source organism: Kordiimonadaceae bacterium (assembly GCA_017640725.1). Lineage (GTDB taxonomy): Bacteria > Pseudomonadota > Alphaproteobacteria > Sphingomonadales > Kordiimonadaceae > Kordiimonas. The sequence goes on along the minus strand of JAEPQB010000001.1, from coordinate 211,392 downwards.
TGTTTTCGAAGTTGAGGATAAAGAAGCCCAAGTGATCAAGCAGGTATGGGGCTTGCCGGGTGACGAATTGAAGCTTTTGGAAAAAGGGAAGTTCTCCATCAACGGTGTTGAAGCAAAAACGCCGTTTGGCAGGCCGTACGTGCTTTTGGGGTACGCAAAAACTCGGTTCAAAAAATTTGAGGGGAAACTAACGGGTTACCTGGTCTTAGGGCACCCGGGCAGCGTTGATTCCACCCGCGTGGGCCTAATTGAAAAATGGGATATCTTCGGCTTTGTCCCTCAGGAGCAGGCGAAAAAAGCTTCGCGCTAGGCAGCTTGTCCTGCACGCACAAGACGACCCGGCAACGCCCCGGTGAGCTGGTCGTTTCTGATCACCGGCACACCGCCAACAATTGTAGCTCGATAGCCTTCTGCATTCTGAAGCAATCGCTGACCACCGGCCGGCAGGTCTTGAACCATTCTGGGCGGCATCAACCGCAATCGTACGTGGTCAATCACATTGATGTTGGCTTTCATGCCCACTTTCAGGCGGCCGCGGTCGGTGAAGCCTGCGAAATCAGCCAGCTCCGACGTGAGCTTTTTGACAGCTGTTTCCAGCGGAATAGACCCTTTCCCACCGCGGTCCCGTGCCCAATGCAAAAGCAGATAACTCGGGAAACTTGCGTCACAAATCGTGCCAACGTGCGCGCCGCCATCGGACAAGCCCATGATGGCCTGCGGATGCTTCATCATCTCAAACACCGCGTCATAATTCAGGTCGGTATAATTATAGATCGGGAAATACAGAAACTCTTTGCCGTCATTCTCCAGCAAGATGTCATATATTTTGTCCAGTGGTTTTACACCGTCTGCCTCAGCGGCCTTATACACTGAGTTGTCAACCGACTGCTCGTAATCGGGGTTTTCGCCCAGCCTAAACATTTTGCAGGAAATAAAATCGATCTGCGCCAGAAGCATGTCTGCGATTGGTGGAATAGGGGTGCCGTCGCCAGCGAGTTTTTCAGTATTTTCCGTTAACAGCTGCGCTTTGAAAGCAGGGTCGCGCATGATTTCCACCCGCTCTGAAAGCGGCAAATGGCTGATTTTCTTATAACTGGGGAAACCGATGAAGGGGTGGAACGTGCACTGCAGGCCCAAAATCACCCCAATTCCACGTGGAGCCACCTGCAGATTGACATCCAGGCCGCGCTTTTTGGCGTCTTCGCTTTTAGCCAAAATTTGACGCCATTGTTTAGGCGCAAAATCACGTTGCATCAGGGATAGGGAAAATGGCCGACCATCGGCGCCAGCCGCAAAGTCTTCCAGAAGTCCCCACTCGCGGTCAAAAGCGGCCGGGTCTCCGCGCTCAAGGTCAAAGTCATTCACGGCCTGCAGGACTCCGTGGTCCAAGCCTTTGAATGCAGCTGCGATACCCGACAGTTCCTCGGCCGTTGCCTCTGATGACGGCGTCCATTCGCCGTCGGCAGACCGATGAACATCCGACCGGCCTGTTGAAAACCCTACGGCACCCGCTTCGAGCGCTTTTCGCGTCAGGTCCCGCATTTTTTCGATATCGTCAGCGGTAGCCGGTTCATCAAACACCGCCCTGTCCCCCATCACATAGACGCGCAGCGGGTCGTGTACCACTTGGGCTGCGAAATCAATCGTATGGGGGAAATCGATGGCAGACATATAGTCTTCAAAACTTTCCCAGTTCCAGGTGATGCCCTCGGAAAGGGCGGTTCCGGGAATGTCTTCGACGCCTTCCATCAGGCGCACCAACTTATCATGGTCCTGTGGTTTCACCGGCGCAAAACCAACGCCGCAGCTACCCATCACGACAGTGGTGACACCATGGTAGACGCTTGGCTCGAACTTTTCATCCCAGCTGACTTGCCCATCATAGTGAGTATGAAGATCAATAAACCCAGGTGTTACGATAGCTCCTGACGCGTCGATCACTTCTGCTGCGTCCAGTTCGCAGGTACCAATTTCCGCGATGATGCCATTCTTCACCGCTACGTCGGCTTTAAACGGTTGCCCACCTCCACCATCATAAACCAGGCCATCTTTGATCAGTAAATCGTAACTCATGTCAGCCTCCACTTTCGCTACCGCTCGTCTTTGAGCGGCGCAAACTTTCTAAGCGTTGTTGCGAGGCCAAACCCGGCGACCAAATGCCAAAGACCCCATGTGCCCACCATCAGGGCAGCGTCCCCAAAACCACCAAGCTCCGCCATCACGATAATCAGCCCCAGACCAGCGTTTTGAATGCCGACCTCTATCGTTAGCGCGCGTGCTTTCTTTCTGTCAGGCAGGAAAAATCGGCCGATAAGTGCTCCTGTTAAAAAGGCGAGGGCATTATGCAAAATCACGAGTGGGAACAGGCGGCTGCCGTGCTCTACCACCACGTCAAAGTTATCATGCAATCCGGCAATAATAAGAGCCACCAAAATCAAAAGCGAAATCGGCATAAAGCGGCGTTGAAGCTTGTCAGCCAGAACCGGCTTTTGCCACGAAACCAGAAGTCCAACTGCCAGCGGGATAACCAAGATTGTTGTTGTATTTTGGATGAAGGCGGCTCGGTCAATATTGATGTTGTTAATTAACTGATTGGCGGGCTCATGCAGGCTGACCCAAAATAGAATAGCGATCGGTAGGAGAAGGGCGGAAAAAACCGAAGACACCATGGTAAGAGCCACGGAATACGCCGCGTCGCCACCAGATATTTTGGTAATCAGGTTGGACATGGCACCACCTGGACAACAAGCTACAATCACCATGCCCAGCGCCAATCCAGGCGACACGTCCAACAGTTTGATTATCAGCAAGGTCACAGCCGGCAGGGCGACCACCTGCGCAATGAACCCGACAAAAATGGAAGTTGGATGAGCCCTAACAAAACGAAAATCCTGTGGTTGCAGGCTTAAGGCCACCGTCAACATCGTGAACGCGAGTGAGAGCGACAATATCAGCTGAGTAACCGGGTCCACAGCTATTGCCGCTGCGCCTGCCGCGCCTAGTTGCTCGTCCATTTATCTCTCCCCAAATTTGAGGTTACGCGATAATGGCCGTCATTAACAAGCAGCTTTCTATGACAATTCTGTCTTGTGAGGACTTTGGCTGAATGCGATACAAGTAGCCATGTTCGCCGCCGGGTTACGGTGCTGTATTTTCATCATGTAAGGATTTTTCATGCTTAGAATGTTTGTGGCTTTATGGGCCGTTTTGCTGTCGCAAGGCGTGATTGCTCAATCCAAGCAATCTGTCGACCTGATTGTTAATGGCGACTATGTCCTCACGATGGAGCCAGGGGCCGCTGTCATTCCCCAGGGTGCAGTTGCGGTCAAAGGCGGTGCCATCGTGGCAGTTGGAAGTCAGCAGGAAATTGCTGGTAATTTCGCTGCTGCACGGACCGTTTCAGGCACAAACAAAGTATTGATGCCAGGCATGGTCAATGGTCACACGCACACGTCAATGGTGCTGTTTCGCGGCATGGCGGACGACCTGCCTTTGATGACCTGGCTGCAGAATTATATTTTTCCGATGGAAGGCCGCTATGTTGATGCCGCCCTTGTGGAAGCGGGCACACGCCTCGCCTGCTATGAAATGATCAAAAGTGGCACCACCAGTTTCGTGGATATGTACTTCTACCCAGATGTCATTTCGGACGTTGTTGTCGATTGCGGCATGCGCGCAATTGTGGGTGCACCGATGATCGACTTTCCAAGCCCCGGTTTCAAAGGGTGGGACGACAGTTTCGCCGCCGGGGTGGATTATGTGAAACGCTGGAACGGCAAACATCCGCGCATAACGCCCGCGCTTGCGCCGCATGCGCCTTACACCGTTTCACTGGACCATTTGCGGGCGGCGTTTGGTGCTGCTCGTGACCTGAACGTGCCGGTATCCATCCATGTGTCAGAAGATCAGGCAGGCATCAAAACGGCTCAAGAACGCTACGGCATGACACCAATCGACTTGCTGGAAGGCGTTGGCATGCTTGGCCAGCGAACTGTTGCTGCGCACGTTGTTTGGCCAACAGACAGCGAAATACAAAAGCTCGCTGGCTCGCTTGCTGGGCCAATTCACAACCCCACATCCAATATGAAAACTGGCGCCGGTATTTCCCCGGTCCCGCAGATGTTGGAGGCCGGCGTAAATGTTGGCCTCGGCACCGATGGTGCTGCATCCAACAATGACCTGAATTTATGGCAAGAAATGCGGTTGGCAGCACTGATCCATAAAGGCGTTAGCAACGACCCCACCGTGGTAACGGCACAGCAAGCGTTGGATATGGCGACACGCATGGGGGCGAACGCTGTCGGCTTGGGTGACATTGTCGGTACGCTGGAAGCGGGCAAACGCGCGGACCTGATTCAAGTTTCGTTTGATAGTCCGCGATTCGACCCACTTTACAATGTCGCTTCTCACCTGGTGTATGTTGCAACCGGCGAAGACGTTGTAACATCCATTATTGACGGTCAAATTGTGATGCTGGACGGCGAGGTCTCAACTATTGATATAGCAAAAATGCGCCAAGATGTTGAAGCCATTGCACAAAAGATTAGACAGGACCTGGAGAGCCGCTGATTTCCGCGAGCTGCACTAGCAATATCCAGCTTTTCTCAATATAGTAATGTCTGAGGTGTAGGCCTTGGGGAAGAGTTTGAGAGGAGCTCGCTGGTGCGAATTTACTCGTTAGACTTGGGAATAAAGCTTAGACAACTCGTTGCGGCGCTCGGGTTGACTGGGCTTGTGTTTGTGCCTTCGTCACCTTCTTTATCGCAAAGTTTGCAAGGTCTTGAACTTACCGGCCCAGCGAAAGACATCGAGATTTTTCTCGACGGTTTTTTTGAGCGGTTCTCCAAACTCTCCGAAAGTCGCAGAAGTGTGGAAAACAGTCGTGCCATGGTGCCGCTGCTTCGGCACACTCGGGCCAAGTATGAGCAGAGCCCTGCGTCAGCTCGTGGTGCTAACCCACTGGATTCAGCGCGTGGTCTTATTGCGAAACTATGGTTGCACGGTCCAAAAACTTGGGTGATTACCGAGCTCGACATGCTCGAAGACAGCGCGTTTGCCAAAGTATACTTTGTCTCTGTAGATGAAACGCGGCCGGACCCCATTCCGTTTGGATTCAAGTTTTTGCGGGCTGGTAAACGATGGAAAATTGGCGGCTATCTGGACTTGCGATCTATGGGAGGTGAGCATGAAGGCTGGCAAAACCTTGTGTTGACCGGTGATAGCTCGAGCCCCGAAGCCGTTTTCACAACATACATGGACCAGATCGAGACCTATTATTCTCCGAAGAACGCCAAAGAAAGCATGCAGCTGGCACCGCAAGTGGAGGAAAAACTGTCGCCAATGTGGATGCCAACCGAAGACGCCTCTCAGTCACTAGGGCGTTCTATGATGACGTTTTCACAGTTGCAGCCGCGCAACTGGAACTTTGTTTCGTCCGACTATGTCGACACCAACTCGGAGCTGGTTATTCAGGCGAGCGCAGGAAACCCAGTGATGCGGCGCAATTTGGGCATGGCGTCCCTGATGGGAAGCGGTATGAAATTCACGCTTGAGCAAGTCGACGGTGAATGGCTTTTGAAAAGCTACGGTCGAAGCGGTCAATAACGACTTCGACCATTCCTCAGCTTCAATAAAATTTAATCCAGCTTGTGTGCGCCCGTAGACACCCGCTTGATTGTGGGTGCCTCCACTTCATAGGCTTTTTCGCGCACAGTTGAGACAAATTCAAAGCGTGCTGTGATTGCTTCCATCGTGATGTCCAGCTCCAGCCATCCTCTACGTTGACTATCCAAAAACTTCAATTCTGGACTGCGAGCCATAATGGCTGACCGAACCTTATCTGGCGCCACAGGCAGATATTCTTCCATGCCAGGGGAAGATACGCCCGCCGTGCCAAACTCAACGCCAACTGCGTCGCCTTCGTTATCCGCAAGATCAAATGCCCAGGCGTTGTGGGTGTCTCCAGCCAGCATAACCGCATTGGTGCCATTCATTTTTATGCTGGCTAGCAGCTGGTCGCGGGCTGCGGGATAACCATCCCATGCATCCAAATTAAGGGGCAGGCCCATTGCGGACAGTGCACGGAACTGTGCGATTTGTGCGGGCGTGACAAAGCTGCCTTTATCCTTATCGATATCTTCGTCCGGAATGTTTGGGATGCCGACTTTCCCGCTCAGCACCTGTTGGCCGATTATTTGCCAGGGCTTGCCGCTGGCTGTGGAGCTTTGAAGCGCGCCATCAAACCAGTTTTGCTGAGCATCGCCAAGCATGGTTCGGTCAGCAGCTGGCAGGATTTCATCTTTGAATTTCTTGAGGTCAGGCAGATAGGTTATGCCTTTGGGCAGATTTTTGGGGTCCAACGCCTGGATTTCGGCCCAATCGGTAATGGGTTCTGCGTCTGCGCCATTTACTTTGAATGGCACAGGGACTTGGCGGACACCATCGCCCGATTCATCTGGCGAGAACACGGGCGTTTTACCCTCTTCAAAACGGAAGGGCAGGCTCCGCAATGGCAAGTCCTCACCGTAAGTGAGGGGCTTGCTTCTGCCCACCAAACGGGTATCGAGCATGATCAGCGACGCCAGGTCGCCAAGTTCAAAGCTCCGATAAATTTTACTGTGGTCCGCCTCAGCATTTTCTCGAATGGGAAGCCACTCATGGTAAGCCTGAAGTGCAGCTTTCTTCCGCGCTTCAAACGGCCCTTCGCCTTCATTGTGGTTCTGTGCACCAGTGCGCCAAGTATCGTTAGCAATTTCGTGGTCATCCCAAACGCATACGAATGGGTGCGCCGCGTGCACGGCCTGCAGGTCTGGGTCGGTCCGATAAAGAGCGTATCGTCTGCGATAGTCATCAAGTGCGATCACCTCGCCTTTGGGGTCAACTTTTCGGCCAAACTCTCCAGTCATGCGCTCGTTGGAATAGCCGCCCGCTGGGTATTCATAAAGATAGTCACCCAGGTGCAGTACCATTGCCACATCGCGTTTGGCGATTTCTTTGTAAACGTGAAAAAAACCTTGTGGATAATTGGAGCAGGACACCACCGCCAATGAAAGGGGATCAGTTCCGCTGGCTGCAAGGGTTCGTGTGCGACCGGTTTCGCTAGTGACGCCTTCACACGTGAAACGGTAATAATAAGTCCTGTCGGCTTTGAGGCCAGAAGCATCGGTTTTAAAAGTGAAATCTGACGCTGGTCCGCTGCTGCCGCCACCCGAAGCAATCACATTTGCAAATTCTTTGTCTGCAGACACCTGCCATTCTATTTGCAGATTGCGCGCGGTGTTGTCGGAGGGGGCAACTCTTGTCCATAGGATCACCCGGTCCTGAAGCGGGTCACCGCTTGCCACGCCATGGGTAAACGAAACTGGTCCTTCAGACTGAGCACTGACTAATGGCGCTACCAGAGCAGTGCCGACAATTCCCGATGTACCACGAAGAACCGTGCGCCGGTTTACACGCATGCCACGATTGTTTTTCTCAAATTCGTTGAACACAGCAGTCCCTTTCTGATGGCGATGTAGAGTGTCATTCGCGTTACCAAATTCTGCACTGATTCACGGCTGATTAAAAACAAAAATGTCAGCAAAAAATTATGAGCAAATCCAATTGGTTAACAAAAATTCGACGAAATCGACGATGGATTTACCTTTTAATAACCTAAAACAACAAGAATATGACAAGAGAGCAAAGAGCAGCATATTGGGTATCGGGCTGCATCTGATGAAACAGGCACGCTTTGGGGGCGTTCAGGCACATGACTTTTAAGGTTCCAAACAGGTTTTTAGGCTACGCATTTTGCGTCGGTGACCTGTTATTGGAAATGGATAATGACTTCGTCATCCAAAACGCGGATGGTGCGGTGAAATCAACGCTGGGCATTCTGGCTGTCCCTGGCAATGAAACGAACTTTATGGATTTGCTGGACCTTAAGGGGCGCGGTCTTTTCAAGAAAAACGTTGATAAATTAACTGGCACCAACCGGCTGGGGCCAATCAATTTGAGCGTTGGAATAGATGACGACGGCAAAGAGAAATTTGGTGCCTTTATCGCCAAATTGCCGTCGGAGCCTAATTCAATTTACGTTGTGCTTTCACGGCCTCAACGCCTTGGTACGCGGGAAACGTCACCCACGGGTCAGATGGTGGCAGAAGAGAAGAAACAACAATTCTTTAGCAATCTGGAAAAATTGCTGGAGGATGACCCGGAGGCAGAAGATAAAGTTCAGGTAACTGTTATTGAAGCCGACGCGGGCCAAGAATTGAACGCAGGCCAACAGGCCAATATCGAGCACTATCTACAGTCAGTTTCATATGATGGTCATTCTGCTTCGCGCATGGCGGATGACAAGTTTGCTGTTGTTACGGACAAAACTGACACCAGTACGTCTACGGAGTCTATCAGCGCAGCCATCACTCAGGCGACGGGCGTTGAAATCAGTGCGGCAACGATTGACGCCGCATCCAGTAACCTGAGCGACAAAGACAGCATGAAGGCACTGGTGTTCAGCTTGCAGCAATTTGCTGACGACGGCGAAGGTTTCGACATCAATGAAATTGAAGAAAACTGCAGCACGCTGATTGGGGAAACATCAGAGCGCGTGCGCGCTTTCCGGCAAGTGCTTGCAGAAGGCGCCTTTTCGCTCGTGTATCAGCCCATTGTTGATATGAAACGCATGACGACCCATCATTTTGAGGCGCTTACTCGTTTTGACCTTCCGGAAGTGATGAAAAGCCAGTGGGAAATGATCCGTTTTGCTGAGGATGTCGGCTTGATTGATGATTTTGATCGGGCTGTGATCAAGCGGGTCATAAAGAAGATAAAAAATCTGCAAGTACAAGGTGGGGCTCCTGGGATTGCAGTGAACGTATCAGGCCGCTCGCTTTCTGAACCAGACTTCATCAAAGACCTACTGAAAATCCTTGAGGATAATCAGGACGTCTCGCCATTTATGTCGCTTGAAATCACGGAAAGTGCGCGCATCCTGGATCTGAAGGCTATTGGTGACGTGGTACAACAAATCCGGGCGCTTGGCTTCAAGGTGTATCTGGACGACTTTGGTGCGGGTGCAGCTGGCTTCCAATACCTGAAAAACCTGCGTGTTGATGCTGTTAAAATTGACGGCGCCTACATCAAAGATGCCACCGAGTCACGCGAAGACCGTGCCTTCCTTCGCTCGATGGTGATGCTCTGCAAAGAGTTGGGCATTGAGACGGTCGGCGAATGGATCGAAACCAAAGACCACGCAGAGCTTTTGAAAGATATCGGCGTGGACTATGGGCAAGGCTATTATTATGGCAAGCCAACCAACGGCTTGATGGCTGCTCAGATTGTTAAATCTGCCTGAATGATCTCTTAAAGGTCTTCCAGCGAACACCCGCTAAGCGTCTGTACAAAGTCTGCCCCAAAGGCCATGGACGGCGTTTGGAACCCGGGTTCACCGTTGCTCTCCAGCTTTAGAAGTGCACTTTTTACGGCTGATTCGGCTGTCAGCGTATAGCCATTGGGGGCCGCCAGCCTGCTTTTGTAAACGGTTCCATCTGCGTCAATGACAACAGCCAGCAACAACGAAGTGTCCCGTTCGCGCTCGGCGTCCGTTGGGCCAGCGGGCATCTTATCAATTTGTTTCTTCAAGAAGTTTTTCACCGCATTGCTGCCCATGACAGGCCCCAGAAAACGGCTCAGGGTCGTCATGGATTTGATGGGGCCAGCATTCGGGAAGTAGACTTCAATGTCGTTTATGCCAGTGCTGTAATGCGCCGTTGACACATCACCCCAGGAAACAGCCAAATACGGCTCGGGTCCTTCGCCCATGTCAATGTCGCGTTTCAGTTTGCCAGCGGGGAAGGTTGTGATCTTGCCGTCTTTGCGCGCCATTGTACCGGCACCGAGCGATTCTACCGCTGTTTTGGCGGTGCCCTGTGATGGGCCGCCAAGTCCTTTGATGGCGATCATCAAGGATTGCGGATCTTTCGCTCGCGCCGCTGTATGGGCCGCCAAACAGTCACTTGGAACAACATCGAAACCAACTCCCGGCATAAGGGTAATGCCAGCAGCGGCTGCTGCATCACCTTTGCTTGCCGCCAGTTCAAATACTGCTATTTCGCCGGTCACATCCAGATAGTGAGTGCCGCTATCAATGCAGGCCTGCATCATTTGCTCTGCCGTCGCAGAGAAAGGCCCCGCGACCGAAAGAACCAGGTCATGGTCCTTGAGCGCGGCCAGAACGGCGTCATTGTCATCAACGGAAAATGCAGCCCAGGGCAATCCCAACTCTTCAGCCAAGGGGCGCACTTTGTCTGCGTTGCGTCCAGCAAGGGTTGGTTTTTCACCCTTTGCAACGGCCTCTCTCGCGATCAATTGACCGGTGTAGCCGGTGGCACCGTACACCATCCATTTTTTGCCGATCGCCATTAAAGACCCTCCGCCGGGTCAATTTCAATTTTCTGCATGTTGGCAAAAGCTCCAACAGCTTTCACGTGAGGTCCGGCAAAGCTGTCGCGTTCTCCGACGCGGCGCATGAAGGCGCTGATGTTTGGCCAGCGTTCGGCTGACGGTACATACCCCGTAAACGAGAGGTTCGCATATTGAACCGCAACAGAAATGTCAGCGACCGAGAAGCTGTCCCCAACCAGCCATTCGCGACCCTCAAGGGATTGCTCAATATAGTCATTAATGCCAATCAATTTGCCGCGGATCACTTCCATCGCGCCGTCAATGTCCGGGGCCTTTTTCTGCATCTGCGGGAACACGATCTTCCTGAATATACCAAGCCCGATCGTCGACGCCATTTCGGTGTCGGCATATTCCTCGAACCACAAGGCCCGGCCATAGTCTGCAAGGTCCGATGGCACCAATGCAGGCTCGGAGATTTTCTTCTCCAGATAATGGAAAATGGCGGTCGAGTCCGGAAGCACCCAATCGTCGCCATGGTCGCTGTCTTTCAGCAATGGAATCCGACGCGCAGGGCTCATTTTGGTAAAGTTTTCATCGGCACCAAAAGGGCTAACGTTTTCTACGTCATAGGCAACGCCTTTTTCATTCAGCTGCGTCAGGATTTTGCGAAAGAAAGGCGAGCCAATGAGGCCGCAGACCGTCAATGTCATGGTGGTGTTCCTAAATGAGTGTTGGCACTGAAGCGTAATCTGGTGCGTTCTTCAGCTTTTCAAGCGGCCAGTCCGACTTCTTCTAATCCAGTTTCGCCAGGGCGAGCGAGCCGTCGATAACAAACTTCAATGTGTCCTCCAGAGATCGCTCGGGTTTTTCGTCCAGACACCAGCGATTGAGCGCCAATATGGCAAAGTCGAACAGAACGTATTGGCGAGTTAAGCGCTCTTTTTCGCTCATGTTTTCAAATTTGGCATCCAGCAGCTCATAGGCTTTTAACATGCCAACAACATTGAATTCTTCAAGAACGCGGCGCAGTTCCCACTCAGGTTGCGTAATCGCTTGGCTCAGGAAATTCAGATAATTGGCACCAGCCGCTTTCTCGCGCATCAAATCCGCAAGTGGCATGATCAAAACTTCGATCAGTTGCCGCATGGAAGGATTGTCTCCAACCTTCTCCAGCATCTCCTGGCGCACGCGGTCGATCTGTTTTGTGCGCTCGTTGATCGTTGCACTGATCAGCCCCTTTTTGGAGCCAAAATGATACTGCAACGCAGACTGGTTGCGCTGTCCCGCTTCCTGGAGAATTTCCCTCGTTGAAACGTCGGCCAGGCCTTTTTCAGCAATCAACCGTTCTGCCGCTTCGATCAGCGCAATACGTGTTGCATCGGCCCGCTTGAGCTTGTTCCCATTTTGCACGTTCAAGCATGTCCCCCCTTGAACTATGTAACTCTTCCCACAAAGAACAGTTAAGCATTTATGACACCGCTTAGTAAAGCAGGGAGACGATCAAATTATGGGAGGGAAAGATCAATGCGATAGATCAGGCCCAGACTTCTGCATAGTTTACGCGCTTGATGCGGCGCGATGGGCGGTGATGAACATAGGCCTCTAGTCCAAGCTCCTCAAGGAGGGTATCCACTTCAGCTTTGTCATTGTCACCCAGCGCATCATAGGCATCGTGCACGCGCTGAAGCATCCACAGTGTGAAGTGACGCGCGCCAACTGGCACCTCCATATCACCTACCGGGATGGTGATGCGGCCCAGCACGCGCCGTGTTGCATCGGTAATGACGGGCGAGCCAGCCTCAGGGCCAGATTCCAAATGCCCATTCACAAAATCAACCAGTGCGGTGACTTCTGGGGCATGATCGCGCCCAACCAGCTTCAGTACGGTTTTCAGGGTGTCAGGGATTGCGTCGCCCGCTACTGTCGCGTCAGGCAGGCCTGAAAACTCAGGCTTGTCGAGGTCTGGGGCTGTCATGCGTTCCACCCAACGCCAAACGCGGTTGGCTGTCGTTTTCATCAACATCTCTGGCTTTGGGTCGCGGGCCAGGTGCGCATACATCGGCCCGTACAGGCCAAAATCAGCGATAGTTGGCTTGCCCCCCAGCAAGTAGGGATGCTTCAGGAAATGTGCATCCAGTGCAGCCAAAAGGTCCTCGTACGTGCGTTCAATTTCCGGGATGGTATCCTCGGTTATGCCAAGGCCCGGCAGATATTTTTGCATGGCGGCTTTGGGCATGCCCGCCAGTTGGCGCGCTTCATCGTCGTCGGCCTGCGGGTTCATGAAACGGCCAAATTCCATAGAAATGAAATAGTCGTTTTCTTCCGGGAAGTTCCAGCGGTAATGCATGGCCGGACGTAGTAAACCTTCATCACCAAACACCTCGAGGATCAGGGAGATAATTTTCTGTTTTGGCGTTTCGGGGTAAACGCCAATGGGTGCATCACCGTTTTCTTCCAGATAATCAATGATCTCTGTCGTGTCCTGAACGATCGTCTGATCATGCTCAAGCACTGGTATCACGAAGCGCCCTATGGCCGGCAATATGCGGCTCGCATAGTCCGGGTGGCATTGCAGTCGCTCAATGTAATCAATGCCAGCCTTGCGCAGATAGCTTCTGGCTTTGCCGGAGTAAAGGCTGGGCGGTGCACCATATAATGTGACTGGTGTTTTAAGCGACATTTGAAAAGTCCGATCATTTGACTAGATAATGAATGTCATTACTATGGCGCCGCGGTCCGCTGTCAAGCAGATGGCAGGTTTCAGGTGATCAAGCCTGTGTGATCGTAATGGGGAGAGAAATACATGTCCATCAGGGCCTGGCTGGTACGCCGCCAAATCCGGAAACTGTTCCGGCGCGATCTGTTTGCAAAACCCGGTGAGCCGGTGCCGGAACCCAATTTCCATGAGGCTCTTTCTTATTCCGAAAGCCGCATGCCGCAGCCACCCAAGTCAACCGAAGTTGAGGCGGTCGAGGCCGAGCAGGACGGCGTGAAATTCAAAGGCGAATGGGTGGCAGAACCCGGCACCCGCAAGGACCGCATTCTATTTTATTCGCATGGCGGCGGCTATGTATGGGGGTCACCGAAGGTCTACCGTGACCTGGCCTGGCGGCTTTTAAAGGCCTGTGATGCGCGCGTTTTTTTGCTGGATTATTCGTTGGCCCCGGATGCCAAATGTCCAACGCAAATCAATGAGGGCCTGGCCGCAATTGATTATATCCGCGCCGCGCATCCAGATGCCAAATTTGCCATGTCAGGCGATAGTGCAGGCGGCAACCTAACGGCCGCCCTGATGCTGGCCATGCGCGACAGTGGCCGCAAGCCTGCCGACGTGATTTCCATGATTTCTCCTTGGCTTGACCTGACGGGCAGCGGCGACAGCATCAAAACCAACGGCAAAAAAGATGTGATGCTTCGGCCTGACGGTATTGCCATGGCAGCCGCCGCTTATGCGGGGGATATCGATCCGTCTGACCCACAACCATCACCCTTGTTCGCGGACCACAGCAACCTGCCGCCCATATTGATGCAGGCAGGCAGCGAGGAAATCCTGCTGGATGACAGTGTGCGCATGCATGCCAGTATCGTGAAAGCAGGCGGCAATAGCACATTGAAGGTCTGGAACAAGATGCATCATGTCTGGCACATGAGCGCAGGCATTGTGCCCGAAGGCAAACAAGCCATCCAGCAGATTGCTGACTTTTTCAACAAGCATTGGTAGGGGGAGCAACCATGCAAACAGCATTCATTACAGGCGCCGGATCCGGCATCGGTCGCTCACTTGCGCATGCGCTCGCGGCCAAGGGCTGTGCCATTTATATTACTGACATCAACGGCGAAAACCTCGCGAAAGTGGAACAGGAACTCAAGGCCAAGCAGGTGAATGTGCACGCCCGCGTGCTTGATGTTTCCAAGAAAGACGATGTATTCGCGGCCGCCGCAGATGCGGAAGCAAAAATTGGCCCCATTGATGGCATGTTTAACAATGCCGGCATTTCCTTTTCTGATCTGGTCGTCAGCCACGAATATGATGACTTTGAAAAAGTCATGGATGTGGATTTTTGGGGTGTGGTGCATGGCACCAAAGCTGTACTGCCCAAAATGATTGAGCGCGGCACAGGCCATGTCATCAACATCAGCAGTATTTTCGGCATCATTGGTGTGCCAAGTCAGGCCGCTTACTGCGCTGCAAAGCACGCAGTTAAAGGCTTTAACGAGTCGCTTTTTTACGAGCTTGAAGACACCGGCGTGCAGGTGCACAGCGTGCATCCGGGCGGCGTGGACACGGGCATCGTCAAGCACGGTGTGCATAAAAACTCCCTGAACGGCGAAGTGGACCGGGAAGAGATGGAGCAACGCTTCAAGGATAACGCGCGCACCACGCCGGATGACGCTGCCAAAGTAATTTTGGATGGCGTCGCGCGTGGTAAATACCGCATTCTTGTTGGTGGCGACGCCCGCCTGATTGATCGTCTGCAGCGCTGGATGCCAAACGCGTGGCGCAAAATCTTTCCGCGCCTGATGAAAGGTGCGTTTGAGGGCGAAGAAGCGGCAGCAAAATAGCTCGCGCACACAATAGATAATCTTGGTTGGCAAGCGGTGCTCCCCTTGGGTACATTTGCCGCCAGTTTTTTACGCCTGTCCCCAAAGGCGAGTTGGAGAAATGATCATGAAAATGCTCGACAAAAATTACATCAATGGTGCCTGGGTTGAAGGCGAAAATGCTGACTTCCGCGATGTGGTAAACCCGGCGACCGAAGAAGTTTCCGGCAAGATGCTGTTGGGCACAGCGGGTGACGTGGACGCTGCTGTTGCAGCTGCAAAGCAAGCATTTGAAAGCTTCAGCCAAACCACGCGGGAAGAGCGGCTCGCCATTCTCGACCGCATAATCGAAGAATATAAAAAGCGCATGCCTGAGATGGCGGACGTCATCACCCTTGAGATGGGCGCGCCAGCGTTCCTCGCCAACAAGGCGCACGCACCGTCTGGCCTTGGTCACCTGATGACGGCCCGGCAGATTTTGGAGACATTCTCCTTTGAAGAAGACAATGGCCTGACACGCGTTGCCAAAGAGGCGATCGGTGTTGTGGGCATGATCACGCCGTGGAACTGGCCGATCAACCAGATCGCTTGCAAGGTGGCGCCAGCGATCGCAACCGGTTGCACCATGGTGCTGAAGCCCAGTGAAGTGGCGCCCTACAGCTGCCAGCTGTTCACCGAAACTATGGACGCGGCAGGCGTGCCTGCGGGCGTTTACAATGTTGTGTACGGCGAAGGCATGACGGTTGGCGAAGCTATCTCTGGTCACCCGGATGTGGACATGGTGTCAGTAACCGGTTCAACCCGCATGGGTGCGGCAGTGCAGGCGAATGCCGCCAAAACCATCAAGCGCGTAACGCAGGAGCTTGGCGGCAAGTCGGCAAACATTCTCCTTGATGATGCGAATTTTGAAGAAGCGGTGGCGCGGGAAACCCTTTCGGTGATGCGCAATACAGGCCAGACCTGCACGGCGCTCACCCGCATGCTGGTGCCTGCCGACCGTATGAACGAAGCCGCAGCCATCGCAGCCAAAGCGGCCGAGACGGTCATCACCGGTGACCCCAAGTCTGAAACCACCACCATGGGGCCCATTTCAAATGCGCAGCAGTTTGAAAAAGTCGGCATCCTGATTGAAAAAGGCATTGAAGAAGGTGCGCGCGTCGTGGCGGGTGGCACAGGCCGGCCAGACGGCATCGACAAAGGCTATTTCGTTAAGCCCACAGTGTTTGCGGACGTGACGCCAGATATGACCATTGCCCGCGAAGAAATCTTCGGTCCGGTGCTGTCGATCATTGGCTATGAAGACGAAGATGATGCGGTGCGGATCGCAAACGACAGCCCGTATGGCCTGTCGGGTGCGGTGCAGTCCGCCGACGTGGACCGCGCGCGTAAGGTGGCATCGCGCATGCGCACGGGCATGGTCTACATCAACGGCGCCGCGGGCGACCTGAGCGCCCCGTTTGGCGGTTACAAGCAATCCGGCAACGGCCGCGAGTGGGGCGCACATGCGTTCAATGACTTCCTGGAGCTCAAGTCCGTGCTGGGCTACCACGCCGCCGAGTAGGGCCAACCATTTTGGCTAAGAAAGGCGCTCTTTGGGGCGCCTTTTTTTGTTAGGCACCGGTGAAATGCGCGACGATTTCCGTGTAATTAAGCGCGAAATACAGGAAAATGGCCATGTTGGCGTAGATCAGCACTGGTACCAGCCACAGCGCGACGACAAGCAGCGACCCTTCAACAAGATACATCAAAAACAGAGCGGCAAACAGGCCGATGTAAAGGTCAATGCCCACCTGGCGGGCCCAATGCATTTGCGTCATCACCCCAAGTGTTTTGAAGAAATTCTCCTGCGTGGTGCAGTAAAAAGAATAGCCAAGAAACGCAAAATAGATGGACCAAACCACATATTTGCCGGCGGCATAATCGCCGCCCGAAGCAAACAAGGCTTCACCGTCATGTGTGCCTACAGCAATTGCAGCAAACACTGCATAAACGATCCATAGTTGCCATTTTTTAATGAACGCCGCCATCACATCCCCCTTTTGATATGTGCGAACCATGTCGCGATCATAGCTCGTTCGCGTGGTTGCACCAAATCCCAGGACCTGCGTCGATAGTTTGTGGGCATTCCTTTTTTGTTTTGCCTGCGGTGGTGTCGCTATAGTATAACTTTCGGCCACAAAGGAAACGCATTGTGCGCAACGGTTTGACATCGCTGAAAATTGACATGCAGGGCATCAGATATGCGGCCCTTGCAGCGATGTTTGTGTTTGCGCAGTTGCTGATCAGTTTTCACCACCACAGCGACGCACACGCTGACGAGCATGACTTTGTCGTTGAATGCGATATCTGTACAATCGCTCCTGGCGCATTGGACGCGCCAACAGTCAGCCATTCACTCGAAGCCCCCAAGCCTGAAGCTCTGGCGCTACCCCCAAGCGCTTTAAACGCTGCCAAGAGCTCCATCGCTCGTTCAGGCGGCCCACGGGCACCACCCCAAACACTCTAGTCCATCCTGAGCCGCCAGCCATGCTGGCCTGTTGATGTGTCTCCTGTCCGGTAGCGGGCAGCGAGCCAGTGTTTGGAATATCTCATGACTATTGAACCTGTGCGGCCGGAGGGCCGCCGAACCCCAATCGGGGACACCATACCAGAAAGTAAGTTGCCGCCCCTTACCGGTAACCAGCGCATGGTCTATGAAGCGTTGCTTGGTCTCGGCCGCGCCGCCAAGGCCTATGAGCTTCTAGACATGCTGAGGGCCGACGGCGTGAAAGCCGCCCCCACGGTTTATCGCGCCTTGCATGAACTGCGGGACAAGGGGCTGGTGCAGCACATCGTTTCATCGCGCACATTTGTTGCCTTGAAAGAGGTGGAAAACAACCTTGAGGAAAGCGTGACTTTCATTTGTGAAGATTGCGGTGAAGCCAGAACAATGGAAAGCAAGCAGCTCATCAATGTTCTCAAATCACAGGCCCGGAAGTCGGGTTTCTCCGTCAAGTCCTACCATGTCGAGATCGCGACGTCTTGTGGCGGGGAATGCAAGGCGCGTACTTCATGAATGCCTTGACGGCATACAGAACCGGATTGGACCGCTGTGGCATGGTCGCAGCGGCTGTCTGCCTGACGCACTGCGCCCTGTTGCCGTTCGCTGTATTTGCAGCGCCTGTTTTGGGCAGTTTTGCACCTGACACCGAATGGCTTCATATGCCACTTGTCCTGTTTGCCGTCGCGCTCGGCGGTTACGCTATGGTCGTTGGAAACTCAAGGCATCGCCAAAAAGCACCAGCCGCCATCGCAGCACTTGGCATGATGCTCCTCATGGCATCGCTCGCAGAAGCCCAGCTAGGAGAGTTAGCTGAATTTTTTGCCATAATTGGTGCACCCATAATGGCGGTTGCACACGTAAAAAATTTACGTGCGGCGTGCGAATGCTGCCCTTGCAGCCAACAAACTTAATAAACCGCTCACCACTCCACACAAGAGCGGACACACGACACACGATGGGGAGGAAACACCGTGTACAAACAAGCAGTATCGCGTTTCGCGGTAGTGGCTTGCCTTGCAGGCATGCCAGCCGTTCAGGCACAGGAACAAGCAACCAACTCAAGTGAACAAGGCACCCTGGTCGCAGGCAGGGACACTGCCCAGGTGTATGAGCGCAATTTCTTTGATCAGTTCACACCGCAAACCGCGCGTGACATGATCGACAGGCTACCTGGCTTTACACTCGACTCGGGCGACAACCTGCGCGGGTTTGGCGGCGCAGCAGGCAATGTATTGATTGACGGCGAGCGGCCATCATCCAAGGTAGGAGGTATTGCCGAGGCGCTTGGCCGCATTCCTGCCAACCAGGTGGCCCGCATCGAAGTTATTCGCGGCTCGGCCGGGTCTGGTGAAGCAGCGGGGCAAGCGGTGGTCGCCAATGTCATCCGCGTCAAGCAGGGCGCAGCCGGCAGCTGGGAAGTGAAGCTAGAGCGCGCTGCGGACGGCATTCTCTATCCTGCAGGCGAAGTTACTGTCGTAAGGCAAGTCGCTGGATGGAAAACATCCACAAGGGTTAATGCTTTCTGGGAACGCTTTCCTTCAAGGGCGCTGCGCAGTCAACTTGATGCTGAGGGTAATCTAACATCGTCTCAGGACGAGAACCGCCCCACCACCCTCACGGACGCATTCATATCATCGGAAGCAGAACGACCGCTCGGTGGTGGTACTTTGACGCTGACTGGCCGCTTTGGACGCAGTGCTTTCTTCTCAAAAACCGACCGGCTTGGCTTTGATGGCAGGCTACCTGACGCGCGCCCTGACGATCGCTTGTTCATCGATTTTGATAGCATCTTCTATGAAGGCGAATTTGGCGCAGACTGGAATAAAAAGCTGGATAGCGGCTGGACGCTCAAATTGCTGTCTTTGTCTTCATTTCAGGACCTGGACCAGCAACAAACAGTTAGCGATGAGGAACCTTTTGGAACGCTGGACTCGAGCTCGCTGTTTACCCGAGCACGCGACCAGTTTGAAAGCGTGTTGCGGGGGTCGTTGACGAGCGCAGGGGGCAGAAAGTTTAAACCCGAGTTCGGCGCTGAATTCGCTTACAATCGCACCGACAGCAAACTGGCCTTGTCGTCAACGGATGCTGCTGGTGGTGTCAGTATTATCAACTTGCCTGCTGCCAATGTGTTGGTGGAAGAGGTGCGCGGTGAAGCCTATTCAAACCTTATCTGGCAAGCCGGTGGTGGATTTTCGATGGAAACCGGTGTGGCTGCGGAGCTGTCACAAATTACTGTGTCCGGCGACGCGGAAAGCACTCAGTCTTTTTTCTTCGTAAAGCCTTTCGCAACTGCGATTTATGATGTGCAAAAAGGATTGCAACTTCGCCTCGGGCTTCGGCGAACTGTTGGTCAATTGGACTTCAACCAGTTTGCCGCATCCGCCTCTGCAGCGGATGACAGGCTTTTGGCTGGCAATCCGGAACTGGGGCCGGATCAAACCACACGGGCATCCTTCACCGTGGACTTACGGTCTGAAAAACGCGGCGCACTCAATGTAGAGCTATTCCATGAGTGGCGCGATGACATTATTGAGCAGGTAGAGCTTCCAAGCGGTGCGTTTGGTTCAGCTAACGCCGGGAACGGCAGGATATGGGGCGTAACAGCTAACACCAGTATTCCGTTGTCGCCGGTTGTTCCGGGTGGTCTTCTTGAAGTTGAAGCTGATTTTCGAGAGTCCACATTTCGCGACCCCCTTTCGGGCACGCGACGGGATATTTCCAATGTGTCGTCGCCGACCGTATTGGTTGAGTTTCGGCAAGACCTGCCAGACAAGAAACTGGCATGGGGTGTGTCTTACCGTGCTGCACAGGAAAGGCGTTTCTTTTTTGCGGACGAAATCAGTTTCACCCGAGAAGGGGAAAACTGGCGGGCGTTTCTGCAATCCACTCACATTAAAGGATGGCGGACAACGCTTGAGGTCAGAGATATCGGGGGACAGAACTTCTTCAGGGAACGAGCCTTCTTCGACCCAAGCCGGGCTGCAGATACGTCTGGCTCGGAGGTAATTGATCGCAACAGAGGTGCTTTTGTGTCGCTGACGATTGCTGGCCAGTTTTAGGGAAAAGTGTCTCGGGCGCCTTCCGCTTGGCGAGTTCAGGGTAAGCCAAGCAAAAAGCGCCCGAGGTGGGTACCGGAAAGGGGGTGCTCAATTCTCCCGAATTCGATTCTGGAGATTGCCAAGATTGGCGTGAGCAATGGTACCCAGAAGGGTGGAAAGCGCGAGCAGGAACAGCACCGGTATGAAAATGCTGCCCAATGCGCCGCTGACTGTCGGGCCTTGATGGTAGAAGCGGGGCAGGGCGTCATACTGGGCAAGCGATAGGCGTTCGCCAACGATCACATTCCCCTCCACGGCTTCAGCAACAGATTGTTTGTAGTCGCGAACTGATTTTTCGAACGCGATATGACGCTCAAGGTCTGTCCCTGCAGCAAGATTGAAGGCCTGCAGAGTGAGCACAGATGGCGCCGCAAACTGCAATTTAGAGAGGAAACTGCGCCTTTCTGCCTGCACGGCATCAAACTTGGCGAGAATTGGCACCACTGAATCGTCTACGGTCTTGTTTACCAAAAACGCAGTACGAATGTATTCGGGGATTGAATAATTCTCGGCCGTCAGATCAGGATGATCGAGCAGCATGCCTTGCATGATGTCTGCCTGCGATTTGTAGGCTGCGGCTGACGCTTCTCTGGCTTCACTGAGGAACGCCAAACGAGAAGGAGTGGGGTACAAGCCTTCCGCTGCGGCAGACAGGCTCGCTGGTCCTACCAGACCATTCACGATCCAAATGCCTGCGAGCAACAGGGCCGTTGTTTCACCTTTCAGGTTAAGGCTGATGGCCCAGGCAATGAGGGCCGCCCACAGCGCAAAGTACGCAGCGGCCACCAACAGCCAAATCCCCATAAACGGAAGGCGCGCGCCAATATCCTGCCCGGCAGAACCGGCAATTAGTCCCACAAGGCAAGCAATCAGAACAATCACGGCGACTGCGCCAAACCTTACTTTCAGCCGTGCGGCAACAAGCTGGCGTATCGAAATGGGTTGCGAAAGCAATAGGCCTAAGCGTCCCAACTCCCGGTCTTCAGAAAGCGCATCGTATGAAAGCGCGATCATTAACAAAGGCATGATGAAAATGATGACAAACGCGAGGTCAAACGCACCTGCCGCAGTGTCGATCGGGCTTTGAAACTGATAGTTGCCAAACAGCCGGTCAACACTGCGCCACAAAGACACGCGTGAAGCGGCAGGCTTCACATCAGATACGCCATGCGCCAGATCGGAAAGCGGGCCTGGGCTGATGGTGGCCGGAAACGTGACATCCATCGCAAGCCCTGCCCAGCGGTCCTCCGTTGGTGCTGTGGTGCCATTTTCAACAGCGATCAATCGGTCCCGCCAAGCGCCTATGCTTTCTTCCTGTGCGGCTGTGAAACTCGTTATCGCTTCCATTTGTGCTTGCCTGAAGAATGTTCCTTGTAGCACCGCATAAAGACTTGCGATCAAAAAGGTGACTAAAAGAACCAGCTGCATGGGCTCTGTCTTGAGCGCCTTTTTTTCTTGTGAAGTGATTGCTTGAACGCTCATGCCACAGCCTCCTGTTTGAAGCTGAAGCGGACACCGCGGAACGCAAGCAGAAGTGCGGCGAACGTCCAGCCTAAGAGAACCAGTATGTCGACCCAAATGTTGGACATAACTGCGCCCAGCGGTGGCGGGGTGTAAGTGAAGTCAGGGTTGGTTTGCCAGAAGTCATTGTCAGCCATGTAGCCATAGCCATCCTGTCCACCTTTCTGGATCATTTCTTCATTCAGAAGTTTTACAAAATCGCGGCGAAACAACTCGGCGCTATCCGCGAAATGTCGGTGGGCAAACAAGTCTGACCCTGCGAGCGCACTTGAAATGTTGCTGAGCGCCAAAGTTGGCGAAACAATGGAAAACAAGCGAACTATATCGGATTGAGCCTCATAGGTGCCCCAAAGTTCGTCGTAATATCTATCAAAGACCCCATTCGCGAACTCTTCGCTTTCCTGCAGCAAATAGCCATCATAATTGATGGGCAGGTCCTCGATTTTGTCGACGCCGTATTGTTTGAGGACATTGGCTTCCACGTCGGCGCGGCGCTGTTGGGCTTCTTCAGATCCACCCCAGAACGCACCCGAGGCATCATCAGACATGCGCGCCTGAAAATCTGCGGCAGACGGCGCAGGTGACAGCGCGGAGCCCACATCGCTTGCCAGTCGAGGAACAAACACAACGGATGCCGCCCAGAAGCCAACCAGCACAACAAGGGCGGTTTTGGATTTGGCAACACGTGCGGAAATGCCAATGGCGGCAAACGTGAACGCACCGATATACAAAATGTAAGAAAGGACAATTCCAGCCAGACGCCCGCCTGTGCCGGGCAGGCCAACTTCGTCATGAGTGTTTGCCGCAAGGGCAACCGCGGCAATAACACTGGGTGCTAACAAACCAACAATGCATAGGGCTGCAATGGCCTTTCCGACAAATAGGTGCTGAGGCGGGACGCCAGAACTCATGATTTGCCGTAAGGTGCCGCGTTCCCGTTCCGCAGCAATGCCGGCAAAAGCCAGCAGAATAGCCAAGAGTGGTGCAAACACCTGCAAGATCCACGCAGGTGTCAGCCGTGCAAACCGCTGAATTTCAACGGCATCTTCAACTGAACGCAACGTGGCCGGGTCTCGGTAGTGAGCCTCGAGCCAAATGGCGCTACCCATATAATCTTTAAGGCCGGGATCAAACACCGAAAGGCTTGACGTGGGCTGAAACGCATACCGTGAGAAATGTGCCGCGGAGTGCGGGTTTTTCTTGCCTTGATTGTCCCATGTGGCGCGGTCACTTGCAACGGCCGCTTGCCGCTCCCGCTGTTGGGTTTCGACCGTTGACCAGCTATTAAGCGTTGCCGCAAAACCGAGCGCGAGCGTGATAAGCAATACAGCGAGTATTCGGCCATCACGCCGATACTGCAGCAGCTCTTTCCAAATAATGGCTTTGATCATGCTGCAGCTCCTTTGGCAGGTGCGGCGTGATCAGTGCGCATGTGATTGAGGTAAATGGCTTCGATCTCTTTGCCATGCAATGCTTGTGGGTCCAGTTCTTCGACCAGTTGGCCGGCTTTCATGATGCCGATTCGTGAAGCAAGTTCTGTTGCCCGGAAAATATCGTGTGTTGCCATCAGAATTGCTGCACCGCTCGCGCGCAGTTCACCGGCCAGTCGGGCGAACTCGTTGGCGGCGCTTGGGTCAAGGCCAGACAGGGGTTCATCCAGCAAGAAGGCTTTGGCTTGTTTGGCGAGCGCGGTGGCGACTCCGATTTTCTGACGCATGCCTTTCGAGTATGCAGAAACAGATCGGTCGGCTTGCTCTTTTGACAGTCCGGATCGCTCAATGAATGCGTAAAGGTCTGCGTCCGAATAGCTGTCCTGGCCTGCAAGTGCGGCGAAATACTTCAGATTTTCCAGGCCAGACAGGGAGGGATATAAGGCGACTTGTTCCGGGATGTAGGCAAGATCCCGTTTCGTCTCAACCGGCTCTTCGGCAACATTGCGGCCATTGACAAACGCTTCGCCTGATGTCGGCTCAAGAAACCCGAGCAGCAAATTGATGGTGGTTGTCTTGCCAGCACCGTTTGCCCCCAAAAGACAAAGGGTTTCCCCCGGTTTGACGCTAATGTTAAGGCCTTCGAGTGCGACGACACCATCAAAGGTTTTTCGAAGATTGGTTGTTTGCAGCATGGCTTGCTGACCACTGGTAAATTCATCAGTCAAAGACATGGTGGTCCCCTTTATTTCGTTCCGTTGTTCGGTGGCAGGTGGCTTCGTGCGGAAGATCTGCGGAAAGAAGCGCGAACAGAGAATGAGAGGATATTGGTCAGTGTGAAGTTGTGTTCACAGAGAGCAACTATGCCCTGATGGAGACGTCCGCGCTTAAGAACGAGGCGGCGCGCGCGTGGCGGGCTTACGGTGGTCTCCAGATACAGGCACTTCGATTGGGTCATGCCGTTTGGCAGCCAATGATTGCGCCGGCACGTTTGTGTTTGCTGGCTTAGCCGGGGGGAATAGGTCACCTTCGAGACCACTGAAAGAACAAGCAACACACTGGTGCGCGGCTGTGCTGGAGTGGTCGCCGTGGTCTGCGTGAACAATGGTCTGACCCAGCAAAAGGAACCAGGCAAGCAGCGCCGCCAAACTAGCAGCGCGCATCCATGTTGTTCTGACAAATGCTTGTGTCATAACTGGCCCCCTGTCCGATTGCCCTGGTCGAGCATCAGACACCAACCAGAATGCTACATTAAAAAGAAACTGTATACCATAGCTGACAAATTCGATTATCGACGCTATCTAACGGTTCATCGCTTTTGCTGCATTCCAATCACTCAAGGATACAAGTCTGTGAAATCAAATAACATCAGGCGATTGGCACTTTCGCTCCACAACTGGATGGGCCTTCTGGTAGGGCTTCAGATTATATTCTGGTTTGTGGGTGGATTGGTGATGACCGTGCTGCCACTCGACCTGGTGCGCGGCGAACGCTCCATGGCGGAACAGGCACCGGTTTCCTTTAGCAGCGATGAATTGCAAGCTGTATTGCCTCACATAAACGTTGCGGATGCCCGGCAGATTTCGGCACGCACACTTGCCGGAGGCCGTGTTTTGCAGGTAACTGACGGGGCAGGCAAGACACAACTTTATTCTGGAGCTACTGGCAGCCTATTGTCGCCAATCGGAGCGGAGCTAGCCGAACAGGTTGCACTCCTTGACTTTGACTATCGCACTGAAAATATTGATGTTTCTGTGATGTCGGTAGATTGGATTACGGAAGAGCCGGGCGATTTTCGTCGTTCGCTACCCGTGTGGCGGGTTAATTTGGATGACCCGGACGGCACCCGGATTTACATCTCTCCTGACACCGGGCGTGTGCTGGCACGCCGCAATGATTACTGGCGGGTGTTCGATTTTTTCTGGATGCTTCACATCATGGATTATGACGAGCGCGAGGATTTCAATCATCCGCTTCTGATCATCACCACGCTTACCTCAACCCTGTTTGTGCTAATGGGTGTGGTTTTGCTTTATTTCCGGTTTTGGCCGGGAGCCCGTCGCAAAAAAACCGTCTGAGTCGACGGCTTATTTTTCGGCGGCGCGCAGTCTTTCCATAAACTCTTTGCGGCTGAGGGCGATATAGCGATCATTGCCACCAATTTCGATAGAGGCGCCAACTTTGACCGCGTTGCCGTGCTCGTCAATGCGCAGGTTCATGGTTGCTTTTTTCCCGCTCGGGCAAATGGTTTTGAGCTCATGAATTTCATCAGAGATTGCCAAGAGCCATTTGCTTCCCTCAAAAAGGTTGGCTTGGAAATCTGTGCGCAGCCCGTAGCACAAAACAGGTATTGAAAGGTCATCGACAACGCTCGCGAGCTGAAAAACATGCTCTTTTGTCAAAAACTGCGATTCATCAATTAACACGCAGCTCAAATTCCTTTTTTTGTGCTCTTTTTCCACTATTTCGCGCAGATTTTTACCTTTTTCGAACAAAGTGGCTTCTTTTTTTATGCCGAGGCGCGATGATATCGTTCCGACATCGTAACGATCATCTATGGCCGCTGTGAACAACATCGTTTGCATGCCCCGTTCTTCGTAGTTGAAGCTAGACTGCAAAAGCGTGGTGGATTTTCCCGCATTCATCGCGGAATAATAAAAATACAGCTTGGCCATGGATGATTTGCCCTATGTTCTTTTTGCTTTGGCTCGGGTAGGGTTGCTCCCCTGTGGGGACAGACTCACCTGTTGAGGGACACTAGAAAAGACCGACTTTGTTGGCAAGCTTGGGAAATTGTTCATGCGATTTTTTGCCAGACTTACGTGCGTTTTGATGGCGCTTTGGTCGTTGCCGTCAGTGGCACAAGACCAGGGGGACCGTGTTGCGCGCGTTGCAGGCACCGCACTTTATTGGCATCTGGATAACGGCCGCGGTCGCCAAGCATTTGAAGCGATGCCAAAAGGGGGTGACATCCATACCCATCTGCGCGGCGCAATCTATGCCGAAACCTGGCTGGAATGGGCTGCAGAAGATGGCCTGTGCGCAGACATGGAAGTACCGGCACTGCGGTTCCCAGAGGGCGGCACATGCGACGCCAGCGGCTGGATTACTGCTGCCGAGGCACAGGCGTTTGAACCCTATCGTCTTGACCTGATAAATGCTTTAAGTACAAGAAGTTATGTGCCTACTAACGGCTGGTCCGGGCACAATCAGTTTTTTGGAACCTTTGCCAAAATTGCTGCGAAGCCAGAGCGGTTCGGCGACCAGCTTGCGGCAGTCGCCAACCGGGCAGGCAAACAGAATGTACTCTACCTCGAATTGATGGAAACGGTTGTCTTGCCACAGCTTTTCCCGTTGGTTGGAGGCATTGAGCTAACTGGTGATCCCGCAGCAGACTATCAAACCCTTATGGCGAGCCCGTTTGGCGATCAGCTTGAGGCACTTGTTGAGCATATCCAACTCCAGCTTGCCTATGCAGAAACGCGAAAAAGAGAGCTGCTGGCTTGTGGCAGCGGCACGCCAGAACCAGGTTGCGAAGTGGAAATCCGCTTCCTACATCAGGTGGTTAGGGAGTTTGATCCGGCGGTTGTTTATGCGCAGATCATTTTGGGTTGGGCGGTGATGGAGAAAACACCAAAGGTAGTTGGTCTCAATCTTGTTGCGCCAGAAGATGGTTTCCTAGCATTGCGAGACTATACCCAGCACATGCGCATGATTGATCATCTTTACACCAATCGCGGTGAGCAAAATATTACGCTTCACGCCGGTGAACTGACGATTGGTTTGGTGCGTCCAAAACAGCTTCGTTTCCATATTCGGGAGGCGATCGAAATCGGCCATGCAAAACGGATTGGTCACGGCGTTGCCATAGGGTACGAAGACAACCATGAGCAACTGGTTCAAAAAATGGCGGAAGAAGAAATTCTCGTGGAAATCAACCTGACCAGCAATGACACCATTTTGGGCGTAACCGGAGATGAACATCCGCTTCAGCTTTACCGCGATATGGAAGTGCCATACACCGTCAGCACAGATGATGAAGGTGTTTCGCGGATCGATTTGACCCATGAATACATGAGGCTTGCACGAAGCTACCGCGTGCCGTATTTCGAGCTTCGGCATGTGTCCAGAAACTCGTTGACCTACAGTTTTCTTGACGGCGATAGCCTTTGGGGTATGCCTGCGTGTCTAAGTGACTTGGAAACCGGCCAACAAGCAGGGGACGCTTGCCAAACCATGCTGGACAGAAGCGATAAAGCCCGTTTGCAGTGGAAACTAGAAGAAAAATTCCGGGAATTTGAGGCTGACCTGAAAGTGCCAGAACGCCGGCGAAATTCGTTTAACTAGGTCGTGCCGGTGGGGCTAATTCGAATAGCCAAAAGCAAATAAGCCTCGAGGAAGGGCAGGGGAGAAAACTATGTCAGAACAACAGCCAGCAAACGCGTTTGCCGATGCCGCCCCGCCTTCGTCGCAAATGGCGGCTGATATCAATGCTGGTTTTGCCTTCTTCCTTGATGCCGTGGTTAATATGTTTGTGCTTGCGGGCATACTGCTCGGTGCATTCCAGTTTCCTGTGGAAGTTGTGTTCGGAAAAGTCATTCCAGGTGCACTTGCGGGCCTGCTGGTCGGCAATGGTATGTTCATCTGGTTTGCCAAAAAAACTGCCAAAGAAACCGGTAATGAAGCCATTACTTCAATCCCGCTGGGTATTGATTTGCCGACGGTTTTTGGCATGTGCTTCTTCATTCTTGGTCCAGTTTATCTCGCCAATGTTGAGAGTTTAGGGACTGTTGCCGCAGCTGAAAAAGCATGGGTGATCGGCATGGCCGGCACGCTTTGGATGGCGTTCATAAAGTTCGCCCTATCCTTCGTGGCGGTGCGCATGCAAAAAGAGTTACCGCCCATGGCGATGATTGGCGCAATGGCAGGGATTGCAACCGTTTGGCTCGGTGCCGAGGCTATATTCGGCGTATTTGAACTGCCGGAGGTTGGCATTGTATCGCTGATCGTGATGGCCTACGCGCTTATCGCTGGCCACCGGCTCCCTTTCAGCATGCCAGGGGCGGTTATCGCCATTGTGGGCGGCACGATGCTCTATTACATTCTCGCGTTCGCAGCCGCCGGCAACAATTATATTGTAAAAGAGGCGCCAGAACTTGTGGCGGCGCTTCCATCTCCCAGCCTGTTGGGGCCTATATCTCTTTTTGGTGACGTCACCAATTACCTTGGCATCATCCTGCCATTTGCGATTTTGATTGCGGCCAGCAGCGTCAATGTGATCGCCGGCGCGCGGGTGATCGGCGATACCTACGACGCCAGTAAGGTGGTTCGGATCGATTCTCTCGCGACCGCTGTCAGTGCTCTATTTGGGGGCGTTGTGCAAACCACACCGTATTTTGGTCATGCTACCTATAAACGTATGGGAGCGCGCACCAATTATGCTATCGGTGCGGTCAGCGTGATTGTTGTTGGCGGCTTTTTGGGTGTTATCGCTTTGGCGTCGCAAATGATCCCGGCAGCAGTTCTGAAGCCCATCCTGGTTGTGGTCGCATGTGACATCATGCGTCTCGCATTCACCGGCGGCGAAGTTCGCCACGCACCTGCCCTTTTGTTCGCAATCATTCCGGGTGTACTGAACTATACTTTCACAAAACTCTCCGACCTCTATGGCCGGCTGGAAGCAACAGTACAGCAAGGCTTGGCAAGCGAATGGGTCGCCGGTTTCCAGCTCATGGGCGCGATGTCAAAGGGGTACATTCTGACAAGTATCATTTGGGGTGCTATGATCGTGTGGATCATCGACAGACGGTTGCCAAGAGCTGCTGCGGCCGCATTTGTTGCCGCATTGTGCACCGCATTTGGTATCATCCATTCCGTCGCACCCACTGGCGGCATGTACGTGCCTTGGGCCATTGGCGACTTGGGCGGTCTTGAGGTGTTGCCACTTCGGTTGGCGGCCGGCTATCTGATCGCTGGACTGATGCTGATCGGCTTCAACCTGAGCAAAAACGAGGCTCAGAACTAAAACAAATCTTGACCAAAAGGTCAATAATAGGGTTTATGCACCCTAAACGCATAGACAGGACGGGACAATCGTGACTGAAACGCTGGTAAACCGAGGCACTGCTTTCCACGCGGATTGGCTGGACGGCATTCGGATTAACAAGAGTGCGGTCGAGCGCAGAACCGCCACACTCGGCGGTCGGCGCGCTGTCAAAAAAGACAGCCAGATCGCATTCATGCTCAAGGCCGTTAGCTGCATCGATCTAACGACCCTCGCGGGCGATGACACGCCAGGGCGCGTGCAGCGCCTGTGCGGGAAAGCAAAGCAGCCAGTGCGGCGCGATGTGCTGGAGAAATTTGGCATGGGCGATATGCGTCTCACCACGGGCGCGGTGTGTGTGTACCACGAAATGGTGGAGACAGCAGTTGGCACCCTGAACGGTTCCGGCGTGCCTGTGGCCGCTGTGTCCACTGGCTTTCCAGCGGGTTTGGCACCGTTTGAAACGCGGCTTGAGGAAATTAAACGCTCTGTTGCTGCGGGCGCTGGCGAGATTGATATCGTCGTCACGCGTGGTCATGTTCTGACAGGCAACTGGGAAGCGCTTTACGACGAAGTGAAGGCGTTCAAAGAGGCCTGCGGCCCAGCGTTGATGAAAACCATTCTCGCAACGGGCGAGCACGGCAACCTTACCCAGGTGGGCAAAGCATCTATGGTTGCCATGATGGCCGGGTCAGACTTCATCAAAACGTCCACAGGCATGGAAGGCGTGAATGCAACTCTGCCTGTGTCCCTCGTGATGATCCGCCAGATCAGAGAGTTTTACGAACGCACTGGCCAGCAGGTGGGTTACAAACCGGCCGGCGGCATCAAAACCGCAAAAGACGCAGTTCTGTATCTTGCGCTTCTCAAAGAAGAGCTTGGCCGTGATTGGCTTGAGCCAGAGTTATTCCGTTTCGGCGCTTCCAGCCTTTTGGGTGATCTGGAGCGTCAATTAGAGTATCATGCCACCGGGTCGTATTCGGTTGGTTACAGGCATCCGATGGGTTAGGGGGCGACAATGAGCGTTAGCGAAAAGTTTGATTCCATGGATTATGGACCTGCCCTTGAAAGTCGTGCCAATGCCGACAAATGGCTGGCTGGCCACGATCATCATTTTGGTCTCTTTATCAATGGTGCTTGGGTAAAACCAGATGGTGCCAAAAGTTTTGAAACCTTTTCGCCGTCAACGGGCGAAAAACTCGCGAGCATCACATCCGCCCGTCAGGAAGATGTGGACGCGGCGGTTGCTGCTGCGCGCACGGCTCAAGGTGGCTGGGAAAAGCTGGGCGGTCACGGCCGTGCAAGATACCTGTATGCACTGGCGCGCCTAGTTCAAAAACACAGTCGTATTCTGGCGGTTATTGAGTCGCTCGATAACGGCAAGCCGATCCGGGAAAGCCGGGACATTGATATCCCATTGGTGGCGCGTCATTTCTACCATCACGCCGGTTGGGCTCAGCTGCTCGATGAAGAGTTCCCGGACCATGAAGCGGTAGGTGTCGCGGGGCAGGTGATCCCGTGGAACTTCCCGCTGCTGATGATGGCATGGAAAATTGCGCCTGCGCTTGCCGCAGGTAACACAGTGGTTATGAAACCGGCTGAGTTCACCTCGCTTACGGCCCTGATGTTTGCTGAGCTTTGTGAAGAAGCGGGCCTGCCGAAAGGTGTTGTAAATATTGTCACGGGCGCTGGCGATGTTGGCTCAATGGTCGTAGATGCCGACGTTGACAAAGTTGCTTTCACCGGTTCAACCGGTGTTGGCAAATTGATCCGCCGTTCAATTGCCGGCAGCGGCAAGAAGCTCACGCTGGAGCTTGGCGGCAAGTCGCCGTTCATTGTGTTTGAGGACGCAGACCTTGATGGTGCTGTTGAAGGCATCGTGGATGCCATCTGGTTTAACCAGGGTGAGGTGTGCTGCGCCGGATCGCGGCTGTTGGTGCAAGAAGGCATCGCAGACAAGTTCTTTGCCAAACTCAAGGAGCGCATGGGCAAACTTCGCATCGGTGACAGCCTAGATAAATGCATTGATATCGGCGCTGTTGTCGACAAAGTGCAGCAGGAGCGGATTGCAGCCTTGGTCAAGCAAGGGGCGGACGAAGGCGCAGAAGTGTTCCAGGCCAACTGCCCGATGCCAGAGACAGGTTCGTTCTTCCCACCAACCTTAGTGACAGGCGTGGGCACGGACAACACGCTCTTCAAGGAAGAAGTGTTTGGGCCTGTGTTGACGGCGATCACCTTCCGTACCCAGTCCGAAGCCGTTGGGCTTGCCAACAACACGCGCTACGGTCTCGCGGGCAGCATCTGGTCTGAAAGCATCAGTCGTGCGCTTGAAGTGGCGCCCGCCCTGAAGGCAGGTGTGATCTGGGTGAATGGCACCAACATGTTTGACGCAGCCGTTGGCTTTGGCGGCTACCGCGAAAGCGGATTTGGCCGGGAAGGCGGGCGCGAAGGCATGCTCGCTTACATGAAGCCCAAGTTTGAAAAGGGTCTGAAGGAGTGGACTGGGATTGCGGCCCCTGACGACGTGAAAATGCCAAAAGCTGGCGGCCTGCATTCTGTGGACCAAACCGCCAAAATGTATATTGGTGGCAAACAGGCGCGGCCGGATGGTGGTGATTCTGTGCCTGTCGCAACCAGCAAGGGCGTGTTCGCGGGCCTTGTTGGTGCTGGTAACTACAAAGATATTCGGAATGCTGTCGAAGCGGCTGGCAAGGCCGCGGGTTGGGCAAAGGTAGCTGGCCACTCCAAGGCACAGATCCTGTATTACATTGCTGAAAATCTTGGCTACCGCGCGGAAGAATTCCAGAACCGTCTGAGCACGCTTACCGGCGCATCTGCAAAAGCAGCGGCCCGTGAGGTGGAGCTGTCGATTGAACGCTTGTTTGCGGCAGCGGCCATGGCAGATAAGCATGATGGCCTTGTGCATGCGCCGCCTATTCGCGGTGTGGCGCTGGCGATGAATGAATCCATCGGCACGCTGGGTATCGTGTGCCCTGACGAGGCGCCGCTTCTGGCGTTCGTGACGCTGACAGCGTTTGCAATTGCGGCGGGCAATACGGCTGTTGTCATCCCGTCTCAGCGCTATCCGCTCCTGGCGACCGACTTCTACCAAATTCTGGAAACGTCTGACCTGCCGGGTGGTGTTGTAAATATTGTGACGGGCGAGCGTGATGCGATGGCCATGCCTATGGCGAAACACTATGGTGTTGACGCGCTGTGGTATTTCGGCAGCCGCGACGGCTGCGCCGACATGGAGCGCGAAGCCGCAGAAAACATGAAGCGCACCTGGCTCAATTACGGCAAAGCCTACGACTTCACCAGCCAAACCCAGTTTGGCGCCCGCACCATGATGGAACGCGGATCGGAAGTGAAAAACATCTGGGTGCCATACGGCGACGCCAACGAAGGCGGCAAAAGCTACTGATGATCAAGCCCGGTTCTGCCGGGCTTTTTCTTATTTGCGCTCTACACCGTCCGGCCAGGTTTGCCAGATGACATTGTAAATTTTCCATTCGCCTTCAATTTTGGCCATATGCATATAGTCGATGCCCCAAACTGCTTCGATGCGCACAGACGCAATCTTGTCGAGCTGGTCGAGTATCTCGACCTTTTTGTGGGCGTCTGCCGGTAGTTGCTCGTTCGCTGAATAGCCGGGTGCAAACTCCTTGGCGCTGTCGCGGGTCATATAGAAAGGGCCTTGATAGGGGCCTTCTGATGCGCGGCGGCCCCAACCCAGCTTCTTAAGCTCAGGCGATAACGCACGCTCCAGACGCTCGGGTTTGCCTTCATAAAACCCGAGGATGTAATCCATCGCGGCAGCTTCGATGGCGGCTGCATCTTCCTCTGATTGTGCGGTGACTGGAACGTGAAACAAGGTGAGGGCTACTATCGCCCCCAGCACTTTGGTGTGGATAGTCATGTTTGTCCCCCCTGCTGTTGTCGCGTTAGTCTGTTTGGTCTTCTATGGCGGCAATATAGCACAGATTACGAAACAATGCTGACAGCAGGGGGATTGTGGACTTACTCCAGGTTAAACACCATCAGGTCCTCACCCCATGTAACTGAGCCAGAGAAACGGCTCGCCACCTGCGCCATGATGGCTTCCTTACTGCCCCGAAATGTCAGCTGGTGGTACAAAACCAATGATTTTACGCCTGCATTTGTTGCCAGATGGCCAAGGTCTTCTGCTGAGGTGTGGGCTTTGCTGTGATAGTTTTGCCATTCCGGTTTGCGCAGGGCGAGTGCCGCACCGTCATAAACTTCGTGCACCAGAATATCAGCGCCTTTTGCAGCCTCTTCGAGGGCAGGGCAATATGTAGTGTCGCCAGAAATGACCACGGTTTTGCCTTCATGAATAAATTTGAAGCCAAACGCCAACGTCCAATCCCCGTGGCACACTGGGATGGCTTCAATGGTGAGCGCGTCGGTTTGATAGATGACGCCGCCGCGGGTCTCCCGCACCTTGGTTTGCCAGCCCTGCTCGCTCGCGGGTTCGGCGCCCATCAGCCTGATTTCGCGGTCTTCGGAATAGGCAGCTTCAATATTTTGCACCATTCCTTGTGTGCCGGGTGGCCCCCATATTTGAAGAGGGTCTGTGCGATCCAGGGTCCAGGGGGAATACATTATGTCTGGCAAGCCCAACGTATGATCGGAATGCAGATGCGTGATCAGCAGACGCGATAGGTTCGGTTGCGCCAGCGCGTTTTCCCCGGCAATATGTGCTGCGGAGGCACGGCGCACGACACCGGGGCCAGCATCGACGATCCATGCTTGTCCATCGACAATAATGGCTGTGGCAGGGCCGGATTTTTCAGGGTCAGCAAACGGTGTGCCCGTGCCCAGAAGAATGACTTTCATGTCTGCTTCTGCGGTCAACGAAAACGAGAAAAGCAAAAAAGTCAGAAGCAGGCGTTTGGCGATGGGCGTCATGAAGAATTCCTCTGCTGCGGTGGATGTCGACCTTAATCAGAGCAGCAGAGAAAGTCTATTTGGCGAGGTTAGGCTACTTTCTCAATGAAGGCGCGTAACAGCTTCTCAAGGTTTACGGCTGCAATTGCTCCAAATTCCATTGTTTCATCGTGTGTCAGCGCGTCGCCGGTCATGCCAGCGGCCAGGTTGGTAATGGAGCTCACACCGCACACCCGCATGCCCACATGTCGCGCCACAAGGCATTCCGGCACAGTCGACATG
Source organism: Kordiimonadaceae bacterium (assembly GCA_017640725.1). Lineage (GTDB taxonomy): Bacteria > Pseudomonadota > Alphaproteobacteria > Sphingomonadales > Kordiimonadaceae > Kordiimonas. Next base: position 176,637 of record JAEPQB010000001.1, on the reverse strand, counting down.
CCAACAGCGTTTGCGCCCATCATGCGAAAGGCGTGGATTTCAGCTGGCGTTTCGAAGTTCGGGCCTTTGGCCATGAGGTAAACGCCTTCATGAAGGTGGATATCAAGTTGACCCGCGCACTGTTTCAGGTTGGCTGTCAGGTCTTTGTCCCAAGCCGCCGTCATGTCAGAAAAGCGCGGACCAAATCGGTCATCATTGACACCCACGAGTGGATTGATGCCCGAGAAATTGATGTGATCTGTGATCGCCATCAAACTACCAGGTCCGGCTTTTTCATTGAGGCTTCCTGCCGCGTTTGTGAGAACAAGAATTTCAACACCCAAAGCCCACAGTACCCGCGTTGAGAAAGCCAGCTTTTCGGCGGGGTGACCTTCGTAAGCGTGCGCGCGACCCTGCATGCAAATCACAGGCTTGCCTTCCAGTTTGCCGATGAGCATGCGCCCGGCATGACCCTCTACCGTCGGCTCCGGGAACCCGGGCAAATCGAGGAATGAGAATACGGTCGGATCGTCGATCGCGTCGGCCATACTGTTGAGACCACTGCCCAGCACGAGCGCCATTTTCGGCATCTCGCCAGTGAAACGTTCACGGATGAAACTGGCGCAGTTTTGCACGTCTTCAAAGCTCATGACTTGGTCTCCTAAATGGTTTGATGGCTAGATTTCGATTTCAGGCAGATCGAGCCCCTTGTGGGCTTTGATCTCTTCTTTAGTCATGTCCGAGAGCTCATGCGGGAACACAAGCCAATCATCGGTTTCGTGACAGTAGAAGTCTGGTTTCAGGTTGGTCACGTTGCGGGCCGGTTTGAAGAATACCGTTGCTATTTTGATCACGTCCGGCGTGTTCCTGCGGCACTTAGCCTTGAGGTGCTCGACAGTGGCCGCGATAGAGCGACCGCTGTCAAATACATCGTCAACAATAAGCAGGCTGTCTTCTGCGTTGATGTTGTTAACAATATACTCCAGCCCGTGAACTTTCACTTCTTTCTGCTGTTGCATGCCGATGTAACTCGACGTTCGGATCGCAATGTGGTCGGTGTCTACGCCGTAATAATCCAGGATTTCCTGCACAGCGATACCAGTTGGAGTGCCGCCACGCCATACACCCACAATAAACTTTGGCCGAAAGCCGCTTTTTAAAATCTGCAAGCCCAGTTCAAACGAGTCTGTCAACAGTTCTTGAGCCGTTACGTATTTCTTTTCTACACTCATGGACCCTAAACCCCCTTGGTTCCAAATAGCCGGTCACCCGCGTCGCCAAGACCGGGCACGATATAGCCTTTGTCGTTTAAGTGATCGTCGATGGACGCCGTGTACACAGGCACATCGGGATGCGCTTTGGTAAATGTCTCCATGCCCTCGGGCGCCGCCAGCAAACATACGAAGCGCACGTCAGTGGCGCCGGCATCTTTCATTTCCTGAACCGCGCGCACGGCTGAATGGCCAGTCGCCAACATTGGGTCCAACACCACGTTCAGGCGATTCGATATATCTTTTGGCACTTTGAAGAAATATTTGGTGGGCTGAAGCGTTTCCTCGTCTCGCGCCAGGCCAATTTGACCCACACGCGCAGATGGTACCAGCTCAAGCATAGGGCCCAAAAGGCCGTCGCCTGCACGCAGCACGGAAATAAAGGTGAGCTTTTTACCGGACAATACAGGCGCTTCGGCCGGGCAAACCGGTGTCTCGATTTGAACCTTGCCAAGGGGAAGATCCCTAAGTGCCTCGTATCCTAGGAAAAGCCCAATTTCCCGCAGCAAAGTGCGGAATTCAGCGGTGCTCGCTTCCTTGCGTCTCAACAGTGTGAGCTTGTGCTGCACCAAAGGGTGATCAACAACAGTAACCAGTGACGTCATAAAGTTTCCCCTCCAGAAGCATCCAATCAAAGTGGGAGCGCGCCCTGCTTACCCAGTTTCGCATAAGCTGTCGACCTAATCTTGACCAAAATGTCAAAAATGGTTGACCTGCTGTAATTGCTCTGGTTCCCTTGCGCCCGCCTTGCAGTTCGATGCATAAAGGAGCATAGGCATTTTTCCGCCAATAGGGAGCAAAATTTCGTGAAATTTTCATTCTTCAGAATGCTGGCCTTTGCCGCACTCGTGATACTTCCTGCGTCCTTTGCATCGGCACAGAACTTCCGACCTGTATTGCTCTATGACATCGGCGGAAAATTCGACAAGTCTTTTAACGAGGCAGCTTTTCGGGGTGCCGAACAATTTGCCCGTGAAACCGGGATTGAGTTCAGGGACTTTGAACCGAATAGCGAAACACAATATGAACAGGCCTTGAAGCGATTCGCGCGTCGGCGCGCTGATTTGATTGTTGCTGTTGGCGTTGGTTACTCGGTGGCCGTCCGCAATGTTGCGGAACAGTTCCCGAACGTAAAGTTCACGGTGATCGATGCCGTGATTGATTTGCCGAATGTGCAATCGGTCACTTTCAAAGAAAATGAAGGTTCTTTTCTTGTTGGCATGATAGCGGGATTGGCTTCAGAAAGCGGAAAGATCGGCTTCATTGGTGGCATGGATATTCCGCTTATTCGTCGCTTCCAGGTAGGTTACGAGCAAGGTGCCAATTATGTGCGCGGTGACCTGGAGTTCATCGAGAACTATGTGGGCACAACGCCGTCTGCCTGGAATGATCCCATTAAAGCTGCGGAAATGGCGAAGTCCCAATATGCGCGGGGCGTCGACATTATTTTTTCTGCAGCCGGCCCGTCGGGTCTCGGTGTGATCAATGCCGCGAAAGATAACGGGGCCCTGGCCATCGGCGTGGACAGTAACCAAAACCACGTTCAGCCAGGCTTTGTGCTGACAAGCATGCTCAAGCGAGTGGACCTTGCGGTCCAGCAAGCCATGCTATCCGCACATGGTGGCACCTGGGCACCGGGACATCAGGTGCTGGGTCTGCCTGAGGGCGGCGTTGACTATGCGATGGACGAGCATAATGCCGCGCTGATCAGTGAAGAGATGCGGACACAGATTGAAGCGGCGCGTGCCAAAATCGTTTCCGGTGAAATTGTCGTTGCTGACGTCGACGGCGGCAATGACGGTCACTAGACCGCGCCAGCGACTAAATTCGAAAGAATGTTGATGACAACAGCCCCTGCCATTGAAACCAAGGATTTGTGCAAGCGCTTTGGGGCTGTGCAAGCCAACGACAATATCTCGCTGTTCGTGGAACAGGGCACTGTCCACGGCATTGTAGGGGAAAACGGTGCTGGCAAGTCGACGCTGCTGAAAATGCTGTTTGGTTTCTATCAACCCAACAGCGGCGACCTTATCGTCAACGGTCAAAAGCTTGACCTAGATAGCCCATCTGACGCGATGGCCGCTGGTATCGCGATGGTCCACCAGCACTTCATGCTGGTGGAACCATTTACGGTTTTGGAGAATATCATCCTCGGCGCCGAAGGGCAGGGCATGTTGGATCACGCAAAAACTGATGCGCGCGCCAAGCTTCTTGGGCTAGAGCAGCAATTCGGATTTGACCTTCCGCTGGACACGCCAGTCAGCCAATTGTCCGTTGGTGAACGGCAAAGAGTGGAGATCCTGAAAGCGCTATTTCGCGGCGCTGATATTCTTATTCTTGATGAGCCTACTGCTGTTTTGACACCACAGGAATGCGATCAGCTTTTTGAACTGGTGCGCCTGCTGAAAAGCCGTGGCAAAACCATTCTGTTCGTCACGCACAAGCTGCATGAAATCATGGCCATAACAGATGCTGTTACAGTCATTCGTGCTGGCAAAGTGATCACACGGGTTGCAACGAGTGATACGTCACCAGAAAACCTTGCCGAAGCGATGGTGGGGGCCAAGATTTCGAGGGCAGTAGAGCGCGCCGGACAGGAGCATGGCGCCCCTCGCCTTAGAGTCGACGGTGTGTCTGCGCAATCTGATCTGGGGCACACGGCCTTAAAGAACATCTCTTTTGAACTGTTTGATGGTGAGGTGCTTGGGGTCGCTGGCGTTGCAGGCAATGGTCAAACAGAGCTTCTAGATGTGTTGACGGGTTTGCGGCCTGTGTCGGATGGCACAGTTACGCTTGGCCAGGAATTGGTAAATTCAAATGAGGCGATGACCGATCCCATTGAGTTGCGGCGTGCTGGGCTTGCCCATATTGCCGAGGACCGCTTGAAAACAGGTGTTGTTGCCGATATGAGCGCAACGGAAAACTCAATTCTCGGTTATCAGCGCGAGCCAGACTTCAGTGAAAACGGGTTATTGAAACTGTCCGCAATCAACGATGCCGCACACAGTTATTTTGAGAGCCAAGATGTGCGTCCGCGTGACCCTTCGCTTGCTGTTGCATCATTTTCGGGCGGTAACCAGCAAAAATTGGTGATTGCACGTGAGCTTGCGCGGGACCCGCAAACACTGATTATTGGCCAGCCAACGCGAGGCGTCGATATTGGCGCTGTTACCAAAATTCATGATCAGATCACGGAACTCAGGAATACCGGCAAAGCGGTTCTTGTGGTGTCGGCTGACCTTGATGAGCTTATGGCAATCAGCGATCGCATCATCGTTATGTGCGAGGGCGAAATTACTGGGACCGTTGATATTCAGGACGCGGACGAGCGCACTATTGGGCTGATGATGGCGGGTGCTCATGCAGAAGCGACTACTGAGGGGGCTGGACTATGAGTGCGTCGGCCAAAAAATTACCAGGCGCGGTCGAAGCCATTGCAATGCCGTTCTTGAACACCTTGATTGCGTTCTTGCTGTCAGGTCTGTTGATTTGGGCACTGGGTGAAGACCCTTTTTATGCCCTGAGTCTCTTGTTTGATGGCGCCTTCGGCTACCAAGAAGGCATTGGCTATACCTTCTATTATGCCACCAACTTCATCTTCACCGGTCTTGCCGTTTCGGTCGCATATCATGCCGGCCATTTCAATATTGGCGGTGAGGGTCAGGCGATGCTTGGTGGTCTTGGTTTAACACTTGCCGTATTCTGGCTTGGCGATACAGCACCCGTATTGTCGGTCATTATCGCAATCCTCGGGGCGGCACTGTTTGGCGGCGCGTGGGCCTTTATTCCTGCTTGGCTGCAGGCGACGCGGGGTAGTCATATCGTGATTACCACCATCATGTTTAATTTCATCGCGTCTGCATTGTTGGCTTACCTGCTGGTTGGGCCCCTGCAGCGGCCCGGTGGACAGATGCCTGAAAGCAGTGATTTCCCAGAAGGCGCGGGCCTTATGAAGTTTGATGAGCTGATGAGTGTACTTGGTTTCAGCTTTGAACAGAGCCCATTGAATGTCTCCTTCCTCATTGCTCTTCTGATGGCACTTGCTGTTTGGTTTCTGCTGACGCGCACGCGCTTTGGTTATGAAATGCGCGTGGCAGGCAAGAACCAAAATGCGGCCGCTTTCGCCGGGGTTTCGGTGCCTCGCGTGACCATCATCGCCTTAATGATGTCAGGCGCGCTTGCGGGCATGATGGGTCTCAACGAACTGCTGGGTGAGCAGCTTCGGCTGATCGGCAACTTCACGCTTGGCTATGGTTTTGTTGGCATTGCAGTCGCTTTCATGGGGCGCAATCACCCTCTGGGCATAGTGTTGGCAGCCATCTTGTTTGGTGTGCTTTATCAAGGTGGTGCGGAAATCGCTTTCGAAATTACCACCATCTCCAGCGACATGATCGTTGTTGTGCAGGGGCTTGTCATTATCTTCGCAGGGGCCATGCCGCATCTGATGCGCAAACCGGTTACGGCCGCATACGCTCGGCTTATCGGTAAAGGAGCTGCCTGATGGAGTTTCTTACCGACATTGTTCTGTTAACTGATTCGACGCTGCGCATTGCAGCACCGCTCATATTGGCCGCGCTTGCTGGTTTGTGCGCTGAGCGTGCCGGTATTGTTGACATTGGCCTTGAGGGCAAGATGCTTGGCGCCGCGTTTGCGGCAGCCAGTGCCGCAGCCATTACCGCGTCTGCATGGGCGGGGCTGGCGGCAGGTATTTTGTTCTCTGTGGCGCTCGCGTTGCTGCATGGCTATGTGTCGATCAATCAGCGCGGCAACCAAATCGTGTCTGGTATGGCGATCAACATTATGGTTGCCGGCCTGGCACCATTGCTGGCTATTGCATGGTTTTCGCGTGGCGGGCAGACGCCGTTTCTTGATAGCTCCATGCGGTTCACGGAGATCACGCTGCCATTTGCCGATGTGCTGCAGGACGTACCGTTTTTGGGAGCAATCTACAGTGATCTGATATCCGGCCATAATTTGCTGACCTATGTCGCCTTCGCTGCGGTGCCTGTTGTGGCGTGGGTTCTCTATAAAACGCGTTTTGGTCTGCGACTGCGCGCTGTGGGTGAAAACCCCGAAGCCGTAGATACAGCCGGCATTTCTGTAACCCTGTTGCGCTATCAGGCGATGATTATTGCGGGGATTCTTTGTGGAATTTCGGGCAGTGCTCTCTCCACGGCGCTTGGTGCGGGTTTCATCCGTGACATGTCTGCAGGTAAGGGGTTTCTTGCTCTGGCGGCAATGATTTTCGGCAAATGGAAGCCGGTTCCGACATTGCTGGCCTGTTTGCTGTTTGCGTTTGTTGATGCGCTGCAGGGGCGCTTGCAAGGCGTTAGCTTGCCGTTGATTGGCGAAATTCCGGTGCAGTTCACCATCATGCTGCCGTACGTCCTGACCGTCATTATCTTGGCTGGTTTTGTTGGCAAGATGGAAGCGCCTAAAGCGAGTGGTATTCCCTATGAAAAAGATCGATGAATCCACCAAAAAGGCGTTGATTGAAGCCGCTATTGACGCCCGGGCGAATTCATACTCACCCTATTCGGGCTATGCTGTGGGCGCAGCTGTGTTGGCGGACGATGGTGCTATTTACGCCGGCTGTAATGTTGAGAATGCGGCTTACCCACTCGGCATGTGCGCCGAAGCAAATGCAATCGGCAGCATGGCAATGGCGGGTGGTCGGCAGATTGTTGCAGCTGTTGTATCTGGGCCTAATCAGGATTTGTGTGCCCCATGCGGTGGCTGCAGGCAAAATCTGCGCGAATTTGCGGGCGCCGACGACATCGAGATTTATTTGTGTGACTCAGATGGTGGCGTCTTGATGGAAACATCTATTTTCACCTTGTTGCCGAATTCATTTGGACCCGACGTTGTGAACGCAGTCCGTCACGGCAAGAGAGAAAAGTAATGAGTGATATTTTAATTCCACAAGCGATTATTCAGCAAAAACGCGATGGCCAGACGGTGAGCGAAGCTGACATTGCTCGCTTTGTTGAAGGCATTACCGATGGCCGCGTTACGGATGCGCAGATAGCTGCTTTTGGCATGGCAGTATTCTTCAATGGCATGAGCCCGCAAGAAGGCGCTGCGCTGACGCTTTCTATGCGGGACAGCGGTGATGTTATCGATTGGACAAGTCTAGGCTTTGACGCAGAGGCACCAATCGTTGACAAGCACTCGACAGGTGGTGTGGGCGACAAGGTCAGCCTTATGCTGGCTCCCATAGTTGCTGCGTGCGGCGGACTGGTGCCAATGATCTCAGGGCGGGGTCTGGGGCATACGGGCGGCACGCTCGATAAATTTGAAGCTATCCCGGGCTATGACCCTTATCCAAGCATCGAGCGATTTGCCGAAATTGTGCGTGATGTGGGTTGTTCTATCATAGGCCAAACGGGCGAGCTTGCCCCCGCCGATAAGCGTTTTTATGCTGTGCGTGACGTGACCGCGACAGTTGAGAGCATTCCGCTGATTACAGCGTCAATTCTCTCGAAGAAACTGTCAGCCGGTCTGAATTCATTGATCATGGATGTGAAGTTCGGGTCCGGGGCCTTTATGGCGGATTACGATAAGGCCAAAGAGCTCGCAGAGAATATTGTGCGAGTTGCAGGCGCTGCCGGCACCCCGACGCGAGCGCTGCTTACAGACATGAACCAGGTTTTGGGCCGCACCGCCGGAAATGCCGTTGAGGTTATCGAGTCTGTCGAGTTTCTGACAAACCCAAGCGCTGCGGACAGTCGGTTGGTCGATGTGACACTGGCGCTTGCTGCCCACATGCTGCACATTTCAGGTGTGTCTGGCAGCGTGGATGAGGCGCTGCAGGCCTCCCAAAGGAGCCTGGATGATGGCAGTGCAGCCGTTGTTTTCGAAAAAATGGTGGCAGCGCAAGGCGGCCCCAACGATATTTTATCGTCTCTTTCAAAACATGTTACAGTTGCGGAGCAGACGTTTGCGGTTAGCAGTGACCGCGCTGGCTTTGTATCTGAACAAGATACACGCGCGATTGGCATGGCTGTGGTTGCCATGGGTGGCGGACGAACCGATCCATCGGCAAAAATCGACCATGCAGTTGGTTTGACAGATATTGTTCAAATCGGGGATCGTATTGAAGTAGGTGATCCGCTTGCCGTGGTACAAGCGCACGATCTTGCGACGGCTGAGCGTGCGGCTGAAGAAGTTAAGTCGGCAGTTAAACTGAGCGATACTGAGGTTTCACTCACCCCGGTTGTTGCCGAAATCATTGAGGGCTAGTCATGGCACGGGCATTCATATTGGTTCTGGATAGTTTTGGCATTGGCGCGGCGCCAGATGCCGACAAGTTTGGCGATGTTGGCGCAGATACGTTCGGCCACATTGCCGAATGGTGTGCATCTGGCAATACTGCTGCTGAAAGACCAACTGCCGGGCCGATTTCTTTGCCAAACATGGTTGAGCTTGGGCTTGGCAAAGCAGCGGAGCTTGCGACAGGCAAAATTCATCCAGGGACCGAGTTTGAAGGCGCTGCAAAAGGCTTTTATGCTGCTTGTGCAGAGCGCTCTTTCGGAAAAGATACGCCCTCCGGCCATTGGGAAATGGCAGGGGTGCCGGTTGAATTTGACTGGGGCTATTTCCAGCCTGAGTTTCCGAGTTTTCCTGACGATCTGATTTCGAAACTGGTTGAGCGTACTGGCATTCCGGGTGTTCTAGGCAACAAAGCCGCCTCTGGAACTGTGATCATTGAAGAATTAGGCGATGAGCATGTCGCTTCCGGCAAGCCGATTGTTTACACCTCGGCAGACAGTGTGTTCCAGATCGCGGCCCATGAAGAGCACTTTGGACTAGATAAATTGTACGAGGTTTGTGAGGTCGCACGCGAGCTTGTTGACGACTACAATATCGGCCGCGTCATTGCCAGGCCATTTTTGGGCGAAAGTGGGGCCTATGAACGTACCGGCAACCGGCGCGATCTGGCGACGCCACCACACCAACGGACATTGCTTGACCTGCTTGAGGCCGAAGGCCGCGAAGTGATTTCGGTGGGAAAAATCGCCGATATATTTGCCCACAGTGGCCTAACCAAAAAGGTGAAGGCAAATGGTCTCGATGGCTTGTTTGATCTGAGTTTGAAAATGCAGGAAGAGGCTGAAGACGGTTCGCTTACGTTCGTGAATTTTGTTGATTTCGATCAGAACTTTGGCCATCGGCGCAACGTGGCAGGCTATGCCGCTGCGTTAGAGTATTTTGATACCCGGCTTCCGGAATTTATCAACCAAATGCGCGACGACGATTTGGTAATTTTAACCGCTGATCACGGATGCGACCCAACTTGGCCAGGAAGTGACCATACACGAGAGTTTGTACCGTTTGTGGCGTTTGGTCCAAATTTCACGACCGGAAGCGGTGGTCGCAGGGACAGTTTTGCAGATATTGGCCAAACAGTAGCCAAACATCTCGAAATTTCCCCATTGAGTGAGGGCGTTGCAGCGCAATAGTCGCCTCATTGGTTAAAGTTCGAGTGCGGTGGCTTATTCGAACAAACTGAGTGACGCCCCCACCATCCACCATCCGTACAGTGCTCGCACTGAGTGGCTGTTTTTTGCACAGTTGTTGTATTCTTAGGCACCGAGTTGTCGCATTTTGGCAACAACTCGGTTCTATATCTTTGCCCAAGCGGTATCCGTTTCAATGATTCTTGACACAAACGTCAAAAAACTGAAATGAAACGATACTAGAACCATGCCGCAAACAAGCGTTTGAGCGGGTTCCCGGTCGTTCTTGACCTTTTCGTTAGGATTTGGTGAAGTAGTGGCTGGGTATTGTGTGAAATTGAAACTAAACCTCGGCACAGGGGTTAACAGGGGGGTAATCGGCATGTTCTGTGGTCCGGTTGCAACCATTTAAACGGAGCTTAGGGAATGAATCGCCTATTTAAGACTACTTTGTGTAGTGGTGTGGCGCTTGCTGCTATGGCAGCATCCGTGCCTGCCGTCTCGCAGGAAATTACGTCGTCGGTACGTGGTACGGTCACAACACCAGCTGGTAACCCAGCTGTTGGTGAAAGCGTTACTATCACTGATACTCGTACTGGAACGACCCGGACGGTAACAACAAATGCTAACGGTGTATTTTCAGCACGCGGCCTTACTGTTGGTGGCCCGTACACCATTCGCGTAGACTCTAACCAGTATGAGGATGTTCTCATTACTGACGTGTTTACCAACCTTTCTGGTACCACGGCCTTTAATATTGCTCTTCAAGACGCCAATGATGGCATCGAAGAAATTACGGTTGTGGCGTCTTCGGTTGTCGCAGCGCAGATTGCAGTTGGTCCTGGTAGTTCTTTCAATTTCGCAGATATTCAGAGCCTGCCTTCTGTAAGCCGTCAGATCCGTGACGTTATCCGTTTGGATCCACGTGTTAACGTACAGCGTGGCAGCGGCGGTGAAGGCTTCGGTATTTCTTGTTTGGGTGGTAACGCTCGTGCAAACGCCTTTACAATTGATGGTGCCCGTGCGGGTGACCCATTTGGTTTGAACCTTTCCGGTAACCTGGCGCGTAGCACATTCCCAATTCCATTCGATTCTGTATCTTCAACCGCGGTTGAGTTTTCTCCAATCGACGTGGAGTATGGCCAGTTCACAGGTTGTAACATCAACATTGTTACTAAGTCTGGTACGAATGACTTCCAGGGTTCAGCATTCTTCCTTTACACAGGCGACAGCCTCACCGGTTCAGATATCGAGGGTGAGCCTCCAGTAGACGCCGATTTTGACAACTACAACTGGGGCGCCGAGCTTGGCGGTCCGATTATTGAAGACAAAATCTTCTTCTATGCTTCATACGAAGAAACTGATGCTGGTGGCATTCAGAACGAAGGACCAATTGGTGCAGGCTTCTTGAACGAATCCGGTTTGACTTTGGACGAAGCAAATCGTGCGGCTACTGCGATCCAAAATATCTTTGGACGCGATGTTGGTCCTCTGGTTCGCTCTTTGCCTAACACCAGCCGTCGTTTCTTTGGTCGTATTGACTGGAACGTTACTGATAACCATCGTGTGGCAGCGACATATGCTCGCCTTGAAGAAGACCGTTTGCTGGGTGATGCAATTGGTACTGGTCGCGGTGAAACAACATTCCTCGATAACTTCCAGGACCGCGGTTCGATCTCTGACACATACTCATTCCGCTTGTTCTCGGACTGGACGGAAAACTTCTCCACAGAGATTCGTCTTTCAAGAAGTGATGTTCAGGATAACCAGGGCCCAACCCTTGGTGGTGAAGCACAAGATACCAACGTTACTCGGGTAGCAATCCGTGCGCTGTCATTCGCAAACGAGTTCTTCGGAAATGACTTTGCATCTGGCCCCGGTATTTTCCGTAGTGCGAACCAACTTGATACGCGCGTTGATCAAGTCAAAGTCGCTGGTGACTATGTGACCGGTGACCACACAATTTCATTTGGTTATGAACTTGACCGTTTGGAAGTGTTCAACCTCTTCATCATCAACGCGACAGGTACTGTATTCTTTGACAGCGTTGAAGACCTTGAAGCAGGTAACGTTGCGCTTATCCGTCAGAATGGATCTTTCACTCTGGATCCGCTTGACGCTGGTGCAGACTTTGCCAGAAATATCCACTCGCTGTATGCACAGGATGAGTGGCAGGTTACTGATAACCTGCAAATTGTTGCTGGTTTGCGTTACGACTTCTACAAGTCAAACGACGCACCAAACCTCAACCCAGCATTTGTTGATCGTTATGGCTTCAACAACAACAACGCCTATGACGGCCTTGATTTGTGGCAGCCACGTATCGGCTTGACTTGGGAACTTCCTGAGCAGTTTGGTCAGACAACTCTGACAGCCGGCTTTGGCCGCTTCGGTGGTGGTGATCCAACCGTATTCTTCTCAAACGCGTTCCAAAACTTTGGTGGTGCGATTGCTTTGGGTGACGCGGGTGACTCGTTCGGTACAAACGACATTTGTACAGATGCCGACCTGCAAAACACTATTGTAAATGGTCAGTTCCAAGGTCTTCCGGCTTGTATCGGCCAAGAGATCCTTCTCCGGAACTCATTGTTTGCTGCTGAAGTTGCGGCTACTGATCCTGACCTTGTTTTGCCAAGCCAAGACCGGTTTAGCCTGGGCGTTCAGCACTACACTGATTTCGGTGGTTCTGGTTTCTTCGATGACTGGCAAGTTAACCTTGACTTCATCTACACCAACAACCGTAACTCACTTGACTTTGTTGACCTGAGTATCGCTCAAAATGGTACGGCGCCAGATGGTCGTCCTATCTTTGCGAACATCGATCCGTCTGCTCCTGGTTGTGGCGCAACGCTTAGTGACAACTTGCGTACGTTCAGCAACACGTCTGCAGCTTGTTTCGACGGCGTTTCACTTCCACAGAACATCGTTTTGACCAATGCGGTTAACGGTAGCGGCGATGCGTATTCTTTCTCGGCTCAGTTTGCTAAAGACTTTGACGTGACTGACACGGGCACAATTTCATTCAGAGCTGGTTATGCATTTGCTGACGTGAATGTAGGTAACCCTGCTACCAACTTTACTGCAGGTTCCAGCTTCGAGAACGTGTCTACTGACAACTTCAACGATGTTCCAATTGGTAACTCAGTGTTTGCTAACAAGCACAACATTGTTCTGAATGCCACGTACCGCGATGAGTTCTGGGATGGCTTGCAGTCCACCATTGGTGTGTTCTTCCGTGCCCGTTCTGGTCGTCCTTTGTCGGCAGTGTTTAATGAAGATACCTCTCAGGATACCTTCGGTGACTCTGATGATGTGGCAAGAAGCCTGCTGTACATTCCAACAGGCCCAACTGATCCGCTGGTTCAGTTTGCACCTGGATTTGACGTGAATGGTTTCTTCCAGTTCCTGGAAGAGAACAACCTCACTCAATATGCTGGCGGCATTGTTCCTCCTGGAACTCTCAACCAGCCTTGGAATGCTGATATCGATCTTCGCTTCAGCCAAGAAGTGCCAACACCATTTGAGGGCCACCTCATTGAGCTTTCACTGAACTTTGAGAACTTCCTCAACTTCATTGATAGCGGTGCTGGCGTGCAGCGTTTCTACGACCAAGATAACAATGGTATCATTGTAAGCGGTGCGTCGATTGATGGTGCTCAGTTTGTCTTTGACGACTTCAACTTGACTGGTGGAATTCCAACAAATGTTGATGCTGGTGATACGCTGTGGCGCATCCAGTTCGGCGTTAAGTACAAGTTCTAATTGGTAAAGTTAGGATAGAGACAGGACGCCCGGGACTCCCGGGCGTCTTTTTTTCAAGGCTCGAAACCAGAAACCTGTACTGGGTCACTGTCTCTGGAATTAGGCCTCTGACTATGGCAATAGTTTTGCCACCTACATAAACGCAACCGAGGAAAATCGTTTATGAACCGCCCGGCCGACAATGAAGCCAGCCACAAGGCTGCTATCAGGCGCGAGAATGTCAGCAAGATCATGATTGCTGCTGAAAGCGTGTTTGCTGAAAAGGGATTTAAAGGAGCGAGCGTCGGATTAATTGCTGACCGCGCCAATGTGCCAAAGCCCAACGTCTATTATTACTTTGGCAACAAAGAAGAACTTTACCGGCGTGTTATCGAGAATATTTGCACGATTTGGCTGCACGCCGCCGACAGTTTCGACGCCTCGGATGATCCGGAAAAGGCAATCCGTCGCTATGTGGCGGCAAAAATGGATTTGGCGCGTGAGCGTCCGAATGGCTCCCGACTTTGGGCGATCGAAATGGCTTCAGGTGCGCCGTTCCTGCAAGAATACCTCGAGAATGAGGTCAAACCTTGGCTGACAAGCCGGGAACAAGTGCTTCAGAAATGGATTGATGAAGGGCGCCTAAAACCCATGAATACCCGGTATTTCATGTATATGGTCTGGGCAACCACGCAAAATTACGCTGATTTTGAAGCGCAGATCAACGTCATGAATGGTGGCGCTCCGCTCTCTAACAGCCAGTTTGAAGACGCCAAAGCAAGTGTGATCAGCATGATGCTGAAAAGTGCTGGTTTGGAAGGCTAGCGATCCTCGGATATCGCCTGCAGCAATTTTTTTGCGGCCTTAGAAATTTCCTGTTTTTCGTGCGCGCTTTGAGTGTCAACTGTTGGCACTAGGTATCCGTCGTCGTAAGCAAACTCGAACCTACCCTGTTTGCTCAATAGCGCAAATCCATTGGGGTGATCATAGTCGCAGTTGGTCAGAATGATTGGCGCGTTATTTTGGTCTGTCTCTATGGGAATTCCCAACTCAGCCATTATGAAATCATGCACGCCGGTATGCGAATTTGGAACCGCGGCTGACGACACGTTACCAAGTACCATGAAAGGTACCGTCACTTGTTCGTCCGTCAGCCTGCTGGCGTGTCCCACGACCCCTTCATCCAGGAATTCTTCTCCATGATCTGATGTTACGATAACGAGTGTTCTTCTCATGTTTGAAGAAGGCTGCAGCGCCTCAAATATCAGTGCCAGCTCATTATCTAGGATGGTGACGGCTTGCTTGTATCTAGCAAGGTTAGTGGTTCCAGGGCGTGCACGGTCTCTGTGATAGGGGTAATGGGTGCCTTGATAGAATGCCAAATGCATTTGCGGTCTGTCCAAACCCTGCCACCCTGCAATTTTTTCAAGAGTTTGCTGGGTTACCTGCTGATCGGTTTCAAAGTTGTCTGCACCGTCAACAAGCGCTCGCTCTGCGTTATGAGGCAGCAAAATGTCAGATAGATTGTACCAATCCATTGCGATAGATTCTGCGGTACTGACGTCGTAACCGGCAGTATCCAATAATGGTATTATTCCGGCGGGAGCCTTCAGGCGGCGACTGCGCCCGTAACTCGTGGCGAGCTTGCCCGTGAACAGCGAATACATTGAAAAATGAGTGCAATTTGAGACGCTAGAGTGCGTGAGGGAGAGAAAGCCGTTTTCCCCGGCTCGTAGGAAATTTGGCGCGAGGCTAGGGTTTTCGGCTAAATCTTTTGCCCGCCAACTGTCAGCAACGATTATCAATATATTCGGTGCGGTCGCCAAATCCAGAGAGGGAACACTTCGCCCACCTGCATCAGTTTGTATCTCATCCAATCCGTTATCGGACTCTGCAAAGGGGTTTTCGCTTCTGGGTCCAAAGACATATCCCAAAAGCTTGTTTGATCGGTAGGGGTGGGGAGCCCAGAAAAAGGGCAAGGTGCGGCGGGTTTCGAGGATGCGCGCAGCGCCATCAAAGTAGGCCACTGTATAGACCCATTGGGCCCCTACAAATATGCCTACCGTGAAAACTAGTACCACCAACGGCTGGATGCGTATTACCCTTGCCCTGGTCCTCCAACTTGTCCAGGCCAGAACACCGATAGTTGCCAACACAAATACGCCTACATAAACAGCAGAGAAACCGATTTGAGTATCAGCATCAGGCTGCAAAAGCAGGCTGATTAAGAACCAATTGACGTGGAGCCCGGTGAGGTGCTGCACAGCCAATTCCGCGATAAGCAATAGTGCGGCAACACAGAAAAATCCGTATGCGGGCAGAGGGTGAAGTCGGCGCGCGCCAGCAGACAGTGTCACAAACAAAAAGACGAGCAATAGCCCGTGTAGTAAAGACAGCACAAGGCCGCCGTCGGACATGGCCGCGCGCCAGCATGCGGCGGCAACCAGGATCACCACAAGAGTGACGTCAAACCATCGGACTTGCCAGGGTTTGTGCCACTCTTCTGTCAAGGTTCACTCCTTGCTTGCGTTGTTCAATTCAGCCGCGACTTTCAAATCCGCTGGCAGTTTTAGGCCAGCCGACCAGAACAGATACCCTTTTATCAGAGCGACACAGCCACCAATGGTTAAGGCGATCCGAAGCCCGTCCTGGCCATTCAAATTGGTGAAGAAGTCACTGATCATGCCAACAATTACAGGCCCACCACCAAGCCCAATCATATTTAGCACAAAGAACAGAATGGCAGAGGTCATGGCTCTCATTCTAGGGTCCACAAGCCGGTGTGCCACCGCAATCGATGGGGCTAAATACAAGGTGCCCAATACTGCCACCACGAAGTAAGCCCACAACATCATTGTTGTATTGTCTGTGTTGAAAACATAGATCGCGAGTGGCACTGCGGTAACGGCAGTTAATCCTGGCAACCAAAGATACCAGCGAGGGTCCTGGCCCCCAATTCTGTCAGTCAAATACCCGCCGAGGAAAGTGCCGATGATGCCACCGCCACCGCCGGTTATTGCAAGTAGAAACCCGATCTCACTCAGCGGTACTTCGTGATACCGAACCATATAGCTCGGCATGAAGTTGCTGGTGCCATAACTGACAAAGGCGGACATGCCGCACCCGATCGCGAAAAATGGAAAGGACTTTAACTTCATCAGCCGGTTCATCGTATCGCGGAATGAAGGGGCGTCTGCTGATTTGACAGGCTGTGTTCTGGCTGGTTCCCTCACCGTCAGGTACAGGATTATCGCCAACAAAAGTCCTGGCGCGCCAACAATGAGAAACGTTTGGCGCCAGCCGAAAGTTTCTCCGAAGTAACCACCTGCAGAAAAACCGATCAACACACCCAAGTAAAGGCCCGCAGAATAGATCGCCAGCGCCGTTGCGCGTTTCTCTTCAGTGAACATATCGGAGATCATTGAGTGCGCGGGTGGGCTGCCCCCGGCTTCCCCGACACCAACCCCCATGCGGGCCAACAAAAGCTGAATGTAATTCTGTGTGTAGCCACACACGACTGTCATTGCGCTCCATGCGGTAAGTGCAACCGCAATAATGTTGCGTCGATTGCTTCGATCAGCCAGGCGCGCAATTGGGATGCCGAGCACAGTGTAAAAAAAGGCAAATGCAATACCAGAAAGAAGTCCCAGCTGGGTATCGCTCAAGTCCAAATCTGCTTTGATAAGCGGCTGCAGAATCACCAAAATCTGGCGATCAATGAAATTGAACACATAAACAATGGTGAGAATAGCCAGCGTATAATACTTTGCGCTTTGGCTCATTTCCATTGATGCGGCGGGCTTGGTGCTGTCGCTCATAACTCTCCCCGGGTTCGTTTTTAGTCCCTCTCCCCAGGGACAAATAAAACGATAGAGTGCCAAGCGCTAAATACAAGGGAATTGCGTATCAATTACAGATGATTGCTGCCGCAATAGGTGTTTGAACAAAAAAAGCCGCCCGCAGGCGGCTTTGTATAAGGCTTCAAGCTCCTAGGACTGCTGTGACGCAGCGTATGCTTCTACAGTGCGCCACACGCGCAAGACGTTTCCTGACAGGACTTTTTTGACGTCTTCTTCCGAGTATCCTCTACGCAGCAAACCTTCAGCCAGAGCTGGATATGAAGAAACATCCTTCAAGCCAATGGGCAAGCTATCGCCAACGCCGTCATAATCCGAACCAATCCCCACATGGTTGATGCCCGCAATTCTTACCACATGGTCGAAATGATCAAGCACCTGCTCAAGTGTCGCATAGGGGTAAGGGGTTGTTTTTTGATACTCTGCAACAAAGGCTGCGCGCACCTCATCACTATCTTCAATATTGTTTTCAGCCAGATGGGCCTCATATGCCGCAGCTCGTTTGGGCCGATATTGATTGGCTTCTTCTGTCACGAATGACGAGCCATAGTTGATCATGATAACGCTTCCATTTGTCGCGAGCGCTTTGATCATTTCGTCGTTCATGTTGCGTTCAAATCCAGGCGTGAAATGCCGCGCGGAAGAATGAGAGGCGATCACGGGTGTTTTTGTGATTTCCATGACATCCCAATATGCCTCATCGGAGATATGGCTAACATCTACCATAATGCCCAGGTCGTTCATTTTTGCGACGACTTGCTTCCCAAAGTCTGACAGTCCGCCCCAGACCTTGTTTTCGTCGTAGGAACTATCTGAAATGTGGTTGGCGCGAGAATGGGTCAGCGTGATGTAGCGGATACCGCGCTCAAAGAAGTAGTCGAGATTGGCGAGGTCGCCCATTATTGGCGCACCATTTTCCATGCCAAGTGGCAAAGCAATTTTCCCGGTGAAAAAGGCGGCTTCAAGGTCAGCTACGGTTCTGGCAATCGCAAACTTTTCCGGTGCATCGGTTTCCATCCGCTCCACGAGCGCAATCATGCGCTCTGCATGGGCCTTGGCCATTGGCGTGCCATCAAAAACTGCTGGCGTATAAATCGACATAAATGGCGCGTTAAGTCCGCCCGACACAGCCCGTGGATAATCGAAATCACCGTCTGCTGTTGGACCAGCAACGTTTATCCAGGCATCATTCATCCGGTAAGGCACATCAATGTGGCCATCCACGATGATCGTTTCTGCCGTTATGCGATTGGCTGTCGCCGCTAGGTCTTGTGGTTGTTCAGGCTCACCCGAACAAGCAGCCAGTGCAACAAGCGACAGCCCAGTCAGTAATTTTTTCATTGTGATTCCCCCATGCAGAAACCGGCCTTTGTTGGCAGGCCAATCTCTAATTCAATAAGCAATGATTTTCTGGCAACTTCGAAGGCGAAACGCCAGTTGATTTGTCTTAAGCGTATGCTTGGCTGCCCGTTGATGCAACAGGAAACGCTGTGTTCCGTGCCGCAGGATATTGGACCGAAATTCCATTATATGCTTACAATAACTCTTACGTACACTGGGGGTAAATCGGGGGAGCCTATGTGGCGCGCAATACTGTCTAACATCAAGTCGACCTTTTGGATCAGCTTGGTGCTCTTGGTCATTTTGGCCGGTTTCAGTTTTTACAGTAGTGGCATCGAAGGTGGTATCGAGGAGCTGCAATCAATTTCCGAGATGCTGATCTTCGGGCCGTTTGTGATCTTTGGGCTGCTCACAATGCAGGATTTGCGGGAATGGGGTTTTCGCCTTGGAGACCGTTCGTCCAAACGCGGCATCGATAAAGTTAGTGCTGCAACGGCTAAACTGACAAAGTCATCGGAAAAGAAGTACGCCGCTTTGCTTGAAAACGCGGTTTTTTCAAGGGAGGAAGCTGCAAAACTAAGGGCGACTGTCTCACCCGCCGCGCAAAAGGTTCTTTCGGAACTTCAGTCAGGTGATGCTGAGGATACCCTTATTCCCACATATGTGTACCGCATGGGATTACCCGGTGACTTCGCGGTCATGGAGCGACCTTCAGAAATGCTCACGTGCGCCAAAATAGTTGGCAACACAGTCCGCTTCTATGACTGCGAGCGGTCCACCTACACAGATGGCAAAAAGGTTGGCAAAAAGATTGCTGAAATTCCCGTAGGCGCAATTCTGGGGTTGCGGGTTTTGGACTTGGCAAGTGATCGTGTCGCTCGAAAAATAGGCGCTTTTGTTGTCGATCGGTTGATAAACAAATTCACCTTGACGGCGGTGGGGGTGCGCGCAGAAAAAACCAACGTCAACGCTGCTTTGTTCACCATCAGTTACGTCAATCATGACGGCGTGATTATGGAAGCTGAGTTCTTTTTCCCGTCAAACTGCAAAGTGGGCGACATGGCTCGGAAGTCTTTGTTTCGCATCAGTCAGGGACTGGATGTGGCCAGGCTGGGGGGCAGCGAGCTAAGTGACGCCTTGAGTTGGGTCGGCCTGAATGATGACATGTCCAATGACGCCTATGGCGAAGTAGCAGATTCAATACAGGAAGGCATGTACGACGCGTCTGCAATGATCAGATGGGTAAACCTTCTTCAAGGGTCCGACCAGGCAGTTGGCACTGCCAAAGTGTCAGCCGATATGTTTGCCTCTGTTGTGCTCGACAAAAGCATCACTCTCAAGGTTATGAGTGATGAGGACCTCGCGGACGGCGAAGAGGAAAACGACAGTATTGTTCAGACGTTATCCGGTGCCGATGCCAGAAAGGCCTTGAAGGCCGAGCGAACGAGTTTTGATCGCACAAAAAGCACTATGCCTGCTGCAAACACAAGAGACCCGGAACGAAAGAAGCAGCTGGAGAAGAAGTTAAAGCCAAGTCACGCTAGAGCACATAGACCCAAGCCCGCATATTCGTACAAACCAGACTTTGATGTCCTTCAGTTCTTCATTTCGATACTGATCACATTTTTTGGCGGAGTACCGCATCTCTTTTTGATGCAATTCATGAAGTTTTTGCTGACGACGGTTCTTTATTCCGTGCCTGCCATTGTGGGTGTGCCCATGATTGAGAAAGCCAGTGGCGGTGATGAAACGGCTTTGCTCGCAGCCGGGGTCTACGGTCTTTTGGTGCTAATCTATATACCAGCAATCCACGCTTTTAACTCGGGTTTAGGCATGGATGGTATGGACCGCGATTTGGAAGGCTATTACCGCAATTGGTTCTTGAAGCTATTGGAGTTCTTGATGGTCGGTGCAGTCGGCACTGCTGTTTATATTGCGTATGGAGAGCAGTGGATCGCTGCTCTCCAATAAGAATGGTTAGCCAAGCATTGCACCCAGCATCCACTGTGCTTTCTCGTGCACTGTGAGCCGGTCGGTGAGCAGGCCCGCTGTTACGTCGTCAGATGCATCAGCTGCCTGGGCAATCAGGGGGCGAATACGGTTCGCCAGTTGCTCGTGTCCTGCTTGCAGCGCTTTCACCATCGCTTCGGCAGAAGCATTTTCGTCCCCATCCGCAACAGAGCCAGTATCCATATATTGCTGCATCGTCGCTGGTGCTTTGTGCCCCAGTGAACGGATGCGTTCAGCAATCTCGTCGATTGCAGGTGCAAGCTCCAGATATTGTTCTTCAGTCAGTGCATGCACCGGCTGAAACAGGGGGCCTGTCACGTTCCAGTGCACGTTGAGTGTGGCCACGTAAAGTTGGAATGTTTCGGCAAGAAAAGGCTTGAGAGACTGGGCAATTTCGTCTTTTTGAGGCTGTGTAAATTCGTTTGTCATGGCGTCCTCCTTTTGAACATGATCCAAATATAGGGACGACTGATTAATCTATCCAATAACAATATATTATTATAATAATAGAAAAAAACGATTAATGGGTAGCTGACTGTTGCTCTTTTCGCCACAGGTACCAGCTGTAAAAGATAGGGACGAGGGCGGCAGGCAAGATAACACTAACCAAGACCGGCCCCATCATGTCCTGCGTCAGGACAAATGGCGCAATAGCGATGATGGCCCCGGCCGTGAAAAAAAGCTTGCCGCCCACACGGTGCGTTTTCTGCCAAACGGTTTCACTCGATAAGGTCCATGGCGTGCGAATGCCAATGAAAAAGCTGGACTTTAACTTGCCAAAATAGTTGCCCATAACCATCAGGATGACGCCTACGCCTGCAAATATCACATTGGTGCCCAGCAGCCCGAACTCAAACGCCTGATCAATGATGATCGCCTGGACAACCAACAGTAAAGCAGTGACCGCGTTAACTACAGCGCCAATGGCTTTCTTCGATTTTTCGAGATTAGCTGCGCGGGGTTCGAGTATTTTCAGCGAACTGAATATTGCCAGCATAATGGTTTGAATAAACGGCATCATAAAAAAAGCAACCAGAGGTCCGCTGTAGCCATCAGGGTTCCCTGCGCTATCCCAGTGGGTCGCAATTTGAGAGGCAGAATCTGCGTTGTTGTAGGCAACAAAACCTGTGACGAGCGTGAGCAGGAAAATTATCCAAGCAGCCTTAAATTGCAGGGTCATTTTCACCTTTTGTCTCCTTTTCTTCTTGGCTAGACAGCAATCCGACAACCGCAGCCAACAGGTCTTCAACAACACTGGTGTTTAAGCTGTAATTGATTGTGGTGCCCTGTCGTTCCGTGACGACCAAATCCGTTGCTTTAAGGACGTTGAAATGCCCTGAAAGCGTAGATTTTCCCACCGAAAGCTCATCCGCAATTTCGCCCGCTGTCATGTCTCGGGACTTCAAAAGCGACAAGATCTGGCGCCTTGTTTGAGACGAAAGGGCGTTGAATACATCTGACATAGTGCGCCTTATTTCTGTATTTCGTTAATTACCGAAATAATGATTGAACAGGCCGATGTCAAGAGGGGCTATATTGATTTGAGTGCGATCGCACCCACGGCAATGATAGCAATCCCAATCAAGCGGCCGACAGTGATGCGCTCCTTGAGCCAGAACCCACCAATGACCGCGGCAAAAAGAATGCTTGTTTCCCTGAGCGCGGCAATTTCAGCCAGGTTCCCAAACCGAAACGCAAACAGCGCAAGCGTATAGCCGCAATAGGCGATGAAGGTCATCACAAGGGCGCGTGGAGTCGCTACAATCATTCTTTTGCTAAACTCTGTTCCTTCCGCGCGGTACAAAAAGGCCATCATGGGTGGCATGATCAGCAAGTTTGACCAGAAAAGAAATGTGAGCGGCGACATGCGTTTCACCGCCGAACCGTCAATTGACGTGTAAACTCCGATAAGCAAACCTACCAGGCAGGCCCAGAATACTGCTTGCAGGGGCGGGGCACGCAAACGATCTGCACTTGCAAAACCCGCGAGTACTGCGCCGGCAATAATCACGAAAATAGCGAGTATTTGGCCGGCACCCAGCGGTTCCCCCAGTAGCAGCAAAGCTGCAGCTGTCACGACCAGCGGACCAAGACCTCGCGAGATGGGGTAGACGAGCGAATAGTCTGCGCTGTCCATCATGCGCGCTAAGCTCAACTGATAAGCCAGATGTACGGCGACAGAAATACCAATCCAGGTCCAGTCTTCACCGCTGGGGGTGGGGACCAGAAAAATCATTGGCAAAGATACGATTGAGGCCGAGACATTCAGCACACCGATCATGGCCTGACGGTCTTTGCCTGACTTCAGAACTGCATTCCAGCTGGCATGCAACAGCGCGGAAAATAAGATCAACGCTGTTGCTAAGGATGCATCCGGCATGTGACGGCTACTTGAGTTTGGAACAAGCGTCCTGGATGCGGTTGCACGCCTTGGTCAAGGCCTCAGTTGAGGTTGCATAGGAGACCCGAAAATGCGGGCTAAGGCCAAACGCTTCTCCGTGCACAGCGGCCACGCCGAACTCTTCGAGAATATATGTAACAAAATCCTCGTCGGTATTGATTACCTTGCCGCCAGGTGTGCTTTTACCAACGCATCCTGCAATTGAAGGATAGACGTAAAACGCACCCTCAGGCATTGGGCAGGTAATTCCTTCTGCGGCATTTAACATATCGACGACCATGTCTCGGCGGCCCTGGAAAACAGCTGCACGTTCAGCCAAAAAGTCTTGGGTGCCTGTAAG
This sequence comes from Kordiimonadaceae bacterium, assembly GCA_017640725.1. GTDB lineage: Bacteria > Pseudomonadota > Alphaproteobacteria > Sphingomonadales > Kordiimonadaceae > Kordiimonas. The sequence goes on along the minus strand of JAEPQB010000001.1, from coordinate 153,238 downwards.
GGCGGCAACGGTGGCCGCCTGGCTGATAGAGCAGGGGTTGGATGTGCTTTGTGATTGTACTTTGGCCATGGCTTTAATGAGCTTGGCATCACCGCCAGCATATCCAATGCGCCAACCTGTCATCGCGTAGGCTTTTGCTACACCGTTCATGGTTAGCACGCGGTCAGCAATTTCTGGCACCACTTGAGCGAAGGTTTTGAAAGTGAAGCCCTCATAGACCACATGCTCATAAATGTCGTCGGCAAACACCCAAACATGCTCGTGGCGCATCAGCACTTCACCCAGTGCACGCGTTTCAGCCTCTGTGTAAGCGGCACCAGACGGGTTTGAAGGCGAATTGAAGATCAGCCATTTTGTTTTTGGAGTAATCGCCGCCTCAAGCATTTCTGGTGTCATTTTGAAGCCAGTTTCGATGCTGGCATTAACAAACACAGGCGAGCCGCCGGCTAACAGCGTGATGTCAGGATAGCTCACCCAATAAGGTGTCGGGATGATGACTTCGTCACCCGGGTTTAGCGTTGCCATCATGGCATTATAGATCGTGTGCTTTCCACCGCTGTTGACCGTGATTTGGCTGGCGTCAAACGTCAGACCATTCTCTCGCTGAAACTTCTCAATTACAGCTGCTTTGCACGCGGGCGTACCGTCCACCTTGGTGTATTTGGTATCGCCGGCACGAATGGCAGCGATGGCCGCGTCTTTGATGTGATCAGGCGTGTCAAAATCTGGCTCGCCAGCACCAAGGCCAATTACATCCTTGCCTGCTGCTTTTAGTTCAGCGGCTTTGGCGGTAACGGCCATTGTTGGGGAGGGTTTAATTCGGTCAAGGCTGTTTGAGAGAAAGCTCATGGGGAGTGTCCTGAAAAGAATATGATAACAGCAAAATAGGCCAGAAGCTTATGCCTGTGTGTGATCCATATCAATCCCTGCTTGATCGAAAAGACCGCATTTTTTCTGATTTCAAAAGAAAAGGCATGCTGACCGTCTGGGGAGAGAGAACCGTTGGATCAGCATGCCGTCTGTGCAGCCCGATAATGGGAGGTCGGGCTTGGGAAGATACTTAAATCAGTCGTAATGTTTCGTTAGGCCATCTCCTTAAAAGCTTGCCGACCCCAAACCACTGCGCCAGCGCCACGTGAATTGGACGCTGAGATGGCTGTGTCGAGTTTGTTGACTGAGAGAGAGAACTGGAAAAATTCTGAACCAAATTCGGCGCCTGGAGTCTGCGCAAGACAAAGGGGGTTTAACCCTAACTGGTTTGCCGTCATTGGCGTAAACAGTGTCATATCAACCTCCAGAACAACCGTCATTGATTGTTTCAACACTTGTTCAGCAAGCAGTGTGCCAGACTCTGGGAAAAAATAAGGTATTGAAAAACAACAATAAAAAATCAACTGGATTTGTATTGGTCAATAAAGCTGCATTATTATTGCACAATAAATAATCAGCGCACAAAAAGTAATCGATGTATTTAATGGAATCCATCAATTTGAAGTTGCGCGCGTGGCGCTGATGCGAAGGTGGCGAAAGGATTTATAGTGCTTGACCTTCTCGTTTCAACAGTTCTTCAAGCAACTCTCGGCCAATGATGCCGTTTGTGTCGCCGCCTCCATAAACCGTTGCCCCAGAAGAAAAGCTGGTACCAAAATTGATCGCTGCGGTAACTGTTTGGGCGGTTCCTGACAGAAGTTCGCGTTCGGTTAGGCTACCCAGCGGGTGAATAAACACACTCCAAACCAGGTTTTGCGCAATTGCATAGCGGGCGTCCAGGGCTGCATCGAAATTGGCTTGCAGCATGCGCTCGTACAGTTCGGGCGGCAATGTACCCGTTTGTGCAATTGGGCTCATGATCCGCATCCTGTCTGCAGCAGGGTCCGCCACGACGTAAACGACGCGCTCAGCCAACTGAAATTGCCACATGTTTTCCTCTCTGGTGGCCTCGGGGTTTATTTTCAGGATTAGGGTGTTCAACCGATCTAAGTCCATTGCTGCGGGGACTGTTTCTTGAGAAGGAGCTTGCTCGTCCGGCCCTGTTTGATCTTGGGCCGTGCTGGCCGCGCCAAAAACGAATGTGGCTGCCGCGATTGTAAGATACAGTTTGAGTGGTTGCACGTTGCTCTCCTGACAGATTTGCTGACATTGAGCCCAACATGGCTGGCCTTGTAAATTGAAGCTGTTTCAACTCCTTGTGAATGCTGACCGGTAGCATCGCTAATTGGCCATTTCGCCTTGAAAACAAACCATGAACAATTATAGTGTGCACAGTAATTCGGAGCCTCCCTAATGCCTTTGCCTGAACAGCAAGAACAGCCAGTGAACCAGCCGTTTGTGCCCCACCGACCTGCGCGGCCTGAAAAATCTGAAGGAGGCGTAAAGTTTGAAGTCGTTTCAGACTTCAAACCCTCAGGTGACCAGCCAACAGCGATAGCTGAACTGGTGGACGGCATCAAAGGGCAAGAGCAAGACCAAGTACTGCTCGGCGTCACAGGCTCGGGTAAAACCTATACCATGGCGAAGGTGATTGAGGCCACGCAGCGACCTGCTTTGATCATGGCGCCCAATAAGACGCTGGCAGCCCAACTCTACGGCGAATTCAAGTCTTTCTTTCCGAATAACTCAGTCGAGTATTTTGTTTCCTACTATGACTATTACCAGCCAGAAGCCTATGTGCCGCGCACAGATACATTTGTTGAAAAGGAAGCGTCAATAAATGAGCAGATTGACCGAATGCGTCACTCTGCGACGCGAGCTATTCTAGAGCGCGACGATGTGATCATTGTGGCGTCCGTTTCCTGTATTTATGGCATCGGAAGCGTGGAAACCTACACCGCAATGACATTTGCACTTAGAGCCGGTCAGGAAGTGGATAACCGGGAGCTTCTCCGCCGTTTAGTTGCCATGCAGTATCAGCGAAATGATCAAGCTTTCCAGCGCGGCACTTTCCGCGTGCGCGGTGATGTCATCGATATTTTTCCAAGTCACCTAGAGGACCGTGCATGGCGCTTGATGATGTTTGGTGACGAGATTGAGGACATCGTCGAGTTCGACCCGCTTACGGGGGAAAAAATTCGCAGCCTTGATGGGGTCAAAATCTATGCAAACAGCCACTATGTAACGCCGCGGCCCACGCTTGATCAGGCTGTCAAAAAGATCAAGCATGAGCTTAATGGCCGGCTGAAAGAGTATGAGGAAATGAACCGCATACTTGAGTTGCAGCGGCTGGAACAGCGCACAACATTTGATCTCGAGATGCTGGAAGCTACCGGGTCTTGCGCGGGCATTGAAAACTATTCACGCTATTTAACAGGACGCAACCCTGGCGAGCCGCCCCCTACGCTTTTTGAATACATTCCTGAAAATGCGCTTTTGTTCGTGGACGAAAGCCATGTGTCTGTGAACCAGGTGGGCGGGATGAGCCGCGGTGACTTCAAGCGCAAGTCAACACTCGCGGACTATGGGTTTCGCCTGCCAAGTTGCATTGATAATCGCCCGCTCAAATTTGAGGAGTGGAATGGCATGCGGCCGCAGACCGTATATGTTTCTGCGACCCCGGGTGACTGGGAACTTGAGCAAACGGGCGGCGTGTTTGCAGAACAGGTCATTCGACCAACGGGTCTTGTAGACCCGGAAATCGACATCAGGCCTGTCGAAAGCCAAGTGGATGATTTGATGCATGAAGCGCACGCGATGGCCGAGAAGGGCATGCGGGTGCTGGTAACGACGCTGACAAAACGCATGGCAGAGGACTTAACCGAATATCTGCACGAAAACGGCGTGAAGGTTCGCTACATGCACTCTGATATCGACACATTGGAGCGTATTGAAATTATCCGGGATCTGCGGTTGGGTGCGTTTGATGTGCTGGTCGGCATCAACCTGTTGCGCGAAGGTTTGGATATTCCTGAGTGTGGACTTGTCGCGATCTTGGACGCAGACAAAGAAGGCTTTCTGCGGTCTGAGCGATCGCTGGTGCAAACGATCGGCCGGGCGGCGCGCAACGCAGAAGGGCGGGTCATTTTGTACGCCGATACAATCACTGGCTCGATGCGGAAAGCAATTGATGAAACAAATCGCCGGCGAGACAAGCAGGTTGCCTATAACGAAGCCCATGGCATCACGCCGAAAACTGTTGCCAAAAACGTAGGAGACATTATCGAGCATGTTGCGTCTGGCGATCATGTGACGGTGGGTATTGGCGAAGACGCCAAGCATTTGGTTGGCTCCAACCTCAAGAAGCACCTGGAAGGCCTCAATAAGAAGATGCGCGAGGCTGCAGAAAACCTTGAGTTTGAAGAAGCCGCCCGTTTGCGAGATGAAATTCGCAAGCTTGAGGCCGGCGAACTCGGAATTGAAGACCAGCGCGTGCGCCCGAAAGGTCGGGCTACAGGGGGGCGGCCAGGCACACGTACCAAGAAAGCCAAAAGTCACCGGAAAATGTACTAAGCTGCAGTGTGGTCAAGTGACAGAAGACACGCAAATGATTGGTGATGTTTTGGAGGAGTGGGTTCGCTATACCATTGCGGACCACAATTCGATTCCCCTTCTTGGACTGAGCGGATCACAAGGCATAGGGAAAACGACGGCGTTGCGTCAGCTGGCTGATGCGTCGGGACTGAATGTGGCCGCACTTTCACTTGATGACTTTTACCTGAGACGCTCAGCACGCAACCGGCTTGCTCAAACTATCCACCCATTGTGTGCCACCCGAGGGGCGCCAGGAACACATGATATTAAATTGCTTTGCAGCACCATTAAAGCGCTACAATCTCAAGATGAAGCCGGTGTCGCCCACTGGCCGAAATTTGACAAAATAACGGACGACCGAAGCTCAGACGAAAACGAGTTTACAGGAAGGCCAGATGCCTTTCTGGTGGAAGGCTGGTTGATCGGCGCGCTGTCTGACCCCGATGCCGGCCAGGATCAGCCTGTTAATGAACTGGAAGGCAAGGAGGACGCGGCCGGCAGGTGGCGAACTTGGCAAGAACACGCCCTTTCAAACCACTATGAACCCTTGTGGAAGCAATTTGATGGTTTTCTCTACCTCTGCGCACCAAGCTTCGCGACAGTTCTGGACTGGCGAAGCGAACAGGAAGAAACGACCCTCGGTTTGGCTAAAGGCTCACTGCCTCAAGATCGGCAAGAATGGGTCGAACGGTTCGTCCAGCATTATGAGCGCATCACAAACAGGATTTTGTCTGGCTTTCGAATGCCTGGTGCGGAAGTGCGCGTGAACGAAAAGCGCATGCCCATGAAAAACGACCTCCGAATAAATCGTTAAGAGCAATTTCAACTTTTCTTGAAGTTGAAGTTAGCTGACAGGGCTGCCGGTCTCCTATACCCATTTTGTACACATTGGTACAAAATCTGCTCAATGGGGAAATCAGGGGTCCGCTATGCAGTTCTTAAAAAACGTTCGTATTCAAAACCGCCTATTCACAGGGTTTGGCCTGGTTGTGGCATTGATAGTTGCCTTGACCATCATCGGCACAAACGATGTGGGCCAGATCGACACCAAACTGACGGTCATCAACGACCTGAATACAGTTAAGCAACGTTATGCCATTAATTTCAGGGGCAGTGTGCATGATCGCGCGATTGCTGTTCGTGATCTGGTGTTGCTGAGTGATCCAACCGACCTTCAAAAATCGCGGCAGGAAATTATTGACCTTACAGAAATGTATGCAGAGTCCGCAGCTGGTATGGCTCGCATTTTCTCACAGCCGGAAAACGTTGATGGTGATGAACGACGCATTCTAAGGTCAATTGAAGAGATTGAAGAAACAACGCTGCCCCAAATTGAAGGTATTATTTCTGCATTGAATGTGGGAGATCGAGAAACGGCATTATTGATGCTCATCACGCAGGCACGGCCAAACTTTACTGTTTGGCTGGCGAGAATTAATCAATTCATAGATTTGGAAGAGGCCAAGAATAACCGACTGACCGGCGAGACCCGTGCAATTGCTGAAAACTTCCGGTCTCAAATGCTTGTTTTTACCGGTATTGCGTTGGTCTTGAGCGTCTTGGTTGCTGCATGGGCAGTTTCTGGCGTGCGGCCATTGAAGAGGTTGTCAGACGTCGTTCTGCAACTGTCAGAAGGCAACCTGGAAGTCGAAGTGCCAAATTCCAGCGCAAGGGATGAAATAGGCATGATTAGCAGTGCCGTGTTGGTCTTCAGGGACAATGCGGTTGAAGCCAGGCAGATGGCAGCTGTGGCTGCTGAGCGTGAAGCAAAGGAACGGTCAGCAGAAGAAGCGAGAAAAGAACAAGCCCTGCAGGATGAAGCGCAGCGCAAACAAGCTGAAGAAGCCGCAGCTGAGCAAGCGCGTCAGGATCGCCGAACCGAGATGCTAGCGCTAGCGGATCAGTTTGAAGCCTCTGTGATGGGACTTGTGGAAGACCTTTCAGACGCCGCTAACGAGATGGAACAAGCGGCCATTCACATGTCAGAAGCGCTTGAAAAGACCATGACCGATTCTGAACAAGTGGAAAGCAGGTCAACAGACGCTAACGAAAACGCCCAACAGGTTGCCGAAAGTGCAAACGAGTTAGCTCGATCTGTGCGATTGGTTTCGCAGCAGACCTTACAGTCGGCGGCGGCCGCAAAAGGCGCGGTAGACCAAACAAGATCTGCAGGTGCCGATATTGCCCAACTTTCGGAAGCTGCGCGAAGCATCGGCGACGTTGTTAATCTCATCACCGATATCGCGGAGCAAACGAATTTGCTTGCGCTGAATGCTACCATTGAAGCGGCACGGGCAGGCGAGGCAGGTCGAGGCTTTGCAGTTGTAGCTAGCGAAGTGAAGTCGCTTGCAAGTCAAACGGCCGGTGCAACTCAGCGCATTAGTGAACAAGTAGGTGATATGCAAACCGCGACCCAGAAGGCAGTGAGTGCGGTTGACAGCATTCAAGGCCAGATTTCTGAAATTGGTCAAAATGCCGATGACATTGCGATTGCGGTGGAAGAGCAGGACAACTCGACCGGGAGCATTGCTTCGAATATCGAGATGGTTTCAAGCGGCACAAGTGCTGTGACAAAGACGATTGTCGGTGTCAGTACGAGTGCTCGACAGTCCAGCCAGGATGCACAAACGGTGCTGACGTCAGCAAGTTCTTTGCGCGAAAAAGCATCTAGCTTGCGGGAAAATGTCCAAGCATTTGTGAACACTGTTCGGGATGCCTGACTTGCAATGTAAGCCCGATATGAATTTCTAGGAAGCAACCACTTTGCTGCGGCGTTCCATGAGGACGATATTTTTCCAAACGCCGTCCAAAGCGCCTAGACGTTCCCGCATGCCGACCAAGCGGAAACCACACTTTTCGTGCAGATTGATAGAGGCAGTATTTTCTTCAAAAATACCTGCCTGGAGTGTCCAGATGTTCAGTTTTTCTGAGGTGGTAACAAGCTCATTCAGGAGCGCTTTTCCGACACCCTGGCCCCGGGCATTGCTTCCGACATAAACACTCACTTCCGCGACGCCCGCATACGCGCATCTGTCTGAAACGGGCCACAAAACCGCCCAGCCGCCGAGCAAGTCATTGGATGTCTCGGCAACGATCGCAGACGCATCAATGCTGTCTTCTTCCCACTTTGATTGTGCTTTGGGCTGGGTTTCAAAAGTGGCCACTTTTGTCGCGATGCCTTCGGCATATATTCGCTCAACTTCTGGCCAGTCTGTAGCGTCGTAAGGTCGAATTTTCATATCTTTGTGTGTCCTTAATCGCCACCATATGGATCAACCAAAATCTCGGCAAGCCAGTTCACCAATACGTGTTTTTGGAATGCCACTATTCATATTTTTTCCTTGGTCCGTTCCTGCAGAGCGCATTAAATGCGAGCACTTCAACTGCTGCGAGGAAATAGTCATGAATTCTGCACTGATTGCCCCGGTATTGGCTCAAGTGGGTCTGACCCTGGTTACTCTCTTGGTTTTGTATCTGTATCGTATCCCTGCTCTTGCCATTGCCAAACCATCGAACGACGTGTTGCAGGACCCAAGGTCGCTGGACAAGTTGCCCAAACAAGCACGTTTTGCAGGGCAAAACTACAATCACCAATTTGAAGCGCCGGTCCTGTTTTACGTACTGTGTGGCATTGCCATAGTTGCGGGCCTAGGTGACGAAACAACACTTTTGATAGCGTGGGCTTATGTCGGCTTGCGTATTGTGCATGCTGTCGTGCACATCACGTACAACAGGGTTATGCACCGATTTGCAGTGTTTTCGCTCAGTTCGTTTGCCTTGATTTGGTTGTTTATCGATGTAACGCGGCACTATCTTTCAATGGTCTAGTTTGGGTTTTTGACGCTTTTGTTGGCTGTCAGTTCGGCTTAGAAAACGACGAACGAATGTGGGCATATGCGGCGTGATGCTTCGGATTTTTGCATTCAGTTCAGGAAACCGGGGGCGTGTGCGTTTTACCCAGCGCAGGACGAGAGGGTTGATTGCCATCACAGTCAAGCCAACAACCATGAGGATTAAACCGGTTGGCAAGGGCAGCGGAAACGTTACTAAACCCACAGCAAAAATGACAATGCCAACTGGCAAGGCCACCCATCTGAGCAGATATTTCAACTTTTTTGGCACAAAGCGCCTCTAATTCTATGTCACATTAGATTACCAATTTAATGTGACCATATATTGTCAGGTGATTTATTTGATCGCCTTTGGCAAGATGTGGATCGAAGCTGAATGCGGGATTTTCAAACATGTGAGGTCCGGCAATAACAGGAGCCGTACATGGCCGATTTTTTTGATCATATAACTGAAAAACATGCCGAGTTTATTGCAGAGCAACCCATGTTTTTTACAGCCACAGCCTGCTCGAAAGGCCGGATCAATTTAAGCCCTAAAGGAAACGATAGTTTTCGAGTTTTGTCTCCAAACCTGTGTGGTTATCTTGACTTGGGTGGCAGTGGCAATGAAACAGCGGCACACATCAAAAACGATGGCCGCCTTACCATCATGTTCAATAGCTTCAGCCGTAACGCCCTGATTTATCGGCTTTATGGTAAAGGCCGTGTGGTGCGCCCCCATCACGATGAATATGATGAGCTTCGCGCAAAGTTCCCCAGCGGGATTTTGGCGCGGCAGATCATTTTGTTGGAAGTGGAGAGCACACAAACAAGCTGCGGGTACGCGGTGCCCATCGCAGAAGAAATGCGGGATCGGGACACCCTGAAAAAATGGATTGAAACCAAAGGCGAAGAAAAAATCCTGGAGTATCAGCAACAGAACAATATGGTTTCAATTGATGGCTTTGAAACGGGACTGAACGACTGATCACATGCAGAACCAACAATCAGATCTGGACAAGCTGGTTGCCATCCGTTCTGGTTTGGAAGGGCATCAAGCCCAAATACTCAAGCTAAATCTGGAAGGGCAGGGCGTGCCTGCCTTTCTGGCGAATGAGCATGTGGGCTCAATGAACTTTGTCAGCAATACCGACCTGTTTGTTAAGGCCAAAGACTGGCGCGCTGCTGAACAGGCCCTGTCGAAAATTGAGCTAATGCCATCGAGAGGCCCAAACCTTGATGCGGATGGGGATGAACATAGTTGCCCTCATTGCGGCTCGCATCGCGTTCACGCGTTTTTTGGGGAAGTGCCGTCAGCTATTCCGCTCATCCGCTACAAAGCGGACCCGGAGGACAAATGGTTCCACTGTTTGGAGTGCGGCAGCTATCATCAGGCCATACGGAAGCGGTTTGCAGGCCTGCCCATTGCGTTGGCATGGAGTGCTTTTATGGGCACTCTTGTACTGGCGGTTATCTTCTTAATCAACTGGCTCAAGTATTTATAGGTTCTCGCTGATTGGCAGGCTTCGGAGGCGTTTTCCGCTTGCGGCGAATATCGCATTGGTGAGTGCGGGTATCACCGGTGGCAAAGAAACCTCGCCTGTTCCCCGAGGTTCGGTTTCACCGAAATCCAGAATATGAATGTCCACGTAGGCGGGGGCCTCATTGATACGCATTTTCTGATAGCTATCGAAGTTATTGGTGGTGACAAGGCCTTTGTCCAACGTCCATTTGCCATATTTTGCTGCGCAAAGGCCATCCATGATGCCGCTCTCTACTTGCGCCCGCACGCCAAGCGGGTTGACTGCCAACCCGCAATCAATGGCGCTGGTTACACGGTGAACGCGGTAGTCGTTGTCGCCAAGCATCTCCACTTCCACCACATGCGCACACACGCTGACAAAAGTGTGGTGCACCGCTATGCCTTGTCCCCATCCTGCGGGCATTTTTTTGCCAAAACCGGACTCGTCCGCTGCCTTTTGCAAAACCGCTCGATACCGTTCAAAGAATGTGTCGCGGTAGGGCCAGTTAAGAGACTTTAGAACGTCTTTTTTACTGTAAACATCTAACAGATTTTGCAGTCGGTCTTTGCCGCTTGCCGCCGCAATTTCATCCAGAAAGCTTTGTATCACCCAGCCGGCAACATTGTGGTGCGGTCCGCGCCAGGCGCCACGCGATACGCCGTTTGGCACTTGATGGAACTCGCCTTTATAGTTGCCGACCAATCGAGCTGGATACTCCCGTGTGATGATGGCGGGCACAGTGTCCGATGCGGCCCTGATGTGCCAACCATTAATGTTGCCATTACCGTCGATAGCGGCCCGTAACCGATATGCGCCGAGGGAGTTTACATAGTCCTGCTCCATCTCGTCTTCACGCGACCACGTAACCTTTACTGCTCGACCCACAGCCTTTGAAAGCAGAGCTGCTTCCATCACAAAATCTTCTTCGAACTTGCGACCGAACCCAGTGCCCATGCGATAAAAGTTGGCTTTCACTTTATCGGGCGAAATACCAACAGCATTTGTTACACCGTTGATGGCCGCATCCATAAATTGATGGCCAACCCAAATCTCGGCTTCATCGCCCTGAACATTTGCGATGCAACTGTGCGGCTCGATACAGGTGTGTGCCCAATGGGGATGAATGTAAGTCGCTTCCACAACGTGGCTCGCCGAAGATAACGCGGCTTGAAGGTCTCCACCTTCGATAGAAGTGGTAAAATCGTCACCGTCCAGGGCCGCTAAACATCGGGATTTCAAAATTTCAGTGTCGTCCTCCAGTGAGGCAGAGCCATCCCATTCAATCTCAATCAGATCCGCTGCCTTGCGCGCGGCCCAATAGGTTTCGGCAATCACGGCCACACCAGCGGCCACTGACCGATAAATGCTCTTATCCTCTGGGATGCGATCCAGTGTCGTAATGTCAATAACGCCTGGCACCTGACGGGCTCGGGTGTCATCAAACCCTACGACATCGCCGTTTAAATATGGGCAACGTCGAACAACGGCGTGCGCCATGTCCGAAATATCTGCATCAATGCCAAAGATGGGTTCGCCCGTTACAATCGCTTTGCCATGGACATTTTTTGTGTCTTTGCCGATTGCAGTATGTGCGTTGGCAGGCTTTGGGTCGATGCTATTGGGTTTGACTTCGTCCCCGACGGACTGGGCCGACTGCAGCAGATCAGTATAAGAAATGGAACGTTCTGAATTCGGGTCGCGCACATGGCCGTTTTCTGCCACCAGGCCGCGCCGAGGTATGCGCCAATTGCGTGCCGCAGCTTCCAGCAGAACGGTTCGGGCATAGGCGGCTGTTCTTCGAACTTCGTGATAAATGCGCATGGTCGAGCCGCTGCCGCCGCCACCTTGATAAAACCGGCCGAATACGGCGCGGCCTTCCGCGTTTGTGCGGCCCAGAAATGGCATCAGCTCAACTTTTACATCGTCGAGATTAACGTTCAACTCATCTGCAATCATTTGCGCTGCAGTAGTTTCCATTCCCTGTCCCATGTCGGGGATGGGCACGCACAGTGCAATCTGTCCGTTTGAATCCAGTTTCAAACAGGGTGAAACAGACCCGCTCGACGGGGCATCCTGTGCCAGGATATGCGGTGTCTGCGAAACCATCACAACCATTGTTGCGGTTGCTGTGGCAGATTTCAAAAATACTCGACGGTTCAGAGAAGCCATGTCAGGTCTCCGTTTCGGTTAGTTATGAGCTCGGATTGGTTCGTTAGGCCGTGGCCATGTTTTCAGCGGCGCGCTTGATCGCTTTTCTGATGCGATAATAGGTGCCACAGCGGCATAAGTTAGTTATGCCGTCATTGATGTCCTCATCGGTTGGATTTGGCGTGTCCTTGAGGAATGCAACCGTCGCCATAATCTGACCCGCTTGGCAGTACCCGCACTGAGGCACATCTTCTTCAAGCCAGGCTTCCTGCACGGGGTGTAGGTTGTCACCGTCTGCCAGGCCCTCAATCGTTGTGATATTGGCATCGGCGATGGCGCCCATCGGAACGGAGCAACTGCGCACAGCCTCGCCGTCCAGATGCACCGTACATGCACCGCATTGACCGATCCCGCAGCCAAATTTCGTGCCTTTAAGCCCTGCTTCTTCGCGCAAATGCCAAAGAAGCGGCATTTCTTCGTCGCCGTCAAACGTGCGCTGCATGCCGTTGATTGTGAATGAAACTGCCATGTTATCCCCCTGGTTGGTTCAGCCCTCTAAAAGGCGTCAACTCTCAATTAGGAGAATACGTTATTTAGTAACAGGAGTCAGGGCCACTCATCCTGTTCAGGAAACAGTTCGTCGCTTCTAGTAGGAATATTCCGAGAAAATGCGTGTGACGTCACCGCCCCATTTGCCATTAAGATCTTCCAAAATCACATCAGCTGGCGTTTTCCCGGTTTCCGCAGTTTCCCACAAAGCGTTCAAAAAGCCCTGTTCGGTTTCGCCGCTCGTGGAGATTTTTGCTCGATTTTTCAGACCTTTGTCAGCGATGGCCAAAACTTGTTTCGCCAGTTCCTGAAACTTGACGCTTCCGACCTCTGTGGTCATGCCCATCATGGGGGCATTGTCTCGCATGGCGCTCATGTCAGCCAGTGTCCAGTCCTTAACAAGGTCCGCAGCTTCTGACTGGGCATCCTCGTCATACAAAAGGCCGACCCAAAGCGCAGGTAACGCACAAAGCCGGGACCATGGTCCGCCATCAGCACCGCGCATTTCCAGGAAGGTTTTTAGCCTGACTTCTGGAAAAAGGGTGGTCATATGGTCTTTCCAGTCTTCCATAGTTGGAAGCTCGCCGCGGAGTGCAGGCAAATCACCTTTCATGAAGTCCCGGAAGCTTTGACCAGCCGCATTAATGTATTTGCCGTCGCGGCGAACAAAATACATTGGTACATCAAGTACATGGTCAACCCACCTTTCGAAGCCCATGCCGTCTTCAAATACAAATGGCAGCATGCCGCACCGATCTGGATCAGTGTCCGTCCAAACATGCGAGCGAAGGCTGCGCATACCATTTGGGCGACCTTCTTTTAGGGGAGAGTTGGCAAAAAGCGCAGTGGCCAGCGGTTGCAGAGCCAAGCTGATACGGAATTTTTCCACCATGTCTGCTTCGCTGGCAAAGTCCAGGTTAACCTGAACCGTGCAGGTACGGAGCATCATATCAAGGCCAAGACTGCCCACCGTTGGCATGTAGTTGCGCATGATGTCATAGCGCGCTTTTGGCATCACTGGCACGTCTTCACGCTTGAGGGTTGGGTGGTATCCCAGACCCAAGAAACCGATATCGAGCTCTTCACCAATTTCCTTGGCCATCTTCAGATGGCTGCTGGTTTCATTGCACGTCTGATGAATGGTCTCAAGCGGTGCGCCGGAAAGCTCAAACTGCCCGCCGGGCTCCAAAGTCACAGAGGCGCCGTCTTTTAAAGCAGCAATGATATTGCCGTCTTCTTCCACCGGTGACCAACCGCGGGATACAAAAGCCTGCAACACATCGCGAATGCCGGCTTTGCCATTTTCACCAGCATATGAAAGCGGCCCTTGGTTATCGCGGTGGAAGATAAACTTCTCATGCTCCGAGCCAATGCGCCACGTAGAACGATCTGGCTTGCTGCCGGTTTCAAGAAACTCAACAAGCTGTGTCTTGCTCTCAATCAGTGAATTGTCAGTAGGCATAAAGGCGAAGTCCCTGCTCTTCGATATGGGTCGAACGTAGGGTGTGGGCACAAGCCTTTCAAGCAAGTTAAAATGAATTCACGGCTATGTGAGCTTAATGGTCCGCAGATTATGAGCTTAATGCTGGTACCATTTATTGAGCGCGCTGGGGTCTTCTTCCAGGTCCATACCGTATATGTGCAGCGTGGTCGCGGGCGCCTGTGTTGGGTTGAATATGCGGTGGATGCCGCACGGATCAGGGTCAACGCTCGCAACAGTTCCTGGGCCAGCCAACAGCTTGCCGGTTGATACCAGGCTCGGCGCTTCAGGAACACATTCCTGGCTTTCACAGGTGCGGTGATCAAAAGTTTCGCAGCCCACTTCACCTTCAAGAACACCCACGCAGCCCCAGGCATTGTGTCCATGGATCGGGGTGCAAGCCCCCGGTAACCAACGAAGCGCCATAACGGTGAACAACCCGTCAGGGTCCGCATGAAGAATTTGACGGGCATATCCATGTTCATTCACCGCGTTTTCGGATGGTGGCATGGTGTTCACATGGGGAAGGGCGAGGCGCAACAAACACGCAACGGCGGCACGATGGCTTGCGCCATCAAGTTCACGGGTGAGCGTACTGGTTTCACCAATCAGCTTCGATAAATGTGTGCCGTTTTTGAAACAGAATGCTCCGTCCATGGTGTTTTTTAGCCCTCAATGCTCATTTGGTTTTCAAGATTGGGCTAGAATACCAGTATTTGGCTGAAAATTATTTTCTATTTTTCATTTATTGGCGAATATATTGGAAATGCCTTCCAATAAACAGTTGCTAAGGGCAAGAATTTTCGAGTTGAGGAGCGTTGGTTAGGCTACCAATCACCGATTGCGGATTGCCACAGGCTGATGGCGGCCATGGCAGCGGTATCAGCTCGTAGTACTCTGGGGCCAAGCGATACAGGTACGCAGCCAGGGTGGGACCGAATTTTCTCGCGCTCGGCATCGTCAAAACCGCCCTCAGGGCCAATAAGAATCGCCCACGCGCCGGGCTCTGCTTTGCTGGCCGCCGACTGGAGCGCCGCATGACTTTCTTCGCCCGTCTTGTCTTCGTCACAGAACATGAGTTTGCGATCAGCTGGCAACTCAGTCAGAAACGCATCAAGCTTGGTTGCATCATTCACAGCGGGCACTGTCAGTCGTTCGCACTGCTCAGCGGCCTCAATTGCATTCGTGAGCATGCGGTCGGTTTTTACTCGGTCCACTATCGTGCGCCTTGTCATAACGGGTGTTAGACTGGACACCCCCAGTTCGGTTGCTTTTTGAGCAATAAAGTCGAGGCGCGCTTTTTTTATTGGAGCGAAAGCCAGCCACAAATCAGGCTCTGTTTCTTGAATTCTGGTTTGTTGGATAACGTCTAGGCTGACAACACGCTTTTCGACCGTGGCCAGAGTGGCCTGCCACTCGCCGTCTTTCCCATTGAAAAGCGAGACCATATCACCTTGTTTTTTGCGCATGACATTGGCGAGATAGTGTGACTGGTCCCTGTCGAGCAATACAGCGGAGCCCGAGCCAAGCGCACCTTCTACAAATAATCGAACAGACATTTTTTCGCAGTTATCCCGATTGCGATTGCGTGTAACTCTGCTTACTGCGATATGAGGAAAACAACAATTGTCAATTGAGTGACCCATGACCGACGGGCCGGAAACAATCGTGGAAACAGCCGATGCAGTTAAAGGAAGCTGGGTGTACCGGATAGCGCCGGTTGCGGCCAGGCCTTACCTCAAACTGGCCAGATTGGACCGGCCAGTTGGGACATGGCTGCTCCTTTGGCCTTGTCTCTGGTCAATGGCCCTTTCGATTGCAGGATATGGTCTTCTTGAGCTGGGTTACATTGCGCTCCTGTTTGCTATTGGCTCATTGGTGATGCGCGGCGCAGGCTGCACCTACAACGATATTGTTGACACGGATATCGATGCGAAGGTTGATCGCACAAAATCCCGCCCAATCCCGGCAGGCGAAGTCAGTAAAAAGCAGGCTTGGGCATTTTTGGCCTTCCAGTGCTTGATTGGCCTGGTTGTGCTTCTTCAATTCAACAATTTTGCAATTTTTCTGGGAATTGGGTCACTGGCTTTGGTTGCTGCATACCCCTTTATGAAGCGAATAACCGGTTGGCCGCAGGCATGGCTTGGGCTCACATTCAATTGGGGGGCATTGATGGGCTGGGCGGCCCTAGACGGCGCACTTAGCTGGTCTGCTATTGTGCTATATGGTGCATGCGTGTTCTGGACGCTGGGGTATGACACTATTTATGCCCATCAGGACAAGGAAGATGATGCGCTCATTGGGGTCGGGTCAACAGCACTAACACTGGGTCAAAAAACCAAACCTGCTTTGTGGGTATTTTACGGGCTATTTTTTATTGGGCTTTTAGGTGCTGGAGTGCTTGCAAACCTTGGCTTAATCTTTTACATCGGCATCGCATTTGCGGGCACCCAGTTGGCTTCGCAGATCCGTACGGTAGATTTAGATGACCCAATTGCTTGCCTTCAGGCGTTTCGGTCCAACATTGAGTTTGGTGGCATCGTATTGCTTGCCATAATTCTCGGTCATTATGCCGTTTGGTAACAAAGTTTGAGTAACCCCAGCACCAACAAGGATTAGATTGGTGAATATTAACAAAATTCCTGTCGGCGAAAACGCCCCATGGGACGTGAACGTCATTATTGAAGTGCCTGCTGGCACCGAACCCGTGAAGTATGAACTTGATAAAGAATCAGGTGCTTTGTTCGTGGATCGTATCATGCATACCAGCATGCGCTACCCGTGCAACTATGGCTTCATTCCCCACACACTGGCTGATGACGGCGATCCTGTTGATGTGATTTTGGCCAACCATACGCCAATCATGCCAGGTGCCGTGGTGCGCTGCCGCCCACTGGGTGTGCTGGTGATGGAAGATGAAGCTGGTATGGACGAAAAGCTTCTGATGGTGCCCGTAGATAAATTGCACCCGTTCCACCGCGAAGTGCAAAGCTACGAAGAGCTGCCAAATATCTTCCTGGACCAGATTTCCCACTTCTTTGAGCACTATAAAGACCTGGAAGCTGGCAAGTGGGTGAAAATCAAAGGCTGGGAAGGCCCGGAAAAAGCCGCGTCCCTCATTGAAGAAGGTATCGCCGCCGCAGGCGCCTGATCCTCATCAAATAAGTTCTGAATTAGCCCGGCTTTTGCCGGGCTTTTTCGTTTTATTCCCGGATATTCACCTTGTAGGCAAAGCAGGAATTCCCACAACTTGGCTGAAACAAACAAGAAAGCGACAGCCATGTTACAGAAAATTTCAACTCTATTTTATATCGTGCTTGCCACTACGTCTGCAGTCACTGCCAGCGAGAAAAATCAAAAATTTGAAGCAAAAGTACAGCAAATAATGGCAACTCATCAGCTGCCAGGCCTTGCCGTTGGGCACATCAAAGGCGGTGAACTCATTTACTCAAATACTTTTGGTTACCGCGAAGTGGAAACCGAGACACCACTTGATGAGAACACAGTCATGTACGGGGCGTCTCTCACTAAATTCATGTTCGCCACATATGTTATGCAGCTTGCAGAAGAAGGCAAAATCGACATCGACGTGTCAATCGCTCAACAGTTGCCAAAGCCGCTGCCTGCCTATGAGCGGTTTGCAGACCTTCACGGTGACGAGCGGTGGAAACAGTTAACCCTTCGCGTGCTCCTTTCTCATTTTACCGGCTTTCCAAATTACCGATTTTTCCCACCAACAGGCGGCTTTGACCCCAACGGAAAATTGGAGTTTCTGTTCGACCCAGGGTTTCGGTACGGCTACTCCGGTGAAGGCTATTACATCGCTCAGTTGGTGATTGAAGAAGCGTTAAAAATGGATACCCGTGAAGAGTTTAAGCGCCGCTTCTTTGCTCCGCTCGGCATGGCGCGAACCGACCTCATTTGGCAGGACCGGTTTCGCCCAAACTTCGCGCAGGGCTATACGGTCGATGGTGTGAATGAAGGCCATAACATGCAGTCCAACGCCCGCGCTGCCGGGTCAATGGACACGACCTTGTCAGATTATTCATCATGGGTCGCGGCCTACATTCGCGGCGACCTGATGAAAGCAGAATCGCGGGCTGTACAGCTTCAGGCGACACTGCCTATTACCTCACGGCACCAGTTCCCACCATGGGATACAACACCAGGCACAGCCCACGAAACTGCAGGCCTTGGCGCGGGTGTTGGCGTAAAGGTTTTCAAAGGCCCAAAAGGGCCTGGCTTCTTTCACGGTGGTCACAATGAAAAGACAGACAATCTCTTGCTTTGTCTGGTTGAGACTGAAGAGTGCGTCATATTTTTGATGAACACGGCCAAAGGGCACCTTGTTTTTCCGCAATTGGTTGAAGCCTTGCTTGGCCAAACAGGCATGCCTTGGTCATGGCACTTTTCCGGCCAAGTTGATTAACCCAGCCAGCGGGCGTACGTCACGCGGTGCCATATTGCCTCTATTGGTCCTTTTGGCCGTTTGCTGAACCACCATGAACTCAACCACAGCTGGATTGCCCAAACGGCCAGGACAATTGGAACAGTTTGATACCGTTCCAATTCCCCAAACAATCCGCCGCCAAAGCCATAGAAAATGCTGATGCAAATGATCGACTGAAGAAGATAATTTGTGAGCGCGGCTTTGCCAACATTTGCAAATGCGGAGAAGCCAAAACGAAAGCTCGTGCCTTTTAGTAACCAGCCAAACATCGCAATGTAGCCAACAGCGACCAGTCCAGAGCCCCAGTAATTCCAGACCGAAGCCAGGAAAAAGGAATAAGGAAAAGTCCAACCGTTTGTTTCATTCGCGCTCAGGCCATTTGCCACGAGGAAAAACCCTGCTGTGAGGGCGGCAATCGCTGTAAAACCATAAAAGCGGGCGCTGAGTTTGCCCTGCAGAAAACCGACGCGATACAGCGCCAGGCCCAAAAGCATCATGCCACCAATGCGCCACACGCCCCAACTCAGGAAAATACTGGTTTGCATTTCAAATGCAGACGCTGCGCGTAGCGGCCAGTGATCCATATAGGTGTCTTGGTATGCCGCAACTTCTTCTGCCAGTTGCTGAGTCGACGGCAGCCAGTAGGTTTCACCGAGCTTGGCTTGAATAACGGGCGGCGCGCCGGAGATACTTTCATATGCACCAAGGCTCGAAAGAGTGCCCAATGACAGCAGTGCCAGTCCCAAAGCGCCAGACAGGCGCCAGCTCCAGTTTTTGGCGATGAAAGGAATAACACTGCCGAGTGCATAGGGGACCAAAATATCCCCTGGCCACAGCAGGTAGGCGTGGACCAGTCCGATCACAAACAAACCCAAAATGCGCTTGGCATAAGTGGTGAAAACCGGAAGATCTTTTCTGGCGAGACCATCACAAATGATGGCCGTGCTTGCACCAAACAGCATGGAGAAGATCGCCATGAACTTTTGATCCGCGAAAACAAACTGGAACTGAAACCATAGTTTGTTCAAGCCTTCATGGCTGCCATGCGCCAGCGGGTTAAAATAGGCGGCACCCGGCTCAGAGAACAATCGGATGTTCATCAACAATATGCCGAGCACGGCTACACCGCGCACAATATCCAATAGTTCAATGCGTTCCGGTTGGTTCCCCATCTAGTCCTCGCTTATATTTGGTTTTGTTTGGTCCTAGATGTGATCGTGGCCGCGTGATGTAAAGCAGAAAAGGGACCAACCGCGTGTTTTCGCGATACGGCGTTTTATTCATGGGGCAAAAAGAAAGCCCGGCGAGCCGGGCTTTTTAGTTTGGGGAGGTTGGCGCTGTACGGCGCCTTCTTGGTGGGGGTTAGGATTGTTTGAAATGGAAAAAGTTCAGTTTGTTGCCATCCAGGTCCCGGAAATAGCCCGCGTAAAAGGGGCTGTCTTCGCCGCCGCGTGGGCCCGGAGCGCCTTCGTCCGCGCCACCCAGTTCCAGGGCTTTTGCGTGCATTTTGTCGACGGCTTCCGGTGACTCGACATAAATGGCCACCATTGCGCCATTGCCTGGGGTGGCGGTTTCGCCATTGAAAGGCTTGATGACAGTGAACTCGGTTTGAGCGCCGTTCGACCAAGCCACGAATGTCTCCATATCCATGCTGCGCTTTGCGCCCAGTTCAGCCAAAAGGGCATCATAATATGCTGTTGATTTTCCCAAATCATTGGTGCCTACGGTCAAGTATCCAATCATGCTTAGTTCCTCGTGGTGATTACTCTGTTCTGGTTTTATCCCTGTCGTGCTCGGGACTGATGACATATTACTGACACCCTCCTGACAGGATATGTCAGGAGTGATAGGGTATGATCCAATTTCTCGAAATCGGAGACCGACATGCGTAAAGCTGACCGACTTTTTGAAATTATTGAGACGATGCGTGCCAGCGACCGGGCAGTCACTGCCGCAGAGCTATCGGAAGAACTCGGCGTTTCCGAGCGGACAATCTACAGGGATGTTGCTGGCCTTCAAGGGCAGGGGGTGCCAATCGAAGGGGAAGCAGGTATTGGGTATGTATTGCGACCCGGTTTTCACATGCCGCCCCTGATGTTCACGCTGGAAGAATTAGAGGCCGTGGTTTTGGGGGCTCGATTAGCGGAGCAAAAGGGAGATGAGGCACTGGTAAAGGCTGCGGAACGGGTTGTAGCGAAAGTGAAATCCGTGGTGCCGCCAGATATGCAATCGCGCATGGACCGCGTTGCGCTGTTTGCGCCGCCCACCTACGGCGCGGGCTTTGGCTCGGTCGACCTCTCCCACGTGCGTGACTGTATTCGCGATGAACAGAAACTTGATATTGCCTATCAAGACCTCAAGGGCCACGTGACAGAAAGAACAATTTGGCCGGTTGCCGTGTGTTTCTTTGCGGAAAGCACGCTTCTGGCCGCCTGGTGCGAACTACGTAACGATTTCAGGCACTTTCGCGTGGACCGCATTAATGAATTCAAACGATCCGGTGATAAGTTTAACGGGGGCGGAGGCCGTTTGTTAAGGTCCTGGGAAAATCAGGTCAGAGGCCACTACAGCTGACCACGAGCCATTTACCAGTCAGGGCGAATTTCAGTTTCCCGCAAAACGCGACGATAGGGGTAAGGCATCCTGTTGGTGGCTGCACTCATCACCCGGTCAAACACACGAATCTTGCGACGTGCCCAACGGACTGCATTTGCCGCTGATGGTGTTGACGGGATCAGGAAAAGTAGTCCGATGATGAACAAAATCAGGCCAAACGGAATGGGCGTCAGCATGCCAAGTATGCCGAAGAAGCAAAGCGCACCACCGATAATCCGGCAAATTAAGCGCATCATAATGAACTCCTAGTCGCTGTCTTTTTTATATTTCCCTATACATAAGCATGATTTATGGCCGGTTCAAGGCAGGTAAGTTGGCTCCATAACTCAGCAACTAGTTGCAGATGAAACTATATTGCGTTAGGCAAGGAGCGATTGATGGCAGCTTCCATAGCAATGTGAGTTGCAATTCCAGCGGAATTCAGTCACTTCATGTAGTTTGAATAGTAGCCCTTTAGATCACAAAAGGGTTCTTCAAGGGTAGATACAATGAACAAGATTTATCCCGATGCGGCGAGCGCGATGGAAGGCTTGCTGTTTGATGGTATGACTATGATGGCCGGCGGTTTTGGCCTGTGCGGCATTCCGGAAAACCTGATCGCGGCGACGCATGCTTCAGGTGTGAAGGACATCACTGTTATTTCCAACAATTGCGGTGTGGACGGGTTTGGCTTGGGTATTCTTCTGGATGCCAGGCAGATCACAAAGATGATCAGTTCCTATGTTGGCGAAAACAAAGAATTTGAGCGCCAGTATCTGGACGGCGAGCTCGAGCTTGAGTTTAATCCACAAGGCACACTGGCAGAGCGTATTCGCGCTGGCGGTGCCGGGATCCCAGGCTTCTATACTAAAACTGGCGTGGGCACTTTGATTGCGGAAGGCAAAGACCACCGCGAATTTGACGGCGAAACTTACATTATGGAATCGGGCCTTGTGGCTGACGTTTCCATTGTAAAAGCCTGGAAGGCCGATACGGAAGGCAATCTGGTTTACCGCAAAACCGCGCGAAATTTTAACCCGATGATGGCAACGGCAGGCAAGGTCACCGTTGTTGAAGTGGAAGAGATTGTGGAAGCAGGTGCACTGGACCCGGACCATATCCACACACCGGGCATATACGTTCAGCGCCTGATCAAAGGTAGTCACGAAAAGCGCATTGAGCAGCGCACAACCCGCAGTCGGGAGGACAGCTGATGTCTGAAGTGAAAGGCTGGAGCCGAAACGATATGGCGGCACGTGCTGCCCAAGAACTGCAGGACGGATTTTACGTGAACCTTGGCATTGGTATTCCAACACTGGTGGCCAACTACATTCCCGACGGGATGACAGTCACGCTGCAAAGTGAAAACGGCATGCTGGGCATGGGACCGTTTCCTTATGAGGATGAAGTCGACCCTGACCTGATTAACGCTGGTAAGCAGACCATTACTGAGCTCGACACCAGTTCGTATTTTTCTTCTTCCGACAGTTTCGCCATGATCCGTGGTGGCCATATTGACCTCAGTATTCTTGGCGCAATGGAGGTGGCGGAAAATGGTGACCTCGCCAACTGGATGATCCCAGGCAAGATGGTTAAAGGCATGGGCGGCGCCATGGATTTGGTGGCGGGCGTTAAGCGGGTTGTTGTGATAATGGATCACACCAACAAAGCTGGTGCATCCAAGTTGCTGAAGGAATGCTCATTGCCATTAACAGGCACGGGTGTTGTTGACCGCATCATTACCAATTTGGGTGTATTTGACGTGACCGAGGGCGGCCTCAAAGTAATCGAACTTGCGCCTGGGGTAACCATGGATGATGTCGAATCCGCAACGGAAGCTTCTCTGCTCAGCTAAACGGCTAACAATTCTAAAGAAATGGACAGGCGGGCACCCCAAGCCCGCCTTTTTGCGTTTGAAGGTTCCCTGATTGCGACGAGGCGAATTGATCATTCTGGATATAAATGTAATTAGTTACGTAACAGGATACATTTATGGGTAAAAACATGCAGGAACGTGTATTTGTCGCGCGCCATATGCGCAATTTATCAATCCAATTGATGGAAGCGGGTCACCATTTGTGCCAGGAGCTGCACCCCAAACTTCAGCCCACGTGGGGAGGACTGCTGGGGCACATGAAAGGCGGTGCCACGCTAAACGTGACGCAGGCCGCCAAAAAGCTAAACGTAAGCCACGTTCACGCGCAAAAGCTATTGAAGTCGATGCAGGCTGAAGGCGCGGTACACTCTTGGCCAGATCCAAAAGACGGCCGTTCAACAATCTATCAACTAACCGACTTTGGAGAGCAGCTAGTTCCAACCGTCGAAGTCCTGGGTGCTGCAATCCAGGACGTCCTTGACGATATCAAGAACGAAACTGGGCATGACCTAACGGCGGCGCTTCAGACCTTTGTGCAGGCCCTCAATAGTCGTGACTGGCAGACGCGAGTTCGCGAAAAAATCGACAGTGAAAAGGAAAACAATGATGAAAATTAAACTCTCTCATTTGCTCAAGTCCGCCGTCATAACGACCGGCTTATTTCTGGCGAACAGCTTTGCCCTCAATGCCCAGGATGACACAGGCAAAAACCTAGAAATCGTGGAAAATGTAATTGAAAACATTCAAGCGCAATACCCCATCGAAGACACAGCCAATGAGCTAAACTCAGCACTATCCAAGTTTGCGAATTCACCCGGCTTTGCTGACTTGGATGAGGCCAGTTTCCTTGAAGAGATGAATGCAGTTATGAAAGAAGCAAGCAACGATTTGCATTTGCGAATTGCAACTGCTGAAGCTGTGGAGCAGCGAATGTCACGTGCTGGTGGGCGTCGCACACCAACCATGCGCCGAGTTGCCCGCGGACAGGCATACCAGCCCTTGGGCACAAGCAAAGTGCGTGCTGAAATGCTCAACGAGCGCACGGGGCTTATCGACTTTGATAGCGCCATCTACCGCAACCCCGATTTGTTTGCTGACGCATTGGATGCAGTAGCGTCAGCGGACAATATCGTTCTTGACTTGCGCGGTGTGCCAGGTGGCTCTGTTCCCGGAGTTGCCTATTTTCTGAGCCAGTTCTATGCGGAACCAACGCATCTCTCCTCGCGCTATTCGCGCCGATTTGACCGGCCCCAGGAGCTTTGGACGGTCGAAACGCCGCATAGCAAAGTTTTTGCGGACAAGAACCTATATGTTTTGACCAATAAGCGTTCGGCCTCTGGCGCAGAAGCCGTCGCCTTTGCCTTGCGAAACAGTGGCCGTGCAACACTTGTTGGTGAGAAAACTGCTGGGGCAGGCAATGCCGGCGCGTTTGTCGATGTGGGGGAGGGCCTAATGCTGTTTCTGCCAATTTCTCAAACCATTGACCCAAAAACGGGTAAGGCATGGGAAGCAACAGGTGTGATGCCTCATGTGGAGGTGCCCGCCGACGAAGCTCTCGACGCCGCGCTCGAACTTATCAGCCGATCAACTTAATTGTTTGGTGGCCAGAAGCACATGATTCTGGCTGCACCAAAAGCCAGTTCGGGGTTTAGGCATCTGCACTGAACCAGTCCATGATGCCAACGATGCGGGCGATTTCGCCCGCATCATCTGCAAGCGGTAGCATAGCGCCACTCGCCCGCTTAACGACTTTATTTCGATTGCTATAGTCGAGCACAAAAAATACAGGGGCATGGTTGGCCATAATCATGTCATAGACTTCTCTGATCACCTTCGAAGCGGGATTGGCTTTTTCGACGTCGGAGACAGTCCAGCCGGTCAGGTCCGCACCAAAATGTGTGACATGCGACGTGCCGTAAATGCGCCAGCGATAGTCCTGCCCACCGTCAATAACGTCCATCATAATGCAATTGGGAATTAAAGCGGGGGCAATTGTACCTGGTTTGAAGTGCCTAAAGTGCGGTGGATTGCCTGGCAAAGATCTCCAAAGCTCAAAAAGCTGGTTACATGTTACGAACAGGTCTGATGCAGCCGCCTCTTGTTGTGTCAAAACCTGGAAGCGGCCGATGAGATTGCGACGTTCGTCTCGTGATAGCCCGTCGCCCTGCGATACCTTGTTGCTGCTCACCTTCTTCACCGTTAACCCTGGCGGTGCCGGACTGGTCCCTGGTGGATCAGTTCTCGTCAGGGTTTAATAGCACAGGCTCGCCAAAACCAAGACCAGAAAGGCGATCCAGCTGTGTTTCTGCGTCACCAACCACGACATAATACATTGCCTGTGGCTTTATGTGTTTTTCTGCCAACGCTCTAATTTCAGCCAGTGAAACACCACGAACATAATCACTGCGTTGCTGGGCGTAATCTGCCGGTAAATCATTAATGGCAATGTTCGAGAGCATATTCAGCTTGGCACCCAAAGTCTCAAACGCCCGCGTGGGGCTTTTGGTGAGGAAACTTTTGGTCACGCCAAGATCGGCCTCAGAAAATGTACTGGCGTAATTTTCCATGATGGACTTGACCAAATCGGCAGCTTCAAATGTTATGTTGGAGCGCACACCTGAGCCAATACTAAAGAACCCCGAGTTGCGAAGCCCATTAAAACCGGAGCCAATTCCGTAAGTATAGCCTTTGCCCTCTCTCAATTCTTGGGTCAGGCGAGAAGCAAACCCCCCGCCACCAAGGATGTAATTCATAACGGTTGCCGGATAGAACTCTGCGTCACCGATAGCCATTGATGGATAGCCAAAACGGAACACAGACTGTTTCGCACCCGGAACATTATAGAAATAGACCTGAGATTGCTGCGGTGCCGCGGGTGCGTCCAAAGAAGGCAGGTCTACTTCTTTGGCCGACCAACCAGAAGACAGTCGTGCAACGGCGGCGGTGGCGACGCTTTGATCCACATCGCCCACCACCAATAGTGTGGCATTGTTGGGCGCAAGGTTTGCGTTGAAGAAGGCCTTCAAAGCGTCGAGGGTCACACCTTCAATGCTTTCAGATGTTCCTAAAATATTGGTTCCCAGGATATGATCGTCGCCGTAAACAGCCTTTTGGAAAGCCAGTGTTGCAAGCGCGTTAGGATTGGCTTGTTGTTGCGCGAGCTGGTCCTGAATGCGGATTTTCGCCAAGGCAAATTCGTCTTCGTCCCAGCGGGGCGCCAACACCATATCTGTCACTAGGCTCATCACGTCGCCAAAATTACGCGAGAGTGTTTGGCCTGAAATTGTGATGGCTTCGCCTGATGCGCCCACTGAGATCGAAGCGCCAAGGGCTTTCAAGGTGTTCTCAAACTCTGCTGTTGTGAGCTGCTGGGTCCCTTTGTCCATCAGCTCGGTCACAAAATTGGCAACGCCGGTATTTGCAGGATCATCCAAAAGCTGACCGCCTTCAATGACGAGGCTAAATCGGGCAACAGGCGTTTCGCTGCTTTCTGTTCCCACAAGTTGAAGGCCATTTTCAAATGATTGGCTCCAGATTGTAGGGGTTGGAAGCGTCGGCGCCGGGCCATAGGGCGGCTCCACAGTTCGGTCGAACGATGATGGCGTATTCTCGTAAGTGGCAACTACACTGGGATCAACGGCGTCTTCCGCACCCTGCACGATTTGCTCCTCCACAACTTCTGCCAGCGTCGCTCCTTCAAGGGCGAGCCCAGGGTTTCCTTTTGGAACGAAGCTTGTCGCGATACTGGGCTTGCCTTTGATGTACTGTTCATACACTCGCATTACATCTGATGATGTGACCGCTTTGATACGCTCCAAGTCCACATCCATGTATCCTGGATCGCCGGTGTAAATAGCATAGTTTGCGAGATTGAACCCCTTGCCGAGCACACTCTCAATACCAGCGTAGAAGCCTGCTTCTGCTTCTGTTTTGATGCGACTGAGGGCGGATTCGTCCACACCTTCTGCTTCGAACATTGCAAAGGCTTGCGCTACCGCAGTTTGAACGTCGTCGAGATCGGTGCCTGGCACAGCGCGCACGCCGAGTGTCAGTTGACCAGCAAGCTCGGATTCGTATGGGAACATAAACACGTTGGTTGTTAGTTTCAGCTCATCCACCAACAGTTTATTGAAGGGCGCTTCTTTGCCGTCAGTCAGCAAAGACTGCAGCATCGCCAGCGCATAAGTGTCCGGGTGGTACGCGGGCACGGTGGGCCATGTGAAGCGCAGTTCCGGCAATCGAGCAAAGTTATCTTCCCAATAGAGATTAACGTCATTGGTCAGAACGCCAGCTTGTTTAGCCTGTCGGCTAATTTCTGAGCCACGGGGAATTTCACCAAAATATTTTTCAACCCAAGCACGAGCTTGTTCCGGGTCAAAGTCACCGGAAATGGTCAAAATCACATTGTTAGGCACATACCAGTCACGGAAGAATTGCTTCACATCGTCCAGCGTTGCTGCATCAAGGTCTGCGAGCGACCCGATAACCTGCCAGCTGTAGGGGTGACCTTCCGGATAAAGGGCTTTGTCGGTCACATACTGGGTATGGCCATACGGACGGTTGTCCACCCCTTGGCGTTTTTCGTTCTTAACGACTTGCTTCTCTTTAGCGAGAACCGGCTCTGTGACCGTATTGATAAACCAACCCAATTTGTCAGCTTCTGCCCACAGCATCTTTTCAAGCGCGTCTTTTGGCACGGTCTGGAAGTAATTGGTGCGGTCGCGGCTGGTGGAGCCGTTGGCGCCAGAGCCGCCAATACGGGCACTCAACTGGTCAAGACCACCTTTGCCCAGGTTTTCTGACTCGAGAAACAGCAAATGCTCAAACAAATGCGCGAAACCCGTGCGGCCGGTTTTTTCCCGGGCAGAGCCAACATGGGCCGTTAGCGCAACTGCCACGACAGGGTCTGAGCGATCAATATGCATGATGGTTGTAAGCCCATTTTCGAGTTCAAAACTCGAATAGGGAACCAGCGTGCCTTTCGTTTCGAATTCCGTCGTCGACGACTGAGTTTGGTTATCTGCTGGTTGACTACAAGATGCCAAAGCCGCAATGGACAGCGCGGCTGCAGTCACTTTGGGGATGAAAGAAAACCGATTGGATGCAAAACTTCTGACCACAAGACCCTCCGTGCGTTGATGTCACTATCACTAGGCGAAAACGACGCGGTGAGTCAGCAAAAATATGTACAGTCGGACTTTGGTTTATTCCGTAAGAACAGCACACAAACCACTATTGAAATTGGCCGTTTGCACAGCGCGGTAACCAAGCAAGCGATAACTGCACTTATCGTTGAGGCCTGCTATGATAACAAATATTGCGCCCCATATTTTTGTCAGCAGCTATAAGCACATAATGTCTAACGATCATGTTGAACCACCCGCTTCGAAGCCGCAAACGTATCATGCCGTCATCCATGGTGCGTTGGCACTATGTGCCCTCATCCTGGCAGCAGAACTGTTTTCCGGTGGCCAACTTCCTGCCAGTTCCGAATTTCAAATATTGGATTTGCTGCAGTTTGTGATTCTTCAACCGACGTTGGAGACGATCGTTTTTCAATTTGCCGTTTTTCGATTCTTGAGAACAGTCAGGTTGAGTTACTTTTTGATCGTGGGTTTGTCTGCATTGGCATTTACGGTTTCACATTTGGTATTTGATCCGAACGCTCCACTTCTGTTCATTGCCTTCGCAGGTACTGTTTTAGCTTATCTCTATTACTTTTGGTTGAAACGTAACAGGCGCACAGCCTTCGTATTGGCGTTGCTCGTGCACTCGCTATACAACTATTACTTGTTGTACGCTTAATAGAGTGTAAGCTGGGCATTAACTAACTGCAGGCAACTTGCTAATGACTCTCTTCACAAAACACAGAAATGATGAAGAAACTGCCGCCGACAAAGTCGTTGAAGTTCAAGGCTTGGATGACCCAGAGAAAATGCTGCTGAGCCAGCTTGAGCTCGCCAAGGAAAAGCGCCGCTTTTATAGAACAACCGTACGCGCAGTTCCGGTGTTGGGCGTCGTGGTCTTTGTCATTTGCCTGGCAATTGCATTCGTTTTCCTGGACGGCAATTCAGCTTTGATTGCGCTGGGCGCTTTGTATCTGGCCGTTTCTATTCTCTTTCCTTTGCTGAGGGTGAATTCCAATGCGGATATCGAAGTAGAATCCATAGAAAATGAATTGCTTCTTCATGCGACAGGCATTGAAGCGATTGAGCAGCGCTCTGAACGATTGTTTAAATCTCACGAACTAGAACTCAGACGCTATTATGGGCAGGCGCTTAAACAAAATTCTTTGATCTTTTACGCGGGGCTATTGTGCGCTTTGCTCGGGTTCTCGGTGGTGCTGTTCATCATCTATTTCTTATTTGTTGAGCAGAAAGTGCCCGACCATTCTGACAAGCTGTTGGTTGCAGGGTTGGGCACGGTTTCTGGAATACTCACCAATTTCGTCGCGATGATGTTGATCAAAATGTTTTTTCAAGCAAGTCAGTCTTTGAATACGTTTCATGATCGGCTTGTCAGAACAAACCATCTGTATTTTTCCAGTTATCTTCTTTCAAAAATAACAAATATCGAGGAGCGGGAGCGAGTTTTAGGGGAGCTGGCGTTGGCCAGTGTTGATATGAGGGGCAAAGATAATGACGGAAAGTAGTTTGAGCTTTCTTTTGGCTATCAGGATACCGCTGGACGTTTTTATCATCCTCGTGGTGGTCTCGTTGGGACTTTTTCTCCTTGTGGCGCTGATCAATGCAGGCATGGGCTCCTCAAGTGACCCGACCCCGCAAACAAAAGCGCCCACTGATGGCAACAATGGCGAAATTCCGCCTGAAGCTGTGCAGGCTTTCTTTGAGGGGGCCGCGCTTGAGCTTGCGGTGCATCTTATTCGCGCGGATGGAGAAGTTCGTGACGAAGAAATTCAGACCGTGTGCACAATAGGCCCCAATATGTTTGAGCATTTTGACGCCGCCAAGTTCAAATCACTCTGCAAAAAAGGTGGTAAGCTGAAGTCCCGAAAGGACCTCGCAAAAGTTATTGATCTTTCAATCACGCAAGAGGGCAAAAAGTCCCTTCTATTGTTTCTGCTAACCATAGCCTTTGCAGACGGTGAAATGCATCCCAAAGAAGAACGGTTTATTGAAAACCTTGCGACCGACTGGAACATTGATTTAGCAGCGGCCGTCGCAGAATTTGCAGCGGCAGAATAGTTGTTGCCGGCAATTTATAGCGGGAGACATACCAGCGACGTCTTGAGCATATGCGTTCCACGCGCGCACATCCGCTAAGCTCAAATTTCGGAAGTTAAAAGCTGGGGGAAATGGTGCCGGCACCAAGATTCGAACTCGGGACCTGATGATTACAAATCAACTGCTCTACCAACTGAGCTATACCGGCACTTCGGCAATTTGATGCGAACCTTAGTCAAAGCTCGCTGGCCCGCGATTGGGCCGGGGCACCGTATATCTCCCTGCAAACTGCCTTGCAAGAAAAAATTCACTGATTTTTTCGCAAGGTGAAAATTTGGCTTGAAAAATCCCCTATCGGCATATGAAATACGCCCCGTTATCCGTGTATGGAGGAAGCTTACTATGTCTTCGCATTCCTATTCTTTGACGCTCGAGTGGACCGGCAATAACGGTAGTGGAACAAGCAGTTACCGTGCCTATGGTCGGGAATATTCAATCTCATTGGAAGGCAAGCCTGAGCTGCTGGGAACTTCTGACCCGGCATTTTTGGGCGATCCTGCCAAGCACAACCCGGAAGACATGTTTTTGGCGTCGGTCGCCAGTTGTCACATGCTCTGGTATCTGCACCTCGCCAGTTCAGCAGGAATCGTCGTCACCGATTACAAAGATGATGCTGAAGCACAAATGAGTATGAACAAGGATGGGTCTGGTCAGTTTTCATCGGTGACATTGAAGCCGACGGTTACGATCACGGACCCTGAAAAAGCTGATCTCGCGGAAAAGATACACGGCGATGTTGGCGCAATGTGTTTCATCGCACGCTCAATCAACGTGCCGATTCACCATGAAGCGACAATCATTGTTGAAGGCTAAGGGTTAAGCCGTTCCGCCAACCGTCAGGCCATCCACCCTCAGTGTCGGTTGTCCAACCCCGGCCGGCACAGTTTGACCGCCTTTGCCGCAGGTGCCAACGCCGTTATCCAGTTTCAGGTCGTTTCCGATCATGGAAACACGTTTCAACACATCTGGGCCGTTGCCGATGAGGGTTGCGCCTTTAACGGGTGCCCCGATCTTCCCGCCTTCAATTTTGTAGGCCTCTGTGCAGCTGAAAACGAATTTACCGGACGTGATATCAACTTGGCCGCCACCGAAATTGACCGCATACAGGCCGTCTTTCACGCTCGACAAAATTTCAGCAGGGTCCTTGTCACCCGCAAGCATGAATGTATTTGTCATGCGGGGCATGGGTGAATGGGCAAAACTTTGACGGCGTCCATTACCAGTTGGCGCCACACCCATCAGGCGGGCATTAAGCCTGTCCTGCATGTAGCCCTTCAGAACTCCATCCTCAATCAGGACAGTGTTTTCAGTTGGCGTGCCCTCATCGTCAACAGACAAGGAGCCGCGTTTTTGGTCAAGCGTGCCATCGTCAACAACGGTGATGCCCTTGGCCGCTACTTGCTCACCGAGCAGGCCAGCAAAAGCGGAGGTTTTTTTGCGGTTGAAATCGCCTTCCAGGCCGTGCCCTACGGCTTCATGCAGCAGCACGCCCGGCCATCCCGGTCCAAGAACAACTGTCATTTCGCCAGCTGGCGCGTCAACGCTTTGCAGGTTTACTTCGGCTTGGCGAATAGCTTCCTGCACTTGTGCTTGCCATGCTGATTCGTCGAACAAGAAATCATAGGATTGCCGGCCACCTTGACCGTCGTAACCCATTTCCTGACGGTCGCCCTCTCCCATAACGACCGAAACATTCAGGCGAACCAAAGGACGGATGTCCCTAACGCGGTGGCCATCAGCGCGAATAATTTCAATAGACTGCCAACTGCCGAGAATGGAGGCGCTGACCTGACGGATACGATCGTCCTGCGAACGTGTGTAAGCATCAATTTCTTCCAGAAGAGCAACTTTCTTGTCAAAGTCTATGCCCGTCAGCGGATTATCGGGGGCATACAGCTGGCGGTTGGTTCTGGCTGGGGCAACGCTCATGGCGCCATTGCTACCTGTTTTTATTGAACGCACTGTATCGCTGGCGCGTTTGATCGCCTCATGGGACAGTTCGTTGGAGTGCGCGTATCCGGAGCCTTCATCCAGCACCGCACGCAGTCCAAACCCTTGGCTCGAATCGAAACTGGCTGCTTTTAGCCGTCCATCATCAAACGTGAACGATTCTGATTGTGTAGATTCAAGGTAAAGTTCCCCGTCATCCATGCCTTCAAGCGCATCTTCAACAAGGCCAACTGTCGTTGTCTCGTCTAGGTCGCTGTCGTTGAAAAAGAAGTTAAGGCTTTGGCTAGAATCGGCCATGAACGTACTCCGGGGACTGAATGCGGTATAAAGCAGGCGCCTGAATGCGGCCAATTGCCACACAGTCGCTGTGCGCTTGAAGCAGTACATTGGGATCAGTGGCTTGAAAACACAAGCATTTGGTAACGAATTCGCGTATAAAATGCGTCTCAGGCGAACAAAAACTGCAGTTTAGTGTTTCACGGGCTTGAGCCTGTGATTTCCTCTGCTATAAGAGGCACCAAATCGGCAGGGGCCAGCATATGTCGATGCAGCTTAGAGCACTTAAACCATTAGGGCTCGGGTTTATCTAAGCCAGCTGCAGTTCGATGTCCTGGAACAAACGGCCATGGCAACTGGTTTGCTTGGCTAGCTGACGGGTCAAAAAATAGGGAAAGCAAAGATATGAACGTCAAAAGGCTTACAGCCCGGATCTTAGCGAGTGCAGTTGCACTGTTCGCTTCGACCGCAAGCGTTCTCGCACAAACTGCGCCTGGCAGCATGCCAGAGCCGGGTGGACTTTGGCTGCTACCAGCAGCAAGCGAGCAAGCGCAACGTATCAATGATTTCAACTTCGATCTGCTCATCATCATTACGATCATCACAGTGTTTGTATTTGTGCTGATGTTCTATGTGATGTGGCGTTTTCGCGAGAAAGCTAATCCAGTACCGTCAAAGGTAACCCACAACTTCGCCCTTGAAGTTGTATGGACGCTGACGCCGGTATTTATCCTGATCGGTATCGGCTGGGTGTCGCTGCCGCTGCTGTACTGGCAGGACCAGGTTCCTGAAACGGACATGGCGATCCATGTGACCGGCAACCAGTGGAATTGGACATACAGCTACCCTGATCATGGTGATATCGAACTGACAGCAAACGTGATTCCAGATGCGACTTTCGTGAATGCATCTGACCGCGCAGCGGCTGAAGCAGAGCTTTCCAGCTTCCTTGGCTGGCCTGCACAATTGAACGCGCGCCTTCTGGACACTGACTATCGTGTGGTGCTGCCAGTTGACACCAAGATCAAGGTGCAGCTGACCGCGTCTGACGTATTGCACGCATGGACGGTTCCTGCATTTGGTGTGAAACTTGATGCTGTTCCTGGTCGCTTGAATGAGACTTGGTTTGAAGCAAACCAAACGGGTGTTTTCTACGGGCAGTGTTCTGAACTCTGCGGCAAGGACCATGCGTTTATGCCGATAGCTGTAGAAGTCGTCTCAAAAGAACAATTTGCCCGTTGGGTAGAACTGCAAGGCGGTACAATTACTGCCGAAGCAGATGCACCAACGCTTGGTCGATAAGAAATAAGGGAAAGGAAGAGCAATGGCTCACGAAAACCCAACTGGTTGGAAGCGCTGGTTATTCTCGACCAACCATAAAGACATTGGCGTTATGTACCTGTGGTTTGCTTTCATCGCGGGCATGATCGGCTTTGGTATGTCAGGCCTCATCCGCATGGAGCTTATGAACCCTGGCGTTGACGTTATTCCATCAGTGTTTGGCATGACAGAAGACCAGGCACGCCACATGTTCAACGTGCTGACAACAGGCCACGGTCTCATCATGGTATTCTTTATGGTGATGCCGGCCCTTATCGGTGGTTTTGGTAACTATTTTGTGCCGCTGATGATTGGTGCGCCTGACATGGCGTTCCCGCGCATGAATAATATTTCATTCTGGTTGATGCCTCCGGCGTTCATTCTGCTGCTGCTCTCTACTTTCGTGGAAGGCCCGTCAGGCATGAACGGTTTTGGCGGTGGTTGGACGGCCTATGCACCGCTTTCCACTAGCGGTCACCCTGGTCCATCAATGGACTTGGCGATCTTCTCGCTGCACGTTGCGGGCGCTTCTTCTATTATGGGTGCGATCAACTATATCACAACCATCTTCAACATGCGGGCGCCTGGTATGACCATGCACAAAATGCCGCTGTTTAGCTGGTCTATCCTGATCACAGCCTTCCTGCTTGTGCTGTCACTGCCGGTTCTTGCTGGTGCGATCACCATGCTGCTGACGGACCGTAACTTCGGCACGACTTTCTTTGACCCTGCCGGTGGCGGTGACCCAATCTTGTTCCAGCACTTGTTCTGGTTCTTCGGTCACCCAGAAGTGTACATCATGATCTTGCCGGCATTCGGCATCGTCAGCCACATTGTATCCACTTTTTCCAAGAAGCCGATTTTCGGTTACCTGGGCATGGCGTACGCAATGGCTGCAATCGGCTTCATCGGCTTTGTCGTGTGGGCGCACCACATGTACACAGTCGGTCTGGATGTTGACACCAAAGCTTACTTCGTGGCCGCGACAATGGTTATTGCGGTGCCGACGGGCGTGAAGATCTTCTCATGGATTGCGACCATGTGGGGCGGCTCGATCCGCTATACCGTTCCAATGCTCTACGCAATCGCGTTCATCCTGCTGTTCACCCTTGGTGGTGTAACGGGCGTAGTGCTGTCAAACGCTGGTGCTGATGTTGCGCTGCACGACACATATTATGTGGTGGCGCACTTCCATTATGTACTGTCGCTGGGTGCTGTGTTCGCGATCTTTGCGGGCCTTTATTACTGGGTTGGCAAAATGTCCGGCAAGCAGTATCCGGAGCGCTTGGCGCAGCTGCAATTCTGGATCACCTTCATAGGTGTGAATATGATCTTCTTCCCGCAGCACTTCTTGGGTCTGCAAGGCATGCCGCGCCGGTACGTCGACTATCCAGATGCGATGGCTTACTGGAACCAGATTTCAAGCTACGGTTACCTTGTGACTTTGGGCGGTGTTGTATTGTTCATTCTTGTGATGGCCATGACCCTCTTCAAGCGTCAGAAAGACTGTGCTGACAACCCTTGGGGTGAAGGTGCGACAACGCTTGAGTGGTCACTGAGCTCGCCGCCGCCGTTCCACCAGTTTAATGAGCTGCCACAGATCAAGTAGGCGTTCTTCAAAAAGACCAGTCTGTGGCCGGTTTGCCGGCCACAGTATTATGTAGAGATGCAAATGACTGACACTGTAACACCCACAAATGCAGCGAACGAAGCAGCGTACCGGCCAACAGCGGACGCTGGCGATTTTATCGCGCTTCTGAAGCCGCGGGTGATGTCTCTTGTCATTTTTACGGCGTTTGTTGGCATGCTTGCTGCCCCGGGTGGCTTGCATCCTGTGCTTGCGATTGCGGCCATCACGCTGATTGCGATTGGTGCGGGTGCTTCTGGCGCCCTTAATATGTGGTATGACGCTGACATTGATGCCCACATGGCCCGCACTGCTAACCGCCCCATCCCGGCTGGTAAAGTGGCACCCGGTGATGCACTGGGGTTTGGACTCGTGCTTTCGATTGCTTCCATTGTGCTACTGGGTCTGGTCGCCAATGTGACAGCTGCGGCGTTGCTGGCCCTGACAATTTTCTTCTACGTGGTGGTTTACACCATGTGGCTCAAGCGCCGTACGCCGCAAAACATTGTGATTGGCGGGGCGGCAGGTGCTTTCCCACCAATGATTGGCTGGGCCGCTGTTACAGACAGCGTCACAATAGAGTCCATTGTCTTGTTTGGTATAATCTTCCTGTGGACACCGCCTCATTTCTGGGCTTTGTCACTGTTCATCAAAAAAGACTATGAGAATGTGGGGGTTCCCATGCTGCCGGTCGTTGCTGGCGCACGCGAAACCCGTAAGCAAATCTGGCTGTACACACTTTTGATGGTGCCGTGCGGGATTGCGCCGTACTTCCTGGGTTTTGCTGGCCCATTCTATGGTGCAGTTGCGGGAGTTCTTGGAACCATTTTCCTTGTGCTGGCGTTCTATGTTTGGCGGGGCGAAGAGAAAGCGGACAAAAAACTGTTTCTATTTTCGATTTTTTATCTGTTCGGCGTGTTTGCGGCGCTTGCGGGTGAAACAATTGCAAAAGGATGGTTGGTGTGAGTGAGTTTGAGCCACAACATCAGTTTGATGAAGAAACGATGGAGCGTGTGAAGAAGCGCAATCGATTTGTCGGGCTTTCACTCGCTGTTTTTGTTATCGCACTCGGTGTGATCAGTTATTTTCGGATCAAGGGTTTAACGCCATGACGGCAGTTGCAGCCAAAAATAACCGCATGGCGGGTATGGTTGTTGGTGTCGTTCTCGGCATGGTTGGCTTGGCTTACGCGTCGGTGCCACTATACGAACTCTTTTGCCGTGTAACCGGGTATGGTGGCACGACACAGCGCGCTGAACTTCTGGACACGCAAGCGATCGACCGTGACATGCGGGTACGGTTCAGTGCCAACACGCACCGCGATATGCCGTGGGACTTTAAGCCACAGCAAGTTGCGCAAACGCTGAAAGTGGGCGAGCAGGGGCTTGCATACTTCGAGGCACATAACCCTACTAACCAAACTATTGTAGGCACGGCCACATACAATGTAGCGCCGCATAAAGCGGGCACCTATTTTGCCAAAATCGACTGTTTTTGCTTTACAGAGCAAGTGTTGAAGCCAGGCGAAACGGTTGTGATGCCAGTTGTCTATTTTATCGATCCTCTTATTGAAGAAGATCGCAATTTGAATGAAGTTACAGAAGTAACGCTTTCATATACATTCTTCGTCATGGATGACGCAGATGTGGAAACAGTAACGGGTCGCTGACCCAATTGGAAAAAGTGCCCGCAGGGGCGGCACTTTGATGAGGAGGAATACATGGCAGGCGAAGTAAAACACGACTACCATCTTGTAGACCCAAGCCCATGGCCAGCTGTTGGCTCATTGGCTGTGCTGATCATGATGGTCAGCGCGGTGTTCTTCATGAAGCCGGATGCATTGCTGTTTGGCGTTGAAGGCAAAAACTGGGCTGACTGGGGTTTTTACACCGGCTTTGCGCTGTTGATCTACACCGTGTTTGCATGGTGGAAAGACGTGGTCAAAGAAGCTGAGCAAGGCGACCATACGCCTGTTGTTGGCATTGGCCTGCGCTATGGCATGATCCTTTTCATTGCGTCAGAAGTGATGTTCTTCGTGGCGTGGTTCTGGGCATTTTTCAATGCTTCACTTTACCCAATCGTGCCGACGTCTGCGGCGACATTCTGGGATGTGATCGGCAATGAAGCTGTTTGGCCGCCAGTGGGCATCGAAACGTTTGACCCATGGCACCTGCCTTTCATCAACACGCTTATTCTGCTGCTGTCTGGTACCACTGTGACGTGGGCGCATCATGCTGTGTTGCATGACGACCGTGATGGTCTGCGAAACGGCTTGTGGCTGACGGTATTGCTCGGCGTTGCCTTCTCGTTTGTGCAGGCTTACGAGTACAGCCACGCAGCGTTTGGGTTCTCTGGCAGCATCTACGGTGCCACCTTCTTTATGGCAACTGGATTCCACGGCTTCCACGTATTGATCGGAACAATCTTCCTCGCGGTATGTTTGGGGCGCGTTTACAAAGGCCACTTTAAACCAGATCATCACTTCGGCCTTGAGGCCGCGGCATGGTACTGGCACTTCGTTGATGTGGTGTGGCTGTTCCTGTTCTTCGCTGTGTACATTTGGGGCGGCTAAAGCCGACTGTACCAGTCGATTTAAAGACATTGGAAACCGATCGGTGCTGCCGGTCGGTTTCTGCTTTTTTTGAAAAGGTTGAGCAATGAGTGACATCCGTTTTGCACCGGACAAGTTTTTGTCGCTGGCCGTCTGCATCGCCCTTGTCGTGCTCATTGGTCTTGGTACCTGGCAGGCGCAAAAGATTGGACCAAAGAACGCTCTCGTTCAAAGCATCGAGCAAGGCCTTGCGGCTGAACCAATAGAGCTACCTGTGCATTTGGATGACCCACAGCCGGTTGCCTACCGGCGCCTATTCTTCAAGGGAAAAGCACTGGACGTGGACCCCATTAGGCTCTTCGGTACCAATCTGAACGGAAAGCCCGGCTACTATCTTTATAAGCCAGTGGTGCGAGAATTTGGGCGAGCCGTTCTTGTCAATTTTGGTTGGGTGCCAATGGAATTGCAGATGCTACCTGAATTGCCAGTTGGCGACATTGAACTATCGGGCGTTTTGCTTCTGTCGGCCAAACCGGGGTCCTTCACGCCCCCGAACGATGTGGCTGGCAATGTCTGGTATACTGCAGACGTATTTGACATGGCCGCTCACTTCGGTTTGGGGGCCAAGGACCATTATCATTTCCGGCTATTCGCAGACCAAATCGGTGAGAACGGCTCCTTCCCTCTCGGCGGGCAGGTCAGGGTGTCTATCCCTAATGATCATCTGGAATATATGTTCACATGGTATGGCATCGCGGCTGCCCTATTGGCAGTGTTCCTCTTTTACGGAAGGAAAAAGGCGTTGGAAGCGAATGAATAGGCCCTTCCAAGCTTGCATCTGGTGTCTTTCAGCCGTAAGACAGGCGTCTGATCCTGCGCAATAATCAGTAAGTATAGTGGTGTCATTGTGAAATATGTTTCTACGCGCGGCGAAGCCGAAATTCTCGACTTTGAAGGTGTAACGCTCGCGGGTCTTGCCCGTGACGGCGGCCTGTATGTTCCCGAGAGCATCCCCTCCCTTGATGCCGAAACTATTCGTGCAATGGCGGGTAAGCCTTATGCAGATGTGGCGTTCACCGTGATCAAGCCATTTGTAGGCGACACCATTCCAGACGCAGATTTGCGGGCCATGCTCAAAGACACGTATGGCGGAGCCGTTTTCCGTCACGATGCCGTGGCTCCCCTCGTGCAACTGGGTGCCAATGAGTGGGTGCTTGAACTTTTCCATGGACCAACACTCGCGTTTAAGGATTTTGCGCTTCAGCTTCTTGGCAGATTTTTTGATTATTTCACCGCCAAACGCGGTCAGAAACTGACCATCCTTGGCGCAACATCTGGGGACACGGGATCCGCAGCAATTGAGGCCTGCCGGGGGCGCGAAAATGTGACCATTTACATGCTGCATCCCAAAGGCCGGGTTTCAGAGGTGCAGCGCCGACAAATGACCACCGTGCTCGAACCCAATGTTGTTAACATCGCTGTTGATGGCACGTTTGACGATTGCCAAGCGCTGGTTAAAGCAAGTTTCAATGATTTGAAATTCCGTGATGAGGTTGGGCTTACTGCCGTCAATTCGATCAACTGGGCCCGGGTGATGGCCCAAATCGTTTATTATTTCACTTCAGCCTCGGCGTTTGGCGCCCCGGATCGGTCGGTTTCCTATAGCGTGCCCACTGGTAACTTCGGCGACATTTACGCCGGGTTTATTGCCCGCGAAATGGGAATGCCGATTGACAAGCTGGTGATCGCGACCAACAGCAACGATATTTTGGCGCGTACTCTGCAAACCGGGTCATATTCAAAAGGCGATGTGCATGCGACGCTGTCGCCCAGCATGGACATTCAGGTGTCGAGCAATTTCGAGCGAATGATGTTTGACCTGAGCGGCAGGAATGGTTCCGCCATCAAAACCTACATGGCGGACTTCGCGGACACCGGGAAGATAACTCTCTCTGACGCAGAAATTTCCAAGGCTCGCGCTGTTTTTGAGGCTAAGCAGGTGGACGACAAGACTACCTCAGAGGTGATGGCCCATTTGCAGCAAGCCACCGGATATGTGACTGATCCACATACTGCCGTGGGCATTGAAGCATCCAAGCTTTTGAACGCTGACGCTGCGCCGCGCGTTACTCTGTCGACAGCGCACCCCGTCAAGTTCGGGGAGGCAGTGCAAAGCGCTACTGGTATCTCGCCTGAGTTGCCAAGCCATATGGCTGACCTCTATGACCGGGAAGAAGGCTATGCTGAACTTGCGAACGATATTACAGCACTGCAAACACTTATTCTGAAAGGTGTCGGTCAGTGAGCGCGCAGGTAACCCGGCTATCAAATGGATTGCGGATAGTCAGCGAAAGCCGTCGCACCGTCGAAACTGTTGCCATTGGTGTCTGGGTGGATGTTGGCGCTCGCTTTGAATCTGCCGAACAAAACGGTCTTACGCATTGCCTCGAGCATATGTTGTTCAAAGGCACTGAAACCCGCAGTGCACGGGACATCGCGTTTGAAATTGAGGCGGTTGGCGGACATATGAACGCCTATACTTCACGGGATAATACAACTTACTACGCCAGGGTTTTAAAGGAAGACATGGAGTTGGCGGTTGATTTGCTCGCTGACTTGGTTCTCAACAGCGTCTGCGACGCGGCAGAGCTGGAACGCGAGAAGGATGTTATTCTTCAGGAAATCGGGCAAACGCTTGATACTCCGGACGATGTGGTTTTCGATAACCTGCAAAGCGTTGCCTTCAAAGACCAAGCGATTGGGCGCACTATTTTGGGGCCTGCTGAAAATGTCAAAGCTTTCACCCGTGACGGGTTGATGGGGTTTTTGGCTGACCATTATCTGGCGAGCAACATTGTGATTTCAGCCGTTGGCAACCTGGATCACGGCAAATTGGTTGCTTTGGTGGAAGAGAAGTTTGCCTCTGTAAAAGTTGGCACGCGAAAGCAGCCAGAGCCAGCGCATTTTGTGGGCGGCGCAGCCATTCAAGACCGCGAGTTGGAACAGCTCCATTTGACGCTGGGCTGGCCTGGTGTGTCATACCATGATGAGCGCTACTATGGTCACCAGATATTCTCCACCATATTGGGTGGGGGCATGTCATCGAGGCTGTTTCAGGAAGTTCGTGAACACAGAGGCTTGGCGTATTCAGTCTATAGCTTTAGCAGTAGTCACGCCGAAACTGGCCTGTTTGGCATCTACGCAGGGACTAGCCCTGACATGGTTGAAGAACTCGTGGATGTCATCAATTCAGAGATGAAGTCTCTGGAGCAGGGGCCCAACAAGCAAGAGTTTGAAATTGCCAGGGCGCAACTTAAAGCGGGCCTGATGATGGCATTGGAAGCAACGACGTCTCGGATGGAGCAACTGGGGCGGCAGATACTGGTATTCGACCGGATCGTCCCGGTGCAAGAAATGATCAGCAATGTTGAAGGTGTTTTAGCTGACGATATTGCCGATGTTGCTTCTGAATTTGTTGATTTCTCCAACCCTTCTGTTGCGGTTGTTGGTGACGCCAAAGCGGTCAACTCCTTTCTAGCTTAACCGGCTATTTCGGAAAAAAATTCTATCTATTGATGTAAAGCTCCTGAAATGCTAGAAAACCGCGGGTTTCTCAGAGAGCTAGGCATGGGTCCGGAACTAGTTAAATTCCTGAATTACTGGCGTTCTTTAGGTGGTGGTACACAAGTTCCCGCGCGGAACCGGCTGGACCTGCGCCAGCTTGCTTCTACGCTCAGATGGATGTTCATTCTGGAGATGGCGAGCGACGGCACCTTGAAATTTAGGCTGGCAGGCTCGGCCCTTGAAGAGGCCTTTGGCGTTGCGATGACCGACCGGCCTTACAGTGATATTTTCAGCTTCAGAGAAGATCAGGACCTAGCCGAAGAAGTGTACGCGGTATCAGTGGTGCGCGGATGTGGTTTGCTCAGATTAGGGTTCATGAGCTTCGAAGAGAACCAGCACCAACCTTTGGAAGTTCTGGCTTTGCCATTTGCTGATGCTCGTGTCATGGGTGGCATTGTCATGGTTGCAGTCGTGCAGCCATTTGCGTTCGAAAATATTGCCAACCAAGACACCCGTGACTTGGTCAGCATGGGGGTGGACGACATCTATTTGATACCGTCTCCTCATGTCGTAACACCTTTACAATTGCCTGATCGACTTCGTAGCGCAATGACAGCTGGCACCATCAACATTCGGGCAATAGACAGTGAAGGTCTCTCTGAACTGTCCCAGGCGAATACGATCTCTCGTCTTGGCGAAATTCCGTCGGTTTCATTGGAGCAGGCGGCCGCCCAGCAATTGGACGTGCCAAACTAAAAGTCAGCTATGTCCTGCGTCGCTCGACAGCATCGCAACATCAACCCCCAACATCGCCATGGCACGGGGCCACTTGAGGTCTAATTCGGTATAGAACAGGATTTCATCGTCGGGTTCTGCGATCATCCAGGCGTTTTCCTGAATTTCACGTTCTAGTTGGCCTGCGCCCCACCCAGCATAGCCCAAAGCCAACAAATGGTGCATGGGGCCTTTGCCTTCTGCTAGTGCTTTTAAAATATCCACCGTCGCAGTTAAGGCCAAAGTCTGGCTGACAATCAACGTGCTCTCCTGCACAAAATCAGCAGAGTGCAGAACAAACCCGCGGCCTGGTTCCACCGGCCCACCGGCATGCA
This sequence comes from Kordiimonadaceae bacterium, assembly GCA_017640725.1. Lineage (GTDB taxonomy): Bacteria > Pseudomonadota > Alphaproteobacteria > Sphingomonadales > Kordiimonadaceae > Kordiimonas. The sequence goes on along the minus strand of JAEPQB010000001.1, from coordinate 110,682 downwards.
CTGCCACATCAGGTATCGGGCCAGCAGTATCAATTGAAAGTTGCTCCAGCAAAGCTTCAAAAGACAGTTGTTCAATGGCGCTATTTACAACCAGTCCCATGGCGCCCGATTCGTCATGGGAGCACATGTAAATCACACTTCGTTCAAAGCGCGGATCAGCCATAATTGGCATGGCAAGCAGTAACTTATTGTCGAAAAAACCAGCTGTGGTCATCAAGAATCTCTTTCGCCTCAGTTTATCCACATCCACTGCAAGGCGCAATCACTCCTCCGGGAGATATCACCTTTTTGTTCCTTCAAGCTGACCAACCACTGACGTGAATGTGACATTTCGGGAATGGAAATGCTGGGCGATGATTGCTACATAGGCCGTGAATTAGGAGCACCCAATGCGTCATTTTGTTCAAAGTATCTTCGTGGCAGCGGCACTCTTTTTGCCATCGGCAGGCAGCAGCGCACAAGAAAGTCAGACGGCCTGGCAAGATCACCAGGGTATGCTGGAAACCCGTATCATTGCGGCGTCCAGTAACGTGTCCGCGGGTTTTCCAGGCCAACTTGGCGAGGCAGACCAAGGGGCAATGCTCTTGGCGTGGGAAGCAACTCTTAAAGATGGTTGGAAAACCTACTGGCGATCGCCGGGCGAAGCGGGGTTGCCGGTGCGCGTGTTCCTCGATGGCGAACAGTTAGATATTTTGTATCCGTTCCCAGAGCGCTTTGAGCTGTTTGGCCTGGAAACTTATGGCTACAGCAAACAGGTGACGATCCCTTTTGAAGTGCCGAGCAAAGCGGGCAGGTATACATTCAACGCAGACTTCATGGTGTGCAAAGACATTTGTGTACCTTTTAACGCTGCTTACGATATATCGGTCGACCCGGAATTGAGTGGGACTATTGTCACGGACACACGTATTAAAAATGCGCTTGATACCGTCCCGCAGCGATTTGAAGCTGGGAATGTCGACCTGACCGTTACCTCGGTCTCTTTTGCCGGCAAGCCCGGGCATCAAAACCTGATTGTGGAAGCTACAGCTGACATGCCGCTTAGCAAGTCGGATTTGTTGGCTGAACTAGATACAACGACTCAGTTTCATTCGCCGAAGATGCGTATCTTGCCTGACGGCAGGTCAGTTCGATATGTGCTTCCGGTAATGTCTACCCAGAAAAATCTGGATTTGGCTGGTAAGCGGGTGCGTCTCACTCTTGCTGACGGACGAGGCAACGCAATTGATCGTTTTTTTGATTTGCCTTCACGTTAAATCTTGTACGAACTGCAGGCGTGTGTAAGCTCTGGTTTCCCCTAATCAACGCGACCTGGTGCAGAACCAAATTTGATGGCACCCCGGTTCGGTTATGACTTTCAATGGAGCTTTCAATGACGATTGCAGTTGGTGACAAAATCCCTTCATCCACCCTTACAACGATGACCGCAGATGGCCCGGGCCCGGTCTCTACCGACGAGTTTTTCGGAGGTAAAAAAGTGGTCCTGTTTGCGGTTCCTGGTGCATTTACGCCAACTTGTTCTGCAAAACATTTGCCCGGTTTCATTGATCAAGCCGACGAAATTCTCGCAAAAGGCGTTGATGCCATCGCTTGCATGTCCGTAAACGATGTTTTTGTAATGCATGCGTGGGGCGCCGACGCTGGTGTTGCAGACAAGGTGACGATGCTTGCAGATGGAAACGGCGACTTCACCAAAGAACTGGGACTGGAACTGGATGGTCGTGGTTTCGGTATGGGCCTTCGTTCCCAGCGCTTTGCCATGATTGTGGAAGATGGCACCGTGACGGAACTGAATATCGAAGAACCTGGCGCATTTCAGGTTTCCAGCGCAGGCCATATCCTCTCTCAACTTTAGAGAATTTGCTGGAAAATCAGGTTGGGCAGCTATTGGCTGCCCTTTTTTTTTGCTGGAAAATCATTACATATTGTCGATCGGGGTATTTTCTTAAAGGGAGGAGTGTCCATGCCTGACATGGCTTCAATACTGGTTTGGTTGGTTGTTATAGCTGCAATAATTCTGGTTTTTTCCGGCGTTGTTATGGTTCGGCAAGGCTATGAATACACCATTGAGCGCTTCGGCAAATACACCCGAACGCTGACACCTGGCATCCATCTCATTATTCCTCTGGTTTACTCTGTCGGGCAGAAACAAAACATGATGGAACAGGTTCTGGATGTCCCAACCCAAGAAGTTATTACCAAAGATAATGCCATGGTTGCTGCCGACGGCGTGGTGTTTTTTCAGGTACTGGATGCAGCCCAAGCCAGCTACGAGGTGAATAATCTCGGGCACGCGATCCTGAATTTGACTATGACAAACCTCAGAACTGTTATGGGCTCGATGGACCTCGATGAACTCTTGTCCAAGCGCGATGAAATTAACGCCCGATTGATGAATGTGGTTGACGAAGCAACCCAGCCCTGGGGTGTTAAAATAACGCGTATTGAGATTAAAGACATTGCGCCGCCTCGCGACATTGTTGACGCGATGGCTCGTCAGATGAAAGCAGAGCGCGATAAGCGCGCATCTATCCTTGAGGCCGAAGGCGAGCGCGAATCTGAAATTTTACGCGCAGAAGGTGAAAAGAAAGCAGCCATCCTTGAAGCAGAGGGCCGAAAAGAAGCGGCATTTCGTGATGCTGAAGCTCGCGAACGTGAAGCTGAAGCTGAAGCGAAAGCAACAGAAATGGTCTCAAACGCGATCGCTGGCGGTGACCCACAGGCGATCAATTATTTCGTAGCACAAAAGTATGTTGAGGCCCTGAGTGGTTTTGCGCAGTCAAACAACGAGAAGCTGGTGTTTATGCCAATGGAAGCATCCAGCGTAATTGGTTCTTTGGGCGGCATCTCTGAATTGTTCAAAGACATCAAAGGCGGCGATAAACCAACGGGTCGCCCCGGCGGTGTGCCGCTGGTCGATTAGACCGAAATTTAAGGAGGCGGTAGATGGAAGAGTTCGTCACTTGGATGACTGAGAATGCGCAGTGGGTCTGGTGGTCCCTGGCAGTAATTCTGTTGGCTGGAGAAATGGTGCTACCCGGCGTTTATTTGCTGTGGTTGGGCATTGCTATGGGCGTGACTGGTGTGTTTGCATGGGTTGCACCAGACCTTGGTTTTCAGGGCCATGGCCTGATATTCGCATTTTCGGCTACCGTTTCGATTTATGTTGGTCATCGCTATTTTTACATGCCCGGTACTGCAATCAAAACTGAAGGCATCAACGAGCGCGGAAATTCGTATGTTGGCCAAGTGTTTGAGGTCGTAGTGCCGATCAAAAACGGCCGCGGGCATGTGAAAGTTGGCGACAGTCGATGGCTTGCGCGCGGTCCTGACCTTGAGAAAGGTGCGCTGGCGAAGGTTGTCTCTGTTGACGGAACAGTTTTGGTGGTAGAAGCTGCATAACACTAGGGGTGTTGAGCTTCCATGAGCCTATCGACTGTCTTGAGAGCAAGTGTCGCCAGTTGGCTGACCAGCAGCGCGCGGTTAAATCTGCAGCGCACTCTTGCCGAATTCTCCAGAAAAATTCGTCGGCAACCTCATACCATCCATTATTTTCATCGGGCGGACGATCCTTATTGTCAGCTGATGGTGCAGGTATTGCCTGACATTGCCTCGCGTTTTGCCGTCGAGATCAAACCACTGGTCGTTGAGCAGTTACCGGCCAACATGTATCCGGACCCGGCACGCTATGAGGCCTATTCCATTATAGACGCTGCCCGATTAGCCCGACTGTATGGTCTTGGCTTTGTTGAAGACGCGGTGGTGCCCGACAGGTTGGCTGTCGGCATGGTCAATCGCTTTTTGGCGAGCAAACAGCAGGACCCGCAATTCTTCCAAATTGCCGAAGAAATGGGCGCTGCGCTGTGGCGCAGAGACTTGGACACAGTTCGTAGAACTTGCGGGCTAGCTGATCTTGGCGATGCACAATTGGAAGCCAACCAACGTTTTTTGAGAGATGTTGGTCACTATGCCAGCGCCAGTTTGCATTATGCCGGAGAATTTTTCGTTGGCGTCGACAGATTGGATCACCTGGAGCGCAGGCTCAATAAGTTAGGGTTAGGCGACGGCGAAGTTGAATTTGAAGTTCAACGGCTGTGGCGGTACGAGCTGGAAAACCTTGAGCGATCGGTGACAGATCAATCTGTTGAAGTCTATTTTTCGGTTCGAAGTCCCTATAGTTTTGTTGGACTTCAGCTCATTCATCACATGGCTCAAAAAACGGGTGTCAGGGTGGACCTGAAGCCGGTTTTGCCGATGCTGATGCGGGGTATGAAAGTCCCACCCGCCAAAGGTCGTTACATCTTGTTTGATACCGCACGCGAAGCGCGGCTGGAGAATGTTGACTTTGGCCATATTTGCGACCCATTGGGTGAGGCGACATGGCGCGCGATGCAAATAGGGTTCGCCCTCATGGACGACGAAAAAACAGGTGGAAAGCCTGGCCAGGCGTTCGAGTTTTTCAGGTCGTTCACCAAAGGTGTGTGGGCTCAAGGGATAGATGGAACAAGTGATGCCGGGTTGAGTAGGATCTTGTCTAACGCAGGGCTCAGCAACGCCTGGATAGGAAAAGCCTTGGACCGAGCGGAAACAGAACAAAAAGCGGAAGCAAACCGCCAAGAAATGTTCCGTCATGGCAGTTGGGGTGTACCCACATTTCGCGCCGGAGGCGAAACATTTTGGGGCCAGGACCGAATGTGGGCCATTGTTGATGCCTTAAAGCAATAGACCACGGACCAAACTTTCGTTGATCGATCGGGCAAAAAATTGACTTGGCCCAGCGCGCCATTATGGTGTCGCGGGAAAAACCATAACCAAGAAAACTGGATGGACTAAAATGAACCAACAAAAATTCAATTTTATGAGAGCGGCGGGGCTCACAGTAACACTCTTGGGGCTGTCAGCCTGTGCTGCAGGCGGCGGTGACGTTGCAACAGGCTCGCCAACTGACCAGGTGTCGGCAGAACGCGCGTTGTTTAGCCCAGAAAGAATTAGAGCGGATGTCACGTTCCTGGCAGATGATTTGCTGCGGGGTCGGGACACGGGGTCTGAAGGGTATCGCATCGCTGCCAACTATGTTGCCGCTGAATTTGCGAGACTGGGGTTGGCGCCAGCAGGTGACGACGGAACCTATTTTCAGGAAGTACCGTTTCAGACTGCGCAAGTCCTTAAAGATGGCGGCAGCATGTCAATTACCGTGGGCGGTGAAACGCGTGACCTCACCATGGGTGATGACTTTTTCATGAGTGGTAGTGTCAAAAACCCTGCTGGCGAAGTATCGGCAGATTTGGTGTTTGTTGGTTACGGCGTAAGTGCCCCTGAAATTGGCCATGATGACTTGGCTGGTCTTGACCTAGAAGGTAAAATCGCTGTTGCCATTTCCGGCGCACCAACCTCTTTCAATACAGAAATTCGTGCGCATCATGGATCTTCCGGCACCAAGGGCAAAGCGCTAAGCGAGCGTGGTGCAGTTGGCCTGATCACTTTCAGCACATTTGAGAGCGAAAAACGCCGTCCCTTCTCGCGCTTAAAGAATTTCATTGGGTTCAAGAGTTTTGATTGGGTTGCTGCTGAAGGCGGCGCAGAAGAGTCTGCTTCGATGAAAATTGGTGCTGCTGTCAGTCATGATGTTGCACGGCAACTGTTTGAGGGCGCGCAATCAGACTTGGACGCTGTTCTTGAGCAAGCCGCAGAAGGGATACCATCGGGTTTTGCGTTAGCAACAAAAGCAACTTTGAAGCGCGACAGTACGCTGAGCGAAAAGTTCGAAAGTCCAAACGTCTTGGCTGTTCTTGAAGGCAGTGACCCGGAACTCAAAGACGAATATGTGGTCTTAACGGCTCACCTCGACCATATCGGCGTCAAAGAAACAGACGACGGTGAGTTGGTGAACAATGGTGCACTCGACAATGCCTCTGGCGTATCCATTCTGCTCGAAGTTGCGCGCGCCTATGTCCGGGAAAACCAAAGCCCACGTCGCTCCATTCTTTTCGCTATCGTAACCGCTGAGGAAAAGGGCCTGCTGGGCGCTGAGTATTTTGTGCATTACCCCACAGTGGATAAGTCAGCGATGGTGGCCAACGTCAACGTTGATATGCCAATTCTTCTGTACGATTTCACAGACATGGTGGCATTTGGGGCTGAACGCAGCAGTTTGGGCCCGATTACTCAGAATGCACTAGCAAAAATCGGCGTGAGCATGAGCCCGGACCCGATGCCGGAACAAGGCATTTTTACCCGAAGCGATCATTACCGCTTCGTTCAGAAGGGTGTGCCTTCAGTATTCCTGGTCACCGGCTGGGGTGAAGGTGTCAGCGGCAAAGACGGCGGCGCCATCTTCCGGCAGTTTTTGGGCAATACGTATCACTCGCCAGGTGACAATCTTACTCAATCCATCGACTATAGCGCAGGCGCTAAATTCGCCCATGCCAATTGGTTGATTGCCAGCGCCATTGCGAACGGTGACGCACGCCCAACTTGGAATGAAGGTGACTTTTTCGGAGACACTTTCAGCGGGAAGTAGTACACCCAAAATGGTTTTGGAGAGCGTCGTCCCCGGGGGCGGCGCTTTTTTTGTGGGCTTGGCAATAGCTTACTCAGTTTGTAGTGTCCCTTTCAGGGAAGAGGGGACATATGAGCAAGTCAAAAGACCCACAGGTCTACCATCACGACTCTGATAATCAGCCTGATCACAGCAAGCACGACAGTGAAGTCATCAGTGACAAAAAGGTGAATGCCTACTGGCAGGCCAACATCCGGCTTTTGCTAACGCTGCTGGTCGTTTGGTTTGCTGTCTCTTTTGGCGCAGGCATCTTGTTTGCTGATTGGCTCAATCAGTTTGTAGTTGCTGGTTTTCCTCTTGGATTCTGGTTTGCTCAGCAAGGCTCCATCTATGTTTTCGTTGTGCTCATATTCATTTACACACGCCAGATGCGTGTAATTGAGAGCAGGTTTGGCGTTGATGACGACGAGCAAGAAGGAGACGCGCCATGAGTACGCAACTCCTCACCTACGTCGCGGTCGGGCTTTCTTTCGCGCTTTATATTGGCATTGCCATCTGGTCGCGCGCGGGCTCTACGAAGGACTTTTATGTGGCGGGTGGCGGTGTGCACCCCATCGCGAACGGTATGGCTACAGCTGCTGACTGGATGTCAGCCGCAAGTTTCATTTCTATGGCCGGAATCATTGCGTTCGCGGGCTATGATGGGTCTGTTTACCTGATGGGCTGGACGGGTGGCTATGTACTGCTGGCGCTCTTGCTGGCACCGTATCTGCGCAAGTTTGGCCAATTCACGGTCCCTGATTTTATTGGCGAGCGCTACTATTCCAAGGTCGCGCGCGTTGTGGCCGTGGTGTGCTTGATTGCCATTTCATTCACTTATATCGCGGGCCAGATGCGCGGTGTAGGCGTGGTGTTTTCACATTTTTTGAATGTGCCGATTACCATTGGGGTGCTGGTCGGCATGGCGGTTGTGTTTTTCTATGCCGTGCTCGGCGGCATGAAGGGCATTACCTACACTCAGGTTGCGCAATATTGTGTGCTAATCTTCGCTTATATGACGCCGGCGGTGTTCATTTCTCTTTTGATAACTGACAATCCGTTGCCACAACTGGGGCTGGGTGCCGAGGTGTCAGACGGGTCGGGGCTAACAGTGCTCCAGAAGCTGGATGCGACACTGGTCGACCTTGGCTTTCAGGCCTACACCGCCCCGAAAAAGTCCATGGTTGATATTTTCGCGATCACTTTTGCGCTGATGGTTGGAACAGCTGGTCTGCCGCATGTGATTGTTCGGTTCTTCACAGTGCCCAAAGTGTCAGACGCGCGGCTATCAGCTGGATACGCGCTGGTGTTCATCGCACTCCTTTATACAACAGCACCTGCCGTTGGCGCCTTTGCCCGCATCAACTTCATTGAAACGGTGAATGGCTCTAACTACGCCGGTGAAGACGACCAAACAGCAACACCCCAGTTCTTCAAAACCTTTGAAGATATTGGCCTCATTCGCTGGGTCGACAAAAACGGAGATGGCGTGGTCAACTATAGTGCCGGCTCAGCTTTTGAAGGGGCGGCTGATTTCACCGATGAGCGCGGCGAAAGCGGAGAGCGGCTCCTTGCCAACACACCGACCAATAACGCCAATGAAGTTGACGTAGACCGGGACATCATGGTGCTTGCCAATCCCGAAATTGCACAACTTCCCGGCTGGGTAATTGCGCTGGTGGCGGCAGGCGGCATTGCAGCTGCGCTTTCAACGGCGGCAGGCCTGTTGTTGGTCATATCTGCGTCGATCAGTCATGACCTGCTCAAAAAAACCTTCAGGCCGGATATTTCAGACAAAGGTGAGTTGATTGCTGCGCGATTATCGGCGGTTGTTGCCATTGCTGTTGCTGGTTATTTGGGCATCAACCCGCCAGGTTTTGTAGCACAGGTTGTGGCTCTCGCCTTCGGCTTGGCGGCAGCGAGTCTGTTCCCGGCGATCCTGATGGGCATTTTTGTTAAGCGCATGAACCGGGAAGGCGCAATTGCGGGTATGGTATCGGGTCTCGCTTTCACTGTCGCCTATATTGCTTACTTCAAATCAAGCTGGTTTGGCGCCGTCAATTCAGCCGATCATTGGTTGTTTGGCATATCACCCGAAGGCATTGGCAGCATTGGCATGCTGATCAATTTTGCAGTGGCATTCTTGGTCGCAAGTAGAACTGCGAGCCCGCCAGACGAGGTTCAGGACCTTGTAGATGATATCCGTGTACCAACTGGAGCCGGCGTGGCGCATACCCACTAGTGAAGCGTTTTGCGTGTTTCCTGCATTGCCAAAAGGCCGAGGCGCAAGAGCGCAGAAAAACCATCATAGTGGTTAACCATCAGGGCTACCGCAATGTCTTCGCCTGGGTCTACCAACAAAAGTGCCGCCGCGCCGGCCGAGCCACCTGAATGCCAAATCATGTCATCTTCCACTGTCACCGCCTGCGCCGTTAGCCCTTCGCGCGCGGCCCGTGCTGCCAGTTGCGGTGCCATCATCCAGCCAACGCCGAAGCCAGTGCCTGTACCATTTTTCATGGTGTGCTCCGTGAACAACATGTTCAGCGTCTCGGCGTCTAGGAAGCGTGTGTCGGTGTGTGCAAGTCCAAACCGCGCCATGTCACGGGCGGTCATCACAAAACCGCCGCCGGCCCATTTGTAACTGTTGTCCACATCAGGGGCATGCCTTGCAGGGTTACCGGCATGAAACTCGCTGATGTTCGCTATGGGCTTTGTGACGTCTTCCGCCTGCGTCTCGGTCATGCCAAGGGGGGCAAAGACCCGGTCTTCCATCTGGTCAAGGAAGTCTTGCTCACCAGCGCCTTCAAGTGCTGCGCTCACAAGGTTCCAAGCATAGCTTGAATATTGGGTGCGTGTATCTGGTTCGAACTCAAGCGCATCCTGCTCGAAAATTGTCAGACCTTCCCGTACGGTCGCATAATGCTTGGTCGACAAAAATTCGTTCCCGCGGTAGTGGCGAATACCGCTTGTGTGCGCCGCAAGCTGACGGAGGCTGATGGGCCATCGTTTGTTGGGGAAATCAGGCACGTAGGTTTGGATGTTTGCATCCAGGTCTAGCCGGTCTTCAGCGAGCAACTGAGCAAGCAGCGCCGTTGTCATGACTTTTGAAACACTACCAGCGCGCATTTTAGTGGCTGGCGTAACAGGCGCGCCGGTGGCTATGTCAGCGACACCAAATCCACGGGCAAAGAATACATCGTCTCCTACGCCAACGGCCATTGTGATACCGGTCACTGTGGCTGCCATCACCTCTGAGCGAGCGGCGGCATCCAGTGTCGCAATTAATGCCTTGCGTTCATGATCTGCTGTGCCGGTGGAGGATACTCCGAAAACTAGGAACAACGCCCACGGCGCGAAACGCTTAATCATATGGTTTTCCCCTCAACGGCGTTCTCTGTCGGCGCCTAAATCTCGCCCTTGTATAGCGACATGCCTTGATTTGCCAGCGTGTCGGCGCGCTCGTTTTCAGGGTTGCCCGCATGCCCCTTGACCCAGCGCCAGTCTATGTCATGCCGGGCCGCTGCAGTATCCAAAGCCTGCCACAAATCAGCATTTTTCACTGGCTTCTTGGCGGCGGTTTTCCACCCTTTGGCTTTCCAGCCATCGATCCACTCTGTAATGCCGTTCTTAACGTATGTGCTATCTGTATACAGTGTCACTTTGCATGGTCGCTTAAGCAGGTTTAGCGCCTGAATTGCAGCCATCAGTTCCATGCGGTTGTTGGTCGTCTCGAACTCGCCGCCTGTGATTTCTTTTTCGTGTTCGCCGTATAAAAGTAAGGCGCCCCAGCCACCTGGCCCCGGGTTACCTGAGCATGCACCGTCAGTGTAAATCTCGACAGTTTCGTTAGACGACATAAGCCGCTGCATCCTTGATCTTTTGGTGAAACTTTAGTCGTGCCAGATAATCCAGCGGGTCTTTCGGGCGAACGACTGCGCCTTCAACCGGGTTTAGCCAGTCATACAAACGCGTGAGTAAAAACCGCATGGCCGCGCCGCGGCACAAAATGGGCAGTGCCTTCACTTCCGCCCCTGACATCGGGCGAGCCGCATCATACATTTCTACGAGACGCTTGGCTTTTTCGGGTACAAAACGGTGCTTTTCATCAAAACACCAGGCATTGATGCAAACGGCTAAGTCGTATGCAAACATATCGGTGCAGCCAAAATAAAAGTCGATCAGGCCTGTGATATCATGATCGGTAAACAGAACATTGTCAGGGAAGAGATCAGCGTGTACAGTTCCCACTGGCAGGTCTGTCGGCCAGTGGTCTGTCAGGAATTCAATTTCGGTTGTTATTTCGCGCTGCAAACCTGGCTGCACCTCTTCCGCTTGCTCAGATGTTGTTGCGGCTAACTTCTGCCAGCCCGAAAGGGACAAATCGTTTGCCCTAACTTCTGTAAATGACTCGAAAGCCCTGTGCATATTGGCAAGCATCGTCCCGAGTGAGGCACAATGTTCTTCATCCGGGACATCGACGCTAACACCGGGCACGAATTCTATGAGGCATGAAGGACGATCCATAAGGTGCTGGAGTGCAGTCCCTTCGTTGTCCCGAATGGGGCGAGGCGAAGGCAGTCCTGCATCCGCCAAATGTTCCATCATGTTGAGAAAATAGGGCAGGTCCTCAGGGTTCGCTCTTTTTTCATACAGAGTTAGAATTAGGCGTTGCTGATCCGTTTCCAAAAGATAATTGGAGTTTTCCACACCCTCCGCAATGCCTTTGAACAACACTGGCTTTCCCACACCGTACCGTCCGAGAAAACTTTTGAGAGTTCGATCATCAACATGCGTATAGACTGCCATCAGGCAATATCTTTCAGTATCGGTGGCACCTTAAAAACAACATCCTCTTCGGCCGTGGTGACAAGTTCTACTTTCGCAGAATAGCGCCCCTTGAGAGCCTCAATCACTTCCTCAACCAGAACTTCCGGCGCGCTCGCTCCGGCAGTGATGCCCACAGTCGTGGCGCCTGCAAGCCATGACCAATCAATATCTGCAGCCCGCTGCACTAAGCGCGCAGAGCAGCCGCCTTTTTCGCTCACTTCAACCAAGCGCATGCTATTTGATGAATTAGGGGCGCCAATCACGATCACCCTGTCCGCGTGCTTTGCAATTTCTTTAACAGCGGTTTGCCGGTTTGTGGTCGCGTAACAGATATCTTCCTTGCGCGGGTTGGTAAGCTGTGGGAATCGTCCTTCAAGTGTTGCAACAACATCTGCTGTATCTTCGACCGACAAAGTTGTTTGAGTTACGTAGGCGAGGGAGTCCGGATTTTGGGGTTCAAAAGACTTAGCATCCTCGACTGTTTCAATGAGTGACATTGAGCCATCTTCTGCTTGCCCCATTGTACCGATAACTTCGGGGTGGCCTTCATGGCCAATCATCAGCACATGTCGCCCTTTGGCCTGATGGCGTTCAACAGCGCGGTGCACTTTGGAAACCAGCGGACAGGTGGCGTCCACATAAATCATTTCGCGCCGCTCTGCCTCTGCAGGAACTGATTTTGGAACACCGTGAGCCGAGAACACCACAGGGGCGTCGTCAGGCACTTCGTCGAGTTCATCCACAAACACAGCGCCAATGGATTCCAATCCCTCAACCACATAGCGATTGTGAACGATTTCGTGCCGCACATAAACGGGCGCACCGAATTTTTTGATCGCTAATTCCACAATTTTGATTGCCCGATCAACGCCTGCGCAAAAGCCTCGAGGATTGGCCAGTAAAATTTTGATGGAGTTTGGCTCAATCGAGCCAGCAACTTCTGACATGAAACGCGCCCTTAAACTGGAATTGGGTGTTCGTTGGTTCTTGCTACCTGCCACTGGAGGATGGGTCAAGCAAGACCGCTGATCTGCGTCATTTTAGTTGCCGAACGGGATTGCTAACATCCTGTTTTGTGGAGGGAGAAAAGCGATGAAAAATTTCGCAAGAAGTCTTTTCGTTTTTGCGAGTATAGCGGGTTCCAATGCTGTGACAGCTCAATCAGAAACCGAGGCTATGTTTGTTCTTTCTGACATTGTTGCACAGCTCAGCGGAACATTTGACAACGAACCACAAATTTTTCTGGAACAAGCATTTGATGACGGGCAGGGCCAACTTCATACACGTGCAAAACTGCAAGCAAAATTGTTGGATAGAACAGTTAATCGTACGGCAGAATTTCTGGTTTATTTGGAAGAAACCGAACTGGTAGAAATTTGGCGATTTTCGGTTAGTGCAGAGTTGCGCGGAGTAAGGATGCTGCGTTTTGCCATTGACGATGTTGAGGCCTGGGGCGCCGCGACCGTTGATTTGCCTGAAAATGAGCCAATTCCTTGTGAGCATGTTTGGTTCCAGGGGCAAGGCAATGTTTATGGTCAATCAGTGGCCGAGATGTGTGATGAAGAAGCTTATGAATTTATACTGTCGGAGGACGGCTTATGGATTCTGAACCGCACCAATGATGATGGACGCCTTGCACCAGTTGAGCCCCGATCTATCCATACCAAGTTTTTTCGCGCAACTCGCATGGAGTGTTTTGTAAATATCCTTCATGCGGGCCAACCCTCAGATGCTGGACTGGGCGGTCGAACGCTGATTAATCCAATTTACTTGCACGACCGAGGCGACACCTTTGAGTTCGAAACGAAAGAACCATCCTCTCGAAAATTCATTTTGAAGCTGCGCCGGTCCATGTGGCCCTCCCGGTCTGGCAGAAATTTCGTGCCCATGCTGATCATCTATCTCTATCAGGATAGGATTGCTCAAGACATGATAGCTGGTAGCGCCTGGGCTTCCGCAAATAGTGACCGGGTGGCGTTCGATGCAGGCGGGATAGGAGCCCGCTGCAAAAATGCCAAACCAACTGCCGCCAGATAGCCACAATCCTTTAATATCAGGTTGAGTGCTGTTCAGAGATTGGCTGCTTGCGCTTTGTGCAGCTACTCCCTATGATCGCCGCGATTTTGGGGCGATATTGCTCTCAGCCTTTCTTGGGAATGACTGTATTATGATTCGTGTGTTTGGTTTATTGGCGCTAGCGTCTTTTCTTGCGTCTTGTGCGGACAATCCCCTTGAGGTCACCATTTCAAGATGCCCCGCCGTTGCAGTGGTGGGTGACACTGGCACTTTGACCCGTTTCAACGGCAGTGGACGCACAGACGAGGATGTCGTGTTTACCGCCTCCATCAGCGACATTGCGATATCATGCGAAGAAGGCGATGCCGTTACGTCGGCAATTGGCTTCTATGTTTCAGCCCATTCTGATGGCCGGATGGTCAATGAAACCATATCGCTGCCTTATTTTGTTGCCGTCTTGAAAGACAATAGTGAGGTGGTCACCAAACGAGTTTACGACGTGACACTCGATTTTGACGGAAACGGATATGCCGTGTCGCGCGAGGTTTTGAACCAGTTGATTCCCACTATCGATCAGGCTCGTCGGTATAACTATGAACTGTTGATCGGGTTTCAACTGACGGTCGACGATGTTGCCTATAATATGGAGCGCTAGGGCGTTTCCTTCCCAAAAATCTAGTAAATTGAAAATCAGTCTTCTTGCAGATTGACTCTAGGCGCGTGGTCCTGCATATCATCGCCTTGTTCAGGTCATGCTTTTATTAGCATCCACGTGCGGGAGAGACTGAATATTCAGCGCCGAAGGAGCAACCGCCCCGGAAACTCTCAGGCAAAAGGACCGCACGACTGGCTGACACTCTGGAAAGCAGGAATGCGTTAGCATTTCTCACCGACGGGGTAAGCCGAAACAGTTGTTTCGGTGAAATCTCTCAGGTCCCGTGACAGAGGGGGCGCAGGCGCCGGATTGCCGGCACTAATTGCGCGCGGAGTGAGCCAATGTCTGATGACAGTCTATTGAAAACCCCATTTTACGATATGCATGTCGCTGCCGGTGGAAAAATGGTGCCGTTTGCGGGCTATTCGATGCCTGTGCAGTATCCGCTCGGCATTATGAAGGAGCACACGCAAACGCGCGAAAAGGCTGGTTTGTTTGACGTTTCGCACATGGGGCAGGCCTATATTCGCAGCAAAAGTGGTGATGATCCAGCTCTGGCGATCGAAATGCTGATGCCAAGCGCTCTGGCTGTCCTGAAGCCAGGGAAAATGCGGTATTCAGTTCTCCTGAACGATGAAGGTGGTATCGAAGACGACCTGATGGTCACCCGCACTTTTGAGCCGGAAGGCACATTGTATGTAGTGGTCAATGCTGCCTGCAAAGACAAAGACTATGACATTCTTGAAGAAAAATTAGGTGACAAGATCACGTTGGAGCCGCTTGATGATCGGGCGCTTCTCGCCCTGCAGGGGCCCAAAGCTGAGGAAGTCTTGGCGTCGCTTGCGCCAGAAGTGGCCGAATTAAACTTCATGGAAGCCACCATGGTGACGCTGGAAGGCGTGGTTTGCTGGGTGTCACGCTCCGGCTACACGGGCGAAGATGGATACGAAATTTCGGTTCCTGCCGATGAAGCGCCCGCGTTCGCGGCACGCTTGCTCGCCAACGACAATGTGGAATGGATTGGACTGGGCGCACGCGACAGCCTGAGGTTAGAAGCCGGCTTGTGCCTTTCTGGTCATGACTTTGATGGGACCACCAGCCCGGTAGAGGCAAGCATCATCTTCGCACTCGGTAAAAAACGTCGTGAGAACGGCGATTTTGTCGGCGCTGACCGTATTCTTAAAGAACTCGCTGAAGGCGCCGAAAAAGTCCGCGTAGGTATCGTTCCTGAGGGCCGGGCTCCTGCTCGCGAAGGCACAGATATCGCTGATGCGGAAGGAACCATCGTTGGCAAAGTCACGTCAGGTGGCTTTGGGCCAACTTTTGGTGGACCCGTCGCCATGGGCTTTGTTCCAAAAGCCATGGCCGCAGAGGGTACGAAAATTCAACTTATGATTCGCGGCAAGGCGCACGGTGCAACCATTGCACCAACGCCATTTGTGCCGCAGCGTTACAAAAGAAAACAGTCATAGACCGGAAATAGGGGAATAGGCATGACCAAATATACTGAAGATCACGAGTGGGTCGAAGCAGATGGAGACATCGCGACCATCGGCATCACCGACTATGCGCAAAAGGCATTGGGTGACGTTGTATTTGTTGAACTTCCAGAAGTTAATGCTTCTTACAGTGCAGGTGACGAAGTTGCTGTGGTGGAGTCAGTCAAAGCTGCCAGTGAAGTTTATGCGCCGCTAGACGGTGTCATCACCGAAGTTAATGGCGATTTGGAAGGTGACCCAAGTCTCGTTAACACAGCACCAACCAGCAACGGTTGGTTCTTCAAAATGAAGCTGGCAAACACAGGCGACCTGGATGGCTTGATGGACGAGGAAGCCTACAACGATTTTGTTGCAGGACTAGAGTAAGGTTAAGGGCGGCGAGGGGCTGCCCTTTTTTGTTCTTGCGGCCGCGGCGAGGTGTGGCCGATCGATTGAAGGAGTGCGCTGATGCGCTATTTGCCGCTCACGAATGATGATAGACAGGCGATGCTTGCCAAAATTGGTGTTCGTCATGTGGATGACCTGTTTAGGGATGTACCCAAGGCGGACCTGAACCCAGACATTGATTTGCCTCGTCACCAAAGCGAAATGATGGTTGAGCGTCAGCTATCGCGCTTGGCAGCAAAAAACACGCCTGCAGGCTCGGTACCATTCTTTATTGGTGCCGGCGCTTACAAACATCATGTTCCAGCAACTGTGGATCATATGATCCAGCGCGGCGAATTTCTGACCGCTTACACACCGTATCAGCCGGAAATTGCACAGGGTACGCTGCAGTATCTGTTTGAATTCCAATCCATGGTCGCTCAGCTCACAGGCATGGATGTGGCAAACGCCAGCATGTATGACGGGTCAACTGCAACGGCTGAAGCCGTCATGATGGCGCGCCGGGTCACCCGGAAGAAAAAAGCAATTCTGGCCGGTGGTCTGCATGCTCATTACCGTGCGGTGGTGGAGACAACAACTCAGTTCACCGATGATGTGATCGAGAGTTTGGCGCCGGTACCATCTGACCCGGGAGCAGAGTTACAGGCTGCAATGGATGCGATTGACGACACAACCAGCTGTGTTGTGGTTCAAAACCCGACTGTGAATGGATCAGTTATGGACCTGGCGCCGATAGCAGAGAAGGCCCATGCTCATAAGGCCCTGTTGATCGTAGTGGTGACCGAAGTGATGTCGCTTGGCCTTATCAAAAGCCCGGGCGAGATGGGTGCAGATATCGTTGTTGGTGAGGGTCAGTCGATCGGCAACGGCCTGAACTTTGGCGGCCCATACCTGGGCCTGTTTGCGACGAACCAAAAATATGTTCGCCAGATGCCCGGCCGCTTGTGTGGCAAGACGACAGATACTGAAGGCAAAGAAGGATTTGTGCTGACGCTTTCGACACGGGAACAACATATTCGCCGTGAAAAAGCGACATCAAACATCTGTACCAATTCCGGTCTTTGCTCGCTGGCCTTTACGGTGCACATGAGCCTGCTCGGTGAAAAAGGGCTGCGACAAACAGCGCTTGTCAATCACAAGCGCGCTACGGACGTGAGAAACGCGGTTGCTGCGATAGACGGTATTGAGGTGCTGAACAGCACATTCTTCAACGAATTTACCGTGAAACTGCCAACTTCGGCGGCACCGGTGGTGGACAAGTTGGCCGCAGACGGCGTGCTGGCCGGTGTACCGATGTCGCGGCTCTATCCTGGTGATGGTTTTGATGACCTGTTGATTTTGGCCGCCACCGAGACGGTGAGCGAGGATGATATTCAGATATTAGCTGCCAAGCTTAAGGAGGCTTTGTCATGAGCATGAACTCTCAAGGACGGCCAACTGCGCCAACAGCGGATAATGATACGGGCGAAATGACACCCGTTTTCGAGAGCTTTTCCGGCCACCAAGGGCTTCGCATCGCTGAGCCTTTGGTATTTGAGCTGGGAACCACTCAAACTACCGGCGTTGATGTTGAAGAGATTGAAGATTTCGAACTTTCTGTGGGTGGTCTCGAGCGTGACAGTGAAATTGGCTGTCCTGGGCTCGCAGAGCCCGACGTCGTGCGGCACTTCACCCGCCTGTCGCGCCGTAACTACGGCATTGATATGGGTGTTTTCCCGCTCGGATCATGCACGATGAAACACAATCCGCGCCTGAACGAGAAAATGGCAAGGCTGCCAGGCTTTGGGGACATCCACCCCTTGCAGCCGCTTTCTACAGTTCAGGGAGCATTGGAATTGATGACCGAGCTGAGCCACTGGATAACAACACTAACAGGCATGCCCGCTGTTGCTTTGTCTCCCAAAGCAGGAGCACACGGTGAACTCTGTGGTGTCATGGCGATCCGGGCCGCGCTGGAAGCGCGTGGCGATGCCCGTGAAATTGTGCTGTGCCCCGAAAGCGCGCACGGCACAAACCCCGCAACAGCGGCTTTCTGTGGCTATAAAGTGAAGTCAATTCCTGCCAAAGAAAACGGTCGTGTTGACGCTGAAGCACTGAAGGCGGCGCTGGATGACACGGTTGCGGCGGTCATGATCACCAACCCCAACACCTGTGGCCTCTTTGAAGATGAAATCAAAGATATCGCAGACGCCATCCATGCGGCAGGCGCCTTCTTCTATTGTGACGGCGCCAATTTCAACGCCATCATGGGTAAAGTTCGCCCGGGCGACCTGGGTGTGGATGCCATGCACCTGAACCTGCACAAAACTTTCTCCACGCCCCATGGCGGCGGCGGACCCGGCTCTGGCCCCGTTGTGTTTTCAGATGCACTCAAAGACTTTGCGCCCATGCCGTACGTTGTTGCTGGTGCCGACGGCTTCGACATTGTTGAAGATGGTGACGACACATCACTTGGTCGCCTGACCGCATATCATGGCCAGATGGGCATGTATGTGCGGGCGCTCAGCTACATGATGAGCCACGGCTCTGACGGCATTCGTCAAGCTGCCGAAGACGCAGTGCTCAATGCAAACTATGTTCTGGCGTCGCTTGGGGACGTGATGTCTGCGTCGTTTGATGGCCCGTGCATGCACGAGGCACTGTTTGACGACCGCTTCCTGAAAGATACCGGCGTAACCACGCTCGATTTTGCAAAGGCAATGATCGACGAGGGGTACCACCCGATGACCATGTACTTCCCGCTGGTTGTGCATGGTGCCATGCTGGTGGAGCCCACTGAGACAGAATCCAAATACAATATGGATCAATTCATTCGGTCAATGCGGGGATTAGCCACCGAGGCGAGGGCAGGAAAAACAGCCCGATTTGAAGGCGCACCATATCATGCGCCTTGGAAACGCCTGGACGAGACACAAGCTGCGCGCCAGCCTGTTTTGCGCTATACGGTGCCTGAAGCTGCTGAGTAAACAGGATATTAACCAAATTTAGCCTACTATTTGACCTCTCAGAGGCAGATGGTAGGCTTCTTTTATTCAAACCACCTGAGGAAATGCCGCGTGAGCAAACGCATTCTGGCCGTAGACGATAGTTCCCAACTTCAAGAAACGCTGACCGGCTTTTTGCCTAGTCTTGATTTTCTCGTTGCCGGTGCGCTTGGCTCTGGCCAAGCGTTTGATGTTATGCAAACCGAGCGCTTTGACGTGGTGATCTCGTCGCATCGGCTCGCCGATTCAGATGGTTTTAAATTGATTGAGAAAGTCTCCAGTCTTGAATATTCGCCGTCCATTGTGTTGGTGGCTGACAATGACCCATTGGAGCTTCAAAGAATTCGCGAACATGCTTTGGCCTACAGTGTTGACCTGTTGGCGGTGCTTTCTCCCCCCATTCAGCGAGAGTTGTTGATTTCAGCACTAAGTGACGTTGCGAATCTAAGCGGTGCAGACCTCGAGTCTGCACGGTCTGGGGTGGCTGAGTCAGAATTTATGCGCGGGCTGATGACGGACGGTTTGTCGCCAGTGTTCCAACCCAAAGTGAACTTGCGTAATGGTAAGGTCGTGGGTGCAGAGGCGTTCGCGCGCTGGAACGCGCCCGGTGGCGGTCTTTTGAGCGCTGGCGCGGTTATCAAAGTGGCCCGCGAAAAAGGCTATATGGATGTCCTCACTTACCGCATGCTTGAACTTGCGTTGCAGCAGCAAGGCAAATGGCGCCGCGAAGGTAAGGATGTCCCCCTATCAATCAATGCGTCCAGCGAAAATCTGCGCAAAACCGATTTTGCCGATGTGGTTTCAGGTCTGGCAGAACAGTTTGGCGTTGCACCTTCCATGGTGCGGCTGGAAATTACCGAAGCTGATTTTGAAGTTGATGAGCGTGTGCCGCTTGAAAACCTGGGCCGCCTGCATGCGCGGGGTTTTGGTTTGGGACTCGATGACTTTGGTGCCGGGTTTGCGCCCTTGATGCGCCTGCAGTCGATCCCGTTCGATGAGTTGGTTATTGACCGGACTTTTCTTGCGCGCGCTGCCGAAAACCCAACGGCCCGGGTTATATTCGAATCAGCAATCGATCTGGCCAAAAAGCTGAAGTTGATGCCAACAGTTGAAGGCGTGGAAACCGAAGCGCAGTTGCGGATGGCAAAAGAGGTCGGCGCTGAAATCGCACAGGGGTATCTGATCGGTAAACCGATGTCCGCCAACGAGTTTCTGATCTGGATCGAAGACTATGAGGACGGCGTCCTCGTCATTCCAGGCCTGGACTAAACACCCTAATCTAGAAATTGCTGCGGGCGAAGTCTGCCAGGTGATGCAGACCCGTTTCGATGTGTGATTTAGGCGCGCCGACACCCAAACGAATGAAACCGTCCATTCCGTACACGTCGCCTGGCAGCAGCATGATGCTGCGTTCTTCCCTCAGCCTGTGCACCAATTCGCTGGAGTTGATATCCATTTGATAGCGCACAAATGCCATGCCGCCTGCTTTTGGCAGTATGCAGGAAAATAAGTTGTTGTTTGTATTCAGCCAATCAGCAAGCAGGCCTACGTTGTCATTTAGAATGCGACGGCTGCGCGCTAGGATGTCTTCGCGTTTGCCCGGCTGGACAACAATGTCAGCCACATATTCGCTAACGGCGCTGGCGGTAATAGACGTGTAGTCCTTGCCTTGCCATGCACGGTAAATTTCCTTCTCGGGCCCCACAAGCCACCCAATGCGCAGACCGGGCAGGGCGAGCGCTTTGGATAGCCCAGAGGTCACGATCGATTTTTCATACATATCCGCAAAGCTTGGGCTTTCAATGCCGTTCAGCTCAGAACCCTTATACACTTCGTCAGCGTGTAGCCACAGGTCATGCTTGCGTGCAAAGTCGACAAGCTGTGTCATGGCCTCTTTGGGCAATAGGCTACCGGTCGGATTGTTAGGGTGGCAAATGGTAATCATTTTGGTGCGCGGGCTGATAAGCGCTTCCAGGTCACCAAGGTCTGGAACCCAGCCCAACTCTTCCCGCAGTGGAAGCTCTTTAACAACTACGCCGATCGCTTTGGCAAAGCCCCATATCTGCAAATAGTTGGGAACCACCACAATAAGCTCGTCACCCGGGTCGAGCATCGCCATTACCATCAGTATATTGGCCTCAGCCGACCCATTGGTGACGATAACATTGTCAGCGTTTCTGTCCTTGTAGAGGTTTGCAATACTTGTTCGCAGTTCTGGGGAGCCGTTGGTCCAGCCATATCCCAGTTCGACTTCCAGCATCTTTTCCAGCTGGTCTGCTGTCAGCAGTTCACGCAGATTGTACGGGTGTACCCCGCTGTCAGACAGATTGTGATCCACCAGGTTTTCATATAGCGACTGGATACGCTCCAGTGAAAACTCCACAAATTCCATGGCCTGCCTCCTTAAGCGAGCAAAAAAAAGGGGCCGCCAAAACGGCAGCCCCTTCACTGTAACCAATGAGATTGGTTTTAAAAGCTTAGAATGCAGCGCGGAACGCGGCCCGGATGTTGCGACCAGGAAGTGGTGCAAAATCCTTGATAAAGCTGGTGTGCTGACGACCTGTGCTGTCTGTTATGTTCGTTGCACGAACTTCAAAAGACAGCTCTTTGTTGTCAAACGGCCGGATCGTGAAATACGCATTCCAGAACGCAAAGCTGTCCGTTGGCAGCTCAAACTCTGAAACATCAGAAACTTTGCCAAAGTACTCGAGCTCTGTACGCAGATCAAACAGCTGTGACGTTGCTTCAACGCCCACCAGGAAGCTGGCTGGCGGCAAGCGTGGCAGTTCGTCATTGCCACCGCGGTCTAGGTCAGCTTCGATAAAGTCAAACTGACCATCGAAGTGAACGTCAACCTCGCCAACACCGTCCCAGTTATATGTGCCGGCGTGCAGTTCAGCTCTTGCTTCAAGACCGAAGATTTGAGCGTCATTGGCGCGGAATTCAAACACCTGGAGCTCGTCTTCTTCACGGTCTGTGCCAACCTCATAGATGAAGTCGTCATAGCTTGTATAATAAGCGTTTGCGACAAAGCTGAATGGGCCAGTTGCATAGTTGAAAGTGGCTTCGATACCCAGAGCAGTTTCCATGTCCAGATCGGGGTTGCCAATTTCAAACGCGTCTGTTGCCAGGTGAGGACCGTTTGCGAACAGTTCTTCGGTGGCAGGGGCCCGCTCGGTGCGGAACACAGTTACGCCAAAGAATGCCTCTTCACTGAGGTCATAGCCTGCGCCAGCACTTGCGCTGAAGCCATCGAAATTGCGTTCGATGCCAATGCTTTCAACGTCGTAAGAGGTATGCTCAAAGCGACCGCCAAAATCAAAGCGCCAATTGCCAGTGGTATACTCTTTCACTGTGTAGATGCCGAACTGTGACATTTCTGATGGTGGTACAAAGGCTTCTTCACCGATGGCGGAGAAGTCCCGCGTGCGAATTTGAATGCCTGTTGCACCGCTCCAGTTGTCAGAGCCAGTTTCGACAAGGTCCAAGCGACCTTCCCAACCTTCATTGGAGAACACAGTCCCCGTTTCGTCGCCCTCAAGCTCTGTGTGAGTATAGTCTGAGTAGCCGAAGCGGAATTTAGCTTTAGAGAACCAGCCCCAGTCGCCAGAGAATTCGCCCATCAGGTCATACCTGGTTTGGTCCAGGTCAATGCTGACGAGTTCTTCTTCCTCTTCCTCGTGCTCCTCATCTTCGTCATGCTCTTCGCCTTCTTCCTCATCATGTTCATGATGGCCGTGGCCGCCAGGAACACCGTAAAGGCTATCGAGTGTACGAATGTTGAAGCCGATGAAGCCGTTGTCGAACAGGAAGCTCAGGCCGCCAGAGCCGCCCTTGGTTTCAACAGCGCTATTCTCAAGCGTGCCGAAGATTTCTTCCTCTTCTTCGTGCTCCTCGTCTTCATGTTCTTCGTCTTCGTCGTGCTCCTCTTCTTCTTCAAGAGCACGCTGGCGAGCACTTTCCGCAAACCCGGGAATGTCATAGTCTTCGGTTTCGCGGTAGAAATAGTCACCGTGCAGGATGATTTTGGTCCCGTCGCTGCCTTCGTTCAGAAGTGCATTGAAAGCTGCGCTGAACTCATGACCTTCGTCGACGGTTGTGTATCCGTAGCGCACAGCACCATCAAAACCGTCCTCTGGAGCGACAGAAGGAATACGGTTGTCAATCACGTTGACCACACCGCCAGCAGCAGAGCTGCCGTACATCAGCATTGCAGTGCCGCGCAGGATTTCGATGCGTTCCGCCAGAGCGGCTTCAACCGCCACCGCGTGATCCGGGCTGTTGGATGAGGCGTCGATCGAGCCGATGCCGTTATCCAGTACCCGAATGCGATCCCCGCCAAGGCCGCGGATGATTGGGCGGCTGGCACCCTGGCCAAAGAAGGTGCTGCTGATGCCTGGCTGTGTGCGCAGGGTTTCACCTATTGTACCGTTCAAGCGGCGCAGAATTTCGTCTTGAGTAAGGATGGTTGCACCCAGGATGGATTCGCCCAGCTTTTTGCCTTCAAAGGCACTGGACACGATGATTTCCTCCAACTGATCCTCTAATGGAGGTGCGGAATTAGCCGCAGCAGCATTGGCTGCAGAAGAACCAACAGCGATAGCTGAGGAGAGTAAGAGAGCCTGTTTTAAGTTATGTTTGCCAAAAGTCGGCTGACGTTTTTTCATTTTATATACCTAAAGCTATACAGACAGCAGCTGGGCGCACTGGGCCCGCTGTGTCGTTCAATATCTTTCCCAACTGACGAGAGCCGGATTTAGAATAAGTTCAATTTAGGAAGTGTGTGGGGGCGCCCGAGCAGGGTCTGAGCGCTCAAGCTGAGGCCTGGGAGCCTCCAGCTTGACACGCACCACTGCATTGCTGGCACGTGTAATCAGAACAATGTTTGGCGCTTCTTCAGCATCAGCGAGCGGCTGGTTCAGGCTTTTACA
Organism: Kordiimonadaceae bacterium; assembly: GCA_017640725.1. Classification (GTDB taxonomy): domain Bacteria; phylum Pseudomonadota; class Alphaproteobacteria; order Sphingomonadales; family Kordiimonadaceae; genus Kordiimonas. Next base: position 86,845 of record JAEPQB010000001.1, on the reverse strand, counting down.
TTCAAGGCACTCAACGTGCTCAATACCGTCCGAGATATCAACCATATGCTCAGCCTGCGCAGATTGAACCCAAAGGAACAAGCACAGCAGTACTAGTTTGAATGATGTCATCAGCCTGATCATAAGTGTCAGCAAGACTTTCGTTAGCGCTGAGGCGAATGTAATGATGTAACCTTTGGCGGTCAAGCGAACTTGAGATTATTTACTTGTTCTTGTTTTGTTCTCATGTTAACAGATAAGCATGCAAACGAATAGAGGACATTCTGCAGCCAATGATCTGGGCTCTCCCTGGATTGCAAAATCTCGCGCTGGCCAGATGCAAAAGGGTCGAGGCGCTGTTTCCAATGTTTCGGGGCGATTTGAAGCTCTTGAGCGATCCCTGTTCCACGACGGATGGAGTGATGGAACGCCTGCGGCGCCTCTCAAGACGGAAATTACGGACGAGTTTCCGAAGTCTGTAATATCGCGCAATACCTCGCCAGACGTACCATTTGATCGATCCGTCAATCCTTACCGAGGTTGCGAGCATGGCTGTGTTTACTGTTTCGCACGTCCCACGCATGCCTATATGGGTATGTCGCCTGGCCAGGATTTTGAAAGCCGATTGTTCGCCAAGCCGCAAGCGGCCGAACTGTTGGAGAAGGAACTGGCGAAGCCAAATTATAAAGTGGCGCCGATTGCTCTGGGGACCAACACTGACCCCTATCAGCCGATTGAAAAGCAACGGCGCATTACGCGGCAGATACTAAAAGTACTGGCAAAGCATGACCACCCCGTCACGATCCTTACGAAATCCAGACTTGTGGTGCGCGACCTCGACATTTTGGCGCCAATGGCTGAAAGAGGGCTTGTTAAGGTGGGACTTTCTGTCACGACCCTTGATCGCAAGCTCGCTCGCGCACTCGAACCAAGGGCATCGATGCCGCAGCGGCGCCTGGATGCCATTCGGCTGCTGTCTGACGCGGATATTCCAACGAGCGTGATGTTCGCGCCAGTTATTCCGGCGCTGAACGATCATGAGATGGAACAGGTGTTGGCTGCTGCGGCCCATGCAGGTGCCCAGGAAGCGGGATATATTCTTCTGCGATTACCGCTAGAGGTGGCACCTTTGTTTGAAGAATGGCTGGAGGTGCATTATCCAGACCGGAAATCCAGAGTGCTTAACCGGCTCAAATCTCTTCGTGGTGGCCGACTGAATGATCCGCGGTTCAAGCACAGGATGCGCGGCAAAGGGTTTGAAGCCGACCTGATGGGTCAGCGCTTTAAAAACCTGACACGGCGTCTGCAGTTCAAGCAGGAGCGCCGCGCGCTTGAAACCGATTTGTTCCGGCCGCCCGAAGGCGACCAGCTTGGCTTTAACTTCGATATTTCTGCCGCTTAGTCAGTTTATACCAACTGTGTCAGCATATCTTTGGTGTAAGATTTAAGGTCCGATCCGCCGTTGTCACGCACTTGATTGGCCCAATCCGGGTTGGCAATCAGGGCGCGACCTACTGCTACCAGATCGAATTCGTCCGCCAATAGGCGTTTTTCGAGACCATCAAGACTAACAGGGGACGCTTCAGAAAATTCCCGCTGACCTTCTTCCGTAAATGCGGCATCAAGGCCCACGCTACCAACCGTGATGGTGGGCTTTCCTGTGATCTTTTTGACCCAGCCCGCGAGATTAAGATCGCTGCCTTCAAACTCAGACTCCCAAAAGCGGCGTGTTGAACAATGGAAAGCATCAACGCCTGCTTCCACCAACGGTGCAAGGAAAGCTTCAAGCTCTTCCGGGGTGTTCGCAAGGCGAGCCGTATATTCCTGCTGCTTCCACTGTGACCAGCGAAGGATAACAGGAAAGTCTTTTGAGACCCGTGTCCGAATAGCCTTGATGATGTCGGCTGCAAAGCGCGTGCGCTTTACAAGGTCGCCGCCCCAGTCATCGGTACGCTCGTTTAAGGCGTCCCAGAAAAACTGATCGATAATATAACCGTGCGCGCCGTGGACTTCGACACCGTCAAAGCCAATGCGCTCAGCATCTTCTGCGGCTTGGGCAAACGCCTCAATAACATCAGCAATGTCTTCTTCCGTCATGGCGTGGCAGCGTTTTTTGCCGCGCATCACAAGGCCTGAAGGACCAAAACCTGGCACGTCAGGGTCTGGTTCAAGGCCGGGTTTGCGAACAGATCCGACATGCCACAGCTGCGGCATGATCTTCCCGCCTTCTGCGTGAACGGCCTCAGCAACCTTACGCCAGCCCTCTAGGGCTTCTTCACCGTAGAAATATGGTACGTTCGGATATCCGTTGGACGCCTTGTGGCCAACGCAGGTGCCCTCTGTGATAATCAGGCCCACACCGCCAGCAGCACGGCGGCGGTAATAGTCGATATTTTTCTGGTTTGGCACGTTGCCTGGTGAATAACTGCGCGTCATTGGCGCCATCACAATTCGGTTATCCAGATGAAGTGATCCCAGATCATATGGCTGAAATAGTGGTGAGTGGCTCACAAAATACCCCTGTAATCAGATGCTTAGGCCAAAATTCGATTCCAGAGATAGCTAGGGCAGGCGTTATGAAAATCAAGGGGAGTGCACTGGTTTTCAAAACCAATATTGATATAGTGCCGTATGTGAAACGGGGGCGCAAAATAGCCACCGACATTTGGTTCGAGGGAGTATTCACATGTTTTTCAAGAAATTAGCCGTTGCTGCATCGGTTTTGGCGGTGTCTTTCGGCGCACAGGCTGAGGGCGAAAAATCTATCCATGATTTTACGGTTCAGTCGATCGACTATACGGACATGCCAATGTCTCAATACGAGGGCAAAGCCGTTTTGATGGTCAATACCGCGTCTTACTGTGGTTACACACCTCAATACGAAGGCCTGCAGGCCTTGTGGAGCGAGTATAAAGATAAGGGCCTCGTTGTTCTTGGTGTTCCAGCCAATGATTTTGGCGACCAAGAGCCAGGCAACGAGCGCAACATCAAAAACTTCTGCAAAGTAAACTTTCAGGTGGACTTCCCCATGACCAAAAAAATGGTTGTGAAGGGCGGCGATGACAACGCACCAGTTTATGATTGGCTTGCCGCTGAGTTGGGTGAAGAATCGCGCCCACGCTGGAACTTCCACAAGTATCTGATCGGACCTGACGGTGAGGCAGTGGCCTTTTTCCCAAGCAAAGTGACACCAGAGTCAGCCGAGTTACGGGCAGCAATCGACCAAGTTCTTCAATAAGCTTGGCGACATAAGAATGCTGGGGCGGTCAGGCAACTGGCCGCCCTTTTTTTGATTAGAAGCCCTGGAATGGCATGCCTTCGGGTCGCTGCAGCCAGTTGTCCGCTGGATAGTGCGCTGCACCATCCACAACATGGAGCGTGAAAGCGTGCCGGGACTTGTCTGAGCGGTTTGCGGCTGACATGTGCGGGAACAAGCCACCAAATACCAGAACGGTGCCCTTGGGCGCTGGAAGGGGAACCCGTTTTTCCTCGTCATATGGACTATCATCCAGAACCTGCATGCGTGTGCTCAGGCCTTCCCGGATAAACAACGATTTGGGCATGGTGTCTATGTGACCCCCAGGTATGCCCCACAAACAGCCGTTTTCCTCTGTTGCGTCTTCGAGCGCGACCCAAAATCCCAGACAGCTATTTGGTTCTGAGCGAATGAATGTTGCATCCTGGTGGCAGATCACTTCGCCGCCAATTTCTGGCTGTTTGAAGATATACATGCTTTGCGCAAGCTTAGGGTCAGCAAGCCCTAATCCGGCAGCAAGTGCAGCAAACGCCGGTTGCCGCGCAAACTCACTGAATACTGCGTCGGTGTCATGCATGGCATGGCCAACTTTATTGACGGCAGTCTCGATTGGTTTAGTGAGCTGACCGTCTGCGTCAAAAGCTTCTTCTTCATAAAAAAAGCGTGTGGTGTGACCAGACTCCAGAAAATACTGATCCTGGGCATGGCTTTGCTCAGTGGTCGAAAAAATGCTCGAGTGTTCTGAAGGGTCGAAGGAAGCAAGCATGTCAAGCATGTGGTGACGGAGTTTGTCGCACATGTCTGCAGGCACGAGTTGGTCCAGCACCAGCACACCGTCGCGGTCAAACGCAGCAACCATATCATCGGACACGACTTTGAATTCATGTCCATCAAATCGGGGTAACATTGAAAAGTCTCCGGAACCGTCCCGCCGATTGAACACCTGTTCCACGGAGGTTGATTTAGGAAGGTTCCATAGTCCCTAGTCAATCACAGCACAGACTTGTGGGTCAAGCTTTGCACAGGCCTTGCCCAAGTCTTCTGGGCGCGCTAGTGATGAGTAGAAGATCGGGAGTTTTCAGTGACATCATTTGAAATGGCTTTGGCCGCTGGCGTTGGCCTTTTGCTCATCACAAGCTGCCTTATGATTGTGCGGCTTTGGGGCCTTTCCAAACAGGACGGCGACGAGCATGTGCACAAGCTCGTTGATATTCAGGCGCGGCTGGATGTGATGGCGACGCAGGCTGAGGCGCGGGAAAAAACTATCCGCGAAGAGTTTCAGGCAAATCGGCAAGAAACTGCCAAATCGGTTGGTGAGCTAACTGAGGCACTGGCAAAGTTTGGCCGGCATCAGACTGACCAGCAAGAGCAGATGCGCAACAAGCTCGATGAAAAAATGAAAGAGCTGCGCACCGAAAACAGCCAGAAGCTTGATGAAATGCGGCGCACCGTTGATGAGAAACTTCAAACAACGCTTGAGAAGCGCTTAAGCGAGAGCTTTAAAACGGTTTCCGAGCGGCTGGAACAGGTGCACAAGGGACTGGGTGAGATGCAATCGCTAGCAACCGGGGTAGGGGACCTGAAGCGTGTTCTCACCAATGTGAAGTCCCGGGGCACCTTCGGTGAAGTCCAGCTGGGTCTTTTGATTGAGGACGTGCTGACCCCAAACCAGTTCGTTGCCAATTATGACTGCGGGAAAGCGGGCAGCCGCGAACGCGTAGAATTTGGTATTCGCATGCCGGGCGTCGAAGAGGCGGTTTATCTGCCTGTGGACGCTAAGTTTCCGACAGAAGACTATGAGCGACTGTTGGCGGCAGCAGAGGCCGGGGACGGCGACGGCATTGCCGCTGCGCAGAAACAGCTTTCCAACCGTGTGAAACTGTTTGCCAAAGAAGTCGCGCAGAAATACATCAACCCACCGCATACAACGACGTCTGCCATTTTGTTCCTGCCTACAGAAGGTTTGTATGCGGAAATGCTGCGCATTCCCGGATTTGTTCAGGACATTCAGCGGGACCTGAACGTGACAGTTACTGGCCCAACCAATTTTCAGGTGCTCTTGAGCACTTTCCGGATGGGATTCCAGCAGATGGCAATGCAGGAACACGCCGCAGAGGTCTGGAAAGTATTGGGTGCTGTGAAATCAGAGTTCAACAAATACGGCGACCAGATCAGCAGCATGGGCAAAAGTGTTAAGGCGCTTGAAAATCACATCGACAAGCTTGAGACACGAAAGAATGTGATGCTAAGGGCGCTCAAGTCGGTAGATGAAGTGGAAGCCGCCAAAGCAGACCAACTATTGGACTATGAGCCTGACAAATCCTGAGCTTGCTTGACCATCATCAAATTAACAGATGTGCCGCTCCATTAGGGTCGATTTGAGAATTGACCATAGGAGGGCGACTATGAGCCATGTGCCGCATGAACTTCGGGAAGATTTTCCCGAGTTTGACCAGCAGATCCACCAACTTAAAGAAAATGACCAACATTTTCGGTGACTGGCCGATGACTATCATACCATCAACCGTGAAATTCACAGGATTGAAATAGGGGACGAACATGTCTCCCAATTCGCTGAAGAGGACCTGCGCAAAAGACGTATGTTGTTGAAGGACGAGATTTATTCGCTTTTAAAATCTCAAGCAACTCACTGAAATTACGGGGTATTTAGCCCCGTTTTTCTTTGTCTTGACATGCAGTAAAAAGGCTGCATTATAAAGGCAGTAAATAAGCTGCATTAAGGCTCGATATGGAATTGGTGTTTAAAGCGCTCGCAGACCAAACCCGCAGGAACATGCTGGACAAACTATTGCAGTCACCGGGCATAACGCTTGGCGAACTGATTGAGGGGACTGACATGCGCCGTCAATCGGCGAGCAAGCACGTGCAAATCCTGGAGGAAGCGGGACTGGTGCATGTGGAATGGCGGGGCAGGGAGAAAAAGCACTTTCTTAACCCAATACCTGTGCGCGAGATCAGCAGGCGCTGGCTTGACAAATATAACGAACATCAAGCGGACGCGCTGTTGTCAATGAAAGACGCACTGGAGGAAACACCAGAGAATGTGCGGCGCGAGCAGCCACAGGTAAAACGGGGGCCAGAAGTCACGTCATTTTTCACCCCGATAGAGGACTGACACATGGAACAACCAGAATTCTACTATGTATTATTAATCGACGCGCCAAGAGAAGCGGTTTGGGATGCATTGACGCAAGGTGAGTTCACCAAACAATATTGGCACGCAACAGAAGTGCGGTCGGACTGGTCCGAAGGCGCGAGCGTTGAATTTGTGGTTCAAGGCGAGGATGGGCCGGTCATTGGCTGCGCTGGTCAAGTATTTGAAGCCAATCGACCGGCTCGGCTTTCATATAGTTGGCATTTCCCACTAAATCCAAAATGTGCTGCTGAAGAACCGTCGAGGGTCACCTTTGAACTCGAGGACGTTGAAGGGGCCACAAAGCTGATCGTTCGACATGATCAATTTGCGTCGCAGCAAAGCGAAACCTACCAGATGGTGCGCGACGGCTGGCCCTATGTACTTGCCGGGCTCAAGTCTCTCTGTGAAATCGGCAAAACTCGAGACTTTTCCACGCTGCATTCTGCTTAGAAGAAGGGCAGGCACCTCAAAAAATACAAATTCTGACGCTATTTGCTCATTTGCGGTGAAACGTGCGCGAAATGGGGTGGGCGCTATTGTAATAGTGGCCGAGCCTCCCTAAATTAAGCCTGTAGCCAAGAGACAAGCTTGAAAACAAGCGCAGGCCACAAAGCGAGACTAAAAAACGACAGCATAGCGAGATCCAAAAGAGGCAAAAGCCCAGGATTGAGCGTAACTCTAGCGAGGATAGAAATGTTTACCAATTTGATTGCCAATTCAGACCCGACGAAAGGTCTGCCAACCGTGACGGAACGTGTTTCACGTGCGCCGTCCCGTTCGCGCCGTCATCGTCGCCGTCAACAGCGCACTGCGCGCTTTGCCCAAGTCGCCTAAGCGACGTCAGTTTTGGGTCTGCAATCGCCCTTAAGCTCCAGCTTATGATCTTATAGCCCTAATGCGATTGTTGACCTGGCCGGGACCGGGTGGAGATCACGCCCCTGACCCTAGCCCCTAGTGCCCATCCGGGCCCGGCCCCTAAACTTCGGCAAGCCAGCTCCCAAAATTGGTTTGTCGCACAGGTGTAATCTTCCTCCCAAGGCAGGCACCTTTACCCAGGCATCCCTTTTCCCGAAGGGATGCCATTTCTTTCATGAACACGGAGTGGAATTGCCCTGCCAAGCGTCGTCTGCCGCCAGTGTGTTGGCTGGCAGTTTGCTAGCGCTCGATTTCTGCCCGGCGCTCGGCCCGCTTGGCACGTTTTGAATTCTCGTTCCTAAGAGCCCTGATTTCAGCAGTATTAAAATTTGTCGCACGTGTCAGTTGAGCGATCTTGCCCTTCACGCCGATCAAGGCAAAAGGCAGAATGAGCCATGCAATCAGAAAGATGGCAATAACTGTCATCACCGTGGCAGCAATTGCCATGTCCGTACCCCCGGCGGCCCACATTCTCTCAAGCCACGTGATTAAGTCCTGCATTGTCCCCTCCAAGCAAAGTCAGTTGCCCCAATAACCGAGGCAATATTAGCTTCCTTTTAAGCTAAATTTTTCAAAAGCAATCTTCAAGCCAGCTTTGTAGGATAAGTGAGCCTGCCTCGGCTCTTTTGACTTGCCAACGGGTCAGGTTGACGGAATTGCCCTTCGATTGGCGTGCAGAATAAACAATCCAGCGCCGCATAAACTGATACCACATCAATAGGGTCCAGCTTTTGCACCGCACGTCCAAAAGGTCTTTTCCATATCCAGTCGCGAATGACTGAGAAAGCGGCCCGTCAGGGTGCCAGGGAGAATGGGAGAGAGCAAAAGGCGTATTGATCGCAGCATAGGTAACAAAGCGGGCTGCATCTTCGAACACGGGACCCATACGGGCACCCCAGATGTCGATCCCTACGGTGGAGCCAGACTGCATCAACACATTCCGCACCGTGAAATCCCCATGCAATAAGGCGTGCGGCACATTCATATCTAACGTCTTGGCCGCAGCCTCAAATTTGCCAATTGATTGCTGGATGGCGTCAAAATCTGTAGTCTGCCCGTGTTTCTGAAGTTGTGTGACCAGTTTTTGTGCGAGCTTATTGCCGTCAAGCGGTTGCAAGGCAATATGCGAAACCTCATGAAACTGTCGCAACCATGCCCCGGCTTTCTGAACGGCTTGCTTTCTTTTTGATGGCACGAGTATCGAGCGCCAAAGGGTTGCCTGAATTGTCTCTGCCTCAATCCATTCCATCAAAATGGCGTTGTTTTCGGAGGAAAATCCAAACACTTTGGGCGCCAGCACTCTGGGGGTGGCCTTTTGCAGTCGCTCGAGCGCCCGGAATTGAAGGCCAGGTGCTTGTTCAGACGTTCCACCAGGCCTGAATATTTTTAGGGCTAGTTTTTGAGAGGTTGAAGGGTTGGCCGCTAAATAGATGTCGCACTTTCTGGAATTCTTTAGCTGGGAAGTGATGCGCCATATGCCTTCATGGCCCACGCGCTCAAGGGCATCAGGCATATTCGCCAATATTTGCTTGGGGTCAGACATGATCAATACCAATATGCGCTTGCGGTGGCTTCGGAATTCTGGCGCTATGTGCGAAACCATCAATACTATTGCCAAGGCCTGTTTGTCATGGACTTGTTTGACATCGCCAAAGTCACATTGCCGAGTGGGCCGGATTTTTCCTCGGAGCAGTCCCTTATCAAAGAGCTGAATGTCTCAAAGGCATCAGCGTTTATTTGCGGGGTTGATGAAGTGGGGCGCGGCCCGCTCGCAGGTCCCGTGGTTGCAGCGGCAGTGGTTCTGGACCCTGCTGCTGTGCCCGTTGGCCTGGATGACAGCAAAAAACTATCTGCTAAAAAACGCGATGCGCTTTATGAGGCGATCCAGCAAAATGCCATCGCTTTCTGCATCGCCGAGGCAAGCGTTGAAGAGATTGATGAACTCAATATCCTTCAAGCAAGCTTGCTGGCCATGCGCCGCGCTGTTGCCGGTTTGACCGTGCGTCCGCACGGCGCCCTTGTGGACGGCAACAAAGATCCGGGTCTTGATGGTTTGCCGACGCGCACCCTCATAAAAGGCGACGGCAGGTCTCTTTCGATTGCGGCAGCCAGTATTTTGGCAAAAGTTTTTCGAGATAATTTAATGGCCGAACTGGGAAATGAGTTCCCCGAATACGGTTGGGCGCAAAACGCAGGATATGGTGTGGCCAAACATCGGGAAGCACTAAGACTTGTAGGTGTGACCCCTCATCATCGCCGAACTTTCGCGCCGATTCGGCATATTTTAGATGAATAATAAGTAACAAGATATTGATTCCTATATAAGAATCACTTGACCTCGATTCGTTTTCGACTCATGATTCATATCGTTATTGCAGCTAAAAATGACGTCAAAAGGCGCAAATAGTTGCGAATTCAGCCCAAAAATGGGCGTAAAACGGGACGGGAAATTATGTCAAAAGTGTCGAATGCGGCATCCAAAGCTGCGCGCAAAAAATCCGCTTCTGAAAAGCCAGTTGCGGCGTTGAAATCCAAACTTAATCGCATCATCCAGGGCGACAGCATTGAAGTGATGAACGCGCTGCCGGAAAAATCCGTGGACGTGATTTTTGCGGATCCACCCTACAACATGCAGCTCAAGGACACGCTGGCGCGGCCTGACAACAGCAAAGTTGACGGTGTGCATGATGCCTGGGACAAATTCTCCAGCTTCTCGGCGTATGACGAGTTTACATACAAGTGGCTTGAGGCCGCCCAACGGGTGCTGAAAGACACTGGCACCATTTGGGTGATTGGCTCCTACCACAATATATTCCGTGTTGGCACGGCGTTGCAGAACCTTGAGTATTGGGTGCTCAATGATGTGATCTGGCGCAAAACCAATCCGATGCCAAACTTCCGTGGCACGCGGTTCACCAACGCACATGAGACACTGATTTGGGCAGCGAAATCTGCTGACAAAGGCGGCTACACTTTCAACTATGACGCCATGAAAGCGATGAACGAAGACACGCAAATGCGTAGCGACTGGAACCTGCCGATTTGCTCAGGCCGTGAGCGACTTAAGGACGGTGACAAAAAAGCCCACGCCACACAGAAACCAGAGTCGCTTTTGTACCGCGTGCTCATGTCGTCGACCAAACCGGGTGATGTTGTGCTTGATCCGTTTTTTGGTACAGGCACGACCGGCGCAGTCGCGAAAAAACTTGGCCGCAACTATATCGGTATCGAGCGCGAAAAAGCTTACATCAAGGTCGCGCGCGAGCGGATTGCCGCAGTGGATGAACTGGACGGCGAAGCTCTTGGCTACACAGAAAGTAAGCGCAACGCGCCGCGTGTCCCGTTTGGCACAATTGTCGAGCGCGGCATGATCGAGCCTGGCACAACGCTTTATGATAGCCGCCGCCGCCACGCAGCGCGCGTCCGCACCGACGGCACATTGATTGCACAATCCAACAAGGGCTCCATCCACCAGGTCGGCGCCAGTGTGCAAGGTGCGCCCGCGTGTAATGGCTGGACCTTTTGGCATGTGGAAAGCAAGGGCGAACTCATTCCAATTGATGTGCTGCGTCAGCAAGTACGCGCCGAAATGCACTAGCTAAAGTTCCCAGAGCTACAGCCGCCCTGTTATTGGCTGTAGCCTCCGTTGACGCCTCATGATGCGGGTTGCCCGACCTGTTTCATGGGGCGTCTTTTTGCGCCTTTGCAGCTTAATTGACAAGATGCTGCTGCTATCTCACTATATTCATGCCTTGGGTGCAGGGAAAAAGGGGGCAAGCCATATCGGATGAGGCTGCTAATATGGACACTGATGCGGATGCGTCAGAAGGTGTCTATTTCGGCCATACCGAGGCTGCCGATGATGTTGACTGGATCGCAATCGAACTGCAAGCGGGTGTAACTTACACCTTTCGGCTCGCTGGAAGAGCCACAGACAATGGCACCATCGAAGACCCTGAGATACTTGGGGTATTTGACGCGAATGGCGACCAGATCGCAGCGGGGGACAGCGATAGCGCCGGTTTTCTGGAATCCCTGCTGGAATTCACCCCGGCTACGACAGGCACCTATTATGTGTCCGTTACGGGATATTTTGACGACATCGGTTCGTACACGCTTTACGTCACCCGAAACGTTTCTGGCGATGACGGTGACAATGGTCTTGTTGGTAGCAATACTTCGGATAGCCTGAATGGGGGCATCGGGAACGACACCATTGATGGCGGCGCTGGCAACGACTATCTGCGCGGTGGCCTAGGCGACGACCTGCTGACCGGTGGCGCCGGGTCGGACTTATTCGAGTTTCCCGCCAATAATTGGGATGCTGTCTTGGACGACGATGCCGAATTATGGGGCGACGACACAATCAGCGACTTCGATCCGTCCGAAGACATCCTCGATTTTGGGGATAGAATCATAGGCAGCCTTGATGACTTTACCATCTCTGAGGATGGCGGCAATACCGTACTCACGACAGATTGGGGCGACAGTGTAACTCTCATTGGGGTGTCTGCGAGTGCGCTTAGCGCGGACAATTTCGCGTTTCGTGCAGGGCCACTTTTGGTTCCAGGCAACATTGAAGGAGACGCAGACGATGAGACGCTGACCGGCGGAGAGGATGCCGACACGATCTATGGCTACGGCGGCAACGATGTTATCCGAGGCGGTGACGGCGCCGATTATCTGCGCGGGTTTGAAGGGAATGACAGCCTCGTGGGCGGCGCCGGCAATGATATAATAGGCGGAGAGGGCGGCGATAACACACTTGAAGGTGGCGCGGGCGATGACTTTCTCGTCGCCCATGACGGCAACGACCATATGGCAGGTGGTGACGGTGATGACCTCCTGGAAAGCCGCAGTGGTGATGATGTTCTCCTGGGGGGCTCAGGAAACGACACACTGCGGCCCGGTCAAGGCGACGACAGCATGAACGGGGGCGCGGGGGCCGACATTTTTGTTATCGGCCGTGGCTGGGGTGATGACACGATCAGCGATTTCGAGCTGGCAGCAGACACGCTCGATTTTCGTGGTTCCGGACTGGATATAGCAGACCTGACGTTTGAAGATGACGGAGACAATGTAGTCATAAGTGATGGTGCTAATAGCTTGACCATCATCGGCCTCAGTGCTGCCGAGCTTGAACCGGTAGCCGAGGATGTGATCCTTGAACCAGGCAATGTGACGTCGTTTTATACAGATTTTCATCTGTCTGAAACAGTTGCCACACCTGATGATGGCAGTTTTCTGGACAATTCCGATGTGATTGTCGAAGGTGCGCGCTGGACGCGTGACAGTGACGGCGTAACCACAACTGTTTCCTATAGCTTCGCTAACGCCGAATTCCTGTTTCCAACAACGCCTCAGAATGAGGATTTCTGGTCTTCCGTGGCGGCCATTACACCGCTGACACAGTGGTATGTCGAACAATCCATCGCCCAAGCTGAAGCAGTTTCTAATATTGATCTTGTTTGGGTTGAAGACAATGGCACCAGTGCTGGCCAAATCCGCTTCACTTTTAGCACATTTGTTTCTGGTGGGGCGTCGACTGTGCCGTTTGATGGGCCTGGGGCCGGTACAGTCCTTGTCGGGGTAGGTGTCGGCGAGCTAAATGCTGCTTTATTTTTCACTCATGAACTTGGCCACTCTTTTGGCTTCAGCGACCTGGATACTGCGACTGACTTTGTCGGCGAAGATACGACAGTGATGGCATATGTGCCCTCTAGCCGGTATCAGGATGCGGAGTATACTACGGTCAGTCCTACGCAATACATGTATGCAGATATATTGGGTCTGCAGTTTCTGTATGGGGTCGATACAATTACGACGGCAGGGCAAGACGAGTATCTTTTCGATCTTTCCAAGGCTCAGATCGCAACGGTGTGGGACTATGGAGGCGACGATACGCTCGGTGTATATGGCAGCGGTGACGCCGTGCATATCAATCTGACGCCTGGCTCCTGGTCCAACATTGGTCCCGACATTACCTACAGCGGTAACGGGACTTCCTGGATCGAACCAGGGACTATTTTCATCACGCCTGACACAATCATTGAAAACGCATACGGGGCAGACGGTGACGATACCCTCACCGGTAATGACGCTGATAATAGACTGATGGGCAATGTCGGCGCGGATACTTTGTTAGGCATGACAGGCGATGACATTCTGGTCGGAGGGGAAGGGGCGGACCGGTTGGATGGCGGCGAAGGCGCCGATACAGCGTCCTATGAAAGTTCCAGTGCCGCAGTCACAGTCACGCTGGGTGTGTCTGCCGCTGGCGGTGACGCTGAAGGGGACAGCTTGGTAAGCATCGAAAATGTCATGGGCTCAGCGTATGCCGACTGGCTCACCGGCGACAATACAGCCAATGCTCTTTCGGGCGGCAGGGGTGCTGATACACTCAACGGCGGCGAAGGCGATGATGTGCTGTTTGGCGGCACGCAGGCGGACCGGCTGGATGGCGGTGCGGGCAACGACAGCCTGCTCGGCGGTAACGGTAACGACACGGTCGAGGGCGGCTCCGGCAGTGACACGCTCTCCGGCAGCATCGGCGACGACAGTCTAAACGGTGGTAGCCAGGGGGACCGGCTGTTTGGTGACAGCGGCGCTGACACCCTCAATGGTGGCGGCGGGTCTGACCGGGTCGATTATCTCATCGGCGATGACGCCATCCTCGTGGACCTTGAGACCGGCGAAGCCACGGGTGGTTTTGCGGACGGTGACGTGCTCATGTCCATCGAAAGCCTGTTTGGTGGCAAAGGGGATGATACGCTGCGTGCGCTTGAGGCAGGCAGTCGCCTTAACGGCGCTGGCGGTGATGACTTTGTCACGGGTCGCTCGGGTAATGATCTTCTGGCGGGCGGCAACGGCAATGATGTGGTCACAGGCGGTGCGGGCGATGACCTGATGAACGGCAACCGCGGTGACGACACGCTTGATGGCGGGGCCGGTGACGATACGCTCAGAGGCAGCGCAGGCTCTGACACTTTCATTTTCAGCGAGGGCACAGGCGATGACATCGTGCTCGATTTCCGCGCCAATGACCTTCTGGACCTCTCGAACACTGCCACTGACTTCACCAGCCTCGCGGACGTTCAGGCCGCCGCGACAGAGACCGAAGCAGGCCTGCTGATCGACCTTGGCGGCGGCGACAGTGTGCTGCTCATCGGGCACTCCCTTTCCATCCTTAGCACGGATGTACTGATCCTATAAGGCGCGCCGTATACTGAGTTGCCGCGGAAACTGTCCATTTAGGTTTCCATGCCGGAACTGATAGTAGAACGCATGGGCATATGCATAAGCTGCCCCTTACTTGAGTTTTTTTGGCCGTACGCTTAGCTTGGAGGTCTATCTGGTGGGGTGTCTACAGACTAGGGGGGGACTATGAGCGGTCAGATAATCAACTTGGGCGGCTTCACTGAAGTTTTTGGAACAGTTGCTATCGATGTTGTCATTGAGGGTAGTCTCAATATCGAGGCTCAGGGGGACTTAAACGGCGATGGTTTTGTTGACCTATTGATCACTGGCAACACCTTTCCACCAGATGATCAGGTTGGAGGCCGCCAAGGTGCTATTCTATTTGGAGATGGCCAAGGCGGATTTACCCTTGCGGAGGGAGACCGCCCAAACAGCGAGCATTCACGCGAAAGCTTTTTCGCTGATTTCAATGGCGATGGCATCCTGGATATTTTTATCTCCGATCATGGATACGATACTGATCCATTTCCAGGTTTTACCAATCAGCTTTTGCTAGGCACCGGGACGGGGTTCATCGACGTGTCCGACCGTTTGCCACAAGACGGTGACTTTTCGCACAATTCAGCGGTTGGTGATATCGACGGCGATGGTGATCTGGATATCATTGTAGCCAATGCGGGCACATCGGCGGGAGGGCCTGGACCGTATGCATTGATCAATGATGGGGAAGCTAACTTCACCCAAACGACGTCAGTTCTGCCATCAGATTACGTTGATGGGATTGTGGACGGCGTTAACTTCCAAACTTTTGGGGTGGACCTTCAGGATTTAAATGATGACGGCTTGCCTGACCTGGTCATTGGTGCATCGGGCTTCGAAAATTCCGTCGAAAGTCGGATTTACTGGAATGAGGGTGGATCCTTCTCCAGCGATAATTTCACATCACTGCCAACATTGGATACGGGCGTTGTTGGTGGCGCAATGGAAGTGACAGATATCCAATTCGGTGACTTTGATGGTGATGGCAACTTGGACATCATTATGACGGGTGCTTTGCGGGACGGCGGGACTTTGTTTGGTCGCGGCATTCAATACTTGAGCGGTGACGGCAACGGCAACTTTACAGATGAAAGTTTGGAACGATTTGGCGCCTCCGTTGTCGCAACAAGTGAAGGTCAAGCGGGTGACCTTACCCTGGTGGATATCAACGACGATGGCTTTATTGACCTAACGCCGGCTGGAATATTTTTTGAACAAGACAATCCAGCTATTTATGTGAACGACGGGGCTGGCTTTTTTACAACGATTTTTGCGAGCGAAATCCGCGGTAATACTGAGGGCGGAGCCGAGGGTTTTTTTGGCACGGTCGGAATAATCGACAACGGCTCAATCCGTTTCATTAATGCCTTCATGCTCGATGGCCAGCTTGTGTTCAATGAATTGGTTTCTAACGAAGTCATTACCATTTCGCCCGGTGGCGGCAACGACAATGACACTGTCGTGGGAACCAGCGAAGGTGACTTAACACTCGCCAGAGACGGAGACGATTTCATTTTGGCGAGCGAAGGTGCTGATACGCTGAATGGCGGTGATGGTCTTGACACTGCCTCTTACGCCAATGCAGAGCAAGCTGTCGCAGTAAGTTTTGCGTCCATTGAAGGCAGCCAGGGGCTGGCCGAGGGTGATGTATTTGTTAGCGTCGAAAACCTCTTGGGCTCAGACTTTGACGACACGCTCGCCGGCGATGACAACTCGAACGGTATTGATGGCG
Source organism: Kordiimonadaceae bacterium (assembly GCA_017640725.1). Lineage (GTDB taxonomy): Bacteria > Pseudomonadota > Alphaproteobacteria > Sphingomonadales > Kordiimonadaceae > Kordiimonas. The sequence continues at coordinate 70,570 of JAEPQB010000001.1, read as the reverse complement.
CCGCAGGCAATGACACCATTCGGGGCGCTTTGGGTAATGACACGCTCTCTGGTGGCCGGGGTTCTGACTCACTGGATGGCGGCGAAGGCGATGATGTGCTGTTTGGTGGCACGCAGGCGGACCGGCTGGATGGCGGCGCCGGTAACGACAGCCTGCTTGGTGGTAACGGCAATGATACCGTTGGGGGTGGCTCCGGCAGTGATACACTTTCGGGCAGCATTGGGGATGACAGCCTGAATGGTGGCAGCCAGGGCGACCGGCTGTTTGGTGACAGCGGCGCTGACACCTTGAACGGTGGTGGTGGCTCCGACCGGGTTGATTATCTGATTGGCGATGATGCGATCCTGGTGGACCTTGAAACCGGCGAAGCCACAGGCGGATTTGCCGACGGAGATGTGCTCATCTCGATCGAAAGTCTGTTTGGCGGCAAGGGCGACGACACTCTGCGTGCGCTTGAGGCAGGCAGCCGCCTGAATGGTGCCGGTGGCGACGACATTGTCACCGGTCGTTCCGGCGATGATCTGCTTGCGGGCGGCAATGGCAATGATGTGGTCACGGGCGGTGCGGGCGATGACTTAATGAACGGTAACCGGGGTGACGACACGCTTGATGGTGGCGCCGGTGACGATACGCTCAGAGGCAGTGCGGGTTCGGACACTTTCATTTTCAGCGAAGGCACCGGCGATGACATTGTGCTCGATTTCCGCGCCAATGACCTCCTGGACCTCTCGAACACCACCACTGACTTCACGACCCTCGCGGACGTTCAGGCCGCCGCCACGGAGACCGAAGCAGGCCTGCTGATCGATCTTGGTGGCGGGGATAGTGTGCTCCTGGCAAACGCCACGCTCGCGTCGCTCGCGGACGATAATCTGGTGTTGTAGGGGCACGAGTGTCGATTGGGTCCTCCTGTTTAAGTCCACGCAACTTGTGAATTCAAAGCTCTCCTCAATTAGTGTATGCAGGATCTTCGAGTGGGGTCGGCGTTAAGGGTGGGTGAATGTTTTTCGAGAGCGGTACCAACATATCAACCGGCCGACCGTCTTTCATTGGCGGCTCTCGCATAACCGCATCGGGGGACTTCGACGGCGACGGCGATGTGGATTTCATTGTTGTCTATGATTTCTTGCCTAACGACGAAGCCGCCTACGATGACTATGACGGCCTGCCGGTCCAAATCCTTTTGAATGACGGCAACGGCGGCTTTTCCGAAGGCTATAGCGAAACGCTGAACAGCGTTTTGTTTTCATACGTGTCCCAGATCGCGACGGGGGACTTCAACGGCGATGGCCGGGATGATTTTATCGTTTTCCCTATTGATGCAAGGTCAAGCGCAATCGATGGGCTTCTGGTCGGCGGCGAGCCCATGCTGTTCCTCAGCAATCAGCAAGGTGACTATGACGTAAGTTCCGTTGGTGTGCTTTTTTCCGACATCACGGGACGCTATCCAAATGACCCTGATTTTGCACCGCCGACTATTAACCCCAAAACGGTAGATGTTGCCGATATTGACGGCGATGGGGACCTTGATGTGTTCATCGAGGGTGGCGGCGAAGCAGAAACGACCGTCAATGAACCAAGCTTCCTGATCAACGACGGAAACGGCAATTTCACGCTCGATTGGGGCGGCCGGGCGTCAAACGATTATTTGCAAGGTGAAAACGGGGAGTTGATCCGGTATATCGGCATTGAGCTTGCCGACTTCAACGGCGACGGCCTGCCAGACCTTGTTATGGGTCCCCTGCATGACTTTGGCCGCAGCGATACGCTGGGTGTGATCATTTACAATGACGGCAACGGCTTTTTCCCAGAGGAAAATCTGGTGAATTTGCCCTTACCAGATTTCAACGACGGCAGCGTCGCGGCCACGGCTGCAGAAGCTTTTGATATCGACGGTGACGGTGACCTGGACCTGATGATTGCCTATGCGCCGGTGCGGCGGTTTGATGGTGACCCGGCAGACTATTCTGGCCGCTATATCCAAATTCTCATCAACGACAACGGCACTTTGGTCGATGAAACAGCGACCCGCTTACCAGACCAAACACTTCCGGGGTCCGTTACCAATGATGATGGACAACAAAGCAATAATCAGCCCGTGATGACCAGCAATGCCGTAGACATCAATGGCGATGGCTTTCTCGACCTGTTGCTCTACACCCCAACCAGTGTGCAGGACACCAATCCTGTACTCTACTTGAATGATGGCACAGGCGTGTTTCAGGCGGAAGACTTGCGCGAATACATCGGTGACGGCGATCCTGATCAATTCATCTTTGCGTTTCTGGTTCAGCCGTTTGACGCCAACTCCGATGGAGTTTTGGACCTGGCGACCGTAAGTGGCTGGAACTCGGACGACACAGACATCACACTCTATTTGGGCACTGAGGCCATTTACACCGGCCCCGACGGCGCGGACCCGGCAGGCTCAGGCGCAGCCGGGTTTAATGAGCTCTATTACCTCAATCAAAACCCGGATGTGGCAGCACTGGTTGAAGCAGAAACCTACTCAAGTGGTCTCGCGCATTATCTGGCGGTTGGCGCCGCCGAAGGCCGCATGGCTTTTGCTGAAGGCACAACCATCCGCACCTCCAATAGCGCGGAGGACATCACACTTGCTAACGGTGGCGCGTCTGTCGACGGCCAGAATGGCAATGACACCATTCGGGGCGCCATGGGCAACGACACTCTTAACGGTGGCAGAGGTGCGGATAGCATCGCGGGCGGCGAAGGCGATGATGTGCTGTTTGGTGGCACGCAGGCGGACCGGCTGGATGGCGGCGCGGGAAACGACAGCCTGCTCGGCGGTAACGGTAACGACACCGTCGAAGGAGGTTCCGGCAGTGATACGCTTTCAGGCAGCATCGGCGACGATAGCTTAAACGGCGGCAGCCAGGGCGACCGGCTGTTTGGTGACAGCGGCGCCGACACCTTGAACGGTGGCGGTGGCTCTGACCGGGTCGATTATCTCATCGGCGATGACGCCATCCTGGTGGACCTGGAAGCCGGCGAAGCCACGGGCGGTTTTGCCGACGGTGATGTGCTCATCTCGATCGAAAGTCTGTTTGGCGGCAAGGGCGATGACACCCTGCGTGCGCTTGAGGCAGGCAGCCGCCTAAACGGGGCCGGCGGTGATGATATCGTCACCGGTCGCTCCGGCGATGACCTGTTGGCGGGCGGCAACGGCAATGATGTGGTCACGGGCGGTGCGGGCAACGACCTGATGAACGGTAACCGCGGCGACGATACGCTTGATGGCGGCGCCGGGGACGATACGCTTAGGGGCAGTGCGGGTGCTGACACCTTCATTTTCAGCGAAGGCACCGGCGACGACATCGTTCTGGATTTCCGCGCTAATGACCTGCTGGACCTTTCCGCCACCACCACTGATTTCACAAGCCTTGCGGATGTTCAGGCCGCTGCCACTGAAACCGAAGCGGGCCTGCTGATCGACCTTGGCGGCGGTGACAGTGTGTTCCTGCAGGGTATGACTATTCAGAATTTGACCGAAGAAGCGATACTGTTTTAAAGGAGATCAGGCGGCAAAGTATGAAAAACCGCCAGTTGAATACTGGCGCAGTGTACCTTGAAATTGTAGGTTTTACGCTGTATTTGGGTTGAGTAAGCAGTGTGTTCGAGTTCTGTTCTGTGTTCCATTAAACCGGTTACGTAGACGGAGATGGCAGCCATGCCAGATACTATCCAATTATCTGATCTTGATGGCAGCAGTGGTTCTGCCCTTAATGGTATCACCTTCGATGCCTTCAGCGGCGAAGCGGTGTCTTTTGCTGGCGATATCAATGGCGATGGTTTTGATGACATTGTTATCGGCGCTTATTTTGCGGACATTAACGGTACATCCTCTGGGCGAGCATTTGTCGTATTCGGCACAGGAGAGGGCTTTGGCGCTAGCTTCAACCTATCAAACTTAGATGGGGACAATGGCTTTATAATCGACGGTGTTAGCGCCTTCGACGAACTGGGGCGCGCTGTTTCCTCCGCTGGTGACATTAACGGCGATGGGTTCGATGACATCCTTGTCTCGGCCGCCAATTCGCAAACAGACGGTGCCTTCTCTGGCCGGGCGTATGTGCTTTTTGGTTCAGACAGTGGCTTCTCCCCCAGTTTCAATCTCTCAAACCTGAACGGCGACAACGGCTTTACCATCATTGGTATCAACGACCTTGATGCAATTGGTTGGTCAGTTTCAAATGCTGGCGATGTGAATGATGATGGGGTTGATGACATCATCATCGGAACATTGGGTGGGGACACGCCTAATGGTGATACTGGCGCGGCCTATGTGATTTTTGGCAATGAAAGCGGTTTTGGTGCCACTGTATCTCTTGGCAGTCTTAATGGCAGTAACGGCTTCGCCATTTACGGTGTCAATAATGGCGACTTCGCTGGCACGGCTGTCTCGAGCGCTGGTGATGTTAACGGCGACGGCGTTGACGATCTGATCATCGGCGCGCAAACGGCCGACCCGGGCGGACGTGACGGCGCGGGCGAGGCTTATGTGGTATTCGGCTCCGCCAGCGGATTCTCATCAAGTTTCAACCTTTCCAGTCTCAATGGCAGCAACGGTTTCACCATTATTGGCGAGGCGGCGGGCGACCAGGCCGGTTATTCTGTTAGTGGCGTTGGTGATATTAACGGCGACGGTTTCGACGATCTTGTGATCGGCGCCAATTCTGCTGATACAGGTGGCAACAGTAACAGTGGTGCGGTTTACATTGTCTTCGGTTCCGACCAGGATTTTGGCGCGACGATTGATTTGGGTGACCTCAATGGCAGCAATGGTTTCAAGCTTGAGGGCATCAACAGCAGCGACTTTGTGGGGCAGCGCGTTGCTGCGGCGGGCGATGTGAATGGCGACGGCTACGACGATGTTATCTTTTCCGCCACCGGTGCAGACCCTAATGGTAGCCTCTCGGGGCAAAGCTATCTGTTATTTGGCAGTCCGGATGGCTTTGACGCTGTCATCAACCTGGCTGACCTTGATGATATCGGCGGCATTACATTCAACGGGGGCAACATATTTGATATCAGCGGTGCCGACGTAGCAGGCGCTGGCGATGTGAACGGTGACGGTTATGATGATTTGTTGATCGGCGCACGGCTAGCAGATGGGGAGCAGGAAGACTCAGGCGTTACCTATGTGATTTATGGCAACGCCGCTTTTGGTAACGAAGGCGTGACTTTGATGGGCACCAGCGGTGCAGATGCCCTTACGGGCGCAGAGCTTTTTGACAGTCTTTCGGGCGGTGACGGTGAGGATACCCTTATCGGCCTCGCCGGCAACGACACGCTTTCTGGCGGTCGTGGGTCGGACACGCTGGATGGCGGCGAAGGCAATGATGTGCTGTTTGGTGGCACGCAGGCGGACCGGCTGGATGGCGGCGCCGGTAACGACAGCTTACTCGGCGGTAACGGTAACGACACTGTCGAAGGTGGTTCCGGCAGTGACACGCTTTCGGGCAGCATTGGGGATGACAGCCTCAATGGTGGCAGCCAGGGCGACCGCCTGTTTGGCGACAGCGGCGCTGACACCTTGAACGGTGGCGGTGGCTCGGACCGGGTTGATTATCTGATCGGGGATGACGCCATCCTGGTGGACCTTGAAACCGGCGAGGCCACAGGTGGCTTTGCCGACGGTGACGTGCTGATTTCCATTGAGAGCCTTTTTGGCGGCAAGGGCGACGATACTCTGCGCGCATTGGAAGCGGGCAGCCGCCTGAATGGTGCTGGCGGTGATGATATCGTCACGGGTCGATCAGGCGATGATCTTCTGGCGGGCGGTAATGGCAATGATGTGGTCACAGGCGGTGCTGGCAATGACCTGATGAACGGTAACCGCGGTGATGACACGCTTGATGGCGGCGCTGGTGACGATACGCTCAGGGGCAGCGCGGGTGCTGATACCTTCATCTTCAGCGAAGGCACCGGCGATGACATTGTGCTAGATTTCCGCGCCAATGATTTGCTGGACCTCTCCAACACCACCACTGACTTCACGACCCTCGCGGACGTTCAGGCCGCCGCCACGGAGACCGAAGCAGGCTTGCTGATCGATCTTGGCGGCGGTGACAGTGTGCTACTCAGTGGTGCATCCATAACTTCGCTGACTGACGACAACCTTGCTCTATAGTCGTTCAATCAAAAGCAGCACGGTGGACCAAGGTTGCAACCCTTGATTGGTTTTTCATTGATTACCACCAACTAAACGCTAGTAAAATTTTAACGATCTTGCGCTAATTTATTCTTGGGTTGGGAACGATTTGGCAGCGAGAGGAGCGGGAAACCGTGCTGTTTCATCGGTTCCACAGACGATATTGCCAGGGGGTCTGGGAACGAGGAATGAGGAATGTTCGAAACGCTATTTGGCCGTGACGGCCAGCGCGATGATGAACGCGCAAGTGCAGCCAACAAATCGCCAACAAAAAGCAAATCAGCCAAAACCAATGAGGCGACATCCATCCTGGATGCGCTGGACCGGTCTCAGGCTGTGATTGAGTTTGAAACCGACGGCACGATTATTACAGCCAATAAGAATTTCCTTGGGGCCATGGGGTACCGATACAATGAAATCATTGGCAAGCACCATCGTATGTTTGTTGTGCCCGGTTATGAAAATACTGACGAATACAAAGAGTTTTGGCGCAGCCTGAAAGAAGGCATTTTCCAGGCCGCGGAATATAAGCGGGTAGGAAAAGGTGGCAAAGAGGTCTGGATTCAGGCTTCTTACAACCCTGTTAAAGACAGGCTCGGCAACGTTATTAAAGTGGTGAAATACGCCACAGATATCACGGCCCAAGTGCTGCAAAACGCAGATTATTGTGGCCAGATAGAAGCCATTAACAAAGTTCAGGCGGTTATTGAGTTTGAACTGGATGGCACCATTCGTCATGCCAACCAAAATTTCCTTGATGCCGTTGGGTATTCACTTCTGGAGATCAAAGGCAATCATCACCGAATGTTTGTGCTGCCGGAGTACGCTCAGTCTGAGGAGTATAAATCCTTTTGGGAGCGATTGGCGGCGGGCAACTTTGAAGCCGGGCAGTACAAACGCATTGGCAAGGGCGGCAAGGAAATCTGGATTCAGGCGTCTTACAATCCAATTTTCGACCCTGATGGCAACCCCTTCAAAGTGGTGAAGTATGCAACCGATATTACCGAGCAAAAGCTTCGAAACGCTGACTATTCGGGGCAGATTGCGGCGATTGGTAAATCGCAGGCTGTGATTGAGTTTGAGCTTGATGGCACAATCATCAACGCCAACGAAAACTTCACCAGCACGGTGGGCTACAGTCTCGATGAAATCAAAGGTCAGCATCACCGTATGTTTATGGACCCGGATGAAGCGAAAACGCCTGCTTACCAGCGGTTTTGGGAACAGTTAGGCCAGGGCCAGTTTGACGCTGGTGAATATCGCCGAATTGGTAAAGATGGGAAAGAGATTTGGATTCAAGCATCATATAATCCGATTTTCGATCCCGACGGGCGACCGTTCAAGGTGGTCAAATATGCGTCAGACATCACGGATCAAGTGAAAGGGCGCGACGAGGCCAAGCGTGTTGGTGCCATGGTAGATACCAACCTTGAGAAAATACTGAATGCGGTTGGGGATGCCTCTCATCAGGCTTCTTCAGCATCTTCAGCCTCTTCGGAGACAGCGCAAACTGTGCAGGCCGTTGCCGCGGCGGCAGAACAGTTCCAGGCGTCAACCCAGGAAATTGCGTCCAGTATGGAGTCGTCCCGCAGTGACGTTAGTCGCGCCATGGATGAAGCACAAACGGCAGACAAGTCGGCGCAGCAGCTTTCTGACGCGGCCGGTGCCATGACCAACATTGTTGATGTGATCAATGATATCGCGGGCCAGATTAACCTGCTTGCGCTCAATGCGACAATCGAGTCTGCCAGGGCCGGAGAGGCGGGCAAAGGGTTCGCCGTTGTTGCCAGCGAAGTGAAATCGCTCGCTAATCAGGTGGCCAACGCAACGACCCAAATTTCCAATGAAATTAACGGCATGCAAGACATCAGCGGTGATGTTGTGAAACGTCTCGACCGTATCAAAGGTGCTGTGTCGTCGGTGGAAGGTAGCGTTACTGCAGTTGCGAGCGCGGTTGAGGAACAGGCGGCCACATCCCGGGAAATCACTTCCAGCATGCATGAAGCGTCCACTGCTGTTGAAGACATAAATGCAAGCCTGGGCACGATTTCAGGGGCGGTGAATAATGCCAATGAGTTTGCGCGTGAAGGTACGGATCTGTATCGCAAAATCCGCGCGTAACTAAGCATCCTGTCACAGGGAGGGCCTGGCATCTGCCGGGCCCTTTTTTTGCAAATCAAAAAAAGGGCTGGCGCAGGATAAACCCTGGCCAGCCAGTTACTTGCGTGGACTCAGTGAGTCCGTGGGTTCACTCGTGTTTCAGCGCAACTACCGGATTGGCTTGCGCCGTTCTGAAGGCATGCCCGGCGACTGTTGCGCAGGCGATCAGCAGGGCTGCTGCGCCAGCTGAAATGAAATAAAAGACACTCAAGTCAATGCGATATTGAAAGCCCTGAAGCCAGTCGCTGGCGATAAACCAGGCCACAGGCCAGGCAATCAGGTTGGCAAGCAGGACGGGTTTCGAAAACTGGAAGGTAAGCAGCTTAACGATGTCTGACACAGTGGCGCCCATCACTTTACGCACACCAATTTCCTTCACGCGGCGCTCAGCCGTAAAGCTCGCCAGGCCATAAAGGCCAAGGCAGGAAACCAGGATTGCGAAAGCAGAGAAGTAGGCGAAAATCTCACCGCGGCGGGCGTCTTGTTCGTAGTATTCGTTATACGATTCGTCCACAAACCGGTGCGAAAATGGCACTTCTGGAATATGGCGGTTCCAAATTTCTTCGATCTTTTGCTGCATGTCCCCAATGGAGTTGCTTCCAATATCAACGTTTAGCGTTCTGAGCGGCTCATCACGAGCGACAAAAATCGAGTTGTCCATTGCGTCTCGGACAGAGCGCAGGTGCATGTCTTGCACAACGCCGATGATTTCTGTCCTGATGCTATGGTCGGTGCCCGGGTCAGGCACGTTCATAACCAGCCCAATTGCATCTGCAACATTCGCAAAACCCAGAGCCGCCGCCGTTGTTTCGTTTATGAGTGCTGTCTGAGTGAAGTCTTTGCTGCCTGCGATGGGCTGAAGCACATCGGTCTGGCGATCTTTGTCGAACAAGCGGCCTGCCAACAGTTTTGCGCCCATAAATTCCAGAAATTCAGTGTCGGCAGGCACAGACTCTAGCCGAAGTGTCTGCCGCTCGCCATTGAGGTCTATCGTGGCGACGGGGTCCCAGTATCCGCGCAAGGGAACGCGTCGATCTGAAAAGGCAGTTGCATTCACACCAGGCAGCCGTTCCACTTCTTGTTGAATGGTTTTGGCGACCTCCGCCACCGGGCCAAATGACATGTTCAACACTTGCATCTTGTGGTCTTTGTCAAAACCAACATCCATAGACCGGGCGTAATTCAGTTGGCTGTATATCACGCCAGTGGTGATCATCAGACCGATTGAGATTGTGAACTGCACCGTTGTTAAGATGGCTCTGATTTTGACCGAACCGGCGCTTCCAGCATTTTTGGAGTGTAAAACCCGGGCCGGACGGAATGAGGACATGCGCAGTGCAGGATGAGCACCGGCACCCAGGCTAACAACAACTAAAAGACCCAGAAGGCCAATCTGAATTTGCGGGTCTGTGAAGACATTGAAGTCGAGCAATTTTTCCACGAACGCGTTAAACCAGGGCAGGGTCGCTTCTACGATGGCAAACGCCAGCATTGAGGCCAAAACCACAGTCACGACGGCTTCGCCAAGAAACTGGTAAACAATATGCCGACGCGTTGCACCAACCACTTTGCGCAGCGCGATTTCCTGCGCCCGCAACGACGCGCGCGCTGTTGAAAGGTTGGTGAAGTTAATGATGGCGATCACCAGGATCAGCGCAGCGATGCCGGTAAAGCTGTAAACCACCATAATGTCGCCTGTGGGCTTCATCTGAAACCGGCTCGGCGAGCTCAAGTGAATATCGCCAATGTTCACAAAGGACAGGCTCAATACCTCGCTTGGTGGACGAGGGTCTTCCCAATTGGAGCTCAAGACAGCGTTGGCATCTACGTATGCGGGCAGACGCTCGGCCAGCATATCAGGCGTGGTGCCCGGAGTTAGCTTGTAATAGCTGAACACATTCGATGATATCCACCAGGTGGCGATCCAGGGCATCTCGTCATAATCGGCCGGATTGAAGTGCCCAAGAATTTCAAGGTCCAAGTGTGTGTTATCTGGCAAGTTTTGCATAACAGCCACCACTTGACGCCGGTCCTGGCCGCCGTCCAGCTCCATTACTTTGCCAATTGGCGACTCGTCGCCGAAGTATTTTTCGGCAATTCGCTCGCTGATGATCAGCTTGTCATAGCCATCAAATAACCTCTCGCGGTCGCCAGCCACCATGGGCAGGTCCAGTATGTCAAACAGTGACGGGTCCGCGAGGTACGCATCTTCAATAAAACGGGTCTCGCCGTATTTTACGATAAACCCCTCGCTCAACAAGCGAACCACATCCTCAATCATGTTGGGAAAACGTTGCTTGAAAGCCGGCGCGACCGCGCCCGGGCTAACCGAGGCATGATTGTCAGGTTTGCCGGGTGAATGATAGGTGCCCTCAAGGCGGTAGATGCGCTCATTATCAGGCAGCCATTTGTCATAACTCAGTTCGCTTTGAACAAATAAGAAAATCATTAGGCAGGCTGCCAAGCCCAAACTGAGGCCGCCAATATTGATGAAACTATAAAGTTTGTGCCTCAGAAGATTTCTGAGCGCGGTGATCAAATAGTTTTTCAACATGGTCGGCCTCGTTCGGTTGCTGTCGTGACTGGGCTTATGTTTTCCTCAATATCAGCAAATGACGGGCCAACTTCTACACATGTAATATGTCTAAGTATTTCAATGAGATAAGTGTGGGGCACCCTGTGCCTTGCTCATTTTTGTGCGTTTTTGAACAGCGCCAAAACGCGGACCTGTTCATTTTCGAACAATTGGCACAGCTAGTCTGCAAGCTTGGCGATTTTTGAAAAGACAGTTGGTAACCCCACGTCCGAAAGTGCGTCGATGGGGTGCCAGAATCCGTTTTCCACATTGATGCGCTGGATTGCTTGCCCTTTGAGCAGGCGCGTTTCCAAATGGAAATGGGTGAAGGTATGTTTGGCAATGTCAGCGCCAGCTTGCCAATCCGTATCTGCGGGGGCATGGGCTGCTGCTTCGCTTAATTCAGGCGTGCTATCGCATTCAACCCAAGGCGTTGAGAAAAAACCGGGCATGCCCCCAAGCAGGCCTTTGTCCGGCCGGCGCTCGAGCAAAACATGGCCGTCATGCTCCAGCCAAAAGCTTACCGCGCGGCGGGTTGGCTTGATTTTTTTTGGGGCTTTGATGGGAAAGCGTTCCATGTCTCCTGCGGACTGTGCAGCACAGTGGGACTGGATTGGACACAGAAGGCATTTCGGGTTCTTCGGTGTGCAGACACCAGAGCCCAAATCCATCATGGCCTGAGCAAAATCGCCGGGCCTTTTGGTGGGCGTAATATCAGCCGTTTTGGCCTTAATCGGTTTTTTGGCCGCGGGCAGTTGTTCTTCGATGCGAAACAGGCGTGACACCACACGCTCTATGTTGCCGTCAACAACCGCGGCGGGCTCATCAAATGCAATGGCTGCGATTGCAGCGGCTGTATAATCACCAATACCGGGTAATTTTTTAAGTTCTGCTTCTGTCGTAGGGAACTGCCCAGAATAGTTGGCCTCTATTTCCCGCGCGCACTTGTGCAGATTTCGTGCGCGGGCGTAATATCCAAGCCCGGCCCATTCCTTCAGCACCGCTTCCTGCGGAGCTTGTGCCAGGTCTGTGACGCTTGGCCAAAGGCGCAAAAATTTCTCGAAATAGCTTTTTACTGTGGCAACAGTGGTTTGCTGCAACATCACCTCAGACAGCCACACATGATAAGGGTTTGCTGTTTCACCGGGCGCGGACCGCCACGGCAAATGGCGCCGTTCCTTGTCGTACCAGGCCAACAGGTTTTTCGCTATTTCCGCCACAAAACAACCCCAAACAAATTGGCACCCAGCCCCCAAAGCCCAGCATGTATGCCAAGCGGTGCGCTAATATTATAAGACGTATAGCCAGATAGCTTCAGCAGGACAGCTACCGCACAGCCAACGATCAGCCCAAACAGGACCGACTGTGATGATACGGTTGGATTCCGTACACCGATGATGATGGCAGGCGCAATTTGGATCAAAAGTTCGAATTTGAAGATCATCAGCGCCCAAATTGTTTGCGGTAATACAATCGCAAGCGTCGCGATAACCGCCATCAACACCCAAGAGGTCGTGCGGCTGGCTCGGTGCAGGTCTACCTCACGGCTATTGTCGCGATTTGCCCAAAAGTCTTTGATGATCGTGGACCCTAAAGAGAGCAGCGCTGAATCAATTGTCGACATAATGGCCGCGACAGCAGCACCGAGATATAAAATCAGCAACCAGGAAACGGCGGGGTAGGCTTGCGCAATCTCACCAACTGCAAATATGACGACATTTTCGCTTTGCTGAGCGTCCAGCCCAGGAATCCAGTCTGCGACCATTACACCGACCAAAATCATTGGAACAGTGGTCAATAGAGGCATGAAAAACAGAGCATAGTAGGAGCGCTGCAGCGTGCGCGCATCTTTGGCAATATATATGCGCTGAACAGCTTGCGGATAAACGGCCGCCCCAATGCCAACAAGAAATACAACACTGAAAAAACTGGCTGGTTGAAAACCGGACGAGAAATACTTCGTGAAACCGTCAGTCAGCGCCTGAGAGCCATTCGCGGGCCCCAGTTGGAGAACTGCAAAGAACAAGAGGATGCATCCCAGAAACAACAGGGTGCCCTGGATGATGTCGGTCCATATCACGCCTCTAAGGCCGCCCAGGCTCTCATACACGGCCATCACAAACCCTAGGATGATGATGCCCATCGCAAACGGGATAATGCCGCCGGTTGCAGTTTCCATCAAAAGGCCGATGGCCTTGAAATTGCCAAGTGCATAGCTGACGAGTGTGATGATACCGATGATATTGACTGCAATCAGAAGCGGTTTGTGATCATACCGCCAAGTGATGAAGTCCCCGACCGAGACAAAGCCATGTTTTTTGGCGAGCTCATTCAAACGACCGGCAAACAGGAAATAAACGACAACAATGAACATCACGGCTGCAGCAACATTCAGCCCAACGAAGCCATTGCGGTACGCGTTACCAGGGATGGCAAACAGTGTGTTGCCGCTGTACTGGGTCGCATACAGCGTGAAAAACAGGCTCACGCTGCCAAGCGAGCTGCCGGCGAGATAATAGTCCTTTAGGCTGTTTTCCTTCCGCGCACGATTGGCCAGCCAGCCGATTGCCAGCAGCGACGCCAAATAAATGCCGATAAAGGCAATACCAGAGGTATCGAGAAGGTTTTCATGCATGGAATGTCGTTGCCCGCACCGTGATCTCATTCCGTGTCTAATCGCATCAGTGCGCAATGCAATCTTTTTCGCTCAAGCTGGTTGATTGCCACTTTCGCTTAGTTGTTTCACAAGACCTTGAAATAGGCTGCTTTCGGCTTGCTGCATGCGCGCGCACCTGATAGCAACCAACAGAGGAAAAATTCCGCGCCCTAAGCATTTTGGGCCAGAAAAGTATTGTGGGAGAGGGGCGATGGTCCCGGCCAAGAAGCCAGCCACAAAATCCAAATCACAACCCCGCCGCGGCGGCATGGCCAAAGTGTCTCGCTCGTCCAGTCGATTAATCTCGAAAGCGGTGCGGGCAAAAGGCTTTGCAGAGGCTGAGATTGTAACACGTTGGGCCCGTATCGTTGGTGCCGACTTGTCGCGGGCGACTGTGCCCTTAAAACTGGTGTTTCCTCGCGGAGCGAGGCAGGGTGCAACATTGCATGTTCGAACTGAATCTGCTTTTGCGCCGATCGTTCAGCAACGCGCGGCTGTTATCATCGAAAAGGTCAATAGATATTTAGGCTACGGCGCTGTTGCGCGCCTCGAGGTAAAACAGGGGCCTTTGCCCAAAACAACTGTTCAAAAATCCCTGGAAAAAGGGGAATTGAACCAGAACCAACAGTCAGCTCTGACGGAGTTGGTGGGCAAGGGCGAGTTAAGTCCGCTTAAAGAAGCTGTGCGCAACCTGGGTGAGCTTGTATTGTCCAGGCCAAAAGGTAAATAATGGCCCGCACACGGGTTTATGGTGTGGGTTCAAGGGAAGTAAGTATGAAACAAATTCTGTCCGCTTTAGGCATTCTCGTCCTCGCGACCGGCTTTTCGATTGCTGCTGGGGCACAGCCACAAGCTGAAAAAGATGAAAACGGCCTGACGATCGTTCAAACCCCCACCCGTACGGGTGTGTGGGGTGATATTGTTTATGGTGATCCGGACGCGCCCATCGAATTGATCGAATATGCTTCGCTGACTTGCCCGGCCTGTGCGGAGTTTGCCACCCAAGGAATGCCTCGTTTGTTGGACGACTTTGTCAGCAAGGGACAAGTAAAGTTTGTTTTTCGGAACTTTGTGCTGAACCAGTACGATCTTGCCGCAGCTTCTGCGAGCCGCTGCGTGGCGACCACTGATGACGCAAAATCGGCTATTGATGATCTTTTTAAAGAGCAGGCCGATTGGCTGGGCGGCGACAATCCTTATTTGGGCATGTCAGAAATTATGGCGCGTCATGGGCTGGAGCAGGATGCACTCGGTCAGTGCATTTCTGATCAGGAAGTTCAGCTTCATATCGTGCAGATGCGCCAGCGCGGCCTTGAAGAGCATGAAGTGAACGCGACGCCGACTTTTGTGCTCAATGGTGTTCCGATGCCGTATCCGGGATATGACCGGTTGCGCTTACGCCTTGCAACACTGCTTGCCACGCAATCACTCACCGGCAACTAAAGTCGAACTGCTGGCCGACAAAAAAATGACTCGTAACACGGGTTTTATCACGCTAAACACAATATCTAGTATGTGAGGGTTAAATGAACTACCAGAAATATTCCGAGTATTTGAAGGGCTTTGCCCTGTCTCTGGCGCTGTTGGGCTTGGCTGCCTGTAGCGATTCTGGCGGGGACGCAGAAACAACTGACCCAGCAGTAGTAGCTGAAGAAGAAGCTGCCGCGGCTGCCGAAGCACAACAACTGTCGGCTGCCGCTGGCGGAGTAGGCGTATGGGGGGACATTGTTTACGGCGACCCGGATGCACCAGTAGAGATTATTGAATATGCCTCTCTGACGTGTCCGCACTGCGCTCGTTTTGCTGCTGACATTTTCCCGAAAATCCAGGCCGAGTATATCGATACCGGTAAAGTTAAGTTCATTTATCGCAACTATGTCATGAACCCATACGACATGACGGCATCGGTTGCTGCGCGCTGCAAAAATACCGACGTGGCGAAGCGCTTGATGAAAGTATATTTCGACCGTCAGTCTGCCTGGATCGGCGCGGAAGACCGTGTTGATGCGCTAGCGGGCCTTGCGCGCCGCGCGGGCGGCATCAGCCGTACGCAATTTGACCGCTGTATCGCGAACCGCGAGATGCAGCAGCATCTGGCTAAGATGACACAAGACGGTGCAGCCCGTTACAAAGTTAACGCAACACCGACGCTTCTTGTTGATGGTTCCAAAGTGAATGCCACCAACGACTGGAACGCCGTTAAGGCCGCGATTGAAGCGGAGTTGAACTAATAAGAAGACGCTTCGGCGTCTGAAAGGGGATAGGTCGGCTTGGCCGCAGTAAGGGGTTGCTGCGGCATAAACGAGCCGACCATGAGGGGAGTAAACAGAGCCAATGCGTTTTTCGCGGCTTCGACTGTCAGGTTTTAAGTCATTCGTTGACCCGACCGAGCTTTTGATTGAGCCCGGTCTTACTGGCGTTGTGGGCCCCAATGGCTGCGGCAAATCCAACCTTCTTGAAGCCATCCGCTGGGTGATGGGCGAAAACCGCGCAAAATCCCTGCGCGGCAGTGGCATGGATGATGTGATTTTTGCAGGCACGGACCGCAGGCCTGCCCGCAACATGGCGGAAGTCACGCTGGTTATCGACAATTCCGACCGGGCAGCGCCCGCTGAGTATAATGATCAGGACTTAATCGAAGTCACCCGCCGCATAGAGCGCGAGTCTGGCTCTGCCTACCGGATTAACGGCAATGATGTGCGCCAAAAAGATGTGCAGCTCTTGTTCGCAGATGCCGCCACCGGCGCGCACTCGCCCGCGCTCGTAAGCCAGGGCCGCATTGGCAGCCTCATCAACGCCAAACCGCAGGACCGCCGCGCCATTCTCGAGGAAGCAGCGGGCATTTCCGGCTTGCACACGCGTCGTAAAGAGGCCGAAAGCCGTTTGCGCAGTGCCGAAAACAATCTGGTGCGCGTTCATGATGTGATCCAGGCGATGGAAAGCCAGATCAACAGCCTCAAGCGTCAAGCGCGTCAGGCCGTGCGCTACCGGGCCGTTTCCGGTGATATTCGCCAGGCTGAAGCCAGCCTGATGTATCTGCGCTGGAACCAGGCGTCTGAGGAAGTGATCGAGCTTGAGCGCAAACTCAGGCAGGCGGAAATCGGCGTTGGTGAAATTGAAGGTCAGGTAGCCAGCATTTCGAAAGAGCAGGCCGAGGTTGCCGCAGCCCTGCCGCCGCTGCGTGACCGCGACGTTGAAGCCGCCGCTGCCCTGCAGCGCTTGTCGATTGCACGCGAGAATCTGGAAGCAGAAGCAGAGCGCCGCAAGCAAACCGCCATTTCCCTGCGCGCGACCCTTGAGCAGATCACAGGTGACCGGGCACGCGAGCAGGAAATCAATGATGACGCGACCGCGGCACTTGACCGGCTGAACACCGAAAAAGCCCGCCTTGAAAGCGCGCGCGACGCAGAAAAAAGCAATGAGGTTGAGGCCAAAGAGGCGCTTGAGGCTGCCGTGCAGGCCGCCGGAGAGGCTGAGGCCGAGTTTGACCAAGTCAGCGAGCAGGCCGCCGGTGCGCGGGCGCAGCGCTCAAGCCTTGAAAGCGACCGCCTTGCCATTAACCGCAGGGCCGAGCAGCTCGGCGCCGAGGCCGTGCGCCTTGAAGGCGAACTAGCGGCACTGGTGGACTCAGACGAAAGCTTGTCGTCGCTGAAGGCCGCCGAGGAAGCCGTGGCGTCCGAAGAAAAGCGCCTGGAGCAGGCGGGAACGAGCCTGGTGGCCGCAGAAAAAGCCACACAGGAAGCCCGCGCCCGCAGGCAAGACAGCGAATCAACCCGTGCGGAGCTCGCCGCGCAACTCAAGGCGCTGGCGGCAGAGTGCGAAAGCATTCGCCGCATGCTGGACACCGGTGCTTCTGATGAAGGAAAGCCTGTTTCTGACGACCTTACGGCTGACGCAGGTTTTGAAAAAGCCGTAGGCGCCGCGCTTGGTGATGCGGCAGAAGCTGGCACGGACACGGAAGCAACCCGTTTCTGGCAGACTGTAGGGGAAGCCCCCGCTTTCAAATGGCCTGACGGGGTGGTTGCGCTGAGCGATCACGTGAAAGCGCCAGACGAACTCTCGCGCCTGTTTGCCGCAACCGGTGTTGTGGACGATGAGGCCGCCGCGCCCTTGGTGTCAAGCCTCTCTGCAGGCCAGCAACTGGTCAGCAAAGATGGCTCGCTATGGCGCTGGGATGGCTACGCCAGCCGGTCTGACGCACCCACGGCTGCAGCTATCCGCCTCGAGCAAAAAAACCGGCTCAAAGATCTGGAAAAAGACCTGGCTGCCCTTGAAAAGCGTGTTGAGGATGCTTCCCATGCTGCAGAGGCCGCCGCCGATGCGCACACTTCGGCCCGCGAGGCCGAGAACGCGCAGCGCCAGGTGCGGCAGGACGCTGAAAAAGCATTGGCTGACGCACGCCGTGCGTTTGTTGCTGCCGAACAGGAAGCCAGCAGCCGCGCCAACAAAGTGAACCTCTTGAAGGAAACTTTGGAGCGGGTTTCTACGGAAAACACTGAAACAACCAAGCGCCTCGAAGACATTGATCAGCGTATCGGTGCCTTGCCCGATACCGCCGAGCTCGAAAAATCGATGGCGAAGGTGCGCGAGAATGTGGACACACTCCGCGCTGATCTCAGCAGCAAACGCTCTGCTTACGATAGCCTGCGCCGGGAAGCCGAAGGCCGCACCGACCGCTTGAATGCCATCAACACGGAATCAGGCGCGTGGCAGCTGCGGGTTTCCAGTGCGCGCAAGCAGCTTGTATCCCTTGATGAGCGGGAAACAGCAGCCAAAGAGCAGCTTGAAGCAGTAGAGGCCGGGCCAGATGATCTGGTGCGCCAGCGTGAGGCACTTCTGGAGCAACTCGGTGCCGCGGAGACCGCCCGCAAAGAGACCAGCGATGCCCTGATGACGGCCGAGAATGCGCTCAGGGAAAAAGATCAGGCGCTCAGGGATATTCAGGAAGCTCAGGCGGCAGCCCGTGAGCGTCAAATCCGGGCGGACGCCGCGGTCGAGAATGCTGTCAGTCGTCGCAAAGATCTTGCGGCGCAAATCGGCGAACGGTTTGAGTGCGCCCCGACCCAGCTCCTTGAAAAAGTAGAGCTGGAAACATCCGATAACCTGCCAGACGTCAGCGTGCTTGAGACCAAGCTTGAGAAGCTGAAGCGCGAGCGCGACAATATGGGTGCCGTCAACCTGAGGGCTGATGAGGAGCTCAATGAAATCGACGAGCAGATGACCCATTTGGTCAGCGAGCGCACAGACCTGGAAGAAGCAATCGCGCGCCTGCGTCAGGCAATTGGCAGTCTCAACCGTGAGGGCAGGGAGCGCCTGCTGGCTGCGTTTGATATTGTCAACAACCACTTTGGCGAGCTGTTTAAATCGCTATTTGGTGGCGGTGAAGCGCACCTCAAACTGACCGAGTCCGAAGACCCACTGGACGCCGGTCTTGAGATATTTGCAAGCCCGCCCGGAAAACGCCTTCAGGCCCTCTCGCTCCTCTCTGGTGGTGAGCAGGCGCTGACCGCGCTCTCGCTCATTTTCGCGGTGTTTATCACCAACCCTGCACCCATCTGTGTGCTTGATGAGGTGGATGCACCGCTCGATGACGCGAATGTGGAGCGGTTCTGCAATCTTTTGGACGAAATGATGGAGCGCACCGACACGCGTTTCCTCATCGTGACCCACAACGCTGTCAGCATGGCACGCATGAAGCGTTTGTTTGGCGTCACGATGGCTGAACGCGGAATCTCTACGCTTGTCTCGGTCGACCTTGAGCGCGCAGAAGAGTTGCGCGACGCGAGTTAGCTGAAAAACCTATAAAAAATCAATAAAAACAATGACTTAACATAATTTTATTGTTTCTTGACACTGTAAGGGGCCTTCACTATGTTGCGCGTGCCTTTGGCAGAGCTCTGATTCTATGCGGAGCGAACCAGTTGAAGTGCGTCTGAAAGGGTAGATTTAATGGGTGAAGACAAAAAAACCCGTCAGGATCTATCGTTTGATGAGCGGCTTCAGCAAGCCCAGGCGAAAGCAAAAGGCCAGTCTTTCGAAACAGCGGAAGATCAGCCCCATTCCCCGATGGGGGTTGCTTTCAAAATGGGCATTGAACTGGTTGTCGGTAGCGGCGTGGGTGCCTTTATCGGTTTCTGGTTCGACAGATGGTTCGGCACAGCACCAATTTTTCTGGTGGTTTTGCTGATCCTGGGGTTCGCGAGCGGTATTCGGAATGTGGTGAAAGAAGCCACCCGAATGAATGAAGCAGAAGAAGAAGCTGAAAAGGCGAAAAAGGATTGATCGCGGCGGGCATTCGCCAGCTGCATTAAAGAAGAGACGAACCTCGTGGCCACAAGTCCTATTGAGCAGTTTGAAGTTCAAACAAAAGTTCCTTTAGAAGTAGCAGGCATTGATGTCTCCTTCACCAACAGTTCCCAGTGGATGGTGATTGTTCTGCTCGCGTTGACCGTGTTCATGGTTGGCGGCATGCGCAAAAGCTCTGTCGTACCTGGCCGTTGGCAGTCAATGGTTGAACTGGCGTATGAATTCATCGCTGGCATGGTGCGCGATAACGTTGGCAAAGAAGGCAAAGCCTACTTCCCGTTCATCTTCACACTCTTCATGTTCATTTTGGGCTCTAACCTCGCGGGCATGATCCCTGGTGCTTTCACAGTCACCAGCCACATCGCAGTTAACTTTGCGATGGCCATGTTTGTATTTTTGGCCGTGACGCTGATCGGTTTCATCAAAAACGGCGCAGGTTACCTTAAGCTGTTTGCACCAAGCGGTGTTCCCGGCTGGTTGCTGCCGCTGATTGTTTTGATTGAAATCATTTCATACTGCACGCGCCCCATCAGTTTGGCCGTTCGTTTGTTTGCGAACATGCTGGCGGGCCACATTATGATGAAAGTTTTTGCGGGCTTCATCATCAGCCTTGGTGCGCTCGGCGCGGTTGGTATTGCGGGTGCGGTTGCACCGTTTGCCGTGACTGTATTGCTCACTGGCCTAGAAATTCTGGTTGCCTGCCTGCAGGCATTCGTCTTCACCATTTTGACTTGTATCTATCTGCATGATGCTATGCATCCGGCACACTAGGCTGGCAGCAAGATCGAGCAAAATTCACTTTTTAACTTTGATATTCTGACACACGAAAAGGACTTAATCATGGAAGCTGAAGCAGCAAAATACATCGGCGCTGGCATCGCAACTCTCGCTCTCGCGGGCATCGGTATCGGCCTCGGCAGCATCTTCGGTAACTACCTTGCTGGTGCACTTCGCAACCCATCTGCTGCACCTAAGCAGTTCACGAACCTGCTGATCGGTTTTGCCCTGACTGAGGCAACTGGCCTGTTCGCACTCGTGATCGCGTTCCTGATCCTGTTCTCATAGGAACTGGATTGGCGGCCTTCGGGCCGCCCCCGTGTCCCTGTCTGATTTGGGGCACTTGATTGAGGAATGGCGTCTATGTGACGGCGCCATCCCGGGAACCACCTGCCACTGAGGTTGAGCAATGGCTAGAGCCACTACAGAAACTGTCGAACAAGAAGCTGGTGGCGGCGGTCTGCCGCAGATCAGCGTATTTGAAGACGGTACCTACACCAACCAGATCGCCTGGTTGCTGTTGACCTTTGTGCTTTTGTACGTTGTCGTTTCGCGCCTTGTTGTACCGCGCGTAACAACTGTACTTGAAGAGCGTGAAGAAAAAATCGCTGGTGATCTGGATGCTGCTGCGCGTTTGCGTGAAGAAGCTGAAGGTGTTCGCGAAGCTTATGAAGCATCAATTGCTGAAGCACGTGCCAAAGCACAGCAAACACTTGCTGACGCCAAAGACGCGGCTCGGGCAGACATTGCCAAAGCACAAGCAGAGCTTGACGCCAAGCTGAGCGCCGACGCAGACGCCGCTGAGAAGCGTATCGCGGAAGCAAAAGCCGAAGCGCTGGCTGGCATTGAAGGTATCGCAACCGAAGTTGCAACCGACCTTGTTGCCAAGCTGGGTGGTGCTGACGTGTCTGCGGACGATGTCACCAAAGCAGTTTCGGCTGCGGCGAAGGGGGCATAAGCGATGGAACTTCTAGCAAACACGACTTTCTGGGTTGGCGTTGCCTTTGCAGGCTTCATCTTCCTGGTGCTGTACTTCAAAGCGCACAAAACAGTTGGCACCATGCTTGATGAGCGTGCCGCCACGATTGAAGCGCAAATTGAAGAAGCCAAGAATCTTCGGGCAGAAGCTGAAAACCTGCTGATCGAGTATCAGCGCAAGCAACGCGACACAGAGCGCGAAGCGGCGGACATGATTGCTCAGGCCAAAGAAGATGCGCAGATTATGGCTAACCAGGCGAAAGACGACCTGGATGCCTTGATGCGCCGCCGTGAACGCGGTGCGGCTGAAAAGATCGCACAAGCTGAAGCGAACGCGGTTAAGGAAGTTAAGGCTGCTGCCGTCAATATCGCGGTGGACGCAGCGACAGCTGTTCTTGCCGATGCCATGAAAGGCAAGGGTGGCAAGGCGCTTGTGGACGAAGCGATTGCTGATGTGGAAGGCAAGCTGCACTAAGCGCGCCCAACCCAACGGAAAAATCCCAAAAAACGCCCGGTTTACCGGGCGTTTTTTTTGCCGAGAGAACACGTGCGATTAAAGCCGCTGAATAGTTGGCGCGAGATTTGCTGCAGCAAATAGACCCTGTGTCCACGCTCATCCGTGGTCGGCGCATAAAGCTGCTGTACGGAGTTCGTTAGGGCGTTAAAGTGGTTCAAAGGTGCCTACAGACCAAGAGAACAAGGAACGAGCATCGTGGCAAAACATTCTGACGAACGCTTACTTGACGAAAAATATCGGGTTTACAATGTCAAAGCGCCACGGGTCAGTGTGCCGCCCGCGCCGCGAATCGATAGTTTCGGCCACGCTATCACAGCCTTTGGCAGCTGTTTCGCGGGCAATGTCTCAAAAATCATGCTCGATCACGGCATGAACGCTTATTGGGATGTCCGTAATAGTCAGCATTATTCACCACGTGGGCTTCGGGAAAAGCTGGAGCAGGTATTTGCCCCGGACAAAACGTTCGGTGAGCAGGATTTCTTCGAGCATGAGGGCAAAGGTCTGCGTATTTCGATGCGACATATGGCTCATGCAACCCCCTTGTCACAGCCCGCCTCTGTGCTGATAGACCGGGTCGGGGAACTTGATGCGGCTTTGCGCGAGCGTGTGCGCGCAACCGACACTTTCATCATCACACTGGGTTCCCCAACCTATATTGTGGATAAAGCTAAGCAGCATGTCATCTGCGCAGCCAATGGCCTGGCAACAGATCGTTACGATGTCATCCGGGCCAAACCCGATGAATTGGTCAAAGATTTGCGGCGCATATTCGAGGTTCTAGAGGCCAATTGTTCCCGTGACTGGCGCGCAATTATAACTCTTTCACCGCAGCGATATGCCTGGTTTCCGATCGTTGACAGGTTCGCCTCAACGGATGAGTTATTGTCCCAAAACACGGCCGAGGACGATAGTGACGGGATCGTTTATAACAATGGCGACAAAGCTATACTGCGCGTCGCGATAGATCAGTTTCTGAAGCAAAATAGTGACTTTGATGTCAGCTATTTCCCATCCTACGACATTGTTATGGACGAGTTACGCGGCGTAGAAACGTTCGGTAATGATTTAAATGACCTGCTGCATGTGGCGCATCCTACAGCATATTACGTGTGTCATCGCTTTCTGGAGGCTTTCTCAACGGACCCGATGAAAGACTGTTTGCGATTTGCTTCTGACGCGCGCCAAATGCTAATCAAGGATGGCGCGCTTGGCCATGTCGACAGCGCGGGTGAGCGTCTTGCAGACTTTCTTGGAAGCATCGAACGCTTTGAAGATGAATTGGCGGCGACCAAAATTGGTGTGCAGTTGCGGCGACTTCTCCATACCAAAATTGAGCACGACTATACTGGCTCAGACCGAGAGCACCTGCGGGCAATTGTGAACGGCGGGCCACAAGCCACATCATCAGGCCCTGACCAAGACCGCTGGGCCGACTTTGTCGAGCGGGTTAATCAAGAAGTCGCAAAAGGGACACGCTTGTGCCTCTACGGGACAGGTGATTTCGCGGCCAAACTCTTGCGTGAATCCATGCTTAATCGAGGCAATTTGGTCCATTTTGTCGACGGAGACCATATCGAGAGGTCGGTTTTCTTCGGGCACCAAGTGTTTGCACCCGAAAGCATGACTGGTCAGGTCCTGGATTGCGTTGTGATCGGCTCAGAAGGCGCGGCGGACGTGATTGAAGACAAGGTCAGGGAACTGTTGCCGGCATCCATCGCGATTGTTCGTATCTGATTGGGCGCTAGACCACTCGTGATACATGTTTGGCGGAGCTTGGTAGGCCTGTAAGTGCTCGATTTTCGGGCGCTTTTTTTGTTCAGCAACCTGTTTCGTCTAGGGCTTCAATCCGTTTCAGTGTCTCTGCGAAAGGGTCAATGCCGAGGTCGGCACGTAGCGCGTCCACTAGCTCAGGTTCTTCAATGTCATGCAAAACCCATTTGCCATCCAGACAGCGCAACTGGGTTCCATATCGTTGGGGGCGTTTTTCTCTCATGGCGAGTCTGTCGAACATCTGGGCAAACTGTCTTGCCCCGATCAGCCTTGCTTT
Source organism: Kordiimonadaceae bacterium (assembly GCA_017640725.1). Classification (GTDB taxonomy): domain Bacteria; phylum Pseudomonadota; class Alphaproteobacteria; order Sphingomonadales; family Kordiimonadaceae; genus Kordiimonas. Next base: position 46,382 of record JAEPQB010000001.1, on the reverse strand, counting down.
GGCAAATGCCTCGAAGTGCGGCAACGCTTCTTTCATGAGGGCTGTGTCGCCGGAGTGCTGAACAAGATAATAGGCATCCTGAGCGGCATTGGCCCCGCTTGCGGCGATTTCGGGCCAGCTCCAAACCTGCAGAATTTGTTTGAGGCGGGTCGTGTGTGCAGCGTCCGCCTTTGCCATGTCACTGAAAATTTTTGACTCCAATCTTTCGCGCTCGGAAGCGCTGAGGTCTGTGTTGCGAGAAACTTCTGTTAAGACATGCCGCTGATACTGATCTATCTCAGCCATTGCTGCGAGTTCCCGAGCCAAATGTTTGGCCTTCAGCTTCTGAACTGAAGATTGATAGTCGGAAGCGAACGTTCCGGAGTCAGTTGAGGGTGGCTCGGTTGCTGCTATTGCCGGAAGCGCGAAGAGTGCCGCGATCCACACCAATAATATGTGTTTTTTCATGGTTTCTCCCTTGCCATGACATGGTCAAGCTTGCCACCTAGAGACATGATTGAAAGTCGTCTGCGACTAAATGTTTGCCCGACATGATCAGTCGAACAGATCGCATATTTAACCTGCGTCGCAGGCGTGCGATTTCTGATGACAAGCCTCGTTTGATTGGCGAGAGTATCGACCATGAGGAATTTGGGTCACTCTTGGGTACACACCAATGGAACGTGAAGCCTCCAACCGGTTGATGGTTTGGGCCGCAAGGGCCTCCATGACGGTTGCGATCATGCTGGTGGTCGGCAAGGCGCTGGCCTGGTGGTTTTCGCAGTCGGTTGCGATGCTGGGCTCCCTCACTGACAGTTCGCTTGATTTGTTGGCCTCGCTCGCCACCCTGTTTGCTGTTAAAACCGCAATTGTGCCGCCGGACGCCAATCACAGGTTTGGCCACGGTAAAGCGGAAGCGCTGGCCGGCCTGTTTCAGTCAGCGGTTATGGCAGGCTCGGCGATATTTCTGTTTTTGCAGTCGCTGGAGCGTGTGGTTGACCCACAACCGGTGCAAACGCCGGTCATTGTGGTGGCTATGTCGGTTTTTGCCATCGGGCTAACTCTCGTGCTGGTCATGTTTCAGCAGAGTGTTGTGCGCAAAACGGGCTCTCTCGCGGTTGCTGGCGACCATTTGCACTATAAGGGTGACTTGTTGCTGAATGTGGGTGTGATTGCCGCCGCGGTAGCATTGATGCTTGAGTTCCCCATTCTGGACCCGGTCGCAGGCATCATGATTGCGCTTTACATTCTGTTTAGTGCCATGGGCGTGTTGCGCCCTGCTGTTGCCATGCTGATGGACCGCGAGTTCCCGGACGAAGAGCGCGAGACCATCTTCAACCTGGTGATGGAAAGCCCGGGTGTGAAAGGGCTGCACGCCCTCAAGACCCGAGAAGCTGGCCGCGACAGGTTCATGCAAATGCACATTGAAGTGGACAGCGACCTGACGGTCCGCGCAGCGCATTTGATTGCCCACGAGGTGGAAGCAACGCTTGGTGAGCATTATCCGGACACGGAAATCATAATTCATGTTGACCCGGTGAGCGACCGGTCCATTGATTTGACGTCGCAGGAAATCTTACCAGAAAAAGAGTGATAACAGGTGACATCGCCAGCGAATTCAAGGACGGTGACGTACCCATTTTGCAGCAGAAATGCTTGCGATCCTCTTGGAAGTGGGATTTGCTCTGTCGAAAGTTCTGCTTCGAAGTGATGGAGGGGGTATGCCGGTACGGATTGCGAAAATAATTCTTGTTGCCACTGTTGCCGTCTGGGGCCTTTGGGGCGGCCTTGGCAACCTTATCGGCTATGCCAGTGGGTATGAGCAAGTCAGAGACGTCATTTCAATGCAGTCTTTGGAACAGCCAATGCCATGGGCATTGCAAAACCCAATATTTGCACACCTCGGTTTTGCGTTTATCTGGGCTTTGAAATTGATCGGTGGTGCAATGTGCGCTTTAGGTGCCATTCGCATGTGGCGGTGCAGCGATGCTTCTGCCGACGTCTTTCAAACAGCAAAAACCTGGGCCATAGTCGGCTGCGCTATGATTTTCTTTATGATGTTCGCCGGATTCAATCTCTTGGCCTCCAACGTGTTTATGGCATTTCGCAGTCCCGCAATCGGTGCCATTGAGCTCAGTTGGGTTTTTGCAGGGGAGGTCGGCCTTGTATTGTTGTTTCTCGCCATGAGAGAATAGAAATCAGCGATAGCGCAAAAGCAAATCCTATGCAGCGCAACAGAATTCCCAAAAGTCAGAGATTTAACAAACAAAAACAAGGACTTAAAATTATGCTGACACTCTATGGCATAAAAAATTGTGACACCGTCAAGAAAGCCCGCAAATGGCTGGAGGAAGCGGGTGTTGGCTATCATTTCCATGATTACCGTGTCGACGGCATTGACGCAGAGTTGCTGCGCGGGTTTGCGGCGGCCCTTGGCTGGGAAGCGCTCCTCAACACCCGTGGTACCACCTGGCGCAAGCTTGATGAAGTAGACAAAGCGGGTGTGGATGAAGCGAAGGCAATTGCCCTGATGGCGGCGCACGATGCGCTCGTCAAGCGCCCGGTATGGATGAAAGACGGCGAATACCGCCTCGGCTTCGCCGCCAAGGATGCAGATGAGATCAAAGCATGGGCTTCGAGTTAGGGTATGAATTCAATTACGTATCGCGCGACGTGGCTAAAAACACTGGCTTTGCCTACGATGCTCACGCTCGTGCTTGTGGGCGCGTTTGATAGCGAACGTAATCGGATAGAAACATTGTACGTTGTCCTCATTTTTTGGCTGATTGCCATGATCCGCCTGCTCTACATCGTCCTGCACCGCGGACTTGATAGCTATAGTGTTGATCAAGATGGTTTCACCTTCAGCCGTTGGAAAGGCCAAATACGATGGGAAAGTATCGATAAAATCATGTCCTACTCAACGCCCATAAACACTTATATTTATTTTTCTCTGAAAGACGGAAATCAGCCTCAGTCAAACAGGCCGTGGCCAAGTGGTTTGTTCGACCGGCTTGGCAGTGCCGTCGACCGCGGCGAGGTTTGGGTGTCGACAAGTTCCTTTAACGAAAAACACGCCACCATGCTGGAGGCCACGTTTGACGCATTTTGCGCCGCAATCCCTGGCGCGGTGCGTGAAGAAAAAGAATGCCGGGCGCCTTCGGCCCACTAGGAGAACTCAGTAGCGATGCCAGAGATTCCCATTTATCAGGTTGATGCCTTCACCAGCCAAACGTTTGGCGGCAATCCGGCTGCGGTCTGCCCGCTGCACGCATTCTTTGATGACCCGCTGTTGCAGGCGATTGCGCTCGAAAACAACCTTTCTGAAACAGCCTTCATTGTGCAGCTTGACGGCAGTGAGGCGGACTATCACCTGCGGTGGTTCACGCCGGGTACAGAAGTAGCATTATGTGGGCATGCGACACTGGCGACAGCGCATATTGTGTTCACGCATTTGCGCCCTGAACTCGATATGGTTCGCTTTCAGTCCCTGTCCGGCATTTTGACGGTGACAAAAACTGACGGGCGCTATCAGATGGATTTTCCGGCCTACCCGCCCGTGCCATTTGATGCTCCAACAGGCCTTGGTGCCGCGATGGGAGCAGAGCCCGAGGCGGTGCTCAAAAGCGAGGAGGGGGACCGTGACCTGCTGCTTGTTTATGCCGACCAGGCAACCATTGCTTCGCTCGACCCCAATCTCATCGCCTTGAAAGAATTCGCGCCGTTCGGATTTATTGCAACGGCACCAGGGGACGGCGAGCTGGATTTTGTTTCGCGGTGTTTTTTTCCAAACCACGGACTTGGGGAAGACCCGGTTACCGGATCGGCACATTCCGTTTCGGGTCCGTACTGGTCTAAGCGGCTACAGAAACAAAATTTGGTCGCCCGACAAATCTCTGCTCGCGGTGGCGATTTGTGGTTAGAAATTCGAGAGCACCGTGTTTTGATCTCCGGAGAAGCAGTGGAGACCATGCGCGGCACATTTTTTGTGCCCTGACCGTTCTTTTTTTGCCTGAAATTGTAAATTTTCTGGAACCTTTTTCACACAATACCCGTCTTCAAGTTTGGTAAGAGGGTGTTATGTCACTTGATCGTGCACAGGAAGATTTGCTCGTCATCAGCGCCCAATTGGGTGATGAACGCGCTTTCGAAGGCCTGTTCAAAGCGCATAACGCAGCACTCTTGGGGTTTGCTTTTCGCCTTTGCAAGGACCAGACCCTGGCGGCCGACGCAGTGCAGGAAGCCTGGCTGAATCTGTCGAGGAATATGCGCCAACTCAAGGATCCGCGCGGGTTTCGGGCATGGGCATACAAGACCGTGCGTTGGCGTGTGGTTGATGGTGCCCGCAGGCGAAACCTGAACGCGACAAGCCTTGAGATGCTGGCGGATATTTCTGATGGCTCAAGCGAGCCTGATGCCACGTCTGACCAGATCGCAGGCAAGATGGCGACGCTTGATCCGGCGGACCGACAGCTGCTGGCTCTCTTTTACCTGGACGAGCTCAAACTCGTTGAAATTGCAGGCGTTCTCGAAGTGCCGCTGGGTACTGTCAAGTCCCGCCTCAACAGGGCCAGAGCCCGGTTGCGACAGCAAAATAATGGAGACTAATGATGGCAAATATTGATGAAATAATTCGAGAGCTGGACCGGGAAACCGAAGCCGTCTCTGAACTGCTGGCAAAAGAAGGTGGTCTGCCAGACCTGGTCGCCGCCGCGTTCAAAGGCAGCATGCGCCGTTGGGTTTGGGCAACATCGGTGGTTGCCATCATTGCCACCGTTTTGATGGGGTGGACCGGATACGAGTTCTTCGTGGCCCAGTCTGTTGACGACCGCGTTTTCTGGGGCTTTTGCTTCACATTTAGTGCCACAGCGCAAATCGCCCTCAAGCAGTGGCAATGGATGGAGATGAACCGCGCCAGCCTGATGCGTGAAGTCAAGCGGCTGGAAATCGCAGTGGCAACCCTTGCCAAGCGGTCTGATTAGGCGCCAAGCAAAAAATATTCTATCCTTGCGAACCGAGTTGGTGGGCGGTGCGTTTTAATGCCGAACCCAGGTTAAACGCAGGGATAGAGCTTTGTCTCAAGTCGACACACGCGCAAAAGAAGAAAAACTGGTCCTGGCCGCTCAGGATGGTAACGAGCGCGCCTTTGAGGCGCTCTACCGCCTGTACCAGCCATCGCTGCTGCGTTTCTCGTTTCGCTTGTGCAACGACGATGCAATGGCGCTTGATGCGGTGCAAGACGCCTGGATGCTGACGCTCAGAACACTCAAGCAGTCCTTCCCGCCGGATACGTTCCGGGCCCGGGTTTTCAAGGCGGTTCGATGGCGCACCTTTGATCGTATTCGGCGCCGGGGACGCGCGGCAGCTGACGAGCTCATCGAAGAACAAGTGTCTGAAGACAAACCAGAAGCCTGGGCGACCAGCGATCAGCTACGGCGCCTGATCAAAGCCTTGCCGGAAGGTGAGGGCGAGGCACTGTATTTATTCTATCTGGAGGACCTGAGTGTTGCTGAAATCGCCACAATTCAGGACGTTCCAGCAGGCACGGTAAAATCCCGTCTCTCGAGAGCGCGTAACAGGCTGCGTAAAGAGATTGAAACCCCCAATGAACCCCCCAGTGAAGCAAACAGTGAAGCAAACAGTGACTTGAATGAGGCCCGCCAAAGCGGCCCGAGCCACGGCAGAGTTAAATTGGAGATCGTGAAATGAACAGTATTGATGAGCGCATCAAGCGTGAATTGGAGGCTGAAAGCCTGGATGTTGACAAAATCGTCGGCGAGAACGGTGACATCAACGAGATGTTCCGGGCAGCCCTGAAAGGCAGCACAGGCGGCGTGGTTAAGCTGGTGATTGGCCTTGCCACCATAACAGGCCTCGTTGTGGCCTATTGCCTGTGGCAGTTTGTCGGCGCAGACGCTGTATCAGACCAGATTTTTTGGGCGGTTTGGTCCATCCTTTCCGGTGTGACCATGATTGGATTTGAAATCTGGGCCTGGATGGAGATAAACCGCGCCGCCACACAGCGTGCAATCACGCGGCTAGAGCTTGCCATCCGCGACAAAGGCGCTAGGTTGGACTGAACAGAGGTCCAATCGATAGGGAGGCCAAAATGGCTGCCATTTACGAGTTTTCTGCCCCGCGCCTGAACGGCAAGGAGCAATCGCTAGCAGACTACAAAGGCAAGGTGCTTTTGATCGTCAACACGGCATCAAAGTGCGGATTTACGCCGCAGTTTGAAGGGCTGGAAAAACTCTATGGTGACCTTAAGGAAAAAGGCCTCGAGATTCTTGGGTTCCCGTGCAACCAGTTTGGTAAGCAGGACCCGGGTACCAACGACGAAATTGGCGAGTTTTGCCAAATCAATTACGGCGTCAGCTTCCCCATGTTCTCTAAAATCGATGTGAACGGCTCTGGTGCTGATCCACTCTATAAATATCTCAAGTCAGAGAAAAAGGGCCTGATGGGCAGCGAGCGCATCAAATGGAATTTCACCAAGTTCCTCGTCAATCGGGACGGCAAAGTCGTGAAGCGCTTTGCACCCACTGACACCCCCCATGGCATCAGAAAATCAATCGAAGCGCTGCTGTAAACGCAGTTTGCCTGTCAGACTACCGGGACTAATTGTCGCCAACATCTAGTTATGGTAAATTCTGCATTAACTATTGCTTTTCAAAGCTTTGAGAGGTGCAGTGATGGCAACGGTAACGTGCAGCAATTGCGGGGGTATGGGGTCTTTCAACAAAGGCCGCATGGGCGCAAACGGTTGGGAAACCTATTATGAGCGGTGCGGTGCTTGCAACGGACAGGGCAGCAAGTGGGTGCCCGATCCTCCGCCAAAACACACAGCGCCACCCCGGCGTCAGCGACGCAACAAAGTAAAAGGCAAGAGCGCTGGGGATCAATCCCCTCCGCAGGATACTGCCGCTGCTGCACCAGCGCGCCCCAAGAAAGAGATGACGTTTGAAAGCTTGATTGCTTTGGCCGCTGCGTTCGGACTGACATGGCTTGCTTACGATGGCGGTGCACAACTCCCCTGGTGGGGCTGGTTGCTCATGTTTTTTGTGCCACTGATTGGCATTAATGCAGCTTTGGAGCGAATGCCGGTTTTCACACGCCGACTGCGTAAACTGTTGTTTTGGGCAGCTATCATCACCATTGCGGGACTCATTCTATCCTCAATGCAAAATGGGTCCTGATTGCAGCATCAACGAGTTATTGCGCCCCGTTCGCCGGCCTTTTAAACACTGACTTGCGCCTCAAGTTCAAAAATTCACCAGTTAATGGGCCTTTTTGGCAGGTTATCCAGGCAAGGCCCTTGCGCGCGTGTTTTTCGCTAAGGTTTGGTCATTAGAACTGTTGAGGACCCTGAAAAATGATGCGGTTAATCTTTACCCTGATACTTACGTTGACAGCCAGTTTGGCGGGCACTGCGCAAGACAATGTGACCTACATGGATATCCATCCCCAGTGGTCACCGGACGGCCGTAAAATAGTTTACTACCGCGTACCCTCAGACTTTTCCGAGAGCTGGATCAATGTGATTGACGTTGCAAAGGGTGATGAGATTACTGCTTATTCTGGTGGGCACTTTAACTCAAACCCCGTATGGCACCCCTCTGGAGAGGAGCTTTTGTTTGCTTCTGCTCGTCCATCCATGCGCGGTGACTGGCAGCTGTACCGGCACAATTTACTGACGGATGAGCAAGTAGCGGCAACTCAAGCCAATGGAAGGGTAGGCCATCCATTCTGGAGCCCGGACAGCCAAACACTTGTCTACCAAAAGCGGGTATCTGCTGCGGACCAGCCGTTCGCGACAGACGTGTTTCTGCTGGACATGCAAACGGGTGAGGAAACCCGCATCACGGAAACCGAAGAAAACGAGTTTCACCCTAAATTCAGCAGGGATGGTCGCTATGTGGTTTTTGATGCTGGCGACCGCGCCAGCGGGCATATCGTTCGCTTCGACATGCACACTAAAGAAACTGATACGCTGATCGCACCGCAAGAAGGCATGCGCGCAGGCGTGCCATCATTTTCACCCGATGGAGCAAAAATCGTTTATTCGAAGGGACCAGTTCAGAGGGACGCGGGGCCGACCAACTTATACATTCGCGATTTGGCCACCGGGATTGACACACAGCTAACGGGTGTGCCTGCCAGCAAAACCGCGGGTGGGGCCAGTTGGTCACCTGATGGCAGCAAAATAGCATTCCATATTTCTGAAGGACGCGAAGCCAGCCTTTGGGTTGTTGGCGCGGACGGCAAGGGACTGCGAGCATTGAAATGACGGCTTTTCAACTACGCAGCCTCGCCTTCTGTCCAGTGAATGTCCAGGTTTTTCAAGGCATCTAGATACTGGTCGAGGCTGATCAAGCCGACGCAGGGATATGCACCGGCTTTAAGCTCTTTCCCTGCGGCCAGCCGCTTTGCCAGAACTATTGCTGGCATGCAGGGGATCAAAGGCCCATGGCCTGACCGCGCCACCAGTTCAAATGTCACAGACTTCGGCGTGTCATGCTCTCCTCGGCCGTTCAGTGTCATGAAAATACCGCTTTCATCGCCTCCCAGCCGGTCAAACAAAAAAGACGTTTTCAGCAAGGGGTTGGCCCAACTGGACAGGTCTTTCACCATGCCTGCCCGCACCAACCAACTTAGAATCCATACGCCCCATTGCTGAACCGCAAGTTCAACACCCGCATAAAATCGGATGGAGCGCAGACTCGGATATCGCTCGGGAAACAACGACAGGTCCGGTACATCGCAGTAAGACAGCCAACGACGGCCCAGCCCATTGAATTTGTGTGCGCGAATGCCTTGCCAGCCAAAAACCGGTTTTTCCGCGTCACCGAAAGCAGTTCGGATTGGTTTGCCAGCGTACGACAGAACAGCCTGCGTGGTCGCCAGCCCGCGAGTGGTGTGCTGCGCCGTTGAGATGCCATAGTCGATGCTTTCTAAACGAATAAACCGAGGCATAAATTGGTCTATTACTGCTGCCGAAAGGGCTGGAACCGAACTGGCCCCTGAAACCACGGACACGCCTTTGGAGATGGCCGCAGAGTTCAGGTCTCCGATGTTAGCAACAAACTCCCGCCCGTCCGCCAGGTCAAGGTAATGACTGCCTGCATTAATGCAGGCTTTTGGCACGACGTAAGATTGGTTTTGAAAAGGGCCAACGGTGTTAATCACGATGTCGGGCTGCAAGGTTAGCAGCGTTTGCTCAAGTCCCTCGCCAACATCTAGCTGAATGGGGGAGGGCCCGCCACTTGCAGGCAGTGTTTCAACAAACGCTTTGGCTTTCTCCATTGAGCGTCCGGCCACCAATAGCTGGATATTTGGGTCAGTTGCCAATTCCTGGCAAATGAACCGTCCAAAGTTTCCGTATCCGCCCAAGACAAGAATACGCTTAGTCATCACCAACCTCTTTCATGCTGACCATGGTGAACTCGCCGCTGTAGCTGTAGTAGGCGCCCCAAATGGGGTGGTGGATCGTTACCGCCATCGCAAAGCTGTTAGGTCCTGTGGCCTTTTCGTAAGCATCAATGCTGCCGAGTAGCCAGTTGAGCGGCACGGTTACCGGTATACCAAAAAAGTTGAGGGCATAGCCCGCATGCGCCAATTTTACCTGCCCGGCTCGCCAGGAAAATCTGACGCGCCAACATAGGCCGAAACTCATTTTCTCAATCATCAGGTTGCCGCCCATGGGCACCATCGTTGATCTGAAAACATAAGGTTTCATGCCGTGAAGCTTGAAGGCGCGATTGAAAACAAGACCCGGTCCGGCAGGTTCGCTTTCAAAGCGAACTTCCACAGGGATGTCCGACTGGTTGTAGGCTGGTATGCCACCAATTAGCCGGGACATCGGGGCCAACAAGCGCAAAAACCATCCGGCTTCCACTTTCATATGCCCTTTGGCGATATGGAGGTCGTTTGAGAATGCGCGATTGGCATAGTGGGCATGCATAACGGACGGCATGTGCTTCCATGCATCCCCAAACACAGGCTGTAAGATGGGCAAGTTGGTATTCTGCAAATTGCGTATTTTCGTTTTGCCACGCAGTTTCAACAGCAGGTTCCTGCCGGCGCGCATCACGGGATATAGCGCCCTTGCTACTGGTTCAAACCGGAAAAACAGCCGGTTGATATGGTTGAAAAGGCCCTGTGGCGCAGCGTGAACCGACATGAACCAAAGCGCCGTTCTGCCATGATAAAAGCGCTGCCGGTGGAAGATCACCATGCCTTCATCAAGGTCCAGTTGCTTTTGGTTTATTGCTTCTGACAGGGGGTGGTCTGTGTCGCTGCGTGCGTCGAGCAAATGCAAGTCACCAAGCGACTGTTTGATACGCAAGGCTTTTGCCGCCTGTTCGCAGATCGGGCAATCGCCGTCATAAACGAACCATACGCCTTCTAGCTTCTCGAGCGCTGTCATGTCGGTTTCGTCACCATCAGAAAGAAGATAACGACTAAGCCCACAAAGGCGGGCCAGCCCAATGCAAACCAGATGCGAAACAGGCGATTGTATCGTTCAGGGAGGGACGAACCAGTCTCAGCGGCCGCGATCAGCATGGTCTTCAGCTGAATTTGAATCCACACCACCGGTAACCAGCAGACTGCAGCGAGCAGATACAGGCCATAGGTGGTCAAAAGCCAAAGCTCATTCCAACTGTACCCGGCAGCGTTTATCAACCACAAGCCGGACAGAGGCTGAATGAGAGCGGCTGGAAATGTGAAAATATAGTCCGCGAGCACGGTGTTCCGGGCGGCATACAGTTTTTCATGAATGTCATCCGTGAAAAGGCTGCGGAACATAAAGAAGGCGATACCGAGCCCGGTTCCAAACAGGATGGTGGCACTGATGACGTGCAGCGTTTTGATGATCGCGAACCAGTCCATAAGGGCTCTCTTTTGCTACTCAATACATAAGCCGGAGGGCTCAACACCAAAAGTGACTTATTGCCGCGCCTCGACGTCTTTGGCGGCTTGCACCATGGCGCGAACGTCAGCGCGCATTTGAACAGCATCATAAATAATGCCGTCCTTGATGGTGTATTTCACGCCGCCCACGCGCTCCACTTCATTGGTTTCGTCGTTCAGTCGCATGTGGCCAGTGCCATAGAGAACCTTGAGGTTATTCACTGGGTTTTCATCGAGGATCACAAGGTCCGCAAGCTTGCCAACTTCGATGCTCCCAAGTTCAGCGTCACGGCCAATCAGTTCGGCGCCGTTCAGGGTCGCGCTTTTCATCACTTCAAGGGGGTGAAAGCCCGCCTCTTGCAACAGCTCAAGCTCCCGGACATAGCCGAAGCCATAAAGCTTGAAAATGAAGCCGCTGTCTGAACCGGCGGTTACGCGGCCGCCGCGGTTCTTGTATTCGTTTACAAAACGCATCCACATCTGAAAATTGTTGCGCCAGTCAATCTCGTCCCTCGTGGTCCAGTCAAAATGATAGCTGCCATGCAGTACCCGGTTGGGCTGGAAAAACCGCCAGACAGAAGGCAGGGTGTATTCATCATGCCAATCTGCGTTGCGGGCGCGCATAACATCGCGGTTCGCTTCATAAATGGTGAAGGTGGGGTCGAGCGTGAAATCCAGCGACAACAGTTCTTCCATCACCGCATTCCATTTGTCGCTGCCGGGTTTAGCGGCTTGTGCCCACAGCCGACCAGCTTCGCCGAAACGGTCCTGCTCGTTGTTGTAATTATAGTCGTAGGGATAGTCCTGCACGACGCGGTCATCAAACAGCGCTTCGGGCAGGCCATACCAATGCTCCATCGAGTTCAGGCCCCAGCGCGCGCTCGTGAGCACATTCACCCGTGTGACTGAAAGCTGCGCATGGTGGAAGGCGGTGCGCAATTCCTGCTTTTTGGCTTCTTCAAAAGCTGCCTCAAGCACAACCGGGTTGCCGCCAAAGAATTTGATGCCGTCCGCACCTTTGCGCTTGATGCGCTTGACCCAGTCCCTGGCCGCTTTGGCGGTGGGCGTGGACGGCGGAAAACCGCAGTGCACCACAAGGCGCGGAGCGGTAATTTCATTGCGCTCCGACCTGCGTTTTTCGCTGATGGTATAATTGGCGCCCAGACCGCAGGCGACCTCCCGGCTGGTGGTGATGCCATGGCCCATCCACAGCTTGAAGATATAGTCCATCGGCGGCATGTCACCGGTAAGGCCCCAGAGTGCATTGCCGATGTGGCTGTGCGCATCAATGAAGCCCGGCAGCACATAACTACCGTGGGCATCGATCTCAAATTCTCCGGGGGCTGGGCGCGCCTCAGCACGGATTGGCACACCCGGGTTGCCAACCGACCGAATTTCAGTGATGCGATTGCCTTCAATCACAATATCCATCGGGCCAATGGGCGGTGCACCGGTGCCATCGACGACTGTTGCACCTCGGATCACCAGCCGGTTGTAGGGCCCCTGGCTGATGCGTGCTTCACGCGGGCTGGCAACAAGGGGGAATTTGGTGATGGAGCTTGAGCGCTCTTCCCCAACCTCCGGTGCGTCTTGCGCCCAGGCGCTTGAAGCCAGAACAACCGCTGCTGCTAACATTCTGATGATCATGATGAATTCCTCTCCTGCATTATTTGTATCCAACAACAGACGAACCACCAAGATGATTGTTTTTAACGGGCTTGCACCGGCGCCGATTACCACTTAGGGCTATGGGGCTGCGTTGCTGTTACTCCTGCGCAGCAAATAGTACAGCTCTGGGGAGGGTTTATGAGCGAGCAAGCAGCCGCGCCGCGTTTTTCAAGCAGGCTGGCATTCATTGTTGCAACAGCAGGGTCCGCCATTGGGCTTGGTAACGTCTGGAGCTTCACATATGTCGCCGGTGTTAATGGCGGTGCGGGCTTTATCCTTGTCTACCTGTTGGCGCTTGCTTTCATCGCGACCCCCGTTTTTGTTGCCGAGCTGTTGCTTGGGCGCATGGGGCGCGCCAACCCCGTGACGGCGCTCAAATCGCTGGCGCGGCAATCGGGCAGCCGCTTGCCTTGGCATTGGGTGGCTTGGGTTGGTCTTGTGGCCACCATTCTTGTACTCAGTTTCTACAGCGTGATCGCAGGCCAAATCATGGCGTACGGCTATCAGGCGCTTGCTGGCGGTATGACAGAATGGAGCGTTGAGGCAATCCGTTCTTTTGACGGTGAGTTCAAGTCAAACCCGACAGGGCCCCTACTGTGGTCGGCGATATTTTGCGCGATTACGGCCACCATCGTGGCGGCCGGTGTGCAAGGTGGTATTGAGCGCGCGAGTAAACTGATGATGCCGGCCCTGTTTATCATGCTGATTGGCATGGTGGTTTATGCCGCCTTCACGGGTGGGTTTTCACAAGCCCTCAACTTCCTGTTTGGTTTTAATGATATGACGTTTGGTCCAAAGCTGTTTTTGGATGCCGTAGGCCAAGCCTTTTTCACCATTGGCGTGGGTGTAGGTGGCATCATGATCATGGGCAGCTATATGGGGCGCGATGTGCATTTGCCAAACGCTGCTGGGTCTGTCGTGCTTATGGATTTGGCGGTGGCCTTGCTTGCCGGGCTCGCGATTTTCCCGCTGTTGTTCGCCAATAATATGTCGCCAGATGTGGGGCCGGGCCTCGTTTTTGTCACGCTGCCTGTTGTGTTCACGGAAATTCCGGCAGGGGCGGTTGTCGCATTTGTATTTTTCCTTCTTCTGACGTTTGCGGCCCTTACGTCTTCGATTGTCCTGTTGTCGCCAACCGCAGCGAAGCTTGAGGAATACGGCGTGCGGCGGCCGGTTGCCGCCTGGATTATGGCACTGGTTGTGTTGGTGCTGAGCACGTTGACGGTGCTTTCGTTCTCAACCTGGAGTGAGTTTTATCCGCTTGCGTTCGTCGGGCTTGATCATCACACTTGGTTTGATTTGATCCGCGAAGGGGTCAATAACATTGTGCTGCCGCTTGGCGGGGTTGCCTTTGCGCTGATGGTGGGGTGGGGACTGCCAAAAGATCGGGTTCAGGAAACCTTGTCGCTTGGCCACTCGGGTCTATTTCAATTTTTGTACGTGCTTATCCGGTATGTTGTGCCGGTTGCGATTGCCGCCCTGTTTTTGGGTGCGGTTTTGGGCTGATCGGCGGAAGGGAAGACCATGGCTGACTTTTACAATCCGGAATATGTGGACAACGATGGTGTCAAATTGGCGGTATACCGCGATGGGCCGTTGCCGTCTGAAACCGACAAGCCTGCTGTTATTTTCATGCATGGCTGGCCCGATGTTGCCATTACCTGGAACCATCAGCTGGCTGCGCTGGGGGCTGCCGGGTACCCTGTGTTCACCTACGATGGCCGGGGCTATGGGCGCTCTGACGCGCCAGAAGGCCGCGAAAACTATACCATGGCCAAGCTCACCAGCGATATTGTCGCCGTGCAGGACCATTTTGGTATTGATGCAGCGGTGCTGGTTGGTCACGACTGGGGCGCAATTGTGCTGTGGCAGACGCCGTTTTACATTGGCGACCGGGTGCTTGGCTGTGCCGGTTTGAATGTACCGCTGCTGCGCCACTATCCGGTTGATCCGGTTACCATCTTCCGGCAGGCATTGGGTGAAAATATGTATATCGTGCGCTTCCAGGAAGAAGGCGCGTGCGAACCTATTTTGGAGAAGGACTTTAACGAGACTTTCAAGTTCTTCATGCGGAAACCTTCTGGCGGCAAAGCGATCAAAAAGCCCAAAACTGAAAACCTCGCCTTCGCCTTCAAAAGTATCGATCTGATCAGCATCCTTGAAGCGGGCGAAGATGCATGGGGCGGCACAGCGCTGCTTGGTCAAGAAGAGATGGACTATTATGTCGACGCCTTTTCAAGGAACGGCATGACAGGCCCGCTGCATTGGTACCGCAACATGCCCGCAAACTGGGAAGCGCAAAAACAGTTCCTGGTGGACGGGGCGCTGCCCAAGGTGATGAAACCCTGCCTGATGTTCACGGCAGAACTGGACGGCGTTTGTCCGCCCCGGCTCGCTGATGGTATGGAAGAACTGTGTGAGCCCTATGAGCGTGTGGACTTCAAAGGCATTGGCCATTGGACCCAGCAGGAAAAAGCCACTGAAGTGAACGAAAAGCTGATCGATTGGATCGGGCGTCACTTCGAATAAACTACCCTAACCAACCTCATTAGAATCTAACGCTGGCCTATGCGTAGGCATGGTGTAGTCTCGGCGCGACGAATGTCAGGGAATTTTGTCGGATGACTATGTTTTTTGCTCTGCTCGAAGGGTTTTTGGTGTCCATCGGCCTGATTGTGGCGATTGGTCCACAGAACGCCTATGTTCTGCGGCAAGGCATTCGTGGGCGTCATGCGTTGGCGGTTGCGTCGGTGTGTTTTGTTGCGGACGCCAGCCTGATCACACTGGGTGTTTTGGGTGTCGGAGCCTACATCGCGGAGAGTGCAACACTATCCGCCATTCTTGCCTGGGGTGGGGTAGTATTCCTGCTTTGGTTCGCGATGCGCAGTATTCGCTCTGCGATCAATCCGGAAGGCATCGGCATGCAGCAAATGGACGAGGCTGCGGGTGATGCCAAAGACGCCGGTGTCAAAACCGCCATGCTGCATGCGGCTGCGTTTTCTTTCCTCAACCCCTGGGTTTATATGGACACGATGGCACTGATCGGCGGCGTGAGCGTTCAATATGACACAAGTCTTGAGCGAAACGGGTTCTGGATCGGGGCGGTTGTCGCTTCCTGCGTCTGGTTCTACGGCCTCGCCTTAGGTGGCAAAGCTATGGCGCCCTTGTTTGAACAACCCATTACGTGGCGCGTTCTCGACAGCTTCATTGCCATAGTGATGCTTTTGGTTGCATTGAAACTGGTCAGCAGCCAACTCGGTGCTTGATCCGCTGTCTGTAAAAATGAAATAGTTCTCATCGATTTAAAAATCTCAAGCGGGGAGAGAATTCATGAAACTGTGTGGCCATAGTGTTTCACCTTTTGTGGAGCGGGTTTTAATTGCCCTTGATATGAAAGGCGTGCCTGACGCGGTGGCGCTATCTGACGTGCCGGGCGGTTTCAAGTCCGAGGAGCATCTTGGTTTTCACCCACTTGGTAAAATCCCGTTTTTGCTGCTGGATGACGGACGCAGCCTTTCAGAAAGTCAGGCTATCGCGGATTATCTGGATGCCGTCGCGGGTGGTGAAACTCTGGCCCCCTCAGACCCGTTTGAGGCTGGCAAAGTCAATCGCATCATCCGCGTGATGGACATCTATTATTCGAACGCAATCGGGCCGATGGGGCGCATGGCGTTTGGTGGCTCGGCGACCGAAGACGAGCTGAACGACGCAAAAGAGCGCGCCCTGCCGGAAGCGATGCGGTATCTGGACCATTGCCTTGAGGGCAGTGAGTTTGCGGTGGGTGACGGCTGGACCATGGCGGATGCCTGCATCATGTCGCATCTCTATTGGTTTGAGCGACTGATGCCGCAGTTTGGTGCTGCCGACTTGAGTGATTATCCAAAGGTGGACGCCTATTGGGAAAACGCGCAGGCAAGTGATGTTTACAAAGCCAGCAAAGCGCGCGCTGACAAGTCAGTCGCCAAATTTTTCGCGAGCATGAAATGACCCGGGAACCAGATCACGTCGGGAAATGCCTTTGCGGCGAAGTAAAGATCGAGGTCATGGGCGATGCGCTGTGGGTCGGGCATTGCCATTGCCCCAGTTGCCAAAAAGCGGTGGCGGCTGCGTTTGCCACATACGCGGGTTTTAAAAAAGAGGCCGTGCGGCTGTCAGGTGACTCGCTGGCTGTATTTCGATCCAGCCCTCGCGTGACCCGGCGGTTTTGCAACAAGTGTGGCAGTCCAATCTCGTTCGAAAGTGATGCTTGGCCGGACGAATTCCATATCCATGTTGCCTTGATGAAGGATGCTGCTGTGTTTAAACCGGAAGGCCACAGCTATATACGCAATCGCCTGCCGTGGGCACACATGGATGACGGTCTGCCGACCCATGATAAGTTCAGTGCTCCGCACGAGTAGATGAGAAAATCCTGCTTGTTCGGCCTAGTCAGGTGATCGGTTTGTGGGTCTGCAGCTAATTCACAGCGTCTGTTGTATTAAGGTCGTATGCAAGAGTAACGACCATTGGTTTGCAGCCCCCTGTCTTAATCCCCACTAACGACTTTGCTTCACCGCATGTGAAGGTTGCAGGCACCGGAATTGCAGTATCCATGTCAACGCGCACGTTGGGAAACTGTTCCAGTTTTTTTGTTGCAGCGTCTGGATTTGATTCGATTCTAGACAGGCCGTTACCCAGAGGGCGACCAGAACCACTTCCACGCAGCTCATAATCACCCAGATAAACCACTTGGCCAGCTTTTACTTCAAAAGCAATTGTCGAAAAAGAAAAGCTGGTAACATAGTTTGTAATGGTGTTGCCCCTGCTTTCAACACTTACCTTCTTGGTTAGCACCCAATGGCCAGGCGCCAGAGTGAATGCAAGAACCTCGTATCTGTCTGAACTCAGTTTTGCGTTTGAGAACATGGCATCAAGCGCTTTTTTGCCCGCTTCATTTTCCGCTTTAACAAATTTTGTGCTTGGGCCGCCATTGATCCAATTGTGATCCTCATGACGAACTGCCCCGGTCTCGGCATGAAAACGGTTGAAATAGAAAGTTGGGTTTTCTGATGTACTGTATTTGACACCCATTAGAACCATTGCTTTGTCCGAAGACTGAGTCAGTTCAATGTTGCGGCCAACTTGAGTACTGCATGCAGACAGAACCCACGCCAACCCGACTACAATTATCGCTCTATATTTCACCGTTTTCCCCCAACCACTACTTAAGGCGTGTGTTGGAGCATAATGTCTATGTCACGTCAAGTACTCTGCATGAATTTCACAATGTCGAATGGAGGACTGTTGCAAGTCGGCATATTAAACCTGCTTGCCGCAGTCTGTGTTCTGCGCTAATGAGTTCGCAGTTTTTAACTCCCCCCTTCGAGGTTACACCCCCATGGCTGCTTATCAGTATGTCTACCAAATGCAGAAACTGTCCAAAACCTACCCGGGTGGCAAACAGGTTTTGAATGGCATTTCGCTCAACTTCCTGCCTGACGCCAAAATTGCGATCATTGGTCAAAACGGCGCTGGTAAGTCGACGCTGATGAAAATCATGGCGGGCATGGACACTGAGTTTCAGGGTGAAGCCTGGGCCGCAGACGGCATCCGGGTCGGTTACCTGCCGCAGGAGCCGCAGCTTGATGAAAGCAAAGACGTTCTTGGCAACGTGATGGACGGCCTTGCTGAAACGCAGGCCCTCGTTGATGAGTTCAACCAGGTTGCCGCCGATTATGGCATGGACCCCGATAATATGGACCTGCTCACTAAAATGGGTGAACTGCAGGAACAAATTGATGCAGCAGACGCATGGGACCTGCAAAGCCAGGCGGAAGTCGCCATGGATGCGCTATGCTGCCCGCCTAACGATTGGGGCGTGGACAAGCTTTCCGGCGGTGAAAAACGCCGCGTTGCGCTGTGCAAACTGCTACTTGAAAAGCCGGAAATCCTGCTGCTCGATGAGCCAACCAACCACCTTGACGCCGAGACAGTCGCCTGGCTTGAGCGCTATCTGCAGGACTATAAGGGCTGCGTGATCCTTGTAACCCACGACCGCTACTTCCTTGATAATGTGGTTGGCTGGGTGCTTGAGCTTGACCGGGGCCGCGGCATTCCGTTTGAAGGAAACTATTCTGCGTGGCTTGAGATGAAAACCAAGCGTATGGCGCACGAAGAGCGTGTGGACAAAGCGCGCCAGAAAGCCATGAATGACGAGCTTGACTGGATCAGGCAAAGCCCGAAGGCCCGCCAGGCAAAATCCAAAGCGCGGATCAAAGCCTACGACGAAATGCTGCAACAGCAGCAGGAGCGCGTCTCCGGCCCGGCTCAGATCAAAATCCAGCCACCAGCGCGCTTGGGTTCCAAGGTTATTGAGGCGCAGGGTCTTACCAAAGCGTTTGGTGACAAACTGCTGTTTGAAAATCTGGAATTCTCTCTGCCACCCGGCGGGATTGTCGGCATTATCGGCGCGAACGGTGCTGGTAAAACCACGCTGTTTAAGTTGATCACGGGCCAGGAAACCGCGGATGCAGGCTCAATCGAACTCGGTGATACCGTTGAGCTTGGCTATGTTGACCAGTCGCGTGATGCGCTGGACGACAGCAAAAACGTTTGGGAAGAGATTTCCGGCGGGCATGACATCTTCACCTTCGGCAAAGTGGAAGTGAGCACGCGTGCTTACGTCGGGGCCTTTAACTTCAAAGGCGGCGACCAGCAGAAGAAGCTCGGCCTCTTGTCTGGTGGTGAACGCAACCGCGTACACTTAGCCAAAATGCTCAAGGGGGGCGGTAACGTGCTCTTGCTCGATGAGCCGACCAACGACCTGGACACGGAAACACTCGCGGCGCTTGAAGAAGCCCTTGAAAACTTTGCCGGCTGTGCCGTGGTAATCAGCCACGACCGTTTCTTCCTGGACCGTATTGCAACCCACATTCTTGCGTTTGAGGGCGATAGCCACGTGGAATGGTTTGAGGGCAATTTTGAAGCCTATGAGGAAGACAAAAAGCGCCGCTTGGGCGCGGATGCAACACAGCCGCATCGCATCAAATACCGGAAGTTTGAGCGTTAATTCGGACCCCATGGAGTCCTTGTTCAGAAACTCCCACCAAATTGATTAGTTTTCCCAAACCCGTTATGCTCCGGGCAGTGCAAGCTGTCCGGGGGGAACATTTTGCTAGGGATTAGGTCTCTAACCACCACTGTTTTGTATCTTTTTGTTGCTTGGCAACTGTCTGCTCAAGAACAGAAAACAACATACACGCTCACCGACTGGTTTCCCTATGGTTGGGAACAGGATGGAGAGCCACGCGGTTTTCTTGTGGAGTTGGCTCTGGCGCTTGACGAGGGTACGGGCATGGACAGTGCCATTGCTCTGGCGCCCGTTTCTCGGGTTATTCACCTTATGAAAAGCGGGCAGTATGATCTGAGCATTATTTTTAGGGGCGATAAACTTGAAGACAAAGTTGACCACCTTCTGAGTTTTGCTTGCATCCGGACAGTCGTGATTTCCCTTAAAAACAAGCCAGTTCGTCTGCTGGAAGATATGAACGGCCTTCGAGTAGCCTTTTCCAATAGTGGATATTTTATAAACAATCAGCGGCCTGACCTGGAAATTGAAGGGGTGCAAGTGTCGAGTCCGGCCATGATGTTTCGCATGTTGCTTCGGGGCCGAATTCAGGCATTTGTAACCGATGAAGCAGTGTTGGCTGCTTACAGGGCAAATCTTCACGAAGACTATTCGTTGAGCGAGGATGATTGGTCCCTGATCGCGGAGCCATATTTTCTCGATGCGTTGGAATTGACCCTGGCAGTTCCAAAATCAAAACAAATTGTTCCTATGAAACAGCGGCTTGCAGGTATCGCAGACAATCCAGATGTGCGAGCAAAGGTTCAATCCATTTTCAACAGGTATGGTTTGACCCAAGCGACCGCCTGTTTGGATAATCGTGTGAAGTAATATGGAGTGACAAAATATGCGGCGCAATCCCGTTATCCCCAGCCTTTACGCGCCTGACCTGGACGCGACAATCGCCTATTATGTCGAAACACTTGGTTTCGAAGAAACCGGCAATTGGACCGAAGACGGAACTCGCACCTGGGCGGAAGTGTCTCTCGGTTCTTCAATAGTATGGTTTTTTGCCAACCCTATCGATGACCGCCCATCAGCAATGATGAGCGGCATGATATTTATCTTTGTCGATGATGTTGACTCAGTGGCTGAACGCCTGCGGGGCGAGGTCGACTTCAGATGGGGGCCCGAGGAACAACCTTATGGCTTGCGCGAGGTTGGGGTCGAAGACCCCAACGGGTACCTATTGGTATTCGCGCAGGATACTTAATAGTCGCCTTCTTCATCCTCGAGAGCATCAAAGAAGTCTTCTTCTTCATCAGTTGGCGGGTTGCCATCATAAATCTCGAAACGCCGGTTTTGGAAATATAGCGACCGCATCACGACGTATGGGTCGTCTTCCGCATATAGCTGGTCGAGCGCGTCATGCAGTTGCACTCGGGCGTCAAGGGCATCAACGCCGGCGCGTGTCAGCGACAGTTCCTGCTTGCCTTCGTTGTTGAGCGTAATTGTGACCGGATCCAGGAAGAAGTATCCGGCAAATCCAACGAAGTCGCGATTGGTAGAAGGCCCGATGAATGGGATAACGAAATAGGGGCTTTCCTTAAAGCCCCATACGGCAAGAGTTTGGCCCAGATCTTCAGAGTGGTAGGGGATGCCCATACCGTCTGAAACCTTGAACAAGCCTGCTGCACCAACAGTTGTATTCAAAGTAAAACGCGTCAGCGTCGTCAGTGCACGTTTGAACTTCAACTGCAGGATATCATTGATAAATACCCAAGGCTCACGAAGGTTGCGCATGGCATTGCTGACACCGTCTTCCAGCGGGTCAGGCATGACAAACTGGTAGGCGGACGACAGTGGCTTGAAGATCTGCCTGTCGAAGGTTCGGTTGAATTCGAAAATCTTCCTGTTCATCGATTCATAAGGGTCATTCACATCCGTATCCAGGTTTGCGGATTTGGACGCGCAAGCGGCAGTTGTCATCAAGGCAATTGTCGCAATAGCAAGGCGAGCAAATGGGGAGATTTTCATAAACGATCCAGATTGGTGCACAGTTGAGCTGAGTACGTTGGCTATTTGACCATAGATTATGGCTTTATCAAGATTGCACCGAGTGGTGTAGCGACTAACAATCACAATTTTCTGATCCATTTCATTAAAATCAAACTTTACTTATATAAAGAATTCTTTATATATATTTGCAATCAATATGCGGAGCCTCCCCATGAACCACCTATTGTCAGCATTGCGCGGCGCCGGCGAGGCAACTCGTTTGCGGATTATCGCCTTGCTTTCAAAGGGAGAATTGACGGTTGGCGAGCTTGTTCAAATTCTTGACCAAAGCCAGCCACGGGTGTCCCGGCATCTGAAATTGATGGGTGAAGCGGGCCTGTTGAACCGTTTTCAAGAGGGTACGCAGGTATTTTATCGGCTGGCCAATGATGGTGTTGCCGGGTCTCTGAACGCCGCGCTTGTAGACATATTGGAACGCGATGTCGAAGTTTTGGAGGGTGATATCCAAAGTTTGGTGTCGATTCGCCAGGAAAGAGCCGACAAAGCCCAGTCTTATTTTCAGGAAAATGCCGCCGACTGGAACCGGTTGCGCTCGCTTTATGTGGCTGAAGAGCAGGTGGAAGCGGAACTGTTAAAGCAGCAGGGTCAAGGGCAGATCAGATCTCTTCTGGACATCGGTACGGGTACGGGCCGCATGCTCGAGTTATTTGCGCCGCAAGCTGAACAAGCGCTTGGTATTGATGTCTCTCGGGCCATGCTCAATATCGCTCGAGCCAATTTGGATGGAAAAGACCTGGGTCACGCCCAGGTTCGTCTTGGGGACATGTATGAACTTGGCCTTGAAGAGGCCAGCCAGGACCTGATCGTATTTCACCAAGTTTTGCACTTTGCCGAATTTCCGGCCCGCGCTTTGGACGAAGCGGGCCGTGTTCTGGCCCCTGAGGGCAAAATTTTGATCGCAGATTTCGCACCGCATGAAGAAGAATTCTTGCGGGATGAGCATGCGCATCGCCGCTTGGGCTTCGAAGATGGGGAAATCGAACAGTGGGGTAACTCTACAGGGTTAAAATTGAACACACTCTCGCACTTAGACGGTGGCAAATTAAGGGTCACAATCTGGAATTTTGGAAAGAAGGGCTGACGCCATGATGGATTTCAATGACACATTAGCGCGTTCAGGCTCCTTGTTTGCGGCTCCTATTACGGATGCCAATGTATCCTTTGAGTTTTTCCCGCCTAAAACACCCAAGATGGAAGAAACCTTGTGGTCCTCTATCAAGAAGCTGGAAGTGCTCAACCCTTCCTTCGTTTCTGTCACTTACGGGGCAGGCGGCTCAACGCGGGAGCGCACCCATAATACGGTGAAGCGTATTTTGGATGAAACTTCCCTTAAACCGGCAGCACACCTTACATGCGTGGGCGCAACACGGGACGAGGTGGATGCAGTCATCCAGGACTATAAGGATGCCGGTGTAAGCAGCATTGTTGCTTTGCGCGGAGACCCGCCCGAGGGCGCCAATAGGTATGAACCGCATCCTGGCGGTTACGCCAACGCGGAAGAATTGGTGGCCGGCATCAAAGCTATAGGGGATTTTGATATTTCGGTTGGGGCTTACCCAGAAATTCATCCAGATAGTCCCAACCTTGCGGCCGACTTGGATAATTTGAAGCGAAAAATTGATGCGGGTGCCAACCGGGCGATCACTCAGTTTTTCTTTGAACCAGACCAATATTTCCGTTTTCTGGACCATTGCCAATCCTTTGGTATAGATGTGCCGATTGTTCCCGGCATTCTGCCGGTCTCCAACTTCAAAACCCTCAAAAACTTTGCCGGATCAACGGGTGCCACTGTGCCTGAATGGCTCGGTCACTTGTTTGAGGGTTTGGATGACCGCCCCGACACCCGGGCGCTTGTTGCCGCAACAGTTGCTGGTGAATTATGCCGGAAACTCTATGCAGGCGGTGTGCGGGACTTTCACTTTTATACACTCAACAGAGCGGATCTCACGTTTGCCGTTTGTCACATGCTGGGGCACCGCGCCCCTGCGAGCCAATAAGGGGCTGCATCATGTCCACACACCAACCAAGCACCGTAGAAGCCCAATTGGCCAAATTGGCAGACGAACGTATTCTGATAATGGACGGCGCCATGGGCACCATGATCCAGAAAGAAAAATTACAGGAAGCCGACTATCGCGGTGAGCGTTTCAAAGACTGGCACAAAGACCTTAAAGGCAACAATGACTTGCTGGTGCTGACAAAGCCGAGCGTGATCCGCAAGATCCATGACGCGTTTTTGGCGGCAGGTGCAGACATCATTGAAACCGACACATTTAACGCAACCGGTGTCTCCATGGCGGACTATGACATGCAGGAAATCGTGCGCGAAATGAACGTTGAGGGTGCCAAGCTTGCGCGGGAGATTGCTGACGAGTGGACCGAAAAAACCCCCGACAAACCCAGGTTCGTGGCCGGCTCGATTGGTCCCATGAACCAGTCGCTTTCGGTATCACCAGACGTTGACAATCCCGGCTTCAGGTCGGTGTCATTTGACGAAGTTATGGCGTCCTACAAAGAACAGGTTGAAGGGTTGATTGAAGGTGGTGTGGATATCATCCTGATTGAGACCATCTTTGATACGCTGAATGCCAAAGCCGCGATTTTTGCCACCGAAGAAGTATTCGAAGAGCAAGGCATCAGGTTGCCTGTGTTCATGTCCTGCACGATCACAGACATGTCTGGCCGTAATTTGTCCGGCCAAACAATTGAGGCCTTTTGGCACAGTGTGCGCCACGTAAAACCGTTTGCGGTGGGCCTGAATTGCGCTTTTGGCGCTGAATTGCTGCGGCCCCATGCGGTCACAATCGCGGCAATTGCCGACACGCGTGTCTGTGTCTATCCAAATGCCGGTCTGCCAAATG
Organism: Kordiimonadaceae bacterium; assembly: GCA_017640725.1. Taxonomy (GTDB): domain Bacteria; phylum Pseudomonadota; class Alphaproteobacteria; order Sphingomonadales; family Kordiimonadaceae; genus Kordiimonas. Next base: position 21,839 of record JAEPQB010000001.1, on the reverse strand, counting down.
AGATGGGCGAGTATGATGAAACACCGGAAGTAACTGCTGGATTGCTGAAAGGCTGGGCGGAAGAGGGCATTCTCAATATTGTTGGCGGATGCTGTGGCACCACACCAGAACATATCGGAGCGATTGCGGACGCTGTCGCCATGCATGCGCCGCGCGCGGTGCAAGGCACTGACCCGGTGATGCGTCTTTCTGGAATTGACCCGGTTTCTATTTCGACCCTGAAGGCTGCAGAGTAGAGTTTATGAGTAAGCCCATCGCACAATTCATCAATGTGGGGGAACGCACTAATGTTGCGGGTTCTGCGCGCTTCAAAAAGCTGATTTTTGAAGGCGACTATGAAACCGCCGTTGAGGTTGCGCGTCATCAGGTAGAGGGCGGCGCCCAAATCATTGATATCAACATGGATGACGCCATGTTGGACGCTGAAGACGCCATGGTGAAGTTCCTGAACCGCATTGCGGCGGAACCAGATATCGCGCGTGTACCTGTGATGATTGACAGCTCCAAATGGCCCGTCATTGAAGCTGGCCTTAAGTGCGTGCAGGGCAAAGCGGTTGTAAACTCCATCAGCCTAAAGGAAGGCAAGGAGCCATTTGTCGAGCAAGCCAAGCGCATCATGCGTTACGGCGCCGCCGTTGTGGTGATGGCGTTTGATGAAGACGGTCAGGCCGACAGCATCGAACGTAAGTTCGAAATCTGCAAGCGCTCCTATGAAGTGCTGGTGGACGAGGTAGGTTTTCCACCCGAAGATATCATCTTCGACCCGAACATTTTTGCCGTGGCAACCGGCATTGAAGAACACAACAATTACGGTGTGGACTTCATCGAAGCCACGCGTCTGATCAAAACCCACCTGCCGCATGCGAAGGTATCGGGCGGTGTATCCAACGTGTCTTTTTCGTTCCGCGGCAATAATCCGGTTCGCGAGGCGATGCACAGTGTGTTCCTCTACCACGCCATCCGGGCCGGCATGGATATGGGCATTGTGAATGCGGGCCAGCTGACGGTCTATTCCGATATTCCGGCTGAACTGAAAGAACGCGTCGAAGACGTGATCCTGAACCGCCGTGACGATGCGACAGAGCGTTTGCTTGATGTTGCCGACGAATACAAAGGCCAGGGCGGGAAGAAAAAAGTTGAAGACCTTTCCTGGCGCGAACAGCCGGTGGCAAAGCGCATGGAGCATGCGCTTGTTAAAGGCATAGCGGACTATATTACCGAAGATGCAGAAGAAGCCCGACAGCAGTTTGATCGCCCGATTCAGGTGATTGAAGGGCCGCTGATGGACGGCATGAACGTAGTGGGTGATTTGTTTGGGGCAGGCGAAATGTTCCTGCCGCAGGTAGTGAAGTCCGCCCGCGTAATGAAGCAGGCCGTTAACTACCTACAGCCGTTTATTGAAGACGAAAAAGAAGAGGGTGCCGCCGCCAAGGGCAAGGTCATCATGGCGACAGTGAAGGGCGACGTGCATGACATTGGCAAAAACATCGTCGGCGTCGTTCTGCAGTGCAACAATTATGAAGTGATCGACATGGGCGTAATGGTGCCGTGGTCCGATATTCTGCAGGCAGCGAACGACCATGGCGCAGACATCATCGGCCTTTCTGGCCTGATTACACCTTCGCTGGATGAAATGGTAACCGTTGCCGCGGAAATGGAACGCGCGGATTTCAAGGTGCCACTGCTTATCGGCGGCGCCACAACCAGTCGGGTTCATACCGCGGTTAAGATCGCGCCAGAGTACACGGGGCCGGTGGTGCATGTGCTCGATGCCTCAAGGGCGGTTGGCGTTGCCAGTAATCTATTGTCCGACGACCTCAAGGACAAATTCGTCGGCGACACCAAAGCAGAATATGATGATATTCGCGAAAAGCGCCTGGCCAAACCCAAAGTGGACAGGCTGGTGACGCTCGATGCAGCACGCGACAATGCTGCCCAAGTTTCCTTTGATGAATACACCCCGAATAAACCCCAATTCCTTGGCACTAAGGTATTTGACGACTATCCACTACAGGAATTGGTGGAGCGCATCGACTGGACACCGTTTTTCCGCACATGGGAACTGGCGGGAACATATCCCGCAATTCTTGATGATGAGATTGTAGGTGAGAGCGCGAGGAGTTTGTTTGAAGACGCGCAGGCGATGCTCACAACAATCGTCGAGGAAAATTGGCTGACGGCCAAAGCGGTTGTGGGCTTCTGGCCAGCAGCACGTGACGGCGATGATGTTCAGCTTTATGAAGATGATACGCGCGACACTGAACTCAGCAAATTCCATTTCTTGCGGCAGCAAGTGCAGAAGCGTGCGGGCCGAAGCAACGATTGCCTTGCAGACTTTGTTGCGCCGAAGGGCGGACCTGCAGACTACATGGGTGGCTTTGTTGTCACAGCCGGGCACGGCATTGACGAACATGTTGAGCGCTATAAAGCAGCCAGCGATGATTATAATGAAATCCTGCTCAAGGCGCTTGCCGATCGTCTTGCAGAAGCCTTTGCTGAACGCATGCACGAGCGCGTGCGCACAGAGTTTTGGGGTTTTGCTGCCGACGAGACGCTGAGCAACGAAGACCTGATTAAAGAGCGATACCAGGGCATTCGCCCCGCACCGGGCTATCCAGCTTGTCCTGATCACTCTGAAAAAGTGGAATTATTCCGGTTGTTGGACGCGTCCGAAACAACGGGCGTAGCGCTCACGAACAGCTACGCGATGTTGCCAACCGCAGCTGTCAGTGGCTTCTACTTCGCGCACCCTGAGGCGCGCTATTTTGGTGTGGGCAAGATAGATAAAGATCAGCTTCAGGACTATGCCAATCGTCGCGGCGTGGACACCGATACGGCGACGCGGTGGTTGAGGCCAAACCTAGCGGATTAGAATTGGAGCCCGTTTCAGGGCTCCATGATTTGCACTGATTGACCGGGCTGCAGACGTTCAGCACCGCGGATCACGACCTTGTCACCCTCGGCAACACCACCTTCAACGGGGACCCACAGGCCAATAGCGTTGCGCAGGTCTGCTGCAACGCGTTCAGCCGTATTGTCACCGTTCACTTTGAAGAAATACATTGAACCACCCTTGAGCACGACAGCATCGCGCGGCACGGCCAGGCCTGTGCGGGCTTCCGCACGGGGCAGGCTCACCTTAACGGGCGTACCAATAATCCAACCGGCATCAGAGGCAGTGAGCCGCACTTCAACCATGCGTGAGACCATGTCACCCACAGGCACAACGGTACGGATTGGCAAACTGTGCGAGGCGTCAGCAGCTGTCACATCAACATTTGCGCCGGCATTCAGGTAAGGCATGACCGCGATGGGGGCAGGTATTGCAATCTCAAGATTCGTTGTATCCACGAGCCGCACAACATTGGCGCCAATGTTTAAATACTCGCCGTTATTGGCAAGGCGCTCAACAACGGTACCGGGGAAGGGAGCACGAATTTGGGCGCGGTCCAAATCTCCCTGCGCACGTTCAACGCGTGCTCGCGCGTCTTCAATATCCTGCGCCACCATTTCGCGCTGGGCGATGACTTCCTGCAGGCGCGACTGCGAGGCATTGTCGCGGGATGCGAGATCCTGAAAGCGTTTTACTTCTTCCTCGCGAAATACCATGTCAGCTTCCAACCGCTTCAGGGCGGCAGTGGCCTGTCGAAGCGCAACTGAAAGCAGACGGTCATCAATTGTTGCAATGACGTCTCCTGCGTCCACATATTCGCCCACATTAGCAATGCTTTTCAGGCGGCCTTCCACCTCTGTGGCAATGCGGCTGTCATTCAAGCTGATAACCGTGCCTGTCACGTCAATCTGGGGCGCCATCAAACGGATTTCAGCGGTTGCCACCTGCACTTGCGCTGGCGGCATTTCTTGCTGTTGGCTGTATGCTGGCGCTGCGCTTAGCCCAGCCAAAATTGCGAGCCCGAAGGCTTTTGATATTATTGTTTTTCGCATGTCGAATTCTGTTTCTTAAAAGTCTTGTAAATTATCTATTCGGCGGCAGTTGGGCTTGTTATTGCGGTGCGTGGTGTAGCGCTAAACCGGAACTGGAGCAAGCTTGGAAGCAACACCAGTGTGAATACGGTTGAGATGCTCATGCCGCCCACAATTGCAGCGGCCATGCCGCGGTAAATTTCGCTGCCTGCGCCAGGGAACATCAAAAGCGGCAACATGCCAAACAGGCTTGTGAGTGTACTCATGAAAATGGGGCGAAGTCGGAGCCTCAGAGCTTCATGTACGGCTTCATGGCGGTTCATACCGCGGCTTTGTGCTTTGCGGGTTTGTGCGACCAGCAGAATTGCGTTGTTCACCACAAGCCCAAGCAAGATGATAAAGCCGATCATGCCAAGCAGGTCGAGAGACTGGAATTTGATCAGGTTGATCACATAAATACCGATCATGCCGCCTGCGACGGCTGTGATGATTGTTACAACAACCATCAATGCGTCTTTTAGGGATTTGAAAAGCCCCGCCAGGATCAGGGTCAGCAGTATGAGTGCAACCGCGAAGTTTTGACCTAGTACCAGTAGTGCCTGTGCCAAATCATCGGCGCTACCCGCATATTTGATTGTCGCGTTCGCAGGCAAGATTTCGCGCAGACCCGGTTCAACCTTGGTCTGAAGTTCAGTGATCAGCGTATCCAGTGCCATGCCTTCAGGTGGGTTCACCATCAAACTGTATGCCCGCACACGATCAACTCGAACAATCGCGTTTGGTCCGAGGTCAGCTGTGATGTTTGCTAATTCACCCAGCGGGACGACACCACCAAGTGGGGTCTGAACCGGCACCGCTGAGATTTCCTCGGGAGTATTGAAGCGTTCGGACTTCAGGTATATGTCTAGCCGCTCAGTGCCGTCAAAATACTCGCCGAGCCATGAGCCTTGACCCAGTTCTAGGATAACTTGCGTTAAGTCACCGCGGTTCCAACCAACTTCCGCCAAGCGGACATCATTTGGTTCGAAACGAAGTTCAGAGGATTCTGCAAAAGGGTCTGGCTGAGGATTAGCCGATGCGCCCGGGATTTGAGACATCACAATGCCCATACCTTGCATCGCCGCGTTTTTCGCTGCTTCAAGGTCGGGTGCGCTGATCCGGAGCTCTACACTATTTTCATCCCCAAAACCGCCAAAAAGGCTACGCCTAAGCGTGAAACCAAACATATCTGGGATGCCAGCGATGACCTCAGTTTGCACAATGTTTTGCAATGTATCGATTTGCGTACCGTCTTCTGCGTTGAGTGCCAGCCATCCACCAGTTGCACCTGGGAAGGACCACAAGAAATAATCCCTGACTTTTGGTTCTTTTTCGCCGGTCAAGTACGGCTGGACGCGTTGGTCGATGACTTTCGCGATTTCATTGTCTGCGGTTTCTACATTGGTGCCCGGTGGGAAGAACAAGAAACTGTCTACTGTGTCCCGCTTAACAGGAGGCATATAATCAAGTTGAGGCATCAGCAGGAAAAACAGAGTGAAGGATGCACCAATTAGCCCGGCAATCCAGCCCGCACGTTTGAAGTTGTTGTCCGTCAGGGACATCAGCCTGTCTGCCCAATGTTCCCAAACAGTTTTGATGCCGTCCGGGTCAGGAAGTTGACGCATCCAAAATCGCGCCATGGTTGGTAACACCGTCATCGCCACAATCAAAGAAACGCCAACGCCGATGGCAATTGTCATTGCGAGGTCGGCAAACATTTGTCCAATCGCGTCCTTGAGGAACATGATTGGGATAAATACCGCAACTGTGGTGGCAGTTGATGCGAGCAAGGCACCCCACACTTGCGTGGCGCCCATGTCACTGGCTTCCTTCGGTGTTTCGCCGCGTTCCCTGAGCCGCACAATGTTCTCAAGCACGACGATGGCGGCATCGAGAACCATGCCGGTGGCAAACGCGAGACCCGCGAGCGAGATCACATTAAGTGTTCTGCCGGTCAGGTTCAGTACAACGAATGTTGCCAGTAGGGAGAGCGGAATTGCCATCGCAATCAGCATGGTCGCGCGCCATTGGCGCAAGAATAGCCATAAAACAGTTATCGCGAGCAACATACCGATCACCAAATTGCTGCCGAGCAAGTTGATGGAACGATCAATATACAGGCCAGGGTCGAAGCTATATTGAGCAACAAGGCCGCGATCTTTGAACTCGCCCGCGTTTAACTCGTCAACGCGTGCTTTCACGACCGAGAGTGCCTCAAGCACATTTGCATCGTTTGTTTTTGAAACGCCCAGGCGGAAGGCACGGTTACCGTTTTGATAGATAAATCCGTCTGCGCGACCAGGGCCGATTTCAATGCGGGCAATGTCGCCCAGTTTAATGGGTAAGCCATTGCGCCATTCGAGAATCAGGTCCGCAAGCTCATCGGCATCATATCGGCCCTCATAGCGCACGGTATATTGTCTGCGGCCGACATCGACCATGCCACTGGATATATCAGCAGAGCGACCAATGCGTGCAGGAACACGCGCGATGTCGATACCCAGTTCCGCGGCGCGGTAGGGGTCAAAAATGATCTGCAATTGATCGCCAAGCCCACCGTTGCCGTCGTCGAACTGGATTTCAGATACACCGTAGAGTGACTGCAACTGAGGTTTGATGACATCACGGAGGTATTTGCCGTTTTCAGCCGCACGGTCCTCGGTGCCGGGTATCTGCTGGACATAGTATTCAATAAGCTGATCGTTGGCATCGCCCCATTCCCCCATCATCACCTGTGGTTTCTCGGCGTTGGCGGGCAGAGGGCGTAAGCGGTTGAGGCGACTGATGATGTCAATCAGCGCCCGTGTCATGTCGGTCTCGATAGCAAATTCGAGCTGCATGAAGCCGAAGTTGGCCATGTTCCAAGACATCATTTCAGTCATGCCGGGTGTGCCTTGCAGCACTTCTTCAACCGGCACGGTTATTTCGCTTTCAATTTCCGCGGGGGAGGCGCCGGGCCAGCTGTTCACAACTGAGATTATCGGTTTCTGAATCTGTGGCAGAAGCTGTGCAGGAAGTTGAAATATTGAGGCGACCCCCAATAACATGATCACGGCTGCCACAATCGCAACAGCTGCGGGATTATCCAAACTTTGACGTGTTAGTTTCACTGTCAGTATCTTTCTTTTTCTCTTTTCTTCATGGCGCAGGACTATATATTCAACCAAATAGTTGAATATAGTAAAATCCGCCGTCAATCCCGTGAACGCAGGGCTTTTATCTCTAACTGATGTAGAAATACATCATCAGTGTGGTGGCTTTGCCAGCCCGCGTATCACGCAGGCATATCGTTTGCGGTTGCCAGACTTTGACAGGGTTGCGACGAACCGAAGGATTGATGGGATGAGCTGAAGAGAACGGTGCTCTTCAGAAGCTCGTGCTAGCGGTAGTCCTTGAGAGCGTCGTCGAGCCAACCCGAGTCGGTCATATGCTTCAGGCGCGCTTTCATATGATCCCGAAATGGCTTGAGTCTCTCGTTTGAAAAGCAAGCAATGCCATCCCCAATGGTTAGCAGTTTAATGCTTGCTTTCTTTAGTTGGTCTCTAACCCCTTGTTTGCGCGTCAGGAAATCAAGGTCGAAGTCATACCCGATCAAAGCATCCACGCGGCCTGCGACAAGCAACTCAATCATCTGAATTTGGCTTTGCAGATCAAAATCCTCCTGGATGCCCAACCTATTGATCAGCGGCACCAGGTTTACGTCTGAAGCAATTTTCAACCCCTGCAGATCAGTGATTTCATTAACATCATCCGCGTTTGCGGGCAGATAAACCACAACGGAGACCAAATTGACGGGCCCAATAAATTCTAGCTCTCTATACGGACTGTTGGCACCTCCGTTGTTCGCAACGCTTTCGGTGGCAATGTAGAGGCAATCGATTTGGCGGCCTTCAACTGCCCGCGACAGCCGGTTCGAAGGGAAAAAGGTGACATCCACGGTCCCTTCATATCCTTCCACCAACTTGTCGAAAATCTGGTTGTAAACACCTGTGCCATTCTGCTCGTAGGCGAATGGAATACTCATGCTGCCGACCGAAACATCGATATGGTTTGACGCTATTGGTTTGTCATCTGCCGTAGCTGCAATTGACCAACAAGTGGTGGCAAAAAGGATTAGAAGTTTGAAAGGTTTCATCATTTCGTGTCCTGATGAAGCCAGTATAGCGTTGTGTTTAATCAATGCTCAAGGGGCAGAGAGTTAGCTCAACACCTTTTTCAGAACCTGTTGCAGATTGTTTGGGTCAATGGGCTTGGAGACAAAGTCATTCATGCCAGCATGAATGTGTGTCCCTAGGTCGCCGATGCCAATATCAGCCGTCACCGCCACAATGGGGACGTCAGGGTCGGTCTCACGAATCTGCTGACTGGCTGTCAGGCCATCCATTTGAGGCATATGAATATCCATCAAAATCAGATCAAACAGGCCCGGCTGATGCTTGGCAACCGCCTCAACACCGTTGTGTGCAACAACACTGCTAAAGCCAAGATCCTTCATGAAGGATTCGATGATTTTCTGATTGATAGGGTGGTCTTCCACTATCAGGACACGCATGCTTCGATCGAGTGTCAGAGCTTCGATGTCCTGCGATTTTTCAAAAATACGCGCGTCTTCTTCGCTGACCGGCTTGGCGGGGATGGCAAGTTTCACAATACAGCCAGAACCCAGTTCGCTATCAATTGATATGCTGCCACCCATCAGCTCAACCAGTTCACGGCACAAAGCCAAACCTACACCGGCACCGTCTTGAGCTCTTGTGTATCCGTTTTCGCCTTGCTCAAATCGCTCAAAAATAGTGTCAACAACTTCTGGCGCTATGCCATCGCCTGTATCAACGACGCTCACGAAGAGGGTTCCATCTTCGTCAGAACCATCATACTCCAACAGGATACGAACAGAGCCGATTTGGGTGAATTTCAAGCTGTTTCCGACAAGATGCGTCAGCATCTGGCGTACGCGCAATGCGTCACCGACTATCCAGCCAGGCACACCGGCCTGGATGGTGTAGCTCAGCTCAAGTTTTTTGCGCTGGGCTTCTGCCGTTGTAATGGCGACAACAGAATCCACGACCTGGGCCACACTGAACGGAACTTGTTTGATTTGCACGTGGCCCATATCAAGCCTAGTGAAATCGAGCATATCCTCCAAAAGGGTCATGAGGTTGCGTGCACTGTCCCGTGCAAGTGTCACCCGTTCTTTCTGCTCGTTTTGCAAGTCAGCTCGCAGCAGCAGGTCAAGCATGCCAAGAACACCGTTCATCGGTGTCCTCACTTCATGGGACATGGTCGCAATAAAGTCAGCTTTGATTTTCTCAGCTTTTTCCGCACGAATGCGGGCTTTTTCCGCCTCATGAAAACGCTTAACCGCAATTTCTTCTGACGCCTGCAGGTCGGCGTTTTTATCTTCAAGGTTATCGAGTGCAGACACGATGGTTCGGTGTGCTGGCATGAAAATGATCAGTGCTTCCAGAACCAAAACTGCAATGGCAAAGATGTAGCCGAAATTGCTTATGGTGCGAAGGGCTTGGATAGAGCTAACGGACTCAGCTTCGAACAGCTGCACTGCCTGATTGAGCGAGTCCAACAGCTCCTGCCGCCCGGCTGAAATCAAGGCCTGCCAGGCTTCATCAATATTGCCATTTGTAACACCTGCAATTACTCTGGCGGCGTCCACATATTCGTGAACCCTTTGGTCCAGCCTGCAGCCAGAGCAATTTGAAAAGTATAACTGGTCCAGGTCATTGGAAAGTTCGCCAGAAAGACCCAGACTGCCGCCTCTTGTGAGGGCATTGTGTGACAGTTCAAACAAATCGATCGCAGTCACCAGATCGGTTTTGGCAGAGCCATTTAGAAGCGACTTTCCGCTGTACACTTCAGAAGCAAAAAACAGAATTCGTTGACTGAGCATGCGTTGACGCCCGCTAACATCAATAGCAGCTGACATCTCGTCCCCTGTGCGGGTCGCTTGTAATGATACAATATGGGAAAAAGTCACCAGTGAGGCGATTAAGCCAATGGCAACGGCGTACCTGACCCACAATCTGCGTGGATCGCCTCTCAACATATTACTCAGTTTTTTTAACAGCTTACCAACTCCGAAAAGCCCCCTAAAGCTTTCGTAGATTTTGAATACATCAAAATCGTTAATGATTTCTGAGTGTGCCTGGGCCGGCATTTCGTTTTTTTTACGTTGTCGAGCCCTAGTGGATTAATTCAACCTAAACGTAAGGTGAGATACGATGTAACGAAATTTGTGCTAGCTTGGCCCTAGCTGAATGGAGACTGCTCATGCACCGTGTTATCTGCCTGGCTTTGCTGAGTTTGCTTTTGGTACCAATGCGGGCGACTGCAGACGAAGAAGTTACCTATCGAACTTCGGATAATGTTGAAGTGCATGCTTACTGGCAAGACAGCCGTGCTGCAGACAAATCAGCGGCTCCAACAATACTATTGTTTCATATGGCGCGCGCTTCAGCCCAAGGCGAATATCAGGAAACTTCCGAACGTCTCAACGAGGAAGGCTACAATACTTTGGCGGTAGACCTTCGTTCAGGTAGCGACCGTCTAGGCGCGCCCAATAAGACACAATTGGCACTTGAAGGGCGCGAATATAGTTATTGTGAAGCCTATCCTGACTTGGTTGCCTCGCTCGAATGGGCGCAGCAGCATACACAGGGGCCTATTATGGCTGTGGGGAGCAGTTTTAGTGCGGCTCTTGTCGTTAAACTTGCTGCCGACTTTCCTGATCAGCTTAAAGGTGTTGTGGCCTTTTCACCGGCTTCCGGTGAGCCAATGGAGGGCTGCAGGCCGGAAGAAATACTGGATCAACTCTCAATACCGGTGATGGCGCTGCGTCCCGATAGGGAAATGGCGATTGAAAGTGTTCAGGCACAGGCAAAAGCTTTTGAGGCCCAATCGATCCCTTATCTGGAGATAGAAAATGGCCGCCATGGGTCCCTGATGTTGCGACAGTCTGTGACAGGCGCCCCTATGGACCACGCTTGGGAGCCGTTTTTATCATTTCTAGGCAAGGCAATGCTACAAACCAACAATTGAGGCTTCGGCCAACTTTTGGTCCCTTGTTGCTGGCGCGCTTCATCAATCTTGGCTAGACTTTCCCTTGGGGAATTTGGTGGTTTATTTATGTCCACCACTCAAGGGGAGCGGCGATGCAATTATTCGCAAAATGTTTCTGTGTCATTTCACTGTTTTTGGCTGGAACCCAAGGGGTATCAGCACAAAGGCAGGTTCAGCCAGAACCACTGACAGCTGAAAATGTTACTGCCTGGCTAGATGGATATCTGCCTTACGCGCTCAAAACGGCTGATGTTGCCGGTGCGGTGGTAACCGTCGTTAAGGACGGCGCAGTATTGGTGGGAAAAGGCTACGGGTATTCAGATATTGAAAATCGAATCCCCGTCGACCCCAACGCCACATTGTTCAGGCCTGCATCAATTTCAAAATTGTTTCTCTGGACCGCAGTAATGCAGCTGGTTGAACAAGGAAAAATTGACCTCGATACAGACGTTCAGAATTATATCGATTATCAGATCGCCGCCCCAAAAGGCACAATTACTGTGCGCCACCTTATGACCCATACAGCCGGATTCGAAGAAGCGCTCAAGGATATATTTGTAGAAAACCGACGGTTTGAGGAAGGGGACCTTCGCAAGTATCTGGTGTCCCATATTCCTGGTCAAATGTTTGAACCGGGCACAATGCCTGGCTACACAAATTATGCCTCTGCATTGGCGGGCTATATTGTCGAGCGTGTTTCAGGAAAGCGTTTCGAAACTTACATCGAAGATCACATCTTCACGCCGCTTAATATGACGCGATCCAGTTTTCGCCAACCTCTTCCAGACACACTCGCTGCAGGGCTTTCCAAGGGGTACCGCACTGCGTCTGATGGCAAAGCAAAAACATTCGAGATTGTGATGCCCATGCCTGCAGGGGCACTTTCCGCCACTGGATCAGATGTCGCCAAGTTCATGATTGCCTACCTGAACGGCGGTGCCGGTCTTTTGCGGCCAGAAACAACGCGCGAAATGCATCAATCGATTGATAATCAATTTCCACCAATCAATGGCTTTGCCCTTGGGTTTTACCGGAGTGACCGCAATGGCCAGCGCATTGTCAGCCATGGCGGCGACACCATCTGGTTCCATTCAGACCTGAACCTTTTTATTGACCAGAACGTTGGCATATTCATTTCCATGAATAGCATGGGTGGCCCAAAAGCTGGGCCTGTTCGTCAAAATCTACTCACTGGATTTACTGATCGCTATTTCCCAGAGCGAAAAAGAACGCCGCGTGTGCGGTCGACCGCTGAAGAGCATGGGCGCGCAATGGTTGGCGTGTATGAAACCACGCGTGCGGCCAGTAGCAGCGCCTTTGCAATCGCGCGGTTTGGTAGCCAGTTCAAAGTGTCTATGAACGACAAAAATGAGCTTCTCATGCCTCTTGCCCTCGATTTTGCAGGCAATATGGAGCCCTTGCGCGAGATTGAGCCATGGGTGTGGCAATCGGCTTCCGGCCGGCGGGTCGCAGCGCGTGTGGAAAATGGTGTTGTCAAAGCCATCGCAACTGAACCGGCTGTTTTCGCTTTCACACCTGTGCCTTGGCACCGCTCGTCAGCTTGGTTGAACCCGACATTGGGATCGGCAGGCGTTGTGCTGTTGTTTACTTTCTTCGCGTGGCCTGTGCGCGCGTATGCAAGACGGCGGTTTGAGATTGGTTTTCCGTATGAAGGTAAAGACGAACTTGCCTACAGGGCAGCACCGATCGCATCCTTGTTAGTGCTTGTCTATTTGGGTGCTTGGGCTTGGTTCATTTCCTGGATCGCAGGTAACTTCTATAATTTTGAAGGTGCAAGGAATGAAACCCGGTTGCTATTCTTGTACTTAGCGGCGGTTTTGCCCGTGCTGGCCACAGTATTGGCTGGCTGGTCAGCTTATGTGAAATTGACACGGTGGCACGGCTGGTTCACCAAGCTTTGTGCCGTTCTGCTGGTACTGTCGTGCCTAAGCGTTGTCTGGTTTGCGATCGTTGTTGGCTTGTTTAGCTTTAACTTGAATTTCTAACTCTGTTACCCGGAGGCGCAGCATGTCTTGGATCAAAGACCATATTCGAACTGTTCCGGACTATCCGCTGGCTGGTATTCAGTATCGCGACATGACAACCCTGTTCCAGGATGCTGTCGCCTTCAATCGATTGGCCGACGAGCTCGCCGCCCAATACGAGGGAAGGTCATTTGACAAGGTCGTAGGTATTGAAGCCCGTGGCTTCATTTTGGGCGGCGTACTGGCGGATCGCTTGCAGACAGGATTTGTGCCCATCCGAAAAGCCGACAAATTACCCTATGAGACCCGAACGCAGGCTTACAAAAAGGAATATGGCACGGACTTTCTGGAGCTGCACGTAGATGCAGTTTCGCCAGGCGAAAATGTCCTTCTCGTCGACGACCTTATCGCGACTGGCGGCACAGCAGAAGCTGCTATCAAGCTCCTTCGGGAGGGTGAAGCCATTGTTGCAGACGCTTGCTTCATAGTTGACCTGTCCAATTTGGGAGGGGCCGACCTTGTGCGTGCGCAAGGCGTCCAGGTCGCTTGCCTCACGTCCTACTAGTCTTCAGTCCAATATTCCCGGTCAGTCAATCTTTACCGTAGACCACACATATCGGTGGTCACTGGAGATTGACTTGCTGTCACCGTATCCAACACGAGCGTCATTAAACAGCAAACGGCCGGGTGCTCCCACAGGCTGCCAATAAGTGCCAGCACTAACAACTTCCAGGTCTGCAGAAGGCACCGCGTAATCTACTCTGCTTCCAAAAACGGCAGAGCGAATTTCAGGGTAGGGGTGCGAACCAGACCACGAGGTGGCTGGGTTTAGAGCTTCCGCTGCGCCCTGGCTGATGGGTGCAAACCCGCCAGTGACTTGGCTTACAGCGTGATTGACCCTTTTGTTGTTCATCAGTTTCCGAATGCCATTGTACGGCGCCTGAGAGCCAGTCCCGACAATGGCGTCAGCATTCAGGTCTCCCATAATTACAAAGCTATCGCCCGCGAAACCGCCGTATTGCCCTTGGTCGTCATAGATATAATCTGCGCCCTCAATATAGCGCAGCCAGAACTCGATTTCCTGGCTATTGCGAAACTTGTTGTTGTCGGAGGCTTTGTCAAAACCAGAGGGTGTGGGGTGAGCCAGCAAAACATTGATTGTTTTTGTGCCATTCTTAGTTGGGATTATGATTGGAGCGTCGACATGGTTTTTTGAAGACAAACGCAGTGCATCCCACTCATCATCCGTGTACCAGGGCTCCCCGCATCGCACACCAAAAGTCGTTTCGATTTCATCACATGTTTGGGCTTCAAAAACCGGCGCGACGGTTGGATTGCTGGCGCCTGCAAAATCAGACCGTTTGAAAGACTGGAATGTCCGCGTGCCAGCGGTATCGATCTCATACTTGGACATCAGTGCGAAGGCATAGTGACCATGGTAAAAACCGAAACCTTGCGCGTCATCGGGGTCAGTCGCATCAGCAGTGCCGTTGTTTGCAAGGTCAAACCCAGAGAAGAGGCCCGTGTTGGTTGGGTAGTTTTGCACAAATGGGTATGAGATTGGCTCCAGAAGGTCACCCCCATCCACACTGTTCATGCTTTGCGGATGCGCCAGGTAATTTGCTTGGAACCCAGAAAGCGCTGCATCGCTCTCCGCCGTTCCGTCATTATTGAACTCTGTCAACAGCAGCACGTCCGGGCGATTTTTTTGAATTATGGCCGCAATGTTACGAATCTGGATGATGCGTTCCGCCAACTTTAGCTCGCTACCTTCCAGGGTCCCGGTTCTCCAAATGGTCAGCAATTTTTCTTGTTTTGCGACGGGAAGGTTCATGAATCCAACCCACTGTTCGAAATTCTCTGTCGGGTCACCGTCGTGCGCGAACGACACATTGAAGGAAGCGAATGTCACTTCAGAAGCAGTGTGCGCCATTTCACTCCTGGCGCCAAAACCGACAATTGACGATGCAGCCAACAGCGCTGCCATAAACAATTTTTTCATCACATACCTTCGAAGTGGATTGATCGCTAAGCGCAGAAGATATCAGACGACACAGAAAGTCCATATGACATTTGGGTTATCTGAATTTCTGGGTGAAGTACCGAATCAAAATAGCCAATTTTTGTTCGGTTACGAGGTTTAGCCGATGGTGTTATACAGCAGGTATAACACCTAAAGGCTGCTCAATGTTTCGACCAGTGTAAAGTAAAATCTAATTAAAACAATGCACTAGAAAATATTTGGCGAGAATTTCGAATTCCGCTATTGCCAAACAAGAGTGGGTGTACTACATGACTAATACACCGGCACGATAAAACGCCCAAACAGAAGTCGAAATCGACCAAAAAACAAGGGCACAACCCGCAACGGGTTCAGCGAGGAAGAGCCGGAACGAGGTCAGAAGAATAACAACACGGCCCGAGCACGACAGACGATAATAATAGAGCCGGTCAACCGGCCACTACAGCGAGGAGCAACAGGGGAGCCGGGATGCCAAAGAGCAACCGGCCCCCTCCCCAAAAGAGGCCAAAGGCCCGAGAAACGACAGACAAAATAAAACGACAGTAATCATAATGGCCAAAAAAAGCGGCCAAATAACAGAGCCCAAAATCGGGCCACAGCGAGGAGAAAGTAAATGACAACCCGCACCTACCAAACAACCAAACGGACTGTTCGTCGTAGTCGCCGTATTGCGCGCCAAACTGGCCTGCTTGCGTCAACCATCGTCGAGCGCGGTGTCATTGTTAACCGTATCGGCCTTGCGGCTTAAGCGGAGGGAGGAAGTATGACGCCGGATTGGACGGAAGACCAGCCGATCTACCGGCAACTGAAGGACAAGGTAGTAGCAGCGATCATGGAAGGATCCCTGCGGGAGGGCGAGGCCCTGCCGTCGGTTCGAAATGTCGCTGTGGATTTGCAAATAAATCCTATCACTGCCTCAAAAGCCTATCAGGAGCTGGTTATGGACGGTTTGGTTGAGAAGAAACGCGGACTAGGCATGTTCGTCGTTGATGGCGCGCGCTCGAAGCTCATGGAAGCAGAGCGTGATCGCTTTTTGAATGAAGAGTGGCCGCGGGTGATGGACACCATTCGTCGGCTTGGTTTGGATGCAGAAACGCTGTTGAAAAACAGCACTGCTAATTAAGGGGGGCAGTTATGACTGAAACAGTTATTGAAGCACGCGGCCTCTCAAAGTCTTATGGTGATTTCCACGCGCTAAGGCCATCCACATTTTCAGTGCCACTGGGCCGGATTTTGGGTGTGATTGGTGCGAACGGCGCCGGCAAAACAACCATGCTAAATGCGGTGCTTGGCCTCAGTTCTTTTGAGGGCGAGCTTTCGGTAATGGGCTGTGATCCGTCGACGGAGCGCGGCAAGTTGATGCAGGATGTCTGCTTTATTGCGGATGTTGCGACACTGCCGAAATGGATGAAGGTTGGCGAGGTGCTCGATTATGTTGAGGGTGTGCACCCTCGATTTGATCGCGCGAAAGCGATGGAATTTCTCAATCGCACCAATGTTCCGCTTGATCGCAAAGTTCGTGCCCTTTCAAAAGGTATGACAGTACAGCTGCATTTGGCTGTGGTTATGTCAATTGACGCGAAGCTCTTGGTTCTGGACGAGCCAACGCTTGGTCTTGATATCATATTCCGCAAACAGTTTTATGCGGCACTTCTGGAAGAATATTTTGATGAAAACCGCACGGTGATTGTGACAACGCACCAAGTGGAAGAAATCGAACATATCCTCTCAGATGTGATGTTTATCAAGGACGGCGAAATTGTTCTTGAAGCAGAAATGGACGCGCTCACACAGCAGTTCATTGAGGTAATGGTCACTCCCGGGATGGAAGAGGAAGCCCAGAAACTGGGTCCAATCTCCAAAGGGGTCACTTTCGGTAAAACGACGTGTATTTATAAAAACATCGACCGCGAAAAGCTGGCCGAATTGGGCGAAACACGCCGCCTGGGCCTTGCAGACATATTCGTGGCGACCATGACAGGAGAAGGGTAATGAATATCTTTCCCGCTCTCATTAAACGCGAGTTCCTTGACGGACAAAACGGATACCTGCGGGTGCCAGTTATTCTGGCGGCACTGTCCATCTTTCTGGTGATTGTTTCAACCATCGGGTTCGGGGCAACGATCGAGTTTGATGGTGTGTTCGATGACCATGAAATCCAAAACCTTGGTCAAGCTCTTGATGAAGCCGCAGCCTCTCGCCGCGGTGAAACGGAATTGCCTGCAGCTGTAACACTCAGTTACTGGGTGATGGGCGGCATTAGCTGGGTGGCCTTGCCATTCGTAGTGTTCTTCACACTGCTGAGCGCCCTCTATGAAGAACGTCGGGACCGCTCCATTCTGTTTTGGAAGTCAATGCCTGTAGATGACTGGCAAGAAGTTCTGGTGAAGTTTGCAACACCTGTTTTTCTGGCGCCGGTGATATTCCTGGCCATCGCGATTGCATCGCAACTGATTGTCGCTCTTTTCTTAAGCATTGTTGTGCTTTTTCAGGGCGGACCAGTTCTTGAGTTGTGGCCTCTGGCTTCCATGATCGGGACATGGTTTTACTTTGCGACCCTGTATTTGACGATGACGCTGTGGGTGCTGCCCGTGTTGGCTTGGGTGTTGTTTGTGTCGGCTTATGCCTCCCGGTTGCCGATCATGTGGGCCCTGATGCCGCCAGCGATCATCGCGGCTGTTGAAGGTATCCTGTTTGAAACAACAACATTCCTGCGCTGGATTGGTATTCAGCTGGGTGGATGGCAGGTTTATGCTTACGATAGCATCCATGCTGATATCGATGGCCCTGCAGACTTTTTGGCCCTGATCTTTGGCGGCCTGCAGGGGGTAGCCCTCAGCTACTCGCTCGGAAGTATCCAGTTCTGGGTTGGGCTCGTGATTGCCGCGGCATTCCTCTATGGCTCCATTGAGCTGAGGAAGCGTGCGTCTTAACCAGAAGCCCATAAAGAAAAACAAAAAGGTCGCTCAGTAGGGCGGCCTTTTTTGGTTTCTGGTTAGCGTTTGGGGTTTGGGGTAAGAATATACAGGCCAACTGCTGCGTTTTTGGCACTGTTATGCCAATTCGCTTGCAGCTGCTTTATCTCTTCCACTTTGTTTGGCGGCATCAGTGTTTCCAAGCCTGCACTTATTTGACTGAAGTTAATTCGCTCGGTAGCGGGTTGCTGGCTAATATACTCACTTCGTAAGAGCGTGTTCGCAGACTGGTGCCATCTAGTAGCAACGATCGAAAGGTTACATTCGTCTATCAGCCTGTTCATGCTTTGACGGGAAGGCAAAAACAAATGACGGGGTGCCTCAAACAAGGTGGAGCAGGCGCCGTATCTGGATATTTCCGCACAGTCTCCCATCGGTATCAAAACAGCAATGCGTCCCGTTTCATTTAAAAGCTGAGTGGCGGCGGTCAGTTGGGCGACTGGGTCCTCGGTATGTTCAAGGCTGTGGGAAAAGAGCACCAGGTTATATTTCTGAGTGGGTTTCAGGTCATGGATCTGTGACTGGAAAATGGTCCCATAGTCCCGGTTAACTGAGTTTTTGATAAATGGGTCACACCCATCAATTGCTGAAAAACCCAAACCATTCAGTTGATCAAAGGCGGTTTTGGCGCCGCAGCCAACATCAAGAACACGAGCGCCGTAGGGGAGTTCTGCCAGCCTGGTAACTTGTAGCGTTGAGTGCAGATGTTTGTAGTTAACGTTTGCCCGAATTGCGTTTGCTACAAGCGACCATATCGGACCGCGCCCGAAATATGCCTTGCGGAGCAGGTTTGCCTTCCAACCGGTTCCAACCGCGCTTCCTGCATCTGAATTTTGCAAGGAATAATAATCGCCACCACCGTAATACCTGAAAAGGTCATCGGGTATTTGAAGGATGGAAATTGCCTTGCAGCTTTCGCAGCGGCCATACCAATGCCAAGACCCGATGCCCAGATCGCATTCTCGCACTTTGAATGTTTCGCTGCAGACCGGGTGACCACAGCAACGACATTGAAACTCCATGTCCACCTCAGGCAAAAGCTGCGTTTGGTCTGCCTGCTCAGTCATGTTCCATCTCAAAAGTGTCAAACAAAAACCCTGGGCTGACGGAACAGCTTACCAGTGTCCAGTCGCCTTCGCTTTTTGCCCGTTGCCATCGGTGAGCAGGTACCAGAAGCTGAGGTTGTTCATCAGCCTCAAGATTTAACCCCAGTTTCTTGGTTTCAACGCTGACATCATCGCGGCGTAACTCTAGGGTCAGCGGCGCACCTGCATGCCAAAACCATAATTCGTCGCCGTCTGTGCGATGCCAGCGGCTGAAGTCAGGCATCTGCAAAAAATAGATGGCTGAGGCATAGCCACGAGATGTGCCGTCAGGGCCCATAGGACCTTCTTGATGTTTATAGGTGCGTCGGTAATACCCACCTTCGGGGTGTGGCTTTAAATCAAGTGCTCGAACAATTTCTTCGACGTTGTACAGCACTTTAGGCTCCTCTTAGGCTGGCGTTAGAGTGCAAACTAGGCTATCGAGCAAACTCATAGCAATCACTATATCAATTGGGATTTTTTATGGAGCTGCAAACTGTTGCGGATCACGTCGGTGACTTGCCTTACATGACGCTCAAGAAAGCGGAGCGTTTGCGGACTATCCTCAGGAAGTACGGATGCAGCCAGCTGCTTGAACTGGGTTTCTTCCACGGCGTCTCATCCATGTACATGGCTGCCATGCTTGATGAGATGGGCGGCGGCACGCTGACCACGATTGACAAGGTGATCGCAAAGGACAAGTCACCAAACATTGAAGAGCTTGCCAATGAGCTTGGCCTTGCAGGCTATGTGCAGCCGATATTTGAGGAGCGCACTTACCTGTGGCGCCTGATGAAATTCATTGAAGAAGGTCGGAAATTCGATTTTTGCTACTTGGATGGTGGGCACAATTGGAGTGATACCGGGTTTGCGTTTTACCTGGTGGACCAGTTGCTAGTTGATGGCGGCCTCATTCTTTTTGATGACTTTAACTGGACAGCGGAAGGCAAGCCTTGGGCGGCAAAAATGCCAATTGAGGAACAAAAAACCAGCCCGGTAGAACGCACGTGGGAACTGCTTGTCGGCAACCACCCACGGTACAAGCGGCTTTGGGTCAAAGGCGGCTGGGCACTTGCTCGGAAGAAGCGCAAGTTGCCTTTGTTGCCAATTCGCTACTGAGTAAGTTCGTAAAGCGCGATCGCGGCCGCGTTTGATACGTTGAGACTTTCCACCGCACCAGTCATCGGTATTTTCGCAATCACATCACAATGCTTGCGCACCAGTGGCCTTAGACCTTTACCTTCCGATCCCATTACGAGGACTATGTTGTTTCCAAGGTCTGCGCTTTTGACTGAGGTATCGGTGCTGCCGTCGAGTCCCATGTGCCAATAACCCATGTCTTTGAGCGTATCCAGCGCCTGAGCTAGGTTTGAAGCGCGAATCCATGGCACAACCTCCAGGCCACCGGCACTTGCTCGAGCCAATGTGCCGGTTTCTGCGGGGCTGTTGCGATCCTGCGTTATGACTGCGCGCGCACCGAACGCTGCCGCTGAACGCAGGCAAGCGCCAACATTTTGTGGGTCGGTGACTTGGTCCAGCATCAAGACGATGTTTTTTTTGTCCGAAAGCGGTGTCAAATCCTCAACCACGCCACCGTCTAGCGGTTTGACTTCAAGAAGCAGGCCCTGATGCGGCGCGCCGGAGGGTATCAGATGCGCCAGCGTTTCTGCGGAGGGCAGAGCCTGAGCTCGAATACCCGATTTAGCCACCAAGTCTGCAATGCCCTCGAGAGCCTTAGGTGTTGCCATCAACCGAACATGCTCGCGCTGCGGATTTTTAAGCGCAGCTTCAACGGAATTCCGGCCATAAAGTAGAACGTTGGCAGGGTGCTTCAGTCGAAACTCACTTCCAGGTCCCGAATGTTGACGATTGCTTGACCTGTCCGGCCGCTGCTGAGCAGGTCGTTTTGCGTCCAATCGTTTGGCTTGCCTGGGGCGCTTGTTGCGGTTCGCTGACATACCTCGTGGGTTCCTCTATAGTGCGCAAGACGCGCAATAAATCCTGTGTTTTCCAAAGCTCCGTAAAAAAGTGCTTAGCGCGGCCAAGTTGATGTTGACAAGGTCAAAGATATGGGCATATTGCGGCCTCACGTCGCGCCCAGGGTTTCGGGCGTGTCTTGCGCGGAGGGGTGGCCGAGTGGTTAAAGGCACCAGACTGTAAATCTGGCCGCGTATGCGTACACAGGTTCGAATCCTGTCCCCTCCACCATTTATCGCTTCCCGGGCACAAGTCGTGGCTGTGGAGGCTGTTTGTGTTCGAGAGAGCGGCTTGGTCCTGTGCGGGTGTAGCTCAATGGTAGAGCAGAAGCCTTCCAAGCTTACGACGAGGGTTCGATTCCCTTCACCCGCTCCAACTAAGTCCCTCTCGGGCAAACATAGCGTAGCGGTCCAGGGTGGGCCTCTGCTGGGTTAACTAAATGTTCGCCCATGACGGTTTGGAAACCAAAACGTCGGGGCGTGTTGCTTGCAAGGATAGACGGGCAATGGCTAAAGAGAAGTTTGAGCGTAATAAGCCGCACTGTAACGTTGGTACGATTGGTCACGTTGACCATGGTAAGACCACGTTGACAGCTGCGATTACGAAGGTTCTGGCGGAAGCTGGATCTGGTGAAGCGGTTGATTTTGCGAACATCGACAAGGCTCCAGAGGAGCGCGAGCGCGGTATCACGATTTCTACAGCACACGTTGAGTATGAAACAGAAGGTCGTCACTACGCACACGTAGACTGCCCAGGT
>JAEPQB010000014.1 GCA_017640725.1 Kordiimonadaceae bacterium | reverse complement strand
GGAAACCCGTGCAGCAGCAGGATGACCGGATCGCCTGCACGGCCCGCCTCCAGATAGTGCATGTCCAGGCCGTTGCGATTGGCGGCGCGGTCGGAGCGAATGCCTTCCGGCAGATGAGGATAGAGCGGCGCGGTCATCTTCACCCTCCCGTGGGGATCACGTCATGCGGCGGCGTGGAGGGGCGGAGATGGCTGGGGCGGCAGGATTCGAACCTGCGAATGACGATACCAAAAACCGTTGCCTTACCACTTGGCGACGCCCCAACGCGCCGCCGGAGATACCTCAATTCGGCGGAACGACACAATGGTCAACTCGTCATCTTCCGGATCGCCTGCCAGACGCGGTGCGCCGAGAAGGGCGGGCCGAGACCGGCGGTCTCTCCGCCCAGCGGCGCAAGGGCGTCGAAGACCGCGTTGGCAATCGCCGCGGGCGCACCATTGGCCCCCAGTTCGCCGATCCCGCGAATGCCCAGAATGTTGGTTGGCGACAGGTGCTCGACATAGTTCGCGGCCACATGCGGC
>JAEPQB010000013.1 GCA_017640725.1 Kordiimonadaceae bacterium | reverse complement strand
ATAGATCGGAACAACGATCACCATTTTGTATTTGGCGGCCAACTCACACATCAGCTGTGTGGTCGGGCCATCAGGGATTTTTTCTGCGGCCGCGTACCATTTCTTGTCCTGGCTCGGACAGAAATAGGGCTGGGTGAATACTTCCTGAAAGCACAGAACCTGCACACCTTTTTTGCCCGCCTCTTCGATATAGGGCAGGTGCGCGTCGATCATGGCCTTGCGGATTTCTTCGGGGGACTGATCGGTTGAACCCTTAAGGCTCATTTGAATCAGGCCACCTCTCAGCTTTGACATCCGAGATACCTCCTTGATCTGATATTTTTATGTCCTTGCCACTTGTGTGGTCTGACGGACTTATGCCCGAACGCGCCCCAAGAACCCTGTTTGTTTTTTTACGGGTCCGTTCCCAGACAGGACGCGATCAGAAAAATCGCGAAACAGTTGTTTCCTCCGTGGCGTTGCAGACCCGTTTGTTTTTATTGGTTCTGCAAGCCGGGTGTCCCCTGCCCGATTGCGCAGGCAGGGAACGAAAAT
>JAEPQB010000012.1 GCA_017640725.1 Kordiimonadaceae bacterium | reverse complement strand
GATTTTCGGCTAGTTGAAGAGCGAACCCGATATCCGCTCAATCCGTTGTTTAGTCACTTCTTTCTTCCAGCACCTTTCGCTATCGTCAGACTTGACATCCGCCTTCGGAGGGCAGCGCTCTATCCAGCTGAGCTACGGGTGCCGCGCTTGTGCAGCGTTCCCATAACAAAGCGTTGCGCGGGCGTCCAACGCAAAGTGGGCCCGAGCAGCGGGCTTTCGCGAGAGGCCGTCATAGCAACGGACGGCCGGCGATCCGCCGCCCAGCGCGCCAAAGACCAAGCCGATCGCCCAGTTGCAATCCGGCAACCGGTCCACATTGACAGGCCGGCGGCAGGTGCCGGCGGACCCGTCCCCTTTGGCGACCCGGCCGATCCGGTCGCTTGCCGGAACCCACCCGTGTCCGCACCACCGCGTCTCCCGTCTGTCCCGGCACGGCAGACCGTATTCGCCATGCCCGCCCGCCGCATGTAGTCTGCCGCGGTCGCCCTTAGTGCAGCCATTGGGTTTCATGACGAGAACCCTTTCAAACCCGCTCCC
>JAEPQB010000011.1:259-736 GCA_017640725.1 Kordiimonadaceae bacterium | reverse complement strand
AGCGCGCCTCGGCGGTCATCTCCAATCTGCGTGCAACGGCTGAGCAATTGGGCGGCGCGGCTCAATCGGTTGGCCACAAGACGCAGTCGAGCAAAGGTCGCGCCGTGGAGATCACGGCCAATGCCGGCCAAGCAGCTGACCGCATTGCATCGGTTGCGGCAACAACGGTGGAACTGGATCAGTCCATCGCTGAGATCTCGACACGGCTCAACGCTTCGCGCGAACGCTCGCAATCCGGCGCGCAAAGCGCGGAAACGGCGATGGTCACCGTGCGGTCTCTGGTCGAGCGTGCTGATGCCATTCACCGCGTGATCGAGCTGATCTCCGACATCGCCGAGCAAACCAACCTGCTGGCGCTCAACGCCACAATTGAAGCCGCACGCGCTGGCGAGGCCGGCCGCGGGTTTGCCGTCGTTGCCTCGGAGGTCAAATCTCTGGCCGAACAAACCGGCAGGGCCACCGAAGAGATTTCCGGCC
>JAEPQB010000011.1:0-249 GCA_017640725.1 Kordiimonadaceae bacterium | reverse complement strand
GATTCAGGAGGCATCGTCCGGCGCTGCCGACGGGCTTGGCGGCATTCACGAGGTCATCGGCGAAATCAACGAAACGCTCGCCGATCTGGCCTCCGTGGTCAGCCAGCAATCCTCAGCCACCAACGAAATCGCCTCCAGCATGGATGGTGCCTCGGACAACGCCAAGGGCGTCTCGGGCGAACTTGGTGGGGTGGTCACAGCGGTTGAGGCGATCGAAGAGGAGATGGGTCAGGTTGAACAGGGCGCGGG
>JAEPQB010000010.1 GCA_017640725.1 Kordiimonadaceae bacterium | reverse complement strand
TTTTCGATGATCTGCCGGGCATGGCGGTAGCTGCGGAACAGATGCTCGTTCAAGCACTCGTCCCTCAGCCTGCCGTTGAAGCTTTCCACGAGGCCGTTCTGCATCGGTTTTCCGGGCGCAATGTAATGCCATTCGACGTTGCGGTTCTGCTGCCAGGCGAGCATGGCATTCGAGGTGAGTTCGGTGCCATTGTCGGAGACGACCATGCAGGGATAGCCGCGCCTTTCGGCGATCGCATCCAGTTCGCGAGCGGCACGTTCGCCCGAGATCGAGTTGTCCACGACGGTCGCCAGGCATTCCCGGCTGAAGTCGTCGATGACACACAGGATGCGGAAGCGGCGTCCATCGACCAGCGTGTCCGACATGAAGTCGAGTGACCATCTCTGGTTTGGATCCTGTGGAATGGCCATTGGCGCTCGCGTACCCAAGGCTCGTTTCCTGCCGCCGCGTTTTCGAACCGTCAGACGCTCTTCCCTGTAAATCCGGTAGAGCTTCTTCCAGTTCACCGCCACGCCTTCGCGCTTCAACAGCAGGTGCAGGCGGCGATAGCCGAACCGTCGCCGTTCCGATGACAGGTCCCGCAAGCGCTGTCGCAGACCGGCATCGTCCGGCCTGCTCGACTGGTAACGGAAGACGCGCGGCGCAATGCCGACCAGGGCACAGGCCCGCCGCTGCGAATAGTCCTTCATCTCGATTGCCCAACTCACGGCTTTTCTCCTGGAGCCGGGCGTCAGAAGTTTTTTGTCAGCATCTCACGAAGCGTCGATACATCCATCATCTGCTTCGCCAGAAGCCTCTTCAGCTTCGCGTTCTCTTCTTCAAGCGCCTTCAGCCGCTTGGCGTCCGATACGTCCATGCCAC